>NZ_CM173505.1:0-3608784 GCF_057785895.1 Vibrio sp. QJM3NY_39 | reverse complement strand
GGTGCCCCACTCTATTTAAGTTATATGAAATGACCGCTAATTTTACCTGTTGATAAGTCAGATCACCAGCAATTGATCACAGATCCAGTGAATAAGATCCAAGTTATTCACAATAAATAGTGCAAAACTGGATGGATCCACACATCTTGCCCCTACTTTACTCACACAACGATCCACTTATGCCCGGATCCTTGCTAGTTATCCCCAAATCGAGAATACGATCTGGTTATGGTTAATAACATCTGGTTATTTATTCTATTGAGCATTTTCCCAGTAACATCCAACCCTATAAATATAAGGAGTTACCAAATGAATAACTGGATTAAGGCTGCAATTGCGGCTATCGCACTCTCTGCTGCTACTGTTCAAGCTGCGACTGAAGTTAAAGTCGGCATGTCTGGTCGCTACTTCCCATTTACGTTCGTTAAACAAGACCAACTACAAGGTTTTGAAGTGGATTTATGGGATGAGATCGGTAAACGTAATGACTATAGCGTTGAATACGTAACGGCAAACTTCTCTGGTCTGTTTGGTCTTCTTGAAACGGGTCGAATCGATACCATTTCAAACCAAATTACAATAACGGATGCACGTAAAGCGAAATACCTATTCGCAGACCCTTACGTAGTAGACGGCGCACAAATTACCGTTCGTAAAGGTAATGACAGCATTAAAGGTATCGAAGACCTAGATGGTAAGACGGTTGCGGTAAACCTTGGCTCAAACTTTGAGCAACTGCTGCGCAGCTACGACAAAGAAGGCAAAATCAATGTCAAAACCTACGATACCGGTATTGAACATGATGTCGCTCTTGGTCGTGCCGACGCATTCGTAATGGATCGCCTATCAGCACTAGAGCTTATCAAGAAGACTGGTCTACCATTACAGCTAGCAGGACAACCATTCGAGACAATCGAAAATGCTTGGCCTTTCGTTAACAACGACAACGGTCAAAAACTGCAAGCAGAAGTAAACGAAGCATTAGCAGCAATGCGCGCAGATGGTACGCTAGAAAGTATCTCTCAGAAATGGTTTGGTGCGGACATTACTCAGAAGTAACGACTCACTTTCCCATTTGAGGCCCACTGCTTTACACAGCGGTGGGCTTTTTGCTTTTGTGCACTGATTAAAAAGCCTGATATAACAGTATTTCCAAACAATACTTCCAATAAAAATATGAGATAGATTATGGGATTTGACTTTAATTACATGCTAGGTCTGTTGCCAATACTGCTGAAGTATTTAGGCACCACTATGGAGATGGCAATCTGGGGCTTATTTTTCGCCCTAATTCTATCTTTGATACTGGCGAACATTCGTGTATTCAAAATCCCAGTACTCGACCAGCTTAGCCAGCTGTATATTAGCTTCTTCCGAGGCACGCCACTGCTGGTGCAACTGTTCCTTCTATACTATGGCCTACCACAAGTGTTTCCGTGGATGGTTGGACTTGATGCGTTTGGCGCCGCGGTTATCGGCTTAACCTTACACTTTGCTGCTTACATGGCTGAAAGTATTCGTGCCGCGATTATCGGTATCGATCGTAGTCAAATGGAAGCAAGCCTGTCAGTCGGTATGACAACCAGCCAAGCCATGCGTCGAGTGATCTTGCCGCAAGCGACACGTGTAGCACTGCCTTCTTTGATGAACTATTTCATCGACATGATTAAGTCGACTTCACTTGCATTCACCCTAGGTGTAGCCGAAATCATGGCTAAAGCTCAGATGGAAGCTTCTTCAAGTTTCCGCTTCTTCGAGGCTTTTTTAGCAGTCGCGCTGATTTACTGGGGCGTGGTGGTTATCCTCACTCGTATTCAAATTTGGGCCGAAGTGAAACTGAATAAGGCGTATGTACGATGATCAAATTACAAAATATCCACAAGCAGTTTAGTGACACCGAAGTATTGAAAGGGATCGACCTCGAAATCAAGCAAGGTGAGATAATTGTCATCATAGGTTCAAGTGGTACGGGTAAGTCTACCCTGCTGCGTTGTGTGAATTTTCTAGAGCAAGCCGATCAAGGTACGATTTCGATTGATGATATCAAGGTTGATACTCAGAAACACACTAAAGCAGAAGTGCTTGCACTGCGCCGTAAGACCGGTTTTGTGTTCCAAAACTATGCACTGTTCGCTCACCAAACGGCAAGGCAGAATATTGCGGAAGGTTTGATTACCGTTCGTGGTTGGAAAAAGCAGCAAGCTCATGAAAAAGCACAACAAATACTCGATGATATTGGCCTAGGAGAGAAAACAGATAGCTATCCAGCAGCGCTCTCTGGTGGCCAGCAGCAACGTGTTGGTATTGGCCGTGCGATGGCCCTACAACCAGAGCTTTTATTGTTTGATGAGCCTACTTCAGCGCTCGATCCTGAGTGGGTTGGCGAAGTGCTTAACTTAATGAAAAAACTGGCAAATCAGCATCAAACCATGCTGGTGGTTACCCATGAAATGCAGTTCGCTAGAGAGGTCGCAGACCGAGTGATCTTCATGGCTGATGGTCACATTGTCGAACAGGGATCTCCACAGGATATTTTTGGTAATCCACAGGATCCTAAATTAAAGAAATTCTTAAATAAGGTCGGGATCGAATAAGGATCCTTGTGATTTTAGTTATTCTACGTATAATCCCCCGACCGGAATTTTAGTTAACCCAATCATTGACACTTTTTGTGACAGTGATTACAATTCCGCCTCTTTGTTGAGAGGCGTCGGTTTTCCTTTCTTATATAAAGAAGAGAAAAAATGCCCACGCCGGGTTTAACAAAAACCTAAAACTACTGATCAGTAAGGTAATTACAATGAAACGCACTTTTCAACCTACAGTTCTAAAGCGTAAGCGTACTCACGGTTTCCGTGCTCGCATGGCTACTAAGAACGGTCGCGCAACAATCAATGCACGTCGTGCAAAAGGCCGTAAGCGTCTTTCTAAGTAATCTTTGATTATTTTGAATAAGCTAGCCTTCGGTCGGGAGTTACGCTTGTTAACTCCCGAACATTATCAGAATGTCTTCAAGCAAGCTCATCGAGCAGGCTCCCCTCATTTCACCATCATTGCCCGAAATAACTCTCTTTCAAATCCTCGCCTTGGATTAGCTGTTCCGAAAAAGCAGATTAAAACCGCCGTGGGTCGTAACCGATTCAAGCGTCTTACTCGTGAAAGCTTTCGTAACACTCAACACAAACTTCCTAACAAAGATTTTGTTGTAATCGCTAAGAAGAGCGCGCAAGATTTAAGCAATGAAGAAATGTTCAAGCTACTCGACAAATTATGGCTTCGCCTGTCTCGCCCTTCGCGTGGATAGCGCTAATACCCATCTATTTTTATAGATGGTTTATTAGTCCACTCATCGGCCCACGCTGCCGATTTACTCCAACCTGCTCTTTATATGCGATAGAAGCGTTGAAAGCTCACGGTTTTGTAAAAGGGTGTTGGTTATCAGGCAAACGTCTATTAAAATGCCATCCTTTGAACGAAGGGGGCTTTGACCCCGTTCCACCAGTCCAAAAACAAGACAGAGATAAATAACGATGGATTCTCAACGTAATATCCTGTTAATCGCATTGGCTTTGGTTTCTTTCCTACTGTTCCAACAATGGAACGTAGCTCAGAACCCAGCTCCACAAGCGATTGAGCAGGCACAATCTGACAGCACCCTACCAGCGCCATCTTATGCAGATGACTTAGACCCAGCTCCGGGCCAACAAGTCGCTTCTGCAAAAACTATCACAGTAACAACTGATGTACTGACTCTGTCAATTGATACGGTTGGTGGTGATGTCGTTCAAGCAAACCTAAATGATTACTCTGCTGAGTTTGATTCTGAAGATACGTTTGTTCTTCTTAAGAACGAACCTGGTCACCAATTTATCGCACAAAGCGGTCTAGTTGGCCCACAAGGTATCGATTTAAGCAGCACTAACCGCCCTAGCTACACGGTTTCAGCAGACAGCTTCACGCTTGCTGATGGTCAGGATGAACTACGCATCCCGATGACTTACCAAGCGAACGGCCTTGATTACACGAAAACATTCGTCCTTAAGCGTGGCAGCTACGCAATGGATGTTGAATACGATGTAGTCAACAACTCTGGTACTAACGCGACATTCGGCATGTACGCTCACCTACGTCAAAACGTTATGGATGACGGCGGTAGCTTAACAATGCCAACTTACCGCGGTGGTGCTTACTCTACGGAAGATACGCGTTACAAAAAATACAGCTTCGACGACATGCAAGATCGCAACCTGTCTCTTAACCTAGCCAATGGTCAAGGTTGGGCAGCGATGATTCAGCACTACTTTGCAAGTGCTTGGATCCCACGCGATGAAGCAGGCAGCAACCTTTACACTCGTGTCATTGGTAACCTTGGCGACATTGGTGTTCGCATGCCGAACAAAACCATCGCTACTGGCGACGAAGCAAGCTTTAAAGCAACGCTTTGGGTTGGTCCTAAACTTCAAGACCAAATGGCTGCTGTAGCACCAAACCTAGACCTAGTAGTTGACTACGGTTGGTTATGGTTCATTGCTAAACCACTTCATACTCTGCTTTCGTTCATTCAAGGCATCGTTGTGAACTGGGGTCTAGCAATCATCTGTCTAACGTTTATCGTTCGTGGTGCGATGTACCCACTAACGAAAGCTCAGTACACGTCTATGGCGAAAATGCGTATGCTTCAGCCTAAGCTGACTGCAATGCGTGAGCGTATTGGCGACGACCGTCAACGTATGAGCCAAGAAATGATGGAGCTGTACAAGAAAGAGAAAGTAAACCCACTTGGTGGCTGTTTACCTATCATCTTACAAATGCCTATCTTCATTTCGCTATACTGGGCACTGATGGAATCTGTTGAACTGCGTCACTCACCGTTCTTCGGTTGGATTACTGACCTTTCAGCACAAGACCCATACTACATCTTGCCACTTCTGATGGGTGCTTCAATGTTCCTAATCCAGAAGATGAGCCCGACAACTGTAACGGATCCAATGCAGCAGAAGATCATGACCTTTATGCCGGTTATGTTTACATTCTTCTTCCTGTTCTTCCCTTCAGGTCTGGTTCTTTACTGGCTAGTATCGAACATCGTAACTCTGATTCAGCAAACGCTTATCTACCGCGCGCTGGAAAAGAAAGGCTTACATTCTAAGTAAGTTCGATAATAGAAAGAGATAAAGAAAGGCGACCAAAAGGTCGCCTTTTTGTTTTTAGCTGATTACAATTCAGCTAATTGATTAATCGTGAACGCCCCTTTTTGGCTCTCACATGCTAGCAGGCACAACTATGACTACAGATACGATTGTTGCTCAAGCGACCGCGCCCGGCCGTGGTGGCGTCGGTATTATCCGCGTTTCCGGCCCATTGGCGACTCAGGTTGCCCTAGAAGTAACAGGAAAAACACTCAAGCCTCGCTACGCTGAGTACCTACCGTTTAAATCTGACGATGGCATCGAACTCGATCAAGGCATCGCGCTTTACTTCCCTAACCCGCACTCGTTTACTGGCGAAGACGTATTAGAGTTGCAAGGCCACGGCGGACCAGTGGTTATGGATATGCTAATCAAACGCATCCTAGCCATTTCAGGCGTACGTGCAGCGCGTCCAGGTGAGTTTTCAGAACGTGCCTTCTTGAACGATAAGATGGATTTAACTCAAGCCGAAGCGATTGCTGACTTAATTGATGCCAGCTCAGAAGAAGCAGCAAAATCGGCGCTTCAATCGCTACAAGGCGAATTCTCTAAACGCATTAATACGCTTGTAGATTCTCTGATTTACTTAAGAATCTACGTTGAAGCAGCGATCGATTTCCCAGAAGAAGAAATTGATTTTCTTGCTGACGGTAAAGTCAGTACTGACTTACAGGC
This sequence comes from Vibrio sp. QJM3NY_39, assembly GCF_057785895.1. Classification (NCBI taxonomy): domain Bacteria; kingdom Pseudomonadati; phylum Pseudomonadota; class Gammaproteobacteria; order Vibrionales; family Vibrionaceae; genus Vibrio; species Vibrio sp. QJM3NY_39. The sequence continues at coordinate 3,602,920 of NZ_CM173505.1, read as the reverse complement.
TATCATCGATAACCTCGAGGCTGTACGTCAAGAAGCGAATCAAGGTGCGATCATGCGTGAAGGCATGAAGGTCGTGATTGCAGGTCGCCCAAATGCCGGTAAATCGAGCCTATTGAATGCGCTGTCTGGCAAAGAATCTGCGATTGTGACCGATATTGCCGGCACCACACGTGATGTATTGCGTGAACATATCCATATTGACGGTATGCCACTGCACATTATCGATACCGCAGGCCTGCGTGATGCCTCTGATGAAGTAGAAAAAATCGGTATTGAACGCGCTTGGGAAGAAATTGCTCAGGCAGACCGAGTTTTATTTATGGTTGATGGCACGACAACAGACGCAACAGACCCGAAAGATATCTGGCCAGATTTCGTTGATCGTCTACCAGACAACATCGGAATGACGGTAATTCGTAATAAAGCGGATCAAACCAGTGAAGAGTTAGGCATTTGTCATGTTAACGATCCAACCCTGATTCGCTTATCAGCAAAAACAGGCCAAGGTGTCGACGCTCTGCGTAGCCATCTCAAGGATTGCATGGGCTTTGCTGGTGGTCATGAAGGTGGCTTTATGGCGCGCCGCCGCCACTTGGATGCACTAGAACGCGCATCGGAACACCTTGATATTGGGCAACAGCAGCTTGAAGGCTACATGGCCGGAGAGATATTAGCAGAAGAGCTTCGTATCACCCAACAGCACCTCAATGAGATCACAGGCGAGTTCAGTTCCGATGATCTTTTAGGTCGAATCTTCTCTTCATTCTGTATCGGTAAATAACATAAAGGCTGGCTTACGCTGGCCTTTTCTTTTGTAAGGACAGCTTAATGATCCACATTATTACAGGCAGCACCTTAGGTGGCGCTGAATACGTTGGCGATCACCTTAACGATCTTCTAGAGGCTCAAGGGCACGAGATAGAACTTCATAATCAGCCTGAATACAATAATATTCCTCAGCAAGGTACTTGGTTAGTGGTGACATCAACACATGGTGCGGGCGATTTTCCTGATAATATCCAACCGTTGATCAACGCATTGACTCAAGAATCTCCAGATTTAAGTGCTATTCGTTATGCTGTTATCGCACTTGGTGATTCAAGTTACGATACCTTCTGTTCTGCGGGAAAATCAGTCCACAGCCAACTGAAAAAACTCGGTGCACAACCTATTTCAGACTGCTTTACCATCGATGTATTGGAAACTCCGGTACCTGAGGATGCAGCTGAAGAGTGGTTTAACGATCATAGTGACCAGTTCTAGTCCCTCAATTTCCCCAAAAAGCGGCTTATGCCGCTTTTTTTGTCTCTGAATATCGTGATTGTGAATAACTTTTTTGAAAAAAATTCGAAAATTAAAGCAAAAACCTCAATTTCCTCTGTGGATAAGATCATACATATACGGTGATTAACCTATAGTTATCCAAATAACAACTTTCAAGCCAATTCTCCCCTGTGAATAAGTAGCCATTTTGATCCCAGCTAATCCTCATTATGATCAAAGTTAGATCACATACTTTGATCCAAAAAAGATCCATGATCTTGTTGATCATTTTTGACTTATCCACAGACACCCTCGATCCTAATAATAGATATAATAAAAGATCTCTATAAAGATCTTATCTATATTAATTAAAAACAGCTTTATCGAAAAATCCCAAAAACGTTTTCTCAAGCTATGAAAACAGGTAGAATATCGCTCCTTTTTATCAATCTAGAAAACGTTTGAATACCCGAGGTCGGTTCATGCTTTATCACGAAAAATTTGACGTCATCGTTGTTGGTGGTGGCCATGCAGGAACGGAAGCCGCACTCGCATCTGCACGTACTGGTCAAAGTACGTTACTACTCACTCATAATATCGATACGTTGGGACAAATGTCTTGCAACCCTGCTATTGGCGGGATCGGTAAGGGCCACTTGGTAAAAGAGGTCGATGCAATGGGTGGATTAATGGCGCAAGCTATTGATCATGCAGGTATTCAGTTCAGAACGTTAAACGCATCAAAAGGTCCAGCGGTACGTGCAACTCGTGCACAAGCTGACCGCGCGCTTTACAAAGCCTTTGTTCGAAATGTTCTTGAAAACACACCAAACCTAACTCTGTTTCAACAATCGGTTGATGACTTGATCGTTGAGCAGGATCAAGTGGTGGGTGTTGTTACACAGATGGGCCTTAAGTTCCGCGCTAACGCAGTGGTACTGACGGTCGGTACATTTCTAGGTGGAAAGATCCATATTGGTATGGAAAGTTCTTCAGGCGGTCGCGCTGGTGATCCACCATCGATCGCACTGGCTGACCGTCTTCGTGATCTTCCATTCCGAGTTGATCGCCTGAAAACGGGTACACCTCCTCGTATCGATGCACGTAGCGTTGATTTTTCAGAGTTAGAGGTTCAGCACGGTGATAACCCAACACCTGTATTCTCGTTCATGGGTAGCCGAGCTCAACAGCCTCGCCAAATTCCATGCTACATCACGCACACTAACGAAAATACGCATGACGTTATTCGCGCCAATCTCGATCGCAGTCCAATGTACGCGGGCGTGATTGAAGGTATTGGTCCGCGCTACTGTCCATCGATTGAAGACAAAGTGATGCGTTTTGCTGACAAGAACAGTCACCAGATTTTCATTGAACCTGAAGGTCTAACGACACATGAGCTATACCCGAATGGTATCTCGACAAGTCTGCCATTTGATGTTCAGGTAAAAATCGTTCACTCAATGAAAGGTTTTGAAAATGCTCATATCGTCCGCCCAGGCTATGCGATCGAGTATGATTTCTTTGATCCTCGCGACCTTAAGCTGACTTACGAAACTAAGTTTATTAAGGGTCTATTCTTTGCCGGTCAAATCAACGGTACCACTGGCTACGAAGAAGCGGCAGCACAAGGCTTGATGGCCGGTCTGAATGCAAGTTTGTTTACACAAGGCAAAGAGGGCTGGAGCCCGCGTCGTGACCAAGCTTACATGGGCGTTCTTATTGATGACTTGTCGACGATGGGTACCAAAGAACCTTACCGTATGTTCACGTCTCGCGCGGAATACCGTTTGTTACTTCGTGAAGACAACGCTGATATCCGCTTGACTGAGAAGTCGCGTGAGCTTGGCTTGGTGGATGATGCTCGTTGGGCTCGATTCAACGAGAAAGTAGAAAACATGGAGAAGGAACGTCAACGTCTAAAAGAAACGTGGATTAATCCAAAATCTGAAGATGTTGATCAACTGAACCAAATTCTTAAAACACCTATGTCTCGTGAAGCAAGCGGTGAAGATCTTCTTCGTCGCCCTGAAATGACTTATTCACAGCTAACGGCATTGGATCGTTTTGGCCCGGCATTGGAAGATCAACAAGCATCCGAGCAAGTTGAGATCCAAGTGAAGTACGATGGTTATATCCAGCGTCAACAAGACGAAATTGAAAAATCACTGCGTCATGAAAATACCAAATTGCCTGCTGATATCGATTACAGCAAGGTGAAAGGACTTTCTAACGAAGTGGTTCTTAAACTAACGACTGCTAAGCCTGACTCAATTGGTATTGCTTCTCGAATTTCAGGTATTACGCCTGCAGCAATCTCAATTCTGTTGGTTTATTTGAAAAAACACGGCCTGCTGAAAAAAGGTGAGGAAGCATAATGAGTGCATTACGCGAAAAACTGGATCACCTGATTGGCCAGACTGAACTTGAAGTATCTGAAAAGCAACGTGGCCAATTGGTTGGCTACGTTGAGTTACTGAACAAGTGGAACAAGGCTTACAACTTAACGTCAGTTCGTGACCCGCAAGAAATGATGGTGAAACATATCTTAGATAGCATCATTGTTAGCACTCACTTACAAGGCAAGCGCTTTATTGATGTTGGTACAGGCCCTGGTCTTCCTGGGATTCCGCTCTCAATCATGAACCCTGACTGCGAGTTTTACTTGCTCGATAGCCTAGGTAAGCGTATTCGTTTTATTAAACAAGTGATTCATGAATTGGGCATCGACAACGTGGTGCCGGTTCAAAGTCGTGTTGAAGAATTTCAACCCGAAGAAAAGTTTGATGCCGTGCTCAGTCGCGCATTTGCGTCAATGACAGACATGGTAGAGTGGTGTCACCATTTACCTAAAGAGCAATCCGGTGTATTTTTGGCTCTTAAGGGACAACATCCTAGAGACGAAATCGACCTGTTACCTGAATGGTGTTCAGTGACAGACATTAAAGCTTTGCAAGTGCCAGAGCTTGATGGAGAGCGTCATCTAGTTACTTTATCGCGTCAGGGATAATCAGCGAGGCCATAGTGGGTAAAATCGTAGCAATTGCCAACCAGAAGGGCGGCGTAGGAAAAACAACAACTTGCATTAATTTGGCAGCATCAATGGCGGCAACAAAACGCAAGATATTGGTTGTTGACCTCGATCCTCAAGGTAATGCCACTATGGCGAGCGGTGTCGATAAGTATCAAGTTGAAGCAACTGCTTACGATTTGCTGGTTGAAGACACCCCATTTGATGAGGTAGTTTGCCGAAGTACATCTGGCAATTATGACCTCATCGCCGCAAACGGTGATGTGACTGCGGCAGAAATCAAGTTAATGGAAGTATTTGCTCGTGAAGTTCGTTTAAAAAACGCACTCGAATCCATTCGCGACAACTATGATTTCATCTTTATTGATTGCCCCCCTTCATTAAACCTTCTTACAATCAACGCGATGGCTGCGGCCGATTCCGTATTGGTTCCTATGCAATGTGAATATTTTGCTTTGGAAGGTTTGACTGCGTTGATGGATACCATCAGTAAGCTCGCTGCGGTAGTAAACGAGAATCTGAAGATCGAAGGTCTTCTTCGTACAATGTATGATCCTCGTAACCGCTTATCGAATGAAGTCTCTGATCAACTCAAAAAACACTTCGGTAGCAAAGTTTACCGAACTGTGATCCCTCGAAATGTACGTTTGGCAGAAGCGCCGAGTCATGGCAAGCCAGCAATGTACTACGACAAGTATTCCGCAGGTGCTAAGGCATATCTTGCTCTTGCAGGCGAAATGTTGCGTCGTGAAGAAGTCCCAGTATAGGTCTAACCAAAGGAATTCGCTCAATGTCTAAGCGTGGTTTAGGAAAAGGGTTAGATGCATTGCTTGCAACTAGCTCATTGGCTCGTGAAAAACAACAAGTTGCTTCTCATAGTCAGGCTTTGTCTGCAGAAGGTGAGTTCACAGAGATTGCTATCGGTAGCTTGAAGCCAGGTGTATATCAACCGCGTAAGGATATGGCGCCAGAAGCGCTAGAAGAGCTGGCCGCATCTATTCAATCTCAAGGTATTATCCAACCTATCGTCGTGCGTCCTTTAGCGTATGGTCAATATGAGATTATCGCTGGTGAGCGCCGTTGGAGAGCTGCTCGTCAAGCTGGCTTAAAACAGGTGCCGTGCTTGGTCAAGAAGGTTGAAGACAAAGCTGCGATTGCGATGGCATTGATTGAGAACATTCAGCGTGAAGACTTGAATGTTATCGAAGAAGCACAAGCGCTAGAGCGCTTACAGAACGAATTCGAGCTGACACATCAACAAGTCGCCGAAGTGATCGGTAAATCGAGAGCAACGGTTAGTAACTTATTACGTCTAAATCAGCTAGAAAATGAAGTAAAAGGTTTAGTTTCCAATAAACAACTGGAAATGGGTCATGCTCGAGCATTGCTTGCGCTTGAAGGTGATACCCAGATTGAAGCAGCAAACACTGCGGCAACCAAAAAAATGACCGTGCGTCAAACTGAGCTGCTTGTCAAAAAGTGCTTAAAACCAGACGTTGAACCAGAATCGAAGCCTGAAGACACAGAAGCTATCGAACTTTCACGAAGACTCACGGAAAAATTGCAAGCAAACGTTTCAGTTACTCGTTCTGTTAGCGGTAAGTCAAAAGTGACGATTACTCTTGATGAGCCTCACAAATTAGAGCAACTTATTGCTAAACTAGAGTACTAAATGAGATAATTGATTTAGGTCAATTATGTAATAAACAAGTAATTTCGTACAAAAGTTGTCGGTTTGTATGCAAAAATGTAAAAGATTGCTGCATTGTGATTGCAATCAATTTGGCTGAACGTATAATTTTCGCCAATTTCTCAGCACGCTTATAAGCGAGTGGTAAAGTGGGCTTAAAGAGGAACGAATACATGGTAGCGGCGTTAGCAAGACCAGGACGAGTGCTTGCAAAGCAAATGTTATTGATCGAGCTTAGCGCGGTTATATTAGTGGCGATAGGGTTAGGTTTAGCTGTTAATCCTGATTGGGGTTTTGCTGCATTAATCGGTGGCGGTATTTTTGTCATCGCGAATGTAGTTTTTTGTGTGTGTGCTTTCCTATTTTGTGGAGCTCGTGCAACTAAGTTAGTTGCGGCGTCGTTCTATGCTGGCGAAGTGCTCAAAATCTTAATCACAGTTTTACTATTCTCTATTGTCTACATGTATATGCAGGTGGAATTAATTCCCCTCAAACTGACCTATTTACTGGTTCTAGGTATTAATATCTTTGCGCCAGTGCTTTTCATTAACAATAAAAAATAGGATGAGTTATGGCTGCGCCAACAGCATCCGGATACATTGAACACCATTTACAAAACCTTTCTTTAGCTAAGTTTGGTCTTGTAGAGGAAACAAGTTTCTGGAACGTACATATAGACAGTCTGTTTTTTTCTGTGCTGACAGGGGTGTTATTCCTTTGGGTTTTTCGCTCAGTCGCTAAGAAAGCAACAGTAGGTGTACCTGGTAAGCTTCAGTGTTTTGTTGAAATGGTAGTGGAATTCGTTGGCGACAACGTTAAAGAAACTTTCCATGGCCGCAATCCTCTGGTAGCTCCATTAGCACTGACTATATTCTGCTGGATTATCATAATGAACTTGATGGACTTAGTGCCTATCGATTTCTTACCGTATCCTGCAGAGCATTGGCTAGGTATCCCTTACTTGAAAGTGGTTCCTACAGCTGATGTAAATATAACAATGGCAATGGCTTTAGGTGTTTTTGCTCTGATGATCTACTACAGCATCAAAGTAAAAGGCTTAGGCGGATTTGCTAAAGAATTGGCACTGCATCCATTTAATCACCCAATCATGATTCCATTTAACTTGGTACTTGAGGTAATTTCGCTATTAGCGAAGCCACTATCTCTAGGTATGCGTTTATTTGGTAATATGTTTGCGGGTGAGGTGGTGTTTATTCTTATCGCGGCAATGCTACCGTGGTACTTACAATGGGTAGGTGCACTACCTTGGGCTATCTTCCATATCTTGGTTATTTTGATTCAAGCGTTTGTTTTCATGATGTTGACAATCGTTTACCTATCAATGGCCCATGAAGATAGTGATCACTAAAAAAATTTTTAAGCTTTATTCTAACTATTAATGTTAATCGGAGAACGTAAATGGAAACTGTACTAAGTTTTTCAGCAATCGCTGTTGCTATCATTGTTGGTCTTTGTGCCGTAGGTACTGCAATTGGTTTTGCTATTCTTGGTGGTAAATTCCTAGAAGGCGCTGCGCGTCAACCTGAAATGGCTCCAATGCTACAAGTTAAGATGTTCATCATCGCTGGTCTACTGGATGCTGTTCCAATGATCGGTATCGTAATCGCACTACTATTCACGTTTGCTAACCCATTTGTAAGTCAGCTAGCAGGCTAATTAACTCTTAATAGTTAATTAAATTTTTGTAGTTGATTCTTAACGAGGAGTAGCTGTTGTGAATATGAACGCAACTCTGTTAGGTCAAGCAATTGCTTTTTCGCTGTTTGTTTGGTTCTGCATGAAATATGTATGGCCACCAATCATGCAAGCAATTGAAGAACGTCAGAAGAAAATTGCTGACGGTCTTGTAGCCGCTGAACGCGCTGCTAAAGACTTGAACCTGGCACAAGCCAACGCTTCTGAGCAAATGAAGGAAGCGAAGCGCACTGCAACTGAGGTTATTGATCAGGCAAACAAACGTAAAGCTCAAATTATTGATGAAGCTCGCGAAGAGGCTCAGGCAGAACGCCAGAAGATCTTAACGCAAGCTGAAGCTGAAATTGAAGCTGAACGCACACGTGCCCGTGATGACCTGCGCAAACAAGTCGCAACTCTGGCTATAGCTGGTGCTGAGAAAATCCTTGAGCGTACAATCGATAAAGATGTACACAATGATCTTCTTAACAACATTACTGCAAAACTTTAAAGCAAGGGGCTGTATATGTCTGATTTGACTACAATCGCACGCCCCTATGCTAAAGCAGCGTTTGACTTTGCGGTAGATAAAGGTGAGCTAGACCAATGGGGTCAAATGCTTACTTTTGCTGCCGAAGTGGCACAAAATGATGATGTTCATAATTTATTAAGCAGTTCAATGACTGCTGAAAAGTTAGCTGAAATATTCATTGTAATTTGTGGCGAACAATTTGATGAATTCGGCCAGAACTTAATTAAAGTGATGGCAGAGAATGGTCGTTTAATGGCCTTTCCTGATGTTTGTAAACAGTTCTTATTGCTTAAACAAGAGCACGAGAAAGAAATCGACGTTGACGTTACTTCAGCGGTTGAACTTTCTGAAGAACAGCGCACAAGCATCATCAGCAAATTGGAACTGCGCCTAGCGCGCAAAGTTCAGCTGAATTGCAGTATAGATGAGACTCTACTTAGTGGAGTTATTATTCGAGCCGGAGACCTAGTCATCGATAACTCAGCGCGCAGTCGTTTAGACCGCCTGAGCGATGCATTGCAGTCTTAATGGGGATTGGAGCATGCAACTTAATTCCACTGAAATTAGCGATCTAATTAAACAACGTATTGAATCTTTCGACGTTGTTAGTGAAGCTCGCAATGAAGGTACTATCGTTTCTGTAAGCGATGGCATCCTTAGCATCCACGGCCTAGCGGACGTGATGCAAGGTGAAATGATCGAACTACCGGGTGGCCGTTACGCGCTAGCACTAAACTTGAACCGTGATTCGGTTGGTGCTGTTGTAATGGGCCCGTATGCTGACCTACAGGAAGGCATGAAAGTTACAGGTACTGGTCGTATTCTTGAAGTACCAGTAGGTCCTGAAATGCTTGGTCGTGTTGTAAACACGCTAGGTGAGCCAATTGATGGTAAAGGTCCTATCGAAGCGAAACTAACTTCGCCTGTAGAAATTATCGCACCAGGTGTAATCGACCGTAAATCGGTAGATCAACCTGTTCAAACTGGTTACAAGTCAGTTGACTCAATGATCCCTATCGGTCGTGGTCAACGTGAACTAGTAATCGGTGACCGTCAGACTGGTAAAACAGCAATGGCGATCGATGCGATTATCAACCAGAAAGACTCTGGTATTTTCTCTATCTACGTAGCTATCGGCCAAAAAGCGTCGACTATTGCTAACGTAGTTCGCAAACTAGAAGAGCACGGCGCACTGGCAAACACTGTTGTTGTTGTTGCATCTGCTTCTGAATCTGCAGCGCTGCAATACCTTGCACCGTATGCTGGTTGTGCGATGGGTGAATACTTCCGTGATCGCGGCGAAGATGCACTGATTGTTTATGATGATCTATCTAAGCAAGCGGTAGCTTACCGTCAAATTTCACTACTACTTAAGCGTCCACCTGGCCGTGAAGCGTTCCCTGGTGATGTTTTCTACCTTCACTCTCGTCTACTAGAGCGTGCTGCTCGTGTAAGCGAAGCATACGTAGAAAAGTTCACTAACGGTGAAGTGACAGGCAAGACTGGTTCTTTAACTGCTCTTCCTATCATCGAAACGCAAGCTGGTGACGTATCTGCATTCGTACCAACGAACGTAATCTCGATTACTGATGGTCAGATCTTCCTACAAACTGAACTATTCAACGCGGGCGTACGTCCAGCTGTTGACCCTGGTATCTCAGTTTCTCGTGTAGGTGGTTCGGCGCAGACTAAAATCATCAAGAAGCTATCTGGCGGTATCCGTACTGCTCTAGCTCAATACCGTGAACTTGCAGCATTTGCACAGTTCTCATCGGATCTTGATGAAGCGACCAAAAAGCAACTAGACCACGGTCAAAAAGTTACAGAACTGATGAAGCAGAAACAATATGCTCCTATGTCTGTATTTGACCAAGCTCTAGTAATCTTCGCTGCAGAGCGTGGATACCTTCAAGACGTAGAACTGTCTAAAGTTCTAGATTTTGAAGCTGCTTTACTGTCGTTTGCTCGTGGTCAATACGCTGATCTAGCAACACAGATCGACGCAACGGGTGCTTTCAACAAAGAAATCGAAGCTGAGCTGAAGAAGCTTGTTGACGATTTCAAGGCAACCCAGACCTGGTAATTGGTAGGTGGTCTTAGGGCCACCTCATACCATTAACGGAGAGTAACGATGGCCGGCGCAAAAGAGATACGTAATAAAATCGGTAGTGTTAAAAGCACACAGAAGATTACGAAAGCAATGGAAATGGTAGCAGCTTCGAAAATGCGTCGTTCTCAAGACGCAATGGAAGCTACTCGTCCATATGCAGAAACAATGCGTAAAGTGATCGGTCATTTGGCTAATGGTAGCCTCGAGTATAAGCATCCTTATCTTGAGGAACGTGAAGCCAAACGTGTTGGTTACATCATCGTTTCTACAGACCGTGGTCTTTGTGGTGGTTTGAACATTAACTTGTTCAAAAAAGCTATGAACGACATGAAAGATTGGTCTGAGAAAGGTGCTGATGTAGAGCTTGCAATTGTAGGCTCTAAAGCAACAGCATTTTTCAATAACAGCGGCGCGAAAGTAGCAGCTCAAGTTTCTGGTCTGGGCGATCGTCCAAGCCTTGAAGACTTGATTGGCTCTGTAAGCGTTATGCTGAAGAAATATGATGAAGGTGAATTGGATCGCCTGTTCGTAGTGTTTAACAGATTTGAAAACACTATGGTTCAAGAACCAACGATCGATCAATTACTTCCTTTGCCTAAATCAGACAGCGAAGAAATGAAACGCAGTCATTCTTGGGATTACATTTATGAGCCCGAGCCAAAACCACTACTAGATGCACTATTAGTTCGATACGTCGAATCTCAAGTGTATCAAGGTGTGGTCGAGAATCTTGCTTGTGAGCAAGCAGCTCGAATGATTGCAATGAAATCAGCAACAGATAACGCTGGTGACATTATTGATGACTTAGAACTTGTGTATAACAAAGCCCGTCAATCGGCGATTACACAAGAACTTTCTGAGATCGTTTCAGGCGCAGCTGCGGTTTAAGCTTAGGTAAAACTAAATAGTTAGAGGATTAACGATGGCTACAGGTAAGATCGTACAGATCATTGGTGCGGTAGTCGACGTAGAGTTCCCACAGGGCGAAGTACCTCGTGTATACGATGCTCTGAATGTTAATGAAGTGACAGAACGTCTAGTTCTTGAAGTTCAGCAACAACTTGGCGGTGGCGTAGTACGCGCAATCGTAATGGGTAGCTCTGATGGTTTACGTCGTGGTTTGACAGTTGAAAATACTGGCGCTCCAATCTCGGTACCAGTAGGTACTAAGACACTTGGTCGTATCATGAACGTCCTAGGTGACGCAATTGATGAGTGTGGTGAAATCGGTGCTGAAGAGCATTACGCAATTCACCGCGAAGCTCCAAGCTACGAAGAGCAGTCTAACGAGACTTCTCTTCTAGAAACTGGTGTTAAAGTAATCGACTTGATTTGTCCATTCGCTAAGGGTGGTAAAATCGGTCTATTCGGTGGTGCTGGTGTAGGTAAGACCGTTAACATGATGGAACTTATCAACAACATCGCACTTCAACACTCAGGCCTATCTGTATTTGCAGGTGTAGGTGAGCGTACTCGTGAAGGTAACGATTTCTACTTTGAGATGCAGGAAGCAGGTGTTGTAAACATCGAAAACCCTGAAGAATCAAAAGTAGCGATGGTTTACGGTCAGATGAACGAGCCACCAGGTAACCGTCTACGTGTTGCACTGACTGGTCTAACAATGGCTGAGCGTTTCCGTGACGAAGGTCGTGACGTTCTACTGTTTGTTGATAACATCTACCGTTACACACTAGCAGGTACTGAAGTTTCAGCACTTCTAGGTCGTATGCCTTCTGCGGTAGGTTACCAACCTACACTAGCTGAAGAAATGGGTGTTCTACAAGAGCGTATCACGTCAACTAAAGCTGGTTCTATCACGTCTGTACAGGCGGTATATGTACCTGCGGATGACTTGACTGACCCGTCTCCAGCAACAACGTTCGCTCACTTAGATGCAACGGTAGTACTTAACCGTAATATCGCATCTATGGGTCTATACCCAGCGATCGACCCGCTAGATTCTACTTCACGTCAACTGGATCCATTGGTAGTTGGACAAGAGCACTACGACATCGCTCGTGGCGTTCAGTCTACTCTTCAGCGCTATAAAGAGCTGAAAGATATCATTGCTATCCTAGGTATGGACGAGCTATCTGAAGAAGATAAGCAAGTTGTATCTCGTGCTCGTAAGATTGAGAAGTTCCTAACTCAGCCTTACCACGTAGCGGAAGTATTTACAGGTGACCCAGGCGTTTACGTACCTCTTAAAGAGACTCTACGTGGCTTCCAAGGTCTTCTATCTGGTGAATACGATGACATTCCAGAGCAAGCGTTCATGTACTGTGGTGCAATTGACGAAGCTATTGAGAATGCTAAGAAGCTATAAGGCTAACTAGGAGGCGATATGGCAGCAATAACCTTTCACCTAGACGTTGTAAGTGCAGAGAAACAAATTTTCTCAGGCCTTGTTGAGACGTTTCAGGTGACCGGCAGTGAGGGTGAGCTTGGTATTTTCCATGGTCACACTCCACTGCTGACCGCTATCAAGCCTGGTATGGTGCGTATTGTTAAGCAGCACGGCCACGAAGAAATTATTTATGTTTCTGGTGGTATGGTAGAAGTTCAACCTGGTACAGCGACTGTACTGGCTGATACGGCTATCCGTGGTGAAGAACTAGACGCAGCAAAGGCGGAAGAAGCTAAACGCAAGGCTGTGGAGAATATCCAAAATCAGCATGGCGACATAGACTTCGCACAAGCGGCCGGTGAACTGGCTAAAGCCATTGCTCAGTTACGAGTTATCGAACTGACAAAACAGCGCCGTTAATCTTTTATAAGATTATTGGTTCTGTAATAAAGGCGACCTTAGGGTCGCCTTTTTGCTTTTCTGGAATCACGGAAATGTTCAGTTTTACGTATCAGTAATGGTTTAGTTGCCATTGATATTTAATTTTTTGGCTAAAAACGGTTACAATATCGGCTTAATAAAAATAATGTTGGATAGGTTTACAATGAAGTTTAGTGCGGTAATTCTCGCAGCGGGCAAAGGCACTCGCATGTATTCAAACACACCAAAGGTTCTGCATACTCTTGCGGGTAAGCCGATGGTGAAGCATGTTATCGATACATGTAATGGTCTTGGTGCTCAAAACATCAACTTGGTTTACGGTCATGGTGGTGATCAGATGAAGGCTACTTTAGCTGAAGAATCGGTAAACTGGGCACTGCAAGCTGAGCAGTTGGGTACTGGCCACGCTGTGGATCAGGCATCTGCACATTTCGCTGATGATGAAAAAGTACTCGTGCTATACGGTGATGTTCCATTGATTTCACCTCAAACCATTGAAAACCTATTAGACGCTCAACCAAACGGTGGCATCGCGCTACTTACGGTCGTGTTAGATAACCCAATGGGCTACGGTCGTATTATTCGTCGTAATGGCCCTGTTGTGGCTATTGTTGAACAAAAAGACGCAACGGATGAGCAGAAGCTTATCAAAGAGATCAACACTGGCGTTATGGTGGCGACTGGTGGCGATCTGAAGCGTTGGTTGTCTGGCTTAAGTAACGATAACGCACAAGGTGAATACTACCTGACAGACGTTATTGCAGCGGCTCACGATGAAGGTCGTGCTGTAGAAGCTGTACACCCAGTAAGCCCAATTGAAGTTGAAGGCGTAAACGACCGCTCTCAACTGGCTCGTTTAGAGCGCGCTTACCAAGCAGAGCAAGCCGACAAACTATTGAAGCAAGGCGTTATGCTGCGTGACCCAAGCCGCTTTGATCTACGCGGTGAATTGCAGTGCGGTATGGATGTTGAGATTGATACTAACGTTATCATTGAAGGTAGCGTAAGCATTGGCGACAACGTGGTTATCGGTACCGGTTGTGTATTGAAAGACTGTGAGATCGATGACAACACCATCGTGCGTCCATACAGTGTAATCGAAGGTGCAACGGTCGGTGAAGACTGTACGGTTGGCCCTTTCACTCGCTTACGTCCAGGTGCTGACATGCGTAACAATTCGCATGTAGGTAACTTTGTTGAAGTGAAGAACACTCGTCTTGGTGAAGGTTCGAAAGCGAATCACCTTACTTACCTAGGTGATGCTGAGATCGGTCAACGTGTAAATGTGGGTGCAGGTGCTATCACTTGTAACTATGATGGCGCAAACAAGTTTAAGACCATCATCGGCGATGACGTATTCGTTGGCTCAGATAGTCAATTAATTGCTCCAGTTACTATTGGTAATGGCGCTACCGTTGGTGCTGGCTCTACAGTAACTCGTGATGTTGCTGAAAATGAGTTAGTTATCAGCCGTGCTAAAGAACGTAAGATTGCTGATTGGAAACGTCCAACTAAGAAGTAAGTACTAATGTCCAAAAGATATTCTGATACAAGCCAGTCGCAATGCTACTGGCTGCTTTCTAAATAACTTTAGATATAAAAAAAGGTTCATCGCGGATTAGCGGGAACTAAAAACAAAAACGGTAGTAAGTGATATGGTTTAGTCGCCAAACAAAAATCATACACAAACTACCGTTTCTATGCCGAATCATACTTTCCTATCTTCATTCTGGGAAGGCTTTCAAATAGTAAAGTCTCTCCAGACAGCATCACTTATTACCCTGACTCTTAAACCTAGCTCTGAGGCTAAATGCCTTTGTGGTCTTGAGGCCGAGGCTATCCATGAGTATCAATGGCGTCACGTAAAGGATGCCATGTTGCTCGGTGTGCCTGTTGAACTTTCCGTTCAAACTCGAAGGATTAAGTGTCGTGACTGCGGCATAAAAACAGAATCTCTCTCTTGGTTAGAGCCTTATGCTCGTATAACAAAGCGCCTAAAAAGCTATATAGAACAACTGCTACCCCTGCTTCCCATTAAGCATATATCCCAAATTACGGGCGTTCATTGGCACACCATTAAAGAAATAGATAAACGCCGACTTCGACAAGTGGTGCCGCCAGTGAAATGGGGTGAGCTAAAGCAGCTCGTGATGGATGAGTTCGCCATCTTTAAAGGGCATCGATATGCCACCGTCATCGCTGATGCGAAGACTCATCAAGTCATTTGGGTTGGATTAGGCCGCAGCCGCAAGGACATACGGCCGTTCTTCGAGCAGCTAGGCGAGAATGGGGTAAATATCGAAGCAGTAGCGATGGACATGAATACGGCTTTTGACCTTGAAGTTCAAGCGCACTGCCCGAACGCAAAAATCGTTTACGACTTATTCCATGTTGTTGCTAAGTTCGGTCGCGAGGTGATGGATAGAGTCAGAGTCGACCAAGCCAACAAACTCAAGCAAGATAAAAAAGCGAGGCAATGGGTGAAGCGCTCACGGTGGGTACTGCTGAAAAATAGAGGCAACTTAAATACACGTCAAGATAGCTATCTTACTGAAATATTGAATATCAATAAGGACTTAATGACCACTTATATACTCGGAGCCCAACTCAAAGAGCTTTGGTATTGTGAATCCGAAGGGCACGCGAAGGGGCTCTGGGACACGTGGTGGGAACAAGTGCAAGAGAGTGGAATTAAGCCATTGAAAGAGTTCGCACGAAAACTGAGTCCTTATCTTCACGGCATTATCGCATCGGCAAGTTATCCGTTGAACACCTGCACACTTGAAGGGATAAACAACAAGATAAAGTTAATCAAGCGAATGGGGTATGGGTATCGAGATACAGACTACTTCTTCTTGAAGATAAAAGCGGCTTTCCCCGGAAAGCCGCGATGAACCTAAAAAAAGAGCGAGATTACTCGCTCTTTTTTGTTTTTGTTAAACGAGAAACTAGTCTTGTTTATCGTCAGCAACTACTCGAGAGTTATCCGGTGTTGCGAAGTGTTCAGAAAGCTCTTTATTCGAAACAATATAGCCAATCCACAGTGCACCTAAACAAATTACTACCGCGATACCTGTTGCGCTTAGTGCTTGGCTTGCCATTGCTGCAACCAATGCACTTGCTAGGCCACTAATACTGATTTGCAGGCTGTTTTGTAAGCCAGCCGCTGTCGCAGGGCTCTGTTTCGCGCTTGATAGAGCACGGTTTACTACGATTGGGTAAAGTGCGCCATTCGCTACGGCAATTAGACAGAAAGGTGCCAGTAGAGGCCAGATTGAAGTCAGTGCCCATTGTGATGCAATGAAAATTAGTAATGCGGCAACACTAAACAAACCAATAAGATTTCTTAGTACGACACCATCGCCATACTTCTTCACAGCCTGCTTACCGAAGTAACCACCCGCCATAAATGCAATGGTTTGTGGAATAAAGCTCAAACCGATGTCTTTTGCTTCATAACCCAGCTGAGCCATGATCTCTGGCATACCGGTTAGGTAAGCGAAGAACGCTGCTGACGCTGAAGCAAACATCAACACATTACCCATGTAAGGCTTTGAATGAAGCAGTGCTTTGATATCGGTTTTGATCGACGTTTGTTTTACTTCTGGCGCTTCTTTTGGTTGAGCCATGGTCGTTGCGATCAACAATGCGCCCATTAGCGTCAGTGTGATAAAGATACTGTGCCAACCAAAGCTATCTGCTAGCAACACACCCAGTTGCGGTGCTAATGCTGGAGATAGCGCTACTAGAGGCATGATAGTCGCAAAAATTTGCTGGCTGCTGCTTTGAGAGTAACGCTTAATAACCATTGCTTGCCAAATTACCGCAGGCGCACACACACCGATCGCTTGAATGAAGCGCAGTGTTAGTAGGTGCCATACCTCGGTGCTGAATGCTAAGCCGAATGAAGCTGCAGTAAAGATAACAAGACCAACCGCTAGCGTATTACGGTGACCATACTTGTCACTCGCCAGGCCCCAAAGAAGCTGACCCATTGCCATACCACCAAGGAATACGGTTAGAGACAGAGCAATCTGCTCTGGACCAGTTGCAAAATCGACTTCCATTGCCTTAAATGCAGGAAGGTACATATCGGTCGCAATAAAGCCAAGCATGGAAAGAACTGCAAGGTAGACCAATTGAAATTTAGAAATATTCATAAGATGCCATTAAGCTAAAGGTAGTGATGTTTTTATCATCAAAAAAATTGTTAGATATTCAGGAGTAAGAACCCCTGTTTATTTATGCTGACATTCTATTTTTCAGAGCTGATAAAATAAAACGCTAAAATATGTAGTTATCAATCAAAAAATTTGAAGGCTTATGTTCTCTAAATCCTCGTTAGAAATGCTTGATACCGTTGCTCGCTTGGGCAGCTTCACTGCGGCTGCAGAGCAATTGCACAAAGTACCATCGGCGATCAGCTATGGGGTTCGGCAGGTAGAGCAAGAGCTTGATGTTCTACTTTTCAGACGCTTACCAAGAAAAGTAGAGCTGACGCCTGCTGGGGAGCTGTTTATTGAAGAGGCTCGTCAACTGCTGAGACAGATGGAAGAACTCAGTGCGCAAACTCGCCGAGCTGCGCGTGGTTGGAAGAAAACCTTACGTCTAACCCTTGATAACGTGGTTAAGCTCGACAAGATGAAGCCTATGATTGAAGAGTTTTATCAAACCTTTGAGTTCGCTGAGCTGCAGATCAACATGGAAGTGTTTAATGGTTCTTGGGAAGCCATTGCACAGGGTAGGGCCGATGTCGTCATTGGAGCCACTTCGGCGATTCCGGTTGGCGGTGACTTTGAAGTTAAGGATATGGGGCGGTTAGATTGGGCATTTGTAATGTCACCCAGTCACCCGTGTGTGCGAGAGCAAAACCTTAATGAAGTCTTTGTTAGCCAGTATCCTGCGATCTGCTTGGATGATACCTCTAGCGTACTGCCAAAGCGTCACACTGGCCATTATGCGAGTCAGAGACGTCTTCTATTACCTAATTGGTACAGTGCGATAGAGTGCCTCAAGAATGGTGTTGGGGTGGGTTACATGCCAAGGCATATTGCCGCGCCTATTATCGAACAAGGCTTGCTAGTGGAAAAAATACTGCCTGAACCGAGCCCACAGAGTCACTGTTGTTTGGTGTGGCGAAAAGACGATAACCATAAATTGATCGAATGGATGGTCAAATATCTAGGATCAAGTGAACAGCTTCACCAAGATTGGTTAGATCATCGTAAAGCACTTTAATGATCTATTTGAAATAAGATCGTGTGAGGTTTATCGGAAACGCTCAAATAAAAAGAGCGAGTTAATACTCGCTCTTTTTGGTTCGATAGCTTAACTCTTAAGACAAGAAGAACTTGTAGGAAGGGTTGTCTGTTTCATCTTTGCACTGGTAGCCAAGTTCTTCTAAGTGTGTAGAGAACTGAGCTAAATCGTCATCACCGAGCTCGAAGCCACACAGCACACGACCGTAGTC
Source organism: Vibrio sp. QJM3NY_39 (assembly GCF_057785895.1). NCBI lineage: Bacteria > Pseudomonadati > Pseudomonadota > Gammaproteobacteria > Vibrionales > Vibrionaceae > Vibrio > Vibrio sp. QJM3NY_39. Next base: position 3,584,341 of record NZ_CM173505.1, on the reverse strand, counting down.
GGCACCGTGGTTACGATAGTTGAACAGGCTGATATTCCAGTGAGTACCTAAGGTATCAAGGAATTTAATCAATGCACCTGGGTATTCTGGGAACTCAAAGCTGTATAGGCGTTCTTTCAGAGGTTTCGATGGTTTACCGCCAATCATGTAGCGAATGTGCAGTTTTGCCATCTCATCATCTGAGAGGTCGACAACCGGGTAGCCGCCTTCACGTAGGTCATTGATGATGTGCTCGAGCTCTTCTTGTCCACCTTGCAGACGTACACCAACGAAGATATTCGCTAGGCTTTCGTCGTTGTGGCGGTAGTTAAACTCAGTCACCGCTCGACCACCAATAATGTTACAGAACTCTAGGAACGCACCTTGTCGCTCTGGAATAGTCACCGCAAGTAGACCTTCTCGTTTCTCACCCAATTCACAACGCTCAGAGACATAACGCAGACCGTGGAAGTTGGTGTTCGCACCAGACAGTACCGTTGCTAGTTGCTTATTTTGCAGTTGGTTTTGTTCTGCAAACTTCTTCAAGCCAGCCAGAGCAAGCGCTCCTGAAGGCTCAGCAATCGCACGGGTATCTTCAAAGATGTCCTTTACCGCAGAGCAAATTTCATCGCTGGAGACGGTAATATGACCATCAATGTACTGTTGGCAAAGACGGAAGGTTTCTTCACCAATGCGTTTAACCGCAACACCATCAGCAAACATGCTGACCTGATCCAGTACCACTGGTTCACCCGCATCCAGTGCTGCTTTCAAGCAAGCCGAGTCTTCAGGCTCTACCGCAATCACTTTAATCTCTGGCATTAGTTGTTTGATTAGCACTGCAACACCAGCGGCTAAGCCACCACCACCAACCGGCACAAAGATATAATCCATGTGGCCGTTTTGCTGCAGCATCTCCATACCCATCGTACCTTGCCCTGCAATCACGAGTGGGTGATCGAAAGGAGGAACAAAGGTGAAGCCATGTTCAGCCGACAGACGTTCCGCTTCCGCTTTCGCTTCATCGAAATTACTGCCGTGTAAAACGACCTTACCGCCAAATCCGCGTACTGCATCAACCTTGATGTCAGGTGTCGTTTTTGGCATCACGATTGTGGTTTGAATACCCAACTTAGAGCCAGATAACGCCATTCCTTGTGCGTGATTCCCTGCGGATGCCGCAATCACACCAGCGGCTTTCTGTTGCTCATTGAGGCTTGATACCATGTTGTAGGCACCACGCAACTTGAACGAGTGCACAGGTTGGCGATCTTCGCGTTTTAGCTGAACCTGATTACCGATACGCGCACTCAGACGTGGCATATCTTGCAGCGGCGTCACGATTGCTGCTTCGTAAACCGGTGCTCTCAGGATCTGGCGCAGATAATCTGCGCCACTTTGTTTTTTGGGGCTGGAGGTGTCATCACTCATAGTTAGCCCTCAAGCTTAGACTTATCACGCACAGCGCCTTTGTCGGCGCTGGTCGCCATACTTGCGTAAGCTTTCAGTGCGAAAGACACTTCACGTTGACGGTTTTCTGGTTTCCAGCCTAGAGCATCTTGCTTAACACGACGCGCTTCTAGTTCTGCTTCAGGAACATCAAGCGTGATTGAGCGGCTAGGGATATCGATAGTGATGATATCGCCTGTGTTCACTAGACCAATTACACCACCGCTTGCTGCTTCTGGAGAAGCGTGACCGATAGACAGACCTGATGTACCACCAGAGAAACGACCATCGGTTAGAAGAGCACAAGACTTGCCTAGACCCATCGATTTTAGGTAAGTCGTTGGGTAGAGCATTTCTTGCATACCCGGGCCGCCTTTAGGACCTTCGTAACGAATGACAACCACTTCGCCTGCTTTTACTTTACCCGCTAAGATGCCTTCTACTGCCGTATCTTGGCTTTCGAATACGATTGCAGGACCTTGGAATTTTAGGTTTTCTTCATCAACACCCGCGGTCTTAACGATACAACCATCAACGGCGATGTTACCTGAAAGTACCGCTAGGCCACCTTCTTGGCTGAATGCGTTCTCTTTGGTACGAATACAACCTTCTTTGCGGTCGTCATCTAGACGATCCCAACGGCAATCTTGTGAGAAGGCTTTGGTGGTACGGATGCCTGCAGGACCTGCACGGAAGAACTTAAGCACGGCTTCGTCTTCTGTTTGCATGATGTCGTATTGAGCGAGCTGCTCTTGCATACTTAAGCCAAGTACGGTGCGAGTTTGATTATTCAGTAGGCCTGCACGATCAAGCTCACCTAGGATAGCCATTACGCCACCAGCACGGTGAACGTCTTCCATGTGGTATTTCGGTGTTGAAGGTGCCACTTTACATAGGTGTGGAACACGGCGAGACATCGCATCGATATCATCCATATCGAAATCAATGTCGCCTTCTTGAGCGGCCGCTAAAAGGTGAAGTACTGTGTTACTAGAACCACCCATTGCGATATCAAGCGCCATCGCATTATCAAAGGCTGCGCGGTTTGCGATGTTGCGTGGCAGTGCTGATTCGTCGTCTTGCTCGTAGTAGCGCTTGGTTAGATCAACGATGCGCTTACCGGCATTGATGAACAGTTCTTCACGGTCTGCGTGCGTCGCTAGCATAGAACCGTTACCAGGCTGAGATAGGCCAAGTGCTTCTGTTAGACAGTTCATGGAGTTAGCTGTGAACATACCTGAACATGAACCACAGGTTGGACATGCAGAACGTTCTACTTGCTCACTTTGCTCATCTGAAATCGTTGGATCGGCACCTTGGATCATTGCATCAACAAGGTCGAGCTTGATGATTTGATCTGAAAGCTTGGTTTTACCTGCTTCCATTGGGCCGCCTGATACAAAGATCACTGGGATGTTAAGGCGCATTGCAGCCATCATCATTCCCGGAGTGATTTTGTCACAGTTAGAGATACACACCATTGCGTCCGCACAGTGTGCATTGACCATGTATTCCACTGAGTCTGCAATAAGCTCACGTGATGGTAGTGAGTACAGCATGCCACCGTGGCCCATTGCGATGCCATCATCGACTGCGATGGTGTTGAATTCTTTAGCGATACCGCCCGCTTTCTCTATTTCACCCGCAACCAGTTGACCCATATCTTTAAGGTGAACGTGGCCTGGTACGAATTGAGTGAAAGAGTTTACAACCGCGATGATTGGCTTACCGAAGTCATCATCTTTAACGCCAGTTGCACGCCATAAAGCGCGCGCACCAGCCATGTTGCGTCCGTGGGTTGTCGTTGCTGAACGATAGATTGGCATTGTTTAAATCCTTATAAAATATTTGGCTGTTGCTTACTTATTTGTTTGTGTTTGGTTTTCTGACGCATGGTCTGCTGGATAAACGTAGTCTAACCAGCCCCACTTATCTTCAGTGGTTCCATTGAATAAACCAAAGTAAGCTGCTTGAACTTTTTCAGTGATAGGACCGCGTTTGCCTTCACCTACTGTAATTTTGTCTACACTGCGAACCGGAACGATCTCTGCAGCTGTGCCTGTCATGAATACTTCATCGGCAAGGTATAGCGCTTCACGAGCAATGTTTTCTTCACGGATTTCGTAACCCATGTCTTTTGCTAGTGTCATGATTGAATCACGGGTGATGCCCGGTAGAATCGCGCTGGTTGCTGGTGGCGTTGATAACACACCGTTACGAATCACAAATATGTTCTCGCCAGCACCTTCTGAAAGGTAACCATCGACGCTCAGTGCGATACCTTCATCGTAACCATGACGACGAGCTTCACCACCAACCAGTAATGAAGATAGGTAGTTACCACCAGCTTTCGCAGCGGTAGGGATAGTATTTGGAGCGGCACGATTCCAGCTTGAAATCATCGCATCTACACCATTCTCTAGCGCTTCTTCACCTAGGTAAGAACCCCAAGGGAACGCAGCGATGATCAGATCCATCTCAGTATTTTCTGGCGGACACACACCCAAACCAACATTACCTACAAAGCCCAGTGGACGTATGTACGCAGACTGTAGCTTATTTTGGCGCAGCGTTTCGCGAGTCGCTTCCATAATTTCTTCCTCAGTAAAAGGAATTGGAAAGCGGTAGATTTTTGCTGAGTCTTTTAGGCGTCTTGCATGCTCTGGGTGACGGAAGATTACCGGCCCTTTTGGCGTGTTGTAACAACGAACGCCTTCAAACACAGAAGTACCGTAGTGCATTGCGTGAGTCAGGACGTGAACGTTCGCCTCTGCCCAAGGAACCATTTCACCGTTAAACCAAATATAGTCTGCTGTTTTAGCTGTCATGTTTGCGGTTCCTTATGCGTTTATCTTTTGCTGTAAGTTGTTATTTGGCAATTCATTACGACTGATAGAGATAACGTCAACGGAACGTACATCCCACAGCTTTTCGATTTGGTTTACCAAAAAAGAGATCGGACGGTCACTGTCGACAATGATCTCTACACTCGCCACTTTGCTTTCGTGGTTTTGAGTGCCCGCAACTTGCTTAACAATGAAGCCACGGTGACGAATAACACGAAGAACACGCTCTAGTAGTACTGGCTTATCATCGGCTTTGATGTCTAATAGGTATCTTTTCATGTTATGTGTTCTCCAACATCTCACTGTTTGAAGCACCTGGCGGTACTAGTGGCCATACGTTTTCTTCTTCATCGATAAGAACATGAAGTAGGTAAGCGGTTTTGCTTTCTAGCATCTCTTTCAATGCTGGTTCTACTTCTTCTTTACGCGTGATGGTTTTGCCCGGAATATCAAATGCTTTCGCGAGCATGACGAAATCAGGGTTGTCATCCAAGATGGTTTCACTGTGTCGGCCATCAAAGAACAGAGATTGCCATTGGCGAACCATGCCTAAGCGAGAGTTATTCAGAAGCACCATCTTGACTGGGATATGACGACGCTTTAGCGTGCCAAGCTCTTGTATGTTCATCATGAATGAACCATCACCAGAGATAAGAATTGATTGGTCATCAGGACGGCCAACCGATGCACCCATAGCGGCTGGTAAACCAAAGCCCATAGTGCCTAAACCGGCTGAGGTGATGAAGTTTTGTGGATCGCGAGGCTGAATGTGCTGAGCGGCCCACATCTGATGTTGGCCAACATCCGTCGAAATGATAGAGCTTGCTGGCATCATGTCTGATAACTGCTTTAGCAGTAGTGGAGCAAAGATCAGATCACCAGGGTGGTCGTAGCGCCACTTGAATGAGCTACGAAGACCTTCTGAGTGATGAACCCAAGATGAGATGTCTTGGCTCAGTTCTAGTTGAGGCAGGATCTTGTTGATGTCACCGCGAATTGGCGCATCAGCTAGGCGCAGTTTACTGAACTCTGCCGCATCGATATCGATATGGATAACTTTTGCGTGAGGAGCAAAAGTATCAAGCTTGCCTGTTACTCGGTCATCAAAACGAGCGCCAACAACAATCAACAGGTCACTTTCTTGAACCACTAGGTTAGCGGCTTTAGTGCCGTGCATACCAAGCATGCCAAGGTAGTGTGGGTCGTCACGCTCGATAGTGCCTAAGCCTTTCAGTGTGCTTACGGCCGGCATTGGGTTAAGGCGTAAAAACTCGCGAACTGCATCGGTTGCTTTCGCCAGTTGAACGCCACCACCTACGTATAAAACAGGGCGAGTCGCTTGAGACAAGAAGTACTGAGCTTGTTCAATAGCATCCGTTGTCGCAACAGGAATGGCTGGTGGTGTAAATTCAGGAAGAATTTTTACAGGGGATTCGGCTAGTTGAACATCTTTAGCGATATCGACAATAACCGGACCGGGACGCCCTGCTTTTGCAACGATAAATGCTTCAGCCAATGTTGGCGCAAGATCTTCAATATCGGTAACGAGGTAGCTGTGTTTAGTACATGACAGAGACATACCAATTACATCCATTTCTTGGAATGCATCGGTACCGATGTGGGAGCTAGCAACTTGACCAGTGATAGCGACGAGGGGGATGGAGTCCATAAAGGCATCAGCAAGACCTGTTACTAGGTTAGTCGCGCCTGGGCCTGAGGTTGCCATACAAACAGCCACGTCTTGTGTTGCACGCGCCATACCAATGGCAGCCATTGCAGCACCTTGTTCATGGCGACAAAGGATGTGTTCAACACCGCCGTCATAAAGTGCATCGTAGATTGGCATGATGGCACCACCTGGGTAACCAAATACGGTCTCAATGCCTTGTTGCTTGAGTGCGGATACGACTAGTTCTGCGCCTTTCATCGTAATCCCTCCGTATTACCTTTATTTTGGTCATTGTTTCCGTTGTCTTTGCACATCTTGTGCTCCCATTCTTCCTGTAAATCGGCAAGGCCGAAAATAATAAAAATAATAAAAATAATAAAAATTATAAAAATCGAATCGCTAAATTAGAAAAAACCCCCGGACTTTTCAGTGCGGGGGTTTTTTCTAATTCGTGGTTACTTTCTTCCCACTCGCCCCCGCGCAGTCTTAATAATGACTACGATAATCAGGTTAATCAGTGCGTAAATGCGAGCGTTAAAAATCATAATATTCGAGTTTTCTCGTTTATTGTCTTCAGTAAAAGTCTACATCTCTAGTGTTATCACACAAATCTGCAGTATGACAAGGAAAATGTCATTCTTTTTTCACATTAAAACACCATTCCACCAAGCTATATAACAACCTTATCGCTTTGGTGAGCAACGAATACCCAGAGCGAATACTTTTAAATCAAAGACAAAGGAAAGTTATGGGACTCGCGATAATTCATAGCCGAGCTAGTGTGGGAGTAGAGGCACCAGAAGTGACTGTTGAAGTGCATATAAGCAACGGTATGCCTGGGTTTACGTTGGTGGGTTTACCTGAAACGACGGTCAAGGAATCTAAAGATCGAGTCAGGAGTGCCATCATCAATTCTCGTTTTGAATTTCCATCGAAAAGGATCACGGTCAACCTCGCGCCTGCTGATTTACCCAAGGAGGGAGGACGTTTCGATCTGCCAATCGCGCTTGGGATTTTGGTGGCGTCAGATCAACTTCCGACATCAAAAATAGCTCAACATGAATTTATCGGTGAGTTGGCATTGTCAGGAGAATTGCGCTCGGTAAAGGGCGTTCTGCCTGCGACGTTAGCCGCCGATAGTGTCGAACGATGCTTAGTGGTTCCACACCAAAATGGTGATCAGGCGGCCTTAGTCGGCAAGGGGGCCCATAAATCAGCGCAAACCTTGCTAGAGGTTTGTGCGGATATGTGTGGCCAGGCTCAGCTTGGTCTATATCGAACCGAGCATCATCATGTCGATGTGTCTGATAGTCGTGACTTACAAGATATTATTGGCCAGCAGCAAGGTAAGCGAGCACTGGAGATCGCCGCAGCGGGCAACCATAACCTACTTTTTCTCGGCCCGCCTGGAACTGGGAAAACCATGTTGGCTTCTCGATTACGCGATTTGTTGCCTGAAATGAGTGACGGCGAAGCGATGGAAACCGCTTCGGTAGCCTCTTTAACGCAACAAGAGATCAATCAATACAACTGGAAACAACGACCTTTCCGTTCCCCACACCATTCGAGTTCGATGGCAGCATTGGTCGGTGGTGGCTCGATACCTCGCCCCGGTGAGATATCTTTGGCGCATAATGGCTTATTGTTTCTTGATGAGATGCCAGAGTTTGAGCGTAAGGTGCTTGATTCACTGCGAGAGCCGCTAGAGTCGGGTGAAATCATTATCTCCCGTGTCGCGGGTAAGACGCGTTTTCCGGCGCGCTTTCAATTGGTGGGTGCGCTTAACCCAAGCCCAACAGGATATTACGAGGGCAATCAAGCTCGAGCGAACCCGCAAATTATCCTGCGTTACCTCAACCGCTTATCTGGGCCATTGTTGGATAGATTCGATATGTCATTGGAGATCCCTCTATTGCCCAAAGGGATGTTAGCCGAAGGAGGCGATCGTGGAGAAACCACTCAAGTCGTGAAGCAACGAGTTAAACAAGCGCGTCAGTTGATGTTATCTCGAAACCATAAGTCGAATGCACTGTTAGGTAGCCGAGAAATTGAAAAGTATTGCCCATTGCGACGGGAAGATGCGGAGTTTCTCGAGACCGCACTGCATCGATTGGGTTTATCGATCCGTGCCTATCATCGAATCATCAAGGTAGCGCGAACCATTGCTGACCTTGACGGTAATGAGCAGATTGAAAAGAAGCATTTATCGGAGGCGCTTGGCTATCGAGCGATGGATCGCTTGTTGAAACAACTCACGGCTCAAGCGGTGTAGTCATGCCAGTCGTAGTAAATAACGGGTCATTTATTTACTACGATTGGTATAAAAACAAGAAAGCCTGCTTTTTACGCAGGCTTTCGTTGTTATGAACTAATGGTTATGAGCGAGTAGTGATGCCTAACTAGAACTTGTAGTTCAGGCCGACTGAGACGATGTATTGCGATTCATCGTAGAAGGTTATATTCGAGTCGCTGGTGCCATAACCCGCAAGAGAAACAAACGACCAGTTTTCCCAATCCATAAATCGGTCATATTCATACGCGGCAAACAGGTTGATGTTGTCATCACTGCGTTTCTTGTCGTAGATCGGGTTGCTGGCATCGTAAGAACGTTGGTTGTAGCCCGCCGTTAGTGCATATTGATGGCGACCCATGCCACCAAATAAGCTGACTTCACCACCAAATTGGTCGTAAGACTCAGCGTTACCGTCGGCATCTCTTGTTTGATAAATGATCGATGGGATAAGCATCATGGTGCGGCTCAATGGAACGCGGTATTGGCCTTTCAGGTAGAAAGTTTCGGCATCACGCTGTAGAGCTTCTTCAACTCGATCATCTTTCACATCTTTAGTCGCGTAGGCCATGTCTAGCGAGAATGCAGAACCTGCGATGCTACTTAATTTCAAACGAAAGGCATTGCCGGTTTCATCGGTTTTGCTTCGAGCAACGTCTTCTGTGTATGGATTCGCCCAAGTTTCACCTGACATAATGGTTGGCAGGAGTGACGCGTCGATGGTCATGCCTGACTCTAGTTGGTATTTATAGCCAACCTCCAGCACTACAGTACCGGTTGCCACATCATCACGAGCGGTACCTGTGTACACCTGGTGATTTAGCTTCTCACCAAAGGTGTAAGCGACACTGCCTAAAGGTGCGACAAGAAATGAGCTTTCAGATGAGGCTTTCTGTTTATTTGACGAGAGGGTGCTATCAGCATCGGTATTAAAATTTGAGGAGGAAGAGGTTACCCCGGTATTGATAGAGATTTCACCACTGAAACCTTGTTCGTCTGCAAGTTTGGCAAAGGCTGGCGAAGTAACAACGCTTAATGCGAGAAGTGTGATTTTTATTTTCATTTAAGGGCTCCTTGCCCACCGGTTCTTAGGACGGGTTATTAATACCAGTAAAGCTCTGAGTTTTATGGCTGATTATTTATCAATGATGATTTTTGAACTAGGAAAAAAAAGGAAGCCGAAGCTTCCTTTAATCATTACCTTACTTCTTTAACAAGAAGTTAACCAGCTCGAAGTACTCATCGAGAGAGTTAATACCTTGAGCGTCAATCAGGTAGCGGTTGTTTACTACAACAGCTGGAACGCCTGACAAGCCGCTGTCTTTGAATGCTTTGTCGAAGCGACGAACCATCGAATCTACTGCAAAGCCGTTGTATGCCGCATCGAATTTCTTAGCATCAACGCCTTCATCTAGGAAGATTTGACGCAGTTCTGCTTCATCGCGTGGTGGCTTGTTCATGGTGTGGATGCGGTTAAACATCACTGGCACCATTTTATCTTCAATTTTCAGTGCAATCATGGTCGCGTAAGCTTTGCTCATTGGCAGGCCCATGTTGCCACCCATGAATGAAACATGGTTCTTCTGTAGCTTAGCGTCTTTAGGTAGCTGTTGTTTTAGCTGCTGGATGATTGGCTCAAAGCTATTACAGTGTGGGCAGTAAAAAGAGAAGAACTCTGTCACCATTGGTTTTTTTGATGCTTCTAGATCGAGAACTTTGTAGTGTTCACCTTCGTTAAATTTCGCAGCGTGAGCTGAAAGGCTCAACATGATCAATGAGAAAAATGCGAATAGCTTTTTCATTTATCCAATCTCCATTATGTTTGAATTTTTATCTAGTTGTATGTTGCGATTGCGTTTACCACTGAGGCATTAACGAAAGTGGTGGCTCTTGCAGGGTAGCAATTTGCTCTTTACAAGCAAGTACTTGTTGCTCCCAATATTTCGGGTCATTAAACCATGGGAAGGCCAAAGGAAACGCTGGATCGTGCCATCGCTTCGCCAACCATGCCATGTAATGCACCATACGTAGACCGCGTAGTGGTTCGATTAGTTTCAGTTGTGAAGGATTAAAATCACAAAACTCTTGATAACTCTCTAGCAGAATATCGAGTTGCATCAGCTTATCTTGGCGCTCACCGTTAAGCAGCATCCATAGATCTTGAACAGCAGGACCATTACGCGCGTCATCAAGATCGACGAACATTGGCCCATCGCGCCACAATATATTGCCCGGGTGGCAGTCGCCATGGAGACGAATGTTGTCAATGTTACTCGGCCACTGGCTCTCTAGTTCTTTAATCAGAAGGTCGACGTCATTGAAGAACGCGTTCTCTAGGTGCGTTGGGATAAACTGAGAGTTCTCTAGAATCTTACGTGGCTGATAAAGGTATTCATCTAAGCTGATGGTCGGGCGATGCTGAAATGTTCTTCCGGCACTGGCTTTATGAATACGGCCAAGGAAGCGTCCAACGCCTTCCAATTGATCTAGATTATCGACTTCATATTGCCTGCCACCGACACTTTCAAATAGTGCAAATAGATAGCCTTGATATTCATGCAAGGTTGCGCCGTTGATTCGCATAGGTGGAGCAACCGGTAACTCTTGTTCGATCAGCTCTAACGCGAAGTCGTGCTCTTCTTGGATCTGTGCGGTGTTCCAACGCTGCGGACGATAAAACTTAACGACGTAGCGTTTACGGTCTTCATCGGTGAATTGATATACCCGGTTTTCGTAGCTGTTGAGAGCGAGAAGCCCGGATTCAGCACGAACTCCAATGCTCTCCAGTGCGTACCACATGAAGTCAGGAGTCAGGTTATCAAAGTTAAAGGCTTGCATCGTCATAGAATAAAAAAGGCTCATTACTGAGCCTTTTTCCATTTATTGGGGTGTTATACCAAGCACTAAGGTGTCTGGTATCAGAGCTTCTTGATAAAGCGGCTTTCGACTTCCATCGTAAACTCTTCATTATCCGAGAGTATAAACTGAATTGTCGAAACTGGTGAGCTCAGTTTTTCTGGATCGACGCCTAAGCTGATAGGAAGGTTTAAAACCTCACCTGGGTCTACGGTGATCGTTTGTTTACCGTACCAGATAGAATCTGGTAGCCCGCTGACTTCAAGCTTGTACTCTTGCTCTTGTTGAGTTTTGTTGATTACTTTCAAGTTGTAAGTATTTTCGACAAGCCCTTGGCTATTGATTCTAAATAGCTGGTTTCTATCTCGTAGAACACTTAAGCCTGCAGGATCAACACTCGCTATCTGTGCGAAGAACAAACCCAGCATGACGATCAATATAGCGCCATAACCTAGCAGCTTAGGACGCATCACCTTGGTTGTGTGACCATCGAGTCTGTGTTCGGTGGTGTAGTTGATTAGGCCTTTGTCATAACCCATACGTTCCATGGTGTTGTCGCAGGCATCAATACACGCGCCACAGTTAATACACTCGTATTGTAGGCCGTCACGGATATCGATACCCGTTGGGCACACTTGAACACATAAATTACAGTCAATACAGTCGCCTAGACCAAGTTCTTTTGGATCGGCTTTACGAGAGCGAGGGCCGCGGCTTTCACCTCGTTCAGTGTCGTAACCCACGATGAAGGTATCTTTATCGAACATTGCAGATTGGAAACGCGCGTAAGGACACATGTGCAGACAAACAATAGAACGCATCCATCCGGCATTCGCATAAGTACACCCAGCAAAGAACAATACCCAAAACACCGGCCAGAAAGTCGAGTTAAAGGTAAAGAAGCCAACCACCAGCTCTTTGATTGGGATGAAGTAACCGACAAAGGTTAAGCCCGTCGCAATCGCAATCGCCCACCACGCGATGTGCTTGATGGTTTTTCTGAGAATTAAATTGCTCGTCAGTTTGCCCGAGTCTTGTTTTCTTCGCTTGTTGGCAGCACCTTCCAGTTTCTCTTCGAACCAGATGTACATGAAGGTCCAGACGGTTTGTGGGCATAAATAACCACACCAGACTCGCCCTAAGAAGGTGGTTATGAAGAATAAGCCAAACGCAGCAATCATAAATAGGATGGCGAGTAGGGTCAGATCTTGTGGGTATAACGTGGTGCCAAAGAAGTTGAACTGCTGGCTACCGATATCGAGCAAGATCGCTTGTCGTTCACCAAATGGAATCCATGGGATAAGCGCAAAAAGTAAAAGCAAGAACCAACCGCCGTAACGACGAAGTTGTTGGAATTTACCTTTGCTTTCTCGAACATAGATTCGGTTACTTGGGTTAAATCGATCTCCATTACCTTTATGTGTTTTTGGGTTAAAGGTTTTAGGAGTCACATCTTTGATGTCGATTTTATCCTGACTCATGGACTATCCTTTTTGTGGCTTGTTTGCCCGGTTAAGTCGGGCACGACGACATTACTTGAAAGTATGGTTTAGAGAACCTGTAGAAATTGAGCTTGGTGCATTTGTTGGTATCGCACTCACTCTTATTATTTTAGAAGATTCTTATGGATGGCGATTATAACGACAATCTTGTTCTCATTTCTTTAACGCTATCAACCTTTAACAACAAAAGTCATAACAGTTGTGACGAAAAAATAGCGAACAGAAACAAAAAAGCGACCGAGTGGTCGCTTTTCGAAATTGATTGTTTTATTTATACGGCCATTGAGTTCTAACCAAATAGGCGATTAAAGAAGGCCACGCGCTTTTAGAATTGCCGTTTTGAAATCATCTTCTTGGTCTTTTTTAAGACCTGGGATCATTTCATCTTTTTCGCTGTTACGCATTTTTAGATGGTAGATAAGAACATCGTCAGTCAGCTCTTCTAGCTTGCCTTGGTAGCCTGCTTCGTTTGATAGCTTAATGATGAACTCTAATAGGTTAAGCTCTTGATCTTTATGCCACTCAGGCTCCATCAGTTCAAGCAGTTCTTCAATGCGGTGACACTTCATACTTTACTTCTCCACAAATTTTATAATGATTTGTGGTTAAGGTATCAAATCGGGTAGGGAATACCAATGTGTAAAGGCATTTCAAGATGGGACCGGGCAAGAAAAAAGCGCAGTAAAAACTGCGCTTTTCGTTAAGCGGCTTTAATTACTTTTGTTGCAGTCGGTGCTAATAAAGCAGTCTTCTGAACGAGAGTCATTGTAGGAGCCAATTTCTTAGCCGTTGGAGCAGCAACAAAGCCACTACGACGACGCATCGCACTACGGTTGGTGTGCGAGAACCTGACAGCTGTTGGGCGCATTAATTTACCTAACGGTCAGGCATATCCATTGCCAATCTAATGGCCTGACTTATCATGAGCTTCGCTTCAATTACTTGAAGAGTCACTCGTCTGGCTTTCGCCAATCCGAAAAATAAATCAGGATAATGATATGCATGCATATCAAGGCTTAGATTATCACTATCTAAGTTATCGATCGACGCCTGAGTGATAATTAAACGATATTAGAGCTAAAATAGTGTGAGCAGTATATTTGAGTTTGAACCTCTTTCAGGCTTAAGATGATGCTTTAAAGGAGGTGCATATGTCGTTCTTAAAGAAAACGTTAGCTAGTTTTGGTATTGGATCTGCCAAGGTGGATTCTGTATTGCAACAGGAAGTGCTTTACCCAGGCAAGAAGGCGAGCATTATTGTGCATGTCTATGGTGGCGCTCAGCCACAAGAAATCGACAACATTGATCTCAACTTGTGCTGTCGTTACGTCAAAGAAGTCACCATGAACTCGCAAAGGCAAGAGGGCGGTCATAAACGCCGAATGCATCAGACGTACTCGTTGGCTAAATGGAGCCTGCCGTATGCCTTTGTGATTCAGCCGGGAGAAACCCGTGACTTTGAATGTGAGTTTGATGTACCGCTGAATACACCAGTCACGATTGGTGATTCAAAGGTGTGGCTGGAAACCGGGTTGGACATTGCGATGGCGATTGACCCATCGGATAAAGATACCTTAACGGTTCGTCCTGATGCACTCCTCGATGGCATCTTTAACGAACTTGAAGCTCAAGGGCTACGCATTCGCCAAGTCGAGTGTGAGGCGGTGGAAGGTTTCGAGTTACCGTTTGTGCAAGAGTTCGAATTTGTTCCGACGACTGGCCCTTATCATGGTCGCTGGCGTGAGCTTGAGGTTGTTGCTCATCGTGGTGAGACAGAACTTAAGTTGTGGTTTGAGATAGACCGCAATCGCGATGGCGCAAAAGGCATGTTGGCGAGTTTGCTGGGAATTGGTCAGCTACAGCGCCAATTGAGTGTCCCGCTTGATACCTCACCAGAAGACGCAGGTAAGATGGTGGTCGAGTATTTAGAAAGCGCATATTAGCTGAATCGCACATTTTATAAGTCATTTTGTCATAAAAATTTAAGCTTACACGTGTAAGCTTAATGTGTAATACTGGGGCAATCGAACATTTACTCTAGTAGGATACTCATGTCTGCATCATCAGCCAGCGAATACAGTGACATCGAAGAACGCGCTAATGCGATAACCCATGGTTTGGGCGTCGTACTTGGCGTAGTGGGCCTGATCCTGTTACTGATTCGTGCGTTTGATTACCAAGCTGACATGCTAACGGTTGCCAGTATGGCGGTGTATGGCAGCAGTATTATTCTGCTCTTTCTTGCTTCCACGTTGTACCACTCGATCACCACTGAGAAAACCAAGCGCTTACTCAAAACGCTCGATCACTGTGCGATTTATTTGCTGATTGCGGGCAGTTACACGCCGTTTCTTTTGGTGGGCTTAAGAACCCCATTAGCGATGGGCTTGATGGCGGTGATCTGGGGAATTGCGCTGGTGGGCATCATCATGAAGATTGCTTTCGTATACCGATTCAAGCGCTTATCGCTGTTCATTTACTTAGCGATGGGTTGGCTATCTTTGATTGTGGTTTATCAATTAGCGATGAACATCGATATAGGTGGTTTGGTGTTACTGGCGGTTGGCGGGGGGATTTACTCGCTGGGTGTGATTTTCTATGTGGCAAAACGCATCCCTTATAACCATGCCATCTGGCACCTGTTTGTGTTGGCGGGCTGCGCTTGCCATTTCTTCGCTATCTATCTGTTTGTGACACCGGTTTAGCGAGCCAGCACTTCAACGATTTCAGCTTTGATTTGATATTCTGGGTATTGATCAACAGCTAGGTTAAGCGACGTACCTTCGGCATCGGTTTTTGGTCGAAGGTAGGTATCTGCCATACGCTTTATCGATTTCCAAACCGCTACTGTTTTCTCTTCTAATAACTCACCACTTGGTGAATATACACCTAACTTCAAAGACACTAAGATGACAGCCTGCGTACCTTGGTTAGTAATAGCCGTAGGGATGATCAGCTCGCCGTCTTCATAGCGACTTGTTCCGAGTACAACATCCACTCCTGATTGAGACAGCTGTAAGCTTGGCTTCTTGCTATCAACGATAATCGTCGTACCACGCATATTAGTCGCGATTGGGACAGCTACAACCGGCGCTGCTACAACAGGGACTACGATTTCTGATGTTGTTGCCGTTTGTTTCTGTGCCACGTATTGCCACGTAAAGTCATCTTTTAGAAGTATCTGTTTACCATCTTGCAGAGTCACCATTTGGCCGGCGAATGCAGAGCTGCTAAGCAGTGCGCTTGCGATAAGTAGGTATGATTTCATCTGTGTTTCCTTAAATATTCGCGTAATTAGCGTCGCCAAAAGGCAGGGAAAAATAGAACAATTAGCGTCAGTATCTCAAGTCGGCCCATCAACATACCTAAACTTAATAACCATTTAGCGGCGTCTGGCAGTGGTGCAAAGTTACCCGTTGGACCGATCACGCTGCCCATGCCAGGGCCCACGTTGGCAACGGCTGTGATAGCGCCAGATATACTGGTCACAGGATCAAGCCCCATCGCGCTCAAGCCGCCTGCAATTAAGATAATCGTGATAAAGAACATCAAACCAAATGCCACGAGTGAACGCACAATATCGTCATTCACCGGTCGCTGATTGTAGCGTTGAACAAACACGCCCGATGGGTGAATTAGCTTCATCATTTGTTTGTGGAGCATGGTCATCGCGATCTGGAAACGGAAGATTTTAATACCGCCAGAGGTTGAACCCGAGCAAGCGCCCGCCATCATTAGGAATGCAAACAAGGTGGTTGGCAGTGCACCCCAGGCGGTGAAGTCTTCTAAGCCAAAACCGGTTGTGGTGACGACTGACACAATGTTGAACATCGAAACACGCATCGCATCCATGACAGTGTAGCCATCTCTAACCACCAACCATGTTGATATTACGGCGCTGGTGAACAAGAACAGGTACGTGAAACCTCTCACTTGCGCGTCTTTGTAGAGGATCGAGAGTTTTCGGCCTCGCAGTGCGCTAACAAACAGTAAGAACGGCAGTCCACCAAGGAACATGAACAGGGTTCCCACCCAGTGAGCACTGTTAGAGAAGTGGTTCATCGAGCCATCTGAGGTTGAGTACCCCCCCGTCGACAGTGTTGTGAACGCGTGATTGATCGCGTCAAAGATGCCCATGCCTGCAAACAAATAGCTAATGATGCATAAACCAGTCAGAACCAGATAAACCGCCACGATGTTCTTCGCGACGGTTTTTGCTCGTGGGCTGCTTTTATCTGACCAGTCGGATGATTCGGTTTGGAACAGGCGCATACCACCAACGTTGAGCATTGGTAGAACTGCTACCGCCATCACGATAAAGCCGATGCCGCCTAACCATTGCAGTATAGAACGCCACAACAGAATGCTTGGTGCCATGCTGTCTAAGCCGCTTAATACGGTTGAGCCTGTCGTGGTGATACCTGACATGGTTTCGAAGTAGGCGTCAGTGAAGCTGATGTGGTTAATGAAGACAAATGGCAGGGCGGCAAAGGCGCTGGCAATTGTCCAAACCAAAGAGGTGATAAGGAACATGTCCCGCACCCCAAGTCGGAACTTAGCGGAGCGGCCCAAGCTCAAGCAGATGAACGCCACAATGTGCGTGATCACTACCGATTGACCAAACTCGAGGAAGCCACCGGTGCCAGTAAAAAAGGCAACCAATGTGGGGATGTACATGAAAAGGGCGAGTTTTGATAACACTAACCCTATCACTAATAATATCGGACGAAAGTTGACCATAGCTTAATAGACCATAGCTTTAATTGATTACAGCTTTGTGCCGGAGCGTCCTTCTCACAAAAAGAAAGTTGCGAGAAGAAGCTTACGAGAACAAGGCTATAAGAAGAACGGGCTCGGTTGGAATAGAGACTCAACATCCGGTACGTATTTCTTGTCCACTAGGAACATCACTACGTGGTCATCCTGTTCGATTACGGTTCTATCGTGCGCGATAAGCACCTCTTCTCCGCGAACAATCGCACCAATAGTGGTGCCCGGTGGCAGTTTGATGTCGCCAATCGCTCGGCCAACGACTTTAGATGTGGTCTCGTCACCGTGAGCAATGGCTTCAATCGCCTCTGCAGCGCCGCGACGTAGAGAGGATACGTTAACAATATCAGCACGACGAACGTGAGTAAGCAACGCAGAAATCGTCGCTTGCTGTGGAGATATCGCAATATCAATCACGCCACCTTGAACAAGGTCGACATAAGCGCCACGCTGAATCAGCACCATTACTTTCTTGGCACCCATTCGCTTCGCCAGCATCGCTGACATGATGTTGGTTTCATCTTCATTGGTTAGAGCAATGAACACATCAACTTGATCGATGTTCTCTTCGGTCAGCAGCTCTTGGTCGGCTGCATCGCCACAGAATACGATGGTGTTTTCTAATTCTTCAGACAGCTTTTCGGCACGAGTGTAACTGCGCTCAATAAGCTTGATGCTGTAGCTCTGTTCAAGGCGTTTTGCCAAGCTTGCACCAATGTTACCACCGCCAACAATCATGATGCGACGATACGGTTTCTCTAGACGCTGAAGCTCACTCATTACTGAGCGGATATGGTTACTCGCTGCCACAAAGAAAACCTCATCATCGGCTTCAATGATGGTAGTGCCTTGTGGGCGAATAGGGCGACCTTGACGGAAGATAGCGGCTACACGAGTATCAATGTGCGGCATGTGCTCACGCAAAGCAGACAGTGCGTTACCAACCAATGGTCCACCGTAATAAGCTTTTACTGCTACTAGGCTAACTTTCTGTTCAGCAAAACTCACAACCTGCAGTGCACCTGGATATTGAATCAGGCGCTCGATGTAGCTGGTGACGAGTTCTTCTGGGGCAATTAAATGATCAACCGGAATCGCCCCTGATTTGAAGAGTGCTTCTTTCTCTTCTAAATACTGTGGAGAGCGGATTCGGGCAATTCGGTTTGGCGTATTAAACAGAGAGAAGGCAACCTGACATGCGGCCATGTTGGTTTCATCCATATTGGTTACGGCAACCAACATGTCGGCATCTTGCGCGCCCGCTTCACGTAGTGTGTTCGGGTGGCTGGCATAACCGTTTACAACCCTAAGGTCGTATTTGTCCTGAAGTTCACGAAGTCGGTCGGCATTACGGTCGACGATCGTGATGTCATTGTTTTCACCCACTAGGTTTTCAGCAAGGGTACCGCCAACTTGTCCAGCACCTAGAATAATGATCTTCATAGCCTTTCTCTTATTTTTTGCCGTTGTAATTCTAGTGATCTCTTTTCGCTTTGATAATGCACTAGAAAGAAACAGCGGCTAAGAAATAAATTCTTAGCCGCTGTTAGTTGTTATGCCTGTTTTACTAGAACTGCGTAGTAGAAGCCATCCATATCTTCTTCTCCAGGTAGTATTTGACGCCCCGGATTTTCGATATCAGACCCAACAAGTGTTGCGTTCTCTGTACGCTCTAGGAATGCCTTCACTTGCAGCACATTTTCTTGCGGTGTGATAGAACATGTCGCATAGACCATGGTGCCGCCTTCTTTCAGCTGATTCCACATTGCATCCATGATCTCACTTTGCAGTTCTGCTAGTGCGTCAATATCAGATGCGCGGCGTAGCCACTTGATGTCAGGGTGGCGACGGATTACACCCGTTGCTGAACATGGAGCATCAAGCAGGATGCGGTCAAACTTATCACCCATCCACCACTCTTCAGGATAGCGAGCATCGCCACAGATTACGTCGGCACGCAGTTGTAGGCGTTCTAGGTTATCGTAAACACGGTCTAGACGCTTGATATCGCAGTCAATCGCAACCACTTCTGTGTCTTTAGTATGCTCAAGAATGTGCGCGGTTTTACCACCTGGCGCTGCACAACAGTCTAGGATTAGCTCACCATCTTTTGGTGTTAGGTAATCAACGGAAAGCTGAGCGGCTGCGTCTTGTACTGATACCCAACCTCTGTCGAAGCCAGGAAGTAAAGTAACATCACAAGGCGCTGCTAATTTTATGGCATCTGCAGCTTCAGGGTGCAGTGTGTATTCAATGTTTTCGTTTTTCAGTAGTTCGGCGTACTCGTCACGAGTGTGGTGCTGACGGTTTACGCGCAACCACATTGGTGCCTTGCTGTTGTTTGCTTCAATTAATTGCTCCCACTGATCTGGGTAGCTTTCTTGAAGCATTTTAAGAATCCAGCTTGGGTGAGTGTATTTACCCGCATTGTGGCTAACCGCTTTTTCATCCAACTCTTCTTGGTCACGCAGGTAGCTACGTAACACAGCGTTGATCAAACCGCTTAGGCTTGGACCACGCAATGTTTTGGTTGCCTCAACAGTTTCAGCAACTGCAGCATGCGAAGGAATACGCATAAAGCTCAGTTGGTAAATACCCACTAAAATTAGGTGGTGGAATACACGCTTTTTGCCTTTAAGTGAGTTGTCCATTAATTCGTTAGCGATTGACTCTAAGCGAGGCAAGTAACGAAGTGCACCGTAGCAAATCTCTTGCAGTAGAGCATGGTCTCGCGGACGAATCGTTTTTTGAGCCGCAGGGAGAGCGTGTGAAAGAGAGTGGCCTTTGTCGACAACTTGGAATAGGACATTTGCAGCAGCAGCGCGAACATTCATGAGGGATACCGAATATTTATTTGAATACATGAGGGCATCTCTGCCCTCGTAAAGGTTTTCTAAGCTATTTTATCTAAAGCTACACGTTTCTAAGTGCATATAAAGTAGCTTTAAAGTGGTTAAGAAAGTTGAGTACCAACTTCAAACCAGCTTGCACGTGAGTTCAAGATATCCTGAACTGACATGGCTTTCTTACCTGGAACTTGTAGCTGTTCCAATACAAGTACTTTATCGCCAGTAGCAACATAGATACCCGTTTTATCAGCTTTGATAATTGTGCCAGCTGGCGCAGATGTTGATTCTTCATCAACACGTGTTTGCCAAACCTTAATGCTTATATCTGCATCAGAGCTGCTATCAACAATCGCAAAGTGACTCATTGGCCATGGATTGAAAGCGCGTACACAACGTTCGATGTGTTCTGCACTGTCATTCCAATCAATTTTAGCTTCTTCTTTGCTTAGCTTCTTCGCGTAGTTAGCAAGTTCGTCGTCTTGCTTTTCTGCGACGGCTTTACCTGAAGCGATGTTTGCTAAACAATCAACAAGAGCATCAGGGCCAAGGCCAGCCAACTTCTCGTACATTGAAGCGCTCGTATCTGTAGCTTCGATTGGTAGCGTTGCGATGCTTAGCATATCACCCGTATCTAGGCCGATATCCATCTGCATGATCGTTACGCCTGTCTCTTTATCACCCGCCCAGATAGAGCGTTGGATAGGAGCAGCACCACGCCAGCGCGGTAAGATAGAACCGTGCACGTTGATACAACCCAAGCGAGGTGTATCTAATACAGCTTGTGGAAGAAGCAAGCCGTAAGCTACGACAACCATGATGTCAGCATTCAAATCGGCTAGTTCTTGCTTAGCTTCATCTGACTTGAAGTTTTCGGGTTGGTAAACCGGAATATTATTTTCAAGTGCGATGTTTTTTACTGGACTCGCAGTCAGTTTTTTACCGCGGCCTGCTGGACGATCTGGCTGTGTGTAAACAGCAATAACTTCATGCTCCGAAGACAACAACGCCGCCAAGTGACGGGCGGCGAAATCCGGAGTACCTGCGAAGACAATTCTTAAAGATTGACTCAAGGTAGACTTCCTTCTTAATTTAGTAATAGCAGCGGTTATTAACCTTGTTTCTCGTTGAAACGTTTAATCTTCGCTAGCTTATCTTGAATACGTTTGCGTTTTAGTGGCGATAGGTAATCAACAAACAACTTGCCTTCTAGGTGGTCAAGTTCGTGTTGAACACAGATAGCCAGAAGGTCGTCAGCGTCGAATGTGAATTCGTTGCCTTCACGGTCTAATGCTTTAACCGTTACTTCTGCAGCGCGAGGTACTAGAGCTCGAGCGCCTGGTACAGATAGACAGCCTTCTTCGATACCATCTTCGCCACGTTTGTCGGTAATTTCAGGGTTGATCAGAACCATAGGCTCGTCACGTGTTTCTGAAATATCGATAACAACGATGCGCTGGTGGAAATCTACTTGCGTTGCCGCAAGGCCGATACCTTCTTCGTCGTACATGGTTTCAATCATGTCATCAACGAACTTTTGAATCTCTGGGGTAACTTCTTTTACCGGTTTCGCCACGGTACGTAGACGATCATCTGGTAATGTTAATACTTGTAATACAGACATATACACTCGAAATATTGAACTGTGCCGAAACAGCTTAAACCTTGTTGGCTCAATTCTAGACATTTTAGAGGTCAAATGACAGCATCCTGAAGGTAATTCTCTAATCAGATGTCATATATTCAGACCAAGGAACCTAGGTCATGCGTCATTTTTCTCCCACTTTTTCTCTTATTTGTGCCTCGTTTTCGTTCGCCGTTACGGCTGAAAATAGTGAGCAACCTTTAACCATCAAACAAGATGCACCTCAGGCCTATGTGGTGGTTAAGGGGGATACCTTATGGGATATTTCCGCGATGTATCTCGATAGCCCTTGGTTGTGGCCAAGGCTATGGCAGGTAAACCCTGAAATAGAAAACCCTCACCTTATTTACCCCGGAGATAAATTGTCTCTGGTTTGGATTAATGGCGAGCCTGTGTTGAGCCTCAAACCCGTCATAAAGCTAAGCCCTAAGATTCGTGTATCAGAGAAGAAAGCAGTACCTACTGTGAATGAGGGGCTTGTTCTACCGTATCTACAATCTGACCGCTTGGTTGAGCAGCAAGATATCCAGTCAGCGCAACGAGTGTTAGGGACCAGTGATGGCAAACGCTTCTTATCGGGTGAAGACCGATTGTTTATTTCTGGGAACCAGCAGCATCAAAAATGGGGTATCTACCGTGCCGTCGAGACTTATCAACGACAACAACCTCAAGCGAGTATTACCTCTTTGCGTTTGGTCGCCACGGCGCGCTTGAAAGAGGTGGATGCTGAGTTCAGTAGTTTACAGATAGAGACTCAACTGCAAGAGGTGTTACTTAATGACCTCGTGTTACCTGAACTTGGCGTTGATCAGATGAAGCTCTCAACCACATTTTATCCAGCGCCTAGTGCTGCGGGGCAGTTTGCTAATATCTTGGGTTCATTAGATGGCAGCCAATACAGTGCAAAGAATCAAGTGGTCGTTATTAATAAAGGCTCACAGGACAATCTTCGCCAAGGCTCTATGTTTACCCTCAGTGAAAGCGGCGCTGTGGTGTTTGGTAAGCAAGGTGAATACAGCTACAAAGAGTCTGCAGCGAGCGATAAGGTGCAGCTGCCAAGTACCTCACTTGGTAGTTTGATGGTCATTCGTCCTTATGAGTATTTTAGCTTGGCCTTGATCACTCAGAGCTCAAAACCGGTTAGTAATGATATTCTGGCGGTATCACCTTTGGATCTGGCTTTGAAGGAAGAAGCTAAGGGCACCGAGTGAATGAGCAACAACTGAGTGCTTGGTTAACTCTAAGTTTTGTTCCGCAATTGGGTGGCAAGCGCCTTTCTCGACTGCTGAGTATTGATTCTCCTTTGAATATTGTTGGTTACTCAAGTCAGCAACTGCAAGCGCTTGGTTTGTCTGCCAAGCAAATTGCCTATCTAAGAGAGCAAGCCCCAAGAGAAGTGGAGGCTTGCCTAGAGTGGCAAGCAAGACAACCCAACCATCACATCATTACCCCGAATTGCTCGCATTATCCCAAACTGCTGAATGAGACCGCCTCCGCGCCAAGCGTGCTTTTCGTTAAAGGTCACGTTGAAAAACTGATTGAGCCTCAAATCGCTATGGTCGGCAGTCGCAATGCCAGTCTCGAAGGGTTGCAAACCGCGAAGTCCTTCGCCAAAGAGTTCGTCCAAAATGGTTTGATTGTCACCAGTGGCTTAGCACTCGGTATCGATGGCTATGCTCATGATGGTGCTCTAGATAAAGGAGGGGAAACTTTTGCTGTATTGGGTTCTGGATTGGATTCCATTTATCCTGCGCGACACAGAAATTTAGCCGATAGGATCTGTGAAAATGGTGCGTTGATTTCAGAGTTTCGCCCAAGTGCCAAACCACGACCTGAACATTTCCCTCGCCGTAACCGTATTATAAGTGGGTTATCGCTCGGAACCTTGGTGGTTGAAGCGGCTGAGAAGAGTGGTTCTTTGATTACAGCTCGCTATGCCATGGAGCAAGGCCGAGAGGTGTTTGCGCTTCCTGGCTCTATTCATAACCCAACCAGTCGAGGAGGTAATAGCTTAATCAAAGCTGGAGCATGCTTGGTACAGAGTGCACAAGATGTTCTGATTGAAATAAAGAGTCTGTTAGACTGGTCTATCGATCAGCAACCCAGCTTGTTCGAACCTACGCCCAGTATGGGGGAAAATGAACAATTGCCATTTCCACAGCTGTTCGCTAACGTAGGGCTAGAGGCGACACCCGTTGATATTTTGGCACAGAGAACCCATATACCTGTGCATGAGGTCATGATGCAGCTTTTAGAGCTTGAGCTCTCAGGGCATGTTGTTGCAGTTTCCGGTGGCTATATTCGAAAGGGGAGAGGCTAAGCTATGATGATGGACATACTGATGTACTTGTTTGAAACCTACATCCATAGCGATTCTGAATTGCAGGTGGATCAAGATGAGCTGGAAGATGAGCTTCTTCGAGCAGGGTTTCACCAAGATGATATTTATAAGGCCCTCCATTGGTTAGAAGATCTTGCGGCATTGCAAGATACTGAGAATCAAGCGGCGATTACTATGTGTTCCAATACCTCGATGCGTATTTATACCAGTCGAGAGATTTCACGTATTAATATGGAGTGCCGAGGTTTCTTATTGTTCCTTGAACAGATCAACGTACTCACGACAGAGATTCGTGAAATGGTGATTGATCGTGTGATGGGGCTTGAGACGAGCGAATTTGAATTGGATGATCTGAAATGGATTATCTTAATGGTGCTATTTAATGTGCCGGGTAATGAAAGTGCTTACACGCAAATGGAAGAGCTGTTGTACACCAAAGAGCAAGGTATCTTGCATTAATACAGGCTTGTCATGAGTAGTAAGATTGATAATCAGCTTTTTTCGGCACATGAACATGCATTAGAGCATGAACCATGTCCACAGTGTGGTGGAGAGCTTCAGCTTCGCCATGGTAAGCACGGCCCATTTTTAGGCTGTAAGCAGTATCCTAGCTGTGATTACATCAAGCCTCTGCATCAGAACGATGGCCACGTAGTGAAAGAGCTGGGTGTACCGTGTCCTAAATGCCAAAACGAATTGGTATTAAGGCAAGGTCGCTTTGGTATGTTCATTGGTTGTAGTAGCTACCCAACGTGTAATCACATCGAATCTTTGGACCAACCAAAAGAACAACCTGAAGAGCAGCCACTTGTTGCTTGTCCTGAGTGTGGCAGAGGCCATTTGGTTGAGCGTAAATCTCGCTATGGCAAAACCTTCTATGCGTGCGATAACTACCCTAAGTGTAAGTTCGCCGTTAATCAGCCACCTGTTATAGGTCGTTGTGAAGAGTGTCAGTTCCCGCTGTTGCTGGAGAAGAAAACGGCCAGTGGCACTAAGAAGCAATGTGCTGATCGCAAGTGTCATCACATTCAATCTCAATAACTTGATGTTATAGACAAAAAACGGCGCTCACTGAGCGCCGTTTCTATATCCAATAAACGTTCTATATTCATCAAGCAATGTAGATTTACTTCATCTGCTCAGCAAATTCATGCACAGCAGGGTAGGCTTGCTTATCGAGAATGTCTGCCAGTGAGCATAGCGCTCTTTGCAGCTCTGCGTTGTAGTCAGCGCTCACGTTAATGTGGCCCATCTTACGACCTGCACGCTTCTCTTTACCATACCAATGAACATGGCAACCACCTTGAGCAAGAATTGCTTCAGGTAGGGTATCTTCACCAAGGATGTTGATCATTGCGGTTGGACGAATCAGCTTAGTGCTGCCTAATGGCATCCCACATACGGCACGTAGATGATTCTCAAACTGACAAGTTTCAGCGCCTTGTTGTGTCCAGTGGCCCGAGTTATGAACACGTGGTGCAATCTCATTTACCAGCAGTGAACCTTGAACATCAAAGAACTCTAGCGCGAGTACGCCAACGTAATCCAAACGCTCTGCAACTGCGGTGAACATGGTCTTAGCTTGTTCTTGCAGTTCAATGTCGTCAATCGCTGTTGATAAGCTCAACACGCCATCGGTGTGAACATTCTCAGCCAGTGGGTACACTTGGATCTCGCCATTGGCACCACGAGCACCCACCAGTGAGACTTCGCGGTCAAACGGGACAAACTCTTCAGCAACAATCGCTTGGTTGTCTGTTGCAGCGATGCACTCAGCCATTTCTGTCCAAGTCGCGTCAACATTATCTAATGTCTTTAAGCGCCATTGACCTTTGCCATCGTAGCCACCAAGTGTGCTCTTCAATACCATTGGTAAGCCAACGTGAGCGATCGCAGCGTCAAAGTCTTCGCGAGAGTTAATCACGTAGTACTTAGCATTTTTCACGCTTGCTTCGTCTAACAGGGCTTTTTCAAGGCGACGGTCACCGCCAGCTTTGATTGCTTCTGTTGTCGGTAAGAACTTACCGCTGCGCTCACACACCTCAAGTACATCATGAGGGATATGCTCGAATTCAGCAGTAATGACGTCCGCACGCTCAATCGCATTGTCTAAGCCGCTGCCTAGAATCGCTTGCGTTAATGGGTGAACAATATTTTTGCTGCCAACATCAAAAGCAGAAATTTCAATATTCAGCGGCGCCCCAGCTAGGGACATCATGCGAGCAAGTTGGCCCGCGCCTAACACAAGAACATGCATGGGAATTAGTCCTCTGCAGGGTTTGGATTAGCCAGAACCGCTTCTGTTTGCTCAGAGCGGAACGCTTCTACTTTTGCCATCACTTCTTCATTGTGAGTACCAATGATTTGGGCTGCTAGGATACCAGCATTGGCAGCGCCAGCTTCACCGATAGCCAAAGTACCTACCGCAATGCCTTTTGGCATCTGTACGATAGAAAGTAGCGAGTCCATGCCTTTTAGTGCTTTAGACTGAACTGGAACACCAAGAACTGGGACGCTTGTGAAAGCAGCCGCCATGCCTGGAAGGTGAGCTGCACCGCCAGCACCAGCAATAATCACTTTAATACCGCGCTCTTTCGCACTGGTTGCGTAGTCTGCAAGCAACTGAGGTGTGCGGTGAGCAGAAACCACTTTTGTTTCGTACGCCACGCCAAACTGATCCAACATTTCTGCAGCTAGCTTCATTGTTGGCCAATCAGATTTAGAACCCATGATAATACCGACAGTCATCTCAAACTCCTTCAGGTACGATTTAATTAGTGATTAGATATTTTGCGCGCATTATACGGGTAAAATTGCTTAAGGAAAACGTTTGCGTCAGTCTAAGTTGTTAATTGATACATTTTATAAACAAATAGCTTTAGTCACAGTGAGTGATAATTTGTACACTTAGCGAGTTCGATAACAGAATTAATGAGGCAACCCTTGGATAACTTTCAACATACTTTGCAGGCATTACAACAAGGTGAAGTCATTGCTTACCCGACTGAAGGCGTTTTTGGGATCGGTTGTGATCCCGATAATCCACAAGCCATTAAGAAATTGCTCGATTTAAAACAGCGGCCGATGGAGAAAGGGTTGATCCTAATTGCAGCGAGTTACGAGCAGTTGCTGCCCTATATTGATGAAAGCCAACTGACTGAAGCGCAGTTAGCGACCGTAAAAGCAACATGGCCGGGACCTGTGACTTGGATAATGCCAACCAGCAGTAAAGCAACTGATTGGGTCAGTGGCCAATTTGAATCCATCGCGGTGCGAGTGACGGATCACCCTTTGGTTCAAAGAATGTGTAATGAGTTCGGCAAGCCGTTAACCTCTACCAGTGCCAACCTGACTGGCGAGCCGCCTTGTATGACGACTGAAGAAGTTCAACAGCAGCTGGGTCAACACTTAGTCGCGATTCTAGAAGGTCAAACGGGTGGCCGTGAGAAGCCAAGCGAAATTAGAGATGCAAAAACGTCGAAAATATTAAGACAGGGTTAAACCCTGCAAAGGAAGTAAGATGTCAGCAATTGATAAAGAAGCAGTAAAGCAGTTTTTACTGAGCCTACAAGATTCGATTTGCCAGCAGCTTGAGCAAGCTGATGGTACTGCACTGTTTGAAGAAGATGCATGGCAGCGTGAACCTGGCGAGCGCCTTGGTGGCGGTGGTCGAACTCGTGTGATGACCAATGGTGCGGTATTTGAGCAAGGTGGGGTTAATTTCTCTCACGTAGCGGGTAAGGCAATGCCTGCCTCAGCCACGGCTCATCGCCCTGAATTAGCTGGACGTAAGTTTGAGGCAATGGGTGTCTCATTAGTTATCCACCCTAAAAACCCATATATCCCAACCTCACACGCGAACGTTCGATTCTTTATTGCGGAAAAAGAGGGGGAAGACCCGATTTGGTGGTTTGGTGGTGGTTTTGACTTAACGCCATTTTATCCTTTCGATGAAGACTGCCAATCTTGGCATCAAACCGCTAAAGATCTTTGTGCGCCGTTTGGTGATGATGTTTATCAAGAGCATAAAGAGTGGTGTGATAAATACTTCTATCTGCCTCACCGAGACGAAACACGCGGTGTCGGTGGTCTGTTCTTTGATGATCTGAATGAGTGGGGTTTCGATAAGAGCTTTGCTTATATGCAGGCGGTCGGTGAAGGCTTTGCAGCCGCCTATCTACCAATTGTAGAACGACGTAAAGATACGTTTTACGGTGAGCGCGAGCGTGACTTCCAACTTTATCGTCGTGGTCGCTATGTTGAATTTAACCTAGTTTACGACCGTGGCACCTTATTTGGTCTGCAAAGCGGTGGGCGCACAGAGTCTATATTAATGTCGATGCCGCCATTAGCTCGTTGGGAATACCGCTACGAGCCACAAGCGGGTTCACCAGAAGCTCTGCTTTATAGCGACTACCTAAAGCCTCGAGTTTGGTAGTTCTTCCTTCCTTATAGGGATAGTGATAGGGTCATCTATATAGATGACCCTTTTTTATTTCTGTTAGGTAAGGATATGACACAGCAAGTAGATCGTTATGCCGTTTTCGGTAACCCCATTGGGCAAAGCAAATCGCCATTCATTCACACATTATTTGCTCGCCAAACCAGCCAACAACTTACCTATACAGCACTCCAGCCAGAACAAGGTGAATTCATCATTGCTGCTCAAGCTTTTTTTAGTGAGGGTGGTAGAGGGTGTAATGTCACAGCACCTTTTAAAGAAGATGCGTATCAGTTCGCTAATCGCCTGACTGAAAGAGCTGAACTAGCAGGTGCCGTAAACACACTTAAGAAGCTCGATGATGGAGAGATTATTGGTGATAACACCGATGGTGAAGGCTTAGTTCAAGACCTTCTTCAACATCAAGTTGCGTTAAAAGGAGCTCGCGTTCTTCTTCTTGGCGCTGGTGGTGCTGCGAGAGGAGTGATTCAACCTCTTCTCGATCAAAAGCCACAACAGCTGGTGGTCGCTAATCGAACCAGCTCCAAGGCTGAACTTCTGGCTGAGATGTTTTCTTCGCATGGCAACATCAAGGGGATGGGGCTAAGTGATGTTAATGAAGGCTTTGATGTCATTATTAACTCTACTTCGTCTGGTCTAAGTGGGCAGCTTCCTGAAGTGTCTGATGCTATTTTCAATTCTAATAGCGCCGTTTATGACATGGTTTACGGATCTGGAACCACAGTATTTAATCAATGGGCATTAGATAACGGTGTTCATGCTGCTTATGATGGTTTGGGTATGCTAGTGGGGCAGGCAGCAGAGAGCTTTATGCTTTGGCGTGGCCTTCGCCCAGGAACAAAACAAATTTTAAGAGAATTACGTAGAAACTTAGAGATGTAACAAGGTAATTATAAAAAATGAATCAATCAATTCTATTTCCGGATATCCAAGATTGGGATGAAGCAAGTCAATCTATCACCTTCCCAGCACAACAGTCGGGTGCATTGATCGAATGTGTCTTATCTATTGAAGAATTATCACGATTGGCAGGTAAAGAGATAGAAGAGGGCGATCAAGCTTTAGTTATCTTTTCTGAGTTACGTTTTGATATTGAAGAGCTAGCGGAAGAGTTAATAGAAGAAGAGGAGTATGACTCCTCTAATCGGATTCAAATCAAAATGCTTTAGACTGGCAGCACAGAGTCTAGATAGTCGTTTTTATTCTGAACATAGTTGTCAGCTGACTTCTGTAAAAAGGCACGCTCTTTATCATTTAATGGGCGTGCTTGTTTTACTGGGCTTCCTACATATAGATAACCGCTTTCAAGTACCTTATTAGGTGGAACCAAGCTACCAGCACCAATCATCACTTCTTCTTTAACAATAACGCCATCAAGCACGATAGCTCCCATGCCAACAAGTACGCGATCTTCAATAGTACAGCCATGCAGCATTACTTTATGTCCGATAGTGACATCATTACCTATTAATAGAGGATAACCGTCAGGGTTTTCTGCATTCTTATGGGTGACATGCAAGACGCTGCCGTCTTGGATATTCGTTCTTTCCCCAATATGAATGTGGTTCACATCTCCTCGAGCTGCAACCAAAGGCCACACGCTAGAGTCGTCACCGATTTTGATATCACCAACCAGTACCGAACTTGTATCTATATAGACACCTTGTCCAATCTGAGGGGATATTCCTTTATAACTGCGTATTGAACTCATAAGTCCTCCTTTATATAGGTACCTTAAGCCCTTAATTAAGGGGAATACTAGTGATAATGAGGTGTTTTGAACAAAAAACGCTCGAACAATCAAAAAAGTAAGAAAAACTTCAAAAAGGGCTTGCCAGTGTGATCGAAATCTCTATAATGCGACCTCGTTGAAACGGGAAGGCTTCGTAAGAAACCAAAGCGAATCAACAAGCCAAATTAGCCAAGCTAAGCGCTTGAAAAAAGTTTTGAAAATAGTGGTTGACACTAAAACTTAAATCGCTAAAATGGCCGTCCGATTTGAGCGAAGCTCAAAAAGGAAAAGCTCTTTAACAATTTAAACCTATCAATCTGTGTGGGCACTCGTTGATGAATATCAAAACGTTATTACTTAGGTAATAGCA
The DNA here is from genome assembly GCF_057785895.1 of Vibrio sp. QJM3NY_39. Lineage (NCBI taxonomy): Bacteria > Pseudomonadati > Pseudomonadota > Gammaproteobacteria > Vibrionales > Vibrionaceae > Vibrio > Vibrio sp. QJM3NY_39. The sequence continues at coordinate 3,553,584 of NZ_CM173505.1, read as the reverse complement.
GTTACTTCGGTAACAAACTTGATTTCAATGAACTGAGTGGCCAATACAAAGTTAAGTTTACTTAATTTTGGCACAGTCAATTCATTACCATTCTGTTGGAATGGTAATAGCTTTAAAATTACATTCTTTATTTATAAAGAATAGTTTTGAAGTCAGTATTCGTTGAGTCACAAAATCTTAAATTGAAGAGTTTGATCATGGCTCAGATTGAACGCTGGCGGCAGGCCTAACACATGCAAGTCGAGCGGAAACGACACTAACAATCCTTCGGGTGCGTTAATGGGCGTCGAGCGGCGGACGGGTGAGTAATGCCTAGGAAATTGCCTTGATGTGGGGGATAACCATTGGAAACGATGGCTAATACCGCATAATGCCTACGGGCCAAAGAGGGGGACCTTCGGGCCTCTCGCGTCAAGATATGCCTAGGTGGGATTAGCTAGTTGGTGAGGTAATGGCTCACCAAGGCGACGATCCCTAGCTGGTCTGAGAGGATGATCAGCCACACTGGAACTGAGACACGGTCCAGACTCCTACGGGAGGCAGCAGTGGGGAATATTGCACAATGGGCGAAAGCCTGATGCAGCCATGCCGCGTGTATGAAGAAGGCCTTCGGGTTGTAAAGTACTTTCAGTTGTGAGGAAGGGTGTGTAGTTAATAGCTGCGCATCTTGACGTTAGCAACAGAAGAAGCACCGGCTAACTCCGTGCCAGCAGCCGCGGTAATACGGAGGGTGCGAGCGTTAATCGGAATTACTGGGCGTAAAGCGCATGCAGGTGGTTCATTAAGTCAGATGTGAAAGCCCGGGGCTCAACCTCGGAACTGCATTTGAAACTGGTGAACTAGAGTGCTGTAGAGGGGGGTAGAATTTCAGGTGTAGCGGTGAAATGCGTAGAGATCTGAAGGAATACCAGTGGCGAAGGCGGCCCCCTGGACAGACACTGACACTCAGATGCGAAAGCGTGGGGAGCAAACAGGATTAGATACCCTGGTAGTCCACGCCGTAAACGATGTCTACTTGGAGGTTGTGGCCTTGAGCCGTGGCTTTCGGAGCTAACGCGTTAAGTAGACCGCCTGGGGAGTACGGTCGCAAGATTAAAACTCAAATGAATTGACGGGGGCCCGCACAAGCGGTGGAGCATGTGGTTTAATTCGATGCAACGCGAAGAACCTTACCTACTCTTGACATCCAGAGAAGCCAGCGGAGACGCAGGTGTGCCTTCGGGAACTCTGAGACAGGTGCTGCATGGCTGTCGTCAGCTCGTGTTGTGAAATGTTGGGTTAAGTCCCGCAACGAGCGCAACCCTTATCCTTGTTTGCCAGCGAGTAATGTCGGGAACTCCAGGGAGACTGCCGGTGATAAACCGGAGGAAGGTGGGGACGACGTCAAGTCATCATGGCCCTTACGAGTAGGGCTACACACGTGCTACAATGGCGCATACAGAGGGCAGCAAGCTAGCGATAGTGAGCGAATCCCAAAAAGTGCGTCGTAGTCCGGATTGGAGTCTGCAACTCGACTCCATGAAGTCGGAATCGCTAGTAATCGTGAATCAGAATGTCACGGTGAATACGTTCCCGGGCCTTGTACACACCGCCCGTCACACCATGGGAGTGGGCTGCAAAAGAAGTGGGTAGTTTAACCTTTCGGGGAGGACGCTCACCACTTTGTGGTTCATGACTGGGGTGAAGTCGTAACAAGGTAGCCCTAGGGGAACCTGGGGCTGGATCACCTCCTTATACGAAGATACTTACGATGAGTGTCCACACAGATTGATTAGGTTTAGAAAAGTAAAGAGACGAAGAACTCCCAAGTTCTTCAATATCCAGTGTCCCGTTCGTCTAGAGGCCTAGGACACCGCCCTTTCACGGCGGTAACAGGGGTTCGACTCCCCTACGGGATACCATTGGGTCGTTAGCTCAGTTGGTAGAGCAGTTGACTTTTAATCAATTGGTCGCAGGTTCGAATCCTGCACGACCCACCATTTCCTCCCAAGGAAATAAAAATATGGGGCTATAGCTCAGCTGGGAGAGCGCCTGCCTTGCACGCAGGAGGTCTGCGGTTCGATCCCGCATAGCTCCACCATTCTTTCTCCATGAAGGAATTAAAACTATCATGGGCGATTAGCTCAGTTGGGAGAGCACCTGCCTTACAAGCAGGGGGTCACTGGTTCGAGCCCGGTATCGCCCACCATCTTTAAGCATTCTCGTAAGAGAGTATTTAAAAATGGTTTTGAAAGTTTAAAACTTGAAAAACTCTTGCTCTTTAACAATTTGGAAAGCTGACTGATTGATTACTTACGAGTAATTCAATCAAATTTAAAAGTTCTCAATGTTTATCTTTCATTAGATAAACACAACAAACACATTCAAGTGTCTTGTATTCGAATCAAACTTTAGTTTGATTCACAATTGAGTCCGGCAAACAGTTATCAAGAATTAACCCTTCTTGATGACAACCAAAAACCTTGGTTAGTTGCCATACGCTTATTTGTCTTCACTTTTTAAAGTGAAAGCAAATAGAAACCCTTTCGGGTTGTATGGTTAAGTGACTAAGCGTACACGGTGGATGCCTTGGCAGTCAGAGGCGATGAAAGGCGTAATAACTTGCGATAAGCCCAGATTAGGTAGTAATAACCTTTTGAGTCTGGGATTCCTGAATGGGGAAACCCACTTACATAAGTAAGTATCCTGTTGTGAATACATAGCAACAGGAGGCAAACCGGGGGAACTGAAACATCTAAGTACCCCGAGGAAGAGAAATCAACCGAGATTCCGAAAGTAGCGGCGAGCGAAATTGGATTAGCCCTTAAGCTTTTAATGAGACAGACGAAGGCTCTGGAAAGTGCCGCAGTAAAGGGTGATAGCCCCGTAGTCGACATCTCATAATCAGTGAAAACGAGTAGGGCGGGACACGTGATATCCTGTCTGAATATGGGGGGACCATCCTCCAAGGCTAAATACTACTGACTGACCGATAGTGAACCAGTACCGTGAGGGAAAGGCGAAAAGAACCCCTGTGAGGGGAGTGAAATAGAACCTGAAACCGTGTACGTACAAGCAGTAGGAGCACCTTCGTGGTGTGACTGCGTACCTTTTGTATAATGGGTCAGCGACTTAATTTTAGTAGCAAGGTTAACCGTTTAGGGGAGCCGTAGGGAAACCGAGTCTTAACTGGGCGTACAGTTGCTAGGATTAGACCCGAAACCAGGTGATCTAGCCATGGGCAGGTTGAAGGTTGAGTAACATCAACTGGAGGACCGAACCGACTAATGTTGAAAAATTAGCGGATGACTTGTGGCTAGGGGTGAAAGGCCAATCAAACCTGGAGATAGCTGGTTCTCCCCGAAAGCTATTTAGGTAGCGCCTCGGACGAATACTACTGGGGGTAGAGCACTGTTAAGGCTAGGGGGTCATCCCGACTTACCAACCCTTTGCAAACTCCGAATACCAGTAAGTACTATCCGGGAGACACACGGCGGGTGCTAACGTCCGTCGTGGAGAGGGAAACAACCCAGACCGCCAGCTAAGGTCCCAAAGTATAGCTAAGTGGGAAACGATGTGGGAAGGCTCAGACAGCCAGGATGTTGGCTTAGAAGCAGCCATCATTTAAAGAAAGCGTAATAGCTCACTGGTCGAGTCGGCCTGCGCGGAAGATGTAACGGGGCTAAGCTATACACCGAAGCTGCGGCTACGTACCTTAGGGTATGTGGGGTAGGGGAGCGTTCTGTAAGCCGTTGAAGGTGTGCTGTAAGGCATGCTGGAGGTATCAGAAGTGCGAATGCTGACATGAGTAACGATAAAGGGAGTGAAAAACTCCCTCGCCGGAAGACCAAGGGTTCCTGTCCAACGTTAATCGGGGCAGGGTAAGTCGACTCCTAAGGCGAGGCCGAAAGGCGTAGTCGATGGGAAACGGGTTAATATTCCCGTACTTCTTACAATTGCGATGGGGGGACGGAGAAGGCTAGGTGGGCCTGGCGACGGTTGTCCAGGTTCAAGTACGTAGGCGGAAAGTTTAGGTAAATCCGGACTTTCATTAACGCTGAGATACGATGTCGAGCTACTACGGTAGTGAAGTCATTGATGCCATGCTTCCAGGAAAAGCCTCTAAGCTTCAGATTGTAAGGAATCGTACCCCAAACCGACACAGGTGGTCGGGTAGAGAATACCAAGGCGCTTGAGAGAACTCGGGTGAAGGAACTAGGCAAAATGGTACCGTAACTTCGGGAGAAGGTACGCTCTTATCAGTGAAGTCCCTTGCGGATGGAGCAGACGAGAGTCGCAGATACCAGGTGGCTGCAACTGTTTATTAAAAACACAGCACTGTGCAAAATCGTAAGATGACGTATACGGTGTGACGCCTGCCCGGTGCCGGAAGGTTAATTGATGGGGTTAGACTTCGGTCGAAGCTCTTGATCGAAGCCCCGGTAAACGGCGGCCGTAACTATAACGGTCCTAAGGTAGCGAAATTCCTTGTCGGGTAAGTTCCGACCTGCACGAATGGCGTAATGATGGCCACGCTGTCTCCACCCGAGACTCAGTGAAATTGAAATCGCTGTGAAGATGCAGTGTACCCGCGGCTAGACGGAAAGACCCCGTGAACCTTTACTACAGCTTGGCACTGAACATTGAACCTACATGTGTAGGATAGGTGGGAGACTATGAAATTGCGTCGCTAGATGTGATGGAGTCGTCCTTGAAATACCACCCTTGTAGTTTTGATGTTCTAACGTTGGTCCCTGAATCGGGATTACGGACAGTGCCTGGTGGGTAGTTTGACTGGGGCGGTCTCCTCCCAAAGAGTAACGGAGGAGCACGAAGGTGGGCTAAACACGGTTGGACATCGTGTGGTTAGTGCAATGGCATAAGCCCGCTTGACTGCGAGAATGACAATTCGAGCAGGTGCGAAAGCAGGTCATAGTGATCCGGTGGTTCTGAATGGAAGGGCCATCGCTCAACGGATAAAAGGTACTCCGGGGATAACAGGCTGATACCGCCCAAGAGTTCATATCGACGGCGGTGTTTGGCACCTCGATGTCGGCTCATCACATCCTGGGGCTGAAGTCGGTCCCAAGGGTATGGCTGTTCGCCATTTAAAGTGGTACGCGAGCTGGGTTTAGAACGTCGTGAGACAGTTCGGTCCCTATCTGCCGTGGGCGTTGGAAAATTGAAAGGGGCTGCTCCTAGTACGAGAGGACCGGAGTGGACGAACCTCTGGTGTTCGGGTTGTCATGCCAATGGCATTGCCCGGTAGCTAAGTTCGGAATCGATAACCGCTGAAAGCATCTAAGCGGGAAGCGAGCCTTGAGATGAGTTTTCCCTGGCACTATAAGTGTCCTAAAGGGTTGTCGTAGACTACGACGTTGATAGGCAGGGTGTGTAAGTGCTGCGAGGCATTGAGCTAACCTGTACTAATTGCCCGTGAGGCTTAACCATACAACACCCAAGGGGTTTTGTGGACTCAGAAGTACCAGACCTTGAATGCGTTTGAAGAGAAATAACTTTTAGATAAGCTTTCCGAATTTTAAAATTTGCTTGGCGACCATAGCATTGTGGACCCACCTGATTCCATGCCGAACTCAGAAGTGAAACACAATAGCGCCGATGGTAGTGTGGGGTTTCCCCATGTGAGAGTAGGACATCGCCAGGCTTTAAATATCGTTACCTGTGTATACACGTAACAACATCTACAGTGTACTAATCTGTTGATGACAATTTGTTGGAGGGATGGCTGAGTGGTCGAAAGCACCGGTCTTGAAAACCGGCAACCGTTAATAGCGGTTCTAGGGTTCAAATCCCTATCCCTCCACCACCATTGAAAAGCCCGCTGAGAAATCAGCGGGATTTTTTCATATTTGTCGTTTAGAAAAACAAAAAAGAGCACTAACGTGCTCTTTATCTGTGACTCCACACCGGCTTGTTATCACTTATAGATAACTAGTCTTGGAGGTATTTACCTTCAGCGACCTGCCAAAATGCTCTAATTAACGGATTTTCTAACTGCGATCGCTTACAGCACACTCCCAATTCAAACGGCTTGATTGGCTCTATTTTTAAGCGGTCGACTTTATCTCTCACAGGGCTGTTGTTAATTACAACGTCTGGCGCGATACCAACCCCACAACCAAGAGCAACCATACTTACGATCGCTTCATGACCTGATACCTGAGCGTAAATGTTGGGCTTTATCTTCATCTTTTTGAACCACGCGTTCGCACGTTCTCGTGCAGTACCTGCTTCTGGGATGATAAAAGGTACTTCATTCCAGTTTGGTTTATCTGATTGCAGCTGCTGGCTAAAACTACTCACACCGGATGGGATGATGACTGACAGTGGTATATCGCTGATGGTTTCGAACTCTAATCTTGAGGGAAGAATGTCTGGCTTCGCTGAGATAGCAATATCTGCTTCATCATTTAAAATTTTGTCGATAGATTGAGCCGGATCGCCTGTAGAGAGCTTAAATTCAATGTACGGATGAATAGCTCTGAATTCTGTTATGAGCTCAGGTAGATGGCTGTAACTAGCCGTTACCGAGCAAAATATGCGAATTTCACCTTTAAGTTCTTGCTCACCACCTTTCAGGTGAAGATTGTATTGCTGCCACTCTCCAACGATGCTTAATGCTACTGGCAATAGGTGCTTTCCTGCTGGAGTGAGATCAACACTGCGGTTATCTCTGATAAGCAATTCTTGCCCCGTTTCTTCTTCAAGCTTTTGTACCTGACGACTAAGTGCTGAAGGACTGACGTGCATAGCAGCAGCGGTTTTGCTGAAACTTTTGCTATCACATAAATGTATAAATAATTGTAGAGATTTTATGTTCATGTTTTGCGATCGTTTCCATGTTGCATTTATTGCAATAACTAATTGTGAATATATCACTTTCAGCAACGGAGTGTCTGTTTTAGTATGAAGTCATTCGATAGAGAGATATCGACCTTACGGACTTATTTTTAAAGGAGTGCCCTAGAATGGCTAACTATTTCAATACATTAAACCTTCGTGAACAACTTGACCAATTGGGTCGTTGCCGCTTCATGGATCGTGAAGAATTCACGACAGAAGCTGAATATCTTGAAGGTAAGAAAATCGTAATTGTTGGTTGTGGTGCTCAAGGCCTAAACCAAGGTCTGAACATGCGTGATTCTGGCTTAGACGTATCTTACGCTCTACGCCAAGCGGCAATTGATGAAAAGCGTCAATCATTCAAAAACGCTGATGAAAACGGCTTTGTTGTGGGTAGTTACGAAACGCTAATCCCTCAAGCAGATCTAGTTATCAACCTTACTCCAGACAAGCAACATACAAACGTTGTTGAAACAGTAATGCCTCTAATGAAGCAAGGCGCTGCTCTTGGTTACTCTCACGGCTTTAACGTTGTTGAAGAAGGCATGCAATTACGTTCTGACCTTACGGTTGTTATGGTTGCGCCTAAGTGTCCTGGTTCTGAAGTACGTGAAGAGTACAAGCGTGGTTTCGGTGTTCCAACATTGATCGCTGTTCACCCAGAAAATGACCCTAAAGGCGAAGGCTGGGATATCGCTAAAGCTTGGGCTGCAGGTACTGGTGGTCACCGTGCAGGTTGCCTAGAGTCTTCATTCGTAGCTGAAGTTAAATCTGACCTTATGGGTGAGCAAACAATTCTATGTGGCATGCTACAAGCAGGTTCTATCGTATCTTACGAGAAGATGATTGCTGATGGCATCGAACCAGGCTACGCAGGTAAACTTCTACAATACGGTTGGGAAACGATTACTGAAGCACTTAAGTTCGGTGGCGTAACTCACATGATGGATCGTCTATCTAACCCAGCTAAAGTTAAAGCGTTTGAGCTTTCTGAAGAGCTTAAAGACCTAATGCGTCCGCTTTACAACAAGCACATGGATGACATCATCTCTGGTCACTTCTCTAGCACTATGATGGCTGACTGGGCGAACGATGACGTGAACCTACTTGGCTGGCGTGAAGAGACAGGTGCAACTGCATTTGAAAACTACCCAACTTCTGACGTAGAAATCTCAGAGCAAGAGTACTTCGATAACGGTATCCTAATGGTTGCTATGGTTCGTGCTGGTGTTGAGCTAGCATTCGAAGCTATGACTGCATCTGGTATCATCGATGAGTCTGCTTACTACGAATCTCTACATGAGCTTCCACTAATCGCAAACACAGTTGCTCGTAAGCGTCTTTACGAAATGAACGTTGTAATCTCAGATACTGCTGAGTACGGTAACTACCTATTCGCTAACGTAGCAACACCATTACTACGTGAGAAGTTCATGCCTTCAGTAGCAACTGACGTAATCGGCCGCGGTCTAGGTGAAACATCTAACCAAGTTGATAACGCTAAGCTAATTGAAGTAAACGAAGCTATCCGTAACCACCCTGTAGAGTACATTGGTGAAGAGCTACGTAGCTACATGAGCGACATGAAGCGTATCGCTGTAGGCGGTTAATTAGTCGCTTAGATACTGATAAATTTGCAGAAAAAGCGAAGCAGTATCACTAACTCCTTACAGGTTGGAGTTATAAATAAGCAACACAACATCTAATAAAAAGGCTTGGTCGTCGTTGACCAAGCCTTTTTGCTTTTAGTAACAAAGTCTTAAAAATCAATCAAATGAACATTTGAACATTGTTTGATCAGTCTTCGTCGACTTTTAGTTCTTGATTGATCTTCAGAAATACAAAAGGGTTGGTGCTTTCACACCAACCCTTTCAGTTTTCTTGCTTTACGCTTACTTGTCGGCAATCTTTGCTTCTAAGTCCGTTAGCTTTTGTTCCATTTCAGTCAGCTTTTGGCGAGTGCGCAGTAGTACTTGTGTTTGAACATCAAATTCTTCACGGCTTACAACGTCTAGCTTGTTCAGTTGGCCTTGGATAACCTGACGAACTTTTTGATCTACGTCTGAACCAAGCTCTTTTACTGGTTGAGGCATAGAATCGTGGATCTGCTTAGCAATCTGCTCTAGTTTTTTTGGATCAAACATATCAATTAAAACTCCTGAATATTTATCACTATTCTATTTAATCACACTTGAGATGTCGCCTATGGCGTACAAAAAAAGGCCACCGAAGTAGCCTTTTTATTGTTATTACGACTTAGTGATTACTTATTATCAGCTAATTCTCTGTGCGCTGCTTTTGCTTCATCGACGCGAGCTAGCTTTTCTAGGTCTTTGTCTTCAACAAATACAGGCAGAGGTTTGTGTTTTTCAGCCAAGTAGCTGTAAATCACTGGCAGTACAAATAGCGTGAAGATAGTACCAATCGCTAGACCTGCAACGATTACGATACCAATACTGAAACGTTGAGCCGCACCCGCACCACTTGCGTACATTAGTGGGATTAGACCCGCGATCATCGCAGCCGTTGTCATCAGGATTGGACGAAGACGAACCTTCGCCGCTTCCATTACCGCTTCAATACGAGTCTTGTGATTGTGTAGCTGTTCTTCTTTCGCTACCTCACAGATCAAGATACCGTGCTTGGTAATCAGGCCGACCAAAGTGATCAAACCAACTTGCGAGTATATGTTCATCGTTGCCGCACCCCAAGCCAGAGCGATTAGGGCACCACAAATCGCTAGTGGTACAGATACCATAATAACAAGTGGATCTTTTAGAGATTCAAATTGAATCGCCAATACCAAGAAGATGATAGCCAACGCTAAACCAAAGGTCGCGTAAAGTGCGCTACCTTCTGTTACGTATTGGCGTGCTTCACCCATGTAGTCATGGTTATAGCCACTTGGAAGCTTATTGGCAGCTGTGTCTTCAAACCACGCAATTGCATCACCCATTGCAGCGCCTGGAGCCGGTACCGCACCAATCGTAGCCGAGTTCAATTGGTTGAAGTGAGGAAGAGAGCGAGGCTCTGCCACAACATCAATCGTAATCAAACTGCCTAGAGGAACGGCGTTACCATCAGCGGCACGTACGTAGTAGTTGTTCATTGACTCTGGGTTCAAACGGAATTTACGTTCAACTTGAGGAATGACCTCGTAAGAACGGCCATTCAAGTCGATACGGTTTACGTAGCCATCTGACATCATGGTACCGAGTGTGATACCGATATCTTGCATGGTCACGCCGTATGCGCCCGCTTTATCCTTGTCAATGTTGATCTTCATGGTTGCTGAGTCGTAGTTCAGGTCGAGATCTGAATACACGAACAGTGGATTTGAAGAGACATCAGCCAGAATGTCTGTGGTGATTTGGAACAAGCTTTCAAAACTGTTTGGCGTTGTAATAACAAACTGAATTGGAAGACCTGAACCGGCACCTGGTAGTTCTGGCATTTGGAATGCAGTTACCGCCATTCCTGGAACGTCTTTCACCAAATTACCAACGCGGTTTGCTACTTCAGACTGGCTTGCTTCACGCTCACTCCATGGAACCATAGATGCGATACCAAAAGCTTGGTTTGCATTAGGCACACCTGTAAATACTTGCGCGTAAGCTACTTCTGGCTGATCAGACAGAATCTTATTTACGTCGTTCATGGTGTTTTGCATGAAGTCTAAGTTCGCATTCGACGGTGCTGTACCCATCAACATGATTACACCTTTATCTTCTGAAGGTGCTAACTCACTAGGGATGAACTTGAACAACAACGGCAAACTTGCAAATACGATGATAGCAAAACCAATAAATACTGGACGATGTTGCATTACCGCACCAAGCATACGCTCGTAACGGTTAGTCATGCCATCCAGCACGCTGTGAACTTTCTGCTCAAACTTGCTCGGCTCAGCGTGAGCTTTTAGCATTTTTGAACACATCATTGGCGATAGCGTTAGTGCCACGATACCCGAAACAAAAACTGAACCAGCTAGGGTTAACGCAAACTCTTTAAATAGCGAGCCTGTGATACCACCCATCATCGCGATTGGAGCGTATACCGCACCTAGCGTTAATGTCATTGCAATAACAGGGATCGCAATTTCACGGGTACCGATAATTGCTGCTCGGAAAGGGGATTCCCCGAGCTTGATATGCCGGTCGACGTTCTCTAGTACTACGATTGCATCATCTACTACCAGGCCGATGGCGAGTACCATTGCCAGTAGTGTCATCAGGTTCCAAGAGAAGCCCATTGCCTGCATCACCATTGCCACACCAATCAAAGACAGTGGGATAGTCACGATAGGGATCAGTACCGCTCGGAATGAACCTAAGAACAAGGTAATTACGATCAATACGATTAATGCTGCTTCAAGGATGGTCTTAATAACCTCTTGAATTGATTCGTTAATCGCAATGGTTGAATCGTACATTACATTCATCGAGATGTTGCTTGGTAGGTTCTTCTCTAGTTGAGGAAGAAGCTCAAGTACATCTGCAGCGATGTTGATTGGGTTAGCACTTGGTGCCGCGTTAATAGCTGCAACAACCGCTTCTTGACCATTAGCACTTGCGCGGTAAATGTCGTGGCTTTTCTCTAGCGAAACCTTAGCGATGTCGGATAGGCGAATGATCTCACCTTCACCGCTCTTCACTACTAGGTTTTCTAATTCTTCAGTGTTTGATACCTGAGTATCTGCACTGCCGTTGTAAAGCACGAACTCACCGGTCGCTTGACCTGTCGCTGATTGGTAGTTGTTAGCGTTCAGTACCGTCATCACATCAGATGCAGTTAGGCTAACCGCCGCCATTTTTGATGGGTCTAGCCATACGCGCAGTGCGTATTTCATACCACCATATAGGTCAACTTTGGATACACCATTTACCGTAAATAGCTGCGGGTTGATTACACGCTCTAGATAATCGGTAATTTGGCTTGATACGAGCTCATCACTGGTAAAGCCAATATAAAGTACCGCGGTCGTTGAACCAGTCGACATGGTTACGGTTGGATCTTCGGCTTCTTTTGGAAGCTGAGAACGCACCGAGTTTGTCTTGGCCAGTATGTCAGACAGCGCCGCATTCGGGTCGGTGTTCAACTTCATGTTAACTGTGATAGTTGAACTACCCAGTACAGAAGATGAAGTCATATAGTCGATATTATCCGCTTGAGCCACAGCCTGTTCGAGGGGCTGGGTTATAAAGCCTTGGATAAGATCGGCACTTGCACCGTAGTAACTCGTTGTTACGGTTACCACGGTATTCGTCATTTCAGGGTATTCACGCACCTGCATTTTGAAGATTGCTTGTAGACCAAGCAGCGCAATCAAAAAGCTGATGGATACCGCTAGAACTGGACGTTTAATAAAAACATCAGTAAAGCGCATTGTGCCTCCAGTTACAGCTTAGGTGTTTCAGATGGTGGAGTGATTGCATCACTTTCAACAACCTTAACTTTGGCACCGTTACTTAGACGTACTTGGCCAGAAGTTACAACTGTATCACCGGCTTTAACGCCTTCAAGGATGTGTGCGATCTCAGCGGTACGCTCACCTACTTTTACAACATGTTGAGCAACACGTTGAACGCCGTCTTCTTCCGTAAGGATGTATACATTGTCACCATATAAAGTGAAAGTAATCGCTGTTTGAGGCAAGGTTACTTGGTTCTCTAGCTTAGGCAGAATGATGTTAGCGCGAGCGAACATGCCGCTACGAAGTTGGCCATCATTGTTTGGAATATCCGCTTGAACTTGAATAAGACCACTTTGGATACTTACCGCTGGTTCAATGGCACTGATAGAGCCTTCAAACGGTTTCTCCGGGTAAGCATCAACAAATATGTCGATAGCCTGACCAACATTGATACGAGAGATATCTGTTTGAGATACAGTAAAGCGCAGGCGCATAACACTGGTATCTTCTAAACGAACAATATCCGTACCCGACTGCAGGTATTGACCTAGGTACACATTACGGATGCCGACTTTACCGTCGAATGGTGCACGGATTTCACGACGTTCGATCGACGCTTTCAGGCTTTCAATATCAGCCGATAGAGAGAAGTAGTTCGCTTCCGCTTCATCGTATGCTTCTTTAGAGATAGAGCCTTTTTTGAATAGACCTTGGTAACGCTTGTACTTTGCTTTTGCAGCAGGTAAACGCGCTTCCGAACTTTTCAGGTTCGCTTTCTCAACATCTGAATCTAAACGAACAAGTTGCTGGCCATTTTTAACGTCAGTGCCTGATTCGAACGAGATTTGATCAATAACGCCGCTGGTTTCGTTAGCCAGTGTTACACCTTGGTTTGGTTCGATGAAACCAATCGCTTCAATCACTGGAATCCAGTCGATCGGCTGAACTTCAGTCACCGTTACCGGAAACTCTGGCTCAGGACGGTTTGCCATGTACTCAGCAATTTTTTGTTGTTTGAACATGTTGAACCCGATAACGCTGCCGAAAAGCAGTACAGCGATGAGTAACATGAAGAAAGTCCACTTTTTCATTATGGTCAAAACTCCGATCTAGTGTGTAATTATTGCGTCCCAACTGGCTTCAATGGCTGCTTCTAATGCGGCCTCATCCATTTGGTAAAAACCTAAAGAGTGCTTGCGTGCAAGTGACACGCTAGCGGCTAAACTTAAACCACTTAAAATTTCATTATTGAGTGGTTTAAAAATTCCTTGCTCTTTACCCTCGTTAAACAGTAGCTCAATTTGGGCAAACATTTTTCTTTCAAGTTCCCTAAATGCCATGCTATTTATTGCAGGTAGAGAATCGTACTGAATCCTGTTTTTGATTGCTGCAGGGTTCGTGCCCGCTAGGTCCCATATGTTTAACCACATAGTTCTATAACGTAGCTTTATTGAATCTGAATCATTAACACCATTTTGAACAGCGTCCGCGACTCTTTGAGTTACCTGAATGCGAACATCTTCAATTAAATGGTCTTTATCATCGAAATATCGATAAATAGTACCGGCAGCCACACCTGCTTCTTTGGCCAATTTTTGCATTGATAAGCCTTGAAAGCCTACCTCGGCAATTAACTTTTCCGCAGCAGAGAGTATCTGTAAGCGTTTATCTTGAGATGTATTATTGGTCATAGACTAATCACTAGTGAATGAACGTTCATTCATTGTAGCCTGAATTACGTACATTTGTGCAACAGAGTTTTGCATAAATAGAGTAAAATTCTTGTGTAAGAGAGCATAGCATTCGTACCGTTGCACCATTATTATAGGCGCGCGTGAACAAATAGACCTTTTAACCATGTTGAGAAAGTAATGAAACTGAACCCAAGACAAGATGAAGCTGTGAAATACGTCTCTGGTCCTTGCCTCGTTTTAGCGGGCGCAGGCTCAGGTAAAACACGTGTAATCACCAATAAAATCGCTTATTTGGTTCAGGAATGTGGTTATAAAGCTCGTAACATTGCTGCGGTAACTTTTACTAATAAAGCGGCACGCGAGATGAAAGAGCGTGTTGGGCAAACTCTGGGTAAGGGCGAATCGAAAGGGCTGATTGTTTCGACCTTTCATACCATGGGTTTAACCATCATTCGTCGTGAATACAAAGCGCTGGGTTTGAAAGCGGGTTTCTCTCTGTTTGATGACCAAGACCAACTAGCTTTGTTAAAAGAGCTAACAGAGAGGCAGATCGATGGTGATAAGGATTTGCTGCGCGCTTTAATGAGCACCATTTCGAATTGGAAGAATGACATGCTGACGCCAGATCAGGCGAAAGCTCGAGCTCAAGGCGAACAAGAGCAGTTGTTTGCATTCTGTTTTGAGATGTACCAGAAACAGATGAAGGCATACAACGCGCTTGATTTTGATGATCTGATCGCGATGCCGGTATTGTTACTGAAAACCAATCAAGAGGTGCGTGAGCGCTGGCAGTCTCGTATTCGTTATTTGCTGGTCGATGAATATCAAGATACCAACACTAGCCAATATGAGTTGGTTCGTTTACTGGTGGGTGAACGTGGTCGTTTGACGGTCGTAGGTGATGATGACCAATCTATTTACTCATGGCGTGGCGCAAAACCACAAAACTTGGTTCTGCTAGGTGAGGATTACCCGAACCTACGTTTGATCAAACTAGAGCAAAACTACCGCTCGACCAGTCGCATCTTGCGAGCAGCGAATATCTTGATCGCTAATAACCCTCACGTCTATGAGAAGTCATTGTTCTCTGAAATTCCGGACGGTGAAAAGCTCAAGGTACTGAATGCTAAGAATGAAGAGCATGAAGCAGAGCGTATTACCGGCGAGATCATCGCCCACAAGTTTCTGAATCGCACAGAATATAAAGATTACGCAGTACTTTACCGAGGTAATCATCAATCGCGCTTGATTGAAAAAGCCTTGATGCAGAACCGTGTGCCTTACAAGATCTCTGGTGGTACCTCTTTCTTTGCTAGAGCTGAGATTAAAGACATCATGGCTTACCTACGTGTGTTGGTGAACCCTGATGATGACAACGCCTTCCTGCGTATTGTGAATACGCCGCGTCGTGAGATCGGCCCTGTTACGCTGGAAAAATTAGGCAGCTACGCCAACATGCGCGGTAAAAGTCTGTTTGAAGCCAGCTTCGAAATGGGTTTAGAGCAAACGCTGACGGGCCGTGGTTTGGAAAACCTGCGTCGTTTCAGCGATTGGATTGTTCGTATCTCGGATAATGCAGAGCGTGGTAATACAGTTGAGGCGGTTCGTTCTTTGGTTCGTGACATTAATTACGAAGATTGGCTCTACGAAACCTCTCCAAGCCCGAAAGCCGCTGAAATGCGAATGAAGAACGTATCTGATCTTTATAGCTGGATTGTGGCTGACCTCGAAGGTGACAACTATGATAAAGAAGAGAAGACGCTACGAGAGGTTGTTCAACGTTTAACTTTGCGCGACATGATGGAGCGTGGGGAAGATAATGACGATGCAGACCAAGTTCAACTAATGACATTGCACGCTTCGAAAGGCCTAGAGTTTCCGTATGTATTCTTGATGGGGGCTGAAGAGGGCATCTTGCCACACCAAACCAGTGTTGATGAAGGTAATGTAGAAGAAGAGCGTCGTCTTATGTACGTAGGGATTACGCGAGCGCAGAAAGAGCTGACTTTTACTAAGTGTCGTGAACGTCGTCAGTACGGTGAATTGATTAAGCCAACACAAAGCCGCTTCCTTGACGAGTTGCCGCATGATGATGTGGAGTGGGAAAGCGTTAAGAAACCACAATCCGCTGAAGAAAGAATGGAAAAAGGACAGGCACACATTGCTAATATTCGTGCGATGTTTAACAAAAAGTAGCGTCTGGTTCTGAAAGCATTAAATAGAGACAAATAAAAAGGTGACCATAGGGTCACCTTTTTTGAATCTGGCATTTTTAATTACAGATCGGTAAATTACAGACCAGCAATCATGTGCTCGATAGCATCTTTGATTTCGTCGTCTGAACAGTCCATGCATGAACCTTTCGCTGGCATTGCATTAAAGCCGTTGATTGCGTGGTTAGCTAGGATATCGCGACCTTGAGCTATACGAGGTCCCCAATCACCAGCATCACCTGTTTTAGGGGCGCCACTTACGCCAGATGCGTGACAAGCGATACAAAAGGTACCGTAAACTGTTGCGCCATCACGAGGGCCTGTTGGTTCTGCGGCTACTGGTTCGCTGCCGACTAGGTAAACTTGACCAACTGGTTTGATGCGTTCAGCAATTGCATCTTGCTCTGCTTCGCTAAGGCCTGAAGCCATTGCGCCAGTTGAAAAGGTTAAAACTGCGATGACAACGCTTAAAATTCGACGAGACATATCCATTAAACTCACTTTACATTCCCAAGGTAAGTACGTGCTTACCAATTTATAGTGTTGGAGGGTGTTTTGGCTTCACCAGCAAAGAGCAACTGTTAAACCAATGTAAATAATGGGTGATTATATCCCGATAAGTTGTTGCAATAAACAACAACTTATAAGCTGTGGCGGGTTGTAGTACTCAAATAAGGGGTTTATCACATATTAACTGTCGAAAAAGAGACCAAACAGAAAAAAAAGTTAAAAAAGTACTAGACGGCATTGGGTGATATACGTATTATTCCACTCCGCCGACAGGGCATGCGCCTGTAGCTCAGCTGGATAGAGCGTTGGCCTCCGGAGCCAAAGGCCGAAGGTTCGAATCCTTTCAGGCGCGCCATCCGGTCTCTTACTTCGGTAAGTGAGAAATTGGCAAAAAAGAAATAATGGTGGCTATAGCTCAGTTGGTAGAGCCCTGGATTGTGATTCCGGTGGTCGCGAGTTCGAATCTCGTTAGCCACCCCATTCTTTCTTTACAAAATATCGGTAGCTTCGGCTTCCAGTGTTGATTCATTATTCCCAAGAGTCGATACAAAATTAGTCGGTGAATAGCGCAGCTTGGTAGCGCATCTGGTTTGGGACCAGAGGGTCGGGGGTTCGAATCCCTCTTCACCGACCACTATTTCAATAATCGCTTTTAAGCGGTTATATAAAAAATTAGTGGTGGCTATAGCTCAGTTGGTAGAGCCCTGGATTGTGATTCCGGTGGTCGCGAGTTCGAATCTCGTTAGCCACCCCATTAATTTTGGTAGCTTCTTTGAAGTTCCCAGTTTGAGAAATCAAACAAAACGTCTCGGTGAATAGCGCAGCTTGGTAGCGCATCTGGTTTGGGACCAGAGGGTCGGGGGTTCGAATCCCTCTTCACCGACCACCTTAAGAAGCCTCGTCAGAAATGACGGGGCTTTTTTACGCCTAGAATTTAGATAATTTGAGACCAGAGGGTCGTGGGCTGGATCGCCAGTCCGATCAAATCCCTCTTCACCGACCACCTTAAGAAAGCTCATCAGAAATGATGAGCTTTTTTTCTATCTGGAGAAAAGATAATGGTGTATTCGTGGGCTGGAAGCCCAGTCGCATCAAATCCTTCTTTACCGACCACCTTTAAGAAAGCTCATCAGAAATGATGAGCTTTTTTTCATCTGTAGATCACTAGGCTGGAACCCTAGTGGGGTTCGTCTGATGTTCAAAGAATCTCTCTTCACCGACTACATTAAGAAGCCTCAGTCGAAATACTGGGGCTTTTTTGCATCTGGGATTTATTTAATTTGGGACCAGAAGGCCGTGGACTTGCCGCCAAGCTGATAGATCGCCAGCTCGGTGGTTCGTCAGGCCGCAGGAAGCGCTTCCGCGCCGAATCTCTCTTTATTTACCACAATAGAGATTTCAGTCGAAAGGTTGGGATTTTTGACATCTGTCGTTTCAGTTATTCTTGATTTTGAATACTGAGAGCCTAAATATTTCAACGCCTTGCTTGATGTAGCCTTGGTAAAATCCATATTCTATATAAGGCGATCTCTTGCTTTTTTCTAGATTATCGCGCCTTTCTAGAGGTGTCTGCTTTATTAAATGGGCTGATCGATATCTAATTTTATATAAAATTCACCGCCAATCATTCGACAAATTAATAGGTTTGGTCTAAAGATTTCTATGAAAAGTGAAATTTGACGCTAAATATGTTCCCTAAGGTCTGTATTTGACAGTTTTCTTTACATCAAGTCGCTCAAAATCGTCTCCATTTTAGTAAGTCTTTCGTTTCACTGGTTGGTATTCGCTGAAATGATGTGAGGGGTAATATATATGGTTAATATGCTTCTATCTGGTTGTTTTGTTTGCTTGAATGACAAAAATTAGCGTTTGTTTCTATAGTGTTAATTGTTTTTTGGAATAATTATTTGTTTTTAGTGACTGGTAGTGAGATCTGCTTTTAACCATAGGTTTAACTCTACAAGTAAGTGGTAGTAAGGGATTTGTGAGTATTTATTATCGACAATAGAATGTTGATTTTTATTACTATATGCTCTCTGGGTGAATAGTTATGTGGTGCTTTTGCTTGTTAAGCGTTTAATGTCGACTTTTTATCCTATTTTTGTTGCTTTTCTGTGAATTATTTGCCAAATTGTCAACCGTATAAAATATCAGAACAATATTCTGGTAAGAATGGATTCAATTTTGCAGACAGGGCAGAGAGCTGCCAAAGCAGTAGAGGTCTGGTAATGTCACTTTTAGAAGTAAAAAATCTTCGTATCGAATACCCATCTCGTCATGGAGTTCACGCAGCAGTAAAATCGCTTTCGTTCAACATTGAACGTGGTGAGATTGTTGGCGTTGTAGGGGAGTCTGGTGCCGGTAAATCAACAGTAGGCAATGCTGTGATCGATCTACTGAGCCCTCCTGGTCGCATTGCTAGCGGCGAGGTATTTTTGGATGGCGAAAAAGTCTCTGGCTTATCTCCTGAACAGATGCGTTCTGTTCGCGGCTCAAAGATTGGTTTTATCTTCCAAGACCCAATGACTTCTCTTAACCCTCTATTCACAGTAGAGCAGCAGTTAAAAGAAACGATTCATGCCAACATGAAGGTTTCGGATCAAGAAGCTTACCAACGCTCATTAGACTTGATGAACCAAGTTGGTATTCCGCAACCAGAAAACCGTTTAAAGCAGTACCCACACCAATTCTCTGGCGGTATGCGTCAGCGTGTTGTTATCGCGATCGCATTGGCAGGTGAACCTGACTTAATCATCGCAGATGAACCAACAACCGCACTGGATGTGTCTATCCAAGACCAGATTTTGGGTTTAATTCGCGACCTATGTATTAAGAAGAACGTAGGTTGTATGTTGGTCACGCACGACATGGGTGTCGTATCTAACGTTACCGATCGCGTAGCGGTTATGTATCGTGGTGATTTAGTTGAGTTTGGCCCGACGGCGAAAGTCCTTGGTACTCCTGAACACCCTTACACGCACAGTCTTATCTCAGCGGTTCCGCGTTCAGATCGTAAACTCGATCGTTTCCCTCTTGTGAGCTACATCGAAGAAGCGCACGAGATGGAACCACTTGATGTGAAAAACCACTGGTTAGGTCAAAGCCAAGATCACCGTGATTACACTGGCCCGTTGTTGAATGTTGAAAACGTCAACTTACGCTTTACCACCAAGGATTCTTTCTTTGAGAGTCGTCGTGAGTACGTTCAGGCGTCAAACAATGTGAGCTTTGAAGTACACGAAGGTGAAACTTTTGGTCTTGTGGGTGAATCTGGTTCGGGTAAATCAACGATTGCTCGTGTGATTGCTGGCTTGTACGCACCCAACTCAGGCAAAGTGACCTTTGAAGGTATTGACCTTACTGGGCTTAAGTCTGAGAAAGAGCGTCGCCCAATGCGTCGCCAAATGCAGATGGTGTTCCAAAACCCATACACATCAATGAACCCTCGAATGAAGATCTTCGACATCATTGCTGAACCTATCCGATTCCATAAGCTTACGCGCAACGAGAATGAAACTCGTCAGATCGTTCACGACCTGCTAGAGCACGTTGGTTTAGGCAAGATGGCTGGAGTTAAATACCCACACGAATTCTCAGGTGGCCAACGTCAGCGTATTTCTATCGCTCGCGCCTTGGCAACTCGCCCACGTCTTCTGATTTGTGATGAACCTACGTCGGCGCTGGATGTGTCGGTACAGGCTCAGATTCTTAATCTATTAAAAGACTTACAAGACGAGCTCAACCTAACCATGCTGTTCATCAGTCACGATTTACCGGTTATTCGTCAAATGTGTGATCGTGTTGGTGTGATGCAAATGGGAGAGCTATTGGAAGTAGCGCCAACAGAGCAGTTGTTCCAATCGCCTCAGCATGAATACAGCAAACACCTAATTTCTTTAATGCCTGAATTTACGGGTTTAAGAGAAGAAAAAGCAGTGGCAAAAGCCGCGATATAAAAATCAGCAGGCTGGAGTTTGGCTTGCTAAAAACAATAAACAGACGCAAATACAACAACTAGGGATCTGGATTCCCGCATGAAGGAGTTATGCAATGAAAACCATGAAAAGCAAATTAGCAGTAGCTTTAATGGCAGCTGGCCTAAGCTTTAGTGCAGCAGCAGCAGATATTACCGTTGGCTACGCAGCTGACCCGGTATCACTTGACCCGCACGAGCAGCTGTCTGGTGGCACACTGCAAATGTCTCACATGGTGTTTGACCCTCTAGTACGTTTCACTCAAGAGATGGATTTTGAAGGCCGCCTAGCATCTAGCTGGGAGCGTGTTGATGATACGACTTTCCGTTTTAACCTACGTAAAGGTGTGAAATTCCACTCTGGTAACGAACTGACTGCTGATGATGTTGTGTGGACTTTTGAACGTCTACAAGCTTCTCCAGACTTTAAGTCTATCTTCACGCCATACGAAAAAATGGTAAAAGTGGATGACTACACAGTTGAGCTAGTATCAAAAGCGGCTTACCCACTAGTACTACAAACAGCAACTTACATCTTCCCAATGGACAGCAAGTTTTACTCTGGTCAAACAGCGGAAGGTAATGATAAATCTGAGCTAGTTAAGCACGGTAACTCGTTCGCTTCGACTAACGTTTCAGGTACTGGCCCATTCATCGTAACTCAACGTGAGCAAGGCGTTAAAGTAACGTTCGAGCGTTTCAACGATTACTGGGACACAGAAACTGAAGGTAACGTAGACAAGCTAACACTTGTGCCAATCAAAGAAGATGCAACGCGTGTAGCAGCACTTCTTTCTGGTGACGTGGATATGATTCACCCAGTAGCACCAAATGATCACAAGCGTGTTAAAAACGCTAAGAACATCGATCTAGTAACGCTACCTGGTACTCGTATCATTACGTTCCAAATGAACCAAAACAGCAACGAAGCACTGAAAGATGTGCGCGTTCGTCAAGCAATCGTTCATGCGATTAACAATGAAGGTATTGTTAAGAAAATCATGAAAGGTTTCGCGACAGCTGCTGGTCAGCAAAGCCCAACAGGCTACGCGGGTCACAACGAAGATCTAGTTCCTCGTTACGATCTGAAAAAAGCGAAAGAGCTGATGAAAGAAGCGGGCTACGAAGATGGCTTTACACTAACTATGGCAGCGCCTAACAACCGTTACGTGAACGATGCGAAAGTAGCGCAAGCGTCTGCGGCGATGCTGTCTAAGATTGGTATCAAAGTTGATCTTAAGACGATGCCTAAAGCACAGTACTGGCCTGAGTTTGACCTATGTTCAGCAGACATGATGATGATCGGCTGGCACTCAGATACAGAAGATTCAGCTAACTTCAACGAGTTCCTAACGATGACTCGTAACGAAGAGACTGGCCGTGGTCAATACAACTGTTCTGGTTACTCAAACCCAGAAATGGATGCGATTGTAGAAGCTTCTAACACTGAAACTGACCCTGTTAAGCGTTCTAAGATGCTGAAAGGCGTTGAAGCAACACTTTACAATGACGCAGTATTCGTACCTCTACACTGGCAAAGTGAAGCGTGGGGCGCGAAATCTAACGTAGGTGCAGCAGACGTAGTAAACCCAATGGTTATGCCTTACTTCGGCGACCTAGTTGTAAAATAATCTAGCTTGCTAGAATCGAGAGCCTGAAGCTTTCAGGCTCTCAATATTATTAAGATATAGATTTAAGTTTCGGTATTTGGTCTTCCTTCAGTCTGGCTAAATACCTTTTTTAAGACTGAATTTTTTGTTGTCTAGTCGCGGATTTCGATTAGACAGTCATGGATAGATAAGGGGCAAGGAATGGTTACGTTTCTGGTCAAGCGCCTGTTTCAGGCACTGATAGTGATGTTTGTGATCAGTTTGGTGGCGTTTGCCATTCAGGATAACCTGGGCGACCCGTTACGTGAGTTAGTCGGTCAATCTGTTTCAGAGGCGGAGCGTCAAGCGCTACGCGATGAACTCGGCTTAAATGATCCCTTCGTTACAAAATATACTCGCTTTATAGGCGCAGCCCTACAAGGTGATCTTGGTACTTCATATTTCTTTAAACGCCCTGCTGTGGACGTAATTTTAGACAAATTGGTCGCGACGCTTGAACTTGTGTTCGGTGCTTCTCTGATTATTGTTTGTCTGTCGATTCCATTAGGCGTTTATTCTGCAATACACCCAAAAAGTTTCTTCACTAAATTGGTCATGGCGGGTAGTAGTATCGGCATCTCGGTACCTGTTTTCTTAACTGCAATCATGCTGATGTATGTGTTCTCTATTGAGCTAGGTTGGCTACCGTCATTTGGACGTGGTGATACTGCAAACTGGTTTGGTTGGGAGTCTGGCTTCTTAACGCTCGATGGCCTTGCACACTTGGTACTGCCGAGTATTGCTCTAGCATCTATCATGCTGCCTCTGTTTATTCGTCTAGTTCGTTCTGAAATGCTAGAAGTTCTAAGTTCTGAATACATTAAGTTTGGTAAAGCGAAAGGCCTAGCGCTAAACAAAATCTATTATCAACACGCATTGAAAAACACCATGCTACCGGTTCTTACTGTTGGTGGTGTTCAGATTGGTACTATGGTGGCATACACCATTCTTACTGAAACGGTTTTCCAGTGGCCTGGCACAGGTTTCTTATTTTTAGAAGCGATCAACCGTGTAGATACACCGCTGATTACCGCATACGTTATTTTTGTTGGTCTTATTTTCGTAGTGACTAACACGATTGTTGATTTGCTTTACGGTGTTATCAACCCAACCGTTAACATCACAGGGAAAGGAGCATAATCATGGAACAGACATCGACAGTGCCGTCTCGCTGGGAACGTTTTAAGCAATCAGACATTGTGTATTACTTCTTACGCGACAAAGTGGCAATGGTGAGTTTCGCCATTTTCTCAATCTTCTTAGTGATGGCACTAGCAGCACCTATTCTAGCGCCAACAGACCCGTACGACGTGACATCGATTGATATCATGGATTCAGAGCTGCCACCATCATGGATGGAAGACGGCGAAGAACGTTTCTTGCTCGGAACGGATGAGCAAGGCCGTGATATTTTATCTACCATGCTTTACGGTTCGCGCTTATCACTGACCATTGGTTTCTTAGCGGTAGGCCTACAACTGACGCTTGGTATCATAATTGGCTTGTCTGCGGGTTATTTCGGTGGCCGTATTGATAGCTTCTTGATGCGTTTCGCTGATGTTCAGCTTTCGTTCTCAACCATGATGGTTGCGATCATTGTTTCGGCCATCTTTAAGGCAAGTTTCGGTAGTGACTTCTACGCGCAATATGCCGTTGTTATGCTGGTGGTGATCATCGGTATTGCAGAATGGCCACAGTATGCGCGTACTATCCGTGCATCGGTATTAGCAGAGAAGAAGAAAGAATACGTAGAAGCGGCACGTGTGATGGGCTTTAGAGCGCCTCGCATCATGTTCCGTCATATTCTGCCTAACTGTTTATCACCGATTTTGGTTATCTCTACGGTACAGGTGGCAAATGCCATCATGTCAGAAGCGGCACTTTCTTTCCTAGGTTTAGGTCTTCCGGTAGACCAACCGTCACTGGGTGCTCTGATCAGTACAGGTTTTAACTACATTTTCTCAGGAGCATGGTGGATCACAGCATTCCCAGGTGTGCTTTTGGTAACATTGGTTCTAGTTATTAACCTATTAGGCGACTGGTTACGTGACGTGTTTAACCCTAAAATTTATAAAGGGTGATAGCTCTGATTGATTTTTAGATAAAAAAGTCACTAAATTAAGAGCCGTAAGCAATTACGGCTCTTTTTTTGCTTAATGGATCTGGAACTTAGTATCATTGATAGTGTCAATAATACTTAAAATGGAATTCATGTTTTATCGACATCGATTCGGTAATAATTAACCCGTAAGGGTTTAAGTGGTGGTTATGAAATTGACAATGAATGCTGTATGTCGTGCTGTGATGAGAAATTATCGTATGGGGCTTATCGCTGCATCTCTTTTGGTCTCGAGCCAAGTGAATGCAGAGTCGGTTCTATGTGATGCCACTCAAGCAAGCACCAACCAATTACCACAGCTAGAGCAGTCATGTCCGATCGGTAAGGGTGTGTGGGGAAGCAAGGCGCCTAAACGTCATTCAGATAACGAGCTGTTTTGGGTTCAATGTGGCCTGCTGAACAAGCCTCTGTCACTGAGCCGAGCAAAGCCTTTGTATGAAAAAATCTCGACCAACGTTTGGATGAAGCCTGAAGGCGGAGACTATCGTTGCTTAATCGGGCCTTATTCTACCTTCTCTGATGCGAGAAAAGACTTAGCTCAGGTGCGTAAGGTGTCTGGCTATAACGAAGCTTTTATTCGCATGGTCGATAAGTCGAAAACCTCATCACAGCCTATCGTTGCAAAACCGGCAGAGCCAAAAATGGTTAAGCCTAAGGCTCCTGTAAAACCAAAACCTGCTCCGAAACCTGTGGCAGCTAAGCAAGCGGCAGCGGTAACGAGTGCTGCAGCTATTCAGGCGCTACCAAGCGGTAACGCGAATTCAGATAACGATTTGGAAATCGAAATTCGTGTGACAGCCAATGTTGCGGGTAGCCAATATGCGATTCCTTACCTTCTAGACCATCAACAACAGTTCTATATGGAGCAAGGTAAGCCTTGGAGCCGCCTAGATTTCGATAGCGCTGAATTGGTGTGTAGTCAGGTCAACATGAAGCTGATTAGCGAAAAGCAGTGGCAGAGCATCTTGAGCTCAAAGGTTATGGAAAAACAGAACTGGCCAATGCATCTACCTTATTGGGGCGCAGATAAGAAAGGCCTGTTTACCAACGGAAACGTAAACCAATTGAAAGGTTCTTCACTGCTTAATGTGATGTGTGTGAAGTAGCGAAGACCCGTTGTAATACCAAATAAGCCTCAGCCATTGCTGGGGCTTTGTTGTTTATACACCTTCCTTTTTCAACATCGGTTCGACTTCTGGACACTCTTTCTTTATACGAATTTGACTAAAAATCGCTAGAAACTGTTCAAATAGAGCAATTGATGCGTAGAAAACCATAACTCAAGCAATAAGGTGATTGAGATTATGAGTTTAAAAAAACGATTAGAAGACGTGGCTCCACGCTTTGAAGCTGGAGGGAAGTACGAAAAGCTTTACCCTGTGTATGAGGCTTTTGCGACCATATTTTATACGCCCGGCAACGTAAACCAAGGCTTGACCCATGTTCGAGACAGCATCGATCTCAAGCGTATTATGATTCTGGTGTGGCTAGCGACCTTTCCCGCGATGTTTTGGGGGATGTATAACGTCGGACACCAAAGCTTCCTCGCATTAACGTCCAGTTATCAACTTAACGAACTTACCTCTGTTATTGAAAGCAGCTGGCGCTTGTCATGGGCATTTGGTGATGCACAGTCATTGATAGCAAGTGGCTGGGCAAGTCAGATGTTGCTTGGTGCACTCTATTTTCTACCTGTTTATGCCACAGTGTTTGTTGTTGGTGGCTTCTGGGAGGTCTTGTTTGCAGTCGTTCGCAAGCACGAAGTTAATGAAGGCTTCTTTGTCAGCTCGGTGCTGTTTGCACTAATCCTCCCGCCAACCATTCCGTTATGGCAAGCCGCATTAGGTATCACTTTTGGTATCGTTGTCGCCAAAGAGCTGTTCGGTGGTACAGGACGAAATTTCCTTAATCCTGCGTTAGCTGGACGGGCTTTCCTCTATTTTGCTTATCCAGCCAACATGTCGGGTGGGCTTGTGTGGGTTGCCGCTGACGGCTATTCAGGCGCGACACCACTGAGTCAATGGTATGAGGGTGGTAGTACTTCGCTAATCAACAATATGACTGGCGAGGCGATCACCTGGATGGATGCGTTTGTCGGTAATATTCCAGGGTCGATGGGTGAGGTTTCTTCATTGCTTATCATGATGACGGGTCTGATTCTGATTGCCATGAAGATAGCCTCTTGGCGCATTGTGGCGGGTGTGATTATTGGCCTTGTGGCGACCTCTAGTTTGATGAATTGGATCGGCTCCGAAACCAACTCGATGTTTTCGATGCCGTTCTACTGGCACTTTGTGTTGGGTGGTGTTGCCTTTGGTACCTTCTTCATGGCAACAGACCCTGTATCTGCCGCGTTTACCAATCAGAGTAAATGGGCCTATGGGATTTTGATTGGTGTGATGACGGTTGGTATACGAGTGCTCAACCCTGCTTATCCAGAGGGCATCATGCTGGCTATCTTGTTCGCCAACCTCTTCGCCCCACTGTTCGATTTTATTGTGAAAGAGCAAAACATCAAACGCAGGCAGAAGCGGACATTGCGTTGATTTGAGTGAATAAGAGGGAAAGTTACTCCCATAAGAAAGGCTTACATTGATGTAAGCCTTTTAATTTTTATCGCGACTGATTTGAAGTTGATTTAACTCCACTTCAAATCAATCTCGAACGGTTGGGTGTGGCCACAATGCTCACCACACATTTCGTCGTAGGCACTGTTGTGAACCAGCATTGCCGACGCCACGCCTTGGTCGCTAAAGTGGTCGCGTGCTTGGTTAACACTCAAAAACTTCATTGGGTGCTGGTGGTCGTCTTTGATTAACTGTTTTTGCTCGCCAATGATTTGGTAAGCCAAGTAGATCCCGCCTTCAAATGATTCAATTAGTAGATTCATCACAAACTCCATTGCTGTTCTAGATAGGTTTTGGTTTTTGTATCTACGTTGATGGTTGTTTGAAGGTTCATGTGGGGTAAAAATGAAAAAAAACAGAAGCAATACTTCTGTTTTTTTTAAGAGGTAATCAAATCAGTGATTAGTTGATTTTCTGCATGATGCTAACACGGCCTTTTGTTGATCCGTTTGGAGTCATTTTACGGCGAGTTAACAATCCTTCATCCCAGTCAGTGCCAGCAGGTTGGTATTCCCACTTAACGAAGTACTCATTGTTGCTATCACAAGTATTGTCCTCAGGAATGCTTGAATCTGGATCAAAGTCATCTTGGTCGCAGAAACGAACTACAGTGTTCAGTTCTGTTAGTGTCGCTTTTGAAGCTCGGTCTGTTTGACCAAGCCACCAGTAATCGATAGCACCTAACTCCGCGTAGGTTGCATCAAACTGGCCAATATCTTCTGGTGAAGATTGGCCGCCGTTTTCGCTGCCACACTCAAAACCTGATGTAGTTACTTTTGTTGCGCCAAATACCATGGTACTTACGGCAACTTCGCCATTGTCACAGAACTCTTTTGTTTGCCATGTACCAGTGAAATCCACGTAACGTTCAGAATCTTTCGCTGGAACTTCGTAGTAGTACGCAACACGCTCTGTTACGCGAGATGGGTTATTGCTAGCGTTGCTACCCAGAGTTTCTTTCTTAACGATCTCAGAATAAATGCCTGTTACAGGATCGAAAGAACCAGAAGTAGTATCACGAATCCAGTTTGATGTGTTGCTGTCTTCATCTTTGTCATCCCAGACATTGTTTGCTGTGTAGTGATTCAAGTCTGATGCTTTTTGTGCATCAAATGGCTTCCATCCTTCGATGTCTGCGGCTGTGAACTCTTCGTCAGCGGTTGTTGATTGTGCTAAGTCTCGCAGTTTGTAGGCAAAAGCATCATCGAGAACATATGCAGTATCAGGTGTAAGATCGCCATTCTCATGGTCTATTTGGTTATCACCATCAATATCACAACCCTTCCTTTCTGGATCTTCTTCTTCGATCCATTGGTTTGTCGCATCAGAAACACATGTTAGGTACTGTTCAGCAAAGCTTTCTGATAATGAATAGTCGTTAGATCCCGTAAGCATCGTTACTGAGTTCGCAGAATTCACTTTGAATGTCATTTCGGTCATACCGCGAGTACGCTCGAACATTTCTTCTTCCATTAGCTTATCAGCATGGACGTAGGTGAATTGGTCTGAGTTCTGGGTTACATCAATATAACGAACGAATTTACCAGCAGTGATAAATGGGTTTGCAGAGTCATCACCGCGTTCCATTGAGCCAAACGCAGACTGCATATGCGTTAGAGCGTCGCTTTCTGAAGTGATATTTGCAGCTTCTACACCCATCGCATCTAGGAAGGCAATCACGCTAGCACGGTCATCAAGACTTAGGTCTTTCATCTTCGTCAGAGTTGCAGTATCAGGTTCACGTAGCTCATCTGGGAGAGTTAACACTTCGTCTGAAGTGTCACCAAACTGGTTATCCATAGACTGAAGTAAAATTGCTAGGTTAAGTGCGCGAGCGTATTTACCTGCCGCTTCAAATGGAGTCAGTACATCACGGTTTGATGCTGCGCCTACTTTTAAGCCGTTTTCACCACCAATGAAGAAGGTCACTGTGTCGTTAGTTTTAGCGGTAAATTCGCCTTCGCTATTTGTAACACCGTTTAAGCCAGAACTGGTGTTGTAGTAGATACCTTCAACAGCTGCATCGATAAATTTGTTGGTTGTTGTTGATGGTTCTGTCGGTGTTGTGACACCTGAATTAGAACTGTCGCTACCACAACCTGTTAAAGCCACTGCAATCGCCGCTGCGAGAATACTCACTTTTTTCATTACTCGTACATCCTTTATGTAATAGAGCTATTTGTTATTTTTATGCGTGTAATTTTATAGCGCGCGATTGTAGTGTGATATTACTTCCAAGTTAAGTATGTAAAATGCTGTTCGGTTAATAAATATTCAAACCATACGGTAAAAAACACAAAAAGCCGACATCTGTCGGCTTTTTCATAATATTTCTTTGACTTACAAAGGTTTAACGCATGGTCACAAATTCTTCGCTGCCCGTTGGGTGGATAGCCACAACAGAGTCGAAGTCTGCTTTGGTTGCGCCCATCTTCATTGCAACGCCGAAGCCTTGAAGCATTTCATCAACAGTGAAGCCGATGCCGTGCAGGCCGACTACTGTCTCTTCTTCACCAGCACATACAAGCTTCATCTTACAAGGTTGACGGTGCTTGGTTACTGCTGTGTACATTGCAGTGAAGCCAGATGTGTAAACCTTGATGTTGTCTTTGCCGTACTTCTCTTCAGCTTCTTGAGTTGTTAGACCGATCGTGCCGATAGGTGGGTGGCTGAATACAACAGTAGGCACTAGCTCGTAGTCCATCTTAGCGTTCGTTTTGCCGTTGAATAGGCGCTCAGAAAGCTGACGACCGGCTTTAACCGCGACAGGCGTTAGTTCGATGCCGCCTTCCATGATGTCGCCAACACAGTAGATGCCAGGAACGTTGGTTGCTTGGAACTCATCTACCTTGATGTAGCCGCGGTCGTTGGTTGCAACACCCGTTGATGCTAGGTTGATAGCGTCAGTCGCTGGGTGACGGCCGATAGCCCAAATTAGGTGGTCAACGTTTTGAGTGTTGCCGTTCTCTAGGTGCAGAGTCAGAGTACCGTCCGCTTCTTTCACAACTTCTTTAGGTACAGAATGCGTGTGAAGTGTTGGGCCTTCCGCTTCCATTACTTCAACCAATGTTTCGATGATCATTGGGTCAAAGCTACGAAGTGGTGACTCTTTACGACAGAACAGGTGGGTTTCTGTGCCAAGTGCACTTAATACGCCTGCGATTTCTACCGCGATGTAGCCTGCACCGATTACAGCAACACGCTTTGGTTGCTCCATCAGGTCGAAGAAGCCGTTTGAGTCGATACCGTGCTCTGCGCCAGGGATGTTTGGAATAGTTGGACGACCACCCACTGCGATCAGAATGTGATCAGCTGTGTAATGCTCACCGTTAACTTCAACAGTCTTCTCATCGACAAACTTAGCAAAGCCTTTGATTACGTTTATTTTGTTGTTACCCAAAACGCGATCGTAAGATTCGTGGATACGTCCAATGTACGCTTGGCGGTTTTCAACCAGCTTGCCCCAGTTGAAGCCTTTTACTTCAACGTCGAAGCCGTAGTCTTCTGAATATAGGTTGATCGCTTCAGCAACCTGAGCACCGTGCCACATCACTTTTTTAGGAACACAACCAACGTTTACACAAGTACCACCAAGGTCTTGAGCTTCGATAAGTGCAACTTTTGCACCGTGCATTGCTGCGCGGTTAGCTGATGCGATGCCGCCTGAACCGCCACCGATACAGATGTAATCAAAATGAGTCGCCATTACTTTCTCCATTTATTGAAGGCTGTAGTCACAGTGAGAACACTGGATACCTACGTCCTATAGATTCTTAAATTGTCTAATTATTATATTGAGGGCAGATTGGTTGAACTCAATCTCCCTGTTTAAAATTTATTCGTGTATGTCACAGTCTATTGAAGATTCTTCAAACTATGCCATCGAGTTTGAGATTACTCGGGTACGATCCACTCTACTTTGAAGTGACCGGTCGCTGGCGCAATTGCTTCCTTCAAGAATGGAAGAATTTCATTCATTTGGCTTTCTAGCTTCCAAGGCGGGTTGATCACAATCATGCCTGATGCTGTCATGCCACGCTCGTTGGTGTCTGGTGATACGCCAAGTTCGATTTGTAGAATTTTGTTGATGCCTAAGCCTTCAAGGCCTTCGATCATGTCTTCGATATCACAACGGTTTACCACCGGGTACCAAATTGCGTAGATACCGGTTGCCCAGCGCTTATGGCTTTGAGCAATCGCAGTCACAACATCGCGATACTCTTTTGCCAGCTCGTAAGGCGGATCGATCAGTACCAAACCACGACGCTCTTTTGGTGGCAGGCTGCCTTTTAAGCGTTGGAAGCCATCTTCTTTATAGATAGACACCTGACGATCGCGGTGGAACTCTTGCTCAAGCAAAGGGTGGTCTGCAGGGTGAAGTTCGGTTAATACCATGCGGTCTTGATCACGCAGGTGTGCACGTGCAACACGTGGTGAACCTGGATAGAAACGCAGTTTTTCGCCATTGTTGAGTGCAGAGATAGACTCAAGGTAGCTTTGAATGTCTTCAGGAAGTTCTGTTTGTGCCCAGACGCGTGCAATACCTTGTTTGTATTCGCCAGTTTTTTCAGACCATTCATGCGTTAAGTCGTAACGACCTACACCAGAGTGAGTGTCATGATAAACAAAAGGCTTATCCTTCTGTTTCAAAGAATTAAGAATAAGGCTCTGTACGATATGCTTTACTACGTCGGCATGGTTGCCTGCGTGGAAGCTGTGGCGATAACTTAACAAATTAAACTCTCGTAACACTCTCGAAGTAGAGTGTGGTTAGTGTAGGTAGGGTTAATCTGACCATTATAACCCTCAATGAGCTATAAATTCTCGAACAATTCAGGAACAGTCGACAGCTATATGCAGTTAGTTATTGGTTCTACTATTGAAATTTGCCTTCATGGGCACTATTTAATAACTATTCGCAGGTGATTTTTTAGGGCGCTCCTGAGCCTGATGACTGTAAGACGACCTCATTATAGAAAGACGAAAGTCTCCAAAGCCAAAGGAATGTTTATATGTCTAATCCGCTATTAACCTTCACGGACTTACCTCCGTTTTCACAAATCAAGCCTGAGCACGTTAAGCCTGCGGTTGAGCAAGTGATTGAAGAGTGTCGCAACAAGATAGAACAAGTACTTGAAGGTAATACTTCACCAAGCTGGGACAACCTCGTTGCTCCGATTGATGAAGTGGATGATCGTCTAGGCCGCATTTGGTCACCAGTAAGCCATATGAATTCTGTGATGAACAGCGATGAGCTGCGTGACGCTTATGAGAGCTGCCTGCCGGTACTTTCTGAATACGGTACTTGGGTTGGCCAACACAAAGGTTTGTTCGAAGCGTACAAAGCGATCAAGGCGAGTGAGGCATTCTCGGCACTCGACCAAGCTCAACAAAAAACCATTACCGACGCGCTACGTGATTTTGAATTATCAGGCATTGGCTTACCAGCTGACGAGCAGCACCGCTACGGCGAAATCAGCAAGCGTCAGTCTGAGTTAGGCTCTCAATTCTCAAACAACGTGCTTGATGCAACCATGGGTTGGAGCAAGCAGGTGACAGACGTGGCTGAACTGGCCGGTATGCCTGAATCAGCACTGGCGGCAGCACAAGCCGCGGCAGAAGCTAAAGAGCAGGAAGGTTACCTACTGACTCTAGATATCCCATCATACCTACCGGTGATGACCTACTGTGATAACCAAGAACTACGTAAAGAGCTGTACGAAGCTTACGTAACGCGTGCTTCAGATCGCGGTCCAAATGCTGGCAAGTGGGACAACACTGAGATCATCACAGAGCAACTTAAGCTGCGCCACGAGATCGCACGCATGCTTGGCTTTAGCACTTACAGCGAAAAATCTTTGTCGACTAAGATGGCAGAAACGCCAGACCAAGTACTTGGTTTCCTTAACGACCTAGCAGTAAAAGCCAAACCGCAAGGTGAGCGCGAAGTAGAAGAGCTACGTCAGTTTGCTGAGAAAGAGTTTGGTGTCTCTGAGCTAAACCTGTGGGACATCGCTTACTACAGCGAGAAACAAAAACAGAACTTGTTCGAGATCTCTGATGAAGAGCTTCGTCCATACTTCCCTGAGTCGAACGCAGTTTCTGGTTTGTTCGAAGTACTAAACCGTGTGTTTGGTATGTCGGTGACTGAGCGTGAAGGTGTGGATACATGGTATGATTCAGTGCGTTTCTTCGACATCTTTGATGCGACAGGAACATTGCGCGGTAGCTTCTACCTGGACCTATACGCACGTGAACACAAACGTGGTGGCGCTTGGATGGATGACTGTCGCGGTCGTCGCATTACTCAATCTGGTGAACTACAAACACCTGTTGCTTACCTAACGTGTAACTTCAACAAGCCAGTTGGTGATAAGCCTGCACTGTTTACCCATGATGAAGTGGTTACCTTATTCCACGAATTCGGCCACGGTATTCACCATATGTTAACGCAAGTTGATGCGGGTGCTGTGTCAGGTATCAATGGCGTGCCTTGGGATGCAGTGGAGCTACCAAGTCAGTTCCTCGAAAACTGGTGTTGGGAAGAGGAGGCGCTGTCGTTCATCTCTGGTCACTTCGAAACGGGTGAAGCCTTACCAAAAGAGATGCTAGAGAAGATGCTAGCAGCGAAGAACTTCCAGTCAGCGATGTTTATCCTGCGTCAGCTAGAGCTTGGCCTGTTCGATTTTACGCTGCACACAGAATACGATCCAGAAGTCGGTGCTCGCGTACTAGAAACGCTAGCTGACGTGAAGTCTAAGGTATCGGTACTGCCAAGCCTTGATTGGAACCGCTTCTCACACAGCTTTGGTCACATCTTTGCTGGTGGTTACAGCGCAGGTTACTACAGCTACCTATGGGCAGAAGTGCTATCGGCAGATGCGTTCTCAGCATTTGAAGAAGAAGGTATCTTCAACACTGAAACGGGCAATCGCTTCCTGAACAACATCCTTGAGATGGGTGGCAGTGAAGAACCGATGGAGCTGTTTAAACGCTTCCGCGGTCGTGAGCCTCAAATCGATGCGATGCTTCGTCACGCGGGCATTCAAGCTTAGATTTTCGTTTATATAGCTTAGATTCGAGACGACATAAACTAGATAAATTAAAGGCTGAACATTGCGTTCAGCCTTTTCTTTGTGGGTCACCCAAACATAATCTAGTGCGTATATAGATTATGGATTCACATTGCGATTGATTGGGTTTTGCAGCGAGATAAGAGTCTCAGTCGATTGAACCTCGTCGATCGCCTGCAATTTATCAATCAGCACGAACTGCAATTCTTCTATCGATTTACACATCAACTTGACGAAAATATTGTAGGCGCCGGTGGTGTAGTAGGCCTCAACCACCTCATCTAAAGCATTGAGTTTGGCAATGGCTGAATGGTAATCGCGGGCTGCGTTAAGGTTAATACCAATAAAGCAGCACACGTCGTAACCCAGCTTTTTGGTGTTTACCACAACTTCTGTTCGCTCAATAATGTCTGCTGATCTCATCTTTTCGATGCGAACGTGAATCGTCGCAGGGCTGACATCGAACTGCTTTGCCATTTCAGCATAAGGAGTACGTGCATCTTCCATCAAAGTTTTGAGAATGGCACGGTCTAGATCATCTAGACGAGCTGTAGTTGTGGACATGCATAATCCTTAGATTGAATGAAAAACATACCGGCTTGAGTACACATCATAGCCAAGGGTGATAATATTAGCAGTAACTATAGGGTTAGGGTGAATTCAGTGCGATTTTCGTTATTTTTTATTGTGATGTGTTGGAGTGTTTTTGCTTCAGCTCAGGCAAAAGATGTGTTGGTTATTCACTCTTATCATCAAGGCTTTTTTTGGACGGATGATTTCCATAAAGGGCTGGCTGAAGAACTCGATCGAGATGGGTTGTCTTACCGGGTTGTTTATCTCGATACCAAGCGAACTCAAAACGCTGAATACTTAGAGCGAATCTATCAGCTATACCGCACCAAGCTGTCACATGAAGAGTTTGCCGCTGTAGTCGTCAGTGATAATAACGCCCTCAATCTGATGAAACGCTTAGCGCCCGAACTCAATGGCACGCCTGTTATTTTTGGCGGCATCAACAATTTCTCTCCACAGATGATAGAAGGCTTGCACGCGACTGGTATCACTGAAGATATTGATATGGCGAGCAATATCGAGTTGATTAAGCGACTGCAATCTACGGTTAAAAAAGTATATGTGGTCACCGACCATTCGGTAACGGGTGAAGCTATTCGCGCCCAAGTGGATTTGTTCCTACAAAATCGTCCTGATTTTTCTGGGCTGGTGGAGCAATATACGCCTGATTCTTATCAAGAACTGATGACGTTCGCGCAACGCGCTGATCTAACCAAAAGCTTGTTGTTCTGGGCCTACTACCGCGACATCAATGGTCGTGTCAGCAGCAAAGAAGACTGGCGTCAACTCAACAAAAAAACTCAGATGCCATTGTATATTGTGCATGATTTAGGACTTGGGTTTGGTGCGATTGGTGGCGTGATCCACAGTGGAGAAACGCAAGGACGAGACACTGGGCGAGTGCTACTGAATGTGCTCGCTAATCCGGATAAACCGCTGCCCCAAGTGGTTGCTGGCGCGCCAGAAATCAAACTCGATTACCAACAAATATCTCGTTGGGATTTGGGCGCAGAGAATGAAGCGGCGGTGACTTTCTTAAACAAACCCAAGCCATTTTGGGTTCGTTATCTCGATGAAATTCGTACGATCGGCCTGCTTTTCTTAAGCATGTTATGTGTGATCGTCACCTTGATGTACTACCTTAATCGCCTTCAAAAAAGTGAACGTACAAGCCGTCAGAGCCAACTACTTCTTGAGTCGATATTCGATCAAAGCCTGCAATTTATGGGAATTATTGATAAGGGCGGAGTGTTAGTGTCGAGCAACAGCAAGTTGCATGAACTTTTGTATAACCAAGGCTATAAATTGGGAACATCTCTTCAACATCACCAACACTGGGAAGACTCGGCTAGGCAGGTGTTGAAGGAGTATTTCATCTCTCGAGAGGAACATCAGGTTTTACGATTTGAAGCGGAAGTGTGGTGTCGTGATCGTGGTGCGATGGTGTTAGATATCTCTTTAAAGCCTATGCCGGGCAGTGAAGAGGATGATGTTCAGTTCTTATTTGAAGCTCGTGATGTTACTTCGGGTAAGCTCGCGGAGAATAAGTTGTTCCAGCGTGAAGCCAATCTCAAGCTGTATTACGACAAACAACCCGTGATGATGATTACGCTCGATGGCAATAATCGCATTCAACAAGTGAACCAGTTTGCTGAGCAGTTACTAGGTTACCCGCTAGACCAGCTACTAGGTCATCGTCCTAGAGAGTTCTATGTCGATGAAAACTCAATGATCCCGCGTCATATCTTATTGCAACCACAACATAAGATTCGTGGCGTATGGCGTCGTGATATTGAATATCGCCATGCTAATGGCAGCACCATCTGGATTCGTGAAAATATTCGCCCGCTGGTTGAGTCTGATCAGTTGTTGATTGTTGGAGAAGACATTACCGAAACTCGTGAGTTGTCTGAAAAGCTAGAATATCAAGCTCGTTATGACTTGCTGACGGACACGTTTAACCGTAACCACTTTGAGCAAGAGCTGCAAAAGGCGCTCAAAGAGGTTGAGAGCCACATGCGAACTCACGCGATGTTGTTCTTGGATTTAGACCAACTTAAGGTCTTGAACGATACGGCGGGGCATGAAGCGGGAGATGCCGCAATCATGTTTAGTGCTAAGCTGCTGGAAGAGGTTCTGCCATACAATGCCGTGTTAGCGCGAATGGGTGGTGACGAATTTGCAGTATTAATGAAAGACTGTACTGAGCGAGATGCGGTGAATGTGTGTCGCAGTATTATCTCGACGATGAGCGAGAACCCATTCTTGTGGGGTGATATTCGCCTTAATCTTACCAGCTCTATTGGTATCCGATTGATTGACCATACTGCGGCCTCACCACAGATGGTACATGCTCAGGCCGATGCTGCTTGTCATGCTGCTAAAGAGGAAGGGCGTAACCGTTACAACCTGTACCATCAAGATGATGAAGACTTGCGTCGTCGTCACCTAGAGATGGAATGCGTGAATCTAGTGCATGAGGCTTTGGCTAACGATCGCTTAGAGTTGTTTGCTCAGCGCATTCTTGGTTTAGACAAAGACAGCGAGAAAATGCACTTTGAAATCTTGGTTCGCATCAAGAATATCCACGGTGAATACATCTCTCCGGGGATTTTCATGCCAGCCTCAGAGCGTTATAACATAGCGCATTTGATTGACCGCCAAGTTGTCAGTCAAACCTTGAGTTGGTTGGAGCAACGCCCTGAGGTTATTGAGGAACTAGGGATGTGTTCAATCAACCTTTCTGGTCATTCGATGGGTAATCGAGAATTTGTCGAATTCTTGATTGAGAGCTTGAGAGACTCGTCGATACCGTGCCATAAAATCTGTTTAGAGATCACCGAAACGGCTGCGATGAGTAACATGAAGCAGGCGATCAAGTTCTTCACTCGCATCAAAGAGCTTGGCTGTATGATTGCACTGGATGATTTTGGCTCTGGATTATCGTCGTTTGGCTACCTGAAGAAACTGCCGGTCGACATTGTGAAGATCGATGGCTTGTTTGTGCGTGATATTGCGGTCAACGAGATGGACCATGTGATGGTTCGCTCGATCAATGATTTAGCTAAGCAGATGGGTAAACACACGGTGGCCGAATTTGTTGAAAATACCCAGATAATCGACAAGCTGATCGATCTTGGCGTGAACTATGCGCAAGGCTACATCATTGGCCGACCTAAGCCACTCGCGGAGCTCGTTGAAGAGTTAAGACAAGAACGAGAGACAGAGCCATTGGTTTAGGTAAGCCGACTTTAGCCGGGAATACTTTTCACCGCTAATATGTATTGTTGAGGCAATCAGGTAAACTGGTTGCCTCTTTTGTTTTGAATACTACTGTCTGTTGGAGACGACCTTGCAACTACAACTGATTTGCGAAGATGCTACCCAAATCGATCATCTAAATGACTTAGCGACCCGTTGGAATTTATCTCATGATGAAAACAGCGATTTTGCTTTGGTACTGACTTGCGAGCGACTTGAGCTACGTAAAGTCGATGAGCCTAAGCTTGGCGCTATTTTTGTTGATTTAGTGGGAGGCGCAGTCGGTCACAGACGTAAGTTTGGCGGTGGTAAAGGTCAGGCGATTGCTAAAGCGGCAGGTTTAAACAAAGGTGCAACGCCAACTATCCTCGATGGTACCGCTGGTCTAGGACGTGATGCGTTTGTGTTGGCGTCGTTGGGCTGTAAAGTACAGATGGTCGAGCGTCACCCTGTTGTGGCAGCACTGCTCGATGATGGCTTGCAGCGAGCTCAGCAAGACCCTGACATCGGTGGTTGGGTAACTGAACGTATGAAGTTGATTCATGCTTCAAGTCACGATGCGTTAGATAAACTCAGCAACGATCCAAATTTCGAACAGCCTGATGTGGTGTACCTAGACCCAATGTACCCGCATCCTGAGAACAAGAAGAAATCGGCGTTGGTTAAGAAAGAGATGCGTGTATTCCAATCATTGGTGGGTGCCGATATGGATGCTGATGCTTTATTGCAACCAGCCCTTAAACTCGCATCTAAGCGAGTTGTGGTCAAAAGACCGGATTACGCAGCATGGTTAGATGAGCAAAAACCAAGCATGGCGATCGAAACCAAAAAGAACCGTTTTGATGTGTATGTGAAAGCATCAATGACTTAATTGAAGCATCAATAACTTAGAGACACGCTAAGAAAGTTTCCCGTCATAAATACGATAAATTGCCATTTAACACTTGCGATAGTCGCGTTACGGATGTATATCTAACTAAGAATCATTATTATTCTTAGCTGGAGTTGTAGCATGGCTAAACGCTTTTGTAAGTTAAACCGTCGAGATATCACTGAACACCTAGGCGAGATCCACAGCTTGGTTACCCAACCTAAGTTTGTGTGTCGTTCTTGTGCGCGTTCTTCGGCGGATCAAGCGAACCTGTGCAAACCAACAGCAATCCCACCGATTGATTGTCAGAATAAACCCGTTGAAGAAAAAGTCGCGTGTGGTCTACTTGCCGAAACATTGCCAACTCCAGAAGTCTCTCTTATCGAAGTCATGGACAGTGCTGAGCCAGTTGTACAAATCTTTGACCCTGCGGTTGTAGCAACAGCGGATAAAGTCGCGTTGAAGAAAGCCAAGCTGAAAAAATTGATGGCGAAGGCGAGCGGCGATGAGAAAGCTGAACTCAAACAAGCGAAGAAAGCGGCCAAGAAACAAGAGAAGTACAACAAAAAGCTAGCGAAGATGATTAAGAAACAGCAAAAGCTGTTTAAGAAAAGCCAAAAACTGGAAAGTGACCTTGAACGCATCAACCTACAACTTGATGACGTTGCCTTCACTGAAAGCAAGACTCAGGTGGTGAGCCACAATCATATCCACTGAAGTTAATTCGAAGAATTTATTGCTATACAGATGATTTAAAAAGAGCGACCTACGGTCGCTCTTTTGCTTTCTGGGTATGACTAAAACTTGTTAGCTTAACGCGCTAGGCATTGCTAGCATCTCTCGCAACACGCTTCTTCACCCACGTCTCATTGACGAACAAAGAGAACAAGATAACGGCACCACCAATAGACAATCGAACCAAATCGACATCTCTGTTCCAAATCAGGATGTTCACCACAAGGCCAGCTGGAACTAAGACATTGTTCATCACAGCCAGTGCGCCAGCATTGACCATGCACGCGCCTTTATTCCACATAAAGTAACCCAGCCCCGAAGCAATCAAGCCAAGGTAGATCAGGATTCCCCATTGAAGAGTGGTGGTTGGCAGCTTCTCTGGATTGCCCAGTAGCATGAAAGCAACGGAAGCGACGCATAACGCCCCTAAGTAGAAGTAACCAAATACGGTTCGCTGAGGTAATTCAGTCGCTTCTTTTTCCATTACCACCTTGTAGCCGACCTGACCGATAGCAAAGCACAGGTTCGCCCCTTGCACGACAAGGAAGCCGATTAAAAAGTTTTCGTTGATGCCCGCGAATTTAATAAACACCGCGCCCAATACCGCAATTGCCGCAGTTACTAAGTACCACGGAGAGAATTGCCCTTTGAGGAAATCATAAATAAGCGTGACGTAAATTGGGGTAAAAACGGTAAACAAAAGGACTTCAGGAACGGATAGCAGCAAGAAAGACTGATAGTAGAAGCAGTACATTAAGCCAAGCTGGATGCCACCAATGGCCATCAATTTGGCGATCAGCTTACGCGAGACACCACGGAACTTAAGGAAAGGAAGAAACACGATACCTGCAAGGGCAACACGCATCAGTACAGAGAACCAAGCATCAACCTGACCAGCAAGGTAAACGCCGATCAGGCTAAAGGAGAAGGCCCATAGGAGGGTAACACCAGCTAAATAGCTCATAGTAAAACTTCGTTAATAAGATATGAGCTGTATGTTACCTAACCTTAATTCATTAGTCTTCTGAATCTCTTAGAGGCACGACCAGCATATCAACCGGAGAGGCGTTGATCAGTTGTCGTGTTGAAGAAAGCAGCTTGCTCCAGAAGTCTTGATGGTGACCACAAACCACTAAATCAACATTAAACTCGTTGATGGTGTCACACAGCTCATGACTCAAATCGCCACTGCCCACTAAGGTATGGGTGATTGGGTATTGAGCATGCTCAGCAAAATTTTGCAGCTGAACTCGAGATGCTTCCATCGCGTTATGTTGGGTTTCTGCCATGTTGATATCAATCAGGCCGGTATACAGCTCTGCGTAGTTAATATCGATATGGATAAAAGAGACTTTGGCTTCCAATGGCTTAGCCAATGCTACCGCTTTATCCACAATTAATTTGCTGTCTTCTGATAAATCGACCGCGACCAAAATATGTTTGTAACTCATATCGCTACCTCCTTTATTCATTGTCTGATTTAAGATTAGCACTATGCGATGGCTTTTTTTGCTGAAGTGATCTCATATCCACTGTCTTGCGTAATGACAGCTCGAAATATTGGTTAACTAATGGCCTGCGAGATATTCATTAAATAGTGATATAGTAGAGAAAATTGAGGATGTAATTAGGAGTCTTAAATGCTGTCAAAAACTATGGTTGAGCAACTGAATGATCAAATTAACCTAGAATTTTTCTCATCCAATCTATACTTACAAATGAGTGCTTGGTGTGAAGACAAAGGATTTGAAGGTGCAGCAGAGTTTCTGCGTGTTCATGCAGTAGAAGAAATGGAACATATGCAGCGTCTTTTCACTTACGTAAGTGAAACAGGTGCAATGCCAATTCTAGGTGCGATTGAAGCGCCAAAACATGAATTTGATAGCCTTGGCGCTGTGTTCCGTGAAACTTACGAACATGAGCAAATGATTACTCAAAAGATCAACAAACTGGCTCACGTTGCTTTCAGCACACAAGATTACTCAACCTTTAACTTCCTGCAATGGTACGTTGCAGAGCAACACGAAGAAGAGAAGTTGTTTAAAGGTGTATTGGATAAGCTAGAGCTTGTTGGTGAAGACGGTAAAGCACTGTTCTTTATTGATAAAGACCTAGCGCAATTGGCAAAAGATGGTTCATCTTCAATTATGGAAGCTCCTGCCGTTTAGGTAGTACGGGAAAGACACTGATTATCTTTTTCTTTTGAGTTTTCTTATGAAGATGTAGGGAGGAAAGGATGATCAGCGGCGACACTATTCTATTTGCACTAATGGTTGTGACTTGCGTGAACTGGGCGCGATATTTTACTGCGCTAAGAACACTCATTTATATAATGCGAGAAGCACATCCTCTACTTTATCAACAAGTAGACGGAGGTGGATTCTTCACAACTCATGGCAATATGACCAAACAGGTTCGCTTGTTTAGTTACATCAAAAGCAAAGAGTATCACCATCACCACGACGAAGTGTTTATGTCGAAGTGTGATCGCGTAAGACAGTTGTTTATACTTTCTTCCGCTCTGCTGGGTGTAACGTTGCTTTCTTCTTTCATCGTCTAAGTTATTTAGTACGTGTGAAGTAGAGTTTAGGTTTTGGTGTAAAGCTTCGGTTGTTGGCTCGCTAAGCCAAGTAGTGGTTTTGCTGCTGTCTGCAAATTGTACAATTGAACATCAATTGCAAAGTTTAAAATTGCCGCTAGAATAGCGAGCAATTAGTAAGGATGTGCTGTTTATGCACATCCTTTTTTATTGATGGCATTTCGAGAACAGGGCGTACTCGAGGTGCAAAAGTGAAGAAAGCAGAACCCCAATGAGTGAAAAGTTTGATGTAATCGTAATTGGTGCGGGCGCCGCGGGCTTAATGTGTGCTGCGGAAGCGGGTAAACGTGGCCGACGAGTGCTGGTGGTTGATCATGCAAAGAAACCAGGCAGAAAAATTTTAATCTCAGGTGGCGGCCGTTGTAACTTCACTAACTATGATGTTTCAGCCAACAACTTCCTATGTAACAACCCTCACTTCGTGAAGTCAGCCTTATCTCAATACACCAACTGGGATTTTATCTCGATGGTGAGCAAGTACGGTATTGAGTTCGAAGAGCGAGACCACGGCCAATTGTTCTGTGTGAATGACCACACTGCAAAAGACATCGTGAGCATGTTGCTTGAAGAGTGTAAGCAGGCGAAAGTTGAACAGCGCTACCGTTGTGATGTTCACTCCATCGAAAAAACAGACGCTGGCTTCAAGATGCACCTTAATACCGACGAAGTTGAGTGTGACTCACTTGTCGTGGCGACGGGCGGTTTATCGATGCCGAAACTAGGCGCGACGCCATTTGGCTATAAGATTGCCGAGCAGTTTGGTTTGTCTGTGATGCCGACTACAGCAGGTTTGGTGCCATTTACTCTGCATAAAGAAGACAAAGAAGCCTTTGCTGAGCTTTCAGGAATCGCGATTCCTGCCGAGATCACCGCGCAAGACGGTACCTTATTCAAAGAAGCGTTGCTGTTTACTCACCGCGGCCTATCTGGCCCTTCGGTATTGCAAATTTCTTCGTTCTGGAAAGCGGGTCAATCGGTTTCGATTAATCTAGTACCAGAAGTGGACGTTGCTGAACTACTTGAAAACTCTCGTGAGAAACACCCAAATCAGAGCCTGAAAAACACCTTAGCGAAAGCATTACCAAAGCGTTTCGTTGAGGTGTTGATTGATCGTAAAGAGCTGGAAGACAAGCCGCTCAAACAGTTCAACGAAAAGCAGCTGAATGACATTGTAGAGCATCTAGAGAACTGGAAAATTGCGCCAAACGGCACGGAAGGTTACCGAACGGCCGAAGTGACTCTAGGCGGTGTGGACACCAATCACCTATCTTCAAAAACCATGGAATGTAAGACGGTCTCTGGCCTCTACTTCATCGGTGAAGTAATGGACGTAACAGGTTGGTTAGGTGGCTACAACTTCCAATGGTGCTGGAGCTCTGGCTTTGC
Source organism: Vibrio sp. QJM3NY_39 (assembly GCF_057785895.1). NCBI lineage: Bacteria > Pseudomonadati > Pseudomonadota > Gammaproteobacteria > Vibrionales > Vibrionaceae > Vibrio > Vibrio sp. QJM3NY_39. The sequence continues at coordinate 3,510,045 of NZ_CM173505.1, read as the reverse complement.
AGCAGGGCAGTGGGTTTAAGCTTTGAGCTTATCCATTAGATTTTAAATGACATAAAAATGGCGAGTCATATGACTCGCCATTTTTGTATCTATAAGCGGTAATCTAGCTCTAGATTCGAATTTATCGATAGCTTTTCGTGCTCAATCGAGTCTTTTGGCTCATTTACTCATTTACTCATTTACTCATTTACTCAGTCACGCAGGTTTGTTTTTTGAAAATTTGACCTGTTGAATCACCAAGCCGGCAATGATCAGTACCAAGCCAAACAGTGTCGCTGGGTGAATCTCTTCACCAATGATGGTTGAAAGTAGCATTAGCGAAATAAACGGTGAGGCAAAAATCAGATTGCTGATACGCGCTGTGTTGTTGGTCAGCTTCAGTGCTGATAGCCATAAGACAAAAGTAATGCCCATCTCAAACAGACCAACGTAAGTCACCGCCATCCAACCTTTTGCTGTGATTTGGCTAAAGCTCTCGCCTTCGTAAAGGGTTAAACCGATCGCGAAGGGCAATGCCACTAAGAAACCAAGCAATACGCCAATCACAGGGTCAGCCTTGTTTTTGGTGTTTAGAATCCAGTATCCCGCCCAAAGCAAGGTTGAAAGTAATGCCAGAGTCACACCGAGTGGACTATCGAACTGCATTCCTAGCACATCGCCTTTGGTGGCAATGACCACCACACCCGCATAACTGAAGGTACAAGCAATCCAATCTTGCTTACGAATCTTTTGCCCCAGAAAAACCGCCGCCATCAAGGTTAGCGTAATTGCCCAACTGTAGTTGATGGCCTGAGCTTGAGATGCTGGCAATAGGTCGTATGCTTTGAATAGAATCAGGTAGTAGGCCAGTGGATTGACTAGGCCGAGCAGTAGGTAATACCAAGGGTTTGAAAGAAACGTAGTGCTCAGCTGAGAAAGCTTGCCTTGAAAGGCGCAGATGGCGATCAGTGCCATTGATGACACTATGCTGGCAATGGTCAGCATTTGAATCGGCGAAAACTCAGCAAGGGTCAGCTTAAAAGCAGTAGCAACTGTTGACCACAGTAATACCGCGGAAAGGCCAAAGCCCAAGGCACGACGTTCGTTCATAGCAACTCATTCTAATTTGATGGGACAGAATACGGAGCGCCTAGTCTATCTGTCGAAATTTAATACGGCAAACTGGACATTTATCCAGTATCAAAATACCATTTAATGAGTTACTTCCAATTAGGCTAAATCATTATCATGCAATGGATTATCGAACATCAAGCACCGCTTATTGCTGCAATTTCTGGCGCGCTCGTCAGTGGCGGTGTGGTGGGTTGGTGGATCAAACAGAAGTTCTCTTTTCAGCAGCGACTTCTTGAACAGCAACTAGAGTCCGACCGTTTGCTGCATGAGTCACAACAATCTCAGCTCAAATCCTCACTCGCAGAGGCGCAACAAGAGCTCAATGAGTTGGATGATGATCGAGATAAAGCGGCATTTGAACTTAAGCAGGCACATGGCAAGGTGATGGCTGCGATGGAGAAGCTGCGTTATTTTGAAGCCGTGAAGCAAGAGCGTCAGCAGTATGCCGATGATATTAATGTTCTTAAGGAGCATAAGTCTGAGTTAGAAGCCGAGCTGCGCGAGCAAGAAGCTAGGCACGACCAAGAAAATCTCGCCAACAGTGAGAAACTGCAGCTGTTAGAGCAGGCTGAGTCCCGATTGAAGCAGCAGTTTGAACTGTTAGCGAATCAACTGTTTGAGAGCAAAACCGCCAAGGTTGATCAGCAGAACAAACAGAGTCTCGAAGGTTTGTTGTCGCCGCTGCGAGAACAGTTAGAGGGCTTTAAGAAGCAGGTCAATGACAGCTTCAGTCAAGAAGCCAAAGAGCGTCACACCTTAGTTCATGAGCTTAAAAACCTGCAGCGTCTCAATGAGAGCATGACGCGTGAAGCGGTTAACCTGACTCAGGCGTTAAAGGGTGATAACAAACAACAAGGCAATTGGGGCGAAGTGGTGCTAGCTCGTGTATTGGCGGACTCTGGCTTACGAGAAGGCCATGAATATCAAACTCAGGTGAACCTGCAAAACGATGCCGGCAAGCGTTACCAACCGGATGTGATAGTCCATTTACCACAAGATAAGCAGGTAGTGGTCGATTCGAAAATGGCTTTGGTGGCATTTGAGCGCTATTTCAACGCTGAAACCGATCAACAACGCGACGCAGCACTGCGTGATCATTTGGCTTCACTGCGCGCGCATATTAAAGGCTTGAGTCAGAAGGATTATCATCAGCTCAAAGGTATACAGAGCCTTGATTATGTATTGATGTTTATTCCGGTAGAACCCGCGTTTCAAGTCGCGATTCAAGCTGACCCTAGCTTGGTCAAAGACGCGATGGAACAAAACATTATCTTGGTCAGCCCTACGACCTTGCTGGTGGCACTGCGTACCATTGATAACCTGTGGCGCAACGAAAGACAGAACCAGAATGCACAAATCATTGCAGAGCGCGCGAGCAAACTTTACGACAAGCTGCGCTTGTTTGTTGATGATATGGAAGGTCTTGGTAGCTCATTAGACAGAGCCAACCAAAGCTACCAAGGTGCCATGAATAAGCTGGTGACTGGGCGTGGTAACGTGATTCGTCAGGCAGAAAGCTTCAAGCAATTGGGTGTTGAGGTGAAGAAACCTATCTCGGTTGGCTTGGCGGAAATCGCTCAAAATGAGGCTTTTTCAGAAAATGCCTCCTTAGTAGAAAGACAACCCGCTGAGGATAAAGTAAACTAATCGGCCGCAGCGCCTCTAAATAGAGAGTGTACTGTCGATGAGAACTTACCATGGTAGATAACAGCATTATGGACACAAGCGTGCAGACAAATTCAGCAGTAGAGTCAGAAACCACACACTTTGGTTTCGAAACAGTCGCGAAAGACCAGAAAGTCGCGAAAGTAGCAGAGGTATTTCACTCTGTAGCCGCTAAATACGACATCATGAATGACTTAATGTCGGGTGGTGTTCACCGCTTGTGGAAGCGATTCACGATTGATTGCAGTGGCGTTCGCCCGGGTCAACGTATCCTAGATCTTGGTGGTGGTACTGGTGACCTGACTGCGAAATTCTCGCGCATCGTTGGTGAAAAAGGCCATGTGGTTCTTGCTGATATCAACAACTCAATGCTGAATGTTGGCCGCGATAAACTGCGTGATAGCGGCATTGTTGGTAACGTACACTACGTTCAAGCCAATGCTGAAGAACTGCCATTCCCAGACAACTACTTCGATTGCATTACCATCAGCTTCTGTCTGCGTAACGTGACCGATAAAGACCAAGCGCTGCGTTCAATGTACCGCGTGCTTAAGCCAGGTGGCCGTCTGTTGGTCCTTGAGTTTTCTAAGCCAGTGCTTGAGCCTCTTTCAAAGGTTTACGATGCATACTCTTTCCACCTATTGCCAAAAATGGGTGAGCTGATTGCTAACGATGCAGACAGCTATCGTTACCTTGCAGAATCAATCCGCATGCACCCTAACCAAGAAACCTTGGAAGGCATGATGCAAGAAGCGGGTTTTGAAAATACTAAATACTTCAACCTAACGGGCGGCATTGTTGCGCTGCACCGCGGTTACAAGTTCTAGTCGAACTTGGTAGCAGGCTCGTTGAGTGTGCTAAAAAATAAGAATAAAGATAGAACGGATAGGTTAACGCTTATCCGTTTTCAAAGGTAAGGACAGTCATGCCATTTGATCCATTGGTCACCGCGGTTATTGAAACCTCTTTAAATACTTTCGTGAACGATGATCCAGCCTTGGTTCGTCGTTTGTCTCGTTTAAAGGGGCAGATCATTCAAGTTAATTTGAAAGAGTTGAATAAAACACTCACTTTCGTTTTCAGCCAACAGATCGATGTGTTGTCGGAATACGAAGGGCAGCCTGATTGCTACCTATCTTTGAACCTATCGGTACTGCCTGAACTGCGTGAGCAATCGAACATCACCAAGCTGATCAAGCAAGATAAGCTGATCTTAGAGGGTGATATTCAACTGGCTCAGAAATTTGCTCAGCTGATGACAGACTGCAAGCCGGACTTAGAAGAGTGGCTATCGCGCGTAACGGGCGATGTGGTTGCGCATACCGTGGTACAAGGCGTTAAAAACGTCGGTGGTTTTGTGGCGAAGCAAGCAACTAAGCATCAAAACCATGTTGCTCAGATTCTGACAGAAGAGTGGAAGATTGCACCGGCTCCGTTAGAAGTAGTGCATTTTTGCGATCAGGTTGATGACGTAAAAAGCTCGGTAGCTCGCCTTGAAGCTAAGTTGAACGCTCTGTTGGAGAAAATATGACCCCAACAGAACTGAAACGTCTTTATCATATTATCAAGGTACAGTTAGAGTACGGCCTTGATGAATTGATGCCTGAGCACCATTTGACTAAAGCCCCATTGTTAGCGAGAAAGTCTCTGTTTTGGCTCAAGAACAAGCATCAAGATAAAGAATTGGGTCAGCGCTTGCGTCTCGCTTTGCAAGAGTTAGGGCCTGTGTGGATCAAGTTTGGTCAAATGATGTCAACGCGTCGTGACCTATTTCCTCCTCATATCGCTGATCAATTGGCTTTATTGCAAGACCAAGTGGCGCCATTTGATGGTCAACTGGCCAAGCAAGACATGGAAAAGGCACTGGGTGGCAGTCTAGATAACTGGTTTACCGACTTTGATATCGAGCCATTGGCTTCTGCTTCTATTGCTCAGGTGCATACTGCAAAGCTAAAAGAGAGCGGCCGCGAGATTGTTCTGAAGGTAATTCGACCTGATATTCGCCCGGTGATTGATGCAGATCTAAAACTGATGCACCGAATGGCGCGTATAGTCGCTAAGTCTCTTCCTGAAGCACGTCGTTTGAAACCTGTTGAAGTCGTTCATGAGTACGAAAAAACGCTAATCGATGAACTGGACCTGCGCCGTGAGGCGGCAAATGCCATTCAGCTACGACGTAATTTTGAAGGCAGCGAAGAGCTGTATGTTCCAGAGGTTATCTCTGATTTAAGCAGTGAAAGCTTGATGGTGTCAGAGCGAATCTACGGTATTCAAGTATCGGATATCGCGACATTGGAAGCTAACGGCACCAACATGAAATTGCTGGCTGAACGTGGCGTGACGGTATTCTTTACCCAAGTATTCCGAGACAGCTTTTTCCATGCGGACATGCACCCAGGCAACGTATTCGTTAACCCTGAAAATCCAGAAAACCCTCAGTGGATTGGCTTAGATTGTGGCATTGTCGGCACGCTCAACAGCGAAGATAAGCGTTATTTAGCAGAGAACCTGCTGGCCTTCTTCAATCGAGATTACCGTAAGGTCGCAGAGCTGCACGTGGATTCGGGTTGGGTGCCACACGACACCAACGTTAACGATTTCGAGTTCGCGATTCGCATGGTGTGTGAGCCAATTTTTGCAAAACCACTTGGCGAGATCTCATTTGGCCATGTGTTGCTAAACTTATTTAATACAGCAAGACGTTTCAACATGGAGGTTCAACCTCAGTTGGTGCTTCTTCAAAAGACCTTGTTGTATGTCGAAGGCCTAGGCCGTCAGTTGTATCCGCAACTTGATTTGTGGGCAACGGCGAAGCCTTTCCTTGAAACCTGGATGATGAATCAGGTGGGGCCGCAAGCTGTGATTAACGCAGTAAAAGAGCGTGCGCCATTCTGGGCAGAAAAACTGCCAGAGCTGCCAGAGCTACTTTATGACAGCTTGCGCCAAGGTAAAGCCATGAACCACAGAATGGATCAACTTTATCAAGGCTACCGAGATAGTAAGCGTCAGCAAGCAACAGGAAAGTTTTTGTTTGGCGTTGGAGCTACTTTAGTCGTATGCTCCGCAATATTAGTTTCAAGCCCTTATGAGCAGCTATCTATGGGCTGTGGCATCGCAGGTGTCACATTTTGGCTGCTAAGTTGGCGAGCTTACCGTCGTTAGACAGTAGACTCCCTTAATATTTTTTATGTGTAGACAGACCCGAGGACAATGACAATGGGTGGTATCAGTATTTGGCAACTTCTAATCATTGCTGTGATTGTAATTTTACTTTTCGGAACGAAGAAACTGCGCGGCATGGGCGGTGACTTAGGTTCAGCGGTGAAAGGCTTCAAAAAAGCAATGAGCGATGAAGACAAGCCTGCAGATAAGAAAGACGCAGACTTTGAACCAAAGAACATTGAACAGCAGAAGAAAGAAGCTAGCGCTGAAACGACTGCTGAAACAAAGAAAGACAAAGAGCAGGCGTAAATCGTGTTTGATATCGGTTTTTGGGAACTGGTATTAATATCTGTCGTTGGGTTAGTCGTTTTAGGACCTGAGCGTTTGCCTGTGGCGATTCGCAGTATTTCCAAGTTTGTTGGACAAGCGAAAAGCATGGCAAACAGTGTGAAAGATGAACTTTCTCACGAGCTTAAGGTGCAAGAGCTGCAAGAAAACCTACGCAAGGCGGAAAAAATGGGTATGGAAGATTTATCTCCAGACCTAAAAGCATCAGTTGATGAACTTAAGCAGGCCGCTGCTCAAGTTCAACGCCCGTATGCTAAGCCTGAGTCTGATAAGCCGAGTGAGACTGAACCTAGTGTCACGGAAACTGTGGAATCTGAAACCATTCAGGTTAACAGTGAAGCTTCAGCACCGTCAGATAAGAAAGCCGAATAGTCTCGCAAGGAGGAGTCGCCAGATACTTGAGTCGCTAGATGTTTAAGTCGATAGCTATTTAAGTAGATATCTATTCAAGTGGATAGATAGGTGCGAGGCTCCTTTTCGATCTTCCTGTTTAAGAGGTTTGACATGTCTTCGACTGAGCAGACACAGCCTTTAATTAGCCATCTTCTAGAACTGCGTAATCGCCTATTGCGCGCGATTGTTGCGGTTCTGGTGGTGTTTGTTGGGCTAATTTATTTCGCTAATGATATTTATGAGTTCGTCTCTGCACCTTTGGTAGATCGCTTACCTGAAGGCGCGACGATGATCGCAACAGATGTAGCGTCACCATTTTTCACACCCTTAAAACTGACCTTGATCGCGTCTATATTCCTCGCGGTTCCGTTTATTTTGTATCAGGTGTGGGCTTTTGTCGCTCCGGGCTTATACAAGCATGAGAAGCGCTTGATCATGCCGTTATTGGCTTCAAGCTCATTGCTGTTTTACTGTGGTGTGGCGTTCGCTTACTTCATTGTATTCCCGTTGGTATTTGGCTTTTTTACCGCTATATCATTAGGGGGAGTAGAGTTCGCAACCGACATATCGAGTTATCTTGATTTTGTACTCGCGCTGTTCTTTGCCTTTGGTATCGCTTTTGAAGTGCCAGTCGCCATTATCTTGCTATGTTGGACAGGTGCAACGACACCTAAAGAACTGGCAGAGAAGCGTCCTTACATTGTTGTCGGTGCGTTTATTGTCGGCATGATGCTAACGCCGCCTGATATGATTTCGCAGACACTGTTGGCGATTCCAATGTGTATTCTGTTTGAGATTGGCCTGTTCTTCGCGCGTTTCTATGTGCGTAAACCAGATGCGGATGAAGAGGAAGAAGCGGAGTCTTAATTCGCAGATGCTATGTTTGCAGATGCTATGTTCGCAGATGCTAAAGCAGTAGTCATTACGGATGAGCATGATCGTTAGAGTTCTTCAGTAAAAATCACATAATAAAAAAGCGGCCCTAGGCCGCTTTTTTATTATGTCTGTTTATCGAATCTTTAACTGATAACCACAGTTTTGGCATATATAGAGCTCTTTGATGCCCCAAATTTTATGCCATAGAGTTCGATGTTGACGTTGTAAGTGTTGTGAATGGTCACACATAATCAACTACCTCCATATGCAGGCGGTTGATAGTATACATATCACATTGTTTTCTCAAATAAATTGAGGGTAAATCCGTAATATTTACTTATTAATAGATTCATCATAGATTAAATAATGATTTAGCATTGATGGTGGTTATGTTTTCGACTTCTTCAAGGGTGATTCCGCGTAATTCAGCGACGCGTTTTGCCACCAGTTTGGTGTACGCGGGCTCGTTGCGTTTACCGCGATTCGGTGTTGGTGCCAAATACGGGCAATCTGTCTCTAGGATGACGTAATTCATATCAAGATGTGGGATTACCTTATCCATCCCCGAGTTCTTAAAGGTCGATACGCCGCCTAAACCTAAATGAAAGCCTAGCTCGTTGATCGCTTGAGCTTCCTCTAAGCTGCTGCCAAAGCAGTGGAATACGCCGCGTAAGCTTCCATCTTGTTCTTTGCGAAGTAGGGTGAGTGTTTCTTCAATGGAATCTCGCGTGTGGATCACCACAGGTAGATTGAGCTCTTTTGCCCACTGCAGCTGAGTCACAAACGCCATCTCTTGTTCTGCTTTAAAGGTTTTATCCCAGTACAGGTCGATACCTATCTCACCCACGGCGATAAAGTCATGCTTATCGAACCAAGCTCGAATGGTTTTCAGGGTCTGTTCGATATTTGCATCCACATAACAAGGATGTAAGCCCATCATTGAACGACATACCTCCGGAAACTGAGCTTCCGTCGCGAGCATTGGCTCGATAGATTCTAAATCGATGTTAGGCAGTAGAATCGTATCAATGCCTTGAGCAAGCGCGCGTTGCACGACTTGTTCGCGGTCTTCATCGAATTCGCTCGCGTAAATATGGGCATGGGTATCGATCATTGTTTTGTCCTGAAAGCGGTCTTTACTGAATTGTCATGAGTATACGGCAGTGTGAGGAGAAGGTCATTTTTTGCCATTTCTCCCTGTTTTTGAGTGGGTTTTATATTTTACTGTTAGCGTCCTGAGCCATCAGTGATATGCTTTTGCCTGTATTTTGCACTTTTCATATCTAAGCATTTCGGTGCTTAGACTAGGCAAGGAGAATCTAGTGTCTGTTTCAATTCAAGGTCAATTCCCAGGTCGCCGTATGCGCCGTATGCGTAAGCACGACTTTAGCCGTCGCCTAATGGCAGAAAATCAATTGTCTGTGGATGATCTAATCTACCCAATGTTTATTCTTATGGGTAAAGAGCGTCGTGAGCCTGTAGAGTCAATGCCAGGCGTTGAACGCCTGTCTATCGATCTTATGCTTGAGGAAGCGGATTACCTGTCAAAATTGGGTGTTCCTGCAATTGCTCTGTTTCCGGTAGTGAACCAAGATGCTAAAAGTTTATGCGCGGCTGAAGCTCATAACTCTGAAGGTTTGGTACAACGAGCAGTACGCTTACTCAAAGAGCACGTGCCAAATATGGGTGTGATTACTGACGTAGCACTGGATCCGTTCACTACTCACGGTCAAGACGGGATCATCGATGAAGATGGTTACGTGATGAATGACGAGACGACTGAAGTCTTAATCAAGCAGGCTCTGTCTCATGCTGAAGCGGGTGCTGATGTGGTTGCACCGTCGGATATGATGGATGGCCGTATTGGTAAAATCCGTGAAGCGTTAGAAGAAGCTGGCTACATTCATACCCAAATCATGGCGTACTCTGCAAAATATGCATCGTGCTATTACGGCCCATTCCGTGATGCAGTTGGCAGTGCTTCGAACCTGAAAGGCGGTAACAAGAAGAACTACCAAATGGATCCAGCCAACAGCGATGAAGCGATTCATGAAGTCGCGATGGATCTTAATGAAGGTGCGGATATGGTGATGGTGAAACCAGGCATGCCTTACCTAGACATCGTGCGCCGTGTTAAGCATGAATTGCAAGCTCCAACGTTTGCTTACCAAGTATCTGGTGAGTACGCGATGCACAAAGCGGCGATTCAAAACGGCTGGCTGAAAGAGCGTGAAACCGTCATGGAATCACTGTTGTGCTTTAAGCGTGCTGGCGCTGATGGCATCCTGACGTACTTCGCTAAAGATGTTGCAGAGTGGCTTGCTGAAGATAACGCACAAGCTGCTGAGCACCTGCAAGGTAAGTAAGTACGATCAAGCAAACTATATGATCACTAAAGGGTTGGCCGTTGTGCCAGCCCTTTTGTTTTATGAGGATGAAACAAGATGTCTGTCATTGTGCGCAAAGGCTCATTAGAAGAGGTGGTTTCTGTTGTTGAACAGATTACCGAGTTTGCCAAAAAAGAGAGTGTAGCGTCTTTATCGGAGCGATTAGCGGGTAAAACAAGCCTGATCCTCGTTGCTGAAGAAGCGGGTGTGTTACTGGGCTTTAAGATCGGTTATGAATTGGATGAAAACACGTTTTACAGCTGGTTTGGGGGCGTGTTACCGATCGCAAGGAATAAAGGTGTTGCACAGGCGCAATTAGATACTCAAGAACAGTGGGTACAACAACAGGGTTACAAGCGGTTAAAGGTTAAATCTCGTAACCAGTTTCCCGCGATGCTGCGTCTGTTATTGAGAAACGGTTACCTAATCGAAAAATTAGAAGAAAAAGAAGACATTAATGCCCATAGAATTCATTTTTTGAAGCAAATTTGAGCACTGTGGTGAACGGTTTATAAATTAAATGAGATTTATTCTCATTTAATTGTTGACTATTAAATGAGAATCATTATTATTAACTTCGTCTTAGGGAATGAGGAAATGTTCACAAGGATGTTAAGTACTCAAGTATCTACTTGGTTACCCAACAGAATTCTCGCGAACTTGTACTAAGTTCTTTTTGACACGACATTGCTCACATTGCTTCCAGTGTAATTTATAGCTTTTAGGTAAAGCTGTGGTATTCAATTTGAATGGCTTTACCGGTTTTTGCTAGGCGACATCTTCGGGTGTCGCTTTTTTTATACCTCCATTTCAACAAGATGCATATTTAGTGGCACGTTTTTTTATGAATAAAACGCCATCAGCATTCTTTTCCACAATGCAAGATCGAGAAAAGATCGTTGATCATATGTTCGATCTGTAATTTTATCGTTTATTTTCAGTGGTTTATTTGCGTTTTTTTGGTGGTTTACCTTAGTTCTCAACAGGGTGGGTAAATAATATAAACAGAGTTATCCACAGAACGCTTGTGTCTAAGAACAAAAAATAACAACAAATCGATTATTACGAACACAACCGAGTGAACGGATACAGATCGACAACGTAGAATCCAACCAACAGACGTGGCATTCTTAACAGATAATTTCTGTACTTACTGGATTCACAAACATTATGGCTCGTATTCCTGATAATCCATTGATTCTGATCGATGGCTCTTCTTACCTATATCGCGCGTTCCATGCTTACCCTGGCACCATGAGCAATGGTGATATCCCAACGAATGCTGTTTATGGTGTGGTTAACATGCTACGCAGCATGATGCGTCAATTTGCTTCTGATCGTATTGCGGTTATTTTTGATGCGAAAGGGAAAACGTTCCGTGATGATATGTACCCAGAGTACAAAGCAAACCGCCCACCGATGCCTGACGATCTTCGTTGCCAGATAGAACCATTGCACAATGTGATTCGTGCGATGGGTTTGCCACTTATCTCTATTCCTGGCGTTGAAGCGGATGATGTGATTGGTACGTTGGCTTCTCAAGCTTCTGCGATGGGTATGCCTGTGCTTATTAGTACCGGTGATAAAGATATGGCGCAGCTGGTCGATGACAACGTTACTCTGATCAACACCATGACCAACGTGGTGATGGATCGTGAAGGTGTTATTGAGAAGTTTGGTATTCCGCCTGAGCTTATTATCGATTATCTCGCGCTGATGGGCGATAAAGTGGATAACATTCCGGGCATTCCAGGTGTTGGCGATAAGACTGCGACGGCATTGCTGCAAGGTATCGGTAGTATCGAAAAGTTGTATCAAAACCTTGATGATATTGCGGCGCTTGGTTTCCGTGGTTCGAAAACCATGGCTAAGAAGCTGGCTGATAATAAAGATAATGCTGATATGTCTTACCAGCTTGCGACGATTAAGTTAGATGTTGAACTTGAAGAGACACCAGAGTCACTCGTTAAAGCTCAGCCAAATATCGACGAGCTGATCAAACTATACGGCCAACTGGTTTTCAAATCTTGGTTGAACGAGCTGCTTGAAGGTGGCAGTGGTGTGGTTGAAGCGGATGAAAGATCTGCAGCAACGGGAGCTGGTGCTTCTGCAGCAACGTCTACCGTGGAGATGAATACGTCTGCCGTGACGATTGATCGCAGCAACTACGAAACGATTCTAGATGAAGCGTCATTCAATGTTTGGCTAGAAAAGCTTAAAGCCGCTGAATTGTTTGCTTTCGATACTGAAACAGACAGCTTAGATTACATGGTCGCAAACCTCGTTGGCTTGTCATTCGCAACCGAAGAAGGCGTTGCTGCTTATGTACCGGTTGCTCATGATTACCTAGATGCACCGCAGCAGCTGGACCGTGATTGGGTACTTGAACAGCTTAAGCCGATTCTTGAAGATGATGCTCAAGCAAAAGTGGGTCAAAACCTGAAGTACGATATGAGTGTGCTAGCTCGCTACGGTATCGAGATGAAAGGCATCAAACACGACACTATGCTGGCGTCTTACGTTTTCAATAGCGTAGGTGGCAAGCACGATATGGACAGCCTAGCGCTACGCTTCCTACAGCATAGCTGCATCTCATTTGAGCAAATCGCAGGTAAAGGTAAGAAACAACTTACTTTCAACCAGATTGAGCTGGGTGAAGCGTCTCCATACGCTGCAGAAGATGCTGACGTGACACTACGTCTGCATAACCGCCTGATGGAAAACATCGAGCAAGATGAAAAGCTTAAAACCATCTATGAAGAAATCGAAGTACCACTGATTCCTGTGATGTCTCGCATTGAGCGTACTGGCGTATTCATCGATGACATGCTGTTAGGGGCTCAATCACAAGAGATTGCGGTTCGTCTGGATGAGTTAGAGCAGAAAGCTTACGAGATTGCAGAGCAAGAGTTCAACATGAACTCGCCAAAACAGCTGCAAGCGATCCTGTTTGAAAAAATGGGTCTACCGGTTATCAAGAAAACGCCATCAGGTGCGCCTTCAACTAACGAAGAAGTGTTGCAAGAGCTGGCCCTTGATTACCCGTTGCCTAAGCTGATCATTGAGTATCGTGGCCTTGCGAAACTGAAGTCTACTTACACAGATAAACTGCCGAAGATGATCAACGCTGAAACGGGTCGCGTTCATACTTCTTACCACCAAGCGGTAACGGCAACCGGTCGTTTGTCTTCGACTGATCCAAACCTACAAAATATCCCAATTCGTAATGAAGAAGGTCGTCGTATTCGCCAAGCATTCGTTGCACAACATGGTTGGAAGATCCTAGCGGTCGATTACTCTCAAATTGAATTGCGTATCATGGCGCACCTATCGGCTGATAAAGCGCTGCTGGAAGCGTTCCAACAAGGCAAAGATATTCACGCGGCAACGGCTGCTGAGATTATCGGCGTGGCTATTGATCAAGTTACCACTGAACAGCGTCGTCGTGCTAAAGCCGTTAACTTCGGCCTTATTTACGGCATGAGTGCCTTTGGCTTGGCTAAGCAACTGGGGATTCCTCGTGGTGAAGCACAGCACTACATGGACACTTACTTTGAACGCTACCCTGGTGTAATGCAGTACATGGAAGACACACGCAGCGCTGCTTCAGAGCAAGGCTTCGTTGAAACCATTTACGGTCGTCGGTTGCACCTGCCTGAAATCCAATCTCGTAATGGCATGCGTCGTAAAGCCGCTGAACGTGCGGCGATCAATGCACCGATGCAAGGTACTGCAGCAGACATCATTAAGAAAGCGATGTTGTTAGTGGATGAGTGGATTCAAGCGGAAGGCGATGGTCGTGTGAAGCTATTGATGCAAGTACACGATGAATTGGTATTTGAAGTTCAAGAGTCAGCTTTAGCCGAAATTGAAAGTAAAGTACAAGAATTGATGGAGTCAGCCGCTGATCTAGAAGTACCGTTAGTCGCGGAAGCAGGCCACGGTGACAACTGGGATCAAGCCCACTAATCAGTTTTTGACCTTATTGAGTGAATTAGTATGAGCCAGTGCACAAACACTGGCTTTTTTTTGTCTCGAATAAAGTTAAACCGTAAGAAGAATTTAGGTGTTTTAATAAAACATTCATGAAAAAAAACTACAAAAATTGTTTTCATTTCTGAGCAATTGTTGTACATTAAATCTTGTAGGGTACAGAGGTAAGATGTTCTATCTTTCAGACCTTTTGTTTCACGTTATTGGATTAGGCTGATTCAGCCGCCCCAGTCAGTATTTGACTGGGGCGTTTTTTCTTGTGCGAAAGAAAAATATTTCTAACCTACTATTACTCCCGTAAACTCGCCCTTTTTAGTGTCTTTTCTTACGCTTTCTCAAGCTCAGTGATAAACACCTGATTTGCCTTAGATCTGGAATTCGATCAGCATTTGGTAATTTAAATTCGTCTCTAATTTGATTGTTTTATCATTTAAAATAACTTTTATTTTACAAGTTGCCGATAAAGGATTGATAGCTTACGCCTTATTTATCAGTGTATTGAGTGGGTGAATGCTCAATGTAATCCATGATTTCTTGTTGTTTCTCAGTACTGTATTTCAGCGCTTCGGCGGTGATTTGGATGGATTGCGCCATAGAAGAGATATTGTGGGTCGCTTTCACCAAGGTTTGCTGCATGGGTTTTAGGATGAGTAGATAGATAGCAGTCAAAGCGATAACAATGACAGCGATAACGGCTGCTAACGCAATGATGATCTTGGTCTGAATATCATCCAACAGCATTTGACTGGTCTTTTTAAAGGCGAGTCGAGATTGGTCTAAGGCTTGTGGGAGTTGATTGAGTGATGTCTTGGTAGAGCTCGCAAGCTTGTTGATGCTTTCAACGGTTTGATTCAGGGCTTGTTGTTGGTCTTCACTAAGGTTGGGGTTGTTGACGATAGCTTGCAACGATTGCGATATCACCTCAAGAGACTCACTCGCATCTTGAGCGTATTTTTCCATACCATCCAAGTCCAAGGTCATATCAACATTGACCAGAGCGGCCTCGGTCTTGGGCTGTTCCGATTCAGATGTTACACCGGAAAATGAGATCAATATAAGCGCGATGGTCGCCAAGGGTTTTTTCCACATGAGCATTCCTTTCTCATTGTTCTGTTTATTTAGATGTGTCTTTTAGTATGGTTCACTTCTCTCGTTTCTAACTGATTAATCTTGTCTTTAATTCTCAAGATTTAGGTTTAACTCACTAATTTGTGGGCAAAAAAATACCCCACCTATATAAGGCGGGGTATTGATAAGGCTAAATCACTTGCTGTAAGTGCTTTAACCTCTAATTATAGATAAAGCTATAGATAGAAGAACTACTCTGCGTCGTTGTGCTCTTGGTCAGCCAGTTCATCAAGAATCTGGTCAGCAAAAGCTGGGGCAAACCACTCATCCATCTTGGCTCGCAGTTGATCAACGCCGATGCCCTTCATTGAAGAGAAGACATCAACCGCTACATCACCACCGAAAGATTTCGCATCATTACGGATTTTCAGTAGTTGCGCTTTACGAGCGCCACTTTTCAGTTTGTCTGCTTTTGTTAACAAAACTTGCACTGGGATGCGGCTATCGATAGCCCAGTAGATCATTTGTTGGTCAAGGTCTTTCATTGGGTGACGGATATCCATCAATACCACTAAACCTTTCAAGCTTTCGCGTCGCTGTAGGTATTCACCTAGCGATTTCTGCCATTTTTTCTTCAGCTCAAGAGGGACTTGAGCAAAGCCATATCCAGGTAAATCGACGATATGACAACCGTCCGTTACCTTAAATAGGTTAATTAGCTGAGTTCGACCGGGTGTTTTACTGGTTTTCGCCAAGCCTTTTTGGTTTGTAACGCGATTTAGCGCGCTAGATTTACCAGCATTGGAGCGTCCTGCAAACGCAATTTCGATCCCTTCGTCTTCTGGTAAATGACGAATATCAGGTGCACTGGTAATGAAATGCGTGTTTTGATAATGAATTTTTACGCTCACTGTTAACTCCATCTCGACTTTGTGTAGTCGATTGATTACTTTTTTGTGAATTTGTGTAAAATAACCGTGCTCGGCATAAGGTCGCCTATTGTACCATGAGTGGCAACATAGAGTGGTACTGGAAGCTTGATAATTATAATGGAATGTCATGAAGAAATTAGCGCTAATTTTGAGTCTTTTAGCCAGCTGCTCAGTATGGGCTCAAGGTAGTATTGAAGCTGGTAAAGCCAAATCACAAACATGTGTTGCCTGCCACGGTGCTGACGGCAACAGTCTGATCACGCAGTACCCTAAACTGGCTGGTCAACATGAGAAGTACCTAGAGAAGCAGTTAAAAGAGCTTAAGATCGGTATGACCAGTGGTGGTAAGCAAGGTCGTAATGAACCTGTAATGGGTGCAATGGCGATGTCTTTATCTGAAGAAGATATGGCTGACCTAGCGGCGTACTACGCATCGCTACCTATCTCTAGTAACTCTACTCCTGAGAATGTAGTAGATGAAGGTAAGGTTCTTTACACCGCGGGTAACGCAGAACGCGGCGTAACGGCGTGTATTGCTTGTCACGGTCCACGTGGTAACGGTACCGAACTTTCTGGTTTCCCTAAGATTTCAGGCCAGCACGCAGATTACATCAAGGCTCAACTTGAGAAATTCCGCGATGGTAGCCGTAATAACGACATGAATGCGATGATGCGTGATGTAGCTAAAAAGTTAACAGACGCAGATATTGATACCTTATCGAAGTACGTTGGTGGTTTACACTAATATGTCGGTTTCTTGCTCTTAGCCAGAGTAAAGAAATGTACGCTCGAGCGAGATTGAAGAGACGCCCCGATCAGTAATGGTCGGGGCGTTTTCTTTTGTATTGGTTTTATTAATATGTTTTGCGCTGATGTCTGATTTATCAATGTGTGATCGATTTGTGTACAAAAGTGTGAACTTGAACTCTTGTAGTCTTTTTGTAACACGGTAAAGTAACGGCCATCAGCTAGGAGCTGACTTAGATACGGATGGTCATCTAGTCTAACGGTATAGACAGAAACGGATCAGGCTAGGACAGCCCAGCAACAAGGTGTTAGAAAAGGATAGCCAAAACTCATAAGGACGATGAACAACAAACAAATTTGGCATGGAAAGCACCAATAACAAATGGAGATTTGTGTACCAAGTTGAGTATGCAAATTTTGGCCGATATAGGCAGATTTAGAGAGCGATAGGTTTTCCTATCGCTTTTTTTATTGATTTGATGAAAAAACACCCAATACCTCTCCACTATAAACTCAGTTTCTGGTATGTTTCGCATCCCTGTTTAAGGATGTGCTATGTATACTTGTCCCTTATGCCATCACCAAGGCGTGAATCACTATTTTGAAGACAAACGCAGAGCCTATCTGCAATGTCAGCAATGTGAACTGGTATTTGTTAAACCTGAACAAAGGTTAGAAGCAAAAGAAGAGAAAGCACACTATGATCTCCATGAGAACGATCCTAGTGATGCAGGCTATCGCCGTTTTCTATCTCGCATCGCGGATCCATTAACAGACAAAATTTCATCTAACTCACACGGGTTGGATTTTGGTTGTGGCCCAGGCCCTACGCTATCTATTATGTTAGAAGAAGCCGGACACACCATGGAGTTGTACGATATCTATTACCACCCAGAAGCTTCTGTGTTGGAAAAAACGTATGACTTTATGACTGCCACTGAGGTGATAGAGCATCTTTATCACCCAGACAAAGTGTGGCAGCAATGGTTGAATTTAGTTAAACCCAAGGGCTGGATTGGTCTTATGACTAAACTAGTAATAGACGTAGACGCGTTTGCTGGTTGGCACTACAAGAATGACCCGACACATGTCGTCTTCTTTAGTCGTCAAACATTCCAGTTTTTGGCAGAGCGGGATAAGCTCGAACTAGAATTTTTTGGAAATGATGTAATTTTACTGAGGAAAGTGCAGTAATGGGTCGTAGTAAGAAATCAAGAAAACCGGGAGCACTTGGCGCTCCGGAACCTATGGTTACTCGTAACCGTAGTGAATCTGATGTTGAAGGTCGTGAACGTAAGCGTGTTAAAAAGCGTAAAGGCCTTAAGTCTGGCAGCCGTCACTCAGATGGTAGCGAAGCAAAACAGCGTAAAGCTGCACTAGCTCGCGACCCTCGTTTAGGCAGCAAGAAAAAAATCCCGCTGATTGTTGAACCAGCGAAGAAGTCGACCAAACAAGAGCGCAAGCTATCTAACGAACAAGAGTTAGAGATGCTTGAGAATGATGCTCAACTGAACACATTGCTAGATCGTATCGAAAATGGTGAAAACCTAGGTGCTGGCCTGCAGAAGTTTGTTGATGAGAAACTTGATCGTATCGAACACCTAATGGGCCGCTTAGGTCTGCTAGAGCCAGAAGACGATGAAGAAGAGATCTTCGAAGAAGCACCAGTTGCATCTAAGAAGAAAGCAAGCTCTGACGAAGACTTGCTATCTCAATTCGAAGATTTCGACTTAGACAGCTTTAAAGGTTAATAGCCAATGAACGTAACCTTATTAGCAATTGCTGGTGGAATTATCATTCTCGGCTTGGGCTCTTACGCAGGTTACCTTCTACTTCAAGTGAAGAAGCAGACGGAGTTGCAAAAGCAGCATCAAGCACTTGCCATTGAAAAACGTAACGCGACGATTTACGAAAACGTAAATACTCTGTGCTTAGCGGGTATTCAAGGCCAGTGTGACTTACCTGAGATCAGTATCCGAGTGTGTATCATTATGGATAACGTTCAGGGTGATGAGCGTGTCGATTTTGATTCTGAGTATCCTGCTCTTTCTGAGCTGTACCATATCGTAAAAGATATGGCTCGCGGAGACGGAAGGCAGGAACTGACGAAGAAAGAGCGCATGCAGCAGAATCTCACACGCCATAAGGCGGAGACTCGCTTGAATGATGCGGTCATTGAAGATTTGAAAAGGTTGCAGGAGAAGGTTAAGCCTCTCAACAACCAAATCAACATTCAGATGATCTAGTCACTAAGACTTTTAAATATAGAGGCTTGTTTAACATTTAGTTTTTAGACGCGCTGCTTTTAATACCTATGCATTTAAGACTTTTTGTCCTAAAAGTATCTTGTTTTTAAGTCGCCTTGTCTTTAATAGACGATGTTAAATGAGCCTTCTTACCTTTTGTGTCTCGTTAATCCCGACGCTTTGTTAGTGATCAAGCTAGCAGTTCTGAGTTTTTGTCTGAAAAATTGATTTTGTCTTGGAACGACCTTACTGGTCGTGTGGCAAAATAACCCGTCTATATTTTAATGTATGTAAAATGATTTGAGAGACCTTAGGTTCTCGCGGATCTAAATTGGAATTACCGCTATGTCGAGCAAGCCAGTAACAACGAATCAGCAAATCGTTTGGGATCAAGAGATCTTAAACAAGTACAACTATTCGGGACCTCGTTACACTTCATATCCAACAGCGTTGGAGTTTCATGAAGCGTTTACCGTCGCTGATTACGACATGGCGTGTACTCAGTACCCTGAGCGTCCACTCTCTCTTTACGTGCATATCCCGTTCTGTCATAAGCTTTGTTACTACTGTGGTTGTAATAAAGTCATTACTCGTCACTCGCACAAAGCGGATGAGTACTTAGATGTGATTGAACATGAAATCCGCCAGCGCGGCTCTTTGTTGAATGGCCGTGAAGTGACGCAATTGCACTTCGGTGGTGGTACGCCAACGTTCTTGACCAAAACACAAATTACTCGCTTGATGATGATTCTGCGTGAGGAATTTAATTTCACTGCTGACGCTGAAATCAGTATTGAAGTTGACCCGCGTGAGATTGAGCTAGACGTACTTGACCACCTGCGTAACGAAGGCTTCAACCGCCTGAGCATTGGTGTGCAAGACTTCAATAAAGAAGTGCAGAAACTGGTTAACCGTGAGCAAGATGAAGAGTTCATCATTGCGATGGTTAAACGTGCGAAAGAGCTAGGCTTCCGTTCAACCAACCTTGATTTGATCTACGGCCTACCAAAGCAGACTCAAGCTTTGTTCGCGGAAACATTGAAGCAAGTGTTAGAAATGAAACCGGGTCGTTTATCGGTATTTAACTACGCACACATGCCGCAACTGTTTGCTGCGCAGCGTAAGATTAAAGATGAAGACTTACCTGAACCAAAAGAGAAAATGGCAATCCTCCAAGATACCATTGAGACTTTAACGGGCGCGGGCTACCAGTTCATTGGTATGGATCACTTTGCTCTGCCTGAAGACGAGCTAGCAGTAGCACAGCGTGAAGGTATTCTGCATCGTAACTTCCAAGGCTACACGACCCAAGGTGAAGCTGACCTAATTGGCTTCGGTGTTTCTGCAATCTCTATGGTCGGTGATGCTTACGCTCAAAACCAGAAAGAGCTGAAGAAGTATTACGCTCAGGTGAATGACCTTCGCCACGCGCTTTGGAAAGGTGTTGCTCTAGACAGTGACGACCTTCTACGTCGTGAAGTGATCAAACAGCTTATCTGTAACTTTAAGCTTGATAAAACCATGATCGAATCTGAGTTCTCGGTTAACTTTAATCGTTACTTCAAAGAAGATTTAGGGCTACTGCAAACCTTTATCAACGATGAGTTGGTAGAAGTTGACGATAAAGAAATCCGCGTGACTTTACGTGGCCGTTTGTTGATTCGTAATATCTGTATGTGTTTCGATAAATACCTACGTGCTAAGGCTCGCCAACAGCAGTTCTCCCGTGTGATTTAATCGCTCGATTGAGAACAGAAATATAAAAAATGCCAGCATTATGCTGGCATTTTTGTGTCTATCTGTAAGTCAATTCTCTATCTACTTTACATCATGCTTTCTTTTCTGCTTTGTTTTACGTTGCAGAGGTCGGTTGGCCATTGCTCAAAAGGAACCGGGCGACTGTATAAGAACCCCTGTGCCTGCGGGCATTTCAGCTGTTTGAGTAGATCCGCTTGTTGCTGAGTTTCTACACCTTCTGCGACTATGCTTACCTTGAAGCCCTTGGTGATATTGACGATGGCTGCAACGATAGAGCTATCTAGGTTCTCTTTTTCGAGCTTGCTGACGAAGCTGCGATCGATCTTTAAGCAATCAAATGGCAGTTTGTGTAAATAAGCCAGTGACGAATAGCCGGTACCAAAGTCATCAATTGCAATCGAGATGCCTAATGCTTTTAGCGTCAGCATGTTATCGATGATGGCAGGGTCATTGTCGACGATGCGTGACTCAGTGATCTCTAGTGTCAGGTTGCTTGCTGGTAGCTTGGTGTCACGTAGCGTGCCTTTAACTTGTTCAACAAAGCCACTTTCACTCAGTTGATCGACCGAAAGGTTAACGTGAATAGAGAAGTCCTTGCTCCATTTTCCTGACTCAATCGCGATGGCAGTATCTCGACACGACTTATGTAGAATTTGCTTGCCGATATCGTAAATCAGCCCGCTCTCTTCAGCGAGAGGAATGAATTCAAGTGGTGAGACTATTCCTTCATCGGCTATCCAGCGTGCTAAAGCTTCAGCCCCAATGGTCGATCCGGATTCTAGATCAATAATAGGTTGATAGAAGGGTTCGAACTGTTGAAGTTCAATCGCTCGGTTCATCCGCGCTAGCATCTTAGTACGATGTCTTGATGCTTTACCCATCTCAGGGCTGTAAATGCTGACACTGGCTTTGTCTTGTTTTGCGTTGCTCAAAGCAATGCTACTACTACGCAGCAATAGCGCAATGTCGTGGACGTTAGATACACCGACGACGCCCATCGATACCTTAATGGCGACACTTTCTGATTCCATTGAAAATGGGGAAGCAAAGGTTTGAAGCAAGCGATTAGTCAGTAGTTGAGCTTCCTTGCTTTGGATGACGTTCGGGGCGTAAATGGCGAATTCATCACCGCCAGTGCGAGCTAATAGGTAATCGGATGGCAATGTACCTCTTAAACGAGCGGCCGCAATGATAAGCAATTGGTCACCATTGTAATGACCAAGGCTGTCATTGATGTCTCGGAAGCGATCAATACCCACTAAATAAAGTGTGCCTTTTTCGTTTGCAGGGTTTTTCTTGGCAGCGTCGATAAAGCCTTCTCGACTATATAATTTGGTTAGTGAGTCATAGGTAAGCTGAGATTGTAATGCTTGAAAGGAAGCCTTTAAGTTGTTGGCCATTTCATTGAATGACTCCACCAACATGCTGGTTTCATAGATATGCCCTGTCTTTGGCATGCTCGTGCCCCAATCACCTTTAGCAAGACGCTTTGCCGCATCCGCTGTTGAGGTGATGGGTTGGGTAACGCGATTAAACGCAATTAACCCAGCAATGACACCAATGCAACTCAGCGCTAGCCCGAGCAACCAACTGTTTCTTTGGTTTTCAGGTAATTCACCGAGTAGGTTGCTTTCAGGGATCGACATACCAATAAACCAAGTGATGCCGTGCTCATCTTCATAAGGGGTGATCTGGTTGAAGTATCGTTCGTTGTCTAGGCGAAAACTAAAGCGCTGCACGCCCAAATTATCGATTAGGTGAAATTGGTCTACGTAGCTAGCACTTTCACGTATTACCGGGTTAGCACTCTCTGATGCCAGTAAGCGTTGGCCCTTATTGGTTTTCCCTGTTCCCCAAGAGACCACGCTACCTCCGCCCGAGTGAGCGACCAAGCGTTGCTGCTTATCAATGATATAAACAGAGGCATCCGTTTTATCTTTGAGTTCTTTGAGAAACGCATTAAAGGTATTGATCTTAATGTCGCTAACGACGACGGCTTTGAATTCGTTGTCATCATAGATAGGGGCGAGGGCAGATAAGGTGATCTCTTGTCGTTCATCTGCATTGGCATAAATTGGCGACCATACAGCCTTTTTTTGCGTAGCAACGGGTGTGTACCAAGGGCGGACTCTCGGGTCGTAACCTGAAATCACCGATCGAATGTCTTCGCTGATCTTGCTGCCACGGTAAATGACCAGCTGATCGCTAGTACGGTCGTCTTGTACCATCAAGGTATAGCCGTTGTTAGCTTCTTTACGAAAACCGACATAGTTACCATCTTCAGAACCAAAGCCGATCACATCGAGTTGAGGTATAGCTGTGAAATGGTCTGAAAACGTATAAAGAATGTAGTCTTGGACCTTGCTAAGGTTGCCCGCTTGATAAAGATGGTGGTAGCCAATGTTATGGCTGAGCGAGAGGTTCGCGTGAAATGGTTTTTCTAAAAAATTGGACAGGCTTTGATGAACATGGTCAGTAAGTGATGTTAGTTGGCGTGCACTAACATCACTCACCATCTCTTTGTAGCTTTGCTTTTGAGTGAAAACCATTACGCTCATAGTGAACAGAAAAATCATCACGAATGGCAGAACCACCGCGGTTCTCAATGTAATTTGTGTTTTCAAAGACATCTTTAGCTACAACTTTAGTGAATGGCATACCTTAATTGTACCGACACTATTCAAACCAAGCGACCCTTTTTTGGTTAAAAAGTCGCTGTATCGAAAGTCATATCTGGTCAGTACAGTTCTTTGAGTTTACGGGTTAGGGTGTTTCTTCCCCAACCTAAAACCTTGGCTGCATCCTGTTTATGACCATTGGTATGGTTGAGTGCAGCCTCTAGCAGTATACGTTCAAACTCTGGCAGAGCATAAGTTAGTAGCTCTTTTTCTCCGGAATCAAGCGCACACTTTGCCCAATTAGCGAGCAGTTGTTGCCAGTTATCTCCAGTCCCTGAGGTCGTCACCACTTTTTCTTCCAACAGTTCTGGAGGCAAGTCTGAAGGGAGTATTTCACTGCCGCTTGCCATGACTGTGAGCCAACGACAGATGTTCTCAAGCTGACGTACGTTACCCGGCCAATTTAGCTGATTGAGCTTCATGATGGTCTCTGAGTGCAGTGTCTTCACTTCTACACCAAGCTCTTCAGCGGCTGATGCTAGGAAGTGGTGAGTCAGTTTTTCAATGTCCTGTTTACGTTCGCGCAGTGCCGGAATATGGATTCGGATAACGTTCAGTCGATGGAAAAGGTCTTCACGGAAACCACCGTCATGCACCAAGCGCTCAAGATCTTGGTGGGTTGCTGCAACGATACGAACATCAACCTTAACCGCAGAATGCCCACCGACACGATAAAATTGACCATCAGAAAGCACGCGCAGTAGCCGAGTCTGAATATCGAGTGGCATATCGCCTATTTCATCAAGAAACAGAGTGCCGCCGTTGGCTTGTTCGAATCGTCCTTGGCGAACACTGTTAGCGCCAGTAAAGGCGCCTTTCTCGTGGCCAAACAGCTCTGATTCGATCAAGTCTTTAGGGATTGCCGCCATGTTTAATGCAATGAATGGCTTTTTAGCTCTTGGGCTGTGACGATGCAGAGCGTGCGCGACTAATTCTTTACCAGTACCAGATTCACCATTAATAAGAACCGAAATGGATGAACGAGACAAACGGCCAATAGCTCGGAAAACTTCCTGCATTGCCGGTGCTTCACCGATGATTTCTGGTGCGTTGGTCTCTTCGGCTACTTCGCTGGCTTGTTCTCGCTTTTGCTCTTGGCTGTGTGCGATGGCTCGCTCTACTAGAGTCAGTGTCTCATCAATATCAAACGGCTTAGGTAGATACTCAAAAGCCCCTTTTTGATAAGCATTCACCGCTGCATCGAGGTCTGAGTGCGCGGTCATAATGATCACTGGCAGGTCGGGAGAGCGCTGGTGAACTTGGTGTAACAGCTCAATCCCGTCAATGCCAGGCATGCGAATGTCGGACACCAAAACGTCTGGTGTTTCGCGTTCAAGAGCAAGCAATACGCTCTCAGCATCAGCAAATGTTTCACACTTTATATCCGCAGATGACAGCGTCTTTTCTACGACCCAGCGTATAGAACTGTCGTCATCGACGACCCAAACGTATCCCTTACTCATAATTCAATTCCTTTGCAGCCAATTCTATTGTGATAATCATTGTTGTTTTTATGATGTCTTTAATCTTTGTGTTACCGAGTTAAGCCTTTCATCTCGCTGTCCAATCGCGAGGTTCTGTTGACCTAAATGGGTAGGTAAATCGTGAATGTGGTGTTACCCGGCCAGCTCTCAACATCAATTTTTCCATTGTGCTGATCGATCAGGTTTTGAGAAATCGATAGTCCCAGCCCTGTGCCACCCTCTCGTCCGCTGACCATTGGGTAAAACAGCGTGTCTTTTAAATCATCGGGGATGCCGGGGCCGTTATCGCTGATCTCAATGCGCGCTGCGAGTTTGTGTCGCTGCCCATGAATATTGGCTTGATGCACCGTTCTGGTGCGAATGGTGATTTTCCCTGATTCTTGCGCCTTTAAAATCTGTGCCGCGTTACTCACGATATTGAGCATCGCTTGTTCAACTTGTGCTGAATCCATCAGAATGTCCGGTAAGCTCGGGTCGTAATCTCGTTCGATGGCGAGCGTTGAACCCGACTCGAGTTCTACGAGCTGCCTGACTTTCTCAAGTATCTGGTGTAGGTTCTCTTCTGACTTGGTCCCCGGCTTCTGAGGGCCAAGCAGGCGATCAACTAAAGCTCTTAGGCGGTCGGCTTGCTCAATAATGATCTGCGTATATTCATTAAGAGACTGATCAGGAAGCATTTTCCCAAGTAACTGCGCCGCACCTCTTAAGCCACCGAGTGGGTTCTTAATCTCATGTGCTAACCCGCGCACCAACAGCTTAGCTGCTTGTTGTTGTGCGTGTTGGTTGAGTTCTTGGCTGAGGCGTCTTTGCTGGTCTATCTTGCGCATCTCAACCAATAACAGCGTCTCTCGTTGCCAAGAGATTGGGCTAACCGTGACTTCAAGCATCAGTGGGCGGTTATCAACAACGAAGGTAACGTCACTGTCGGTAATGCTCTGGCCACTTTGTAGCGGTTGCGTCAGAAGCGCCAAATCC
Organism: Vibrio sp. QJM3NY_39; assembly: GCF_057785895.1. Lineage (NCBI taxonomy): Bacteria > Pseudomonadati > Pseudomonadota > Gammaproteobacteria > Vibrionales > Vibrionaceae > Vibrio > Vibrio sp. QJM3NY_39. The sequence goes on along the minus strand of NZ_CM173505.1, from coordinate 3,484,220 downwards.
AGTGAGGCGTGTTGGATGAGTTGGCTCAATGGGTGATCGACGATGCGTCGCGCGCTTTGTGAAAAGAGTTGTTCAGCCGCCGGGTTGGCGTATCGGACATACAGTTGCTCATCGAGCATCAATGTTGAGGTCACCATGTTGTCGAGAATGGCGCTGGAAAGATGATGTGTATCTATGCTGTCGCTTTTGGCTGATCGATTCACTATTTCGTCCTTGAACTGGTGTTTTTCTCACTGCACCAAATTGGTGCGTAGCTAAGTTCAAGTATGGCGCATATCAACCAGAAGCTAAAGATAATTCATTAGAGTCGCTGAAAGCTGCTTCGATTAGGTGAAAAGTAGAGGTAATTCAGTCTCTTTTAACACATTGGCCTACTTGAGCGTCGCTCGATGTAAATACACGGTGACTGGACTAGTAGATGCAATAAGCTTGCCGCTTCTATGTGCTTGAATTGCAATGGTGTGAGTACCTCGATCGATACCTTTCAGTTCCCAATTCGGTTGGGTTTGTGGGGCGCCATAGCGACGACCATCGAGCATCAATTGCAACTGTTCTCCAATACCAAGCTTGCGGCTAAGTTCTATTTGAATAGGGATTAAGCCGCGGTTGCTACGGATGGTTTGGTCATGAACGGGAGTCAGCATGATGAGGGCTAGTTGAGCTGGTGCCTCACGTTTCGTGCTTTCTGTTTTCCCCTGAGCCTGAGCTGGCGTTGCCGTTTTAGTTGTAGATGAAGCTGCAGCATCAACGGGCGTCGAGGCTTCAAATTTAGGAGCCGGCGCTGATGCTTGCACATCCGGTAGGCGAAGAGATTTGGCATCTTGAGCGCTAGGGTTATCACTAAAGTGGAGAACACCATCCTCATCCACCCAGGTATACACCGTTTGAGCAGAGCACGAGATCGCGACTGTTAACCCGATCAGGAACAGTATATTTTTCATATCTTTAGCCTCTTTTCACCGCTAGGTGATTTCACGTTTGGCGTTGGTTTTGTTATTGATTTTATTGTTTTTATAGCAGTAGCCTCTGAGGGCTTTTGTCTAAGGTATGGTACGAGGAAGCAGGGGGAGGGAGTATATAAAAAAGGCCCGCCTGCGAGGCGAGCCTAATATTTAGTCAGCGATTCTTACAAGGTTGCAGTAAGAAATGGCTTATCTCTACAGGAGATTAAACTGAGTAGTACAGTTCAAACTCAAGTGGGTGTGTTGCCATGTTCACGCGTTGTACGTCGTCAGATTTCAGTGTGATGTAAGAATCAATGAAATCGTCAGAGAATACGCCGCCAGCTGTTAGGAACTCACGATCGTCGTCTAGCGCTTTAAGTGCTACTTCTAGAGATTCAGCAACGGTTGGGATTTCAGCCGCTTCTTCTGCTGGAAGGTCGTATAGATCTTTATCCATAGCTTCGCCTGGGTGGATCTTGTTCTTGATACCGTCAAGGCCAGCCATCAGCATTGCTGAGTAACATAGGTATGGGTTCGCTGCTGGGTCACCAAAACGTAGCTCGATACGACGTGCTTTCGGGCTTGGTACTACTGGGATACGGATAGAAGCAGAACGGTTACGTGCTGAGTAAGCAAGCATTACCGGAGCTTCAAAACCAGGTACAAGACGCTTGTACGAGTTCGTTGACGGGTTAGCAAATGCGTTGATTGCACGAGCGTGCTTGATTACACCACCGATGTAGTAAAGCGCCATTTCAGATAGGCCGCCGTACTTATCACCAGCAAACAGGTTAACGCCGTCTTTTGCTAGAGATTGGTGAACGTGCATACCAGAACCGTTGTCACCAACTAGTGGCTTAGGCATGAATGTCGCTGTTTTACCAAATGCGTGAGCAACGTTGTGCACAACGTACTTGTAGATTTGAGTCTCATCCGCTTTTGTTGTTAGCGTGTTGAAGCGAGTTGCGATTTCGTTTTGACCCGCAGTTGCTACTTCGTGGTGGTGAGCTTCAACTACTAGGCCCATCTCTTCCATTACTAGACACATTGCTGAACGGATGTCTTGAGATGAATCTACAGGAGCTACTGGGAAGTAACCGCCTTTAACGCCAGGACGGTGACCTTTGTTACCGCCTTCGATATCAGAACCTGTGTTCCAAGCTGCTTCTACATCATCAATCTTGAAGAAAGAACCAGACATGTCGTTTGAGAACTTAACGTCATCGAATAGGAAGAATTCTGGCTCTGGACCAACTAGAACTGTGTCTGCGATACCCGTAGAACGTAGGTATTCTTCAGAACGCTTAGCGATAGAGCGTGGGTCACGGTCGTAGCCTTGCATTGTTGCAGGCTCAAGGATGTCACAACGGATGTTTAACGTTGCATCTTCTGTGAATGGGTCCAGTACAGCTGAAGCTGCGTCTGGCATCATTACCATGTCAGATTCGTTAATGCCTTTCCAACCAGCTACTGAAGAGCCGTCAAACATTTTACCTTCTTCGAAGAAGTCTGCATCAACTTGGTGAGAAGGAATAGAGATGTGCTGCTCTTTACCTTTTGTATCAGTAAAACGTAAGTCGATAAATTTAACTTCGTTCTCTTGGATCAGGGATAGTACATTTTCTACTGACATCTTGGATAACCTCCAGTGTTATTAATTCGGTATTAGCTCGATTCGGTTGAAACTAGCATTGATTAATGTCTATAAGTGCATTAATCGATGCTGATTTATCTGTAGCCAAAAACGTGCCAAAAAAATTATTCCATTAATTTCAATGATTTACTTGTTTACTTGTTTCATTAATTCTGGTTTTTGCACCAAAATGATCTTCTGATGCACCTTGTTGGTGCAATTGCTTATCTGTGCACCAATATGAAACATAAGCGAGCACCATTCAGCAATGAATTGCCTAAGTTGTCAATCCACTTTTGTTATTTTGCCGGAGATTTGGCTGTCCATCTTGCGGCGGATGCTTTTTTAGAATCCTACGAATTAGACTGTTAGATACTGTATTGAATCAAAGTTAAGCGGATATGAATCGCTAATAAAGAAAAAAGCCTTGGTTGAGATCACATATTTCTGGGTTTTTGTCTAAAATCTGGTATATTATTGACCGTTTTTTAAATCAAGCTAGCGGTTATTATCCAAACTTTTGAGATAATTGACGGCTACCTTTTATGAGTGAATCGAGAATCCATGTCTACTCCACAGATTGATAAGTTAAGAAATATCGCGATCATCGCGCACGTTGACCACGGTAAAACGACTTTGGTTGATAAACTACTACAACAGTCAGGCACTCTTGAGTCTCGTGGTGAAGCTGAAGAGCGTGTCATGGATTCGAATGACATCGAAAAAGAGCGTGGCATTACAATCCTTGCTAAGAACACAGCAATTGACTGGAATGATTACCGTATCAACATCGTAGATACCCCTGGACACGCGGACTTCGGTGGTGAAGTTGAACGTATCATGTCTATGGTTGATTCAGTTCTTCTGATCGTTGATGCAGTTGATGGCCCAATGCCTCAAACTCGTTTCGTAACGCAAAAAGCTTTCGCACACGGCCTTAAGCCAATCGTTGTTATCAACAAGATTGACCGTCCTGGAGCTCGTCCTGATTGGGTTATGGACCAAGTATTTGACTTGTTCGACAACCTAGGCGCGACTGATGAGCAACTAGACTTTACTGTTGTTTACGCTTCAGCTCTAAACGGTTGGGCAACAATGGAAGAAGGCGAAGTTGGCACAGACATGGAACCATTGTTCCAAGCTGTTGTTGATACAGTAGAAGCACCTGCAGTTGACCTTGAAGGTCCACTACAAATGCAAATTTCGCAACTTGATTACAGCTCTTACGTAGGTGTTATCGGTGTTGCTCGTGTTACTCGTGGTTCTGTTAAGCCAAACCAACAAGTAACTATCGTGAATGCTGAAGGCAAAAAACGTAACGGTAAAGTAGGTACTGTACTTGGTTACCTAGGTCTTGAGCGTCACGAAGTAGAACAAGCTAATGCTGGCGACATCATTGCAATCACAGGTCTTGGTGAACTGAAAATTTCAGACACTATCTGTGACGTAAACAATGTTGAAGCAATGGAACCACTGTCTGTTGATGAACCAACAGTAACAATGACTTTCCAAGTAAACACTTCTCCGTTCGCGGGTAAAGAAGGTAAGTTTGTAACTTCACGTAACATCCTTGAGCGTCTTGAAAAAGAATTGGTTCATAACGTTGCACTACGTGTTGAAGAAACTGAAAGTCCAGACCGTTTCCGCGTATCAGGCCGTGGTGAGCTTCACCTTTCTATCCTGATCGAAAACATGCGTCGTGAAGGTTTCGAGCTAGCAGTATCTCGTCCAGAAGTAATCATCAAAGAAGAAGATGGTCAGAAAATGGAACCGTTCGAAACGGTTACTATCGATGTAGTTGAAGAGCACCAAGGTGCGATCATGGAAAGCATCGGTCTACGTAAGGGTGAGCTAACAGATATGGCACCAGATGGTAAAGGCCGTGTTCGCATGGACTTCATGATGCCTTCTCGTGGTCTTATCGGTTTCCAAACTGAATTCCTTACAATGACGTCTGGTTCTGGTCTTATCTACCACTCGTTCGATCACTACGGTCCTTACAAAGGCGGTATCATTGGTCAGCGTAACAACGGTGTTCTAATTTCGAACGCAACGGGTAAAGCACTGACTTACGCATTGTTCTTCCTTCAAGCTCGTGGTCGTCTATTCACAGAACACGCTGATGAAGTTTATGAAGGTCAAGTAATCGGTATTCACAACCGTTCAAACGACCTGACAGTAAACTGTCTGAAAGGTAAGCAACTAACGAACGTTCGTGCATCTGGTACTGATGAAGCACAAGTTCTTTCTCCACCGATTAAGCACACTCTAGAGCAAGCTCTTGAGTTTATCGATGAAGATGAACTAGTAGAAGTAACGCCACTAAACGTACGTATCCGTAAGAAACTTCTTACTGAAAACGACCGTAAGCGTGCTGCACGTCCAGCTAAGGCTTAATTGCCAGCTGACTAGCTTCTAGCTATCAAGCAATACGTTTTAGAATAAGTAAGCCCCGAGTAGCCTAGCTACTCGGGGCTTTTGTTTTATGTGATATTGAAGTAGATACGGGTAAACGAGATGCGAGATACGAAGAGCATGCTCCATACCAATTCATTGAATCGTCATTCCAGAATTGAGGGACGAGATATCTGGAATCTTTCTTTTTCGGCATACAAGAGATTCCCTATCACGCTCGTTCTTCACTGTAGGGAATGACGGTAAGTTTGTTCAGATACGGGTAAACGAGATGAGAGATACGAAGAGCGTTCAAGTCTTCGTCATCCTCAAGAGGGAGGAACGACCGAGTTGGGGATCTAGCTTTTGATACCTAGTTGGCTTTTAACAAATAGAGCCCGCTCTTCGACTGACATAAATGGCACCTCGACCACCTCATACCCAAGCTCTTGATAGACTCTGACCAACGCGTGGTGAATCTCTAATGCCTCTTCAAGCGGATAAGGCCTCACATCATCTTGTACGTAAATAGATGCCTCAGGGCGACAGAACAAGGCTTGTGAGTGATAGCCTTGGCTAGCTTCTCGGTAGGTTTTGTCAATCTCAAGGTTCGCCTGAGTTAAGTAACCGCAGATATCTGGAATGGCGCGATCGAGAAACGCAACCGGATGCTGGTTGGCCTGTTCCTTTTGCTCATTCATGACAGTGAGACACAGGCGAGCAAAGCCCGGTAGGTCTAACCAAGGTAAGATACTGTTCTCAAGTTGGCTCTGCTGTTCAATTAACTGTCGAGAAGATTCCGCGAAGGTTGGGTAACCCATGTCACCCAAGGCATTGATCAGTGTTGTCTTCCCGGCTCCGGGGCCGCCAGTAATAATGATAGGTTGCATCGTGTTCTTTATCTGTAACGCTACTTCTGGTTCAGTTGAGCTAGGAACTTATCCGATTCTGCTATTGCAGCATTCATCTGTTCTATCGCGTAGGCGATGTCTTTTTCTAAGCTCATAAATTCGCCCTGCAACGAACCGACAGCACTCGCATTGAGGTTATGCTTTAGATAAAGCGTATTGTCGCGAAGGGTGTTGAGTACCGGGTCCATTTTCTTCTCAGCGCGTTTCATTGCTGAAAGCATGGTCTTGTAAGACGATTGGGTTTCTCGCAGTTTTTGTTCACTCGAACGGCGCAGTGAAGCACTGGTGTAGAGGTCTAACTCGCTCTGCCACTCTGCAAACAGCGCATCTGACACGTCTTCAATCGCAGCAATGCGGTCACTGACATTTTGTGCGGCTTTCTCGCTGTCTTGGTATTTATCGTTGATTTGGTTGTACATGTCTTCAAGGTCGCCGCCACTGAAGTTCGTCAGGCTACTCAAGGCTTCAAGTGCGCTAGTAAACTCTTCCTGAGCATCCTGCTGCGACTCTTTAGCGTCTTCCACTCTATCGACCATAATGTCACGCTTGTGGTAACCCACTTGCTCCATGGCGGAGTAATAAGCGGACTGGCATCCAGTAAGAGTAAAAATAGAGAGGACTATAACTATTAAATAAGGCATCCTAGTTTCCTATAGTTAAATAATATCAATCGTAGTAAATAACTGCTCAACCTAGCTTGTTAAAATGCTCGATAACGGCGTTAGAATTTTTGATTGTAGAATAACTACTTATCAAAAAAAGCTGCCTTGTTCTCAAGCCTTTTTCCTACGCTATTTTTGAACATTTACTTACTGTGATTAATACAACGGAATATTAATTAGGACTATGAACGAGTTACCAGGGAGTTACAAGTTGAAGATAAAAAACGCAGTCACAGGAAGCATCCAGTTTTCCCGCTATCTTTTGGCACGAATGACGCACGATAGGGTCAATGTGAATGCGGGTTACTTGGCGTACATTACTTTGCTCTCGATCGTACCGATGTTGACGGTTTTGCTCTCTATCTTATCGTCATTTTCAGTCTTTGCTGATGTTGGCCTAGTGATTCAAAACTTCGTTATTACCAACTTTGTTCCAGCATCTGGGGATGCGGTACATGGTGCTCTACTCGAGTTCGTTGCCAATACAGGAAAAATGACGGCGGTGGGCAGTGTGTTCTTATTCATTGCAGCATTGATGCTGATCTCCAACATCGATAAGAACCTTAACTACATCTGGCGAGTAACAGAAAAGCGTCGGGCTGTGTTGTCCTTTTCAATGTATTGGATGGTGCTAACGCTTGGACCTATTTTGATTGGGGCGAGTATTGCTGCAACGTCGTATGTGACATCATTGAACTTGTTACAAAACGAAGTCGTGTCGAGTGCCTTTAATACCGTGATTCGCAAGCTCCCTTTGATTACCTCATTCTTTGCGTTTTTCGGTCTTTACCTGTTGGTTCCCAACAAAAAGATACACTTTTCTCATGCGGCAGCGGGCTCTCTGGTTGCGGCTCTGTTGTTCGAACTCAGTAAGAAAGGCTTTGCGGCTTACATTACTCAATTCCCCTCTTACCAGTTGATTTATGGCGCATTAGCGGCGATTCCCATTCTTTTTGTCTGGGTGTATTTGTGCTGGTTGATTGTGTTGGTGGGTGCCGAGGTGACGGCCGCGTTGGGCGAGCAGGAACAGTGGAGTGACTCGCAAGAAATGGTACACTCGTCGGATAAAGACAAAATCACAGAGCAAGGAAACAACAGTGATAGCACTGATCCAGAGAGTAAGTGAAGCTGCCGTCCGTGTTGATGGCGAAGTAGTGGGTGAGATTGAGCAAGGCTTATTGGTTCTGTTAGGCGTAGAAAAAGGTGATGACGAAGCCAAAGCCAAACGTTTGATGGAACGAGTGACCACTTATCGTGTCTTTGGAGATGAAGACGATAAAATGAATCTCAATGTAAAGCAGGTAGAAGGTAAGGTATTAGTGGTTTCTCAATTCACTCTGCCAGCTGATACTAAGAAAGGCACACGAGCAGGATTTTCTCGCGGTGCTCACCCAGAAGATGCAGAGCGTCTTTACAACTATTTCTCTGACCAGTGTGAATCAGTGTTACCAACGGAACGTGGCCGATTTGCAGCCGACATGAAAGTGTCTTTGGTTAATGATGGCCCAGTAACATTCTGGCTGCAGGTTTAGGCTTAAAGGAATAAGCATGTTTAAACTCATAACACCGACCACCGAAAATCAACTGAACAAGTATTACCATTTTCGCTGGCAGATGCTCCGTGAACCTTGGCGAATGCCGGTAGGTTCAGAGCGCGATGAATACGATGCCATGAGTCACCATCGCATGATTGTCGATGGTCGAGGTCGCCCGATGGCGATTGGTCGTCTCTATATCACCCCAGATCTAGAGGGGCAGATTCGCTATATGGCGGTGAAGAAATCTCGCCAGAGTAAAGGCATGGGCTCACTTATCTTGGTTGCGCTAGAGTCACTGGCACGTCAAGAAGGGGCGAAGCGTTTGGTGTGTAATGCACGCGAAGATGCGATCTCATTCTATGAGAAGAATGAGTTTGAACGTCGTGGTGAAATTAACGATCAACGCGGCCCTGTGCGTCACCAACAGATGGTGAAACCTCTTGACCCAATGGCTGATGTACTGCGCAAACCAGAATGGTGTAATGAGCTTCAGCAGCGTTGGGAAAATCAGATTCCGATCAGTGACAAAATGGGCATCAAGATTAACCAATACACGGGTTATCAGTTTGAGTGTAGCGCTCAGTTGAATCCCAACCTTAACCCTCATAACACCATGTTTGCTGGCTCAGCTTTTACCTTGGCGACTCTAACGGGTTGGGGAATGACTTGGCTACTGATGAAAGAACGTGGGCTGACCGGTGATATCGTACTGGCAGACAGTAATATTCGTTATCGTCACCCAGTCGAGCAAAACCCAGTCGCGTCTACGTCATTGGATGGGATCAGTGGCGATTTAGATCGCCTCGCGTCTGGCAGAAAAGCTCGCATCATCATTCATGTGACCATTAACAGTGGCGATGTGGAAGCGGTTGAGTTTACGGGAACCTATATGCTGATCCCTGACTACAAAAAGCGATTATCAACAGATTCCAACGTAAGCGTATAGCTGACACTGGCTAACAGATACAGATACAGATACAGATACAGATACAGATACAGATAGAAGGCGCTACTCCTGTGGAGTGGCGCTTTTTTGTTGGCAGTCGTTAATCTCGGAATACTCTGCTTGGGTGAGCTTTCCTGATATTTGGTGGCATTGATCCGATAAGGAAATAGAGAGAGTATGTTGCTCGATCTTAAGCAAATCGAGCTCTCCAGAGACCTCACCGTTGAGCGTTTGAACTCTTTGTGTACCTTGCTCTGCTGCGGACGCACCAATAATGTGCATTGGTTCAAGAGTGAAGCGACCACGGTCAAAATTCGCATTAAGCTTTGGGATTTCAAACACGTTATCAGTCGAGGCTTCAGAAAGCTTATCGTTAAAGGTCATCACACCTTGGCGAACACTGCCAGTGAGTTGCCCTGTGGTTGAATAACCGAACATCAAGGAATCGCCATACAAGCCTGCGGCTTGAAGTTCAAACTCACCATAGCCGGTTGCATCGAGCGGTAATTCGAGTTGCTGCAGCATGGGTGCTATGGGTAACCCGTCGGCAGAGATATCTAAGCTCCATGGCTTACTGATTTGGTTGAAGTCGAGTGTCGCGTTGGCTTCAATATAGCCGTGTTTTAGTGGCATAAACAGGCGTGTCAGCGTCCATTTCCCATGTTCGCTATTCATTTCAACCACGGGTTGAACACTGACAATATTTTGATAGCTTGCATCGTTGGCGCTAACCATCAACTTGCCTTGCCACAGTCCTAACTTTCTCTGTTGCAGCAGCTGAACCTGATGTCCTTCTACATGCAGCCCTGAGACCTGCCAGTAGGGTTTGGTTGCGAGTTGGATAAGTTGGCTACGTTCTATATTAAGTCTGTCAATAGAGGCTTGCTGAAGCTGTGTCAGCCAAGGCAATAGGCGAGCGGATGGTAGAACTTTATTTTTGCTTTCCGTAATCCACTTTATGCCTTGCAGGTCGAGCTGCGCTAATTGAATGCTGTTAGGGGTTACTTCGCCATTAAGTTGAATACTGCCTTGTAAGAATTGAGTATAGAAATCTTCAATCAGAATCTGGTTCGGATCTAAATTGAGCTTGATACTTGGCTCTATGAACATGTCATCATCAATGGTCACTCCCTCTGCTTGCAGAGAGAAAATGGCCTTCTGTTGCTTCCACAGCTCAAAAGGCAATTGGATATTTTCTAGTGACGCATCAAAAGCGGTTAAGTGGCCATCTTGCCATTCCACGTCGCTGCGCAGAATATCTAAGCTATTGATGTGATTGATCTGAATACCTGCGACATCCCACTCTTTGCTTAGTAGGCTTTGGGTCTGTTTCTGATTGAGTCGTAAGCCATCGACGGTCACATTCACCAACGACCAATCTTGCTGATACTGCTCTGCTTGTCCTGAAATCTTGGCACCGCGCCAGTCGAATGAAGCGCCATACAGAGTGCTATCACTGGGTTTTAGGTCTAGATCAATCAGAAGGTTATCGAATGCTTCACCTTGCCAGTAAAGTTGCGTGGCGGTGAGTTGAGTTTTTCCATAAGGCAGCAATGCGTTGTTGTCATCCCACGTTGGATCGGAGATCTGGAGGTCGATGCCTCGCGCATTAAAGTCTGGGGTCGAAAAGTCGAGATTATTGATGGCTAGCTGATGGAGCTTGATGTTTGGTTGGGTGAATAACGGCGTGAATGTCTCTAGATCGCTTATCTCCAACTGTAGGCCACTGATCAAGACGGAGTCCAAGACCAGTTTAGCCTCTGTAATCGAGCTGAGGCTGAACCAAAGATCGATCTTGTCGATATAGAGAGGTTTTTGTTTATCAGGTTGGCTTTGGGTAATGCCCATCAAGGTGATGTGATAAGGCGCCTGATACTCAACGTCTTCAATGAGTACAGGTTGTTCAAGCGTATGCTTGATAAAAAAGTTAGCAACATCCGATCGGTATTGAGTTTGTAGGCTTAATAACAACGCTGCGATAGTCGCAACGATGATGGCCACCACAATGCCAATCACCATGAATACCTTTTTCATTCCCTGAAAGCCTTAAATTTCAATAGTCTCAAAACAGAGTGGAACAAAAAGGGGCAAGCAGCAACAAAAAAGCCCCTCAAAAGAGGGGCTTGCTACAAAAATATCACTTTAAATTGGGCGTTCGCTTTTGGCTTGGCCCGAGCAGATGTTGGGTTAGTCTAGTTGAGGGCCTGCCGCAACCAGTGACTTACCTTCAGCATTGTCTGTGTACTTATCAAAGTTGTTGATGAAGCGCTCTGCTAGATCTTTCGCTTTGCTTTCCCATTGTAGTGGGTCAGTGTAAGTATCACGTGGGTCAAGAATCGCTGGGTCAACATCGTGCAACGCTAGCGGTACTTCTAGGTTAAACATAGGGATAACCTTAGTTTCAGCTTGGTCGATTGAGCCATCTAGGATAGCGTCGATGATGCCACGAGTATCTTGGATTGAGATACGTTTACCTGTGCCATTCCAACCTGTGTTCACTAGGTAAGCTTCAGCGCCAGCTGCTTCCATACGCTTCACAAGCACTTCAGCGTACTGAGTTGGGTGAAGAGTTAAGAATGCTGCACCAAATGCCGCAGAGAACGTTGGTGTTGGTTCAGTAATACCGCGCTCTGTACCTGCTAGCTTAGCTGTGAAGCCAGATAGGAAGTGGTACTTAGTTTGCTCCGGAGTCAGCTTAGATACTGGTGGTAGCACACCAAACGCATCCGCTGTTAGGAAGATAACTTTTTGAGCGTGACCTGCTTTTGATACTGGCTTAACAATGTTGTCGATATGGTGAATCGGGTAAGAAACACGAGTGTTTTCTGTTTTTGAACCGTCATCGAAATCGATAGAACCATCACCACGAACCGTTACGTTTTCTAGCAGTGCATCGCGACGGATTGCATTGTAGATTTCTGGTTCTGCTTCTTTAGATAGACGAATAGTCTTCGCGTAACAACCACCTTCGAAGTTGAAGATACCATCGTCATCCCAACCGTGCTCATCATCACCGATTAGCTCACGCTTAGGATCGGTTGATAGGGTTGTTTTACCTGTACCAGACAGGCCGAAGAAGATGGCTACATCGCCTTTCTCGCCAACGTTTGCACTACAGTGCATTGAAGCAATGCCTTGCAGAGGAAGCAGGTAGTTCATCATTGCGAACATGCCTTTCTTCATCTCACCGCCGTACCAAGTACCACCGATGATTTGAACGCGTTCTGTTAGGTTGAAAGCAACGAAGTTTTCAGAGTTTAGACCCTGCTTCTCCCAGTTAGGGTTAGTTGTTTTAGCACCGTTCATTACCACGAAATCAGGTTCGAACGTTGCTAGCTCTTCGTCAGTTGGACGAATGAACATGTTCTTAACGAAGTGCGCTTGCCACGCTACTTCAGTGATAATACGCACACTTAAACGCGTATCTGGGTTAGCACCACAATAACCGTCGATGACAAACAGGCGCTTGCCAGATAGCTGAGTTGTCACAAGCTCTTTCAGCTCACTCCAAACTTCAGTTGTAATCGGTTTGTTGTCATTTTTGCCTTGATCTGACCACCACATGGTATCGCGCGTAGTGTCATCTTTAACAATGTACTTATCTTTTGGTGAGCGGCCAGTAAAGATACCAGTGTCAACCGCAACAGAGCCTAGTTCCGTTACTACGCCTTTTTCGTAGCCTTCCAAACCTGGCAGTGTCTCTTCAACGAATAACTGCTCGTAGCTAGGATTACGAAGAACTTCAGTAACGCCAGTCAGTCCGTGCTTAGTTAGATCAATTTGTGCAGCCTTAGTATGTTCCATAACGGTCATAGGTGCTCCTTGTAGGATATTTTGTAGGGATTTTGTATTAATTTTTTATTGTTATCTGCTCACCATGCTAGCAACGAGACTCTGGGGAAACAGGGATACAGCTCAAAAAGTATCCATATTAATCTTGGGGTTTTAAGCGTCTCGTCACATATTGGCCTAACTAGTCTATCCTGTACGCAAACCTTTGCGCTAGGGGCGAGAACATTATTAATTGATTAAAATTAAGCGGTGATTTTATTACGAGATGTTACGGAGTTTGCGCTATTTTGATCACAAAAAAGGCCAGCTTAGTGCTGACCTTTTTGGGGTAAATTACGTGTTTTTGGTACGCTGTAAATTAATGAACCGTATTGTCGCCTTTATCTGCTGCTTCTGCGTACAGTGCATCAACGTCGCCCTTATCGAACGAGTAGTTTGTGCCACAGTAATCACAGTGAAGAGCAACACTACCTTCCGTACTCAGGATGTCGTAGATCTCCTCTTGAGCAACGGTAATGATAGCGGCACCACTGCGTTCACGAGAGCAACCACAGAAGAACTCGACAGGTTGAGGGGTAAATACCTGAACCTTCTCTTGGTTATATAGGCGGTATAACAAATCATTCGCTTCTAGAGAGAATAGCTCTTCGTTTTTAACCGTGTCAGTTAACTGCTCCAGGTGCTCGAAGTCATCTGGCGTGCCGGTGCCGTCTGGCATAACCTGCAGTAACATACCTGCAGCGTGTGCTTTGCCTTCATGTTCACCCGTACGTAGCCACAGACGAGTCTTAAGCTGTTCTGAGTTAGCAAAGTAACCTTCAAGAACGTCAGCAAGTGTTTCGCCTTCAAGACCAACGATACCTTGGTAACGCTCACCTTTTTTAGGATCGATAGTGATCACTAGGTGGCCTTTACCTATAAGGTCGTGCAGGCCAGCGTCGTCAGCAATATCACCGTCAAAGCGTGCAACACCACGAATCTTCTGATCGTTATCGCCATTAATAACAGCGAGAGATACTGGGCCATCACCTTGCAGTTGCATCGTGATAGAGCCTTCAAACTTTAGGGTCGCCGTTAGTAGCGTCGTTGAAACCAGTAGCTCACCCAACAGCTTTTGTACTGGCGCTGGGTATTCCTTGCTAGAAATAATCTGTTGGTACGCTTCGTTCATCTGTACCAATTCACCACGTACTGATAGGTCTTCAAATAGGTAGCGATTTAAAACATTACTTGTAGACATTGGGTCTGCCATTTGGCTATTCCTTCTAGCTTATTGAGTCTTGAACTTGATGATGTCACGACGTTGCTTTTTATCTGGACGACGTTCTGGTGCTGGGCTATGAGCATTTAGCTTGCGTTGTTGTGCAAATTCTTCTCTTTTTGCCAAGCTTTCGGTGGTTTCTTCATAGAGGGTTTGAGCGACTGGCGCCCCGCCACGGTGTGCGGATATTTTCTCTATGGTGACCGTCTTTTCTTCATTACCTTGGCGCAGAGTAATCACTGCACCAAGTTCTACGATTTTGCTGGGTTTGCTGCGCTGACCATTATAGTGGACTTTGCCACCATCGACCATGTTGCGAGCAATTGAGCGAGTCTTATAAAAGCGTGCTGCCCACAACCATTTATCGAGTCTGACAGCTTCATTAGTCGTTTTCATATAGGACAGTGCCTTTTCAGTTAGAAATGAATGTGGTTTAACTGTTATTCACAGTATGCAACTTATTTTATTTGATGACGCTTATCACATTTAGTAGAAGCTTATGTGGAGGCGACAGGCTTTTTTTTCAAGGAAGATTACAAAATAGGTCAGGTAATGCCGATTTATAGATTTGCTATGATATAGTTCAGGATCTTATGCTTTTAATAAGCTGGAACAGAATTTATGAACAAAAAAGCTGATAGTTTAGTAGGTTACAGCTTTATTCGTTATAGAAAGGGTTAGGGAACGTGAACTTTTTAGAGCTCAAACTTCGCATGGATAACTCTCCGGTGCTGAGCCGATTTTTAGAGAATGGATTTTTACTCCAGCAGAAACTGAGCCTTGTTCTTTGTTGTGTGTTAATCGCAGCTTCCGCATGGATTTTAGGACAGCTTGCATGGTTTATCGAACCTGCCGAGCAAACCGTCGTGCCTTGGAAAGCAACCGCTTCATCGTCTTCTGCTCCTCAATCGACTCTTGATATCTCTTCTTTGCAGCAGAGCAACCTTTTTGGTGCCTATAACCCAACCACGCCTGCTGTGGTTGAGCAACAAGTTATCCAAGACGCACCAAAGACACGATTGAATCTGGTTTTGGTGGGTGCGGTCGCCAGCTCTAATCCCAAATTAAGCTTAGCTGTGATTGCGAATCGCGGCACACAAGCAACCTACGGAATTAATGAAGAGATCGAAGGTACGCGAGCGAAGTTAAAAGCGGTATTAGTCGATCGCGTGATTATTGATAACTCAGGTCGAGATGAAACCTTGATGCTTGAAGGCATTGAGTACAAGCGTCTGGCTGTTTCAGAACCCGCGCCACCTCGCGCCTCTTCTTCTGTGCGTGGCAACAACCCCGCTTCTGCAGAAGAAAAGCTTGATGAAATTAAAGCGAAGATAATGAAAGATCCGCAACAAATCTTCCAATATGTTCGACTGTCTCAGGTGAAGCGCGACGATAAAGTGATTGGTTATCGTGTGAGCCCTGGCAAAGATTCAGAACTTTTTAACTCTGTTGGGCTCCAAAACGGAGATATTGCCACTCAGTTAAATGGACAAGACCTGACAGACCCTGCTGCTATGGGCAACATATTCCGTTCCATCTCAGAACTGACAGAGCTAAATCTGGTGGTCGAGAGAGATGGTCAACAACATGAAGTGTTTATTGAATTTTAAAACTTTGCGTCTAACGAAGGACGAAAGTGTAGGAGAAGTACGTGAAGCATTGGTTTAAGAAAAGTGCATGGTTATTGGCTGGAAGCTTAATCTGCACACCCGCAGCCATCGCGAGTGATTTTAGTGCCAGCTTTAAAGGCACTGATATTCAAGAGTTTATTAATATTGTTGGTCGTAACCTAGAGAAGACGATCATCGTTGACCCTTCGGTGCGCGGAAAAATCGATGTACGCAGCTACGACGTACTCAATGAAGAGCAATATTACAGCTTCTTCCTAAACGTATTGGAAGTGTATGGCTACGCGGTTGTCGAAATGGACTCGGGTGTTCTTAAGATCATCAAAGCCAAGGATTCGAAAACATCGGCAATTCCAGTCGTTGGAGACAGTGATACGATCAAAGGCGACAACGTGGTGACACGTGTTGTGACGGTTCGTAATGTCTCGGTGCGTGAACTTTCTCCTCTGCTTCGTCAACTAAACGACAATGCAGGCGCGGGTAACGTTGTGCACTACGACCCAGCCAACATCATCCTTATTACAGGCCGAGCGGCGGTAGTAAACCGTTTAGCTGAAATCATCAAGCGCGTTGACCAAGCGGGTGATAAAGAGATTGAAGTCGTTGAGCTAAAGAATGCTTCTGCGGCAGAAATGGTACGTATCGTTGATGCGTTAAGCAAAACCACAGATGCTAAAAACACACCTGCCTTCCTACAACCTAAATTAGTTGCTGATGAGCGTACCAATGCGATTCTTATCTCAGGTGACCCTAAGGTACGTAGCCGTTTAAGAAGGCTGATTGAACAGCTTGATGTTGAAATGGCAACCAAGGGCAACAACCAAGTTATTTACCTTAAGTACGCAAAAGCAGAA
This sequence comes from Vibrio sp. QJM3NY_39, assembly GCF_057785895.1. Lineage (NCBI taxonomy): Bacteria > Pseudomonadati > Pseudomonadota > Gammaproteobacteria > Vibrionales > Vibrionaceae > Vibrio > Vibrio sp. QJM3NY_39. The sequence continues at coordinate 3,467,657 of NZ_CM173505.1, read as the reverse complement.
GACTTAGTCGATGTGTTGAAAGGCGTGTCGGACAACCTGCAATCAGAGAAGCAAACTTCAACTAAAGGTAGCTCATCTCAACGCAACCAAGTGATGATCTCGGCTCACAGTGACACCAACTCTTTGGTCATTACCGCACAGCCGGACATCATGAATGCGCTACAAGATGTGATTGCTCAACTCGATATTCGTCGTGCTCAAGTATTGATTGAAGCCCTAATTGTCGAGATGGCAGAGGGTGACGGTATTAACCTTGGTGTGCAATGGGGTTCTCTAGAGAATGGTGGAGCGATTCAGTTCTCTAATGGTGGGCCAAAAATTGGTGAAGTAATGGTGGGTCTCGAAGAAGCGAAAGATTCGACGACAACTAAAGCTGTTTATGATTCTGATGGTAATTTTTTACGCAATGAGAATACTACCGAAGAGGGTGATTATAGTACATTAGCATCTGCTTTAGGTGGCTTAAATGGGGCAGCATTGCCAATTGTTATGGGAGACTGGACAGCACTGATTAGTGCGGTTTCGACTGATTCGAATTCCAACATTTTGTCTTCTCCAAGTATTACCGTGATGGATAATGGAGAGGCTTCGTTCATTGTGGGTGAAGAAGTGCCAGTTCTAACCGGTTCTACTGCGGGTTCAAGCAACGACAATCCATTCCAAACGGTTGAACGTAAAGAAGTGGGTATCAAGCTTAAGGTCGTGCCACAAATCAATGAAGGTAACTCAGTACAACTAAATATTGAACAAGAAGTATCGAATGTGTTGGGTGCAAATGGTGCGGTTGATGTTCGTTTTGCTAAGCGTCAACTGAACACGTCCGTTATCATTGAAGATGGTCAGATGCTGGTGCTGGGTGGTTTGATTGATGAGCGCGCACTGGAAAGTGAAGCTAAGGTCCCATTCTTGGGTGATATCCCATTTCTTGGTTACCTGTTCAAATCAACCAGTACTCAGGTTGAGAAAAAGAACCTAATGGTCTTCATCAAACCAACCATTATTCGTGATGGTATGACAGCTGATGGTATCACCCAGCGTAAATACAACTTCATCCGTGCTGAGCAGTTGTACAAGGCTGAGCAAGGGCTGAAATTAATGGCAGACGATAACATCCCGGTATTGCCTAAATTTGGTGCCGACATGAATCACCCGGCTGAAATTCAAGCCTTCATTGATCAAATGGAACAAGAATAATGGCTGAATTGGTAGGGACGGCACGTACTTATCAGCGCTTGCCGTTTAGCTTTGCGAATCGCTATAAGATGGTGTTGGAGTATCAACATCCAGAGCGCGCACCGATACTTTATTATGTTGAGCCACTGAAATCGGCGGCGATCATTGAAGTGAGTCGTGTTGTGAAAAATGGTTTCACGCCACAAGCGATTACTCTCGATGAGTTTGATAAAAAACTGACCGATGCTTATCAGCGTGACTCTTCAGAAGCTCGTCAGCTCATGGAAGACATTGGTGCTGATAGTGATGATTTCTTCTCACTAGCGGAAGAACTGCCTCAAGACGAAGACTTACTTGAATCAGAAGATGATGCACCAATCATCAAGTTAATCAATGCGATGCTGGGTGAGGCGATCAAAGAGGGTGCTTCGGATATTCATATCGAAACCTTTGAGAAGTCGTTGTCGATTCGTTTCCGTGTTGATGGTGTGCTGCGTGATGTTTTAGCGCCAAGCCGTAAACTGGCTCCGTTATTGGTTTCGCGTGTCAAGGTTATGGCTAAATTGGATATTGCGGAAAAACGTGTGCCACAAGATGGTCGTATTTCTCTGCGTATTGGTGGCCGAGCGGTTGATGTTCGTGTTTCAACCATGCCTTCTTCGCACGGTGAGCGTGTGGTAATGCGTCTGTTGGACAAAAACGCCACTCGTCTAGACTTGCACAGTTTAGGTATGACAGCAGAAAACCATGAAAACTTCCGTAAGCTGATTCAGCGCCCACACGGCATTATCTTGGTGACCGGCCCGACAGGTTCAGGTAAATCGACGACCTTGTACGCTGGTCTACAAGAACTCAACAGTAATGAACGAAACATTTTAACCGTTGAAGACCCAATCGAATTCGATATCGATGGCATTGGCCAAACGCAGGTGAACCCTAAGGTTGATATGACCTTTGCGCGTGGTTTACGTGCCATTCTTCGTCAAGATCCTGATGTGGTTATGATTGGTGAGATACGTGATTTGGAGACCGCTGAGATCGCTGTTCAAGCTTCTTTAACGGGTCACTTAGTTATGTCGACCCTTCACACCAATACAGCAATCGGTGCGATCACGCGTCTACGTGATATGGGCATTGAACCTTTCTTAATCTCTTCTTCGCTGCTGGGTGTTTTGGCTCAGCGCTTGGTTCGTACTTTATGTAACGAATGTAAAGAACCTTATGAAGCCGATAAAGAGCAGAAGAAACTGTTTGGGTTGAAGAAGAAAGAAAGCCTGACGCTTTACCATGCCAAAGGTTGTGAAGAGTGTGGCCATAAGGGATACAGAGGCCGTACCGGTATTCATGAGCTGCTGATGATTGATGACTCAGTACAAGAGTTGATTCACAGTGAAGCGGGTGAACAGGCGATTGAAAAAGCAATTCGTGGCACAACACCAAGTATTCGAGATGATGGCTTGAGCAAAGTTCTGAAAGGGGTAACGTCCCTAGAAGAAGTGATGCGTGTGACCAAGGAAGTCTAGTATGGCGGCATTTGAATACAAAGCACTGGATGCCAAAGGCAAAAGTAAAAAAGGCTCAATTGAAGCAGATAATGCTCGTCAGGCTCGCCAAAGAATCAAAGAACTTGGCTTGATGCCGGTTGAGATGACCGAGGCTAAGGCAAAGACAGCAAAAGGTGCTCAGCCATCGACCAGCTTTAAACGCGGCATCAGCACGCCTGATCTTGCGCTTATTACTCGTCAAATATCAACGCTCGTTCAATCTGGTATGCCGTTGGAAGAGTGCTTGAAAGCCGTTGCCGAACAGTCTGAGAAACCTCGTATTCGCACCATGCTACTCGCGGTGAGATCTAAGGTGACTGAAGGTTATTCGTTAGCAGATAGCTTGTCTGATTATCCCCATATCTTCGATGAGCTATTCAGAGCCATGGTTGCTGCTGGTGAGAAGTCAGGGCACTTAGATGCGGTACTCGAACGACTGGCTGATTACGCTGAGAATCGTCAAAAAATGCGCTCTAAGCTGCTGCAAGCGATGATCTACCCAATCGTGCTGGTGGTGTTTGCGGTGACGATTGTGTCGTTCTTACTGGCAACGGTAGTGCCTAAAATCGTTGAGCCTATTATCCAAATGGGACAAGAACTTCCTCAGTCGACACAATTTTTATTAGCATCGAGTGAATTTATCCAGAATTGGGGCATCCAATTACTGGTGTTGACCATTGGTGTGATTGTATTGATTAAGACTGCGCTGAAAAAGCCGGGCGTTCGCATGAGCTGGGATCGCAAATTATTGAGCATCCCGTTGATCGGCAAGATAGCGAAAGGGATCAATACCTCTCGTTTTGCACGAACACTCTCTATCTGTACCTCGAGTGCGATTCCTATCCTTGAAGGGATGAAGGTCGCGGTAGATGTGATGTCGAATCATCACGTGAAACAACAAGTATTACAGGCATCAGATAGCGTTAGAGAAGGGGCAAGCCTGCGTAAAGCGCTTGATCAAACCAAACTCTTTCCCCCGATGATGCTGCATATGATCGCCAGTGGTGAGCAGAGCGGCCAGTTGGAGCAGATGCTGACAAGAGCGGCTGATAACCAAGACCAAAGTTTTGAGTCGACAGTTAACATCGCCTTAGGCATTTTTACCCCAGCCCTTATCGCTTTGATGGCAGGCTTAGTGCTGTTCATTGTGATGGCGACGCTGATGCCGATGCTTGAAATGAATAATTTGATGAGCGGTTAATCAGTCGCTCATAGGACGTTAGTTTTTGGATTATCGAGACGAAGGACATCATTACCTTCAACTCGCTGTCTGTAATTTGGAGAAAATAATGAAAAATAAAATGAAGAAACAGTCAGGCTTTACCTTATTAGAAGTCATGGTTGTTGTGGTTATCCTTGGCGTTTTGGCGAGCTTTGTTGTACCAAACCTATTGGGTAACAAAGAGAAAGCGGACCAACAAAAAGCCATCACTGATATCGTAGCGCTAGAGAACGCGTTAGATATGTACAAACTGGATAACAGCGTTTACCCAACAACGGATCAAGGCCTTGATGGATTAGTTTCTAAGCCAAGCAGCCCAGAGCCTCGTAACTACCGTGACGGTGGTTACATCAAGCGTCTGCCTAACGACCCATGGGGTAACGAGTATCAATACCTAAGCCCTGGCGACAACGGTACTATCGATATCTTCACGCTTGGTGCTGATGGCCAAGAAGGTGGTGAAGGTATTGCTGCAGATATCGGCAACTGGAACATGCAAGACTTTCAATAAGCTTCGGCTTATTGTTGTTTGATGCATTGTTGTTACTTGATACGTTATTTTCGATTGATGCCGCTTGATGTCGTTATTTGATGGTAGGACGTAAACAGATGGAGTCTACAAGGTGAAAACTAAGCAAAAACAGCCAGGTTTCACCTTGATTGAGATTCTTTTGGTGTTGGTACTACTGTCAGTAACGGCGGTTGCGGTGATCGCGACCATCCCTACCAATAGTAAAGATGTCGCTAAAAAATACGCTCAAAGTTTTTATCAACGAATTCAGCTACTCAATGAAGAAGCTATTTTGAGTGGATTGGATTTTGGTGTTCGCATTGATGAAAAGAAATCGACTTACGTTTTGATGACTTTGAAGTCTGATGGTTGGCAAGAAACTGATTTCGAAAAGATCCCCTCTTCAACAGAATTACCAGAAGAACTCGCGCTGTCATTGACGTTAGGCGGTGGAGCATGGGGAGACGACGATAGGTTGTTTAATCCAGGAAGCTTGTTTGATGAAGATATGTTTGCGGATCTTGAAGAGGAAAAGAAGCCAAAGCCACCACAGATCTACATCTTGTCGAGTGCTGAAACGACACCTTTTACGCTTTCTTTCTACCCTAATACCGGTGATACCGTGCAAGATGGCTGGCGTATTCGAGTGTTAGATAATGGTGTGATTCGACTGCTAGAGCCGGGAGAAGAAGATGAAGAGGAATAAACGTTCTCCTTATCGTTCTCGAGGAATGACTCTGCTTGAAGTATTGGTTGCTCTTGCTATTTTTGCGACGGCGGCGATCAGTGTGATTCGTGCTGTCACCCAGCACATCAATACGCTCAGTTATCTCGAAGAAAAGACCTTTGCGGCGATGGTCGTTGATAATCAAATGGCCCTAGTCATGCTACATCCTGAGAAGCTTAAAAAAGCGCAGGGCACGCAAGAGTTAGCGGGAAGAGAGTGGTTCTGGAAGATTACCCCTATCGATACCAGCGATGATTTATTAAAGGCGTTTGATGTGAGCGCGGCAACCAGCAAGAAAGCGTCTCCAGTCGTTACGGTGCGCAGTTATGTGGTCAATTAAGAGCATGTCGGCAAATAAGCGTACGCCGCGTAAACAAGGTCTATCTTCCAAAGGGAGAGGCTTTACCTTAATCGAAGTTTTGGTCTCGATCGCTATCTTTGCCACGTTAAGCATGGCGGCTTATCAGGTGGTTAATCAGGTACAGCGAAGCAACGAGATCTCTATTGAGCGCAGTGCTCGTTTGAACCAACTGCAACGCAGTTTAGTCATTTTAGATAATGATTTTCGCCAGATGGCGGTGCGAAAATTTCGTACCAACGGTGAAGAAGCATCATCTAAGCTGATCTTAATGAAAGAGTATTTATTGGACTCCGACAGTGTAGGCATCATGTTTACTCGTCTAGGTTGGCACAACCCACAACAGCAGTTTCCTCGCGGTGAAGTCACGAAGGTTGGCTACCGCATTAAAGAAGAAACACTTGAGCGTGTATGGTGGCGTTATCCCGATACACCTTCAGGCCAAGAAGGTGTGATTACCCCTCTGCTTGAGGATGTTGAAAGCTTGGAATTCGAGTTTTATGACGGAAGCCGCTGGGGGAAAGAGTGGCAAACCGATAAATCACTGCCGAAAGCGGTGAGGCTTAAGCTGACACTGAAAGACTATGGTGAGATAAAGCGTGTTTATCTCACACCAAGCGGCACTCTAGATCAGGCCGATGATTCTTCAAACAGTGACTCTTCAGGTAGTAATGAGGGGAATAATGACTCATCGAACTAACAAGCGTGCAGCGAACATACCTATTCTAGGGCGCAGGCAGCGTGGTGTCGCGCTGATCATTATTCTGATGCTATTGGCGATCATGGCAACCATTGCTGGCAGCATGTCCGAGCGTTTGTTTACGCAATTCAAGCGCGTTGGTAACCAACTGAATTACCAACAGGCTTATTGGTACAGCATTGGTGTAGAAGCGTTGGTGCAAGACGGTATTAGGCAAAGTTACAAAGACAGTGATACGGTGAACCTAAGCCAACCATGGGCGTTAGAAGAGCAGGTATACCCATTGGATTATGGCCAAGTCAAAGGTCGTATCGTGGATGCACAGGCTTGCTTTAATCTTAATGCCTTAGCCGGAGTGACGACCACTTCAAGTAACCAGGCTCCTTATTTAATCACGGTTTGGCAAACCTTACTGGAAAACCAAGACGTTGATCCTTATCAGGCTGAGGTTATCGCAAATTCAACGTGGGAGTTTGTTGATGCTGATACACGAACTACCTCTTCGTCTGGCGTAGAAGACAGCTCCTATGAAGCGATGAAGCCCTCTTATTTAGCGGCGAATGGCTTGATGGCCGATGAATCCGAGTTACGAGCGGTTTATCAGGTCACTGGTGAGGTGATGAATAAGGTTCGCCCCTTTGTTTGCGCTCTGCCAACCGATGATTTCCGTTTGAACGTGAATACACTCACGGAAAAGCAAGCGCCTTTATTGGAAGCGATGTTTGCGCCGGGCTTAAGTGAGTCGGATGCCAAACAGCTGATAGACAAACGCCCATTTGATGGCTGGGATACGGTGGATGCTTTTATGGCTGAATCTGCCATTGTTGGTGTAAGTGCCGAAGTCAGCAAGAAAGCGAAAGCATATTTAACTGTAGATAGCGCCTATTTTGAGCTAGATGCAGAGGTATTAGTTGAGCAGTCACGTGTACGTATACGGACGCTTTTCTATAGTAGTAATCGAGAAACAGTGACGGTAGTACGCCGTCGTTTTGGAGGAATCAGTGAGCGAGTTTCTGACCGTTCGACTGAGTAGCGAACCACAGAGCCCTGTGCAGTGGTTAGTTTGGTCGACAAGCCAACAAGAAGTGATAGCAAGCGGTGAACTGTCTAGCTGGGAACAGCTTGACGAGTTAACGCCTTACGCTGAGAAGCGCAGCTGTATCGCTTTATTGCCGGGAAATGAATGCTTAATTAAGCGTGTTGAGATCCCTAAAGGTGCTGCTCGCCAGTTCGACTCTATGCTGCCGTTTTTGTTAGAAGACGAAGTCGCACAAGATATCGAAGACTTACATCTGACCATTTTAGATAAAGATGCCACTCACGCTACCGTGTGTGGTGTGGATCGTGAATGGTTAAAACAAGCTTTAGACCTGTTTCGCGAAGCCAATATAATCTTCCGCAAGGTGCTACCAGATACACTAGCCGTGCCTTTTGAAGAACAAGGCATCAGTGCATTACAGATCGACCAACATTGGTTATTACGCCAAGGTCACTCTCAACGTCAAGGTAACTATCAAGCCGTATCAATCAGCGAAGCATGGTTACCGATGTTTTTGCAAAGTGATTGGGTTGTCGCTGGTGAGGAAGAGCAAGCGACGACTATCTTCAGCTATACCGCGATGCCGAGCGACGACGTTCAACAGCAAAGCGGTCTCGAGTGGCAAGCAAAGCCTGCCGAGTTGGTGATGTCTTTATTGAGTCAGCAAGCGATCACAAGCGGCGTAAATTTACTGACTGGCACCTTTAAAACCAAATCTTCATTCAGTAAATATTGGCGTGTTTGGCAGAAAGTGGCGATTGCTGCTTGTTTGCTGGTGGCCGTGATTGTAACTCAACAAGTGTTGAAGGTTCAGCAATACGAAGCGCAAGCACAAGCCTACCGCATGGAGAGTGAGCGTATCTTTAGAGCGGTGCTGCCTGGTAAACAACGCATTCCGACCGTGAGTTACCTCAAGCGTCAGATGAGCGACGAAGCCAAAAAATACGGTGGTTCAGGCGAAGGTGATTCCTTACTTGGTTGGTTAGCTTTGCTGCCAGAAACCTTAGGGCAAGTGAAGACGATCGAAGTTGAAAGCATTCGCTACGATGGCAACCGTTCTGAGGTTCGACTTCAGGCGAAAAGCTCTGACTTCCAACACTTTGAGACCGCAAGGGTGAAACTCGAAGAGAAGTTTGTCGTTGAGCAAGGGCCATTGAACCGCAATGGCGATGCCGTATTTGGCAGTTTTACTCTTAAACCCCATCAATAACCTGCGTAAGGAGATCAGTGATGAGAAATATGATTGAACCACTCCAGGCGTGGTGGACTTCAATAAGTCAAAGAGAGCAACGATTAGTTGTTGGTTGCTCAGTTTTATTGGTGTTGGGTGTCGTTTATTGGGGGTTATTACAGCCACTCAGTCAGCGAGCTGAACTTGCACAAAGTCGTATTCAAAGTGAGAAGCAACTTCTTGCTTGGGTAACGGACAAAGCGAATCAAGTCGTTGAACTACGAGGCAGCGGTGGCATCAGTGCCAGCCAGCCTTTGAACCAATCTGTGCCTGCTTCTATGCGCCGTTTTAATATCGAGCTGATACGCGTGCAACCACGTGGTGAGATGCTGCAAGTGTGGATTAAGCCTGTGCCCTTTAATAAGTTCGTTGACTGGCTGACATACCTGAAAGAAAAGCAGGGTGTTGAGGTTGAGTTTATGGATATTGATCGCTCTGATAGCCCTGGGGTTATTGAGATCAACCGACTACAGTTTAAACGAGGTTAATGTGAAACGCGGTTTATCTTTCAAATATGGCCTGTTATTCAGCGTCATTTTTATCGTTTTTTTCTCGGTAAGCTTGTTGCTGCATTTGCCTGCCGCTTTTGCTCTCAAGCATGCACCCATCGTGCGTGGTTTAAGCATTGAAGGTGTTGAGGGTACAGTTTGGCAAGGTCGCGCTAACAATATTGCGTGGCAGCGTGTCAATTATGGCTCAGTGCAGTGGGACTTCCAGTTCTCGAAACTATTCCAAGCCAAAGCAGAACTGGCGGTTCGCTTTGGCCGTAACAGCGACATGAACTTATCAGGTAAAGGACGTGTCGGGTATAGCATGAGCGGTGCTTACGCGGAAAACTTAGTGGCATCAATGCCTGCCAGCAACGTGATGAAATATGCGCCTACTATCCCAGTGCCAGTGTCTATTGCAGGGCAAGTTGAACTGACAATCAAACATGCTGTTCATGCTCAACCTTGGTGCCAATCGGGCGAAGGTACGCTTGCTTGGTCTGGTGCAGCTGTCGACTCGCCAGTGGGTTCGTTAGACCTTGGCCCTGTGATTGCGGATATTACTTGTGAAGACAGTGCTATTGCAGCCAAAGGCGCTCAGAAGAGCGTTCAAGTGGACAGTGAGTTCTCGGCGAGCGTAACGCCAAATCAACGCTACACATCAGCGGCGTGGTTTAAACCGGGTGCTGAGTTCCCGCCAGCAATGCAGAGTCAGCTTAAGTGGTTGGGCAACCCTGATAGCCAAGGTAAATACCAATTTACTTATCAAGGGCGCTTTTAGCCCGGTATCTACTTCTGAGCTAGTATCTGTTGGTTAGTACATTTGGCGATCAAATCGCAAGATATAAAAACGGGCACCTCAGTGAGGTGCCCGTTTTGTTTGTTCTGAGAATCTAGAGGATATCTGACGGTTAAAGAGAGCAAACTCGCCTAATCTTTACTCTGAAGTATCTCTGACCAAGGTAAGTCTGCATCACCAAGAACAATGAAATTCGGGTTTTCTAGCGTCTCACGTTCGTTATAAGAAAGCGGCTCGAGTTGAGTGCTTAGGATTCGTCCTCCCGCTTCTTCAACAATACATTGCGTTGCGGCGGTATCCCACTCGCCGGTTGGGCCTATTCTTAGGTAACAGTCCACAGCACCTTCTGCGACTAAACATGCTTTAAGCGCTGCTGAACCTAGAGGAACCAAGTCGTAGTTCCAGTCAGAGCTCATACGGTTAGTGATGCGATTGATGTCTTGGCGACGGCTGATTGCCATCGCGATCGACTGGTTTGGCTGCTCGTGGCGATGCGTTTTGATTTTCACGCTGTCGTTAAGGTCAGGGATTTTCCAAGCGCCTTTACCACTGTAAGCGTAATAGCTCACACCCGAAACTGGCGCATAAACCACACCCATAACCGGTTTGTTATGTTCAATTAGGGCGATAATTGTCGCGAAATCGCCACTTCTTGCGATGAACTCTTGCGTGCCATCGAGTGGGTCAACCAACCAGTAGCGATCCCATTGAGAGCGTTGCTCTAGGCTGATGTCGGCGTCTTCTTCGGATAATACGGGAATATCAGGCGTGAGTTCACTGAGTTTTTTTAATATCAGCTTATGTGCTGCAAGATCAGCACTGGTTACCGGAGTGTCATCACTCTTGGTGAACTCTTCGTAATCCTTTTTCTCGTAGATCTCTAAGATGAGTTGGCCTGCAGATCGAGCAATCTCAATGATAGAGGGTAGGAGGTGAGACAAATCTTTTGTTATTGGCATAAATATTCTCTTACTCTTCGAGCGAGCCTGAATGTTCTAATTATTGTTTAATACACGAAGGGCTAATAGTAGGGCTGTAATGCTGCGAGCCTCACAGAAGTCGAGATGCGTTAACAGTTCTTCGGCTTGAGCAAGTGGCCAGCGCACAATGTCTAGTGGCTCTGGCTCATCACCTTCTAGTTTTTCTGGGTAGAGTTCTTCTGCGATAAACAGCGTCATTTTGCTAGAGAAATAAGAGGGTGCAAGGATTACTTCTTTTAGAGGAGTAAGCTTGTTGGCACCAAAGCCAATTTCTTCTTTTAGTTCACGAACGGCGGCTTGATTGGGCTGCTCACCGGGATCAATTAGCCCTTTTGGGAAGCCGAGTTCATAGCGCTCTGTGCCTGCTGCGTATTCACGAACTAACAGAATATCGCCTTGTTCAGTAATCGGAACCATCATTACTGCGTTGCGACCGCTGGGCTTCATGCGTTCGTAAGTGCGCTCTTCACCGTTTGAAAAGCGTAAATCGAGAGACTCGATAGAGAATAGTTTTGATTGAGCGACAGTTTGTTGAGCCAAAATTTCTGGCTTGGTCCTTTTTGTCATTGCGCTCGCTCCTTAGCTCATTGGAATTCTTTCTTATAAAGTCATTCTAATATAGGGGAAATAGAGTTGAGTTCCTAGATCCGAGTTTTCATATCCTGGAATTATTGGATCAGGAACCGATTGCGATCACTTGAATACCTTACTGCAAATGGTAACGCGCCCGTCATTATTGGCATTGAACGAGAAATAGACGGTTCGGAAGTGCTCTGCTGTTTTAAACATAAAAAAAGGTTGATGCTTGCGCATCAACCTTTCGATTGAATCTTTAACTTTCTACCGGCTAAGACTGGATGAGTACTTAGTCGCAGTAGCACTTAGTTGTAAGGTACTTGGTCGTTAAGTACCCAGTCGTAACGTGCTGAGTCGTAAAGTGATTAGTAGTAAGAGTGCTCACCGCGATCGTGCTCAGTTGCATCACGAACGGCCGTCAATTCACCTTCGAATTGTTGAAGAAGTTCTTTCTCGATGCCTTCTTTAAGCGTTACGTCAACCATAGAACAACCGTTACAACCGCCGCCGAATGCAACGATAGCTGCGCCTTCTTCAGTGATCTCTACTAGGCTAACGTGACCGCCGTGGCCAGCAAGCTGTGGGTTCACTTGTGTTTGGATTGCATACTCAACACGCTCTATAAGAGTTGCGTCGTCTGATACTTTACGCATTTTAGCGTTTGGCGCTTTTAGCGTGAGTTGAGAGCCCATTTTGTCAGTTACGAAGTCAATCTCAGCTTCGTCTAGGAATGGTAGGCTTAGCTCATCAACGTATGCCGAGAAAGCGTCGAAAGAAAGCTTAGTGTCAGACGCTTCGATAGCATCTGTTGGGCAGTAAGAAACACCACACTCAGCGTTTTGTGTGCCTGGGTTTACCACGAACACACGAATGTTTGTACCTTCAGGCTGCTGTGACAGCAGATTGGCAAAGTGAGTTTGAGCTGTTTCTGTAATAGTAATATTTGACACGACGAATACCTGAGTAGATTTGTAGGTTATTAGCGCCATTCTACTCCTGTCAGATTTGTAATTCAGCCCTTTTTTGTTGGATTGCTGTACAAGTAGCGATTCACAGCAATTATCCAGAGGGCTCAGGAGTGCGGCAGATGCAGTAAATATCAATCCTTTTAACGCCCACTTCAAGTAGTAATTGGCATAATTGATACACTGTACTGCCTGTGGTTACAACATCATCAATTATCGCGATGTGAGGGTAATCAATCGCTGAGAAATTCGTATTACGCAGCGTGAAAGCATCTTTGAGATTGCTCTGTCTTGCTGATTTGGTTAATCCTTGTTGTGAAGGTGTTGAGTGAGAACGTCGAAATAAAACCGCATTTTTAACGTTCAGTTCCTGAGCTGTGTAATGTGCCAATAACTGGCTCTGATTAAAGCCTCGATGAATGTATCGAGTCCAATGTAAAGGAACACTGGTAATCAACGTTGCTGGGTGTTGAATTCGTGACGCTAGCAGTTTCGACAGATCACGAGCAAACCAGAACTTATCGGCGTACTTCATCTGTTGAATATAACGTGCCGTTGGGAAGGTGTAGTCCCCAACACAATAGAGGCGATGCCAAGGTGGAGGTTGAGATAAGCATTGACCACACTGTTCGACGATCGTCAGTGTTTTCAAGCCACATCGTTGGCAGCGAGGAACTGACTCAAAGAGATTAAGACAAGAATCACACCATCGAGGGTGAACATCGCTGTGCGACTTATCTAGCTTGCATAAGTGGCATTGAGGTGTGACCAGACGTGGTGTGTGTTTTTGTAGCCAATCGGATAACATAGCTTGTGATGCTTTTGGGTTATGGTGTTCCTTTTGCTTACCATACTGAAAAATGCAGGTTATTGCTGATGGAAAAAGTAGGGAATATTGAGAATGAGTGACGCGTTATATTGGCATGTTTCAGGGCAAGGACCTGATTTAGTTCTGGTTCACGGCTGGGGTATGAATGGTGCCGTATGGCAGCAAACCGTTGATGCGTTAGAAGCTGACTTCCGAGTGCATGTCGTCGATTTACCTGGGTATGGACACAGTGCGCATTGCCACGCTCAAGATCTTGAAGAGATTGCTCAGCAACTATTGGCCGATGCGCCCAAGCAAGCGATTTGGGTGGGTTGGTCACTCGGTGGTTTGGTCGCGACGCACATGGCTCTGCATCATTCCGATTACGTGAGCAAACTGGTGACTGTCGCCAGTTCTCCTAAATTCGCAGCCGCAAAAGAACCCGTATTATGGCGAGGCATTCAGCCAAACGTATTAAGCGCATTCACAGAGCAACTGGTTGAAGACTTTCAAACCACCATCGAACGCTTTATGGCGTTGCAAGCCATGGGCAGTCCTTCTGCAAGACAAGATGTCAAACAACTCAAGCAAGCGGTGCTTTCTCGCCCGTTGCCGAATCCCGATTCATTATTGGCTGGTTTAAAGATGCTGTCAGACGTTGACCTCCGTGAACAATTACCGCAGATCTCTGTGCCTATGCTGCGCTTATACGGTCGATTAGATGGGCTTGTGCCAATCAAGGTTGCAAAAGACTTGGGCAAAGCCTTACCTCATACCGAACAATACATCTTCACTCAGTCTTCACATGCGCCTTTTATGACTGAAGCAGATGTCTTTTGCAGTGAACTGGTCAGCTTCGCGCGAAAATAATCGCTAAATTTATCGCTGGCTTGGTCGATATATAACCTAATACCAATCACAGTAAGTAAGTGTTCAAAAATAGCGTAGGAAAAAGGCTTGAGAACAAGGCTGAGCTTTTTGATAAGTAGTTATTCTACAATCAAAAGTTCTAACGCCGTTATCGAGCATTTTAACAAGCTAGGATGAGCAGTTATTTACTACGATTGGTATAACACCAATGCACAGCATGATACTCAGACCTAACTCTCTCCTGAGCTGATTGCGGTAAGTTGGGCTATGCCTGTTGTGCTGACTCACAGTGCAACAGCGTTATAGCAATAACGATGGGCGATTCTTGAGGAGTTCGCGATGATTGTGTCACCTGCAACTGCAGTGAGTGTGCCACTGATCGCCCCATCCGTTAATGTGCAAACAGAGCAAGTTGCGCGTGATAATAGAGTTCGAGAACCTGTCGCTCCCGCCGTAGCATTGGCGAAAACCAATGCAGAGCGAAAGGTAAAACCGGACGATAAGCGAAGGCAGCAGTCGGCTTGGGATCCTTCAGACCATCCAGGTTATGAAATGGAGAACGAGTCAGAGGCCAATTCGATTAGCCAAGAAGAGCCACAAGATCCTTTTGATAGGTTGTTCAGCTTATTGGCACTGAGAACATACAGTGCTGATCAAGGAAAGGGCTATACCATGCGTTTCCGCCTGCCAAAGCATGTTTTAGATGCGGCGATTCAAGAGGGACAGATGGAGAAGCGACGTAAGGTCATAAAATATCATTATGGTCATGCTGTTGCGCCTCATGCTCCATCAGGAATGCTGGTCGTGTTATAAATCAAAAACTTATGACCCAACCAAACTTCGATGTCTTTTTTGAACACATAATAAAAACCTGCATACCCTAAGGGATGCAGGTTTTTTGTTTTTACAGGCTATTTATTTCACGACACGCAGTCGTTTCATTGACCTATTATTTCTTCGCTTTAGCAAAGGCAGCGGCAAAAGCACCACCCATCGCCGCGTTTTGTTGCGGTTCCTCACGGCGGCGTTGTCCACCTTGTGAGTTTTGGTTCGGGCGGTTTTGCGTGCGAGGTGTACTTGAACGTTGTGCACGGTTGTCTTGGCCAGGTTCATCTTTCATACGCATGCTTAGTGCAATACGTTTACGTTGAACATCCACTTCCATCACCTTCACTTTGACGATTTCTCCCGTTTTCACGACTTCATGAGGATCAGAGACAAAACGATCGGTTAGCGCTGATATATGCACTAAACCGTCCTGGTGAACACCAATGTCAACGAAGGCGCCAAAGTTAGCTACGTTTGAAACCACACCTTCTAAGATCATGCCGGGTTCTAGGTCAGACATGCTATTTACGCCATCGGCGAAGGTTGCTGTCTTGAATTCAGGACGAGGATCTCGACCCGGCTTATCCAATTCTTTGATGATGTCGCTTACCGTTGGTACACCAAAATTTTCGTTGGTGTAATCAATAGCATGTAAACCACGTAAGAAATCCGTATTACCCACCAAAGATTTGATGTCTTTCTTATTCTTCTCTGCGATGTTTTTGACGACTGGGTAAGCTTCTGGGTGAACCGAAGATGCGTCTAGTGGATTTTTACCATCCATGATTCTTAGGAAACCCGCACACTGTTCAAAGGCTTTTGGTCCTAAACGAGCGACCTTCTTCAATGTAGTACGTGCTTCAAAACGACCATTCTCATCACGGAAGTCCACGATGTTCTGGGCGATGGTGTTAGAAAGGCCGGCTACACGAGTTAACAGTGCGGCAGAGGCGGTATTCACATCAACACCAACCGCGTTTACACAGTCTTCGACAATCGCATCTAGGCGCTTAGCGAGCATAGTTTGGCTCACGTCGTGTTGGTATTGGCCCACACCGATCGATTTAGGGTCAATCTTCACCAGCTCTGCCAATGGATCTTGCAGACGACGAGCAATAGACACCGCACCACGAATCGATACATCCATGTTCGGGAATTCTTTCGCTGCTAACTCAGAAGCAGAATAAACCGATGCGCCCGCTTCGCTAACAATGATTTTTTGCGCTGTAAGGTTGCCACGCTTAATCACATCAGCAACAAAGCTGTCTGTTTCGCGTGAAGCGGTACCATTACCAATTGCAATTAAATCAACATTGTATTGACGAACCATTTGCTCAACAACGCGCGCAGATTTGTCGTATTGTTTTTGAGGCGGGTGAGGGTAAATGGTTTCTGTCGCCAGAACTTTACCGGTTGAGTCCACAACAGCGATTTTCGAACCGGTACGTAAACCCGGATCCAAGCCCAAGGTTGCACGAGGGCCAGCAGGCGCTGCCATCAGCAGATCTTTAAGGTTAGTTGCGAACACTTCAATCGCTTCGATTTCACCGCGTTCTTTCATCGCGCCCATCAACTCAGTTTCCATGTGCATAGAAACCTTGATACGCCATGCCCAACTAATCACTTGCTTACGCCATGCATCCGCAGGAGCGCTGCTCAGGGTAATACCGTAGTGATCAGAGATGATGTTCTCGCAGTAAGAACCACGTACACCTTCTTCTTGTTCTGGGTCAGCATTCATTGCCAACGTTAGGAAGCCTTCATTTCGACCTCGCAACATGGCTAACGCACGGTGTGAAGGTACTTTGTTTAGCGTTTCGTTGTGTTCGAAGTAGTCTTTGAATTTCTCGCCAGCTTGCTCTTTGCCTGCCACGACACGTGAAACGAGCTCAGAGTTGCGTGTTAGATGTTGGCGAATCTTTTCAAGTAGATTTGCGTCTTCTGCAATACGCTCCATCACGATTGCACGTGCCCCATCGAGTGCGGCTTTAGTATCAGCAATGCCTTTATCGCTGCTGATGAAGTTAGCGGCTTCGGTTTCAGGATCGTGTTGTGGTTCATTCCAAAGTGTATCGGCAAGTGGCTCTAAGCCTGCTTCGATTGCGATCTGGCCTTTGGTACGACGCTTTGGTTTGTATGGCAGATATAAATCTTCTAGGCGCGTTTTGCTGTCGGCTTGAGTGATGTCACGCTCCAGTTCTGGCGTGAGTTTACCTTGGTCTTGAATCGACTTAAGAATCGTTTGGCGGCGACCGTCTAGTTCGCGAAGGTATGAAAGGCGACTATCAAGGTTACGTAGTTGGGTATCGTCTAAGCCACCCGTGACTTCTTTACGGTAGCGGGCAATAAAGGGAACGGTGTTACCGTCGTCAATTAGGTTTACTGCGGCGGTGACTTGCTCTGAACGAACATTCAGTTCTTCAGCAATCAGTCGACAGATAGCTTGGCTCATCCGATGAATCTCTTATTTAATATCATGACAAATACATGGGGGTGAGCGTACGCTTTTTCTAGCTTTGGCTGTGTAATTATCGTGTCAGAAGTCGAATTTCCGTTTGTGATATCCGCTTTGTGCGAGATCTCTCACACGTGATGTAAGCCTAAGTCGCCTTAAACCTGTCAATATGTCTTAATTTAATTGTAAGTTGTTGATTTTTAATTACATGATGTTTTGGGGCGTATTTCTCACCTGAAATGTTTTTTGGGACTATCTAGGAAACTCGCCCAAATACCGTAATATTTAACTTGTCGACAGGGAGTTGGCAGGAACAGGAAAAAGCCTAATGGACTAGATATCTTCAGGATGAAGATTTGATTACTTAGGATGAGTGGTCAGCAAGGAAGTAATAATCTCTGGATGAGATTCGCCAGTCAGGATGACAGGCTAGAATGGACACCGCTAGGATGGCGATGAACAAAAAGGAAATTGGTTAAAGGATTTAGCCACTATCAAGGACAGATGCAGGGAGCACCTTATCTCGAAGAGATAAACAGTAGCCGGATTGCTGCGATAGAGACTTAACCCCGCCAGGCGCAAGCCTAGCGGGGTTTTCTTTTATCCGGCGTTTGTGATTTTAGAGCGTGTGCTTTAGCTTCTGTCGTTGGCTGCTGTTGGCAAGTCAGAGGACGGGGCGGTTAACTTTCTACGTAGTGAATCGAGTTAATGAACCACTCTTTATCGCCTTCCGGTGTGGTTACCGTAAACTCATCATCCACTTCCTTCTTCAGCAGAGCTCTAGCCATTGGCGAGTCGATAGAGATATAACCTTTCGCACCACCGTAGATCTCTTCAGGGCCGACAATACGAAACTTCTTAATTTCCCCATCATCATTTTCAATTTCGACCCAAGCACCGAAAAAGATCTTACCTTCTTGTTGCGGTGAGTAATCAACGATAGTCACATCAGGTAGGAATTTTCTTAAGAAACGGACTCGGCGATCAATCTGACGAAGCAAACGCTTATTAAAGGTGTAATCTGCGTTTTCTGAACGATCTCCAAGGCTTGCAGCCCAAGTGACTATCTTAGTAATTTCAGGACGTTTCTCGTGCCATAAGTGGTCATGCTCTGCTTTGAGCTTGTTATAACCTTCGCGGGTGATAAGTTTGGTTTTCATAAATCTGACTTAATGAAATGATGATCTAAGATAGAATATATAGAAAGGCAACATACGTTAACAATTATTTAGGCGACTTTTTCTCCAATAATGTTACATTTTTAATGTCTTATACTAGGGCGTGTTGATCTTTCGAGCTGATTTTTGCAGCGAGTTGCAGGGTATTTATACAAGGCAGAGGCTTTGATGTGTAGCTAGCCTACATGAGAAGCCGATAACGCAGTAGAAATGACCAGCAAACGCTGCCCGGAGGGTTCGGCTAAAAGCGTTTTACTCTTTGTTGAGGGAGATTTGCTTAGAATGACTAGGCGACTTCCCCCTCGCCGCGATTAAAACGCTTTTATCTCGAACAAAATTTAACCACGAAAGGTCAACACGCCCTAATACAATTTACCAAGAATGCTTAACCTTAGGTTTAAGCTTTAATAGGTGGAACCATTACATGCAAGAAAACTACAAAATTTTAGTGGTCGATGACGATGCTCGTTTACGTGCACTGTTAGAACGCTATCTGTCAGAGCAAGGCTTTCAAGTGCGTAGCGTGGCAAACAGTGAGCAGATGGACCGCCTGTTAACCCGTGAAAATTTTCACTTGATGGTATTGGATTTAATGTTGCCGGGCGAAGATGGTCTTTCGATCTGTCGTCGTCTAAGAAACGCAAACAACTCGCTACCTATCCTTATGCTGACGGCAAAGGGTGATGAAGTGGATCGCATTGTGGGCTTGGAAGTGGGTGCGGATGATTACCTGCCAAAACCATTTAACCCTCGCGAACTACTAGCGCGTATCAAAGCGGTAATGCGCCGCCAAGTGATTGAAGCGCCGGGAGCGCCAAGCACAGAAGAATCTGTGGTTGCATTTGGTGAGTTCCGCTTGAACCTAGGTACACGTGAAATGTTCCGCGGCGAAGAGCCAATGCCTCTTACCTCAGGTGAATTTGCGGTTCTTAAGTCGCTAGTGACTAACGCTCGTGAGCCAATGTCTCGCGATAAGCTGATGAACATGGCACGTGGCCGTGAGTATTCAGCGATGGAACGTTCTATCGATGTTCAGATTTCACGTCTGCGTCGTCTAGTTGAAGAAGATCCAAGTAAACCTCGTTATATCCAAACGGTGTGGGGCTTGGGTTACGTATTCGTTCCAGATGGCAAAGCAGTCTAAGCCGGTTTTGTAAGCTCTATATCGGCTTCATCGGTTCTGTGAATCAGAATTCTATATTTACGGGTCATCTCATTAATATGCGATGGCCCGTTTTGTATTCAGCACAATGGTTTACAGCTATAGTTCCCACTATATCCCTTTATCATCCCTCACTTTAGGTCTTCTATGCGCATACGTAGCTCCTTTACTCAGTCGATAGTGCTCTTTTTAACCTTGTTGGTTGCTAGCCAAATCTTTTCTTATTACGCGGTGTTTAACTATGCATTGATGCCGAGTTTGCAGCAGTTTAATAAGATTCTGGCTCACGAGCTAAACCTCGTATTGGATCAAGGCAGTGATATCGAGATTGATGCGCCACTGCGTCAACGTGTGCTTGAGCAGCTAGGGGTGACGGTTCACGCTAAAAACAGTGAAGCGGCGGGCGAGTATTACCATGCTGTTGCGATTGACTTGATGAGCGAGGAGATGACTAAAGAACTGGGATCTGAAACCGAAGTGCGGCTGATCTTGGGTAAAGAGAGCTATGTGTTGTGGATGGACATTGCGCAGTTACCTAACTCTTTGATTCGTATTCCGTTATCAGAGTTGCAAGAAGAAGATTTTGCGCCTCTATTTCGTAACAGCTTGATCATGGCGTTGTTGATTGTTGCTGGTGGTTGGCTGTTCATTCGCTTGCAGAACCGGCCTTTGATAGCGCTAGAGAAAGCCGCGCAAGGTGTCGGGCGTGGCGATATTCCACCACCATTGCCAGTGCAAGGTGCGCAAGAAATCCGTTCAGTAACACGAGCCTTTAATCAGATGTCGAAAGGTATCCAAGAACTCGAAGAAGACCGCGCTTTGTTGATGGCAGGTATCAGTCATGATTTACGTACTCCGTTAACGCGTATTCGTTTAGCGACCGAGATGATGTCACCAGAAGACAGCTATTTAGCGGAAGGGATCATCAGTGATACCGAAGAGTGTAATGAGATCATCAGCCAGTTTATGGATTACCTAAAGCCCGTTGATCGAGATTCATTCCAAGAGGTATTTGTCGATGATATTGCCCGAGAAGTTTCTAGCTCAGAAGGTGGCTACGAGGTACAAATTGAAACCGATATTCCAGAGTCGATGAAGCCTGCGCTAGGTAACCCGATCGCGATGAAGCGTGCAGTGAGTAACTTGGTGGTGAATGCGCTGCGCTATGGCAATGGTTGGGTCAAGGTATCGACTGGCATGACGGCCGATAATAAATTGGCTTGGGTGACCGTTGAAGATAATGGCCCGGGGATCCCGCAAGACCAAGTCGGTAAGTTGTTTGAACCGTTCACGCGTGGTGACACCGCCCGAGGCAGTGAAGGGACAGGTTTAGGCTTAGCGATTGTGAAACGTATTGTCAGCCAGCACCAAGGCGCGGTGGTGGTGAATAACCGCAGTGAAGGTGGCTTAAAAGCGCAGATCAGTTTCCCTGTGAAGCCCTAGTTTTCATCGGTCCGTGTGATGACGATAAGTTCGGTTCGGAAAGCTGTTAAGAGATCCCCGACTCGGTCATTCTTCCCTCTCGGGGATGACGATAAGTTCGGTTCGGAAAGCTGTTAAGAGATCCCCGACTCGGTCATTCTTCCCTCTCGGGGATGACGAATTGCTAACCATGGACCTTGATGATGAAAGTTTATTTTGATCGTCATTCCCTATCGTGAGGAACGAGCGAATAGGGAATCTCGCTCTTGCTTGATGAAAGTAACGCACACTAAAAAGGCTTCCTTGAGGGAAGCCTTCTACGTTCTGAGTGACGGTCACTTTGTTAATTAAGCCTTAGAGTAAACATCGCGCTCGCCTAGCCAACGGTTGATGATCGCCTTGGCGTTATCTGGGTAGCTATCGTGAATATGACGCGCAATACGCTGCACTTCAGGGATCAAACGTTGGTCTCGTACCAAGTCAGCAATCTTGAAATCCGCTAAGCCAGTTTGTTTGGTGCCAAGCAGTTCACCGGGGCCACGGATCTCTAAGTCTCGCTGTGCAATCACAAAGCCATCG
The DNA here is from genome assembly GCF_057785895.1 of Vibrio sp. QJM3NY_39. Classification (NCBI taxonomy): domain Bacteria; kingdom Pseudomonadati; phylum Pseudomonadota; class Gammaproteobacteria; order Vibrionales; family Vibrionaceae; genus Vibrio; species Vibrio sp. QJM3NY_39. Next base: position 3,446,042 of record NZ_CM173505.1, on the reverse strand, counting down.
TTACTTTCACGCAGCACACCTAAGCGCTTCTGAGCGGTTTTAGACAGCGGAGAGTGATACAGCAGTACACAATGGCTTGCGACCGAACCTCGGCCGACACGGCCACGCAGTTGGTGCAGTTGCGCTAGGCCAAGACGTTCTGGGTTCTCGATGATCATTAAGCTCGAATTCGGTACATCCACACCAACTTCAATCACGGTTGTCGCAACCAATAGATGCAGCTTGTTCTCTTTGAATTCCTGCATTACTGCTTGCTTCTCGGCTGGCTTCATTCGGCCGTGCACTAGACCAATTCTGACGTCAGGCAGTTTGCGTTGCAGCTCTTCAGCAGTATCAGCCGCAGCTTGAGCTTCTAATACTTCCGACTCATCAATCAGCGTACATACCCAATAGGCTTGTTTACCTTCATTGAGACAGGCATTACGCACGCGCTCAACAATGTCATCACGTTTGGTATCAGGTATTGCTACGGTTTGAATTGGAGTTCGTCCCGGTGGCAACTCATCAATAATCGAGGTTTCAAGATCGGCATAGGCCGTCATTGCTAGCGTTCGTGGAATCGGGGTTGCAGTCATTACCAGCTGGTGAGGGTAATAACCCTGCTTCGCGCCTTTTTCACGCAGCTCCAGTCGCTGGTGGACACCAAATCGGTGTTGCTCATCAATGATCACTAAACCAAGGTTTTTGAACTCGACATGCTCTTGGAACAGCGCATGAGTACCAACCACCATTTGCGCTTCGCCGCTGGCAATACGTGTTAGTTCCGTTTCACGAGCCTTACCTTTGAGTTTACCTGCCAGCCAACCGACTTGAATGCCCATCGCCTCAAACCAGTTAGCAAAGTTAATCGCGTGCTGTTCTGCCAATAGCTCGGTTGGTGCCATCAGTGCCACTTGCTGACCATGTTCGAGTGCGCGAACGGCTGCCAGTGCGGCGACTAAGGTTTTACCTGAACCTACATCACCCTGTACTAAACGCATCATAGGGTGTGGCTTTTCAAGGTCGGCTTCGATCTCTTTAGTCACCCTTACTTGAGCATTGGTTGGTGAAAACGGAAGTTGAGCTAACAACTTATCTTTGAGGGTGTTTACCGGAGGGAAAGGCATCGCTTTGTCTTGCTGCCCTTTACTACGAACAGACAGCATCGATAGGTTTTGAGCCAGTAGCTCTTCCATAATCAGGCGCAGCTGCGCAGGATGTTTACCTTCATCAAACAGCTCTAGGTCAATGCCCGGAGGAGGCCTGTGAATGGTATGCAGTGCTTGCGCGAGTGTTATTTGGTGGTCGTATAAACCGGATGGAAGCAACTCATTAACTGCGGCCTTGTCGATTAACTCTAAAGCTTGATCGGTAAGATTACGCAGTGTGACTTGTCTTAGCCCTTCGGTGGTTGGGTACACCGGAGTTAGGCTGGCTTCAACGTCTGGCTGTTGCCTCGGCGCAAAGAATTTGTAGTCGGGATGGACAATCTCAAGCCCCATATTACCGCGCTTGATCTCACCATAAGCATGCACTTGTTTGCCTTCGGCAAAGTTATTCTTCATGCCTGCAGTGAAGTTGAAAAAACGTAGGGTAATAGTGCCATTACCATCACTGATCTTTACTGCGAGCATCTTACGTTTGCCGAAAATGGTATCGACGTGCATTACCTTGCCTTGCACTGCTGCCCATAAACCAGCATGCAGTTTTACGATGGGATAGATACGCGTTCGATCTTCATAGCGCAAAGGCAGGTGAAACAGCAGGTCTTGTACATTGTTAAGCCCAACCTTCTCTAGTTTCTCTGCGACTTTAGCGCCGACTCCAGATAAAGAGTTGAGAGGGATAGCAGATAAAAGCTGTGACATAACAAGGCTCATAAACGTAAGAGAGATAATCTATTCAAGCATTTTACTGGATTTTTGTACAGGGTAAAGCTTAGAAGCAGATGAGGGATGAGAGTGAACGAGATTCGAAGGGAATAAGAGTAGATGCGGGATGTGGGTAAACGAGATGCGAAGAGATTAAGAGCAGATACGGGATACGGGTAAACGAGATTCGAAGAGATAAGAGCAGATACGGGATGTGGGTAAACGAGATTCGAAGAGATAAGAGTAGATACGGGATGCGAGTAAACGGGGGTACTAAAGGGGGGATATAGAAAACAGGACAGTACAAAAAATTAAAGCAGACTCGAAATACGAAAAGTTGAGGTGGTGAAAAGCTTTTGCTCTTCGCATCTCGAGACTCGTATCTCTCATCTGCTTTATTTATCTGCTGTTAGATCTAGTTCTTACGACGTTTTACTTTCAGCGCGTGTGGCATCACACGTAGCTTTTTCATAATACTTGCAAGATGAACACGATCTTTGGTCGTCAGCAAGATAGTCACTGTGTACAGGCGCCCATCACGTTCTTCGGTTGAAATACCGTGAATGTTTGAGCCCGTTTTCGAGATAACGTTCGTTAACTCTGCCAGTGCACCTTGGTGGTTTTGGATGTCGATCTGAAGTTCAGCTGTGAACTCTTGATCGTAATCGTCAGACCATTCCACTGCCATGTATTTGTCTGGTTCTTTTTGGTAGCCACGAACGTTTGGACACGTTTCACGGTGAACCACAAGGCCACGACCTGGAGATACATGAGCAATGATGTGATCGCCTGGGATCGGGTGACAACAATTTGCAAAAGTCAGTAGTAGACCTTCAGCTCCGCGGATAGCTAGTTTCTTCCTAGGCGCATCGCTGTTGTTTTTCACTTCAGTCAGTTCGTCAGCATCACCCAGTAGGCGACGAGCAATGACGATACTCATCAGCTCGCCAAGACCAATCGATGCTAGCAAGTCTTCAACGCTTTCTAGGCGTAAGTCAGACAATACATGCTCGAGGTTCTCTTGGCCGATATCGGCAATAGAGTGTTCACCAAGTGCATGATTCAGTAGACGACGACCTAGGGTAATCGACTCTTCACGGCGCATTGTCTTCAGAACCTGACGGATCTTAGTACGAGCACGAGAGGTCACCACGTAGTTGAGCCATGCAGCATTCGGACGTGCGCCCGGAGCACTGATGATCTCAATGGTTTGACCGTTCTTCAGCGATTTGCTGAGTGGGTAAGGGTTCATGTCGACGCGAGCCCCTACACACATATTGCCCACATCGGTATGTACCGCATAAGCAAAATCGACCGCTGTTGCACCTGCAGGAAGTTCGACGATACGACCTTTCGGCGTGAACACGAAGATCTCATCTGGGAACAGATCAGACTTAACGTTTTCAATAAATTCGAATGAGTTACCTGCGCTTTGTTGAAGCTCAAGCAAGCTCTGCATCCAACGCTGTGCTTTAACCTGTGCGGTTGTCCCATTACTACTGCGTGAGCCACTGCCTTTATAAGACCAGTGTGCCGCGACACCTTTGTCGGCCATTTGCTCCATATCTTCGGTACGGATCTGAACCTCTACAGGTACCCCGTGAGGGCCGATCATTGACGTATGAAGAGATTGGTAGCCGTTGGCTTTTGGTACCGCAATGTAATCTTTCATGCGGCCCGGACGTGGCTTGTACAAGCTGTGAGCCTGGCCAAGTGCGCGATAACAAGTGTCTGGGGTATCAACCACTACGCGGAAAGCGTAGATGTCCATAATAGTGTGAAAGCGCTGCTCTTTGGTTTTCATCTTGTTATAGATGGAGAACAAGTTCTTTTCACGACCTACGACGCGAGCAGACAAACCGACTTCTTCAAGACGGCCTTCAATTTCGCTATGGATACGTTGGATCATTTCCTTACGGTTACCACGCGCAGCTTTCACTACATTTCTGAGTACGCGATAACGGTTAGGGTAGAGGGCTTCGAAGCCCAACTCTTCTAGTTCGGTCTTGATGTTATGAATACCAAGACGGTGAGCTAGCGGAGAATAGATCTCTAAAGTTTCACGAGCAATACGACGCTTTTTGTCAGGACGAAGTGCCCCAAGCGTACGCATGTTGTGAGTACGGTCAGCTAATTTGATCAAGATAACGCGGATGTCTTGCACCATGGCGAGAACCATCTTACGGAAGTTCTCTGCTTGCGCTTCTTTGCGATCACGAAATTTAAGCTTATCCAGCTTAGATACACCATCAACCAGTTCAGCAACGGTATTGCCGAATTGAGCTTCTAGCTCCTCTTTTGTAACTTCAGTATCTTCAATTACATCGTGGAGTAGGGCGGCTTGCAGGGTTTCGATATCCAGACGCATTTCTGCCAGGATTCTTGAAACAGCAACAGGATGGATTATGTATGGTTCACCCGTTGAACGGGTTTGCCCTTCATGGGCATTTCTCGCTACCACATAAGATTGACGCAGAGCCTCAATTTGAGGCTCTGTTAGGTATTCTTGGGCAACGTCTTTGAGGCTATCGAATAGATACAAATTAAAGGCCCGGAAGGTTAATTAGTTCGAATGACGTTGATTCTATCAGCGAGTGTGAGCGATGCTGCTTACTGCTGCAAGTTCAGCCGCTTCTTGCTCTTGTTGCTCTTGACGCTCACGAGCATCTAGTACGTCTTTAGTGATAAGACCTTCTTCGATTTCGCGAAGAGCGATAACCGTCGGCTTATCGTTTTCTTCAGGCACTAGTGAATCTTTGCCGCCAGTTTGCATTTGACGTGCGCGGCGAGCCGAAATAAGAACTAGGTCGAAACGGTTGCCAACTTTTTCAACAGCGTCTTGAACAGTTACGCGTGCCATGAGGACTCCAAATAGTAATTAACTAATAAATTTTATATGACGAGAAAGTATACAAGTTTAACTAGAGACTTTCTAGCTCACCGTATACTTATCTCAATGGAAAATCCAGTTATACCAATCACAGTAAATAAGTGCTCAGAGATAGCGCCGGAAAAAAGTTTGAGAACAAGGCAGAACTTTTCGATAAGTAGTGACCCTACAATCAAAAATTATAACGACGTTATCAGGCTTTTTAGCAAGCTAGAATGACCAGTTGTTTACTACGATTGGTATCAGAGATTATTCCGCTAGTAGTGCTGTAAGCATGCCGCTGTATTTAGCTGCTTGCTTATCTTCTTTTAAGCGCTCCGCACGAATGATAGCTCTGAAGTCCATTAGGGCTGCATCAAAGTCATCATTCACGATTACATAATCGTATTCTGCATAGTGAGAAATCTCAGATTTTGCTTCGCTCATGCGTTTCGCAATAACTTCGTCGCTATCTTGACCGCGAACATTTAAACGACGCTCTAGTTCACCATTTGATGGTGGAAGAATGAAGACACTCTTCGCTTGAGGCATTTGTTCACGGATCTGACGAGCACCTTGCCAGTCGATATCTAGGAATACATCGATACCGCGGTTTAGGTTTTCTTCAATCCAAACTCGTGACGTACCGTAGTAGTTGCCGAATACTTCAGCGTACTCTAGGAACTCACTCTTCTTGATGAGATCTTCAAAGTGATGTTTCTCTACAAAGTGGTAGTGAACACCATTTTCTTCACCAGGGCGCATACCGCGAGTGGTGTGTGAAACAGATACCTTCATTGCGTAGGTTGGATTGGTTTCCAGCATTGCTGAGATCAAGCTCGATTTACCTGCGCCACTAGGTGCAGATACGATGTAAAGAGTACCTATGCCCATCTGTATATTTCCACTGTTGGTTGGATTGAGTGAAGGTGATAAACCGACACTATAAAAGATAGCACTGACCCTAATTTTTGTTCCGGTGGTGCATCTACTAATTGTTCCGGTGGTTACATCTATAAAGAGGTAACGAGTGAAACTAATCGAGACAACTGGTGAAAATTAGGTCAGAAAAATGGAGGCGAAGAGTAGCATATTTAGATGATTGAGAACAACTGGCTTGATCGTTATTTATTCTCAAATGATCCTCAGTCTGATCTTCGTTTAGATGTAATGACTCGTCATCTTCACTTTTTTATGTGATCTGGACAAAATTTGTTGAAGTTTTAATCTCAATCCTTACAATCCGCGCAAACGATTAAATGCTGTATATGTTTGATGAAATGGATCAAATGTTTCTACTACCGAGCCTACCTTGGTGACTACAGTTTTTAGTGTAGAGACCCCTCTATTCTCACAGCATTTGAATCTCAAATTTTTTAATTTATTACATAGGTTTTGTTGTGAATACCGACTCCACCCTGAAAGCCCAGAAAACGTCTGGCTCGCTTGACACCCTGTTCAAACTCTCAGAGAGAAAGACCACGATCAGCACTGAGCTATACGCAGGTTTTATTACCTTCTTAGCGATGAGTTATATCTTGGCGGTTAACCCAGCAATTTTGGGTGGCATCCCGGGGATGGACAAAGGGGCTGTATTTACGGCTACCGCTCTTTCTGCTGCTATCGCAACGCTTATCATGGGCATTTGGGGTAACTACCCAGTGATGCTGGCGCCAGGTATGAGCATGAACGGCTTCTTCAAAGGCTTACTGTTAAGTGGTTCAGTCGCTGTACTTTGGAATGAAGCGCTATTTGGCATCTTCCTATCGGGTATCCTTTATCTCGCTTTCTCATTGACCAATATTCGTAAGTCGATGATTGAATCGATTCCTGAAGATTTGAAGTTGGCGATTACCGTATCTCTCGGCTTATTCATTGCTTTCTTAGGACTTAAGAATGCAGGCATCATCGTGTCTACCCCGTTTGTACTGGTTGGCTTAGGTGACATCTCAGACCCACAAGTGGTTATCGCTTATGTGAGTATCTTCATCGCTCTGGGCTGTATGGTTCGTGACATTAAGCTAGCAACGTTTATCTCGTTTGTTTCAGCGATTGCATTGACGATTTTGGCTGATGTGTTCTTAGGTACATCAAACGCACCAATCCCAGATCAATTCGTTTCTATGCCACCAAGCATGGCCGGCAGCTTCGGTGCGATCTTTGATTTCTCAGCCTTCACGCCCGAGAAAATGTTCGATTTGTTGTTCATCGTACTTATCTTCCTGATTGTCGATTTCTTTGATGGCTTGAGCACGATTGTGGGTGTGGGCCGCGATGCAGGTATCATCGACAAAGACGGCAAGGTGCCAAACGCAAAATCGGCGCTAGTGGCAGATGCGGGCGGTACGGTGATTGGTTCGATTCTTGGTACCACATCGATCACTGCGTTCTCTGAATCGGGTATTGCTTCTTCTCAAGGTGCAAAAACAGGTTTAGCGGCAGTCATGGTGGCTGGCTTATTCCTTGTTTCTCTATTCCTATACCCAATCTTCTCTATCTTCTCAGCGGCAATGGTCGCGCCTGCGATGGTTGTGGTAGGCATCTACATGGTGGGTCGTCTTGGTCAGATTAACTGGGAAAAGAAAGAGTCACGCATTGCAGCCTTCTTTACCATCATGTTCACCGTTCTAAGCTTCTCTCCAGCAAACGGCATGGCGATGGGTTTCATTAGCTACGCATTTACTATGGTTGTTGCGGGTAAGCGCAAGGAAGTGCACCCACTTATCTACGGACTGTGTGTGGTGTTCTTAACTTACCTGATTCTTCTATAAGGCTAATTCGCCACTACCAATTAGCCACTAAAAAGTCGCTAAGTAAAAGACAAACAGATGGCTCTACAGTGAATGTGGGGCCATTTTTGTATCTGTTGTATCTTAAATTTATGCTCGTTCTTGCTGAACGTTGAGTTCAACTTACCGCCATTCTGCTGATGTTCATCTAAAAAGGGCGACGGTGGTCGCCTCTTTACGTTTACTAGCCAACGAAGTGTTCGTTATTAGAATTTGTACGTTGCGCCAGCGTAGAAGCTACCAAGTTGGACGGTCACATCATTGTATAACCAGTGGCCAGTATCAACGCTGAAGGTATCAACTTCGTATGCCACACGGAAGTTTAGGTTCTCAAGGCTTGCTGGTGTGTATTCTACACCTGCGCCCAGACGCAATGCTGTTTCATCTTTGCTACCATAGTCATCAACATCAAATGAAAGCTGCGTTAGACCTATGGTACCAAATGGACGCCAACCGCTATCAAAGGTGTAGCCAAGGTTTGCAGCAATAGATATGCCTGCTGTCTCGATAGCATAACCTGACAAGCCTGGTGCTGTTATATTACTGTATTTGGTGAATTGTGTTTCAACGGCAACAATGCGGTTAAATTGATAGCCACCAATCAACTTAACCGTTGAGTATTTTGTTTCTAGTGTAGAAAACGCGGCATCGTCATCGTAAGTTGTGGTACCAAAACCACCACCTAGGTAAAAGCCAGATACGTCTTTCTCAACTGCTTGCTCTTGGGCACTGGCAAAGGCAGAAAATGCTGCCAGAAGGATCACTGCTTTTTTCATTAGATTCATCTCATCGGGGATAAAAAGTGGTGTGCATTATGTGTTCAATGGCAATATAAAACTAAAGATGAAATTCATATAAACTTCATGAGTTGTCGGTTTATTGATAATTCCCCTTTTATATATTTTTATCTTTATTACATAATTCATTGATATGTTTGATGTTGTTTTTTCTGTAGGAACTTCTGCTTTAGGTGGATGGATTGTACTCGCGGCTTACGCAGTTGACTTGGTAATGGTAGGATCCAGCTCTTCACGCGTGTGTTTTTTGGTTGTGTGAGCCCTAATTTCAGTAATAGTGAGTGTATGCATAGAGTCTGCTTTTCCAATCTGATTCTCGATCCAACGACTCTAACCTTATCGAATGTCGATGGGGAATGTATTCAATTACGCCCGCTTCCATATGCAGTGTTGAGCTTGTTACTTGAAAACCAGGGTGTTCACGTTACTCGTGAACAACTATTTGAAACGTGTTGGGGGGGCGCATTAGTCACTGACCAAGCGATCACTAATGTCATTTCAGGTTTAAGGAAAAACTTCGAGCAGTTGGGCGCGCGTGATGTCACCTTGAAAACAGTCAGCAAAATTGGCTACGTTCTGAACATTCACCGTGGCAAAGAGCCGATTAAGAAAATAGGAAACCGAGCAATTCGGGTTAGCCAAGAGCAAGAAATCGTTTTAGAAGAGGTGATCCTTAAGCCTGCCCCTACCTTGAAAATGAACATGTATTCTTGGCATGGGTTTGTGACGGTATTGCTGCTAGCCTGTTTGGTGTTCGTTTTTTTTACTAAGCCTTTTATTCGAAAGCCACAGTTTCTCCAGCCTAGTGAGTATCAACATTTTCAGATTGGCGTGACCGATTTTTATCTTTATGACAGTGCTTATTTAATAAGTGACGGTCGACTGCTCGCATATGAGTTAGCGACTCAATCGTTTCCAACCTGTCATGCGGATATGTATCTGCGAATCGCAGAGTCTGCTTATGACGACGACGTTTATATGATTAAAACTTTTGCTTTTGCGAAACACGGCAGTAAGAACGCAAGCTACGTGAATCATTCGGTGAGTATTGATGATTTATCAGAGACGGTGGTGAAAGCAATTAGGAGGGCTCGATCAATATGCGGATAAAATCGGTCGTCGTTTTCAATATTGCGCTTGCTACCTGTGTCATCGGTGTGGCGTTGTATCAGTGGAAGTTTGAGCAACAACAGTTAGCGGGTAGTCGTTGGGCATGTGTTCAGCTTGATGAGGGGTTTGTTTCGCAAGGGTATCGTCACTATCAAGAGATCGCTGATCGCTCTATTTTAGAGTTTACCTCAAATGACAGTTTGCTGATTTTTCAGAAAGGTTATGTCCAGACACTTGTCGGAGAAACCAAGCCCTACGAAGTCTATTATGAAGCAAACTACATTGCTGAGAATGGTCTCCTATCGGTTGCCTATCAACATATCGACTGGAATCTAAAGCCAACTGGCAATGAGATTTTTGTTCGTGATATGGACGCTCTGGTAAGAGCTAAAATTGAACTGATGTATAAAGTGAAAGGTGACCAGTTGTTTTTGTTCAGTAAAGGGCATGCAGAAGATAGGAATCATATCTGCTATTCCAAATGACGATTTTGAACCATAGTAACTCCGATATCAGCGTGTACTTTTATGACACTTTCAAGCTTAGGCAGTTAATTTAATTGAGTTTATTTTTAGTGGTTTTGATTTGTATAAAGAAGTGCATCCACTTATCTACGGCCTGTGTGTGGTGTTCTTAACTTACCTGATTCTGCTTTAAGGCTAATTAGCCACTAAAAAGCCGCTAAGTAAAAGACAAACAGATGGCTCTGCAGTGCATGTGGGGCCATTGCTTTATCTGTTGTTTCTTACCTTTGCTTCTTACTGGTGGTTACCGGTGAATTGATGGCGATGCTTTGACAGTACGCGACTTATATTGATGCATGCTATTGTAGAGACTGGATTAATTATTTTTTGAAGAGTGACTATGCCTTCTAACTTGCCTAAATCTTTTAGTAAGCCGTTTTTAAAAGTATTCCACATTATGGAAGCGGTATTGCTGGTGGCGATCACACTGGCGACCTTGTTTGCGATGGTCGAAGAGTTCATGCATGTCTTCGCTGAACGCCGAGTGCAATTGACCGACATTCTGCTGATGTTTATCTATTTAGAAGTGTTGGCGATGGTTCAGCAGTTTGTGATGAACGGTAAGATCCCAGTGCGATACCCCATCTACATCGCGATGATGGCAATTGCTCGTTATATCACTTTAGGCATGAAAGAACTCGATGCGGTATTGATCGTTTGGTTATCTTTAGCGGCATTTATCTTGGCCGCAGCAACACTCTTGATTCGTGTTGGGCATCATTATTGGCCATATGTCGATCTAAGAACCAAGCAGCCGGATGAGTAAATCAATCAGGTTATAAGCTAATAAGAGCCCAGCCATGTTGCTGGGTTTTTTATTGCCCTCGATGTGTCTAAAGGACATAAAGATGTCTTTTTTATCACGATAATTGTGTTGTCAATAAGACTCTAATTGTTGTTTTTACCTTGATGTACAAGGATTTGTGCCTTGGCATGAATGTTGATTAGTAAGTAATAGACTCATATAAGGAACACGCTATGCATTTTGAAAGCACTCATTATAAACCTGAAATCTTCTCCGAAAAGGTTGCACTTCTTGTTACTCGACTTCTCAAAAAGACACTTAACTTGTTTTATGGAAAACACTTAGCCAAACGAGCCATGCTGTTAGAAACCATAGCGGCGGTGCCGGGCATGGTGGCGGGAGTGTTCAATCACCTCAAAGCTCTGCGCCGCATGAAAGACGATGGTGGTTGGATCAAAGAGCTACTGGACGAAGCGGATAATGAACGGATGCATTTGATGATTTTCCTTACCGTTACCAACCCGTCCATTATAGAGCGCATTTTAGTGATGCTATTACAGTTCATCTTTCTACTCATCTATGGATTGATTTACTTAGTCTCATCTAAAACGGCACATAGGATTGTTGGGTATTTTGAAGAGGAAGCTTGTAATAGTTACTCCGAATATATCTCGAAAATTCAAGATGGCACGTTGCCCAATCATCCCGCGCCTGAAATTGCGATTAAATATTATCGCTTACCCGAGAATGCTACGTTTTTGGATGTGCTTTTCTGCATAAGGGAAGATGAAGCTAAACATAGAGATAAGAATCACGACATTGCCGATCTCTATAAAACCCAAGACTTACCCGATCATCAGTGCTAATCATCAAAAAGACATAATGATGACAAATAAAGCTCAACAACCAGAAAATAAGGTCGTCTTAATTACTGGTTCAAACCTGGGATGGGGTTGAGCTTTTCTATGCATACTAGAAATACGGACTTACCTGAGGGGGAGTGCTTAGAGAGTCGTACTATGAGTAAATTTCTTAAGATCAAAGCGTTATAAATGAGCTTAATGGCGTAGTAGGGCTGTAATTTAAGCCAACCGAACAAAAAAACATCAATTATTTTCAAATAAAGCTTTACAACCCGACCCAGATCACCAAGAATGGCCTCGCTCTGTTTTCAGAGTTATTAAATGAAACATCAGTTGTAAAGTAAAACCCTTAGTATTGCTTCATTGTTATTCTCAGTGTTTCCCTTGGCTTCATAGATACATTAAATAATTCAAGCTTTCAGCGCATCGCACTTTTGGCGATTAATTTTTTATTTTTATATAAGGGACACATCATGTCTAACAAAACAAACGGCGTAGTAAAATGGTTTAACGAAGAGAAAGGTTTCGGTTTCCTAACTCAAGACAACGGCGGCGCTGACGTATTCGTTCACTTCCGTGCTATCGCTTCTGAAGGTTTCAAGACTCTTAAAGAAGGCCAACAAGTGTCTTTCGAAGTAGAGCAAGGCCAAAAAGGTCTTCAAGCTGCAAACGTTGTAGCTCTATAAGATTTTAAGTCGGCGCAAGTTGCAATAGCAACTTGCGCCACTTTCTCCCTTAAATCTTTCCCCTCTAGTTCCACCTGTAATACCCCCCTCAAAATATTCTAAAATCCTTTGCTACATCCGTTTCTCTGTTTTATCTATATCTATATCTATCTCTTGCTCCAAACAAATCTCCTGCGTAACAACCTGCTCACTTACTCATCCTGATTGGCATTATTGTATCCATAAAAAAAGCCCCTAAAACTAGGAGCTTATCTTGATCTAATCAACACTGTTAGTTAATCAACACTGATTCAGCTAATGGCTATTCACAGCGTGTTACTGACAAACTGTTATTCAATGTTCTGGATCTGCTCACGCATCTGTTCGATAAGAACCTTAAGCTCTACGCCTGATGCTGTGATGTCTGTGCTGATAGACTTAGACGCTAGTGTGTTTGACTCACGGTTGAACTCTTGCATCATGAAGTCTAGCTTACGGCCACAAGCGCCACCTTTCTTCAGTACTACATTTGCTTCTTTCACGTGAGAGTCTAAACGGTCTAGCTCTTCTGCTACGTCTGACTTCTGAGCCAGTAGGATAAGCTCTTGCTCAACGCGAGAACCTTCAAGTTCAATTTTTGCATCTTCAAACTTGGTAAGAAGACGTTCACGTTGCCATTCTAGGATTTCAGGCATGCGTGCACGAACTTTAACAACTTCTTCAGTGATAGCATCTAAGCGCTGTACGATGAGCGCTTTCATGTTTTCGCCTTCACGAGCACGAGCGTCAATGAACTCTGCGATGGCATCGTTGAATGCTTCCAGTAGATCTTTGTTGATGGCATCCATGTCTTGCTCTGGCGTTTCCATCACGCCAGGCCAGTTCATAACTTGGAATGGGTTCAGACGGCTGTCTTCACCTGTCATGGTCATTACTTGGTTAGCAGCATTGATTACTTGCTGAGCCAAACCTTCGTTAATGCTTAGCTCGCCTTTCGCTGCTGGGTTAGCTTCAAAACGTAGGTTACATTCAACCTTGCCGCGCGCTAGACGCTTACGGAAACGCTCACGCAAGATCGGCTCTAAACCACGGAACTGTTCAGGCATACGGAAGTAAGTTTCAAGGTAGCGTTGGTTTACACTACGGATTTCCCATACTGCTGTACCCCAATCGCCTTTTACTTCTTTGCGTGCATACGCGGTCATACTATAAATCATCGAATTTTCCTGTCTTTTATCATTCTGAAAATAACGCGCACGCATAGTATCACGATACGGGGTGCACCCGAAGCTTGTCTCTTTTCCGCGATAAATAGCCTTTCACGGTAAGTACCTTTGAGTCGTAAGTCTCCTTAAGTCGTAAGTCGCTTTGAATGGTAAATAGATTTGAAAGATAAACTGCTATATAATCTTGCCCCAATCAAAACTGTCTCACCCCTTTCTTAGGTGATGCACTCTTTCGATAGTAAATCACTTCAGACTGTTAATAAGGTAGATACCAATGCGTCCAAATGACCGCGCTGTAGATCAAATTCGTCCAATTAAAATTACTCGTAACTACACAGCTTATGCTGAAGGTTCTGTATTAGTTGAGTTCGGCAACACTAAAGTTCTATGTAATGCGACGGTAGAAGAAAACGTGCCGCGTTGGTTAAAAGGCCAAGGAAAGGGTTGGGTAACCGCTGAATACGGTATGCTTCCACGAGCAACACACACTCGTAACCGTCGTGAAGCGGCGAGCGGTAAGCAAGGTGGTCGTACGATGGAAATCCAACGTCTGATCGCGCGTAGCCTACGTGCTGTTGTTGACCTGAAAGTAATGGGTGAAATCATGATCACTGTCGATTGTGATGTTATCCAAGCAGACGGCGGTACACGTACTGCTTCTATCTCAGGTGCAAGCGTTGCAATGGCTGATGCTATCAACAGCCTACTAGCAAGCGGTAAACTGAAAAAGAACCCAATGAAAGGCCACGTAGCGGCAGTTTCAGTGGGCATCGTTGGTGCACAAGCACTGTGTGACCTTGAATACGTTGAAGACTCAGCAGCTGATACCGACATGAACGTTGTAATGACGGAAGACGGTAAGATGATTGAGATTCAAGGCACCGCAGAAGGCGAACCGTTCAGCCACGAAGAGCTGATGCAGCTTTTAGCCCTGGCGAATAAGGGCATTACCGATATCGTCGAAGCGCAGAAAGCTGCGTTGGCCGACTAGTTTTTAGATAGCTCCCACATCGGGGGCTATTTTTTTATCTTCGTCGTATTCGCGCCCTCCGCGTTGTTAACAGCGCTTGCTCACCCGAATCACTTACTACTCGTAAGCTCACGAGGTTCGCAAGCTTGTTGCCTAGCGGAAAGCACGACTACTTAGAAGATACTAAGAAGAGTTTAAGTTAATTAAGTTTTATTGGATAAACGTAGAGGAAAAACATGAAAGCATATCAACGTGAATTTATTGAATTTGCACTAGAGAAAGAAGTACTTAAGTTTGGTGAGTTTACTTTAAAGTCTGGCCGTAAGAGCCCTTACTTCTTCAATGCTGGATTGTTTAATACAGGTCGTGACCTAGCACGCTTAGGTCGCTTCTACGCAGCAGCATTGGCAGATTCAGGTATTGAGTTCGACGTACTATTTGGCCCTGCGTACAAAGGTATCCCAATTGCAACGACAACAGCGGTTGCACTCGCTGATCACCATGATGTGGACACGCCTTACTGCTTCAACCGTAAAGAAGCGAAGAACCACGGTGAAGGTGGCAACCTAGTGGGTAGCGAACTTGAAGGTCGTATCATGTTAGTGGATGACGTGATCACTGCTGGTACTGCGATCCGTGAGTCGATGGAAATCATCCAAGCAAACGGCGCTGACTTAGCGGGCGTGCTTGTTGCGATTGACCGTCAAGAGAAAGGCAAAGGCGAATTGTCTGCGATTCAAGAAGTAGAGCGTGACTTCGGTTGTGCGATTATCTCAATCGTTAGCCTGACTGATTTGGTGACCTTCCTTGAAGAGAAAGGCACCGACGCAGCACATCTTGAATCTGTAAAAGCGTACCGCGCTCAATACGGTATCTAATTCGTAAGCTGAAGAAGTTGAACCTGATGGTTTAGCGCTCTAGGTTAAGAATCGAAAAAGCAAAAAGGCCCGAGAGATAACTCTTTCGGGCCTTTTACTTTTCTATTGAGATGAGCTGCTTTCTTATCTATTTATAACGAATGCCGCGTTCCATTTCTGGGTCTTCCATGGTTTTGAAGCGCTTGTGTAGCCACATCCATTGTTCTGGTGCTCGTAAGATAATTTTCTCAAGATAGCGGTTTAGATAAGCGGCTGCGGCTTTTTCATCTTTGCGTGGATAGTCATCTTCTATTGACTCATCCGCCATGATTTCATACTTACCATCGGCATTTCTAAACCCTGAACCCGGAACAAGAGCGCATCGGCTAGTGTAAGCCAGAATACTGGTGCCTGTTGTGGTACATGCATCTTCTACTGCGAAGAAAGGCACAAACACAGACTTGTTACGGCCGTAGTCATGATCCGGCAGATAGAAAAGGATCTCACCCTGACGCAGGATTCGAATCATACGCTTAACGTCTTTACGATGGATAAGGCGGTTGCCGTTCTGAGTACGACCACGGTATTGAATGAATTCGTAAGCTGGGTTGTTGTGCGGGCGATAAACACCTAAACCAGAAATACCAAGAACGGCCATTGCTCGCGCAGTGATCTCTAGGTTCAATGCATGCACACAGCACAACAAAACACCTTTACCGTTGGCTTTGTGAGTTCGTAGTGTTTGGGTGTCTTTATCTACTAGGATTCTTTTGAAGCGCCACGTCGGCCAAAACCAAGTAATGCCGGTTTCGATCAGCGCCATACCAGTATTCTTAAAATTCTCACTGACCATGGCAGCGACTTCGTCTGCTGGCTTATCTGGGAAGGCGAGTTCCAAGTTACGTGTTGCGACCGCTACGCGCTTTTTACCATAGCGAGCCCCAAGAGAACCCAATGAACGACCTAGCAGTAATAATATACGGTAAGGGAGAACATTAACGATAAGCGCCAATAGCCCAAAACCGAACCACACTCCCCAATATTTAGGGTGGAGCAGTGCCAGAGTAAAAGGTGGCTTAGTAATAACGTGTTGTGCAGTGCTGTTTGTCGGAGAAGTTTTCGTCGTCATAACCATCACTTAAGATTTGATTGCTACTTAATTTGATTGCTACTTAATTTGAGCGCTTAACAGAGCCCAGTAAGCATCAAAATTTTCGGTTGGTTGATATTTGAAGTCAGAACGTACAAATCGATTCAGACTGCCTTCAACCTGACCGAGCAGTTGAGCCGCTAAGATCTTCTCATCAACAGGGAACGATTTCCCTTCACGAAGCTTCCTTTCACGTAAGATCTGGCGAAGTTGAGTCTCAATACGCTCAAAAAGCTGATTGATGCGTTCACGCAGGCGCTCATTCTCAAACATTAGGGCATGGCCCGACAAAATACGAGTCAAACCAGGGTTGCGCTCAGAAAAGACTAAGATAAGTTGCATCACGAGGCGGATACGCTCAAGAGTGTCTTTTTCTTCATCGAGAATACGGTTGATTCGAGACATCAACGCTTCTTCAATGAACTCTATTAGGCCTTCAAACATGCGAGCTTTGCTTGGGAAGTGGCGGTAGAGCGCAGCTTCAGATACGCCGACTTGCTTGGCCAACTTTACCGTTGTGATACGAGAAGCACCTTCGGTCGATTCCAACATTTGTGCGAGAGCTTGTAGGATTTCTTCACGACGGTTTGATTTTCGAGTACCAGCCATCTATTTACTTCCTTTCCTAAAGATGAGGATTGAGTGAAGCAGGATTATAAACACCATTCAATTCTGTTTCCTAGTTTTGTGAGCCCTAGGTCAACAGAATCGAGAGGTGTCAGCAGATTGTCAGAGCAAATTTGTGCGTTTATGCACCAATAAGCTGTTGGATCTGATCGAGGATCTGGAAACCAAGTGTGTCTTTACTATCCAGTGGCAGAGATTTATCACCGTCTTTCCAATAAAGGTGCAATTCATTACTGCTGCTATTGAAGCCTTGGCCTTCGACAGAGACATCGTTAGCACAAATCATATCGAGGTTCTTTCTTTCCAGTTTGCCGCGCGCGTACTTCTCAACGTCTTGAGTTTCTGCAGCGAAGCCGACAGTAAATGGACGGCCTTCTGTCATTGAGGCAACAGAAGCGACAATGTCTGGGTTCTTAACCATTTGAATGGTCATGTCGTCTTTACCATCGACCTTTTTAAGCTTTTGGTCTGCAATGGACTGTGGACGATAGTCGGCTACTGCAGCGCAGCTAATGAATATATCGTGTTGAGCAGCATTGGTACTCACAGCATCAAACATCTGCTGAGCGCTGTCGACATCAATACGATTAACCTTATTTGGCGTTGCTAGTGATACTGGACCGGTGATTAGAGTCACTGTTGCGCCTTGTTTAGCGGCCGCTTCAGCCAGTGCATAGCCCATCTTGCCCGAACTGTGGTTAGTAATGTAACGCACAGGATCGATAGCTTCGCGAGTTGGACCAGCAGTAATCAACACAGAACGGCCAGCAAGAGGCTTAGGTTGGAAGAAGTCTTCGCAACGGTGCACGAGCTGCATTGGCTCTAGCATGCGCCCCATGCCGACATCGCCACACGCTTGTTCGCCTGCAGCAGGGCCCCAGATTTCACAGCCACGACGTTTTAGCGTCGCGATGTTCTCTTGAGTCGCTGGGTGGCTGTACATCTGTTGGTTCATTGCCGGAGATACCGCAACTGGCGCATCGGTTGCTAAAACCAGAGTGGTCAGTAGGTCGTTGCCCATACCCGCCGTCATGCGAGCAATAAGGTCAGCGGTTGCTGGTGCTAACAGTACCAAGTCAGCCCATTTTGCTAGCTCGATGTGCCCCATCGAAGCCTCAGCCGCAGGATCAAGCAAACTATCAGACACTGGCCTTCCAGAGACCGCTTGCATGGTGAGAGGAGTGATGAACTCCTTGGCCGCGTTTGTCATCACGACTTGTACCTGCGCTCCACGTTCAATTAAGCGGCGAGTCAGTTCGGCACATTTATAAGCTGCGATACCGCCACTAATACCGAGTAGGATTTTTTTCCCTGCTAGGCCTTGTTGGTCAGCGCTGCTCAGTTGATTAACCAATGTTTGCATGATTCTGTTCCTTAATTTCTCTGGGACTTACGATATCAGAACAAAGGATTAGTGCCTAGAAGCAGAATTGGAACAGATTTGACTCTCATCAAGTTGGCGCTATCAAACTTATCAATTACATGGTTTTTCTAGTGACTCGTTCCCTTGTCTCTTTATTAAAGGATCTCTCGCGATAAGCTTATTAATCTAATGGGTCGTGTTTATGACTAACTGATTAGCTTTTATATGCCTATAAGTAAAATGCCTGCTGAATCGATGCCGAGAGAAAAACTACTGAGTCGAGGGCCTGATTCCCTGAGTGATGCAGAGCTGCTCGCGATATTTCTTCGAACCGGAACACAAGGAATGAACGTTTTAGAGCTATCTGACAAGTTGATCAAAGATTTTGGTTCGCTGCGTAGTCTGTTTTCAGCAACCGAGGCCGAGTTCTGTACTCATAAAGGAATGGGGCAGGCGAAATATGTCCAGTTGCAGGCCGTTTTAGAGATGACGCAACGTTATTTGGCCGAAACTTTATCTCGAGGTGATGCACTCACTAGCCCAAGCCATACCAAGTTGTATCTTTCGAGCATGTTGCGCGACCGCCAGAGAGAAGCCTTCTATATATTGTTCCTTGATAATCAAAATAGGGTAATAAAGGATGAAGTGATGTTTGAAGGAACCATCGATGCCGCATCGGTATACCCTAGAGAAGTAGTGAAACGGGCACTCGATCATAATGCAGCCGCTTTAATCCTAGCGCATAACCATCCTTCTGGTGTCGCAGAGCCAAGCCAAGCAGATAGGCGAATTACACGTAGATTAACCGACGCATTGGCGCTGGTAGACATCCGAATTCTTGACCATTTTGTCGTTGGAGATGGCGAAGTTATCTCTTTTGCAGAGCGTGGATGGATTTGAATCACATTTTAGGTTGTTAGTTGCGTTAAATCTGCTATCATTCCGCCCACATTTTAGAACCTTAAATCAGCTCTGATTACTCAAATAGCTGCCCTGTTCAAAAAAAGATCACGAAATCCTTAAAAAGGATCTGTTCGGGTCTTGAGCAATGCATGTCAAGTTAGTATAATACGCGACCTTTGATAGCCTTGAATGGATTTTCCATTATGGTTTTTACCTCTATTTTCAGAATTGATAGAGAGGTTCGGCCACCAAGGTTGATATCGAGCTGAAACGATTTGGAGAGACATTCATGTCCCGAGTATGTCAAGTAACTGGTAAGCGTCCAGTAACGGGTAATAACCGTTCACACGCACGCAATGCTACCAAGCGTCGTTTTCTGCCGAACCTACAAACTCACCGTTTCTGGGTAGAGAGCGAAAAACGTTTTGTTAAACTACGTCTAACTGCTAAAGGCATGCGTATTATTGATAAGAAAGGCATTGATGCTGTTCTTGTTGATATCCGTGCACGTGGCGAAAACGTTTAAGAGGAATTAAGCAATGGCTAAAGGCATTCGTGAGAAAATCCGTCTAGTATCTTCTGCTGGAACTGGTCACTTCTACACAACTGACAAGAACAAGCGTAACATGCCAGGCAAATTTGAGATCAAAAAGTTTGATCCAGTAGTTCGCCAGCACGTTATGTACAAAGAAGCTAAAATCAAGTAATTGATAGCCCCTTTGTCTCTTCTTTTATAGAAGAATAAATTAAAAACCCAGCTTATAGCTGGGTTTTTTTATGCCCTAAATTTAGGAACCCCCAGTATTTGGAGAAACCTGAGTTTTTTTGAGAAGCTTAAGCTTTTTCGAAAAGACTCAGTGTTTTTGAAAAGGGTAAGTATTATTGGCTTGATTTTGTGCCTACCGTACAGATGTTGCACTTGTAGGCGGACGTGGTTGATAGAAAATAGCTCAGCATAGAAAGTATCGCCTTTTTCACGATATACTGAACACTCAATAGGTTAGATGAGCAGAATCAGATGAGATATCGTGGACGTCGATGGAACAACATACTCATGTTAAGCGTGATTGCTTTTATTGGGGTGTTAAATCTTCCAACCTTGATCAAAACGTACCTTATCGAACCTGAGCCTGAATCTGAACTTCAGGTAATCAGCCCTTATCCTTACCTTTTAAACCCAACAGCCGAGCTTCAAGCTTTGCACTTTGCTGATTGGTCAGTTGTGCTAGAAGACAGTCATTGGGTTTATCAATTTAAAGACACAACACTTCCTCAAACTACCAGTGCACAAGAGTTGTCACAGCGATGGCAGGAACTTGTGGGCACTGAAATCGACTCACAGACCTATACCGACCTATCACCACAACTGAATACCCCGCACACCATCGAGGTGTGGTATCAAGATCAAGAAGAGCCACAGCGTATTACCTATTATCAACTGCCTGAGTTTTGGTTGCTAAAAAACTGGAATGATCAGTGGTTAGCGGTGTCTATTGAAGAGAGCTACTTGTTTCCAAGCTTTGGCTCAGAAGATTCATTTAAATCAGACCATCTCTTTAAAGCAGACAAGCTATCTATATTAGACAAACCACCTAAATTGGACGACTAACTATGCCTGAATTGCCCGAAGTTGAAGTAAGCCGCATGGGGATCTCACCTCATTTAGTTGGTGAGATGATTAAAACTCTGACATTTCGCACACCTAAGCTGCGTTGGGATATCCCACAAGAGCTTAAGCGATTAGAAGGACAGGTGATTCGTTCTATTTCACGCAGAGCTAAGTACTTATTGATCGAAACCGATACGGGCACTGCCATTGTTCACCTTGGTATGTCTGGTTCATTGCGTATATTAGATGCTGATTTTCCTGCGGCTAAGCACGATCACGTAGATCTTAAGCTCACGAATGGCAAAGTATTGCGTTATAACGATCCTCGCCGCTTCGGTGCATGGCTGTGGTCTGCTCCTGACGAAACTCATCCTGTATTGCTCGGCTCTGGTCCTGAGCCGCTAACTGATGACTTCACCGCAGACTACATCGCTGAAAAAGCTGCAAAGCGAAAAGTGGCCGTCAAACAGTTCATCATGGACAATAAAGTCGTAGTGGGCGTGGGAAACATCTACGCCAACGAAGCATTATTTTCTTCACGAATTCATCCACTTCGCCCAGCAAGCAAGATAACTCAAGCTGAGTGGAGCTTGTTAACTCAAGAGATTAAAGAGGTGCTTGCCACTGCTATAAAACAAGGCGGCACCACGCTAAAAGATTTCGCTCAAGCAGATGGTAAGCCGGGATATTTCGCTCAAGAACTGCAAGTCTATGGTAAAGCCGGTCAAAAATGCCCTAATTGTGAAGCTCTAATCCAAGAGTTAAAAATAGGGCAGAGGAATACGTTTTTTTGCTCTCAATGTCAGGTATAGAAAAATTGAACCTATGTTCACTTTTTTAAGCTAGTAGATATGTGGTCTAGTAGCTACAATTGCGTAAATGACATGAATAGAGAAGAATGGAATGAAATATTTAGTAACTGGTGTTGCCGGTTTTATTGGCTCTGCAGTTTCAGAGAGATTATGTGCAGCAGGACATGAGGTTATTGGTATCGATAACTTAAATGACTACTATGAAGTCTCTTTGAAACATGACCGCCTTAAGCGTATCGAACATGAAAACCTCACTTTTATCGAGCTTGACCTTGCCGATAGAGAAGGGATCGCTGAGCTTTTCGCTGAGAAAAAATTTGATCGTGTTATTCATCTGGCGGCGCAAGCAGGCGTTCGTTACTCAATTGATAACCCAATGGCGTATGCTGACAGCAACCTTGTTGGTCACTTGGCTATTCTAGAAGGTTGTCGTCATAACAAAGTTGAACACCTCGTTTACGCTTCATCGAGCTCTGTTTATGGCCTGAACCAAAAAATGCCATTCCATACAGCAGACAGTGTTGATCACCCTATCTCACTGTACGCCGCGACTAAGAAGTCGAATGAGTTGATGGCACATACCTATTCTCATTTATATGACGTACCAACGACAGGCCTTCGCTTCTTTACGGTTTACGGCCCTTGGAGTCGCCCTGATATGGCGATGTTCAAGTTTGCGAATCTAATCGTAGCGGGCAAACAAATCGACATCTATAACAATGGCGACATGATGCGTGACTTCACTTATATCGATGATATTGTTGAAGGCATTGTTCGTGTTCAAGATCGTATTCCGGCTAAGCAGCCAGATTGGACTGTGGAGCAAGGCTCGCCAGCGACCAGTTCTGCTCCGTATCGCGTGTTTAACATCGGCCATGGCAGCCCAGTTAAACTAATGGACTACATCGAAGCATTAGAAAGTGCTCTAGGTATTGAAGCGAAAAAGAACTTCATGCCAATGCAACCGGGTGATGTGTACGCGACTTACGCTGATACGGAAGATCTGTTTGAAGCCGTTGGCTACAAGCCTCAAGTGAAGATCCAAGAGGGAGCAAAAGCTTTCGCGGATTGGTATAAGGCCTATCACTCGCTTTAAAAAAGTCACGGTTTCATCAAAAATAGCGCTCAATAAGCGCTATTTTTCTTTTGTTTATGAGGACTATTTAGCTGTTTTGAGCTTTATTTCGGCTGCCACTTTTTGTGGTACAAACTGACGAATATCTCCACCATGAATGGCCACTTCTCTAACTATTGTCGAAGAGAGGAATGCATACTCCTCTGAAGGCGTTAAAAATACACTTTCAAGCCCCGGCAGTAGCTTCCTGTACATGCTAGTGAGACCAAACTCGTACTCGAAATCCATTGTTGTTCTCAAACCTCGCACCAACACGTTTGCTTGCTGCTGTTTAACGAAGTCGACCAGTAACCCGGAAAACCCCGCTACA
Source organism: Vibrio sp. QJM3NY_39 (assembly GCF_057785895.1). Taxonomy (NCBI): domain Bacteria; kingdom Pseudomonadati; phylum Pseudomonadota; class Gammaproteobacteria; order Vibrionales; family Vibrionaceae; genus Vibrio; species Vibrio sp. QJM3NY_39. Next base: position 3,422,868 of record NZ_CM173505.1, on the reverse strand, counting down.
GATACGTTCGGTAGGTGAGCCACGGCATCGCGCAGTAGTTCAACTCGTTCATCTAACTCAAACATAGTCTTTTTACTTGGACTCGCTGCTACTCCAACAGTGATATGGTCAAACATGCTAGCGGCACGAACAATGATATCAAGGTGGCCATTGGTCACAGGATCAAAAGTCCCTGGGTAAATAACGTGTGTGCTCATTTTAGCTGTCCTTGCTTAATGTAGTGTTCGAATTCGGTGCTTTACTAGAGTTTAAGGCCTTATCGAGTTGTTGCTTTACCATATCGAGTGTGATGTCTTTCATCAGGTCATCGCCTTTAGCACGGGTTCCCCATGGAAGGTCTGCGATTGGTTTACCTTGTTGTGCTTCTACATGTTGTTGATAAACACTCACTACGATATCGAGATCGTTGTAAGGTCCTGTTCTACGAGGATCGCTGTGTGCGTACAAGCCGATTACAGGCGTTGACTGCGTGGTTGCCAAGTGGGCAGGGCCAGTATCAGGTGCCAATACCACCGTTGCATGTTTGAGTACGGCAGTCAGTTGCTTCAAGTTTGTTTTGCCAATTAAGTTAGTGATTGGCGATTGGCATAATTTTTCGATGTCGTTACCCAGGTTAACTTCTCTTGGTGCCGGAGAACCACAAAGCACCACTTGCATACCTTGTTCGACAGCATAATCAGCAATAGCTGCATATCGCTCAGTTAACCAATTGCGTGAATCTTTGCTTGCAGCTGGGGAGATAACCAAGGTCGGCTTGTCTGCCATGGTGCTAATTGCTAGCTGTTCATCTTCAGGTGTTAAAGGGATACCCCATTGAGGCTTATCGAAGGGGACACCAATGTAGCGAGCAAATTCGGCAAAGTTATCCAATACATGAAACTTATCCGAGATAGGCAGGTGGCGGTTGGTAAAGAGTGACTGCATTTCACGAGTACGGTTTTTGCCAAATCCCACTTTGCACTTCGCCTTGATCCCCCAAGATAGCACGCTGGCTCTGAGTGCGGCTTGCATATGCAGAAGTGCATCAAATTTACGATCAGATAGCTGACACCATAATTCACGCATTCCTTTGAAGCCTTGTTTCTTATCGAAAACAATCACCTCAATACCGGGTAGATCGCCGATCAGCATGGCTTCTATTTTGCCCGTTATCCAAGTGATTTTCGTTTCAGGCCACTGCTTCTGGATGGCTTGAACCACAGAAATAGCATGACAAACATCGCCAATCGCGGAGAGGCGAAGTATGCAAAGAGATTGAGGTGCAGTTGAGAACAGTGACATAAAGTGCCCGAAAAAAGTGAATAACATCAGAATTATGCAGATACTCGCATTAGTTGTAAAATAGCAATGACGAAAAGCGACCCAAAGGCCTCATAGATGGAAACGATTAGCACCAAGAACCAAACAATTTGGTACGACCCTGAACTTCTGGCTCAGGTATCAGAGGGCGATATCGCTCAGATCTTTGAGGCTGAATATTGGCAGCAACAAGACGCCATTTCAGGCAGAGCTCAAGGACGCGGTACCACATGGTTCATTCAGCTTGATGGAATACAGGCTGCACTGCGCCATTATCGACGTGGCGGATTGTTTGGGAAGCTAGTCGAAGACCAATATCGTTTCTCTGATTGGGAAAGCACGCGCTGTGCGATGGAGCTTAATGTTCTCAAGGCATTGGCAAACGCAGGTGTGAATGTACCGAAGCCCATTGCTGCTAGAGCCATTAAAAGCGGACTACTTTATCGAGCGGACTTAATGTCTGAACGAATTCCCAATGCCAAAGATCTGGTTGATGTCTTGGTCAATGGCCCGATAGATGCGGATGTTTATCGTCGAATTGGCCAAGAGGTACGCAAGATGCACGATGCTGGGGTTAATCATACCGATCTCAACATCCATAATATCTTGCTTGATGACTCGCAAAGGGTGTGGATCATTGATTTTGATAAGTGCGGTCATCAAGCGGGTGATGACTGGAAAGAAGGCAACTTGAATCGCTTAAAGCGCTCGTTCTTAAAAGAAGTGAACAAGCGCCAGATTCAATGGCAAGAGTCGGATTGGGAACTGTTATTGCAAGGCTACCAAGGTTAATCGCTGTTAGTTTAGAGTGGTGACTAGTTAAGAATGGCAAATAGTTAATAGCCATTAGCTAAGAATGGCCATTAATTAAGAATGTATGCCAAGGTTTTATCCAACGCCCCTCGGTTCTGCTCAACCACTTGATAAGCCGCTAAGCCTTTAGTTTTACGTAGTTTAGGTTGTGTGAATAGCTCTCTTAGCTGGCCTGCAATGTCATTACTGTTTTGACAAATAGTGACGGCTTGAGCTTCTAGTAGTTTGTCTGTGATCTCGCTGAAGTTAAAGTAGCTAGGACCATTCAATAAAGGCAGTTGTAGGGCTGCTGGTTCTAATAGATTATGGCCACCCACCTTATCACCCACAAGGCTTCCTCCCATAAAGCACACATCAGATCCGCCGAGTAATACCAACATTTCTCCCATCGTATCCGCAATATACACTTCAACATCAGAGGTGATTGGTTGCTGACTCGTTCGAGTGATGGTGTTGAATTGGTGTTGTTTAGCCAGTTCCGTCACTTGATTAAATCGCTCTGGATGACGAGGCACAATCATCAGCAAGGTATTAGGATTGTCTTTAAGGAGCTGTTTATGAGCGTCTAAGATAATTTCATCTTCGCCTTGATGAGTGCTGGCCGCTATCCATACACAGCGTTCAAAGCCAATTTGTTCACGTAACGCTTTGCCTTTTGATACTTGTTCAGCTGAGACTTCAATATCAAACTTGATCGACCCAGTCACATGCACAGATGCTTTACCTAACCCTAATCGTATAAAACGCTCAGCATCACTTGGGTATTGGCAAAGTACTTGAGAGAGGTTTTTGGCTAAGAGATCAAAAACGGCTTGGAATTTAGCATAACGCTGGCACGAGCGTTCAGATAGGCGAGCGTTGAGTACTGAAATGGGGATTCCAGCTTTCGCGACGCAGTGTAGTGTGTTTGGCCATAATTCGGTTTCCATGATTAGCATCTGTTTAGGTTGAACAGTCTTCAAGAAACCCCTAACACACCAAGAAAAATCAATCGGCATGTAGCGATGCTCGACTAAATCACCGAGTTTTTTTATCTGCTCTGCTCCCGTGCTGGTTGTTGTGGTGACAACAATGGCTTGGTTTGGACTTCGTCGCTTCAGTTGCTTGATGATCGGTACGGCGGCAATCGATTCACCAACCGATACTGCGTGAATCCAGATAGGATTCTTACCTTGAGTTTGCGGTGTGATCCCGAAATGTTCTTTCCAACGCTGACCAAAACTTGGCTTTCCAGGTTTGCTCTTATAAAGCCCATACAGCAGTAGCGGAGAAGCTAATAACAATATGAGAGTATAGATAAGTCGTATAAGCATAAGAACAGTGACACCAGAAGGTAAAATCAATATTCAGAAGAGTATTTTCTTCAATCTCGAAAGTAAAGAGCGTTATAATTAAATGCTTAGTTGCGCTTTCAAACGGACATGGTGAATTTTATCTCATCGCTTATGCAAACCGATCAAACCTATCGTTTCTTGCTCTACGTCGAGCAAAATTATTCATTTGCTATTCTTCGCCCATTCTATGATTACGCGAAGCAACTCGGCCATGAGGTTAAGTGGTTGCTTGTTGGTGAAGACGCTTCTGAACATCTTTTACTGGATCAAGAGCAGAGCGTCTCTTTGACAGAAGCGATTGCCTTTAATCCTTCTGCTGTTCTAGTGCCCGGTGATCGTGTTCCAGCGTTTATTCCAGGGTTGAAGGTACAAGTATTTCATGGTTTGAACGAAAGCAAACGTGGGAACTTATACCCTGAGCGTGGTCTATTTGATTTGTATTGCACCGAAGGCCATGAAAGAACAAGCTCGCTTGAGCCGCTAGCTAAGCAGCGAGGCTATTTCCAAGTTAAAGAGACCGGGTGGCTGAAGCTCGATAGCTTATTTAATTATCAAGCTAGTGAGAATCGTCATGAGAGACCTCAAATTCTGTTCGCTTCCACTTTTTCGCCAAGCTTATCGTGTGCAGAGTTGGTTTATGAAGAGCTTAAGCGCCTCAGTCAACTGAGTCAGTGGCAATGGTTAGTGACTCTTCATCCTAAAATGAATCAAGAGACGAGAAGGAAATATCAAGCACTGGAAGGGGGTAACCTTCTCTTCTTCGATAATGACCGAGTGATTGAAATGCAACATCGTGCTGATGTTATGGTGTGTGACAACTCATCGATATTTCAGGAATTCTTGTTGCTCAATAAGCCTGTTGTCACGGTAAATAATCGAGACCCTCAAGCAAGCTTTATTAACATTACTCAAGCCCAGCAATTAGAGTCAGCAATTAAGCAAGCGATGCGACCTGATGAAGAAAGAGAGAACGCTATCGCTCATTACGGCCCGTCAATAACGCCATATTTAGATGGGCAATCCTCAGCGAGAGTTCTGAGTGCTATTACTGATGTGCTAGAAAGCGGCTGGCAAGATAACAAGCCAAAAAATTGGATTCGTAACTTTAAAATCCGTAAATCATTAAACTATTGGAAATTCTAGGGCTGAATAATGAAAATATTAGTTTGCGCATCGTATCTACATGCTTGGAATAGTATTCGCCCTGAAGCGGAGATATTTGTAGAACTTGCAAATCAAGGTCACTCCGTGACGGTGATGACCCAAGGTGAGTCTGAGTATGTCGACAGGCTTCGAAAAACTGGCATCAAGGTTATCGACTGTTACCCTACAAGAAAAATTTGCTTTGATACGATTAAGAGAATTAGAAGCGAACTAAAGAGTGGGGCATATGACATATGTTACGCCTTTAACTCAAAGACTATACCTAATGCCGCATTTGCATGCATTGGTCTCAAGGTGAAGCTGATTGCGTACCGAGGAACAACTGGTGGTTTGTATAGACACGATCCAAGTGCTTATCTGACGCAACTGCATCCTCGCGTAGATGGCGTAGTCTGTGTGTCGGAGGCAGTTCGACAGGATGTCATCAAGCGAGTTTGGAAAAACAAAGATAATGTTGTGACTATTTATAAAGGACATCAATTAGAGTGGTATCAAGTCGAACCAACGTCTAGGGAGTCGCTTGAATTGAGTCAGACAGATGTTGTTGCCTTTTGTGCTGCGCATGTTCGCCCTAGTAAGGGTATTTCTACCCTCCTCGAGGCGACTAAGTATATTACAACCCCCAATTTTCATTTGGTGCTTGCAGGCAGTGGCTATGAGCCTTACTTTGATGAGATGAAAAATAGCCCGATCTCAGATAGAATTCATTATATTGGCCATCGTAAAGACATCCCATCATTGATGGCAATGTCAGATATTCAAGTGCAGCCATCTGTGAGTGGTGAAGGTTTACCGCGTACTATAATTGAAGCGATGGCAAATGGTACGGCGTCAGTAGTGACCACTACTGGAGGAGCACCAGAACTTGTAGAAGATGGTCAGACAGGTTTTGTTGTACCTACCGCTGACGCTCAGGCATTAGGCGAAGCAATTAATCATATCGCACAAGATAAACAGCAAAGCATTGAAATGGGTATTGCTGCTAAAGAGAGGCTAGCGCGTCATTTTAGTTCTAAAGTGACAGTTGCAGAACACTTAAAGTATTTTGAACGTCTACTAGGTCATTCAAACTAGCTCAATGAAAAAGGTATATTGATTCAATGAGAACATTATCAGCGTTAATTATCTGCAAGAACGAAGAAGACCGTATTCGACCTTGTTTCGAATCGCTAAAAGGTTTTGCTGATGAAATAATTGTTTATGATTCTGGTAGTACGGACAAAACAGTTGAAATAGCACGAGAATACACGGATAAAATCTGGATTACAGAAGATTGGCCGGGAGATGGTTACCAAAAAGCTAGGGCTTTTGAGCAGGCTACGTGTGATTGGGCTTTAATAATCGATGCTGATGAGTACTTAGATGAAGAGATGAAATCAGAGATAACGCATCAATTAAGTGATCCCAAACTAGAAGAAGTTGCTTTTAAACTCCCTTGGGGCAATCTAATTCTAGGTAAACAAATGCGCTTTGGTCGTTCATCTAGAGCCCCCAAACGTCTTTTTAAGTGTGATGGAGCTTCGATCACTAAAGTGGTTGTGCATGCTAATGTAGAAACTGAAGGAAAAGTTTCTACTTTAAAGAAAGGTTTTTTGATGCATAACTCACTACGCGGCTTTGATCATCTTATGGAGAAGAGTCGTGTTTATGGTTGGGAAACCACGAAGAAGTACTACAACAAAGGTAAACCGAGTTTGGGGATTCCGTTTGCAATCCTTCGTTCAGTTTGGACATTTTTCTTAATTTATATTATCCGTTTGGGGTTTCTAGACGGCAGTCGTGGTCTATTGATGGCGATGAACTTTGCTCAATCCTCATTTAATAAATATGCAGGCCTGTGGTACTTAGAGCAAGAGGCTAAGCTTCAAGAAACTAAAAAATAAATGAACATTTACCTTTGCTCCACACTACGACACTTTTTGTTTGCCTTACTTAAATCTTTAAACGATGAAGGGCAACAGAGTCGAATTATCGTGATCACTGACCAACAAAATCTTGATCCGAATCGTTTCGATCTGTCTGTTTTACCAAGCACTATTTCAGTGAAATTTGTGGGGCGAAAACAAATTTTGGACAGCGTATACAGCGGGAGACTAGGTTTCGTTCATAAGTTGTTCGCTACTGCAAATATATCGAGTAATTTTTTCCGAAAGAGAACATTAAAGAAGCTTAATGAATGTGACTTGTTGAATTCTAAACATGATTTAGAGGGCGCTAGCTTATATTTGTTTAATGACCGTAATAGATTAGCTAGGCTCATGCGCCTAGCTTTTGCAGAGTATGAAGTCATCGAAGACGGACTGTCAAACTATACCGGGTCAGAGTTAAGCTTTATAGAGCGGTACGTCTTAAATAAGAAAGGCCGTCGCTTTATTGGTGATGATGAACGTTGCAATGCCATTCATTTATTGACACCTAAGTTAGCCGATAATCAGCTTTCATCAAAAGTTAAGCTGATAAAATTCATTAGCCCTATCAATGTAAATTTGTTCATTTATCCATTATTTAAAGTGGATAAATCAGAGGTTTTTACTCCTGAAGTAATAATAGCCACACAGCCTATATCTATGGCTAACATGAATGAGTCCAAGAGCGATATTGCTGTTTATCAAAAGATGGTAGATTATCTTAAATTAAAAAATCATTCATACGCTTTTAAGGTTCACCCGCGTGAAAATGAAATAAAATACATGGAAGCATTTCCTGATGCACATTTTATTGAAAGCAAAACACCATTAGAGTTGCTTGTGTTCTCTTCGTCTGAATCTCCAATAGTGCTGTCAATATACTCTAGCGCAGGTATGGGCTTTGAAGGGCATTGCCAGAGAGTTACCCTAATTAAGGACGACGAAGCGGAACAACAAGCTGAAATTTATGGTCAATGGAGAAAGAACCTCATGGATGTAGATAAACGATTAGAGGCAATGTTTTGATTAAAAAAATGGTTTTTGTAATATCAGCTCTAAGAGGTGGTGGTGCTGAGAAGTTTGTTCTAAATCTCTATAAAGCCATGGAAAAATACCAAGATTACGAATGTCATATTGTTTCAATTGAAAAGTCGGTTGAACATGATATTGACGGATACCGTGTGCACTTCGTTAGTGATTTTTGTAATGTATCAAAGAAAGGTTTACGTCGTCTTTGGTATAAAAAAAATGTAGCTCGGGCTGTTGATCGCTTTGTGAAAGATAACATTGATGCAGATGCATTAGTATTATCTAATATGTTACTTGCTGATAAAATAATGTCTAAAAGTAAGCTTAATGTTTTTCATGTTATCCATAGCCCATATAATGATGTATTCCTTAATCGGGTTTCTAATATTAAGAAAATACTAATTAAAAGGAAGGTGAATAGCTGGTATAAGAACCACCCTTTAGTTTTTGTTTCTGAACATGCAAAGGGTAGCTTCGAGTTGTCATTTAATATCTGTAAAGCAAGTTATGTAATACATAACCCAGTTAATGTGGAGATTGATAGTACGGATAGTACGGATAGTACGGATAGTATAGGTGATTATATTGTTCATGTTGGACGATTTAATCGAGAGAAAAGGCACGATCGGTTAATCGATATATTCAGCAAGATAAAAAACACTAAAGTTAAGTTATTGTTGATTGGTGATGGTAAATTACAGTCGATGATAAAGGCTGATGTAGAAAAAAGAGGGCTAAAAGATAGAGTTGTTTTTGTTGGTTTTAAAAGCAACCCTTATCAATACATTAAAAAATCAAAAGGCCTTTTACTTACTTCTGATTTTGAAGGACTATCGATGGTTCTTTTAGAAGCGATAAGTCTCGGAGTCCCTGTATTGTCTACAGATTGTAGTCGAGCCATTAGAAGCGTCGTAATTAATAATGAATATAGTTTGGTTCCGCTTAATGACGAAACTTTGTTTGCTAAAAAAATTGATGAGTTATTAGTCTCTCCAGAAAGATTTCTTTCCAAGGAAAATGAAATATTTCACCCTAAGTTTGTAGCTCAACAGTACCACAACTTATGTAAAAAATTAAACCTGTGACTTCGGGAGGAGTTCGCAATAATACAAATTTTTATTTATTTTGTGGGTATCTTACATGGCACATGTAATAGAAAGTAATTTAGGATCAAGAATGGAAATAAGAAAAAACTTTGATTCATAGGAACTTCTGTCAAAGAGCAAACAGTCACACTTGTTGCCAAGCTAGTTATTATTATACGACTTTCTTTACTAATCAAAGTATCCCTTTTCCAACATTGATATAAAGGGTAATACATTATGGTAAGGCAAAGAAATAAGCCGATCATTCCGCTTCTAACAAGTTTATCTATGTATTGGTTATGAAAGTGACTAGGTGAAAAATTAGCGATAGTTTTGAAAAAAGGTTCTTTTTCACTTAGCTCGGACAATTTATTCTTAAATTGATCACCAACACCAAAAAAAGGCTTTTCTGCTATAATATATGGTGCTGATAGCCACATTTGCAAGCGAAGGCCAATTGAAGTGTTATAGTCACCATTGCTGATTGTGGTTATTTCATTCTGAGTTGACTCTATACGATTCATCAATGGCTTATGAGTGAGAGCTGTAACGGATAACATGAAAGTTATTATTAATAGCAACACTTTTCTGATGTTGTTTCGAGTCAAAATCGTGAGAGCGACCAATAGCAAAGATGTTGCTAAAAGTGAAAGGATTGGTCCTCTAGACTCTGTGAGAAAAATAGTTATAAAAAACAAAAAATATGAAAGCAAAAGCATGCTACGTTTGTATTGAAGGTAGTAGTATAAGCTACACACAGCGAATAAACATAGTGACATCGCATAAGTTATTGGATTAAATGGCCATGTTGCTCTGTCGATATTTAAATAATACTTTGAATAAATTGCGAATAAAAAAGAAGTAAACGAAGCTATAATTAACAATGTTGGTAGTGAAGACATTGTCATTTTTTTCTTTGGAAAAAAAAGGAAAAAAAGGCAACAGGCAATTAGAGTTCTTATCTCACCAGAACCATAACCAATAGTTTTGTATAATATAGATCCATATAATGCTGATAGTATTAGAGTGATTATGTATGGATCTTTGATGTTTTCTTTTATCGAAATAGTTTTATACTTAAATATACAAAGAATGATCGACGTTAGGAACAAAGAAATTACAGATTTATCCCATCCAAAATAAAATAAGCCAATGGTAAATATACTAAAAATTGGCAGGTAAATAAAGAATGTGAACAGGTTATCTGAAGTATGGTTGGTCATTTTAGATCTTATAAGGATTTACATTGCTATCCGGACGAGTCTTAAGCAGTCTTAAGATCCACATATATTGTTCAGGATTTTTACTCACATAGTCTTCAATGCATTGATTCATCATGCGAGCGTCCTGTTCTTCACTCCCAGTTGGAAATGGAAGAGCAGGGTAGAAGTCTAGGGTGTATTGGCCAGTATTGCTATCGTATTGAGAAAATAAAGGAACGATTTTAGCTTTGCTTAGTTTTGATAGGCGACCTAAGCCTGAGATTGTTGCTTTTTGAGTCGCGAAGAAGTCTACGAAGACACTATGCTCGCGACCAAGATCTTCATCCGGAAGGTAATAACCCAGATATCCATCTCTCACGGATTTGATAAAAGGTTTGATACCACCACTGCGATCATAAACACGACCGCCGTATTGCACGCGCTGTCGGTGCATTAGCCAGTCACTGAGTTTGTTTTTTTGTGCTTTCGCCATCGCAGATACAGGTAAATTGCGTGAAGCTAATAATACCGCTGGGATATCGATAGCCCATGTGTGTGGCACCAGCAAGATCACATTCTCGCCACTGTCTATAATATCGGTTAGGTTGCTCAGGCCGTTTATCGAAGTGTTATTCTCTAGCCAAGTTTTACTCTTGAGTGTCAGTGAAGCAAATCCCATCAAAAATGAGATGGAAGTAACGTATGACTGATAGAGAGTTTCTTCGCGCTCTTCGATAGATTGCTCAGGGAAACACATCTCAAGATTCACACGTGCTCGGCGGTTAGCCTTATTCTTGATTTTTACAGCTTGCTTAGCCATAAACTTAGCGAGAGCTAAACGAATGCTATTAGGTAAGAAGCAGACTAAAGACGATAACAGAACAGCAATCCAAGTGCCCCAGTATTTAGGTGCTAGAAATCCCCATTCAAACTCAGGATTGTAAGCTTTTAGATCAAAATCATTACGTTGTGTGGTCATTCGTTCACTACATTATTTAAATCAGAGAGTTAACTTTATATCGGTCACTCGAGGAATGATTATGCTTGCTAGGTTGTCCAATAGTGCACCTCAAAAAGTAGGGTGCATTATTAGTCTTAATTTGAAATATAAAGCTTACAGCTATGCGTTGACGAGTTTCATGTACTCAGCGACGCCATCGGCTACTGTCCTAAACTCGATATCGCAACCTGTATTGCGAAGCTTAGTTAAGTCAGCTTGAGTGAATTCTTGGTAAGCACCTTTCAAATGCTCAGGGAAAGGTATGGTTTCGATTTCGCCTTTGCCATGGTGCTTGATTACGGCTTTTGCGACTTCTTCAAAAGACTCTGCGTTACCAGTACCTAGGTTGAAAATACCTGAGACACCATTTTCTAAGAACCATAGGTTTACTGCTGCAACATCGCCGACATACACAAAATCACGCTGGAATGTTTCGCTACCTGCGAACAGTTTCGGATTCTCACCGGCATTCATTTGATTGTTTAGGTGGAAAGCAACAGAGGCCATGCTGCCTTTGTGATCTTCACGTGGACCGTAAACATTGAAGTAACGGAAACCAGTAATTTGAGGTAACGTCTCATTATGCGCTACAGCATCCGCAGTTAGGCGGCGAACATAGTTATCAAATTGTTGTTTAGAGTAACCGTAGACATTTAATGCGCCTTCATACTCTTTTTCTTCGATAAAAGTTTCTGTCTCACCATAAGTTGCAGCTGAAGAGGCATATAGGAAGGGGATTTCACGCTCAACACAGTAATGAAGTAGTTCTTTTGAATATTCATAGTTGTTGAGCATCATGTATTTGCCATCCCACTCAGTGGTAGCAGAGCACGCACCTTCATGGAAAACAGCTTCAATAGGGCCGAAATCATCACCAGCCATAACCTGAGTTAGAAAGTCATCACGATCCATGTAATCCGTGATGTCAAGGTCTACAAGGTTCTTAAATTTCTTACCATCTTTTAAGTTGTCGACGACTAGGATATCGTTGTGGCCCGCTTCATTAAGCGACTTAACAATATTGCTGCCAATCATGCCAGCACCACCAGTTACGATAATCATAATTTTCTAACTCTTTTGAATACAAAACGATTATAAGTATAGCAAGGAATGGATAAGGCGGGCTAGTGGAATAATTCTTCAACCAGAGTATGATATGACCAGTTTAACTATGAATTAATTTGAGTAAATAGCTCAAACCAATAGGTATTATTATGAAAATTGCAGTAGCTGGGACTGGCTATGTTGGTTTATCAAATGCGATGTTATTGGCACAAAACCATGAAGTCGTAGCTGTCGATATTATTGAAGAAAAAGTTGCAATGCTTAATAAAAAGCAATCTCCAATTGTTGATCGAGAGATTGAACACTTTTTATCAAATAAGACGCTTAACTTTAGAGCAACAACAGACAAAGCAGCATACAAAGATGCTGAGTTCGTTATCATTGCAACACCTACTGATTATGATCCTAAAAATAACTACTTCAACACTTCCTCTGTTGAATCTGTTATCAAAGACGTTATGAAAATGAACCCAGATGCTGTAATGGTAATCAAATCAACGGTTCCTGTAGGTTACACCGCGCAGATAAGAGAAGATCTAGGTTGCGAAAACGTTATGTTTTCACCAGAGTTTTTACGTGAAGGTAAAGCTCTGTATGACAACCTACACCCATCACGTATTATCGTGGGTGAGTGTTCTGAACGCGCTAAAGTGTTTGCGAATCTACTGGTTGAAGGCGCAGAAAAAGAGAATATCGACGTACTGTTTACTCACTCCACAGAAGCAGAAGCAGTCAAGCTCTTTTCGAATACCTATCTGGCGATGCGTGTTTCTTATTTCAATGAGCTCGATTCTTACGCCGAAGCGCATGGTTTGGATTCTCGTCAGATCATCGAAGGTGTGGGTTTAGACCCTCGTATTGGTAATCACTACAACAACCCTTCATTTGGTTACGGTGGCTACTGCTTACCGAAAGACACCAAACAACTGTTGGCGAATTACGAAGATGTACCTAACAACATTGTGGGTGCTATTGTCGATGCTAACCGCACCCGCAAAGACTTCATTGCCGATTCTATTATTAAGCGCTCGCCTAAAATTGTAGGTATTTATCGCTTGATCATGAAGGCCGGTTCAGACAACTTCCGTGCGTCGTCGATTCAAGGGATTATGAAGCGTTTGAAAGCTAAAGGCATAGAAGTGGTCGTGTTCGAACCCGTGTTGGAAGAAGAGCATTTCTTTAACTCGAAGGTTTATTCTGATCTCGAAGAGTTCAAAGCCGTATCGGATGTGATTGTATCCAACAGAATGGTAGAAGAGATCGCAGACGTTGCAGATAAGGTTTACACACGAGACCTGTTTGGCAGTGATTGATTCCAGCAGCGATTGATTCCTATCTATTTTAGCTAATGCTAATTAGACCAGATGTTAACAGCTCGATCTATCCGTTTAGTGGGGATATACTGAACCACTAAACGGATAGGGATACTTATTACCAATGAAAACACGTGACAAGATTGTTTATGCTGCTCTAGAGCTTTTTAATGAGCATGGCGAGCGTAGTATTACGACCAATCATATTGCTGAGCATATCGAGATTAGCCCTGGTAACCTCTACTACCACTTCCGCAACAAACAAGAAATTGTCCGTGATATCTTTACTCTCTATTCGACAGAGTTGCTTGAAAGGTTCACACCGATTCAAGGGCAACAAGAAAGTCTGACGCTACTAAAGAGCTACTTAGATTCTATCTTCACGCTGATGTGGAAGTACCGATTCTTCTATGCGAACCTACCTGAAATATTGTCTCGTGATGAAAAGCTCCATCTTGATTACATGGCAGTTCAAGAAAAACTGCAAACTAATCTTGTGGGTATCATGAGAGCCTTCGTTGAGTTGAACTTGCTCAAAGCAACAGATGCAGAAATGAAGTCGATGGTTACGTCTCTTCACTTGATTGCATCGGGCTGGTTGGCATATCAGTCTGCAATGTCTCCAAAAGCTCAAATTACTGAGCAAGTGGTCCATCAAGGAATGCTACAGATGATAGCGACCGTCAAACCGATTGCAACAACACAAGGCTTCGAGCAACTGACATTATTGGAAGATGGTGTAAGGGCTTTGAATTCGAAGTAGAAAGAGATGAGTGAGCGAAAAGGGGATTTGAAGAGCGGGCAAGAGCTGACTTGAGTAGCTAGGTAGCTAGATAGCGGTAATGAAGTTCTCTTCAATTCCTAAATCGGCTCTAAATTTTTTCGCATCCCGTATCTGCTTTTACCTAACCAACCAACTCTTCGGGTTCTGAGCTTGGCTGTTTCTACGAATCTCAAAGTACAGTGATGGACGAGTTTGGCCGCCAGTGTTACCAGCAAGTGCAATCGCTTCACCCGCTTTAACTTTGTCACCTTCTTTCTTTAAAAGCGCTTGGTTAAAGCCATAGAGCGTCATATCGCCTTTGCCATGGTCAAGCAGTACTACTAAGCCATAACCACGCAGATATTCAGCGAATACCACTGTTCCTGAATAAACCGATTTAACTTGCTGACCGTATTTAGCGTTGATCACCATGCCTTTCCAGTTTACTTGGCCGGTTTGGCGCGAACCGTAGTTATGTAGAACTTTATCTTTGATTGGCCAAGGTAGTTTACCTTTACGTTTGGCTAACCCATCCATAGGGACGGCATTACGTCGTTCTCGTGCCGCTTTCTCTGCTTTCGCTATTTCAGCTTTCAGGCGAGTTTCATTTCGCTGAAGCTCTGCCAAATAGTTCTTGTCACCTGAGATGTTTTTCTTAATGCTGCCAACCGTTTGTTTACGCTGCGTTTGAGTCTGAGATAGCTTGTCGCGTTTTGAGGTTTGTTGTTTTAACAGCATTGCTATTTGTTCTTGCTCAAGTTGGCGCTGTTTGTGGCTTTCTTCTAATTCAAGCTGCGTTCGTTCAAGCGTTTTGATTGTTGCCGAGCGCGCATTGGCAAGGTGTTGGTAGTAGTGGCTAATGCGATCTTCTTCTACTCCAGTATTGAGAATGTGAGAAGAGGCTTTAGCTCGGCTTGTCATGTAGTAAGTTTGAATGAGCTGTTCTAACTTGTCTGTCTGAATTTTTTTTTGTGCTGTGAGTGCTTCTATCTTGGTACTTAAGTTCGCAATATTAGCATTCGCAGTATTGAGTTGCTTTTTACTGTCTAGAATCGCTTTTTCAAGCGAAGCGATGGAGAGCTCTTGTTTCTTGAGGTTTGCCTGTAGGTTATCGAGTTTTTTCTGCTGTGAGGAGAGGTTTTTTTGTTGGCGAGATATTTCGCTCGATACGCCTTTTAGTTCCCCTTGAGAGGCGGCAAATAACGATGTAGATAACAGAGCAGCGCAAAGGCTGGCAGATATCAGAATAGTCCGGCTAATGGCTCGAATTTGTTTCATCATTATCGTCATTTAGTTGTATTCATCTGCTCTTAATTTTTCGAATTTTGCTGAATCGAATCCCGCATCTGCTCTTAAATGCCATCACCATGGATGAAGTTTTGTGAGCGACCATTGAAGCCTTGATCCATATCCAAAGACGGCTTGTCAGTTTTTGGTTTGCCGACAATTTTTGCTGGCACACCTGCCACTGTAGTATGAGGCGGTACGGCTTGTAGAACCACAGAGCAAGAACCAATTTTAGCCCCTTCACCAACTTCGATGTTGCCAAGAATTTTAGCGCCGGCACCGATCATTACACCTTCTCGGATTTTAGGATGACGATCGCCACCTTCTTTACCCGTACCACCCAAGGTAACGTCTTGAAGGATCGATACATCATTTTCAACGACAGCGGTTTCACCAATCACAATGCCTGTGGCGTGGTCGAGCATGATCGCTTTACCGATGCGAGCTGCTGGGTGAATATCAACTTGGCAAGCAACTGAAATTTGGTTTTGTAGGTAAGTGGCAAGTGCAATTCGCCCTTGCTTCCATAGCCAATTCGCCACTCGGTAACCTTGCAGAGCGTGGTAGCCTTTCAGATAAAGCAGAGGCATCGAGTACATCTCGACCGCAGGATCTCGATTTACCGTCGCGCAAATATCACAAGCGGCAGCATCAATAATCGATTGGTCCTGCTTAAATGCTTGTTCAACCACTTCACGCACTGCCATTGCTGGCATTGAAGCTGTTTTAAGCTTGTTTGCCAGAATGTAGCTGAGTGCAGCCCCCAAGCTTTCATGGTTGATAATCGTGGCATGATAAAAACTCGCAAGCATAGGTTCTTGCTCCGACTGCTGTCGAGCTTCCTTCACAATGCATTGCCAAACTTTTTGTTGTTCACAGTGTTTCATTTTACCATCCATTATTTTTTAAGGGGCAGAGACGAGTGAGTTTAGAAGAGCCGATTAGAGTAGCGAGTAATGAAAAGCATTTTTCGTCGAACTTTGAATGTGCTCTTCATCTTTTCGAATCTCGCTTACTCGAATCTCTTTACTGCTCTTACTATCTTTCTGACTTCTTGTCTCGTGCAAGTAGATCTTGCGCCGCCAGGTGTGCATCTTTCCCTTGATACAACACTTGATAAATTTGTTCAACAATTGGCATCTCAACGCCCATGCGTTCTGATAATAACCAAACTTCTTTGGTGTTGCGATAACCTTCAACGACTTGGCCAATTTCTTCTTGTGCGGTATCCACATCTTTGCCTGCGCCAAGTGCCAAACCAAAGCGACGGTTACGTGATTGGTTATCAGTACAGGTTAGCACTAGGTCGCCTAGTCCTGCCATGCCCATGAAGGTTTCTGGTTGCGCGCCAAGAGCTGCGCCCAATCGACTCATTTCCGCTAAACCGCGCGTGATAAGTGCGGTACGTGCATTGGCACCAAAGCCAATACCATCTGACATGCCTGCGCCAATTGCGATAACATTTTTAACCGCGCCACCCAGTTGCATGCCGATGAAATCAGAGTTTGCGTATACGCGGAATGTTTTGCCGCAATGAATCTTCTCTTGTAGCTCTTCTAGGAAAACTTCGTCAGGTGAAGCGACAGAGATAGCCGTTGGCATACCCATCGCTAACTCTTTGGCGAAGGTGGGGCCTGATAGAACCGCTAACGAGTAGCCATCACCAAGCACATCGTGCGCGACATCTTTAAGTAGGCGGCCTGTTTCTGGCTCTAAACCTTTGGTTGCCCAACAAATACGAGAGTTTGTCGTTAAGTGAGGTTTTAGGCTATTTAGAACGATACCAAACACGTGGCTAGGAACAACAACAAGAAGGTCACGGCTTGCTGTTACCGCTTTCTCAAGGTCTGATTCGATAATGAGACTTTCAGGAAAGTCGATATTCGGCAGAAACTCATTATTCGCACGCTCAGATTCAAGGCGAGCCATATGAATCGGATCATGCCCCCAAAGAACAACGTTTGCACCGTTACGCGCTAGAGAGATCGCTAAAGATGTCCCATAAGAACCTGCGCCTACCACTGTCATCGCAATGTCTTTACCGTAAGCGCTGTCTTTACCGTAAGCGTCTGTCGGGCGAGTTGTTTCTGTCATGCTTCCACCTAAAAATAATGAGGGAAATCGAAGAGTTCTGGAGAAGTTCTCTATAAAAGAAAGAGGTCTTTACCAAAAGATAGTGCTCTCTACCAAATAAAGGCGCTCTCTACTAAATAACAACGCTCTCCGCTAAAAGAAAACGCTCTTCACTAAAAGAATATACAAAAAATGCACACCGCAGAAGCTGCGATGTGCATTTAAAACTAACTATTTAATAAAAGCCAAGCTTCTAATCAAAACCAATCTTCTAATAAACTAAGAGTTTATAAGGACCATTGGCTAACTAAGCGTTAAGTTCTACTTAGAAACTTAAGCTTGCTCGCCTTCAGTTTGTTCTGCTTGTTGAGCTTGGTTTTGTAGGTAGTTCATGAACAAAGCATCAAAGTTTACTGGCGCTAGGTTCAGTTGTGGGAACGTACCTTTAACCACTAGGCTAGAAATCGTTTCACGAGCGTATGGGAATAAGATGTTAGGGCAGAAAGCACCTAAGCAATGTGCCAGTTGACCAGCTTCCATTTCGCTTGCAGAGAAGATACCACCTTGTTGAACTTCACAAAGGAATGCTGTGTCATCTGCGTTCTTAACCGTAACGGTTAGACGTAGAATTACTTCGAACACGCCTTCGCCAAGTTCACGGCTTTGAGTGTCTAGGTCCAGTTTTACATCTGGGTTCCACTCTTTTTGAAACATGTCTGGAGAGTTTGGCGCTTCAAAAGATACGTCTTTTAGGAAGATACGTTGAATTGAGAAGTTTTGTTGTGCGTCTTGTTGTGCTGCTTCAGCCATTTTCTTGTCCTTAAAAATTTATAATTAGGTTTTGTTCGTCATATCTGCCGAACAAAACCTTAAAGTCATATTCGTGTAATTAGGTCAGCTTACTTCTTGCCTTTAGTCTATTTTTTACCTTTAACCAAAGGAAGGTTTGCTTCGCTCCAAGCCACTAAGCCACTTTTCAGTACGCTTACGTTTTCGAAACCTGCTTTAACCAGTAGGTTAGCGCTTTCTTGAGCTGTCTGACCTGTCTTGCATACTACGATGATTGGGTCTGCTTTATGACTTTCAAGGCTACCAAAGCTATTTGCTTTGATATCTGACGGCAAAATGTGAAGTGCGTCAGTAATGTGGCCTTTTTTGAATTCATCCTTTGTACGAATATCCACCACAATGCCGTTTTCACGGTTAATCAGATGTGTGGTTTGTGCTGCCGTGATCTCTTTGTAGGCTGCGTTTGATGTCTTGATAACGTTCGCAATGATGGCAACAACCAAGCCGATCCATACGATGGCTAAAATCATATTCTCTTGAACAAATGGAACTAACTCTTGCATATCTTGAACTCTTATTCGTTATTGGGCGAAAAACTATAGGTCAGGAGTATAGCGAGAAAGGATAGGAGAATACAGAGGAAGGGTGCTGTGGCGCAAAAAGCGTTACCTCAAGAAGGATTTATAAGGTATTGCTTATGATTTACTCATTTACTTGATTGTGGTTATTATCTATGATGATCAATCAGTTGTTTAAGCTGAGCAACTGATTGAGGGTGTTAAAATCATCTTCTACATATAAACGTTTATATCAATGGAAATCATTATGAAAAAGATGGCTCTAGCAGCTGCATTAGCAGTTAGCTTCTCAGGTGCTGCGTTTGCAGCTGAAACTACAGCAGCGGCGGGTACTGGTTCAGGTACTGGTACAGCAGCAGGCGCAGGTGCATCTGCAGCAGCAGCTGGCACAGCAACAACAGTTGCAGTAGCGACAGCAGCAGTAGCGGCAGCAGCAGCAGTAGCGGTTGCTTCTAACGAAAGCGGTGCAACAACTACAACAACTACTCGATAATTTTTGAGTAATACATGTTTTAGTTAACGTATGTTTAAAACCATTTTATGTGAAAGCATAAAGTGGTTTTTTTATATCTAATTGATTAATTTTCCATATTGGACAGCAGCAACCAGATTGCTAGGAAGCAGAACTCGTCATGCTTAAACCTCTAATCATATCTCTTGGCCTTTTTCTTGCTGGTTGTTCTCAGCAGTTTCAAGATGTTAATTCCACTTTTGATGAAGCCTTTTTTGGAAGCTCCGATGTTGAGCTATCAAAGGAATACATTCAGAACTTACCTTATTCCAGCATTTATGCAGAAGTGAATGACCAAGGTAAAATCTTCATGGTCTTAGCGTACGTCGGTGAAAACCCGCAAACGGGCGCAGAGCAGTTAAAGTGGATGTCTTCTGACAAAGCGATGATCGTCACTGAAAATGGACGTATCGTACAAACCTTGCTGCTTCCTTACGAAAACCTTTCTGGTTTGGCATTCCAACCGTTAAATACTTTCTCGTCTGCAAACAGCTCGTCAGCAGACTCTTCTTCTGCATTTGATGTGTCAGCTAACCCCGGAGCCCAAAAGTGGCAAGCGGTTTACGATTGGCAACCCAACTATCGATTTGGCTACAAAGCGAATATCACCCGAACGTATGCAGGGAATCAAACGGTAGAAACACCGTTAGCGTCTATAGATACCAAGAAGTTTCAAGAAAAAATTTACTTCCCAATGTTAGAGCAAGACATCACCAACGAGTATTGGGTCGACAGCAAAGGCAAAGTGGTCAAAACCATACAGTATTTAGGCCCTGATATGACAAGGCTTGAGTTAACCGTCCTTAAGCATTATCAAAGCAATTAACGAACAGGGTAATGAACTAAAATGATGAATTATATTAGTCACGCATCAAAAATGACGGGACGTCGGTTGCCATTGGTGAGAACTTTATTAACGGTGAGACCTACGTTAACGATGAGTGCGCTGTTATCTCTGTGTACTTTTAGCTACGCTTCTGCGGCATCTAACGTTGTTACGCCTTCGATTAAAACTATAATTGAGCTTCCTCTTCAAGGTGTGACGCTTGAGTATCAAACTAACGTTCGTCTGCTTCGTGTATTAGACGACGTAAACGCGAATGCGAGCTCTAACGCTAACGGTACTATTGGTTACTTCCCCCTTTCGGCTCAACTGTTTGATAAAACCAATACTGAGGTTACTAAAGCTACTGAAGTTAACGAATCTAACAAAGATATCGAAGCCAAAAAGCGCAATGTATTGAACCAACTTGATGCTTTCTCGGTAGAAGAACCAGAAGCAAAACTGGTAAAGCAACAATTAGCTTCTTTCCAGTATCTCAATCGAGTTTTTATTGAGTTAGACCGCAATGCAATTATCTCGCAATCAGATAAGAACCCACTGCTTGTTTCAAGTTCTCATACTAACAAGCTGTCAGCCAGTCAAACTCAAGCCTTTTCTCTGTACTTACCACAACGACCAACGTCAATTCAGTTGATGGGTGCAATGAAAGAGTCGGTAACAATGAATCTGATTGAGCATGGCACGTTGAATGACTATCTCGATGCATTACCGAACGGCTTTATTGGTGAATCTGCAGATAAAAGTGTGGCGTATGTTGTTCAACCAGATGGCGTGGTGCAAACCATTCAATATGCGTACTGGAACGAACAGCCGGTTTACTTAGCGCCAGGTGCTATCGTATTTATGGCGTTTTACTCTTTGCCATCGGAATACTCAACGTTGAACCAAGATATCGTCGATTTGCTACGTCATAAGGTTGGCCTGTAATGCTGAAACAGAAATCATTCCCTCTATCGACAGTGTGCACAGCGGTTACCTGCGCTTTGTTAATAACGAACAGCACTTCTGTTTTTGCAGAGACAACCATTGATTCTTCTTCGATTCGAGCAGAAAAATCATCATTCGACGACACAGAATACAGAACATCGCAAATGAACTTTGGTGGTGTCGGCTTAATGCAAATGCCGACAGGCCGAATGGCACCAGAAGGTGAGTTCAACTTTAGTGCTTCGTTTAACAACGAGTACTACTTTTATAACGTGAGCCTACAGGTGATGCCTTGGCTTGAAACCACCATTCGTTATACACAAGTACAAGATCTGCTTTATAGCGGAGGTGCAGACCAAGATTGCTCTCAAAACTCATTCAGTGGTTGTACTAAATACACAGATAAAGGTATCGACTTTAAACTACGTTTAATCGAAGAAGGGTATTACTTACCTGAAGTATCGGTCGGTGTGCGTGACTTTGGTGGTACCGGTTTATTTGATGGCGAATTTGTTGCGGCCACCAAACGCTTTGGCCCTGTTGATTTCACTTTGGGCATGGCTTGGGGATACATGGGCACCAGTGGCAACTTCACTAACCCACTGTGTAAAGCCAGTGACAAGTATTGTGAACGCCCGTCTGACTATAAAGGTAATGGCGGCAGTGTCGATTTTGATCGTTGGTTTAAAGGCGATGCTGCAATTTATGGCGGCTTTGAATACCAAACCCCTTATAAGCCTCTAACCTTAAAGCTTGAATACGAGGGCAACGATTACTCTCAAGACTTCCCAGTAGTACGTGGTGGTGTCGACATGACACAACATACGCCATGGAACGTGGGTGCTGTGTACCGTTTCACCGATTGGGGCTCAGCAAAAGTGAGCTATGAGCGAGGCGACACTTTAACTATTGGCTTTGATCTCTCGACTAACTTCAATGAAATGTATTCTGTGTGGCGAGATGCTGAAACAGCAGAATTGCGCCCAAGCGATGTCGAGACGGTTGACGATATTGACATGGCTGCCCTCGCGGAAGAGCTTGAAACGATCGCTGGCTATGAACAAGCACAAATATTGGTCGACGATAACAGTATTGTGGTTAAGGGTACTCAGGTTAAGTACCGAGACAGAGACATCGCCCTTGAGCGCGGTGCGACTGTGATTGCCAACGCGGTACCAAGTTACATCGACACCTACAAAATCATTGAAAACGATAAATCGTTGGAACTCACCGAGACAACGGTAGATGCCCAAGCGTTCAAAGCGGCAGCTAACAATAGTTATCTTAATGCTCAAACCAGTGATGCAACCGATACTCACGAATTAGAGCGCAAGAAATCCGTGATTTATCATGATGGACGTGAACGATTCGATGTGTCGATTTCACCAAACCTAGCTCAATCGTTCGGTTCGGCTGAAAACTTCTACTTATACAGTTTGGGCTTATATACCAACGCTTCGTTTTGGGCGTTAAACAATGTCGAACTGTCGGGTTCTCTTTACGTTAACTTAATTGACAACTACGACAAGTTTAATTATGAAATCCCATCAGACGGCACTGACCAAACGCCAAGAGTAAGAACCTTGTTTCGCTCTTATGTTGATGATCCGGTTCGTTTAGACCGTTTACAACTGACGTGGTTTGAAGATTATGGCAGTGGTATCTATACCCAAGCCTACGGTGGTTATCTAGAGAGCATGTTCGCGGGTGTGGGGGGCGAAATCCTTTATCGCCCATTTAACCAAAACTGGGCAATTGGCGCAGACATGACAGCAATAAGCCAGCGAGATCCTGAAAGCTGGTTTGGTACGTTTGATGAAGAGATCCAAGTCAATCCAGACGACAGCAGCCGAACGTACAAAGTGATCGATAAAGGCACGACTGGCTTCATCACCGGTTACTACACCCCACAATGGGGCTTCTTGAGCGATACCTTGCTTAAAGTCGGCGTTGGTAAATTCCTTGCAGGTGATATTGGTACTCGTGTCGATTTTTCTAAGCAGTTCAAGAGCGGCGTGATTGCCGGTGCGTTTGTTAGCTTAACCGACATGACAACCGAAGAGTACGGTGAAGGCAGCTACACCAAAGGCTTCTATGTATCGATTCCGTTTGATCTTGTTACCGTGAAACCAAGCTCAAGCCGCGCAGGCTTTACCTGGTTACCGATCACGCGTGACGGCGGGCAAGTGCTGAATAAGCAATACAACTTGTTCGATCAAACCGATGCTCGCTCACCTTGGTTCCAAAGACCAAGCAGCGTTAAGTAGAATGAAAAGCAGATACGGGTAACGAGTAAGCGTGTATCGAAGAGCGGGGGAAGAGCAGTATCGAGATTCGAGATTTGAACCTGCTCTTAGCTCTTCGTTTACTCGTATCTCGCTACTCTCATCTGCTCTTGCGCTCTTGCGCTCTTGCGCTCTTGCGCTCTTGCGCTCTTGCGCTCTTGCGCTCTTGCGCTCTTCGCATCTCGTTCACTCGAACCCCGAATCTGCTCTTTAACCATTCAACTAGGTTGATAATAACCACAGTTTGTGGATAATGCTTACGGATTAAACTAACCGTATACAAGCATACTTTTTGCTACATTTTAGATAAAATACTCCTAATCAAATCCAGGAGCTACATAACTACGCAGTGTGATGTCGCGGAATATCAAGGGGCGGTAGCGTTCCTATCTTTGATATTGAATGGGAGTGATATCACAGTAATACCCCTCATTAACTCTATTAAGTGCAGCGTAGCTGATAAAATGACTCGCTTAACTTCCTTTGGGTATCCTTCGGGGTATCACGACACATTCCGTTTCTATGAACTTGGTTAACATGAAGATTAATAAACATCGTCTCCTTATAGCGCTCCTTCCTGCATTGCTTGCAGGGTGTACGACTCCAGGAACACACCTTACGACTGGCAACAAGAATGTGATTCAGCCTTCAGAGGAACAGCAAGAATCTGATATCTCTGATGTGGTTAACCTTTACCCACTGACAGCGCAATCAGTATCGAGTTACCGAAGCGAATCTTTATCGGTTTCCCAAGCTAACCCGACGCTAGATGTTGATATTGCAAAGTATGAATACCAAGTGGGTGTCGGTGACATCTTAAACATCACCATTTGGGATCACCCCGAACTGACGATTCCGGCGGGCTCTTATCGTAGTAGTACTGAAGCGGGTAACTGGGTTCATGCTGACGGTACCATCTTCTATCCATACATTGGTACTGTTGAAGTAGCAGGTAAAACCGTACGCGAAATTCGTTCTGATATAGCGGCACGTTTGGCGAAATACATCGAAAGCCCTCAGGTTGATGTTAACGTCGCCGCTTTCCGCTCTAAGAAAACTTATATTACTGGCGAAGTGTCTAAACCGGGCCAGCAAGCCATCACCAATATCCCATTAACGTTACTGGATGCCGTGAACCGTTCGGGCGGTTTGTCTGAAGATGCTGATTGGCGTAATGTTTCATTAACGCGTAATGGCGTAGAAGAAAACCTCTCACTTTACGGCTTAATGCAGCGTGGTGATCTAACCCAAAACCGCTTATTGCAAGCCGGTGACATTGTTCACGTGCCGCGTAATGATAAGCAGAAAGTGTTCGTGATGGGTGAAGTTAAAGAACCGAAGCTCTTGAAGATCGATAGAGTAGGGATGAGCCTGACGGAAGCGCTCAGTAATGTTGGTGGTATCAACGAACTCACTGCCGATGCAACCGGTGTGTTTGTAATCCGAACTTCAGATGATAAATCAGAGCGTATGGCAGATATCTACCAACTCAATATAGAAGATGCATCAGCATTGGTGATTGGCACCGAGTTTGATTTAAAACCTTACGACATTGTTTATGTTACCGCTGCGCCAATCAGCCGTTGGAACCGTGTTGTGGGGCAGTTGCTTCCAACCATCAACGGATTTAATAATTTAACCGAAGGTGCGTTACGTGTTCGTAATTGGCCTTAGGCTAAAATAGAACAGTAATCAGGTCGCACTTCACATGTGGCCTGATTTTTTATGTTTAGAAGCGCATTTGGTTTATGAAGTGCATTCGGTTTATAGGTACGTTCAGCTTATAAGCCCATTACAGTTAGAAGTCAGTTATGTTTAATAAGATTTTAGTGGTCTGCGTGGGTAACATTTGTCGTTCACCGACTGGAGAGCGCGTTCTTCAAAAATTGCTACTGAACAAAGAGGTAGCTTCTGCTGGCATCGCTGCTGAGAAAAGCCGTTTAATTGGTAAGTCAGCAGACGACACGGCGATTTTAATTGCCGCTGAAAATGGTGTCGATGTTGAAAATCATCAGTCGCAGCAAGTTACACCACAGCTTTGCGCCCAGTATGATTTGATCTTGGTGATGGAGAAGGGCCATATGGAGGCGCTCACTCAAATATCACCAGAAGCGCGTGGTAAAACCATGCTGTTTGGTCAGTGGATTGGCCAAAAAGACATTCCAGATCCGCACCGTCAAAGCCGTGAAGCGTTTGAGTATGCTTATAAGTTGATTGACGAAGCAGCACAAGCTTGGGCAAAAAAACTGTAGGTTTAAATAGATAGCTTTTTTAAATGTCATGCTCTAAACGTAGGCGTGTCTAAGCCATCAGCAGAATCATATAAAAGAGAAGTACGCGGAGCGTATATATCGTCTCTTAAATAGCAATAATTTAGGAAGTAGCAATCTGATGACAACACAACCATCTCAGCAATCACACACAGATAACTCTGATGAGATAGATTTAGGAAAACTGCTTGGCATCTTATTAGATGCTAAATGGCTAATCATGCTCACCACATTTGCTTTTGCTGTGTTTGGTATTGCGTTTGCCCTGCTTTCAACCCCAACATACAAAGCCGATGCGCTTATTCAAATTGAAGAGAAGAGCTCTGGCGGTATTTCATCAATGGTTGGTGATATGGGGGAGTTGTTCTCTCAGGAATCTTCTGCAACGACAGAAGTGGAAATCATCAAATCTCGTATGATTTTGGGGGAAACGGTCGATAAGTTTAACTTAACGACTGTGACATCACCTAACTATGCGCCAATCGTCGGCAAAGGCTTTGCACGCTTAACGGGTGACATCAACCACATTGCGGTTAGCCGCTTTTCCTTGCCAAGTTATGCGAGCGACTACGGACACACGATCCAGATCCTCGATGTTGAGCAGGGTACTTACCAATTGGTTCGCGACGATGAGCGCGTTATCCTAAAAGGCAAAGTGGGTGAGCTAGCAACATCTGATGATTACAGCTTGTTTGTGGCAGGTTTTGAATCGCATAACGGTTTTGAATTCTCGATTGGTCAACGCAGCCGACTAGAAGCGATCGAATGGTTGAAATCTTCTTTGTCTCTGTCTGAGCAAGGTAAGCAGACCGGGATTTTGAAGCTGAGCTTTGAAGGCGAAAACAAAAAACAGATTTCTGAAATCCTTAATCATATTAGCCAGATCTATTTCTTACAAAACGTGAAGCGCAATTCAGCGGAAGCAGAGAAGAGCCTTTCTTTCTTAGAAAGTCACCTTCCTGGCATTAAATCTGAGCTAACTGGCTATGAAGACGTATTAAACAATTACCGCCAAAAGAACGAATCGATCGATTTGGGCTTAGAAGCACAATCAACCTTGAAGGTAATGGTAGAGCTTGAAGCGCAATTAAATGAACTGACGTTTAAAGAGAGTGAAATCAGCCAGCGCTTCACTAAAGATCATCCAGCATATAAAGCCCTGCTTGATAAGCGCAAAACGCTATTAGGTGAGAAAGAGCGTCTAAACAAGCAAGTACAAAAATTACCGAAAACACAACGAGAAGTACTGCGTATGACACGTAATGTTGAAGTAAACCAACAAATCTACATCCAGCTTTTAAACAAGGTTCAAGAGCTGAGCATCATCAAAGCCGGTACCGTCGGTAACGTTCGTATCTTAGATGACGCGCAAGCCTATGCTCGCGCCGTTAAACCGAAGAAGCCATTGATTGTTGTATTAGCAACGCTATTAGGTGGCATGCTAAGTGTCGCACTTGTATTAGTGAAAGCGGCCTTCCATCGTGGTGTGGAAAGTCCAGATCAAATTGAACAAATTGGCTTGCCGGTTTACGCAGCGGTACCAAAATCAGATTTACAAATTGAGCTAACCAACCGCTTTAAATCGAAGAAAGTAAAAACCAAAGGCGTTCAGGCATTGCTTGCCGAATCGAACCCTGCGGACCTTTCGGTTGAAGCACTGCGTGGCCTTCGCACCAGCTTGCACTTTGCGATGCTGGAAGCGAAAAACAATGTGTTAATGATCTCTGGCCCAGCTCCGGGCATCGGTAAATCATTCATCTCGACCAACTTTGCTGCAGTAGCTGCAAAAACAGGTCAAAAGGTATTGTTGATTGATGCGGATATGCGTAAAGGTTACCTACAACAAAGCTTTGGTGTGAGCTGGGACAACGGCCTTTCTGATGTATTGAGCAGCAAACAAGAGTTTGCTCAATCAGTGAAAACGACACCAGTAGAAAACCTAGATATTATTACTCGCGGCCAAGTGCCACCTAACCCATCTGAACTGCTGATGCACCCACGCTTTGCAGAGCTAATGGAGTGGGCATCAAAAGAGTATGACTTGGTAATTGTCGATACCCCACCAGTACTCGCGGTAACCGACCCAAGCATTGTGGGCGCTTTTGCTGGTACAACTCTGATGGTTGCTCGTTTTGGACTGAACACAATTAAAGAAGTTGATTTCGCACGTAACCGGTTCGAGCAGTCTGGGATTGAAGTTAAAGGTGTTATTTTTAATGCTATAGAAAAAAAAGCTTCTAGCTCTTACGGCTATTACAATTATGTGTACTCAAGTGAAAATTAAAATCACTTTAGGAGTAATATATAGTTAAGGGCTATCAATATTTTTACAGAGTATTAACTCTTAACATGACAGTATCGATGATGATACTAGTCAAAACTTTAGTAAGCCTTTATTGATTAGGCTTTAACAATTTTACAAGAGAAAACTATGAAGATCCTCGTCACTGGTGGTGCTGGCTTTATCGGCTCTGCGGTCATTCGTCATATCGTCAAGAATACTTCTGACAGCGTGGTCAACGTTGATAAGCTCACTTACGCAGGGAACTTAGAATCTCTACTAGAAGTGGGCTCGAACGAGCGTTATGTATTTGAAGAAGTCGATATTTGCAACCGAGCAGAGCTTGATCGAGTGTTCGCTGAGCACAAACCAGATGCAGTCATGCACTTAGCGGCTGAGTCGCACGTTGACCGCTCAATCACTGGCCCAGCGGCGTTTATCGAAACCAATATTGTTGGCACTTATACTTTGTTAGAAGCCACACGCGAATATTGGAATACGCTTGAAGAAGATGTGAAACAAGCATTTCGTTTTCACCATATCTCGACTGATGAAGTTTATGGTGACCTGCCGCACCCAGATGAGGTTCCAGAAGGCACTGACCTGCCGATGTTTTTAGAAACAACTTCGTATGAGCCATCAAGCCCATACTCGGCGTCAAAAGCTTCGAGCGACCACCTAGTGAGGGCATGGTTACGCACTTACAGCCTGCCTACTATCGTAACCAATTGCTCAAACAACTACGGTCCTTATCACTTTCCTGAAAAGTTGATCCCATTGGTCATCCTCAATGCGCTTGAAGGCAAAGATTTGCCGATTTACGGTAAAGGTGATCAAATTCGAGATTGGCTGTTTGTAGAAGACCATGCTCGAGCGCTCTACAAAGTAGTGACTGAAGGTAAAGTAGGCGAGACCTACAATATCGGTGGTCATAATGAGAAGAAAAACCTCGAAGTCGTCAATACGATTTGTGACATCCTAGATACTCTAGTACCGAAAGAGTTAGCGTATGCAGAGCAGATCACGTACGTTCAAGATCGTCCTGGTCACGATCGTCGTTACGCGATTGATTCGAGTAAAATGCAGAGTGAGCTAGATTGGACGCCAGAAGAGACGTTTGAAACCGGCCTTCGTAAAACAGTGCAATGGTACCTAGACAACTCAACATGGTGTCAAAACGTGCAAGATGGTAGCTACCAACGTGAGCGCTTGGGTGTAGAAACAACTAAATCAAAGGAAAGTAAATAATGAAAGGGATTGTTCTAGCTGGTGGCTCTGGCACACGTTTGTATCCATTGACTCGTGGCGTATCTAAGCAACTCTTGCCGATTTATGACAAGCCAATGGTGTTTTACCCAATCTCGACATTAATGCTTGCTGGTATTAAAGACATACTTATTATCACCACACCAGAAGACAATGCAGGATTCCAACGCCTACTGGGCGATGGCTCTGATTTTGGTATTAACCTTGAGTACGCGATTCAACCTAGCCCTGATGGCTTAGCACAAGCGTTTATCATCGGTGAAGAGTTCATTGGTGATGACAGCGTGTGTTTAGTGCTTGGTGATAATATATTCTACGGCCAATCTTTTTCAAAAACACTACAAAGCGCGGCTTCTCGTGAGTCTGGCTCAACCGTATTTGGCTACCAAGTAAAAGACCCGGAACGTTTTGGTGTGGTCGAATTTAATGATGAAATGAAGGCTATCTCGATTGAGGAGAAGCCAGAATCGCCAAAATCTAATTATGCAGTAACAGGCTTGTATTTTTACGATAACCGAGTGGTTGAGATGGCGAAACAAGTGAAGCCATCTCATCGTGGTGAGCTAGAAATTACGACGTTAAATGAAATGTATCTCAATGATGGGTCACTAAACGTAGAGTTATTGGGACGTGGCTTTGCTTGGTTAGATACTGGCACGCATGAAAGCCTTCATGAAGCCTCGTCATTCGTACAAACGATAGAGAATGTCCAAGGCTTAAAAGTGGCTTGTTTGGAAGAAATTGCATGGCGCAACGGTTGGTTGAGTGATGAGCAAGTTCTGACTTTAGCGAAACCGATGATGAAAAACGAATATGGGCAATACCTGACCCGTTTGGTGAATGAAGCTAAAAAAAAGGCAGTCATCTAATGCGTGTTCTAATTACTGGTTGCTATGGGCAAGTCGGCTCCTGTTTAACTAAACAGTTAGCTGACAATGAGAATACAAAGGTATTAGCACTTGATAGAGAGTCTCTTGATATTACCAATCAAGACGCTGTCAATGCAGCGGTTGCTGAGTTTGAGCCTTGCGTCATTATTAATGCGGCGGCACATACAGCGGTTGATAAGGCTGAAGAGGAAGTAGACCTTTCTTACGCGATAAACCGTGATGGTCCCAAATACCTCGCACAAGCAGCCCAGAACGTTGGTGCTGCAATGCTGCATATCTCGACCGATTATGTCTTTGAAGGCAATAAAGTTGGCGAGTATACAGAAACGGATGCTACAAACCCCCAAAGTGTTTACGGTGAAAGTAAGTTAGCTGGTGAGATTGCTGTTGCCGAATCATGTGAAAAGCACATTATCCTCCGTACAGCTTGGGTTTTTAGCGAAAGTGGCAATAACTTCGTTAAGACTATGCTTCGTTTGGGAAAGAGTCTAGACACTTTAAATATTGTGGGGGACCAGTTTGGTAGTCCAACATATGCTGGAGATATCGCGAATACACTGATTCAAATTTCTAAGCGCATTACTCAAGGTGATACGGTTGAATACGGAGTTTACCATTACGCGGGTTTGCCACATGTTAGTTGGTTTGATTTTGCTGATGTGATTTTTGATGTAGCTATAGAACAAGCGCTTATAGTGAGGAAGCCTAATTTAATTTGTATTACTACCGATCAGTATCCCACTCAGGCAAAGCGCCCAGGGAATTCTCGATTAAGTACAAGGAAAGTAACTAGCGCTTTTTCCGTGGAGGCTAGCAATTGGAAAGCCGCATTGCAAAATATTCAGTGTTATACAGGATAATATAATGAAAGTTATAGATACACGTATCCCTGATGTGAAAATTATAGAGCCAAGAGTGTTTGGAGATGAACGAGGTTTCTTTATGGAAACTTGGAATCAGGAGCTATTTGAAAAGTTAGTGGCAGGGCGTCCCACCCGTTTTGTTCAAGATAATCATTCAAAGTCAAAAAAGGGCATTTTACGCGGACTGCACTATCAGACGGAAAACACCCAAGGTAAGTTAATAAGAGTTGTTTCCGGTGAAGTATTTGATGTTGCGGTGGATGTCAGAAAAGGATCATCCACATTCGGCCAATGGGTCGGAGAATTTATTTCAGCGGAGAACAAACGTCAATTGTGGATTCCAGAGGGCTTTGCACATGGATTTTATGTAATGAGTGAAGAAGCTGAGTTTGTTTATAAGTGTACAGATTATTATAATCCAACGCACGAACTATCTTTATTGTGGGACGATGCAGACCTGATGATCGATTGGCCGAATAATGTAGCTCCTATTTTGTCAGATAAAGATAAATACGCTAAAAAATTTCAAGACTTTAAGGCTTTACTATGAATGTTAAGTTAATACCTCTTCAAAGCCATGGTGACAGTCGAGGTGCGCTCGTCTCATTAGAGACGCATAAAAACATCCCATTCGATATAAAGCGAGTTTATTATATATTCGATACAGAAAAGGACGTTGAAAGAGGATTTCATGCGCATAAGGATCTAAAGCAATTAGCAATCGTTGTTAGTGGTAGTTGCCGATTCAGACTTGATGATGGAAATGAGAGAATTAGTGTTTATTTAGATAATCCATCCCAAGGCCTATATATAGATTCTTGTGTTTGGAGAGAAATGTATGATTTTTCAGATGACTGTGTATTAGTTGTATTAGCAAATAATTATTATGACGAGGCTGACTATATACGAGATTATGAACAATTTATAAGGCATGTTAATGGACAATCTAAAAAGTAAAACAATTAAAATGCGTTTGGTTGAGGAAGGTGATGCTGAGTTTATTGTAAATCTTAGAAGTGATGAGCGATATAACCAGCATTTATCTAAGACTAGTAATGATATCGAGAGCCAATGTCAATGGATTCGCGAGTACAAAACTAAAGAAAAAAATAAAGAGCAATACTATTTTATTATTGAAAGAATTGATGGAACCCCATGTGGTACTGTTCGTTTATATGATTTTAAGGGTGATTCCTTTTGTTGGGGCAGTTGGATATTAAATAAAGATAAGAGTAGATACGCTGCAATTGAAAGTGCACTTCTTGTATACAAGTTTGCTTTTGAAGAATTATACTTCAAACGTTGCCACTTTGATGTAAGGAAAGATAATATTAAAGTTATTCAATTTCATAGTAAGTTTGGAGCAAAGAAAGTCGGAGAAACGAAAGATGACTTTCTATATGTAATTTTTCCTGGTGATATAGAAAAAATAAAAATAAAGTATAAGAAAATAGTTGGCTACTGATATGATAGAATTCCTTAACTTAAAAGAAATAAACTCTCAATACTCTGATGAATTAAAAGAGGCATGCGCAAAAGTTATCGATAGCGGTTGGTATATAATGGGGGAAGAGCTTAACAAATTCGAAAAAGAATTTTCGGGATATTGTGGTTCAAAGTATGCAATTGGAGTTGCAAATGGTTTAGACGCGCTAAGCCTAACACTTAGAGCGTGGAAGGAAATGGGCAAACTAAGTGATGGTGATGAAGTAATCGTACAAGCTAATACTTATATAGCCTCTATTCTAGCTATCTCAGAAAATAACTTGAAGCCGGTATTAATCGAACCAGATATTAATACATATAATATGTTTCCTGAAAATATAAGGACGGCAATAACCTCTAAAACAAAGGTTATATTACCTGTTCACCTTTATGGGCAAATATCGCCTATGGACGAGATCATGGAAATCGCTAAGCAGCATGACTTGTTGGTGTTAGAGGATTGTGCCCAATCTCATGGTGCTAGTATAAATGGAAAAAAGTGTGGTACTTGGGGAGATGCTGGAGCATTTAGTTTTTACCCTGGTAAGAATCTTGGCGCTTTAGGTGATGCAGGAGCCATAACAACTAATGACTCTGAACTTTTATATACCTTACAAGCGCTAAGAAATTATGGTTCGCATGAAAAGTATGTGAACAAATATAAAGGAGTAAATAGTCGTCTAGATGAGATACAGGCTGCAATGTTATGTGTAAAACTCAAATACCTTCAATCAGAGATCGAAGCTAGACGTGAAGTTGCCTCTAGATATTTATCTAACATAAAAAACCCAAAGCTCAAGCTTCCACAACTACAGGCTTCTGAATCTCATGTTTGGCATCTTTTTGTTATTATGACAAAAAATCGAGAAGAGTTTCAAAAGTACCTTAGTCATAATGGAATTCAATCACTGATTCACTATCCTACACCACCTCATAAACAAGAAGCATATTTAGAAATATTTGATCACTCGTACCCTGAGACAGAGTTAATACATAATGAAGTGTTAAGTTTACCTATTAGCCCTGTAATGGATTTAAAATCGGTTGATGAAATTATTGAAGTGATTAACTCTTGGGCTCCTTAATGAGCTAGTAAATAACATTGGGGAAAGGATGGAAATTATAAAACTAATACGACTGAGTTTTTTGTCGTATTAGTTTAATCATAAATCATAAATCATAAATCATAAATTTTTATGTTATACGTATGTCCATGCAGTGAAAATTAAGTGGCGGCAAATTTGAATTTAGTAAAAACATCGTTATGGTCAGCTTTAGCGACTATCATAAAAATAACTTCAGCGTTAATAATAAATAAAATGCTGTCGATTATTATTGGGCCATCTGGTTTGGCAACATTTGGGCAGTTTCAGAATGTACAAAGTGTTATAGCAATAATATCTCAAGGCGGTATCAATTCTGGCGTAACAAAGTATACGTCTCAATATTCAGATAATGTTGAAGAGCGTAAAATAATTTGGGGAAACTCGTTAAGAATAACTCTTTTATTTACGTTAATTACTAGTGTTATAACATATGTATTCTCCGATAAGCTCTCCATTTACATATTTAGCAACCTTAGTTATGTTTTTATTTTTAAATTTTTATCTATATCCTTAGTTTTTTACGCCATTAATCAGCTTTTATTATCCATTCTTAATGGGTTAAAAGAAGTTAAGCTTTATATAAAGGTGAATATATATCA
Organism: Vibrio sp. QJM3NY_39; assembly: GCF_057785895.1. Lineage (NCBI taxonomy): Bacteria > Pseudomonadati > Pseudomonadota > Gammaproteobacteria > Vibrionales > Vibrionaceae > Vibrio > Vibrio sp. QJM3NY_39. The sequence goes on along the minus strand of NZ_CM173505.1, from coordinate 3,388,840 downwards.
GAGTATATTTTCACTAATTCTTACCGTGATATGTTTGTTCTTTTTTGGGCTAAAAGGGGCATTATATGCAATGGTGTTAAACCAATCGGTTGTGTTTATTATTCTTTTATGGATGTTACGAGGACGAATTTTTGATATTTTTTCAGACTCAGACTCAGACTCAGACTCAGACTCAGACTCAGGAAGTAATAATTATTATAAAAAACTATTCGCCTACACCATTATGACTATTACATCAACTGCGAGTGTGCCGATTACACATCTTTTTATTCGAAACTATATAGGAGAAAATTACTCTTGGGATGCTGCAGGCTATTGGCAAGCAATGATGTATATTTCAGCTATGTATCTTATGGTTATAACCACAGCATTTTCTACGTATTACCTTCCTAGGCTTTCTGAGTTAAATTCGAAAGAATCGTTGAAGACGGAATTAATATATGGTTATAAGATTATTTTACCAATTGTATTGGTTCTGTCTTTATGTATTTTTCTGATGAAAGATATTATAGTATACATACTTTTTTCGCCAGATTTTAAATCTATGTTACCGTTATTTAAGTTTCAACTTGTTGGCGATGTGATAAAAATATGCTCGTGGTTATTATCATATGTTATTTTATCTAAAGCGATGGTAAAGACTTTTGTAACAACAGAATTGGTGTTCAGCTTATCTTTTTATGGACTTAGTGTAATCTTTTTGGACAATTACGGCGTTATAGGTCTTAGTTATGCTTATGCTACAAATTATACTCTTTATCTGATTTGTATGTTTTTAGTTACTTATAAGCTAATCCTTCGAAAAGAAATTAGTGATGAAATTGGCAATCAATAAAATTTATAGGAAAATGTGTAGTGTCTGATCCATTAGTTAGCGTGATGGTTGTAACGTACAACCAACAAGATTATATACAAGAGTGTTTAGATTCAATAATTAATCAAGATTATAAAAATATTGAGATAGTTGTATCTGATGATGGGTCTATAGATAAAACACCTGAAATATTGAAAGAATATGAAAAAACGCACCAAGGAAAAGTGAAAGTAATACTTTCTGATAATAATGCAGGGATTACCATTAACTGTAATAAAGCACTTACAGAATGTAAAGGTGATTATGTGGCATTTATGGGTGGTGACGATTATATGTATCGAGAAAAACTATCAACCCAAGTAAAACATATGCAGGAAAATTATAATTGTTCTATAAGCTATCATGATTTAAGTGTATTTGACTCGAAATCTAGAAATATATTGTACAACTTTAACGAGCGAAATGGCTTTGTTGTAGGGGAACAAAGAGATTTAATAAAAAGTGGTGCTTTGTGTGGAGGGAGCTCTGTGGTAATTAGAGCTAGTGCAATACCGGAAGCGGGATTTGATAATAGGTTACCAGTCGCGTCGGATTGGCTTTTTTTTATTGAGGTTTTAGAAGGGGGGGGAGAAATTGATTATATCAATAGTGTTCTTGGCGCCTATAGAAGACACTCTAATAATGTTACAGTCGAGACAACCGAAATTAGTCAAAATGATCTCGATCACCTGTTTTCACTTTCAATTTTAATGAAAAAAAACCCTGAAAATTTTGATGTAATTAATTATAGACATGCAATGAATCTCGTAGGGTTAAGACACAAATTGCCATATTTTAAAGCAATGTCAACAAGCTTCATGATGTCACCTAATCGTAAAGCATTTATTGGAATGGTTGCAAAAATAATGAGTTTTGGGAAGGTTGAATTATAATGTGTGGTATTACTGGATTAATCGAATTTGGAAGAGAAGTTGATAACAATATATTAGAATCAATGACCGATGCTATTTATAAAAGAGGTCCTGATGATAAAGGCTTATACAAGAAAGAAGAACCGGAATACTCAATAGGCCTTGGGCATCGCCGGTTATCCATATTAGATTTGTCTTATGCAGGTCATCAACCGATGCATTATGATAAACTTGTAATGGTCTATAATGGTGAAGTGTACAATTTCAAAGATATACGGTTGGATCTTGAAAGTAATGGATACGAATTTGAATCTGAATCTGATTCTGAAGTAATAATAAAGGGTTTCCATTGTTGGGGATATGAACTATTACCTAAATTGAATGGTATGTATGCGATTGCAATATATGACGTTAGTCACCACAAGTTGATATTGATCAGGGACCGTGCAGGTGTTAAACCAATATATTATTCAATGAATGACGAAACTTTATTATTTTCTAGTGAGCTAAAATCACTTCACTGTCATCCCAACTTTGATAAAAGTATAAGTGTTGGTGCTATGAGAGATTATTTCAGCCAGGGTTATGTATCTTCTCAAGAATGTATTTTCAGTAGCTGTCATAAGGTTGAATCAGGTAGTTATGTTGAGTTTGATCTTAAAGCTAAAACAAAGTCGATCGTAAATTACTGGTCTGTTTATAATTATTATAACGAAAATAAATTAGATGTTTCAGAAAAAGATGCAATAGAGAAGGTTGAATCCCTTTTAACATCATCTTCAATGTATCGAATGATATCAGATGTACCAGTTGGAGTTTTCTTGAGTGGTGGATATGATTCATCTTTATTAGCAGCAATATTATCTCGTAATACTGAAGAAAAACTAAAAACCTATACAATCGGGTTTGAAGATTCTGGGTTCAATGAAGCTACTGATGCAAAAATTATAGCCGAACATCTAGGTACAGAACACAAAGAGTTTTATTGTAATGAACATGATTGTATTGAGATAATTGAAGAATTGACTGATATTTGGGATGAGCCTTTTGCAGATAACTCTGCGATACCTACATATTTGGTTTCAAAAATGGCAAAATCGGACGTCAAAGTTGTTCTTAGTGCAGATGGTGGTGATGAGTTATTTGGTGGGTATGAAAAGTATAACACCGCATTAAAGCTAAATAGTCTTTATAGTAAATTACCGAAAAAAGAGTTGCTATCTAACTTTATCTACTCGATCAGTGAGAATAAGTTATTAAATAGGCATTTGAACTCTATTGAGCACAGGCTCAAAAGGATATCAGATTCTTTGTTGTCAAAAGACGAGTACACTCTCATGAAATCTATTACTTGTGTTTTTTCAAATAGAGAATTAGACCTGTTGTTGTTATCTAACTCTTCAAAGTCTGATCATGCTCTTCAGGGAAGCTGTCTGTCAGATAAAGTTGCTCCCTTGGATAAGATGCTAGCGATAGACTATGCTACGTGGCAAGTTGACGATATACTCCAAAAAGTAGATCGAGCAACGATGGCCAATAGCATTGAGGGACGTGAGCCATTCCTTGATTATAGATTAGTTGAATACATAGCTAAGTTACCGACAGAATATAAAATAAATAAAGGTAATAATAAGTATCTTCTAAAAAAAATATCAGAGAAATATATACCTAAGAGTATTATGGATAGACCTAAAAAAGGTTTTAATGTACCAATTGAAAAATGGTTACGTGAAGGTTTATTGGAGAAAAACATCCATTTCTTCTCTCGAAATTATGTTGAAAACCAAGGTTTATTTTCATATGATCAAATTGAAAAATTGATTACAAAGTTTGAAGATGGAGACCGTCATGCATCATATAAAATATGGACATTAATGGTTTTTCAGAATTGGTATTCAAAGTGGGTTAGTTGATGAGTTTTAATAAGATAATATATGTACATGATTTTAAGCTTTACTTGGATGATAAAGATATTTATACGGCTGTTGGACTCCCTGAAAGTTACTTTGATAGGTTCCTCAGGCACGGTCAGGTTGAGGTAGAACTATTTAGTCGAACGGATTCTAAAAATCAGATACCTAAAGGGTTTACTAAGATAAAATCTAATAGAATATCGAGTATTAATAATAACTTCACATATTTTAGTTTTTTCAACCCTTTTAAAGTATTGAAGATGATGAAAATAGTAAAGAATAGTGATATCGTAATTATAAATTACCCTAGCCTAATTGGGCTCATGACTGCTATCTATTGTATGCTGTCAAATAAGAGGTATTCTTTAGAAGTAGCAGCTGATCACGACCAATTTTCCTCTAAGAGATTTGGTGCAATTTTGACAGCTATTTTTTCCTTTTTATCACCTATTTTAGTTAGAAATGCGGTGGCAGCGATATATGTCTCAGAGTACTTAAGTAATAAGTATCCTAACTCTAATTCAGAAGTTTGTAGCAACGTTAAAATATCTTCTTTAGTTAATGCTCCCAAAAAACTTTTAACCAAACCCAGTTATAGTATTTTATTTGCCGGCGGTTTGAATAAACGGAAAGGGATTTCTATCCTATTGCATTCACTATCGACAATGAAAAGCTCATCATCAAGTAATTTCGTTTTGCATTTAGCAGGTGGTCACCCCGATTTTGATTATGAGTCTCTTGCAAATGAGTTGGGTCTGAGTGAACACGTTATTTTTCATGGTATAGTTGATAAAGATACCCTCAATAAATTGTATGCAGAATGTGATATTTATGTGCAACCAAGTTTTTCGGAAGGGATTCCTAGGGCTACTTTGGAGGCGATGTCATTTGGGCTGCCAGTTGTTGCTACCGATATTCCTGGATTTAGAGAAATTCTGAATCAAGAACACTTGGTTACTCCTGGTAATCCTATACTGTTTGCCCATAAAGTATTAGAAGTGATGAGCGATCAAAAAATTTACGCTGAGTTATCATGTTCTAACTTATCGAAAGTTGATGATTTTTCGGAAGACAAACTTAACAATAAGAGAAATTGTTTTTATAAAAAGGTTCTTTCTAATGAATTTTATTAAAGGTTATAGTCTACTTGAGGTTGTGAGACTATCATATTCATATGTTGTTACCAAACTATTATTTAAGCGCTGCAGAATTATTCGTCAGCCCATGTATATAAGAAATAAAAGTCTAGTTTATTTCGGCGAAAAATTCACGTCAGGAAGATATTGTAGAATTGATGCATTTAATAATATAGATCAGAATATAAAAATTGAGTTTGGGAAGAACTGTCAAATTAATGATAATGTGCATATTGCATCTATGAATAAAATTACATTTGGTGATGATGTTCTTGTGGCAAGTCGTGTATATATATCAGATCATAACCATGGTTCTTATAGTGGTTGTGAACATAGCGCGCCTACAGAAATTGCATGCAAAAGAACTTTAACAGCTGCACCAGTATCTATCGGCAATAATGTTTGGATTGGAGAAGGTGTGGCTATACTTCCTGGTGTATCATTAGGAGATAATTCGATAATTGGAGCTAACTCAGTTGTAACTAAGAGCTTCGGTAATGATTTGATTATAGCAGGTAATCCGGCAAGAATAATTAAACGATACTGCAAAGATAGTTTAAAATGGACGTCGGTATAGGATGTCTAGTATTAACGGCAATAAAATTGTTTTTTTGTTTTCTCCAACTTTTATTATCTCGATAGTATGGTCTTTAGCATTGCTACTTAGTGTTTTATTCTCCAATGGTATTGATCTTATTGTTATTTTATCAATAGCCATCTTCTACATTTCATTTAATTCTGGAGTTGTTTTCAAGAAATTGCTCTATGTTAAATTTCCAAGGAAATATTATAAGGGCGATTCGTTTGGGCACATTTGTCTATTGTATGTTTTTACTTTAATAAATATTTTTTATTTTTTTGATGTTAGTAAGCTTATTTTTAGTTTTGGTTTTGAGTTCCTTTATTTTTATAGAATCTCTGTAATTGAAGGTGTGCCACTGGTGTCATATTATTCTTTTTATGTAGCTATATTACAGTTAACATTTGGATTAAGTTTATATCTTTTAGTCTATAGTTACTACTGGAATTCAAAAAATCATATTAAGACTATTTACTTTTCATTGATATTATCATTGATTTTGACTCTTCTAGATGGCTCCCGATCATTTTTTATGATGGGAGCTGTCTCAATTTTAATTTTATTACTATATTTTGGTAAAATAAAAATTAAATCAGCTATTTTGTTTTTTATATCCATATTATCTTTATTTATTATGTCATTCGGGTTGTTGAGAGGTACAGATAGCGGTTTTTCGGTAGGGTTAAATTATCTGGTTGTATATATATCTGGTGGGGTTAGGGCTCTTAACTATGTTTTTTCTAATGATATTCGAGTTTTCTGGGGAGACTGGGTGTCAATTAGTAATAAACTTCATATGTTAGGTCTACCGTTAAACTATCAAGATTTAAGTCAAGCTAAGCTTGAGTTTGTTGATTTCAATTCCGATTATCAAACGAATGTATTTACGGCGTTGGGTGTATATTTTACTGCATTTGGTTATGGTTTTGTTATATACGCATTTTTATTTGGTTTTTTAAGTCAATTATTTTACACTCTTTTTAAAAGATGCATATCGCCGATTTCTGTTTTTGTATATTTGGTTTTTATTAACACTATTGTATTTAGTATATTTCATGATTACACAATTAATCTAGTTTATTATTTAGCTAAGGTTGTTTTTGTGTTGGTTATTTCTGGTTTTTTATCATTTTTTATTTCTTTGGTCACTTTAACTAAACGTTTTTAAAATTTTTAGTTTATAGTTAGGCTTTTTATCTTTGGGGTTGTATATGGTTAAGGTCTGTGTATTGCTTGCTGCTTACAATGGCGAGAAATATCTGGAAGAACAAATGGAATCAATTTTGTCACAAAGTAATGTCAAATTAGATATATTTGTAAGCTTAGACGCATCTACTGATAGTAGCTTTGATTTACTATCTAAGTATTCAGAACTTGAAAATGTTCATTTTTTGAGTTATGGCTTAAGGTACGGAAGCGCTGGTCAGAACTTCTTTCATCTCTTGACAAATGTTGATTTTTCTAATTACGATTATGTTGCCTTTTCAGATCAAGATGATGTTTGGCTAAAGAATAAGCTCGAAGTGTCGCTACACAATATGACTATTAGTTCTGCAGACGCATACTCTGGAAATGTTACTGCTTTTTGGCCTAACGGTAAGTGTGCTTTAGTAAAAAAAGATCATAAACAATGTCAGTATGATTATTTGTTTGAGTCAGCAGGTCCTGGTTGTACCTTTGTGTTGAGCAAAGTACTTGCTCTAGACATTAGAAAATATCTGCTCGATAATCTTCCAAAGGTTGAAAAACTTTGGTTGCATGATTGGCTGTGTTATAGCTTTGCTCGTTCTAGGGGCTATACGTGGGTTATTGGATCTGAACCATTAATGTTATATAGGCAGCATGACGATAACGAGGTTGGTGCCAACAGTGGACTGAGAGCTTTGATTGACAGAGCTAGAGTTGTTTGGAGTGGTGAGGCTCTAGACAGAGTGACTTTTCAAGCTGACTTTCTTGGTCAACATTCCTTACCGATAAAGTTGATCAAGACAAATAGTTTGAGTAGTTTGTTTAAACTATCTTTAATCGGTTTTAAATGTCGTAGAGGTTTTGTCGAGAAAATTATATTTTCAATTGCCATCCTACTTTTGTCAATTAAGCGAACTTTCATGAGGGGATTATGATTTTATTGACGGGAGCTAACGGCTTCGTAGGAAAAGAAATATTAAAGCTGGACTGCACAGTAAAAGGGATGTATCGAACTTATAATAACCAGAAACCCCCATTTTCAGTTGTACAAAGGCTCGATGGAAATACAGAGTTCGGTGATACCTTCGACAACGTTGAGTCAATTATACATCTGGCAGGCGTAGCTCATTCCAAAATGGAATATATTTCTGAATACCAGGAAGTTAATGTTCAAGGTACGTTAAATTTAGCACAACAAGCTGCTGATTCTGGCGTAAAACGCTTTGTTTTTGTTAGTTCAATTGGAGTGAATGGAACTGAAACATTGCAAGAACCATTTTCGGCGAAGTCTAAGCCCTGCCCACGAAGCTTCTACGCGAGATCTAAGTACGACGCAGAATTGGGTCTAAAGGAAATAGCCAAAGATACTGGGATGGAAGTTGTTATTGTTCGTCCAACTTTAGTGTACGGACGTAATGCGCCTGGAAACTTTGGTGCTTTAGTGCGCTTAGTTCGTAGGACTCCTTTTTTACCGTTTGGGATTATAAATAATAAACGAGATTTTATTTCAGTGCAAAATTTGGCTCATCTATTGGTAGTGTGTACAGAACATCCAAGTGCAGCAGGGCGTACCTTTTTGGCATCAGAAGGGGAAACCGTATCTATTCAAGAGTTTACAAATGCTATTGCTGAGGCTTTAGGCAAGCAGCTTTTTCAGTTACCTATTCCTGAACAAGTGCTAAAATTAACAGGTAAGTTACTCTGTAAGTCGGCGATAGTCGATCAATTAATTGGTAATTTGCAGGTTGATTCATCAAGCCTACAGGATACATTAGGCTGGAAGGCGCCTTATAGTATGAAAGAAGCACTTTCTTCACTTTAGAGAATAAAAAATGATAAGAATTATAGACTTTATTGCATCTTTTTTAGGGTTGTTTTTTTTGTGGCCAATCCTTTTGATCGTTACTTTAATCGGTGTCTTTGACACCGGTGCCCCTATTTTTGTACAGAAGCGTGTCGGTCGTAATATGAAACCATTCTTTTTGATAAAGTTTCGTACTATGTGCATTGATACAAAGTCTGTAGCGAGCCACCTTTCTGACTCCTCTTCTATTACTAAATTTGGGTTATTTTTAAGAAAGTCCAAGCTCGACGAATTACCTCAGTTAATCAATGTTGTAAAAGGTGAAATGAGTTTGGTGGGGCCTCGACCTAATTTGTTTAATCAAGAGGATTTAATTAAAGAACGTAACGCATTAGGGGTGTATGATGCGTTACCCGGAATAACTGGTTTAGCTCAAGTTCAAAATATTGACATGTCAACACCAAAATATTTGGCAAAAATAGACAAAAATATGATCGATACTTTAAATGTTAGAAATTATTTCAAGTATATTGTTATGACTATTACCGGTAGCGGTTCCGGAGATGCGATCAAGTAACACTAAGTCTAGATTAATTTTCTAGTGTTAAATTATGCAATAATTCCCTTAAAAAAAGTGTTAAGAATACCTTTATGCAACGTTTAAATTTTATTTGGCATCTATCTCGTGTACACAAAAGGCTTATCAGCGTTGCGATTGATAGCCTTTTCATTCTTTTTGCTTTGCATGCAGCTTTGTGGACAAGATTAGGTGATGTAAGGTTTTTGAATGATAATGATAATTTATTATTGATTGGCTTAACCATAGTATCAACAGTTCTAATTTTTACTAAAATGGGGCTCTATCGTGCCATTCTTCGATACTTGACTTTTCAAGCTCTGTTTGTTGTCACATCGGGAGCTGTATTGTCTGCGCTTACTTTAGCTGTCTTTGCTTATTATCTTCAAGAACCCATTCCTCGTACGGTACCTATCATTTATGGTGCCTACTTAGCACTATTATGTGGTGGTTCACGCCTTGTTATTCGTAGCCTCATTGTTACTACGTCAAAAGATTCTCGTGAGGAAGTTTTGATTTATGGCGCTGGTTCTGGTGGTCGTCAATTGGCAGTTGCACTTAGAGCATCTGAAAAATATAGAGTTCGAGCTTTTATTGATGAAGATAGCACACTTGTTAATACTATGATTTTGGGGTTACCTGTCATGGTGTTAAATAGGTCTGAATCGTTAATAAATAAGCATGGTATTTCAAAAATATTACTCGCTATCCCAAGTGCATCTCGTGCTCGGCGTAAAAAAATCTTAGACTTATTAGCCCGGCTTCCCGTCGAAATTCAAACAGTTCCAGAAATGGCTGACATCGTATCAGGTAAAGCTAAGATTGATGAGTTAACTGACGTACCTATAGAGGATTTGTTAGGGCGTGATGCAGTTGCTCCTCAGCAGGTTTTGATGGAAGCTAATATTAAAAACAAAGTGGTTATGGTAACAGGTGCTGGCGGCTCGATCGGCTCTGAATTATGTAGACAAATCTTAAAACAACAGCCCAAAGCTCTAGTTTTATTTGAAGTTTCTGAGTTTGGTTTGTATCAAATTGATCGCGAACTCTCTTTAGTCAAAGAAGCTAAAGGTTATGATGTTAAGATAGTTCCATTATTGGGGTCAGTTCAGCGTTCACATCGATTGTTAACGTCAATGAAATCCTTTAGTGTACAAACGGTTTATCATGCTGCTGCTTTTAAGCACGTACCACTTGTCGAGTACAATGTGGTGGAAGGCGTGCGTAATAATGTTTACGGGACCTACTATACCGCTAAGGCTGCTATTGACGCCGGTGTTGAATCTTTTGTGCTTATCTCGACAGATAAAGCTGTCCGCCCAACTAACGTGATGGGCACCACCAAACGTATGGCGGAATTAGGCTTGCAAGCTTTGGCTGAACAAGAGAACCAAAAAGAGAATGGTACACGTTTTTGTATGGTTCGCTTTGGGAATGTACTTGGCTCTTCAGGTTCAGTGATCCCATTGTTTAAGAGGCAGATTAAAGCCGGTGGCCCGTTAACCGTGACTCACCCAGATATCACCCGCTTTTTTATGACTATTCCTGAAGCGGCACAGCTGGTTATTCAAGCTGGAGCCATGGGTAAAGGAGGTGATGTGTTTGTGCTTGATATGGGCGAATCAGTGAAAATTACCGATCTGGCGGAAAACCTGATTAGACTTTCAGGCCTTTCTGTTAAGAATGAAGATAACCAACACGGCGATATTGAAATCAAATTCTCAGGATTACGCCCGGGAGAAAAACTGTATGAAGAGCTATTGATTGGGGACAATGTTGAGCGAACAGCCCATGAACGTATTATGACTGCGCAAGAAGTATTCTTACCAATTGGTGAATATGACACACTACTTGAATCTTTAGACTTTGCTTGTCACAACTTAGAGCATGAAACGATTCGCCAATTACTTCTTGATGCGCCGACCGGGTTTTCGCCAACGGATGGGATTGGTGACTTGGTTTGGAACGCGAGTCAAATGCAACCCGTGCTTAGCGAGAGCCCATGATAACGGTGAAAACAGATAGCTAATAGAGGGCCTAGTATTGTGATTACAAGGTTCCTTTTGATTGTATTGAATGTGCAACGAGTACTTATTTTTTGAGGTGGTTTCTATATTTCGCTAAACACAAAATGACGCTTTTTTTCATATTCGATCCTCCTACCTGCGCCCTTTCTTGATCTTCCACTACAGTTTTGACTGTAAACTGTAGTAAAATTACGCTAATTTGTTTTTATACCGATTTATTTTGAATTGAACGAGGTCAGTCCTATGTCAGCTAAGAAGCCAATGGCTCTAGTGATCCTTGACGGTTACGGTTACCGTGAAGACAACCAAGACAACGCTATCGCAAACGCTAATACTCCAGTATTAGACGGTCTTATTGCTAACCAACCTAACACGCTAATCTCGGCTTCTGGCTTAGATGTAGGCCTACCTGATGGCCAAATGGGTAACTCTGAAGTGGGTCACACCAACATTGGTGCGGGTCGCGTGGTATACCAAGATTTAACGCGTATTACTAAATCAATCGCAGACGGCGAATTCGCTCAAACTGAAGCGCTAGTGAACGCTGTTGATAAAGCGGTTAAAGCAGACAAAGCTGTACACATCATGGGCCTTATGTCTCCAGGTGGCGTTCACTCTCATGAAGACCACATCTACGCAGCTGTTGAAATGGCAGCAGAACGTGGCGCAGAGAAAATCTACCTACACGCATTCCTAGACGGTCGTGATACACCGCCACGTAGCGCAGAAAACACATTAGCTCGTTTCCAAGAGCTATTTGCTAAACTAGGCAAAGGCCGTGTGGCTTCGCTTATTGGCCGTTACTACGCAATGGACCGCGATAACAACTGGGATCGCGTTCAAGAATCTTACGACCTGCTTACTCAAGCGAAAGGTGACTTCACGTTTGATACAGCGGTTGCTGGCCTAGAAGCGGCTTACGCTCGTGAAGAAAACGATGAGTTCGTGAAAGCGACTGAAATCAAAGCGGAAGGCGAAGAGTCTGCCGCTATCGTTGATGGCGATGCGGTTATCTTCATGAACTACCGTGCCGACCGTGCGCGTGAAATCACACGTGCGTTCGTGCCTAACTTCGACGGTTTTGAGCGTAGCGTATTCCCAGCAATCGACTTTGTGATGCTGACTCAATACGCGGCAGACATTCCACTGCTTTGTGCATTCCCACCGGCTTCTCTAGAGAACACCTACGGCGAATGGCTATCGAAAGAAGGCAAAACGCAGCTACGTATCTCTGAAACAGAGAAATACGCGCACGTGACGTTCTTCTTCAACGGCGGTAAAGAAGACGAGTTTGAAGGCGAAGAGCGTCAGCTTGTTGCTTCTCCAAAAGTAGCAACGTACGACCTACAGCCAGAAATGAGCGCGCCAGAGCTGACTGAAAAGCTTGTTGCAGCAATCAAAGGCGGCAAATACGACGCTATCGTGTGTAACTTCCCTAACTGTGACATGGTTGGCCACACTGGCGTTTACGATGCAGCGGTTAAAGCCGTAGAGTCGTTAGACGAATGTCTTGGTAAAGTGGTTGAAGCGATCAAAGAAGCGGACGGCCAACTGCTTATCACTGCTGACCACGGTAACGCGGAAATGATGGTAAACCCAGAAACGGGCGGCATCCACACGGCGCACACTAACCTACCAGTGCCACTTATCTACGTGGGCAGCAAGAACGTTGAGTTCAAAGAAGGCGGTAAGCTGTCTGACCTTGCACCAACGATGCTGTCTCTGTCTGGTATTGCAATTCCGGCTGAAATGTCAGGTGACGTGATCGTTAAGTAATGACTGTTTTAGACAAATAGTTTTAACTTTTATCGAATACTAGAACGGCTGCACGCGAGTGTGGCCGTTTTTTTTGTGATTTTTTTGGACTCAATATTATACCAATCGTAGTAAATAGCAGGTCACCCTAACTTGTTAAAAACTTCGATAGCTTCGTTAGAATTTTTACTTGTAGAATAACTACTTATCGAAACTTCCTGTCAAAAAAAGTAGCCTTGTTCTCAAGCTTTTTCCTGCTTCTATTTTATGGCTGATATGGCTGATATGGCTGATATGGCTGATATGGCTGATATGGCTGATATGGCTGATATGGCTGATATGGCTGATATGGCTGACCCCGATCTTGATGAATCTGATTATGATCATAAGCATGAGTCTGCTTATAAACATGAGCCTTCTTATAAACATAAACATAAACATAAACATAAACATAAACATAAACATAAACATAAACATAAACATAAGCATCGAAGCGAAATCTATTCATCCCCCATTGTTTAGAAAATGAACAAAACCTTGCACATCAATTTTGTTAGTGCTAATTTGCCAATTCTTGAACGATCGTTCAGTTTTAATTTAATATGATTGGTTTGATGAAGATAAACCTTGGGGTGTTTTTCTATTCAAGCTGTTCTATTTCTCATGGAAGTCAAAAGTATGAATAAAAAGACGCTTATTATGACATTTGTTGTCGGCTTGATGGCTAGTATCGCCTTTATCCTGATTCAGCCTTTGTTTGGTATGTCGACCCTGACATCTCGACACGCTGCTGCGTACGTGACGTTAGGTGGCTACGATCCAACGAGTGCACTGGTGTTGTCGTGGGTTGTGCATGTTGGCGTTTCATTGTGTTATGCCTTTCTTTCGAACCTTATTTTTATCTTCAATTCATCGCTTTCCGTCAACCTCATCCAAATCGCCGTATTGGGTTGGATAACCACGCTTATTGCAACGCCAGCCAATGAATGGGTGGTGAAACTGGTGACGACAAAACAATTTCCGCCTATCAGTTCGTTATCTGCACTGAACACCGATGTTGGGCCTAAGTTATGGCTGCATATTTTGTTTTTTGTTCTTATCGTTGGTGGGTTATGGCTGACGAAAAAACAACGTTTCGCTATGGATGTTGCGAAGATTTAAAGGGCTGTCGCGAAGATTTAAAGATCACTTAAATAGGTACCTTGGTTTATTCGGCTATCTGTTTTTTGCCATTTTTAGCTCGTTTTTTAGCATTTTTAGCTCAAAATCCAGTAACCACTCTTTGCGGTTCATGCCGCCGGTGTAGCCCGTTAATGTACCGTTCGCACCAATCACTCGATGGCAGGGAACAACAATGCTAAACGGGTTCTTGCCGTTTGCACCACCTACCGCTCTTACTGCTTTCGGGTTGTCCATTCTTTTCGCTTGTTCACCGTAACTGATGGTTTCGCCATAAGGAATGGTTGTTAAAGCGACCCAGGCTTTGAGTTGAAAATCGGTACCTTTAGGTTCTAAAGGTAAATCAAAACAGGTGCGTTGGCCTGCAAAGTATTCGTCTAGTTGGCGAGATGCTTCTAGGCATAACTCGTCGGGGTTCTCTGTAATATCTAGCTCGACATTGATATGGTCAATTTCAACCATAGCTTGGCCATTACTTCTGATGAGCATTTTTCCAATAGGCGCGTCATAGTGCATTTTGTAAATAGTTTCTTCCATGTCATCTCCTTCTTCTAATCTTTTTCTGTTCTCAAGCTCTTCGAATCTCGATACCCGAATCTCTCATCTGCTCTTACATCTTTTTGCATCCCGCATCTGCTTTCGCCCTTACACGAAGCGCAAAGCAATACCCGGATATACCGCCCATGATGTTTCCTAGTGCTAAGCCAACAAACATCCCTTCGACACCATCGATTTGGCTGCCTATCCACGCAAAGGGCAAGGTAAACACAAACAAGCGCATGAAGCTCCACTGGAAGGCTTTAAGTGGTTGATGCATCGCGTTCATGCCGCTGATCAACATCATCACAATGCCTTGGAACCCATAGCTAAAGGGCACAACTAGCAGGTAATGCCACAATATGCCTCGCACTGACTCTTCTTGAGAGAAAAGGGCGGCCAAAGGAATGCTCAGTGGCACCATCATTAAGAAGACCAACCCTTGGAATAATATGGCAAAACGCATGCTTAGAAACAGTGCCTTAAAGCTGCGTTGAGGGTTGTTTGCGCCAAAGTTCTGCGCCATGAAAGGCGTAAGGGCAGAAGTAAGAGACATCAACACAATGATAAGAATGGACTCGATACGTTGCGCTGCGCCATACGCCGCCACCGCTTCAGTACCTTGCTTGGCCAACATCATCATGATGATGGCGCCAGCAAGTGGATTCAGAGCGTTAGACAAAGCGGCTGGTGTGCCTATTTTTAGGATTTGTCGCCAGTCACTGACGATGTTTTTCAGTTTAGGAGGAGCAAGCAGTTTTTCTCGCACCATCAATACGTACAGTGAGCCACACAAAGCACCAAACCAACTGAAACCACTGGCAATGGCTGCGCCTTGAATACCCAGTTCAGGGAAAGGCCCATAACCGAAGATGAGCAGCGGATCTAAAATTCCATTAATAAGCCCAGCCAGTAGCATGATCTTGGCGGGCGTTTTTGTATCACCTGTTGCTCGAATCGCGCTGTTGCCTGCCATGGGAATGACCAACAATGGGATCGCGAGATACCACACCGACATGTATTCCGATATCAGCGGCAGCAACTCTTGCTTTGCCCCTAATAGGGTGAACATAGGTTCTAAGAAAGTAATGCCTAGCGTAGAAGCGCAACCAACAAGAAGCAGAGCCAGCAATAAACCATGACAGGTAAAGCGTGCTGCATTTTGTGCGCAGCCTTGGCCAAGCAATCGCCCAATACATGTTGATAAGCCAATGCCAATGCCCATGGTGATGCAGTTGATGGCAAAGGTGACCGGAAAGGTAAAACTTACCGCTGCTAAGGCTTGGGTGCCAAGTAACGAGATAAAGAAAGTATCGACGAGGTTAAACATCAAGATCGCCACCATACCGAATATGGTCGGTATGGTCATGGTGCGCAATGTGTCTGTTATCGGGGCCGTTAAAAGCCCGTGCTTATCTTGCATATAAAGCGCCGATTGAACTAGAATAGTAGAGGTAGACTACAGTGAATTGTCATCTCTCTGAAGATCACTTTCATAAAGTTTACAAATCGTACAATACTAACAGCATACGGTGTGATAGCATTCTGCCGTTAATAATTTAGATGTTTTGAGAGATTTACAGTGAATCAGCAGACACAACCACAGTCGTACTCCCCGCAAAATCCACCGATGTACACAACGAACGATGAGGTTGATCTGAGAGAGCTTTTTAAGGCTCTGTGGGATAGTAAGTTAATAGTCATATTGGTGACTGCTTTATTTACTGTTAGTAGTATTGGTTTTGCTTTACTAGCTCAAGAGTTGTGGTCTTCTAATGCAAAGGTCGCAGAGGCTCAACCTCAAGATTTATCTACATATCAACAACAAGTGAAGCAGTTTCAGCCTATTTTTGATATATATCAAGATGATGGCACTGTCCTTGTCAGTAGAGAGTTAGACAGTTTGGTTGATTCTGAGGTATTGTTCCAACGCTTTGTAAATGCTTTTAATTCAACGAATAATAAGAGAAATTTCTTAGATAATAGTGTTGATTTCAAAGAGTTTAAAAGCTTTGTTGTTGGTAGTTCTGATATGACAGCAGATGAAATTAGAGCCTTATACGCTGAATGGTTTGATAGAATTTCTGCTTTTAAAGTCGATAAAAAGGATCGTAATTCACCATACACTATTAGCTTTCAAACAACGTCTAAGGAAAGCAGCTTCGATTTGTTAACAGCTTACATTTTGACAACAGAGTTAAAAGTTCATGAAGATGCATTTAATAACTTACGAGCGGTAGTGAATGGTAAGCGTAATGAATTGATTCAACAAAAAAAAATTTTAGAAAGCCAGGCAAGCAATAAGTTGTTAGTTGAAACTGAGCGAACAAAATATGCAGCCCAAATTGCCAAGTCTGCAGGAGTCGACAGACCTATTCAAACCGGTAATGAAAGTGAGCTATTTAGCATCGATTTAGGTGCTAAGGGCTTAGATGCAAAAGTTAAAGCTCTAGAGTCAGTTAAAAATTTAAGTGTTATTGAGCCTCGCCTTCAACAAATCAATGCAAAACTAGATATGTTGAATAACCTTGAAATTGATCGCACTGTAGAGTTTCAAACGTTTCGTTATCTAGAGAACGTAGAACAACCGATAACTCGTGATAAACCCAAGCGTACTTTGATTGCTGTTCTTGGCACATTACTAGGTGGTATGTTGGGTGTGGCGATAGTTCTCATACGATTTGCGTTTAGAAAAGAAGACTAAGTTTCAAATGGCTAGTATTACACCCTAGCCATTTTTCTTTTCTCACTCCTTGTAGTTTGAGTTTCCTCACAAAAAGTCTACCTCCCCCCTTGGGATCTTTCACATTGCCCCAACATACTGATTAACCCATGCCAATTGTGGCAACTATCATATTAAATGGAAATTATCAGGAGATACGACCGATGAATATCCGTCCTCTACACGACCGAGTTATCGTTGAGCGCCAAGAAGTTGAATCTAAGTCTGCTGGTGGCATCGTTCTAACTGGTTCTGCCGCTGAAAAATCAACGCGCGGTACTATTCTAGCTGTCGGTAAAGGCCGCATTTTAGAAAACGGTTCAGTGCAACCGTTGGACGTTAAAGTTGGCGATACTGTTATCTTTTCTGAAGGCTACGGCACTAAAACTGAAAAGATCGACGGCAAAGAAGTTCTGATCATGTCTGAAAACGACATCATGGCGATCGTTGAGTAATCCGACCCATAAAATTGAACTGATTGAACAAAGAATTTAAAGGAAATAAAGATGGCTGCTAAAGACGTTAAATTTGGTAATGACGCACGTATTAAAATGCTAGAAGGTGTAAACGTTCTGGCTGACGCAGTAAAAGTAACGCTGGGTCCTAAAGGCCGTAACGTTGTTCTAGACAAATCATTTGGCGCACCGACTATCACGAAAGATGGTGTTTCAGTTGCACGTGAAATCGAACTTGAAGACAAGTTCCAAAACATGGGCGCACAAATGGTAAAAGAAGTGGCTTCGCAAGCGAATGACGCGGCGGGCGACGGTACAACAACGGCAACAGTTCTTGCTCAAGCAATCATCGCTGAAGGCCTAAAAGCGGTTGCTGCGGGTATGAACCCAATGGATCTTAAGCGCGGCATCGACAAAGCGGTTATCGCGGCTGTTGAAGAGCTGAAGAACCTTTCTGTTCCTTGTTCAGACACGAAAGCTATTGCTCAAGTAGGTACTATCTCTGCGAACTCTGATTCGACAGTAGGTAACATCATTGCTGAAGCGATGGAAAAAGTAGGTCGTGATGGCGTTATCACGGTTGAAGAAGGTCAGGCTCTACAAGACGAGCTAGACGTAGTTGAAGGTATGCAGTTTGACCGCGGTTACCTGTCTCCTTACTTCATCAACAACCAAGAAGCAGGTTCTGTTGATCTAGAAAGCCCATTCATTCTTCTAATCGATAAGAAAGTTTCGAACATCCGTGAACTTCTTCCGACTCTAGAAGCAGTTGCTAAGGCATCTCGTCCACTTCTTATCATCGCTGAAGATGTAGAAGGCGAAGCGCTGGCAACTCTTGTTGTGAACAACATGCGTGGCATCGTTAAAGTGGCTGCTGTTAAAGCCCCTGGTTTCGGCGACCGTCGTAAATCTATGCTGCAAGACATCGCTATCCTAACGGGCGGCACGGTTATCTCTGAAGAGATCGGCCTAGACCTTGAGAAAGTAACGCTAGAAGACCTAGGTCAAGCTAAGCGCATTACGATCACTAAAGAAAACTCAACCATCATCGATGGTGCGGGTAATGAAGAGATGATCAAAGGTCGTGTTTCTCAAATTCGTCAACAAATCGAAGATGCAACGTCTGACTACGATAAAGAAAAACTTCAAGAGCGCGTAGCTAAGCTAGCTGGCGGTGTTGCAGTAATCAAAGTTGGCGCTGCGACTGAAGTTGAGATGAAAGAGAAGAAAGACCGCGTAGAAGATGCACTTCACGCAACTCGCGCTGCTGTTGAAGAAGGTGTGGTTGCTGGCGGTGGTGTTGCACTTATCCGCGCTGCATCTAAAGTTGCTGGCCTTGAAGGCGACAACGAAGAGCAAAACGTAGGTATCCGTGTTGCACTACGTGCAATGGAAGCGCCTATCCGTCAAATCACAACCAATGCTGGTGATGAAGAATCAGTTGTTGCTAACAATGTTCGTGCTGGCGAAGGTAACTACGGTTACAACGCGGCTACTGGCGAATACGGCGATATGATTGAGATGGGTATTCTTGACCCAACTAAAGTGACTCGTTCTGCACTTCAGTTCGCAGCATCAGTTGCTGGTCTTATGATCACAACAGAAGCGATGATCACTGACAAGCCACAAGATTCTGGCCCTGCAATGCCTGATATGGGCGGTATGGGTGGCATGGGCGGCATGATGTAATCATCCCCCTTTCTCGTAACAGAGAAAGTCATACATAAGCTTTGAAAACGGAGACTTCGGTCTCCGTTTTTGTTTGTTCGTCATAATTGGATTCGTCGTTAAACTGAGATTCCAGATACTTCGTTCCTCAGTTCTGGAATGACGGTTGTTATTGCTGGAGTTACTTGCGTTTCGTCATTCCCTACAGCGAGGCACGAGCGTGATAGGGAATCTTTACAACCTTCAAATAGAAACATGGGCCTAGATCGCTACTCTTACCTCTTACCTCTCACCGTATCCCTTTCTTTATATTGCTCTTTATGATTTTGCGTCTTATATTCAACAGTACGGTTATGCCATTGATCTAACATGGATAACTGTTGAGTAAAGGATAATAAATGCTTGATTGAAAATGGATTAATCAAGTCAACAATAAGTCAGTGGAGACTCCCCAATGAAAAAATTACTTTCAGTACTTGCTGTGTCTGCAGCAGTAATGGCACCGGCAGCATTTGCTTCTTCGCCTGTTATGTTTTCAACGATCAACGGCTTCAATGCTCCGGATTCAGATGCGGTTGGTGGTGTACGTTTGGCTCTGCTTCACGGACAAGTGAACGACCTTAAAGGTGTCGATCTTGCGGTTGTGGGTATGTCAGAAACACAAACCACGACGGGTGTGAACCTGGGTATCTTCGGTGCATCAAAAGTGAACCAAGAAATGACAGGTGCATCGCTTGGTTTCTTCAACTGGAATACCGGTAAAACAACGGGTCTTAACCTAGGTGCAGTGAACATCACTAATGATGTGAAAGGCGCGAACGTGAGCTTCGTCAACTACTCTGAAGGCAACACTATGGTTGATGTTGGTGCGGCGAACCTTTCAGAAGTGTCGACGGTTCAGGTTGGTATCTTCAACAAAACCAACAAAATCGAAGGCGTACAAATTGGCTTGATCAACTGTGCTGATAACGGCTTCTTCCCGTGCTTCCCGATTGTCAATTTCGCTAAATAGAATATGAATTTTACGAAATAGAACGCGGTTGAGCCTCTAGATTCACTATTGGTGAGTTAAGTGATTTATTAGTGCTCAAGCCTATCAATGCCTAAATTCTTTTGTTTAGGCATTATTCTTTTGTTTAAGCATTGTTCTTTTGTTTAGACACTGTTCTTTTGTTGAAATACTGTTGTTTCAATCCCCTTTCCGATTTACCTACCTCAAATTAGTTAATAAGCACTTGGTTTTATACTTTCTATTGCAGTATTTTTACTTATAAGTACAATGTGCGCTAAAATCACAACGTCGACTTATATGCTTTGATAAAACACCATACCATCGATTTTAAAAAGGCTTTCTTAAGCCTTACCGCCAGTTTTTTAGTCGTTTTGGGCTTATTGCTCGTTGATTCAGCGGAAGAATCAGATAAACAGTATGGAATCGAAAACCAAGGTGTCACGCGCTCTCTTGCTGAGCTCACAAAGATCATTAATGCCCTTGAATACAACATCACGGCACTTTACCCACTGCATGGCGATACTTATGTGTTCTCGCATGAAAAAAAGGTAGAGGGTGAGACGTGCTATTTCATCAGTGAGGAGCAACAAGCCCCTCGTTTTGACTTTATGTTCTCAGGCCCTAGCGAAATGTGCGATCCGAAGTCAGAGCTTAACTCTGAAGCCGGTAAGCGCTTATTCATCGCTCCAACCATGGCTTATTTTGCCAATACTATTGATACCATCTCTGCGATTTACTTTATCTCGAAAGAGAAGTTTATTATCTCTTCGCCTTCTGATTTTGCTCGCACGATTAAGGGCGATACCTTTGACTCTGTGGTGAACAGTCGTCCGTACTGGGTGAATACGATTCGTTTTGGCTTAGCGCAAGGTCAAGACCAAGTTGTCTATACGGGCCAATATGATGATTACCTGACGGGTAAAAAAGTCGTGACGTTAACCAAAGGCATTTACGTTAATGGTGAGTTTAAAGGGGTATTGGGTGTCGATGGCTATGTCTCTAACCTCGTATCGAACCCTACTCATGGTTATAAAGTCACCAGTACTCGAGGCGCAAACAAGTACGGGGTTATGGACTTTACCTATTCCAAGCCTTTGTATGTTGATGACATTAACACCCAGTTATATCTAAGTATTGAAGAAGAGAAGAGCGAGCACTTTCTGCATGTATTGGAGATGGAGAAGATTCAGCTTTCGATACTGTTTGTTTTGTATTTGCTCTCGGTTTTATGGCTATGGCGTTTTTATACAAGACAAGAACACCAGCGTTTGAATGACCTAGCAATGCGCGATCCATTAACGGGTTTACTGAATCGACGTGGCTTTGAAGCGAGATTACTGGCTCAGGACGAACAGCCGATTATTGGTGTTGGCGTGTTTGATATCGATGATTTTAAAGTGGTTAATGACCGCTATGGCCACAAAACAGGGGACGAGGTGATTTGCCATGTGGCTCAGTTGATGCTGAACAGCGTTAGGCAGCAAGATATCGTGGCACGGTTTGGTGGTGAAGAGTTTGTTGTCGCGATCACGGGTGAATCCTCAGAGCTGCTTTCATCGATTTTTCAACGAATCCAGAATGACATTAGCCTGCAGTGCTACCGCTCTCCAGCTGGCGACAAGATTAATATCTCAGTGTCTGGTGGCGCGACGCTCTACTCTCTGTACAAGTTCGACAGTGTTGGTCACTTGTGGGAAAACCAGAGTATTCGTTCTTCGGATGAGCAGCTTTATAAGGCGAAAGCCGCGGGCAAGAACCAAGTGTGTATTCACGTGCATTAAGCGCTTGTCTAAAAACTCAAAGCCTAGTCGTTTGACTAGGCTTCTTTTTCGTTTCTAAGAATTCGTCTCTAAGAATTTTCCTCTAAGAAATCGAATCTAAGGACAAAATGTCTTTAAGATAAACGCATCTAAAATTAGAGGTTACTTCTTCACGCGACCTTTATTCATCCACTTCTGATGCACACCACGACGCAGGCTTTGGAAACTGTTTTCTACTTTGTCGACACCAAGCAGTATCACAAGTGCCATTAGAGTGATGATGACTGATTGAGAAAGGTGTCCTAAGGCAATCATCATCCCCAACGCAGCCAACACCCAAATAATCGCCGCAGACGTGACGCCATGAATTTTGCCATCAAGCGTCATCATTACACCGGCTCCAAGAAATCCGACCCCCGTTATTATCTGACCAAGCACGCGGGCTTGATCGAGTGTGTTGGGAGATAAGCTAATCGCCATGGTGAGAAAGAAATAAGTACCGCTGATAATCAAAATGGAGGTTCGTATTCCAACGGGTTTACCGCGGGTTTGCCTTTCGATTCCGATTAATGATCCACACAGCATACATGCTGCGAGGCCTGCCCAGCTAAAGGGGGCAAGGTTGAGAGTTTGTTCTATAAATTGTGACATATCACCCCTCCTAAAGATTTAGAATAGAGCCGAGTATGCTAATAATAGACCGGACGATCGAACAAAAAATTTTTGTCTTAACGGTTGATAGAGGTGACTTAAAAGCTAGCAGCCGCTTGTCGTTAATTCAAAGCTAGGCGCAGAAGAAGAGGTTGCTTCGTTGTAAAGTAAGAAGCAGTCTTCCGAAGATTTCTTCTTACTTTTGGTCATGAAACGAATCCATGGTATTTCTTTAGAAGTATTATGGAAATACCATTCAGCAGGATCATTCGCATTAAATATGGAATCTGCGAAAGTACTTTCAATCAACAGACTCCAAGCATTTGCTGAGTCTGCCGCTGGGTATCCATATGCAAGTTCTATGTTGTCACCTTCGATTGTAATTTTAGCAGCGCTTAACTTTTCTAAACCTTGCTGAATTGCAATCGGGTAAACCATGTCAGCAGCACTTTGCATACCGCCTCTCAAACCTTGAAGGGCTGAAATACGAGCATCACTCTGTAGATTGAGAAATTTCGATGCCGCAGTCACTGAAATAATGCCCAGAATGACAATTACGATGACCAATTCGATTATAGTAAAACCTCTGGGTGAGGATGGCTTGTTTCTCGGATACGTCATCATTTCGGTAACTTCTTTATTCAATATGTAGGTCGAGTGGTGTCTTGCTGCTACGGCCGCCAATCTCGCGAGTTAACTTAGGTACGAGGTAGCCAGAAACCTCAGAGATCAAACCCTTAAAGTGCATCTTTGCTTCTTCATCGGAGATATAGAAGTGAGCGGCGCCCTGAACTTTATCAAGTACATGCATATAGTAAGGTAAAACACCGGCATCGAATAGCTTTTCGCTTAATTCTTTCAAAGAGTTAGCGCTGTCATTTACGCCTTTTAGCATCACGCCCTGATTAAGCAGAGTCGCACCACTGAGTTTCAACTTATGGAAAGCTTGTTTGAGCTCCACGTTGATTTCATTGGCGTGATTGATATGGCTGACCATGACCACATTGAGGCGAGTTTGAGCTAACAATTGGCATAGTTCATCAGTCACTCGAGCAGGGATCACAACCGGTAATCGGCTATGAATTCGAACGGTTTTTACATGCGGGATCTGTTCGATGGCATGGATAAGCCACTTGAGTTCGCTGTCCTTGGCCATCAAAGGGTCGCCACCCGACAAGATTACTTCGTTGATCTCTGAGTGAGCAGCTACATAGTCTAGGCTGGTTTGCCACACAGACTTAGAACCCTTGTTGTCTTGATAAGGGAAATGACGACGGAAGCAGTAGCGGCAGTTTATGGCGCAACCGCCTTTTACGATCATTAGCGCGCGACTTTTGTATTTATGCAGCAACCCCGGGATCGCATTTTCTTGCTCTTCTAGTGGGTCGGCTGAATAGCCTTGATGCACCTCGAACTCTTCGTTGAGTGGTAACACCTGACGCAATAGAGGGTCGTGTGGGTTGCCTTTTTCCATTCGCTCAACAAAGCTAAGAGGAACTCGAAGTGAAAACAGCTCACGTGCTGCGAATCCTTTTTGCCACGGTGTTGGGTCTATTTCCAATGCTTGAAGCAGTTTTGTCGGGTCAGAGATCGCATTCGATAGTTGTTTGAGCCAGTTTTGCTCAACAGATTCGACTTTTCGGGTTATGATATGCGGCATTGAAATTAACTCAAAGATGTGGAAGAGAAAATCATGGCGTCAGTAAGCACCAATGAATTCAAAGGCGGTTTAAAATTCATGTTAGATAACGAGCCTTGCGCAATTATCGACAATGAATACGTTAAGCCAGGTAAAGGCCAAGCGTTTAACCGTGTAAAACTTCGTAAACTGCTGTCAGGCAAAGTGTTAGAGAAAACATTCAAGTCAGGCGAAAGCTTCGAGCTTGCAGATGTTGTTGACGTTGAACTAGGTTACCTATACAACGATGGCGAATTCTACCACTTCATGAACAACGAAACATTTGAGCAAATCGCAGCAGACGTAAAAGCAGTCGCTGACTCAGCAAAATGGTTAGTTGAAAATGACGTTTGTACTCTAACGTTGTGGAATGATAACCCTATCACTGTTACTCCGCCAAACTTTGTTGAGATCCCAGTAACTGAAACTGATCCTGGCCTGAAAGGCGATACACAAGGTACGGGTGGTAAACCTGCAACTCTAGCAACAGGCGCGGTAGTTCGTGTACCTCTATTCATCGCTATCGGTGAAGTTGTTAAAGTTGATACTCGTACTGGCGAATACGTTGGTCGTGTAAAATAATTTGATTGTGTCCACCTTGTTTGAGGTGGCTCAGTGAAATAGAAAAGGTCGCTCATGAGCGGCCTTTTTTGTATCTCGAGATCAGGAAAAGCAGAAGAGCAGATACGAGTAACCGAGATGCGAGATACGAAGAGCTTGAAGGGCAGATGCGCGTAAACGGGATGCGAGATACGAAGAGCGGGAAAGGCAGATTAGAGTAAGCGGGATGTGAGATACGAAGAGCGGGAAAGGCTGATTCGAGTAAGCGAGATGCGGGATACGAAGAGCTTGAAGGGCAGATGCGCGTAAACGGGATGCGAGATACGAAGAGCGGGAAAGGCAGATTAGAGTAAGCGGGATGTGAGATACGAAGAGCGGGAAAGGCTGATTCGAGTAAGCGAGATGCGGGATACGAAGAGCTTGAAGGGCAGATGCGCGTAAACGGGATGCGGGATTCGAAGAGCTTGAAGAGCAGATACGAGTAACCGAGATGCGAGATACGAAGAGCGGGAAAGGCAGATTCGAGTAAACGGGATGCGAGATACGAAGAGCAGGAAGAGCAGGAGCGAGTTAGAGGATAATAGATTCGACAAGCAATAAAAAAGCAGAGCTGGATAACCTAGCTCTGCTTTCGCTTTTCTGCTTTTAAGCTCTTCGATACTCGATTACTCGAATCCCGCATCTGCTTTTAAGCTCTTCGATACTCGGTTACTCGAATCCCGCATCTGCTCTTAACTGTTAGATCATGAAGATGAAGATAACAGATAGCGCGCTGATTAGGCCTGCAACGAAGTAGCAGCCAACTTTACCTGCAACGCCGACGTGGAACTTAAGGTCGTGCATGCCGTGGTGAAGACGGTGCATTGCGTGCCACATTGGCAGTGCTAGTGTACCGATGATGAATAGCGCACCGATAATGCTGGTGGCGAACTCAGAGACACGTTCGTAGCTCATTGCATCCGCATCGATAATGCCCATAGGCACTAAGATACCCAGCACTAGAATCGTGATCGGAGTGATCATCGCGAACCAAGTACCGCCAGCGCCAAATAGGCCCCACCAGATTGGTTCATCAGAGCGTTTAGGATTGTGGTTAACAGGTTTCATTTTGTAATTTGTGTTCATAACGAAGCTCCTTACACCACCATCAGAACGATTAAAGAAATAAATGCCACCGCTGCCCACTGGGTCAGTACGATGATTCTTTTATCTACCAATTTACCTTTAAGACGGATTGGCATTACTTGAGGCATCATGCTGAAGAAGGTCTGAGCGTGCAGTAAGCTGCCTAGCAGTGCCACGATATTAATACCGATAACGATAGGGTTAGCCATAAAGCTCAACCAACCTTCCCACGCTTCAGGACCTTTCACTAGCGAACCCAAACCGAAGGTTAGGAACAGAGTGAATAGAATCAAAGGCAGTACAGTCGCTTCACGTAGCATGTAGAAACGGTAGAACGGATGGTTGCTCCACCACGTTCTCTTCATTTCACGAACATAAGGTTTACGATTGCTCATATTACGCTTCCTCCGTCGCTTTAACCGGTTCGCCATCAGGTTTGAACATCGAAATAACGAAGTCCATTGAAGACTCAACTTTACCTTGGTTTACTGCAGCCGCTGGGTCTACTTTCTTCGGACAAACGTCAGAACAGTAACCTACAAACGTGCAGCCCCAAGCGCCATTGTCGCCATTAATAAGCTTCATACGTTCAGCTTTACCATTGTCACGGCTATCTAGGTTGTAGCGGTGAGCAAGAGCAAGTGCCGCAGGGCCGATGAACTCAGGGTTTAGACCAAACTGAGGACACGCTGCGTAACACAAACCACAGTTGATGCAGCCAGCGAACTGTTTGTACTTCGCCATTTGCTCTGGAGTTTGGATGTTAGTGCCGTCTTCTGGCTTACGGTCGTTACCAATGATGTAAGGCTTGATTGCTTCAAGGCGCTCGATGAACGGCGTCATGTCGACAATCAAATCTTTCTCGATTGGGAAGTTAGCCAATGGTTCAATCTTGAAGCCATTCGGGTAGTCACGTAAGAAGCTTTTACATGCCAGTTTTGGCACGCCATCAACCATGATGCCGCAAGAACCACAAATCGCCATACGACAAGACCAACGGTAAGACAGGTCTTTATCTAGGTTATCTTTGATGTAACCAATCGCATCAAGTACTGACATGGTTTCATCAAACGGAACTTCAAAGGTTTGAAAGTGAGGTTCTGCATCTTGCTCAGGGTCATAACGCAGGATTTCAATTTTTTGGATTCGATTCGCTGACATTATGCTTGCTCCTCTTCGCTCTTCTTAGCATTCTCTTCTGCCGCTTTTTCAGCAGCAGCGGCTTTCTCGGCTGCTTCACCGTATAGACGAGCTTTAGGTTGAGATTTAGTAATCTTAACGCCGCTGTAGTCGATAGTTGGTGCTGCATCTTCGTTGTAGAAAGAGAGAGAGTGTTTCAGGAAGTTCACATCATCACGTTCTGTGCAGTTGTCGTCTAGACGTTGGTGTGCACCGCGAGATTCTTTACGAAGAATCGCTGAGTGAACCATTGCTTCAGCAACTTCAAGACCGTAGCCCACTTCGATAGCGTAAAGTAGGTCAGTGTTGAACACTTTGCCTTTGTCTTTAATGCTGATCTTCTTGTAGCGTGCTTTCAGTTCAGTGATTTTGTCGATGGTTTCTTGCATCAAGTCTTCTTGACGGTAGATACCACAACCCGCTTCCATGGTGTGACCCATTTCAGTACGGATATCAGCCCAGTTCTCATCGCCTTCTTGAGCTAAGATGCCTGCGATGCGATCTTCAACCGCTTTAATTTGCTTAGTGATGGCTTCTTCATTCCAGCCTTTGAATTCAGCTGCACGTTTCACGGCTTGTTCACCGGCTACGCGGCCAAATACTACGAACTCAGCCAGAGAGTTAGAACCTAGGCGGTTTGCACCGTGCAGGCCAACTGAAGCACATTCACCAACGGCGAATAGGCCTTTAATGCGAGTCTCACACGTACCGTTAGTTTCAATACCACCCATGGTGTAGTGAACGGTAGGGCGAATTGGGATTGGCTCTTTTGCTGGATCAACGTTTACGTACGCTTTTGCAAGCTCACAGATGAACGGAAGACGCTCTTGCAGATACTCTTCACCAAGGTGGCGAAGGTCAAGGTGTACGACATCACCAAGCGGGTGCTTGATGGTGTTGCCTTTCTGCTGCTCGTGCCAGAATGCTTGAGAAACTTTGTCACGAGGACCCAGTTCCATGTATTTATTTTTCGGCTCGCCCACTGGAGTTTCAGGGCCCATTCCGTAATCTTGTAGGTAACGGTAGCCGTTCTTATTGACGATGATACCGCCTTCACCACGACAACCTTCAGTCATCAAGATGCCAGTGCCTGGTAGGCCTGTTGGGTGGTATTGAACGAACTCCATATCACGCAGTGGTACACCGTGGCGATAAGCCATTGCCATACCGTCGCCAGTTACGATGCCGCCGTTGGTATTGCAGTGGTAAACACGACCTGCGCCACCCGTTGCTAATACAACAGATTTCGCTTTGATCGTAACAAGCTCACCTTCAGACATATGAATCGCGATTAGGCCTTGTACTTCGCCATCTTCAACGATCAAATCCACCACAAAGTACTCATCAAATCGTTTGATTGTGTCGTACTTCATCGAAGTCTGGAACAGAGTATGAAGCATGTGGAAGCCGGTTTTATCCGCTGCGAACCACGTTCTCTCTACTTTCATACCGCCGAATCGGCGTACGTTTACTTCACCGTTTTCTTTACGACTCCATGGGCAGCCCCATTGTTCCATTTGGATCATTTCGCGAGTCGAGTTTTCAACAAAGTATTCAACAACATCCTGTTCACATAGCCAGTCGCCACCGCCAACAGTATCGTTGAAGTGGTTATCTAGGCTATCTTCGTCTTTAATTACTGCTGCTGAACCGCCTTCTGCTGCTACCGTGTGCGAACGCATTGGGTAAACTTTAGAAATCAGTGCTACTTCCAATTCAGGATTAGCTTCAGCCGCAGCGATAGCTGTACGAAGACCAGCGCCGCCTGCGCCGATGACTGCGATATCTGTGGTAATTGTCTTCACAGTTATTCTCCAGTGTGATGCGGAGTATTCCGCTTGTTATTATAAAAAGCTTATTGGCAGTACTTACTAATTGGCAGTACTTACTTATTGAGAGCAGTAAACGGCATCAACCGTTTATCACCCCTAAGCCTTAAGTGGTAGGTTCAGTGTACGAGAGGAAGGTATTTGAAAAGTTGATGTATTTGGGTTTTTAGGTCGGTAATGCATATGGAGGCATAGAAATTATAGGTTATGTGACTGCAATCACGGCAATGAATTGTTGATAACGATTAACCCACAGGACTGGTGTTAACGGCTTGTTGAGTATGATTTTCGTTATCAATGTTGATGTGGAAGCTGTATTGATAATTGTATTGTAGAACGTAATTTTCTGGCTTCATTAAAACAACATTTTGCTTTCATCAATAGACAGATAGAAGCTTACAAAAGAGACGAAAGGTGGTAATTTTCGTCGCCTAGAATTCAGTGATATGGAACTTAATAATGCACTCTACATGGCAACCGGCCGCAACCATTAAGCAGTTAAATCAACGTGCTGATATCCTTAATCAAATTCGCCAGTTCTTTACAGAACGAAACGTGATGGAAGTGGATACACCTGCGATGAGTCACGCTACGGTGACGGATGTGCATTTACATACCTTCAAAACGGAATTCGTAGGGCCAGGTTATGCGCAAGGTCAACCGCTATTCTTTATGACGAGTCCAGAGTTTCATATGAAACGGCTGTTAGCGTCGGGCAGTGGCTGTATCTACCAAATTTGTAAGTCTTTTCGTAATGAAGAGAATGGCCGTTACCATAACCCTGAGTTCACCATGTTGGAGTGGTATCGCGTTGGCTTTGATCATCATGACCTGATGGATGAAATGGATTTGTTGTTACAACAGATACTGAAGTCGGGCACTGCAGAAAGAATGACGTATCAACAAGCCTTTATTGATGTGTTAGGTGTTTGTCCGTTGGAAGATTCGATGGATACGTTGAAGCAAGCGGCTGCACCACTTGGACTCAGTGATATTGCAGATCCAGAAGACGATCGTGACACCTTGTTGCAGCTGCTGTTTAGTATTGGGGTTGAAGCTAAGATAGGGCAACAAGTACCTGCGTTTGTTTATGACTTTCCGGCTTCACAAGCTGCACTAGCCAAGATTAACCCGAATGATTCACGAGTGGCGGATCGCTTTGAGGTGTATTTCAAAGGGATTGAACTAGCAAACGGCTTCCATGAGCTAGATAAACCACAAGAACAACTTCAGCGCTTTGAAGATGACAATGCAAAACGTATCGAGATGGGATTATCGCCTCAACCGATTGATCATCATTTGATTGAGGCATTAAAAGCGGGCTTGCCAGACTGTGCAGGTGTTGCTTTAGGTATTGATCGTCTGATTATGTTGGCTTTGGGCTACGACCATATCGATGACGTGACGGCTTTTCCGTTCCCGCGTTCTTAGCTTTTTTCTTTTGTTGTTATTGAGAGTTAATGGTCATTAGCTATTCACCATTAACTCTCAGCTTCCAACTCGCCTCACTCGCTGACCAGAATTCCGGTGCCATTAGCTGACCAAGATACCGGTGCCCACTACGGCAACAATGGCGCCGAACCAAGCGTAGGCATTCGGCCTCTGTTTGGTGTACAACCAGAGTATTGGTAACAACATGATGGGTGTGGTCGAAGATAACAGCGCGACCATGCCGACATTACCTTCTTGCAGTGCATACAAGATCAGCGTCATTCCCACGGCCATCGCTAAAAAGCCATTAACCGCAGTAATTGCGAATATTTGTTTATTCATTGGATTGATCGCGCGCGAAAGCTTGGCGCCTGTTAAGCGAAACAGTGAGTGAGCAACAAAGGCGGTGATCATTCGAATGGCAGAGGCTGCAATTGGGTCGATACTGGTTTGCATCACGGGTTTGGCAATAATGCCGCCCAATGCTTGGCAGATCGCGGCGGTGATTCCCAGCGCCACACCAATCCACACCGTACCCTTAATGGTTTCGAGTTGGTTATTCGATTGCCCTCGACGACCAAAGAAGATTGCGGTTAATACACCACTAAACACCAACGCCGAGCCAATAAGCTCCACCGAAGTCATGCTTTCGCTAAACAGGAAGTAACCAAGAATGGCCGAGAAAACGGCGTGACAAGAGAACAGCAAACCCGCTTGGCGCGGACCCATGCGGTTCAAACAGGCAAATAGGGCGGTATCACCAATGAAGATGCCAATTAGGCCAGATAGCATCATGGGTGTGACTAGGTCGGCTTCGACACTTGACCACCCACCCGTAAACCAAGCCATGCTCGATAAGATGATCGCGGTACAACCCATTCGCCAACGACTATAGGCGAAAGAACCTAAGTGTTGAGCGGGTTTTACTGACATTAGGCTCGCAATCGCCCATAGAAAAGCGGCAGCTAGAGCTAACCATTCAAATCCCATCTGAATAACATCCTTGTGTCTGGGATAAATTAGCTCATCAATATGCATCAAACCGAACTGAGAACAAAGTGATTTTTATGAAAGAACGACTTTGTTTCAGTGATTAGTTTATGTCAGCTGTCGCTTGCTGGTGTGGTCCAACTTACTTTGCTTGAGGCGCGCTATACCTCAAAGCGCTATACCTTAAAGCGCTCTACGTCTTGGCGCATTGACTCTGCAGCGCTGCTCATTTCATTTGAGCTATTGCGACTGCTTTCCGCTTGTTGTGCTAGATCGTCAGAGGCGTCTTTGATTCCTTGCGTATTACGGCTGATGTCCTCGCTGACCGCGCGTTGCTCTTCTGCAGCACTCGCGATTTGCAGCGCCATATCGTTGATTTCAGTGATCGCTTGCGTGATTTTAGTCAGGCTGCCATGGGCTTGTTCTGCGAAGCCAACACTATTCTCTGCCAGTTGAGTGCTGGTGGTCATGCTTTCAACGGCATGTTCGGTATTCTTTTGCAGCGTATCAATCATCACGCGGATTTCTTCGGTCGAGCCATGCGTTCGTTGGCTGAGCACTCGAACTTCATCGGCCACAACCGCAAACCCACGACCTTGTTCACCCGCACGAGCGGCTTCAATCGCTGCATTCAATGCCAACAGGTTGGTCTGTTCGGCAATGCCTTGAATGGTGGATAGGATCTGATTGATGCTTTGCGCATTGCTCTCTAATTCACGAATAACATTGGCGGCGTCTTCAACTTGAGTCGCAAGGCCAGTAATCGCATCACGGTTTTGTTGGATTACCTCTTGGCCTTCATTACAAGCGGTAGCGGATGCCTGAGAAGCGGATGCCGTTAATTCGGCATGGCTAGCCACTTCGGCTGCGGTAGCCGACATTTCATGAATCGCGGTCGCAATTTGGTTGATATCGTTTTGTTGATTCTCAACGCTAATCGAAGATTGGGTCGCCAGTTGATTGGCTTTCTCTGCATGGTTGTTGAGATCGTGGCTGTGCTCTATCACGCCCTTCAACATGCTTTGCATTTGACTCAAGAACTGGTTCACAAGCTCGGCAAGTTTGCCAATCTCATCCATACGTGTGATATCAATGCGTTGGGTAAGGTCGCCTCTGCCTTGAGCGAGTTGAGTCAGCGCTGTAGACAGTGTTTGTAATGGAGAAAGTAGGCGGTTGATAACCACGGTACTCGCTATTGAAATGATGATGTACAAAATCAAAGAGGTCAGCGTGATGAATTGAATGGCATCGGATACTGCAGAAAACGCCATGTCTTTATCGATAACGATACCTAACGACCAATCGGTGTTCGGGACATTGGCAATATAAACCAGCTTATCGCCTTGACCAGGCCAAGTTAGAGTGGTGATCATTTGGTCTTGAAGTAGTTGTGACACCTTGTTGGTTGTTAGTTCTGGATTCAAACTGGTCAGTGGTTTTTGACTCAGTTCTTCATCACTGTAGGCCACAATGTTGTTATTGCCGTCGACTAAAAACGCAAAACCATCGTTCTCCAGTTTTACATTAAGCACGGTATCAATAATGCTGGTTACGGTTAGATCGGCCGCGAGAACACCTTGTCTATCACCACTGAATGCTTTCGCAAAGCTGATGACAATGCTGCCGTCAAAGTCCTGATAAGGTTCGGTAATGATGAGGTCTGATGTTGCGTTTGCATCTTTATACCAAGGGCGAGTGCGCGGGTCGTAGCCTGCTGGCCAATCTTCACCTTTGTCGCCATAGGCGATAGTGCCATCGCTGAACCCTGCATAAACAGACAAGAATTGTCCGGCTTGCTTGGTGATCAATAACTCGCGATCAGAGTTGCTATTGCTTGAAATGGTCGATTCATTGGCAAGCATCATATCACTGCGGATTGACAGCCAATCGGCAATGTAATTGGTGGTGCCAACACTGACATTTTTCATTTCTTGGTTGATCGCGACTTCAGTCTCTTGAGTCAGCTGATTAACCGATATCCAAGCTTGAGCGCCACTTACGACGGCAATAATGACCGCAATGGCGATCTGAATTTTAAACTTAATAGTATGTCTCAAGGTCCATTCCTCTTTATTAGACAAAAATCTAACTACGGTGACGTACTTGATATTGAAGTGATGTGTTTCTTATAGGGGTATATTGTCGTTGTCTTAGGCAGAATGAATGTGTTTAAAATCATAAATTCTAAATATATTTACTCTGATTTTTGTAAAACAGTGAAGTAAAGTCACAGTTATTTATTGATTTAAAAATCAATCACTTGTTGTGGCCATTGTGCGTGAGATAGCGCTAATAGGCGCTAAATTTACATTTAGCACCTTAGTCGGAATAAAAGTGATCGTTGAACGTCTCTTAGGTGATGATGAACAACGCGAGGTAGACCATTAACAAGCCGACAAGACCTAAGATGATACCCATCTTCGCCATGTCTTTACTTTCGATAAGCCCGGTCGAGTAGGCCAACGAGTTTGGTGGTGTCGATACGGGTAAAATCATACCTAGCGATGCAGAGAAGGCGACCACAACCAGTAGTCCTTGCAGGCCTCCTATCGCAACCAAGCTTTCCATGGATGCGCCAATCGCAGCGGCGATCGGCATCAATAAGTTGGCAGTCGCGGTGTTCGACATGAAGTTCGCCATTAACCAACATACGATTGATAACGTTAGCACTACCGCCGTTGGTGAGAGCGACTCATAATCAATCGCGTGTGCGAGTGCCACGGCTAAGCCTGTTTTATCTAGTCCTATACCAATCGCAATACCACCTGCTACTAGCCACAATACATCCCAGTTAATCAGCTTAAGTTCTTCTTTGCCCATGATGCCCGTTAGGGTAAAGACAGCCAGTGGAATGATAGACACCACATAGGTGTTCATACCATGCAGTTTGGTGGTCATCCACAATAGGATGGTGGCGGCGAAGGTGACGTAAACCACAATCGCACGCCAGCTTTTTCTAAATTGGCCATCAAGCTTGAGCACCATGTTTCTTTCCTTGGACGGGAAAAATTTCTGTAGAAGGAACCAAGCGATGGTCAGTTGAATGATTACGAAGGGCAAGCCCATCATCATCCAGCTAAGGAAGTCGATACTGTTCTCACCCGTCAGGTATTGAAGTGCGATGGCGTTGGGTGGTGTACCTATGGGTGTCGCGATACCACCGGTGTTAGCAGCAATTGGAATACACAACACCAACGCCTTGATCCCCATGTCGCCTTTTGGTGCTGACGCCACGATTGGACCTAGCAGTGCGAGCATCATTACCGTTGTTGCGGTATTTGACATGAACATTGAGAACACGGCGGTGATCAGCATTAAGCCGAGCATAATGAAGCGCGGTTCTGTACCAAATGGTTTGAGCAATACTCGGGCTAAGTTGTTGTCGAGTTCGTACTTAGATGCCGATATCGCGAGCGCAAAACCACCCATGAAGAGGATGATGATTGGTGACGAAAATGCACCGAATATGTCGGTATATTTGATTAACTCACCGAGATCGTGCCCCGCTGGTGGATTTCTAAATAGGTGTAAGCCTTTGTCGGAAATCATCACCAGTTCAAGCGCAATGATCAAAATGGAAGTGGCGAATACCGGAACGGGTTCAAGCACCCACAGTAGAGCGGCCAACAAGAATATTGCCAACAAGCGGTGTTGAATCAGCGTGAGATCATCGATTGGTATTGAATCTATCGGCATGAATAACACGCCCAAGGGAATCGCAAAACAAATCAACAGCTTGGCCAGAACGCCAACATTGAGTTTAGGCATGTACAAAGACCCTATGAATAAAATATCTTCAAATAGAGTAAGTTATCTGGATTTTTGGTACTTGGAGACGGGTTGTAAAATCGGAAACTTGTTTAAGGTTTCGACAGTTGTTTTGTTTTTGGTCAATCTTTTTATGAGGCAATTCGACGTACTGCTCGTTGAGAATAAGGTTATCGGTAGTTAGATTGGTTGAAACCTTGAAGGGAAATGTCTCGAACTAGATAAGAAAAAGGCGCGTTATTCTCTAAAAATAGAAAACTAACGCGCCCTTAAAGCTTACTAAGTTAACTCAGAGAGTTAGACTTGGTCTGTGTTCTCTGTTGAATCAACAGCTTCAGTCTCAGCGTCTTTGCCCGCGATATGCGCGAAAGGGGTGCCTAGAACGGTTTTCTCGCCATTTTGCATCGTTTCGTCAAACTTGATTGCGTCTTTAGCGAACAGGTTGATAACCGTTGAACCAAGCTTAAAGCGGCCCATCTCTTCGCCTTTCTTCAAGACGACGGCTGTATCACCTTGTGCAGGGTAATCCCATTTGTAAACTGAGTTACCACGAGGTGGAGTAATGGTGCCAGCCCATACTTGCTCGATGCTGCCAACGATAGTTGCGCCAACCAGCACTTGTGCCATTGGGCCAAACTCAGTATCAAAGATACAAACTACACGCTCGTTACGTGCGAATAGGTTTGGAACGTTCTCTGCCGTTAACGGGTTTACAGAGAAAAGGTCACCCGGAACGTAGATCATCTGACGCAGTGTGCCGTCACATGGCATGTGCACGCGATGGTAATCACTTGGCGACAAGTAAAGCGTAGCGAATTCGCCGTCTTTAAATTCATCCGCTAGAGCAGCATCACCACCCAATAGCTCACGTGCTGAGTAGTTGTGGTTCTTAGCTTGAATCAGTTGACCATCAGTAATTGGGCCAAACTGACTTACGCGAGCATCAGCGGGGTGAACAATCACGGATTCGCCTTCAGCGACAGGGCGCATGCCTTCTTTTAATTCACGTACGAAGAATTCATTGAATGTCTTAAAGTGTTTTGGATCGCTATGCAGAGCTTCATCCATGTTTACTTTGTATTGCTTGATGAACCAGTTGATGATCGCTGTCGTTAAGCCACCCGCTTTAGCAGATGCCAGTTTACCGACGAGGCGAGTTAGCCCATGCTGTGGGATCCAGTACTGCAATCCAACTTTAATCTTATCCATTGTATTAATTTTCCAATGCTAATTGTTTTTCAATTAAATCTGTCGATGACGGTTTAGGGCGCGAGATGTTACTTAAATTCGCGCCAATTGTCAGTAAATGCACACATTTGTTCACAAAAACGCGATTAGAGATCGGCTTTCTTGCTTCGTGAGTACTGACGGTTATCTTTGTTGTCAGCCATTGTTTCAATAATGCGATGGTAGCTAGCAAAACGTAAGCGGCTAATTTTACCGTCTTCAACGGCTTCACGTAGCAGGCATCCAGGATCGTCATTGTGTTTACAGTCACGGAATTTACAACCACCTAGGTATGGCTTGAATTCAATGAAAGCATCTGTGACTTCATCGGGTTCTAAATGCCATAGGCCGAATTCACGTACCCCTGGGGAATCGATAAGATCACCACCAGAAGGGAAGTGATACAAACGCGCTGCAGTCGTCGTGTGTTGACCCAGTCCTGAGTTTTCAGAAACCGCGCCTTCTTCAATGTCTAATGTTGGCATGAGTGCATTCACGACGCTGGATTTACCTACGCCAGATTGACCAACGAAAATGTTGATACGATCTTTCAGTTCGGCTTCCAACTCTTTGATGCCGTAACCCGACTCTTTACTGACGAACATGACTTTATAGCCGATTTTCTCGTATATTTTCAGCGTTTCGCGGTATTCGCTAATTTGTTGTTCTGTCAGCAAGTCGACTTTATTGAGCACAACTAACGGGGCAATATTCACCGTTTCAGAGGCGATCAAGTAACGGTCGATGATATTAAGTGATAGCTCTGGCAGTACAGCTGAAACGATAACCATTTGGTCAACGTTAGCAGCAACCGGTTTTAGGCCGTCGTAGTAATCAGGGCGAGTTAGCATTGACGTTCTTGGCTCAACGGCTTCTACAACACCAGAGATGCCGGCCATTGATTCAAGTCCTGCGCGCCAAATGACTTTGTCTCCAGAAACTAACGTTTCAATACTGCGGCGTAAGTTACAACGGTGAACTTCGTTGGTTTCAAGATCTTCGATATCGGCATGTTGACCAAAGCGCGTAATTACGAGTCCGCTTTTTGTTCCGCCAAGCATGTTCTCATCCCACTGGATAGAATCTTCTTTCTTGAGTCGCTTGTTCTGGTTGCTACGTACACGACGCACTTGACCTTTGGTTAACTTCTTTTTTTTAGCCACAATTTTTCACTTAACACATCTAACTTGATGATTGAGGACTCAAACGGAATGTTGTTGGTACCATTGATTTCGATGGCCCTAAAGCTAGTTTGAGTATAGTTATTTGGGTATAGTACCTCTTTTATACATAAACAAATAGGCGACGCCTTATGTCCTTTAGCGATCAGAACCTTATTTGGGTTGATCTAGAGATGACAGGACTTGATCCTGAAACTCATAAAATCATTGAAATTGCTACTATCGTTACTGATAGTGAGCTTAACATCCTGGCTGAAGGACCTGTTTTGGCTATTCACCAACCTCAGAGTGAATTGGACAAGATGGACGAGTGGTGTACAACCACCCACACCGGCAGCGGCTTAGTGAAACGAATTCAAGAAAGCACGGTTTCAGAGCAAGAGGCTATTCAACAAACGATTGAGTTTCTTGAGAAGTGGGTACCAAAAGGTAAATCACCGATTTGTGGTAACAGCATTGGCCAAGATCGCCGTTTCTTATACAAACACATGCCAGAGCTGGAAGAGTACTTCCATTACCGTTATGTCGATGTAAGTACCCTGAAAGAGCTGACTCGTCGTTGGAAACCCGAAGTTCTCGATGGTTTTTCAAAGTCGGGAAGTCACCTTGCATTGGATGATATTCGTGAGTCGATCGCTGAACTGCAGTACTACCGAAAAACGATTATTAACATCTAATCAGATCAAATGATCACGTTTATCTAACTTTTCAGGGACATAAGAGCTGATTTTTTTGCAAATCTGCGTGCTTTTACAGCAGTTGAGTAAAAACTTTCGTAATTTTGCATTAAGGACTTGCATCACAAAAAAATGCTCTTATAATTCGCAGCCCTGAACGACGAAAGACGTTTCAGATTGCGATACTAGCTCAGTTGGTAGAGCGCAACCTTGCCAAGGTTGAGGTCATCGGTTCGAACCCGATGTATCGCTCCAAATTCTTTCTTAGGATTGATGTTGGAAATATAGAGTCATTAACTCAAATAATGCATCCGGACGCGGGATGGAGCAGTTTGGTAGCTCGTCGGGCTCATAACCCGAAGGTCGTCGGTTCAAATCCGGCTCCCGCAACCACATTACAGTTACACGTTGAACACTGCCTTGCAGTAGAACTTAGCTTCTTAGCAGACAGGATTAACGGTTAACTAATGCGATACTAGCTCAGTTGGTAGAGCGCAACCTTGCCAAGGTTGAGGTCATCGGTTCGAACCCGATGTATCGCTCCAATTTCTTTCTTAGGATTGATGTTGGAAATATAGAGTCATTAACTCAAATAATGCATCCGGACGCGGGATGGAGCAGTTTGGTAGCTCGTCGGGCTCATAACCCGAAGGTCGTCGGTTCAAATCCGGCTCCCGCAACCACATTACAGCTAAACGTTGATAGCTTCTTTGCAGTAAGAACTTAGTTTCTAGCAGACAAGTTTAACGGTTAACTAAGCGATACTAGCTCAGCTGGTAGAGCGCAACCTTGCCAAGGTTGAGGTCATCGGTTCGAACCCGATGTATCGCTCCAATTTCTTTCTTAGGAATGAAGTTGGGAATATAGAGTCATTAACTCAAATAATGCATCCGGACGCGGGATGGAGCAGTTTGGTAGCTCGTCGGGCTCATAACCCGAAGGTCGTCGGTTCAAATCCGGCTCCCGCAACCACATTACAGCTAAACGTTGATAGCTTCTTTGCAGTAAGAACTTAGTTTCTAGCAGGCAAGTTTAACGGTTAACTAAGCGATACTAGCTCAGCTGGTAGAGCGCAACCTTGCCAAGGTTGAGGTCATCGGTTCGAACCCGATGTATCGCTCCAATTTCTTTCTTAGGATTGATGTTGGGAATATAGAGTCATTAACTCAAGCGTTTATGACGTAAAAAAGAAACATCCGGACGCGGGATGGAGCAGTTTGGTAGCTCGTCGGGCTCATAACCCGAAGGTCGTCGGTTCAAATCCGGCTCCCGCAACCACATTACAGCTAAACGTTGATAGCTTCTTTGCAGTAAGAACTTAGTTTCTAGCAGACGAGTTTAACGGTTAACTAAGCGATACTAGCTCAGCTGGTAGAGCGCAACCTTGCCAAGGTTGAGGTCATCGGTTCGAACCCGATGTATCGCTCCAATTTCTTTCTTAGGATTGATGTTGGGAAATAGACTCATTGACTTAAACAATGCATCCGGACGCGGGATGGAGCAGTTTGGTAGCTCGTCGGGCTCATAACCCGAAGGTCGTCGGTTCAAATCCGGCTCCCGCAACCACATTACAGTTGAACGTTGATTACTTTCTTGCAGTAAGAACTTAGCTTCTTAGCAGAAAAGATGAACGGTTAGCTTATGCGATACTAGCTCAGTTGGTAGAGCGCAACCTTGCCAAGGTTGAGGTCATCGGTTCGAACCCGATGTATCGCTCCAAATTCTCTCTTTTTAGAGAACAGAGTCATTAACTTAAATAATGCATCCGGACGCGGGATGGAGCAGTTTGGTAGCTCGTCGGGCTCATAACCCGAAGGTCGTCGGTTCAAATCCGGCTCCCGCAACCACATTACAGTTAAACGTTGATTACTTTCTTGCAGTAAGAACTTAGCTTCTTAGCAGACAAGATGAACGGTTAGCTTATGCGATACTAGCTCAGTTGGTAGAGCGCAACCTTGCCAAGGTTGAGGTCATCGGTTCGAACCCGATGTATCGCTCCAAATTCTCTCTTTTTAGAGAACAGAGTCATTAACTTAAATAATGCATTCGGACGCGGGATGGAGCAGTTTGGTAGCTCGTCGGGCTCATAACCCGAAGGTCGTCGGTTCAAATCCGGCTCCCGCAACCACATTACAGTTAAGCGCCATTTATTGCCCAAGGCAGTAAGAGCAGCGAATAACTAATGCGATACTAGCTCAGTTGGTAGAGCGCAACCTTGCCAAGGTTGAGGTCATCGGTTCGAACCCGATGTATCGCTCCAAATTCTTTCTTAGGATTGATGTTGGAAATATAGAGTCATTAACTCAAATAATGCATCCGGACGCGGGATGGAGCAGTTTGGTAGCTCGTCGGGCTCATAACCCGAAGGTCGTCGGTTCAAATCCGGCTCCCGCAACCACATTACAGTTACACGTTAGTCACTGCTTTACAGTAAGCACTTAGCTTCTTAGCAGACAGAATTAACGGTTAACTAATGCGATACTAGCTCAGTTGGTAGAGCGCAACCTTGCCAAGGTTGAGGTCATCGGTTCGAACCCGATGTATCGCTCCAGCTTTCTTCTAAAAAGCTATTAAGACTCTTTAAGCCACCGTGTTTTTCTTTAGATCACAGAGTTTAAAGACGACCTTAAAGGTCACGCTCTTTCTTTAATGCTGCGAAGCATAATCCCCCCAAAAAGCAAATAATCCTCCATCATGGTGGATATTTTTTTGTCTTAAATTTTTCTTAGCAACTGGAATGCTAGTAAACATCAGGTCTCTGAAGCAGACACTTGAGGTTTTTCACATCTATGAACAGACTTATCCACAAAATGTTAGGTGTGGATAACTTGGTTGATAAAGTTATTTCAGACTTAATTCTTTACATATCCCCAAAAGATCTTTCTTGTTTTCAATATATTAGCTGAATTACAGTGATTGTAACTTGTTGTTTTTTATCAGTTTGAGTGTTTATCTTGAATTTGATAAAAGATCGTTAACTTGTTGTTTTTTGATCTTAATCATTTATCGGTACTGTGTTTAACTTTGTGAGAGTGTCGGAAGTTTACGAGAGTTCTGAATTTTTTCCACATTGCTGAAATTGAGAACAAGGTCAAACATTGTTCTAAAATTATGTGCAACGAGTTGTCTTAAATCTTGGACTGTTGGCGTCCGTTAGTCCGCCAATCGTTGGTACCTAAAGGCTAGGCGTCTCTCGGTAGTCCTTTTTCCACGATACGGATAAGTCTGTGCTTTTTGGTGGAGACTTTATTCTTGCCTTCTTGGATGCTACTGGCATTCGGCAACTGTTGTAGTTGTTTATTCAAAGCCCACTCAATATGCACATCTAGCATTTCATTTTTGCCTTGATGAGATTCTAGTGTTTCAACAATGCGTTGTTGAAATGGCGCATTGCCCATAGCAACAAAGATATTGCGCAACCACTGGGTGTGGCCGATACGTCTTATTGCTGAGCCTTCCATTTTCTTTAGGAAGGTTGCTTCGTCCCAACTTGAAAGTGAAACCAGATCGGCTTCTTGGAAATCTTCTCTACGATGAAAGTCTGTTTGCTCTGTGAGTTCCGCATGACGATTCCACGGGCAAACTAACTGACAGTCATCACAACCATAAATACGGTTACCAATTGCGTTTCTAAATTCTTCCGGGATCACACCATCGTATTCGATGGTTAAGTACGAAATACATTTTCGAGCATCCACTACGCCATCAGCAATAATGGCACCCGTTGGGCAAGAAGTGATACATGCGGTGCATTTGCCGCACTCATCAACACTGGGCTCATCAACAGGAAGCGGGATATTAACCAACAGCTCTCCTAGAAAGAACCAAGAGCCCGCGTCTTTATCGAGAATTAACGAGTGTTTACCTGTCCAACCCAGCCCCGCTTTTTGAGCGAGCGGTCTTTCTAAAATAGGCGCTGAATCCACGAAAGGACGTGAGTCTAAACCTTCGACCTCTTTTTCGATTCTTTGTCCCAGCTTTTTCAACTGGTTACGGAACAATTTGTGATAATCGCGGCCTAAAGAATAACGGCTGATATAGCCTTGAGTGGTATCGCTTAGGTTAGAAGCAAACTGAGCTTCTGGTGGCAGGTAGTTCATTCGGGCGCTGATCACTCGAATGGTGCCTGGATGAAGTTCATCAGGACGTGCACGCATCATTCCATGTCGAGCCATCCAATCCATTTCGCCGTGGTTGCCAGCATCTAGCCATGCTTGAAGAGGGGCTTCGTGTTCACTTAAATCAACATCGCAGATGCCAACTTTTTGAAAGCCGAGCTCTTTTCCCCAGATTTTAATTTTTTCAGCAAGATGGTCTAGATTCATGGCTTCATTCTTAATTCTTATTTTCTCTGTTTTACAATTAGAGATAAGGCTAATTAAAACTAGGTTCGGCAAAAATGGGGGCGGATCTTAACGGATCTTAGTGATATTGACCAGAACTGACGTGTTTTGATCAGTATTTTTCATAGAACTTACACTTGAGTGCTTGTCTACTAAAAGCATCACGGTTTACTATTCTTGTTCTTTTGATTTTTATATAGTCAACGATCGATTTTTAGAGAACGTATTCATGAGCACGAAACAATTTACTTTGAAAGATGAACAAGCAACGATTCAATTAGGGACGGAGCTTTCTAATCTTTGCTCACAGCAGACGACTATTTATCTGCATGGTGATCTTGGCGCAGGTAAAACGACCTTCAGTCGTGGCTTTGTAAAAGCACTTGGCCATCAAGGAAATGTAAAGAGCCCAACGTATACTTTAGTTGAACCTTATCAACTTGCCGATTGGCAGGTATATCACTTCGATCTTTATCGCTTAGCCGATCCTGAAGAATTGGAGTTCATGGGGATTCGTGATTACTTCACACCAGATGCTATCTGTTTGGTTGAATGGCCTGAGAAAGGCTATGGGATGCTACCAGAAGCCGATTTGGACATTGATATTCGTTACCAAGACGACCACCGTATTGTTTCTTTAACCGCTAATAGTGAATACGGACAGCGCTTACTTAGTCAGTTGGAGTTATGTTGATTTTTAGACGCCTTATTTCAGCAGTAGCCATGATGGCTGCTGTTTTTTCTATACTGTTTTCTTCACTTGTTTCTGCAAACTCACTGAAAAGTTTAAGGGTTTGGCCTTCTCCAGAAGAAACTCGTGTGGTTATTGACTTAAAATCAGAAGCGGACTTTAGCTATTTCACCTTGAGTAGCCCGAGTCGTTTAGTGGTCGATTTAAAACATACCAACCTCGCAACTAAGTTACCGGTCGTGGTGAAAGATAGCCCCGTTCTATCTAAGATTCGTAAGAGTTCTCCGCCAGACAAAAACACCTATCGCTTGGTTTTTGAGTTGAAGAAGTCCTCTACAGCGGAGTTGTTTAAACTCAGCCCGACTCCTGGTGGTCAGTACGGACATCGTCTGGTGATCGATCTACCTCATGGTGCGGCAAGCAAGGGGACTACGACGTCGAAGCCGAGTAAACCAACGGTGAGCAAAAATATTAATCAGGTTAAACGTCAGAAAGACATTCTGATCGTGATTGACCCTGGTCACGGTGGTGAGGATCCAGGCTCTATTGGTCCAAGTCGTAAGTATGAAAAGAATGCGACTCTGAGTATTTCTCGTAAGCTTGCTGCACAGTTGAATGCGGTTCCTGGGATTAAAACTCGTATGACCCGTAACGCCGACTACTTTGTAAACCTTAACCGACGTGTCGCGATTGCTCGTGAAAACGAAGCTCATCTGTTTATCTCTATTCACGCGGATGCTTTTACGACCCCTCAACCAAGAGGTGGTTCGGTGTTTGTGTTGAATACTCGACGCGCAAATACTGAGATCTCTCGATGGATCGAGAACAAAGAGAAGCAGTCTGAATTACTCGGTGGTAGCGGTGCGGCTTTCACTGGCAATATTGATGATAAGAACGTAAACCAAACTCTGCTTGATTTGCAGTTCAGCCACTCA
Organism: Vibrio sp. QJM3NY_39; assembly: GCF_057785895.1. Lineage (NCBI taxonomy): Bacteria > Pseudomonadati > Pseudomonadota > Gammaproteobacteria > Vibrionales > Vibrionaceae > Vibrio > Vibrio sp. QJM3NY_39. Next base: position 3,344,536 of record NZ_CM173505.1, on the reverse strand, counting down.
CAGAAAGAGGGCTATAAGCTCGCAACCACCATTCTGTCTGAGATGGGTAAGGTTGCTAAGCTTCATAACAGTAAACCAATCAATACCAGTTTGGCGGTATTACGTTCACCACAGATACCATCGGTCTTGGTCGAGACGGGCTTTATTTCGAATCCGACCGAAGAGAAGCTGCTCTTCCAACGTTCGCACCAAGATAAATTGGCGCGAGCAGTGACCAAAGCGGTCGTTAAGTATTTGAAGGCTAACCCGCCAGAAGGGATTATCTTGTCTAATGCAACGTCGTCAACGGGTAGCGTGAGCCAACATAAAGTGTCTCGTGGTGAGTCTCTGTCTGTGATTGCGAGTAAATATGGCACCTCGACACAGACGTTGATGAAATTCAACAATCTGAAATCGAGCAGCCTAGCGATCGGCCAAGTGCTTAAGATCCCAAGTAGTGCTTCAGGGTCATCATCAAGCAGCGCAGTGAAAACCAAGACCATAACTCACACGGTTAAGTCTGGAGAGTACCTAGGCAAGATAGCCAGCCGTTACAAAGTACGGGTGGCAGATATCAAACGTGAGAACCGCTTGAAGTCTGAAACATTGAAAGTGGGTCAGAAGCTACGTATTACGGTTGAAGTGAAAGATGTCCCTCTGCGTAAACATAAAGTCGCAAGAGGTGATTATCTTGGCAAGATTGCGTCAAAATACGGCGTGAGTGTTAACAGTATTCGCCAAGCGAATAAGCTACGATCTGACAGCCTAGCGGTAGGGCAGGTGTTGATTATTCCGCACAAGTAAGCTTTTTAACGCAGACATGTTTCCATCAATGGCAGTAAGGTAGCTGTAAATATGACGATCAAAATACTGCCAGCTCGGTTAGCTAACCAAATCGCAGCGGGTGAAGTGGTAGAAAGGCCAGCCTCTGTTGTAAAAGAGTTGGTTGAGAACAGTTTGGATTCAGGTGCCACACGTATCGATATTGATATCGAGAAAGGTGGCGCTAAGATGATCCGCGTTCGTGACAACGGCAAGGGCATCGTCAAAGATGAGCTTGCGTTGGCGCTGAGCCGTCATGCTACCTCTAAGATTCATACCCTTGATGACCTTGAGGCGATCGTCAGCCTTGGTTTCCGTGGTGAAGCGCTCGCGAGTATTAGCTCTGTTGCACGCTTAACCATGACTTCACGCCCTGCCACTCAAGATCAAGCTTGGGCAGCACACAGTGAAGGCCGTGACATGCAGGTGAAACTGCAGCCTGCGGCGCATCCCATTGGTACTTCGGTCGAGGTGTTAGACCTGTTCTTCAATACGCCAGCACGCCGCAAGTTCTTACGCACCGAGAAAACCGAATTCACGCATATCGATGAGCTGCTTAAACGTATCGCATTGAGTCGCTTTGATGTGACGATTAACCTTCGTCATAACGGCAAAATGATTCGTCAGTACCGCGCTGCCAAAACACAAGTTCAAGCAGAAAAACGCATCGCTGCGGTATGTGGCAATCCTTTTGTTCGTCATATGCTTAAGATCGAACTTGAGCATCAAGGCCTAAAACTTCATGGCTGGATCACCACGCCAGAAGGAGCAAGACAACAAAGCGATCTGCAATACTGCTATGTGAATGGTCGTATGATGCGTGACAAGCTGATCAATCATGCGATTCGTCAAAGCTATGAGACTAGCCTGCGTCCAGACCAATTCGCAACTTATGTACTGTTTATTGAATTAGACCCGCATCAGGTGGATGTGAATGTTCACCCTGCAAAACATGAAGTGCGTTTCCACCAAGCTCGCCTTGTGCATGATTTCATTTATCAGGCATTGAGTGATGGACTAACCCAAAGCAAACAGATTAATGCGGTACCAATCAAGCAGTCTGCGTTTCATCAATCAGAAGCAACGAATTATCAGCAAGATAATGCAATGCCTGAATCTAGTGATGTGACGAGTTGCCCAACGCAAGAAAGCACTGTCCCTGCTTATTCGGATCAAAACCCAGTATCTGATCAAAGCCCTCCATCTGAAAGGGCGCGACATGCTATTGAGCAAACGCCAGCCTACCCGAGAAAAGCTGAGTCTGAACAAGCGAATGATCAACCTCAACACAGTGTTAATGATGGTGGACAGCACTATGGCTCAACAGCCAACCGAGGTTCATCGTCTAACAGAGGTTCTTCATCGAGTCTTGGTTCGTTATTTAACATAGGCTCGTCATCTAGCCGAGGTTCGTCAGCTAACACAGGCTCGTCGCCTCGCGAAACCAGTTTTACCGGGTCTCCTCGTCAAGAGTGGATCGAGTCTCGACCTGAACCTAAAAAAGAGAAAGAGCCACACCAGCATCATGGTGAACCCGCGCCCTCTAAGCGAGAAGTGAAAGCCTACAAAGAGCTTCTGAAAACGCCAGATTTTGATGATCAAGTTGTAGCTCCATCACCTCCTCAAGGGCATGTGGCACCAGTCGAAACCAGAGACAACATAGAAAATAGAGAAAACATAGAAAATATAGAAGCTAAGCCTGCTCAACAGAATCCTGTTCATTCAAAACCAAGAGCTCCTGTGACGGACTTAGGCAAAGCCGTCTCGGTAGTGGAACGCCAATATTTGGTAATGGGAAACAAAAACGGCAGTGTATTGGTGTCTCTAGCCAAAGCGGAATTGCTACGTGTGATTGGCCAACTTGATACTCGAGAAGGGGCGTTAAAAAGCCAACCGTTATTGGTGCCTTTATCGATTAAGCTTGGTAGTGAACTTGTCGAGGTTGCTAAGGCGTTGAGCCAAACACTGGCGTTATTGGGGATTGAGCTTAAGGCGCGAAACAGTGAAGCGGTAATGGTGATGGGCGTGCCTTCTCCGTTGAGGCAGCAAAACTTACAAATTTTAATCCCAGATCTGTTATCTTACGCGGCTTCATTAAACGCTCAGATTGTCGATAATCACGCTGCTACTGTTTTTAACGCAGATAATGTTTCTAACGCTGCTAATGTTTTTAACGATATGTTGCCATCATTGGTCAACTGGATCGGGATTCAAACGGCACAAGTAAAAAGCGACTACACTTTATCTGAAGCGGTTCAACTAGTTGGGGAACTTGAACAGCTTTGGCATGGTCTACTTCCATTAGATGATCCAGAGTTTGTCAATCCTATCGACTTTTCAGCGACCATAGCCGCGTTTACGGTTTAACTTTTTCGCGATGGCATTTGTCTTTTTAGCTGAATACGTCGCGACACAAAGCCCTTTTTTATAAAGCGCTCTAACAGAGAAACAAATACAAAATATCATGACTGAAAAATTACCTTTAGCGTTGTTTTTAATGGGCCCTACGGCATCAGGAAAAACAGATTTAGCTATCCGCTTACGTCAGAAATACCCAGTAGAGATCATCAGTGTCGACTCAGCATTGATCTACAAAGACATGGATATCGGCACCGCTAAACCGGATGCAGGAGAGCTCGCGCTCGCGCCCCATCGTTTGATTGATATTCTCGATCCAAGCGAAGCGTATTCTGCGGCAGATTTTCGTCGTGATGCGATCAATGAAATGAATAAGATTGTAGCGGAAGGAAAAATCCCGTTACTGGTTGGTGGCACAATGCTGTACTACAAGGCATTGTTGGAAGGCTTATCGCCATTACCGGCCGCGGATCAAGAGATTCGTAAGCAGATTGAAGCGGAGTCTATTGAACAGGGTTGGCAGGCATTGCATGATCAATTAAGAGAGATAGATCCCGTATCCGCTGAAAGAATACACCCAAATGATCCACAAAGGCTTTCAAGGGCATTGGAAGTTTACCGAATTTCGGGTAAAACATTAACAGAGCTAACTCAAACGAAAGGCGATAGCCTGCCATTTCGTGTAAAACAATTTGCAATAGCTCCCAAGGAAAGGAAAGAGCTCCATCGCCGCATTGAACTTCGCTTTGAGAAGATGATAGAGGCGGGGTTTGAAGATGAGATGAAGGCGTTATATGCCAGAGACGATCTTCACCCTGAACTGCCATCGATCCGATGCGTTGGTTATAGGCAGATGTGGGATTATTTAGATGGGAATTGCGATTTAGACGAAGCGGTTTTCCGTGGTGTCTGCGCAACCCGTCAATTGGCCAAGCGACAAATCACCTGGTTACGCAGTTGGGATGATTTAACTTGGTTGGATAGCGAAAACATTGATCAGGCGTTAGAAACTCTTTCAGATGCAATAGCATCTGATTAGTATTGCTGTGTATAATGTGATCGCTTTTTGCGTGAATATACTCTGAAAAGGATCAGTTATTGAGGCTTTTAAAAATCACAGCCTTTCAATAACAACGGAGTTTTTTTATTCGTTTAGCTCAGATGCAAAGGCCGCACCTTTTTGTGCACCACTAGCTAAATAATTACAACAAAATATAAATAAGGAAAATAAAATGGCTAAGGGGCAATCGCTACAAGACCCATTCCTAAATGCACTCCGTCGTGAGCGCATTCCAGTCTCTATCTATCTTGTTAACGGCATCAAGCTGCAAGGTCAGATCGAGTCTTTCGATCAATTCGTGATCTTATTGAAGAACACAGTAAACCAAATGGTTTACAAGCATGCGATTTCTACTGTGGTTCCTGCTCGTGCAGTTAGTCACCACAGCGGCGAGCAACAGCGTGCGCCATCTGATCGTCCAGAGAAGACTGAAGATTAATCGTTCAATTGATACAGCTTGCGCTGTAATAAGGAGTTGGTTGCTTGTTTGACCGTTATGAATCCGGCGAGCGAGCCGTACTTGTTCATATCAACTTCACGCAAGAGGGAGAATGGGAAGACCTAAGCGAATGTGAAATGCTGGTCTCCTCAGCGGGGGTAGAAACGCTACAAGTGATTACTGGTAGCCGACAATCCCCACTCCCTAAATACTACGTTGGAGAAGGTAAAGCCCTAGAAATCGCTCAAGCCGTTCAGCTGACCGGTGCTGAAATTGTGATTTTTAACCACTCTCTCTCTCCTGCCCAAGAGCGAAACCTCGAGCAATTGTGTAAATGTCGTGTGATTGATCGCACGGGTTTAATCTTAGATATCTTTGCACAACGTGCGCGAACTCATGAAGGTAAGCTACAAGTTGAGCTCGCTCAGCTTCGTCATATCTCTACCCGATTGATTCGTGGTTGGACTCACCTTGAAAGGCAAAAAGGTGGTATTGGTCTTCGTGGTCCAGGTGAAACTCAACTGGAAACCGATCGACGTTTGTTGCGTGACCGTATAAAAGCGATATTACGTCGTTTAGCGAAAGTGGCTAAGCAGCGTGAACAAGGACGACGTGCTCGTAATCGAGCTGAAATCCCAACAATTTCTTTGGTTGGTTATACCAACGCAGGGAAATCAACACTTTTCAATCAAATCACTAGTGCAGGTGTTTATGCGGCAGACCAACTGTTTGCAACTCTAGACCCAACACTACGTAAGATTGAATTGGCAGATGTCGGGCCTGCAATTCTCGCAGATACCGTAGGTTTTATCCGTCATCTACCACACGACTTGGTCGCTGCGTTCAAGGCTACGTTACAAGAGACGCAGGAAGCTGACATTTTGTTACATGTTGTTGATGCCAGTGATGACCGCTTTCGTGAGAACATTCAGGCTGTTCATGAAGTATTAGAAGAAATCGATGCTCATGAAGTGCCAACCCTTGTAGTCATGAACAAAATTGACTGCATGGAAGACCAAAAACCTCGAATTGAAAGAGACGAAGAGGGCGCACCACGCGCTGTTTGGGTTTCTGCAATGGAAGGAGAAGGGATTGAACTGCTGTTTGAGGCTTTAACTGAGCGTTTAGCGAGTCAAATGGTTCAATTCCGGTTGTGTATTCCACATCAACATCAAGGCCGTATTCGCAGCTTATTCTTCGAGATGAAATGTATTCAACAGGAAGAGTATGATGAAAATGGTAACTTGTTGATAGATATCCGAATGCAACAAATAGATTGGTCTAAACTTGAAAAAAGAGAAGGGGCGCTCTTAGGTGACTTTATCGTTACCAAAGAGACTGCTACAGTATAACGTCATATCAAATGATGGAGCTTTCTAATGGCGTGGAATGAGCCTGGAAATAATAACAACGGCGATAATAACGGCCGCGATAATGACCCTTGGGGTAAGAACAATAATCGCGGCGGCCGAGATCAAGGACCGCCAGACTTAGACGAAGTGTTTAGTAAACTAAGTCAAAAGTTAGGTGGCAAGTTTGGTAAAAAAGGTGGCAACGGTAACGGGCCATCTATTGGTGGTGGCGGTGCGATTGGCTTTGGTGTCATTGCTGTCATTGCGATTGCTATCTGGTTCTTCGCTGGTTTCTACACCGTTGGCGAAGCAGAAAGAGCCGTTGTACTTCGACTGGGTCAATTCGACCGTATCGAAGAACCGGGTCTTAACTGGCACCCACGCTTCATCGATGAAATTAAAGATGAGCAACTGGTTAACGTTCAAGCGATTCGTTCTCTACGTGCTTCTGGCACCATGCTAACGAAAGATGAAAACGTTGTGACGGTTGAAATGGGCGTTCAATACCGTGTTTCTGACCCGTACAAGTACTTGTATCGTGTAACGGATGCGGATGATAGCTTACGCCAAGCAACTGATTCTGCGCTTCGTGCGGTAATTGGTGACTCACTAATGGATAGTATCCTAACAAGTGGTCGTCAGCAGATTCGTCAGAGCACTCAAGAAACGTTGAACCGTATTATTGATAGCTACGACATGGGTATTCTGATTGTTGACGTGAACTTCCAGTCAGCACGTCCACCTGAGCAAGTGAAAGATGCATTTGATGATGCTATCGCGGCTCGTGAGGATGAAGAGCGTTTTGAACGTGAAGCTGAAGCTTACCGAAATGACATTCTTCCAAAAGCAACAGGTCGAGCTGAGCGTTTGAAGAAAGAAGCGGTCGGTTACTCTGAGCGTATTGTTAATGGTGCTTTGGGTCAGGTTGCTCAGTTCGAGAAGCTTTTACCTGAATACCAAGCTGCTCCTGAAGTAACACGTAACCGTATGTACCTTGATACAATGGAAAAAGTGTACTCAAGCACATCGAAAGTCCTGATTGATTCTGAATCAAGCGGTAACTTGCTATACCTACCAATTGATAAGCTAGGCGCACAAGGTGGTTCTCAGTCGGGTACTCGCCCTGCAAAAGCATCATCAACTTACGATCAAATTGAGTTAGAAACTCAAGCGGATCCAAAGTCTAGCACTCAAACTCGTTCAGACAGTTCACGTCAAGGGAGATACTAATAATGCGTAAATTAATGATCCCTGTATTAGTTGTGACGATTGCCCTTCTATTGATGTCACTATTTGTGATTCAAGAAGGCGAACGTGGCATGGTAATTCGTTTTGGTCGAGTTCTCGATGACAACGGCGTATCACGAATCTATGAACCAGGCTTGCACTTTAAACTGCCACTGTTTGATCGCGTAAAAGTACTTGATGCTCGTATTCAAACGATGGATGGTCGTTCTGACCGTTTCGTAACATCAGAGAAAAAAGACGTTCTAATTGATACCTACGCAAAATGGCGTATTGCTGATTTTGGACGTTTTTATCTGAGTACCGGCGGCGGCAATATCATGACGGCAGAAGCACTTCTTGAGCGTAAAGTGACAGATGTTCTTCGTTCTGAAATTGGTGCTCGTGAAATTAAGCAGATCGTGTCAGGCCCTCGTAATAAGGACATCCTGCCAGACTCTGCTGATAGCGAAGTTGTTACAACGGTAGCGGCTGCAGAAGCTCTAGAAGTTGATGGCGAACGCGACAAGATCATGGAAAACGTTTTGTCTGGAACGTCAGAAAGTGCGATGGCTGATTTAGGTGTTGAAGTTGTTGATTTCCGAATGAAGAAGATTAACCTTCCTGACGAAATCAGTGAATCTATCTACCGCCGTATGCGTGCAGAACGTGAATCGGTTGCTCGTAGACACCGTTCTCAAGGTCGTGAGAAAGCAGAAGTTATCCGTGCTCAAGCTGAGCTAGAAGTAGCAACAGTTCTTGCAGAAGCTGACCGTACAGCTCGAATCACTCGTGGTGATGCAGATGCAGAAGCAGCGAAGATCTACTCTGATGTGTACAGTAAAGATCCTGAGTTCTATGGCTTCATGCGTTCATTGCAAGCTTATGAGACTTCATTTAGCGATAAGAGCGACATTCTAGTACTGGATCCGAAGACTGACTTCTTCCAATACATGAATCAAGCAAGCGGTGCTCCAGCAAAATAAGCTGATGCGTTAGCGGATGCTTAGCTCAATAAGCAAAATACGTTAAAACTTAAAAGGCTCCCATTATGGGAGCCTTTTTGTTTTCTATTCTTTGAAGACTGAAGACTAAATATTGGCCATTGCGTCATCGAGGGAAATCGAGCGACAGAGCCGTGCTTTGAGAAAGCCTAGCGGTAGGTCATGAAAGCGATAACGACGCCAGCAACCACAAGGCAACCGCCAATTCGACGCAGTTGCGTGTCTGGCTGTTGGCTTAATTGAGCAACCATGTTTCTCCAGCCATTGGGTGCAATCAAGGGCCCCAGCCCTTCAACGATAAGAACAAGCCCGATTGCGAGCCAGATAGAATTAGACATGTTGCTGCCTTTTGTCTGTAAAAAGATAATAATATCAGCATCTTTACGGATCTTCGCGGTGTCATTGCAAATTTGCTTGTCGTTAGCTTTAACAATTATGAACAAAAAATGACTGCAAGAAATGTGATTCGGTGCTAGAATCCATTTTTAATTAGCAACAGAAATTGGAAAGATGGGAAATAACGTAGTCGTTCTAGGCACCCAATGGGGTGATGAAGGTAAAGGTAAAATCGTTGACCTTTTAACTGAAGATGCAAAATACGTGGTTCGCTACCAAGGCGGTCACAATGCAGGTCACACACTTGTAATTGACGGTGAGAAAACCGTTCTTCACTTAATTCCATCAGGTATCCTACGCAATAACGTTAAATGTGTTATTGGCAACGGTGTAGTATTATCGCCTGACGCACTTCTTAAAGAAATGAAACCTCTTGAAGAACGCGGTATCCCAGTACGTGAGCGTCTTTTCATCTCTGAAGCTTGTCCTCTAATTCTTCCGTACCACATTGCAATCGACAACGCGCGTGAAATCGCTCGTGGCGCTAAAGCTATTGGTACAACGGGTCGTGGTATCGGTCCTGCTTACGAAGATAAAGTTGCTCGTCGCGGTCTACGCGTTGGCGACCTTTTCGATAAAGAAGCATTTGCTGAGAAGCTAAAAGAAGTTATGGAATTCCACAACTTCCAACTAGAGCACTTCTACAAAGCTGAAACAGTAAGCTACGAAGAAGTTCTTGAGCAAGCGATGAGCTACGCAGACATGTTAACTGCGATGGTTATCGACGTAACTGACGAACTAGACGCAGCACGTAAGCGCGGCGACAAGATCATGTTCGAAGGTGCTCAAGGTACGCTACTAGATATCGACCACGGTACTTACCCATACGTAACGTCTTCTAACACGACTGCTGGTGGTGTTGCTGCAGGTTCTGGTTTTGGTCCTCGTCACATCGGTTACATCCTTGGTATTACTAAGGCTTACTGTACTCGTGTTGGTTCAGGTCCATTCCCAACTGAGCTATACGATGGCCTTGAAAAACAAGACCCAGTTGGTAAGCACCTAGGCGATGTTGGTCACGAGTTTGGCGCAACGACTGGTCGTCTACGCCGCACTGGTTGGTTCGATGCTGTTGCTATGCGTCGTGCAATCCAAATCAACTCTCTATCTGGTATCTGTCTAACTAAACTAGACGTTCTAGATGGCCTAGAAGAACTAAAAATCTGTACTGGTTACAAGATGAAAGATGGTTCTATCCTAGAAGTTTCTCCAATGGCTGCTGAGTCATTCGAAGAAGCGACGCCAATCTACGAAACAATGCCTGGTTGGTCTGAAAACACATTTGGTGCTAAATCTATCGACGCGCTTCCACAAGCTGCTCTAGATTACATCAAGCGTATCGAAGACCTAACTGGCGTTCCAATTGATATCGTATCAACTGGCCCAGATCGTAACGAAACTATCATCAAGGTTCACCCATACGGCGCATAATGCCCGCTGAGTGATTACCAGGCACTAACCGTGCTGTGGTAATTAAAGTACTTTGTTAATTAAAGTGCTCTGATAATGAAATAGTTTTCTAAAAGCCGACTTTATTAAGTCGGCTTTTTAATACCTGCAATTTAGCCATGCACTCTTTGATGGTGATCTTTTAAGCGTCATCAGGCAAAATATTGCCCATTAGCGGCAAGTTTTGTCTAAAGCCGTCAGGGTTATTGCCGATACAGATATCATGGAAAGTGAAGTTCACCCTGTTTTGTGCGTGTAGAAATCCTCTGCGGCCCTCAATAGATAACTTTAGCGACAGATAATAGAGTGCAGGTATGAAGCTACGAATTGTAGCAGCTTCATTGATAATGGCGCTGAGCTCACCCTTGAGTCATGCAAATTTGACTGACGTGGGAGAGCCCGTTCCAATATATACAGAAGCTGAACTGATTAATTTAATCGAGAATAATCAACACCTAGAGCGAGTGAAAGCTGATAAGTGCCAGTTAGTTGAAGATATCGTTGCTCGTGCGACGCGTATTAGCTTGCCTTCTTATGAGTTTTTATACGGTGATATGTTGGCTTGGGGCGTGTGTGTTCCACAAGATGTAGAGCTTGGCATTTACTATATGGAAAACGCGGCGCATCAAGGTTTACCGGCTGCACTAGAGCAGCTAGGTCGTTATTATTCTCGTGGAACCTTGGTTCAACAGGACAAAGAGCGCGCGATTCCGTATTTACGTGAAGCGGCCTCTATGGGTAACCTAAGTGCGAGTATTCACTTAGCGGAACTCTTGCTGCGTGATTACGGTAGCCCGTTAGATTATGAAGATGCTTACCGCTGGTTATACAACTCGGTGACTGCGGATGATAGGCAACACAAACGCATCACCGTGCTTCGTAGCGGTCTGGAACAGAGAATGCCAGACAATATTATCGCTCGAGCAAAACGTCGAGACGTGTTCTGGTAATGACGAATATTAATTAAGGTTGATGGTGAACGACTGCACTCGTTAGCCATCTATCTTGATATAGAAAGATATCGATATAAAAAGGCCTCGTAGGTAAATACCTATGAGGCCTTTTTTGATCTTAACGGTAAACCGTTTATCTCACTCGGTGGCGTTATTGAACAACTTCACCAGATTCAATCACCGTCTTACGAACGACTTTAGTGAAGTCGAGTGCTTCTTGACGAATCTTATCTTCATCGACTGTTAGCATGTCGCGGTCTTGCATGATGATCTTACCGTCAACGATGGTGTGGCGAACGTTACCAGAATTAGCTGAGTAAACTAATGCAGAGTATGGGTTGTAGACCGGAACCATGTTTGGCGCTTTCGTATCGATCACTATGATGTCGGCGAGTTTACCCGCTTCAAGAGAACCGATCTTATCTTCCATGTGTAGCGCTTTTGCTGCGCCCATTGTTGCCATGTCGATCACTTTGATCGGCGGCATTGCGGCACGATCTTTATTCACCAGCTTGTGAACTTTAGCGACTTGGTTGAATTCATCAATGGTGCTCAGTGTGTTACCAGACATTGGGCCATCAGTACCTAAACCAATACGAACATTTTCGTCATACATCTTAAGCGCAGGAGATACACCTTTTGCTGACTTGATGTTAGCACTCATGTTGTGAGCCACACCCATATCCGATTTTTTTACCAGTTCGATATCATGATCGTCAACAAGGATCATGTGTGCACCCACCAAGTTTTTGTTGAGTGCGCCAATGCTGTCCATGTATTGAACCGGTGATAGCCCATCTGAACGCTCTGCGATTTTCTCTTCTTCACGGTGTGATTCTGCTAGGTGAATCATTACTGGTACATCGAGCTCTAGAGAGAGCTTAGAGATCTTCTGCAGTATCTCTGTGGTGTTGGTGTAAGGCGCATGTGGTGCAAACGCGGGTGTGATACGCGGATGGTCTTTGTATTCTTCAATGAAATTCAGCGCGTATTGGATGCCTTCTTCCGCATTAGCCGCATCAGCGACTGGGAACTTAATCACGGTTTCACCAAGAATGGCACGCATACCGATCTTATCGACAGTTTTCGCAACTTCATCTTCGAAGTAGTACATGTCGGCGTAAGTCGTGACACCGCCTTTCACCATTTCAACGTTACCGAGATTAGCGCCAATGCGTACCATGTCTCGCGATACCAGTTTCTTCTCTAGAGGGAAGATATAACGGTGAAGGCGATCTGGCACATCATCGGCTAATGAACGAAACACGGTCATTGATACGTGAGTATGAGTATTGATGAGACCTGGCATAACGATATCGCCATCAACGTCTAACACTTGCTTCGCTTGGTACTGCTTCTCTAGTGAAGCATCACCAACGGCAATGATTTTGTTGTCTTTCACGACAACCGTTCCGCTCTCATAAACCGTTTTGTCTTGGTTCATGGTTAGAACCATCGCATCGGTAATCATTAGGTCGGCTTTTTCCATCGCAGAACTCGCGAATGGAAATAGAGCGAGGCTTGCCATTGCTGAAGCCAATAGGGTGCGTTTTAGTTTCATATCAATACTCAGAACAGGAGTTGGTAAAGTGTCAGGATAATAGTGTATTTCATTCATGGCGCAAACGTTTGTTTTATCGTTTGCTTGAAATTTTGATGATAGTCCGCCTCTATGAAGCGATGTTTCACAAAGTGAAGATATGTATCAATCTTAGGTTATTTTAGGCTTTTCCAAAGCATATCTGTAGCTTACCCCTAGCATCAGATATACTAGGGGTATATACATTCCTTGCTTAAGCAGGCCCGCCTATGTCAAAAAACACACCAATGTCAGAAAACACGACAGCGACAACCACTGTTGATCCTTTTGCCGACCGAGAGTCGAAAAATTACGAAAACCCAGTACCAAGCCGAGAGTTCATTATTTCGTTTCTAACAGACGCGAATATCCCAATGAACCGTAACGATCTATTCGAAGCTTTGGGTTTGGCTGGAGAGGAACAATATGAAGGGCTGCGTCGTCGTTTACGTGCAATGGAACGTGATGGACAGCTTATCTTTACCCGTCGTCAGTGCTACGCATTGCCTGAGAAGATGGAATTGATTAAAGGCTATGTGATTGGTCATAAAGACGGTCATGGTTGGGTTCGCCCAGACGGCAGTGTGGGTAAAGACAATGATATCGTGTTGCCGCATCACCAGATGAAAACCATCATGCACGGTGATTACGTACTGGCTCAGCCGACTGACAATAGTAAACGTGGTCGTCGTGAAGGTCGTTTGGTTCGTGTTCTTGAAGAGAGAAAAACCCCACTTGTTGGTCGCTTCTTCCTAGAATATGGCCATTCTTACGTGGTTGCTGATGATTCTCGTATTAGTCACGACATCCAGATCCCTACCGAGCATAAAGGCGGTGCTCGAATGGGTAATGTGGTTGTGATTGAAATTACGGATCGTGGTGGTCGTTCTCGTAACATGATGGGTAAAGTGACCGAAGTTCTTGGTGAAAACATGGCTCCGGGTATGGAAACGCAGATCGCGATCCGTACTCACCAGATCCCACAAGAGTGGCCTGAAGCGGTAGATAAGCAAATCGTAAACCTCGGTGAGCATGTTCCTGAAGAAGCAAAAGAAGGACGTGTTGATCTACGCAAACTGCCATTGGTTACCATTGATGGTGAAGATGCGCGTGACTTCGATGATGCGGTTTACTGTGAAGCGAAGAAAGGCGGAGGCTGGCGCCTGTGGGTAGCGATTGCTGACGTAAGTTACTACGTTCGCCCAGATACCGCGCTAGACAAAGAAGCGATTAACCGTGGTAACTCGGTATACTTCCCGTCACAAGTTGTGCCAATGCTGCCAGAAGTCCTTTCTAATGGCCTATGTTCATTGAACCCTCAAGTCGACCGTTTATGTATGGTGTGTGAGATGACTATCTCAGACAAAGGTAAACTGTCGGGTTACAAGCACTACGAAGCGGTAATGAACTCTCATGCCCGTCTGACTTACAACAAAGTTGGCGCTATCTTAGATGGCAATGAAGAACTTCGTGAGCGTTACGAGCCTGAAGTTCCACATCTTGAAGAGCTTCATAAGATGTACAAGGTACTTAAGAAAACGCGTGATGAACGTGGTGCGATTGAGTTTGAAACGGTAGAAACTAAGTTTATCTTCAATGCGGATCGTAAGATTGACCGTATTGAGCCAGTCATCCGTAACGATGCACACAAGATCATCGAAGAGTGTATGATTCTTGCGAATATCGCATCGGCGTCTTACGTAGAAAAAGCGAAAGAACCTGCACTGTACCGTGTTCACGATACTCCGGGAGAAGAGCGTTTAACGGGCTTTAAGAGCTTCCTGAGTGAGCTAGGTTTAACGCTGGAAGGTGGCCTGTCGCCATCACCAGTAGACTATGCACAACTGATGCAACAGATTAATGAGCGTGAAGATCGTGAGTTAATCCAAACCATGCTACTGCGCTCGATGAAGCAAGCGGTATACAACGCGGACAACGCAGGTCACTTTGGTTTAGCTCTTAAACGCTATGCTCACTTTACCTCGCCAATTCGTCGTTACCCAGATTTGCTATTGCACCGCGCGATTAAGTACCTTATTGCGAAAGAAGAAGGCCGTCAGAGTGAGCGTTGGACGCCAACGGGTGGTTACCACTACACTTTCGATGATATGGACTTCTACGGCGAGCAGTGTTCAATGACTGAGCGTCGTGCTGATGATGCTACGCGTGAAGTGAACGACTGGCTGAAGTGTGAGTACATGCAAGACCATGTCGGCGAAGTGATGGATGGCGTAATTGCTAACGTGACTGGCTTCGGCTTCTTTGTTCGTCTCACTGAACTGCATATTGATGGCTTGGTACATATCTCAGCGCTAGCGAATGATTACTACCAATTTGATGCTGTTGGTCAGCGTTTAGTCGGTGAAAGCTCAGGTAACATCTACCGCTTAGGTGATTCGGTTAAAGTGAAGGTTTCTGCGGTTAATCTAGAAACTCGCCAAATCGACTTTGATTTAGAAGACACCGATCGTCAGCCTCGTGGTAAAGGTAAAACGGCCAAGAAGCGTGCAGCTGAAGCGATGAAAAAGGCGAAAAGCAAAAAGCGTTCAGCGGTGAAGAGTAATAAGCCGGGTGTACCTGCGACGCCTTTAGTTGAACCGACTAAGCGACCAGACGGTAGCTCTGAAAGTTCAGCTAAGAAGAAGTCAGCGAATAAAACCGGTGCTGCGAAAGCGCGAGCTAAGAAAAAGCGTACCGCAAGTCGTAAGCCAAAGGCTGATAAGTCTTAAGTTTATAAGCCTTAAGGTTAATAAGTATTAAGCTTAATAAGTCTTAAGCTTAATAAGGCGCTTTGCTAGTTAGGTTTAGCACAGCGCTAATTTAATGCGACATGACTTTAACGCGAGATGACTTTAACGCGAAAAGATTTTAATGCGAGAGTATCAGGCGCAAGACGCATACTCTCGAAATAAACAACACAGGGGTGAGTGCATCGGGTTTGATGTCATTCATCTCTGAGCAATAAGAGTAACCAGAGACAATGAGTAACGAATTTATTTACGGTATTCACGCGGTGAAAGCCGTACTAGAAAAAGATCCAGCGCGCTTTATTGAAGCGTACGTGCTTAAAGGTCGTCAAGACGATCGTCTTCTTCCATTACTGAATCAACTGCAGCAATTTGGTGTGTCGATTCAACAAATGGGCCGTAAGCCGCTTGATGAAAAAGCACAGGGTGCAAATCACCAAGGTCTTATTGCTAAGGTGAAGCCTGCTAAGCAGCTTAATGAAACTCACCTAGACGATATCCTAGCGCAGCACGAACAGCCTCTGCTGTTGGTTCTAGATGGCGTAACAGACCCTCATAACCTAGGTGCTTGTCTACGTAACGCGGATGCTGCGGGTGTGGCGGCTGTTATCGTACCTAAAGATCGCTCTTCGCCGCTAACGGCAACCGTAAGTAAGGTTGCTTGTGGCGCAGCTGAAACCGTTCCTCTAGTACGCGTAACCAACCTAGCTCGTACAATGCGTGCACTGCAAGAGCAGGGTGTATGGTTCGTGGGTACCGCAGGTGAAGCAACGCATGATATCTACCAAGCGAAGCTAACGGGTCCTCTTGCGGTAGTTATGGGTGCAGAAGGTGACGGCATGCGTCGTTTAACGCGTGAAACCTGTGATGACCTAATTAAGATTCCAATGTCAGGCAGCGTGTCGAGCCTCAACGTTTCGGTAGCATCAGGCATCTGTCTGTTCGAAGCGGTACGTCAGCGCCTAGCTCAATAGCGTTAAGCTGAGTCAAAAGGCAAAACGACTCTAAGTCTATGAATTTATTAACGCTCACCACTTGCTGGTGGGCGTTTCTTTTTAGGCTGTTATGACGGAATCGTTTGGTTTGTCAGATGGCTAGATGGCGAAAGAAAAACTGTTTCATTATTAGCCAAATACCGCTTGCCAATACCGGGTTCTTTCTATAATATTTGCCGTCCTTAAAACTCGGTCATTTTTCTTTAGTTCCTTGCTTCCCTTGGACGACCGAGCCTTTCGTGGAAGCTAATAATCCGTAAGGAGCAACCAAATGCGTCATTATGAAATCGTATTCATGGTTCACCCTGATCAAAGCGAGCAAGTTGCTGGCATGATCGAGCGTTACACTGGTTCAATCACTGAAGCTGGCGGTACTATCCACCGTCTAGAAGACTGGGGCCGCCGTCAAATGGCTTACCCAATCAACAAACTTCACAAAGCTCACTACGTTCTTATGAACGTTGAAGCTGGCCAAGAAGTGATGGACGAGCTAGAAACTGCTTTCCGTTTTAACGATGCAGTTCTACGTAACATGATCATGCGCACTAAAGGCGCTGTGACTGAGCAATCTATCATGCTTAAGCAAAAAGAAGAGCGTGCAGAGCGTGCTCCTCGTCGTGATGACCGTGAAGAACGTGCACCACGTCGTGAAGAAGAAGCTAAGCCAGAAGCTGCTGCTGAGTAATTCTTTTTTGGCCTTTTAGGTCATTAAATTTTATTCAACTCGTTTAGGTATTTTCACTACAAGCATTTGCTTACGCTTATTTATAAGCCTGTGTTAATACCGCATTATTAAATTTAGATCAGGAGATAGCCCATGGCTCGTTTCTTCCGTCGTCGTAAATTCTGCCGTTTTACTGCAGAAGGCGTACAAGAGATTGACTACAAAGACGTAGCAACTCTAAAAAACTACATCACTGAAGCTGGTAAAATTGTACCTAGCCGTATCACTGGTACAAGTGCTAAATACCAACGTCAGCTAGCTCGCGCTATCAAGCGTTCTCGTTACCTAGCTCTACTACCGTACACTGACAAGCATCAGTAATCGGTAATAGTTAACAATAGTTTAAGAGGACTAAGATAATGCAAGTTATTCTACTTGATAAAATCGGTAACCTAGGTGGCCTTGGCGACCAAGTAAACGTTAAATCTGGTTACGCTCGTAACTTCCTTATCCCACAGGGTAAAGTAGTTATGGCAACTAAAGACAACGTTGCTATGTTCGAAACTCGCCGTGCTGAACTAGAAGCTAAAGTTGCTGAGCAACTAGCTGCTGCAGAAGCTCGCGCAGAGACAGTTAACACTCTAGAAGGCGTTACAATCGCTTCTAAAGCTGGTGACGAAGGCAAACTATTCGGTTCTATCGGTACTCGTGACATCGCAGATGCTATTACAGCAGCTGGTGTTGCAGTAGTTAAGAGCGAAGTACGCCTACCTGAAGGCGCTCTACGTAACATCGGCGAATTCGAAGTAAGCATCCAACTTCACTCTGAAGTTTTTGCTACTGCGAAAATCGCTATCGTTGCAGCTGAGTAATTTCAGTACCAAGACGAATTCTTTCTTTTGAAAGTTTTAAACACCAGCTTCGGCTGGTGTTTTTTTATGTCTGAAATATAGGAAAACATAGCGAAGGGGTTATGGTAAGTAAAAAGCTTACAGTGATCCAAAAGCTCCTATTGCTGAACAGTCTGTTCTCAAGGTTAGAAGTGGCCTTAAGACTAGAATTGCTCTTGAGATTAGAATAGTTCTTGAGACTAGAACTGCTCTTGAGATTAGAGCAGCTCTTGAAACTAGAACTGAAAGAGCAGGTTAATCGACAGAACAGAGTCTTCTTTGCTTAATCCATCAGGTACCTTATCGTGGTACTGGCGAGAGTGAGCTATTTTCAGCGCAATATTGTCAGTAATATCGTTGATCGCTTCTAATTCAGTATCAAATTTCAGGTTACTGTGGCCAGATACTAACGTCACATCAGCCTTGAGCTGCAAATTCTTCAACACCTGCCATGATGTATTTACATTGCCACGGAAAATCGCCTCTTCAACAATCTCTGGGAAGATGATGTCATCGTCGTCCAACTCATCGAGATTAGGTTCTTGGTAACGAAAACCCGGTCCGACTTCGACTTCCAACACAAACTCTTCAGTGTTCGAGAACTGATAACCCAAACCACTAGAGATTGTGTAGTCTTTAAAGTAAGCACTGTATCGTGAGTCGACACCTTTGAAGCTGCCGTAAAGGTAGGTTTTAGGGCTTAACTTGTAGTCACTCTGAGCCGAGTAAGTCGATTGCCTTTTATCTTCTTCACCGTCTTTGTAGAGGTTGTAGTATTTCCATTCGCCACTGGTTCTATGACGGCCAGCCG
Organism: Vibrio sp. QJM3NY_39; assembly: GCF_057785895.1. Lineage (NCBI taxonomy): Bacteria > Pseudomonadati > Pseudomonadota > Gammaproteobacteria > Vibrionales > Vibrionaceae > Vibrio > Vibrio sp. QJM3NY_39. The sequence continues at coordinate 3,325,814 of NZ_CM173505.1, read as the reverse complement.
TATACTCACCGTTTAGGCGGGCATTTAGCGATCGTGAATCAGAATTACCAGTATGCGACTGATACCCAAATTCGACTTCCGTCTTGAGTGGGTTCGGCAGTTCTGTGTCACTCGTATCACTTGGTGCGATATCCATATCTTTTTCAGGTGTCGGTGCAACGACGATCGGCTCAACAGTAGGTTCTGAAACTACTATAGAGTCGAGGATTGCATCGACAGAGGCTTTAGCATCATCATCAGCTAAGGCCAACGGAGAGATCAGAAGGCTGGTGCTTAGAAGACCAGAGCTTAGAAGACCAGTGCTCAGAGCCAATAATTTGGACACGCATACCTCTAGTTATACAGTGAGTGAATGGCAGGATCGTAATGCTACCCTTGGTTAATTCCGTCAGCAATAGGTAAATTCTTCCTGAAGAATAAAACAAACGCTTAGGAACGGATTACAAATGAGTGTTCTTGGGTATAATGAACGATCATTATTAGTTATTGAGTGTAGTCATAGTGGATACCAAAAGTCAGAAATCAGCCAACGATCAGGTGGACGCCATCAAGGTCCCGCCACATTCATTAGAAGCTGAACAATCTGTTATTGGCGGTTTGTTATTGGATAACGAACGCTGGGATACAGTTGCTGAAAAGGTTGTGGCCAAAGACTTTTATAGCCGTCCTCACCGTCTGATCTTTGAAGCGGTAAAGGATATCCTTGAAGAAAGTTCTCCTCTGGACCTGATTACACTCTCTGAACATTTAGAGCTTCGTGAGCAGCTAGAAGACGTAGGTGGCTTTGCTTACCTTGCTGACTTAGCCAAAAACACCCCAAGTGCCGCTAACATTAATGCGTATGCTGATATCGTGGCACAGCGAGCACTGGTTCGTAGCCTGATCGGTGTGGCGAATGAGATCGCGGATTCTGGTTATGACCCTCAAGGTCGTACATCGGAAGAGCTGGTTGATCTTGCTGAAAGTAAAGTCTTCGCGATTGCAGAAGGCCGAGCAAGTGAAAACGAAGGTCCACAAAACGTTGATAGCATTCTCGAGAAGACGCTAGAACGTATCGAAATCTTATATAAATCGCCACAAGATGGTGTTACTGGTGTCGATACTGGCTTTAACGACCTCAACAAGAAGACAGCAGGCCTACAGGGTTCTGACTTAATCATTGTTGCTGCGCGTCCATCGATGGGTAAAACCACGTTTGCGATGAACTTGTGTGAAAACGCGGCGATGAAGCAAGACAAACCGGTTTTAATCTTCTCTTTAGAGATGCCAGCTGAACAGCTGATGATGCGTATGCTTGCGTCACTTTCTCGCGTAGACCAAACCAAGATTCGTACTGGTCAATTAGACGATGAAGATTGGGCACGTATTTCGTCGAGTATGGGTATTCTGATGGATAAGAAGAATATGTATATCGATGATAGCTCGGGCTTAACACCAACAGAGGTTCGTTCTCGTGCTCGACGTATCGCTCGTGAGCACGATGGTATCTCTATGATCATGATAGATTACCTTCAATTAATGCGTGTACCTTCGTTGTCTGAAAACCGTACGTTAGAGATCGCCGAAATTTCTCGCTCCCTAAAAGCGCTAGCGAAAGAGTTGAACGTTCCGGTTGTGGCACTTTCTCAGCTTAACCGTTCCCTAGAGCAACGTGCTGATAAGCGCCCAGTAAACTCGGATTTGCGTGAATCAGGTTCTATCGAGCAAGATGCCGATTTGATCATGTTTATCTATCGTGATGAGGTTTATAACCCAGACAGTTCACTGAAAGGCATCGCTGAGATCATCCTTGGTAAGCAACGTAACGGTCCTATCGGTTCGGTTCGTTTAACATTCCAAGGTCAACACTCCCGATTTGATAACTATGCAGGTCCTGCATTTGATGATGAGTAAGTTAATGACTTATATGAAAGCAGCGACGGCAAGCATTGACTTAAACGCGCTCGAACATAACCTGAACCAGATAAAGTCGAAGGCTCCACAGTGTAAAGTTATGTCGGTTGTGAAAGCGAATGGCTACGGGCACGGCTTACTGCATATCGCTAAGCACTCGAAAAACTCAGATGCTTTTGGTGTGGCACGTATTGAAGAAGCCTTACAACTGCGAGCTGGTGGTATTGTTAAACCCATTTTGTTGCTGGAAGGGTTTTACTCTTCGGGTGATTTACCCATCCTGGTGACCAATAACATTCAAACCGTGGTGCATTGTGAAGAGCAATTAAGCGCGCTAGAGAATGCAGATTTGGAAACACCCGTTGTGGTATGGCTTAAAGTCGACAGTGGCATGCACCGATTAGGTGTTCGCCCTGAGCAATACCAAAACTTTGTTGAGCGTTTGCATCAATGTGCGAATGTTGCCAAGCCTCTACGTTACATGAGCCACTTTGGTTGTGCTGATGAACTTGATAGAGCAACCACCGTTGAACAGACTGAGCTTTTCTTATCTCTCACTGACGGTTGTGAAGGTGAGCGTTCACTTGCTGCCTCTGCGGGTCTATTGGCTTGGCCTAACAGCCACCTTGATTGGGTTCGCCCGGGAATCATTTCTTACGGTGTTTCGCCTTTTGCTGATAAATCGGCGCAAGAACTTGGCTTTAAGCCTGTGATGACTTTGACCTCACATCTGATTGCGGTTCGTGATGTTAAAGCAGGTGAAAGCGTAGGCTATGGCGCTAACTGGACCAGTGAACGTGATACCAAGGTTGGCGTGATCGCGATTGGTTACGGTGATGGTTATCCACGCATGGCACCTAACGGCACTCCAGTGTTCGTTAATGGACGAAAAGTACCGATCGCAGGACGTGTGTCAATGGACATGCTAACGGTCGACCTTGGCCCTGATGCTGCAGATCAAGTGGGCGATGAAGCGACTCTGTGGGGTAAAGGCTTACCTTCAGAAGAAGTAGCAGATCATATCGGCACTATCGCATACGAGTTAGTCACTAAGCTGACTTCACGTGTTGCGATGGAGTATGTGAAGTAGCTATGGATCTTGTAAACTAAATGATGTTCAAGCGAACGACTCGACACTGGTTAACGTCAGCTATGGCATTGCTCGGTGTTAGCTTTTCTTCTTCTGTTTTGAGTGAAGAAAAAGATTCAGCCTTTGTCCCTTTCTATTTTAGTACTGAAACATTGGGCAATACCTTTGGGGTTGCGGGTGTCGCAAAGGGTGTTTGGCAACCTCAAGCCGCTCTGTTTGGTATGGCGCTTTATTCAGACAAAGACAGTTACGTCGGTTTTCTATCGGCCTTTAACTACGCTTTGTCTGAAAATGTTTTGTTCAGTACTCAGATGTACCAAGCGCGCTTCAACGACAATCCTTATTACATTGGCTCTCAAGGCGATAACGACTCATCTATTGATGATAAAACCATTGCCGATGGCTTAGAGCAAAACTATCAGTTTGAATTCAAGTATTTGCTACCTTGGGGCAATGTTGCAGAACATGGCTTGTTAGGGGCTTTTCAGCCAATCAAAGATGTGAGTTTTGCTTCGCCAGTCGAGTCAGGTGTCAGTTCGATTATCTTCACGCCTTTCTATACCGCTCGTGAACTGGAAGGTTTAAATAACACGGAAGAGGCGACAGGCTTTAGTCTGGCATTGGATTGGGATAACCGTGATAGCACTCGTAATCCAACCACGGGCTCTCATACTAACCTTGAATTCACGACCGGAGCAGAAAGCTGGTCTAACGATGATTTATGGTTGAAGTGGACGTTCCAAAACAGTCAGTACTTCGCATTAGGCCCTTTAGGTGACCTGTTCGACCAACAAGTCGTGGCACTCGATTTCTATACCGCTGATACACCAACCTGGGATAACTGTTCTGGGCAAGATTGTGCTCGTCCACCGGAAACTGAACAAGCTCGATTGGGTGGTTTATATCGCTTACGAGGTTATACAGGAGGTCGCTACCACGGACGTTCTGCGGTTCATTACTCTGCTGAGTACCGAGTGATTCCTGACTGGCAACCTTTGGGTGATATCCCAGTTATTAACTATTACGATTTGCCTTGGTGGCAATGGGTCGCGTTTGCCGAAGTCGGGCGTGTTGCTGATGAGTACGATATAAAAACACTGCACTCGGATATGAAATGGAGCCTAGGTGGCGCGGTTCGTTTCCAAGTAGAGGGTATTGTTGTTCGTGCTGAGTTAGCTCGAGGTGGTGATGAAGGGACCTTTAGGGTCATGATAAACCAGCCCTTCTAATCTGGTTTTACTAACTCGAATATCTCATGTTTTTAAAGGGTGGCACATAACTGTGTCCCCCTTTTTTTATTATCTATCATTATGTTTATTAAGAACTTGTTGCTCTTGGTAATTATGATTACTCACCTTGAATCGTAGCAACAACCGTACGGCTGCCACCACAATCTCGATGCTCACCCAAGTAAATGCCCTGCCATGTTCCCAAAGCTAAACGACCATTAGTGATAGGTATTGTCACACTGGTGCCAAGTGTCGATGCTTTAATGTGGGCTGGCATGTCATCATCGCCTTCATAGGTGTGTCTGTAGTAGGGGGCTCGCTCAGGTACAAACTTATTAAAGTGTGATTCCATATCGGTACGGACGGTAGGATCTGCGTTCTCGTTTAGCGTGAGGCTGGCAGAGGTATGTTGGATAAAAAGATGTAATAAACCAACAGATAGAGAATTGATATCGTGTATCTGTTGTTCAATTTCATCAGTAATGAGATGAAATCCACGCTTTCGTGCATTTAGGTGTATAGTCTTCTGAATCCACATACGCCATCCTTTATAATGTATTTGGAAAAAAAGTGGTTTAACGCTATCTTTTGAACTTGAATTTATCAGGTATCGCTCACATTTAATTATGTTAGAGCTAGAGTCTGTACCGATTCTTGTATCAGGAAATCGAATCCTGATTTATCTCAAGGTACAGCTCTTCATATGCGGCATAATACGTCGTGAAAAAAAATTACAAAGAATCTTTCAGTGGTGACGCGGTTTGGTCATCACAGAAAAATATAAACTTTCGCCTAATCGGGGGTTCTATTCATCACCCAGGTGACGTTTAGAATAAAACCTACAGTAACATCGGGATAGATACCATGTTGAAAAATATCAACCCAACGCAAACACAAGCGTGGAAAGCTCTAACTGCACATTTTGAGTCTGCTCAAGATATGGATATGAAAGAGCTGTTTGCTCAAGATGCAAAGCGTTTCGAGAGCTTTTCTACTCGTTTCGGTTCTGACATCTTAGTGGATTACTCTAAGAACCTTATCGATGCTGAAACGATGCAGCACCTATTTGCTCTTGCGAACGAGACTGAAGTTAAGTCTGCAATCGAAGCAATGTTCGGCGGTGATGCAATCAACAAGACTGAAGGTCGTTCAGTACTTCACACTGCTCTACGTAACCGTAGCGACAACCCAGTAATGGTTGATGGCAAAGACGTAATGCCAGCAGTGAACGCAGTACTAGCGAAAATGGAACTGTTCACGCACCGCATCGTTTCTGGTGAGTGGAAAGGTTACACAGGTAAAGAGATCACTGATGTAGTTAACATCGGTATCGGCGGTTCGGACCTTGGTCCATACATGGTGACTGAAGCACTTACGCCATACAAAACTCGCCTGAACATGCACTTCGTTTCTAACGTAGATGGCACTCACATTGTTGAGACACTTAAGCCTCTTAACCCAGAAACAACGTTGTTCCTAGTAGCATCTAAGACATTTACGACTCAAGAAACAATGACGAATGCACACTCTGCTCGTGATTGGTTCCTGGCTGAAGCGGGTGATGACGCACACGTAGCTAAGCACTTCGCAGCGCTATCAACTAACGCAACTTCAGTTGCTGAGTTTGGTATTGATACTGACAACATGTTCGAATTCTGGGACTGGGTTGGTGGTCGTTACTCACTATGGTCTGCAATCGGCCTTTCTATCTCACTTTCTATCGGCTTCGATAACTTCGCTGAGCTACTAGACGGCGCACACGAGATGGATAACCACTTTGCTTCAACTGAGTTTGAAAGCAACATTCCAGTGATCCTTGCTCTTATTGGTGTTTGGTACAACAACTTCCATGGCGCTGAGTCAGAAGCGATTCTACCTTACGATCAGTACATGCACCGTTTTGCTGCTTACTTCCAGCAAGGTAACATGGAATCAAATGGTAAGTTTGTTGACCGTGAAGGCAACCCAGTAGAATACCAAACAGGTCCTATCATCTGGGGTGAACCTGGTACTAACGGCCAACACGCTTTCTACCAACTGATTCACCAAGGTACTAAGCTGATCCCATCAGACTTTATTGCCCCTGCTATCAGCCACAACCCAGCATCTGATCACCACCAGAAGCTAATGTCTAACTTCTTTGCTCAAACTGAAGCACTAGCATTCGGTAAGACAAAAGAGACCGTGGAAGCTGAATTCCTAGCGGCTGGCAAAACAGCTGAAGAAGTGGCTGAGCTTGTACCTTTCAAAGTATTTGAAGGTAACCGCCCAACGAACTCTATTCTTGTTAAGCAAATCAACCCTCGCTCTTTAGGTAACCTAATCGCGATGTACGAGCACAAGATCTTCGTTCAAGGCGTTATCTGGAACATCTTCAGCTTCGACCAATGGGGTGTAGAACTTGGTAAGCAACTAGCAAACCAAATTCTTCCAGAGCTTGCTGACGATGCTCAAGTAACCTCTCACGACAGCTCAACTAACGGTCTAATCAACGCATTTAAAGCGCTGAAAGCTTAAGACTGTTTAAGTAACACCAAGTAATAACTGTAAACGCCAACCTTTCGGTTGGCGTTTTTTATGTCCGTTGATTTTACGGCAATAAAAAAGGCTGACGTATGTACGTCAGCCTTTCGTTTTTTTATTTACTCGATTGTCTCTATTCGAAACAGATCTCGATGAAGGCGTTACCCCACTGAGAAGTGAAAGGCATGATGATAATAGCACCTTCACACTTATGACGAATGGTGTGGCCTTTACCTGAAACGACGATTGGCGTTGCCATGTCGAAATCAAAGCCGCTTTCTGCAAGAATACGTTTTGCACCACCAGTCACCATATTAGTGATTTCACCCACCATATCGGTCACTTCTTCGTTCAAGCCATTTGGTCGTTCACCCAACATGTTTTCCATGATTTCTAGGGCAAGACCTTCATCAAAAGTGATCGACATTGAGCCACGAGATTGTGTGCCAACCATACCAATTAGGCCGGATACATCACCACGAGCGATCTCATCTTTCTTTACTCTTGGTTTTTGTGGCTTCAATTCAAGAGAAGCCATCGTTTTTAGTACATTCATCAAAGAAGCTAAAAACGGGTTTACAAATTCAGCGCGCATAATGTTCTTCTATAATCTTATTCTTTCATTTCAGAGGAGCAAGATTGGCAAATGCCATGCGATTCAATGACATGATTGGTCAATTGAAAGCCATGCTTCTCAGCGTTACTAGCGAGTAGAGTGACAAGCGCATCGTCTTGCAATTCTATCACAGTGCCACATTTATCGCAGATCAGTAGTTGGGAGAAATGTTTGTTTGCATTGCAAGAACAGCAACATATGAAGCTATTGGTTGATTCAACTCGGTGAATGAAACCTTGTTCCAACAAGAAATCCAAAGCACGATAAACTGTAGGAGGCTTGGCTTGCGGTTCACTGACTTTCAACTGCTCTAATAATTCATAAGCGCTAGAGGCTTTTTTATTAGAGAAAATGAGCTCAAACACTCGCTTTCTCTGAGGTGTTAATCTAACGCCTCGAGATGCGCATATCCCTTCAACTTGCTCTATTAATGTGTGGTCCAAATTTTTCACCATTCAATCGGACATCCCTATTCAAACCCTATTTCTAGGTTACTACGTTTTGGGAGCCAATGATTTCTATTAAAGTCAGGTACAGAGCGTATTGTGACCCACGACTTTGAATAAGACAAGGTAACTCAAAATGACAGTGTGACTCAAGGCATAACTGATTAATGAGGCTGAATTAGAGATCTGGTGAATATGTTTATAAAAAAATGTGCAATAAGGTGCTTTTAATAAAAAGCTCTCAATCGACATTAGCTTGTCATCGACTAAAAAGGGCTTGCGCTAATTGGGGCGGGTATTGCTCTTGCTGCGGGATACCCTGAACTTATCACCGCAAGCGTATCGGCAGACGGTGTTCAATTCGGTGGCATTATTGGCGCAAGTGCTCCAATAGTATTTGGCCTATGGGAAACCCTACGCAATGAGTTCAAGTAATGGATGCATTAATGATTGCTGTGGCTACAGGGGTTATCTCCAGTGCTGCTACTGTGGCTGCAATTAAAGTAGATATTGATTGGATTAAACAAACCCAAGTTGAGCTTAAGAAACGATTAGAAAAGTTAGAACAGCGCATGATGGGAATAGAAAAAGGCGCTTGAAGCGCCTTGCAATAGCTTAATGTTACGACTGAAATTATTTACCATCATCCCATGAGTTTAAGAACTCAGCAATTACATCGCCATGACAAGCTTCAGGTTTGCAATAGCACCCTAGACGTTTTCCTGAAAGAGCATATGCTTTACTTTTGTCTCGATTCAATAAGCAGTCATGATCGAAATCATATTTAAACTTACGAATTACATTCTCCCTAGGGGTCTCATCTTCTAGATCTTCAACTTCATAAATCGAGTAGGGATTTCCCCAATACGACCCTCTACCAATGTACTCGAATTTAGAGTCTTTCGAACTTGCTGAAAACTCATCTGACATTTTAATGTTGATAACCCGAGTAATGTCGATCTTTATTAACCTAAGTGGGACCCTATTAGATTTTACATGCTCAACTTCGTTTTGAAATTCTTCGCCATCATCAAAAATCACAGCGTGTGTATATGGCTTGTTAGTCCAGTCACTATCAATGCTGAGGTTGATTTCTTTTGGAGACTCTTGTGAAAATTTTTTGACCATACCATTAGGATCTTTAGGACAGATAATCTTAAAGCTAGGCAGGGTTGATGTAATGTTATTTAGTTTTCGTTGAAACTTTGTATAACAAGTAAACTCGATAGGGTATATCACAAGGATCACGTTCATATTAAAACAAATGCTTAACGTTGAGTTTGAAGTTAGTTGTTTGATTTAAATATTCAACGACTAGGCGTCTGTGACAGAAATGAGGTTCATGCTCACTACACAATAAACAGCCATTTTCTAATAGACTTGGAGATACAAGACGCTCTACATTTCTTTGTGCCATTAAGTTAAGAAATTCATTTTCGTATTTCTCCCAAGTAATTACATTTTTCTTGTAATCACTCAAGATTTGCTTAGTAGGCGCTAGTTCAGGCATGTGAATGTATTCAGTTTGACAAAGTTCATTTAAGAAGAACTTTAAGTCATCCCTTTTTGCAAACCCAGCTAGTTGTGACACATTATTTAGTCTTACATCGATTAATGTAGATATGTTTTCATTTGAAATGAAGCCAAAGAACTTAGCTGCATTTTTTTGGGTAAAACCTATCGTGTAGATCTCCATGTCTCCGCCTTTTTTAATAAATTTCAGCAACTATTTTATAGCATACACCTTCTAGTTCTTCACCTAGGCTAATACACAAGATGTCATTTAATACTTGTTTTGTCTCTAGGATGTTGTCGAACTTAGGAGAAGTTACAGGAAGGTCATAAGCTACATTGTTATATGTAAATGAAGCACGCCTTTTTTCGTATCTGTTGACATATAGATTGAGGTCTTGGACTTTTATTAGATACAAAGATTGGCTTATTTTAATGTCACCATTAACAATAGAAGAGTGGTTGATGCTGCTAGATACACCCCATAAGTCATTTGGTTGATCGATATATTGAATTAGTTCAGTCTCGTCAAGACTGTAATTTTGTCGCCAAGGTTGCTCGCCCCTAACATAGTTTTCGGGTTGTTGTATCAATGGCGCTGGACCTTGAAGCTGCATACTGATTTTTTGTAATGGTTTTGTTGAGAAAGTTCCGAAAGGGTTTGTGTATTGAACTTGTGAGTGGTTGAGAGCATCACCAGCACTATTGCTGACAACCCTAAGCCATTGTTTTGTATTTACATCTTTACCTGCCAAACAATGACCACCGTGTTTGATAGAATTAGCAAAAATAGCAACCGTCACCTGAGACATTTTGTTTCCTTATAGCATTCGCTTACATTTATTAGTGTTATAGGTGCATACTATATTGTAGTAATTAAATGCCACTTGATTAATATCATGAATGTAAACGTACAGGTGTTATTTTAAGTTCTTGAGTGAAGTTTATGCGGAAACAGCTGTGTATAAACTTGCCATAAAATATTCAAGTTTCTATGCCCTGTGACTTGGGCTACTTCTTCAATGGAGTAACCTTTCTCAAACAACCGACTTGCCCCTTCTCTTCGTAAGTCGTGATACCTCAAATTCTCAATACCCAATTCATTCCTTACTTGCTGAAAGCCTGCGCTTACGCCTCGCGAGTTGTATGGGAAAATAAGTTCGTCTTTGTTCCTGAATGTTTTCGATTCCCTGTGTATAATCGCCGAATTATTTTTGACTACAATGTCCACTGTGAAGCGTGATTTACCGCTTTGAAGTGTTCTTTTTAATGCTAGATGCCTTCGTTTCACTTCATCAATACGTACTATAGGCGTACTGAGTGGGTGAGCTTGCGGCTGAACTGGCGAGTTTCTGTATATATATGCAGTGTATAGATTTTGAGTAACGCTTTATGAAACCTGACAATACCAGTAAATACGCGGCTAACCGCTTATCCGTTGCTCCAATGCTCGATTGGACTGACCGCCACTGTCGTTACTTTCACCGTTTGCTTTCTCAGCAGACGCTTCTGTACACGGAAATGATAACAACAGGTGCGATCTTACATGGTAAGGGCGATTTCCTAGAATATAACGAGCAAGAACATCCTCTTGCACTTCAACTTGGCGGTTCAAACCCGGTTGATCTAGCTGCTTGTGCCAAGCTGGCGGGTGAGCGTGGCTATGATGAAATCAACCTTAATGTCGGTTGTCCTTCAGACCGAGTTCAGAATGGTCGCTTTGGTGCTTGCCTAATGGCTGAGCCTGAGCTGGTGGCAGATTGTGTGTCGGCGATGAAAGAAGTCACTGATATTCCAATTACCGTGAAAACGCGTATTGGTATCGACGACCAAGACTCTTATGAGTTCTTAACTAAGTTTGTTTCGACGGTTTCTGAAAAAGGTGGCTGTGAACAATTTACTATTCACGCTCGTAAAGCATGGTTGAGTGGTCTTAGCCCGAAAGAGAACCGTGAGATCCCACCGCTAGATTACGATCGTGCATACCAAATCAAGAAAGATTTCTCTGATCTTGTGATTGCCGTGAATGGTGGCGTTACGACTCTTGAGCAAACTAAAGAGCACTTGCAACACCTTGATGGTGTGATGATTGGTCGTGAGGCTTACCATAGCCCGTTTATCTTGGCTGAAGTTGATCAGCAGATCTTTGGTTTAGACACGCCAATCAAGAAGCGCTCACAAGTGGTTGAAGAAATGTATCCGTACATTGAGCGTGAGCTTTCAAATGGTGCAAGCTTAGGACACATCTCTCGTCATATGCTTGGTTTGTTCCAAAGCATGCCGGGCGCAAGACAATGGCGTCGTTACATCAGTGAAAACGCACATAAGAAAGGTGCAGGTATCGAAGTGATGCAGACAGCATTAGCTAAGATCCCTAAAGAGCTAAACGTATAACCTCCCTCGAGGTGAAAAGTTCGAGCTTAAAAGCCCAAGCTAAAAAACCAAGCTTAAAAACTTAAGCTTAAAAGCCCAAGCTTAAAAACTTAAGGCTAAATTCGCCACTAGAGGCTAAATTTGCCATTGATAGTTTCTTTAAAAGCCACGCATTTAGATGTGTGGCTTTTTATTTATCTGATAAGTAAGGGTTTTATTGGTTTTACTAACTTGGTATGGAAGCTGCAATGTTAGAAAGTAGGAAAGATAGGTCATTAACTCATTAGGGAGACCATTATGTTTGAATTAATCTTTGTTCTTATTTTCGTCGCAACTCTACTTGTCACCGGTATCACGTTTATGACGGTATTGGCTGCAACCGGAATCGCGTTAGTCGTCATGTTGGTCTTAGGTATGATGGGGGTTGTGTTTAAGTTGCTGCCTTGGTTAATTGTGATTGCATTGGGTATCTGGTTTTTCAAAAACTTTGTACACAGTTCTAACCAAAGACGTTACTAAGGTCATGGTGTCGTCAAATCTTTGATCGTCATCGGTTTATCGTTTTAGAATTTAAGATGTGTGATAGAATTTTCCCCAATAATCTATGAATGTGCATACAATTAGCACAACGATATGGAATTGGAGCTATCTCAAATGAATAAAATGCCATTAATTGCTTTAGTGGGAATGCTATCTTTAAGCTCGGCAGTGTCTGCTGAAGAAGAGTTTTCTTACACGGCTAAAGTCGGTGCCGATATGTGGTGGGGAAGTACAAAGCTAAACGAAGTTAGACAAGATGATGATTCTAACTCACCTTCGTTGTATCTCGCATTTGAGCATAATGCCCCGATGCTACCAAACGCTAGCTTTCGCTATACTTCTGTCGATGCGGATTCATTGGCCTTCGATAAGTACGACTACACCTTCTATTACACGTTGTTAGATCACAAGCTGATGAACTTCGATGCGGGTGTGACGTTTACTCAGTATTCAAACTCGAATTATATCGAACCGAAAACGGGTGGCGCTCAAACAAGCTTTGATGAGTTCACTTGGAGCTTCTACGGCAACGCAGAGATCAACGTTCCTGAGACCAATTTCGATATCATCGGTACGATGGAGTTCGGTGATAGCAGTGGTATTAAGAGCACGGATTTGATGGCAGGTGTTCAGTACCGAATTCCTGTAGCAGAAACTGAGATAGCACTGCGTGGTGGTTACCGCGTGATCGACCTTGATTCGGAAGAGTTCTTCTCTTCAGAGGTTGGCAAAGAGTTTGTCATGGTTGATGGCTGGTTTGCTGGCGCTGAAGTGCGCTTCTAGGCCATAGAAAGCAAATTTAGAACGAATTTTGAGAACGCCACTTTATTAAGTGGCGTTTTTTTATATCTATTGGTTATACCCAAGTGGCTTCAAGATGCTGGATTCAGAGCGTTGTCATTGAGCCCCTAATTACCGAAAGTAAGTAAGGAAAACGACGCAGCGTAATAGCTGGCTCTTTCCAAGTTGTTTGACGCAGCAATCGGTTCAATGACACGCTCCCAAAGGGCGAGTTGTCTTGGCTTGTATACTTTGTTGTCGATTCTTGATTTAGGCCCACTAGACCTTTAAATCGTCGCCGCGTCTACAAACCAAGTCATTCTCGCTGAACCAAGCATCTTGAGGTTACTTGGGTATATATCTTTCTGGAATTAGTTAGCACATTCATCACTTTCGACCATCCTTTATACAGAGAGCTAATTAGCGTCTATTCTTATAAGGTCTATGTTGTGAGGTCAAAGCAAGGGATGGAATATGACACTCAATGAATTACGAAATTTATATAGAGAAAATCTGTTAGTTGAAGCGATCATAGAGCCCTCAATTCAAGAAGGGTCTTGGGTTGTGGAGTTTCGCCATATGGGAGGTGGCTTTGTTCTGCTTACTGATGTTCATGGTGAAGAGTGCCATTACGCGGATTTAGACTTAGCATCTAAATCGGCAATGGCGGTTGGCTTTCAGCAAGTGCGTATTGAAAACCAGTAAGTCAATTTAGGTTTCAATCGGTTTTTACTTCCAAAAAGTTATAAAACATACTTTTCTATTCTTTCTTGTTATTAAAAGGAGTGGTTAATCTATCGTCACGCAATGATTAGGGATGTCGTGACCATGTCTTTAAATAAGAAAGAGTCTTCACAAAATAATAATGCACAGTCTGGGGCTAATGAGTTACCTGGGCTAGCAGCACCACTTAATGACCAACAATTGGGTCATCTTCAACACACTGTTTCTGAGTTATCTTCACAACAACTGGCATGGGTCAGTGGTTACCTTTGGGGAGTGAGCCAAGCTCAGCCTGTCGGTGCAGCTGCGCCAATCGCTCAAGCGGCCGCTGCAGTAGCGGCTAAACCAGCGGGTAAGCTCAGCATTATCTTCGCATCTCAAACAGGTAATGCTAAAGGTGTCGCTGAATCGCTTGAGGCAGAAGCTAAAGCCTTGGGTATTGCGGTCGAGCTTTTCGATGCCAGTGATTATAAAGGTAAGAACCTAGCCAAAGAGACACACGTCATTTTTGTGGCTTCAACCAATGGTGAGGGCGAAGCCCCTGATAACGCTATTGAGTTGCATGAATTCCTACAATCGAAGAAAGCGCCAAAATTATCAAACCTACAATATGGTGTGATTGGTTTAGGTGACTCAAGCTATGAGTTCTTCTGCCAAACGGCTAAAGACTTCGATAGCTTCCTCGCTAAGCTTGGTGCTAAATCGTTTGTCGACCGTCTTGATTGTGATGTTGATTACGAAGAATCAGCAACGGAATGGCGCGCTAAAGCATTAGAGCAAGTAAAAGAGACGCTATCGACAGGCACTGAAGCCGATGTGGTTCAATTACCAGTAGGTCAAGCGGCTGCCGGTCATTCGCAATACACTAAACAAAATCCATACACCGCGACACTATTGACGAGCCAAAAGATCACCGGTCGCGACTCGGGCAAAGATGTTCGTCATATCGAGATTGATCTTGATGAGTCGGGTATTACTTACCAACCGGGTGATGCGCTAGGTGTATGGTTTGAAAACAGTTCAGAACTCGCAAATCAGATCCTTTCTAAGGTTGGGTTGTCTGGTATCGAAAGTGTTGATGTCGATGGTGACAACTTATCTATCCACAGCGCACTCGTCAGTAAATTCGAAATTACATCTTCAAATCCTCAACTAGTGACTAAGTTTGCTGAGCTTTCGGGCAGCAAGAAGTTAATTAAGCTGGTGGAAGACAAAGACAAGCTTCGTGAATACGCGGGTAATACTCAAGTTGTCGATGTTTTAGCTGAGAAGAAAACTAAGCTATCGGCTGATGAATTGATTGGTCTACTACGTAAGCTGACACCGCGCCTCTATTCTATTGCATCAAGCCAAGCTGAAGTGGATGAAGAGGTTCACTTGACGGTTGGTTTGGTTGAATACCAAAAAGGCGATGAATCTCGTTTAGGCGGAGCTTCTAGCTTCTTAGCCCAACGTCTTGAAGAAGGCGGTGAAGTGAAGGTGTTTGTTGAGAACAACAATAACTTCAAACTACCACAAGACGACAATACACCAATCATCATGGTCGGCCCGGGTACCGGTATCGCACCGTTCCGCAGTTTTGTTCAAGAGCGTGAAAACAATGATGCTGAAGGCAAAAGCTGGCTGTTCTTTGGTGACCGAACTTTCACTCAAGATTTCTTATATCAAGTTGAATGGCAGAAGTACCTTAAGTCTGGTGCGCTAACCAAGCTTGATGTTGCCTTCAGTCGAGATCAAAAAGAAAAGGTTTATGTTCAAGACCGCTTAATTGAACAAGCAGATCAGGTTTGGCAATGGCTTCAAGAGGGCGCTTACCTCTATGTATGTGGCGATGCGACTCGAATGGCGAAAGATGTTCATGAAGCGTTAGTTACAATTGCGGAAAAACATGGCAATCAGAGCCGCGAGCAAGCTGAACAATATATTAATGATTTACGTAAAGCGAAACGTTACCAAAGGGATGTGTACTAATGAGCAAGCAAGTAATAGAGCAAGAAGTGCTAGGTCAAGTACTGGGGCCTTTGGCTGACAATGAACGTCTTAAGCGTGAAAGTAAAAATCTTCGCGGTACGATTGAACAAGATCTCCAAGATAGAATTACGGGTGGCTTTACTGCTGATAACTTCCAGTTGATCCGCTTCCACGGTATGTATCAACAAGACGACCGTGATATTCGTAATGAACGTACCAAGCAAAAGCTAGAACCTTTACATAATGTCATGCTGCGTGCGCGTATGCCTGGCGGCATTATCACACCGAAGCAGTGGCTCGCGATTGATAAATTCGCAGATGAAAGCACCTCTTATGGTTCTATCCGTCTCACTACTCGTCAAACTTTCCAGTTTCACGGTGTGTTGAAGCCGAACATTAAGTTAATGCACCAAACGCTAAACAGTATTGGTATTGATTCCATTGCAACGGCGGGTGACGTAAACCGAAATGTTTTGTGTACCACAAACCCGGTTGAGTCTGAGCTCCATCAAGAAGCCTACGAGTGGGCGAAAAAGATCAGTGAACATCTATTACCTAAGACTCGTGCTTATGCCGAAATCTGGTTAGATGGTGAAAAGCTAGCAACAACGGATGAAGAACCTATCTTAGGTAGCAACTACCTACCACGTAAGTTCAAGACGACGGTTGTAATTCCTCCACAAAATGACGTAGATGTTCATGCTAACGATCTTAACTTCATCGCGATTGCTAAAGACGGAAAGCTGGTGGGCTTTAACGTATTAGTGGGCGGTGGTCTTGCAATGACGCACGGCGATACTTCTACTTATGCACGTAAAGCTGACGATTTCGGTTTTGTGCCATTAGAGAAAACGTTAGATGTAGCAGCTGCGGTGGTAACGACTCAGCGTGATTGGGGTAACCGTTCGAACCGTAAGAACGCAAAAACCAAATACACACTAGACCGTGTTGGTATTGATGTATTCAAAGCAGAAGTAGAAAAACGTGCAGGCGTTGAGTTTTCTGAAAGCCGTCCTTATGAGTTTACTGGCCGTGGCGATCGTATCGGTTGGGCGGAAGGCATTGATGGTAAGCACCACTTAGCGTTATTCATCGAAAATGGTCGTTTACTTGATTTCCCAGGGAAAGCGCTGAAAACAGGTGTTGCTGAAATAGCGAAGATCCACAAAGGTGACTTCCGCATGACAGCGAACCAAAACCTAATTGTTGCAGGTGTACCTAAGAGCCAAAAGGCAAAAATTGAAAAGCTGGCACGTCAATACGGTCTGATGGATGATGCCGTTTCCGAGCAGCGTAAAAACTCTATGGCGTGTGTGGCATTCCCAACATGTCCTTTAGCAATGGCAGAAGCTGAGCGTTTTCTTCCTGAGTTTGTAACGGATGTTGAAGACATTCTGAAGAAACATGGATTACCAGAAGAAGATAACATCATCCTTCGTATCACGGGTTGTCCAAACGGTTGTGGTCGTGCAATGTTGGCTGAACTGGGGTTAGTCGGTAAGGCTCCGGGGCGTTACAACATGCACTTAGGTGGCAACAAAGCCGGAACTCGTATCCCGAAGATGTATAAAGAGAACATCACTTCAGCTCAGATCTTAGAAGAGATTGATTCGCTGGTGGGACGTTGGGCTACGGAACGTAACGACAATGAAGGGTTCGGTGATTTTACAATCCGAGCTGGCATCATCGAAGAGGTGATCATTTCAAAGAGGGATCTGCATGCATAATTCTGTCGCTTCAAAACTGAAGTTAGCAGAGCTACTCGCATTGACTAAGACGGAGCAAATACTTCGTCTTGGACAAATCAATGCTGAGTTAGAGCAGCTAACCGCATTAGAAAGAGTTAAGTGGGCACTCGAACATTTAGAAGGGACACATGTTGTGTCTTCTAGTTTCGGAATCCAAGCGGCGTTGATGCTGCACTTAGTGACTCAAGCAAAACCAGATATTCCGGTTATTCTTACGGACACTGGGTATCTATTCCCGGAAACGTATCAATTTATCGATGAGTTAAGTCAGAAGTTGACTCTAAACCTTCAAGTTTTTCGTTCTCAGCAGAGCCCTAATTGGCAAGAAGCGCAATATGGCAAACTTTGGGAGCAAGGTATAGAAGGGATAGAGAAGTACAACAAGCTTAATAAAGTTGAACCGATGAGAAGAGCGCTGGATGAACTCGAGGCTGGCACTTGGTTTTCTGGGTTGAGAAGAGAGCAATCTCAATCGCGTGCAAACTTGCCTATCTTATCTATCCAAAATGGTGTGTTTAAGTTCTTGCCAGTAATTGATTGGACAAATAAAGATGTTCATTATTACTTAGAAGAGCATGGTCTCAGTTACCACCCACTTCGCGAACAGGGGTACCTTTCTGTTGGAGATACTCATACGACTAAGAAATGGGAACCGGGTATGACTGAAGAAGAAACCCGTTTTAATGGTCTAAAACGAGAATGTGGTCTCCATGAAGACGATGGAGAGCAATATGGCTCTGGGATTTAGACACATTGCCATTTAAAAAGCTGCCTCAAGGCAGCTTTTTTAGTTTCTAGGATGAAAATTAGAGCAATTGTGGATAAGTCTGTGGTTATTCTGTAAGTACTTTGTAGTTAAACTTGCATAAATAAGGCTTTGAGTGTTTATTCGTCATCTAACCGTTATTTTTACATTTTTCGGTAATAAACACTTGCCAATGTGAGGAACATCTCTATAATGCCGCCTCACTGACACGGTAGACGCCACAAGGCTTCAGCGAAGAATGTTAGTAAGGCAACTAGCTTTAAGCGATTATTCGCTTCTACTTTTTAAAAGTAGAAATTAATTTTCAAAAGTGTTTGACACTGAGAATTAAAACGCTAGAATGGCCGCCTCTTCCGAAGTGATGTAAGTCACAACGAAGAGAAGCTCTTTAACAATTTAAACCTATCAATCTGTGTGGGCACTCGTTGATGAATATCAAAACGTTTTATCTTCCCTTTTTATTAAGAGAAGTAAAACAGATTCCTCGGAATCAACTTTGGTTTCAATGAACTGAGTGACCAATACGAATAACTACTTTCTCTTGTAGAAAGAAAGTATTTGGCACAGTCAATTCATTATCTTTCTGTTGGAAAGATAATAGCTTTAGAATTACATGTTCATTTTCGAATGAATATTAGTTTTGAAGTCAGTATTCATTGAGCCGACAAAATCTTAAATTGAAGAGTTTGATCATGGCTCAGATTGAACGCTGGCGGCAGGCCTAACACATGCAAGTCGAGCGGAAACGACACTAACAATCCTTCGGGTGCGTTAATGGGCGTCGAGCGGCGGACGGGTGAGTAATGCCTAGGAAATTGCCTTGATGTGGGGGATAACCATTGGAAACGATGGCTAATACCGCATAATGCCTACGGGCCAAAGAGGGGGACCTTCGGGCCTCTCGCGTCAAGATATGCCTAGGTGGGATTAGCTAGTTGGTGAGGTAATGGCTCACCAAGGCGACGATCCCTAGCTGGTCTGAGAGGATGATCAGCCACACTGGAACTGAGACACGGTCCAGACTCCTACGGGAGGCAGCAGTGGGGAATATTGCACAATGGGCGAAAGCCTGATGCAGCCATGCCGCGTGTATGAAGAAGGCCTTCGGGTTGTAAAGTACTTTCAGTTGTGAGGAAGGGTGTGTAGTTAATAGCTGCGCATCTTGACGTTAGCAACAGAAGAAGCACCGGCTAACTCCGTGCCAGCAGCCGCGGTAATACGGAGGGTGCGAGCGTTAATCGGAATTACTGGGCGTAAAGCGCATGCAGGTGGTTCATTAAGTCAGATGTGAAAGCCCGGGGCTCAACCTCGGAACTGCATTTGAAACTGGTGAACTAGAGTGCTGTAGAGGGGGGTAGAATTTCAGGTGTAGCGGTGAAATGCGTAGAGATCTGAAGGAATACCAGTGGCGAAGGCGGCCCCCTGGACAGACACTGACACTCAGATGCGAAAGCGTGGGGAGCAAACAGGATTAGATACCCTGGTAGTCCACGCCGTAAACGATGTCTACTTGGAGGTTGTGGCCTTGAGCCGTGGCTTTCGGAGCTAACGCGTTAAGTAGACCGCCTGGGGAGTACGGTCGCAAGATTAAAACTCAAATGAATTGACGGGGGCCCGCACAAGCGGTGGAGCATGTGGTTTAATTCGATGCAACGCGAAGAACCTTACCTACTCTTGACATCCAGAGAAGCCAGCGGAGACGCAGGTGTGCCTTCGGGAGCTCTGAGACAGGTGCTGCATGGCTGTCGTCAGCTCGTGTTGTGAAATGTTGGGTTAAGTCCCGCAACGAGCGCAACCCTTATCCTTGTTTGCCAGCGAGTAATGTCGGGAACTCCAGGGAGACTGCCGGTGATAAACCGGAGGAAGGTGGGGACGACGTCAAGTCATCATGGCCCTTACGAGTAGGGCTACACACGTGCTACAATGGCGCATACAGAGGGCAGCAAGCTAGCGATAGTGAGCGAATCCCAAAAAGTGCGTCGTAGTCCGGATTGGAGTCTGCAACTCGACTCCATGAAGTCGGAATCGCTAGTAATCGTGAATCAGAATGTCACGGTGAATACGTTCCCGGGCCTTGTACACACCGCCCGTCACACCATGGGAGTGGGCTGCAAAAGAAGTGGGTAGTTTAACCTTTCGGGGAGGACGCTCACCACTTTGTGGTTCATGACTGGGGTGAAGTCGTAACAAGGTAGCCCTAGGGGAACCTGGGGCTGGATCACCTCCTTATACGAAGATACTTACGATGAGTGTCCACACAGATTGATGGTTTAGATTTAGTTAAAGCCAGAGCTTTAATTAATAACGCAAGTTATTGATTAAAGCTTTTTGCTTTATGCTCTTTAACAATTTGGAAAGCTGACTGATTGATTTACTTACGAGTAATTCAATCAAATTTAAAAGTTCTCAATGTTTATCTTTCATTAGATAAACACAACAAACACATTCAAGTGTCTTGTATTCGAATCAATGTTTACATTGATTCACAATTGAGTCCGGCAAACAGTCATCAAGAATTAACCCTTCTTGATGACAACCAAAAAACCTTGGTTAGTTGCCATACGCTTATTTGTCTTCACTTTTTAAAGTGAAAGCAAATAGAAACCCTTTCGGGTTGTATGGTTAAGTGACTAAGCGTACACGGTGGATGCCTTGGCAGTCAGAGGCGATGAAAGGCGTAATAACTTGCGATAAGCCCAGATTAGGTAGTAATAACCTTTTGAGTCTGGGATTCCTGAATGGGGAAACCCACTTACATAAGTAAGTATCCTGTTGTGAATACATAGCAACAGGAGGCAAACCGGGGGAACTGAAACATCTAAGTACCCCGAGGAAGAGAAATCAACCGAGATTCCGAAAGTAGCGGCGAGCGAAATTGGATTAGCCCTTAAGCTTTTAATGAGACAGATGAAGGCTCTGGAAAGTGCCGCAATAAAGGGTGATAGCCCCGTAATCGACATCTCATAATCAGTGAAAACGAGTAGGGCGGGACACGTGATATCCTGTCTGAATATGGGGGGACCATCCTCCAAGGCTAAATACTACTGACTGACCGATAGTGAACCAGTACCGTGAGGGAAAGGCGAAAAGAACCCCTGTGAGGGGAGTGAAATAGAACCTGAAACCGTGTACGTACAAGCAGTAGGAGCACCTTCGTGGTGTGACTGCGTACCTTTTGTATAATGGGTCAGCGACTTAATTTTAGTAGCAAGGTTAACCGTTTAGGGGAGCCGTAGGGAAACCGAGTCTTAACTGGGCGTACAGTTGCTAGGATTAGACCCGAAACCAGGTGATCTAGCCATGGGCAGGTTGAAGGTTGAGTAACATCAACTGGAGGACCGAACCGACTAATGTTGAAAAATTAGCGGATGACTTGTGGCTAGGGGTGAAAGGCCAATCAAACCTGGAGATAGCTGGTTCTCCCCGAAAGCTATTTAGGTAGCGCCTCGGACGAATACTACTGGGGGTAGAGCACTGTTAAGGCTAGGGGGTCATCCCGACTTACCAACCCTTTGCAAACTCCGAATACCAGTAAGTACTATCCGGGAGACACACGGCGGGTGCTAACGTCCGTCGTGGAGAGGGAAACAACCCAGACCGCCAGCTAAGGTCCCAAAGTATAGCTAAGTGGGAAACGATGTGGGAAGGCTCAGACAGCCAGGATGTTGGCTTAGAAGCAGCCATCATTTAAAGAAAGCGTAATAGCTCACTGGTCGAGTCGGCCTGCGCGGAAGATGTAACGGGGCTAAGCTATACACCGAAGCTGCGGCTACGTACCTTAGGGTATGTGGGGTAGGGGAGCGTTCTGTAAGCCGTTGAAGGTGTGCTGTAAGGCATGCTGGAGGTATCAGAAGTGCGAATGCTGACATGAGTAACGATAAAGGGAGTGAAAAACTCCCTCGCCGGAAGACCAAGGGTTCCTGTCCAACGTTAATCGGGGCAGGGTAAGTCGACTCCTAAGGCGAGGCCGAAAGGCGTAGTCGATGGGAAACGGGTTAATATTCCCGTACTTCTTACAATTGCGATGGGGGGACGGAGAAGGCTAGGTGGGCCTGGCGACGGTTGTCCAGGTTCAAGTACGTAGGCGGAAAGTTTAGGTAAATCCGGACTTTCATTAACGCTGAGATACGATGTCGAGCTACTACGGTAGTGAAGTCATTGATGCCATGCTTCCAGGAAAAGCCTCTAAGCTTCAGATTGTAAGGAATCGTACCCCAAACCGACACAGGTGGTCGGGTAGAGAATACCAAGGCGCTTGAGAGAACTCGGGTGAAGGAACTAGGCAAAATGGTACCGTAACTTCGGGAGAAGGTACGCTCTTATCAGTGAAGTCCCTTGCGGATGGAGCAGACGAGAGTCGCAGATACCAGGTGGCTGCAACTGTTTATTAAAAACACAGCACTGTGCAAAATCGTAAGATGACGTATACGGTGTGACGCCTGCCCGGTGCCGGAAGGTTAATTGATGGGGTTAGACTTCGGTCGAAGCTCTTGATCGAAGCCCCGGTAAACGGCGGCCGTAACTATAACGGTCCTAAGGTAGCGAAATTCCTTGTCGGGTAAGTTCCGACCTGCACGAATGGCGTAATGATGGCCACGCTGTCTCCACCCGAGACTCAGTGAAATTGAAATCGCTGTGAAGATGCAGTGTACCCGCGGCTAGACGGAAAGACCCCGTGAACCTTTACTACAGCTTGGCACTGAACATTGAACCTACATGTGTAGGATAGGTGGGAGACTATGAAATTGCGTCGCTAGATGTGATGGAGTCGTCCTTGAAATACCACCCTTGTAGTTTTGATGTTCTAACGTTGGTCCCTGAATCGGGATTACGGACAGTGCCTGGTGGGTAGTTTGACTGGGGCGGTCTCCTCCCAAAGAGTAACGGAGGAGCACGAAGGTGGGCTAAACACGGTTGGACATCGTGTGGTTAGTGCAATGGCATAAGCCCGCTTGACTGCGAGAATGACAATTCGAGCAGGTGCGAAAGCAGGTCATAGTGATCCGGTGGTTCTGAATGGAAGGGCCATCGCTCAACGGATAAAAGGTACTCCGGGGATAACAGGCTGATACCGCCCAAGAGTTCATATCGACGGCGGTGTTTGGCACCTCGATGTCGGCTCATCACATCCTGGGGCTGAAGTCGGTCCCAAGGGTATGGCTGTTCGCCATTTAAAGTGGTACGCGAGCTGGGTTTAGAACGTCGTGAGACAGTTCGGTCCCTATCTGCCGTGGGCGTTGGAAAATTGAAAGGGGCTGCTCCTAGTACGAGAGGACCGGAGTGGACGAACCTCTGGTGTTCGGGTTGTCATGCCAATGGCATTGCCCGGTAGCTAAGTTCGGAATCGATAACCGCTGAAAGCATCTAAGCGGGAAGCGAGCCTTGAGATGAGTTTTCCCTGGCACTATAAGTGTCCTAAAGGGTTGTCGTAGACTACGACGTTGATAGGCAGGGTGTGTAAGTGCTGCGAGGCATTGAGCTAACCTGTACTAATTGCCCGTGAGGCTTAACCATACAACACCCAAGGGGTTTTGTGGACTCAGAAGTACCAGACCTTGAATGCGTTTGAAGAGAAATAACTTTTAGATAAGCTTTCCGAATTTTAAAATTTGCTTGGCGACCATAGCATTGTGGACCCACCTGATTCCATGCCGAACTCAGAAGTGAAACACAATAGCGCCGATGGTAGTGTGGGGTTTCCCCATGTGAGAGTAGGACATCGCCAGGCTTTAATTTCGACTTTGTCTAGTTTTTAGACAAGTCACCATAGAGTTCTAAGTTTTCTTAGAGTTTTATGTTGACTTTCAAAGTGGAAAGCGTATTATACGCGTCCTGTTTAAGTGCTAAGGCACTGAAAGCGTTCTCTTTTTAGAGAACAGGCTCTTTAACAATTTAAACCTATCAATCTGTGTGGGCACTCGTTGATGAATATCAAAACGTTATTACTTAGGTAGTAACAGTTACTTCGGTAACAAACTTGATTTCAATGAACTGAGTGACCAATACAAAGTTAAGTTTACTTAATTTTGGCACAGTCAATTCATTACCATTCTGTTGGAATGGTAATAGCTTTAGAATTACATGTTCATGTTTACATGAATATTAGTTTTGAAGTCAGTATTCGTTGAGTCACAAAATCTTAAATTGAAGAGTTTGATCATGGCTCAGATTGAACGCTGGCGGCAGGCCTAACACATGCAAGTCGAGCGGAAACGACACTAACAATCCTTCGGGTGCGTTAATGGGCGTCGAGCGGCGGACGGGTGAGTAATGCCTAGGAAATTGCCTTGATGTGGGGGATAACCATTGGAAACGATGGCTAATACCGCATAATGCCTACGGGCCAAAGAGGGGGACCTTCGGGCCTCTCGCGTCAAGATATGCCTAGGTGGGATTAGCTAGTTGGTGAGGTAATGGCTCACCAAGGCGACGATCCCTAGCTGGTCTGAGAGGATGATCAGCCACACTGGAACTGAGACACGGTCCAGACTCCTACGGGAGGCAGCAGTGGGGAATATTGCACAATGGGCGAAAGCCTGATGCAGCCATGCCGCGTGTATGAAGAAGGCCTTCGGGTTGTAAAGTACTTTCAGTTGTGAGGAAGGGTGTGTAGTTAATAGCTGCACATCTTGACGTTAGCAACAGAAGAAGCACCGGCTAACTCCGTGCCAGCAGCCGCGGTAATACGGAGGGTGCGAGCGTTAATCGGAATTACTGGGCGTAAAGCGCATGCAGGTGGTTCATTAAGTCAGATGTGAAAGCCCGGGGCTCAACCTCGGAACTGCATTTGAAACTGGTGAACTAGAGTGCTGTAGAGGGGGGTAGAATTTCAGGTGTAGCGGTGAAATGCGTAGAGATCTGAAGGAATACCAGTGGCGAAGGCGGCCCCCTGGACAGACACTGACACTCAGATGCGAAAGCGTGGGGAGCAAACAGGATTAGATACCCTGGTAGTCCACGCCGTAAACGATGTCTACTTGGAGGTTGTGGCCTTGAGCCGTGGCTTTCGGAGCTAACGCGTTAAGTAGACCGCCTGGGGAGTACGGTCGCAAGATTAAAACTCAAATGAATTGACGGGGGCCCGCACAAGCGGTGGAGCATGTGGTTTAATTCGATGCAACGCGAAGAACCTTACCTACTCTTGACATCCAGAGAAGCCAGCGGAGACGCAGGTGTGCCTTCGGGAACTCTGAGACAGGTGCTGCATGGCTGTCGTCAGCTCGTGTTGTGAAATGTTGGGTTAAGTCCCGCAACGAGCGCAACCCTTATCCTTGTTTGCCAGCGAGTAATGTCGGGAACTCCAGGGAGACTGCCGGTGATAAACCGGAGGAAGGTGGGGACGACGTCAAGTCATCATGGCCCTTACGAGTAGGGCTACACACGTGCTACAATGGCGCATACAGAGGGCAGCAAGCTAGCGATAGTGAGCGAATCCCAAAAAGTGCGTCGTAGTCCGGATTGGAGTCTGCAACTCGACTCCATGAAGTCGGAATCGCTAGTAATCGTGAATCAGAATGTCACGGTGAATACGTTCCCGGGCCTTGTACACACCGCCCGTCACACCATGGGAGTGGGCTGCAAAAGAAGTGGGTAGTTTAACCTTTCGGGGAGGACGCTCACCACTTTGTGGTTCATGACTGGGGTGAAGTCGTAACAAGGTAGCCCTAGGGGAACCTGGGGCTGGATCACCTCCTTATACGAAGATACTTACGATGAGTGTCCACACAGATTGATGGTTTAGATTTAGTTAAAGCCAGAGCTTTAATTAATAACGCAAGTTATTGATTAAAGCTTTTTGCTTTATGCTCTTTAACAATTTGGAAAGCTGACTGATTGATTTACTTACGAGTAATTCAATCAAATTTAAAAGTTCTCAATGTTTATCTTTCATTAGATAAACACAACAAACACATTCAAGTGTCTTGTATTCGAATCAATGTTTACATTGATTCACAATTGAGTCCGGCAAACAGTCATCAAGAATTAACCCTTCTTGATGACAACCAAAAACCTTGGTTAGTTGCCATACGCTTATTTGTCTTCACTTTTTAAAGTGAAAGCAAATAGAAACCCTTTCGGGTTGTATGGTTAAGTGACTAAGCGTACACGGTGGATGCCTTGGCAGTCAGAGGCGATGAAAGGCGTAATAACTTGCGATAAGCCCAGATTAGGTAGTAATAACCTTTTGAGTCTGGGATTCCTGAATGGGGAAACCCACTTACATAAGTAAGTATCCTGTTGTGAATACATAGCAACAGGAGGCAAACCGGGGGAACTGAAACATCTAAGTACCCCGAGGAAGAGAAATCAACCGAGATTCCGAAAGTAGCGGCGAGCGAAATTGGATTAGCCCTTAAGCTTTTAATGAGACAGATGAAGGCTCTGGAAAGTGCCGCAATAAAGGGTGATAGCCCCGTAATCGACATCTCATAATCAGTGAAAACGAGTAGGGCGGGACACGTGATATCCTGTCTGAATATGGGGGGACCATCCTCCAAGGCTAAATACTACTGACTGACCGATAGTGAACCAGTACCGTGAGGGAAAGGCGAAAAGAACCCCTGTGAGGGGAGTGAAATAGAACCTGAAACCGTGTACGTACAAGCAGTAGGAGCACCTTCGTGGTGTGACTGCGTACCTTTTGTATAATGGGTCAGCGACTTAATTTTAGTAGCAAGGTTAACCGTTTAGGGGAGCCGTAGGGAAACCGAGTCTTAACTGGGCGTACAGTTGCTAGGATTAGACCCGAAACCAGGTGATCTAGCCATGGGCAGGTTGAAGGTTGAGTAACATCAACTGGAGGACCGAACCGACTAATGTTGAAAAATTAGCGGATGACTTGTGGCTAGGGGTGAAAGGCCAATCAAACCTGGAGATAGCTGGTTCTCCCCGAAAGCTATTTAGGTAGCGCCTCGGACGAATACTACTGGGGGTAGAGCACTGTTAAGGCTAGGGGGTCATCCCGACTTACCAACCCTTTGCAAACTCCGAATACCAGTAAGTACTATCCGGGAGACACACGGCGGGTGCTAACGTCCGTCGTGGAGAGGGAAACAACCCAGACCGCCAGCTAAGGTCCCAAAGTATAGCTAAGTGGGAAACGATGTGGGAAGGCTCAGACAGCCAGGATGTTGGCTTAGAAGCAGCCATCATTTAAAGAAAGCGTAATAGCTCACTGGTCGAGTCGGCCTGCGCGGAAGATGTAACGGGGCTAAGCTATACACCGAAGCTGCGGCTACATACCTTAGGGTATGTGGGGTAGGGGAGCGTTCTGTAAGCCGTTGAAGGTGGTCTGTAAGGGCTGCTGGAGGTATCAGAAGTGCGAATGCTGACATGAGTAACGATAAAGGGAGTGAAAAACTCCCTCGCCGGAAGACCAAGGGTTCCTGTCCAACGTTAATCGGGGCAGGGTAAGTCGACTCCTAAGGCGAGGCCGAAAGGCGTAGTCGATGGGAAACGGGTTAATATTCCCGTACTTCTTACAATTGCGATGGGGGGACGGAGAAGGCTAGGTGGGCCTGGCGACGGTTGTCCAGGTTCAAGTACGTAGGCGGAAAGTTTAGGTAAATCCGGACTTTCTTAACGCTGAGATACGATGTCGAGCTACTACGGTAGTGAAGTCATTGATGCCATGCTTCCAGGAAAAGCCTCTAAGCTTCAGATTGTAAGGAATCGTACCCCAAACCGACACAGGTGGTCGGGTAGAGAATACCAAGGCGCTTGAGAGAACTCGGGTGAAGGAACTAGGCAAAATGGTACCGTAACTTCGGGAGAAGGTACGCTCTTATCAGTGAAGTCCCTTGCGGATGGAGCAGACGAGAGTCGCAGATACCAGGTGGCTGCAACTGTTTATTAAAAACACAGCACTGTGCAAAATCGTAAGATGACGTATACGGTGTGACGCCTGCCCGGTGCCGGAAGGTTAATTGATGGGGTTAGACTTCGGTCGAAGCTCTTGATCGAAGCCCCGGTAAACGGCGGCCGTAACTATAACGGTCCTAAGGTAGCGAAATTCCTTGTCGGGTAAGTTCCGACCTGCACGAATGGCGTAATGATGGCCACGCTGTCTCCACCCGAGACTCAGTGAAATTGAAATCGCTGTGAAGATGCAGTGTACCCGCGGCTAGACGGAAAGACCCCGTGAACCTTTACTACAGCTTGGCACTGAACATTGAACCTACATGTGTAGGATAGGTGGGAGACTATGAAACCGCGTCGCTAGATGTGATGGAGTCGTCCTTGAAATACCACCCTTGTAGTTTTGATGTTCTAACGTTGGTCCCTGAATCGGGATTACGGACAGTGCCTGGTGGGTAGTTTGACTGGGGCGGTCTCCTCCCAAAGAGTAACGGAGGAGCACGAAGGTGGGCTAAACACGGTTGGACATCGTGTGGTTAGTGCAATGGCATAAGCCCGCTTGACTGCGAGAATGACAATTCGAGCAGGTGCGAAAGCAGGTCATAGTGATCCGGTGGTTCTGAATGGAAGGGCCATCGCTCAACGGATAAAAGGTACTCCGGGGATAACAGGCTGATACCGCCCAAGAGTTCATATCGACGGCGGTGTTTGGCACCTCGATGTCGGCTCATCACATCCTGGGGCTGAAGTCGGTCCCAAGGGTATGGCTGTTCGCCATTTAAAGTGGTACGCGAGCTGGGTTTAGAACGTCGTGAGACAGTTCGGTCCCTATCTGCCGTGGGCGTTGGAAAATTGAAAGGGGCTGCTCCTAGTACGAGAGGACCGGAGTGGACGAACCTCTGGTGTTCGGGTTGTCATGCCAATGGCATTGCCCGGTAGCTAAGTTCGGAATCGATAACCGCTGAAAGCATCTAAGCGGGAAGCGAGCCTTGAGATGAGTTTTCCCTGGCACTATAAGTGTCCTAAAGGGTTGTCGTAGACTACGACGTTGATAGGCAGGGTGTGTAAGTGCTGCGAGGCATTGAGCTAACCTGTACTAATTGCCCGTGAGGCTTAACCATACAACACCCAAGGGGTTTTGTGGACTCAGAAGTACCAGACCTTGAATGCGTTTGAAGAGAAATAACTTTTAGATAAGCTTTCCGAATTTTAAAATTTGCTTGGCGACCATAGCATTGTGGACCCACCTGATTCCATGCCGAACTCAGAAGTGAAACACAATAGCGCCGATGGTAGTGTGGGGTTTCCCCATGTGAGAGTAGGACATCGCCAGGCTTTAATTTCGACTTTGTCTAGTTTTTAGACAAGTCACCATAGAGTTCTAAGTTTTCTTAGAGTTTTATGTTGACTTTCAAAGTGGAAAGCGTATTATACGCGTCCTGTTTAAGTGCTAAGGCACTGAAAGCGTTCTCTTTTTAGAGAACAGGCTCTTTAACAATTTAAACCTATCAATCTGTGTGGGCACTCGTTGATGAATATCAAAACGTTATTACTTAGGTAGTAACAGTTACTTCGGTAACAAACTTGATTTCAATGAACTGAGTGACCAATACAAAGTTAAGTTTACTTAATTTTGGCACAGTCAATTCATTACCATTCTGTTGGAATGGTAATAGCTTTAGAATTACATGTTCATGTTTACATGAATATTAGTTTTGAAGTCAGTATTCGTTGAGTCACAAAATCTTAAATTGAAGAGTTTGATCATGGCTCAGATTGAACGCTGGCGGCAGGCCTAACACATGCAAGTCGAGCGGAAACGACACTAACAATCCTTCGGGTGCGTTAATGGGCGTCGAGCGGCGGACGGGTGAGTAATGCCTAGGAAATTGCCTTGATGTGGGGGATAACCATTGGAAACGATGGCTAATACCGCATAATGCCTACGGGCCAAAGAGGGGGACCTTCGGGCCTCTCGCGTCAAGATATGCCTAGGTGGGATTAGCTAGTTGGTGAGGTAATGGCTCACCAAGGCGACGATCCCTAGCTGGTCTGAGAGGATGATCAGCCACACTGGAACTGAGACACGGTCCAGACTCCTACGGGAGGCAGCAGTGGGGAATATTGCACAATGGGCGAAAGCCTGATGCAGCCATGCCGCGTGTATGAAGAAGGCCTTCGGGTTGTAAAGTACTTTCAGTTGTGAGGAAGGGTGTGTAGTTAATAGCTGCACATCTTGACGTTAGCAACAGAAGAAGCACCGGCTAACTCCGTGCCAGCAGCCGCGGTAATACGGAGGGTGCGAGCGTTAATCGGAATTACTGGGCGTAAAGCGCATGCAGGTGGTTCATTAAGTCAGATGTGAAAGCCCGGGGCTCAACCTCGGAACTGCATTTGAAACTGGTGAACTAGAGTGCTGTAGAGGGGGGTAGAATTTCAGGTGTAGCGGTGAAATGCGTAGAGATCTGAAGGAATACCAGTGGCGAAGGCGGCCCCCTGGACAGACACTGACACTCAGATGCGAAAGCGTGGGGAGCAAACAGGATTAGATACCCTGGTAGTCCACGCCGTAAACGATGTCTACTTGGAGGTTGTGGCCTTGAGCCGTGGCTTTCGGAGCTAACGCGTTAAGTAGACCGCCTGGGGAGTACGGTCGCAAGATTAA
Source organism: Vibrio sp. QJM3NY_39 (assembly GCF_057785895.1). Taxonomy (NCBI): domain Bacteria; kingdom Pseudomonadati; phylum Pseudomonadota; class Gammaproteobacteria; order Vibrionales; family Vibrionaceae; genus Vibrio; species Vibrio sp. QJM3NY_39. The sequence goes on along the minus strand of NZ_CM173505.1, from coordinate 3,295,081 downwards.
AACTCAAATGAATTGACGGGGGCCCGCACAAGCGGTGGAGCATGTGGTTTAATTCGATGCAACGCGAAGAACCTTACCTACTCTTGACATCCAGAGAAGCCAGCGGAGACGCAGGTGTGCCTTCGGGAACTCTGAGACAGGTGCTGCATGGCTGTCGTCAGCTCGTGTTGTGAAATGTTGGGTTAAGTCCCGCAACGAGCGCAACCCTTATCCTTGTTTGCCAGCGAGTAATGTCGGGAACTCCAGGGAGACTGCCGGTGATAAACCGGAGGAAGGTGGGGACGACGTCAAGTCATCATGGCCCTTACGAGTAGGGCTACACACGTGCTACAATGGCGCATACAGAGGGCAGCAAGCTAGCGATAGTGAGCGAATCCCAAAAAGTGCGTCGTAGTCCGGATTGGAGTCTGCAACTCGACTCCATGAAGTCGGAATCGCTAGTAATCGTGAATCAGAATGTCACGGTGAATACGTTCCCGGGCCTTGTACACACCGCCCGTCACACCATGGGAGTGGGCTGCAAAAGAAGTGGGTAGTTTAACCTTTCGGGGAGGACGCTCACCACTTTGTGGTTCATGACTGGGGTGAAGTCGTAACAAGGTAGCCCTAGGGGAACCTGGGGCTGGATCACCTCCTTATACGAAGATACTTACAATGAGTGTCCACACAGATTGATTAGGTTTAGAAAGTAAAAGAGACGATATTGGGTCTGTAGCTCAGCTGGTTAGAGCGCTCGCCTGATAAGCGGGAGGTCGGTGGTTCGAGTCCACTCAGACCCACCAATATCGATGAGAAACAAAGATGGGGCTATAGCTCAGCTGGGAGAGCGCCTGCCTTGCACGCAGGAGGTCTGCGGTTCGATCCCGCATAGCTCCACCATCTTTAAGTGTTTTTATTTGAAAATATTTAGAAATGGTTCATTAGTTTGAATCAAGCTCTTTAACAATTTGGAAAGCTGACTGATTGATTACTTACGAGTAATTCAATCAAATTTAAAAGTTCTCAATGTTTATCTTTCATTAGATAAACACAACAAACACATTCAAGTGTCTTGTATTCGAATCAAACTTTAGTTTGATTCACAATTGAGTCCGGCAAACAGTCATCAAGAATTAACCCTTCTTGATGGCAACCAAAAACCTTGGTTAGTTGCCATACGCTTATTTGTCTTCACTTTTTAAAGTGAAAGCAAATAGAAACCCTTTCGGGTTGTATGGTTAAGTGACTAAGCGTACACGGTGGATGCCTTGGCAGTCAGAGGCGATGAAAGGCGTAATAACTTGCGATAAGCCCAGATTAGGTAGTAATAACCTTTTGAGTCTGGGATTCCTGAATGGGGAAACCCACGTGCATAAGCACGTATCCTGTTGTGAATACATAGCAACAGGAGGCAAACCGGGGGAACTGAAACATCTAAGTACCCCGAGGAAGAGAAATCAACCGAGATTCCGAAAGTAGCGGCGAGCGAAATTGGATTAGCCCTTAAGCTTTTAATGAGACAGACGAAGGCTCTGGAAAGTGCCGCAGTAAAGGGTGATAGCCCCGTAGTCGACATCTCATAATCAGTGAAAACGAGTAGGGCGGGACACGTGATATCCTGTCTGAATATGGGGGGACCATCCTCCAAGGCTAAATACTACTGACTGACCGATAGTGAACCAGTACCGTGAGGGAAAGGCGAAAAGAACCCCTGTGAGGGGAGTGAAATAGAACCTGAAACCGTGTACGTACAAGCAGTAGGAGCACCTTCGTGGTGTGACTGCGTACCTTTTGTATAATGGGTCAGCGACTTAATTTTAGTAGCAAGGTTAACCGTTTAGGGGAGCCGTAGGGAAACCGAGTCTTAACTGGGCGTACAGTTGCTAGGATTAGACCCGAAACCAGGTGATCTAGCCATGGGCAGGTTGAAGGTTGAGTAACATCAACTGGAGGACCGAACCGACTAATGTTGAAAAATTAGCGGATGACTTGTGGCTAGGGGTGAAAGGCCAATCAAACCTGGAGATAGCTGGTTCTCCCCGAAAGCTATTTAGGTAGCGCCTCGGACGAATACTACTGGGGGTAGAGCACTGTTAAGGCTAGGGGGTCATCCCGACTTACCAACCCTTTGCAAACTCCGAATACCAGTAAGTACTATCCGGGAGACACACGGCGGGTGCTAACGTCCGTCGTGGAGAGGGAAACAACCCAGACCGCCAGCTAAGGTCCCAAAGTATAGCTAAGTGGGAAACGATGTGGGAAGGCTCAGACAGCCAGGATGTTGGCTTAGAAGCAGCCATCATTTAAAGAAAGCGTAATAGCTCACTGGTCGAGTCGGCCTGCGCGGAAGATGTAACGGGGCTAAGCTATACACCGAAGCTGCGGCTACGTACCTTAGGGTATGTGGGGTAGGGGAGCGTTCTGTAAGCCGTTGAAGGTGTGCTGTAAGGCATGCTGGAGGTATCAGAAGTGCGAATGCTGACATGAGTAACGATAAAGGGAGTGAAAAACTCCCTCGCCGGAAGACCAAGGGTTCCTGTCCAACGTTAATCGGGGCAGGGTAAGTCGACTCCTAAGGCGAGGCCGAAAGGCGTAGTCGATGGGAAACGGGTTAATATTCCCGTACTTCTTACAATTGCGATGGGGGGACGGAGAAGGCTAGGTGGGCCTGGCGACGGTTGTCCAGGTTCAAGTACGTAGGCGGAAAGTTTAGGTAAATCCGGACTTTCATTAACGCTGAGATACGATGTCGAGCTACTACGGTAGTGAAGTCATTGATGCCATGCTTCCAGGAAAAGCCTCTAAGCTTCAGATTGTAAGGAATCGTACCCCAAACCGACACAGGTGGTCGGGTAGAGAATACCAAGGCGCTTGAGAGAACTCGGGTGAAGGAACTAGGCAAAATGGTACCGTAACTTCGGGAGAAGGTACGCTCTTATCAGTGAAGTCCCTTGCGGATGGAGCAGACGAGAGTCGCAGATACCAGGTGGCTGCAACTGTTTATTAAAAACACAGCACTGTGCAAAATCGTAAGATGACGTATACGGTGTGACGCCTGCCCGGTGCCGGAAGGTTAATTGATGGGGTTAGACTTCGGTCGAAGCTCTTGATCGAAGCCCCGGTAAACGGCGGCCGTAACTATAACGGTCCTAAGGTAGCGAAATTCCTTGTCGGGTAAGTTCCGACCTGCACGAATGGCGTAATGATGGCCACGCTGTCTCCACCCGAGACTCAGTGAAATTGAAATCGCTGTGAAGATGCAGTGTACCCGCGGCTAGACGGAAAGACCCCGTGAACCTTTACTACAGCTTGGCACTGAACATTGAACCTACATGTGTAGGATAGGTGGGAGACTATGAAACCGCGTCGCTAGATGTGGTGGAGTCGTCCTTGAAATACCACCCTTGTAGTTTTGATGTTCTAACGTTGGTCCCTGAATCGGGATTACGGACAGTGCCTGGTGGGTAGTTTGACTGGGGCGGTCTCCTCCCAAAGAGTAACGGAGGAGCACGAAGGTGGGCTAAACACGGTTGGACATCGTGTGGTTAGTGCAATGGCATAAGCCCGCTTGACTGCGAGAATGACAATTCGAGCAGGTGCGAAAGCAGGTCATAGTGATCCGGTGGTTCTGAATGGAAGGGCCATCGCTCAACGGATAAAAGGTACTCCGGGGATAACAGGCTGATACCGCCCAAGAGTTCATATCGACGGCGGTGTTTGGCACCTCGATGTCGGCTCATCACATCCTGGGGCTGAAGTCGGTCCCAAGGGTATGGCTGTTCGCCATTTAAAGTGGTACGCGAGCTGGGTTTAGAACGTCGTGAGACAGTTCGGTCCCTATCTGCCGTGGGCGTTGGAAAATTGAAAGGGGCTGCTCCTAGTACGAGAGGACCGGAGTGGACGAACCTCTGGTGTTCGGGTTGTCATGCCAATGGCATTGCCCGGTAGCTAAGTTCGGAATCGATAACCGCTGAAAGCATCTAAGCGGGAAGCGAGCCTTGAGATGAGTTTTCCCTGGCACTATAAGTGTCCTAAAGGGTTGTCGTAGACTACGACGTTGATAGGCAGGGTGTGTAAGTGCTGCGAGGCATTGAGCTAACCTGTACTAATTGCCCGTGAGGCTTAACCATACAACACCCAAGGGGTTTTGTGGACTCAGAAGTACCAGACCTTGAATGCGTTTGAAGAGAAATAACTTTTAGATAAGCTTTCCGAATTTTAAAATTTGCTTGGCGACCATAGCATTGTGGACCCACCTGATTCCATGCCGAACTCAGAAGTGAAACACAATAGCGCCGATGGTAGTGTGGGGTTTCCCCATGTGAGAGTAGGACATCGCCAGGCTTTAAATTAAATCTTTAGGTTGACCGACCTGGAGATATGGACGCTCACTTAGTGAGTTGACCACTGCGGAGTGGTAGTTCAGTTGGTTAGAATACCGGCCTGTCACGCCGGGGGTCGCGGGTTCGAGTCCCGTCCACTCCGCCACTTATTCGATAACCTCGCCTAGTGCGAGGTTTTTTCGAATCTGACGTAGTAAAAAGTTTTAGGGGTGTAGCTCCAATTGGCAGAGCAGCGGATTCCAAATCCGCGTGTTGGGAGTTCGAATCTCTCCACCCCTGCCATATACGAAGCCTCAGCAGAAATGCTGAGGCTTTTTTGCATCTGTTGCTTCTACGGAGCAATGTTGGGAGCTGGATCGCCAGCCCGGTCGACTCTCCGGAGTACCGGTTCAGTTCAGTCCTACCATATTTAAGGGTCTAAGCTGCGCGTCCCGGCAGAAATGCTGGAGCCTTTTTATGCCTGTCACCTTTAACGTAACGCTAGATATATTAAGTGTTCCTCTAGCTCCCTCTAATTAATCGAATCGCTTAATACCTAATAAGTACAACCTTGCCGTATTTGAAGACTTAGTCGAACACTAGAGCTTTCTGTTCAGCACTCATCTGGCTGCGTAGTTTCTGGTAGTGACTAAAGCTATTGCTGTTAGGCCTTGAGTCTCATTATTTTTTCCGGAAGGAATGCTTATACAACTGAAGTCTGTTCTAGTGGGTAGACTCGCTAGTGTTGTAGAAGAACCAGTTCTTTGCATGCTTCACTTCTAGCAAGATTTTTGTCTAAGATCGCTGTTTATCATGTCGTCTGTATCATGATTAAACATCCTTTGTAGTTATTTTGGTTCTGGCCAAATCTAGTGTTCAATCCACATTAAGGTTTCTGATTACACTAGTACTAGTGCATAAAATATCGAAGTAAGTTCTATTGTTCATGTATACCTTTCAACTAGATCTTGAGTGAGGGGAGCTGTGAATTTGACTTTTATCAGGTATAAAAAAGGCCACCTATATTAGGCAGCCTAGTTTAATATTTTGAGATGTTAATCTAACTCTTTCTCAGCTTGTTTCGCTTTCTCTATCATCGGAGTAATTGTTGAACCTTGAACTAAGATTGAGAACACAACAACAGCGTATGTCATGACGAGGATTATCTCTTTAACATCTATTGCCTTGTCTTCAATCACCCAGATACCTGAAGGGATTGAAAGTGCCATGGCTAGAGCTAGTCCACCACGCAACCCACCCCAAGTTAAGATCTTGATTGACCAAGGGTTGTAAGTTCTAAAGCGTTTGAATCCGATATAAGACAAGAAAACACTTAGGTAGCGTGCGCTTAGCACTAGAGGTACTGCGAACGCCATTAAGATCCAGTCTTCTTGGTGGAATTTGAATAACAACATCGACATACCGATCAATAAGAACAAGACGCCATTTAAGAATTCATCTATCAATTCCCAGAAGTGGTCTAGGTGATCCTCACTCTCTTTCGAGAATCCAATAAAGCGCGTCCAGTTACCAATCATGATACCTGATACCACCATTGCTAACGGTCCTGATACATGTAGGACTTCAGCAAAGGCATAACCAGCTGTCGGAATACCTATGGTTAATAGCAACTCCATCGAGTGGTCATCGGTGTTGCTGATTAGGTAATGGAATATTAAACCTAGAACAAAGCCATAGACGATACCACCGATAGCCTCTTGGACGAATAACATGGTCACGCTACCTACAGTCGGTGCTTCTGTACCGAACGCAATGGTAAATAGGGTAACGAAGATCACTAGGCCAAAACCATCGTTGAATAGAGATTCTCCCTCGATTTGAGTAGAGATTCGTCTGGGAGCGTCGAGCTTCTTCACTATAGCTAATACAGCGATTGGATCGGTTGGAGAGATTAGAGAACCAAAAAGTAAGCAATAAATTAGGTCAAATTGAATACCGATAAACTGACAGAATCCATACAGTACAAAGCCAATAAAGAATGTCGAAAACAGTGTAGCGCCAAGAGCGAGTACCGTTATTTCCCATTTCTGATCTTTTAGATTAGGTAACTTAATCCCCAAACCACCTGCAAAGAGTAAGAATCCCAGTATTCCTTTCAGGAGGAAATCTTCAAAGTTGATACTGGCAACGGTTTCTGAGGCGATGTCAGCCAATTGGAACCAATTGTTTTGTCCCGCAATGATAATTAATAGAGATAACATCATTGAGCCAGCTGTAATGGCGATGGTTGTCTGCATTTTACCAATTTTGGTATTCACGAAAGCAATAAGCATGGCAGCTGCGGACAAGAAGCATAAGGTGTAATAGACCGACATTGGGATCCCAACATGTAACAAAGTATGAATATGAATATGAATTTTCGTTGTCTCATGCTCAAATAGCAAACATTTTTTTGTCATGACTTGGTAATCAATTTCATCTTTTAGACGTCTAGACTCCTTTTTAATGTGTGGTAGGATGGAGAGATAATTAAAGGAATGAGGTTGTACCGTGGGAAGTAATGTAAGGCAAAAGATTGACGCTCTGTTGAAGCAACGAATTTTACTGATTGATGGTGGCATGGGTACCATGATTCAGGATTATAAATTGGAAGAGCAAGACTATCGTGGTGAGCGCTTTGCTGATTGGCATAGTGATTTAAAAGGTAACAACGACCTTTTGGTACTTACACAGCCTAAGCTTATCAAAGATATCCATATGGAATATTTGGAAGCCGGTGCTGATATCCTCGAGACCAATACCTTTAACTCTACAACCATCGCTATGGCCGACTACGATATGGAAAGCCTTAGCGAAGAAATTAACTTTACAGCTGCAAAATTAGCTCGTGAAGCGGCAGATGAATGGACGGCAAAGACCCCAGACAAACCCCGTTTCGTAGCGGGTGTGTTAGGTCCAACTAACCGAACGTGTTCTATCTCCCCAGACGTTAATGATCCGGGCTATCGTAATGTTAGCTTTGATGAGCTTGTTGAAGCTTACTCCGAATCGACACGAGCACTTATCAAAGGCGGCTCAGATCTTATTCTTATCGAGACTATCTTCGACACGTTAAATGCAAAAGCATGTTCTTTTGCGGTTGAATCTGTTTTTGAAGAGGTAGGCATCACGCTTCCTGTGATGATCTCCGGTACCATTACTGACGCTTCAGGTCGTACGCTTTCAGGGCAGACAACAGAAGCCTTCTACAACGCCCTTCGTCATGTTAAACCTATCTCATTTGGATTGAACTGTGCATTAGGCCCTGACGAACTGCGAGAGTACGTTGGTGAGATGTCTCGTATCTCTGAATGTAACGTTTCCGCTCACCCTAACGCGGGTTTACCTAATGCATTCGGTGAGTATGACCTTTCTCCTGAAGATATGGCTGAACACGTTAAGGAATGGGCCGAGAGTGGCTTCTTGAACCTAATTGGTGGTTGTTGCGGTACGACGCCAGAACATATACGTCACATGGCTGAGGCCGTTGAAGGCGTAACGCCACGTCAATTACCTGATTTGCCTGTGTCTTGCCGTTTATCTGGCTTAGAACCATTAACGATTGCCAAAGAATCTCTATTTGTGAACGTCGGTGAGCGTACTAACGTTACCGGTTCTGCTCGATTTAAGCGATTGATTAAAGAAGAGCTCTACGACGAAGCTTTGAGTGTTGCTCGAGAGCAAGTTGAGAACGGCGCTCAGATCATCGATATCAACATGGATGAAGGGATGCTAGACGCTGAGGCGTGTATGGTTAAATTCCTTAATCTATGCGCTTCTGAACCTGAGATCTCGAAAGTACCAGTCATGGTCGACTCTTCAAAATGGGAAGTTATCGAAGCGGGTCTGAAATGTATTCAGGGTAAAGGTATCGTTAACTCTATCTCATTGAAGGAAGGGAAAGAGAAGTTTGTCGAACAAGCTAAACTGGTTCGTCGTTATGGAGCTGCTGTCATTGTGATGGCGTTCGATGAATTAGGGCAGGCTGATACCCGAGAGCGTAAAGTCGAGATTTGTACTAATGCCTACAATATTCTTGTTGATGAAGTAGGTTTCCCGCCAGAAGATATTATTTTTGACCCAAACATTTTCGCAGTGGCTACTGGTATTGATGAGCATAACAACTATGCGGTCGACTTCATTGAAGCAGTAGGGGACATCAAACGCGATCTTCCGCATGCGATGATCTCGGGTGGTGTGTCGAATGTTTCATTCTCTTTCCGCGGTAATAACTACGTTCGTGAGGCTATTCACGCGGTATTCCTATACCACTGTTTTAAAAACGGTATGGATATGGGCATCGTAAATGCTGGGCAGTTAGAGATTTACGATAATGTGCCTGAGGATTTGCGTGAAGCCGTTGAAGATGTAGTTCTAAACCGCCGAGACGACTCAACAGAGCGATTACTCGATATCGCGACTGAATATCTAGAGCGTGCAGTTGGCAAAGTTGAAGATAAATCGGCGTTAGAGTGGCGCACCTGGCCAGTAGAAAAGCGCTTAGAGCACTCTTTGGTGAAAGGCATTACTGATTTCATCGTTGAAGATACCGAGGAAGCTCGTGTTAATGCCTCTCGCCCTATCGAGGTGATTGAAGGTCCATTAATGGATGGCATGAACGTAGTTGGTGACCTCTTTGGTGAAGGTAAGATGTTCCTTCCTCAAGTGGTGAAATCTGCCCGTGTTATGAAGCAGGCGGTAGCCCATCTAGAGCCATTTATTAATGCAACCAAAGACGTTGGTGCAACTAACGGAAAAATCTTACTGGCGACCGTAAAAGGCGATGTTCATGATATTGGTAAAAACATTGTTGGCGTTGTCTTGCAGTGTAATAACTACGAAATTATCGATCTGGGCGTGATGGTTTCATGTGAAAAAATCCTTAAGGTAGCTAAAGAAGAGAACGTCGATATCATTGGCCTTTCCGGGCTGATTACTCCTTCTCTTGATGAAATGGTACATGTTGCCAAAGAGATGGAGAGACAAGGCTTTAAGCTGCCTCTTCTTATTGGCGGAGCAACCACATCTAAAGCGCATACAGCCGTTAAGATTGAACAGAATTACTCTGAACCCGTGGTCTACGTAAACAATGCCTCACGTGCTGTTGGTGTGTGTACTTCTCTACTATCTAACGAACTGAAGCCTGCATTTGTGGAGAAGTTGGATATTGATTACGATCGCGTTCGCGATCAACACAACCGCAAAAAGCCGCGCACTAAGCCAGTCTCGCTAGAGAGAGCGCGTGCCAATAAAGTTGCTATCGATTGGAATGCGTATACTCCCCCTGCACCTGTTAAGCCGGGAGTACACATCTTCAAGGACTTTGATGTGGCTACTTTACGTCAGTACATCGACTGGACTCCGTTCTTTATGACATGGTCATTAGTTGGAAAGTACCCAGCAATTCTCAATCATGAAGAAGTGGGCGAGGAAGCGAAACGCTTATTCAAAGATGCGAATGATTTGTTGGATCGAGTGCAGAAAGAGAAGCTACTTGAAGCTCGCGGGATGTGTGCCATGTTCCCAGCAAACAGTGTTGGCGATGATATTGAAGTGTATACCGATGAATCGCGTACTGAAGTGTTAAAGGTTCTGCACAACCTTCGTCAACAAACCGAAAAGCCCAAAGGATTTAACTACTGTTTGTCAGATTACATTGCGCCAAAAGACAGTGGTAAAGCGGATTGGATTGGTGGTTTTGCAGTAACGGGTGGTATTGGTGAGCGAGAGCTGGCTGATGAATACAAAGCCAATGGTGATGACTACAACGCGATTATGATTCAGGCGGTTGCAGACCGATTGGCTGAAGCGTTCGCTGAATACTTGCATAAAGAAGTGAGAAAGGACATTTGGGGCTACTCACCTGATGAGAATTTGTCTAACGACGATTTGATTCGAGAGAAGTACCAAGGTATTCGTCCAGCCCCGGGTTATCCTGCTTGCCCAGAGCATACAGAGAAAGGCACGTTGTGGGAGTTGATGGACGTTGAAAAAGCAATCGACATGTCACTAACCACGAGCTACGCAATGTGGCCAGGTGCCTCAGTGTCTGGTATGTATTTCTCACATCCTGATGCCCGATACTTTGCGATTGCACAGATTCAACAGGATCAAGTGGATAGCTATGCCGACCGTAAAGGTTGGGATATGTTGGAAGCTGAGAAGTGGTTAGGTCCAAACATTAACTAGTTTGAATCTATGACGGGCTTTGATTCGTAAAAATAAGAGGGTTGCTTAAGAGCAACCCTTTTTGTATCTGTCGTTTGGTGATTTTAACTAATCGAGCAACCGTCGTTTTATTCAAACAGCTCTTGATGCAGTTTTTGAATCGCTAACTTGGAGACAGATTCATCAAGCAAGAAGCACAGGTTGTGTGGGCTCGCTCCGTAACAAATCATACGTAGGTTGAAGTCTTCAAGCGTGCCGAATACTTGCTTCGCATAGCCTTTGCTTTCACTCATGTTGTTGCCAATAAGAGCAACAAGGCATAGGTCGTGTTCAATATCCACAGAACACAGCTCTTCAAGCTCAATTCGAGCGGCTTCTGGTAACTGAGGAGCACCACCTGATGTATCTGTTTGATCGAGAGTGAGTGAGACACTGATCTCTGAGGTAGTGATAAGATCGACAGAGATCTTATGCTTAGCCAGGATCTCGAACACTTTTGCGAGGAAGCCATAAGCATGGAACATATTGGCGCTGCGTAGCGTAACCATGGTTTGGTTGCAGCGTAGGGCAAGCGCTCTGAACAGAGGGGAGCTTTCAACTTGCTGACGAATCCATGTGCCACCGAGCTCTGGTGCTTTTGATGAGCCGACAAATACCGGGATTTGATGGCGTAGTGCCGGGACTAGAGTCGAAGGGTGTAATATCTTCGCGCCAAAGTTTGCCATTTCCGATGCTTCGCTGAAGCTGATCTCTGGGATAGGAGATGCTTTCGATGCGATACGTGGATCCGTGGTGTAGATGCCCGGAACATCAGTCCAGATTTCTAAACCAATCGCTTGTACAGATTCTGCAATCAGTGCCGCTGAGTAATCACTACCACCACGACCTAACGTTGTGGTGTTACCTTCGCTATCGGCGCCGATAAAGCCTTGGGTAACGACAACTTGCTGTTGGCATAGTGGAATCAATTTCTGTTGAGCTAAGGCTGTAATATCTTTTAACAGTGGTTCAGCTTTGCCGAAGTCATCATTGGTGCGCATCACTTCTCTGATGTCAAAACGGACAGCGGGTGTGCCACGCTCGCGAATGATTTGAGCGAGGATATGCGTCGACATCAATTCGCCACATGCCACTAGGTGGTCAGTCAGCTTTGTGCTTACTTGGAACGACGCTGCTTCGGCCGCACTCGCAATGTCATCGAGAATGCAGTGCACATCTTTTTCAATGCTAATTGGGTCAGCTAGCTGATCAAGAATCGCGTTATGAATGTCAGTCAATTGCGTCAATAATTCCTGACGACGAGTTTTGTCTTGGACACCATTCGCTAGCTCAACCAGCAAGTTGGTGACGCCTGAGCACGCGCTGCTCACAACCAGTTTAGTATTTGAGTTATTTTCAATAATGGCAGCACAACGGCTCATTGCTTCAAAGTTGGCAACACTTGTTCCACCAAACTTAGCGACATTAAAAGAACCAGCTACATTAGATGCACTCACGATATATCTCCCACGACTTCCTAAAATAAAATTACGGTTGGGTAATCCAACGTCCGATGTTTTTCGAAGAGAGTATTTAGAGCAAAAAGAGAGGAATTATTAGAATAGTAACCTCAGAAGCTCTTCACCATATAGAAATGGCGACAGTTGCCGGGATTCAGCCCGCTCAACCGATAATAAAGGTCCTGCATCCTTTTATTATCTCGGCACTGCTCCCCCTTGATGCTTTGTATTGGAAATGCGGTTCCACAAAACATCTGCCTGGGCAGTGCTCCTCTTCTGCTAGATAGCCATTTCATTGAACGTGTTTGCGGTAACAATGTCAATCCGTAACTGGAGATATTTAAAAAATAATTTTAACAATTATGTGACACTGGTGTGACCTCAATACTTTTAGCTAATTGATGACGGTATCGATTTGCTTTAGGGTGGATTGTTCACAACATTAACGTAAGGGATGTACATGTCTAATTTAACACTCACTACTGCTATCGAGAGCTTTTATCCGCCACACCGAACGTTAATGGGGCCGGGGCCTTCAGACATTTCTCCTCAAGTATTACAGGCCTTGAGCCGTCCAACTATTGGTCACCTCGACCCGTTATTTATTGCGATGATGGATGAACTGAAACAACTTCTTAAGTATGCATTCCAAACTGAAAATGAATTTACGATTGCTGTTTCTGCGCCAGGCAGTGCAGGTATGGAAACCTGTTTTGTTAACTTGATTGAGCCCGGTGAGAAGGTAATTGTTTGTCGCAATGGCGTTTTTGGTGAACGTATGCGAGAGAATGTTGTGCGCTGTGGTGGTGAAGCGATCCTTGTAGATGATGAGTGGGGCAAGCCCGTTTCCGTTGAAAAGGTCGAAAAGGCATTGGCAGAAAACCCTGATGCAGTTGCTGTCGCATTTGTGCATGCAGAGACGTCTACTGGCGCGTTATCGGATGCTCAAGCGATTTCAGCAGTGGCTCGTCAGTTTGATGCATTGTCGATTGTTGATGCGGTGACATCACTAGGTGGTGTGTCATTGTTGGTTGATGAATGGCAGCTCGATGCGGTGTATTCAGGTAGTCAAAAGTGTCTATCTTGCGTTCCTGGACTGTCTCCTGTCACTTTCTCTCAACGTGCGGTTGAGAAGATGAAGGCGCGTCAAGCTCCCGTACAAAGCTGGTTTTTGGATCAAAGTTTAGTATTAGGTTACTGGAGTGGAGAAGGTAAGCGTAGCTACCACCATACTGCACCTGTGAATAGCCTGTATGCTTTGCATGAGTCGTTGGTTTTATTGAAAAATGAAGGCCTGGATAATGCTTGGTCACGTCACCATGCGATGCACCAAGAGCTTAAAGAAGGCGTAGAAGCACTAGGATTAAAGTTTGTGGTTGATGAAGAGAGTCGTCTTCCGCAGCTCAATGCGCTTTATTTCCCTGAAGGAATCGATGAAGCCAAAATCAGAACACAACTTCTAGAAGAATATAACCTTGAAATTGGCGCGGGACTTGGTTCTTTGGCTGGCAAGGCTTGGCGTATTGGTTTAATGGGTTATGGCGCTCGAAAAGAGAATGTCGCTTTGTGCTTAAAAGCGTTGCAAGACGTTTTAAAATAGCGGCAATAAACTCAAGTTCAAAAGAAAAGCGCACGAGAGATCGTGCGCTTTTTTGTGTCTAGACTAAACGTCAATATGGTGAATTAACTCTAGATTCCTTGGCGTCATTTAGCAGAAGAAATATTATTTTCAGCTTCCGATATTTTCTTATATTGAACCTTGGAAAAGTCTCTATTTGGGAACAAGAAGCTCGCTTCACTACGAATTTGTTCTGCTTTACTGTGATCGCCCAATCCTTGATACGCAAGAATCAGGTTACTGTAGAAAGCAGGCCTTGGCTTACGTTTTATGATCTCTAACGACCAATCTATATAAGGTTGGATCAAGCTAGGATCAGCTTTGTAGAGGCCGATATTTAGATAGGTGCTGTATACGTCCCAATCATAGCGATCTTTCCAGACTACAGGGTTCGTTACCTGCTTAAGAATATCCGGGTTTCTGGGTTTAGAAAGTTCAAATTGAGTTAGGACATAATTGGTATGCAGCGCGCTCAACATATAGAAACTCACCAAGATCGGAACCACCAAGCTAGACACTCTAAACAGGGTTTTACTGACGATACTAAACGGCTGTTGATAGTGACGAGAAGCTCGTTGATCGACCCAGTAAATCAAGATGATGAGTGTTATCCAGTGAATCGCTGAGTGGTAAAAAGGGTACTCGAGCTGAGAATGTAAGAGTATCGGTATAAATAGTGCGAGCAGTGCTAGACGTGTTCCCTTCGCTGAGCTTGCTATACGTGACATGACTAAGAACGCAGCAAGCAAGATCCCGATGATTGGTACTATTCCGCCCTCAACCCCCCAAAACAAGAACTCATTGTGTGGGTGATCCATTGAAGGAAGGCCGGGATGATAATTTGGGTTGAGTTGATGCTGGCGAGCTGTGTATAGCGTGTACTCGGATTCGAATTTCCCGTAGCCATACCCTGTAAATGGCTTTTCGATCATCATATCGAGTGCTTGTGGAAAGGTATAAGCTCGCGGGCTTTCTAAGTTAGCCCTTTTACTGGCGAGGCTATCCGTTGTACTGAGACTGATTACCGAAAAAGCGACCACGATACCGACTAGCACTGATGCGCACCATCCGTAGAAGCGTTTCTTGGTCGTGAATTTGTATAGATAAGGCAGAATGCAGACAAACCCAATGACGGCAGCCAACCATCCGGTACGTGATGCGATGATGATCAGCAAAGGTACGGTTAAGGTCGGGGTTAGGTATAGTAAGAACGACTCGCTAATTTTGTGATTATATTTAGCGGGCTGTCTCGCTAAAAGATACGCTGAAAGCACAAAACCAGTAGCTAAAAAGCTAGCCATAACATTCGGTTGTTGGAATATCCCATAAGGTCGATTAGCCGCAGTGTTGTAACCAAATAGATTGCCGGGTTCCAGTAAGAAATATTGCACGTAACCAAAGAGTGCTTGTATAACCACAGCAAGCACAATGAACCACAACATGCGTTGCTTGTGTTTATTGCTGAACTTAAATTGCTGAAGTACGACGAATAAAGCGAAGCCCGCCCACAATCCCAGTAGTCGACCAGATGCGGCTTGAGGAAAGGCGTTACTGTAGAGCGTGGGTAGCGTAAGTATCACGCAACTGATCAGCAAACCAACGGTTAACTTGGAATATTTGAGTACTCGGTTAGTCGCGAGTTGGTAGAAGCCAATTGCTAACGTAAAGCTAAGAGCTAACCAAGTGGTTGGGTTAAACGATAACGCAAGGCCTGAGCCTCCAGGATTCGGCATGAAAAAATGCATGGCTAACAAGAATACAACAGCTAAAGAAGCCAGAAATGCTTTATTGAGTGGTAGCTGAGTTACCTGATTTTCTAGTTGGGTACCGCTAGTGTGTATTGTTGCCATAAATCCCTAACCTTATAAAAACAGAGCTTGTTCCTTTTGAAACAAGCTCTGTTACTTTAACATTTTTCTGTCTGCTCGCAGGGCGCTATTTTACACCTACTTCAAATTTAACATAGGCTTAAGGAAGCGAGCAGTGTGTGAACCTTCGACTAACGCCACATCTTCAGGTGTACCTTCTGCAACAATCTCACCGCCCCCTTGGCCACCTTCAGGACCAAGGTCTAAGATCCAGTCTGCTGTTTTGACGACATCGAGGTTGTGCTCAATCACGACAACCGTATTACCGTGATCACGCAGCCTATGTAATACCGTCAATAGCTGCTGGATATCGTGGAAATGAAGACCTGTTGTTGGTTCATCAAGAATGTATAAGGTTTTTCCCGTGTCTCGTTTAGACAATTCACGCGCTAATTTAACACGCTGCGCTTCACCACCAGATAAGGTTGTCGCTGCTTGTCCGAGGCGAATGTAAGAAAGGCCAACATCCATCAATGTTTGCAGCTTACGAGCGATAACAGGAACAGGGTTGAAGTATTCTCGAGCATCTTCCACTGTCATCTCTAGAACTTCGTCAATGGTTTTGCCTTTGTAGCGAACTTCTAAAGTTTCACGGTTATAACGCTTACCTTTACACACATCACACGGCACATACACATCTGGCAAGAAGTGCATCTCTACTTTGATGACACCGTCTCCCTGACACGCTTCACAGCGACCACCACGAACGTTAAAACTGAATCGACCTGGCTTGTAGCCACGAGATCGTGATTCTTGGGTACCGGCAAATAACTCACGAATTGGCGTGAAAATACCAGTGTAGGTTGCAGGGTTTGATCTAGGGGTGCGACCGATAGGGCTTTGATCAATATCGATCACTTTGTCGAAATGCTCTAAGCCTTTTATCTTTTTGTGCTGCGCCGGAACTGCGGTTGTAGCACCGTTTAATTGAGTGTGGGCAACTTTAAAGAAGGTGTCATTGATTAGTGTAGATTTACCTGACCCCGATACCCCCGTAATACAGCTGAACAAGCCTACAGGGATCGTCGCAGTGACATTCTTTAGGTTGTTCCCCGTTGCGCCAACGATCTCGACGACCTTTTTCTTGTCGATAGGCGTTCTTTGTTTTGGTATCGCAATTTCTTTGGCGCCGCTCAGGTATTGCCCGGTTAAAGAATTCGGGGTTTCGATGATGTCTTGCATGGTGCCTTCTGCGACCACGTGTCCACCATGCACACCCGCACCTGGGCCGATATCGATAACATGGTCAGCACAACGGATTGCGTCTTCATCATGTTCAACAACAAGCACGGTATTTCCTAAGTCTCTGAGGTGAACCAAAGTTTGCAGTAGACGTTCATTATCACGCTGGTGGAGGCCAATTGATGGTTCATCGAGTACATACATAACACCCACTAAACCAGCACCAATTTGACTTGCGAGACGAATCCGTTGCGCTTCACCACCAGACAGTGTTTCAGCACTGCGTGATAAATTAAGGTAATTCAAACCAACGTTCACCAAGAAATGCAGACGGTCATTGATCTCTTTCATTACTTTATCAGCGATCTGACCACGCTGACCGCTAAGCGATAAGTTTTGGAAAAACTCGAGTGCATCAGCAATGCTGAGCTCAACGATTTCTGGCAGTGTGGTATCGCCAATGAAGACATTTCGAGCTTCTAATCTTAAACGCGTGCCATCACAGCTAGAACACGACTTTGTTGATATGTACTTGGCAAGATCTTCACGCACCGCGCTAGATTCAGTATCGCGGTAACGGCGTTCCAGCGTATTTAAAATACCTTCAAATGGGTGACGTTTGACTCGAATATCACCTCGGTCATTGATGTACTTGAATTCCACTTCAGTACGCCCTGAGCCTTTAAGAATGATCTCTTGAGTCTTTTTAGGCAGAGAGTTGAATGGTACATACAGATCAAAGCCATAATGGTCTGATAGCGATGTTAGCATCTGAAGATAGTAATAGTTCTTCTGATCCCAGCCTTTTATCGCACCTTCTGCAATGCTTAGGTTTTCATCTAAAATCACTCGACTTGGATCAAAATATTGTTGAACACCAAGTCCATCACAAGTACCACATGCACCAGCAGGGTTGTTAAATGAGAATAGGCGCGGCTCAAGTTCTTGCATGCTGTAGCCACACTTTGGACATGCAAAGTTAGCTGAGAACACGATCTCTTCTTGTTCTTTATCATCCATCCAACCGACAACAGCAATGCCGCCAGAGAGCTCTAATGTGGTTTCAAACGATTCAGCCAGGCGTTGTTGAAGATCAGGGCGAACCTTAAATCGATCAACGACCACCTCGATGGTGTGCTTCTTATGTAACTCAAGTGTTGGTGGATCGGATAGGTCACAAGTTTCTCCGTCAATTCGAGCGCGGATAAAACCTTGAGCGGCTAAATTTTCAAGTGTTTTGACATGCTCACCTTTACGTTCTTTGACGATAGGCGCCATTAGCATCATCTTTGAACCTTCAGGGAGTTCCAACACTTTATCGACCATTTGGCTGATGGTTTGCGCAGCCAGAGGGGTATTGTGATCTGGACAGCGTGGTTCACCTACTCGCGCATAGAGCAACCTTAAGTAGTCATAGACTTCCGTAATGGTCCCCACGGTTGAACGAGGGTTGTGAGAGGTCGACTTCTGTTCTATTGAGATAGCGGGAGATAAACCTTCGATGTGGTCGACATCAGGCTTTTCCATAAGAGATAGAAATTGGCGAGCATAAGCAGACAAAGACTCGACATAGCGACGCTGCCCTTCTGCGTAGAGAGTATCAAACGCAAGTGACGATTTTCCTGACCCGGATAATCCCGTGATAACAGTGAGTTTGTCACGAGGTATGGTTAGGTTAATGTCTTTGAGGTTATGCGTACGAGCGCCTCTGATTTCTATTTTATCCATCTCAACAGACCATGTAATTTTAAGTGGATAAAGTATTACATAGAGTGAGATTTGTGCAAAGTTTTACTGGATAAAAAAACAGTAAACAAAAAAGGGTGACTCTTTTGAGTCACCCTTTAAATAATTTATTACGCAGCTAACTAACCGTTAATTATAATTAGTTAATAAGCCAAAACCAGTGATTAAGCTTTTGTTGTTGAGTGCTTACCTAGCTCGATTTGTTGCTGGTCTTTTTTGTATAGGTTTTCAAAGCAGTAGTTTGTTGCCTCGATATAACCTTCTACACTGCCGCAGTCAAAACGTTGGCCTTTAAATTTGTACGCTAATACACAGCCTGATTTTGCTTGTTTTAACAATGCATCAGTAATCTGGATCTCGCCGCCTTTACCTGGCTCTGTTTGCTCGATAAGTTCAAAGATGTCTGGAGTCAGAATGTAACGGCCAATGATCGCGAGATTACTTGGTGCAGTGCCTGGCTCTGGCTTCTCAACCATGTCGTCAACACGGAAAAGATCATCTTTAATCATTTCACCAGAGATAACACCATATTTGTGCGTCTCGTCTTCTGGTACTTCTTGTACTGCAACAATCGAACAACGGAACTGTTTGTATAGCGCAACCATTTGAGCCAGAACGCCCTGCTGCTCATTTACACAAAGGTCATCGGCAAGTACAACTGCGAATGGTTCATCACCCACAAGTTCGCGACCCGTTAAGATAGCGTGGCCAAGGCCTTTCATTTCACGTTGACGAATGTAAGTGAAGTTTGCTGCTTCAATCGTCTCACGGATATTGATCAGCAGGTCTTCTTTATTTGTACCGCTGATCTGATGTTCGAGTTCGTAGTTTTTATCGAAGTGATCCATCAGAGAATGCTTACCACGACCAGTCACAATGCACATGCCGTCCATACCGGCTTCGATCGCTTCTTCAACGCCGTATTCAATTAGAGGCTTGTTTACAACAGGCATCATTTCTTTAGGCATTGACTTAGTAGCAGGTAAGAAGCGTGTACCGTAGCCAGCTGCCGGGAAAAGGCACTTTTTGATCATGATAAGACCCTTTATCTATAATAATTATTGATTCAACCTGAATGGCTGATATTTCTGAGGGCAACTCTAGCATAAGTTATGTCGAAAATTCAGCAACAATACGTATGGTTTACTAGAGTTTCCCTCAAAATTATCATCAGTTTAAGAGGCTGATCAATTATGCAAGTAAGTTCTGATTAGCCCAGGCGATGGCTTGGACTCTATTTTTAACCGCTAACTTACGGAATATCTGATAAAGGTGAGACTTGACGGTGAATTCGCTAATAAACAAATCATCGGCTATTTGAGTGTTTGATGAGCCAGATTGAAGGCAGCGAATCACCTGGATCTCCCTAATGGTTAAATCGACATTGGTGGGTGTCGTGTTGGTGTTGACCATATTGCGGTAATAAAAAAGAAGTTGGTTCGTTACCTTTCTGGGTAACCAGTTGTCACCATTAATGACCTCTTTAAGCCCTTTTGCTATTTTAACTTTTTGTTCAGAATCATAAAACAACCCTTTTAAGACACCATAGGTAAGTAGCTCTGAGGTAGTAAGTTGCTGGGGGACGTTGAACAATATGATCTCATGATTTTTCCACATGACGGGTAAATTAGGGAACACCATGACTAACTTTGGTACCTCTTTGTAATCGATGAGCAAGATACGGTTGCTCTGTTTTCTATCGAAAAGCATCAAGTCGTCCGCTGTCATCTTGTAGAGTGGAATAAATAAGTGCTTTTCTATCTCTTTTACATGTAGATAGGTGTCGCTTGGGTCGATGCACAGAAAGTGTAAAGTGCGAGCGTATCGAGATTTTCTCATTGAAACTCCTTGTTCAATTTGGGTTAGATTTAACGTTGTCATGCATGCTTCGGCTTCTCTAGTGCCTTAATGGTGACTTGCGTTGAATATCAATTCCCAAAGTAAATGAGTGGTTTGTAAGTGGAGAAAAAAGCAACATCGCTCTGAATATCATGATTTGTTACGTTTTTATTCTTTGTATTAGAGCGAGAATAGGAATGCGATTTATCACTGTAGAAAAGCATGCTATTCTTGTGCGCTAAAATTTTCTGAGACTATGAATTTAGACGGAGCAAATCATGGCTAGCCGTGGAGTTAACAAAGTTATATTAGTGGGTAACCTAGGTAATGACCCTGAAATTCGTTACATGCCCAATGGCGGTGCAGTAGCGAACATTACCATTGCAACGTCAGAGTCATGGCGTGACAAAGCAACTGGCGAACAGCGTGAAAAAACAGAATGGCACCGTGTTGCTCTGTTTGGCAAGCTGGCGGAAGTTGCTGGTGAATACCTACGTAAAGGTTCTCAAGTTTACATTGAAGGTCAACTTCAGACACGTAAATGGCAAGATCAAAGCGGTCAAGATCGCTACACAACTGAAGTGGTTGTTCAAGGCTTCAATGGTGTAATGCAAATGCTTGGCGGCCGTGCTCAAGGTGGTGCTCCTGCTCAAGGTGGTATGGGTAACAACCAACAGCAAGGTAGTTGGGGTCAGCCACAACAGCCACAACAGCAGCAACAAGCACAGCAACAATACAGTGCTCCAGCTCAACAGCAGCCGAAAGCACCTCAACAAGCTCCTCAGCAGGCTCAACCTCAATATAATGAGCCGCCAATGGATTTTGATGATGACATCCCATTTTAAGCCCTGTTTTTAATATATTATAAAGACAGTATTAAATTGGAAAAAGCCGCGTTTATCGCGGCTTTTTGTTACCTAGAATTCTTAACGCTTTATTTACAACGTCAATTTATAGTATAAGTAGCAATACGGTATAATGTGAGTTGAAAAGGATTTCGTTATTCATGAGATATACCCCGACACTAAAATTGAGCACTCGATTGGTCGCATTTGTCACTGTGATCGTGATCAGTGCGATGTTCATTCTTTTTATTGGTGGCACACTTTCCTTTAAGCGTATCGGACAAGAATATTTAGATCATTATTTGGTTGGTATTGTCGACGTTGTAGATAAAGAGATGGAAGATCCTGACGCCGCGTATTCGATGCAGCGTTGGATGCCGAAGATGTTGCAGGCGAGCAATATTGTTGAGATGAAACTCTCGAACCAGACTGGCATCGTTTATCGCTTCAAAGATACCTCCCCACAAATTGATCCCAATCGTCTTTATGAAAGAAGCTTCATTCTAGAGCGCAATGAAGGTTATCGAATCGAGTTTAAAGCATTGCCTCCTTATATTGGTTATAGCTACTCAATGGAAGCAATGTGGTCAATTACTTTGGCGGTTGCATTGATCCTTTTCTGTCTGGCTCGTGGTGTTCGTTGGTTGAAGGAACAGTTGATGGGTTCTGAGATCTTGGAAGAGCGAGGAAGAATGATCCTCGCAGGGCAAGTTGAGGCTCATGCAAAGGGAGATGAACTTGAATGGCCATACACGGCAAGTGAAGCCTTGGATGTCTTGATCGAAGAGCTGCAAGATGCTCGTCAAGAAAGAAGCCGCTTCGATACCTTTATCCGTACCCATACCTTCCTAGACAAACTCACAGGCACGGCAAACCGAGTCTTATTCGATAACAAGCTTGAATCGGCTTTGCATGAAAGCGGTGCTCGAGGTGGTGTGTTATTGATACGTATCGACGAATGGGAGCAAGTCCGTGATGCTAATGACAAGCAAATCACTGACGGCTTTATTATCGAAGTTGGCGAAGTATTGTCGAATATTGTTCAACGCTATCCTGATGTTATTTTTTCTCGTTATTACGATGCTGATTTTGCCGTATTTATTCCGCATCAAGGGGCTAAAGATATTGCTACCTTGGCGGCTCAGTGTTTAAGGCAGTTAGACAAGATAACCCCGCCGGAACCTTTAGATTCTGATAATTGGTGCCATATTGGCGTAACCATGTATACCGAAGGTGAGCGTCACAGTCAGATCATGGATGAAACGGAAACGGCATTAAAGAGTGCCCAGCTGGAGCGTATTAATAACTGGAGCCGTTACCCTAAGCAGAATACAAATGAGTTGGATAGAGGCAGTGTTCGTTGGAGAACATTATTGGATAAAGCGCTGCTTCCTGAAAATTTAGTAATCTTTGCTCAGCGATGTTATCTTATGCCGGAATCTGGTCAAGTCAATGAATTACATAGAGAAATATTCACTAGAATTCAGGATCCTGATAAAGGTTTATTGAAATCGTCTCGATTTATGCCTGCGGTAGAGCAAGTGGGTTATCAAGCTCAAATGGACCAATCGGTTCTAAAGGTTTTGTTGAAATCGCTGAAAGAGTCAACTCAGCCTCTCAACTATTCGGTGAATCTGAATGTGACTCCATTTGCGAATAAACAGCATTTTAAGTGGTTTAGAAGTGAGCTATTACAGCTCTCTGCTCAGCATCGCTCTCAGCTTGCGTTTGAGTTTCCTGAAGGGCACTTGATTGCCCACCTTGATTATATGAGACCGGTGGCAAAGATGCTGCGAGGTTTAGGGTGTAAAGTGGTGGTTGGCCAAGCTGGACGAACCATTGTTAGCACTCACTATATAAAGGACTTGAAGGTCAATTACATTAAGCTTCATCGAAGCTTAATAAAGAAAATCGATCAAAGGCATGAGAATCAACTGTTTGTCCGAAGCTTAATTGGGGCATGCGGTGACTCTCCAACTCAAGTTATTGCTGTTGGAGTCGAGACAAAACAAGAAAAGAACACCTTGATAGAGTTAGGCATTAACGGCTATCAAGGGAGATATATCGACGAAGAACAACAAATTATCCCTTTGCCTAATCAAGCTGAAAAGGTCGCGAAAGCGGAATCTGTTGTGAAAGTTGGACGAAGAAATCGATGGCGTAAGAGTAGTAGTTAACAATGAATTTTAAAGCGATTTTAGACAAGATAAAGCCAACTAATAATAAAGGCAGCTCTCAAGTTGTCATGTTAGGCAACGATGCCATTTATATTTCATCGACAGAACAGGAACCTCAAGTAACTAGCATTCCCGTGGTTAATGGGGACTGGGAGAGTGCGCTAAAAAAATCGCTTAGCAGTGAGGCGTTTACTAGTAATAGCCTCCAGCTGATTGTCTGTGCTAACTACTACCAAACCTACCAAATTGATAAACCGGATATTCCAGAGAGTGAATGGTCGGTTGCCCTGCCTTTTTTACTCAAAGATCTTGTATCTGAAAGAGTGACCGAAATTATTGCAAGTGCGGTCGCGTTGCCGACGTCGAATAAGCTGCAAGTGTATGTTCTGCCTAAAAAGCTGTTAGATAAGCTTTTGAATATTGCTAATTCGGTTCAGGTTGAATTAATAGGTGTTGCTCCTGAAGATGAAATCTGGGGCTACAGTGCGGGTGAACTGTCTAACTTTATTCTTCTTCAACGTAGTCAGAACGCACACTTTAAATTAGGTGCTTTTGTTGAGCATACGGTTTGTTTCCAAAGAACGATTCGCAGTGTGGTTCCACCTTTAACGGGTGTTGCATCAAGCGCTCTGCAGTTAGATGGCCTTGCTCTAGAACTCCAACGCTCGATTGATTACCTTTCTTCTCAAATTAAAGGTACTCAACTTCATCAGTTGAAAATCTGCTGTGATGAGGAAGATGAGTCTGAGTTACAAGGCGCGTTAAATAATACATTGAGTTCGACCGTTTCTCTGCTCGTTGAAGGTGAGCGTGATAATTCAGAGAGTTTGTTGGTTAAACTTGCGGCTGAAAAAGAGGCTTTTAATGTCAATCTTTACCCTGAACATCTCAAGCCTAAGAAAGAATATTTTACGCTGACGAATGTTGTTGCGAGCTGGGGGCTCGTTTGTGTGCTGCTACTTGGTGGTTACTTTGTAATGCAGTATCAAGCTTCTAATCTAGATAAAACCCTAACAGCTTTGCAATATGACTCGAACCAGCTTAACAAGCAAGTTAACCAATTGAATAGTAAGTTAACTCAGCATAAACCGTCTCCAGAGAAAGTGGCGGCAGTTGCGCGTCTCAAACGTGAGACTCAGGCTAAAAAAGAGGCTTTGAAGGCGGTAGGACAATACGACGAATCACAACAAGTCGGGTATTCTGGCGTCATGAATTCCTTAGCTAAATTAGGCCGAAATGACATCTCTCTTTCGCACATCTACATGACTCACGATACTTTAGATCTTAGTGGCTTTGCTCGTAACGCAAATGTGGTTCCTAACTGGATTGGTCAGTTTAAAAGTGAGCTTAATTTAGTTGGACGTGCTTTTGAAAAACTAAAAATTGGGCGCAATGATCAGGATGTGGTGACGTTTGAGCTAAGTACTCGCAGGGAGAGTAAATAATGCAGCAGTGGAACCAGCTCAGCGATAAGTTTCTTGCATTAAGTCAGAGAGAAAAATGGCTACTTTTCGTGTGTGGTTTTGTTGGCCTATCTATGTTGTTGTTCACCTTGTTGGTTGAGCCAGCGTATCTCGATTTACAGGCTAAAAATGCTAAGACGATGAATCTGACTCAGGCAAACCAGAGACAGCAAGGTGAGTTGCTCGTTCTTCAAGCTAAGTTAAACAAAGATCCAGACAAAGACATTAATCGAGAGTACAAAAAACTGCTGGTGGAGAGCCAAGATCTGTCACTTCAGCTTTCCCAGATTGTCGATGGACTGATCACGCCTTCTCAAATGTCTCTACTATTGGAGAGTGTTCTTAATGCCGGAAATGGACTTAAGCTCGAATCGCTAGAGTCGTTAAAACCAGAAGCAATTTCGAATAATCAAGAGACCAGTGAATATTCCGGCTATTTTCTTCACCCTGTAAGAATGGAATTAACGGGCAGTTACTTTGATATTTCCGCTTATCTTCAAGCGCTTGAGTCTCTTCCTGTCAGTTATTACTGGCGCACATTTCAGTACTCGGTCGAAGAATACCCTAAAGCTCGACTGGTGTTTGAGGTTTACACACTAGGTACTAGACAGGAGTTTATCGGTGGTTAGAACTCTTTTGTTGTCATTACTTTTTAGTAGCCAAATGGCTTGGGCCGAACAGGATCCTACGGCGCCATTAGGCTGGTTGACGCCACAACAAAAAACAACGTCAGCTAAAAAGGCGCCAACTCGTTATCGCTTACCTTCTCTAGAAAGCATTGTGTGCAAAGGCGATACACCTTGCTATGCCATTATGAATGGTCAGATTCTCGGTCAAGGAGAAACGATCAGAGGGTACCGAGTTAAAAACATAGATCCAGAATACGTCACTCTGCAGAGAAGCTCTAAGCAGTGGAAATTAGAGATGTTCTCTTTAGATGTTAAGAATAATTAAGGTTAGAGTGAAGACATGCGTAAACTTGTAGTAGCAATCCTAGTGTCATCTTTAGTCGGCTGTTCGATGGGACATAGAGATCCCGTTGAGATTAAAGAGTCTTTAAACGAATCAATTAATGAAGCGAATAGCAAAGCGCTTCGTGATCTTCCTTCGTCGGTACAAGATGACCTGATGCCTCAGCTTAATTCGGATGCCATGTCTCCGGGTATGGAAACCGTTAAGCGTTTTCGTATTCAAGCTAAAGGTGTTGAAGCGAGAACCTTTTTTGCTAGCTTGGTAAAAGGCACTGAATACAGCGCGGCTATTCACCCAAGCGTTGCCGGGAAGCTGACTTTAAACCTGACAGATGTGACGTTAGACGAAGTGTTGGCTGTTGCTCAGGATATGTATGGCTACGATATAGAAAAACGCGGCAAAGTTATTCAGATTTACCCTGCTGGTCTACGCACAGTGACGATCCCAGTTGATTACTTACAAGTGAAGCGTTCAGGTCGCTCATTGACGACCATCACCACCGGAACTATCACAACTTCTGATTCGAATTCATCGAGCTCTTCAAGCTCGAACTCAAACTCGTCAAATTCATCCAACTCTTCTAACTCATCGAATTCGACCTCGAACGGTGGTACTGAGATTGAAACGACCTCTGAAAGTGATTTCTGGCCACAGCTTGAAGCGGCTGTTGCTCACCTCATTGGTTCTGGTGATGGGCAAAGTGTAGTGGTAACGCCGCAAGCCAGTGTGATTACGGTTCGTGCTTACCCTGACGAAATTCGTGAGGTTCGAGAGTTCTTAGGTATTTCTCAGAAGCGTTTGCAGCGCCAAGTTATCTTGGAAGCCAAAATCATGGAAGTGACCTTAAGTGATGGCTATCAACAAGGCATCAACTGGACCAAGATGTTCTCGTCGAATGGTACTAACTATACGATAGGTATGGGCTCTATTGTTAAAGATGCCGCTGGTGCGATTATCCCAAGTACATTGCCAGGCATGGACCCAATCGGCGCTGCTTTAGGTGGTCAATCTAACCTTGTTGTCTCTGGTGGTAGCTTTGAGGCGGTATTGAGTTTCATGGGTACACAGGGTGACTTGAACGTCCTATCTAGCCCAAGGGTTACTGCTGCGAATAACCAAAAAGCAGTGATAAAAGTGGGTACCGACGAATACTACGTAACTGACTTATCAAGTGCAGTTGGTAGTGGTGATAACGCGAATGTGGCCCCTGAGGTTGAGTTAACCCCATTCTTCTCTGGTATTTCTCTGGATGTGACCCCTCAGATCGATGATAAAGGCAGTGTGTTTTTGCATGTTCATCCTGCCGTTATTGAGGTTGCAGAAGAGGTGAAAGAGCTTAACCTTGGGTCAACTACAGGTATTGTTTCACTTCCATTGGCAAAAAGCTCTATTCGTGAATCTGACTCAGTGATTCGTGCGCAAGATGGTGATGTTGTGGTGATTGGTGGATTAATGAAATCAAACACCAGTGATATCACGTCGAAAGTACCATTCCTTGGCGATATCCCAGCACTCGGTCATTTGTTCCGTAATACCAGTCAGTTGACGCAAAAAACTGAGTTAGTGATCTTACTAAAACCAACGATTGTTGGCGTGAATACTTGGCAAACTGAGTTAGAACGCTCTAGAGATCTGCTGCAGCAGTGGTTCCCTGATGAAGAGTAATCGCTTATTTTCTCAATGTAGATTGGCAGCATCTAACTAAGCTAGGTCACTTATGTATCAAGCTCACTTTGGTTTTGAACAACTGCCATTTACTTTAACGCCGAATACCGATTTATTTTATGGTTTAGCGCCTCATTTCGAAGCGATTCAAACGGTGATCTCGGCGTTAGAAATGGGCGAGGGCGTGATTAAGGTCACCGGAGAGGTTGGTACTGGAAAAACCATGGTTTGTCGGATGTTGGTCAATCACCTAAATGATTGTACTGCTCTTATTTACCTGCCAAATCCTGTGCTCTCTGGTGCTGATTTACGCCAAGCTGTTGCTAAAGAGCTGGGTTTGACTATCGATAATGAAGCAACCTTAGTTGATAACATTCAGCATAAGCTCATTGAGTTACACAACTCAGGTTTAAGAGTGGTAGCGATTCTTGATGAGGCTCAAGCTCTATCGGATGAAGCTCTCGAAACATTAAGGTTGTTCGGTAACCTTGAAACTGAAGATAAAAAACTGCTGCAAATTGTTTTATTAGGGCAGCCTGAGTTGGATGCTCGATTAGAGGCTTATCACCTTAGGCAGTTTCGTCAAAGAATTACGTTTAGTTCAACACTGAGGCCGCTGACTCTCGATGAAACGGTGGCGTATATTGATAATCGGATTGCTAAATCTGGTGGTAATCCTGAATTGTTCAGTTTGAATCAAAAAAAGGCGATTTGTCGCTCATCGTTAGGTATTCCAAGATTGATAAATCAACTATGCCATAAGGCTCTTTTGCTCTCGTTCAGTGAAGATAAGAAAAGTATCGACAACCAGCACCTGTTTTCAGCCATGCATGAAACTTACGATGTATGTAAGCCTAAATTTAAAACGCCAATACTGTGGGGTTGGAATTAATTATGAGCGTCATAAATAACGCCTTGTCTGAATTGGCAAAGAAAAAGTCAGCGACGTCGATTGAAGCGGCAGTGGTGCCTAAAGTGAAAACACGCTCCCCATTGGTTTGGTTAGTGACAGGTTTCACTTTGAGCTTAGCGATGGGCGGTTGGGCAATATCACAAGGCCCAGCCGTTGAACATTCAATCTCAACTCGAGATGCTCAAGTCCAGGTCTCTGTCGTAGAGAGTTCTGGAGAAATGCAGGATGTTGTCACTCAAACACTCTCATCGCCAACCAAGAAATTAGTGACGCTAGATTTAACGCCCCATTCAGCAGAAAACACAGTAGCGGCCAATAACGTTCAAGCTAAGCCAACGACAAGGTCGAGTACTTCTAAAACGACAACCCCTAACGTTACGCCTAAACCGTTAAGCACGGCTAAAGCGACTAATACTGACATTCCAAAGCCGATTTACGTTGCTAGCGTGGCAAAAAAAGATCCGGATCCTATCTCTAATGAGAAAGAATCTTCTGACAGTTCAGAAAATAGCGCAATGTTGATTGAGCAGGTAGAGCTAACGCCTGAGCAATTATCAGTGAATGCACAAGGGCGAGCTCAGAAAGCACTTGATGCGAATGATCTTACTGGTGCTTTGAAAGGTTACACCGAAGCCTTGCGTTATACGCCACGAAATGAAGAGGTTCGTCAGAAACTCGCGATTCTCTATTTTGGCAAGGGTGACACTCGCAAAGCCTACGAGCTGTTTCAATCTGGTATCAAACTTAATATCAACAGCGAAAAGCTACGGTTGGGTTTATCTAAACTGCTGGTTAAAGCTAACCAAGCAGAAGCAGCTTTAAGCCCGTTAATCCACATGCCACCAAATCCTACTCAAGATTATTTGGCAATGCGTGCTGCATTGAGTCAAAAATCTCAGCAAGAAGACATCGCGCTCGAGAGTTACCAAAAGTTAGTCGAGGTTGATTCAGATAATGCTCGCTGGTGGCTTGGCCTTGCGATTCAACAAGAGCGTCAACTTGATTTTTCTGCTGCAAAAGAGTCATACCAAGGTGCCTTAACCAGAGTTGGAATCTCATCTCAATCGCAAAACTTTGTGCGTGACCGCTTAAACATAATCAAAGCTTTAGAGGAGAGTGGCGATGCAAATTAGATTAAGAAAAAGGCTAGGTGATTTGCTCGTCGAAGAGGGAATCATCACTGAGGCCCAAGTTGAACAAGC
Organism: Vibrio sp. QJM3NY_39; assembly: GCF_057785895.1. Taxonomy (NCBI): domain Bacteria; kingdom Pseudomonadati; phylum Pseudomonadota; class Gammaproteobacteria; order Vibrionales; family Vibrionaceae; genus Vibrio; species Vibrio sp. QJM3NY_39. The sequence continues at coordinate 3,265,623 of NZ_CM173505.1, read as the reverse complement.
TCTTGCTGCTCAAAAAAGTACCGGTCGTAAGCTGGGTGATGCGCTGATTGAACTTGGTTTCTTATCAGAACAACAGATGTTGAGTTTCTTGTCCCAGCAACTCGCTATTCCTCTCATTGATTTAAGTCGAGCGGTTGTTGATGTTGAAGCGGTGCAGCTTTTACCTGAAGTACATGCTCGTCGCCTTCGTGCATTGGTTATTGGGCGCCAAGGCGATACGTTACGTGTCGCAATGAGTGATCCTGCGGATCTGTTTGCTCAGGAATCATTACTTGGCCAACTGGGTGACTACGCGCTTGAGTTCGTTGTCGCTCAAGAAAGACAATTAGTGGATGGCTTTGATCGCTATTACCGCCGAACCAAAGAAATTGCGTCTTTCGCCGAGCAGCTTCATGCCGAACACCAAGTCAATGACGCCTTTGATTTTGATATTGCTGGTGAAGACAGTGACGAAGTGACGGTCGTTAAGCTGATCAACTCGTTATTTGAAGATGCAATCCAAGTCGGTGCATCTGATATTCATATTGAGCCCGATTCAAACGTCTTGCGTATTCGTCAGCGTATTGATGGCGTGCTGCATGAAACACTGCTGAATGAAGTCAATATTGCCTCTGCACTCGTACTGCGCTTGAAGTTAATGGCAAACCTCGATATCTCAGAGAAGCGTCTTCCTCAAGATGGTCGTTTTAACATTCGAGCCAAAGGCCAGTCTGTTGATATTCGTATGTCGACCATGCCAGTTCAGCATGGTGAGTCTGTGGTGATGCGTTTGCTTAACCAATCAGCAGGCTTACGTAAGCTAGAAGCATCGGGTATTCCCAATGATCTTCTTGTTCGTCTTCGTCAACAGTTACGCCGTCCACATGGCATGATCTTGGTCACTGGCCCGACGGGTTCAGGTAAAACAACCACCCTCTATGGTGCGCTAAGCGAATTAAACGAGCCGGGCAAAAAGATCATTACCGCGGAAGATCCGGTGGAATACCGCCTTCCTCGAGTGAACCAAGTTCAGGTAAACCCTAAGATCAATCTCGATTTCTCTACTATCCTCAGAACTTTCCTTCGTCAGGATCCTGATATCATCCTTATTGGTGAGATGCGTGACCACGAAACCGTTGAGATTGGTTTGAGAGCCGCACTGACGGGCCACTTAGTCTTAAGTACGCTGCATACCAACGATGCCGTAGACAGTGCACTGCGTATGATGGACATGGGTGCTCCCGGTTATCTTGTGGCAAGTGCCGTGAGAGCGGTGGTGGCACAGCGATTAGTTCGTAAAGTGTGTACTGATTGCAAGGTTGAGGATGAATTGGATGAACCTCGTAAGCAGTGGTTGAGCGTACGTTTCCCTAATCAAGTGGCTGTGCCATTCATGAAAGGTCGTGGTTGCCAGAACTGTAACCTAACCGGTTATCGCGGGCGTATTGGTGTATTTGAAATGTTGGAGCTAGAGCAAGACATGATGGATGCCCTCAGAGCGAATGACGCGGTTGGCTTTGCTCAAACGGCAAGGCGGTCTAAAAACTACAAACCGTTGTTGGCTTCTGCGATGGAGCTAGCTTTGCAAGGTGTCGTGAGCCTCGATGAGATCATGCACCTTGGTGAAGGCGATGCTTCCGGTGCCACTGACCCAATTTATCTGTAGGGGTAGAGTGATATGCCAACGTATCGTTATGTAGGTCGCAGTTCTGATGGCAGCCAGGTTACGGGTCAGTTAGAGGCGAATAACGAAGATCTTGCCGCAGAAAGTTTGATGAGTAAGGGAATTATTCCCACCTCAATCAAGCTCGGTAAAAGTGGTGGTTCAGTCTTGGATATGGATGTATCTAGCCTGTTTTCACCCAATGTTCCGCTTGAAGTCTTGGTTCTGTTTTGTCGACAGTTATACAGCCTAACCAAGGCAGGCGTACCACTATTAAGGTCGATGAAAGGCCTGACTCAAAACTGTGAAAATAAGCAGCTGAAAGCAGCGCTAGAAGAAGTGGTTGCAGAGCTAACCAATGGCCGTGGATTAGCAGCATCGATGCAGATGCATCCCAAGGTATTTAGCCCGTTGTTTGTCTCTATGATTGGGGTTGGTGAAAATACCGGTCGTTTAGACCAAGCTTTGCTGCAATTGGCTGGATACTATGAACAAGAAGTAGAGACTCGCAAACGAATCAAGACTGCGATGCGTTATCCAACCTTTGTGATCAGCTTTATTTTGGTCGCGATGTTCATTCTCAATATTAAGGTTATTCCACAGTTCTCTAGTATGTTTGCGCGCTTTGGTGTCGACCTGCCGCTCCCAACTCGTATCTTAATTGGCATGTCGGAGTTCTTTGTTAATTACTGGGGCTTAATGCTCGCGGTTATCTTTGGTCTTATTTTTGCTTTCAAAGCATGGGTTAAGACAGACAAAGGATTGGAGACGTGGGACAGGTTACGCTTAAAAATACCCGTGATTGGTGGGGTAGTGAATCGAGCGCTACTTTCGCGTTTTTCGCGCACATTCGCCTTGATGCTAAAAGCCGGTGTACCACTGAACCAATCGCTGTCGTTGTCTGCGGAAGCGTTGGATAACCGATTCCTTGAGTTGAGAGTACAAGCTATGAAAGCCGCAATAGAAGCCGGTAGTACGGTTTCTTCAACAGCGATCAATAGCGAAATTTTCACCCCACTGGTGATACAAATGATTTCGGTGGGTGAAGAAACCGGCCGTATTGATGAGCTGCTACTTGAGGTATCCGATTTTTATGATCGAGAAGTCGATTATGACTTAAAGACCTTAACCGCAAGGATCGAACCTATTTTATTGGTGGTTGTGGCTGGTATGGTGCTGATCTTAGCTCTGGGTATTTTCCTACCTATGTGGGGAATGCTGGATGCAATCAAAGGCTAGGGAATGCTAAATAACCTACAACGCTCACGTTTTGTTATTTGGAGTGTCGTTATTCTTTTTCTTATTGTGGGGGTGCTCTCTGCCTTTAAAACGGTAGAAGAAGAAGCGACTAATACGGCATTGATCGTCGCGAGCAAGCGAATTTTAGAGCAAGCGAATTTGTTCAAGCAACAGTATTTGTTATCGGGTGCTGAGCAAGACAATGACTCGGAACATCCTAAAAATTATAGCCGAACAGGCTGGATAATGCCGATTCAAGGAGATGAGCGAGACTGTCATTATTGGCTTGAAGAATTATACCCTCAAGAAAGCATTTTAGGGCTCAGTTCACCGAGTGTTGAAGATAAAAGTGATAACATACAGTTTCACTGTCGTTATCATTATAGTGATAAGTATCAGATAGATATATTACTCAAGAAAGAAAGATTTAGTGTAAAAGCCAATATTTTGGCTTTGTGAAAATATTGACAGTTTTTGTATGGTTTTATACGTGCGTGAATGTATAATGCGCGTTAATAATTAGATGAGTAGGTAGAAAATGCTTAAGAATCAAAAGGGTTTCTCCCTTGTCGAATTAGTGATAGTGATAGTGGTCGTTGGTTTATTGGCGGTAGCAGCTTTACCCCGCTTCCTCGACGTGACAGATGAGGCTAAAAAATCAAGCATTGAAGGTGTCGCTGGTGGTTTTGCAACCGCCGTTTTGTCGGCAAGAGCACAGTGGGAAGCTGAAGCTAGACCATCTGAGAAGATTGGTGTTGAAACATACAATACTGTAAATTATGATGGTGTTGATTTTTGGTTAACAAGATCAAAGAACAGTAACAATGTCGATACCGATTTTAGAGATGGCTATCCATGGGCTCTGAACAATAGTTCTGGCACCGCGCCACAAGACATTTCAGATAAAACCTGTTCTGAATTGATGGAAAACTTGCTGCAAAATCCACCTAAAGTCGGTGCGATTTCGGAAGTCGATAGTGGCTCAAATTACAAATATTCAGCGCAAGCGAATTCAGGTGATGCAACGTGTACTTACGTTCAATTAGAAGGTAGTACCGAGCACGAATTTGTTTACGAAATTAAAACTGGTCGTGTGACCGTAACTTTGCAGTAAGTCTGCGTAAAATTAAACATAGAGAGAGCTTAACTATGAAAAGACAAGGCGGTTTCACCCTAATCGAACTAGTGGTTGTAATTGTTATTCTGGGTATTCTTGCTGTAACTGCGGCACCACGTTTCCTAAACCTACAAGATGATGCTCGTTCTGCTTCAATTCAAGGTTTAAAAGGTGCGATAGCTGGCGCTGCGGGTATCACTTACGGTAAGGCTGCAATTGATGGACAAGATGGAGTTTCTGGAGCAATCAGTGTAGGAACTAGCACATTGAATTTAGTCAATGGTTACCCTGAGGCGACCTCAACTGCTTTAAACTTAGTTGTTGAAGGCTTAGATGAGTGGGAACTTAAGGGCACTCCAACTGCTACCACAATTCGTTACGGTATTACGGGCTACGCGACAGAGTGTGTTCAATATGTGGAAGCTACAGATTCAGAAAATGGCGCTAATATTACAGTCTTTACACCTGCTGCGAATGGCACAGAGTGTAATGACTAACTTCTAATTCTAGTTTAAGGCCAGCATTTGCTGGCCTTTTTTATTTAGAAGTAAATTATTAAAGCTCTAATATTCATCGCAAATATGTTCAATGTTTTTATTCTATCTTGTAATCTAGAGTTAAGATTGACTTACTTAGGGTCTATATGGATATAAAGCCAAACAAAGGTTTCACTTTAGTTGAATTGATTGTGGTGATTCTTTTACTTGCTATTATTTCAGCGACAGCTTTTAGTCGGCTTGGTGGGCGACAGAGCTATGAGTTGTATGCTCTGCAAGAACAGGTTTCTTCTGTTGTTCGGCAAGTTCAGTTAAATAGAATGCAATCTAACATGGACATGTCTGTGTCAGGTGCTGAAAGCTTACGTTTAGTGGCTGCGAACAATTGCATCGGCTCGCAATCTGCTTGTGACAACTTATCTGAAACAAGAAGTGATGTTATCGCTAGTGATGATTATAGTTTCTCATCTGTACCTTCCTCTAATTACTCTTCGCCAATCGAATTCAGCCTTTTAGGTAATCCTGAAAATACCGCTTCATCTGGTGTTCAAATTACGATTTCATCCAATAATAGTTCAGACAGAGCTTGGGTTTGTATCAATTCTCAAGGTTTTGTTTATCCAAGTAATCAGGCATGCCCATGAAGTACGTAAATAGTGGCTTTACGCTTATCGAGTCGATTATTGTTATTGTACTACTTGGTTTTGCAATGCTCGCATTTTCTACTTTTCTCGCACCACAATCCGCGCTTTCAGGGCAAGTGAATTATTCCAACCGAGCTTCGGCATTAGGTCAAAGTATTATGACCGATCTGTTAGCTCGTGATTACGGGTCAGTAAGCTCTGGAACACCTATAGAGCTTGGCAGTACTTACACTAATTTTGATGTGGCGTTGATAGTTACCAACGATACACCGACCACGTCGATGCAGAAATTTACGCTAACAATTACCGCGAGCAATAATCCCCCTATCACTTTAGTCGCCTTTAAAGGGGAGTATTAATGAAGGATAAAGGGTTTACTCTAATAGAGATGATTTTGGCTATAGTCGTATCAAGTATTGTGTTGCTTGGTGTTGCGAATTTTACAGAGCTTGGTATGAGGGGCTACTTTGGTTCCGTAGAGCGTTTTCGACTACAAACGGAAGCTAGGTTTGTATTGGAAAAGCTTTCTCGTGAAGTGAGGCATGCTGTACCTAATTTGTTTCCAGCTTCAGTGAGTAGTGGTTGTGTATCATTCTATCCAATTGTTGATTCAGGTTTTTATGCCATTTCTGGAGCTGATATTAATTTCTTGGTTAGTGATACCGGAGCAACGAGTAGCTCATTACAATCCATGTCATTAGTAATAAACCCGACGCGTCCTCACACTGATATCAACGAATTAAACAATATATACCCTCTTAACAATGTTACTCCTCCTAGTGTATCTGCCGCCTATTTTTCTATTCCAAATGGTGCTAACACTCTTATCAGTGAATCTGTAGGCAAAAGGCACTACATTTTTGACTCGAATAACCTTGTGGAATATTGCCTTGCGAATAGTAATTTACTAACTCGTAATGGTGTCACAATAAGCGATCGAGTTATGAATGAGAATAGTACCCTGAGTTATCAGCCTGCGGATGTTCAGAGTAATGGTGTTGTTGAGTTGATTCTCGAGTTTGCAGAAAATAATGAGTCCACAGTGTTTGAGCAAGAGATACAGGTGATAAATGTCCCGTAAATCAACCCAAAAAGGCAGTGCGCTAATCATGGTCATCTTTGTTATCGTAGTGCTTGGTTTCTTAGCAACAAGTTTGAGTCGAACTAGTTGGTCTGATAATGACTCAAACACCCGAGTGGTGCTAGGCACGCAAGCTTGGTTACTCAGCCATTCTGTTAATGAGTATGTGATGACGCAATTCTATCCCGATCCTGACCCACAATCTTCATCTGCTATTTCAACTGTGTGCACTGACCCTATACCGAGTGCTGTGGCAAATGTTGCTGATTCAATAGTTTCTGAGTCATCGATGAATTGTTCGCTGAGTTCATTGCAATGTACAAGCCGGGGGCAGCTCGATGGTTTTGTTTTTTATGTTTTAGAGTCCTCTGTTGTTTGTGGTTCTGGAGTGAGTGAAGTTCAACGTAATCAAGAGCTTTGGGTTAAGGAGTAAACTCTGAATGTTACTTAAACTAAGGTTATCATCTAGACTATTATTAATTGTCTTTCTATTTACATCATTTAATGTAGATGCAAAAAAATATGACTTGAATGACTTAAATGATTTTTCTAAGTTATGTAGTGGTTCGGTATCTTATTCATCCTCATTTTACCCGATGATATATTACTGTAATGGGTTTTTTTCATCAAAAAATGATGATGTGAATGCTAATAGTGGGTCTACAATTCTCGCATATGGTGGTTATAATTTAGACGGGACCAATATTGGCTCTAATGGATCAAACATAACTCTAAAATCAAGTACGTGGAATAGTAATAGCAATATAGAAAAATCTATAATTCATGGTAATTTGAATCTACATACGGCTTTAACATTATCAGATACTTATATTGATGGGTATGTTAAAAATAATGTATACATGAGTATTTTTATTTCTGATGATAGTCATATCACTGGTTATGTTGAATCTTGGTTTAATATAACAGTAGAAGGTTCAGATATTAAGGGTGACGTTAGAAATAATTCAAATAGTTCAATCTATATCCATGAAGGATCCAGTGTTAATGGTAAAGTCAATGCTGGAACATCTGTTACTATACTTGACTCAATCATAAAAGGTGACGTTAAAAATAGAAGTAATAATAATATTTATATTGGTGATAATTCCGAGGTTCGTGGATCCATTGATGCCGGTTCATCAATTACAGTAAATGACTCATTGGTGACAGGTAATATTTCAAATAGAAGTGACAATCATGTCTATATTGAGAGTTCATCTAAAGTTGAAGGTAATATTATAGTTCGAGGGGAGTTGTTTTTAAGAGACTCAGAGGTCTTAGGTGATATTCAAAGCCTCTTGCAGGATATCAATTTAGATAATGCAACGGTTCATGGGAACGCAACAGCTGCGAATAATAATTGGGCAACAGTTTATTTTCAAGATAACAGTGAGGTTTATGGACAATGCTTGTATAGAACAGACCCTATTGATGCGTGCCAACAACGAGGGTTGTCACCGCTAGCACAGTATCATTTTGATAAGAATTCTTGGGGTGGGGGGAATGTTTTTGATGTTACTGATAGTGCTGGTGGTTTTAATGGTAAAGCAGTAAATCAACCAAATTTGAACCATAATCCTTTTGAACCAGCTTTAATCAATGATTTTAAGAACTTTGGTACTTGTGGATATGCTCAGTTTAGTAATTCTGACAACTCGTATGTCGAAGTTCAGCATTCTTCAGAATTATCCTTTGAGGAAGAACTTTCTGTTTCAGTTTGGATTAAGCTAGGTGACCGTTACCCTCAAGGTAGTTCACTTTATACAATTGTAGCAAAAGATACAAACTATGAATTTCATATTAATAGTCAAGGGAAAATATATTGGTACTGGTTGCAAAAAAACAATCAAACTAGAACTCTGACTAGTAATATAGTGATTAAAAAAAATGAATGGTATCATATTGTCATTGACTACAAAGCAAATAGGAAAAATTCTCAAGCAAAGCTTTATATTAATGGGGCTTTAGATAATATTGTCGGAGATAATGGAAATAAGAAACTGAAAAAAAACAATGAACCATTAAGAATTGGTAATGATGCTAACTTTTCTACTCGTTCATTTAATGGGTACATTGATGAAATTAATGTTTTTAATCGATCTTTAAGTCCTGATGAAGTTAAAGAACTCTACAGTGAACGTCATTTATGTGATCCAATAGATGATAACTTGGTACTCGTAGTTGAACCCAAGGTTGAATATGTATTGACTTGTGAGGTTGCAGCCGTCGAATTCAAAGTCGTAGATGAGAATGGTAGTGTAATTAGTACCGTTCAGGATAGCTTCACTGCATCACACACACCAAGTTCGACTGGTAAATGGTGTGAAGATGAGAGCGGGAGTAACTGTTCTACATCTTCGGGGGACTACCAAAGTCACTTTGTGAATGGGCAAAAAACTTTATACTTATCTTCTTCTAAATTAGATAGTTATGATGTCAGTGGTACTTGGAATGGCGACTTAGAAACTGCCACATCAAAAATTAGCTTTGTACCTTATAAGTTCGATGTTGATGAGCAGTTTGTTGTGGCTGGCGAGGAGTACGAAGTGACGGCAAAAGTGTCTTCTTGTAATACGCAAGATTCTTCGTTGTCACAAGATTATGTGGGTACGCCTACTGTGAGTTTAAATATCGTCCAACCAGTGAGCGGTGATGATGCGATAAGCTTACTCGATTACACACCTGATTTTGAAGTGAGCGATAAAGGAGAGACAACTGATGCATTTTCGATTCAAGAGGCAGGCCAGTTTAAAATAACGTTAACAGACGATAGTTTTGACTGTAGTGAAATATCAGGTTGTCCTGAAAGTGGTATTGATAAACTTTCAGGTAGTTTCTTGGTGAATTCTCGTCCTTGGCAATTTGCGATCTGTACGGATAATAACTCTGATGGAAACAGCAGTAGTGGGGCAGCATTTGTTGCAGCGGGGGAAGAGTTTGACGTGCTTGCTAAACCAATTAGGTTCACGAATGACTCTAGTCAGCTATGTAACAATAACTTGGTAACACAAAACTATTTGCTTTCTTCAGGTGCAATAGGTGCGAATCATACATTAGATACACCTAGTAATGGTGATGCAGTGTTAGGTAGTTTAGAACCGAGTAGTCAACTGATTCAATCTAGTTCTGATATTGTTTCTTCTGATAATGGTTATAAATTCAAAAGCTTAAAGTATTCAGAGGTTGGTAGTATCAACTTTGAAGTGACTGAAAACTCAAACAGCTTTTACGGCAAGATTCTGGGTGGATTTTCTGGAAGTAAATCTATTGGTCGCTTTTACCCTAAATATTTCACCACGATAGGTACTCCAATTTGGGATTATCCAGGAAGTGGAGTAAGTGAGCAAAGCTTTGCTTATATGAATCAACCATTCGATGGTGTCGAATTTGAAGTTGAGGCGTTAAATGCTCTAGGGAACGCGATTACAAATTATGCATCATTTGATACTACGTTAACGGCAGGTTTCTCATTATTTGAACCAAATTTTGGTGACCGTTTTAGTGCTCCTGTACCAAACAAAGTGTGGACTGTTGCTGATAATAGAAGCATTGGAACTTTTACATTAAGTCAAAGTTCCCCTTCAACAGACTGTGATTCAGAACTATGCCTCGAAAAGTTACCAACCGCTGATAACTATGAAGATGGCCCTTATAATGGTGCAACAGGGACTGTTACTGATATCTCAATTACTCATACTGGCTCTGAAGATGATGACCCGGTTACATATCTGAATGAAGAAGGGAGTAGAGATCCTCAACGCCTAACCGAGCAGCCCGATATCCGCTTTGGTCGAGTGGAGTTAGACGATGTTGGTGGTAATTCAGGTTCAACAATTACTATTCCTCTAAGATCGGAGTATTGGAATGGCAGCCGCTTTGTTCTTAATGAAGATGATAATGCTACAAACGTCGAAGCTTCTACGAGTGCTAGCGATGTTATTTGGTCAGAAGACGGCAGTGTCATCACGACAGTAACACTCGCTAATGGCGGGCTTGTATCTGATGGAGAATCTCGTAACCTGACGGCTTCTCAAGGTACAGGTGTAAGCATCCGTGAACAAGTACAGTTGTGGCAAAATATGGATGATATTCCATGGCTCAGATACGATTGGGATAGCGATAAAGTTTCGGATGAGGAAAATGGAGAGCAAGATCCCTCCACCGTCGTCACATTCGGCATCTACCGCGGTAACGATCGAGTGATCTATCGAGGTGAAAGTGGTTTAACAGGTCAGTAAAAATATAATTTTTGCCCCTTAAGTTAGGAATCTGTAAGAAATTGCGGGTTTCAGTCCATGTTTATACTTCAATGCCTTGCCGTGACAGCAAGGCATTGGTACATTTAGTGCAATTTTTGTCTTCTAATTCTTGCAGGATGAGCGAAGAATATGTTTAAAAAACTTCGTGGCATGTTTTCAAACGACCTATCGATTGATTTAGGTACAGCCAATACCCTTATATATGTAAAAGGCCAAGGCATTGTTCTTGATGAGCCTTCCGTTGTCGCTATTCGCCAAGATCGTACGGGGTCTGCAAAGAGTGTAGCTGCTGTTGGTCACGCTGCTAAGCAAATGCTTGGTCGTACGCCTGGTAACATTTCAGCGATTCGCCCAATGAAAGACGGTGTAATTGCTGACTTTTACGTAACCGAAAAAATGCTTCAGCACTTTATTAAGCAAGTGCATGACAACAGTGTGCTTAAACCAAGCCCTCGCGTTTTGGTTTGTGTACCTTGTGGTTCAACTCAGGTTGAGCGTCGTGCTATCCGTGAATCAGCATTAGGTGCTGGTGCTCGTGAGGTTTACCTAATCGATGAGCCTATGGCTGCTGCGATTGGTGCTGGCCTACGTGTATCTGAGCCAACGGGTTCAATGGTTGTTGATATCGGTGGTGGTACGACTGAAGTTGCGGTTATCTCACTAAACGGTGTGGTTTACTCGTCTTCTGTACGTATCGGTGGTGACCGTTTTGATGAAGCGATCATCAACTACGTTCGTCGTAACTACGGCAGCTTGATCGGTGAAGCAACGGCAGAGAAGATCAAACACGAAATCGGTTCAGCTTACCCTGGCGATGAAGTCGATGAGATCGAAGTACGTGGTCGTAACCTTGCTGAAGGTGTACCTCGTAGCTTTAGCCTGAACTCAAACGAAATTCTTGAAGCACTTCAAGAGCCGTTATCCGGTATCGTATCTGCAGTGATGGTTGCACTTGAACAGTGTCCTCCAGAGCTTGCTTCTGATATCTCAGAAAACGGTATGGTACTGACAGGTGGTGGTGCACTGCTTAAAGACCTTGATCGTCTGCTTACTGAAGAAACGGGTATCCCTGTTGTTGTGGCAGAAGAGCCATTAACGTGTGTTGCTCTAGGTGGCGGTAAAGCCCTAGAGATGATCGACATGCACGGCGGCGACCTGTTCAGCGAAGAATAATATCTAGTGTTAGGCTCTTTTCTTATCTAGTTTTATGTAAAGAGCCTAGGACCTTGTCTATAGGATCAAATGTAGCTCTAGGACCAAATATAGAATGAAGCCAATTTTTGGTAGAGGTCCCTCTCTACAATTGCGCCTGTTTTTTGCTGTAATTTTATCAGCCAGCCTTATGCTGGCTGATAGTCGTTTAGATGCTTTCTCAAATGTACGCTATCTATTGAACAGCATGGTTGCACCTATTCAATATGCAGCCAACTTACCTCGTACTATGTTCGATGGTGTCTACGATCGTTTTAGTACTCGTAAAGGCCTGATCGAATCCAACCATAATATTAAACGAGAAGTCTTGCGCCTGAAGAGCGAGCTGATTCTGCTTGAGCAATATCAAGAAGAAAACAAGCGCCTCCGTAAGCTGTTAGGATCTCCGTTTATCCGTGATGAAAAGAAAGTCGTCACAGAAGTTATGGCGGTAGACACTTCACCATATCGTCATCAAGTTGTGATCGACAAAGGTCAGATTGATGGGGTGTATGAAGGTCAACCGGTGATCAACGAAAAAGGCATTGTCGGCCAAGTGACTTTTGTTGCTGCTCATAATAGTCGTGTCCTGTTACTGACTGACGCAAACAACGCAATTCCTGTTCAGGTTATTCGTAATGATATTCGAGTGATCGCTTCGGGCAATGGCATGATTGATGAGATCCAGCTAGAGCACATTCCAACCAGTACCGATATACAAGAAGAAGATCTATTGGTGACATCTGGACTCGGTGGAGTATATCCAGAAGGTTATCCAGTCGCCTACGTTACTGCCGTTGATTACGACCCAAAACGTGAATTTGCCGTTATCAAAGCGGAGCCTGTGGTTGAGTTCGATAAGCTCAGATACTTGCTGCTAGTATGGCCTGATGAAAACAAACAGATGCAAGCGGATCAATCCAGCATAGAACAAGCATTGTTAGAGGGCGAAGATGGCCAATAGCGTTTTAAGAAGCAAGGTAGTCATTGGCTGCTCATTTTTAGTAGCCCTTATTCTGCAAACGATTCCTTGGCCTGGTAGTTTGGATCTATTTAGACCATCTTGGCTGCTACTGGTTACCTGTTACTGGGTTTTGGCCCTACCTCACCGTGTTAACGTGGGTAGCGCTTTGATTCTGGGCTTATTGTGGGACCTATTGATAGGCTCGACGTTAGGTATTCGAGGCATGATGATGGCAATCGTTATGTACATTATTGCGATGAATTTCCTAGTCATTCGTAATATGGCGCTATGGCAACAAGCGATGATTATTGCTGCGTTAACGGTATTGTTTGAGGTGTTGATCTTCTTTGGTGAATATTTGATCCAAGATGTCGTTTTCAATCCATTATCGTTATGGAGCGCATTGATAAACTGTATACTTTGGCCTTGGATGTTTCTATTAATGAGACGCGTACGTCGTCATTGGCATGTAAGGTAGAGTGACAATGGAAAAGAAGCATTTAGTTTTGGCATCCGGTTCACCACGCCGCAAAGAACTGCTATCTCAACTTGGTTATGAGTTTTCTGTCCTTGTAACTGATGTTGAAGAGTGTAAACACGCCCAAGAAACCGCCGAAGAGTACGTTAAGCGACTATCTTTAGATAAAGCCTTAGCTGCGTTGTCTTTATTGAAAGATAACCCTTCTGAAAAGCAGCATGTCGTTCCTAGTTCTGATAATGTAGTTTCTAGTGTTGATAATGTAGCTGTTGGCTCTGGCATCGTAGCTCTTGACTCTGATGCTATTTCTCTTGATTCTGAAACAGTCGTTCTTGGTTCTGACACAGTCGTCGTAAGCCAAGGGCAAGTGCTCGAGAAACCCACCGATTTTGCCGACTCTAAGCGCATGCTTACTCAGTTAGCAAATGAGCGTCACCAAGTGATGACAGCAGTGTCTGTGGTTTCAGAAGAAAAACAAAGAACAGAAATCATTATTACCGACGTATGGTTTAAACCCCTCAGTGAACAAGAAATAGAACAATACTGGCAAACAGGGGAGCCATGCGATAAAGCCGGTAGCTATGGGATCCAAGGTTTGGGTGGGCGCTTTGTTACCCGAATCGAAGGTAGTTATTACGCCGTTGTCGGCTTGCCTTTATATGAAACGGACCAGCTACTGCAAGAATTCTTATAATTACTAATCTGAGGTGCACCATGAGTGCTGAATTGTTGCTGAACGTGACCCCGAGTGAAACTCGCGTGGCCATGATTGAAGGGGGGGCTCTTCAAGAGATCCATGTCGAACGAGATGCTCGACGCGGTATCGTAGGAAATATCTATAAAGGACGTGTAAGCCGTGTTCTTCCGGGAATGCAGGCGGCTTTTGTGGATATAGGCCTTGAGAAAGCAGCTTTTCTACACGCCTCTGATATTGTTCCACACACTGAATGTGTCGCTGAAAACGAAAAGAAGCAATTTCAGGTCCGTGACATCTCTGAGCTTGTTCGCCAAGGACAAGACATTGTGGTTCAAGTCGTCAAAGATCCTCTTGGTACCAAAGGTGCCCGTTTAACGACTGATATTACTTTACCGTCTCGTTATTTGGTCTTTATGCCGGGCGCAAGCCATGTCGGAGTTTCTCAACGTATCGACAGTGAGTCTGAACGTAACCGCCTTAAAAAAGTCGTGTCTCGTTACTGTGATGAACACGGTGGCTTTATTATCCGTACTGCAGCAGAAGGCGCAGACTCGAATGAGTTGGCACAAGATGCGGCATTCTTGAAGCGATTGTGGCTAAAAGTGTTAGAGCGTCGTGGTAAACACAAAGCTCGTACTCGTCTATACGGTGAACTTTGCCTAAGCCAACGTATCTTACGTGACTTTGTTGGTACTGAGTTGAGCCGAATCCAGGTCGATTCGCGTTTAGAATATGAAAACCTAAAAGAATTTACTTCTGAGTACGTGCCAGAGCTGACTGAAAAGCTTGAGTTGTATGAAGGCGACAAGCCTATCTTTGATATGTACGATACCGAGAACGAAGTTCAACGCTCTTTGGATCGTAAAGTCGAATTGAAGTCTGGTGGGTATCTGATTATCGACCAAACGGAAGCGATGACGACAGTCGACATCAACACCGGTGCCTTTGTCGGTCGTCGTAATCTAGAAGAGACGATTTTCAACACCAACGTAGAAGCGACGCAAGCCATTGCTCGTCAGCTGCGTTTGCGTAACTTAGGTGGCATTATCATTATCGACTTTATCGATATGCTGTCTGAGGAACATCGTAAGCGAGTACTAACTTCTTTAGAGGCGGCGCTAGACAAAGATCGTGTGAAAACCAATATCAATGGCTTCACACAGCTTGGCTTGGTTGAGATGACGCGTAAACGTACTCGTGAAAGTATTGAGCATATTCTGTGTTCGAGTTGTCCTGCCTGTGAAGGGCGTGGCAGTGTGAAGACAGTTGAAACCGTTTGTTATGAAATTCTTCGAGAGATCACACGAGTGAATCGTGCGTATGACGCTGATAAGTTTGTGGTCTATGCGGCAGCTGCCGTTGCCGAAGCGCTAGAGGGCGATGAGTCACATGCGCTTGCGGAGCTTGAAGTGTTTATTGGTAAACAAGTTAAAATCCAAGCTGAGCCTCTGTACATACAAGAGCAGTTTGATGTTGTTATGATGTAATGGATATTTTGTGAGTTCAAGCGTTACTCTGATTCTTCGTGCATGTCTATGGTTAGTGGTTACTCTCTTAGTAACGCTAGCCATTGCTGTTACTACACTGCGTGTAGCCTTACCCAATTTAAATAAGTATCAATCTGAAATTGAGCTTTGGGTAAACCAACATTCCGGTTTTGATTTTTCTATTCAAGACGTGGGTGGTTTTTGGCGTAACACTCACCCCTCTATTGCTCTGCAAGGCGTTAAAGCTAGCCTTCCCAATGCAGAAGATGTGACCTTCTCTGTTGAGCGTGTTGAAGTCGAGTTTGACTTGATTCAATCGCTCGTTCAGATGCGTCCAGTTGTGGCCGATCTGGTCATGAATCAAATGTACCTTGATATTAGCTCAATTGATCTGTTTGCTGGAAAAAACGGTACAGACGAACCTAAAGACCCCGGCTCTTCGAAGCGAGTGATGCAAGAGCTGGATAATTTACTATTGAAAACTTTGGTGGATGTGACCGCTAAAGATTCTTCACTTCTCTATCGTTCAGTCTCGGGCGAAGATCGTCAGCTCGATATCGACATTTTAAAATGGCAAAACACAGATAAACATCACCTTGCTGAAGGGGTTGTTAGCATTAAAGACGCCAATCTTAACTCGTTGTCAGTAAGTGCTAACTTTATCGATGGTGGCTCATTAACCGATGTAACCGGTGAGTTCTATGTGAGTGCAGATAACATTTCGGTTAAACCATGGTTAACCCGTTACATGCAGGCTGAGTCTGGTGTTGAAACCGGTACTGTGAGTTTAAATAGCTGGCTGACCTTGAGAAACAGCAAACCAGTGAGTGCGTATGTTGAGGTGTTACCTTCTGAATTGACTTGGAACGAAGATGGCCAACATGATCTGATGATTGAGTCAGGGGTGTTTAAACTGTCTCCACTCGCTGAAGGTTGGCAAGTAAATGGGCACTCACTTAACCTAAGAACCGACGATAGACCATGGCCTGAACTTGATGTTGCCTTCAAGTGGAATAGCGGTCCTTGGCAACTCAATGTTTCTGAGCTTGATGTTGCAACACTAACGCCGTTGATTAAGTTGTTGCCGGATTCTGAACAGTCCACCCAAATGATTAACTCGTTGGCTCCCGGTGGTTTGGTTTCTGATATTCGAGTTTCAATGGATTCAGGTATCGAAAGCTTACGTTATTCAGCGAGTTTTAGTGATCTTGCCATTGAGCAATGGGAGTTGGTTCCGGGCTTTAGCCAAGTTTCAGGCAGTGTGTTTGGCTCTGCATCTGAAGCGAAAGCCAGTCTGCATGTGATTGATGATGTGTTTCCTTATGGTGACGTCTTTCAAGCGCCTTTGAATATCAAACAAGGTCAGGTTGACATTGTTTGGCAGCAAGATGAAAACGGTTGGAAGCTTTGGTCAGATAAAATCACAGCAGCCACGCCAGATTTACAAGTCCTAGGCGCATTTCGCTTGGACTTCCCAAAGGATGCTAGCCCATTCTTATCGTTCTACGGCGAAGCTGATGCTTACAATGTCGGCGAAACATGGCGTTACTTACCCACATTGGCACTTGGACAAGATCTTACCGACTACCTTTCTACTGCGATTCAAGCCGGTAAAGCCGACACTGTTAAGTTACTTTGGCATGGTGAATTAGCCCAGTACCCCTACACCAACCACGATGGCATTTTCCAAGTTTGGGTTGGTTTAGAGGACGCTAAGTTCAGTTTTGATACCGCATGGCCACTGATTACCGATCTTCAACTTGATCTGTTGTTTGAAAATGATGCGATGCATCTGGATTCTCGTTCCGCTCAACTGATGGATGTGACAGCCGACCGAATCACAGGACGCATTCCTTATTTAGGGGAAGGCGGCCATATTGAAATTGAAGCTAAAGCGACGGCGTCAGGTAATGCGGTTCGTGATTACATGACGGCTTCACCATTGGTTGATTCTGTGGGTGCCGCCTTAACGGCGCTGCAAGTGAGTGGCGATGTATCGTCTGAATTCCAACTCAATATTCCTTTTGATTCCGAAAAAGAGCCAAGAGCGTGGGGTTATGCTGATCTCAAAGATAACCATGTAGAGATTGAAGCTCCGCCAATGGTGCTTGAAAACACGACAGGACGTATTGAATTTGATAATGATGTGATTACGGCCAACGGTCTCGCTGCCGATTTATTAAAGCAAGGTATTTCCGTTGACTTTAAAGGGCTCAACGATGGGCCTGGATATACCGTTGATATCGATGTATTGGGCGATTGGGACGTTAAGCCTCTAGAGCCTTATATTGGCGAGCAATGGTTAAGCCGTTTATCGGGTCATGCTCAGTGGCAAAGTCAGATCGATATTCAACTTAATGACATCGGTTTTAGTTACCAACTGGATTTGCAGTCAGATCTTAAGTATTTGGCCAGTGATTACCCATACCCATTGGCGAAAAAATCATTAGAAAGTGGCTCAGCAAGGCTACAAGCATCGGGTAACCAAGAAGCGATTACTGCACGTTTACAGCTCCCTAGCACCAAGTATCAGGCTGAAATTGATATTACAGGCGATGTTCCCAAGTTAACGGCGACTAACTTAGTGCTTGGTCGGGGTGGTTATAAAATTAGTCCTGTCGTTGGCCATCATGCGTTAATTCGCACTGACAAGTTCAATGCCGATGATTGGTTATCGGTTGTTATGGAACCGGTGAAGCCTTCAGATGCTGTGCTCAGTCAAATGAACACGCCAACCATTCCTGCACCAAGTCGCATTACGTTCGAGAGTAAGGAGCTGATCTTAGGTGGTATTCCTTGGAATGATGTCGATTTTAGCGCTCGTAAGAACAAACAGGCGTGGCAGATGGAAGTGTCTAGCCAAGAGATCGAAGGGGATATTAATTATCTGCCTCCATACGATTTAACGGTTTCGCTGGATCGCCTACATTTGTTCGTTCCTGAGTGGAGTGACAAGAAAAACCAAGAACAATTGCTTCAACGAAAAGAGCAAGAAGCCCCATTGATCTCTGAATTGGATAGAAAGATCCATGATGCGATGCCAAATCTAAAATTGACCCTTAACGATTTTTGGTTGCAAGGCTATAAGGTCGGTAAGGTCGATGTTGAACTGGCTAGGCAAGACGATCGTATTGAGTGGAAGAAGATTCAGGTTCGAAGCGGCGGAAACAAAGCGGATGTGAGTGGCTGGTGGGAGTTGAAAGGCGATAAGAGTCATTCATCGCTAGCCGTTGATGTTGAAGGCGAAAACAACAGTGAATTAATGGAACGTTTTGGTATTACTTCAGGGATTCAAAAAGCGCCTTTCGCGCTGGAAGGTCAACTGCAGTGGGATGGATCTCCTTGGGGTATTAAAATGGATACCCTTGACGGAAACGTTGAAACCAAATTCGGCAAAGGCATTATTTCAGACGTAAGCGGTGCTGCTCGATTGCTTGGTTTGTTTAGCCTAGATTCAATCATTCGTAAGATGCAACTCGATTTCTCTGATGTGTTTGATAAAGGCATGGCGTTCAACAGCATCACAGGTACGGGTAAAATTCAAAATGGCATATTCCTGACGAATGACTTAAACATGGATGCCGTCGCAGGCGAGATGCAGATCAAAGGTATCGCTAACTTGAATACGCGTCAGGTTGATGCTGAAGTGAACTTTACCCCAGATATTACCTCGGGTATTCCGGTATTAACGGCGTTTGCTGTGACTCCGCAAACCGCACTGTACGTATTGGCGGTAACTACCGTTATTTCGCCAGTGGTTGAGGTCTTTACCCAAGTTAATTACTCGGTAAAAGGCCCATTGGATTCACCTACGGTGAGTGAGCTTTCTCGTAGTTCTGGCGAGTTCCAGCTACCCGAAAAATTGAGAAAACTAGCTGAGTAGTTGTTAACAAGCCAGTCGGTTAATATACGGTCAAATGCCGATTTCTGAATCATAATGAATAGAGGAGCGAGACACATGGATAGTGTTGGGTTGATTCAAATGACATCTGGCCCTAGCCCTGAATTGAACCTTGCTTACCTTGCTCAAGAAGTAGCAAAGTGCAAAGCGTTAGGGGCTAAGTGGGTTGTTTGCCCTGAAAACACGTTAGTTTTTGGTAGCAAAGCCGATTATCACCAGTATGCAGAGCCCTTAAATGATGGCCCATTACAGAAGAAACTGTCTGAGTTAGCTACGCTTCATCGAATCTGGATTATTGTCGGTAGCATGCCGATAAGTACGATTAAAGGCGTGACTACTACAACATTGGTGATTGATGATTTTGGCAGCTTAGTGGCTCATTACGACAAGCTACATATGTTTGATGTTGATGTGGCCGATGCGCATAAGTGTTATCGAGAGTCCGATATTTTCACTCCGGGTGAGCGAGTTGTGACGACAGAAACGCCTTTTGGTCGCTTAGGTTTGAGTATTTGTTATGATGTGCGCTTTCCACACTTGTATTCAGAGTTACGCAAGCAAGGTGCACAAATCATAGTGATACCAGCAGCGTTTACAGCAGTGACTGGTCAAGCGCATTGGGAAGCCTTATTAAGGTGCCGTGCGATCGAAACACAATCGTGGATTGTCGCGGTAGGGCAAGGTGGCAAACATCCTTGCCAAAGAGAAACATGGGGACACTCAATGGTGGTTGATCCATGGGGACGAGTGGTCGCACAATTGGACCAAGAGCCTAAAAGTATGGTGGTTGAGATAGACACATCCAGTTGTGAGTCAATTAGGCAAAATATGCCAATAGCGCAACATTCTCGATTCACCAATCAATTTTAATTACAAACAAGAGCCATTTATGAGCATTAATCAAATTGAAGAAGCACTACTGAACCCGACAGGGCTTACGGAGCAAAATATCGCAGATACATTGGCGAGCATTGCTACCCGCCAAATTGATTATGCTGATATCTATTTCCAGTCAAGCTGGCATGAATCTTTGGTGCTAGAAGATAGCATCATTAAAGACGGTTCTTTCAACATCGACTGCGGTGTTGGTGTTCGAGCGGTATCTGGCGAAAAAACCGGTTTTGCGTACTCTGATCAAATCCAATTAGAGGGTCTGAAGCAAAGTGCGATTGCTGCTCGTGGTATCGCGAAGCAAGGTCAAAACGGCAAGGTTCACGCTTTCAAACGCAATTCGAACCAAGCTTACTATGACGCGGTTAACCCGCTAGCAAGCTGGGAAAAACAACAAAAAACAGAATTGCTTAAAGCGCTTGATGCTTACATTCGTACTAAAGAGCCGATGGTAACTGAAGTATCGGTAAGCTTAAGTGGTGTACATGAGCAGATGCTGGTTGCGGCAACTGATGGTACTTTCGCTGGTGATATTCGCCCGCTGGTTCGCTTGTCTATTAGCGTACTTGCTCAGAAAGGCGATCGTCGTGAACGTGGCAGTGCTGGTGGCGGTGGTCGTTTTGGTTACGACTTCTTCTTAAGTGATGCTAATGGTTCTCAGGTTGCTTATCAATTTGCTGATGAAGCAATCCGCCAAGCGTTAGTTAACCTTGAAGCGGTTGCTGCACCTGCTGGTGCAATGCCTGTCGTTCTTGGTTCGGGTTGGCCGGGCGTTCTTCTACATGAAGCGGTAGGCCACGGTTTAGAAGGTGACTTCAACCGTAAAGAGTCTTCAGTATTTTCTGGCAAAGTGGGCGAGCAAGTTACATCAAGCCTATGTACGATTGTTGATGATGGTACATTAACGGATCTTCGTGGTTCATTAAACGTTGATGATGAAGGTGTAAACGGTCAGTACAATACCTTAATCGAAAATGGCATCTTAAAAGGTTACATGCAAGACAAGCTTAATGCTCGTCTAATGGGTGTAGCGCCTACGGGTAACGGTCGTCGTGAATCTTACGCGCACCTTCCTATGCCGCGTATGACAAACACTTACATGCTGCCGGGTGAACATACTCCTGAAGAGATTATCTCAACGGTTGAAAGAGGCATCTACGCGCCAAACTTTGGTGGCGGTCAGGTTGATATTACTTCTGGTAAGTTCGTGTTCTCAGCTTCTGAAGCGTACATGATTGAAAACGGCAAAATCACTCACCCAGTGAAGGGTGCAACGCTCATTGGTTCTGGTATAGAAGCGATGCAGCAAGTGTCTATGGTAGGCAACGACCTTAGTCTAGACCGTGGTGTTGGTGTGTGTGGTAAAGCCGGCCAAAGCGTTCCAGTCGGTGTTGGTCAACCAACATTGAAGCTAGACTCTCTTACAGTAGGTGGTACTGAGTAATTCAGGCTAACCTCGTTTGATTAGAGTTTCAGTTTCTTAGAAAATAGAAGCTAGAAGCTAGAAGCTAGAAGCTAGAAGCGCCTCCAATGTGAGGCGCTTTTCTGTTTCTGGAGCGCTATTTACTAAACCGAACAGTTACATATTTTCTTCAGCAAACTCGGCCAGTCGGCTTCGTACCACACCATTGAGGTGAATATTGGCACTGCCTTCGAAGTCTTTAAAACGCTCGACCATGTAGGTTAAGCCTGAAGTCACAGGGGTTAAGTAGGATGAATCTATCTGAGCTAGGTTTCCTGAACAGACGATCTTAGTGCCTTCACCACAGCGGGTGATGATGGTTTTGATTTGTGAAGCGGTGAGGTTCTGACACTCATCCAAAAGGACAAAGGCATTTTGAATTGAGCGGCCTCGCATGAAGTTAATCGATTTGAACTGGATATTGGCTTTGTCACAGATGTACTTCATTGACCCTTCGGTGCAGTGATCGTTCTTGTGCAGAGCTTCCAGTGTATCGGTCACTGCCGCTAACCAAGGCAGCATTTTTTCTTCCTCGGTGCCGGGAAGGAACCCAATCGACTCACCGATATCGGGCGTGTTTCGGGTTACGATGATCTTATCGAATTGTTTACGCTCTATGGTTTGTTCAAGTGCGGCAGCCATGGCTAACAGTGTTTTACCACTACCTGCAGCGCCGGTGAGAATCACCAAATCAATATCAGGGTCGAGCAGTGCATCAATCGCCATCCCTTGATAGACATTCTTAGGTGTAATGTCCCATGTCTTGCGGTTCATTAACCTTTCTCGACTGAGATCTCTGAGCGTAATGCGTTCGGCCTCAATCTCTTCTACACGACCAGCAAAGTCACTTTCTTCGTCAATCACATATTGGTTGAGGAAGGTTGGATCGAAAGGTGCTCTTGCTAGCGTGTGCAGCGTTTTTCCGCCTAAACTTCTACTCTCGACGTTATCGACGCCATCCCAGAATGAGCCTTCGAGTTGTTGAAAGCCTTTAGTGAGGTATTGGATGTCATCAATCAATTGGTCGGTTTGATAGTCTTCAACAAAGCGGACCCCAGCGCCTTTGGCTCGTAAGCGCATGTTGATGTCTTTAGTGATAAGAACCACTTCGCGTGGCGCGCGTTTGTTTTGAAGGTAGAGGACTGCGTTGAGGATTCGGTTATCGCCTGCCTTGTCATCGGCGAAGGCTTTGATGCTTTCTTGAAGTTCGTAATCAGCGAGTATTGAAATACTGCCAGATGCGTTTATGTCTTTAGAAAAAGGAATGCCTTCCGATATTTGGTCTGGTGTGGCTTCCCTGAACAAGTCTTCGAGCGTTCGAATCGCAATTCTCGCATCTCGAGCAACGTCTCTTTTACTGTCTTTGATTCTGTCGAGTTCTTCTAGCACCGTCATGGGGATAACGACATCGTGCTCTTGGAAAGAAAATATAGCGAAGGGTTCGTGAAGTAGGATATTAGTGTCTAAAACAAATAGCTTCCGGTTGGTCTCGCCCATAGCATCTCCTTGCCGACGTGCGGCTTGCCTTGCATTCATTGAACGTAGATAAAGCTCATATAAAGATTAGTATCTCATTCCGGTGATAGTCAACTACTCACCTAAACTTCATCTAGAGAAATATCGCCATATCGTTGTGAATGAATATGGCGTATTCGTTTGAGAGCAGCAATCTGCTACCTATAGATTACCCATGATTTTTTGACAGTTTGATTGCACTGGCGAAAACAGAAAAAAAGTATGAAATCATCTCCTTTAGGCGTGACCTAAATCACAGCATCGAGTAAGATTAGCGACCTTTTTCTGCACCATTTTCTCGAGATATTTATTATTAAGAGCGCACTTAAAAAGTGGCTGCAAACTAGGCATTTTTGGCTATATTTTTAATGCAGGAGCGATAACGCTCTTGTTTAAATTACAGTTCAAATGACCAAATTCCAACTATAAGATTGAGGTAGTCGATTCATGACATTTGCTTTGGGGCAACGCTGGATAAGCGATACGGAGAGCGATTTAGGTTTAGGTACCGTTGTAGCAATGGACGCTCGAACAGTGACAGTAATGTTTGCAGCATCAGAAGAGAATCGTGTCTATGCACGCACTGATGCTCCCGTAACCCGAGTAACGTTTAATGTTGGCGATGTCATCGAATGCCAAGAAGGTTGGTCTCTATCTGTCGAAGAAGTTATCGAAGATAAGGGGCTACTGACTTATTTGGGCACTCGTGAAGACACTCAAGAGACAGAGGTGACTCTGCGTGAAATATTCTTAAGCAACCAGATCCGCTTTAACAAACCACAAGATAAGCTGTACGCAGGTCAAATCGACCGTATGGATAACTTCGTACTGCGTTACCGTGCGTTAAGCAATCAATACCAGCAACATAAGAGCCCGATGCGTGGCTTGTGTGGTATGCGCGCTGGTTTGATTCCTCATCAGTTGTACATTGCTCATGAAGTGGGTCGTCGTCACGCTCCGCGCGTTTTACTAGCTGATGAAGTGGGTCTAGGTAAAACCATTGAAGCAGGCATGATCATTCACCAACAGGTGTTGTCTGGCCGTGCTGAACGCATTCTGATTGTGGTACCTGAAACTCTGCAACACCAATGGTTAGTAGAGATGATGCGCCGTTTCAACCTGCACTTCTCTATCTTTGACGAAGAGCGTTGTATTGAAGCCTTTGCTGAATCAGATAACCCATTCGATACACAGCAATACGTTCTGTGTTCTTTAGATTTCCTACGTAAGAGCCGTAAGCGCTACGAGCAAGCACTTGAAGGTGAGTGGGATTTGTTGGTTGTCGATGAAGCGCACCACCTTGAGTGGAGCCAAGATAAACCTAGCCGCGAATACCAAGTGGTTGAAGGATTAGCTGAAAATACTTCTGGCGTACTGCTACTGACAGCAACCCCTGAACAGCTGGGTCGTGAGAGTCACTTTGCACGTCTGCGTCTGCTTGACCCTGATCGCTTTTACGATTACGAAGCTTTCGTTGAAGAAGAGGACCAATATGCCCCTGTTGCTGATGCAGTAACGGCATTGTTCTCTGGCGTGAAGCTTGAAAACAGCGCAAAGAACCAGATCACAGAGCTTCTGTCTGAGCAAGATGTTGAGCCTCTGTTCCGTGTTATCGAAGGTGATAGCAGCGAAGAAGAGCAAGCCTTAGCTCGCCAAGAACTTATTGATAACCTTATGGATCGCCATGGTACTGGCCGTGTTCTTTTCAGAAACACACGTGCTGCAATCAAAGGCTTCCCTAAGCGTAATGTAAACCTACTGCCGATGGACATTCCAACGCAGTACACAACCTCGATGCGTGTATCGGGCATGATCGGTGGCAAGATGGCACCAGAAGCTCGAGCGATGAAGATGTTGTACCCAGAAGAGATCTTCCAAGAGTTTGAAGGTGAAGATTCAAGCTGGTGGCAGTTCGATTCACGTGTTAACTGGTTGATTGAAAAGATTCAAGATAAGCGCAGCGAAAAGATCCTAGTGATCGCCTCTCGTGCGAGTACTGCTCTTCAATTAGAGCAAGCACTACGTGAGCGTGAAGGTGTGCGTGCAACCGTATTCCACGAAGGCATGTCGATTTTAGAGCGTGATAAAGCGGCGGCTTACTTTGCTCAAGAAGAGGGTGGCGCTCAGGTTCTTATCTGTAGCGAAATCGGCTCTGAAGGTCGTAACTTCCAGTTTGCTAACCAGTTAGTGATGTTCGATTTGCCATTCAACCCAGACTTGCTTGAGCAACGTATTGGTCGTTTGGACCGTATCGGTCAGCTGCGTGATATCGACATTCACGTTCCTTACCTAAAAGGCACATCGCAAGCGATTCTAGCGCGTTGGTTCGATGAAGGTCTGAACGCATTTGCAGAGACGTGCCCTACAGGTCGCACGGTTTACGACAAGTACTCTGATGTTCTTATTGAGATGTTGGCTTCTGGTAACACTGAACAACTTGATGAAGTGATTGAAGAATCAGCCAAGCTAAACCAAAGCCTGAAATCGGATCTAGAAAAAGGCCGAGATCGCCTACTAGAAATGCACTCAAATGGCGGCGAAAAAGCGCATGAGATTGCAGAAAAGATCGCGTCGACTGACGGTGATACTAATCTAGTGTCTTTTGCACTGAGTCTGTTCGATACCATTGGTTTGAACCAAGACGATAAGGGTGAAAATGCGCTAGTTGTGACGCCATCTGAGCACATGATGGTTCCAAGCTACCCAGGCCTACCTTATGAAGGTGCAACCATCACGTTTGATCGTGAAACTGCGCTGTCTCGTGAAGACATGAACTTCATTAGCTGGGAACACCCAATGATTCAGGGCGGTATTGATCTGCTATTGAGCGAAGGTGTGGGTGCGTCTGCGGTATCTCTACTGAAGAACAAAGCGTTACCTGTTGGTACAATTCTACTTGAGTTGGTTTACCTTGTTGATGCACAAGCGCCAAAGCGCAGCGGTATCAGCCAGTTCTTACCTAAGACGCCGATTCGTTTGATGATGGATGGTCGTGGTAACGATTTATCTGCTCAGGTTGAGTTCGATAGCTTTAACCGTCAGCTAAGTCCTGTGAACCGTCACTTGGCAAGCAAGTTGGTGAATTCAGTACAGGGTGAAATTCACAAGCTAATTGAAGCCGGTGAGACGCATGTACTGCCGAAGGTTGAAGAAGTTCGTCAGCAAGCCCAGAAAGATATGCAAACCAACTTGAACGGTGAGCTAGAACGTCTACAAGCGCTTAAAGCGGTCAACCCTAACATTCGTGATGAAGAGCTAGAGGTTATCGAAGCTCAAATCAATGAACTGACCGGTTACATCAGCAAAGCTCAGGTTCAGCTAGATTCACTACGTTTGATTGTGGTTTCTCACAACTAAGCCAAGAACTCGAATATCGCTAGCTTTACGCTTTAACGAAATAAGGCCTTCATCACGAAGGCCTTATTTGTATCTGTAGCTTGGTTAACAGTTTATTTCAGAGTTCGGTTAGCAGTTTGGCTAATAATTTGGAGAGCTGATTACATCAACCATTTCCACCAAACGAACAGAGCTAAGAAGCCAAATAGGTAAACCAGACCTGCTACAGACAACCATTTTAGCTTAGTGCCAATCGCAAGCGCTTTAGGTAGCTCTGCTTTGCTCACCAAAATGAAATTCAGTAATGCGAAGAATGGGGTTGTGATAAAGGCGAGTACCATCGCGAAATCGAGCATTGGCATCAAGGCTGCACTAAAGAACATTACGATTGCTAGCGCAGCGATAGACACGATGATTATCCACCCTTGTAGCATTCTTGGGCTGCTCTCTTTTTTAAGCAGTAGACGCTGTGATTCAGCAAGTACGCGTGAGTAGCCATCGATAACGGTAATGGTACTGCCAAAAATACAGAAGAAGGCGACGATTGCGATCAGTGGACGAGACCATTCACCAATTGTTGAGGCGTAAATACCGACCAACTGATGAGTGAAGCCAACGCCAGAGCGAGACAATTCAACTCCCGAGCCGTGAAGTACCAGAGCACCTAAAGCAACGAATACCAATGCAAGCAATGCCGTACCAATGTAGCCTACATTGAAATCGAACAGTGCTGATTGAGCGGTCACGTCTTGTTTCTCTTTTTGGCTTTTTAGCCACATAGAGGTGATGCTTGAGATCTCGATAGGCGCAGGCATCCAACCCATAGTCACCACGATAAATCCGATAGCAGCCAATGACCAAGGTGATGGTGGCACAAAAGCGGCGTCAGGTTCGACTGGAGAGCCAATAGCAATCGCAACAGCGGCTAAGGTTGTGATGGTCAGGATCGCCATGATCGCTTTAGATAGAGTGTCGAGCGCGCGGTAATGGCCCGCAAAAAGAATGATCAAACAGGTCGCTAAAACGATTATGCACAAGGTGCTGGTGGCTAAATCAAAAGGAATAAAGTAGCTAAGTAGGCTTGCACTGAATAACAGCAAGGCTGCGGTATTCACGACTGCGGAAATAGCACTCAGTATCGAAAAGATCACAAGGTATGGGCGGCCTAGGTTAGAGTAACCTTCCACCAAGCTTTGACCCGTTCCTAGTGTGTATTGGATACCGGCTCTGAAGAATGGGTACTTAAATATGTTTACGAGGATAATAAGCGCGGCTAGCTGCCAACCATAAATCGCACCAGCCTTGGTTGAGGCGACTAAGTGAGAGCCACCTACGGCTGCTGCGGCCATCATAATGCCTGGGCCAAGAGACTTAATTAAACTTGATAGGGGAGCTGAAGTTGGTGTTTTTGTGCTGGTGGTTTTAACCGTACTTTCCATCATTTTTCCTTTGATGCTGACTTCTTGTTATCCGTTACCCTATCAATACCATGTTTTGTAAGGTCGTCAACTTTTATGTACGGAAATGTTGAAAATTGTATTTATTAATAAACGAATCAACCGTAAATTATTTATTAACCAGTAATTAAGAGGCTTTAATGGCGTTAGAACAGTACACACCACCGTGTGAACCGTGGATTGATATTGTTTATCAAGATGACGATATTCTTGTGGTGAACAAGCCTGCAGGCCTACTTTCTGTTCCGGGAAGGTTGCCCGAGCGTTACGACAGTATGTGGAGTCGGTTGGTTGTGGATTTTCCGGATATTCAGGTGGTGCATCGACTGGACATGTCGACATCGGGCTTGATGCTGCTCGCTAAACACAAACAAGCTGAGCGTCATTTGAAGAAGCAGTTTCAATATCGACTGACACACAAACTCTATTACGCGCGAGTATGGGGTTCAGTAGAAGAAGCAGAAGGTTTGATTGATCTGCCACTCATTTGTGATTGGCCAAATCGACCAAAACAAAAAGTGTGCTTCGAGGATGGCAAATCATCTCAGACTTGCTATGTGGTGGAGCAACAAGAGCCTCAAACGACATTATTGAAGTTGCTGCCGATCACTGGTCGCTCTCATCAGTTGCGTGTTCACTGCATGGAACTAGGGAATCCAATTGTGGGCGACGAGTTTTATGCAACGTCAGATGCATTTAACTATAGTGATAGGTTAGCTCTGCACGCGTGTGAGCTGAGCTTTTATCATCCGGCTAATAATCAGCTTTTCAAAGCCTTTGTTCCGTGTGAATTTTATCCTCAAGCATCACCGCAAATTGAACAGCACTTTGAAATTGCGCCAGAGCTTCCAGACTACAACAAGCTAAAAGCTTAGAATGGTTAAATCAATACCAATACAAGGACGTACAATGCCGAAGTTGAAAGTGGTCTTTCTCGACCGAGCCACCATCCCATCTCAAATTCATTTAAAACCTATCAGCTTTGAACATCAGTGGGTTGAGTATGATTTTACTTCGCCGGAGCAAGTGTTTGAACGAATTGAAGGCGCTGATGTGATTATTACCAATAAGGTGGTGCTCAACGAATCGAATTTAGCTCAAGCACAACAGCTTAAGCTAATAGCCGTTTCAGCTACAGGTGTGAATAATATCGATGTTGGCTACTGTAAGAGTAACAACATCGCGGTGACAAACGTGCAAGGTTACGCGACTCAATCGGTACCTGAACATGTTATCGCGATGCTGTTTACGTTAAAGCGAAACCTCGTTGGTTATCATCAAGACATCGAGGCTGGCGAATGGCAAAAGGACAAACAGTTCTGCTTTTTCACCCATCCAATCCAAGATGTTGCAGGCAGCACATTAGGTTTAATCGGTAGTGGCAGTTTAGGGCAAGCCACGGCGATATTGGCTAAAGCGATTGGTATGAATGTCATCTTTGCTGAGCGTAAAGGGGCTGACTCTTGTCGAGAGGGGTATCTGCCTTTTGATACGGTGTTACAGCAAGCCGATGCAATCAGCTTACATTGTCCATTGACCGAAGCGACTCGAGACCTGATTTCAGAGCGAGAGCTAGCCATGATGAAACCAAATGCGGTGTTAGTTAATGCTGGCCGCGGTGGGCTCGTGGACGAACAAGCCTTAGTTGAAGCTTTGAAAAATCAAGAGATTGCGGGCGCGGGTATGGATGTGTTCACACAAGAACCGGCTGACAACTCGAATCCATTACTGGCTAACAGTCATTTGCCAAATTTACTATTAACGCCACATGTGGCGTGGGGCAGTGATAGCTCAATTCAAAAGCTGTCTGATATCTTAATTGATAACATTGATGCCTTTGTTTCTGGTAAGCCGCAGAATCTCGTCAGTTAATTCGCAGTAAGCGGTTATACACTCAGCTTCAGACATAAAAAAGGTTGGCTTTGAGGCCAACCTTTTTAGATGTTTTGTCTTTAGTTCGACTTAGCTTATCTGCCAGAAGCCAGAAGCCAGAAGCCAGAAGCCAGAAGCCAGAAGCCAGAAGCCAGAAGCCAGAAGCCAGAAGCCATTAGCCTTGAGGTTTGATGACCAATACATTGATTGGTGAATTCTGTACGACTTTACTCGCCACTGAACCCAGTACCACTTTGTCTATTTTCGAGCGCTTATGACTAGGCATCACAATCAGGTCTGCCCCAAGCTTTTCTGCGTAATCTAGAATCGTTGTGTAGGTTTTACCTTCGGCAACGTGAACCTTATAAACTACTTCATCGTCGATGTACTTGTCTGCAAACTCTTTCAGCTGATTTTTCACATCGAGCTTCATTTGGTTTGCTGCATCTTTCGGGAAGTAAGACGCCACCATCGACATGTGAATGCCCGGCAATACGTTCAAGATGTGGATTTCAGCATTACTGTGCTTTGCGTGCCATACCGCTAATTCAACAGCTTTGTCAGAAAAGCCTTTATCGTTAAGATCAACAGGAACAAGGATTTGTTTATACATGTGTTTTTCTCTTTTTTATCAGCGCTTAGTATTGACCAAGCGCTGTGATTATCCTTTCCATGTAATAAAGCCAAATAGAGTTGAGCACTACTTGGCTCTATCCATTACGCGCTAATCTCATCCTTACGAGCACGCCTTCTTTGGTTCATCGCTAAGCCAATTAGAATCAGTAGGGATGGTAAGAATACCCACTCTTTCATTGGTCTTTCTGCGTCTTGGATAACTGATTTAATTTCCCAATCAAAGTCAATGCCAGCCGCTTCTGCTGGGCTACCGAACTCAACCATGTCGACAATCATCTTGCCTTCAGATTTCGTCAGCATTAAGCCCATTGAAGCAATGCGGTCTTCACTTGTTGTCGCAGAATCTTCAAATGGAAGGCGAACCGTCTTCTCAGAATAGTCACCTTCTAAGTTTTCGCCACCCACTCTTAACTCAAGAGATTGTCCCACAGATAGACCTTCTGTGATTTGAGCGATCTCAACTCCAGGTGAAAGAACTTTCTCTGGATAAATCATGTCCCACCAGAAGCCAGGGCGGAAGAAAGAGAAAGTTAGAACCAATAATAGGATCGTTTCCCACCATTTGTTCTTGGTAAACCACCAACCTTGCGTTGCAGCGGCAAAGATAAGTACCGCAGTTACAGAAGAGAAAATAGTGAGGAATAGATGCCACCAAGAATCAATGCCCATCAACAGTAGTTGGGTATTGAAGATGAACATGAATGGCAAGATCGCGGTCCGAATATCGTAGGTAAAGCCTTGAATACCAGTACGGATCGGGTCTGATTTTGCAATCGCGGCGGCCGCAAAGGCTGCCAAGCCAACTGGAGGCGTATCATCGGCTAAGATACCGAAGTAGAACACGAACAAGTGAACCGCAATCAGAGGGATGATCAGGCCATGCGCCGCGCCTAAGGTAACAATTACCGGAGCCATCAGCGTTGATACAACGATGTAGTTCGCCGTTGTTGGTAAGCCCATACCTAAGATTAAGCTGATTACCGCAGTGAACAGCAGCATAAGAATGATGCTACCGCCTGAGATGAACTCAACGAAGTCCGTCATTACCAAGCCGATACCCGTCAGAGTCACCACGCCGACAACCGTACCCGCTGCAGCTGTTGCTACACCGATACCGATCATGTTGCGCGCGCCTGAAACCAAGCTCTCTAATAGATCAACGAAACCGGCTTTAGTTTGCTCTGCAAGATCGTCCGATTTGTTCATCAGAGTCATCAAAGGACGCTGTGTGATCAAAATGAAGATCATGAATACCGTTGCCCAGAAGGCAGAAAGACCTGGAGAGAATCGCTCTACAGTCAGACACCAAACAAGCACCACGATAGGCAATAGGAAATGCAAACCAGACTTAATGGTTGGGCCTGGATCGGGTACTTCTGTTAGCTCGGCATCGATGTCCATGCCACCTTCAGCGGCATATTTTTCTGATACTCGAACCAAGGCTACATAAGAGATCAATAGAGCAACGGTAACAATAGGTGTCGCTGCATCGCCAAAGACATCTTTCGTCCAGCCGACACCGTAGTAAACCGCAGCACTGATGACACAAAGACCTAAAATGGTACCAGTGAAAGACAGTAGGCTTTGTACAATAGTTGGTGTGTGACGACGAGGTAGGCCTGTCATACCCGCTTTACATGCTTCTAAGTGAACAATGTAAATCAGGGCGATGTAAGAGATAAGAGCAGGCAATAGCGCCGCTTTAATCACTTCTACATACGAGATACCCACATATTCAACCATCAAGAATGCAGCAGCACCCATGATTGGTGGGGTTAACTGACCATTGGTTGAAGCGGCTACTTCTACAGCACCGGCTTTTTCACCTGAGAATCCGACTCTTTTCATCAGAGGGATTGTGAAAGTACCCGTGGTAACCACGTTAGCAATAGATGAACCAGACACTAGACCTGATAGGCCAGATGCAACAACGGCTGCTTTCGCTGGACCGCCTTTCATGTGGCCAAGTAAAGAGAACGCAACCTTGATGAAGTAAGCACCTGCGCCTGCGCGTTCTAGCATTGCACCAAACAGTACAAACAAGAATACGAATGACGTAGAGACGCCAAGAGCAACACCGAATACACCTTCAGTTGTTAGCCACAGATGCGACATTGCCTTGTTCAGGCTTGCACCTTTATGGGCGATAACGTCTGGCATGTGTGGACCGCCAAAGGTGTAAAGTAGGAATACTGCAGCCACAACCATAAGAGGTGGACCTAAAGCGCGTCGTGTTGCTTCAAGCAGTAGAACCATACCAAATACAGCAGCAACAATATCGAATGTTGTTGGTGCGCCTGAACGTTCAGCGAGTTGAGTATAGAAAATATAGATATACGAAGCTGAAAAGCTACCAACCAGCGCTAATATCCAATCGACCGCAGGAATTCTATCCCGAGGTGAATTTTTCATGGCTGGGTAAGCGGTAAAGGCTAGGAAGATGGCAAACGTAAGATGAATTGCTCGAGCTTCAGTGTCGTTTAAAATTGCGAAGTTAAAAATGAACGGCAGCGGAGATGCATACCAAAGTTGGAATAGTGACCAACATAGAGGCACAAACCATAAAATACGGCCTTGGATACCGCGAGGGCTACGCGCACCAGTGTCTGATTGTGCCACCATTTCTTGCACATCTGGAGACGGTGATGTTGTCTGCGTCATGTACTTTATCCTTATTATTGATGGTCTGCCTTTCTTACGAACAACGAGACGTTATTTATTTCCTATCTAGTGTAGCGAATGGATAGGGAAATGCGTTTTTTGTTCGTCTTTGTCTTAGGCTTGATACGAAGGTAAGTTCGCCAAATTGGAGAAACTTAAAGGTTTGTCTCTTTTCACTTGGGTTATTTTTATAAAACGTGAAAAGCCAATAAGGAGGACATGCCTCCTTATTGGTAGAGCAGGCTTAAAGTAGAATTACTTTAGAAGGCCTACTTCTTTGTAGTATTTTACTGCGCCAGGGTGAAGAGGGATTGAGATACCCGCTTTAACCATGTCTTCTTTCTTCAGGTTCGCAAATGCTGGGTGCAGGCGTTTGAATGTAGCGAAGTTTTCAAATACCGCTTTAGCAACGTTGTATGCGACTTCATCAGAAACGTCAGACGTTGTTACCATAGTTGCTGCAACACCGAAGCTGTTTACGTCAGCATCTGTACCACGGTACATGCCAGCTGGAACTGTGCTGTATGCGTAGTATGGGTTTTCAGCTACGATCTTGTCGATCTGTGGACCAGTTGCAGAAACCAATTTTGCATCACAAGAAGTCGTTGCTTCTTTGATTGATCCGTTCGGGTGACCAACCATGTAGATGAATGCATCAATCTTGTTGTCACAAAGAGCTTGTGAACGCTCAGAACCTTTAAGTTCAGAAGCAAGCTTGAAGCTATCGTTAGTCCAACCCATAGCGTCCATTACAACACCCATCGTTGCACGGTCACCAGAACCTGGATTCCCAATGTTTACACGCTTACCAGCTAGGTCAGACACATTGTTGATGCCAGCATCGGTACGAGCGATGATGTTGAACGGTTCTGTATGTAGAGAGAACATAGCGCGAAGTTTCTTGTATTCGCCCTGATCTTTGAACTTACTTGTACCGTTGTAGCCGTGGTATTGCCAATCCGATTGAACAACACCGAAATCTAGTTCACCAGCACGGATGGTGTTAACGTTGTAGATCGAACCACCAGTAGATTCTACAGAACAACGAATGTTGTGGTCTTTGCGGCCTTTGTTGACAAGCTTACAAATAGCACCACCAGTTGGGTAGTAAACACCCGTTACTGAACCTGTACCAATTGTGATGAACTCTTGAGCGTTAACTGCGCCAGCGCCCATTACAGCAGCTGCAATAGCCCCAACTTTAATAAGTTTGGTAAATGCCATGAATTTCCCTTCCTTTATTCATTATTAACCCTGAAACAAGTGTAGTCGTTTCTGGAGTTTCCTATTTGGAAACGGCACCTTTTTCAATCCATGTGATGAAAAAGTGGCTGAATAATATCAAAAATTGGCAGAAAATTACTCAAATGTTAAAAGATATAGCTAAAAAATCTAACAAATGACGGTTAGATCTTATGTTTGATTTGCTACTGAGTTTTTAAAATCAATGGTTTAGTGGTGTTTGAGGAGGGGGAGATAGATATTCTAGGATGTGATTTGGATCACGAAGCGAATCGGTGTTCGTGATCCATTAATCAGGTTGATGGTTATGAAACAGTGACCAATTATCCTGCGTATTCAAACAGTTCGCACACAGAATCAAACAATTGCTTCGTGGTAACGGACAGGGTTGGCGTGATGAAGATAGTATCATCGCCTGCAACAACACCTAGTATACCTTCCGACTTACCCAGTGAGTCCAATAAACGAGCAATAAGTTGCGCCGCACCTGGGCCAGTGTGTATCACCACCAATGCATTGTTGTGGTCAATATCTAATACTAATTCTCTTAGAGAGCTAGAAACTGTCGGAACACCAAGTTCAGCAGGAAGACAGTAAACCATCTCCATTTTTGCATTACGAGTTCGAACAGCACCAAACTTGGTTAACATACGCGAAACTTTAGATTGGTTGATACTTTCAAAACCTTCATGTTTGAGGGCATCGACAATCTCGCCTTGCGAACCAAAACGTTCTTCTTTTAGTAATGATTTAAAAGCACGAACTAAGTTGTCTTGTTTTTCTGTATTGCGCATATGTCATTCTTATTCATTAACAAAGATGTTTGCATATTCTCGCATACATATTCAATTTTAGCTAAAGTATCACGGCAATTTGTTAGTCATATCACTGTAAAAATTTAATAGAATAATGTGTTATTAGTGCCGACTTATTTTGTTATTTCAGTCGATTATCGCCATAATGCGAACTTGCTGTGTAGCACGGTTTTATTGACTTGCGCGAAGTCGCAAAGCTGGCGTTAATTGATTGTAATCACTTTGTGATTAATATATTTTTTTAACGATAATTTAGCTTTTTAGCCTTAATTTAGCTCAAGAACTACCCTACCAAGAATTTATAAGAGAAAGCTCTCAAGGAGAATAACAATGAAAGTAGCTGTTATTGGTGCCGCTGGTGGCATCGGTCAAGCCCTAGCC
The DNA here is from genome assembly GCF_057785895.1 of Vibrio sp. QJM3NY_39. Lineage (NCBI taxonomy): Bacteria > Pseudomonadati > Pseudomonadota > Gammaproteobacteria > Vibrionales > Vibrionaceae > Vibrio > Vibrio sp. QJM3NY_39. The sequence goes on along the minus strand of NZ_CM173505.1, from coordinate 3,230,158 downwards.
CTACTACTAAAGAACCGCCTGCCTGCTGGTTCAGATCTTGCACTTTACGACATCGCTCCGGTAACTCCGGGTGTTGCTGCCGATCTTAGCCATATCCCAACACCTGTTTCGATCAAAGGTTACGCGGGTGAAGATCCAACACCAGCACTAGAAGGTGCGGATGTTGTGCTTATTTCTGCGGGTGTTGCTCGTAAGCCTGGTATGGATCGTGCGGATCTTTTCAATGTGAACGCTGGCATTGTTAAGTCTCTTGCAGAGAAAATCGCAGTTACTTGTCCTACTGCTTGTGTTGGTATCATCACTAACCCAGTAAATACAACAGTACCAATCGCTGCTGAAGTACTTAAGAAAGCGGGCGTTTACGACAAGCGTCGTTTATTCGGTATTACTACTCTTGATGTTATTCGTTCTGAAACGTTTGTTGCTGAGCTGAAAGATAAAGATCCAAGCGACATCCGTGTTCCTGTTATCGGCGGTCACTCAGGTGTAACGATCCTTCCTCTACTTTCTCAAGTTGAAGGCGTAGAGTTTACTGATGAAGAAATCGCAGCGCTAACAACTCGTATCCAAAATGCGGGTACTGAAGTAGTAGAAGCTAAAGCTGGCGGCGGCAGTGCAACACTATCGATGGGTCAAGCGGCTTGTCGCTTCGGTCTTGCTCTAGTGAAAGCGCTTCAAGGCGAAGAGAACGTAATTGAATGTGCATACGTTGAAGGTGAAGGCGAGCACGCACCATTCTTCGCACAACCAGTTAAACTTGGCAAAGAGGGCGCAGAAGCGATTCTTAGCTACGGTGAACTGAGCGACTTCGAACGTAATGCTTTAGATAGCATGCTTGAAACGCTAAATGGCGATATTGAGATCGGTGTTGAATTCGCTAAATAAGCGGGACACCATTTAACTCAGCCAAAAGATAGTTAATAAGAGCCGATCATTATGATCGGCTTTTTTGATCCTAAAATTCAAGTTGCTCGTATCTGTCTATATAACCAAGGTCGAGGTAAAGTTTATGGCTACTGTTGAAAAGGGTATGAATGTCCACTATTTGGGGCGCTTAGGAAAAATATTGGTCATTGATGAGCAAGAGCAGTACGCCTTGGTAGAGACTTACAATGGGCATGAGCAATACGCAGTGCCAATGGAAGAACTTGAAGAAATTGAAGTACAACTGCCGCTGTCATTAGAAGCGAGCCGATATTGAATTTGATTCTCTTACAAATATTTGTTCAAAACTAAAAAAGAGCCCTGAGGCTCTTTTTTGTTATTTATATAGAAGCTAGAAGCGAGTTGTCTATTAACCTGCTTACTTGCTACGTTTAACAGCTAAGTGTGCGAGCGTGGTTAGCGCTTGCTTATATTCTGAATCAGGAAGTACAGAAAGCTCAGCAATCGCTTTATCTGCTTCTTCATAGGCTTTATTTGTTGTGTACTCTAACGAGCCTGTCTCTTTCATAACAGCCATAATGTCGTCGAGACGCTCCATACCATTGGCTTTTTCAATCGCTTCTCGAATCATACTGGTTTGTTCAGGAGTACCATTGTGCATTGCGTAAAGTAGAGGCAGTGTTGGTTTGCCTTCTGCAAGATCGTCACCAACGTTCTTACCCATCTCTTTACCATCAGCAGTGTAATCCATCACATCATCAATCAATTGGAATGCAGTGCCTAGGTATTTACCGTAGTTTTGCATAGCCGTTTCGATTTCAGGTGATGATTCGCTAAGAATGGCACCGATTTGCGTTGCAGCTTCAAACAAGCGAGCGGTCTTCGAGTAGATGACCTGCATGTAACTTTCTTCTGTAGTGTCTGGGTTATTACAGTTCATTAATTGTTGAACTTCACCCTCGGCAATCACGTTAACTGCTTCACTCATTAACTCAAGGATCTTTAAGGATCCTAGTGTTGTCATCATCTGGAACGAGCGAGTGTAGATAAAGTCACCCACCAAAACGCTAGCGGCATTACCAAAAGCTGCGTTAGCTGTCGCTTTACCGCGTCTCATGTCCGACTCGTCGACGACATCATCATGGAGAAGGGTTGCGGTGTGAATAAACTCGATAAAAGCTGCAGAGGTGATATGAGCTTCACCTTGATAACCAAGTGCACGAGCAGATAAAAGAGCAAGCAAAGGACGTAGGCGTTTGCCACCACCGCTAACGATATAAAAACCAAGCTGGTTGATTAAACTTACGTCAGAATTAAGTTGGGCTTGAATTGTTTCATTCACTTTTGCCATATCATTGGCAGTAAGCGTTTGGATAGCTTTAAAATCCATTGTTCATCCGGCTGAAGTTAGACCCTGTAAGGCTTATACGTTGTATTTAATTGTTGAATAATACACTAAAAAACGTTGATTAATACATCACTTAAAGGCATCATTGCCGCACTTTTCTTTGGCGAACATGTTTTCGCCAATATTTTAAAAATATGGCTTGTCATAGCGGCATGATTCCCGTAGAATCTGCGCCCTATTGATTAGTTTAGCGCACACCCGAGTTGTAGAATTAACAACCATAGGCTGTGCGGAAAAAGCGGAGTAAAATATGTACGCTGTTTTCCAATCTGGTGGCAAACAACACCGAGTAAGCGAAGGTCAAACACTTCGTTTAGAGAAATTAGACGTTGAAACTGGTGCAACTGTAGAATTTGATAAAGTTCTTCTTGTTGCTAACGGCGAAGAAATCGCTGTTGGTGCACCTCTTGTTGAAGGTGGCAAAGTTACTGCAGAAGTAGTACAACACGGTCGTGGCGATAAAGTAAAAATCGTTAAGTTCCGTCGTCGTAAGCACTCGCGTAAGCAAGCTGGTCACCGTCAGTGGTTCACAGAAGTGAAAATCACTGGCATTAACGCTTAAGTATTAGGAGAGTTTAACAATGGCACATAAAAAAGCTGGCGGTTCTACTAATAACGGCCGCGATTCAGAAAGCAAACGTCTTGGTGTTAAGCGTTTTGGTGGTGAATCTGTTCTTGCAGGTAACATCATCGTTCGTCAACGTGGTACTAAGTTCCACGCTGGCACAAACGTTGGCATCGGTAAAGACCATACTCTTTTCGCTCTTACTGAAGGTAAAGTGAAATTTGCAGTAAAAGGTCCTAAAAACCGTAAGTTTGTAAGCATCGAAGCTGAGTAATTTAATCTTTTATTAGATTATTTATACTAGCTTTCAAGCTGAATTCAAAAGCCCTGCCGATTCGGCAGGGTTTTTTATTTATAGCGAGAATAAAAAAGTAGACGCTCTTGTTTTGGTTTTGATAAGCCGTTCTATTTTTGAGAAACAGTTTGGTTTTATTAAGAAGCCGTTTGTTTTTTAAGATACAGAAAGCAAAGAACCTCTCCTTATTTGTTCCTTGGTTGCAGGTCGATCTAGATCTTAGGTGATCGATCTAAACACGGATCTGCTAGAATTTATATCATTCCTTGATGAGTGGTAACGCAACGTAAGTGCGGAGTTAAAAAATGAAATTCGTTGATGAAGCATCAGTAAAAATAGAAGCCGGTGATGGCGGTAATGGTACAGTAAGCTTTTGGCGCGAAAAATTCGTCGCTAAAGGTGGTCCTGACGGCGGTGATGGCGGTGATGGCGGTGATGTTTACATTCAAGCGGATGAAAACTTAAACACACTGATCGATTACCGTTTCCAACGTTTTTACAATGCTGAGCGTGGCGAAAATGGCCGCGGTGGTAACTGTACTGGTAAACGTGGTAAAGATATGACGATGAAAGTACCGGTAGGTACTCGCGCTGTTGATATCCACACGAATGAAATCGTTGCTGAAGTTGCTGAGCATGGCAAGAAAGTTATGGTTGGTAAAGGTGGTTGGCACGGTCTTGGTAACACGCGCTTTAAGTCGTCTGTTAACCGTGCTCCTCGTCAAAAGACAATGGGTACTAAAGGTGAAGTTCGCGAACTACGTTTAGAGCTTCTTCTGCTAGCGGATGTTGGTATGCTTGGTTTGCCAAACGCTGGTAAATCTACGTTTATTCGCTCAGTATCTGCTGCGAAACCAAAAGTGGCTGATTACCCGTTTACGACGCTAATCCCTAGCTTAGGTGTGGTAAGTGTTGTCCCTGAGAAGAGTTTCGTCGTTGCCGATATCCCTGGCTTGATCGAAGGCGCAGCTGATGGCGCTGGTCTTGGTATTCGTTTCTTGAAGCACCTTGAGCGTTGTCGTGTTCTTCTGCATATGATCGATATTTTGCCGATCGATGGTTCTGATCCTATTCAGAATGCACTGACGATCATCGATGAGCTTGAGCAATACAGTGAGAAAGTTGCGCAGAAACCTCGTTGGTTAGTGTTCAATAAAGTTGACCTAATGCCTGAAGAAGAAGCTGACGAAAAGATTCAAGAAATCGTCGAAGCTTTGGGTTGGGAAGGCGAGTACTTCAAGATCTCTGCTGTAAACAAGATTGGTACCAAAGATCTTTGCTTTAAACTGGGTGAGTTCATGGAGAACTTACCTCGTGAAGTTGAAGCAATTGAAGAAGAAGAAAAAGTTAACTTTATGTGGGATGACTACCATAAAGATGCGATGGCCGGTAAGAATGTCGTTACTGAAGATGACGACGACTGGGATGATTGGGATGACGAAGAAGATGACGGTCATGTTATCTATGTTCGTGATTAATAATCCTCGTCGTTTCTTATAAGCACTTTGGTCGCTTTTTCTAAGATACGCTGATAGTTTTATTAAACCGCAATGAAAATTGCGGTTTTTTTGTATCTAAATCATGACGTCTTGCTGTTTTTTATGCAAAATTTATCTTTAGATAATTAACGCCTATGGGAAGGAAATCATGGCATCAAAACAAAGAGCGATCTCAAGGTTAGTCGCTCAATCAGGACAAATGTTATTAGCTCATGGCGCCGAGAGCACATTGGTCGGTGACATAATGCGCCGTATCGGTATTGCTTGTGGGGTGAATGAGGTTGAAGTTGCACTGTCAGCCAATGCATTGGTTGTGACAACAGTAATGGATGATCATTGCATAACGACGACTCGAAGTTGCGCTGATCGTGGCATTAATATGCAGGTGATAACCGAGATTCAACGTGTGTGTATCATGATGGAGAAAGGGATTCTTGATTATGATTTAGCTTATAAGAAGATCCAAGGGATCAGTCCTGAACGCTACAACCGTTGGTTAGTTGTCGTAATGATAGGGCTATCGTGTGCTTCTTTTAGCCGTCTTGCTGGTGGAGATTGGCATGTCTTTATGATGACGTTTATAGCTTCGGCTTGCGGTATGATCGTGAGACAAGAGATCGGTCATCGTCATTTTAACCCCTTATTAAATTTCGCTATTACCGCTTTTGTCACCACCACCATTTCAGCTCAGGCGGTGCTCTACAATATTGGTGGTCAACCCACTATCGTGATGGCTTCGTCAGTATTGATGCTAGTGCCTGGTTTTCCTTTGATTAACTCCGTAGCAGATATGCTTAAAGGCCATATAAATATGGGTCTCGCACGCTTCACCATGGCCAGTTTATTAACGTTGGCTACAAGCTTAGGTATTGTCGCAGCGATGAGCCTATCTGACGTATGGGGGTGGGTGAACTAATGACTATTTTTGAACTTTTTGTTGGGTTACTCAACGACATGTTTTTTGCTGCGATTCCTGCGGTTGGTTTTGCATTGGTGTTTAACGTCCCGCAACGAGCATTAATTTATTGTGCGCTGGGAGGTTCCATTGGTCACGGTAGCCGTTATTTGATGATGCACTTTGGTATTCCTATTGAATGGGCGACGTTCTTTGCTGCTACATTGGTAGGTATGATAGGGGTGCATTGGTCGCATAAATTGTTAGCACACCCGAAAGTATTTACGGTTGCAGCCCTGATTCCGATGGTCCCTGGCGTGTTTGCCTTTAAGGCGATGATTGCCATGGTTGAGATTAACCGAGCCGGATACAACCCAGAACTATTGGCATTGTTGATGGAGAACTTTTTGAAATCGATGTTCATTATCGCAGGGCTTGCGGTTGGCTTAGCAGTGCCTGGGCTGTTATTCTACCGTCGTAGACCTATCGTCTAGCTTCAACTTCATTTTCAAGTAAGGACAGGACTTTCGATTTATGATCATCAGCATGATAGCGGCAATGGCGAACAACCGTGTAATTGGTAAAGACAATCAGATGCCTTGGCATTTACCTGCAGATTTCGCATGGTTTAAACGCTCAACCATGGGCAAACCTGTCGTGATGGGACGTAAGACTTATGATTCAATTGGACGTCCTTTACCGGGGAGGCTGAACGTTGTAATCAGCCGTGACGAGAGTTTAGAAATCGAAGGCGTAACGACGGTAACTTCGATTGAAAAAGCACTAGAGCTGGTTAGTGATGTTGATGAAGTGATGATCATCGGTGGCGGTTCAATCTATGAAAGCTGCTTACCTAAAGCGAACAAATTATACCTGACTTATATCGATTTTGATGTGGATGGTGATACTCAATTCCCAGACTGGGGAGAAGGTTGGAAGCAGAGCTTTAATGATACTTATCAAGCGGATGAGAAAAACAAGCACGATATGGAGTTTGTGGTTCTCGAGCGTTAACGGTGGTTATTAAGAGTTAGGCTCTGAAAATGCTTGCGTTACTGTGCCCAGCTAGCGCAAGCTTCTCGTATCTCGTATCTCGTATCTCGTATCTCGTATCTCGTATCTCGTATCTCGTATCTCGTATCTCGTATCTCGTATCTCGTGCCTCTATAGCGCTTCTTGAGTGAAAAACTGTTTGTCTTCCCAGCGAAGTATCGTCAAGTCTCCCCCCCACACACACCCAGTATCAAGTCCAATCACATCTTTTCCTGAGTAACCTTCTAGCGCAGCCCAGTGTCCAAAAATAACTGTTTTATCCAGCTTTATACGTTGTGGTAGGTCAAACCAAGGCACTAACGGCTCAGTGGTAATTTCGCTTGGCGGAAGTTTACAGGCCATATCGAGTCGACCATCAGTAAAACAGAAGCGCATTCTAGTCAGGCTGTTGATCGTATAGCGATAGCGCTCAATCCCTTCTAAATTTTGACACCATGAGTCAGGCATGTTGCTGTACATGTTTTCGATAAGCCATTGCCACTGCTCGGATTTTAATAAATCAGCTATTTCCAGACTTTCAATACGCGCTCGCTCTAGATCCCATTGAGGTGAGATGCCAGCATGAGACATTACGAACTCTGGATGTTCTTGAATCAAAGGCTGTTGTCTTAACCATTCGAGCAGCTGTTCTCGGTCTTCTGCATCAAGAATGGGTTGAGTCTTGTCTTTTGCTTTAGCTGGAAATAGCCCTAAGGAAACCGCAAGTAGATGCAAGTCATGGTTGCCTAATACAACCTTAGCAGCGTTACCTAGGCTACGAATAAAGCGTAGCGTCTCCAATGATTTAGGACCACGGGCGACTAAATCACCAGCAACCCATAAGGTATCTTGCTGCTTATCAAAATTGACGGTTTTAAGCAGTAATTGAAGTTCGTCGAAGCACCCTTGGATGTCTCCGACAATATAATTCGACACAATAATTTCCTGTAGATACGGATGTACGGCTAATTAAGAATATTAGGGATCGCGAGTCTGAATGGATCAACTTCAGTTATGAAGTCGATGCCTTTGTTATCAGTCATCACATAATGACCTTGCATAACACCCACAGGAGTTTCGATGACGGTACCACTGGTGTAAGTGTATTCGTCGTTGGCTTCAATCACGGGTTGTTGCCCAACCACGCCATCACCTTCTATGGTGAGTTGTTTGCCGTTGGAGTCGGTAATCAGCCAGCGGCGAGACATTAGTTGGACCGTTGTTTTGCTGAGATTTTTGATGGTAATAATGTAGGCGAAGACGTAGCGGTTCTTCGTTGGTTCAGATTGTTCCTCTATGTATTTAGAGTGAACCTGACATTTGATACAAGGCGTAGATATATCCATATTCGCACCTTTTGTTGTTGGTATACTTTAAAGTATTACATAAAAAACAGGCTCCTCACCGAAGTGTAGGAGCCTTTTAGAATTATTTGTCAGCGCTGTGAGTGTCGTATAACCAGTTTGCCATGTCGACAAACTGCTCGAGCGTTAAATTCTCAGGACGCATGCCTGGGTTTACCCCTAGCTCTTCAAGTACTTCTTTGTCGATTAGGCTCTTGTAGCAGTTACGAACCGTTTTACGACGCTGGTTAAAGCCTTCACGACATACACGATCTAGCCATTTCAGATCTTTTGCCGGGTAAGGCAGCACTTCGTATGGCTGTAGACGTACTACTGCAGAATCTACTTTCGGTGGCGGAACGAAGGCCGTTGGTGGCACTTCTAGCACAGGCGTTACTTTACAGTAGTATTGAGCCATTACCGTAAGACGACCATAAGCTTTAGTACCTGGGCCGGCCGCTAATCGGTTAACCACTTCTTTTTGAAGCATGAAGTGCATGTCTTGCACGTCTTTATGGAACTCAAAAAGGTGGAACATCAATGGTGTCGAGATGTTGTATGGCAAATTACCGAAGATACGTAGCTTGTTGTTTGGCTTAACAAGTTGTTCGAAATCGAACTTCATTGCATCGCCTTCATAGATCGTTAACTTTTCAGCAAGATCAGGGTGATTACGTAGGCGTTCAGCAAGATCTCTATCCAATTCGATAACTGTGAACTTGTCAACAAGCTTGCCAACAGGCTCAGTAATTGCGCCAAGACCAGGGCCGATTTCTACTAAGTTCTGGCCTGGTAGTGGGTTAATACTCGATACGATTCCATCAATAATGTATGGATCGTTAAGGAAGTTTTGACCAAAACGTTTACGCGCTTTGTGCCCTAAGTGGACATCATTTCTCATTGCTTTTTCTCTACTAATTCAATGGCGTGCGTGAGCGCTGTTCTAAAGCTCCCTGTATCGGCTTGGCCTTTCCCTGCCAAGTCTAAGGCGGTACCGTGATCGACTGATGTGCGAATAAACGGTAAGCCAAGCGTGATGTTCACTGAGCGACCAAACCCTTTGTATTTCAATACTGGGAGTACTTGGTCGTGATACATACCTAAAACAGCATCTGCATCTTGCAAATATTTTTCATTAAAGATGGTGTCTGCTGGCAATGGGCCAACTAAATTAATACCATCTTTCTGGCGAATTTTTTCCAGCGTAGGGGTGATAGTGTCTATCTCTTCACGACCCAAACAACCATCTTCACCCGCATGTGGGTTCAATCCACACACGTAAATAGTTGGTTTCTCTATAGCAAACTTTTCGACCAAATCTTTATGCAGAATCGTAATGATTTGCTCTAATCTGTCTTCGGTCACTGCTTGAGATACATAAGCTAGCGGGATGTGCGTTGTTACGAGAGCAACACGCAGCCCTTCTGTTGCCAACATCATCACGACAAGTGGAGTATTGGACTTCTCTGCAAAGAACTCGGTATGGCCACTAAAAGCAACGCCAGCTCGGTTAATTACACCCTTGTGAACAGGGCCGGTGACAATAGCATCAAATTCATCATTCATACAGCCAATTGCTGCGGTTTCTAATGTATTTAATACGTAGTGGCCGTTCGCTTCATTAAGTTGACCCGCAACGGCGACTTCAGCGAGTGGAACATGTTTCACAACCAGTGTTCCAGAGCGTTGAGGTTGCTTAGGCGCTGTTGAGTCGTAGTCCAAGAGCTCAACCTCAATCCCTAACATTTCAGCTCGCTCTGCCAGTAAGGTTTTGTCCGCACAAACGACGAGCTGATGTGGCCAGCTTTCTTGAGATAGAGCCAGAGTTAAATCTGGCCCAATTCCCGCGGGTTCACCTGCCGTAATGACAAGGCGTTTAGTTGTCATCTTGGTCATCCTCAACCATTTCAACAAAAGCACTCGCTCTTACTTCTTGTAGCCAAGCACCAGCTTCTTCGTTGAACTTACGGTTAAATAGAATTTGGTATGCTTTATTCTTTAAAGCTGAATCGGTACGGTCTACTTCTCTGCGATCTAACACTTCAACAATATGCCAGCCATGAACCGTTTTGAATGGTGCACTGATTTTACCTTCAGGTAGTGTTTCTACTTGGTGTTTGAACTCTGGTACGTACAAGTCAGGTGTTTGGTAGCCTAACTCGCCGTCTTGAACAGCTGAACCTGGGTCTTGGCTGTATTGCTGTGCAAGGTCACCAAAGCTCGCTTCACCCGAGTTTACGCGACGAGTGATTTCTTCAAGCTGCTCTTTAGCGCCGTCATCACTCAAGATAACCGTTGGTTTAATCAAAATATGACGTGCATTAACTTCGGTAACTGCAACGGTTTCCAAACCTTTTACGTCTTCAATTTTTAGAATATGGAAGCCAACACCACTTCGGAAAGGGCCTATGATGCTGCCTTTGTTCTGCATTTTGATTTGGTCTGCAAAAATCGTAGGCATCTCTTCTTTACGCATCCAACCCCAATCACCACCTTGCAGTGCTTTAGGACCTTTAGAGTAAGTATAAGCCATAGTGCTGAAGTCTTTGCCGTTGTTTAGCTCTTCCACTAAATCTGTCGCTTGTGCTTCCAGCTCTTCTTTGGTTTGGTCATCATTGAATCGAAGTTGAATGTGGCCTATTTTGTATTGAACAGTCGCATTGGTTTCTTGCGCTAAGATGTCCGCTAGGTTGTCAACTTCTGCAGGAAGGATGTTAATACGACGGCGAACTAAGGCATTGCGAGCTTCACTTGCTGCAATCTCTTTTCTTACTTGCTCACGAAATGCGTTGTAGCTCAGGCCTTCTTCAGCAACGGAGGCTGTAAGCTGAGCGACTGTCTGGTTGTTGTCTTTTGCAATGCCTTCAATCGCTTGATCCAGTCGAGCATCATCAATACGAACACCGATACGTTCCGCTTCTTGAGTTTGAATCGTATCAATGATCAGCTTTTCTAGAACTTGCTCATTCAATACATCTTGTGATGGTAATGTTTGATTATTTTTCTTAGCGTTTGCACGCAATGTTTTCATTGAAGCGTCGATATCACTTTGTAAGATAACGCCTTCGTTAACGATCACTTTTACGCTGTCGAGCTCAACCGGTGCTGCATAGCTCGTTGATACCGTGCAAGCTGCTGCGATAGCAATTAATGTGTGTTTCCACAATGTCATGTGTAGTCCTTTAAATTTATTGATTGTTTACCAATAAAGAAAATTAGTTGTTTAAGAAGAATGGGCGACCATAGCTGAGAGAGTTATCAGAGCTGCTTTCCCCAACAGCACCAGAATCAGAGCCTATGTTGGTACCAAAGCCAACAATACCGAAATTCACACTGAAGTTATTTTCGTATTCAGGTGTGGTATTTGGAACGCTAATGTTATTCGTCAAACGGTTACTATAGGTAAAGCCGATGTACCAACAATCTGATCTGTAGTTTAAACGAGCTAACCACTCTAGATCTTCTTGCGTAGTTAAGTCATAGAAATATTGAGCACTTGTGCTCCACTTCGGTGAAATTTGGTAGGCACCAAGTAAGCCAGCTTGTGAGATACCATCTCTGGTTATTGATGATACGTCAAAATCTACAGTTTCATTTATGTATTCTTCTGTAACATAGCGGTAGTTGGTTTGTATATAGCCGCCGGCAAAGCGGTACTCAAGGGTGCTGTTAGCAAGTTGCATCGAAGATGAATCAATGTCGTATTGCACACCGCCATGGTAGAAAAGGTAATCATCATAATTGAAGTCCATTTCAATAGCCCAAGATGAATAATTAGTTTTATCACTTGAGTCTTCGCTGCTTAAGGTTTGCTTTGCATCTTTATCAAAATAGAAAATTTGACCAAAGGAGATGTTTAAGCGCTCTCGGTACTCATCATCAAAAAAGCGAGATGATGCGCCATAGCTAATTTGATTTGCTGACGCAATGCGGTCTACACCACTGTATTTACGGCTCCGAAATAGGCCATAATAATCGGTTTGAAGTAGTGTTGTATCGTAAAGTCCAATATCGCTTTGGTCTTGTTCTGGAACATACAAATACTGAATCTGTGGCTCTAGTGTTTGAGTGTAGTTGCCGACAATTGTGGTATCACGCTCTAACACGATGCCTGCGTGGCTCCTAAATTCAGGTATTACACGAGATGCCGTATCTTCAAGATTGTAGTATGGGTTCTTGTCTGTTGTTCCCGGAATAAATTCATTGGTCGTATCTACTCCATCAAGGTCTTGCTGATAGTATGTACCAAGTAGTCGTGCTTCAGTGGTCCAAGTACCCCAAGTATTCCCTACCGGGATAGTGATACCTGGCTCGACGTGTACACGAGTAGCAGAAGGCTTACCTGAAGCGTCGGTATCAAAGAGCGAAACATGGCTGATCATGTCGAAGTCTAAGTAGTCCATCACTTCAGGAGCATAGTAATTGTATTCTAATTGAGGCATTAGACGATAAGGTAGGTTATCGTCTTTGGTCAAAACTTGGAAATCTCGAACAAGTACCGATGCATCCCAGTTTTGAGAACGGTAAGTCGCTTTACCTTCTTGAAGTAACTGGCCATCTTCACGGTTACCGATACTGCTTGAGCTCACATCAGTGAAGTAATCGATGTCACTTACTTTTGAGTAATCAATCTCAAATAACCAAGATTGCTGGAATATTCCAGAATGTTCTAGTTGAGCGCCCCAGCGGTCACCTTTCTCTTCGAATTTTTTGTCATCGGGGAGGTATTCAGACTTAATGCTCCCTGAGCCAAAATCACTTAAGTAACGGAATTTACTGTTAAGCTGAGTACCACGCTCTTGCATGTACTTAAAAGTCGTTTCCAAGTCGTAATTTGGTGCCAAGTTCCAATACACTGGGATTTCAGCTTCAAAGCCATCGCTTGAACCGTATGAAACGGTTGGGTACAAGAAACCGGTTTTACGAGTATCACCGACAGGTACCGTTAAGTAGGGCAGGTAAAAGACGGGAATACTTTGGATTTCAAAACGTGGATTATAAAAGGTGGCTTGTTCTTCGTCTTGGTCGACACTGATGCTTGATGCTCTTAGGCGCCAAGCGTTGTCGCCAATAGGGCAAGAGGTAATCGAACCATCTTCGATCTCATAAACCGCTTTACCTGTCTTCGATACATATACAGCATTTCCTCGGCCTGGTTCGCAAAGGAATTCGTAATCAGTGTTCTCAAGCGTCATTTCATCTGTAGTCAGATTATTGGTCGCTTTATCGGAAATGGATTTTATTTGACCATCACTAAAGTTTACGTTGCCTTCAGCTACAACGATATTTTCTTGTTGGTGTAGGGTCACATTATCAGCAAGGATGGTCTTGTTCCCTTGCGTAACTCTTACGTCACCCGAATAGATTGCCTTGTCACCATTGATAGCTTCTAAGCGATCTGACTCAACATGAGCGGGTAGCTGTGTCTCGTTTTCTGCAGCGGGCTCGATCAAGCATTGATCTATAGAGGGCATTTCCTGCACACTACTATCGGTGATTGTTTCAGCTTGAGTTGTCGACACGTATAATGCCGTACTTATAGACGCGGCTAACAAGGTGCGGGAAAAAGATTGCATGAAGTTGAACTATCCTGTGTCACTAGATGAAGGGTTGATCTAGTATCAATCCAATTAATAAAGCATTTTCCTTATGATAAAGGAAATATTAGCATTCAGCATCATCAGACAGCGTTACTCAGATAAAATTCATAGATAGAGAACACATAATGCAAATATTTGGCAAAATTTTGGGCGCGTTTTTTGGCTTTTTATTTGGAGGGCCGCTCGGTTTAGTTTTTGGTCTGTTTTTAGGGCATCAATTTGATAAGGCTCGACGTTTAAGCCAATCGGGCTTCAATAGCTCTGGTTTTGGCCGAGGTCCAAGCCAAGCTGAAAGACAAAACGAGTTTTTCAAATCTGCTTTTGCAGTTATGGGACACGTTGCTAAAGCTAAGGGGCAGGTTACACCAGAAGAGATTCAGCTCGCTTCTACAATGATGGAGCGTATGAACCTGCATGGTGAACAACGTAAAGCGGCTCAAGATGCTTTCCGCGATGGCAAAGAGAGTGACTTTCCATTAAGTGATGTACTTGAGCGTGTGAAAATCTCATCGGGTGGTCGTTTTGATCTTCTGCAGTTTTTTCTTGAGCTACAAGTATCTGCAGCATTTGCCGATGGAAGCTTGCACCCAAGTGAGCGTCAGGTTTTGCATAAGATAGCGCAAGGTCTTGGGTTTTCTGCGGAACAGCTAGAGCGCCGTTTACAGATGCAAGAAGCAGCATTTCGTTTTCAACAGCAAGGTGGAAGCTTTGGTGGGCATCAAGGTCACGGACAGTCATCGGGGTGGCAACAGGCTTCGCAACAAAACCAATTGGCCGATGCGTTTAAAGTTCTCGGTGTGAGTGAAAGTGCCGACGGTAAAGAGGTTAAGAAAGCTTACCGCAAGCTGATGAATGAGCATCACCCAGACAAACTAATGGCAAAGGGCTTACCGCCTGAAATGATGAATGTTGCGAAAGAGAAATCGCAAGAAATTCAGAACGCTTATGATCTGATAAAGAAAGTAAAAGGTTTTAAGTAATTGAATATAGACCGAGTCATGATATTAAATGACTCGGTTTTTTATTAAAGGGAATTATATGACGGTAACGTATCAGGATGTTCTAGAGTTTTGGTTCGATGAACTGACGCCTAAAGATTGGTTTACTGGCGGCGCCGAGATTGACGCTTTGATAGCGTCTCGTTTTGCTGAACTGCACAAAGCCGCCATTCAAGGTGAGTTATTTGAATGGCGTCAGACAGCAGAGGGTCGCTTGGCTGAGATTATCGTGCTTGACCAGTTTTCTCGGAATCTTGGTAGAAATAGTCCAGATGCGTTTACTGCAGATCCTATGGTGTTGGTTCTAGCTCAAGAAGCGGTAGCGGGTGGCTTTGATCACCAACTCAATCAACAACAGAAAAGCTTCCTCTACATGCCTTATATGCATAGTGAATCTTTGCTGATGCATGAACAAGCGGTGCTGCTTTTTTCCCAGACAGGGCTAGAGAATAACCTTGATTTTGAGTTTAAGCACAAGGTGATCATTGAGCGTTTTGGTCGTTACCCTCATCGTAATGAGGTGCTAGGGCGAACTTCGACTCCTGAAGAGGTTGAGTTCTTGCAGCAACCGGGTTCAAGCTTTTAATTGTAGAAATACGGTTCAATAGATAAAAAAGAGGCAAGTGGTTAATAAAAACCTCTCGCCTCTTTTTTGTTTAGCTTAATTCATGAGCTTTAACGTTAAAACTAGTTTGCTTGGTTAAGCGACCAATCATAGTCATAACTGATTTTTTCAGTGTTCGTCACCGGCTTTGTTCGATACTGGTCTAAGTGTTGAATGAGTTGTTTTTCTGTACCAAAATCCACAGAAAACCAATCGTAAATCGATGATAGTTGTAGTTTATTGTTTTCAATTAACACGCCCTTATCACTATTTACAAAATCACTAGCAGCTTGTTCTAACAAGGCTCCAGTGTTGTCAGAGGTAAAAGCTTCAGGCTGCAAATTAGGACAACCTAAACTCGCACAGTTCACTGCATAATGCGTGCGCGGATCTTGCCAAATCGGTCTTAAAATTCGATGCTCAATATCATTGAGTGTTAGTGACTTCCCGTTAACGATTACCACATCATCTCCCCATGGCCCAAAACTAAACAGTCCGCCGAGCTTGGTGATGGATTTTATTGGGTAAGCATCGAGAATTAGATCGACAGTCACGGCGTTATATAGATTAACCCAGTAGGCATATTGTTCCGCTTTTGAGTAGTCGAGTGGATTCAACTGCTCTAGCCTCTTGATGTATTGCTTGAGCTTTGTCTTATCTACAGTGCTCACAGCTTGATAGCGAACTAGGGTGTTTTGCCCTTGTTTAACTAAGTAGCTATCGATAAATTGCTGCCAGTCTTGATGAGATACCTGTTCTTGGTTGGTTTCATTGCTTTGGTTCCAGTATGGCCAAAGATCAGGTTTAGGCGCAGACCAAGCTAAGGTTGAGAAAAGTAGGCTGACAATAAAAAGTAGTTGTTTCATGGCATTCTCCTGATGACTGACTACTAAGACCTTATGCTTTACGATTTTCTTTCATAGCTCTTCAGTTAAATAATAGAGCAGAGCTTAATAAGCACATTAAGTTAAGTTAATGTGCTCAGCCAAATAAAAAAGGTTGGCGCTAGGCCAACCTTTTATGTGTACACAAAATAGTGCGATTCTATTTCAAGACTTCTTATTTCAGGAAGCTAGGAATCTGAGCTTCAAACTCTGAAATCTTATCGGCGTGTTGAAGCGTTAGGCCGATGTTATCTAGGCCATTCAGCAAACAGTGACGACGGAACTCATCAATTTCAAACGAGTATTCTTTTCCATTCGCACTGACTTTCATTGCTTCTAAATCAACGTCGATCTCAGCACCTTCGTTCGCTTCTACGAACTGGAAGATTTCATCAACTTCCTGCTCTGTAAGACGAACCGGCACCATCTGGTTGTTGATCGAGTTACCGTAGAAAATATCAGCAAAGCTTGGAGCGATCATCACTTGAATACCGTAATCGGCAAGCGCCCAAGGTGCGTGTTCACGAGATGAGCCACAACCAAAGTTTTCACGAGCCAGTAGAATTGAAGCGCCTTTATAGCGTGGTGCGTTCATTACAAACTCAGGGTTTGGCTGCTGGCCTGCGTCATCTAGGAAGCGCCAATCGTGGAATAAGTGCTTACCAAAACCGATACGGTTCACTTTCTGTAGAAACTGTTTTGGAATGATCGCATCGGTATCGATGTTGGCCGTATCTAGAGGAACGACTAATCCGGTGTGTTGTTGAAAACCTGACATGTTAAATCCTCTAATTAAAGTTCACGAATATCGACAAAGTGACCAGCGATTGCTGCTGCTGCTGCCATTGCTGGGCTAACTAGGTGCGTACGACCATCACGGCCTTGGCGACCTTCAAAGTTACGGTTTGATGTAGAAGCACAGCGTTCTTGTGGACCTAGACGGTCATTGTTCATTGCAAGACACATAGAGCAGCCTGGTAGGCGCCATTCAAAACCTGCTTCGATGAAGATCTTATCTAGGCCTTCTGCTTCAGCTTGCGCTTTTACTTGCTCAGAGCCTGGAACGATCAATGCTTGAACATGTTTCGCTACTTGGCGGCCTTTTGCTACGGCAGCAGCTGCACGCATGTCTTCGATACGAGAGTTAGTACAAGAACCTACGAAGACTTTATCGATGTTGTAATCCGATAGAGATTTACCCGCTTCAAGACCCATATAAGCCAGAGCTTTTTCTGCAGATGCCTTTTCAACAGGGTCTGCGAAGCTTTCTGGTGCAGGGATTGGTGTGTCTACTGAGATCACCTGGCCTGGGTTAGTACCCCAAGTGACTTGTGGTTTGATGTCAGCCGCTTCTAGCGTTACAACCGCATCGAACTCTGCATCAGCATCGGTTTTCAAAGTGTTCCAGTATTCAATTGCGGCTTCTAAGTCTTTACCTTCAGGAGAGAACTTACGACCCTTGATGTATTCGTATGTGGTTGCATCTGGAGCGATTAAGCCCGCTTTCGCGCCTAGCTCGATCGC
Source organism: Vibrio sp. QJM3NY_39 (assembly GCF_057785895.1). Taxonomy (NCBI): domain Bacteria; kingdom Pseudomonadati; phylum Pseudomonadota; class Gammaproteobacteria; order Vibrionales; family Vibrionaceae; genus Vibrio; species Vibrio sp. QJM3NY_39. The sequence goes on along the minus strand of NZ_CM173505.1, from coordinate 3,212,626 downwards.
CATGTTACATACTGTCATACGACCTTCCATTGTAAGGTCGGTAATCGCCTCACCACAGAATTCAACCACGTAGCCAGTACCGCCAGCGGCTGTTGTCTTGCCGATGATAGCTAGTACGATATCTTTTGCGGTAATGCCTTCAGCGACTTTGCCTTTTACTTCAATCTTCATGGTTTTAGCACGCGCTTGTTTTAGCGTTTGCGTTGCTAGAACGTGCTCAACTTCTGAAGTACCGATACCGAATGCTAATGAACCAAATGCACCGTGTGTTGCCGTGTGTGAATCACCACATACGATGGTCATGCCCGGTAGCGTAATGCCTAGCTCAGGGCCCATTACGTGCACAATACCTTGGTATTTGTGGTTTAAGTCGTAAAGCGTGACACCAAACTCTTCACAGTTGTTCGATAGCGTTTCCATTTGGATACGAGCCATCTCGCCAGAAGCGTTGATGTCTTTGGTTTGTGTCGATACGTTGTGATCCATGGTCGCAAAAGTTTTGCTTACTTGGCGAACTTTACGACCTTTTTCACGTAGGCCATCAAAGGCTTGTGGCGACGTTACTTCGTGGACTAAGTGGCGATCAATATAAAGAATTGGGGTTTCGCCTTTCGCTGCAACCGCAACGTGAGCGTCATAAACTTTTTCGTATAAGGTTTTTGCTTGCTGGTTTGTCGACATAGCTTTTCTTCCTTGGGAGCATCAGTCCCAGTGTTTGTTTCTAGCCAAGTCATGCTGTTTAAGCTGACTTGGCTTGATATTATTCTTATGTACTTACTTCTAATCTAAGCATCTAGCTTATGAAGCTAAGATGTACTCAGCGATCTTGTCACCCATTTCAGAGGTAGTCAGCGCTTGGTTTTTGCCTGCAAGGTCAGCGGTTAGCTCGCCTGCAGAAAGTGCTTTAGACACCGCTGTTTCGATATCTTGAGCTGCGGCTTCTTCACCTAGGCTGTAACGAAGCATTAGCGCCGCAGAAAGAATTTGCGCTACTGGGTTCGCGATGTTCTTGCCTGCGATATCTGGCGCGCTGCCACCTGCAGGTTCGTATAGGCCGAAGTTACTTTCGTTCAAGCTTGCAGAAGGAAGCATACCCATAGAACCCGTGATCATTGCACACTCATCAGAGATGATGTCACCGAAGATGTTTGAACATAGCATTACGTCAAACTGAGATGGATCTTTGATTAGCTGCATGGTCGCGTTATCGATGTACATGTGGCTTAGTTTCACATCTGGGTAGTCTTTCGCGATTTCTTCAACCACTTCACGCCATAGGATAGAGCTTTGTAGAACGTTCGCTTTATCGATTGAGTAAACGTTTTTGTTACGTAGACGAGCAGATTCAAACGCAATCTTTGCAATACGTTCGATTTCGTAACGGTGGTAAACCTCAGTATCAAAGGCTTTTTCAGTTGCGCCTTCGCCTTCACGACCTTTAGGTTGGCCGAAGTAGATACCGCCCGTAAGTTCACGAACAACAACGATGTCGAAACCATTACCTGAAATATCAGCACGTAAAGGAGAGAAAGACTCTAAACCCTTGTGGATTTGCGCTGGACGTAGGTTACAGAACAGTTGGAAATGCTTACGCAGAGGAAGTAGGGCACCACGCTCTGGTTGGTCGTTTGGTGGAAGGTGTTCCCATTTAGGACCACCAACTGAGCCAAAAAGTACCGCGTCAGATTCTTCACAGCCCGTGACCGTCGCTTCTGGAAGTGGACAGCCGTGATTATCAATTGCAATACCACCAACATCATACTCTTCGCGAGAAAAGCTAATTGCGTGCTTCTTTTCAATCGCGTCTAGCACTTTGTGTGCTTGTTGCATTACTTCTGGGCCAATGCCATCACCAGGTAGTACGGCAATTTTGTATGATTTATCTGTCATGTTAATCCTTTAATTCTTGTTACTGAGCGGTTTGGCTCGCTTTAAATTTTGTCCCTAAAGCCAACAACATCGGCTCTAGGGCTCTGTTATTGGGGTCTTAAACTGTCGCGAATTTTTGCTGCTTCATTTCAGCAATAGTGTCTGCGCGTTGAATGCTATTGATAACGTGTAGCAACGCTTGACCAGAAGCTTCAACGATATCCGTTGAAACACCCGTACCGTGGTACTTACGGCCTTTATAGTTAGCAATGATGTCCGCTTGACCTAAGCCATCTTCGCCTTCACCTTTCGCAGTAAGGTCGAATTTATCCAACGCGATTTCGTAGCCTGTTAAGCGGTAAATACATTGGTATAAAGCATCAACAGGACCGTTGCCGACAGCCGCTTCGCATTTCTCTTCATCACCACATTGCAGCTTGATGCTGGTGGTAGACATAACACTACCAGATTGTACGCTTAGGTAGTTAAGTTTATAGAAGTCATCTTCGTCACGTAGATTCGCGAAGTGCATTAATGCTTCAAGGTCGTAATCGAAGACTTGTCCTTTACGGTCAGCAAGCTTCAAGAAGTCTTCGTACAATGAATCTAGGTTGTACTCATTATCTTTATAACCCATTGCGTCCATGTGGCTCTTAACTGCCGCACGGCCACTACGGCTTGTTAGATTCAATGCTTTGTTTTTCAAACCAATCGACTCAGGTGTCATGATCTCGTAAGTGTTTTTGTTCTTAAGCATGCCGTCTTGGTGGATACCTGAAGAGTGGCTAAATGCATTCGCACCGACGATAGCTTTATTGTCTTGAATTGGCATGTGGCAAAGCTGGCTAACCAACTTACTGGTGCGGTGAATCTCTTTATGATCCAAACCAGTATGAACACCTAACAACTCTTGGCGAGTTTTGATGATCATTGCGATTTCTTCTAGAGAACAGTTACCAGCACGTTCACCAATACCATTGATTGTGCCTTCAATTTGACGAGCGCCCGCTTGCACAGCAGCAATTGAGTTCGCAACCGACATACCTAAATCATCGTGACAGTGAACAGAGATGATGGCTTTATCAATGTTTGGTACGCGATTGAATAGCATTTGGATAATGCCACCAAACTCGTTTGGAACGGTGTAGCCAACGGTGTCTGGAATATTGATGGTTTTAGCGCCTGCGTTAATCGCGGCTTCAACCATTCGGCATAAGTTGTCGATGGGTGTACGACCTGCATCTTCACAAGAGAACTCAACATCGTCGGTGTAGTTACGTGCATGCTTAACAGCTTTCACCGCCATTTCAACGACATCGTCGTAGCTGCGACGTAGCTTATCTTGTACGTGTACCGTCGATGTTGAAATGAAGGTGTGAATACGGAATTGGTCCGCTACTTTTAGTGCTTCTGCTGCGGCGTCGATATCTTTCGCTACCGCACGAGAAAGCGCACAAATTCGGCTGCCTTTGATGTGTTTTGCAATCGTTTGAACCGATTCAAAATCACCTGGCGAAGAGATAGGGAAGCCAGCTTCAATAACATCCACACCCAGTCTCTCAAGAGCATAAGCGATCTGTAACTTCTCTTTTACTGTCAGGCTTGCTGCAAGTGCTTGCTCGCCGTCACGTAATGTCGTATCAAAAATTATCACTTGATCGTTCATGGGGGCTTCCTTATATCGATAATGAATCGATTGCTATCCAAATTATTATTAAGAATGATGTTCTTTTAAAAGTGCCAGTTACAAAAAAACCCGCTCAGCGCGGGTTTTAATATTTGTGTAGTTCTTGACCCACAACTTACCCGCGCGATTGGTTCACGATAAGGAGAAGTTTCAGCAGTCGAGAAGAAGAAAAAATCATTACACAAATATCCGTAAATAAACTGTTAACACCATATTTACCGTAATTTATTCTAAGCGTCAAACAAGAAAATCCAATAACAGTGTGTATTGCCAGTGTTTTTGTTTGGTTTGTGCTGTTTTTTACTTAAGTGTTAGCTAGATCGACTGATTGGTGGTTTTGTATTGGCGGGTTAGTTTATCGTTTGGTTGATGTGCAGGTTAAAACTTTGTAGTAAATCTTTTTAATGGAACGATTCACCAAAAAAATCACAAGCGTGGCCAAAGTAATTAATCAATTGATTAAATAGTGAGTAATTAATCTTCTACTGTTATGTCTGTTTATCTCTATAATTAATCGAATGATTAATTATAGAGATAGGTTGATGCCATGACGGCACGAAAAGCGGGGCGACCTCAACAGAACTTAGATGTTCGACAATTATTGATTGAGCATGCTCGTGATCTGTTTGTCGTTCAGTCGTACGACAAGGTCTCGACACGCCTGATTGCTGACCGCGCGGGTGTGAACATTGCGATGATCCGTTATTACTTTGGCAGTAAGGCTGGGTTATTTGAGGCGATGCTGCGGGAAACGCTTCGTCCAATGCAGCTACAAATGCAAAAGTTAGTTGAAGAGAGCAGTCATGAGAACTTTCTTGATTTAATGCGGACTTACTACAAAGAGATGGTCAAGGTGCCCAAGTTTCCTCGCTTGATAGCTCAGGTGATGAATATGCCTCCTTCAGAAGTGCAAAGAGAGTTACTAGAAAAGGTTTTCTTAGACGTGGCCAAACCAGCCCAAGATGTCATCTTTGAAAAGCTTGTTGAGCAGGGCATTTTGAAACAAAACATGGATCCGAAACTGTGTCGCGTTTCGTATATAAGCTTGATGGTCTTTCCTTTTATTGCCCCACCCCCTTTGTTAGCCATTCATGGCATTGAGTTAAATGAAGAATTTCTTAATCGTTTAATCGAACACAACATTCAACTGATGACCGAAGGCTTTATTAATGTAGCGAGCACTTCACCCTTGCAGGAACCAAGATAATGAAAATAAGCAAAAAACTCCTCTTTTTTCCAGCACTAGCGGTTGGAATCATCGGACTTGTGGCGGCGATTAATTTAAAACCTGATCTTCCAACTAAACCTGCGGGTGACCGAGCTCGTTTAGTGGAAACCGTAAGTCTAGAGCAGCAATTGATCGCGCCTTTGGCGGTTGGTTTCGGCAAAGTTGTGCCAAAAGTCGAATGGAAAGCGATTGCCGAGGTGACAGGACAGATCGTTTATCGTCATCCGGATCTTGAGAAAGGTCAGGTGATCCCTGCGGGAACGGTCGTGCTCAAGGTTGATCCATTGGATTACGAATTGAAACTGATACAAGCAGAGGCGGATCTTAAATCAAGCCAAATCTCATTAGCGAAATTGAATCAAGAAGAAGACAACCTGAATCAGACTCTTAAGATCGAAAAGAATCGCTTAGTGATCAGCAACAAAGAGCTACAACGTAAACAAGATCTGCGTAAGAAAGGGCTGACTTCTCAATCGGATGTCGACCTGCAACAACAAAGTGCACTGTCTCAACAGAAGCTAGTGTTGGATATCGCGAACCAAATCGCTTTAATGCCTGATGAAAAACGCGTTGCGGAAGCGGTGATAAAGGTCAATGTGTCTAAAGTAAAAGAGGCGCAGCGCTCTCTCGATAAGACCACCATCATTTTGCCAAGAGCGATGAGAATTGCTCAGGTTGATATCGAACAAAGCCAAGTGGTTAACCTTCAGCAAGAGATGTTTGTTGCTCATGGGATTAATATTATGGAAGTTGAGGCACAACTTTCTATTCACGACATGCAAACTTTAGCTTCAAGTTTTACTCAATTCCCTCGCGATGCTGCTGGAATTCCAACCCCTGACCAAGCACCGATCAAAGCGAGTGTTCAACTGAATAGTGGCAGTCTGAATCTGAGCTGGCCTGCAAAGGTAGCGAGAATTAGTGAAACCGTTGATGAAAACCAAGCGACAGCAGGGATTATTCTCGAGATCGCTCAAGACTATTCACAACTGCAGCCAAGCAATGCGACCCCGTTGGTCAACGGCATGTTTGTAAAAGCTGAGATTGAAGGTGTTGCGAATCTAAGTTGGGTGGTTCCAGAGCGAGCATTGCACGGTGACAAGGTTTACCTGATGGATGACAATCAGCGCTTGCAAGTGGTGAATGTTGAAGTGCTTTATCGCAGAGATAACCAAGTGGTTGTGAGTGGCGAGCTACAAACTGGAGATAAATTGGTTCTTAATGACGTCCTGCCAGCTATCGAAGGCATGTTATTGAAAGAATCGAACTCTGAAGAGGTTCAGCTTGAATCTGATACTCAGGAGAGTGCGTCATGATCAAGTTCTTTTCTAGGCACCCAACAGCGGCAAACTTGTTGATGCTTGGGTTATTGATAATGGGTATCAGCTCATTATCAACCATCAAGCGTGAAACCTTCCCCGCTTATGATCCGCCTTATATTATGGCTGCCATCGTTTATCCCGGTGCATCACCACAAGAAGTGGAAGAAAGCTTGTGTGTACGAATGGAAGATGCCGTCGATGGCCTAGCTAACATTGAAGAGACTCAGTGTGAAGCCATCGAAGGTAGCGCACGTCTAATCCTGAAGTTGAATGAGAAAGCGGATATCGGTCGAATGCTGGTGGATGTGCAAACTCAAATCAACTCGATCAATGATTTCCCAACTGAGATTGAATCGCCTGTTGTTCAAGAACTGGATTGGAATGAACCGGTTGTTGATATCGCCATCACAGCAGAAACGTCGTGGCCGGAGCTTAAGGCCTACGCTGAAGACCTCAAACGTATCATGAAGCTTGATTATGATGTTTCACTGGTCGATGTTAGCGGCTTCTCTGATCATCAATACCGCGTTGAACTGGATACTCAAGCGATTCGCCAACTGGGTTTGAGTGTCGGTGATATCGCAGACCAGATTGGCCGTCAGAATGTAAAACTGCCAAGCGGTAACGTTGAAACACCAGACAAGAATTTTCTGATTCGTTTTGATGAAAGACGAATTACACCGGTTGAGCTGGAAAGCATCGTGGTTGGCTCTGCGCCTAATGGATCAGTGATCCGTCTGAGAGACATTGCAAAAATAACCGACCGCTTTGAGCTTGATGAACAGAAGGTGTTGTTTGATGGAAAGCCATCGGCTCTGTTGAAAATCAGTAAAAACAAAGAAGATGATGCGTTACGAATCAAAGAGAACGTGACGCGTTTCGTTGAAGATCAGAGCGCGATTGCCCCTGATGGCGTGACGCTACAAATGACCAACGATCTCTCCTCTGTGCTGTGGGATCGCCTTACCATGATGGTTCGCAATGGCTGGCAAGGTATTGTGCTGGTATTTGCCACCATGTGGCTGTTCTTCAGTTTACGCTATTCATTCTGGGTTGCGGCTGGCTTACCGGTTGCCTTCCTAGGTGGCTTATTCTTAATGGCTAACCTTGGTTTATCGATTAACATCATGTCATTGGTTGGCTTGCTAATGGCGATTGGTATCATGATGGATGACGCCATCGTGATTGCCGAATCGATAGCCTCCCATTTAGATCGGGGGCAAAACGTTGATGATGCGGTGTACAACGGCGTTAAGAAAGTGCTTCCCGGAGTCTTATCTTCTTTCTTAACTACGGTGTGTATTTTCGGTAGCTTGTTGTTCCTCGATGGAGAGATGGGTGCGGTGCTTAAGGCTGTTCCTCAAGTATTGATATTAGTGCTCTCGTTGAGCTTGATTGAAGCCTTCCTGATTCTACCTAATCACTTGTCTCATTCATTACACAAAGAAAAGAATGACAAGCCAGCGCTGCGCTTCAAAGTGGTGTTGCTTGAAAAATTTGAGAACTTCCGCAATACAACTTTGATGAACATGGTCGAGAAGGTCGTGACGTTCCGCTATGCCTTTATGGGCGGAGTGCTGACACTGTTGTTACTTTCTATTGCCTTGATTGCGGGTGGTGCTGTTAAGTTCCAACCCTTCCCCGAATTGGATGGAGACATCGCTGAAGCGCGTATCATTCTTCCGCCGGGCGCATCATTGTCTCAAACCGAGAGAGTTGTAGACAAAATTGTCGCTTCTGCTGAGCGTTTGAATGAGCAATGGAGCGAAGAGGTTGAGGACGGTAATAAATTGGTTGAGCATATCACCAGCCAATTCAATGCTAACGCAGACGCCAACGAATCAGGCCCACACTTAGCCACTGTGCGCCTAGACTTACGCGGTGCAGAGAGCCGCAACACCGTTATCGATGATTTCATCAATGCATGGCGAGAGGATATCGGCGATTTGGCTGATCCTATTTCATTAGTGTTCAAGCAACCTACTATGGGGCCGGGCGGTCGTGCTATCGAGATCCGTGCCAAGCATGATGATCTGGCTGAATTGAAGTCTGCTTCTCTGGAGATTCAGGAGTACCTCAATCAGTTTGACGGAGTGCATGGTGTGCTTGATGACATGCGCATGGGTAAGGAAGAGATCTTAGTTAAACTTCGCCCTGGAGCTGAAACCTACAATGTGAATGGGCAGATGATTGCGTCTCAGTTACGTGCAGCCTTTTTTGGACAAACAGCAGACGAGATTCAAATCGGTGTTGAGAACATCTCGATCGAAGTGCGTCTTGATAAAGAACAGGCTGGCGATTTACAGCAACTGGCTAACTTCCCAATCATCACTGCAGATGGCAGTCAGATCCCGCTAGCAACATTGGCGACATTAGATTTCCAACGTAACTACGTGCGAATCCAGCGTATTGATGGCTTGAGAACCATCAGTATCTTTGGTGATATTGATAATAAGAAGGCGAGCTCATCAGCTATTTTGGCTCAGTTCCAAAAAGATGAAGCAGCCAAGCTTATTCAAAAATACCCAGGATTACGCTTTGATTTTGAAGGGGAGGCTAAAGATGCCGCGAAGACAGGAGCCTCGATGGGTAAAGGCTTCTTGCTTGGTTTATTCGGTGTGTTTGCGATTCTTAGCTATCAGTTCAGAAGCTACTTAGAGCCTGTGGTTGTGATGCTAGCCATTCCACTGGCCTTTATTGGGGTGGTCGTTGGGCACTGGATACTTGGGCACTCTTTGAGTATGCCAAGCATGATGGGCTTTGTGTCGCTTGCCGGGATTGTGGTTAATGATTCCATCTTGTTAGTCCAGTACATTCGTCACCATGTCGATGAGGGAGATAGCGTGCACGACTCGGTAGTGAAAGCCAGTCGCGAGCGTTTCCGTGCGGTATTCTTGACCTCAATGACGACAGCGGCAGGTTTGCTACCGCTGTTGACGGAAACCAGCTTACAAGCTCAGGTTATCCAGCCATTGGTTATTTCGATTGTGTTCGGCATATTTGCCTCGACCTTACTGGTGCTGTTTATGATCCCTGCGGCCTACGCGATACTGGCGGACTTTGGTTTAGTGAAAAAGCATGAACCATTAGAGCTATAACTTTTAGTGCTATAGCCTTTAGCGCTATTATCATTAGCGAACGCTATAACCATTAACACGATAGAAGTAGCGTTTGCTTGCTTATATAAAGAAATAAAAACGTAGAAGAATAAAGCGGCCTTGGGTCGCTTTATTTTTATCGGCAGTTTCTAGGCCCCATCAGCTTGCTTAGCGAAAGCGGTCAATTCGCCTCAAAATTCATTTTAGTTCATTCAAAACGTCACTTAACTGTCATTTCAGGAGCATAACTTGAGCCTTAACTGGATAAGGATTGTTAAGGAGATTGTATGCGTACTATCGAACCTATTGTCCGCTGGGATGTGGCATTTTCTGTTTTCTGTTTAAAGAGCCGTTATAGCGGACAACAGGCGACACTCAGTAAGGCGGTGTCTCATACTGGAGATGGACACCTTTACGTTTTGATTGCTTTGGTTGCACTACTGGCTGACAGTAACACCGGACGAGATTTTCTTTTGGTGGGCTTAACTGCCTTTGCAATCGAGTTACCTATTTACTGGTTTGCCAAAAATACCCTCAAGCGCCGCAGGCCAGCTGAATTTTCTTCATTGCTTCACTCTCACATTGTGCCATCTGATAAATACAGCCTGCCTTCTGGGCATTCCGCTGCGGCTTTTGTTATGGCGACTCTAATCGGACATTTCTATCCGAGCTTATATCTCTTTAGCCTGATTTGGGCGGCTGCGATTGCTGGCTCTCGAATCCTACTTGGTGTGCACTTTTTAACGGACGTACTGATTGGCGCAGCCTTGGGCATCGCTTGTACTAGCCTTGCTATCAGTTTCATCCTGTAATCATTTTTTTTGCAACAACCACTGCCGAGCTTAAGTGGCAAACATAAAGGAACATGCATGAAAATTTTATATGGCGTCCAAGGCACAGGGAATGGGCACATCGCTCGAGCGAGGGCAATGGCTGTGGCTTTTCGTCAGCAAAATATCGATGTCGACTTTCTGTTCTCTGGGCGAGACGAGAGCAAGTACTTCTCGATGGAAGCGTTTGGTAATTATCAGACCCGCAGCGGCTTAACTTTTTACAGCGAGCAGGGGCAGGTTAAATACGGCAAGACATTCATCAAGAACAACATCTGGCGATTTCTCAGTGAGATTAATCAGATCGATTTGACGCCTTATGACTTAGTGTTGAATGACTTTGAACCTGTGACTGCATGGGCAGCTAAGAGGCAAGGTGTGCCATGCATTGGCATAAGCCACCAGAATGCGTTCCGCTACGATGTACCCAAAGAAGGGGGCAACTGGATTGAACATTCGGTGATTCAACATTTCGCCCCAACTGAGCATTCGATTGGTTTGCATTGGTATCACTTTGAACAACCAATACTGCCGCCTATCGTTCACACGCTGGCTGGTGATCAACAAACCAAAACAGCACAAGACTTTACGTTGGTCTATTTGCCGTTTGAGGATCTTGAGTCGATCTCGGAGCTGTTGATGAAGTTTATTTCGCACAACTTTGTCTGTTATCACCCGAATGTCATTGAGCACCGTCGAGTCGAAAATATTGAGTTCAAACCACTGAGTCATACCGGCTTCCAATTCGACCTCAATCAATGCTCTGGTGTAGTGGCTAATGGCGGTTTTGAATTGCCATCGGAAGCCCTAACCTTGGGCAAGAAATTGCTTCTCAAACCACTTGAGGGGCAGTTCGAACAACAGAGTAATGTTGCGACGCTTGAAGCGCTCGGGTTGGCTCAAACCATGAGCTTTTTAGATGCGGCTACCTTGCGTGGTTGGCTCGGTGAAAAGCAGGCCGAAGTGGTTACTTATCCCGACGTGGCAAGTGCACTTGTTGAGTGGGTGTTAGCGGGCAATTGGTCCAACCAAGATGACTTAAGAAAGCAACTTTGGGACAAGGTAGATTTTCCTAGTTATGCATCGCTCACTTAACTCATAAGTGTTATTTCTGAATCAACCACTCAAACAATTCATGAGTTCAATAAATTGTAACAAATGTAACCAAACGATAGAACAGCTAAATAAGTCGAAATGAAACTCATAAGTGATGCATTTTATGTTTTTTTATAACTCTATAAATAATTGATTTTTAGATGTTATTTAATCATTAAGGTAAAATAAAATTATTCTTTATCAATCTTGTTGGTAGCTCGAGATTTATTGGTTAATAGTAATGGTAATCCGAAAAACATCGGTCTGATAAATATAAGAATTAGTGGTTATCTATTCCTATACCATTACCAATTTAACGCTGTCGAACCGACAAGAGGCAACTTGAATGTTAGAGAAAAAAGACGCAATGAGTGCTATTGCAAGCTACAGAATGGAAAGCACACTTCGTGGAGTCGACTTAAATCTTTTGACTGTATTTGATGCAGTTATGCAAGAGCAAAACATTACACGTGCAGCTCATAATCTGGGTATGTCTCAGCCTGCTGTAAGTAACGCTGTTGCTCGTCTAAAAGTGATGTTTAACGACGAACTATTCATGCGTCAAGGTCGTGGTATTCAGCCGACTCAACGTGCTCGTCAGTTGTTTGGTCCAATCCGCCAAGCACTACAGTTAGTACGCAATGAACTGCCAAGTTCTGTGTTCTCTCCAGAGTCGTCCTCTCGTCTGTTCAAGCTTGCGATTTGTAGCCCTTGTGACATGCGTTTTGCACCTAAGATCATGTCGACAATCAACGACCAAGCACCTAGCGTTAAACTGCACATGGATGCAGAATTCGATCGTCAACTTTCTGAGCGTATGCGCTACCAAGAAATCGACTTCGTTATTGATTACGCTCGTTTTGATGAGCAGGGCTTTTCAAGCACCGAGATCTTCCAAGACGAATTAGTTGTTGTTGCTTCTGCTTCTCACCCACGTATCAACGGTGAAGTTTCAGCGGCAGAGCTGCTTAACGAAAAGCACGCAAAACTGTCTCGCATCCATGGTCAACGCAGTTTCTCAGAGCAAGCTTACCGTGACCTAGATTGCACGCCTTTCTACGAAGGTACGAGCTTAAGCAACGTACTTTACGTTGTTGGTCAATCTGAGCTTGTGACTATTGCACCTCGTTGGATGGTTGAGCATGCCGCGAACAAAGATCAGCTTCAGATTCTAGATTTCCCATTCGATAATGCGGCAATTTCTGGCTTCCTAAGCTGGCACGAATCAAGTGAAAAGGACAAAGGACACATTTGGTTACGAGATCAGTTAATGATGATCTGTGGCGAAGTAGTGGCGCTTAACTAAGCACTAATCCCTATGATTTATAAGCCCTAAGCTGGGAGTCTGGCTTAGGGCTTTTTTGTACCTGCTATTTTTGTTGATAGAAAACTTAGCGTGAGACGTACTATTACTTATAACTTTGAGCTTCATCAGTTGCCTTTTCCATGATCAGAGGTACACTTGTGCGCTCAAAAAAGCTTACAGGTGTAAGCCAAAGGTAAAGAGATGGCCAATTTAGATTTTCATATCGTAAAAAGACTTCGTGACCAAATTGCCCAAGGTGGCAACCGTACAGCTTTGAAGCATAAAGTCGACAATGTATGGCAAGGTATTAGCTGGGAACAGTTTGGACAACAGATCGATACGCTTTCGTTAGCACTGTTGGCTCACGGACTGAGAGTTCAGGATAAGATAGGCATCTTTTCGAACAATATGCCTCAGTGGACTGTGGCAGATTTTGCATCTTTACAAGCCCGTCTTGTAACGGTACCAATCTACCCAACCAACACAGCGGCGCAGTCTTCTTACATTATCCAAAATGCAGATGTGAAGATCTTATTCGTTGGCGAGCAAGCTCAATTTGATGCGGCGGTTAGCCTTTTTGAAGAGTGTGAACAGCTAGAAGTTGTTGTGGCGATGTCTGCTGATATCGACACTCAAGAATATAGTTTTGCTGTTTCATGGCAGGACTTCATGGCTCGTGGTGTTGAAGCTCAACAAGCGGAACTTGACGTTCGCTTAGCTGATGCAAACATGGATGACTTACTGACCCTTATCTATACCTCTGGCACGACAGGCCAACCAAAAGGTGTGATGCTTGATTACACTAATATTGGCTATCAATTGAAAGGTCACGATGAACGTCTTAGCTTAACTAAAGATGACGTATCACTGTGTTTCTTACCTTTGTCACACGTATTTGAGCGCGCTTGGACTTTCTATGCCCTTTATAAAGGTGCAACCAACTGTTACCTGCAAGACACGATGCAAGTACGTGATGCTCTAAGCGATGTGAAACCGACAGTAATGTGTGCAGTTCCCCGTTTCTACGAGAAGATTTTCTCAGCGATTCACGAGAAGGTATCTAAAGCACCGTTTATCCGTAAAGTGCTGTTTACTTGGGCGGTAAATATGGGAGCGAAGCTTTCTGTTTGTCACCAAGAAGGTCGTACTCCATCATTCATGCTGAAGAAGAGCCATGCGCTTGCCGATAAGCTTGTGTTATCTAAACTGCGAGCTCTGTTAGGCGGAAACATTAACTTTATGCCATGTGGTGGTGCGAAGCTTGATGAAACCATTGGTCGCTTCTTCCACGCGATTGGTATCAACGTAAAACTTGGCTACGGCATGACAGAAACCACGGCAACAGTATCGTGCTGGGATGACCGCTGTTTTAACCCTGATTCGATTGGTATGTCGATGCCGGGCGCAGAAGTAAAAATTGGTGCGAAGGACGAGATTCTTGTTCGTGGTCCAATGGTGATGCGTGGCTACTACAAGATGCCCGAAGAGACCGCTAAGACATTTGACGAGCACGGTTTCCTAAAGACTGGTGATGCGGGACATTTTGATGAAAATGGTAACCTGTTCATTACTGATCGTATTAAAGAATTGATGAAGACCTCTGGCGGTAAGTACATTGCACCGCAAGTGGTTGAAGGCGCGATTGGTAAAGATCACTTTATCGAACAGATTGCCGTTATCGCTGATACGCGCAAATTCGTTTCTGCGCTGATCGTTCCTTGTTATGACTCGCTAGAAGAGTATGCCAAAGAGCTGAATATCAAGTATCACGACCGTGTTGAGCTTGTTAAACATCACCAGATTGTTGAGATGCTAGAGAAGCGCGTGAATGACTTACAGAAAGAGTTGGCTAAGTTTGAGCAAGTGAAGAAATTCAAGTTGCTGCCAAAAGCATTTTCTATGGATGATGGCGAACTGACACCTACTCAAAAATTGCGTCGTAAAGTTATCAACGATAAGTATCAAGATGAAATCGAAGAAATGTACAATGAAAAGCCTAAAGATAAGTAGTTTTCTGCTTAGATAAATTTTCAGTTGTTTAAAAATCCCCCTACGAATGTGATTGCATTTTTAGGGGGATTTTTTATGCCTGCCGACACAGCACAATGTGCGAAAGCGCACACCAATAAGGGCGTAATTAATCGATAAACCGTGATTCATTTGAATATTAAGCTCTTTTTTTTAGGTGTTAATTGGTTTTTAAATCTAACTATTGGGTTTGGTTTGGGTTTTATTTAATGCTTTCAGCTAATAGTTGGTTTTTTGACGTAATTATCGGATAACAGGTGTTAGACCAGATGATAATAAAGCGTTAAAGTTGTTTCGTATTACTGTTTGTTGTTATCACGACAGACAGCCATAGCCGAAAAAGTGGAAGTATTTCGAATTAGGCTACGAATAAGCCCTAGACTATGAAAAACCAGCCCAACATGTTCACCAAATATGGTTGGAAACTGGTGAGGAGAGCAATATGACAACAAAACCTGAAACAGCCATGTCATTCGGCGCTGAAATGTTATCCGGCGCTGAGATGGTGGTGCAGTCTCTAATAGAAGAGGGTGTAGAACAAATCTTTGGTTACCCAGGTGGTTCTGTACTTGATATCTATGATGCGCTGCATGCTAAAACTGCTGAAATTAAACACGTATTAGTACGACACGAACAAGCCGCTACCCATATGGCAGATGGCTATACTCGTTCTACCGGTAAGCCGGGCGTAGTACTTGTGTGTTCTGGTCCAGGTGCGACCAATACCGTTACTGGTATTGCCACAGCCTACATGGACTCAATTCCAATGATAGTTATTTCTGGTAACGTACCAAATAGCTTAATTGGTAATGACGCCTTCCAAGAGTGTGACATCGTGGGTGTATCCCGTCCGATTGTTAAACACAGCTTCCTCGTTAAGAAAGCGGAAGATATCCCTGAAGTCGTTAAAAAAGCATTCTATATTTCAACGACAGGACGTCCTGGTCCTGTGGTTATTGATCTGCCAAAAGACATCTTAAACCCACAAATCAAGCTTCCTTATGAATACCCAGAAACGATCAAAATGCGTTCATATAACCCAACGGTTACGGGTCATAAAGGTCAGATCAAAAAGGCGCTAAAAGCCCTTCTTGAAGCGAAGAAACCGGTACTTTATGTCGGTGGTGGTGCGGTTATTTCTGAGGCAGATAAGCCGCTGTTAAAATTAGCAGAGGCACTGAATTTACCTGTGGTAAGCACCCTAATGGGGCTTGGCGCTTTCCCTGGTACCCATAAAAACTCTTTGGGTATGTTGGGCATGCATGGTTTGTATGAAGCCAATATGGCGATGCACAATGCGGACTTGATCTTTGGTATTGGCGTACGTTTCGATGATCGAACCACCAATAACCTAGATAAGTACTGCCCTGATGCGAAGATCATGCACATTGATATCGATCCATCTTCTATCTCTAAGAACGTTAAAGTGGATCTACCGATTGTAGGTTCCGCGGAAAAAGTACTAGAGAGCATGGTTAACCTGCTTATTGAGCAAGGTGGAACTAACGATGCTGACGCGATGGAAAGCTGGTGGAGTGAAATTAAACAGTGGCAAGAACGTGACTGCTTAGCGTATGACAAAACGTCTGGTCGTATTAAGCCACAACAAGTTATTGAAACACTTCATAAAGTAACCAATGGCGATGCCTATGTTGCTTCTGATGTAGGCCAACACCAAATGTTTGCTGCTTTGTACTACCCGTTTGACAAGCCACGCCGTTGGATTAACTCTGGTGGTCTAGGCACTATGGGCTTTGGCTTACCTGCTGGTATGGGCGTTAAGTTTGCGAAACCAGATGAAGAAGTTGTGATTGTTACTGGTGACGGCAGTATTCAAATGAATATCCAAGAGCTGTCGACTGCGCTGCAATACAATATTCCCGTTAAGATTATTAACCTTAACAACCGTTTCTTAGGCATGGTCAAACAGTGGCAAGACATTGTTTATCAAGGTCGTTACTCTAATTCATATATGGACTCTGTTCCTGATTTTGCTGCGATTGCTGAGGCTTATGGCCACGTTGGCATGCGTATTTCGTCTCCGGATGAACTGGAATCAGGTTTGGAAAAAGCACTGGCGATGAAAGACCGTTTGGTATTTGTCGATATCAGTGTGGATGACACCGAGCACGTATACCCAATGCAGATCAAAGGCGAGGGTATGGATAACATGTGGCTAAGCAAAACGGAGAGAACATAATATGAGACACATCCTTTCACTATTAATGGAAAACCAACCAGGTGCACTTTCTCGAGTGGTTGGCTTGTTTTCTCAGCGTGGCTACAACATCGAGTCTTTGAATGTATCTCCTACGGATGATCCAACGCTTTCTCGTCTGAATGTCACCACTAACTCGAGCGAAATGCAGCTTGAGCAGATCCAAAAACAGCTACACAAGTTAATCGACGTACTTAAGGTACAAGAAGTGTCTGAGCTTGAGCATATCGAGCGTGAACTATTGATGGTAAAAGTACGCGCTAGCGGCTTTGCTCGCGCCGAAGTGAAGCGCACCGCGGATATCTTCCGTGGCCAAATCGTTGATGTAACGGCTTCGCAATATACGGTTCAAATGGCCGGTACTAGCGAGAAGCTGGATGCTTTCATTCAGGCATTATCTGAAGTAACGGAAGTACTTGAAGTGGCTCGAAGTGGGGTTGTTGGCATCGCACGTGGTGAACGAGCGTTAAAAGCCTAAACAAGAAGTATTTAAAAAATAGTTTTAAAGCCGCTTTTTTAAGCGGCTTTTATTTTGTTAATTTCCTAGAGTGCTATAATCTTGCGCTCTCTTTTTCTTCCTGAGCTAGTAATGCGAAATAAAAAATCAATAATTACATTACTAATCATCTCAATCACACTCTGTTCAGCTGTCGCTCTATATTACTTGCAGCGATATAAAGAAGTGAAGCAGCAGAGTTTTGACTACTCGGCCAAGCAAGCCGTCCATCAATTGGTGTACGCCAAGCGAGACTACGAGCTTCTTAAGACTCAATTAGTTTCCGTAATGGGCCTGTTGAGCCACAGCCAAAGCTTGGTTAACTTTGCCTCTTCTCCCTCTGACCAAACCAAAGATCTACTTGAAGAGGTTTGGCAGTCTGTCCTTGTTAATCAGAAATGGTATACACAGATCCACCTGCTAGATATCTCGGGTAAAGAGCTGGTTCGTGTGAACTACTCCGCTGATTCAGGCCACATAACGGTACCGCAACAGCTTCAAGATAAATCTGACTCGAGCTATTTTCAATACGCCCAAAAACTAGAAGCTGAACAAATTGGCGGCTGGGGCATTGAGCTTGAAATGGAACATGGTGAGATCACCTTCCCTTATATGCCGGTAATTCGTGTCTTTACCCCCGTAGAAACACCTGAGAAAAGAGTGGGCTACCTTGTTATTAATCTCGATGTATGGGGTTTATCGTCGCGTCTTAGTTTTTCACCTGATAATGATCTTAGAGCAGAAGTTCTTAATGAAGCGGGTTATTACATAGCGAGTAACCATAGCGGTAAGCTGTTTGGCGATTCTATTCCAGAAAGAAAAGGCTACAACCTGAAAAACATCGCACCAAAGGCATGGGAAGCGATCTCTAATGATCAGGTGGGGCAAGTTTTTGAAGATGGCAATTTGTTTGCGTTTAACACGGTGATGCTCGCGAATAATCAAAAGGTCCATTTACTGATTCAACTTAATCAGAAACAACTGATGGATCGAGCTGAACCGAGCTTAAGTGACCTCTCTCAAGAAGAAGTGTTTGTGTTGTTAACGGTACTGATTTTTGCGTTTCCGTTTGCTTATTTAGTGACTCATTACCGACGTCGAAGTCTAGAAAGTAAGTTGGCACGCGCCGCATTGAGCGGCATGTCGGCCGTCATGATCTCTGATAAGCAGCATCGTACTATGATGATCAACAACGAGTTTGAGAACATGACGGGGTACTGCAAAACTCAAGTTATCGGTCAAAATGCATTACAGCTGTTGCTTGAAAGTACCGAGCAGGCACTCTCTAGCGATTCAATCTGGCAACATTTAGAGCAAGAAGAAGTATGGGAAGGGGAAGTCCTGTGTAAGAACAAGTTACGTATCCCTTTCACCGTCATCATGCGAGTACAAGCTGTTAAGAATCGTTCTGGAAAGATCAGTTACTATATTACGTCCTTGGTTGATATTTCTGTTAGGAAGGAGCTTGAGGTGCGTTTGAGGATCTTAAGTGAACGAGATTCTTTGAGTAACCTTTGGAACCGCCGCAAGTTCGAAGAGCAGCTCGCGTATTATTCTCGCTTGGTCGAGCGTTACCCTAATGAAGCGACCACTTGCTTAGCTTTAGTCGATATTGATAACTTCAAACGAATCAATGACGAACTGGGCCACGATGAAGGCGACCGGGTGATTGCAAGTGTTGCAAGGCTTCTACAAGACAGCCTACGCAGTACTGATTTTGTTGCTCGCGTAGGGGGTGAGGAGTTTGCATTACTGATGCCACACACCTCACTGCCGGAAGCGAAACGTGTGTTGGATCGATTACGAATAGAAATAGAGCTATCCTCAGGGACTAAAGTGACGGTGAGTGTCGGTTTCACTGATTTGACAAGCAACAGCACTCGCTCATACAAATGTGCCGATGTTGGGCTCTACGAATCTAAATCGTCTGGGCGCAATACCGTCTCTATGTGCCCTAGTCATGCTGATGTCGCTTAATCTTTCATTACTCGATTAGTTTTTAATATTTCACTTGGCTTTCACTGTTTACTTAGCTTTCAACAGACTTAGCCCTTAAATAGATTTACGTTTTAAGTGACTAACCACTTTCCTATCAAGCCATCTTCCTCGCTTCGTATCTTTTAAAGCTAGCCTTCAGCTATTCCTTTCAACATCTATAATAGGAATCTCACTTTTGAGGCGATCTATGTCACAAGTCTTGTGTGGTTAGACTAAAGTCTAATGCTGATGGAAATTTGAGCTAAAATAAACAATAAGTAAACTACCTTGCTTCAGGTTGCGTCGTGTTAAGCGAACCAATAAACAGAGTGTTTACCCGATATAAAAGGGATGACACCGTTAACTTAATTCAGCTGGTTAGCTCGCCTTATCAATGGCTTGAGAGATAGCAGTAGAATTAGGTTAGCTGTAGCAAGAGTTTGGGGATCATACTGTCTGGTTAAAAGAGGCGTGGTATGTTTGTCGATTTTTTAGTGAGGTTAACCATAGGCACATTGGTCATTCTTGGCTTTCAACTGAGTGCACTGTATTTTTTACCTATGGTTGTACTGCTCAATACTCATCACAAAGAGTTTTTTGGGTGGTAGTTCAGTCGTGATACTGGAAACAAAAAACGGAGCCGTTGGGCTCCGTTTTTATTTGGTAAGAAATTACTTGAGCGTTATGCCGCTTCGATAACTTCTTCAATTCGTTTCATTGAACCTAGTAAATGTTGATCAAGTAACTCTGTTGCTTGTTCTGCATTCTTAGAGAGTACTAGCTTCATGATCATTTCGTGCTCATCAATATTGAACAGATCATCAGATGCTGTTTCAGCTGACATTGCTAAGAAGCGGTAACGTTTAACTTGGTTAATAAGTTCATCAAAGAACTTAAACATGTTCTCTGAATCAGCACCTTCAAGCAACGCGACATGGAATTGTTGGTGGCGTTCTTCCCATTCAACAGAATCAAATTCTTCTTCTACGTTCTGAAGGCGTGATAGTTTGTGGTAAGAGGTCAACACTTCTAATTCCCAGCTTTCATCGCCAGCTGAGATCGCTTTTTTAAGCAGAACGGAAGAGACCAGTCGAAGGCTTTCGTATAGGTCATTGAGTTCTTTCTTTGATACTGGAGATACCCAGCAGCCTTTCTGTGGCTCTAGCTTTACGTATTTACTCCAAGATAACTGCACTAAGGCTTCACGAATTGGAGATGCGCCTACGTTGTATCGTGCTTTTAGATCAGCAACAACGAGTTTTTGGCCAGGGGTTAACTCACCATTGAGAATATCTTGGCGAATCATCTTTGATACTTTGTCTGTGAGCGTAGGACTAGACATTACAAACCTCATGCATATTTGATTCTAGTCTGCTAATCCGTCTCTTAGAAAGAGCCCATGGAAGTTAACAGTACGTGATTCTACTGTGATTGATAATACAGCGTACTGAAAAGTTAGGCAAGATTTGTTTCATAAAAAAAGAGGGCCGAAGCCCTCTTTTATATTTTATGCGTATCGGTTCATTCTTATAGAACGTGAACAGATGCCGTGTTTGTAGTACCAGAAGCTACTAGAGCACCAGAAACCATAACTACGATGTCGCCTTTGTTACCTAGGCCAGATTGTAGAGCGATTTCTTTACCGTTGATGTAAAACGTGTCTGTGTTCTCGATAGAGTCAACAAGAACTGGTTTAACACCTTTAGTAAGAACTAGCTGTGCAGCTGTCTTTTCGTTAGTTGTTAGAGCAAGGATGTTTGCAGTTGGGAAGTACTTACGTACTGAACGTGCAGACTTACCGCCTTCAGTTGCAACAACGATTAGAGGAGCCGCTAGCTTCTCTGCTGTGTCTACCGCACCTTTACATACTGCTTCAGTAATGCGTAGACGTGGGCTGTCTAGACGAGAACCTAGCTCAGCTTTAAGAGCTGAATCAGTGCGGTTCGCGATTTGAGCCATGATAGTTACAGCTTCAACTGGGTACTTACCTTTAGCAGTTTCACCAGAAAGCATTACTGCATCAGTACCATCCATGATTGCGTTCGCAACGTCACCCGCTTCAGCACGAGTTGGACGTGGGTTGCTGATCATAGAGTCAAGCATTTGAGTTGCAGTGATAACCATCTTACGTGCGCGGTTACACTTCTCGATCATCATCTTCTGAGCGAAGATTACTTCTTCAGCTGGGATTTCAACACCTAGGTCACCACGAGCAACCATGATGCCGTCAGAAGCTTCAAGGATTGAATCGAAGTTATCTACACCTTCTTGGTTTTCAATCTTAGAAATGATGTGGATGTTCTCGCCGCCGTTAGCGTTTAGAAGCTCACGGATTTCTTTAACGTCGTCTTCTTTACGGATGAAAGAAGCAGCTACGAAATCAACGCCTTGCTCACAACCAAACTTAAGGTCAGCTTTGTCTTTCTCAGAAAGAGCTGGAAGTTGAACAGAAACGCCAGGAAGGTTAACACCTTTGTTTTCGCCTAGAGCACCGTTGTTAAGAACTTTACACTTAACTTCAGTTTCTGTTGTTGCGATAACTTCCATTTCGATTAGGCCGTCATCAACAAGGATAGTGTTACCAGCAGTTAGGTCTTTAGCGAAACCTAGGTAAGTTACTGCTACTACGTCTTTGTTACCAACAACTGTTGCGTCAGTTGTGAAAGTGAACTCTTGACCAGCTACTAGATCTACGTCGTTACCATCTTCAAGTTTGATAGTACGGATTTCTGGACCTTTAGTATCTAGAAGGATAGCAAGTTGCTCACCTTTTTTTTCCATTACTGTACGGAAGTTCGCGATACGAGTGCCGTGTTCTGCGAAGTCACCGTGAGAGAAGTTAAGACGCATAACGTTCATGCCAGCATCTACTAGTTCAGTTAGCTTCTCTACAGATTCAGTTTTAGGGCCAATCGTACATACGATTTTGGTCTTTTTCATGGAAGGTACTCTCCGGTAAGTATTGTTACAATTTGAAATTTATTTAAGGTCTGAAGATTGGTCCGCTACATCAACATTTTGTGCCTGTTGTGTAAAAGCGCGGGACTTCCAATATGTCCTTCAGAGTTGTAAGTCTTTCATCAATTTTAGTCATTTTATGACCAAAAGATTTTGATTCAATATCGGTTTTATGTGACTTACCCCACTATATAAGAGGTAAGTTGCAAAAAAATAACAGTCAGTTTTGTAATTTTTTTTCTTTTCGGGTGCGGATTCTACCACCTAATCAGTTCAATATCACTGCTTAACAATTGTCTTAGGACAAGGTTTTATCGCTATTTATTAATTTTTTGGATCAAAATAAATGGACTAAATAGTTTCGTTGTAACTATAATATGTTTCAAATCGAAACTTACTGGCCTTTTTTAAATGTCGAAACGAAACACCCAGCTCAGAAGACATGCTATTTCTAACCTCGTTAATGAAAAGGGGGAGGTTAGTGTTGATGAACTATCCGCTAAATTCGAAACCTCAGAGGTCACGATTAGAAAGGACTTAGCGTCTTTAGAGAAAAACGGTCAGCTTTTGCGCCGTTATGGTGGTGCGATTTCATTACCGAAAGAGGTTGTGAACGAAGAACTGGGTCCACAAGTTTCGACTCGAAAGATTTCATTAGCGAAAGCCGCTGCAGATTTAATTCGCGACCATAATCGCATTGTGATCGATAGCGGTAGCACGACAGGAGCGCTAATTCAGCAGCTCAATAGCAAACGTGGTTTGGTTGTAATGACCAACTCGTTGCATGTTGCTAATGCACTTAATGAGTTGGAAAGCGAACCAACACTGCTAATGACCGGCGGCACTTGGGATACCCATTCGGATTCTTTTCAAGGCAAAGTCGCAGAATCAGTACTTCGAGCTTACGATTTTGATCAACTATTTATCGGGGCTGATGGTATCGACCTTGATAGAGGCACAACTACGTTCAATGAATTGGTTGGCCTAAGTAAAGTAATGGCTGAAGTGTCACGAGAAGTGATCGTGATGGTTGAGTCGGAAAAGGTGGGACGAAAGATCCCGAACTTAGAGCTGGCATGGGAACACATTGACATCTTAATTACCGATACAGACTTAGGCGAAGAATCTAAAGCAAGTATCGAATCACATGATGTTCGAGTGATCCTGACCGATCCAGCGTAAAAACAAATTTAAGTATTATGCATTTACCTTCCTATAATTGATCTTAATAAAGATCTGGCCTTTGCTTGCTGCCAATAGGAATAAAACGAAATTGATGGAGTGAAACTATGTGTGGAATTGTTGGTGCAGTAGCACAGCGTGATGTAGCCGAAATTTTAGTAGAAGGCCTTCGCCGCCTAGAATACCGAGGCTACGATTCAGCGGGTGTCGCTGTAGTTGATAGCGAATCTAACCTAACTCGTGTACGCCGCCTTGGTAAAGTACAAGAGCTAGCAGACGCCGTCGATCAACAACATGTCATTGGCGGTACTGGTATCGCTCATACACGTTGGGCGACACATGGTGAGCCTTCTGAAGCAAACGCACACCCACACATGTCGGGCGATATTGCCGTTGTACACAATGGCATTATCGAAAACCACGAAACACTGCGCGCTCTGCTGCAAGAGCGTGGCTACGTGTTTACTTCACAAACAGATACCGAAGTTATCGCTCATCTTGTTGAGTGGGAACTTCGTACGTCAGCTTCTTTGGTTGAAGCTCTGCAAAAAACAGCAAAACAATTAGACGGTGCATACGGCACAGTGGCGGTTGATCGTAAAGATCCTAGCCGTATCGTTGTTGCTCGTTCTGGTAGCCCAATCGTTATCGGTTTTGGTGTGGGCGAGAATTTCCTAGCCTCTGACCAACTTGCACTGTTAAGCGTAACTCGTCGTTTCATGTACTTAGAAGAAGGTGATGTTGCTGAGGTGACTCGTCGTGATGTAACAGTATTTGATGTGGCGGGCGAGCGTGTTGAGCGTGAAATCGTTGAATCAAACGCAGAACACGATGCAGGTGACAAAGGTCAATACCGTCACTTCATGCAGAAAGAGATCTTTGAGCAGCCAACAGCGCTGATCAACACAATGGAAGGCCGTATCTCTGACACTTCGGTTATCACTAATGCAATCGGTGTTAAAGCTGAAGAGATCCTAAGCAAAGTAGAACACGTGCAGATCATCGCATGTGGTACGTCTTACAACTCAGGCATGGCAGCTCGTTACTGGTTTGAGTCTCTAGCAGGCGTAAGCTGTGACGTAGAGATTGCTTCTGAATTCCGTTACCGTGATTTTGTTGTTCGCCCGAACAGCTTATTGGTGACTCTGTCTCAGTCTGGTGAAACGGCTGATACGCTTGCTGCACTTCGTCTTGCAAAAGAGAAGGGTTACATGTCAGCAATGACTATCTGTAACGTTGCAGGTTCTTCGCTAGTTCGTGAATCTGATTTTGCCTTTATGACTCGCGCAGGAACAGAGATCGGCGTAGCTTCAACTAAAGCCTTCACAACACAGCTAGCGGCAATGCTGATGATGGTAACTTCAATTGGTCGTCTACAAGGTCGCATCAATGAAGAGAAAGAAGCTGAAATCGTTCAAGCACTGCATCAACTGCCTGCTGATATCGAGAAAGCATTAGCGTTTGATAAAGAGATCGAAGCGCTAGCACCTGATTTTGCAGATAAGCACCACACACTGTTCTTGGGTCGTGGTGAGTTCTACCCAATCGCGATGGAAGCGTCTCTTAAGCTGAAAGAGATCTCTTACATTCACGCAGAAGCATACGCGGCTGGTGAGCTTAAGCACGGTCCTTTGGCTCTTATCGATGCAGATATGCCTGTAGTCGTTATTGCACCAAGCAACGACTTACTAGAGAAGCTGAAATCAAACGTTGAAGAAGTACGTGCTCGTGGCGGTCTACTTTACGTATTCGCAGATGAAGATGCAGGCTTTGAAAGCGATGAGAACATGAAGATCATCAAGATGCCTCACGTAAGTGAAGTAACAGCACCTATCTACTACACAGTACCGATGCAACTGTTGTCTTACCACGTAGCACTAATCAAAGGTACCGATGTTGACCAACCTCGTAACCTAGCGAAAGCGGTTACGGTTGAATAATCGTTAGCTTGTCTAAGAAAATTAGATAATAAGAAGCCCATCCTGTGATGGGCTTTTTTGTGTCTGTTAGCTAACGATCAGCGTTAGAGCTAGCTTTACCGTTATTAAGTATTAAGCATTAAGTGCTTGTTCTAGGTCAGCCAAGATATCGTCAATGTGCTCAATACCTACTGAGAGGCGAATCATCTCTGGTGATACACCTGCTTGCTTTTGTTCCGCTTCGCTTAATTGACGGTGTGTTGTAGAAGCAGGGTGACAAGCGAGAGATTTTGCATCGCCAATGTTCACCAAGCGCTTGAAGATTTGCAGCGCATCATAGAAACGAACACCGGCTTCATAACCATCTTTCAAGCCAAAAGATAAAATGGCAGACGGCTTACCTTGCATGTACTTCTCAGCCAATGGGTAGAACTCAGAGGTTGGTAACCCCGCGTAGCTTACCCAACTCACGTTCTCATGTTGCTTAAGGTATTCTGCTACTTTCAGTGCATTCTCGGTGTGTCGCTCCATGCGTAGCGACAACGTTTCTAGACCCTGCATCAACATGAAGGCATTCATGGGTGACAGTGCTGCGCCTGTATTACGCAATGGAACGGTTCGAGCGCGGCCAATAAATGCGGCTTCGCCAAAGGCTTCGGTATAAACCACACCGTGGTAAGAAGGTTCTGGTTGATTAAAGACCGGGAAGCGATCTTTGTGCTCTGCCCATGGGAATTTGCCTGAGTCGACAATAACGCCCCCCAGCGTTGTTCCGTGACCACCAACGTATTTGGTTAGCGAGTGAACCACGATATCAGCGCCAAAATCGATAGGTTTGCATAGCACAGGCGTCGCCACCGTGTTATCAACAATCACAGGTACACCTTGTGCGTGAGCAAGCTCAGCAACACGTTCTAAGTCTATAATATTCCCTGCCGGGTTACCGATATTTTCACAATAAACCGCCTTGGTTTTTTCATCGATCAGTGCAGCTAAGCTTTCTGGTTTATCGTCTTTAGCAAAGCGAACTTCGATCCCTTGGTTTGGTAGCATATGAGCAAATAGGGTGTAAGTACCGCCGTAAAGCTGAGGTGTTGAAACGATGTTGTCACCGATTTGTGATCCGCACCAGCAGTTTTGGACACTGAGTTAAGTGAGTACAATCACTAATGAGGTGAACCATGACAAGTAAGAAGAAACGTATTATCCATTCTCCTGAATTTAAAGCAGAAACCCTGAAGCTGGCAGATAAAGTGGGAGTCGCTGCAGCCGCAAGACAGCTCTCGTTACATGAGTCTCAGATCTACGGTTGGCGAAAAGCCACAAAGAAGAATTCTAGTATTAGCCAACGAGAACAAGAATTGGCCATTGAAGTCGCTAAGCTAAAGAGGCAGTTGGCAGAGCAAGCAGAAGAGCTAGAAATCGTAAAAAAGGCCGCCACCTACTTCGCGAAAAATCTAAAGTAAATTGCTATGAATTTATGCTCGAACACCTGCTGAGTTTCAGTATTTCCCGTATGGCTAAGGTGTTCAGAGTTTCTCGAAGTGGGTTTTATTATTGGGTTGAGAATCGCCACAAGGCGGTTCAACGTGAGACAGAGCGTCAAAAGCTTTATACCAAAGTAAAAGAAGCCTTTGACGTTAGCAAAGAACGAGATGGCTCAAGACGTATTCAGAAAGAGCTAGCAGAGAGCGGTGATAACCATAATGTTAAGACCATTGCCGCCAGTATGAAACGTCAGGATTTGGTAGCGAAAGCAGCACGCAAGTTTAAGTGTACAACAGACAGTAAGCATAAAATGCCCGTTGCTCGGAACTTGTTCGCTCAAGATTTTAACGCAATGGCTCCGAATCAAAAATGGGCAGGAGACATCACTTATGTTGCCACAAGCGAAGGCTGGCTGTACTTAGCTGTCATTATTGACCTTTATTCAAGGCAAGTTATTGGTTGGTCTATGGATACGAGAATGACGGCCTCACTGGTCTGTGATGCCTTATCGATGGCTTTATTCCGTCGAGGGTTCCCTGAGCAGGTTATAACTCATAGCGATCGAGGTAGTCAGTACTGTTCGAAAGACTATCGAGATCTCATAAGCACTTATAATTTAAAACAAAGTATGAGTAGAAAAGGGAACTGTTGGGACAACGCATGTGTTGAGAGCTTCTTCCATTCAATGAAAGTTGAAGCAATCCAATATGAGCCGATCATGACGAGAGAGCAGATGCGCCAAACGATCTTCGAGTACATAGAAGTTGATTATAATCGAACGAGAAGGCACAGTGCACTTGGGTACCTAAGCCCAATGAACTTTGAAAAGCAAAATGTCGCTTAGCTAAGTGTCCAGTCTGACTGGAGCAGATCAAGATGCGCCAAGCACTTTTTGAGTACATCGAAGTTGATTATAATCGAACAAGAAGGCACAGTGCCCTTGGGTATCTAAGCCAAGTTAACTTTGAAAAACAATATGTCGCTTAGTGCGCTGTCCAGTCTGGCTGGAGGAGATCACCCGTATGTCGAGTCATTGTTCCGCACGGTAAAGTACATGCCAAGTTGACTAGTAAAAGGCTTTGAAACGAGCACAAGCACAGTAAGCTAAATTACGTCACGCCTTCAGATCGTCACAATGGAAAAGATAAAGAGATCTTGAAGCGCCGTGTAGAGGTATTGCTTGCTGCAAAACAGCGAAAGCCTGAGCGGTGGTCTGGTGATATCAGGAACTGCGCGCCTGTTGGTGAGGTTCACCTGAATCCAGAAAGAGAAGCTGCTTAATAAGCAAGCAAATGATGACAACTACCTTGAAAAACACCGATTGAATGCAATTATTAATGGGAGGATTACCCAGGCATTTCCTGTTATGTTCAATTGCGTAACAATATAACGAAGAACGGCTCCAGATTGAGAGCCGTTCTTTTGTCTAAACCTTGGGTTAGCACAACGAGTATTACATTAAGTCACACTCCAGGATTTGACAAATCTACTGGGTTAGGTTCACCTGAAACTTGTCGTATTGACTAAAAAGCATGCGAAACAGGGTAGGGCTATTTCTAAACTGAATTACGCAACAAAGTCACCTTCTTTAAAGGTGGTGATTAACTTTTAGTTCCCGCAGACCTGTGAGAACCAACATTATTTATCTTTGTTCTGACGCAATGCTCTTTGAGCTTCATAAAGTGATAAAGGGTACACAGGCTCCTTCTGGTTTAGTGCTTCTACATAAAACCAATCATTTTTTTGATCAGATGCTTTACGATCAACCGTTGATTGAAAGTATTGGCTATTTGCACCAACGACTATGGTTTTAGGATGTAAACGGTAGTGATCATAGCGATTCGATGTATATTGACCATCACCTTGTCCATTTTCATAAGCATAACCAGAGCGCTCATGCACCTCTTGTCCTCTTGTCGTTACATTCCACAGAACATTACGGGGACCTGAATGAGGTAAATTTCTCCAAGCTCCTGCACTGTTGATTTGAATTTGCCCTGACTGTTCGACTAAGTTGTGACCCAATACACCGCCATGAAAGTCAATATTGGCAATAAAGGCATTTGAATGTGTATCATTTCTAACTTTGGTTGATAAGTTTCGTAAGACATTACCACCAGAGCTTTGGTTATATGAAATAGCGTGTGTTCTGTTTGCACTCATTTCAATATTTTGTACTAAGTTATGATAACTACCAGCGCCTTGTGTTCCATAATAACCAATACCATGATGGCCAGCAACACCACTAATGGTGACATTATCTACGGTGTTATGTAGTGAATTACTTAACGATAAATCCATCGTAAAGTTGTGGATTGTCACATTTTTCACCCAGCTATTTTTCACTTGATGGAATCGAATACCACCATTACCATAATCGTAATTATAATCTGATGTTACTTTGTGATGAGCATATGCATATGTCTCAGGAACTATCATTTCTATTTGTAAGTTTTCAATACCAACATTCTCAAATCTTTGTGTGTATAACCTCAAATCTGAAGCCGAGGAAACTTTAAACTCATACGGGAAAGGGGTTGCAACGGTGACTTCAACAATATTTCCACCTAAATCACTGTCTATCTCTTTAACTTCAGTAACCGTATTTGCGAAACGTACTGCTCGGGTTCCATTACGAATGGTCCAAGTCTCATCAAGAGTCAATGGTTTTAGTGCTTCCAAAAGTGGAGCTCGGTTAAATTTACCATTTATATCATTCATATAGCTTGTTAAAGCAATCTTATCACCAGGCTTTAACGCAACTCTTGTATTAAGATCTATTTGTACTTTATCATCGCCAGGAATAACATCTTTAACCAACGCAGAAGAAAAAGAGCCAATGCCGGTATTCGTTCCTTCTCCAACATTGATTAAATGTTCAGTGGCCACAGCTTTAACCTTAAGCGTGGTTTCATGCTGTCTTATTATCGTGGCAGAATCCCCTTTATCACCACGACCTCTTAAAATAATATTTGATGCGCTGATCGAAAGTGTATTCCACTCATTCTTATCAACATTTATGTCATAAGAACCACTTTCAAACTGAACAATACCACCACCAGCTTCTGCTGCAGTATCAATTGCAGACTGTATAGCAACATAATCATCAACTCCGTCTTGGTTCGGCTTTGCCCCATAAGATGAAACATGAAAGATCTCTAAATCTGATAACTCAGATGCTTGTGGAAGCTCACTTCCCATTTTATAGCCAGCGGTTCCCCAGTCATTTAAGAAATAATCACCCGAGTAATCATTGTTTAGAAATTTATCATAAATTTTGGCGCTCTTAGGCTCTGAGTCATCTGGTTCATAGCTATACTCAATTCGTATTGTCGGTGGTTGAACCGTATTAAAATCAAATTGATCTTTTGTATAATATTGAACATGAACTTCACTTGCCGTGCTGCCATCTGAGTTTTCAATCGTGAGGTAAAATGACAGCATTTTCTTATCTGGGTTTCTGGCTAAAAAATCAGTGATATCCATCGTCATAATACCTGACTGTTCTTCGGCTTCCCAAGTGCCAATTTTTTCACCTAACTCAATTGGTGTACTACCACTAACAGTCATCTCTTCCCATGGAGAGTCCGTAACATAAATATCGGTAATCGGTTCACCTTGGGTTTTTAAAATTCTTAAAACTAATTCCACTTTACTTATTTCAGAATCTTTCGGTAATGATCCAAGAGCTTCCATATCAAACTTAATAAGACCGCTCGCTTTCATTCTGGCATCACCATCGCGTTTCGCTAAATGGATTTTTTGCTCGTGACCAAAGTTATTGGTATTGCCACTGGCTTCTCGAACCCAAGTGTCTGCAATCGCTGGAAAGTAGACAACATCTTGAATAATAATTGGTTCTACAGATTTACAATCAATATCATCCCAAAACCATGACCCTAAATGTGGTGTTTCCCATGTTCCTGGGTTGTTCTTTGCAATAAAACACTCATTATTATAGATTATGGTATCGCCATTTTTTACGATTGTTTGTCCAGGAATGAACTCAATATAAACCGGGTCAGGCTTAGGTTCTTCAGGGGAGGTATCGTCACAATCAATATTATCCCAAAACCATGAGTTTAAATATGGTGTCTCCCATACTCCAGGATTATTCTTTGCAATAAAACACTCATTTTTATAAGTTGCGATATCATCATTTTTTACGAATGTTTGTCCAGGTATGAATTCAGTATGATTCGTTGTTACCTCCTGAGCATTTTCGCTTGAATATGAATGATGAGAAAGCATTAAACACAAAGCACCATTTAGTATATGTACATATTTAGATGTATTACTCTTAATAAAATTTACTTCCCATTTTTTTGTCGCTGTCATCTTAGCTTTATCCTTATTTAAGAGACTGGATATTATTAGTAATTTTAAATAATGTCACATTATTCAAATAATGTTTGTCATGACCTTACCTCGATATTGATTGAGGTAAGGCCTTTATTTGGAACATTAGAATGTGGTGTTTATAACGCGCTTATCTAATAACAAAGTAAAACAAGTTTTACGCAAACGTCTGGCGTTGTTGATCAAATCAGCTTGAAGATCAACGACACCATACATCGCTAGCCGTTAGCTTCTAACAGGCATACCTAGTCCTATGACTTTGTTAATCGCTTTGATATTCGCCATGATTTCGCCAACTTGAGCGTTGTAACATCTCAAGCTCAATTTACCGCTTGTTAGTCCTTTATATCGGGACATTGCGGTCTCAGGTATTGAACGAGAGTGATAACCAGACTCAGTTTTCCACTCCGCTATTGTCCCATTTTTCAGGGTCTCGTGGCAATTTTTTGTATCATATGGGCTTTGTTGCGTAATTCAATGGAGCTAAATCAAGAGCCTACGATCTGATCAGCTACGTTCACTCCTTCTCGTAGCTCTATGCCTAAACCTCGTTACAAAACAACCAACTGGAAGCAATACAACCAATCACTTATTAACCGTGGCTCTCTGACCTTTTGGATTGATGAAGAGGCAATAAACGGGTGGGCGCAAAGCAAACAGAGTAAGAGCGGGAGGCCACGTCGGTTCAGCGATTTAGCTATCACGACAGCGCTCATGGTGAAACGAGTTTTTTCTATGCCACTGAGAGCTCTGCAAGGGTTTATCGACTCAATATTTATGCTTGCCCATGTTCCATTAAGTTGTCCGCATTACACCTGCATCAGTCGTAGAGCAAAGCAAGTTGAGGTCTCATTTAAGACTAAAGCGAGAGGAGCAATACAGCACCTGGCCATTGATGCGACTGGCCTAAAGGTTTATGGCGAAGGTGAATGGAAAGTCAAAAAACACGGGACAGATGGCAAGCGTAGAGTTTGGCGAAAGCTGCATATTGCCGTTGATACAAGCACTCATGAAATTATCGCAGCCGAGCTAAGTTTATCGACGGTTACAGATGGAGAAGCCCTCCCGAACTTACTGAAACAAACACGCCGAAGTATCCTTGAGGTGTCTGGTGGTGGAGCTTACGACACGAGATTGTGTCATGCTGCTATTAAGATTAAGGGAGCCATTGCGCTTATTCCCCCAAGAGAAGGGGCAGCCTTCTGGGAGCGTGGTCACCCTCGGAATCTCGCCGTGGGTTGCCAGAAATTATACGGCTCAAATAAGTATGGAAAGAGCGGTATGGATACCACAAACGTTTACTCTCAGAAACAGCGATGTATCGAGTTAAATAGTTGCTAGGAGGGAAACTAAGAAATTACAATGCCCAGGTGGGTGAAGCTTACGCGATGATAAAAGCGTTGAACAAGCTTACAGGGTTAGGTATACCTGAAACTTGTCGTATTGATTAAGAAATGCGCGAAACGGGGTAGTTCTATCTTTAAATTTAATTACGCAACAAAGCCCATTTTTTTCTACCTAATTTAAATACCATACGCTTAGAAGCCTTACGCTGCGTTAATTATGAGCGAACTTGAAACTCCCACTGAACCTTGCTGCTATCAAAGCCAATGCTTCCGTAAAACTTATGTGCATCAAGTCTTTTTTCGTTACAGCGTACTCTAAATTTACCCAAATTTTTAGCCTGAGCATATTGGACTAAAGCTCGACCAACACCATGACCACGACTTTTAGGGGAAACAACTAACCCACCGATTTCATAAAAGTTGTCTGAGGCGAGACGTCTAGCATAGAAAAGATGTAGCCAACCAATAATTTGACCTTTACACTCTGCTACAAATACTTGGTCTTGAGTAGAATTGAGCAGTTCTTGAAGTTTTGCAGCTGATTCAGTGGAGGATAACTGAGAATAGCCGAGGTATTCTGAGACTTCATTGATACCGACCGTATCCAATTCTGAAGCAGAGTCTGATAGTTTTGGACTTTCTTTAAATAAAGCATTTAACCAAGCTAAAGCTCTCATGATGATGGAAGGATTAAATGAAGAAAACACTCCGGAGTTATTTATCCAGTCAGGCTTAAACAGCGATGAGTTGATTATTGTAAGGCCAGAAGAATCCTAAAATCCTAAAATCCTAAAATCCTAAAATCCTAAGTCGCTGGGTCGGTCACACTAGACTGGCCCTGTAATCTCTCTCTAGCCCTTGCTCTACCTGATTCCCTCAGGAATTACTTTCCCTAGGTTTTGTTGACGGCGTCGTCGGTCCGGTCCTAGTCCGGTCTTTCGAGTCAATTCTAGGGTTGATAGGGTTGGGAAGTTGCCGAACGGATTCATTAGTTATTTCAGAACCAACCCTAGTAACCCTGTTAACCCTGTTAACCCTTCCAACTCCGACATCCCTGACATCCCCATCAACCCCGTCGATGGCATTCTCACGCTAGATTTCCATCTGATTCCACTGCCCCAACTTATCCCTCGAACTCATACGAGATTCGCCCTAGAACCACTCCTAGCGTTGAGATTACCGATTCCAGTATGAATACCAGTCCAGTGATTAGCCTTCATTTCTGGCTCTGTGGTTCACTGCTGCTGACGACTAACCTAAATCACTTAAGAGATATCAGACCAATTACCACTGAGGGTAATTGGTCATCATTGTTCAACAGTCATCTGGTTCTAATCTTCGGTGCTGAGTCTCCTGACTGATCTCAGCTAGAACTCCATTTAGGTATCTCATTTACATCTACATAAATTACTAAATCTAATGGAACTGAATGTTGGTTATATTTTTGTTGGTTTAGTCGGGAAGTTTTTCTGGGGGTCTTCTCTGGTGTTGAATGGTATGTATTTAGCGCAGAATCGTGTTGTACAGATAAGAGAGGTTACTGATGGTTGATATCAGCCTGAGATAGATTTACGGGTTCTGTGGTGATTAGGTGGAGTGTTTCACTGGCGCTAATGGAATGGTGCTTACAGGAAGTAATCGAAGACCGGATATGGAAAGGACTAGAAAAGATAAAGGCCCATGAATTTCTTCATGAGCCTTATCGGAATTTGGTGGCCCCTCCCAGATTTGAACTGGGGACCGAACGATTATGAGTCGTGCGCTCTAACCACTGAGCTAAGGGGCCGTAGGGCATAGATTATAGGGGAACCAATCAATGGTGTCTAGACACTATGAGGGGCAATTCCGCTTACATCTTAGCCACTTAAATCACGTAGGCACAAAAAAGGTGAGCCAACGCTCACCTTTTTTATTTTATGCTTAAAAGCTAACCACACTAAAGCGTGTAATTACTCGTCTAGGAAGCTACGCAGAGTTTCTGAGCGGCTTGGGTGACGAAGTTTACGCAGTGCTTTTGCTTCGATCTGACGGATACGTTCACGAGTTACGTCGAACTGCTTACCAACCTCTTCAAGAGTGTGGTCAGTGTTCATGTCGATACCGAAACGCATACGCAGTACTTTCGCTTCACGAGGAGTTAGGCCTGCAAGAACGTCTTTAGTTGCACCGCGCAGGCTTGTTGCCGTTGCAGAGTCTAAAGGCAGTTCTAGCGTTGTATCCTCGATGAAATCACCTAGATGCGAATCTTCGTCGTCACCGATTGGTGTCTCCATTGAGATAGGCTCTTTAGCGATTTTCAGTACTTTGCGGATCTTGTCTTCAGGCATTTGCATGCGCTCAGCCAACTCTTCCGGAAGCGGTTCACGACCCATCTCTTGTAGCATTTGACGAGAGATACGGTTTAGTTTGTTGATCGTTTCGATCATGTGAACCGGAATACGGATAGTACGAGCTTGGTCGGCAATCGAACGAGTGATTGCTTGACGGATCCACCAAGTAGCGTAAGTAGAGAATTTGTAACCACGACGGTATTCAAATTTATCTACCGCTTTCATCAGACCGATGTTACCTTCTTGGATCAGATCCAGAAATTGTAGGCCACGGTTTGTGTACTTCTTAGCAATCGAGATTACTAGACGTAAGTTCGCTTCAACCATCTCTTTCTTCGCACGACGAGCTTTCGCTTCACCGATAGACATACGACGGCTGATATCTTTGATGCTTTGAACAGTAAGAGACGTTTCACGTTCGATGATATCCAGCTTTTGGATAGAGCGACGGATGTCGTGTTCGTTACGTTTGATCTTTTCAGCGTATGGCTTGTCTGAAGCAAGAACTTCGTCCAACCATGCTTCGCTAGATTCATTGCCAGTAAATAGTGCAATGAAAGATTTCTTCGGCATTTTGCCGTACTCAACCGTTTGACGCATGATTAGGCGTTCTTGAGTACGTACGCGATCCATTGAAGTACGCAGTTCGTTTACTAGGTAATCAAACTGTTTTGGCGTCAGACGGAATTCTTTGAATACGTCTTGCATCATTGTTGTTGCAAGCGTTGCTTTCGGGCTTTCGTGGCCGTATTCATTGATTGCTAGTTGACGGTTTTGGTAGCTAGTGCGAAGCGCTGTGAATTTCTCAAGAGCAAGCTCAGGATCAATACCTGTATCTTCCTCTTCTTCTTCCTCGTCGTCTTCTGCTTCTTCTTTGTCTTCGTCTTCTAGATCAGTTTTAGCGAGCTCTGAACCGATGTGAGTCGCCGTTGGCGCAGCTGTGCCATCGTCGTCTGGGTCAACAAAGCCATTGATTAGATCTGTTAAGCGAATCTCTTCAGCGAGTACACGGTCAAACTGTTCCAAGATATATGGAATCGTGCCTGGGTACTCAGCAACAGATAATTGAACGGTATTGATACCATCTTCAATACGCTTCGCAATGTCGATTTCGCCTTCACGAGTCAGTAGTTCAACTGTACCCATTTCACGCATGTACATACGAACTGGGTCAGTAGTACGGCCAATCTCGCTTTCTACGCTTGAAAGCGCAGCAGCAGCAGCTTCAGCTGCATCTTCATCTATATTGGCATCGTCATCATTAAGAGCTAGGTCATCAGCGTCAGGTGCAGTTTCTACTACCTTGATACCCATGTCATTGATCATTTGAATGATGTCTTCTACCTGTTCAGAATCCACGATTTCTGCAGGTAGGTGGTCGTTTACTTCGGCGTAGGTCAGATAGCCTTGTTCCTTGCCTTTAATAACAAGTAATTTTAGCTGTGACTGCGGATTTTGATCCATAGATGATATCCAACTTCAGGTCTGGTGAAGGACGTTGCATTCTCAAATGCAAACCAATTATGTTAACAAATTTCTTAAATGCTGACTAATCAAACAGGGTTACGCTTTTAGATCTCGCATTAAAGCGAGTAGCTCCCTTTTTTCTTCGGCTGATAAACCGACACTTCTTGCTTTGGCCTGCAGGTTTTCAATTTGTTTTTCAACGCATTGGGCAAGGATATTGTCCAATGAGTCTAAAAATATGTCTTCTTGATTGTCTTCGTCGAGGGGGATTTCCCAGCTCGCGAGACGAGACAGAAGTGCCTCATGTTTGTTCTCTCGCCAATGTTCTAATAATTGGCCTGTGCTGATATGGGGGTTCACTCGGCAGATATCAAGTACTTCGATGAATAAACTTAGTCCTGGCAACTGTAAGCCTTTGACACTTGATAAATCCGGTACCATATCAGCATAGCTCGGATTTTGGATAAGCAAAGCGATAACTTCACGCATTGGAGTGCGCTTTAGCTCTTTATGTGGTTGAGGTTTATTGTCGCTATTAACCTTTAATAAAGCATTGAGAAACTTTTGAAGTTGGAAATCACTCCACCCCGTACCTAAAGCAAGTTCTCGCCATAAATATGCTTTTAAAGAAGGATCTTGAGTCTTATCTAGTAAAGGGGCTGCATTAGTAGCAACATAAGTTCCCCAACGTCGCGAGTCAGTATCCGGAGCGTCTTTTTTTATCTCAGTTAATAAAAAGTCGATTAACGATTCCGCATTTTTAATTTCATTTTCAAATGCGGCTTTCCCATTTTCTCTTATGTAGCTATCAGGATCATCACCATCAGGTAGGAATAAAACCTTTAGTACTTTGTTCGCATTAAGGAACTCTAATGCGTTTTCCATAGCTCTTCGTGCGGCTTCTCTGCCTGCTCGGTCACCATCGTAACAACAAATTACAGTATTAGTTTGTCTGAATAGTGTTTGCAGTTGCTCTGTACTTGTTGCTGTGCCAAGCGATGCTACTGAATAATCGACATCGTATTGCGCGAGTGCGACAACATCCATATAACCTTCAACCACAAGTATTTGCGGCGGTTCTCGGTAGGCCTGCATCACTTCATAAAGGCCGTAGAGCTCTTTGCCTTTATGGAAAATTGGCGTTTCAGGTGAGTTCAGGTATTTCGGTGTGCCGTCTTCTAAGATGCGACCACCAAAACCAATGACTCGACCACGACGATCGCGAATCGGGAACATCACGCGTCCACGGAATCGATCGTATCGGTTGCCTTTATCGTTTTCTATCAACATGCCGCCAGTAACGAGCATGTCTTGAGCTTCTTTTTGTTGGCCAAAGTTCTTACGAACCAAGTCCCATTCATCAGCGACGTAGCCAATCCCAAACTTCTGTACGATTTCACCAGAAAGGCCGCGATTTTTTAGGTAATCAATCGCAGGCTTGTTCGCTGAGATTTTTAGCTGAGAGCGGTAAAAATTACTGATGCCGCCCATCAAATCGTAGAGGTTACGTTTTTGTTCGCTGTTGGCTCTTGGCGCCGTGGATATTTCACCGCTGCGCTGTTCTCTAGGAACATCAAGCCCTAAAAATGAGGCCAGCTCTTCAATCGCTTCAACAAAATCGAGACGTTCGAACTCCATAATGAAGTCGATAGCATTGCCGTGTACGCCACAACCAAAGCAGTGATAAAACTGTTTTTCTTGGCTTACGCTGAAAGAAGGGGTCTTTTCGTTGTGAAATGGGCAACAAGCACCATAGTTTTTGCCTTTTTTCTTAAGTTTCACGCGTGCGTCCACAATATCGACAATGTCGAGACGCGCTAGGAGATCATCGATGAAACTACGCGGGATGTGTCCTGCCATAAAACCTTAGAAAAATGCACTAACTGAGAGTGTGGATAATAATAGTTTGAATAGGTTACAGATACAAACAAGCCGTGCGTTCCGAAGGATTGCACGGCTTGTTGCAATTTGATTTGGGATTAAGCGAGTTTAGAACGAACTAAACCACTAACTTTACCCATATCTGCACGCCCTTGAATTTGTGGTTTCAAGATAGCCATTACTTTACCCATGTCTTGCATGCCCGCAGGTTGAGCTTCCGCGATTGCGCTATCAAGTAGTGCAATAACTTCTTCTTCAGTTAGCGGTTGAGGCATAAAGCCTTCAAGTACCGTAATTTCTGCTTTTTCCACGTCAGCAAGATCTTGACGATTTGCCGATTCATATTGAGCAACAGAATCGCGACGTTGCTTAACCATTTTAACTAATATAGCAATAATGTCGTCGTCGTTCAGAATGATCCGTTCGTCAACTTCACGTTGCTTAATTGCTGAAAGAGCTAAGCGGATAGTGCCAAGGCGCGGTTTGTCCTTGGCTTTCATCGCTAATTTTTGCTCTTCTTTGAGTTGTTCAATAAGAGCCATAACTCAGTCCTTATGGATTAAGTTATTAGTACAGACGAACGCGACGTGCGTTTTCGCGAGCTAGCTTTTTAGCGTGACGCTTTTGAGCTGCTGCTTTAGCGCGTTTGCGAACTGTAGTTGGCTTTTCGTAATGCTCACGACGAC
The DNA here is from genome assembly GCF_057785895.1 of Vibrio sp. QJM3NY_39. NCBI lineage: Bacteria > Pseudomonadati > Pseudomonadota > Gammaproteobacteria > Vibrionales > Vibrionaceae > Vibrio > Vibrio sp. QJM3NY_39. The sequence continues at coordinate 3,173,856 of NZ_CM173505.1, read as the reverse complement.
GCACTTCAGAAAGGATACCTGCTTTTTCACAAGAGCGCTTGAAACGACGTAGTGCAACGTCGAACGGTTCGTTTTCACGTACTTTAACTATTGGCATATGCCTTTCACCTCAGGGGTTATTCATTATCGCTGGTTACTCAGTACCAAATCAGAGAAGTTACCCATCGAGCTAACTCTCTATTCGCGTTTGGCCATTAACCAGCTTGATCAAAAATGGTGCGGAATTTTAATCCGATCACAGTGGCTTTGTAAAGCACTTTGTCGATTATAGTCTGTACAATATTTGTTTGAAGAGCTTAGGCAGGGTAATATTGCGCTAATTTCCCATTTTAGACGAAAGCGTGCCGAGAAAATTATGCGCATTATTGGTATTGAAACCTCTTGTGATGAAACAGGAATCGCAATTTATGATGATGAGCAAGGGCTGCTTTCTCATCAGTTATACAGCCAAGTAAAACTGCACGCCGATTACGGTGGTGTGGTACCTGAGCTAGCGTCGCGTGACCACGTAAAAAAAACCATTCCACTGATTAAAGCGGCATTGGCAGAAGCGAACCTAACGTCGAAAGACATTGATGGCGTGGCTTACACAGCAGGTCCCGGTTTGGTTGGTGCATTGCTTGTGGGTGCAACGATTGGTCGCAGTATTGCTTATGCGTGGGGCGTGCCTGCTGTGCCAGTGCACCATATGGAAGGTCACCTTCTTGCGCCAATGCTAGAAGACAATCCTCCACCATTCCCATTTGTTGCTCTGCTGGTTTCTGGCGGTCATACCATGATGGTCGAAGTAAAAGGCATTGGTGAATACCGAATCCTTGGTGAATCGATTGATGATGCGGCGGGTGAAGCGTTTGATAAAACCGCGAAGCTGATGGGCTTAGATTACCCGGGTGGCCCGTTGTTATCTCGACTTGCAGAAAAAGGGACTCCGGGGCGTTTTAAGTTCCCACGTCCAATGACCGATCGCCCAGGGCTAGATATGAGCTTTTCTGGTTTGAAAACGTTCGCGGCAAATACCATTCGCGCTAATGACAACGATGACCAAACTCGTGCTGATATTGCTTACGCGTTCCAAGAAGCCGTTTGTGCGACCTTGGTAATAAAATGTAAGCGTGCTTTGGTAGAGACGGGCATGAAACGTATCGTGATTGCTGGCGGTGTTAGTGCCAACAAACAGCTACGTATTGAGCTTGAAGCGCTGGCCAAGAAAATCGGTGGTGAGGTTTACTACCCACGAACTGAATTCTGTACTGATAACGGTGCGATGATTGCTTACGCAGGTATGCAACGCCTTAAAAATGGTGAAACGGCTGATTTGTCTGTTCATGCTACGCCGCGTTGGCCAATTGACCAACTAGAGCCAATTGCGTAACCAGTAGCAATCGTTCAACGAGAAACCGTCGATCAACAAGAAACCGTCGGTCAACAAAAGCTAAGCGCAGAATAAACCAGTGTGTTTCGATAAACGGTCGCCTTGTGCGGCCGTTTTTATATCCTAGCTTACCGACTATATGTCGATAAATAATTGCTAATAGAGATTAGGGAAGAACAATGAACAAGTTTACAGTAGACAATCAGTCGATGGCGTACCTAGATGAAGGTCAAGGCCCTGTTGTTGTGTTAGGTCACAGCTACCTTTGGGATAGTGCAATGTGGAAGCCGCAGATCGATGCATTAAAAACTCAGTATCGCTGTATTGTTCCAGAGCTTTGGTCTCATGGTGAGTCACAAGCTGCACCAGCTTCGATGCGTAACTTGAAAGATTACGCTCAGCACGTTTTGGCTCTGCTTGATCATTTAGAGATCGAAGAATTCTCTGTGGTTGGCTTATCGGTTGGCGGTATGTGGGGAACAGAGTTGGCGGAATTAGCTCCTGCACGAATCAAGTCCCTGGTACTTATGGATACCTTTGTTGGTTTAGAGCCAGAAGTTGCTCATGCTAAATACTTCAGTATGTTAGACACCATTACTCAAACCAAAATGGTTCCTCAGCCGATTGTAGAAGCGGTTGTTCCACTGTTCTTCGCCAATGATGCTCAAACTAACTCACCAGCTTTAGTGGAAGGTTTTACTCAGCAGCTATCGTCACTTAAGGGTGAGCAAGCTGAAGAAGTCGCACGAATCGGTCGAATGGTGTTTGGGCGTCGCGATATGATTGAAGCGGTAGAGAACTTTGCACTGCCAGTTTTGATTGCCGTTGGACAAGAAGATAAGCCACGTCCGGCACTTGAGTCATACCTAATGCACGATTGCATTACGGGCAGTGAGTTAGTGGTGATTCCTGGTGCTGGTCATATTAGCTCGCTAGAGCAGCCAGAGTTTGTGAACACAATGCTGAAGACGTTTTTAGATAAACATCTGCTGTAAGCTCTTAAAGGCTGAATAGTCTTGATCGACTGAGACTTGTGTCGGTTTAAATTTATCCCAGTTTAAAAATGATTCGGCTTAGACATGACAGTTTAAGCCGATTTTTTTTGCCCGAGTTTGGGTTCACTGCCATCGAGTAGGCGACGAATATTCTGATGATGACGTAGGACGATCAAACAACACAACATGGCCACAGGCAGTGTGTATTGAGGTTTGACTAACCAAGCGTAGAAAGGTGCGAGCAACACAGTAACCAGTGCCGCTAAAGAAGAATAACGAAACAAAAAAGCCACGACTAACCAAGTCGCCATGATCATGCCCGTTAGATCGAACCCAATTGGGGCGATGGCTCCGAGTGCTGTTGCGACGCCTTTACCACCTTTAAAGTGGAAGAATATTGGGTACATATGACCAAGGCATGCAGCAATCGCCACGACGCCTAAAATGATCGAGTCGATGTTGAGGTAGTAGCCAAGCCAGACTGGAATGGTGCCTTTAAGCATGTCACAAAGTAGCACGGCTGCAGCGGCGCCTTTGCCGCCAACACGCAGTACATTGGTGGCCCCTGGATTGTTGGAGCCTACCGTTCTTGGATCAGGAAGTCTTAAGACTCGGCATATCAAGACCGCACTCGAAATTGAACCTAGCAAATAGGCTGCAATGATCATGATAAGAGCCAAAGGGGTCATGTTTTTCCTTAAACGGTTATAAGTCTAACGATGGGAAAATAATGCTCAATCCAAGAGTAATTGATATCATATCTGGAATTACACGAATAATACGTTTTTTTCCCCCATATGGGTATCCGACCTCTAAAAGGACAAGTCATGGCACTGGATAAAGTTTTCATTGAACAGCTAGAAGTAATTACAACGATCGGTGTTTACGATTGGGAACAAGAGATTAAACAAAAACTTGTGCTTGATATTGAAATGGCTCATGACAACCACCCTGCTGGTAAGAGTGATGATGTTGTCGATGCTTTGGATTACTCAACAGTCAGCACTGCCGTACTTGACCACATTGCGAATGGCCGATTCCTATTGGTTGAGCGTGTAGCAGAAGAAGTCGCTGAATTAATCATGACTCAGTTTTCAGTGCCTTGGATTAAAATCCGTTTAGCGAAGCCTGGCGCAGTGCCACAAGCAAAAGCCGTCGGTGTGATCATCGAACGAGGTCAAGCATGACAATAGCCTATGTTGGTGTTGGCACGAACATAGACCGCGACAAGCATGCAAGGGTGGCATGGACAGAGCTTCAATCGTTAGGGACTAACCTTAAATGCTCTAAGATCTATCATTGTGAGCCTGTAGGGTTTGAAAGCCATTCGTTTTATAACTTTGTGATAGAGCTCGACACACCACTCTCATTGACTGAATTTTCACAGCAACTTCGTAAAATTGAGTTTAAATGGGGTCGATCTCAAGATGCTCATAAACTTCAAGATCGAAAGCTCGATCTTGATATTGTGCTGTTTGGAGACGTGGTTTCTGAAAGCGAACCAGAATTACCACGCAGTGATATCTATAAATATCCTTTTGTAACACAACCACTTTATGATCTGTGTCCTGCGAGAGTGATCCCGCAAGATGGAAGAACCGTCAGTGAAATATGGCAGAAGATGCAGCAATTAGATTCGCTCTCTGTCGTAGATATAAAACTATAATTTTTAAGGTAAGTAATGAGTTATTTTGAAGCGTTTATGTTGGCGTTGGTGCAAGGCTTTACTGAGTTTTTACCTATTTCCAGTTCTGCACACTTAATCCTTCCTTCTGCTGTATTAGGTTGGGAAGATCAAGGCTTGGCTTTTGATGTGGCTGTCCACGTTGGTACTTTGGCCGCAGTAGTTATCTATTTCCGCAAAGAAGTGGTCTCTTTGTTGAGCGCATTCTTTGGTTCCGTGTTTAAAGGTGATCGTAGTAAAGAAGCGAAGCTCGCGTGGATGATCATTCTCGCGACGATTCCCGCGTGTATCTTTGGGTTGTTGATGAAAGATATTGTTGAGCTTTATTTGCGTAGTGCGTGGGTGATTGCGACGACAACGATTATTTTTGGTTTATTGCTATGGTGGGTGGATAAGAACTCAAGCCTGCGTGATGACGAATACCAAGCGGGTTGGAAAAAGGCGCTGTTTATTGGTCTTGCTCAAGCCATGGCGATTATTCCAGGTACGTCTCGTTCGGGCGCGACGATTACTGCGGCGCTTTACCTTGGTTTCACACGTGAAGCCGCGGCTCGATTCTCTTTCCTAATGTCTATCCCAATCATCACTCTGGCGGGTGGTTACTTAGGTCTGAAGTTAGTGACCAGTGGTGACCCTATCCATGTTGGCACCTTGCTAACGGGTATCGTGGTTTCTTTCATCAGTGCTTATATCTGTATTCACTTCTTCTTGAAGCTTATCTCACGTATGGGTATGACACCGTTTGTTATCTACCGCCTGATTCTAGGTTTTGGTCTATTTGCTTTCTTGATGATGCAGTAGAATTCGACTTACGTAGACAAATGTTCCGCTCTACAGATTGAAACGAAAAACCCGCTTAGTCGCGGGTTTTTTAATGCATGGTAAGCAGCGCTATGGCGATTAATTATCAGCGATTTCTGATAGGGCATTTTCAATTGCGATGGATCTACGTTTCTCTTGTTCTTCTCGAATATCTTTACCTTGAAAACCATCGGCAATGATCACTTTGACTTCGACTTGAAGCGCTGCTTGGTAAGCGACTTCAAAACGCGCTTTCTGAGGGTAAGGCTGATCTTCTAACCCTTTACGACCAGCATGATCGGCTTGGCAGCAAAGCAGTATGTCGTTGAGCCTGTCTGGTTTACGCCAAACATCAAACTTGTTCAGAACCTTGAGAAAGGTGGTTGGCTTGAGCTCGCCTGCGCGATGGATATTAGAGTGTTGCTCGCAAACTAACAGTGCGAGATCTCTGAATTCATTGGGCACTCTGACTCTTTCACACAGCTTCTTAATGATTTTTAAGCCTGTATGGCAATGCATTTTGTGGCTTGGCCACTCACTTTCTGGCGTGACGCCTTTACCTAAATCATGTACTTGAGCGGCAAAACGCACGGGTAATGATGAGCTTAATCGAGCAGCTTGTTGAGCAACCATCAGAGTGTGGATGCCCGTGTCGATCTCAGGGTGCCATTTTTCAGGTTGAGGCACACCAAACAGCGCGTCAATTTCAGGCAACACAACAGCCAATGCACCACACTCTTTCAGTACAGAAAGGAACACTTCAGGATGCGGAGTGCTAAGGGATTTATGCCACTCTTGCCAAACTCGCTCTGCCGTAAGATGTGCCAGTTCACCGGATTGGACGATCTCGCTCATCATCACCATGGTTTCTGGTGCAACCGTAAAGTTGAGATGATGGAGTTTGGCGGCGAAGCGAGCCACACGCAGTACACGCAGAGGATCTTCAACAAAAGCATCCGAGACGTGTCTTAGAACACGATCAGAGAGATCTTTCTGGCCATGGTAAGGATCGTAAAGCTGGCCTTTATCGTCTTGAGCAATGGCGTTGATGGTCAAATCTCGACGCATGAGATCTTCTTCCAAACTCACATCTGGTGCAAAGTAACATTCGAAACCCGTATAGCCAGAACCTGATTTTCTCTCGGTACGAGCCAGTGCGTGCTCTTCTTTGGTTTTTGGGTGTAAGAATACAGGGAAATCTTTCCCGACAGCAGTAAATCCAAGGCTTTCCATTTCTTGAGGGGTACTTCCTACCACGACCCAATCTCTATCATAGCTATCAATATTGAGCAGTTTATCGCGTACCGCTCCACCGACAAGATAGCGTTGTACCCCATTCTCTTTTGGTAGGCTATCGAATATTTGCAACTTATCACCTCGAAATGTTTTATCACTGCTGGACTTTACTGCAAGCAATGGTACTTTCCATTAATCGTAATTATAGGGCAGCACATGTATAAGGAATATTTTGGCTTCGTTGAGATGCCATTTTCGATTGTACCAAATTCTCGCTACTTGTTTTTGAGTCAGCGTCACCAAGAAGCGATGCAGAACCTACAAGCCGGTTTAGGCGAAGGAGGGGGCTTTGCGATGCTTACTGGTGAAGTCGGTACAGGAAAAACAACGGTCGCCAAAGCGATGTTGTCATCACTCGATAATCAGACTCAAGCTGGCCTTATACTTAACCCTACGTTTTCCAATACGGATTTACTGGAAGCTATCTGCGATGAGTTTGAGGTCGAGTACCCTGAACAAGCATCGTTGAAACAGCTGAGTCAGGCCATTCATCACTTCCTGCTCGATAGTCATGCTGAAGGCATTCAAACCTTACTGGTGATTGATGAAGCCCAACATCTCGCAGCTGATGTGCTGGAGCAGCTGCGCCTTCTGACCAATTTAGAAACCGACAGTCGCAAGCTGTTAAAAGTACTGTTGGTCGGCCAGCCGGAATTACAACAGCACTTACAAACCACTCAATTACGTCAGCTAGCACAGCGTATTACAGGTCGCTATCACTTACTGCCTCTTAATACTGAAGAGACAGGCAAGTACATCGCGTTTCGTTTAGAAACGGCGGGTGGCGAGCAGATGCTGTTTTCGAATCGTTCAATCAAGTTGATCGCCCAATATACTCATGGTATTCCAAGGCTCATTAACTTGGTGTGTGACAAAGCCCTGCAATTGGCTTTTCATGATGGTGAGCCATTACCGAATAATGAAACGGTTAACCGAGCGTGTCAGCAAGTTATGTCGTTTCAGGCCGATGTGTATCATGTCGAAAAGCCTCGAGCTTCTCTCGTCGTACCCAAGTTATTCCAATACGCTGGGATTGCTACATTAAGTGTCGGCCTCGCAATGGCGACCTTTAATTTTGCTCCAAGCTATATCAATTCATGGCAGTCGGCTGAGACTTCAAGTGAAAGGAAAACAGAAGTGTCTGCACAGACTCAGCGCTCTTTGGTGGCGAATGAACCTCAGTTGGTTGCTGAGCCAAAACCTTCCAAGTTTGCTTTACCACAAGATATTCAACAGCACTTGATGCAGGGAACCAATCGTTCTCTCGCTATTAAGGACTTGTATACGCTCTGGGGATATCAGTCTTCACTGCGTGATGGCTTGTGCTTAAGTGAGCCGCAAAGTGTCTTTGTGTGCGAGCAACAACAGTCAAATTTGGATACATTGTTAGATCTTGGCGTACCCGTGGTCCTTAATCTGAATATCGTTCAAGAGCCAGTGTTTGCTGTGCTTTATGGTGCGTCTGAGGAGTCTGTCGAGCTCCTCGTTAACGAAAAGCTTTTGGTGATGCCTAAGCGTACCTTAAAGAAAATCTGGCAAGGTGATTATGTCGCGATTTGGAAACAGCCACTCAGAGAGACGCTCAAAGAGGGTTATCAAGGTGAGGCGATTGCACTACTTGATCTGCTATTGTCTGAAGTTTTGGGTGAAGACGTATCGGGCAGTGATGTATTTGACTATGAGTTAAAAATGAAAATTGAAGCGTTTCAAATGTGGCAAGGCATGTCAGTCGATGGCATTGCAGGAAAACGCACGCTGGCAAGATTACAAAGATTGGCTCAACTCGACTCGCCTAAGTTGATGTCACTCGATGGAGGCGCAAGTTAATGTCACGCATTATGCATGAGCTTAATCAGTCGTCTGCTAAGCAGCCGCCTCTTAACCAAGCGTCTCTTAAACAATCATCTTTTAATAGCCCCAGCTTCAAAGGCTACCAAAATCATCATGTGCCAAGTTCTGTTACAGGGATTAGCAATAAACGAGGCTCATCGTTAGGCATGGGGTTACTCCTTATCTTGGTGCCTTCTTTGTTGGTGGGTGGTGTTCTGGTTTATCAATCGTATAACCAACAACAAAACTCGGCTAGCCATGCTGCCTATGTCGCTCTGCCTGAATCAAAATCTCAATCAGACCTAGAGCCTCAAATCGCTGATGCAGATATAAACAATGTGGATGTTGTGTCAGTGGATGCAGAAGATGAAATATTATTCGCTGTTCGCCCAGCACCAGTAAGCCAACCTTTGAAAGCATTGCCACGCCAAGAGGTGTATGCGCAGATTGGCTCTGAAAGTACGAATGTCGCTGGTGGAGCTATTGTGCCTGTGGCTAGTTCAGAGAGTCGTGCGCGAACATCAGAAGAGTCAGAGTTATCACTAGCTCAGCAAGAGGTTCAGCCAGGTGTAAGCAATGAGAATACGGCTCTGCAATCGGACAGTGATTTACTGCAAGGGCTAGATCTCAGTGAGTTACCACCTGATTTGGCCTTAAAGCTTGAATCAATGATGGGTGAGCAACAAAGCGCACCTGAGCCAATGGACTCACGTCCAGCAGGGCAGGTAGGGTCTCAGGTCATAGAGTTAGAGTCTCACAGCAATAGTTTATCTGGGGTATTACCTAAGCTAGACCTGCAAACTCACATGTATTCGAGTAGTGAAACCAAGCGTTGGGTAAAAGTGAATGGCCAAGAAGTGGCGCAAGGAGATTGGATTGGACAAGACATTCAATTACTGGAAATTAAGCCACAATCAGTGATTATCGAGTTCAATCAACAGAAAATAGAAATCCCCGCTCTGTACGAGTGGAAAGGCTAAAAGCTAGATAGCCCCAGAGACTTAGAGAACAGACAAATAAAAAGGAGCACCGAGGTGCTCCTTTTTGATATTCGATACTGAATTTACTCTGTTTAGCGCAAGATAAGCCAAACAGGTAGAGTGACCAGCTTACGACCAGCCGTTTGGTGACTTTCTGCGACGAGGTATAATGTGTGGCAGGACAAGACCAAGAAGTAGACCAATACCAGCAACACCACCACCATACATAAAGTATTTCAGTAGTAGATCATCTTTTTGAGTGTCTAGCTTAGCGCGTAGCTCACGGTTCTCTGTTTGAGAGCTCGTAAGTTGTTGGCTAATCTCGCTGTAGTTTTGCTCAAGTTCAGAAATTTGCTTGTTACGAGAGTCTAGAGAGCTCGCTAGGCCAGCTTTTTCGCTGTCAGCACTTTGACGTGCATTCGCTAGCTTGCCTTTAACTTCAGTTAGCTCTTTCTCTAGCTTAGGCATACGCAGAGCCATGCTTTCTTGAGTGCTTACAAACTTACTTTCTACCCAGCCTTTACGGCCGCGGCTGTCTTGAACCTGGGTGTAACCCGTGCTCTTGTTAGTTTGTAGGTAAGTAATCTTTTCACCAGCATCAACACTACCGATGATACGGAATGTGTTGTTTGGGCCAGAATGCATATAAGTAAATAGTTTGTCAGCAATATAACGGTCTTGTGCAAAGGCAGCTGGAGCCGCAAGCATTGCGAGCAAAACTAAGCTAATCAGTTTTTTCACAGTAAATCCCTTAACGATTCAAATTGGGTAGGCGTATGAGTCAGCCTCAATGAGCAAATAATATTTAGTTTCTTTATGCGGTGCAACAAAGAAGGGAGGCAAAGCCTCCCTTTCTGTGCGTTTGAGTCAATAATGACATGGTATTTACATATCATTACCGAAGCTCACCGTTTTCTGACGCTAATATTTACTAACGCCAGGGCTATTACATAGTAAACATAGCCTGAATTGCGTAGAAGAACACAACAGCAAGTAGAGCACCTGCAGGTAGCGTTACAATCCACGAAGCAACGATGTTACGCACAACGCCTAGGTTGAGTGCTGCGATACCACGAGCAAAACCGACACCTAAAACCGCACCAACCAATGTTTGCGTGGTTGAAATCGGAAGGCCAGTACCAGAAGCCAGTACAACCGTACATGCCGTTGCTAGTTGAGCGGCAAAGCCACGGCTAGGTGTTAGTTCTGTAATACCAGTACCCACGGTTGCCATTACTTTATGACCCATGGTAGCAAGACCAACAACGATACCAATACCACCTAGTGGAAGAATCCACCATGCGATAGTGCTCTTACCTGAGATTTCACCCATGTGCTCAACCGTTGAAACAACAGCAGACAGTGGACCAATCGCATTCGCAACGTCATTTGAACCGTGTGCGAATGCCATCGCACAAGCTGTGATAACCATTAGTACGCTGAAGATACCTTCAACGCCAGCAAAGCCATGGTCTTCTTCGCGATTAGCAAATTTCTTTTGAATGTATAAGTAACCGCCAACCATGACTAGAGCAGAAACACCAGCTGCCCATAACCAGGCTTCAGTGCCGCTTAGGTGAAGGCCAACGTGCTTAAGACCTTTCTTAATTGTTACAAGTGCAATGACCATTGTCGTAATGAACATGTACACAGGCACAAAACGCTTAGCGTTAAACAACGGATTTTCTGTATCGAATATCAGTCGTTGGGCACTGACAAAAATAAGATAGGCGAAGATGCCGGAAATCAACGGTGTGACAATCCAACTACCCACAATACCTTGAACGCTGTTCCAATCTACAGCTTCTGTACCTACAGACACACAAGCAAAACCGATGATTGCACCGATGATCGAGTGAGTCGTTGATACTGGCCAGCCCATGTATGATGCTAGAAGCAACCATGTACCAGCAGCCAGTAGCGCCGACATCATGCCGTACACAAGTACATCAGGTTGATGAGCGAATAGAGACGTTTCGATAACACCTTTACGGATCGTGTCTGTTACTTCGCCGCCCGCAAGATAAGCACCTGCGAATTCAAAGATCATTGCGATAATGATCGCTTGTTTAACGGTTAGAGCTTTAGAGCCTACTGAAGTGCCCATTGCATTCGCAACGTCATTTGCACCAATACCAATAGCCATCAAGAAACCGAAAGCTGCTGCAACAATAATCAGGACAGTGCCGTAGTTAGCAAGGATATCCATCGTAATACCTAGTTGTTTGATAACAAGCGGAACAAATTTAGACGCAAAAAACCGCTCAGCGAGAGGAATACTCAGCGCATAAGTGGTTTGGTTAAAAAATGCTCTTCGTTATATAGTTAGCGTATGATTTAAGATCGAGAAAGCATTACTTCAAGACGAGCGCCTACACGCTGTGCTTGATCTGCAATACCACCAACCCATTCAAGAATTTTGTATAAGAACATGATGTCAACTGGATTCATATCGTCTTCAATCGCCATTAATTGTTGGCGTAATTCGATCTGCATCGCGTCCGTGTCATCTTCAATTACATCTAACTGATGAATCATTTCAGCAACGAGTGTTACTTCACGGCCCTTAAAGCCAGTTTCAAGTAATTCGTCTAATTCATTGATTACGTTTTGTGCTTGGTTCGCTGCATCTAGACAACGTTTAACGTAAGCGATGAAGTTTTCTTGCATTGGAGCAGGAATGACAAGTTGACGACCATATACACGGCCAGCAATGTCTTTCGCTAGGTTTGCGAGTTTGTCTTGTTGAGTTAATAGCTCCAACATATCGGTGCGATCAACTGGCATAAACAAACCACGAGGAAGTTTAAGGCGAATTTCACGTTTTAGTACGTCAGCTTCTTTCTCAAGGTGAGAAATTTGAGCTCGAATTTCTGATGCTTTCTCCCAGTCACCCTTTGAAGAAACTTCAAAAAAATTAACTAGGTGAGAACAACATTCGTTCACGCATACTACGTGACGCTGCAAAGGTTTAATTGGGGACTTTGCAAATAACCCCATAATTGTATTTACTGGCATGGTCATCCAACCTAATAAATAATAACCTTAAAACAACATACACCATATTCATGGTGAAATGTTAAGCGATGGCTACAAAGTCGCGCATGTTAACCTAATCAATGTCTCATTAAAACTGTTTTAGATCATCATAAGGGCGATATTTCTGACTTGCTGAGTTTTCAAATTGGCAATATCCTGTCCCTATCTTCACAGAAAGGTATAACTATGGAAACCGAGATAGAACTGAAGTTTTTTGTTTCTCCTGATTTTTCAGAGACTTTACGCAATAAAATTGCTGAAACTAAAGTACTTCAGCACAGTTGTCGCGAGCTAGGTAACATCTACTTTGACACCCCTGACAACTGGCTACGTAAGCACGATATTGGCTTGCGTATTCGACGTTTTGATGACGTATTTGTACAAACCGTAAAGACGGCTGGTCGTGTGGTTGCTGGCTTACATCAAAGGCCTGAATACAATGCAGAACACGATAGCAATGAACCTAAGCTAGCCCTACATCCAGAGGATATCTGGCCAGCGGATAAAGACATCGAAACGTTGCAAGCTGAGCTGACTCCTCTGTTCTCTACCAACTTCACTCGTGAGCAGTGGTTGATTGGTATGCCAGATGGCAGCCAGGTTGAGGTTGCGTTCGACCAAGGCTTCGTTGAGTCAGGCGATCTGCAAGAACCGATTTGCGAAGTCGAATTGGAACTTAAATCGGGTCAAACGGATGCTCTATTTACATTGTCTCGTCAATTCTGCGAACAAGGTGGCATGCGTTTAGGGAATCTCAGCAAAGCTGCTAAAGGTTACCGCCTTGCTCAAGGTTATCAAGGAGATGAAGTCACTCCTTTGACCTTAGTTGATACTGACAAAAGTGATACTGTTGAATCATGTTTCATTCAATCTTTAGAGCATGCTCTCGCTCATTGGCACTCTCACGAGCAGATCTTCACCGAGCGTCAATCGATTGAAGCGTTACATGAGATAAGCCATTCGCTAAGTTTTATTCGTCAAACCTTCACTATCTATGGTGACATTGTTCCAAGACGCGCGAGTGCTATTTTACGCCAAGAACTTAAGTGGCTTGAGCAAGAACTTGATTGGCTAAAAAGTTATGACCACTTCGAAGATTTGCTCGAAGATAAAGGCCACGTGCTGCGTAAGCTAGATGCACGTAAGTTCTTGGTCGCTGAGCTTAAAGAGATGCAAGAGCAACTGCCAGATCGTGAAGACCTGCTGACCTTGCTGAGTTCTGCTCGATACACCGGTTTATTATTAGATCTGAGCCGTTGGATCTTGTCTCGTGGCTGGCAACCTTTCTTAGATGAAAAAGCACGTGAGCAAATGGCTCGTGGTATCGAATGGTTTTCCGTGCAGCAACTCGATCGCACATGGGCCGATTTGATGGAAGCTTTCCCGCCAGAGCGAGTGATGACCAGCCAAGCGTATATTGATCAGCAATACCGTTTGATGCGTAATCTGTATTCTGGCGTAGGTTTCGCGAGCTTGTATGATGACGATGAACGAAACAGCTTCCGTTTGCCATGGGCCGATATGGTGCAAGGCATTGATGACTTGCTGGCACTCAAAACATTGGAGCCTTTGACTGAGAAGTTGGAAGGCGATGAGAAAGTTCAGCTAGAGCGTTGGTTGGCTCGCCAAGAAGTGTCTATTCTGCATGCGATGGAGCAGACACGACAAATCAGCGTTGAGGTTGAGCCATACTGGCAAGACTAAACTCAATACCGATATCAGTATAAGTATGAATTTGAAAATAGGGCTTCGGCCCTATTTTTTTGTTTGTTGCTCGAGCTTTTCTAGTCGCTCTAGTATTTTTTGTTGTTGCTCTATGATCTTTTCAAGATGCTTCTCTTTGTTTTCTGCTCGTTGATTCTCATGGTGAGTTGGGGAGGTGATCAGAGAAGTAATCAAGCCTGAAATCATACCAAAAACACCCACACCGCAAACAATCACCAGAGACGCCACTAATTTTCCTGAACTCGTTACTGGATAATGGTCGCCATACCCCACAGTACTGATGGTAACGAAAGCCCACCACAAAGCATCTTGGCCAGTGGTAATGTTGGCATTGGGATCTTTGTGTTCTAACAGCAGGATTGTTCCTGCTCCTATGGTTAGGAGAATAACCAGCAGCAGAATAATTGAGGCGAGTGTGGTTTCTTTGCGATTACGAAACAGCTCTCTAAAAACACGTTTACCCGAGCGGAGCACAAGAATGACACGCAGGATCTGAAAAATGCGAGCGAAACGAAGTGGTTCGATCATTGGGATACTTGCTAAGAAATCGATCCAGTGTACTTTTAGATATTCTTTCTTATTTTGTGATCTCAATAGATCAATCGTGAGCTGAAAAAGAAAAACACTACAGATTATAAAATCGAGGCCGATAAGAACTTGTTTTGATTCTTTATCAATCGGTGCAAACAATAAGCCTGAGATCACAAATAACGCTAAGAAAGAGAGAATCAGTGATAATAAGCTCATCGGCTTGGTTGTGTCTTTGATACTATTTGACATTCATACGAGGCTCAAAATAAATCGCGAACTTTGACTGACATAGCCACCTCGCGGATATAGAAGCCATCAATATATAAGAATTAATGGAGAACTGACAATGACTAAACTGTCATTCAAGCCGTGGGAAAGGATAATCTCTGACGTTCGTCTCGTTCCAAAAATGGTCATGCTGATGATATTCAGCACTATCTTGATCATTTCGAAGCAGTTATGGGACGCAAGTACGTTTTACGATTCATTGCTTGCTGTAACCAATAATGCGCAAGTTGCACAGCAGCATTATGAGACTTACCTAGTTCAAGTGGCTTGGCAAACAGCCTTGATGATCATTGTGTTTGTGGTCCTTCTATTAGCGGCGGCGCGCGTTATGCTTCGCCAAACTCAGTACCTTAATGACGCCATTAAAACCATGGCCGATAAGAATCTATCAGTGCCGATTGAAATGGACTGTAAAGATGAATACGGCGATGTGGCACGCGAACTTGAAAAAACTCGGGTCCAACTGAACGACATGATCAAAACTCAAGTGGCCTCTTCAGACGAGTTATTTGCTCTGACAGAAGTGATGACCATTAGTATGTCAGAGACCAAAGATTCGGCTCAAGAAGAGTTCGACGAGATCGATCAGCTAGCGACAGCTATGAGTGAAATGACTTCGACCGTACAAACTGTCGCTGAGCATGCACAAAGTGCGTCTTCATTGACTGAACAGGCATCAGGCCAAGCATTGACCGGTCAGAAGTTCGTTCAAGGCTCAGTTTCTAAAATGAGTGAGCTATCTTCAGATATCGCAGCATCTGCAGCAGCGGTAAACCAAGTAGAAGAACGTGTTGATTCGATTGGCAGCGTTGTGGGTACTATCCAAGGCATTTCAGAGCAAACGAATCTGTTAGCACTGAACGCAGCGATTGAAGCCGCGCGTGCAGGTGAAGCGGGACGTGGTTTTGCGGTTGTTGCCGATGAGGTTCGTAACCTTGCGCAGCGAACTCAACAAGCGACAGTCGAGATTCAAGACATGATCAGTCACCTACAAAGTAGCGCTAACTCTGCGGTAGAGTTGATGGAGAAGAGTGTTGTAGAAGCGGCTGAAGGCGTTGATCTGGTAACCAATGCTGGTTCAGAGTTGGATGGCATCGTAAGCCAAGTCAACCAAATCAATGATATGAACTTCCAAATCGCGACCGCTGCAGGCCAACAGAGCAGTGTTGCTGAAGAGATGAGTGTTAACCTAACGAATGTTCGTGAGCTTGTTGAAGCGTCTGTAGTGGTCGTTGGTGAACTGTTAGAGACTTCTCAGCTCATGGAAACCAACGCACAAGAACTGGACGGTAAGATTAAACAATTTAAGGTTTAATCATGGGGTCTTGGCCTTTACTCCTCAGAGGTACTTCTAGTATTCGATAGCTAGGAAAGACCCGATTCGATAAGTTAACCGATAAAACGCCCACATTGCTAATGTGGGCGTTTTTTATTGGCGTAACTTTGGTATAACTTATCCTTAGATATTAAAACAGGTTCTCAAAGCTCGTTGTTAAACTTGCCTGTTAAAACTATTTACTAAAGAACAGAACCAATTGTTCGGCGCGCAGCTTACACAAGGAAGAAACATGCCATTGCCTTCTCAACTCACCACGCATTCCCAGTCTACTTTTGAGCAATTATTAGAGCATCAAAGTGAAGCCATCAATGCTTGGCCAGAGCCAATGATTGAAGATCTTAAACGTGTACTCGGTTTAAGTTGTTTTGTCGCTGATTGCTTACAGCGTGATACGGTTTTATCTAACTCTCTACCTGATATGCTGGCATGTGAAGAGCGTGCTGAAGGGTATCGTCAGCGATTAGCCGAGTTACTTTCAGGTTGTGCCGATGAAATGAGTGGCCAGCGTGTGCTGCGTCAATTCCGTAATCGAGAAATGACCTACATTGCTTGGCGTGATTTTTTGGGCGAGTGGGAGCTAGAGCAGAGCTTAAGCCATCTATCGATGTTGGCAGAGGCGATGATCTTCGAGACCTATCAGTGGCAGTATGATATTTGCTGTAAAGAGTGGGGCACGCCTTGTAATGATCAGGGTGAAGCGCAGCCGATGTTGATCATCGGTATGGGCAAGTTGGGTGGCGGTGAGCTTAATTTCTCGTCTGATATCGATCTGATTTTTACCTACCCTGAGAATGGTGAAACACAAGGTGCGCGACGAAGTATCGCCAACGCCCAATTTTTCACGCGTTTAGGGCAACGGATTATCAAGGCGCTTGATCAGCAAACCTTTGATGGATTCTGTTATCGAGTAGATATGCGTCTGCGTCCATTCGGTGAGAGTGGCCCACTGGTCATGAGTTACGCTGCGCTAGAAGATTACTATCAAGAACAAGGCCGAGATTGGGAACGCTACGCGATGGTTAAGGCGCGAGTGATGGGTAGTGAAATGTACCCTGAATATCAAGAGCTTCGTCAGATGCTGCGCCCGTTTGTGTTTCGTCGTTATATCGATTTCAGTGCCATTCAATCTCTGCGTCGAATGAAGTCGATGATCAGCAGTGAAGTTCGCCGTCGTGGCCTCTCTAATAACATCAAGCTTGGTTCTGGTGGTATTCGTGAAGTTGAATTTATTGCGCAAGTTTTCCAATTGATTCGTGGCGGGCGTGAGCCTAGCTTGCGTGGTCGAGGGTTACTAGAGACGTTAAGTGCTATTGAGTCTCTCAATTTATTAGAGACCAAAGAAGTCGGTCATTTACGTGAGGCCTACCTGTTTTTACGTCGCCTTGAAAACTTATTGCAAGCGATGTCTGACAAGCAAACTCAAACCTTACCTGATGGTGAGCTTGAGCAACTGCAGCTCGCTGTTGCAATGCAATTTTCTGATTGGGATAGTTTGATTACGGCAACTCGTGTTCATATGGCGAATGTACATACTGTGTTCGAAGATCTGATTGGTGTCGATGAAGACGACGCCAATCCAATCGCGAGTCACTTTAGTGAACTGTGGGATATGGCCCATAAGCAAGACGTGATTGAGCAGGTTCTTGAGCATGACATCGCGATTGCTAACCCGCTGGAAGCGGCGAAAACCATTATCCAGTTTAAAGCGGATTTAGCGAAGAAAACCCTTGGACCACGTGGGCGAGAGGTTTTAAATCGCTTGATGCCTAAAGTGTTCCAGGCGTTGTACACCGCCAAGGATGCAGAGTTTGGTTTGTCTCGAGTGTTGCACCTTCTCCATAAAATAGTCACGCGTACCACTTACCTTGAGCTATTGGATGAACACCCAGCCGCGTTAACTCAGTTAGTTCGTTTATGTACTGCGAGCCCGATGATTTCGGAGCAGCTTGGCCGTTATCCAATTCTATTAGATGAACTTATTGACCCTCAACAACTCTATAATCCAGTACCTTTAGAGTCTTACAAGACTGAGCTGAGAGATTACCTAGCTCGAATTCCTGAAGATGATATGGAGCAACAGATGGAAGGTCTGCGTCAGTTTAAGCAGACTTGTATCTTGAGGATTGCAGCCGCGGATATTGCAGGTGCTCTGCCAGTCATGAAGGTGAGTGATCACCTGACCTATTTAGCCGAAGCGATTGTTGAGGCGGGTATTAACCAAGCTTGGTTACAAGTATCGGCCAAGTTTGGTGAGCCGACTCATGTCAAAGATCGTGAAGGCCGCGGCTTTGCGGTTGTTGGTTATGGCAAAGTTGGCGGCTGGGAGCTTGGCTATAACTCCGATCTCGATATCGTGTTCATGCACGATTGCCCGGTACACATCTATACTGACGGTAAGAAAGAGATTGATGGACGCCAGTTCTATTTAAGGTTGGCACAGCGAATTATTCATATTTTCTCAACGAGAACCGCTTCCGGTATTTTGTATGAGGTCGATACTCGTCTACGCCCTTCAGGTGCCTCTGGTCTATTGGTTAGTCCAACCGATGCATTTGACGAGTATCAGCACAATGATGCGTGGACTTGGGAGCACCAAGCTCTAACTCGCGCTCGCATGATTTACGGCGATGACTTATTGGCTTCGGCATTCAACAAAACTCGCCATGAGGTTCTGTGCTTGGCTCGTGATGAGGCAACGCTCAAAAAGTCTGTTGTGGATATGCGTGAAAAAATGCGCGGTCATTTAGGCGGTAAAAAAGCCGATCGATTCATGTTGAAACAAGATGCGGGCGGTATTACTGATATTGAGTTTTTGGCGCAATACTTAGTGCTGAGATACAGCAACGAAAAACCTAAGCTCACCCGTTGGTGTGACAATGTACGAATCTTTGAAAGCCTGTTGTCACAGGGGATTATGGACGAGCAGCAAGGCATCGCATTAACCAACGTCTATACGACGTTAAGAGATGAAATCCATCACCGTAATCTACTCAACCTTGATGCGGATGTGGCGATTGAGAAGTTTGAGATGGAAAGGGAACATGTTGTTCAAGCATGGAAGCAGTGGATGGAAGCTTAACCCTAGTTATGGCTTGTATGACACAGCCCTTATTTCGGTAAGCGTTTGCTAATTTTTCTATGGTTTAGCCTCTGTAATCAGTGTGCTAGACTCTAGCCAGATTTGATTTTTGGAGATCAATAATGAAACCAATTCTACCTGACTACAGCCAATCAGGTGTTCTTATTGTCGGTGATGTAATGCTTGATCGTTACTGGTATGGTCCAACTGGCCGTATTTCACCAGAAGCACCTGTACCCGTTGTGAAAGTAGAAAATAACGAGGAGCGCCCTGGTGGTGCTGCCAACGTAGCAATGAATATTGCTTCTCTTGGTGGTCATGCTCATGTCGTTGGTTTAACTGGTAAAGATGAACCCGCTGAGGTGTTAAAAAACACCTTAGGAGCGCTCAATGTTAAGTGCGACTTTGTTGAGTTGGACGATTACCCAACTATCACTAAACTGCGAGTAATGAGCCGCGGTCAACAGCTGATCCGTCTTGATTTTGAAGACAAATTCGAGAACACGGATCCTGAGTTAGTTCTGTCTCGCATGGAACAAGCGCTTCCCAATGTACGTTCGGTGATCCTATCTGATTACGCAAAAGGTGCCTTGGAGCATGTGCAAAGTTTTATTCAAAAAGCACGCGCAGCAAAGGTTCCGGTATTTATCGATCCGAAAGGTGCTGATTTAGAGCGATACCGTGGTGCAACTTTGCTTACGCCAAATATGGCTGAGTTCGAGCTGGTTGCAGGTAAGGTCAAATCAGAAGAAGATCTTATCGAGAAAGGCATCGCATTGATCGAGAAATACGACTTTGAAGCTTTGTTAGTGACTCGTAGCGAGCATGGTATGACGCTACTTCGTAAAGATCAGGCGCCATTCCACTTGCCGACTCAAGCGAAAGAAGTGTATGACGTGACAGGTGCGGGTGATACGGTGATCTCGGTACTCGCGGCTTCTGTTGCTGCTGGTAAGCCACTGGATGAAGCGTGTGCATTAGCGAACGCTGCTGCAGGTGTGGTAGTTGGCAAACTTGGTACATCGACGTTATCTACGATTGAATTAGCGGAAGCGATTCATGGTAGCCAAGACACTGACTACGGCGTGATCTCTGAAGCGGCACTGGTTGAAGCGGTGAAGCGTGCTCGTGCGAAAGGCGAGACAGTGGTTATGACCAATGGCTGCTTTGATATTCTGCATGCCGGCCATGTTTCTTACATGAACCACGCGGCTGAGCTGGGTGATCGTTTGATCGTTGCAGTGAATACCGATGAATCAGTCAAACGCTTGAAAGGTCCGGGTCGCCCTGTGAACCCAACTGATCGTCGTATGGCGGTATTGGCTGGCTTAGGCGCTGTTGATTGGGTGGTTCCGTTTTCTGAAGATACACCTCAACGTTTGATCTCTGAGGTTCTACCAAGCATTCTAGTGAAAGGTGGTGATTACAAACCTGAAGAGATTGCTGGTGGTGAAGAAGTGATTGCGGCTGGTGGTGAAGTGAAAGTACTTAACTTTGAAGATGGTTGCTCTACGACTGAAATCATTAAAGCGATTAAAGGTGGTCGAGGTTAGTTCTTAGTTTTTGGCGTTGAGCTTTTAGTTAGGCAGTAAATCTCGCTTTAATCGATAATAAAAATGCCGCTCATTGAGCGGCATTTTTGTAATGGTAACTGAGTAATTAAGAATTACTTACTTGCTACTTTTAGACCCGCGTTTACATCAACAATGTCTTGTTCGCTTAATGTACCAACCGCTTGACGAAGCTGAAGAACACTTAGGATGTAGTTGTAACGAGCATCTGAAAGATTTTTGTTCGCATCGTATAGACGACGAGTCGAATCTAGTACGTCAACGATAGTACGAGTACCGACATCAAAACCTGCTTCTGTTGCTTCTAGAGCAGACTGAGCAGAGACAACAGACTGTTCGTAAGCGCGTAGAGCGCCGATCGAAGCTGTGATGTTGTTATTGAATGCACGAACGTCTTTTACAACGCTACGATAAGTGGCTTCTAGATCTTCACTTGCTGCAACATAGTTGTATTCAGCCTGTTTAGTCAAAGAAGTTGTATTACCACCCGTATATAGAGGTACAACTAAGTTCAAACCTAGGTTTAGGTTATCTTGGTCGTAATTATTTGAGCTATTTGATTGATCCGCAAGAGAGTAACTACCATCTAACGTCAAGCTTGGTAGGTGACCAGAACTTGCTAGTGTGATGTTATCTTTCGCTACATCTTGAGAAATACGAGATGCTAAAAGGCTCAGGTTCTTTTGCTCTGCTTGTTCAACAAGTGCTGCTGCAGATTCAGAAGATTTGCTTGCTGAGAAACGATCAGTGTCTAGGATGCTTAGGTTAGAGTGTTCCTGACCTGTAATCTCACGTAGACCTTCGTAGTTATTAATCAGAGTGTTCTCTGCTAAAACTTCATCAGCTAAAACGCCATCGTACTGAGCTTGCGCATCATGTACATCGGTGATTGCTGAAAGACCTACTTCAAAGCGCTGCTTTGTTTGTTCTAGTTGACGAGCAACAGCGGCTTTCTCTGCACGAACAAATTCTAGGTTATCTTGAGCTCGAAGTACTTCAAAGTATGCCGTTGCTACACGTAGGATCAAAGCTTGTTGCTCTGCCGCGTACGCTGAATCAGATTGGCGAGCAGTTTTCTCTGCCGTATCTAGCGTGATCCATGAAGAGCGTTGGTAGAGCTCTTGAGAAAAGTAAATCCCAGCTCCCCATTGGTTATTGTCATTGTTTTTATCGCTTAAATCACCACGGTTGATATCGTAGTTAGCTCTTAAATCAATTTGTGGTAGCAAATCACTACGGCTTGACGTTACTGCTTCAAAAGCGGCATCGCGCTGCGCTGCGGAACGAAGAAGTTGTGGATCGTTCTGTTTTGCTTGGTCGTAAACTTCAGCTAGCGTATCAGCAAAAGCTGATGAACTCAGGCTGCCGATTGCTGCACTGATAAATAGTGGAAGCAGTTTTTTCATTTTCCTATTCCTGCCTTTAATGGAATTTTCTTCAAAAGAGTTTAACCCAGTTTGGTGGTAATTTACTCGAAACTTTGCACTTTTTTACATTTAACTATCCACTTGTGCAATATTTATTTTTTAAAACTTAACTTTAATTATAAATTTTATATAAAAAGTTGAACCTTATCCTTGGTAGTTAACTCGGACAATGAGTAAACTATAAAGATCACTTAGTGAGGTACCAAATGCAACAGTATGACAATCAACGACATGAGTTTACTCCTCAAGATGTGGAAATAGTCTCAAAAGAGACGCTGTTTCGTGGTTTTTTCAAAATGGTTAAATACACATTTAAACATAAGCTGTTTGAGGGGGGCTGGAGCCAACCAATAGAGCGCGAAATGTTTGAGCGTGGTCATGCTGCCGCTTTGTTACCTTATGATCCTATTCGTGATGAAGTGGTGATCGTTGAACAGATCCGTGTTGGGGCTTTAGAGCATGAAAACCCATGGCAATACGAAATTGTTGCAGGGATTATTGATACGGATGAATCACCACAAGATGTTGCCCGTCGTGAAGCAATGGAAGAGGCGGGAGTTGAAGTCGGATCTGTATTGCCTATCACTTCGTATTACCCTTCGTCTGGCGGTTGTTCAGAAAAGCTCGATGTCTTTGTCGGCTGTATTGATGCCACGACAGCCAAAGGGGTACACGGATTGGATTACGAAGGTGAGGATATTCGTGTGCAAGTGATGACTCGCGATGCGGCTTATCAGTTAGTAAAAGAAGGTGTGTTTGAAAATGGAGCCACGATCATTGCGCTGCAGTGGCTACAATTGAACTACCAAGAATTACAGTCAAAGTGGAACGGTTAACGTCATGCCAAATATCGCGGTCAAAAAGCCGTATCATGTTGATCTTGCTGAATTGATGCGAGTTTACGAGACTAACTATGCCAAACTTAACGCTCTGTTACCTGTTGGGCATGAGGTTGGTGATGTTCGCTGTTACCAAGCCGTTAATATGGTGTATCAATTGACAGTGAATGAGGTCACAAAATACACCACATTAATAGATATATGTCAGAGTGACGAGACACCAGTGTTTCCTTTGCCAAAAATGTCTGTCAGGCTATATCACGACGCTCGAGTTGCAGAAGTGTGCGCCAGCGGGGATTTTTCGCGTGTTAAAGCGAAATATGACTACCCCAACGCTAAGCTTATGCAAAAGGATGAGAAATTTCAGTTGAACAAATTTCTTGGAGAATGGTTAACGTTTTGTTTAAAAACGGGTATCAGCCGTTCGCCAATGCCTTTTTAATTGAGCCCATTGTAAGAACACTTTTAAAGTTTAAACAGTAACGTATCTGGATTTGTTATTTTGGAATTATCACACACTTCAAAATTTGATGAGAGCACTATTAAGCTCGTGCAGCTAACGGACACGCATTTATTTGCGCCGAGCAACGGCAGCTTATTAAGCATCAATACACAAGATAGCTTTCGTGCTGTAGTCGATGGCATAGTTAACCAAGGCTTCGACTATGAAGCGATCTTGGCGACGGGTGATATCTCTCAAGATCACAGTGCTGAGTCATACCAAAAATTTGAATCAGGCATTCAACCTTTGGAAAGGCCATGTTATTGGCTGCCAGGTAATCATGATTTCAAGCCTAATATGGGCAGTGTTTTACCATCACCACAAATACAATGTGTTGAGCATGTCTTGCTAGGCGATAACTGGCACATGGTTATGCTGGACTCGCAAGTGGTGGGTGTACCTCACGGGCGCCTTAGTGATCAACAGATTGACCTACTAGAACAAAAGCTGACTGAATTCCCTGAGCGTAACACCTTGGTTTTGCTGCACCACCACCCTTTACTGGTCGGTAGTGCGTGGCTTGATCAACATAACCTGAAAGATGCTGAGCAGTTTTGGGATGTGGTTCAACAGCACACCAATGTGAAAGCGGTACTTTGTGGTCATGTTCATCAAGATATGAATCGCAATCATCATGGTGTACAAGTCATGGCAACCCCATCGACTTGTGTTCAATTCAAACCAAACTCGAACGACTTTGCGGTTGATACTTTATCTCCTGGCTGGCGAGAGATTGAATTGCACCAAGATGGTACGGTAACTACGCAGGTTCGCCGTTTGCCTAATGGGCAGTTCTCGCCAGACTTTGATGCAGGTGGTTACTAATATGCCGGACCTTAATCAGCAAACCGCTAAGCCATCGCTGCTTCTTTATATTCACGGTTTTAACAGTTCATCACGTTCTCACAAAGCGAATGTGATGGCGGATTACTGTGTGGAGCATCGCGCTGATATTAAAGTCGTAACGCCTCAACTACCGAGCTTCCCTCAGCAAGCAGCTCTGCATTTACAGCAGCTGGTGGAGCAATATAAAGATCAATATCAGATCGCGTTAGTCGGTAGCTCGTTGGGTGGCTATCTTTCAACATGGTTAAATAGCCACTATGGTTTCAAGGCGGTGGTTGTAAATCCAGCCGTGAAGCCGTATGAGCTTCTGGCTGATTATTTAGGTGAGCAAGTAAACCCATACACAGATGAACGATATGTACTGGAAACAAAGCATATCGATGAACTGAAGGCGTTAGAGGTTCCGGCTATCGCTAAGCCGAGTGACTTCTGGTTACTTCAGCAAACGGAAGACGAAGTTCTGGATTACCGACAAGCGGTAGAGAAGTACCAAGGTGCGACACAGACAGTAGAAGAGGGCGGGGATCATAGCTTTGTTGATTTTGAACGTTACCCACAACAAATCGTCACTTTTCTAAACCTCTAATCTGTTTCATCAACAGAGTGATTTTCTCTTGTTTGCCTGTTATTTCATCTATCAATGGTGAAATATCATAGTTTGATGTCTTAGTTTTTGAACTAGCTTGACATCATTACTCAGCTTCCAGACTATATTCCCCAATACTTCGCTCGTTCGCTCTACTATGAAGGTTCATAGTAATGATTTTGCTTTAGTGAAACTAGAGCCAGCGAACAGACGCAAACTTTTTGAGTAAACTCCGTATTATGACTGAACAATATAATGCAAAAGACCTCGAGGTACTTGAAGGTCTCGATCCCGTGCGACACCGCCCGGGAATGTATACAGAGACAGAAAGACCAAACCACCTTGCCCAAGAAGTCATTGATAACTCGGTCGATGAAGCACTAGCGGGACACGCTAAGAAAATTAAAGTTGTGCTTCATGCTGACCAATCGTTAGAAGTTACCGATGATGGCCGTGGTATGCCGGTTGATATCCACCCTGAAAAAGGCATCTCGGGTGTTGAGCTGATTTTAACTAAGCTCCACTCAGGCGGTAAATTCTCAAACAACAACTATAAGTTTTCAGGTGGTTTGCACGGGGTAGGTATCTCGGTGGTAAACGCGCTGTCAAAACGTGTTGAAGTAACGGTTCGCCGTGACGGTCAGGTACATGAAATCGCCCTTGAGGGTGGTCATGCTGTAACTGACCTTACGGTTACGGGGACTTGTGGTCACCGTAATACCGGTACTACCGTGCATTTCTGGCCAGATCCAAAATACTTCGATAGCTCTAAGTTCTCTGTTTTACGCCTTATTAATAACCTGCGAGCTAAAGCCGTACTTTGCCCTGGTTTAGAAATCACCTTTATCGACAAGGTTGGCGGTGAAGAGCATAAATGGTTCTATGAAGATGGTCTAAAAGACTACCTTGCTGAAGGTGTGAAAGGTTATACCTTATTGCCTGAAGAACCTTATGTTGGCGAATTCGTTGCTGAAACGGAAATGGCGAACTGGGCGATCATTTGGCAGCCTGAAGGCGGTGATATGATCACCGAGAGTTACGTGAACTTAGTACCAACTAAGCAAGGTGGTACGCACGTAAACGGTCTTCGCCAAGGTCTGCTTGATGCGATGCGTGAGTTCTGTGAATTCCGTAACCTGTTGCCTCGTGGCGTTAAGCTAACGGGTGATGACATCTTTGACCGTTGTTCTTACGTTCTATCGGTGAAGATGCAAGATCCACAATTTGCAGGTCAAACAAAAGAGCGCTTATCTTCTCGTCAAACTGCTGCGTTTGTTTCTGGTGTAGTGAAGGATGCTTTCAGCTTGTGGCTGAATGAAAAGCCTCAGCTAGCAGAATTACTTGCAGAAGCTTGTATTGCTAACGCACATCGTCGTATGCGCGCAAGCAAAAAGGTTGTACGTAAAAAGATTGCTTCTGGTCCAGCACTGCCGGGTAAGCTAACCGACTGTTCGGTTCAAGATTTAAGCCGTACCGAAATCTTCTTCGTGGAAGGGGACTCGGCAGGTGGTTCTGCTAAACAAGCACGTGATCGTGAGTTCCAAGCGGTTATGCCACTTCGCGGTAAGATCCTAAATACGTGGGAAGTGTCAGCAGACCAAGTATTGGCTTCACAAGAAGTACATGATATTTCAGTTGCTCTAGGTATCGACCCAGATAACGATGATTTGTCGGGCTTGCGTTACGGTAAGATCTGTATCCTTGCCGATGCGGACTCGGATGGTCTTCATATCGCGACACTGCTATGTGCACTATTTACTCGCCATTTCCATGCTTTGGTTGAAGCGGGTCATATCTATGTGGCAATGCCTCCTCTGTATCGTATCGATTGCGGTAAAGAAGTGTTCTACGCACTCGATGACTCAGAGAAAGATGGTGTGCTTGAGCGACTATCGCAGAAGAAAGCCAAAATCAACGTGCAACGATTTAAAGGTCTGGGTGAAATGAACCCACTTCAGTTACGTGAAACCACTATGGATCCAAATACTCGTCGCCTTGTTCAATTAACGATTGATGACAACGACGCGACCAACGAGATGATGGACATGCTGCTTGGTAAGAAACGTGCAGATGATCGCCGTACATGGCTACAGACTAACGGTGATATGGCCGAGGTATAATGGATGTCTAACGAAATTACATATGATGGCGTTGAACAGTTGCCAATGCGCAAGTTCACCGAAGATGCCTATTTAAATTACTCAATGTACGTGATCATGGATCGTGCATTGCCTTATATCGGTGATGGCTTGAAGCCAGTACAGCGTCGTATTATCTATGCGATGTCTGAGCTAGGCCTATCCGCTGCATCGAAATATAAAAAATCAGCTCGTACTGTTGGTGACGTGTTAGGTAAGTACCACCCACACGGTGACTCTGCTTGTTACGAAGCCATGGTATTGATGGCACAACCATTCTCTTACCGTTACCCATTGGTGGACGGTCAAGGTAACTGGGGTGCACCTGATGATCCTAAATCATTCGCGGCGATGCGTTATACCGAAGCAAAGCTGTCGAAATTTGCTGAAGTCCTGCTTGGTGAGTTAGGTCAGGGTACCGTTGATTGGCAACCAAACTTTGATGGCACGATGAAAGAGCCTCAAATGTTGCCAGCTCGCCTGCCTCACATCTTGCTGAACGGTATTACCGGTATCGCGGTAGGTATGGCGACCGATATTCCGCCACACAACGTGCGTGAAGTAGCGAATGCAGCGATTCATTTGATTGATACGCCGAAAGCTGAACTTCCAGATGTGATGGGTTTCATTCAAGGGCCAGATTACCCGACAGAAGCTGAAATTATTTCGCCGAAGTCGGACATCGAAAAGATCTACCGTACAGGCCGTGGCAGCATCAAGATGCGCGCGGTATGGCACAAGGAAGGCTCTGATATTGTTATCACGTCTTTACCTCATCAAGTGTCAGGTGCGAAGTTACTTGAGCAAATTGCGAACCAGATGCGAGCTAAGAAGCTCCCTATGGTGGACGATCTGCGTGATGAATCAGATCACGAGAATCCAACACGTATCGTCGTGGTTCCTCGTTCAAACCGTATCGACTGTGACCAACTGATGAGTCACCTGTTTGCGTCGACGGATCTTGAGAAAAACTTCCGCGTTAACTTGAACATGATTGGTTTAGATAACCGTCCTCAAGTTAAAGGTCTGGTTCAAATCCTGAAAGAGTGGATTGAGTTTCGTCGTTCGACCGTTCGCCGTCGTTTGCAATACCGTTTAGATAAAGTACTTGCACGTTTGCACATCTTAGAAGGCTTACTTGCCGCTTATCTAAATATTGATGAAGTGATTGAAATCATTAGAACAGAAGATGAACCATGTCCTGTTTTGATGAACCGTTTCAACATTTCTGAAATTCAAGCCAATGCGATTCTCGATATTAAACTTCGTAACTTAGCTAAGTTAGAAGAATTTAAAATTCGAGCTGAGCAAGAAGAGCTTGAAGCTGAACGTGAAAAGCTTGAAAAACTACTAGGTTCAGAGCGTCGCTTGAATACGCTGATCAAAAAAGAAATCCAAGCAGATGCAGATAAATATGGCGATGATCGCCGCTCACCGTTGATTGAACGTGCTGAAGCAAAAGCGCTAACAGAACGTGACTTAGTTCCAAGCGAACCAATTACGGTTGTACTTTCTGAGAAAGGTTGGATTCGTCATGCTAAAGGGCATGAAGTTGACGCTGAAGGCTTGAACTACAAGTCAGGTGATAAATTCTTAGCAAGCACTAAGGGTAAGAGTAACCAACAAGCGGTGTTCCTCGGCAGTGATGGCCGAAGCTACTCCCTTGAATCTCACTCTCTGCCATCGGCGCGAAGCCAAGGTGAGCCAATTACAGGTCGCTTGAACGTCAGCCCTGGTACGTCTATTCGCCAAGTAGTGATGGGAGAGAATGAACAGTTATGGTTAGTCGGTTCTGATGCGGGTTATGGCTTTGTTTGTAAAGGTAGTGATCTGCTGTCTAAGAACAAGAGCGGTAAAGCGCTGGTTAACTTGCCTCAAGCTTCAGAAGTGATGTTGCCAAGCCCGATTGCTGACTTGGACACTAACCAGATTCTGGCGATTACTAACCAAGGTCGTATGTTGTTGTTCCCGATTAAAGACCTACCTCAGTTGAGCAAAGGTAAGGGTAACAAGATCATCAATATTCCTTCTGCGAAAGCAAAAGAGCGTGAAGAGTTTGTCTCGCATCTAATGGCTATCCCAGAGAATGCGACGCTGACAATCTATGCGGGTAAACGCAAGCTTGGCTTGAAACCTGCGGATCTTGAAAATTTCCGTGGTGAACGTGGTCGTCGTGGTGGTTTACTACCAAGAGGACTACAACGAGTGACGCGCATTGATATCGATGAACCTAGCGACGCTTAGTTATGACACTTAGCAATGACGCTTAGTTATATAGTTAGTTTTCATTGAGTTTATAATTCGCTTGATTGATAAAAGAAAACCCAGCTTAAGAGCTGGGTTTTTTGTGTCTGTACTTTTTGTATCTGTAATTGGCGGTTTGAGTTGCTAGCTATTAGCAATCAAACTAAATACAGGCTACAGGCGTGTGTCTTCGGTAATGGTGACCTTGAGTGTCTTGTTTTCACCTTTGCGTAATACACCAACATCAATGACAGTTCCTGGGCGCAGATCAGTAACAATGTCCATTACGCTCTGTCGTCCACTAATCTGGGTATTATTGATGCTGATAATAATATCTTGTGCTTCAAAGCCTGCATCAGCCGCAGGACCGTTCGGGTCTATCCCTAGTACCACAATACCGCCGATATTCTTATTGCCGAGTAAGCGTGACGTCACCGAGTTGATGTCTTGTCCGTCTATGCCAATATAACCACGAATCACACGACCATCAGCGATGATTTTTTGCATGATTTTATTCGCTAGTGGGTAGGGGATAGCAAATGAAATCCCGTAGGTTTCCATGTCGGTAGCTTGTTGGAAAGACGCGGTATTGATACCGACTAACTCACCTTGTGAATTGACAAGTGCACCACCGGAGTTACCTTCATTGATTGCCGCATCGGTCTGGATAAAGGCTTGATGACCATCGGCACTGATTGAAGAGCGACCGGTTGCCGAGATAATACCAAAGGTTGTGGTTTGACCTAGGTTATACGGGTTACCGATAGCGAGAACCACATCTCCGACATTTGCAGTGTAATCTTGGTTCAGTGGAATCACTGGTAAGTTGTCACCGCTGACTCTGAGTATCGCGATATCGGTGCGCTTGTCTGAACCGACAAGCTGTGCGGCGGCTACTCGTCCGTCTTGAAGTGCCACAACTATTTGGTCGGCTTGAGCAACAACGTGAAAGTTGGTAATGATGTAGCCTTTTTCGCTAACAATGACCCCTGAACCCAAACCTTGAGTCAGTAGCTTATTGCGATCGCTTTCTGCGTATTTACGACTATAAATATTGACCACAGCGGGTGCAGCACGTCGCACCGCTTGGTTAAATGAGATCTGAAGAGAGCCAATATTATCGACTTGAGGACTAGTGACATCTGAAACTATAGCTGGCCTTAAGCTCGGAAATGCGAGAAGAATAAGTGCCGCTGAAACGAGTCCAAGGGAAATAGAACGAAATAGAAAGGACAGCATGTTTCCCTCTTCAACAAGTAAGGTATGGAGCATCCGTCAATGGATGACTGACTTGATTACGAGTGAAGCATAGCATTTTGATTGATCTAAAGAAAAGGGAGACTGAGTAAGTTTAAAGCAAACTTACTGAGCCTCCCTGTAATTGCGCTGACGTATGACTATCGAATAACTAGATAGATAGTCCTGTCGCCTCTTTGGATATTAAGCGCCAACACGCCAGGTTGTTTTTCAAGAATCTTTCTAAATTCAGCAAGGTTCTTAACGGATTGGCGGTTTACCCCGATGATGATGTCATCTTTAAGGAGTTGATAGGCTTCTGCTGGCGAACCTTGAGCGACACTTGATACCTTGACGCCTGTCGTTGAGTCGCTGTCGGTTGTGTTGGTGAGCTCTGCACCGGCAAGTCCTTCATGGAGCTTTTCAGCTTGTGTCTTACTATTGGTGGATTCACCCAGAGTTACATCAAAGGTCTTATTCTTTCCGTCACGAACGACACCAAGTTCGATCTGTTTACCTGCGCCGAGGGTTGCGACTTTGGCTCTTAACTCGCTAAAAGTATCAATGCGCTTACCATTTATAGAGACAATGACATCGCCCGCTTTCAGTCCGGCTTTGTCCGCAGCACTGTCGGGTACAATTTGGCTAACAAAAGCACCTTTGCTGGACTCATAACCAAGCGCTTCCGCCAATTCAGAGGTCACCTCTCCGCCTTGAACACCCAGCATACCGCGTTTTACTTCACCGAAATCGAGAATTTGTTCTGTCAGGTTTTTCATCATATTGGATGGGATTGCAAAGCCGATACCGACATTGCCTCCGTTAGGGCCAAGGATAGCCGTGTTGATACCAATCAGCTCACCGTTGAGATTCACTAACGCACCTCCAGAGTTACCACTGTTGATAGCTGCATCGGTTTGAATGAAGTTTTCAAAGTTCTCTAGATTTAGGCCGCTACGACCGAGAGCAGAAACGATCCCGGATGTCACGGTTTGACCGAGTCCAAATGGGTTGCCGATAGCGACACTGAAATCACCGACTCTTAACTTGTCGGAGTCTGCGACTTTTATCTGGGTAAGGTTCTTGGCTGTTTCGAGTTTTAATAGCGCGATATCCGACATCTGGTCGCCGCCGATGAGCTCGGCATCGTACTCTCGACCATCATGAAGTTTTACTTTGATATCGTCGGCACCATTGATGACATGGTAATTGGTGACAATATGGCCTTTCTTGGCATCAATGATCACGCCAGAGCCTAGCCCGCGGAATGGGCGTTCTCGTGTTTGTTCTGGACCAAAAAAGAATTGAAATTGTTCAGGGATTTGCTGACGTTGTACCTGTTTGCCTTCTACGGCAATACTAACCACAGCGGGGGTCACTTGTTCAAGCATAGGTGCAAGGCTCGGTAATTGTTCATTACCCACACTTAATGGCAGTGCGGCCGTTGCTTGAATGGGGGTGATGATTGAACTTAAGCTTAAAGTCAGTACCGATAAAGCAAGCAAAGGTTTTTTCATCATAAACTCCTCTCTAGTTTAGGTCTTAACCCTCTTATACGTTTAATAAGTATGAGAAGTTTCAAATGACCTGAGTGAAAGTTATGACTCAAAAACCTTTGTAAAGTTCACAGAAGTGTTAAATGTTTACGATGCTTTTGCTGTTACAACATCGGGAGCATCCATGATTTCTTTCTTCTGCTCTGTAAATAAACCCGTTGCGCCATTAGCGTAATCTTTCGGTTGTTCTTCAAGTGTCGCCTCTTTAACTGAAGGCTTGTCTTGTGATTTGTCCGAATGGGCTGCGGCTGTTTTCACAAATGGATTATCTTGCTCTGGCAAATTAGGGATCAGCTCTGAGCTTGTTTTTTCCATGTGTTGGTACAGTTTTGTGTAGTCCTTACCTAAGGTATCTAACATTTCTGCTGATTTAGCAAAGTGGTCAGCAAGTTCTTGTCGTTGCTGCTCAAGGGCAAACTTTGCACTATCTAATTCTTTTTGTACGTTCTTTTGTTTTTTGTATTCAGGCGTCATGAGACGAGAAATAGCGACCCCTAAGATAACTCCGACTAGTAAACCGGCAACGGCATACATCCAAGGCATAACAGCTCCTTATTATTGTTTTTTAACATGTTTGTTACTGCTTAGTTACACGTGATACGGCTCCATGGTACTATGAGAAAGCCGCAGTATAAAGAGAAATGCGTGTGCGCTGGATAGCAGTTTAGTGTTGCTTTATTCATCGCACCAAACCATCTCTCGTGCTGTTTGGGCACCTTTTTCTTCGCTGTCTGATATCGCTTTCATTGTGGAAATGTCGTCATGAATCCCGTTAAAAAATACGAACAAGATATAAAAGAACATGGATTTCAAAGAGATCCAGCACAAGAGCAAGCAGTTAAATCTTTAGATGAACTCTTTCATCAATTCCAAGATTACATGAATACCCCAGTTCCTCAACTTACGCGATTCCAGAAATTGCTAGGTAAAAAGCCCGAGTTGCTAACGCCTCCCAAAGGCCTCTATTTTTGGGGCGGTGTAGGGCGTGGCAAAACTTATCTAATGGATACGTTTTACGAAGCCTTACCGACCACTAAAAAAATGCGAGTTCACTTTCACCGCTTTATGTATCGAGTTCATGATGAGCTGAAAGCGCTCGGTAATGTGATTGACCCGTTACCACTGGTGGCTGACAAACTAAAGCAAGAAGCCGACATTATCTGTTTCGATGAGTTCTTTGTTTCAGACATTACAGACGCCATGATCTTAGGGACTTTGTTCCAAGAGCTCTTTGCGCGTAACGTTATCTTGGTGGCTACTTCTAATATCCCACCTGCAGATCTGTATCGTAATGGCTTACAGCGTGCACGCTTTTTACCTGCGATTAAGCTGATTCAAGAAAACTGTCACATCCTTAATGTAGACAGCGGTATTGATTACCGACTGAGAACCTTAGAGCAAGCTGAGATCTATCATTACCCATTAGATAACCAAGCCAATATCAATCTAGAGAAATACTACGCGCAGTTGGTCGGTGAAGATAAAGAGAAGCTCAAGCAGATCGAAGTCAACCATCGCCAATTGGATGTCATTGAAGCGAGTGATGGGGTGTTGCATGGTACTTTTGCACAACTTTGTCAGTCAGCCCGTAGTCAGAATGATTACATCGAACTGTCTAAGGTTTACCACACGGTTTTATTAGCGGATGTTTTACAGATGGGGGCGACGTCAGATGACGCGGCGAGGCGCTTTATTGCGTTAGTCGATGAGTTTTATGAGCGCCACGTGAAATTAATCATTTCAGCGGAAGTTGAGTTAGAAAAATTGTACACCAATGGTCAGCTAGAGTTTGAGTTTAAACGTTGTCAGTCGCGTTTAATTGAAATGCAGAGCCATGAATATTTGGCAAAAGAACACTTAATTTAGCGCTTATTATCTCGAATACGAAAGAGAATTAAAAAAATCGTGATTTTGTTCAAAAAGAGGTGATTTTTTCTTCGCTCTTCTCTATAATCCTGCGACCTACCGTTACTGCGGGCCTCTAGCGATGAGTAAAATCACGTTATGCCAAGAGTTTTCCAACACTCGAAGGGGTGATGATGGTAACTCTTAGACAGTGGGAATACGCGAGTATTCCTTAAGTGTAAATTTTTTAAATAGGTAATTATTAGCATGAAAACTTTCGTTGCTAAACCAGAAACTGTAAAACGCGACTGGTATGTTGTAGACGCTGAAGGCAAAACTCTTGGCCGTCTAGCAAGTGAAATCGCTTCTCGCCTACGCGGCAAGCACAAAGCAGAATACACTCCTCACGTAGACACTGGTGATTACATCATCGTTGTTAACGCTGAGAAAGTAGCTGTGACTGGTAACAAAGCTAAGGGTAAGGTTTACTACCGTCACTCTGAGTTCCCAGGTGGTCTTAAGACTATCACTTTTGAAAAGCTAATTGCTAAGAAACCAGAAATGGTTCTTGAACTAGCAGTTAAAGGTATGCTTCCACGTGGTCCTCTAGGCCGCGCGATGTACCGTAAGCTTAAAGTATACGCTGGTACTGAGCACAACCATGTTGCTCAACAACCACAAGTACTAGACATCTAATTGGGGATTAAGACAATGGCAGAGAATCAATACTACGGCACTGGTCGTCGCAAAAGCTCAGCAGCTCGTGTTTTCATCAAACCAGGCTCTGGTGAGATCGTAATCAACAAGCGTAGCCTTGATGTTTACTTCGGTCGTCCAACTTCTCGTATGGTTGTTAAGCAACCTCTTGAGCTAGTTGAACTAACTGAGAAACTTGACCTTTACATCACTGTTTCTGGTGGTGGTATTTCAGGTCAAGCTGGCGCAATCCGCCACGGTATCACTCGTGCTCTTATGGAATACGATGAAACTCTACGTCCTGCTCTACGTGCAGCTGGCTATGTTACGCGTGACGCTCGTTGCGTTGAACGTAAGAAAGTTGGTCTACGTAAAGCACGTCGTAAACCTCAATTCTCTAAGCGTTAATTTTTCCTTACCGAAAAATACACGCGACCAGTTTTATTACTGGAATTGTGGTTCAAAGCTCGGCTATATGCCGGGCTTTTTGTCTTTCTGGCTCCCGCTAAACGCTTCCCCCTCCTCGTTTTATTCCTAAATTCTTATATTTTGAAAGCTTTTGTAACCCAATGTGCGCTTTGCCTCATGATTGTTACAAAAAGGTAGCTTTATCTTGTCAAAAAGTAGGGTTTTATTTATCATTTGCCGTCAATAAATAGAACTAAATACATATTTTGTTAGCCATGCTCTTTAATCGGAATTATTTCAATCCATAAGGAGCAAATGGGAGAATGTTTGGATGAGCAACGCGCCTTTAAATAACGGTCGCAGGCGTTTCTTAACCGCAACAACAGCCGTTGTTGGTGGTTTGGGAGCAGCTGCTGTAGCCGTGCCTTTTATTAAATCATGGAACCCGAGTGCCAAAGCGAAAGCTGCGGGCGCGCCGGTGGAAGTGGAAGTCAGTAAGTTAGAACCGGGACAAATGGTTCGTGTCGAGTGGCAAGGTAAACCTGTATGGGTTGTACGCCGTGCTGAGTCGGTACTAGAGAACCTAAAAGCGATCGGTGGTCAACTTCGTGACCCTCAATCTGAAACTGAACAACAACCAGACTACGCACAGAACGAGTTTCGTTCAATTAAGCCGGAGTTCTTCATTGCTGTTGGTTTCTGTACGCACTTAGGTTGTTCTCCAACTTACCTGCCAGATTCTTTTGCAGAACAAGTTCAGGGCGTTAAGTCTGGTTTCTTCTGTCCTTGTCATGGTTCAAAGTTTGATATGGCAGGTCGAGTATTCCAAGGCGTACCAGCTCCATTGAACCTTGTAGTGCCAAAGCATATGTATTTGAGTGACACTAAGATCATGATCGGTGTGGACGAGGGAGACGCATAATGCAAGGATTGCTTGATTGGGTAGAAAAACGTCTACCCGCAATGAATGCTTATAAAAAGCATTTATCTGAATACCCAATGCCTAAGAACTTTAACTTTTGGTACCTTTTCGGTTCTTTGGCAATGTTGGTACTGGTTAACCAAATCCTTACAGGTATTTGGCTAACAATGAACTACGTTCCGTCTGGTGATGGCGCATTTGCATCTGTTGAATACATCATGCGTGATGTGGAATACGGCTGGTTACTGCGTTACATGCACTCGACAGGTGCTTCGGCATTCTTCGTGGTTATCTACCTGCATATGTTCCGTGGTCTAATCTACGGTTCTTACCAAAAGCCTCGTGAGCTACTTTGGCTCTTCGGTATGCTGATCTTCTTAGTGCTTATGGCTGAGGCTTTCATGGGTTACTTACTACCATGGGGTCAAATGTCTTACTGGGGGGCTCAGGTAATCATTTCTCTGTTTGGTGCGATTCCTGTTATTGGTGATGACCTAACGCTTTGGATCCGTGGTGATTACATCATCTCTGGTGCAACGCTGAACCGTTTCTTCGCACTGCACGTTATCGCTCTACCAATCGTACTTCTGCTGCTTATCGTACTTCACGTACTAGCACTGCACGAAGTGGGTTCGAACAACCCAGACGGTATCGAGACTAAGCTTCCTAAAGGCACAATGGGCGACGACTACAAAACTCAGTTCCCATTCCACAAGGATTACACTAAGAAATACGACATCATTGACTCTGTTCCTTTCCACCCATACGGGACGGTGAAAGATATGGTCGGTGTTGCTGGTTTCCTATTCTTGTTCTGTTACGTGCTGTTCTTTAACCCAGAGATGGGTGGATACTTCCTTGAGCCGCCTAACTTCGAAGCTGCTAACCCACTGAAAACACCTGAGCATATTGCTCCAGTTTGGTACTTCACGCCGTTCTACGCTGTACTTCGTGCTGTTCCTGATAAGCTGATAGGTGTAGTTGCAATGGGGGCATCTATTGTTGTGCTATTCCTACTGCCATGGTTCGACCGTTGTAAAGTGCGCTCTTACCGTTACCGTAGCAAACTGCATTTGATTAACATCATCCAATTCACAATAAGCTTTATTGCGCTTGGTGTACTTGGTGCGCTTCCAGCAACGCCAACGTATACGCTACTGGCTCAGATCTTTAGCTTAGGTTATTTCATGTTCTTCGTTCTACTGTGGTTCTACAGTAAAAATGAAGCGACGAAACCATTACCAGAAAGGGTGACATTCAAATGAAAAAGTGGATTGTAATTTTATTTGCTATGTTGCCGTCACTGGCGATGGCAGCGGGTGCAGGCGTACCATTAGACAAAGCAAACAATGATTTAACAGATAAAGCCTCATTGCAAAATGGCGCTAAGATGTTCATGAACTACTGTTTTGCTTGTCACTCAACGCAGTACCAGCGTTATGAACGTGTTGCGAATGATTTAGAGATCCCTGTAGATCTAATGAAGGAAAACCTGATTTTCGACCCTGAAGCGAAAATCGGTAGCTTGATGGTTAATGCTATGCCCTCTGATCAAGCGGCAAGTTGGTTTGGTGCTCCGCCGCCAGATCTAACTTTGGTTGCTCGTGTTCGTGGCGCAGATTGGCTATACACGTACCTTCGTACCTTCTATGAAGACCCATCTCGTCCGTTTGGCGTGAACAACATTGTTTTCCCAAGTGTCGGTATGCCGCACGTTCTTGAAGAGCTGCAAGGTATTCCAACACCAATCTACGATACTCATATGGTAGATGGCGAGGAAGTGACTACTGTTGTTGGCACTGAAACTGACGGTTCTGGTGAATTAAGTGCTGGTGAATACGACGAAGCAGTTCGTGACCTTGTTAACTTTTTGGTTTACTCGGGCGACCCAGTTCAACTTGAGCGTCATGCAATGGGTTGGTGGGTAATGGCCTTCTTAGTAATCTTCACTATCATCGTGATTTTGCTGAAGAAAGAGTATTGGCGTGATGTGCACTAATTATGCTATAATACCGTGCTAATTCCCAAATTATGTTAATGTTCAATGGAGGCTTTAGGCCTCCATTGTTTTTATTTAAAGTGTACTGGAGGGCTCCATGGCTGTAGCTGCCAATAAACGTTCTGTAATGACTCTTTTCTCAAGTGCTTCTGATATGTATAGCCATCAGGTGCGCATTGTTCTTGCTGAAAAAGGCGTAAGTGTTGAAGTTGAGTTGGTTGATGAAAAAAATCTACCAGCAGAGCTTGTTGAACTGAACCCGTACAAATCAGTACCTACTCTTATTGATCGTGAGCTTGCTTTATATGACTCAAAGATCATTATGGAGTACTTAGATGAGCGTTTCCCTCATCCACCGTTGATGCCTGTATACCCGGTTGCTCGTGGTAATAGTCGTCTAATGATGTACCGCATTGAGCGTAACTGGTATTCAGTTGCAGAGAAGATCGTTAAAGGCAACGCTGAAGAATCTGAAGCAGCTCGCGTTAAACTGCGCAACGACCTACTGACTCTTGCTCCTATCTTCGCTGAGTATGAATACTTCATGAGCGAAGAGTTTAGCCTAATTGATTGTTACCTAGCTCCGCTACTATGGCGTTTACCTGAGCTTGGTATCGAATTAATTGGCCCTGGTTCTAAAGAGCTTAAGATTTACATGAACCGCGTATTCGAACGTGATTCATTCCTAGCTTCTCTAACTGAAGCTGAGCGTGAGATGCGACTCGTTCGCTAAGCGTTTATGGATATTTCAAATATGACTCCACGCCGACCATATATGCTTCGTGCATTTTATGAATGGCTGGTTGATAACGAATTAACTCCACACCTTGTTGTTGAAGCAACATTGCCGGGTGTAAGAGTTCCAGAAGAGTTTGTTCAAGATGGTCAGATCATTCTGAACATCGCGCCTCGTGCGGTTGGACAACTTGAACTGGGTAACGAAGCTGTGACGTTTAGTGCTCGCTTTAGTGGTCGTCCACATTCTGTGATCGTGCCGCTTTACGCAGTACAAGCGATTTATGCTCGTGAGAATGGTGCTGGTACCATGTTTGAACCTGAAGAGGCTTACATGGAATCTTTTGAAGAAGGGATTGAAGAAAGTCCTTTTGAAGAACAAGAGAAAGGCCCATCTTTGAGTGTAGCAACGGCAGACGTAGATGCTGAAGAGCCTGACTCAGATCCTGAGCCTCCTCGTCCAGTTAAAGGTCGCCCAAGCCTTCGTGTTATCAAATAAC
This sequence comes from Vibrio sp. QJM3NY_39, assembly GCF_057785895.1. Taxonomy (NCBI): domain Bacteria; kingdom Pseudomonadati; phylum Pseudomonadota; class Gammaproteobacteria; order Vibrionales; family Vibrionaceae; genus Vibrio; species Vibrio sp. QJM3NY_39. Next base: position 3,134,847 of record NZ_CM173505.1, on the reverse strand, counting down.
GTTAGCTAAATAACGACTCAAATAAAAAAGCAGCGACTCGTCGCTGCTTTTTCTTTTCTGCTAAATAGCATTTAATTGGTTGGCTTAAGGCTAGTTAACGGCCGTCTCTTCTTCGCCATATTCAAACGCTCGAATCACCTGCTTTACGCCTGAAACATTACGCGCAACTTCTGTCGCGATATCAGCATGCTCGCGAGATACTAACCCAAGTAAAAACACCTCTGAATCTTCAGTGATGACTTTAACCTTGATGCCGTTGAGATCAGCGTTTGCTAGAAGGGCTGACTTCACCTTGGTAGTAATCCAGCTGTCATTACTAATGGCACTGATGGTCAATGGCTCTTTTACTCGCACCTGATTATGGATGCTTTCTACACCTGCCACTTCTTTGGCTTGGTTTTCAAACGCGCGACGCTCTGAGTCAGTGGTTGCTTGCCCCATCAATACAACCGAACCTCGGTAAGAGCTCGCTGTGATACGAACGTTACCACGATATGGCTGCTTGTTGGTGATGGCTGCGACTTCAAATTCGATATTGTTATCGTTCCAGATTTGCTTGGTGGTTCGTGTGTCAGTGACTAAGTTCGCTGTGGTTGCAGCACCAGCAATGAAAATGCCAGCACAACCAGACAGGGACAGTGTAAGTAGCGAAACACTAATCAGCTTAAACAGCCTCATAGAGGTTAATGATTTCATTGTGATGCTCCGTATATCACTCTTCGTGAGCAGGGAAGAGTACTTGATCGATTAGGTCACATAGGCAATGCAGTGTCACCATGTGTACTTCATGAATGCGTGCTGTACGGTGTGAAGGGATACGAATTTCTACATCGTGTTCGCCAAGTAAGCCTGCCATTTCACCACCATCTTTACCCGTAAAGGCGATGATCGTCATGTCACGTGTTACCGCTGCTTCCATCGCTTTGATGATGTTTTTGCTGTTACCGCTAGTAGAGATAGCCAGTAAAATATCGCCAGTTTGACCAAACGCACGTACCTGCTTAGAGAAGATCTCTTCGTAGTGATAGTCGTTGGCTACTGCCGTTAGCGTGGTGTTGTCTGCTGTGAGAGCCATTGCTGGGAGGCTAGGGCGCTCTGTTTCAAAGCGATTAAGTAGGCACGATACAAATTGCTGAGCATTCGACGCCGAACCACCATTACCACAACAAAGAATTTTGTTTCCGTTAAGCAAGGTCGCAACCATGGCTTGAGCGGCATGCGTGATTGCGTCTGGCAGTGCTTCTGCAGCCGCAATTTGGATCTGAATACTTTCTGTAAAACTTTCTTTAATGCTGTCTAGCATGTTTATCCTTGGGTAATCGCGTTTTGAATCCAGTCGATATTGTCATTCGGCCCTTCTATGGCAACGATATCAAACCTGAAATCTGTAGAGTGCACCGACAAGCCTTGCTGCATAAGCCAAACATTGGCTGTTTTGAGCAGCTTCTGTGACTTCTTTGCTGTCACCATTTCGGCGGCATGTCCGTAGCGGGTTTGCTTGCGGTATTTTACCTCAGCAAACACAACCGTATTGTTATGGCGCATTATAAGATCAATCTCGCCACATTTAGCTATGAAGTTTTCTTGAATTAACGATAATCCGTGGCCAACTAAATAATTTTTAGCCACGGTCTCGTATTTATCACCCACTTGTTTGTGGGTGATTGTTGGTTTGGACAGGAACTTTCGGCTAAAAAGCCCCATGCTCTGCCCAGCTGATTTCACGTTGAACAACACAGTTGTTGTCGATGGTTAACACGCCGGTTTCACCTGGAATGCTGTAACCCTGTACGGCTTTCATCTGTGGCAATGCATCCATTAGGTAGTAGGCATCCATCCCCAGTGCTTGCAGACGTTTTTGGCCGTTTGAATGTGCAGGCCATAGGTCGTTTAGCTCTTTGTTAAGCTCGTTCTTGCTCTCAACCAATAGTGGGATGTCACTGTAGAACACACCCGTTAGATCTTCGTACTGCTTGTCACCGCTGTTGCTGCGTGAGTTTGAGAACAAGGCTGGTTGGTCAGCATCTGGGTTAATCGCGACTTCAATGAAAGGTTTAATCAACGTAAGCTCTGAGTTCTTCGCCACAATGTAAACAGAGTCGATATCACGACGGCTGCGTGGTTCTGTTTCTAGGTCTAGGTTAAGTAGCCCATCCATTTGAGCGATACGCTGTTGGCTCTCTTGTAAGCCGAATACCTGATTCACATTACGCTGAAGTTGGCGCTTGTCAGAGAATAAGGTAATCGCGACTTCGTTGTTGCTGTATTTTTTCCACTCTTTCTCAAACGCTTGCTTAACGCGGTCACCTAAACGCCCTTTTGGCGCAAGAATAAGCGGGTACTTGTAGCCTTGAGCAAAAAGGTGTTTCGCTGCCTGAGCGACTTCTTGCTCTGGCGATAGAGCGAGATAGCAAATATTGGTATCAGGTTCTAGCTGCGTCGGAATATTTAGAGCTAAAGCTGGAATCGAATTTTCGTGGTTTTTCTGCGCTTGCTGAAGCTTGGTAATATTGCTCTTAATCAGCGGGCCAACGATGAAATCTACCTTGTTCTCTTCCAGTGTCGCTTTAATTTCAGCAGCACTTTGTACGTTGGTGTCCATAACCGTTAGCGTTGCGTTTTCTTCGCGCTCTTTGTCATTCATCATCGCAAAGATGAAACCATCACGCACAAGCTGTGCTTGCTTGCCGTACTTACCCGTGAGCGGCAGTAATAGCGCAGTGCTGGTTGGTTTGCTGATCTCTAGCGCCAATATGTCAGTGATCGCCTGAGGTGTGTAGGTTGCTGCAGGATGACGAGGGTTCTCAGCCAGCCAATCAGACAGGGTTTTCTGTAGGTCTGGAAGGTTAGAGTTCAGCGTCTTCATATAAATAGCCAGTTGTAACCAACCTGCTAGAACGTCTTCTGTCGGAGAAGTCTTAAGTTCTAGAATCTCATATTGAGAGTAGCTATTCAGGTTCTGCCAAATACGGTCGGCAGTTATCTGTTGGCTTTCGTCATCAGCGTCTACGTATTCTGAATAAAGGACTAACTCACGGCTTGCTTCGAAATACTCGTTTTGCATTTCAGAAATGTTAGCGCGTAGCTCGTGATAATCTTTCCACTGCTCGTTCGGAAGCTTCCACCAAGGCTGAAAGTTCAGCTGGCTGTACGCTTGCTGTGGTTGCGAGTTATTCACCAGCAGTTGAGCGCGAGCTAATTGCCATTCTGCTTGTTGAATTTCACTCAGCTCTTGTTTGGCTAAGCGCTTGATAAGCAGAGTCGCTTGATCGGTTTTTCCAGCTTGCACAGAAGCCTTAAGTGCCATGATTAACCAGTCGTTTTGTAGACTTCCTTTGCTACTATCCGCCTGCATCATGTAACTTTCAGTTGATTGCGCTGGATCTAGTGTAATATCAACACGCGTTGGTGCTTGAGGACCTGAAGAACAAGCCGCCAATGTAATTGCTAATGCAATTGGAGTTAGTAAGCGTGGTACACTGAGTCTCTTATGGTTCATCGTTGCCATGAGTTCTTTAAATTCCGTATAAATTTGTATCTATATTAATCGTTGAAGTGATGGTAAACAAATGACAGATAACAAAACCTTGCTCACAGAGAGCCCAACTCTCTACATTGTGCCAACCCCAATCGGAAATTTGGGAGATATCACTCAAAGAGCAATTGAAATTTTATCAAGTGTCGATGTTATTGCAGCCGAAGACACACGCCACACGGGTAAGCTGCTTGCTCACTTCAATATATCAACCAGAACGTTCGCTTTACATGATCATAATGAACAAACTAAAGCACAAGTTCTAGTCGAAAGGTTATTAGAAGGTCAGTCTATCGCATTAGTCTCTGATGCGGGTACTCCTTTAATCAGTGATCCAGGTTACCATCTTGTCTCACAATGTCGTCAAGCGGGTGTGAGAGTTGTGCCACTTCCTGGTGCTTGTGCTGTGATTACCGCACTAAGTGCGTCAGGTTTACCGTCGGATCGTTTCAGCTTTGAAGGCTTCTTGCCACCAAAGAGTAAGGGGCGCAAAGATAAGTTCTTAGAGATTGCAAAAGCAGAGCGCACATGTATTTTCTACGAATCACCGCACCGTATTACGGATTCTCTGCAGGACATGCTAGAGATCTTAGGACCAGACCGTGAGGTCGTGTTGGCTCGTGAGCTAACCAAGACATTTGAAACCATTCAAGGTTTACCATTAGGTGAGTTGATTGAGTGGATAGAAGAAGACTCGAACCGCAAACGTGGTGAGATGGTGTTGCTGATCCATGGTCACCGTGAAGAAGCGAGCACCGATCTGCCAGACGAAGCAACTCGCACCCTTGGTATTCTAACCAAAGAGTTACCCCTTAAAAAAGCGGCGGCGATGACAGCAGAAATCTACAATCTGAAAAAGAACGCTTTATACAAATGGGGCTTAGAGTATCTAGACAACTAGATACCTCTTTATAGAGTAGATAACCTTTATTAAAAAAGCTTCTGAGGAATGATGGTATTACCGTTATTCCTCTTTTTTTGTCTAGATTGTGTAAAAATTATGCGTTCGATTAGAGGTTTGCAGCATATTTGTGATCTCGCTAGACACTGCTCACTAATCTCTATACAATCCGCCCTCGGAGTTGAACGGGTAATCGCTGCTTTGCTGATGTCCTTCGGGAGACTGACGTTGAGGTCCTTCGGGAAACTGACGTTGAAGTCCTTCGGGAGACTGGTAGAGGGGAGGAACGTCCGGGCTCCATAGAGCAGGGTGCCAGATAACGTCTGGGGGGCGCGAGCCCACGACAAGTGCAGCAGAGAGAAGACCGCCGATGGCCTCATTTCTTCGGAAGAGGCACAGGTAAGGCTGAAAGGGTGCGGTAAGAGCGCACCGTGCGGCTGGCAACAGTTCGTAGCAAGGTAAACTCCACCCGGAGCAAGATCAAATAGGCCCTCGCATTGCGCTGCTCGCGTATGGGGGCGGGTAGATTGCTTGAGCCTGTGAGCGATTGTAGGCCTAGACGAATGGTTACCGCCGCGCAAGCGGAACAGAACCCGGCGTATGTGTCAACTCCACCTATATAAAGAACCCATCATTACTTAACGGTAGTGATGGGTTTTTTGCTTTATATTGACGTAAATTATTTAGATTTCCTTAGAATCCTTCACCCTGATATGAGCTTGGGTCAAAAATTCCCAAAGCCTATACACAATATGGTGGAGATACGGCGTGAAATCAGTACACTAAAACGTTAATAGAACAAATTATTGCCGAACTAATGGCTCAATCCACTCACTGAGAAGACTATGACAGAAGCATTCAAACATATTTCAGTATTGCTTAACGAATCTATTGACGGACTTGCGATCAAACCTGACGGTACCTACATCGATGGTACTTTTGGCCGTGGTGGTCACAGCCGTACAATCCTGTCTAAACTGGGCGAGAATGGACGACTCTTTAGTATCGACCGCGATCCACAAGCGATTGCTGAAGCTCAGAAGATTGATGATCCCCGTTTTACGATTATTCACGGCCCATTCTCAGGTATGGCTGAATATGCAGAGCGTTATGACTTAGTCGGTCAAGTGGATGGTGTTTTACTGGATTTAGGTGTTTCTTCACCACAGCTAGATGATGCAGAACGTGGCTTTAGCTTCATGAAAGATGGCCCGCTAGACATGCGTATGGATCCAACAACGGGTATTCCGGTTTCTCAGTGGCTAGTTGATGCGGATCTTGATGACATTACATGGGTTATTCGTGAGTTCGGTGAAGACAAACACGCTCGTCGTATCGCGAAAGGCATCATTGCTTATCAAGAGAACGAAGAGAACGAACCGTTAACACGTACTGGCCAATTGGCTAAGCTTATCTCTGATGTCGCTCCAAAGAGCTTCAAAGAGAAAAAGCACCCAGCGACACGTGCTTTCCAAGCATTCCGTATCTACATCAACAGCGAACTTGAAGAGATCGATACCGCACTGAAAGGCGCAGCAAGCATTCTTGCTCCTCAAGGTCGTATCTCTGTTATCAGTTTCCACTCGCTTGAAGACCGTATGGTGAAGCGCTTTATTCGTAAAGAGAGCCAAGGGCCACAAGTTCCTCACGGTTTACCGCTAACAGAAGATCAAATTAAAGCTTTAGGCAGTGCCGATCTAAAACCAATTGGTAAAGCGATCAAGCCTTCTAAAGATGAAGTGGATGAGAATACTCGTTCGCGTAGCTCAGTACTACGAATCGCAGAAAAGCTATAGTCAATGAAGACCTCCAAGCCTAACTTAGCCAAGATAATATTTTTTGATTTGATCTCCGTGGGCAAGGTTCCATTGGTACTTCTTATCTGTATCTTTGCGAGTGCGATGGGGGTCGTTCTTACGACACATAATTCACGTCAGGCGATCACGAAAAAAGACATGGCATTAGTGGAACGAGAACAGCTTGATGATGAGTGGCGAAATTTAATGCTTGAAGAGACGGCTTTGGCTGAACATAGCCGCGTTCAAGCATCGGCAAAACGAGAGCTAGACATGAAACGTCCAGACTCTGACAAAGAAGTTGTGATCACACTGAAATGACCGGTAAAAAGGAAAAAGCACCCGCCAAGCCCGTTAAGAAATCAACGAAAGAGCGAGTGAAGAGCGAAAAGGATTCGGATCCAATTCTTATCAAATGGCGTTTCAACGTCGTTATTGCTTTCGTGTTTCTTGCCTTTGCTGCACTCGTTGGTCGTGTGGCTTACATCCAAATTATTGAACCAGATAACTTAATCCGTCAGGGCGATCTTCGCTCGGTACGTGTTAAGGCTATTCCTTCCGCCCGCGGCATTATCTCAGACCGCAATGGCGAACCGCTTGCTGTGAGTGTTCCAGTAGAGGCGGTATGGGCCGACCCGAAAACGATTTTCGATAAAAATGGCATGGCCCAGATTGATCGCTGGTATGCGCTAGCTGATGTACTTGGCTTAGAACGACAATCGATGATCGACAAGATCTCTAGCAACAAATCCCGCCGATTTGTTTACTTACAAAGACAAGTTAGCCCAGCGATGGCTAAGTATATTCGTGAACTAAAGCTGGTGGGTGTTGGCCTGAAAGCGGAATCTCGACGTTACTACCCCGCAGGCGAAGTCAGTGCACACCTTATCGGTGTTACCGGCATTGACGGGCACGGTTTGGAAGGCGTTGAACGCAGCTATGACAAATGGCTCACGGGCGAAGCGGGTAAGCGGACGATTCGTAAAGATCGCTATGGACGCGTTGTTGAAAACATTGCTTTAGAAGAGCGTGAAGAAGGCAAACCACTCGAATTAACGATCGATCAACGATTACAAGCCATTGCTTATCGCGCGATTAAGCAAGCTGTGGCCGATCACAAAGCGACTTCAGGCTCTGCGGTACTACTCGATGTAAAAACGGGTGCCGTGTTAGCCATGGTTAATGCCCCTTCTTATAATCCGAACAACCGCGCTGACTTACAAAGCTTCAAAATGCGTAACCGCGTGCTCACCGATGCAATGGAACCTGGCTCTACCGTGAAGCCTTTTGTGGTTTTGGCGGCGCTGGAGAACGGTACTGCAGATCCAGATATCGTTATTGATACTGGCAATGGCATTATGCAGATCGGTGGTAGCCGCGTGCGAGACTCTTCCAAAGTTGGCAAAGCTGACTTAGCGCTGATCCTCAAAAAGTCGAGTAACATCGGTGTTGCGAAATTGGCGCTTAACATGCCACTTGAAGCCTTGCTTGGGATGTACAGTTCGGTTGGTCTAGGCGAGATGTCTGGGCTCAATTTGGTTGGTGAAACGAGCGGTATTTTCCCGAATCGCCGTCGTTGGTCAAAGTTTGAAATTGCCACCTTAGCGTTCGGTTATGGCTTGTCTGTTACGCCGATGCAGTTGGCACATGCCTATGCGACGTTAGCTAACAAAGGTTTGTATGAGCCGATTCATATTATTAAGAGTAACGACCAAGATTTTTCTAAGCAAATCATCAAGCGCGAGAACGCTGAACTGGTTTTGAATATGCTAGAAGGGGTGACTCAAAAAGGCGGTACGGCGACAAGAGCTGCCGTTCCGGGTTACCGCGTTGCAGCCAAAACGGGTACCTCTCGTAAGGCTGAAGCTGGCGGCTACAGTGATGAATACATCGCGGTTACCGCAGGCTTTGCTCCAGTTAGTGATCCAAGAGTGGCATTGGTTGTTGTGGTCAATGAGCCTCAAGGCGACCTTTACTATGGTGGTTCAGTCGCAGCCCCCGTCTTTTCTGAAATCATGAAGGGCGCACTGCAAATAATGAACGTCCCTGCTGATGAAAATAAGTTTCAAGAATAGAGTTAATCAGGATTCAATATGAGTAATAGCCTCACGCTGTCATCTTTACTTTCTCCTTGGGGAGACTTTAGTTCACCTGAACTGGAGTCGATTGCTGTTGAGCAATTGGAGCTAGATAGCCGAGCCATCAAGGAAGGTGATATTTTTGTTGCCGTAGTCGGACATGCTGTTGATGGCCGTCGTTTTATCGACAAAGCGGTCGCACTGGGAACTCATGCTGTTATTGCACAGGCCGATGCTGAAAAACCTCATGGTCTGATTGAATGGTTGGATACTGTCCCTGTTATTTACATTAACAACCTTAACTTGGTGCTATCTGAGTTAGCTGGTCGTGTTTACTCGTCTCAAGCGACTAAGTTGATTGGTGTTACCGGCACCAATGGCAAAACCACCATCACCCAATTGATTGCTCAATGGCTTGATCTCGTCGGGCAACGTTCTGCGGTAATGGGCACGACAGGTAATGGTTTCTTAGACAAATTAAAAACCGCAGCGAATACCACAGGCAGTGCCATCGAAATACAGCGTACGCTGAGTGAATTAGCTGCAGAAAAAGCGGTGTATACCGCAATGGAAATATCTTCTCATGGTTTGGTGCAAGGTCGAGTAAAGGCTTTGGACTTTGAGGCTGGTGTATTTACTAACTTGAGTCGTGATCATCTTGATTACCATGGCACGATGGAAGAGTACGCTCTGGCTAAGAAGAGCTTGTTTACTCAACACAAATGCAAGCACGCAGTGATCAATGTGGATGACGAAGTGGGTAAAGCTTGGATGCCGGACTTATCCAATACCATTGCAGTCTCACTGTTACCGCTAACGGGCTATCAACAGTCGGTGTGGGCATCTGATGTCGCTTATGCAGAAACCGGTATCAAGCTCTCTTTCGATGGTAGTTGGGGACAAGGGAAGCTTTCTGTTCCACTGATTGGTCAGTTCAACGCATCAAACGTACTGGTTGCTTTTGCTACTTTGCTTTCTTTGGGTATCGAAAAGCAAATCTTGGTCGACACTGCGCCTCAGCTTCAACCTGTGATTGGCCGTATGGAGCTTTTCCAAGTTCCGAGTAAAGCCAAGGTGGTTGTCGATTACGCTCATACGCCCGATGCGCTAGAGAAAGCATTGGCAGCACTGCGTGTGCATTGCTCAGGAAAACTGTGGGCAATCTTTGGTTGTGGTGGAGACCGCGACACTGGTAAGCGCCCTATGATGGCAGCGACCGCAGAGCAGTTCTCCGATAAAATCATTATTTCAGATGATAACCCTCGTAGCGAAGAACCGGCACTGATTGTCAAAGACATGCTGGCTGGCTTAAGTAAACCTGAAGCTGCGTTTGTCGAACACGATCGCTATCAAGCCGTTAAGTTTGCGCTTGAGCAGGCAGGCAGCGATGACATTATTCTTCTGGCTGGTAAAGGCCATGAGGATTACCAAGTATTGAAAGATAAAACGGTACATTACTCAGACCGAGAGTCTGCGCTTCAACTTTTAGGTATTTCATAATGATTGATGTATCACTTGAGCAAATCTGCTCCGTGGTCAGTGGTGAGCTGATCAAAGCGGGCAACTCGAACAATAACGTAATCAATGCAGTTTCAACGGATACTCGTACCGTTGAAGAAGGCGCCTTGTTTGTCGCTATCGTTGGAGAGCGTTTCGACGCGCATGACTTTTGCCATCAAGCCGTTGAAGCAAACGCGAGCGCGTTGTTAGTCGAACGAAAACTTGACCTAAATATTACTCAAGTTGTTGTCGAAGACACTAAACTTGCTTTAGGTGAACTAAGTGCTTGGATTCACAAACAATGTGACGTGCCAACGATGGCGATTACAGGCAGCTGTGGCAAAACGACCGTTAAAGAGATGGTGGCGAGCATTTTACAGCAGCGTGGCAAGGTGCTGTTTACGGCGGGTAACTTCAATAATGATATTGGTGTGCCTTTGACCTTGTTACGCAGTGAATCAAGTGATGACTATGCTGTGATCGAATTAGGCGCTAACCATATTGGTGAAATTGCCTACACCACTCAGCTAGTGAAGCCACAAGTTGCCTTAGTTAATAATGTAGCCGCGGCTCATTTAGAAGGCTTTGGTTCGATTGATGGTGTGAAACAAGCGAAAGGTGAGATCTTTCAGGGTCTTGCTGCCAGCGATACTGCTATTGTTAACTTAGAGAGCAACGGTGGTGACTTTTGGAATGAAGCACTCGCGGATAAAACGGTACTGACATTTTCTGAAAGTAGCTGTGAAGCCGATTATTTTGCTGAAAATATCGAAATCAACGATCAAGGCGAAGCTTGCTTTGATATGCAAACGCCACTAGGTGTTACAGCTATTGAACTTGGCATTATTGGTCAGCATAACGTGGCGAACGCGTTGGCGGCTGCAGCGTTGAGCATTCAATTTGGCGCAACGCTTGATGAAATAAAAAGTGGTTTAGCGAATCTTATCTCGGTTAAAGGACGAGTTGAGGTTCAACAATTAAGTCAGAATATCAAGCTGATAGATGACAGTTATAACGCCAGCGTACCCGCGATGAAGGCGGCAGCCAAACTGCTGTCGAGCTTCAAAGGTCAACGTTGGTTGATTTTAGGCAATATGGCTGAATTAGGCGACGAAAGTCTTGCACTTCACCGTCAAGTCGGTGAATATGCTGCCCCATTCGCTTTTGAGCATGTACTCACTTACGGTGATGATACCAAGGTGATTAGTGAGGTCTGTAACGGTACCCACTTTGCAACGCATCAAGCGATGATCGCGCACATAGAGCAGCACTTACGCTTGCCAGAAAATGCGTCACATACCTTGTTGGTAAAAGGCGCGAATAGTGCAGGAATGAGTAAAATAGCCGCTGCTTTAAAGGAGAACTTTTCATGATAATTTGGCTTGCAGAGCTACTACAGCCACACCTTTCTTTTTTCCGTTTGTTCGAATACCTATCGTTTCGTGCAATCGCGAGTATTTTGACGGCTTTATGTCTGTCGCTGTGGATGGGACCTCGTTTAATTGAGCGTCTGCAAATGCTACAAATTGGCCAAGTTGTTCGTAATGACGGCCCTGAATCTCACTTTAGCAAACGTGGTACACCAACCATGGGTGGCGTGATGATCCTAGCTGCCATTATTATTACAGTATTAATGTGGGCTGATCTTTCTAACCCTTACGTTTGGGCGGTATTAGTGGTACTTGCTGGTTATGGCGTGGTCGGCTTTGTTGATGACTACCGTAAAGTGGTTCGTAAGAACACCGATGGCTTGATTGCTCGCTGGAAGTACTTCTGGCAATCGGCTATTGCATTGGTTGTGGCGTTTGCTCTATACGCTCATGGACACGATACCGCGGCAACACAATTGGTTGTTCCTTTCTTTAAAGATGTGATGCCACAGTTAGGCTTGTTCTACATAGTGCTAACGTACTTTGTTATTGTGGGTACCAGTAACGCGGTAAACCTAACGGACGGCCTAGATGGCTTGGCAATTATGCCAACGGTTATGGTTGCGGCTGGCTTTGCTGTGATTGCATGGGCGACAGGTAACGTTAACTTCGCGGCATACTTACACATTCCATATATCCCATACACCTCTGAACTGGTTGTGGTTTGTACGGCTATCGTGGGTGCTGGTCTTGGTTTTCTATGGTTCAACACTTACCCAGCCCAAGTATTCATGGGCGATGTGGGCTCTCTTGCACTTGGTGGTGCATTAGGTGTGATTGCTGTGTTAGTTCGCCAAGAATTGGTACTGGTTATCATGGGCGGTGTGTTTGTAATGGAGACCTTGTCAGTTATTCTGCAGGTGGGCTCTTACAAATTGCGTGGTCAGCGTATTTTCCGCATGGCACCGATTCATCACCACTACGAACTTAAAGGTTGGCCAGAGCCGCGTGTAATCGTGCGCTTTTGGATCATCTCAATGGTATTAGTATTGGTTGGCCTAGCGACACTGAAAGTTCGTTAATCCTATATGAGCCTCTTGATTAGAGGCTCTTTAAAACTATTAAGAGCATCTTGTTTAAATGGAACGTTGGCAAAATATTCAAAATGTAGTGGTTGTGGGGCTCGGTATTACCGGGCTCTCTGTCGTTAAACATCTCGTAAAATATCAGCCTCATACTCATGTGAAGGTGATTGATACTCGAGAGCTACCACCAGGAAAGGAATCTTTACCTGAATCGGTAGAACTGCATTCTGGAAGTTGGAATAGCCAATGGTTAGCGAAAGCTGATTTGGTGATTGCTAACCCAGGTATCGCCTTAGCGACGCCTGAAATACAAGATGTTATTCAAGCGGGAACTCCGGTTGTTGGCGATATTGAACTGTTTGGCTGGGCGGTAGACAAACCCGTCGTGGCAATAACAGGCTCCAATGGTAAGAGTACGGTGACAGATCTAACGGGTGTGCTTGCTAAGGCTGCTGGTCTTAACGTTGGTGTCGGTGGCAACATCGGTATTCCTGCCTTAGATCTTTTAGAGCTTGATGCCGATCTATATGTCCTTGAGCTTTCAAGCTTTCAGCTAGAGACAACATCTAGCTTGAACCTAGCAGCGGCGGCCTTTTTGAATTTGTCAGAAGATCATATGGATCGCTACCAAGGCATGGCCGATTACCGCGATGCTAAATTGAGAATCTTTAACAATGCTCAGTGCGCGATTGTAAACCGCGACGACAAAGAAACTTATCCAGATCACGAGATGCAGGTAGTGACATTTGGTCTCGATGACCAAGAGTTTGGTGTGGCAACAATTGATGGCACTGAATGGCTAATCGATAACGCTAAGCCAGTACTTCCTACCCAAGATTTGACATTGGTTGGACGTCATAATGTGGCGAATGCGTTAGTCTCGTTGGCACTACTTAAGCTAGTCGGTATCGATTACAACAAAAGCCTTGAAGCTTTGAAAACCTACAACGGTTTAACTCATCGTTGCCAAGTGGTGGCAGATAAACGCGCTATCAAATGGGTTAACGACTCGAAAGCAACCAATGTAGCCAGCACATTAGCCGCTTTGTCGGGGCTAGAGTACCAAGGTACTTTATATCTTTTGGTTGGTGGCGTGGGTAAAGGTGCCGATTTCAGTGAGCTTGAACCTGTGTTGTCACAGCTAGAACATGTTCAACTGTGTTGCTTCGGTGAAGATGCCGCGCAATTTATGCCATTACATCCATCGGCGAAGACGTTTGATACCATGCGTCACATCATCGAGAGTATCTCTGCACAACTAGCCTCGGGTGACATGGTGATGTTGTCTCCTGCGTGTGCGAGCTTCGATCAATTTAATAACTTCATGGCGAGAGGTGATGCGTTCACTGACCTTGCCCATGAGTATGCCTAACGTGTTGAAGGACTAACATTCAGTGCAAAGAGTGAAAGAGATGAATCAATCCATTTGGCAATGGCTAAACCGTGCCACACCAGAGGCGCTCTACGATCGTCAGTTGGTTTGGATTGCTCTTGGACTGATGCTGACCGGATTGGTGATGGTGACGTCTGCTTCGTTCCCAATCAGTGCTCGTTTAACCGATCAGCCGTTTCACTTTATGTTCCGCCATGCCATTTTTCTTGTGTTGGCGTTAATCGTATCCAGCGTCATATTGCAAATTCCAATGAAGCGTTGGTTTCAATACAGTATGTACCTATTGGGCTTATCTTTCTTTTTGCTGGTCGTGGTATTGGCTGTCGGTAAGTCGGTTAACGGTGCATCGCGCTGGATCCCTCTTGGATTATTTAACTTGCAACCCGCTGAAGTCGCTAAGTTGTCGCTGTTTATCTTTATGGCGGGTTATTTAGTTCGTAAACAAGACGAAGTGAGAAAAACCTTCTTCGGTGGCTTTGGTAAACCGATCATGGTATTCGGTGCTTTTGCTGTGTTACTACTTGGCCAGCCCGATTTAGGTACAGTAGTTGTAATGCTGGTGACCTTGTTCGGAATGTTATTTATCGCAGGAGCCAAGCTTTCACAGTTTATTGCCTTGATGGTGGCGGGTATTGCTGCGGTCGTTGGCTTGATTGTTATAGAACCTTATCGTGTTCGACGTGTTACCTCATTTTGGGAACCGTGGAATGACCCGTTTGGCAGTGGCTACCAGTTAACTCAATCGCTAATGGCATTTGGTCGTGGTGATTGGATGGGGCAAGGCCTTGGAAACTCGGTTCAGAAGTTAGAATATTTACCAGAAGCACATACCGATTTTGTGTTTGCGGTATTAGCTGAAGAGTTGGGTTTTGTTGGCGTGACCTTAGTGCTGATCCTTATTTTTAGTTTGGTGCTTAAAGCCATTTTAATTGGCAAAAAAGCCTTCGAGAACGACCAGTTATTCAGTGGTTATCTTGCCTTGGGTATTGGTATTTGGTTTGCTTTTCAGACGCTTGTTAACGTAGGTGCCGCTTCAGGTATCGTTCCAACCAAAGGTCTGACATTGCCATTGATCAGTTACGGCGGGTCAAGTTTGATTGTGATGTCGGTGGCGGTTTCGATGCTGCTACGTATCGATCATGAGTGCCGAATACAACAAAAAGAACAAGCCGACAATCAAAACGAATTAGTAGAATAAGAATCTAACGTGATGAAAAAAAACAAAAAACTTTTAGTGATGGCTGGTGGTACTGGCGGTCACGTTTTCCCTGGCTTAGCGGTGGCTAAAAAGCTTCAGCAACAAGGTTGGGAAATTCGCTGGTTAGGAACTGCGGACAGAATGGAAGCGGATCTGGTGCCAAAACATGGTATTGAGATCGACTTCATTAAGGTGAAAGGCCTGCGTGGTCAAGGCATTAGCAAGCTAATTAAAGCGCCATTCCAGATTATTAATGCCATACTTCAAGCAAGACAGCACATCAAAGCATGGCAACCAGATGTGGTGCTTGGAATGGGTGGTTACGTGAGTGGCCCCGGTGGCATTGCGGCATGGCTATCCGGTATTCCCGTGGTTCTTCATGAACAAAATGCCGTGGCGGGTTTAACCAACCAATGGCTATCTAAAATTGCGAAAAAGGTATTCCAAGCCTTTCCTAGTGCTTTCCCTGCCGCAGAAGTTGTGGGGAACCCAGTACGAGAAGATGTTGTTGGCTTATCTGAACCCGAGCAACGCATGGCAGAGCGTGACGGCGATATTCGTATCTTAGTTATGGGTGGCAGCCAAGGTGCTAAAATTCTTAACGATACTTTGCCTGTGACATTGGCTCAGTTAGGCGCTGGTTTTACTGTGATGCACCAAGCTGGTAAAAACAATCAGCAGCAAGTGATTGAACAATACAAATCACATTCTGTAGATAATGTTCAAGTGACTGAATTTATTGATGATGTGGCGCAAGCTTATGAGTGGGCAGATCTATTAGTGTGTCGCTCAGGTGCATTAACCGTATCTGAAGTGTCTGCAGCCGGTGTGGGTTCTATCTTCGTTCCGTTTATGCATAAAGACAGACAGCAAGCGTTGAATGCCGATCACCTAGTTGAATGTGGCGCAGCGTTAATGATTGAACAGCCTCAATTGACGGCTGATAAGCTAGCGAACACTATTGCTCAGCTTGATAGAAATGAATTAAAAATGATGGCAACAAAAGCTCGTCAAGCCGCCAAGCTTGATGCTGATGTGACTGTCGCTGAAGCGATTAAAGCTTTGGCAAAATAATGAGATTGAATTGATGACGATTGAACATACCCAAGACTTAGCGCAAATCCGTGCAATGGTGCCAGAGATGCGCCGTGTTAAATCTATCCACTTCATTGGTATTGGTGGCGCAGGAATGAGCGGGATTGCTGAAGTCTTGCTTAATGAAGGCTACCAGATCACGGGTTCTGATATTGCTCAAAACCCGGTGACCGATCGTTTAGTTAGCAAGGGTGCGACCGTTTACATCGGTCACCAAGCAAGTAACGTTGCCGACGCAAGTGTGGTAGTGGTTTCAACCGCTATCAACGAAGAAAACCCAGAAATTATTGCCGCTCGTGAAGCGCGCACACCTATCGTTCGTCGTGCAGAAATGCTGGCTGAGCTGATGCGTTTTCGTCATGGCATTGCTGTGGCAGGTACGCACGGTAAAACAACGACCACTGCGCTAGTAACACAGATTTACTCGGAAGCGGGCTTAGATCCAACTTTCGTAAACGGTGGTTTGGTCAAGAGTGTGGGCACGAATGCTCGCCTAGGTTCGAGTCGTATTCTTATTGCTGAAGCCGATGAAAGTGATGCGTCATTTTTACATCTGCAACCAATGGTTAGTATCGTGACTAACATTGAAGCGGATCATATGGATACCTACGGCGGCGATTTTGAAACGCTAAAGCAGACGTTTATTGATTTCTTACACAATCTGCCATTCTACGGTCAGGTTGTGATGTGTGTTGATGATCCGGTAGTACGTGAGCTTATTCCTCAGGTTAGCCGTCAAGTGATTACCTACGGCTTCTCAGAAGACGCTGATATCCGCATTGAAAACTATGTACAACAAGGTCAGCAAGGCAAGTTTACGGTTGTTCGCAAAGGTAAAGCCAATCTCGATATTACGTTGAACATTCCCGGTCGTCATAACGCACTGAACGCATCAGCGGCGATTGCGGTTGCGACGGAAGATGACATCAGCGATGAAGCGATTCTAAAAGCGATGGCTGGAACGGAAGGCACTGGCCGTCGTTTCGATCACCTTGGTGAATATGAAACGGGTAAGGGTGTTGCAATGCTGGTCGATGATTACGGCCATCACCCAACCGAAGTTGACGTCACCATTCAAGCTGCACGAAGTGGTTGGACTGATAAACGTCTTGTGATGATCTTCCAACCGCACCGTTATAGCCGCACTCGCGATCTGTATGATGACTTCGCGAACGTTCTTGAGCAGGTTGATGTGCTTATTCTGTTAGATGTTTATTCTGCAGGTGAGAAACCTATTGCAGGGGCTGACGGACGCTCGTTAAGTCGAACTATTCGTGGTCGTGGTAAGATTGATCCCATCTTTGTTGCTGATATCAACACGCTGCCGTCGGTTTTAGCCAACGTTATTCAAGGCGGAGACCTTGTTTTAACACAGGGTGCTGGTGATATTGGTCGTGTAGCGAAGCAACTTGAATCGCTACAATTAGACATTAATAAGATGCAAAACGCGTAACAGAATACTGTATACAGACTGTGGTTGATCGCTCACTTCTTGCGATTGACCTAAAATTGACCAAAAATCTTATTATCAACGTTTGATAGTTTGATTTTGCTCAGTATAATTCATAGGTTAAAGTAAGTGCTTTTACCTCTATTACGAAGATAGGGAATAGAATTGCGAACCAACGACAGGGAATGCGGGCTTTGGTAGAAAGTACTTTTAGCGAAAACCGCCACCTATTCAGTTTACCATCGCTAAAGAAACACGCTGTAGGCGGGTCTTTTTTTGTCATGGTACTGCTATTCATTGGATTTCTTTTCTATACCACACTGACTTGGATGTGGGACGATCAGCGATTGCCTCTCTCCAAAATAGTACTTCAAGGCGACTTAACTTACGTAACCGCTGGTGATGTTCAACATGCCTTTGGCGAGCTAGAGCATATTGGCACGTTCATGTCGCAAGACATCGGTGTTTTGCAAGACAGTTTAGAAGCGTTACCTTGGGTTTCAGTGGTGTCCATTCGTAAGCAGTGGCCAGACACAATAAAAGTATTTTTGACTGAGTATCATGCAGCAGCAATCTGGAACGGTAACATGCTGTTGAATGATAATGGTCAGGTGTTTAATGGTGATATCGGTCTTTTGAAGGGCGATAGAGTCAAGCTTTACGGCCCAGACGGCACCAGCCAAAAAGTGATAGAAAAGTGGCGACAAATAACTCCTTTGATTAACAATCTAGGGTTAACCGTTACTTCGCTCGTTCTCAATGAGCGTCGCGCTTGGCAAATAATCCTAGATAACGGTATCCGTTTAGAACTAGGTAAAGATTCTTTAGATGAGCGTGTTGAACGCTTCATTTCGCTTTACAACGAACTTGGTAGTAAAGCGAATCAAGTGAGCTACATCGACCTCAGGTATGATACGGGAGCCGCTGTAGGCTGGTTTCCAGAGCAAGAGTTAGAAGAGAGCACAGATGACTAAGACCGCAGATGACAACATAATCGTTGGTCTTGATATAGGCACTGCGACCATATCAGCTCTAGTTGGTGAAATATTGCCTGATGGTCAAATCAATATCATTGGTTCAGGGCAAAGCCCATCCAGAGGTATGGATAAAGGTGGTGTAAACGACCTAGAGTCGGTAGTGAAGTCAGTTCAGCGAGCCATTGATCAAGCAGAGTTGATGGCTGAATGCCAAATCAGCAATGTGTTTATCTCGCTATCGGGCAAACATATCGCAAGCCGAATTGAAAAAGGCATGGGCACTATTTCTGATGAAGAAGTGTCTCAAGACGATATGGATCGAGCGATCCATACCGCGAAATCAATTAAAATAGGTGATGAGCAGAGAATTCTGCACGTGATTCCACAAGAATTTACCATCGATTATCAAGAAGGGATCAAGAATCCACTTGGTTTATCTGGTGTTCGAATGGAAGTCAGTGTTCATCTAATTTCTTGCCACAGCGACATGGCGAGAAACATTATTAAAGCTGTTGAACGATGTGGTCTCACTGTAGAACAAATCGTGTTTTCAGGACTTGCCTCAAGCAATGCGGTAATTACTGACGACGAGAGAGAGCTTGGAGTATGTGTTGTTGATATTGGTGCTGGTACGATGGATATTTCCATTTGGACTGGCGGCGCATTGCGACACACAGAAGTCTTTTCCTACGCAGGAAATGCAGTAACCAGTGATATTGCCTTCGCTTTCGGCACGCCAGTGAGCGATGCTGAAGAGATAAAAGTAAACCACGGTTGCGCTCTGAGTGAACTCGTAAGCAAGGATGATTCTGTTAACGTCCCTAGTGTAGGTGGCCGTCCATCGAGAAGTTTGCAAAGACAAACTTTGTCGGAAGTGATTGAACCACGTTACACTGAACTTATGGGTCTCGTTAACCAAACTATTGATACGGTTCAATTACAGCTACGAGATGAAGGTATTAAACACCACCTTGCAGCTGGCGTCGTTCTCACTGGTGGAGCGGCACAAATTGACGGATTGGTAGAGTGTGCGGAACGTGTTTTCCGCAATCAAGTTCGAGTTGGTAAGCCGTTAGAAGTTAGTGGCTTAACTGACTATGTTAAAGAGCCGTATCATTCTACGGCGGTTGGTTTACTTCATTACGCAAGAGATTGTCAGATAAGTGATGAGGGTGATTACAGCGAACCTAAGCGTTCAGCACCTTCTATGTCAGGCTTGTTTGGTAAATTGCGTAATTGGATACAAAAAGAGTTTTAACCTGAGTTGCAGGAAAAAACGGAGATAACACATGTTTGAACCGATGATGGAAATGTCTGACGATGCAGTAATTAAAGTCGTTGGAGTTGGTGGCGGTGGCGGTAATGCTGTTGAGCACATGGTACGTGAATCGATCGAAGGCGTAGAGTTCATCAGTGTTAATACTGATGCACAAGCCCTTCGTAAAACGAGCGTGAGCAGCGTGATCCAAATTGGTGGTGATATCACTAAAGGTTTGGGCGCTGGTGCAAATCCACAAGTAGGCCGTGATGCAGCTCTCGAAGATCGAGAAAGAATTAAAGAAGTTCTAACTGGCGCCGATATGGTATTTATCGCAGCTGGTATGGGCGGTGGTACAGGTACAGGTGCTGCTCCAGTTATTGCTGAAGTTGCGAAAGAGTTGGGTGTGCTAACGGTTGCTGTTGTAACTAAGCCATTTAGCTTTGAAGGCAAAAAGCGTTTAGCGTTTGCTGAGCAAGGTATCGAAGAGCTTTCTAAACATGTGGATTCTTTAATTACGATTCCAAATGAAAAGCTACTTAAAGTACTTGGCCGTGGCGTAACACTGCTAGAAGCTTTCGCAAGTGCAAATGATGTACTTAAAAACGCTGTACAAGGTATCGCTGAGCTAATTACTCGCCCTGGTATGATTAACGTCGATTTCGCGGATGTTCGCACTGTGATGTCGGAAATGGGTCATGCAATGATGGGTAGCGGTATCGCAAAAGGTGAAGACCGTGCTGAAGAAGCTGCTGAAACGGCAATTTCTAGCCCATTACTAGAAGACATCGACCTAGCTGGCGCGCGTGGCGTTCTTGTGAACATCACTGCAGGCCTAGATATGCGTTTAGATGAATTCGAAACTGTGGGTAATACAGTTAAGGCATTCGCTTCTGATAACGCAACGGTTGTTATTGGTACCTCTCTAGACCCTGATATGACGGATGAAATCCGTGTAACTGTTGTTGCAACAGGTATCGGCACAGAGAAAAAACCAGACATTACTCTAGTTGCTGGTGGTAAAGCAAAAGTAGCGCCAACGCCTCAACCTCAAGTTGCTGTTCAAACAGCAGCAAAAGTGGAAGAGAAAGTGGCACAGCCATTGCAGGAAAAAACTGAGGTAAAACCTCAAGTTAAACCACAGCCAACAACGTCACCTGTTTCTTCGGGTACAGGCGCTAGCCAGAGTGCAGCACCTAAAGCTGAGAAAGAGAGCGGATATTTAGATATTCCAGCATTTTTACGACGTCAGGCTGATTAATAAATACCCAAAATTTGACTATCGTCGAATTAATGGTAAAATTCGCGGTTGGTAAATACTGACCGTGATTTGTAGCACTGATAACGAGGCAAGCAGATGATCAGACAACGTACTCTGAAAGAAATTGTGAAAACAACTGGTGTGGGTCTCCACTCTGGTCGTAAAGTCACACTTACTCTTCGCCCGGCAGCTGCAAATACAGGTATTGTTTATCGTCGTACAGATGTAAATCCACCTGTAGATTTCCCAGCTGATCCTGCATCAGTTCGTGACACTATGTTATGTACTGCTCTTGTTAATGACGAAGGCGTACGTATCTCTACAGTGGAGCACCTTAACGCAGCTCTAGCTGGAATGGGTATCGACAACATTATTGTTGAAGTCGATGCTCCAGAAATTCCAATTATGGATGGTAGCGCAAGCCCATTTGTATACTTGCTACAGCAAGCGGGTGTTGAGACACTGAATGCAGCGAAGCGTTTTATTCGAATCAAAAAGCCTATCCGTTTTGAAGATGGCGATAAGTGGGCAGAGTTTGTGCCATTTAACGGCTTCCGTATGGACTTTGAGATCGACTTTAACCACCCTGCGATTGAATCGGATGAGCAACGTTTGTTGTTTGATTTCTCATCACAAGGTTTTGTGAAGCAGATTTCTCGCGCTCGTACTTTCGGTTTCATGCGCGATATTGAGTACCTTCAGTCTCAAAACCTAGTACTTGGCGGTAGCTTTGATAATGCTATCGTACTGGACGAATACCGAATTCTTAATGAAGAAGGCCTTCGTTTCGACAATGAGTTTGTAACTCACAAAGTATTGGATGCGATTGGTGACCTTTACATGTGTGGACACGCTATTATTGGTGAGTTCCGTGCATACAAATCAGGTCACGGCCTAAATAACCAACTTTTACGCGCAGTTCTTGCTGACGCCGAAGCTTGGGAATGGGCAACATTCGAAGAAGAAGCTGGTTCTCCAGTTGCTTTCGCAGAACCGGGTATGGTTCTAGCGTAATTGTTGTTTACAACAATATAAGATTTCAAAAACCAGGCCATCGGCCTGGTTTTTTTGTATCTATTTTCCAGATACAGTGTCGTTAACCTCCGGAAATTGCTGGCTAATGGGCTGCTGTCTGCTTAATCCATCAGCAATTAGAAAGAAAAGTTCCAAGCACATCAAACAAATGGTGTTCTAAATGGTCGTTAGTGCGAAAATTACTTACACTAAAGGGCATTAATTTTAACTCAAGCCTTGAAAACTCTACTCTCAAGTACAATATCAAAGATACTAGATTTATCTCAGTATCCTTGGTTAGTAACTGAAGACTAGTTCATAGCTAGTAGAGACTGACGGCATTTAAAATAGATCGCGGACGATCTGAGAACGAAGAGATTCCAAGCACATGATTACTAAGCTGCTGACAAAGGTAATTGGCAGTCGCAATGACAGAACACTGCGCCGCCTTAGAAAAATTGTAAAAGAAATTAATAACTACGAACCAACGTTTGAAGCACTTTCTGATGAAGAGCTAAAAGCAAAAACGGTTGAGTTTCGTGAGCGCTTAGATAAAGGTGAATCGTTAGATCAACTTCTACCTGAAGCTTTCGCTACGGTACGTGAAGCGTCTAAGCGTGTTTACGGCATGCGTCACTTTGACGTGCAAATGATTGGTGGCATGGTTCTAAATGCTGGCCAAATTGCAGAGATGCGTACTGGTGAAGGTAAGACACTTACCGCAACCCTACCAGCTTATCTAAACGCGCTACCAAGCAAAGGTGTTCACGTAATAACGGTGAACGATTACCTAGCGAAGCGTGATGCGGAAACAAACCGTCCATTATTTGAATTCCTTGGCATGACTGTTGGCGTGAATGTGGCAAACATGGCTCCGCCAGAGAAAAAAGAAGCGTACCAAGCTGACATCCTATACGGAACAAACAACGAGTTTGGTTTTGATTACCTTCGTGACAACATGGCTTTCCGTGCTGAAGACCGAGTTCAACGTGAGCGCTTCTTCGCTGTAGTCGATGAGGTTGACTCAATCTTAATTGATGAAGCTCGTACTCCGTTAATTATCTCTGGCCCAGCTGAAGATAGTTCTGACCTTTATACGCGCATTAACACTCTAATTCCTTCTCTAGAGCGTCAAGATAAAGAAGATTCAGAAGAGTACCGTGGTGAAGGTCACTACACCATGGACGAAAAATCAAAACAGGTTCACCTGACTGAAAACGGTCAAGAATTTGTAGAAGAACTAATGGTCAAAAACGGCTTGATGGAAGAGGGTGACACACTTTACTCTCCAACCAATATCAGCCTATTGCACCATGTGAATGCTGCGCTTCGTGCACACGTATTGTTTGAGAAAAACGTCGACTACATCGTTACTGAAGAAGGCGAAGTGGTTATCGTTGATGAACATACTGGTCGTACTATGCCAGGTCGTCGTTGGTCTGAAGGTTTACACCAAGCTGTTGAAGCTAAAGAAGGTGTGAAGATTCAAAATGAAAACCAAACGCTAGCATCGATTACATTCCAGAACTTCTTCCGATTGTACGAAAAACTGTCAGGCATGACAGGTACTGCTGATACTGAAGCTTTCGAATTCCAGTCTATCTACGGCCTAGAAACGGTGGTTATCCCAACCAACAAGCCTATGGTTCGTAACGATATGCCAGATGTGGTTTATCGTACTGAAGAAGACAAGTTCAATGCGATCATTGAAGACATCAAAGACCGTGTTGCGGCTGGTCAGCCATCACTGGTTGGTACGGTTTCTATCGAGAAATCTGAACTGCTGTCTAACGCACTGAAAAAAGCAAAAATTAAGCACAACGTACTAAATGCTAAGTTCCATGAGATGGAAGCTGAGATCGTTGCGCAAGCTGGTATGCCGAGTGCGGTAACTATCGCAACTAACATGGCAGGTCGTGGTACCGATATCGTGTTAGGTGGTAGCTGGCAGGCACAAATTGAGAAGCTAGATAATCCAACGAAAGAGCAGATCGACAAGATCAAAGCTGACTGGAGAGTTGTTCACGATACAGTTCTTGAGTCAGGTGGTCTGCACATCATTGGTACTGAGCGTCATGAATCTCGCCGTATCGATAACCAGCTACGTGGTCGTTCTGGTCGTCAAGGTGATGCGGGTTCTTCTCGTTTCTACCTATCAATGGAAGATTCTCTACTACGTATCTTTACGTCTGATCGTATGGCTGGTCTTATCCAAAGTGGTATGGACGAAGGCGAAGCGATTGAATCTAAGATGCTGTCTCGCTCAATTGAAAAAGCTCAACGTAAAGTGGAAGGTCGCAACTTCGACATCCGTAAGCAGCTTCTTGAGTACGATGACGTAGCCAATGACCAACGTAAGGTTGTTTATGAGCTACGTGATGAACTGATGAGTTCTGATGACATCAGCGAGATGATCGAACACAACCGTGAAGATGTACTTGCGTCAGTCATTGATGAATACATCGCTCCTCAATCTCTTGAAGACATGTGGGATATCGCGGGTCTGCAAGATCGTCTGAAGAATGACTTCGACCTAGACTTTGATATTCAAGGTTGGTTAGACGAAGACGACAAGCTTTATGAAGAAGCATTGCGTGAGCGTATTCTTGGTATGGCGGTAGATTCGTACAAACAGAAAGAAGAAGTGGTTGGTGCTCAAGTACTGCGTAACTTCGAGAAGTCTGTGATGCTACAAACGCTAGACGGTCTTTGGAAAGAGCACTTGGCTGCGATGGATCACCTTCGTCAAGGTATCCACTTGCGTGGTTATGCTCAGAAGAACCCGAAACAAGAGTACAAGCGCGAGTCGTTTGAACTGTTTGAAGGCCTACTAGATGTACTGAAAACAGACGTTGTGACCATCCTTTCTAAAGTTCGCGTTCAGCAACAAGAAGAAGTTGAAAAGATGGAAGCTCAGCGTCAAGCTCAAGCTGAACAAGCGGCGCGTCGTGCACAGGCACAACACGCAACGGCTGAAAACCAGCTAGGCGGCGATGAAACTGATGCAGTATCTCCACAAACGGTAGTACGCGATGAGCGTAAAGTGGGTCGTAACGAACCATGCCCATGTGGAAGTGGTAAAAAGTACAAACAGTGTCACGGTAAAATTGACTAATGCTTTGCTGTAGTGGCTGATAACTTCGTCGGCGATGCTCATTTACACTTGTAAACTCCGCGCCGCCTCCTCGTTCTCAACCAATATAGCTTTGCCTTAATATAATTTTGATAAAAAGAGTCGCTTAGGCGGCTCTTTTTGTATGTAAATTTCATGACTTATCTTTTTGTCGAAAGGAAAGTCGTCATTCCCTATAGTGAGGAACGAGCGCAGTAGGGAATCTTGTTTGATAGTTTGGCTTAAGGTTGTTGTATGAGCTTCCCAACTCAGTCGTTACTCCTCTGGAGAATGACGTATTCAGGGGCAGCTTGAGCGAAGCGTTTTATTAAGGAACATCATCATATGAAAAGAATCCATATTGTCGCGGGCATTATCTTCAACCAAGATAAGTCACAGGTCTTTATCACTAAACGCCCAGACGACAAGCACAAAGGCGGTTTCTGGGAATTCCCTGGTGGTAAAGTAGAAGCGGGCGAAACCATTGAGCAAGCGATGGCTCGTGAACTTGATGAAGAGATTGGCATCAAGGTGACAGAGCAGTCTCTGTTTGAGCACCTTGAATTTGATTACAGTGACAAGTCGCTTAAGTTTGATTTCATTCTTGTGACTGATTTCGAGCAACAACCTTATGGTAAAGAAGGGCAACAAGGTGAATGGGTCGATCTTGAATCATTGAGCCAATACGCATTCCCTGAAGCGAATTTGCCCATTTTAGAGCGAGTAATAAAAGAGTTTTCGTAATTGCTAGCCTGAGTTTGAGATTGTTGTTAGTTTAAAGAGATTAATCGAATGAACGTTGCTGCGACAGATGAGCAGTGACGGTAACCAAAACAATGGAGATATTCGCAGTGGTAAGAATTGCAATTGCAGGAGCAGCTGGCCGTATGGGTCGTAACTTGGTGAAAGCCGCTCACCAAAATTCAGAAGCAAGCGTTGGCGCTGGTTCAGAGCGCCCAGAGTCATCTTTGGTCGGTGTTGATGTTGGCGAGTTATGCGGTGAAGGTCGTTTTGATGTAGCTCTAGTTGATGACCTTTCGAAAGCGATTGAAGAGTTTGATGTGATCGTCGACTTTACCGCACCTGTGAGCACATTAGCGAATATTGAACTTTGTAAGCGTCACGGTAAAAAACTGATCATCGGCACTACTGGTTTCTCTGAAGAAGAAAAGCAGGTCATCGATGCAGCATCAAAAGATATGTCTATTGTAATGGCACCAAACTACAGCGTTGGTGTGAACCTAGTATTTAAGCTGCTAGAAAAGGCCGCTAAAGTGATGGGCGATTACTGTGATGTTGAAATCGTAGAGGCTCACCACCGTCATAAAGTCGATGCACCTTCTGGTACTGCGATTGGCATGGGCGAAGCGATAGCCGGAGCGATGGGCAACGAGCTAAATGATGTCGCTGTATGGTCACGCGAAGGCATTACGGGCGAGCGTACAAAAGATGAGATCGGTTTTGCGACCATTCGTGCCGGTGACATCATTGGTGAGCATACCGCTATGTTTGCTGATATTGGCGAGCGCGTTGAAATTACCCATAAGGCAACGGATAGAATGACCTTTGCCAATGGTGCGATCAAGGCGGCTGTTTGGCTAAATGACAAGCCAGCAGGCTTTTATACCATGACGGATGTCCTTGGTTTGAATGACCTGTAAATAGATATTTATGCGCTGGCAATTGCCGGCGCTTTCTTTATTTGGTGGCTTTTCCTTAATAATCTCTCTTCTACGATCTTCCTTCTACTTTCTTTTTATCGCCATTTTTTCTCTATTTTTGTGCTATTTATGCAGTCTTTAGTGTGTTTTTTGTTTTAGGTCTTTAAATTACTATGTTTTCTCTTGGTATTTATCGATTGCGTTTTGTTGCTGATATTTTTGGCACTCTATGGTTAGCTAAAATGACGGGTTAAAATTAGAAAATCGTAATATTCCTATTAATAGAGTGTAAAAGTTGAACTTTTGAAGCTTTGATGGGGGAAATTGAATTAGTTCTTACAAATGTTTAATTTCTTTCTCGTTAAATGTTGACACGTATCACGCAGATCACTAGAATATCGCCAATTTGTCTAATTTCCATAAACACGCAGTTTTTGGTGTTACAGGAAGGTAGATTTGCAAATTAAATCAATTTTAATGCATTTTTATTTCTGGAGGTTGTCTTGAAGAAGTCAGCACTACTCGTCCTAGAAGATGGGACAGTATTTCACGGTGAAGCCATTGGCGCTGTAGGTTCTGCAGTTGGTGAAGTCGTTTTTAATACCTCGATGACGGGGTACCAAGAAATCCTCACTGATCCTTCCTATTCTCAACAAATCGTTACCCTTACTTACCCTCACATTGGCAATACCGGAACCAATTCCGAAGACGAAGAATCTTCTTCAATCCACGCTCAAGGCCTTGTGATTCGCGATCTCCCTCTAATCGCTTCTAACTTCCGTAATGAACAATCCCTTTCTGATTACCTTAAGTCGCAAAACGTTGTTGGTATCGCGGATATCGATACTCGTAAGCTGACGCGTATTCTTCGTGAAAAAGGCGCACAGAACGGTTGTATCGTAGCGGGTAACAATTTAGACGAAGCTTTGGCTCTAGCTAAAGCAAAAGAATTCCCTGGCCTGAAAGGTATGGACCTTGCGAAAGAAGTTACAACAAAAGAAGCGTATCAATGGAAACAAGGTTCGTGGACGCTTACGGGTGGACTTCCTGAAGCGAAAGCAGACTCTGAATTGCCATACCACGTTGTTGCTTATGACTTCGGTGCAAAACGAAACATCCTACGAATGCTTGTTGACCGCGGCTGCCGCCTAACGGTTGTTCCTGCTGAAACTTCAGCAGAAGAAGTACTCGCTCTAAACCCAGATGGTGTTTTCCTTTCAAATGGCCCTGGTGACCCAGAACCATGTACTTACGCAATTGAAGCAACAAAAGTGTTCCTAGAAAAAGGTTTACCAATCTTTGGTATCTGTCTAGGTCACCAGATTCTTGCTCTTGCGTCAGGCGCTAAGACAGTGAAGATGAAGTTTGGTCACCACGGTGCAAACCACCCGGTTAAAGATTTAGATCGTGATGTTGTGATGATTACTTCACAAAACCACGGCTTTGCTGCTGACGAAGACACGCTTCCAGAGACATTACGAGCGACTCATAAGTCTCTATTTGATGGTTCTCTACAAGGTATCCACCGTACAGACAAACCAGCATTTAGCTTCCAAGGTCACCCAGAAGCAAGTCCAGGTCCAGAAGATGCGGCACCGCTATTCGACCACTTCATTGAATTAATTAACCAGTCTGTTGCAAACAAACAAGACAAAGCGTAATCCGGAGTAGTAGATAATGCCAAAACGTACTGACATTAAAAGTGTTCTAATTCTAGGTGCTGGTCCGATTGTTATCGGTCAAGCATGTGAGTTTGATTACTCTGGTGCTCAAGCTTGTAAAGCACTTCGCGAAGAAGGCTACCGAGTTATTCTTGTAAACTCGAACCCAGCGACAATCATGACTGACCCAGACATGGCTGATGCGACTTACATCGAACCTATCCAATGGGAAGTGGTTCGTAACATCATCGCTAAAGAGAAGCCAGATGCAGTTCTACCGACAATGGGCGGCCAAACTGCACTTAACTGTGCGTTAGATTTAGAAAAATACGGCGTACTTGAAGAGTTCGGCGTAGAGATGATTGGCGCAACTGCTGACGCTATCGATAAAGCTGAAGACCGCTCTCGTTTTGATAAAGCAATGAAATCGATTGGTCTTGAGTGTCCAACAGCTGATACAGCGAAAACGATGGAAGAAGCTTACAAAGTTCAAGAAATGGTTGGTTTCCCTTGTATCATTCGTCCGTCGTTTACGATGGGTGGTACAGGCGGTGGTATCGCTTATAACAAAGAAGAATTTGAAGAAATCTGTCGTCGTGGTTTGGACCTATCTCCAACCAACGAACTTCTTATCGATGAATCACTTATCGGTTGGAAAGAGTACGAGATGGAAGTGGTTCGCGACAAGAACGACAACTGCATCATCGTATGTGCGATTGAAAACTTTGACCCAATGGGTATTCACACTGGTGACTCGATCACAGTAGCTCCGGCTCAAACGCTAACAGACAAAGAATACCAACTAATGCGTAACGCATCTCTAGCAGTACTGCGTGAGATTGGTGTTGAAACAGGTGGTTCAAACGTACAGTTTGGTATCAACCCGAAAGATGGCCGTATGGTTATCATCGAGATGAATCCACGTGTATCTCGTTCTTCTGCACTTGCTTCTAAAGCAACAGGTTTCCCAATCGCTAAGATTGCAGCGAAACTGGCTGTTGGCTTTACGCTAGACGAGCTAATGAATGACATCACTGGCGGTGCAACGCCAGCATCATTCGAACCAACAATCGACTACGTAGTAACTAAGATTCCTCGTTTTAACTTCGAGAAGTTTGCAGGTGCTAACGACCGTCTAACGACTCAAATGAAGTCGGTTGGTGAAGTTATGGCTATCGGCCGTAACCAACAAGAATCTCTACAGAAAGCACTTCGCGGTCTAGAAGTTGGCGCAACTGGTTTCGACGAAATGGTCGACCTAGATGCACCTGACGCTCTAACGACGATTCGCCATGAACTTAAAGAAGCTGGTTCTGACCGTATTTGGTACATCGCAGACGCTTTCCGTGCTGGTATGTCAGTTGATGGTGTATTCAACCTAACGCAAATTGACCGTTGGTTCCTAGTTCAAATCGAAGACATCGTAAAACTAGAGCAAGAACTTAAAGCGAAAGGCTTTGCTGGGCTGAATAAAGACGAGCTAATGAAGCTTAAGCGTAAAGGTTTTGCTGATGCTCGCCTGTCTAAGATTCTAGGTGTGGCAGAAAGTGAAATTCGTCGCCTACGTGACCAATACGATATTCACCCAGTCTACAAGCGCGTAGATACGTGTGCGGCTGAGTTCTCTTCTGATACGGCTTACATGTACTCATCTTACGATGACGAATGTGAATCGAACCCAACAGACAAAGAGAAAATCATGATCTTAGGCGGCGGTCCAAACCGTATCGGCCAAGGTATTGAATTCGATTACTGTTGTGTACACGCATCTTTAGCACTACGTGAAGATGGCTACGAAACAATCATGGTTAACTGTAACCCTGAGACCGTTTCGACAGACTACGATACGTCTGACCGTCTGTACTTCGAACCAGTAACTCTGGAAGACGTACTAGCAATCGTTCGTGTTGAGAAGCCAAAAGGCGTTATCGTTCAGTACGGTGGTCAAACACCACTGAAACTGGCTCGTGAGCTTGAAGCTGCTGGCGTACCAATCATTGGTACTAGCCCAGACGCAATCGACCGTGCAGAAGACCGTGAGCGTTTCCAAGTTGCTGTTGACCGTCTTGGTCTTCTACAACCAGAAAACGCGACAGTAACAACAATGGAGCAAGCGGTAGAGAAATCTCGCGAAATCGGCTTCCCATTGGTTGTTCGTCCTTCTTATGTTCTTGGTGGTCGTGCGATGGAAATCGTATATGACGAGCAAGACTTACGTCGCTACTTCAACGAAGCAGTAAGTGTTTCAAACGAATCTCCAGTACTGCTTGATAGCTTCCTAGATGATGCAATTGAAGTCGACGTTGATGCGATTTGTGACGGTGAGCGCGTTGTTATTGCGGGTATCATGGAGCATATCGAACAAGCGGGTGTTCACTCAGGTGACTCAGCATGTTCTCTTCCTGCTTACACGCTAAGCCAAGAAATCCAAGACGTAATGCGTGAGCAAGTTGAAAAGCTAGCGTTCGAGTTGGGTGTTCGTGGTCTAATGAATACGCAGTTTGCTGTTAAGAACAACGAAGTGTACCTAATCGAGGTTAACCCTCGTGCAGCACGTACAGTACCGTTCGTATCGAAAGCAACAGGCGCAGCAGTCGCTAAGATTGCAGCTCGTGTTATGGCGGGTCAATCGCTAGAGTCTCAAGGCTTTACGAAAGAAATCATCCCACCATACTACTCAGTGAAAGAAGTTGTTCTTCCGTTCAACAAATTCCCTGGTGTTGACCCACTATTAGGCCCAGAAATGCGCTCTACTGGTGAAGTTATGGGTGTTGGTGCAACGTTTGCTGAAGCATACTCTAAAGCTGAATTGGGTTGTGGCAACATCTACCCAGAAGGCGGCCGTGCACTTCTTTCTGTTCGCGAAGGCGACAAAGAGCGTGTTGTTGACCTAGCATCTAAGCTATCTAAGCTTGGCTACCAGCTAGACGCAACACACGGTACTGCAGTTATCCTTGGCGAAGCGGGTATCAACCCACGTCTAGTAAACAAGGTACACGAAGGTCGTCCTCATATTCTTGACCGTATCAAGAACAATGAGTACACGTACATCGTGAACACTGCGGCTGGCCGTCAAGCGATTGAAGATTCTAAAGTTCTTCGTCGTGGCGCACTGGCTGAGAAAGTGAACTACACGACGACGCTAAATGCTGCATTTGCGACTTGTATGGCGCACACTGCAGACGCGAAAACGTCAGTAACTTCAGTTCAAGAACTGCACGCACAGGTTAAAGCTTCTCTAGCTTAATTGACTAACATGTATCGCTGTTAAGCGGATATAAATGCTCAAAGCCCACTCTTCGGAGTGGGCTTTTTTATGCCTGTCATCTGGTGAAAATCTGGTAATGGCTAAATGATGAAAATTTGGAATAGGTTACAATCTTGTGTTTCGTTGTTGATTGTTTGCTCACGGTGGTAAGTTGTCGCTACACGAGAATTTAAGGCGTTGGGTATATGGAAATCACTCTAGAAATATTGGCTATCTTGTTTGTTGTTGCAACGGCAGCAGGCTTTATTGATGCAATGGCTGGCGGCGGTGGGTTATTGACTCTACCGGCATTGCTAGCGGCTGGAGTTCCACCAACGCAGGCACTGGCAACCAATAAACTCCAAAGCTCCTTCGGCAGCTTCTCTGCGAGTTGGTATTTCGTGCGCAATGGTATCGTTAGTATTAAGGAGATGCGCCTCGCTATCTTTTGTACCTTTATTGGTTCTGCAATTGGTGCCGAGCTAGTCCAACACATTGATGCGAGCTTACTGACCAGTGTTATCCCGTTGCTGCTCATCGCTATCTCTCTCTATTTCCTGTTAGCCCCCCCAACTAGAGCATCTGAAGGAAAACAGAAGATCTCTGAGGCGATGTTTGCTCTGTGTGTTGGTGGCGGTGTGGGTTTCTATGATGGCTTTTTTGGCCCAGGAACAGGTTCTATCTTCACCGTCTGCTTTGTTGCGATTGGTCACTTCTCGTTAGTCGATGCAACGGCGCGCACTAAGGTACTTAACTTTACCTCGAATATCGCGGCCTTAATTTTCTTTATTTTGGCTGGTTTGCCAATTTGGGAGTTAGGATTAGTGATGGCGGTTGGTGGCTTTATGGGCGCTCAGCTTGGCGCTAAAGTAGTAGTGACAAAAGGGCAGAAATGGATTCGCCCTCTTGTGATCGTGATGTCGATGCTAATGGCGTCTAAACTGCTTTGGGAACAGCATCAACAATGGATTCTATCAGTGTTTTAACTCGCGGAGACTGGTAGCTATTCGGTCTGACACAGATATGAATTGGTCGAATTAAACCTGTTAATTCGTGGAAGCTAAACAGGTATTGAGACTTAATATTGAGTGTTTTTACGATTGAGAGTGGGATTAAGGCTGGTCCAGTCCCACCCAATGCAAGTTGCGCTGCTGCGGTGTAGGCATCCATCTCCATCAAGGGTTTAATTCCAAACTTTTCTAACACTGAGAGCTGATAAGAGTTGGCAGGGTTGGTCATATCGTTGGTAATCACCAATGGAGGAAGCTCCGTTAACGGCGACTTACTCACTATGTAAAACGGCTCATCAAATAGATGAAAGGTCATCAACCCATGATGCGGTGGCAACAAGCCAGCACACAACCCCAAGGTCGCCTTGCCAGATTGCACTCGCTCTATGATTCTTGGCGTGTGGTTGGTGGTTATGGTGATGTACTTATCTTGCTGGATAAATTGGCCCATCATCTCACCTAAATAACCGGCTATCAGAGACTTAGAGCTGTCTAGGGTGATGAGAGTGGTATCTTCCAACTCTTGCTGTTCATAAATAAGCCCGCGAAGTTCATTGAATGTAGGGCCAATACTCTCGATTAATGCAAGCGCATCTGGCGTGAGTTTTATCTGTCGGCCACTCGGCTCAATGAGCTTTTTACCTAGCTTCTTTTCTAAATTCGCAATCCGTTTACTGACCGCTGATTGGCTGATATAAAGCAAACTGCCTGTGCGGCTCATGGTCTTTGCTTTACTCAATACCAGTAGAGTTTCGATTCCTTCGAGTAGCATTGGGGTATATTCATGAAAGTTGGGAATGATTGAATCAAGTTACCTGAAACGACATTCATTCTCTAGTCTTGAGCTCATAGATATCAAACAAGCTAGGAGTTTTGAAGCTAGCCCGTCAGTTAATTAGTCAGTTACTTAGGTTCTCTTAACTAGGCTCGCGATGCGTTGGCCGAAATAGAAAGCAGTCTGAAGATCGTTGCTGTTGATGTGATTACTGGTGCTATCTGCCATCTCATCTTCACTGGCGACCAAACCAATGCTTGATCCTGTGCGATTCAAACCTAAGTTATCAATGTGCTTTGAGATATCAAGCCCTGCCCAAATCATGCCATGCTGACAAGCCAGAGTGAAAAAGCTCAACAAGGTTTGTTGTTGCTCACCGTTAAGGCTGCCGCCAGTGGTAAAGCCTGCTGCGAGTTTATTTCGCCACGCTTTCTTACAGTAGCTATCACTGCTTGCATCCATAAAACTCTTAAACTGCGCGGCTGGTGAACCCATGTAAGTCGGGGATCCAAAGATAATGGCGTCACAGTTATCTAATGACTTGAGCTTATCGTCATTGTCATACCTTCCTTCGACCACTTCAGAAGATAGCACTTCGACAAGGAGTACTGAGTTAGGTTGTTGAGTGTTAATACCTTCAGCGATTGTCTCTGCAACTTGCTTAGTTGCTCCATTCTTAGAGAAGAAAACAATGCCCACTTTACCAATACCCATCTTGAACTCCCGTTTGC
Organism: Vibrio sp. QJM3NY_39; assembly: GCF_057785895.1. Taxonomy (NCBI): domain Bacteria; kingdom Pseudomonadati; phylum Pseudomonadota; class Gammaproteobacteria; order Vibrionales; family Vibrionaceae; genus Vibrio; species Vibrio sp. QJM3NY_39. The sequence continues at coordinate 3,100,739 of NZ_CM173505.1, read as the reverse complement.
CAATGTTAGTAAATAAAATCTTTTATAAAGCTATTTGTTTATTAATATAGCCTGTGGACTAGATAAGTAAATAAAAAACATTACTAAATTGGTGGGCTAATGGACTAACTAAATTGAGTTTTAGGAAAGGAGGGGATCTTTGATGAGTGGAAATAGAGGGTATAGTGATTTGAAACCGGATCAAAAAAGGCTCCTTTACGGAGCCTTTCTCTTTGTAATGATAGCTTATTTGATGGCGAAGGTCGGCAATGATAAATGCCAGCGAATAGCGCCAAGTCTAATCAATAGTGTTGAGAACACGCCGGCCAGAAATGCAGTTTCTGAGTCGTGCCCCATACTGATCGCCATGGTGTGGAAAGCGCCACCAATGATACAAGCGGTCGCGTAGACTTCACTTCTTAGAATCATTGGCACTTCACGGGCAAGTACGTCACGGATAATACCGCCACCGCAGCCGGTGATGACACCCATGATGATAGCAACTAATGCAGAATCTTGATAAATCAGTGCTTTTTCTACACCAATGCCAACAAATACCGCTAAGCCTATCGCATCACATACTGGCAGGATCCACCAAGCCAGGCGTTTGGGGCGTCTTACTATAATCATGGTCAGCAAGCAGGTGGTGATGATGACCCAAAGATAGGTGGTGTCGGTGATCCAAAACACGGGAGTTGCACCCAGAGCCATGTCTCGAATTGTACCGCCACCAATTGCGGTTACACTGCCTAAAACGGCTACGCCAAAGGGGTCCATCTTAAGACGGCCAGCAACAAAAACGCCTGAGACGGCAAAGATGGCAGTGCCAAATAAATCGATAATATAAAGCAGCATGGAGTCCATGATACTGGTGCTCTTATGGTTAAAATTGTAGGGACAGGTCGGTGGCGAATTGTACGAAAAAACGCAGCAAATAGTTAGTGATTTTGCCTAGCTCTATCGAAGAAATCGCACACTTGTTGGATCGCTTGCAAAGTTCTCGTTGTTGGGCGATTAATCCAGTCAGAATTGAGTGACCAAATCTGATTTTGAGCAACTGCTGGGATCTCATTTTGCCAAGTTTGCCACATGGTTCCATTCTCAATCGCGTGCTGAGACGTGAAGATCACTTGCGGTTTCCTTAATACAACTTGTTCAATACCAACTTGCGGATATGGGGAGGCGCTGTCTTCAAAAATATTGTGGCCACCACAAAACTCAAACACCTCACTTGGCCAGTGCCCTTGAGCAACAGTGATGATTGGCTTCTCACTGAGTTGGTAGAAGTAGTTTACTGGCTCGGCATCTTTGTATTTTAGTCTCAACGCGTTGAGCTGCTCTCTGTATTGCTGAGCATTATTTTCGCCAATACTTGGATCGCTAGCGTATTGGCTCAGTTGTTCAATATTGGTTGCGATACTGTCTAGGCTTTTGGTCTTGGAGTAGTAAATATTAAAACCAAATTGCTCTAGTTTCGCGAGCTCTCTGGGCGGGTTTCCGGCTGGCCACGCAAGAATCAAATCAGGCTGAAGAGCGATGATCTTCTCAACCTTGATACCTTGATAGTTTGCCACTTTTTCAAGCTTATCGGCTTGTGGTGGGTAATCACTTCGTTCACTTACGGCAACAAGGCTGTTGCCTAAACCTGCGCTGTACGCGAGCTCAGTGGCATGAGGAGCAAGGCTGACCACGCGTTGAGCTGGCTGTACTTTTTCTTGAGTCCGTGGTGCTTCTTCTGCAAATGATAAAGGCAGCCATAAGCTGGAAGACAAAATAGTAAGGCTTGTAACAAGTGCTGAAGGTTTCACTCTAAATCCCTTGGTGAATAAATAGTAAGGCTAGGCTTTGTAAAAATATCCAGATAGCGATGCGACCAAAGAGTAGTTTCTGAACCTGAGACAGATGCAGAGCTGACGGTGCGATTCTTCCGCCTAATTTCGCGCGAATGGCTTTAGTGTTGTCGTAAATCGCAGGACCACCTAATGATAACTCCAGCTTGTTGCCAACGGCCGTGATCAACCAGGCAGGGCCGGGCAGTGGCCAAGAGCGACTCTGAACTAACATCATCTTAAACGTGTGTGTGGCTTTATCACCACATACGATCATCAAAGCAAAAAAACGCATCGGTATAAATTCGAGAATCGCGACTATCTTGATCGCCGTTGAGCCGAACGGAGAAAATTGCTTGCGACTTGGCGACCAAGCTCGAGCTAATTCGACCACAAGGCGATACATTAACGCGGCGATTCCACCACCAATGGCGTACCAGAACAACACACAAACTACGTTACGAGCGTAGCCCATGATGATGGTTTCTGTGGCGGCTTTGCCTAGGCCAAGTGACGAAAGTGATTCAGTTTGACGATTGATAATCGGAGCCAGTAACTGACGAGCAGCAGCTTTATCTTCTCGGCCTAATGCTTTGATTAACTGATTTGCCAGCTTTTCATTATTGCGCCAATCAATTGCGAGTAATAACAGTGCTAATTCAAATAGTTGAGATTGCCAAACCAATGGTTGCAGTGCCAGAAGAATAACCAGAGTCGGCAGTACCATTAACCCCCAGGCTAATGTGCCTGAGATTAAACTTTGGGAATAGTTGTGGTTGTTATTAACCTTGCTTGCTAAAAGCTCAGCAAACTTATGCAATAAGGTCGTGGGGTGTGCGGCATGGGGGATAGGTAAAATTAAATGAAAAAGCAGTGCTCCCCACATCACAAGGAGCACGCCATTTGCAAATACCTGATCAAACAGTGTTTGCATGTCTAGTCGCTTACTTTAGTAGGGCAACCATCTTGATAACCATTTCAGAAGAGCTTTGCGCTGCTAGTGGCAGGAACTCTTCGAAGCTCATTGGTGACTCTTTGTCTGCAACGTCAGAGATTGCACGAACAACCACGAATGGTACTTGGAATTGGTGACAAGCTTGAGCGATAGCGGATGCTTCCATCTCTACAGCAACGACAGATGGGAAGTGCTTGCGGATGAACGCTTGGCGTTCTGCTGTGCAAACAAATGCGTCGCCAGTACAGATAAGACCGCGAACGGCATGCTTATCTTCCATTTGAGCTAGAGCTTGTTCAGCAACAGCCATCAGTTTGTCGTCAGCTTTGAACGCTGCAGGTTGACCTGCCATTTGGCCGATTTCGTAACCGAAAGCTGTAACGTCTGCATCGTGGTGACGAACTTCAGTTGAGATAACCACATCGCCAAGATTCAGTGTTGAATCAAAACCGCCAGCAGAGCCAGTGTTCAGAACGACATCTGGTTGGTATTCGCTTAGTAGGATTGAAGTACCAACAGCCGCTGCTACTTTACCAATGCCAGATTGAAGCAAAACAACGTCAACACCATTTAGCTGACCAGAGAAAAAGGTACAACCGCCTTTATTAACTTCAGTAATGTCTGAAATTGCTGCTTTTAGGATCGCAACTTCTTGCTCCATTGCGCCAATGATGCCGATTTTCATGTGTAGTCTCTTAATAAATAATATTTAAACAGTAGAGCGAAATTGTAGCATGGATAAGAAGTGTCGAGCGATTGCCCAGAGGTACTTCTCATCCGAATAGCAGCGATTTATCTGCGTATTCTTTTATCTACTTGATTAGGCCTTCGCTTTTCAAGCTAGCACGAAGTTGTTCAGCTCGTTTTCGGTTTACGCCAAAATCAGAATGGCCAGTACGAGACTCTGAACGCACGATCAGTTTGCCATCCGTGATCTTAAGCTCTAAGTCATCGACAAAGCGCATGATGCGAGAGGTACATTCAACACGCAGATAATCTTCTGTTTTACTCGCGGTTTTCGATCCCGGTAAGGTTAGTGCAACCTGCTCAATCGCATCTAGGTTTGCTGAATCTGATAACTCAAACGCGGCCAATGCGTGCTGCTCACGATCATCTTGAGTTGATACGCAGTTTGGTTTGTCTCCACAAGGTGATGAAGTTCTATCTTTCATGTCCGTGATTCCTTGGCTGCATGCGGTTAATGTTAAAAGTGATAGCGAGAGGAGAGCGGCTTTTTTCATAGTGTTTCCTATGGCTTGTTTTTAATTCTAATTGTAGTTATCGGTATTGGCTTATTTGTAATTGTTTTACGTATTTTCGTTGTGCTTTTGATAAACGAATCTAATTCAAAAAAGGATCCATCATTGGATCCTTTTTTATAGTAACGAACTGAGTAATAAAGGAAACCTAATCACACTTCTAGGTAATCTAATATCCCTTCTGCTGCTTTGCGGCCTTCATCGATAGCGGTCACCACCAAGTCAGATCCTCGAACCGCATCACCACCTGCAAAGATCTTGCTGTTGGTGGTTTGGTATTGAAACTCTTGTTTGCCGGAGGCTTTGATTCGCCCCCATTGATCGAGTTCCACACCGAAAGGTTCTAACCATTCCATCGCATGAGGTTGGAAACCAAATGCCATGATCACAGCATCGGCTTCAAGAATATGTTCACTGCCTTCGACAGGTTCTGGACGACGACGACCAGCTTCATCTGGCTCACCCAAAGCAGTTTTCACGACTTTGACACCAACCACATGACCAGCGTTGTTAAGCTCTAAGCCAATAGGTTGTAGGTTGAACTTGAACTTCACACCCTCTTCACGTGCATTTTTTACCTCACGGCGAGAGCCCGGCATGTTCGCTTCATCTCGGCGATAAGCACACACAACATTCGCGGCATGCTGACGTATCGAAGTTCGGACACAGTCCATCGCGGTATCACCACCACCAAGCACGACCACTTTTTTGCCCTTCATGTCGATGAATGGCGTTGGGTTATCCAGTTCCATGACTCTGTAGGTATTGGAAACAAGGAATGGTAGGGCATCATAAACGCCCGGTGCTTCTTCATTATCTAACCCAGCACGCATGTTTTTATAAGTACCGACCCCTAAGAAAACAGCATCATAGTCATCGACAAGTTGTTGTAGTTGAACGTCTTTACCGATTTCGGTATTCATCTTAAACTCGACGCCCATACCACTAAAGATACGGCGACGGTTTTCCATGATGCCTTTCTCGAGTTTGAACGATGGGATACCAAACGTTAGTAGGCCACCGATCTCCGGGTAGCGGTCAAATACCACGGCCTTCACACCGTTTCGAACTAAGATATCAGCTGCAGCAAGACCTGCGGGGCCAGCGCCAATGATCGCGACCTTTTTGTCGGTCCATTCAACGTGAGACATGTCTGGTTTCCAGCCCATCTCAAACGCTTTGTCATTGATGTATTTTTCAATGTTGCCGATGGTTACTGCGCCGAAATCGTCGTTGAGGGTACAGGAGCCTTCACATAGACGATCTTGAGGACAAACTCGGCCGCAAACCTCAGGCAAGCTGTTGGTTTGGTGGGACAGTTCAGCCGCTTCGATAATGCGTCCCTCATTGGCAAGTTTGAGCCATTGAGGGATGTAGTTATGGACTGGGCACTTCCATTCACAGTAGGGGTTACCACAGTCTAAACAGCGGTCGGCCTGTGCCTTAGCTTGTTGCTTCGTGAAAGGTTCGTAGATCTCTACAAACTCAATCTTACGTATCTTGATTGGTTTCTTCGCTGGGTCTACGCGATTCACATCAATAAATTGGTATACATTCTGGCTCATGATTGGCTCCTTCCAATTATTGCGCTTGAACACGAAGTTCAGCAGAGCTGCGGCTTTGGTGACCGAGCAAGGTGTTGAGATCCGCCGTCTTCGGCTTCACTAGGTAGAACTTTGGAATCCATTCATCAAAGTTCGCCAGAATAGCTTCAGCGTGTACTGAGCCAGTCTCTTCTAAGTGCTCCGCAATCAGGCCGCGTAGATGTTCTTGGTGGATAAATAGATCAGACAGAGAAAGTGCTTCGACCGATTCGTTGTTCACTCGGCCTTGGAAGTCGTCATTCTTGTCCATCACATAAGCAAACCCACCTGTCATACCGGCGCCGAAGTTCACTCCGGTTGCGCCAAGAATGGCAACAATACCACCGGTCATGTATTCACAGGCATTGTCACCTGCACCTTCAATCACGGCAACGGTGCCTGAGTTACGCACGCCAAATCGTTCGCCTGCAGTACCTGCTGCAAATAGCTTGCCTCCGGTCGCACCATACAAGCAGGTATTGCCGATGATAGTCGCTTCATTACAAACAAATGCAGTGCCTTGGTGAGGTTTGATAACCACCTTACCGCCCGCCATGCCTTTGCCGACATAGTCATTGGCATCACCCGTCAGATACAGCTCAACGCCGCCAGCGTTCCAAACCGCAAAGGATTGGCCTGCTGTACCATCGAGATACAACTTAATGGGTGAGCCTGCCATGCCTTGGTTACCGTAACGTTTGGCAATTTCGCCAGAGATTCGAGCACCAATCGAGCGATCGGTATTGATCACGTTGTAGTAAAGGCTGGTGGATTGACGTTTCTCAATCGCATCGATTGCATCATCAAGGATCTGTTGGTTGAGTTGAGCCTTATCAAAGGGTGCGTTTGGCTCTGTCCAAAACAGTGGATGACCTTCAGCAGATACCGGAGCTTCCAATATCGAAGAGAGATCGAGCTTGCTCTGTTTCGCCGTGAGGCCTTGAACGGCTTCAAGCAAATCAGTACGACCAATCAGATCAGTAAGTTTCTCTACGCCAAGTTCTGCAAGGTACTGGCGAACTTCATCGGCTAGGCCAGTAAAGTAGTTCACCACCATGTCTGGCAGGCCTTTGAAGTATTCACGGCGTAGCGTTTCATCTTGAGTCGCAACACCCGTTGCACAGTTGTTTAGGTGACAAATTCGTAAGAACTTACAACCCATCGCGACCATTGGCGCAGTCCCGAAACCAAAGCTTTCAGCACCGAGAATCGCGCCTTTAATCACATCAAGGCCAGTTTTCAGACCACCATCGACTTGTAGACGGATCTTATGACGAAGCCCGTTAGCAACCAATGCTTGCTGGGTTTCCGCGAGCCCTAGCTCCCAAGGACAGCCAGCGTATTTCACCGAAGTCAGTGGGCTTGCCGCGGTACCGCCGTCGTAACCTGAAATGGTGATCAGATCCGCATAGGCTTTTGCTACACCAGTAGCAATGGTGCCCACACCCGGTTCCGATACTAACTTCACTGAAACCAAGGCTTTAGGGTTCACTTGCTTAAGGTCGAAAATAAGCTGCGCTAGATCTTCGATAGAATAAATATCGTGGTGCGGAGGAGGGGAGATCAGTGTTACCCCTTGAACTGAGTATCTCAGTTTGGCGATTTCTGCGGTGACTTTATGTCCTGGCAGTTGGCCACCTTCGCCCGGCTTCGCACCTTGTGCGACTTTGATTTGCAGAACATCTGCATTGGTTAGGTAATGTGGCGTCACACCAAAGCGACCGGAAGCTATCTGCTTGATACGAGAATTACGATCAGTACCAAAGCGTCGTGGATCTTCACCACCTTCACCAGAGTTAGAGTAGCCTCCTAATCGGTTCATCGCCATGGCCAGTGCTTCATGAGCTTCAGGGCTTAAGGCACCAATCGACATCGCTGCAGAGTCGAAGCGCTTAAAGAGATCGCTACTCGGCTCGACTTGTTTTAGTGGCAGAGGTTGATCGGCTTTTTTGAGGATCATTAAGTCGCGCAGCATAGCAGCAGGACGAGCATTAACTTGCTTCGCAAAAGATTGATAATCTGATGTTTCGCCTGTCTTTACGGCTGTTTGTAAGGTACTGACTACGTCTGGGTTGTAGGTGTGGTATTCACCGCCATGTACGTATTTGAGCAAGCCACCATGTTCCAGTGGTTTACGTTTAGTCCATGCTTTACGAGATAGGTTATAGATATCTTGTTGGAAGTCGCTAAAGCTAGCGCCTTGGATACGAGTCGTTACACCTCGGAAACACAAGTCAACGACATCGGTATGCAAACCGACCGCCTCAAATAACTGCGAGCAGCGATAAGAAGCAATCGTCGATATACCCATTTTCGACATGATCTTATACAGACCTTTGTTGATGCCGTTTTGGTAATTTTGCAATGCAGTGCGATAGTCTTTATTTAATGAACCGTCGTCCAACATTTTGCCCAATGCTTCATAAGCGAGATATGGATAAACTGCGGTTGCACCGAAGCCAAGCAGAACTGCAAATTGGTGCGGGTCACGTGCGGTTGCAGTCTCAACCACGATGTTAGCATCACAACGCAGGTTGTTGTCAGCAAGTCTGGTTTGCACCGCACCGACAGCCATCGCTGCTGGAACCGGCAGCTTGCCTTTCTCTAAGTGCTTGTCTGAAAGTACAATCAAAACAGCACCATCACGGACCTCTTGCACCGCACGATCACACAAGTCATTAATGGCTTGTTCGAGAGCTTTATCAGCAGGAGCATAATGCATGCTAAGAATCGCGTGGCCATAGTGTTTTTGATTTAACTGCAGAAGTTGCTGCATGTCAGAGTAGACCAGAACGGGCGAATTAAATGTCACACGATAGGCGTGACCGTCGGTTTCGCAGAACACGTTCATCTCTTGGCCGATACTGGTAGCTAAAGACATAACATGCTTTTCACGCAGTGGGTCAATCGGTGGGTTGGTGACCTGTGCAAACATTTGACGGAAATAGTCAGTGACGAGACGCTCTTTCGAAGAGAGCACAGCCATCGGCGTATCATCGCCCATCGAGCCTACTGCCTCTTGTCCCATATCACCAAGCACACGCAATACTTGGTCCGACTCTTCGTTGCTCATCGCAAACTGTTTTTGGTAGGTCTTGAGCGTGTCATCGTCAAAGCTGCGCTTACCGACTTGCTCATCGGGCAGATCGGAAAACGGTGTGAGTTTGTGAACGTTCTTTTCCATCCACTCTTTATAAGGGTGGCGACCTTTAAGGTCATTGTCGATCTCGTTAGATTGCCACAGTTTACCGCGGCGTGTATCTATGACGAGTAGTTCACCTGGGCCGACACGCCCTTTCTCTGCCACTTCGTCTGGCGCGTAATTCCAGATGCCCACTTCAGAGGCCAGCGTGATCAGGTTGTCTTTGGTAATCACATAACGCGCAGGGCGTAAGCCGTTTCTATCTAGGTTACACGCAGCGTAACGACCATCAGAAAGGACGATACCTGCAGGGCCATCCCACGGTTCCATATGCTTGGAGTTGAAGTCGTAGAATGCACGCAGATCGGGATCCATGTCTGGGTGGTTTTGCCAAGCGGGCGGCACGAGCATACGCATCGCTCGGAATACATCCATACCACCGGCAAGGAACAGGTCGAGCATGTTATCTAGGCTTGATGAATCTGAGCCTGTCTCATTCACAAAGGGTGCGGCCGTTTGTAAATCGGGCAGCAGTGGTGAAGAGAATTTATAGGCACGAGCTTTAGCCCACTGACGGTTACCTTCGATGGTATTGATCTCACCATTGTGCGCCAAATAGCGGAATGGCTGAGCCAGTGGCCAACGCGGCTGAGTATTGGTAGAGAAGCGCTGGTGGAACAGGCATATCGCCGATTCCATACGTAAGTCAGCAAGATCGAGGTAAAATCGTGGAAGATCGGCCGGCATACACAGACCTTTGTAAACCATGACTTGTGTCGAAAGGCTACAAATATAGAAATCTTTATCTTCGGTGATCTGTTTTTCAATTCGACGACGAGCGATGTAAAGGCGTCGTTCTATATCGCGTTCACGCCAACCCGCGGGAGCTGAGATAAACACTTGTTGAATATTGGGAACAGAATCTTTGGCTATTGGGCCTAAAACATCGGTGTTGGTTGGCACGACACGCCAGCCAGCTACGGTTAAAGTCTCTTGAGCGAGCTCTTTATTGACGATGTCTTGCGCGGATTGCGCTTTGATTGGGTCTTGGCTGAAGAAAATCATGCCGACAGCGTATTGCTTGCCGAGCTTGAAGTTATTCTCTTCTGCAATAATTCTGAGATAAGAGTCTGGCTTCTGTAGCAATAAGCCACAGCCATCTCCTGTTTTACCATCCGCAGCAATACCACCACGGTGTGTCATGCGATCGAGGGCTGAAATAGCAGTTCGTACCAACTTATGACTCGGTTGGCCTTCCATTTGCGCTATTAAACCAAATCCACAGTTGTCTTTTTCAAGACTAGGATCATATAGAGCCATTGCAATTCTCCCTTTTGCTTCTCTGTCATCCAGACAGTAAATGACTAACTATTCATATACTTGTTATTTTTTATAAGCTTATAGTTTGTCTTTAACTAGTTAAAACGTTATTGGTTGTGTTAACAAAACCGATTGGTTTTATTTTCACCAGCTTTACAACGTATAGCTAATTGTGTTTAAGGTCAAGTTCATGGTTAATTATCATGCGTAAACGCGATTAACCACGTAATAATCTAAAATAGTAGAATGATATCAAAGGGATATAAAAGGTAGGTGTTAATGGGATTTAACATGTGCAACGAAGGGAATGTCCCAGGAGCCGTAAGGTAGATAGAAAAAAGGCTAGCATCGAGTGCTAGCCAAACATAAAAGTTAGGAAGGGTGTTGCTTTTCCTCTAGGCTAACGTCATCGACGTTAGCCCGAGAAATATTATGCGGAAAGCATGAGTGAATCAGCTTTCGCTTCTAAGTTTGAGTTACCCATTAAGAAGTCATCAATGGCAATTGCACATTCACGACCTTCATTAATACAACGTACAACCAGAGACTGACCAGTACGCATATCACCAGCAGCGAAAACGCCCTTCTGGTTCGTCGCAAAACCTTCAGAAGCGACGTTACCGCGCTCGTCCAGTTTAATGTCTAGTTGAGCAAGCACGCCTGTAGGCTCTGGGTGTAAGAAGCCCATTGCAAGGAATGCCATGTCACATGGAATAACACGTTCAGAGTTCGCTACTTCATCAAAACCTGGACGTTCGCCTGGTTTTGCGTCTTGCCAAACGATGTCAGCGATACGTAGACCCGTTACTTGACCTTGATCGTCGCTAATGAACTCTTTGGTTAAGATGTTCCAATGACGTTCACAACCTTCTTCGTGAGAAGTGGTGGTTTTCATGATCATTGGGTATTGAGGCCAAGGCATATTTGCAGGGCGTTTCTCTGGTGGGATCGGCATGATCTCAACCTGAGTAATGCTTGCTGCTTTATGACGGTTTGATGTGCCTACACAGTCAGAGCCCGTATCACCACCACCGATAACCACAATGTGCTTATCTTTAGCGTGAAGCTCTTCTGTTTTTAGGTCTAAGTCGTTGGCACGGCGGTTGTTTTGACCAAGGAATTCCATGGCAAAGTGAACGCCTTTCAGCTCACGACCTGGGATTGGCAAGTCACGTGGAACCGTAGAACCACCTGTTAGCAATACCACATCAAACTCTTGGCGTAGCTGTTGAGCATTAACATCAACACCGATGTGTTGGTTCACTTTAAACTCAACGCCAGCTTCAGCCATTAGGTTGATCTTACGATCAATTACGTCCATACCCAGTTTGAAATCTGGGATACCGAAGCGAAGTAGACCACCCACTTTCTCGTCACGTTCAAATACCGTTACCGAGTGACCTGCACTGTTTAGCTGTTCAGCTGCGGCTAAGCCTGCTGGGCCTGAACCGATAACTGCGACAGTTTTCCCTGTGCGAGAGCGTGGTGTTTTAGGCTTTGCGTACCCTTCACGGTACGCAGTTTCTACAATCGTTTTCTCTATATTACAGATAGTGATTGGGTCTTGGTTGATGCCAAGAACACAGGCACTTTCACAAGGAGCAGGACAAACACGACCTGTAAACTCAGGGAAGTTATTGGTAGAGCTAAGAATGTTCCAAGCCTCTTCCCAGCTGTCGCGATAAACAGCGTCATTGAATTCTGGGATGATGTTACCAATCGGACAGCCGTTGTGACAGAAAGGTACGCCACAGTCCATACAACGAGATGCTTGAGTATTGATCTTTTCACCAAACTCTTCGTTAAGTACGAACTCTTTGTTGTCTTCAATTCGAACTGACGGGTCGAGCTTCTTTGGAAGCTCACGACCGTGTTCTAAAAATCCAGTAGGCTTACCCATTATACTGCCTCCACTTCTTCCGTTTGTGCCTGTTGTGCTTCAGCTTTACGCTTTTGAAGAACCGCTTTGTAGTCGCGTGGCATTACTTTAACTAGCGATGCAACACTTGCTTCAAAGTTGTCTAGGAAAGACTGAGCAACTTCACTTCCTGTGAATTCAACATGCTTAGTTAGCATATCTAGTAGAAGATCTTTATCTTCTTGTTCAATTGGATCTAGGTCTACAAGTTCTGCGTTGAGCTTAGTCTCGAAGTCACCTGCTTTATCCCAAACATAAGCGACACCGCCACTCATACCTGCTGCAAAGTTACGACCTGTTGAACCAAGGATAATTGCTGCGCCACCTGTCATGTATTCACAACCGTGGTCACCAACACCCTCAACAACAACCTTCGCGCCAGAGTTACGAACACAGAAACGTTCGCCAGCCATACCGCGAATGAAAGACTCACCAGAGGTTGCACCGTAGAAACATACGTTACCCACCACGATGTTATCTTCAGCAACGATAGTAGATCTTGCATCTGGGTACAGTACCAACGTACCGCCAGACAGACCTTTACCCCAGTAATCGTTCGCGTCGCCTTCTACTTCGAACTTAACGCCTTTCGCAAGGAACGCACCGAAAGATTGACCAGCACTACCGTGGAACTTAACGTTCATTGGCTGTGGTAAACCTTGGTCTTTGTAAACCTTCGAGATTTCGTTCGACAGCATCGTGCCTGCTGAACGGTCCGTGTTGATGATAGGGAACTGAGCGGTAACCGCTTCACCTTTCTCAAGCGCTGGGATTGCAGCCTGAATCAACTTACGGTCTAGAACATCTTCAAGATTATGATTCTGTGTTGTCTGGTTGTAGATACCATCTTCTGCACGAGCCTGCTCAATGTGCAGTACCGGTGTTAGATCTAGGTTCTTGTACTTCCAGTGACCGATGTCATCACGAACTTTAAGTTTGTGTGATTGACCAACCATCTCATCGATAGAACGGAAGCCAAGTTCAGCCATTACTTCACGTAGACCTTCAGCCATGTATTGGAAGAAAGTGACTACGTCTTCTACGCGGCCGTCGAAACGCTCACGAAGAGTTTTGTTCTGTGTTGCGATACCAACAGGACATGTATTCTTGTGACACTTACGCATCATGATACAGCCTTCAACAACTAGAGCAGCTGTAGCTACGCCCCATTCTTCAGCGCCAAGTAAGGTTGCGACTGCAAGGTCACGTGGTGTTTTCATCTGACCATCAGACTGAACAACGATACGGTTACGTAGGCCGTTTTTCAGTAGTGTTTGGTGCGTTTCCGCTAGACCCAGCTCCCAAGGCAGACCGGTGTGACGGATAGAAGACATCGGAGATGCACCCGTACCACCATCAAAACCTGCGATAAGTACTACGTCAGCTTTCGCTTTTGCTACACCTGATGCAATCGTACCTACGCCAGCTTCTGATACTAGCTTTACGTTGACACGGCCATTACGGTTCGCGTTTTTCAGATCGTAGATCAGCTGAGCCAAATCTTCGATTGAGTAGATATCGTGATGTGGCGGTGGAGAGATAAGACCTACGCCCGGAGTCGAGTGACGCGTTGCGCCGATCCAATCATCAACCTTATCACCAGGTAGTTGACCACCTTCGCCAGGTTTCGCACCTTGAGCCATCTTGATTTGCAGCTCATCAGCGTTAGATAGGTAGTAAGACGTTACACCAAAGCGACCAGAAGCCACCTGTTTGATTGCTGAACGTTCCCAGTCGCCATTTTCTTTACGCTCGAAACGTGCTGGGTCTTCACCACCTTCACCTGAGTTCGACTTCGCGCCAATGCGGTTCATTGCAACAGCGAGTGTTGAGTGAGCCTCATGCGAGATTGAACCGAAGCTCATTGCGCCTGTTGCGAAACGCTTAAGGATTTTCTCAATAGGTTCTACTTCCGCTAGAGGAATAGAGCCTGCTGGGTTCTTGATGAAATCAAGTTGGCTACGTAGTGTTGCTGCGTTGTCGCCTTGAGCATCAACGGCGTTCGCGTACTTCTTGAATTGACCGTAATCTTTGTTACGCGTCGATTCTTGAAGTAGAGAAATGGTTTCTGGGTTGAATAAGTGCTTCTCACCACGTTGTTTCCACTGGTAAACACCACCAACATCAAGAACTTGAGCTGGGATTTCACGAGCAGGGTAACCAACACGGTGACGAACCAGTACTTCTCGTGCGATATCGTCGATCGTTAGACCTTGGATACGAGAAACAGTACCTGTGAAGTATTTTTCAACCACTGATTTGCTAACACCAAGTGCTTCAAAGATTTGAGCGCCGTGGTAAGACTGCAGCGTAGAGATACCCATCTTCGAGAAGATCTTCAGTAGACCGCCGTTAACACCCTTACGGTAGTTATCGAATAACTCACGTGGATGAACGTTTGGATCTAGCTTCTTAGTACGTTGCAGTTCAACAATCGTTTCGATAACTAGGTATGGGTTAACTGCGTTTGCACCGTAACCAATTAAGGTTGCAAAGTGGTGTGTCTCACGAGCGTCGCCCGTTTCAACCACGATGTCACACTTAGCACGTAGCCCTTTACGGATTAGGTGGTGGTGAACCGCGCCAACCGCCAGCATTGCTGGGATAGCGGCATGGTTTGAGTTAACCGCACGGTCAGTCAGTAGAATGATAGAGTAACCATCAATAACCGCATCTTCCGCATATTGGCAGATACGTTTAAGTGCGCGCTCTAACTTACCTTGGTCTCCGTTCGCTTGGAATACGATATCCAGCGTCTTCGACTGAAGGTGCTCATTATCGATTGCACGCAGTTTTTCTAGCTCAGAGTTAGAAAGAACAGGAGACTCAAGTTCTACTTTTTGACAGTGTTCAGGTGTTTCAGCAAGTAGGTTCTGATCTTTACCTAGGTAAGTGTTCAGAGACATAACCATACGCTCACGAATCGGGTCGATCGGCGGGTTAGTTACTTGTGCAAACAGCTGTTTGAAGTAGTTTGAAAGGTGCTGCGATTGATGAGAAAGAATCGCGAGCGGCCAGTCAGCACCCATTGCAGAAAGTGGCTCGTAGCCTGTTTTTGCAAGAGGGAGAATGATTTCGTTTACTTCTTCAGAGCTCACACCAAACGATTGTTGTTTGTGTAGCAGTTTCTCTGGAGAAGGTTGGTTAAACTCGTTGCTCGCATCTGGTAGCTTTTTCAGGCTCAGAAGGTTCTCTTCAACCCATTTCTCGTAGGGTTGCGATTTAGCGATACCGTCTTTCACTTCTTCATCAGAAATGATGCGGCCTTGCTCAAGGTCAGCAACGAAGATACGGCCAGGTTGCAAACGACCACGATATTCAACGTTTTCAGGTGCGATCTCAACAACACCAGACTCAGACGCCATCACTAGGAAGTCGTCTTTAGTTACTGTGTAGCGAGAAGGGCGCAGACCGTTACGGTCAAGCGTTGCACCAACTTGAACACCATCGGTGAAACATACTGACGCTGGGCCATCCCATGGTTCCATTACGTTCGCGTGGTACTGGTAGAACGCACGACGAGTTGGATCCATGTTTTTGTTTTCTTGCCATGCTTCCGGGATCATCATCATCAACGCATGTGGCAGAGTTCGACCTGAAAGAACAAGTAGCTCCAGCGCCATATCGAAGTTTGATGAGTCTGAGCTACCTTCTTGACAGATAGGAAGCAGCATGTCGATTTCAGCTTGTGTAAACAGATCCGATTCTAGGATTGCTTCACGTGCTTTCATCCAGTTCAGGTTGCCGCGAACCGTATTGATCTCGCCATTGTGCGCGATGTAACGGAAAGGCTGAGCTAGACGCCAACGTGGGAATGTATTGGTAGAGAAGCGAGAGTGTACCAGTGCTAGAGCTGTCACCATAGTTGGGTTTTGCAGGTCTAGGAAGTACTGAGGAACTTGTTCAGTTGTTAGCTGACCTTTGTACACCAATGTCTTGTAAGACATAGAGTTGATGTAGAAGTCATCACCGATATTTGAAACGCTTTCTAGGCATACACGAACCGTGTAGTTACGTAGAACATACAGTTTACGCTCAAGCTCTTCTGGTGTGATACCAGGGCCGCCAGAAATAAATACGTGTTCAAATTGAGGTTCAGTGCTTAATGGGTCAGCACCAATCATTGAATTGTCAGTTGGAAGTTCACGGTAGCCGATAACTTCTAACTCAAGGCGTTGTGCATTGCGTTCTAGAATGTCACGACACTGTGCACGTTTGTATTCATCTTTAGGGAAAAGTACAACACCAACACCATATTTTTCAAAAGATGGCAGTTTAATTCCAAGCTTTACGGCTTCTTCTAGTAAGAATTCGTGCGGCTTCTGTAGCAGGATACCTGCACCATCACCAGAACACGGATCGCAGCCTTGGCCGCCACGGTGTTCCATACGTGCAAGCATATCGAGTGCTTGAGTTACTACATCATGAGATTTGCGATTCTTTAGATGCGCAACAAAACCGATACCACAAGCGTCATGCTCCAATTCAGGAGTATACAGACCCTGTGAGTTCTGCTCTTGATCTACCATAGATACATCCTTCCAGTTAAATCTAGGCGCAACTTATTTGTATTAAGTTAGCCTTGTCCTTTTATATTTATGGGTCTAAACCTGCCTATGCTGGCGGTTTGAATCCTTTCCGTATCTCGCAGGAAAAGTATTGCGAGAAAAACAATCCTTAGTGATATCCGTTTATTTTTAGCCACAAACTAGTGGTTTATATAGGTGGGATATGGGTATCACCGACTTATTGGCAAGTTTTAGGTGTAAGTAAATACTCAAAAATAGCCAATATGTGTAAGTATCCTACAATTTTGTCTAGGCGAATTGCAATGAAAGTTGGTCCATGTAGACCATTTTTTTCGTTTTATTTTGAATTTAATGTCTAACAAATGTGCAACATTAGGCAAATAGAGCCGATTTTTTGCATGTTTATTGATATTTGATAGGTTGCTCGCAAAAAGCCTTGCGTAAACTAATTGGTCGAATTTTGCAGGGATGTAATTTTTTTTCAGAAAAAGACTGAGATTCATTTTTATTTACTTGAGCACTTTGAAAATATGCAATTACACGAGTTGGTTAATACTATCGGCCAAGACCTTCAACGTCGTTATGGCGAAAAGGTTCACAAGCTGACACTTCATGGTGGTTTTAGCTGCCCAAATCGAGACGGCACAATCGGTCGCGGTGGTTGCACTTTTTGCAATGTGGCGTCTTTTTCCGACGAACAAACTCAGATTCAAAGTATTGCCGATCAATTAAAAGACCGTGCGGGTGAGATTGCCCGTGCTAAGAAGTATCTTGCTTACTTTCAGGCATACACTAGCACTTATGCTGAAGTGCAGGTGCTCAAGAATATGTACGAAGAAGCCCTTAAAGCTCCGGGTGCCAATATTGTTGGCCTTTGCGTTGGTACAAGACCCGATTGCGTGCCTGATTCTGTATTGGAACTGCTGTCGGGTTACGTGAAACAAGGCTACGAGATTTGGCTAGAGCTCGGACTACAAACGGCCAATGATAAAACCCTCAAGCGAATTAACCGTGGCCACGATTTCGCGGTGTATGAAACGATCACTCGGCGTGCTCGTGCTTTGGGGATCAAGATATGTACCCACCTTATTGTTGGCCTGCCAAAAGAAACCAAAGCGGACAACCTTGAAACTTTAGATAAGGTATTAGCCGTTGGCACCGACGGTATTAAGCTGCACGGGCTCCATATAGTAGAGGGCAGTACCATGGCTAAGGCGTGGAAGGCCGGAAAGCTAGAAGCACCAAACCTTGAGGAGTACATTGATATCGCGACTGAGGTGATTCAACGTACTCCAGCAAACGTGGTTTATCACCGAGTATCTTCTGCGGCACGACGCCCGACGTTACTCTCTCCTTTGTGGTGTGAGAACCGTTGGTTAGCGATGACTGAGATTGGCCGTTCGCTTGATAAAACTGGCGCACAAGGCATCAAAACTGGCTCTGCATTCGAGTACACGCTGCCCGTTTTAAACGCGGTCAATTGATAGGAAATGGTGACTGTCGGTAACAGCAGATAAAACCAAAAAATAGTGGTAACATTTCCCTCACAGATTTTATGGTATAGATTGAGAGTAAATGGAACTGGTAATGACTTGGTTGTGGGACAGGGCGTATGGCTACGGTATTTATATCGTTGTTGTATTGCTGATTGCTCTCATCTGCTGGCATCTTTATTCACGTTATCAGTCGCATCTTGAAAAACTTCTACTCGCTACTCCATCGCCACTCTACTTTGTTGATGTTCGAAGTGGAGAGATCTTATATGCCAATCGCCAAGCTATGCAGCTGCTTGGTATTCGCCAAATTGGCGTTAACTTTCGATTCCCTACCGTTGAAAGCGAGAATAGCTTTCGTCATTACTTAACCAATCACATCAACTCTCGATCATTTGAGCAGGTCTCACTGTGGGCGCTGTCTGAATTTGAGTCCTTTAAGATCAATTTGGTTGGTCGCAGGATCCGTTTTAGAAGTAAGAAAGCGTGGATGATTCACGCATCACCGTATAAAAATACAGATGAAGAGGTGTCCCAAGAAGTTCGTGAGCTTAATGTCGCGCGTACCGCTTTGGATTCTTTATCTGAGCTGATTTATGTAAAAGATCAAAAGGGTGAGTTGGTGACGAGTAATCGCTCGTTTAAAAAGTTTTGGCATGGTCGCTCAGAAGAGGGCACTTTGAGTGTTTCTGGCGGGGCTTTAAAAGGTCGAGTCAGTGAACGTTCGTGGACAACGGATCAAGACGGTAAGGGTTGCTTGCTTGAAACCTACCAAAGTGTCTTGCTCTCGCAAGATGGATCAACCATAGGCACGCTCTCAATTAGCCATGATGTGACCGATTGGCACGACATGCAGCAAAAGTTGCGCGGCGAAATGGAAAAGCGAAAAGATACCGAAGTCGCGCTCGCCCAACGTGACACCATCCTCCAAAACATCTTGGAAGCGAGCCCTGACTCGATTGGTATCTTCAACGAAAATATGGTTTACCAAGCGTGTAATAAGCCATTTGTGGCAGCGCTGGGTATCTCGGAAGTGAGTGATTTGGTCGGTAAGCGCCTGCAAGATGTGGTGCCTAATAGTATGTATATGCGTATTTCAGACACCGACCACCAAGTGCTTCATCAAGGTAAGTCATTACGCTATATCGATAAGGTCGTCTCTAGTGATGGCGAATACACTTGGTATGATGTGGTGAAATCACCGTTTAGAGATCTGGCATCAAGCACTAATGGTGTATTGATCATGGCGCGTGATATTACAGAACGTTACCTTGCGGAGCAGAAACTTGAAGAAGCCAACCTTGAGCTTGAGCGTCTTAGCTTTATGGACAGCTTGACTCAGGTTTCCAACCGCCGTCGCTTTGATGAGCAGCTTTCGACGCTGTGGCATTATCATGTGCGTGAGAAATTGCCACTGACGATTATGCTGTGTGACATCGATTTCTTTAAAGGTTACAACGATTTTTACGGGCATCAACAAGGTGATGATGCTCTGATCCAAGTCTCTCAGGCATTTAAGCAGGTGCTGAACCGTTCATCGGATTGTGTGGCTCGTTACGGTGGTGAAGAGTTCGGCTTTATTCTACCTAATACCACGGCTGAGGGTGCTCAGCTGGTGGCACAGCGTATCCATGACGGGATCCTTAAATTGGAACTGGCGCATGAGAAATCGAATGTCTCTGAATTCATCACGGTGAGTATTGGTATTATCTCTTACATTCCGACACCTGATGATGAAATGGATTCGGCGGTTGCCTTGGCTGACAGTGCGTTGTATCAAGCTAAATCTGACGGTCGAAACCGTTCTATGGTGCATCCTTCCTCAATTCGATAAGCACATTTATCTCTTGCTGCCCCTCTATTTATCCCACTTATCTGTTTTAAACAATATAACTGTAGCTCTCTTGCTGCGTGTGATGTAGCTAGCTTACCTCCTCTCTTTAAACAGGGTAGAATATTGCTAGTCTTATCGCATGGAGCGTTAAATGAAACCCATGAAAAATCTCGCTCAGTATTACGTGGATCTACTCGTAAAACTGGGGATTGTCCGCTTTTCTATCTTACTCGCCTTAGCGCTTGTAGCCCTCGCAGTTGTTGTGCAAGTGGGTATTACCCTCGCACTCAAAGGTAATGTTGATGATATCGACATTGTCCGTTCGGTTTTCTTCGGTTTAGTGATCACGCCTTGGGCGGTTTATTTCCTATCAGTGGTCGTTGATCAGCTGGAAGAGTCTCGTCAAAGGTTGGCGAAATTGGTCTCTAAGCTTGGTGACATGCGAGAGCGAGATCAAGAGCTCAACAATAAACTGCAACTCAATATCGAGAAGCTTAATCAAGAAATTGAAGAGCGTGAAAAAGCGGAAGAAGCGCGTGCAGAAGCAATGCACGATCTCGAAAATGAGGTGTTCCAGCGTGAGCGAACTCAGCTTGAACTTGCAGAGCGTACGGCACTGCTACGCTCATTTATTGATGCCTCTCCTGATCTTATTTACTATCGCAATGAAGATGGTGTGTTTTCTGGTTGTAACCGTGCAGTTGAAGAGCTTACTGGCAAGACAGAAAAAGATCTCGTTGGCTTAACGCCTTGGGATGTGTATAGCAAAGAGATCGCTCAACAAGTTGTTGAAACCGATAAGAAGGTATTTGCTGACAACCAAGCGCTGACTTATGACCAATGGTTGGAATACCCTGATGGTCGTAAGAGCTACTTCGAACTGCGTAAGGTGCCTTTCTACAGTAAAGAAGGTCGTCACTTGGGCTTGGTCGGTTTTGGCCGTGATATTACTGAGCGTAAAGAGCACCAAGAGTCACTGGAGAAAGCCAGTCGTGATAAGACCACCTTTATCTCAACCATTAGCCACGAGTTAAGAACGCCGCTCAATGGCATCATCGGTTTGAGTCGTATGTTGTTGGATAGCCAACTGACGACCGAGCAGCGCAAGCAGATGCAAACCATCAAGGTGAGCGCGGTGACATTGGGTAATATCTTTAACGATATTATCGATATGGACAAATTTGATCGTCGTAAACTTGAGTTATTCCCAACTCCGCTCAACTTTGAAGATTTCGTTGTCGAGATCGAGAGTATTTCTGCGTTAATGGCAGAGCAAAAAGGGTTAAGGTTTGATCTTGAAAGGTTATCGGATCTTCCTGCTGCGGTCGAAGTGGATGGTACTCGTCTTAGACAGGTGTTGTGGAACCTTGTTAGTAATGCCATGAAGTTCACCAAAGATGGTGGTGTGGTGATGACAGTCAGCGCTGAAGTTGATGGCGACTTTGCCAACATCACCATGGAAGTAGAAGACACCGGAATTGGTATTCCTGAAAGTGAAATTGAGAAGATCTTCGCGATGTACTACCAGGTGAAGTCGGGAACAGATAATCTACACGCTGTCGGTACCGGAATTGGTCTTGCCGTGTCTCAACAGCTGATCAATATGATGGATGGTCACATTGAAGTCACCAGTGAAGAGGGCTTTGGTAGTACCTTTACAGTTTCGATTCGAGTGCCTGTTAATCACGATACTCAGGCTCTGATCAAAACGCCAAGAAAGCAGTCCAACCTCAAGATCTTCATGGTCGAAGATATTGAGCTTAATATCACAGTAGCTCGCTCTCTACTTGAAAGCCTTGGTCATGAAGTGACAGTCGTAATGACGGGTAAAGAGGCGCAAATCGTTTTCAACCCGAAAGATTATGACTTGGTATTACTGGATATCCAGTTACCAGATATGACAGGCTTCGATATTGCTCAATACTACCGCGAGAAATACAGCAAGCTGCCGCCTTTGGTGGCATTAACCGCAAACGTATTAAACAACAAGCAAGAATACTTCCAGAAAGGCATGGACGAAGCGATCAGTAAACCACTGTCGGTTCGTGCAATCCAGGATGTCATCAGCGATCTTATCGAGGATGCGCCAGAGGTTATTGAGAAAGCCAAGGGTATTGATACAGCAAAGGATGTTGAAAAAGTAACCAGTGTTGAAAAAATAACAGGTGTTAAGAAAGTAACCGGTGCTGAGAAAGTAGTAGGTGTTAAAAAAGTAACAGCGAGTAAGCCTGCTCTTTCAACGATTGATACTACTTTGCTTGATATTGATATGCTAGAGTCTTATGTTGACATTGTCGGGTCGAAACCGGTTTTGGACAGCATCGTGATGTTTGAAGATATGATGCCGGAATATATGGAAATATTGAATTCCAACATGGTGGCGAAAGATCAAGACAGCATCGTTTCTGAAGCGCATAAGATTAAAGGTGCGGCAGGTTCAATTGGTCTGAAGCGCATACAGCAAGTTGCTCAGAAAGCTCAATCTCCAGATATGCCTGCGTGGTGGGAGAACATTTCAGATTGGGTTGATGAAATAAATAACGAATACCAGAATGACATTGAAGTATTAAAGAGTTGGTTAAATCAAAGGTAGAAGAATAATGAAAAAATTAGCATTCGCCGCATGTGTCGTGGCATTAGCGGGTTGTTCTGCACCACAAGTAGAGTGGCAGCAGGATAACCAAGTAGAAATATCTGCAGCGACAGTCACAATGAAAAGCAACCTGTGGCACAACAAGATGCCTACGATTGGAGAGGCTCAAGATAAGACTCTGCATGGTTCTATCTACCTAGAGTCTGACTCACAACTACCAGCAACGCTTGCGGTTGAGAGTGTGACGGTTAAACAGGGTGCGGATACCTTGTTGGTAACAGCTGACGATCTTGATTTAAGAACACACAGTGAAACTCAGTGGGAAGTCGCTTTTGTATGGCAGCTAGAGATCGATAGTGACAAACCTGTTGATGTTGCGATTGAACTCAAAGACGGCGAAACCGTGAAGTGGCTCGTCGAGAAAGACGTTAAGGTTGATACGGTTTACTAAAACCTTAGCGATCAATGAACAATAAAAAAGGGAGAATGCATTGGCATTCTCCCTTTTTAATCACTATTGATTACGCTTCGACTGTTAGAAGTACTATTGGTTTACAAGTACTATCAGTTTATAAGTACTAACGGTTTAGAAGTGCTATCGGTTTAGAACAGCTAACCGACTACAAGAACTAAACGGCCCGAAGCGCGAATCGAATTAGTCTTCTAGGTCACCACAAAAGCGGTAGCCTTCACCGTGAATCGTTGCGATGATTTCTGGCGTACCAGAAACAGACTCAAAGTGTTTACGAATACGACGGATTGTTACGTCTACAGTACGATCGTGTGGCTTAAGCTCACGGCCAGTCATCTTCTTAAGAAGGTCTGCACGTGTTTGGATCTTACCTGGGTTCTCACAGAAGTGAAGTAGAGCACGGAACTCTGAACGAGGTAGCTTGTAGCCTTCGCCATCTGGGCTAACCAGAGAACGACTGTTGATGTCTAGTACCCAACCATTGAACTCGTACTTCTCAACGCTACGCTTTTCTTCTTGAACAGAGCTTGTGCTCATTGAACGGTTAAGAAGGTTACGTGCACGAATAGTCAGTTCACGAGGGTTGAAAGGCTTAGTGATGTAGTCATCAGCGCCGATCTCTAGGCCAAGGATCTTATCAACTTCATTATCACGACCCGTTAAGAACATAAGCGCTACATTTGCTTGCTCACGTAGTTCACGCGCAAGTAGTAGGCCATTCTTACCAGGAAGGTTGATGTCCATAATTACAAGGTTAACTTGGTTGTCAGATAGCACTTGGTGCATCTCTTCACCGTCGCTAGCCTCAAAAACAGCATATCCCTCTGCTTCAAAAATACTCTTTAGAGTGTTACGAGTTACTTGCTCATCTTCAACGATAAGAATCTGCGGGGTTTGCATTTGGCGGTACCTAAATTTGTGACGAAACTGTGCTAATAGAATAAATTCTAGGCAAAAACATAACATACAGGTAATGTATTTTTGATGATAACTTAAAGTTTTCAAAAAAACACTTACTTCCAGCTATCTGCCTTCCTTGAAGTATTGCCCAATAACGTAGATCCAGTACGCCTTTCAATCATTCTGTTAGTGATTGCTGTGGATTCTATAATGTTAACAGCATGCTAACAACGCGAGAATGTTAATTCCATTCACTTTGTTGATTTACATCAATTGCCGTATCGCAACAAACTTTAATAGTATGGCTACAACTTGACCAATGTTATGGTGATTATTTAGCAGCAAAACTAGAATGATTATTCGAGATAGTTCTCACATCTCGCTTGCTAAAGACCAGATTTTGAACCAAGGAAGCTGAAAGCTGTCCTTAGAGTCTAGTAGATAAATATGCGCAATCAACTCTAATTCAATATTAAATTGAGCATAGAACAATGAAAACAAAGGATTAATTCTAACAACATATAAAAGCATAGAGGCACACCCGCATTAGACGGCAACGCCTTACTCACGGAGGATATATGCACGATATAACACCTGATTTGTGTGACGAGTTTGAAAGCAAAGTCACCCAACTGAACATGCCATTGCAGAACTTCGGTCAACGTGGCGCATTCTGGGGAAAAATTGTAACAGTTCGTTGTTATCACGATAATTCCAAGGTTCGCGAGGTTTTAGAGACTGACGGAAGTGGCAAAGTGCTCGTCGTAGACGGTAATGGCTCGTGTCAGAAAGCACTGCTTGGTGATCAATTGGCGATTCTAGCTATAGAAAACGGTTGGGAAGGCGTGATTGTGAATGGTGCGGTTCGTGATGTAGCGATGATGGCGCAGATGGATCTTGGTATTCAAGCGCTTGGGGCATCACCATTTAAAACCGAGAAGCACGGTGTTGGGCAAGTTAATGTCACGCTCACGGTACACAATCAACTGATTCAGCCTGGTGACTATATATATGCTGATTGGAATGGTGTGCTAATTTCAACGGAATTGTTGATTGAATCTTAACGGGCTTATCAATCACGAAATGAGATAGATTAGAAACGAAATCCTAATCCCACTTCAACACCTTGCTGCCACTCTTCATAATCAAGGGTGGCATGCAAATCTAGATTGTCGGTCAGTTGTACTCGGCTTGAAACCTCAGCAGCGACTGACTTTTCACTGTCCTCGGTTTCATCTTTATAAGTGTGCAGAGAACTGTTGAAAGAGACTCTCTCTGAGAATTGATAGCTGACACCACTCAAGAATCCACTCTCATATTTTAGTAAATCACTATTAATACGTGTACCAACATAAAGATCTACATCAGCAAACAGACTGTAAGAATAGCCACTATCGACTTTCCAAGTGTCAAAGCTTTCACTTGATGCATTTTGTGTTGAGATAAAAAACTTATGGGCAGAACGATCGATTTGACTGGGTAGCAAAGGCAAATTGTTTAACAGAGGTAGGCTGCTCGCTGAACAAACAACAGGCATAGCAAAGGCTAAAAGAATAAGTAATCTCTTCATTTCCCACTCCTGATGTCATTATTATTGTTCTTCGAACGTTATCGTTCAATTAAAGCACAAGATTTGTACGTTCGCTGCACAATCGATATAGCATTTTGTTATGGCTATATATGCAATGGGTTAACTTTGTTGTTCTGATATCAAACCCAACCTTTGAATTGTAGGCTTATAACCGCTGTTTTATCCCTGAAATGGCGGTTTGCTCTGAAAAATGGTGTGAATGTAAAAAAAAATCAACTTTTCATTGACGTGTAGTGCTAAAAATTGATACACGTAGAGTAAAGCACAAGCAGAGAATTTGATATGCAGCACGTAAGCCACCTAGTAATGACCACCACCATTATTATTACCGACATTCACATTGTTGGGGCAGGCTGCTAAGTAACGGATTTTAAAAAAAAGGCCTGTATCCAACAAGATACAGGCCTTTTTTTGTACCATTTTTATGACTTATGGAGAAAGGGATGCGCGTTTTAAAGTTTGGAGGTTCATCATTAGCTGATGCAGATCGTTTTTTACGAGCAGCAGATATCATCGCTAATAATGCCCAGCAAGAAGAGCTAGCCGTTGTACTATCGGCTCCAGGAAAAACAACCAATAAGCTGGTTGCTGTTATTGAAGCAGCACTAAAAAATGGTGAAGCAGACGTACAGATCACCGAGATCGAATCATCATTCGCTGCATTGTTTACAGAGATTCAAGCGGTATTGCCGTCAGTCGATGGCTCTGCATTTCAAGAGCAGGTCGATACCTCTCTTGCTCAACTTAAGCAGTTCGTGAATGGTATTAACCTACTGGGTATGTGCCCAAATCACGTAAATGCTCGCATCATCAGTAAAGGTGAGCGAATTTCAATCCAGTTGATGAAAGCGGTACTTGAAGCGAAAGGCCAACCGGCAAGCCTGATTGACCCAGTTCAATACCTATACGCTAAAGGTGACCACCTTGAAGCGATGGTCGATGTGGATGTTTCAACTCAGAACTTCCGTCAATCACCGCTTCCACAAGGTCACGTAAACATTATGCCGGGCTTTACGGCTGGTAATGAAAAAGGTGAGTTAGTAACGCTTGGTCGCAATGGCTCTGATTACTCAGCAGCGGTTCTAGCGGCATGTCTACGCGCTGATTGTTGTGAGATCTGGACAGATGTCGATGGTGTTTACAACTGTGACCCGCGTTTAGTGGATGATGCTCGTCTGCTTAAATCGTTAAGCTATCAAGAAGCGATGGAGCTTTCTTACTTCGGCGCTTCGGTTCTACATCCGAAGACTATCGCTCCTATCGCGCAATTCCATATTCCTTGCCTAATCAAAAACAGCTTTAACCCACAGGGTGCAGGCACTTTGATTGGCCAAGACACTGGCGAAGATAACCTAGCGATCAAAGGTATCACTACGCTAAGTGACCTAACCATGGTTAACGTATCTGGCCCAGGTATGAAGGGCATGGTAGGCATGGCGAGTCGTGTGTTTGGCGCGATGTCTTCTGCAGGCGTTTCTATCGTCCTTATTACTCAATCTTCTTCAGAGTACAGCATCAGCTTCTGTATTGAATCGGCTGACAAAGTGAAAGCGAAGCAAGTGCTGTCAGACGCGTTTGAACTTGAACTTAAAGATGGCCTATTAGAGCCTGTTGAGTTCATGGATGATGTTGCGATTGTGACGCTGGTGGGTGACGGTATGCGTACTTCACGTGGCGTTGCTTCTCAGTTCTTCTCTTCTTTAGCTGAAGTAAACGTCAACATCGTTGCTATCGCGCAAGGTTCTTCTGAGCGTGCGATCTCTGCGGTTATTCCTGAAGACAAAATCTCTGAAGCGATCAAAGCGTGTCACGAGAACCTATTTAACTCAAAGCACTTCCTTGACGTATTCGTTGTTGGTGTTGGTGGTGTTGGTGGTGAGCTTGTTGACCAGATCCAACGTCAACAAGGCAAACTGGCTGAAAAAGGCATCGTGATTCGCGTATGTGGTTTAGCAAACAGTAAAGGCTTGTTGCTAGATAGCGATGGTCTGCCGCTAGAGCAGTGGCGTGATCGCATGTCGAGCGCGACAGAAGAGTTTAGCTTAGCGCGCTTAAATGCACTTGTTCAACGTAACCACATTATCAATCCAGTATTGGTTGACTGTACGTCTAGCGAAGGCATTGCGGCGCAATACGCTGATTTCCTAGCGGCTGGTTTCCACGTGGTAACACCAAATAAGAAAGCAAATACAGC
Organism: Vibrio sp. QJM3NY_39; assembly: GCF_057785895.1. Taxonomy (NCBI): domain Bacteria; kingdom Pseudomonadati; phylum Pseudomonadota; class Gammaproteobacteria; order Vibrionales; family Vibrionaceae; genus Vibrio; species Vibrio sp. QJM3NY_39. The sequence continues at coordinate 3,073,148 of NZ_CM173505.1, read as the reverse complement.
GAGCATGGCTTACTACCATCAGCTTCGTGAAGTTGCACGTAATTCACGTCGTAAGTTGATGTACGAGACAACAGTAGGCGCAGGTCTACCGGTCATCGAAAACCTACAGAACCTAATCTCTGCGGGTGATGAACTTGAGAAATTCAACGGCATTCTTTCTGGTTCACTGTCTTACATCTTCGGTAAGCTTGATGAAGGTATGACACTCAGTCAAGCAACCAATATTGCAAAAGATAACGGCTTTACTGAACCGGATCCTCGTGATGATTTATCGGGTATGGATGTGGCGCGTAAACTGCTTATTCTCGCTCGAGAAGCGGGCATGGCACTTGAGCTTGAAGATGTTGAAGTTGACCAAGCATTGCCACCGGGTTTTGATGATTCAGGCACGGTTGAAGAGTTTATGGCTCGCTTGCCAGAAGCGGATGCTTACTTCCAAGAACAGTCAGCGATCGCAGCAGAAGGAGGCAAAGTACTTCGTTATGTGGGTGAAATCGCCGATGGTAAGTGTAAAGTTCGTATTGCAGCTGTTGATGGCGACGACCCAATGTTCAAGATTAAAGATGGCGAGAACGCATTAGCATTCTACAGCCGTTACTACCAACCGATCCCTCTAGTATTACGTGGCTACGGTGCGGGTACTGAAGTTACAGCAGCAGGCGTATTCTCTGATGTGATGCGTACTCTTGGTTGGAAATTAGGAGTTTAGGAATGAGTTCAAGTGATATGGATGTTGTTGTTTATGCACCTGCATCAATCGGCAATGTCAGTGTAGGGTTTGATGTGCTGGGGGCAGCTGTGTCTCCAGTGGATGGCACGCTGCTCGGTGACCGAGTTATGGTTAAAGCAGGTGATGAATCATTCTCACTAAAAACAGCAGGCAGTTTTGTTTCTAAGCTGCCAACTGAAACCAAAGAAAACATTGTCTACGACTGCTGGGTTGTGTTCTCTAGAGAGCTTGATAAAAAAGGCGTTGCGGTTAAGCCTTTGGAAATGACACTAGAAAAGAACATGCCTATTGGTTCTGGTTTAGGTTCAAGTGCTTGTTCAATTGTTGCGGCACTGGATGCTTTAAACCGTTTTCATGGTCAGCCACTGAATGAAACTGAACTGCTTGCTCTGATGGGCGAAATGGAAGGTAAAATTTCAGGTGGCATCCACTACGATAACGTTGCACCCTGTTACCTTGGTGGTGTGCAATTAATGCTGGAAGAGTTAGGTATCATTAGTCAAGAAGTGCCATGTTTTGATGACTGGTACTGGGTAATGGCATATCCGGGCATTAAGGTTTCAACGGCAGAAGCTCGCGAGATTCTACCTTCTCAATATCGTCGCCAAGATGTCATTGCTCATGGTCGCCATTTAGCGGGTTTCATCCATGCTTGCCACTCTGGTCAGCCAGAGCTAGCAGCGAAGATGATCAAAGACGTGATTGCTGAACCATATCGTGAGAAACTGCTTCCAGGGTTTGCTGATGCGCGTAAATACGCAACCTCAGCTGGAGCGCTTGCTACTGGGATCTCCGGTAGTGGTCCAACTCTATTTAGCATTTGCAAAGAACAAGATGTCGCCGAGCGTGTTGCACGCTGGTTAGAACAAAATTACGTACAAAACGAAGAAGGATTCGTCCACGTTTGTCGCTTAGATAAGCAAGGTTCGATCGTTACAGGAAGTGAGTTATGAAGCTGTACAACATCAAAGAAAATGACGAGCAAGTCTCTTTTGGCCAAGCCGTTCGTCAAGGTCTAGGCCGCAATCAAGGTCTATTTTTCCCATCTGAACTGCCAAAGTTTGATGATATCGATGCGCTGCTAGCAGAGGACTTTGTCCCTCGTAGTTCAAAGATTCTTTCGGCTTTAATCGGCGATGAGCTACCAAAAGAACAGGTTGCTCAATTGGTAGATGCGGCGTTCCAGTTCCCTGCACCTATCAAGCAAGTAAAAGATGGTGTTTACGCGCTTGAGCTTTTCCACGGCCCAACACTCGCGTTTAAAGATTTTGGTGGCCGCTTTATGGCTCAATCTTTAGCAGCTGTTTCAGATGGTGGTCAAATCACTATTTTAACGGCAACATCAGGTGATACTGGTGCGGCGGTTGCGCACGCTTTCTACGGTATGGAAGACATCAATGTTGTGATCCTTTACCCGAAAGGCAAGATCAGCCCACTGCAAGAGAAGCTGTTTTGTACGCTAGGTAAGAACATCCATACTGTGGCGATCGATGGAGACTTTGATGCGTGTCAGGCGCTAGTGAAAGATGCATTTGACGATGCTGAGCTGCGTAAAGAGATTGGCCTTAACTCGGCAAACTCTATCAACATCAGCCGTTTAATGGCTCAGATCTGTTACTACTTTGAGGCGGCTTCTCAGCTGACTAAAGAGCAACGTGAGAACCTTGTTATCTCAGTACCAAGTGGTAACTTTGGTAACCTTACAGCAGGTCTACTTGCTAAAGCACTAGGCCTACCTGTGAAGCGTTTCATTGCTGCAACCAACGAAAATGACACGGTTCCTCGTTACCTAGAAACAGGGCAATGGGATCCAAAGCCAACGGTAGCAACAACATCAAACGCGATGGACGTGAGCCAACCAAACAACTGGCCTCGTATTGAAGAGCTTTGCCAACTGAAAGGTTGGGGCTTAGATACACTAGGTAAAGGTAAGGTATCTGACGAGCAAAGTGCTGAGTCAGTACGTGATCTAAAAGCACAGGGTTACCTATGTGAACCACATGGTGCGATTGCTTACCGTCTACTGGAAGAGCAACTGCAAGAGAACGAAACTGGTCTGTTCTTGTGTACTGCACACCCAGCGAAATTCAAAGAAGTGGTTGATGATATTTTAGGTACGGATATTGAACTGCCAGGCCCGCTAGCAAAACATGCGGCGATGGAGTTGTTATCTGAAGATCTTGATAATGATTTTGAAGCGCTAAAAGTAGTGCTTCGTCGAGTTCAACCGTAACGTACATCTGTATTGTTGAACAAATAAAAACGGCGCTCAATGAGCGCCGTTTTTGTATTCTAATTCAAGCTCTAAAAATTATAGAGACTCAGTGAACGTACGTGCGATAACGTCACGTTGCTGTTCAGTTGTTAGAGAGTTGAAACGTACAGCGTAACCCGATACACGGATAGTTAGCTGTGGGTAGTTCTCTGGGTTAGCAACTGCATCTTCTAACGTTTCACGCTTAAGAACGTTAACGTTTAGGTGTTGACCGCCTTCGATGCGTGGTGCTGCTTCGATTGCAACTTCACGGCTTTCGTAGTCGCCTAGGTCTGCAGATGAGATAACTTGGTCAGCTTCGAAACCTGCAGTAGCAACAACACAACGAGCTTCATTCTTTTCGTTGTCTAGTAGCCAGATTGAGTTTAGTAGGTCATCGTTTGCTGCTTTAGTAATTTGAATACCTTGGATCATAACTATCTCCTAGTCCACTGAATGTGGTTTGATTATGGTGTTAACTTTCGATTTTTGTTGAGCTGGGTAATATATACCTAATATCTGTAAGGTTAACATTGATTTAAGTCAAAAAACAACCAAAAACCATAATTTTACAAAGGTGATTATATTGAGGTAAATCAATAAAACCTTTGAAAACAAAGTAATTACAAAATATTTTAAAGTATAAAAAATATTTAACAGTCTTATTTGTTGTAAGTTTACTACATTTGTTGTGTTTTTATTGAACTACAAACGATACGACCCTTTATTTATTAAGCATTCTGAAAGTGTAAAGTGATTTAATGACAAACAATAATTCATCCTCAAAACCTCAAACCAATATTAAGTTTATTGGTGCTCATGTGTCTGCTGCTGGTGGTGTTGATCAAGCGCCAATGCGCGCAAGAGAGATCGGTGCCAATGCTTTTGCGCTGTTTACCAAAAACCAAAGACAGTGGGCAGCAAAGCCGCTGGAAGCGAAAACCATTAGTGCGTTTAAAGCCAACTGTAAGATGTTGGGCTTTAGTGCTGAGAATATTCTTCCTCATGACTCCTACCTTATTAACCTAGGAGCACCAGAAGAAGAGAAGCTAGAGAAATCGCGTGCGGCTTTTATTGATGAAATGGAGCGTTGTAATCAACTAGGACTCACGCTTTTGAATTTTCATCCTGGGAGTCATTTGAAGAAAATCTCAGAAAGCGAATGTTTGGCCAAGATCGCTGAGTCTATCAACTTGGCTCACCAAGCGGTGCCTGATGTAATTGCAGTGATTGAGAATACCTCAGGGCAGGGGACTAATCTGGGTTGGAGATTTGAGCACCTAGCAGAGATCATCGACCAAGTAGAAGATAAGTCGCGTGTCGGTGTGTGTTTAGATACTTGCCATACGTTTACGGCCGGTTATGACTTACGAACAAAAGAAGCGTGTGAGCATACTTTTGCTGAGTTCGAGCGCATTGTGGGTATGCACTATCTAAGAGCAATGCACATCAATGATTCAAAAGCTGAGTTTGCGAGCCGAGTCGATCGACATCATTCTTTAGGAAAAGGCGAGATTGGCTGGGATTGTTTTGAGTATATTGCCTCGGATTCTCGCTTTAATGGTATTCCTCTTATCTTGGAAACCATTGATTCGACGATCTGGAAAGATGAAATTCAACAACTTAGAATGTTCCATCGCTCAGCAACGGCAGTGAGCGAAGAAGCGTAATAATAGAGGGGGAAATTTATTTCCGTCTATTTCTAAAAATTGGCACCTTTCTTTCATAGTACTAAAGTGAATATGTAGTTCACGATGTCTTAGAGGAGGTGCCTTTATGTATTCAATCACCCAAACTTCAACTGTTGCTGTCGCACGCCGTTTACCAACACCAAACCGTCACGTGCATAACCACGGGCACCATCGTACACAGCAGAAAAGTGGTTAATCGAGATAAACACAACTTGAACTGATTATTATGATTCATCAACAAGTTAACCCTACACATCATGTTTATTGATAGCTGTATGAGGTATAACTAGAGCCTAATTTAGGACAGTTAGCCGATACAGCTATTTTTTTGTCTGGCGAAAGCCGCTAGAAACCTTGATGATTGGGAAGTAAAACGATGAGCGCACCAAAGACTTGGGAATCCATTATTAATGATGAACGTGACAAAGAGTACTTTCAGAGTGTGCTCGCGTTTGTTGAACAGCAACGCAATAGTGGGAAAACCGTCTACCCTCCTCAAGAGCAGGTGTTCAGTGCTTTTGATATGACGCCTTTTGAGTCTGTACGCGTGGTTATCCTTGGGCAAGACCCTTATCACGGTGCCAACCAAGCTCACGGCTTAGCATTCTCTGTGCTGCCTGGCGTTAAAATCCCACCGTCTCTACGTAATATCTACAAAGAACTCGCACAAGATATAGACGGCTTTGAGATCCCGAGTCATGGTTACCTCGACACTTGGGCATCTCAAGGGGTATTAATGTTGAATACGGTACTTACAGTAGAAGAGGCAAAAGCACACTCACATGCTAAGTGTGGTTGGGAAACCTTTACCGATGCCATCATTGCTGAGCTACATCAGCGTTCTGAGCCGATCATATTCTTACTCTGGGGCGCGCATGCCCAAAAGAAAGGCCAAGCTATTGATGAAAACAAGCATCATGTTTTGGTCGCTCCTCATCCATCGCCATTATCCGCCCGTCGTGGCTTCTTTGGTTGTCAGCATTTCTCAACAACCAACAAGCTACTTTCTTCTATGGATCAACAACCTATAGATTGGCGATTACCAACAGAGTTGTAGGTTGGTGGTTTTCTGAGCAGGGTCAAATCATAAATGAGTATCTTCGTATACACTTGTAAATAGTAGGTGTAATGGAGTGCAATACTATGATGATTGAAAGGATAAGACGAGAGCATGGCTATATGGCTCGTTTGCTCGCGATACTCAACAATAAGTTAGAGCATCTAAAACAAGAGCGAGAAATAAACTATAGCTTGATCGCAGAGGTGGTTCATTATCTCATGAACCATTCAGATAAGGTGCATCACCCGAAAGAAGACGTTATTTATCGTTACTACCTCAAGCAATATGGCAGCGAGCAAATGATTGAAGACTTGGAGCTGGAACATCAATTGCTTTCTGAGAAAACAGCGGACTTTTTAGGTGTGGTCGATATGATCCTCCAAGATGCGGTTGTTCCTCAACAAGTCTTTATTGAACAGCTTGAAGCCTTTGTTAAAGCTCAACGAAAGCACATGGAATATGAAGAGAAGCATGTGTTACCGATGATTGTGAAGGCATTCACGGTCAAAGATTGGCAAGAAGTAGAGTCTCAATGGCTTCAACCGGAAGACGACCCTGTCTTTGGAGAGACAATTGCCGATCAGTACCGCCAACTTGCGGCTCGTGTTCGACAGAATGAGCAAGAGTGCGTGTAGCCTGTTGTCGTATTGAAACGCTGCTATTATTAGGCGCTCTCTATTAAGACGCTCGCTTTCAAATTGTGCTCTAAATCGAAGAGTGGTTTCATACAATAAAAAAGGTTCATCGCGGCTTTCCGGGGAAAGCCGCTTTTATCTTCAAGAAGAAGTAGTCTGTATCTCGATACCCATACCCCATTCGCTTGATTAACTTTATCTTGTTGTTTATCCCTTCCAGTGTGCAGGTGTTCAACGGATAACTTGCCGATGCGATAATGCCGTGAAGATAAGGACTCAGTTTTCGTGCGAACTCTTTCAATGGCTTAATTCCACTCTCTTGCACTTGTTCCCACCACGTGTCCCAGAGCCCCTTCGCGTGCCCTTCGGATTCACAATACCAAAGCTCTTTGAGTTGGGCTCCGAGTATATAAGTGGTCATTAAGTCCTTATTGATATTCAATATTTCAGTAAGATAGCTATCTTGACGTGTATTTAAGTTGCCTCTATTTTTCAGCAGTACCCACCGTGAGCGCTTCACCCATTGCCTCGCTTTTTTATCTTGCTTGAGTTTGTTGGCTTGGTCGACTCTGACTCTATCCATCACCTCGCGACCGAACTTAGCAACAACATGGAATAAGTCGTAAACGATTTTTGCGTTCGGGCAGTGCGCTTGAACTTCAAGGTCAAAAGCCGTATTCATGTCCATCGCTACTGCTTCGATATTTACCCCATTCTCGCCTAGCTGCTCGAAGAACGGCCGTATGTCCTTGCGGCTGCGGCCTAATCCAACCCAAATGACTTGATGAGTCTTCGCATCAGCGATGACGGTGGCATATCGATGCCCTTTAAAGATGGCGAACTCATCCATCACGAGCTGCTTTAGCTCACCCCATTTCACTGGCGGCACCACTTGTCGAAGTCGGCGTTTATCTATTTCTTTAATGGTGTGCCAATGAACGCCCGTAATTTGGGATATATGCTTAATGGGAAGCAGGGGTAGCAGTTGTTCTATATAGCTTTTTAGGCGCTTTGTTATACGAGCATAAGGCTCTAACCAAGAGAGAGATTCTGTTTTTATGCCGCAGTCACGACACTTAATCCTTCGAGTTTGAACGGAAAGTTCAACAGGCACACCGAGCAACATGGCATCCTTTACGTGACGCCATTGATACTCATGGATAGCCTCGGCCTCAAGACCACAAAGGCATTTAGCCTCAGAGCTAGGTTTAAGAGTCAGGGTAATAAGTGATGCTGTCTGGAGAGACTTTACTATTTGAAAGCCTTCCCAGAATGAAGATAGGAAAGTATGATTCGGCATAGAAACGGTAGTTTGTGTATGATTTTTGTTTGGCGACTAAACCATATCACTTACTACCGTTTTTGTTTTTAGTTCCCGCTAATCCGCGATGAACCAATAAAAAGCCCCATGCAGTTCTCTGCATGGGGCTTTTCTTTGTCTGGTTTATTATTGTCTGGCTTGTTATCAGGCTAAATAACTAGGCCTCTAATTTTAATTACCGACTCAAACCGAGAGTAACTCATTAACCAAGAGTGACTAATTAACTAAGAGCTACTAGTTTTGCTCTTCACGCTTGAAGACGAGCTCTTTCGCGTTCGACTCTTCTTCAACGAAGTAGTAACCCGCCGTATCAAATTTGGTCAGCGCTTCAACGGAATCAATTTTGTTCTCAATGATGTAGCGAGCCATCATGCCACGCGCTTTCTTGGCGTAAAAACTGATCACCTTGTACTGACCATTCTTACAGTCTTTAAAAACTGGCGTGATGATTTGACCATCGAGGCTCTTCGGCTTCACAGCTTTAAAGTATTCGTTCGATGCTAGGTTGATCAACATATTGTCGCCTTGAGCATTTAGCACTTCATTCAGCTTGTCTGTGATGATGTTGCCCCAGAACTGGTACAAGTTAGTGCCACGCTCATTAGCTAAGCGTGTGCCCATCTCTAGGCGGTAAGGCTGCATCAAATCCAATGGCTTCAATAACCCATATAAGCCAGAAAGCATGCGCAGGTGATTCTGTGCGTAGTCAAAATCATCGTCCGACAGTGTTTCAGCATCTAGGCCAGTGTACACATCGCCCTTAAAGGCTAGGATTGCTTGGCGTGCGTTGTCTTGGGTAAAGGTCTCGCTCCATTGCTCAAAGCGCGCTACGTTCAGCCCAGCAATCTTATCGCTTACCTTCATCAGAGCTGAAACATCAGCAGGTGTCAGCTTGCGGCACTCTTCAATAAGCTCTGCAGAGTGTTCAACAAACTCTGGCTGGCTGAAGCGCTCAGTCGCTAATGGTGATTCGTAATCTAATGTCTTGGCTGGAGAAACGACAACTAACATAACTTTACCCTAATCGGTTATCTAACTGGATGCAGCTAGAGTATAGAAAAAACATCAACTTGTCTTTATGACTCTTCCTATTACTTTGATAGACAGATAGAAATTGCAAACAGATAGAAATCGCAGACAAAGAAAAAGGCTAAGGTCGAAACCTTAGCCTTTCTAATGATTTTAGGATGAGTGATGAATCACTCCAACAAGATTACTTCTTCTTGTTGTTAACCCAAATACCATCTTCCAATTGAGCCTTAAGCTCTGGGAAATCATCCGCATCAAACGTGGGTACTTTACCCGCGTCTAATTGACGGTTGTAGTCTTTCGCTAGCTTAATCACGATGCCCGATAGCAAGATGATCGCTACCAAGTTCACAATCGCCATTAGACCCATCGATACGTCAGCCAATGCCCATACCGTTGGCAATGTCGCCAAAGAACCGAACATAACCATACCCAGTACAACGATACGGAACAGCACGAGGCCCTTCTTATTGTTGTGCTCTAGGAAGATAAGGTTTGTTTCAGCGTACGAGTAGTTTGCAATGATTGAAGTGAAAGCGAAGAAGAAAATCGCTACCGCTACAAAGATGCCACCCCATTCGCCCACTTGTGCCGTTAGTGCACGTTGCGTGAGTTCGATACCCGTGACTTCACCGTGTGGTACATATTCACCAGACATCAGGATGATTGCTACTGTTGCAGAACAGATAACAATTGTGTCCATGAACACACCTAGCATTTGCACATAACCTTGCGATGCTGGGTGCGGTGGGTAAGGCGTAGCAGAAGCTGCTGCGTTTGGCGCAGAACCCATACCCGCTTCGTTCGAGAACAAACCACGTTTGATGCCGTTAATCATCGCTTGTGCGATCGCGTAACCTAGGCCACCAGCTGCTGCTTCTTGCAGACCGAATGCACTCTTGAAGATAAGAGCCAGAACTTCAGGCACTTTCTCAATGTTCATTAGCATTACGTAGATAGCGATAGCTAAGTAAGCCAGTGCCATGATTGGAACAATGATTTCTGCAGTGCGGGCAATCTTACGGATACCACCGAAGATAACGAATGCAGAGATAATTACGATACCAACACCAACGTAGCCACGCTCAAAGTCGAATGCCGTGTTCATTGCACTTGCAATCGCGTTCGCTTGAACCGCGTTGAATACTAGACCAAATGCGATGATTAGGAAGATAGAGAATAGAACCCCCATCCAACGCATACCTAGGCCTTTCTCCATGTAGTATGCAGGGCCGCCACGGTAGTTACCGTCGTTATCACGCGTTTTGTATAGCTGTGCTAGTGTGCTTTCAGCAAATGATGTTGCCATACCTAGCATGGCGATTAGCCACATCCAGAAGATAGCACCAGGGCCACCGGCGGTTAGTGCCACAGCAACACCTGCCATGTTACCTGTACCTACACGAGCAGCAAGACTAGTACAAAGAGCTTGGAAAGAAGAGATACCAGCACTGTCTGCTTTACGGCTGTTTCTAAGAACAGAGAACATGTGGCCGAAATGGCGGAATTGAATGAAGCCTAGTCGTACAGTGAAGTAGATACCCACACCAACGAGTAAGTAAACTAAGATAGATCCCCAAAGGAGATCGTTCATCAAATTGATTAAGTCTGTCACGTGAACCTCGTAATTGAGTTTAAGCACCGATCTTGCGTCCGAGCCTTCCTCTAGATCACCTATGCCAGTGTCAATAGTTGTGTCGGCATTAGATTTATATTTATTTGTTGCGATCTAGATTGTAAATGTCGCTTCATGCATCCATTTTACGTATCAGTGTATTTTTTGACGGGCGGATAATGCAGCGAGACGGCCTAAAAATCAATATGCAAATACATTTATATTAAAATGACATTTCACTAATAACACACCTTTTGTTAACACAATTTTCAACAATACAGCCCAATAAAAGTCACATTATCGGGACATAATATCAACAACAACCAAGGCACCTCCAAAACAAGAACGACATCCTATAAAGATGACGTCAGCCTAGGTTTTACAAGGTATAGTGAAGATCTGTATTTTTTTCTAGGGCAATGAGAACCCTCTACCGCACGGCACAATACGCACTTAAATGCATTGTAGTAAAAATACCATTCCATTCGCACAATGAATTAACATTCCATAACCCCTAATTTAATCGTTTACTTAGGTTTGTTTGCTTGTTTTTTGTACATAAAAATCCCCACAATGTGTGAGCATGCATAAGAAAACAGAACAAAACCTTCATAGATTTGAAACAAATGAGAAACAAATCAAGGTTATTGTGAACCTAAATATGATATTTAATGGTTCGTAAGAACGATTCCCACGGAAGGAGATATGGCTTATGGATAGCTTTCAATTCGATGAACTATCAGAACTAGAAATGCCTCGTGCAACTCAAAAAACTCGCTCTAAACCGCTCAAGCGTAAATGGCGTGAAATCGAGGCTATCAACGATCGTAGACAGCTTGAGAAAGAGCTCAGAGAGATGAATCTCGGTCTCGATTTTAGCCTTGATGATATAAAGCTTTAATCTGCACGACAAGAAATCAGATAGCAAAAGGCACCTATACAGGTGCCTTTTTTATGGTTCATCGCGGATTAGCGGGAACTAAAAACAAAAACGGTAGTAAGTGATATGGTTTAGTCGCCAAACAAAAATCATACACAAACTACCGTTTCTATGCCGAATCATACTTTCCTATCTTCATTCTGGGAAGGCTTTCAAATAGTAAAGTCTCTCCAGACAGCATCACTTATTACCCTGACTCTTAAACCTAGCTCTGAGGCTAAATGCCTTTGTGGTCTTGAGGCCGAGGCTATCCATGAGTATCAATGGCGTCACGTAAAGGATGCCATGTTGCTCGGTGTGCCTGTTGAACTTTCCGTTCAAACTCGAAGGATTAAGTGTCGTGACTGCGGCATAAAAACAGAATCTCTCTCTTGGTTAGAGCCTTATGCTCGTATAACAAAGCGCCTAAAAAGCTATATAGAACAACTGCTACCCCTGCTTCCCATTAAGCATATATCCCAAATTACGGGCGTTCATTGGCACACCATTAAAGAAATAGATAAACGCCGACTTCGACAAGTGGTGCCGCCAGTGAAATGGGGTGAGCTAAAGCAGCTCGTGATGGATGAGTTCGCCATCTTTAAAGGGCATCGATATGCCACCGTCATCGCTGATGCGAAGACTCATCAAGTCATTTGGGTTGGATTAGGCCGCAGCCGCAAGGACATACGGCCGTTCTTCGAGCAGCTAGGCGAGAATGGGGTAAATATCGAAGCAGTAGCGATGGACATGAATACGGCTTTTGACCTTGAAGTTCAAGCGCACTGCCCGAACGCAAAAATCGTTTACGACTTATTCCATGTTGTTGCTAAGTTCGGTCGCGAGGTGATGGATAGAGTCAGAGTCGACCAAGCCAACAAACTCAAGCAAGATAAAAAAGCGAGGCAATGGGTGAAGCGCTCACGGTGGGTACTGCTGAAAAATAGAGGCAACTTAAATACACGTCAAGATAGCTATCTTACTGAAATATTGAATATCAATAAGGACTTAATGACCACTTATATACTCGGAGCCCAACTCAAAGAGCTTTGGTATTGTGAATCCGAAGGGCACGCGAAGGGGCTCTGGGACACGTGGTGGGAACAAGTGCAAGAGAGTGGAATTAAGCCATTGAAAGAGTTCGCACGAAAACTGAGTCCTTATCTTCACGGCATTATCGCATCGGCAAGTTATCCGTTGAACACCTGCACACTGGAAGGGATAAACAACAAGATAAAGTTAATCAAGCGAATGGGGTATGGGTATCGAGATACAGACTACTTCTTCTTGAAGATAAAAGCGGCTTTCCCCGGAAAGCCGCGATGAACCTTTTTATTGAATCATTGAAAGGCGGTTAGATTACTTGTTCTTAACGGCTTTCTTTTTCTTAGCGATTTTCTTTTTCTTAGCAATTTTTTGCTTCGCAACCGCTTTCTTGTCTTCTTTCTTCGGTTTCTTCTTCTTCGTTACCGCGGCTTTCTTATGCGTTGGGCGCATGCCTTCGATGAAGCGTTCTTTGATCGCATCTTCAGTGTAACGAGCCACACGTTCAATCATTAGCTGATCGTGCGCTTCAATGATAGAAACCGCGTTACCTTTCTTACCTGCACGAGCCGTACGGCCGATACGGTGAAGGTAGACATCTGCTGTACGCGGCATGTCGTAGTTAATAACGTGGCTCACATCTGGAAGATCGATACCACGAGCTGCGACGTCAGTTGCCAGCAGTACGTTGATAGAACCATCGCGGAAACGAGAAATCGCGTTGTTACGACGATCTTGAGGCATTTCACCTTGGATCCACACACATGGAATCTGTGCGCTTTCTAGTTGACCTCGTAGCTCGCCTAGGCGATCACGCGTCTTCAAGAAGATGATGCTGCGTTCAGCTTGCTCTGTGATGATATGTTTTAGGATATCAAGCTTGTGCTTAGCTGAATCGGCGCGGTGATACCATTGAGTGATCTTCTTACGTTCACGCAGTGATGATTTAGCATCGATCTCTGCTGGGTTTTTCAGTAGATCTTCAGTGAAACCTTCAATGCCTTTACCTTCTAGCGTTGCTGAGAACAGTAAAGTTTGTTTACGCCAGCGACACTCTGCAGACAGACGGTCAACAACAGGGCCAAAGCCCATGTCTAGCATACGGTCGGCTTCATCGAGAACCAGCCATTCAATCGCACGACAATCGAAACGCTCGCCTTCGATGTACTCCATTAGACGACCGGGTGTTGCCACCACGATATCTTGGGTTGTACTTAAGATGTCAGCGTGCTCTTGGTACATCACACCGCCCGTGATCGTAAAGATGTTCAGGCTGGTGTATTTAGCAAGCTCACGTGCTTGTTCGGTGATCTGCATTGCTAGCTCACGCGTTGGCGTCAGGATAAGCATACGTGCAGGGCCAGATTTCTTACGTGGGAAATCCAGTAGGTATTGCAGTGCTGGCAATACAAATGATGCTGTTTTACCAGTACCTGTTGGCGCAGAAGCCAAAACGTCTCTTCCATCTAACGCTTGCGGGATTGCTTCAGCTTGTATCTGTGTTGGACGTTCGTAGCCCATTTCGTCAATTGCTTTAAGCAGCTCTTGGTTTAGATCGAGTTCTGCAAAGGTTCTGATCACTGTTGTTTCTCCACAAGCAATAAATGTTTCTGCCTCAAAAAGCAGACGATAAAAAAGAGTAGTCGGACATTATAGAAGCATTAGTGATTAGGATCACATGGTATTTGCTACATCTTGAGATAAAAATCTTTAGTAAGGGCAATAAATGCCTCGCTATAACCGCCATCGTGATGGATCGTAAGCGATTCACGCTGCAAATCTTGCTCACAAACAGGATCTTTAGACAATTCAAACAGGACTCGAATTGCCGGTTTTCTGTCTGTTGTTTTTACATCAAGGCGCTTCGCTAGGTACCAACCACATTGTTGGGCAAGCTTGATGAAGCCTTCTCCCTCGGTCGTCGGCAGTATAAAACTGGCTGTGGCGGCATCGGTCGTTATCTCGAAACAACGCTGAGCAAGCTCAAGGTGATCCAAGCTGTTGGTGTGCCTCGCGGTGGCTCTTTGGCTTTGCTGTGCCTGCTCTCCAGAGTTGAAGTAGGGTGGATTACAAATTATCGCATCAAATCGTTGCGATAAATCCGTGGTTAACACGCTGCCATGATGAAGGGAGATGCGATCTTGCCAAGGCGACTGCTCAATATTGACTGTTGCTGCATCAATAGCGTGCTGATCAATATCTATCGCAGAGATTGAAGCATCCTCAAAACGCTGCGCGGCCATCAAGGCCAACAGACCTGTTCCTGTTCCAATATCGAGTACACATGATCTTTGTGGCAGGCTTACCCAAGCGCCAAGTAACACGCCATCGGTACTGACGGGCATGCCACTTTGTCCTCCGTAAATAGAGAATTTTTTGAAATTGAAGCTTTTGGTTTCGGTTTTTTTGTCTTTCATGAATGTTCTGGATATCGATATATTTTAAGTGATTAGCTCTAATGTTAATTAATTGTATAGCTCAATGTTCTATTTGAGAGTTCATTGTTGTTAATTATGGTTAGTTTATAATTATGGCAATATTTCCATATCTAGTGGAATCCACTGCTTTTGGTTCTCAAATGCAAATTTATATGGTGTTTTTTTGTGGTGACTTGCAGCTAGCCAAGTGTTTCGTCATTATGCGCGACTATTTTATAGATTGATTGGCAGCTTCTTGCTGTAACATTCACGTAAGCACAACATAAATTCATAAATATAATTAAGGATTATCTGTGAAACAGAGTCTAAAACTAACAGATATAATGGCATTGGGCTTTATGCTTTTTGCGTTTTTCTTAGGTGCGGGTAACATCATCTTCCCACCTCTTGCTGGCCAATTAGCTGGTGACCACTTTCTTCCAGCGATGTCTGGTTTCCTGCTGACCGCCGTTGGTCTGCCGTTAATCACTATCGTCGCAGTTGCAGTGGCTGGTGGCTCTTGGGGTCATCTAACCAAAGATCTTCCAAAGCGAGCTGCAACTATCATGGCTGTGCTGATCTTTATCATCATCGGTCCTGCATTTGCTGCGCCACGTACCGGCCTTGTTGCTTATGAGATGGCGGTGAAACCGTTCTTCATCGATGCCTCTCAAGCTCACCTCACTCTTTTTTCGATTGCATTCTTTGTGGTAGCGATGTTCTTCTCATGGTCGCAAGGTAAGCTTATCGACGTAATCGGCAAGGTACTGACACCTGCACTATTTGTTGGTTTGGTTGTACTGGCAGTTGCTGTGTTCGTTAACCCACAAGGCGACATTCTTGCGGCTCACGGTGAGTACATTACTCAGCCACTGACCAAAGGTTTCCTTGAAGGCTACAACACCATGGATACGTTTGCTTCGTTGATGTTTGGTATGCTGATTGTTGATGCGATTCGCAGCAAGGGCATTACTGATCGTGCAGCGACGACTAAGTACCTTATCAGCGCAGGTTGTATTGCCGCGGCTGGTCTAGCGTTTGTTTACATCTCTTTGTTCTTCCTAGGCGCAACAAGTGCAACAGTTGCAGCGGGTGCGGACAATGGCGGCGCTATCTTAAGCCTTTACGTTCAATCGTTGTTTGGCCCATCAGGTCAGCTAGTGCTTTCAGTGATCGTATTACTGGCATGTCTAACAACGGCGATTGGCCTTGTTTCAGCATGTTCTGATTACTTCAGCTCGCTAACGCCTTTGTCTTACAAGACTTGGGTAATCATCAACGGTGTAGCTTGTGCAACCGTAGCGAATGTTGGCCTTTCTCAACTGATTTCTCTGTCTGTTCCAGTACTGTTTGCATTGTATCCAGTCGCTATCGCGTTGGTTGCTCTGACGTTCTTGCGTAGCCGTTTCCCTAATCCAAAAGCCGCTTACCGTGTGGTTGTATTAGTGTCTCTACTGTTTGCTCTTATTGATGGTGCTAAAGTAGCGGGTGTCGATGTGTCTGCACTTAAGATGCTGCCATTGTTCGAGATTGGTATGGGTTGGTTGCTTCCAACTGCTGCTGCAATCATCTGTATGTTCTTTGTTGGTAAAGCAACAGAACAAGAGATGGCTGAAGAGACCGTTTAATCTTCCGTTGAGATTAAATCGTTAGTCTGTATTCAATACAAAGTTGAATGGAAAAGGCCTCATTACTTCGCAGTAATGAGGCCTTTTTGTATCTAATCGATGATGTTCTTTCTGCCTGAAGCTCTTAGCCTTGAACTCTTAGCTCGTAGTTCTTAGTTCTTAGTTCTGAACTCTAAGGAAGCAGAACTTATAGCTTTTCGCTGTACTCGACGAGTACTTGTTCAACCCAAGTTGCGATACGTTCGTCGCTGAGTTCGTACTGTGAATCTTCATCCAGAGCCAAACCAACAAACTGAGACTTGTCTTCTGTTAATGCTTTAGATGCTTCGAATTCGTAGCTGTCATCGTTTGGCCAGAAGCCGACAAACTCAGCGCCTGCGGTTTTCAATTCATCATGCAATAGACCCATCGCATCTAAGAACCACTCACCGTAGCCCTCTTGGTCACCTAGACCAAACAGAGCCACAACCTTGCCTTTCATAGGCGTTGTTGCGATGTCTTCCCACAACTCATTCCAGTCTTCTTGAATTTCACCGAAATCCCACGTTGAGATACCAAGTAGTAAAAGGTCGTAGTCCGCCATAAAAGAAAGAGGGGTTTCTTTCACGTTATGGATATCAACTAGGTCTTCACCAATAATGCCGCGAATTTTCTCTGCTGCCATTTCGGTATAGCAGGTGGTTGAGCCGTAAAATAATCCAATTTTCATAGCAAACGTTCGATTTTAATTTCAGATGGCGAATTCTAACCATAAATCGACTTCGATTGCAGCGATTATCCGCTCAAGTCGTAATTTTTATGGCATTCATATTTGCTCTGACATACTCTCAAAACAGTTTCCAATATTGTGAGTAACACTATGCAGTCGCCTCAAGGGCAGAGCGCAGACCACGGTCTCGTTGAGCAGTTTTTAGATGCTATGTGGATGGAGAGGGGGTTATCGGAGAATACGCTTGTCTCATATCGTACCGACTTGTCCAAGCTTCTAACGTGGATGGAAAAGAACAATTACCGCCTCGACTTTATTAGCCTTTCAGGGCTACAGGATTATCAAGGCTGGTTAGCCGACGCCGATTTTAAGCAGACTTCGCGTGCTCGCATGTTGTCGGCGATTCGTCGCTTGTTCCAATACTTGCACCGCGAGAAAGTGAGAGGCGATGATCCGAGTGCATTGTTGATCAGCCCTAAGCTGCCACAGCGCTTGCCAAAAGATTTGAGTGAAGAGCAAGTTAATGCACTGCTAGAGGCTCCTGATCCCAATGACCCTATTGAGCTTCGCGATAAAGCGATGCTTGAGTTATTATATGCAACTGGTCTTCGTGTGACCGAGTTAGTCAGTTTGACTATGGAAAATATCAGCCTAAGACAAGGCGTGGTGCGTGTTATTGGTAAAGGCGGTAAAGAGCGCTTGGTGCCAATGGGCGAAAATGCCGTGGACTGGATTGAGACTTTTATTGAACAAGGTCGGCCACAACTGCTCGGCGAAAACAGTTCTGATGTGGTTTTTCCGAGTAAACGCGCCAAGCAAATGACCCGTCAGACGTTCTGGTATCGTATTAAGCATTACTCGGTTGTTGCTGGTATAGATACAGAGCTATTGTCACCACACGTATTAAGACACGCTTTTGCGACTCATTTACTGAACTATGGCGCAGATCTCAGGGTCGTACAGATGTTGCTTGGGCATAGTGACTTATCGACAACCCAAATTTATACTCACGTGGCGACCGAAAGGCTGAAGCAAATTCACGCGCAGCATCACCCACGTGCTTAAATCCATTTATTTTTAAGGTGAACTTAATGAGCGTATTACGCCGTCTTCCTCTATTAGTGCTTCCTCTCATGATTACTGCATGTAATGCATCAGAAGCGAAAGTAGAACAAACATCAACAGCCGTAGAAGTTGCTCCAGCTCAAGCTATTGATACAGCAGCGTTAACTAAGCGTTTTGAAAAAATCGGTATCAAGGTAGAGAAGATCGTTCCTTCAGACATCGATGGCCTATTAGAAATTCAAACTAACAGTGGCATTATCTTTTCTTCTCCAGAGGGCGATCACTTTCTAGCCGGCACTCTTTACTCTCTGGATGATAACGGCAAATTCAGTGACGTTCTGGCTGAGCGTCAAGCTCCACTTAATGCTGAAAAGGTCGCGGCGATGTCGGATACGGTTATCGAATATAAAGCCGATAACGAAAAGTACGTTGTGACGGTATTTACTGACATTACCTGTGGTTACTGTGTTCGTCTGCACAGCCAAATGCAAGGCTATAACGATCTAGGTATTACCGTTCGTTACATGGCTTACCCACGCCAAGGTGCGACAGGACAAGTTGCCGATCAAATGGCGGCAATCTGGGCTTCAGATGATCCAAAAACAGCCATGCACGATGCTAAAGTAAACCGTCAAATGCCAGCGTCTGGCAAAGACCTAGCAGAGCAGAAGCAGATCATCGCCAAACAATACCAATTGGGTCGTGAGCTTGGCATCAATGGCACTCCTGCTATCGTACTAGCAAGCGGTGAGTTGGTGAGTGGTTACTTACCGCCAGCACAACTTCTTCAACGTTTAGAGCAATAATATCGTTTCTGTATTGCCAATTTATCCCTCATGTTTTTGATTTAAGGAGTGGCCTGATTAATATCAGGCCCATTTTTATATGATAGAGATCCAACGCCGTCCTGAGGTCGACACTTCAGTCTTACCTGCTCACTTACCTGACTTGTTAAAGCGCATTTATGTGAGTCGCGGAATCGACAGTGCTGACCAACTAGAGACAGCAGCGAAAGGCTTGCACTCTTATCAAAAACTGGGCGGCATTGATGCTGCGGTTGAATTGTTGTTCAAAGCCATTCAGCAGCAAAAACGCATCATCATTGTTGGTGACTTTGATGCCGATGGCGCAACCAGTTCGGCGTTGTCTGTGCTTGCTCTGCGTATGTTGGGCAGTTCCAACGTCGACTATCTCGTCCCAAACCGTTTTGAAGATGGCTATGGCTTGAGCCCTGAGGTTGTCGAACAGGCGATCGAACTTGGCGCTGAAGTGATCATGACGGTCGACAATGGCGTCTCTTCGATTGACGGTGTCCGTTTCGCTAAAGAGAAAGGGCTAGACGTTCTGGTTACTGATCATCACTTACCGGGCAATGAACTGCCAATCGCCGATGCGATGGTCAATCCGAACCTAGAAAGCTGTGCATTTCCTTCAAAAGCGCTAGCGGGTGTTGGCGTCGCCTTTTATCTGATGATGGCGTTGTGTGTTCACATGCGTAAGTTGGGTTGGTTTGCAGAGCGCGGTATGACAGAACCTAAGTTGATGGAACTGATTGACCTAGTGGCACTGGGTACTGTTGCGGATGTGGTTCCACTTGATGAAAATAACCGAATCTTGGTGCACCAAGGGCTACAACGCATTCGTGCGGGCAAAGCTCGTCCGGGTATTCAAGCCTTGATTGAAATTGCTAAGCGAGACGCTAAGCGTTTGGTTGCCTCCGATTTTGGTTTTGCGCTTGGTCCACGTATCAATGCGGCTGGCCGATTGGATGACATGTCTTTTGGTGTTGAGCTGCTAATGAGTAACAACATCCATGCCGCGCGTCGAATGGCCAGCGAGTTAGATGGCTTGAACCAAACACGTAAAGAGATCGAAGAGGGCATGAAACAAGAAGCGATGGCTTTTTGTGAGCGCCTTGAATTTGGTAAAGACGATTTGCCTTCTGGTTTGGCGCTGTTTCAACGTGATTGGCACCAAGGCGTAATCGGTATTCTCGCTTCGCGTATCAAAGACAAATATCATCGCCCAGTGATCGCATTTGCTGATGGTGGTGAAGGCAGCATCAAGGGTTCATGTCGTTCGATTCCAGGTTTGCACATGCGCGATGCGCTAGACAGAATCGATACTCAAAATCCTGGCTTGATCTTGAAGTTTGGTGGTCACGCAATGGCTGCTGGCTTAACCATTATGGAAAAAGACTTCGAGCGATTCAGCAAGATGTTTGATGACGTTGTGCGTAAAGAACTCGGTGAGACGGCACTTAAGGGCATTATCTTGTCTGATGGTGAGCTGTTACCTGAAGAGTTCTCAATGCATACCGCTGAGACGTTGCGTTCAGGTGGTCCGTGGGGCCAAGCTTTCCCAGAACCCATCTTTGATGGTGAATTTAAAGTGCTGCATCAAAAACTGGTAGGTGAAAAACACCTTAAATTGATGCTAGAACCTCTATACAAAGGCCACCCAACCAATGTGATGATTGATGGTATTGCTTTCAATGTTGATTTACGTCGCTGGCCAGATGCGTCCGTGAAAACGGTTCATCTTGCATTTAAGCTCGATATCAACGAGTTTCGTGGCAACCAATCGTTGCAGTTGATGGTTGACCATATTGAAGCCAAATAGTTGAAGCCAAATAGCGTTATCGTTCACTGAATGATGTTCATCATTTAGCCCCAAATTCAACAAGCTCTGTTCAAAAACAGGGCTTGTTTTCTTTCTTTCCCTTACAAATTTCACGTGTTTTTTCTGTCTGTCAATTTTATATTCCATTAAGTTGTTGAATCTTGGCTTTCCGCTCTAAAAAATTCTGTATCTCCGTCACACTTTTGAGTACAATTCTTCGGTTAAATTCTACTCATAAATGATGAGCTAAAATGTTTGAAATCAATCCTATTAAAAACCGTCTGCAGGATGTGTCTGAACGCACAAATATCCTGAGGGGGTATCTTTGACTATGACGCTAGAAAAGAGCGTCTAGAAGAAGTAAACGCAGAATTAGAACAACCGGATGTATGGAACGAACCTGAGCGTGCTCAAGCGCTAGGTAAAGAACGTTCTGCATTGGAAGCAGTAGTAGAAACGATCGACCAACTTGACCAAGGTGTTGAGGATGTTGAGGGTCTATTAGAGCTTGCGGTTGAGGAAGAAGACCAAGAAACGTTTGACGAAATCGAACCAGAACTTGCAGAGCTAGAAGCTAAGCTAGAAAAACTGGAATTCCGTCGTATGTTTGCTGGCGATCACGACGCATCAGATTGCTACATCGATTTACAGTCAGGCTCGGGCGGTACAGAAGCTCAAGACTGGACTTCAATGATGTTGCGTATGTACTTACGTTGGGCAGATTCGAAAGGCTTCAAGACTGAAGTGATCGAAGTGTCTGATGGTGATGTTGCTGGCCTTAAAGGCGCAACGGTACGTATTTCTGGTGAATACGCTTATGGTTGGTTACGTACAGAGACAGGTGTTCACCGTCTAGTTCGTAAGTCACCATTTGATTCAAGTGGCCGTCGTCATACTTCATTTGCATCTGCGTTTATCTACCCAGAGATTGATGACAACATTACGATCGATATTAATCCTTCTGACTTACGTATTGACGTATACCGTGCTTCTGGTGCTGGTGGTCAACACGTAAACACCACGGAATCGGCGGTACGTATTACTCACGTTCCAACCAACACCGTGGTTCAATGTCAGAATGACCGTTCGCAGCATAAGAACAAAGACCAAGCGATGAAGCAGCTACGTGCTAAGCTTTTTGAACTTGAGATTCAAAAACAAAATGCTGAAAAACAAGCGAGCGAAGAAACGAAATCAGACATTGGTTGGGGCAGTCAAATCCGCTCTTACGTACTGGATGATTCTCGTATCAAAGATTTGCGCACCGGCATCGAAAACCGTAATACTCAAGCGGTTCTTGACGGTGACTTAGACAAGTTTATTGAAGCTAGCCTGAAATCAGGTCTGTAAGCTTTACCAACTATTAAGCTTTACCAATAATATTGGTAAAAATGCCTATATTTTCAAAAATATAGCTGTCCAAATTATAAAAGCAAGGTACATCTCTAATGACTGATGCTGTTCAAAACGAAAACGCACAAGAAGCTTCTTCACCTGAAGAGAACAAACTAATCGCTGAGCGCCGTAGCAAGCTGGATCACATCCGCTTAAACTGCAAAGCGAACGGTCACCCAAATGATTTCCGTCGCGAGCACCTAGCTGGCGATCTTCAAGCGGAATTCGGTGAGAAGACTAAGGAAGAGTTAGAAGAGCTTAACCACATCGTTGCGATCGCTGGTCGTGTCATGGCGAAGCGTGGTCCATTCCTTGCGATTCAAGAAACTTCTGGTCGTATCCAAGCATACGCAGCGAAAGACGTACAAAAAGTACTGAAAGAGAAGTACCAAGGCCTAGATATCGGTGACATCATCGGTGTTAAAGGTGCGCTTCACAAATCTGGTAAAGGTGATCTTTACGTGAACATGGAAGAGTTTGAACTGCTAACGAAAGCACTTCGTCCTCTACCAGAGAAGTTCCACGGTCTAACTGACCAAGAGATGCGTTACCGCCAGCGTTACGTTGACCTAATCGTGAACGAAGACTCTCGTAACACATTCATCGTGCGTTCTAAGCTTGTGTCTTCAATCCGTAACTTCATGAGCTCAAAAGGCTACCTAGAAGTTGAAACGCCAATGATGCACGTGATCCCGGGCGGTGCTACAGCGCGTCCATTCATCACTCATCACAACGCATTAGACATCGACATGTACCTACGTGTTGCACCTGAGCTTTACCTTAAGCGTCTAGTAGTTGGTGGTTTTGACCGTGTATTCGAGATCAACCGTAACTTCCGTAACGAAGGTCTCTCTCCACGTCACAACCCAGAATTCACAATGATGGAATTCTACCAAGCGTACTCTGACTACAAAGATCTAATGGATCTAACGGAAGAGATGCTAAGCACAGCAGCGATGGACGTTCTTGGTTCTACTTCTATGCCTTACGGTGACGAAACGGTTGAGTTCGGTGGCACTTACGCTCGCATGAGCATGTTCGATGCAATCAAACACTACACGCCTGAAAATGCAAACATTCAAGCTCTGACTGAGGATGATCTTCAGAACAGAGAATTGATGGTTAAAATTGCAGAAGAAGTGGGTCTGTACGTTGAGAAATTCTGGACATGTGGTCAGCTTCTTGAAGAGATCTTTGGTGAAACGGCTGAGCCTCAGCTCATTCAACCAACGTTCATCACGGGTTACCCAGCGGACATTTCTCCATTGGCTCGTCGTAGCGACAGCAACCCATTCTTCACAGACCGCTTTGAGTTCTTCATCGGTGGCCGTGAAGTAGCAAATGGTTTCTCTGAGCTTAACGATGCACAAGACCAAGATGAGCGTTTTAAAGCGCAAGTTAACGCAAAAGACGCGGGTGATGACGAAGCGATGTACTACGATGCAGACTACATTACTGCACTAGAGCACGGCTTACCGCCAACAGCGGGTCAAGGTATTGGTATCGATCGTCTAGCGATGCTATTTACAAATACGCACACAATCCGTGACTTGATCTTGTTCCCGGCAATGCGTCCACAAGCGTAATACTCGCTTATGTGATGTAACAGCCCATCTAATTAAAAAAGCCACCTTCGGGTGGCTTTTTCTGTTTTTAGGCTGCAAAACCTAGCCTGTACCGCACTCTTGATTCGAAAAACCATTATTTCTGACATAGTCTTACTATTGAGACATAAAATCTAAGATAGTCTCACTACTATACGTCCTGCGCTGAATACGATCTCGTGGCATTTTGTCGAACGATGAAGCAGTGACTCGTATTAGCTTGATTTAAATAAAAATAGAATAAGGAAGAAGGATGGGAACTCAATTTAAGATGGATTCCTTACCAGGTTCTCTTATCGTCGTTGGTGGTGCGTACGAACCCTGGTTATCAGTGTTAGAGCAAGTGGGTTGGCAATGTACCCAGTGTGCAGATTTACGAAAAGCCGATGCCTTGATTGCTGACATTGGCCCATGCATTGGCATTGTGGATCTTAGTCATGATGAGTTTAGCCTTAACGGTATCGCTAATCTCGTGAGTAACAACAAGCAAGTAAGATGGCTCGCCTTTATTCGTGAATCGCAATTGAGCTCTGATACCATTTGCCAATTTATCGTGAACTTCTGTATCGACTTTTTCACGGCGCCAATCCCAGATGCCCAGTTATTGAGTACCATTGGTCACCAACTGGGTATGCTCAAGCTTGAGCAGAAAGTATGGCCAAACTACGGCATCAACAACAATATGGGCTTGCTTGGCGACTCTGTGGCTGTGAAGCGTTTGAGAGACCAAGTAAAGCGCATTGGGCCGACAGATGTCAGTATCCTGATTTACGGAGAGAGTGGAGCAGGAAAAGAGACGGTTGCACGCTCAATTCATCAAAACTCTTCGCGAGCGCAAAAGCCATTTTTAACGGTCAATTGTCGTGCCTTATCTGAAATGAGAATAGAAGCCGAGGTATTTGGTATCTCAGCACAGCCCGCTGCAGCACCTTGTCTGTTGGAAGAAGCCGACGGCGGAACCATCTTACTCAATGATGTATTGGCGATGCCACGTAATCAGCAGTTGAACCTGCTGCGTTTCTTACAAGAAGGTAAAATTGAAACTGCGGATGGTCCTAAACCTGTCGATGTGCGTATTCTGGCCGCGAACTCTTCTGATATCGAAAAGGCATTGATCGAGGGCGACTTCAATGAAGAGCTTTATCATTACATCAATGTTCTGCGTATTCACGTTCCGAGCTTGAAAGAGCGAGTGAGTGATATTTCAGTACTGGCTAATCATTTTTTACGTGAGTATTCAAAAGAGTTTAATGCTCAAGCCAAGAGCTTTTCAGACGATGCTATCCGCTCGATGAATCGTTATCACTGGCCGGGCAATGTGCGTGAGCTGATGAATCAAATTAAGCGTGTCGTGCTGATGTCGGATGCGGTGATCATTGACGATCAACAACTTGATTTACCAAAACAGAATGATGAGCGCCGCAGTCTCAAAAGTATCCGTGAGCGTTCAGAGCGAGATGCGTTGTTGATTGTTCTGGAATCTTATGGTGGTCAAGTATCGTTGGCCGCTAAGGAGCTTGGAGTTTCGCGTGCAACCATGTACAGATTGCTGAATAAACATGGCCTGATTTCTGAAGGTGTTGTTTAGAGCTCTCTATTCATTATTCTATCCAGTTAATGTAAATATAAGAGCCACGCATGATGCGTGGTTTTTTTATATCTATTGCTACAACTTCTCGTTGATCGTTGATCGTTGATCGTTGATCGTTGATCGTTGATTGCTGACAGATTGATAGATTGAGCTATTGGAGGCTCGGTCTTTAAGAGAGATGTTCTGTGATTTTATATAATCATAGTGAATATGTTATATATAAAGTGATATGCAACTGATATTTTGGGTGAATAATTTGTTTTGAAATTGTTAATCAATTATCGGTTGAATAATATACTCACTTGGTTAGACTTTAACCGTGAAAGCAATAGCTTAACAAAGACTTATTTGCTTTTATTATCTCATTTCTTTTTGGATTTTTTAGTTAGTTTGGAGGCGCAAATGAAACATTTCGATTTTATACAGCATATTTGCGCGTCGTTTGATCCGTGTACTGACATGGTGACTGTTATGTCACAAACATCAGCCATGGCCGATCGAAACACCCAAGATAAACCTAACTAATAGATCCGTACCCTTATTTGGCTGCGGAAAAATAGCAGCTAAGTGAGAAGCCCTCATACTATCTAACACGCTATTTTTCCTCAGTTTATTTTACAACTGGAGAGTTATTATGCGTCACTCAGTATACTTAAAACTAGCAACAGTCCTTATCCGTGCAGATCTTCGTCGTGAAGAACGTGAATGGCAACGAAAAGTTCGTCGTAGTTCATACGATCTACCATGGAACAATACTCATTTATTGAGAGATATTGGCCTTGAAGCCGATGGTCGACCAATTGGTTTTTCTGAACCTGAAGTCGTTACGATTGAACGTCGAGTTCGTCACCTTCGTCGAGTCTTAAGCGCGCGAATACCGACGTAATCTTGTGGGGTGATAGCGCCTTTCACCCCTTAAGATAAATATCAGTGATAGTTGTGGCGTCGAAAGTGCAAGCTTTTGAACTAAAACTGGCCAAAAAAGAGAAGCACTTGTTTCTCTTTTTTGCTTTTTTAAGCCGTTATGTGTGCTTTTTTAAGCCGTTATGTGTGCTTTTTTAAGTCGTTATCTAGTAAAGAAAAAGAGTTCTACTACGCTTTATAGAGCAAGGGAGGCTGGCTATGCAAAAGCATCAATTAGATATGTGGTTACATGGAGAGCACAAAGACTCTTATCAAACACCAAAGGTATACGTTATTGGCTGTTCCGATATCTCGGAATATCTATTAGCAGTGGAATATAAACACAAGCTAGAACCGGTAAAGCAAGACGGTGAGCCGCTTCACTTTGGATCCTTGGATCAAGTGAAAGAAGAGTTGCTCCGGCTCGGTTTTGAAAAGGCGTATCTTCGCTTACACAACGCCTATGACGAGTTTGGTAATGAGCCAAGCCAAAGCTACTGCGATATTGAACTGGCGCTCAAACCTCATTAGAGAGCGTTCGTAGCTAGAGATTGATTCTAGTTACAGGCGGTTTGTAACATACTGATAGTTTGGTCCATCTATGCTAGATAAGAGCTCTATGCGTAATGGGTTGTCAGCAATTTATGGGTGAATTGAGTCCGTAGATAGAAACCACGTGGCTTAGTCTTGATAGGTTTTCCACTTGCACCGTAAGCTTCTGTTAACACGCGACTGTTGGCCGCTTTTGGTCTTAAATGCAGTGCTTCACCGTGTCTTGCTGTTATCTGCTCAACGTTACCCAACACGATCAACTCCATCAGCTCTTCCCAATCTCTTTTCAGGAGTTCGTTTTCAGCTAGGCTTGGTGTCCAGAGTAATGGGGAGCCAACATGCCTTTCTGCCAGCGGAATCTCTCTTTCTCCCTCTACTGGGATCCACAACACTTTAGACAGCTTGTTTCGAACGTGACTGGTTTCCCAAGTTATGCCTTGCACGCCCATCAATGGAGCGACACAAACAAAGGTGGTTTCGAGTGGCTTTCCAGAGTAGCCAATCGGGATGCTTTTAAGCTCGATACCGAGTTTGGCAAAATCTTGTTCTGGTTTACTGCCAGCGGGCGCACCCAAGTGCCATTCCAATAGTTGTCCAACCCAGCCTTTATCACGCTTGAGGTCGTTTGGCATCACCATCTCAGCTTCATCGGCGAGCTCTTTAAAGGTCATTCCGGCGATAGCATACGCTCTATCTAGCAGCTCTTGTTGTGTTTGTGGTTCTGGTTTCATAATAAAAGACATGATCAAAAAAATGATTTTACCAGAAGTTATCACCATATGACGACTGGTTAAGAAATGATCTCCTTGTTAGGAAAGGGATCAAACTCATGGTTATCCACAGGACATAAAGGTAATTAATTGAAATATTAATTTAGTGGATAAATAAACAGGGGTTTATGGTGGATTAAATGCTTGCCAAATGGGGCTCAAAATGAATCTTTCGCTTACTAGTGTGGATAAACATCGGAGTGGTTGATCTTTAACCATGTTCTGTTTTTGAAAGATCTTTTACTTTTTTAATGTTTTTAAAAATGAAATTCTAATTCTAATTAATTGATTTTTAATTAAATAAATTATATTTACTCGACTTGGTGTTTTTGATGTTGATGAATCTATGGATTAAAAAAAACGATTGCGGGTAATTCTTCACATAGTTATTCACAGAAAAGGTGAATAAATGTGGTCTATGTCTCACTCTTGTGTGGGTAACTAGAATTTGAGCAAAACTTATCCATATTCTTAGTTAATATTCATAAATATAGCGCTTGTCACGTCACTAAGTTTGCTCCGATTGGGGATATGTGGAAAAATCAGAGTAATTAAAAATTTAGATAGAGGTTGGCCAGTGATAGATGGCGATGGTTACCGATTAAATGTTGGTATTGTAATCTGTAACAACCATGGTCAGGTCTTCTGGGCTAAACGATACGGGCAACATTCATGGCAATTCCCTCAAGGGGGAATAGATGAAGGTGAAACTCCGGAACAGGCAATGTACCGCGAGTTGTATGAAGAGGTTGGCCTTACTAAAAAGGATGTAAAGATCGTCGCGACAAGTCGTCATTGGTTACGCTATAAGCTGCCCAAACGACTGGTTCGGTGGGATTCTAAACCTGTCTGTATTGGACAAAAACAGAAGTGGTTCCTTTTACGCTTAGATTGCGATGAATCGCAGATCAATATGCAGCGTGGAAGTACACCTGAGTTTGATGGTTGGCGTTGGGTGAGTTACTGGTACCCAGTTCGACAAGTTGTTTCTTTCAAGCGAGATGTTTACCGTCGAGCGATGAAAGAATTCGCATCTTTAGCAATGCCGTTTAAAGAGCGAAAAACAAAAGGAAAACGCAAATTGCGTAGAGGTTAAGCATGCTCAGTCAACTAAGGGAAATAGTTGAACACGTATCAAGAGTTGAAGATGTGTCGACGGCTCTTGATATTTTGGTTAAAGAGACATGCAGTGCGATGCAGACGGAATGTTGCACCGTGTATTTGGCAAATAATGATATGCAGCGTCTTGAGTTGATGGCAACTCAAGGCCTGATCTTCAAAGGCAATAGCATTCACATTGGTTTTGACGAAGGTCTGGTTGGCCTTGTCAAAAGAAGTGCTGAACCTATCAACCTTGCACAAGCATCTGCTCACCCTGCTTATAAGTTTTTTCCAGAGCTTGGAGAAAAGGTTTATCACTCTTTTCTCGGCACTCCGATTATCCATCGCAAGCAAGTGCTTGGCGTATTGGTCATTCAACAGAAGTCTCCTCGTTTATTCAGTGAGATGGAAGAATCCTTCCTTGTCACACTCTCAGCACAACTTGCGGTTATTGTGGCGCACGCTCAAACTCAAGGCCATTGGCTTTTAGAGCAACAGAAGCTACCTAAGATTAAAGGTATTGCAGCTTCATCGGGCGTTGCGATTGGTGATTTATGGTGGGATAACACTCAGCCTGAACTCACCGATGTTTATCCAGCATCGACGCTTAATGTTGAAAGAGAGCATGAAATGCTGGCAGTCGCCGTCGAAAATGCTCTCAATGACTTTAAGCGAATGCGAAAGCGCCTAGACAGTGAAATAAATAAAGACGCGTTGGCGATCTTTGACCTGTTTACTCACTTACTCAACGATCCCATGTTGCGTAAGGATCTTAAGAGCCAAATCCAGAAAGGCGATAAGGCCGATTGGGCATTAAGGCAGGTTGTTGAGAGCTACTCGAATCGCTTTGCTCGTATGTCAGACGTGTACCTTCGTGAGAGGGCACAAGACATCCGAGAGCTTGGTCAAAGATTACTCTATTTCCTTCACAATTCTGAACATGAACTTCGCACGCTAGATAAGCCAATTATTTTGGTGGTTCGAGAGTTAACGGCTTCGGTATTGGCCTCTATTCCCAAAGAAAAACTTTTAGCTGTTATTTCTTTGGAAGGGGCGGCGAACTCACATGCCGCGATTTTATCTCGAGCTTTGGGTATTCCTTCTGTTATGGGGGTTAACCTAAATCTTGCTCAAGCTAATGGTAAGCAAGCGATTGTCGACGGGTATAGTGGCGAGATCTTTATTGAGCCGACTCAAAACCTGCTCAAAGAATATCAAGGGCTGATTTTAGAAGAGAGTGAGCTCTCTTCTATGGTCAATCGAGAACTATACTTACCGGCAAAAACGCAAGACAACCAGCAAGTCGAGATCCTGCTTAATGCGGGCTTGAGTGCCGACACCAATATCGCTATCAACCAAGGCGTTGATGGGGTGGGGCTGTATCGAACCGAAATTTCTTTCTTGTTGCAGCAGAGGTTTCCGTCAGAGGACGAACAGTTCAAGCAATACCGTTCTGTACTCGCGAGCTACCCTGAGAAGCAAGTGGTGATGCGTACACTCGATATCGGTGGCGATAAGGCCTTACCTTATTTTCCAATCGAAGAGGACAACCCATTCCTTGGCTGGCGTGGTATTCGTTTTACGCTCGATCATCCTGACATCTTTATTATTCAGTTACGTGCCATGCTACGTGCGAGCTGTGAAAGCCATAACTTGAGTATTTTGCTGCCGATGATCTCTGGTGCTCAGGAACTGGATGACGCGCTACAACTTATTGAACAAGCGTATGACGAAGTGCATGAGCTTGATAACCGAGTGCGTATGCCTCGCGTTGGTATCATGATTGAAGTACCATCAATGCTTTACATACTGCCGCTGATTGCTGATAAGGTCGACTTTGTTTCAGTCGGTACCAACGACTTAACTCAATATTTATTAGCGGTTGATCGGAACAATTCACGAGTATCTGATGTCTATGAATCAATGCACCCAGCGGTGATCATGGCATTAAAACAAATTCATGATACTTGTAAGCAACATCAATTACCTGTGTGTATTTGTGGCGAGCTAGCCGGTGATCCTATGGGCGCGTTGTTACTGATTGGGTTGGGGTATGAGACGTTAAGTATGAATACCTCAAATGTCGCGAGGACTAAATATTTGATTCGCCAATCTAACTTGAGTGAATTACAGGATTTGGCAAATAGAGCGCTTTCAAAACCATATGGTAGTGACATATATAGTATGATGCTGAACTATTTCGAAGAGCGTGAATTTACAGGCTTCATTCGAGCAGGTAAAAAATAGGATTTAACGTGTCATATGAACTGATAGGCTTGTTAGCGGGCCTTGGTGCTATTGTTGGTGTTTTAGCGGGCTTGCTAGGCATTGGCGGTGGTTTGCTGGTAGTTCCTGCCTTGCTATTTTTGCTTCCTAAAGCGGGTATTCCTCAAGAGTTTGCGATGCAAATGGCATTGGCTACCTCGTTATCAACCATTATTGTCACCTCGGGATCGTCTGCAATTAACCATTTAAAATTGGGTAATGTGGAACTTTTTGTCGTTAAGTGGTTGATGCCTGGCGTGGTGATTGGTGGTTTCCTAGGTTCTTTTGTCGCCGACGTTATTCCTGCTCAATATCTGCCAAAAGTCTTTGGTGTGATTGTCTTGGTATTGGCGTTGCAGATGTTGTTGTCGATCCGCTCTAAGAGTCAAAAGCTGATGCCGGGTTCAGCTAAGACCATGTTATGTGGTGGCGGTATTGGTTTGGTTTCAAGCTTGGCTGGTATTGGTGGTGGTTCTTTATCGGTACCCTTCCTTAATCATCACGGTGTGGAAATGCGCAAAGCGGTTGGCTCATCCTCTGTATGTGGTTGTGTTATCGCGATTTCGGGAATGTTAGGCTTTATTTGGCATGGCTCTTCTGTCGATGATCTTCCGGCGTATAGCTTGGGTTATGTTTATCTACCGGCTTTGATCGCGATATCTTGTACCTCAGTTCTGACCACACGAGTTGGCGCTAAACTGGCCACTCAATTACCAACCCCCGTACTGAAGAAATTCTTTGCGGTATTTTTAATGTTTATAGCAGCCACTATGCTGCTGTAGTGTCTTTTCTGTTAGCTGTTGAGTTAACCGTTATTCAATTTTAGATAGAGAGCCAAGTATGTCTCAGGGTTTTATCGAATTCCCAAATATCGATCCTGTTCTTATTGAACTAGGACCAATCTCAGTTCGTTGGTACGGCCTAATGTACCTTGTCGGTTTTATGTTTGCTCTTTGGTTAGCAAATCGCCGAGCTGATCAACCCGGTAGTGGTTGGACTCGAGAGCAAGTATCAGACTTACTGTTTGCCGGCTTTCTAGGTGTGGTATTGGGTGGTCGTATTGGCTACGTACTTTTCTACAATTTTGGCCTTTTCATTGAAGATCCACTCTACCTATTTAAGGTATGGACTGGCGGTATGTCTTTCCACGGTGGTTTGATTGGTGTGATCACCGCGATGTTTTGGTATGCCAAAAAGAACGGTCGAACCTTCTTTGGTGTCGCTGACATGATTGCACCATTAGTGCCATTTGGTTTAGGTATGGGGCGTATGGGCAACTTCATGAACAGTGAGCTATGGGGTCGTGTTACTGATGTGCCATGGGCGATTGTATTCCCTAACGGTGGTCCACTTCCTCGTCACCCATCTCAGCTTTATGAAATGGCGCTTGAAGGTATTGTACTGTTCTTCATCTTGAATTGGTTCATCAAAAAGCCGCGCCCTCTTGGTTCTGTATCAGGATTATTCCTAGCAGGATATGGTACATTCCGCTTCCTAGTTGAATACGTACGTGAACCTGATGCTCAGCTAGGTTTGTTCGGTGGATTTATCTCTATGGGACAAATTTTGTCACTGCCAATGGTTATCATCGGTGTGCTGATGATGGTTTGGGCATACAAGCGTGGTCACTACAAAGATGAATTACCACAACAAACGAAGTAAGGAATTGGTGTGAAACAGTATTTAGATCTCTGTCAGCGTATCGTTAATGACGGTACTTGGATTGAAAATGAACGCACAGGCAAGCGCTGCCTAACCGTAATCAATGCTGACCTTGAATATGATGTTGGTAATAACCAATTCCCACTGGTAACAACACGTAAAAGTTTCTGGAAAGCCGCAGTTGCTGAGCTGCTTGGCTATATCCGCGGTTACGACAATGCTGAAGATTTTCGCAAACTAGGGACTAAAACTTGGGATGCGAATTCTAACCTGAATGAAGCATGGCTGAATAACCCTTACCGCAAGGGTGAAGACGACATGGGCCGTGTTTATGGCGTTCAAGGACGTGCATGGGCAAAACCTGACGGCGGTCATATCGACCAACTGAAGAAGATTGTTGATGATCTAACAAACGGCATTGATGACCGCGGCGAGATCTTAAACTTCTGGCAAAAAATACCCCCGAAAAAACTACTAGTAAGTAATCGCTTGAGTAAAAAACCTTTTATATCAATACATTCTGCCTGGTTTAAATATGGTAGTAACTACCAGTACACACTACCAGTTGGCCAAGGAGTTTAATCATGAAACAGTATTTAGAATTATTGGAAGACGTATATAAAAATGGAGCACAGAAAGGTGATAGAACAGGAACAGGAACTTGTTCAGTGTTTGGTCGCATGTACCGTGTTGATTTATCAAAAGGTTTTCCGCTTTTAACTACTAAGAAAGTATTTTTCAAAGGTGTGATCAATGAGTTGCTATGGTTTATATCAGGTAGTACTAATGTAAATGATCTAGATGCAAAAATTTGGGATGAGTGGGCATTAGAAGATGGCTCTTTAGGCCCTGTATATGGTAAGCAGTGGACAGCATGGGAATGTAAAGATGGATCGATTATCAATCAAATTGATTATGTAGTGGATTTGTTGAAGAATAACGCTACATCACGTCGTATTCTATTCCATGGTTGGAATGTTGAATATCTACCCGATGAAAAACTTAGCCCTCAAGAAAATGCTAGTTTAGGAAAAATGGCTCTTCCTCCTTGTCATTTGCTATATCAATTTCAAGTGATTGATAATAAGTTAAATTTAATGTGCACGATACGTTCTAATGATCTTTTCTTAGGCCATCCATTCAACACGGCTCAAGCTGCTTTGTGGGTTCATATGTTGGCTCAACAGTGTGATTTAGAAGTTGGCGAGTTGATTATGTCAATTGGAGATGCACACATTTACAATAATCATATAGAACAAGTTGAAGAGCAGTTATCCCGTACTCCTAGCAAACTTCCTACTCTTAAGTTAAAACGTAAACCAGATTCAATCTATGATTACAAGTTAGAAGATTTTGAATTGGTTGGATATGATCCTCAACCCGCTATTAAAGCTCCAGTTGCAGTTTAAACCAGTAGAAATAATTCATCCGCTTTTAGCGGGTGAATATATAATATCGAATTTTTGTGGGATGATTTTAAAGCTTCTTTCAAAAGTAAATTCGCTAAATAGTTTTTTCCGTCAAGAGCGAAATGATTAATACTAAGTGATAAGATTGCACTGAATGTATTTCATGGAGGTTATTTTGTACATAGAGTATATATATACTGTCAAATCAAACGAGTCACTTTTGAGTAATGAAAGTAGTTTTTATCATTTACTTCAAGCGTATGATGAAATAAAGATAGAGAATGGCTGTGTTTTATTTTCAGAGTGTGAATTTAAGATTGAAATTGATATTTTCGATCCTGTTTCCACAAGTAAAAGATGTATCGCTATAAAGCTATCACTACTTAATGAAGGTGACGAGGGGAAATTTAAGAGTCTACTTAAATTAATTAAAGAGATCATGTATAAAGTTACTGAATCCTCCCCTGAAGTTGTCTGGGATGATCTAGCTAGTAACCTTTGTGAAAAGGCCTACCCAAAAATACATTATTCGGAGAATCTACTAAGAAGGTTAATTACAACATTTATGGTTGTTAATGTTGGGTTTGGCTGGCACAAAAAGTCGGTGCCTGATGAAGTAAACAACACTATAAAGAGTAATAATAAGAAGGTAAGTGAGAATTATTTATACCAACTGGATTTTATACAGCTTTCTAATTTACTATTTAACAAATATACAAAAGTTAATGTTGAAAAACGGATTTCAGAAATAACTAAATCTTTAGAGAATAAAAGTGAAATAACTTCTGATGACATAAAAAAAATCAAAGATGTATTACCAGAATCGAATTGGCAACGATATTTTAAACCTCTAATTAATTGTGATGATAGTTACTTGATTAAAAAGTGGGAGGATTTATATCAACTTCGATGTAAAGTTGCACATAATAGATTTTTATCAGAATGTGAGTTTGATAATATTGAAACTCTTACAAAAGAACTAAATGAAAAGTTCGAAGAAGCACTAAGTAATATTAGGAATGTTATTGTTAGTGAAGATGATAGAGATAGGGTGGCTGAAAATATAATATCAAACTCTAGCCCTACATTAGACGTTTTTTTAGAATCTTGTAAATCATTAGATAAATCATTAAGTGATCTTAAAAACCTCAGTGGTTTTAATAAAGATGCTACTTTTAGTGATAACTTGACTGAGATTATTGACTTTTTCAAACAAAAATCATGTCTAAATGACTTAGAGATATCAAAGGTAGTTAATATATTTAACCTTAGGGGTGACATTTTAAGTAATATTGATTTTTCTTCTGAGAGCCAAGATCTTACCGCGGATATATCGATTGTTCAGGATCTAATAGAAACAATTGAAGAGTATAATGAAGGGTTGCGTATTGGTAACTCTCGAATGCAAGGATATTTGTGGGAAGCATCTCTGCAAGCAAAGTAACTAACTGATAAATTTTTAACGCAAGTCAACAGCATTTAGAATTTGAGTATCATGCTAAGTTACGCTGACTCACACAACATTTATTAGTTGGATGATACCCAGATCATACTACATCGTAATCTAATTGGTGTCATAGGCTAGCCTTATAGAAATAGCTGCCAATCATAACATAAAGAGGTTGGCAGCATACTCGTTTATGATTCAAATTTTTCATCGTTGAATGGTAGTATTAATTGTTAGCTAAAACTTCGGCTCTAATGTCGGGTGTTGTCCTATGGATATGTAGCTAACAGCTTTTTTGAGTTTTGTAGAAGACGATCTGTAAATTCTTCGTTAGGTATATTCAATAACATTGCTAGCTTTACAGTTGTTTCTTCTAATAGTGCTTTATGAAAATCAGAGTTATAGGTCTTACCAGTAAAAGGTAAATCGGTTTCTATTAGCACAGATTCTCTAGGAATATGAGCCAGTAAATTTTGACCTTTTTTGGTTTTGACCATTTTATGATTGAAAGAGAATTTGGCACCAAGATCCAGTAGCTTACTAGCTTGCGGAAGTGAACCTGTAAACCAATGCATTATTGGTGTTAGTGAACTAGTGTTCATTTTCATTTGCAGGATGTTTATAAGCTTAGCTTCTGCCTTCAGGCTATGAATTGAAAGTATTTTCGTCGCTTTGCTGGCGGAGCTTGCTTCTAAAATTTTAGATAGTACCGCTTCTTGTACGCTCAAGCTTTCTTTG
This sequence comes from Vibrio sp. QJM3NY_39, assembly GCF_057785895.1. Lineage (NCBI taxonomy): Bacteria > Pseudomonadati > Pseudomonadota > Gammaproteobacteria > Vibrionales > Vibrionaceae > Vibrio > Vibrio sp. QJM3NY_39. Next base: position 3,036,972 of record NZ_CM173505.1, on the reverse strand, counting down.
AATGTTGTTGAACCATCCAAACCTATCTCACCGACAATAAAGGCATCGTTTACATATTTAGTAAATGAATAATGATCATCGTAGCGGGAGTTTATAAGCTGAGGATGCATGCCTAGTGCAGGAATCATACCCGATATACGTCTAGATTCTTCCATATTCTTAGGCCATGCTAAAGGTGTAGTTGTGACGGCTATTGTTGCTACTTCTGGATCTAGTTTAAATAAGCCACTTTCAAAGCCAGGGAGTAGATCACAGTGACAATGAAAGTCAATATACTTAATGTCGTTACTAATCATGTAAATTAGTCCCTATCTAGTATGACTTAGTTACAGTCACATCTTTGACTATGCTATATACTTCGTTTAATCCACGTTCGTACATACAAGCTATATCATTCCATTCATTATATACACCAGTTAGTGTGCCAGATTTATGGATCTCGCTGCTAGGCTTGATTAGTCCATTTTCTAATCGGTATCCTGCAAACTGTACTGATAAAATGTCTTTCGATTCTGCATACACGCTACCATTTTTACCTGCTTTGATCTTTACTGCTTTGAAGTCTGGAATTGCGACATATTTAGACTTATCTGATATAGATGCTTTTTGGAAAGATGCTTTACGGATAAGGCAGGGATAGCAATAACCGCAATTACCAACCCCACCCGTACCACCTAATCTTTTGGATTTTAAGCCATGTTTATCCCAACGCATTTTTGTCGGTGAAGCACATGATAAGGTCTCGTGCGCATGTTTGGTTAACAACTGCTTGTTTTTACAGTTGCTCATCATTTCACCTTTGGTCATATGTCGATATGGATTTTCTAACTGAATATCTAAACCTAACCCAAGGAATATTTCTTTCATTTTGCACATGAAGTTGGGATGTACTGTTTTTGTGCTATTAGCTCCTAACCTAAGGGGGTCTAGGGGCACATTTAAAGCGATGAAGCCATTTTCAGGAACAATAAGCTTACACGGTTCACCCATGCCTGAAGCTAAGTAAGCAGCCATCGATACGAACATAAAAGAGCGTGATCTTTGACTGTTCTCCGAACCGATGTGTGTATTACTGTTTCTGAATACATTTTTGTCAAAAGTTAAGCAGCCTTTTACGTAGCCTTTGAAGTGGTTGGGATAGTGTTTTTTTAATGCATCCTCAACAGAGTTTTGATAGTTTTGCGTACCATCGGCTGTATAGTGTCCAACAAACAGAGAGTCTGTTTTTTCACTCAAAAGGTCAATTGCACCGATGAAGCTATCTAACCCTCCAGATAGCAGCGAGACGGCTTTTACTGACATCGGCGGCTCCGTACTTTTAACGCACTCCAAAAGATTATCTTTATCGCGCTCTCTAAATTGTATGTTCCAGAAATCACCAGTAATGAATGACAGAACTTCTTCTATTTTTCCTTTAAGTGGTAGCCATAAATTAATGTTGTTTACTGGGAAGTAAATATCAAATTCACGAGTCCACCCATCTTGAGAATACTCTTTTCGGCTAACTCTTGTATCGGCAGCATAGACTAGGGTTGATAGGTTTAGTAGTTCAGATGCATGTGCGTTTGGTTCTACTAGGTGCTTCTTTGCTCTTTTAACAAATGCACCTACACCGTATTTTGTCTTTGAATGAGCCTTCGGTAAATCTACGGAAACTACTAAACTGTTATTATCTCTCAGGGAAACATTATCACTTGAGTTTATTAAACCAATTACAGAACATCTTTTCATTATTCGTCACCAACCGACTCTAAGATCTCAAATACATTTGTATATATTTCATCTATTTTTCCAACCAACTCTGTATCCATGATATCTAATCCGTCCGAAATTAGATTTGAGATTGCATCGCTAGCACAACCTTCAATGTACCCCCCAAGCTCAAGGAGAGTTTTTTGTAATTGCTCAGGGTTTGCTTTTTCTGCCACAACATTGTTACCGATATCATTAATGATTCTCTCAGTGACGCTTTTACCAATAAAGCAGCTAAGACTGGCATTGATCTGCTCTGGAGTTATGCTACTTAAGTCAGTTATTCCCATTGTCGTTGTCATCTCAATGACTGTCTCGATATATGCACTTCGAGCAACAGCATCAGGAATGTTGCTAGTGGTAACATCACAGATTTGATCAGACACACGAAGTAATAATTCATCTGCGGTTTCGTTTGGCTTTAACGTTAAATTAAAGCTTTTGGCTACAGCATCAGTGCCACGTTGCGCTACATCAGTTAAGAATGAAAGTAAGTTGCTCGCAGCTTTTGTTGAACTCCCCATCCTTTTTACAGCGGAATTTTTTCCTCCCGTATTTTTAACGTAACGACTTATCCCACGCTTCATTGAGCCAGTGTCACCAGTTCGGAAGTAGCGATTCATATCGGTTCTAGGAGCTTTGAATCGTTGTCCACTTTCTGGTTTTATTTGCGGTTTTTGGGGTGTAGTCTGTTGCTGTTGCTGTTGCTGTTGCTGTTGCTGTTGCTGTTGCTGTTGCTGTTGCTGTTGCTGTTGAGACTCTCCGCTTCCACCCTCAAGCCAAGTAGGAACTAGGGGGTTATTGCTGTTGGGGCCTTTATTTGGTGTAGATGTACCCATTATTTACTCTTCTTTAGTTGCAGCTTAGCCGTTGCGGCAAGAGTTGTATTGTCAGCTTCCGCCCAGTCTTTGAGTAGTTCTTTAAGTTCGTTTCGAGCATCATCAGTTAACTCTGCTCGCTCCCAACCAGAAACTGCCCAAGTTCCAATTTTACGTTCAGGAATGTCGGTAATGCCTCGCAGGAGTTTTAATTGAAGCTCTTTAAAGCACTTACATAAAAGAATGGCCCCAAAGTAGTACTCTGGAGCTTTCTGTGTGCTGGATGTACTGTGAATTTTCGTAATCAAGACATCCATCAATTTATCGGCATCATCAGCGGATAATTGCTCTACAGTGCTTTGTGCTCCTGCAACCACGAAAGAATCTCCTGCGAGTAGTTTTAGTGATCGTTCAATTAACTCATTACTCTGGGTTAATCCAATGAATCTTACTTTTTCTCGCGTTAGGAAGAAATATGGAGCAAGGTTCAGTTCGGATAACTGCGGTTCAATTCTTATCCAGTTGGCTAACCAAGTATCTTTTTCTATATCGAATAAAGGCTTTTGTGCTGGTAGAGGCCCGTCAGTTTCTTCATCCAGATTCTCATTGAATGTAGATAGCTCTTGTACTTTTAGTGAGTGAGAAAAACCTTCGGAGGTACTTAGGCTATCTAATCTAAGCAACTCATACGCGTTGGGGTTAAATCTTTCTAAAAGCATGAGCTTAATCAGTACATTTTCTTTAATGGCTTCCTTGTAACCTGCACTTTCAGCAACTAATAGCCTAGTCATAAATGCATTTAAAAATCGCTTTATTTGACGTGGATTGCCTTTTGTACCCAGGTTTAAAGCAGGAGCAATTTGAGAGGTCATGAAGAATAAATCTTTGTCTTCTTTAGATAAGTTTTTCCCCGTCCATTTCTCAAATTGTTCAATGGAAATACTTCCTTTTGCCCAAGGCTCTTTTAGAATTGTGCGAGCATGTTCAAGAACAGTATTAAATTCATCGCTACCTTGTTTACATACATTTTCTGCTATGAGTAAGGTGAGATAAATCGACGTTTCATTTTCATTAAGAGCTGGAATCCTGAATGGGATCTGTATCAGTTTTTCAAGGTAGTTTCGCGTATACGCCATACCGCCAACTTCTTCTGATAGATTAGGGAAGTGACGACGAACTGAATACTCGATCATTGTTTCATCTGCAGCGACAATGAAAGCTGTATTTGGCATAAATAAAAACAGCTTCATTGCTTCCATCGTTGCAATTGCTGTATCTGGTAGGCAACGGTCAAGATCGTCAACCAAAATTACCAATCTGTCTATGTCAGCTGCTTTGAGTAGCTCTTTATACTCTTGTCTGAATTCTGTTATCTCAGTTACAACACGCTTGCTTTCTGTTTTTCCAATGCACTCCTTGAGCTCGGCCAACCCCTTCGACATATCTTCTTGTCCTAGATTTCCAGCGCTATTGGTTAAACTCTCAATTATCTTGGATAAACCTTGTATTGTTGCTGGAGTGGGCACTCCTGTTAAGGCTGTAACTCCCCAGTTCGTTACTGTTTTTGCTGTTTTAAACCAGTCAATTCGTTTTAGAAATGAGTCGGCTGATTCTTTAAACCCTTCTATTGATGATCTGCTTTTTATCAAATCATTAGTAATTTGCTGCATCAGTGCAGTCTGAGCGTCTTCAAGTCCCTGATATAGCCACGAATTAAATCTAACACATACTGTCTTTTCATCGCTTTCGTAAGACTGTTCAATCATCGATAAAACTGAAGATTTTCCCGCCCCCCAGTCACCATGAATACCTATAGAAACTGGCAACCTTTGTTGGTCGTCAAGTAATGTTATGATTGCTTTACTTATGGATTGATAGTTTAGTAGGTCTACATTTGATTCGTTGTCTGGCCAAAGCACTTTATTGTCCTTACCTAATTTGACTTAGGGTTTAGTCGATTTGGTCAGTGATTGCAGGGGGGAGTGCCACTAAAGTAGCCTTTTGAAAGCTGACCTGAACATTATTCATATGAGTGATATGCTACTGAGTTGTAAGTTATCATTCAACGAGTTAGTCAAGTTTTTGTGGGCAATGACTACAACTAAAATTTGGAGGGAAATATATTGTTGCGAATGGTTATTCTTACTTTGATCTAAAGCCTTTTATAAATGCTACCTGTGAAACACTGATGATGAAAACTGCACGTAAATTCTGGATATCTCGTCCCGTTAATAGTGAACGGAGCCACCCAGTATAGCTATTGTCTGTCAGTACGTCTGCATCGGTAAACTAAAGCCATTTTGCGGAACTATCTTTTCGAAGAGCATGAGAAAGATCCTTTGAACTACAACTTTCTACTGTCAAGTTATAGTCAGGCCATTAGCTGAAATGTTGGGAATACCACTCACAAAAGACTTATTAAGTACGCTGCAACTTTATCTCTGAAAGTGCGTCCACCTCCAGTTGCGTTTATCCAGAAACTTCCACTCGCATCTTTTTTAAATGCTGCACACTTACCCCAATGGGAAGCACTCTTATCGTAGTTCAATCGACCTAAAATCTGACCAGTAGAAAATAGCTCATCCTCGCTAAGATTATTATTGTGTGTTAAGTGATATGCGACGATGCCTAACGCTTGCCAGGTTTGCATAGAACGATGAAATCCGTTGCTATCTTGCTTAAACTTGGTTTCTAAGCACGAAATCCAACCTTTCATGAGTGGTATCACCGTTTTAAGAGCATCATTGATAACTTGCTCGGTGATTAGAGTTTTGTCTGGTAAGTGGGTAGGTAGCTGTTTTTCGATTCTAGCGCCTTTACCTCCCAAACTAGCAAGTAAAATTAACATGAGAGTACTTTTAGTTGTAACGTAACTATCTGATTTTGTTATTTTATTAAGTTCAGATACCCCACCAAATGCATTCAGGTTAAGAGCTAGTGCAATTTTTTCCGCACCAAGATTAAGTGGAGATTCTTGAACGTGTGTAGCGATATATTGTGAATAGACTCTGGTATCTATTGCATTGATATCAAAGAATAACTTCGATAGTACTTCTTCATTTACCGTTTCATTTTGTCGATAGTAAATACTAAGCTGTACATCGACAGAAGCGAGAGCTTGTTTTTGTTTCGTAGTTAGACCACTTTTGTCTGCTTTTTTGCCTGTAAATGGATCAACTCGATTTAGAAGGTTACTGAGTGCGCTTATAGCTAGAAAGCCATCCACAATCGCTGAGTCATTTTTATCGAATTGTAGACTTGCTAGTCTATTGTGCTGCATTTCGTCACGCACTTTTCTATATGCAACCAAGGAAATTTTAGGGATATCGATAGGAGTGTTATTTATAACACTCTTTAGGTAGTAATTTTCTAGTTTGCTGAGTCTCTCTTTGTTCACAGACCGTTCGTAGCTTGCGGAAAACTTTTCCTGAAACAGGTGTTCTTTAGGAAGGGAAGCCAGTAACTCCTCAATACTTATATAGCTTTGAAGTAACGATAAGCCGCCAAGCATGTTGGTACTTTGAATTCCACTTATGATCAGTTCGTCTGCGTTTCTCATTTGTTTTTTTTAACACATTGATTTATTTAAATGATAAAGAAAAAAAGAAAAAAACTCTTGATCGGGGCGTCGCCCCGATCAATGATGCGCCCATGAAATATTTAATGAGACATTTTTGATGAACAAACCTATTAATGAAAAGCGACGATTTGGGGCGACCACAAAGAAAGTGTTTGGTTGTGTAACACACACTCCGTTCAACGGTGTTTATACAATGTCCACTGTCATGTCTGTGGCAGATCTTTTACGATCTTGTTCATTTGATTTAATTCCTGCGCATCTAAAAGTTCTCTATAAAGAGATTCAGCGAGTTGCTAGTCCAAGCAGAAGGCAAGGCTTTGAGGATTATTGCTATAAGCATTTAACCGCCTCTACTGAGATTAGTGGGGTTATTCCGCCTGTTCTAATCGGTTGTATGTCAGAAGTTGATATCGAGTTCAGTGAAGAGCCACGATTGAATGACATGTTGATGATGCAACCAGATGAAAATTTCGTGGTTGATGGTGTAAACAGGCTCTCAACAGTTGCGACGATCTTAGGAGGATATGACCAGTCTCTTCTTAAAAACATTAAAGAGTCTGATGCTCGACTGAAACGTAGGGTTGAACTCTCAGGTCTGCTTCAAGAATTAAGTGTTCAAGTCTTGTTTATTTTCCGAAAAGACAAAGCTCTTTCTGAGGCTGACTTTTCTCAAATCTTCGCAGATGTGAATGGGCAAGCTACCCCTATGAGTACTAATAAGCTTATGAAATTAGCTAGAACAGATGATGTGGTCATGTTTGCTCGTGAGATTAGTGCATTACCTATTATTACGTCACATGGTGGCATGAGTTTTGATGCAAATACGGTCACGGTGAAAAGTGAATTTGTTCTTACTTTAAATACAGTTACCCGTTTTATTCTTGGTGCTTTAGGTGGTGAGCGCATGCAGGGGAAAGTGCGTGGTGTTCGAGAAATGCATGATGGAGCGATTCTTTCCAAAAAGCACTTAGACCCAATTAGAAGTGATTTAATACTGTTTTTTGAGACATGGATTGATTGTCAAGGCGATGCTTATTCACAGGATAGAACTGGTTTTCAGTTAGTTGCAACGCTCATTCAAGGTCTAGGATTAGTATTTAATAATCTTTGGGTGATATATGAAAGCATTGCTCCTGCAGAACGCACCAATCATATTTATCAAGCAGCAAAAAAGCTTGGGAACCTTGACTATTCACGTATGGCTACCCACTGGTCTGATTGTAGTTGTGTGAGTTTAAATGAAAATGGGATGTATATTGTGAATACTGGAGGCTCTAGTAGCAGAAAAGGTTTTGCAAAGCACTTATCAATTAGGTTAGGTGTTCAATATCGATCTAGGTAGTTCCAATCAACACAGAACTGAGCAATTTTTGAAGTGATCTTTACGCTTGCGTTAGCTCTTTTAGGGTTACAGGTTGGCTGTTACTTAGTAGGTAAGGATAGTAGATGGATAACGATTATGATGTAAGAAAAGAGCTTTTAGAGTTATTTGAGGAAGAAAAATTAGTGGATGAGTGGCTGAATAATCCTAAATGGTTTTTTGATGGTTTGACACCGTTAGAAATACTACTAGAGCCAGATGGGAAAGAAATGATTCTAACTATTCTGAATAAAATCCGTTACGGTAACCTCTCATAAGTGGCATTAAAGGACACTTTCGTATTTATATGGGTCTATGAATTACAACAGCCTTCAATAAAGGTAATTATGCACATTAGCTCAAGTTTGTAGTCATAGTACATATGATACAATACACATTGAATTGATGAGTGGATGCATGTATATGACAGAGTTGTTTATTCAAGGTGGTAGTGAAATTGATCGTACAGATTTAGAAAGTCACTTGTCCTCTTTATGTCAGCTAGAAAATGTAGGGATACTGCTAGGTGCAGGTGCTTCCAAAAGCGCTGGCGGTATGGTTATGAAAGATATTTGGTTAGACTTTATGTCTCGCAATGAGCTGAAGATACCGATACTTAGAGATAAATATAGGCTGATAAACCAAGAAGAGATTGAAGCTGACTCTGTTAATATTGAACTCTTGATCGATGAAGTGCTTAAAAACAAAAGTGTAGTAGATACTTGGCAGCAAGACTCATCTGAACTTCAAGATATTTTGGTTGAGTTATACCGTTCAGTTACAAAAGCTGCTTTGTTAGTTGACTCAGAATTCCCTGAACTTCATGTTGGACAGCATGAAAAGTTCGATAAACACAGAAATTTGTTAGAAAAGCTGCTATCTAATCGACAGCCAGGTCAAGCCGCTCCATCCATTTTTACTACAAATTATGATCTAGCCGTTGAGTGGTCAGCGGAAGAATCAGGGATCAACCTTGTCAACGGCTTTTCAGGCATTCACTCAAGAACCTTTCAACCTCATTCCTTTGATCTAGGGTTTCGAAATGTAAACGCAGTGGGTGAAGCACGTTTCGGGCATTACAATATGTACTTATATAAACTCCACGGCTCATTAACTTGGTATCAAGATGAAAGTGGGGATGTTATAGAGTGCACTAGTGCGAAAGCTTATCAGGATTTTATCAAACCACTGGTGACAACTAGTAATTTTATTGGGAACCAGCGTCTCATTTATCCTGGAGCAAATAAATACCACCATACAATAGGTTTTGTCTATGGTGAGATGTTTCGTCGATTCAGTGAGTTTTTGACTAAGCCACAGACTACCTTATTTATTAATGGCTATGGTTTCGGTGATTACCATATCAATAGAATCATTCTCGGTGCTCTACTTAACCCATCTCTTCATATTGTTATCTGCTATCCAGAATTGGCAGAACTTAGTGCAAACAGTCAACTTCAAAATGGATTGAGTCAAGCGCAAAGATGCATTGATAAAATTAGAAAGATGAAACTAAATCAAGTGACAATCATTGGTGGTACTGATGCTTACTTTGATAACTTCGTTGATTTGATTCCCAAACCAGTATTATTCCCTAAAAACAATGCGGCTAAGGTGATAGTTGAAGCTCTTCAAAACCTTGGTTTAAGTAGCAGAGGGGAATAAGTGATGAGCTATTACGAGATGTCCCAAATAGGATATGTGGTCTCACTCGAAGGTACTAGAGTTCGAGTTAACCTGCTGGATAGTCACAAGGGGCAACTAGCCTCGCATAGGGGCGGAGTAAACTCGGTGTCTCAGCCAGGAGACTTAATTGGTTTTGAGGCTGGTAGACATTTAGTAATAGCTCGTGTAGCTGATATGTCCTTTGTTGAACCAGAAAAAGCACATGCGACTAAGTTTGGTACGATGAATGTATCAGATATCCCATTGAGGCAGTTAGTTTGTCATGCGATTGGGCACATCAAGTCTACCGAAGACAGACTATGTTTTATTTCTGAAAACTGGATGCTGCCTCCTTTAGGAGCTAAAGCGGTTCCACTAGATAAAGAGCTTTTAAATGTTGTGTTCGGCATACCAGAAGAAGAACATAAGTTTTCTTTAAGGCTTGGCAGCGATGCCAGAACCCGTACTGTAGAAATTCGAGCTGGTGTAAATAAGTTGCTAAGTAGGCATTTAGCTGTGTTGGGTAGCACTGGCTATGGTAAATCTAATTTCAATGCTTTGATAACGAGACAGATAACAGAGCTTTTCCCGAGCGCTAGAATAGTAATTTTTGATATTAATGGGGAATATGCTCAAGCATTTGAAGGTTTGAAAAATGTTCGGCAAACTGTATTAGGCGTAGGTACAAATACAGAATCTAGTGACGTATTTGCAAAAGAGCATGTTAACTACCATCGAATACCTTACCAGTCATTAGGTTGGTCTGGGTTAATAAAGCTACTTAGGCCTAGTGATAAGACTCAGTTACCAGCGCTACGAAATTCGTTGCGTTCTTTAACTTTTGTAAAGGTGAATCCTGCAAATCCAAATGAAATGTTGATAGAGCAAGGAAGTACAATCTCTGGTAATGCAGCTAGTTTTCCTCTAGTAGATGATTGTAGTCAAGATAACCAAGCTCATTTAGGAGCATGGCTTAAAGCTTTACAGCAACAGAATGTGAATAGGCAACTTCAATGGCCCCCGTTTAAAGGGTTAGCCAACCTGGTTGCGGAGTTTGGTTGTGTAGCTGCGAGTAGAAATGCAGGTTCAAGTGAAAGGAATGCTTTCAACTATGGAAATGTTCTCCCTCTAATCAAGGTTATTCAACAACTATCTGAAGATTCTCGTTTTACTGAAGTGTTGGATACATCTGGTGGGCAAGCAATAAATACGTCGAATGCTTGGGATACCCCTTTACAGGATGAAGTTAATTATATCTTTGGTAATCCCAAAGGTGAGTCCCAGGATTGGAATGTACACATAATCAATCTAAAAGGCCTGGCAGATGACTTATCTCCATTAGTCCTAGGTGCTCTATTAGAAATGTATGCAGAAGTACTCTTTAAGCGAGGGCAAAATAACAGCCACCCAACGTTGCTTTTGCTAGAAGAAGCTCATCAATACCTCAGAGACCCATACGCTGAAGATGCACATCAATTAAAAGCCTATGAACGACTTGCTAAAGAAGGTCGAAAATTTGGTTGTTCATTATTAGTCAGCACACAGAGGCCATCGGAACTATCTTCTACGGTTTTAGCCATGTGTTCCAACTGGTTGTCATTAAGATTGACTAACGAGAGGGATCTTAATGCGTTACGACATGCAATGGAAAATGGGAATGAAAATGTTTTAAGCGAAATTTCTGGTTTACCTAGAGGTGATGCTGTGGGGTTTGGTTCTGCGTTTAATATTCCAGTAAGAATGACCATTGATGAGGCGAAACCTGGGCCAGCTTCCACAGATGCTAATTTTGCTGATATTTGGAGTACTCCAGTTTCTCCTATAACGTTGTGACGTTAAGTTAGATGACAAATTCGATAGAGTTATAGATACAATTTAAAAATCATAATTGTATCTGTTTGGTAACTAGCTCTCGTCACCATAAAGCAAATGTAATAAAAGTTGATGGGTGTTCTTGTTTTGTATTTAGGAGGTAAATGTGGGCAGGGTCGGAACTAAGCTAAAGATGAAGCGTATTAGGCCGTATTTATCAACTAAACTCCCCGAGTTTCAGCAAAATGAATCATTTGAAAAATATAAAGCTAGGTTGCCTTATCGACTCAGGCACATACCTGATGATGTATTAGAACAATGGCCGTTTGACGTTGATTTTGTTACAAAAGCACTTAATCAGGTGAAAAGTTTAGCGTGCTGGAAGTACCAACTAGTTGAGCTAACAAACAGTGAGATTTTAGCCATACGTCATTATCCATATGATGAAAGTAAGTTATTCCCTAAAGCGCATGAATGGTTAAAGCCACAAGGTCTTCCATTGCGGCCTGTATGGTTTGATTCAATGTTAGTACAAGGTACTTTCATTAGGCCGATCATCGTAGCTCACAATGCTAGCACTCAAGTCCATCCTATTTTATCTTTGGAGCACGCTAATTTAGAACCGATGTTCGCTCCATATCACCTTCTAGAAGGTAACAGGCGCTTATCATTACTTCGTGCCATGATTGAAGTAAAGATGGAAGTAGTAAAAAATAGGCACTTTGTGTGGCTCGTTAATATGAGTTGAAATCAAAAAGGGGGGCTTGAGCTTTACATGTGCACCTGTTAGCCCGAAACTGGCTGATTAGTCTGAACAATCCAGTAGCACTTGGAGTAATATTATTTTTTATTACAATATGTGGCGTGAAATTCAGATTCACTAATATCAAGCACGTCTTTCAAAGCATCTAGTTCAGCGGTAGTTAGCACGGTTTTCTTGTTTATCCCAAAACGGCCTCGATATATATCGTACCCTCTGTCTGATAAGTGTTTGAGTAGTGATGTGATAGCACCTTTTAGGTGCGATGTATACTTAGGCGAAGGTAACTGTTTATTATTGCTATTGTGCGTTTTTTGTTCGCTTAGTAGGATTGTACTGATATTATTATCAATATCAGTGTTGAGTTTCTTAAACGCGACTCTTAATGCGTTGTTTTCATTTCTCAATCCCTTGATCGTCTCTTCAAGTATTTTTACTTCTTGTGCAAGTACGGGATCTTGTACTTTCGCAGAGACTCCTGTTCTTTGAATGATGCTTCCTTTATCAATGTTTTGCTCTTGTTTTCGCAAGCGAACATACTCACCTAACTTCGAACCAGTGTTTGTTACTGTTGACACTGCTGGACTACCAAAAGAGTCAAGGCATCTTTTGGCAACACCGCTCAAGGAGATCTCGACTCCATCTGCTTTCATGTGATCGCAGGTGGTCTTTATATTCTGTGCGTTTTCTCTTCTTTTGCTATTAGCGGATTTACATAATTCATCGTATAAAATAGCTGACGGTGACGGTGACGGAGATACTGCGGTATTCATTTTGAGTTACTCCCAATCGATTCAAAAGTATTTGCGTCGAGTCTAAAAAGCTTCTCTTCGCTTTTACTCACTAATTCACTTATTTTATGGCTTAATGCAGGTAATTCTGATAATGCAACATCGCCATTAAGAAGGTTTTCAGCACTCTCTGCCCCGACATTGCTTATAAGCACATCTGTCATCAAGTTGGTAGCTTGTAGCCGCTGTTCGTTACTCAATTTAAACATAATGTCACCTAGATTATTCATAGCCATAAACTTAGCAATAGCCTGCTCTAAATCAGGAACAGAAGTGTCATCAGAGTCCATGAACTCAGGAAGAAACTCTGAAACTGTTGAGAGAAAATGAGTCAGTTCCAAGTTGCTTGATTCGCCAAAACTATACCGAATCTCTTCTTCTGTGGACTTGGTAAACATGGATACTGGCAGGTTAGAATTAGCCTCATTATTTTTGTCTTTATACGCCATCCACGCATCAAGTTTGGTTACTGAAGCCTCGTAAAATTTCATGCGCTCAGACCATTCAGTTAACATGTTAGAAAGGATTCGCAGTTCACGATCCTCACGACCCGATAACTTGTTGTATAACTGGGTATTACAATCGTCCTCAGCATCAATTATGGACTCTCTGATCTTGTCAATTGCAGCTACTTTTTTCTTGATCTTCCTTATTAACTGATTTCCTTCTACAACCTGACCTAAAAGAAACATCGGCCCAGTTATCCAAAATCGACATTGAGGGCAGGATGGCCCTCTATCTCCGACTGGGACAGGTGCACCATGTTTTCTGTAAGGATCAAGACCTCCTTCTTCACAACTTGCACCAGGGCAAATACCTGAAAGCTTTATAGATACGATTCCAGCGTTCTTTTTCAATGCATCAAAAGCTGTGTATCCATTGTTAGCATAGGTTTGGTTAGTAACAAAATGTTCACTAACTTGGTCAATTTCTGATTCAATAAATTCAAAATCAGACACATTGCTATCCTTATTACGTGCAGCCTCCAAATACTCCCTTACTTTCGCATGAGAAGGATTATCGTAATGAAGTGTCATAACATAAGTTTTATGTCCAGCAACAAACTGCTGAACAATTCCTAGAGGAACTCCTTTATCGAGCAAATCTGTAATTCCACTCACTCGCAATGTGTGGATATCGTAACGAGATTCGTTAGGTGCTCCCTCTTTAGTCAAAGATATTTTTCTGTGCGTGTCAGGAAGTTTTTCGTTTATTCGTTTCTCTGCTTCGCTACAGAGTAATCCCCACGCTTTTTTTATAATGTGGGTTGCAACTGGTTTTGATTGGTCGTCAGATCTCTGTTGTGATGGATCACGGAACAAGCAATAGAAAGTTTTGTCTGTTGCTATGCTTTCTTCGGTCAGAAGTTTTCCAAGAGAATCTTTTCCTCTTCGCTCTGGGTAGGGTGAGTATTTACGGAGCCATTGGTACTGGTTTTTCAATGATGCAAGTAGTTCATCACAAACCCAAGGGATATCGTAACCATCATCTGAAGTCTTATTGGTTGTAATGTGCAAGCCGAGTACGTCAGTAATTCCGAGAACACCTGATGGAAGTGTTTGCAATAAACCTTCTTGTCTTTTTTCGTTGCCGATCTTATTTTTGTTCTTAACTAGCTGCTTTTCCTCAAAGTCATAGATAAAGTCATCCCCTTCTCCTGAGTCAAGAAGTTGAGCTTGAATCTTTCGCGTTGGAATCCAGAGCATAAAGTAGAGAAGATTAGCAACGGATGGGCAGAATACGTTGTGTTCATATTCTCCAGTTTCATGATTTGTTAAATGCACATAAGCAAACGAGAATTCTTTTTTGGGGAAAGCGTAATCATTTTCAATGATTAAATTTCGAATTTCATTCATTATCCTTGATTCAATCGGTGTTCGCTTGGTTCCTGAACTGGAAGCCTCTGCAAATCTATCCCATTTAGTATCAACAGGATTAACAAATGTACTTAGCGTTTTACGATTGTCAGGCTTCTTGTAAAGAGTGTCATGGCAGTAATCAAAGAACTGCCTATACATTGTCAAGTGTCTGTTACAGGCTATAAGAGAGTAACTGTTCTTAAGGTGATTCCGCAGTGTTTGTCCTTCAGCGTAATCATTTATATGTACCGCTCTGACAATATCAAGTGGGGATTGCGGGATATGATTAAGTTCGGAAAGCCAATCAAGGAAGTATCTTGAAGAAGCCGTGCGTGATTGAACCTGAGTGTCATTTATAGATAAGCAAAAGCCAGAAAGAAGCTCAGTCCACAGCTTAAGTTCAGGCAGTTTGTCTGAGTACAAACTAAAGTCAACAAGGTCATAGATCGTCTTTTTAGTTCTCCTCATGTACTTTCTGTGCTTTAACTTTAGGTCGGGGTTATCATGTTTTGAGTTGAAAAGATCCCTACACATATTTGTGTAAGCATTAAACGTTGAGCCATTCTTTCTAGTTTGTGCTTCTGGTGATGATGTGGTTTGGTAATTCTTTTCATACAGAGCAACTTGCCTATCCAGAAATTCATCACTGACCTGTTCAATTCTGGTGAAAGTAGATGACCTCACCATAGTTTTAGCGTTACTACCAAGCTTCTTGTTTGCTCTAGTTGCTTCAGAAGCTTCATGTATACGACCAACAAAATCATATGTATCGGAGTTTACAAATTCAGGGTATTCACAGTGCTTTACATTGTTTTTATGAAGCATCCAGTATTCAAAAGGATTACTAGAGAGTTTTCTTACATACGGGAAAAGCACATACCCCTTGGTATGTAGAAAGCTTAGTAATTCAAGAGTGTTTCTTGGAGTTTTATTGGAATGTTGCCTCTTGAGTCTTTGTGATTTGATACCGCTATCTGCAACGACTTCATTTAAAAGCGAGGCCATCGCGTTTACAGCTTTAGCGAAACTATCCTGAGGTTTTATTATCTCATCTATGAATCTAGTACCGAGAGCGTCGTTGTAATGAAATGCCCCTTCTTTAAACAGGCTTTTTGCTTCCTCAAGGTTGGCTGGCTTGATTGTCTTTGCAAGTTTTCTTTGCTCTTCAAGGCTGAAGCTTTCTACCTTCAAATGGCACTTATAAGAAGTTTCTTCGCCTATAGCTTTCGTGTAACTGTCGGCAAAAATGTATGTCGGCATGTATTTTTTGTCATTACTTGAAGACTTAGTGGCAGCAAATAGCCTAATTCTATCACCATTAATTTTGCTAATACTTTTGTTGAGTGGCTCTAATAACTCTTTCCAAGTAAGTTGAATTTTTGCGCTCACATATTCTTTTAAGAGTTCGTCAAACTCCTCTTTTGACGGGGTTTTGAGTATACAAAATAAGTTACTAGATGGATTAAACTTAACTACCTCACTTGTTAATGGAGATGTATATTCTTCAAATTCATTCGTTACATAATCCATGTAGTATCTACCTTTGTATTAACATTGTGTCGATTTCTCCGCCAGTCAACCATGAAACCTTCCATGAATTTGGTAGTTTTGTAATTGCTGGGTTATTTTCGAATCTCTGCTGAATTTGCATCCTCTCTTCAACATCTGTATCGATTCTTTTTTCGAGTTTTGCCCTGTCTTGAGCATCTTGTAAGACTTGGCGAGCTTTTTCTGGTGATATGTGGGTGTAAATAGCAGTAGATGAGAGTTGTTTATGTCCCATATATTTGCGGATCATTAACAAATCCATCTCTAAAACGTCTGCACAGTAAAAACCATAATGATGTCTCAGACTATGTCCTCTACGCCCATCCAAATT
The DNA here is from genome assembly GCF_057785895.1 of Vibrio sp. QJM3NY_39. Lineage (NCBI taxonomy): Bacteria > Pseudomonadati > Pseudomonadota > Gammaproteobacteria > Vibrionales > Vibrionaceae > Vibrio > Vibrio sp. QJM3NY_39. Next base: position 3,020,696 of record NZ_CM173505.1, on the reverse strand, counting down.
GATACCATACTTTTTCTCTAGTCTTTTACATGCTCTATTTATGGCTTTGCGCATTGACCTCTTAGTCATTGGGTCGCCATTGTTGTTAATAAAGTAATATGGATGGTGTGAATACTGACCTCTCGCTTCACTCATATACTGTATGTGTAAGGTCAACAGGTATCTCTCAACCTCTTCTCTAATAAACCACATGGAAGAAGTTTCAGTTTGTTCGTCGTCATACTTTATGCCCTTCCACCCAGCGCTCGATGAAAGCGCACCCAGATTAATTCTTGGCTTAAGTCCGTACATTGTTTTAAGAAGCTCGCCACGAGTACCAGTGCGTTTCTTCCCCGTATTACAAAGCCAAGACATACTAGAGGTCTCTGGATGGGCAAGAGTTACACTCAATCTACCATTAACAGGTTCAACATCATTTACGAGAATTTGGAGAATCTCACACTGCCGCCTGCCACCATAAGCTGCCATTAACAAGATGATCTTATCGCGTACGTTTGTTGTCTCTTCGATAAGAAGTGGTACGTATTCTGGAGGGAAATACTTGACTACTGTCGTGCCAGATTTAGACCTTCTATGACCTCTTTTCGTTTCTGTATGCGCTGCTCTTGTACTGTTGGATTTTCTTTTGATATGAAATAGGAGACTGGTCTTCAGATGGGAACTGTATTCATAAGAGCGACTGATTGAGTCTTCAAGATCTCTTTCTTCCGCAGGGAGAAGCCTTCTTTCGTTTTTCAAGCCAAAAACAAATCGACAGAACTGTTTTGTAGTGTTTTTACAATATGTATAGTCGGCTGTTTTTGCAGATTTCCAGCCTAAAACAGAGCCTTTATCAAAAGCGTTCAAAAAGTCTTCAATAAGCATCTCCCAGTCATTGGTATTTTTTGTACTGGGTTTTGCAACTAGATAGTAATAGTCAAAAAGCAAACCAATGTAATGAACATCCTTGCTAATAGTCGCATAGGAGGCATGACCTTCTTTTTGAAGATAACGTGCATACCTAGCAACAATGAATGAGGCATGCGGCTCAATACTCTCAAGAAATAGGATTAGCGCAGGCATAGTTTCGTAGTCTGGTGCGGAAATCCCTAAATGAATAACTGTATGTATCGTGTTCATAGTTTAATACGCGCATCAGGCTGATTAAAAAAGCATCTATTGATGTTAGGACACATTAAGTAGTAGTACAACTAGTAGGGGGTATTGAGCGTAGAAATGATTGTTCAAAGGCTCATCTTTGTCGTTATTTTAGGAATCTATAAGATCAAAAAAGATGCCACTAGTAGTAAGGTGTAGGGGGTAATAATATAACCCAGGTGAGTTCCACATGGGTTGTTTGCGTCCGTGTATGTATAGCCACCACTTCTCTCTGCTTGGTGACACTTTGTACCTAAACAGTACTCAGCGCTCTTGTGATGTTCCATTAGGCCTGAACTTCAACATGGTGCAAGTGTATGTGTTCCTAGCAATCATGGCACAAATCACTGGTAAGAAAGCCGGTGTGGCTTACCACAAGCTGGTTAATGCACATATCTACGAAGATCAACTCGCACCTATGCGTGATATCCAGTTGAAGCGTGAGCCTTTAGCTGGGCCAACATTCCATATCAATCCTGAGATTAAGTCTTTAGAAGATTTGGAAACGTGGGTGACGATGGATGACTTCTGGGTTGAAGGCTACGAATGCCACGAAGCGATTAAGTACCCATTCTCGGTTTAATCTAATCTGCTTTGATTGACTGATTGATCGAAAGGCTGCCTCTGCGCAGCCTTTTTTATTTCTGATGCTTGGCTTGCTTACCATTCGTAAAACCAATAATCTTGAGTGGTCTTTTCTAACCACAGAACTACTATGACTCGCTCGCATTGCTTTGTATTGCAACACGACTTTCCTATTGCTTTCTACCCTGATAAAAACCAGTTGGTGATTGATAGTGAAGAGATTCATTTAGAGCCACTACAAGCAAGGCTGCTCAGCTATTTCATCGAGAAGCGCGGGCAAGTGGTTAGTACGCAGCAGATAGCTGCTGATGTGTGGCAAAGAACTCAAGTGTCTGACAACTTGGTCAGACAGGTCATCAGTTTATTGCGCAGTCAGCTTCTGGATAAAGCACGTCCGTATCGCATCATTCAAACCATTCCTAAGCAAGGTTATCTGTTTGATATTGAGATAATTCAGCCTAGCGTTGAGACTACTCCTGCAGAAGATATACTCCCACCTGAAACTAAAGTTGTTGTTTCTAAGCCCAAAAATAAAACTATCGCCTTTATTACAACCGCTGTATTAGCGTTCGGTTTGATCGCAATTTTGGCATGGAAAAGCGATGTCCCAACCAATGACACTGTGGGTATTGCCGCTAATCAAAGTAATATGATTCCCGTTTATATCCATGATATTACGCTCGATTCTGCGGACGATTATGAGATGTCGGAAAGTGTATACAACTATCTTTTCTATGGATTGAATTCGGCTAAAAACTTATCGGGTTACCACTTCTCTCAGCTATCGAAACAGGGCAAGCAATCACTTGCCAATAATGGTGTCGAACTTAAAGGTTGGCTCAAGAAAAAGGGCGGTGACTATGTACTGAGCGTGCTGATACAAAACAACCGCCAGCCCAATCAAAGCCAGAAAGTGGAAAAGAGCTTTAGCCAAGACAACTTCTTTGATGCTATTGGGGATGTGATTCTTGAGATTAAAGCCATAATTGCCCCTATGAGTTCAGAATACGGCGTAGTCAGTCATCGAGTGACCGCTATTGATAACTACGATGATTGGAAGGTTATTTCAGAGGGGATATCGCTTTTCTACCAAGGCAAAGGTGGACAGCCATTTGCAGAGATCGCACTTCAGTTGGATACGATTCAACAGCAAGGAAGAGACAATTATCTGGTCAATGCCTTATTGTCGTATTCGGAATCTTTGGCTTATTTGCAAAGTCATGAGCAAGAAGATCGCGAACATGCACTGCAACTGGCAAAGCAAGCCTTTGAGATGAATCCGCGTTGTGATATTGCCAACCTTACCTTGGGTCTTGCACTGTTAATCAACCAACATGCTAATCAAGCTTTCCCTTACCTTTTTTATGCTGCCGAAAGTACACCGAGCCCAATCAGTTTTTATCTACTTAGTGTGGCTGACAAGCTGTCGGATAACCCCGAAGGTTCGCAATACAACTATCAGCGCTATACCGAAGTGAAAAAAGAGTATAATGGCCAACTGTTTGATCTTATTGAATCTTTATAAAAAACAAACCTTTCCTAAACCACATAATTCTCTTTGAAGTGAAGACGTTGAGTTACCGCTAATAGTAACGGCTCTTCCGCAAGGTTTTCTTGTGCCGACAGGCTTCTCAACATGTTTGATTATTGTTTGGATTCAGGCTCGATTGCCTTGCATCAAGCGTAAAAATATCGACTTCCACATACTGGTAACCAAATCATTAATTATTTGGGGTACACACATGTTGAAGAAGTTTGCTGTTCAGATCATTCCAATTCAGATCTTCTTATTCGTCTTTTGGTTCAAAAATGGCTTTATCGATAAAGTGATGGGCGTTGTGCTTGTCTTTATTACGCCCGATACCGCTTATTCAGGTGACACTTGGGCTGGCTGGAAAGGCTATATTGTAGGAACTTGGGATAAGAGCCAAATCGGTCATGCTCTACTGAGTCCAACATTCGATTTTATGTTCCCGATTCTGATTGCTTTGCAATGTGTGCCGTTTTTACTGGTTATCCGTTCGGTACTTGCAGGTGAGTTCATGGTGGGTAAAGAGCGTCCGTGGTTGCTCTATGCTGCTTTCGCTTCTTTGTTTGTGACTGCTTGTATGGCTTTCACTCAAACCATCACTGGCGCAAGCGACGGGCAGTATTTATGGCAATTTATCGGCTTTGGCATGGTCGCCATTATGTATCTGCGTAATGAGCAAGGTAAGTAAGCGTTTTTTAGATGCGAATAAACGGGATGTGAGATACGAAGGGTAGCTAGATACGAGTAAACGAGATGCGGGATACGAAGAACGTGTTTAGATTTGAGTCAGTAAGATACGAAATATCAAAACGCAGATAATGAGAGGCAGTCGCTTTTCGTTATTCGTTTACCCGAATATCGTATCTGCTTTTAGCTCTTCGTTACTCGTTCACTCGCATCCCGTATCTGCTTTTTGCTTCCCTCATCTGCTCTTAAAAAGAAAAAGCCCGCAACCTAGGAGGTTGCGGGCTTTGTTATAAGCGATGTGTCTTGTTAGCGGTTAAGCTATCTAATTATTTAGCGATTAAGCCGTCAGTGCTAACACGGTACCAGGCAGTACAAGGAATACCGCAATAAGGTAACCAGCCACTACAGATTTATTCTTCACAGCCATGTCAGAAATAATATCAGCGGCTTTTACTGGTAGTTCACGTAGGAACGGAATACCAAAGATGAATACCGTTGCCATGATGTTGAACACCAAGTGTACTAGAGCAATCTGCAGTGCGAATACTGCGAACTCACCAGATACTGCTGTCGCTGCTAATAGCGCGGTAATACACGTACCGATGTTTGCACCCAGAGTGAATGGGTAAACGTCACGTACTTTAAGAACACCTGAACCTACTAGTGGAACCATCAAGCTTGTTGTCGTAGAAGAAGACTGAACAAGGATAGTAACGATAGAGCCAGAAGCGATACCGTGGATAGGACCACGACCAATTGCATTCTTTAGAATCTCACGAGCACGGCCCACCATCAGGCTCTTCATTAGCTTACCCATTACCGTGATAGCTACGAAGATAGTCGCGATACCTAGAACGATAAGCATGATACCGCCAACAGTGTCGCCAAATGTCGATAGTGGCTCTTTAATCGCACTGACTACTGGTTTAGTGATTGGCTTGATGAAGTTAAGACCACCCATGCTCATATCACCTGTTGCTAGCATCGGTGATACTAACCAGTGAGAAATCTTCTCTAGAATACCAAACGCCATCTCTAGTGGTAGGAAGATAGCAACAGCTAATAGGTTAAAGAAGTCGTGAATCGTCGCACTTGCGAATGCACGTTTGAACTCATCTTTACAACGAACATGACCAAGGCTAACTAGCGTATTGGTTACTGTAGTACCAATGTTCGCACCCATGATCATAGGGATTGCTAGCTCAACAGGTAAACCACCTGCCACAAGGCCAACGATAATTGAAGTAACTGTACTTGATGATTGAATAAGTGCTGTTGCCACTAAACCAATCATTAAGCCTGCAACTGGGTGTGAAGCAAATTCGAAAAGAACCTTTGCTTGCTCGCCTGTTGCCCATTTGAAGCCTGTACCAACCATTGAAACTGAAAGTAATAGTAGGTAAAGCATGAATGCCAAGTTAGCCCAGCGTAGCCAACGAGTTGTGCTCGAGATAGGCGCTGCTGCAGTAGTAGCTTGGTTCATAATGTTTTCTCCATTGGACCGTTTAAGTCTGTGTTTGGTCTGTTTGTTTAATCTGAGCGTGATGTTAGAGGGGAAATATTTCAGTAATATTACATTTTGGTGTAGGTAAGACTTTTTTGTGATGATTTGCTGTTTAAATATTTTAATAGCAAATGTTGGTGATTTAAGTGACTGTTTTAGATGATCTTTATTGGTGATTTTAATGAGTGATATAGATCTTAAAAGTTAGAAAAAAATTGAAAATAATCGCCTTAATATTACATTATGAAATCACACACTTCGATAAAATAAGTGGTAATGGGTGTTTAGGTTAGGTTTTTCCGAGTTTGTTGAGTGGGAGTGTCATATTTGGTATAACAGGGTATCGACTCTTTCATTACGGCACATCTATGTCGCACCTCAACTATAACCACCTTTATTACTTCTGGATGGTTTGCAAACAAGGTTCTGTCACTAAAGCTGCAGAAGCTCTATTTTTAACACCACAAACGGTAACAGGTCAGATAAAAGCGTTAGAAGAGCGTATGGATGGCAAGTTAACTAAGCGGAATGGGCGCAGCGTTGAGCCGACTGAGCTGGGTCAGTTGGTATTTAAGTATTCAGACCGTATGTTTGGTTTGAGTTATGAAATGCTGGATATTGTGAATTACAGCCAACACTCAAATATTTTGTTTGATGTTGGCGTTGCGGATGCTCTGTCCAAAAGGCTCGTCAGCAAAGTTCTGATGTCGACCATCCCTTCAGATAACAGTATTCATTTACGCTGCTTTGAATCTACCCATGAAATGCTTTTGGAACAACTCTCTCAACATAAGCTTGATATGATCTTATCTGATTGTCCTGTTGATTCTAGCCAAAGCCCAGGCTTGTTTAGTAAAAAACTAGGCGAGAGTGGTATGAGTTTTTTCTGTTCAGGCAGTGTCGAAGACGTGAGTTTCCCCGCTGTATTAGAAGAAAGAAAACTGTTAATCCCGGGCAGCCGAACTTCTATGGGGCGTAAAGTTCTGCAATGGTTCGATAGACAAGGGCTTAAGCCTGATATTTTAGGTGAGTTTGATGATGCTGCATTGATGAAAGCCTTTGCTCGTTATCATCATGACGCCATTTTCTTAGCTCCCACACTCTATATGTCTGAAGTTGAAGAAGACACATCACTACAGTTGTTGGGTGGTATTGAAGAGTTAAAAGAGGAGTACTACGTCATATTTGCTGAGAGGATGATCCAACATCCAGCAGTAAAAAATGTATGTGACGCAGATTTTAGCAAATTGTTCGAGTGAGATTGTTTGTTAATGAATTGATATCGATTATCATAACCCTACCATATGCCGGAAATACTGATAGCCCGTAGTTGGCGTAAAGGTTGTAGGGAGCCAAACTATGAACTTAAAAGAGATGGAGAAGAACTCAGCACAAGCTGTGATTCTACTCAAAGCCATGGCCAACGAGCGTCGCTTACAGATCTTGTGCCTATTACATGGTACTGAGCTGTCGGTTGGGGAGTTGTGTGGTAAGTTGGAACTGAGTCAGTCTGCTTTATCTCAACACCTTGCGTGGTTGAGAAGAGATGGTTTGGTCGAAACTCGCAAAGAAGCTCAAACTGTGTATTACACATTGAGCAGTGAAGAAGTAAAAGCGATGATTAACCTACTGCATGGTATTTACTGCAAGTAGCTTATTGCTGGTAGGAGGGGGATTTCTTATCAGTGATAGAATGACACAAGGAAGTGTCAGTATTTCATGTCGAATGTTAGTGCCTATCTATTTACCTACCTACCTATTTATCTATTTTCTTGTCTGTTTTTTATATGCTTAGTTGTCTATCGGTCAGCGATATATCTTGTAGTAAGCTGGTATCTGTCGGCAAACCACGTGCTTTTAAGTAAGCTAAGTAATGTTCAGTAAGAAAAATCGCTGTGTTACTCAAAATTTAGATATAAAAAAACCGGCCGAGGCCGGTTTTTTTCGTTTTGCGTTGTAATCAAATTTCTATTAAAGAGCTTTGATTGCAGCAGCGAAACGAGACTTATGACGTGCAGCTTTATTCTTATGAATAAGGCCTTTAGTCGCCATGCGGTCTAGAAGAGGTGTAACTTCTACAAGAGCAGCAGTTGCAGCTTCTTTATTGCCAGCTTCAATAGCTGCAATAGTTTTTTTCATGTAAGTGCGCATCATAGAACGACGGCTAGCATTGTGCTGGCGACGTTTCTCAGCTTGGATAGCGCGCTTCTTAGCAGATTTACTGTTTGCCAAGGTCTAACTCCCAAAAACTTAGTTCGGTGACAATTTAAGGGCGAGGACTATCCCTCATAGGCGCTTAATTGTCAAATGATTTGTGCAAAAACCAATCTCAGCCAAAACAAATTTTGGTATGGAAAGGTCATCGCGGTTAAGATGGCGGGGATTCTAACAGCATTTTTAGACCAATGCTAATAATTATGCTTCTAAGGACAGGATAGTATTTATCCTTGCTTGAAAGTAATCAACCAGTGTCAGAGGTTTCTGTGAGTAAACGACTATTAAAGTCAGGCCTGATTGTCAGTGCAATGACTTTTGTTTCCCGTGTGTTGGGGCTAGTACGTGATGTAGTAGTAGCAAATTTGATGGGAGCAGGAGCGAGTGCCGACGTATTTTTCTTCGCTAATAAAATTCCTAATTTCTTACGTCGACTTTTTGCAGAAGGTGCGTTTTCTCAAGCGTTTGTTCCTGTATTAACAGAATATCACGCCGCAGGTGATAAAGATAAGACACGAGATTTAATTGCTAAAGTGTCGGGTACGCTCGGGGTTTTAGTGTCTATAGTGACCGTTATCGGAGTCTTGGGCTCGGGTGTGATCACTGCGATGTTTGGTGCAGGTTGGTTTATCGACTGGTTGAATGACGGCCCAGCAGCCCCTAAATTTGAGCTGGCGAGCTTTATGCTCAAGATTACCTTTCCTTATTTATGGTTTATTACCTTTGTTGCTTTATCTGGTGCCATTCTTAACACATTAGGTAAGTTTGCCGTCTCCTCTTTTACACCTGTTTTCTTGAACGTAATGATCATTGCTTGTGCTTGGTTTCTTGCTCCTAATTTAGAACAGCCTGAAATTGGCTTGGCAATCGGTGTGTTTCTTGGTGGTTTAGTCCAATTTCTTTTCCAAATGCCTTTCTTGATAAAAGCGGGTGTTCTGGTTAAGCCGAAGTGGGGCTGGAGAGATCCGGGCGTTGTAAAGATCCGCACGCTAATGATCCCAGCTCTGTTCGGTGTATCGGTCAGCCAAATTAACTTATTGTTTGATACCTTTATTGCTAGCTTCCTAGCGACCGGTTCGATCAGTTGGTTGTATTATTCAGACCGACTGCTTGAATTCCCACTAGGTCTATTCGGTATTGCGATTGCGACTGTCATTCTTCCTGCTTTGTCTCGTAAACACGTTGAAGCTCAAGGTGAAGGGTTTGCGCACACAATGGACTGGGGTGTGCGTATGGTGTTGCTGCTTGGCATTCCTGCGATGTTAGGCCTGATAGTGTTAGCTAAGCCGATGCTGATGGTGCTCTTCATGCGTGGTGAGTTTTCGCCACATGATGTACAGCAAGCATCAATGTCATTGGTTGCTTACGCATCGGGTTTGCTTAACTTCATGCTGATTAAAGTGTTAGCTCCGGGCTATTACTCTCGCCAAGATACTAAAACCCCTGTGAAGTACGGTATTATCGCCATGGTCACCAACATGGTGTTCAACGCGATTTTTGCGTATTTCTATGGTTATGTTGGTTTGGCGATAGCGACGGCATTGTCTGCCTTTGTGAATATGGCCTTGTTGTATCGTGGATTACATCTTGCTGGTGTGTATCAATTATCTAAGACAACCTTGTTGTTCAGTGCCAAATTGATTATCTCTGGCGTAGTGATGGTCGCGGCGATTTTATGGCAGTTGGATAATATGCAACATTGGCTTGAATGGAGCTTTAGCCAGAGAGCGCTGACATTAACAGGCTTGATTGGACTTGGTGGCTTTGTTTATATTGTTTCGGTACTGATTTTAGGTATCCGAGTAAAACATTTAAAAGCAGCGACAGATTAATACTGATTAGTATATAATCCGTCGGTTTCACACAATAAATGATGCAAATAACAGGTTTTAGCTGATCATAATGGAACTGATCCGAGGTATACACAATATTAAAGCGCAGCATCATGGCTGTGTATTAACCATAGGTAACTTCGATGGTGTTCATTTAGGACATCAAGAGGTTCTGAGTCAGGTTTCTAAACAAGCTGCAGCATTAGGGCTCCCTTCTGTTGTCATGACGTTTGAACCACAGCCTATGGAGCTGTTTGCCCGAGGTAAAGCGCCAGCACGTTTAACTCGCTTACGAGATAAATATGTGCAACTGAGTAAGCTAGATATCAGTCGGTTGTTGTGTGTGAATTTCAATCAGTATTTTGCAAGCTTATCCGCAGAAGCATTCATTAAGGATCTTTTGGTTGATAAGCTTGGTGTGAAATTCTTAGTGGTTGGTGACGATTTTTGCTTTGGCAAAGGTCGAACAGGTAATTTCGCGATGCTTAAAGAAGCGGGTGAAAAATATGGTTTTGAGGTGGTAAGCACCCAAAGCTATTGCTTAAATCAATTACGAGTAAGCAGTACTGAGATACGGAATGCACTAGCGGTCGATGATTTGGCTGCAAGTGCTACCATGTTAGGGCGTGACTACAGTATTAGTGGTCGTGTGTCTCATGGTCGTAAATTAGGGAGAACTATCGGTTTCCCTACCGCTAACATTCCATTAAAACGTTGTGTTTCTCCTGTATCGGGAGTGTATGTTGTTGAAGCATTGGATATCGACGGTGTTCCTGTCGGTGGCGTTGCTAATATTGGACAACGACCAACGGTTAATGGTGTAAGGCAGCAATTAGAAGTGCACTTTTTTGACTTTAAAGCCAATTTATATGGTAAACAGTTAGAAGTACGACTTTTGCACAAACTGCGCGACGAGATAAAATTTGAATCGTTCGACGCACTAAAGAATCAAATAGAATTGGATGCTGAAGCCGCAAGGGTGTGGCTGCTTCAGCTAAAGAATTAGTCGGATGATTCCACCGATTAACATAATGTCTAACTTCGCCCAATATAACGGAATTAAGAATCGATGAGTGATTATAAAGATACCCTGAACTTACCAGAAACAGGGTTCCCAATGCGTGGCAATCTGGCAAATCGTGAACCAGAAATGCTTAAGCGTTGGTACAAAGAAGACCTTTACGGTGAAATCCGTAAGGCAAAGAAAGGTAAAAAATCTTTCGTGCTGCATGATGGCCCTCCATACGCGAACGGCGACATTCACATTGGCCACGCGCTGAATAAGATTCTTAAAGACATTATTATCAAATCTAAGACCCTTTCTGGTTTTGATGCACCGTACATCCCAGGTTGGGACTGTCACGGTCTTCCAATCGAGTTAATGGTTGAGAAGAAGAAAGGTAAGCCTGGTCAGAAGATTTCGGCTGCTGAATTCCGCGAAGAGTGTCGTAAGTACGCTGCGGGCCAAGTTGAAGGTCAGAAAGAGAGCTTCAAACGTCTTGGTATCATGGGCGAGTGGGATAAACCTTACCGCACTATGGATTTCGGCACTGAAGCGAACATCATTCGTTCTCTAGGCAAAATCGCAGACAAAGGTCACCTTCTTAAAGGTTTCAAACCAGTTCACTGGTGTACTGACTGTGGTTCTGCTTTGGCTGAAGCTGAAGTTGAATATAAAGATAAAGTTTCTCCATCTATCGATGTGAAATTTACAGCAGCTGACGAAGCGGCGCTTCTAGAGAAATTTACTCTAGCTGAAGGTCACGCGGGTCAGGGCGAAATCTCTATCGTTATCTGGACGACAACACCTTGGACTCTGCCGGCTAACCGCGCAGTATGTCTACGTGATGATCTTGAGTACGTACTTATCCAAGTTGAAGCGAATGGCGAACAGCCAGCTCAACGTATCGTTGTTGCTTCTGAACTAGCAAAAGACGTAATGGATCGTACAGGTATCGAGCACTTCCATAACCTTGGTTTTGCGACTGGTGCTGATCTTGAGCTTTCTCAGTTCAATCACCCGTTCTACGACTTTACTGTTCCTGCTGTTCTTGGCGACCACGTTACAACGGATTCAGGTACTGGTGTGGTTCACACTGCGCCTGGTCATGGTCAAGAGGATTTCGTGGTTGGTAAGAAGTACGACCTAGAAATCGCTAACCCAGTAGGCTCAAACGGCGTTTACCTGCCAGATACTGAGCTATTTGCTGGTCAGCATGTATTCAAAGCGAACGATTCTGTTTTAGAAGTTCTAAAAGAGAAAGGTGCACTACTGCATCACCACGCTTACGAGCACAGCTACCCACACTGTTGGAGACACAAAACTCCAATCATCTTCCGTGCAACACCACAATGGTTCATCTCTATGGATCAAGCTGGCCTACGTGCAAAAGCACTAGAGTCAACGAAGAGTGTTGAATGGATGCCTGAATGGGGTCAAAGCCGTATCGAAGGTATGATCGAAGGTCGCCCTGAGTGGTGTATCTCTCGTCAACGTACTTGGGGTGTGCCAATTGCTCTGTTCGTTCATAAAGAAACATCAGAACTTCACCCAGATAGCCCAGCACTTATTGAAAAAGTAGCGAAGCTTGTGGAAGAAAAAGGCATTCAAGCTTGGTGGGATGTAGATGCTGCTGAACTAATGGGTGCTGAAGACGCTGACAAGTACGAGAAAGTACTTGATACGCTAGACGTATGGTTCGACTCAGGTGTAACGCACTTCTCTGTTGTGGATTCTCGTGAAGAGTACAACTTCCCGAATGAAGAAAGAACGCACAGTGCTGATCTTTACCTTGAAGGTTCTGACCAACACCGTGGCTGGTTCCAGTCATCTTTGATTTCATCTATCGCGATGAAAGACGAAGCACCATACAAGCAAGTGCTAACGCACGGTTTCGTGGTTGATGGTAACGGCCGTAAGATGTCTAAATCTATCGGTAACGTTGTTGCTCCTAAAGATGTAACGAACAAGCTAGGCGCAGATATTCTACGTCTATGGGTTGCTTCTACGGATTACACTAACGAAGTTGCGGTTTCTGACGAGATCCTTAAGCGTTCTGCTGATGCTTACCGTCGTATTCGTAACACGGCTCGTTTCTTCCTAGCGAACTTGAACGGTTTCAACCCTGAAACGGATCTAGTTCCTGCTGAAGAAATGGTCGCACTTGATCGCTGGGCTGTTGGCCGTGCTCAAGCTGCACAAGAAGAGATCGTTAAAGCATACGGTGAGTACAACACTCACGGTGTGACTCAACGTCTAATGCAGTTCTGTTCTATCGAAATGGGTTCTTTCTACCTAGACGTAATTAAAGACCGTCAGTACACAGCGAAACAGGGCAGCCATGCTCAACGTAGCTGTCAAACGGCGCTTTACTACATCGTAGAAGCTCTAGTTCGTTGGATGGCGCCTATCATGTCGTTCACTGCAGATGAAATCTGGAACGAGATGCCTGGCGAACGCGACACGTTTGTATTCACAGGCGAGTGGTTCGAAGGCCTATTTGGTCTTGCTGACGACGAAGAGCTAAGCAACGAATTCTGGACTGAAATCCAGTCAGTTCGTGGCGCAGTGAACAAGCTTCTTGAAGATGCTCGTAAAGAGAAAACGATCGGTGGTGCATTGCAGGCTGAAGTGACTCTATACGCTGACAACGCACTGGCTGCTAAAATCAACAAGCTAGAAGATGAGCTACGTTTCGTACTTATCACCTCTGCTGCTGTTGTTAAGCCGCTTAGCGACAAGTCTGATACGTCTCAAGCGACAGACGTTGCAGGCCTATACGTTGAAGTTGCAGCAACTGAAGCTGAGAAGTGTGACCGTTGCTGGCACCACACTCCAGATGTAGGCACAATCGAAGGTCACGAGAAAATTTGTGGTCGTTGTGTGTCGAACATCGACGGTGAAGGCGAAGTGCGTAAATACGCATAACGACTCAGAGAAAGACTGAACTTTTTGTAAAAATCATAGCCCCAGTATCAACTGGGGTTATTTTTAATTATAGGAAATGTGTTTAACCGAGTTGAGTGCTCATCATCCCTTAAACAGGATGATTAAATGGGTACTGGCTTCGTAAATACTAGGAATAGAAATGAGTGAAGTTTCGTTAAAACAATCTGGTGTGCGTTGGTTATGGCTGGCTCTGTTGGTCTTCCTTGCAGATATTGGCATCAAACTATTCGTTATGGACAATATGGGTTATGGCTGGGCAAACCGTATTGAGGTGTTACCATTCTTTAACTTTTTGTATGTCCATAACTATGGTGCAGCATTTAGCTTTCTGAGCGATCAGAGTGGCTGGCAACGTTGGTTGTTTACTGGTATCGCCTTTGCGGTAACGGGTATGCTGACATACTGGATGAGTAAACTACCTGCGGCAGAGAAGTGGAATAACATTGCTTATGCGATCATCATTGGTGGCGCTGTTGGTAACGTATTTGACCGAGTAGTACACGGCTTTGTTGTCGATTACTTAGATTTCTACTGGGGTACTTACCATTGGCCTGCATTCAACTTGGCTGATATGGGGATCTGTATCGGTGCTGCGATGATTATCTTAGATGGCTTTCGCAAGAAAGATGAAAGTAAATAGGCGACTCAGGCATTAATGAGTATTAAGTAAATCGCTTTTAAATAGATTGCCCTAAAGTCAGTCTATGACTCACAGAATAGAATAGCCCTAAGCGCTGTCGGTTGATTCCGACGGCGCTTTTTTTTATGCTTCAGTCAACAAGGAAGCAAAGCACAGCGCATCCTCAAATAATAAAGAAATCTAAGGAAAGTAACGTGGCAGCAATTAAAAATGATTCAGCAGTAACTCTACATTTTACGATTAAAATGAAGGATGGTTCAGTTGCCGATAGCACCGAAAATATGGGTAAGCCTGCGAAGTTCGTTATGGGTGATGGCAGCCTAAGTGAGAACTTTGAACAGTGCCTGATTGGTCTTGAAACGGGGACTGAAAAGTCTATCGAATTGAAGGCGCAAGACGCCTTTGGTATGCCAAATCCAGATCATATCCATCATATGGATCGTGCTAAGTTTGTTGGCGATTCTGAAGTCGAAGTTGGCACTATTATGGCTTTCTCAGGTCCTGATGGTATGGAAATCCCAGGTATTATCACTGAGATCGCGGGTGATTCAGTGACGGTTGATTTTAATCATCCATTAGCAGGCCAAGACGTTACGTTTGACGTCAACATCTTAGCAGTGGACTAACTATCTTAGCGTTAGAATCGCTATCTTAACTTTAGAATCGCTATCTTGACGGTTGAATAACATCACCTTACAGCTGTGATGTAACCCAGAGCTTCACTGTCTAGGCGCTTCACTGTAGAATGCGAGCCTCGCTGACAGCGAACTCTATAGAAGCAACCTTAGTACCGCGGTAAATGATGAGCAATGAAATGAAAATAATGTTAGCTAACCCTCGTGGCTTTTGTGCCGGTGTCGATCGTGCGATCAGTATTGTTGAGCGTGCACTCGAAATGTACCAGCCACCGATCTATGTTCGTCATGAAGTGGTACACAACCGCTTTGTTGTTGAAGGGCTCAAGCAGCGTGGTGCTATTTTTGTCGAAGAACTGAGTGAAGTGCCAGACGATAACATCGTAATTTTCTCTGCTCACGGTGTCTCTCAAGCGGTTCGTAAAGAAGCGAAAGAGCGTGAACTCACGGTATTTGATGCAACATGCCCATTGGTAACTAAAGTACATATGGAAGTTGCTCGTGCGAGCCGCAAGCATATGGAAGTAGTACTGATTGGTCACGCGGGTCACCCTGAAGTGGAAGGCACCATGGGTCAGTACGCTAGCAAAACCGGTGGAATGTACTTGGTTGAGAAACCAGAGGACGTACAGAACTTAGTGGTGAACGATCCGAGTAACTTGCATTACGTTAGCCAAACCACATTGTCCGTTGATGAAACTGCTGATGTGATTGAAGAGTTACGCCGTGTGTTCCCTGAGATCCAAGGCCCACGTAAAGACGACATCTGCTACGCGACTCAAAACCGTCAGGACGCAATTCGTGAGATGGCCGGTGATGTTGATGTGGTGATAGTTGTTGGTTCTAAGAACTCATCGAACTCAACTCGTTTAAAAGAGCTAGCTGAGAAGCTCGGTACGCCAGGTTATCTAACAGACTGCCCTGAAGACATTCAAACTGAATGGGTTGAAGGGAAAAAGAAAATCGGTGTAACAGCCGGTGCTTCTGCTCCTGAAGAGTTGGTAAACCAAATCTTAGATCGTATTCGTGAGCTGGGTGCTACCGAGGTTGAAGAGATTCAAGGTCGTGAAGAGAACATGTTCTTCGAAGTACCGAAAGAGCTGCAGATTAAGCAAGTCGACTAATCACTATTGATGTGTGACAAGATCGATTCGTAACTCTATCAATTCGCAAACACTATCGATTTGTAAACACTATTGATTTGTAAACAGCAGGAAGCCAACGTTGATGCGTTGGCTTTTTTGATCGTGCTTTGGAGCCGGTTGTCGAGTTTCTAACGGGTTACTGGAGACCGAGTAGCTCTTTCAGTGTCTTGAGGTAGCGGCGGCTGACAGGCACTTCAAAACCAGTCAGTGTGATGATCTCCGCTAATCCATTTTCCAACAGTTTGATCTCTTGGATTGATTTTATGTTGATCAAATATTGTCGATGACAACGGATCAAATCGGTTTTCTCCTCCAAGATCTTGAGCGTTAACTGTGAGGTCGCCGTTTGTGAGGAGCTACGAACATGCACACCACTGATATCCGAATAAGCGCACTCGACTGTTTGGCTTGCCATAATCACTATGCGGTTATGGCCGATACATGGGATCTGTTCTAAACGGCAAGGAGCAATGGCAGAGATGTCTTGTTCCGGCGCTTTGTGGTTCTGCTTGATGACCTTATTCAGACGACAAACACTCTTGTTTAATCGACAAGGTTCAACCGGCTTGAGTAGGTAGTCAAAAGCGTTATCTTCAAATGCCTGAATTGCATATTGGTCGTAGGCAGTGACGAATACCACGTAAGGCATGGTATCTGGATCAAGCATGCTTAACAGTTCAATCCCGGTAACCTGCGGCATTTGGATATCCAAATACACCACATCAGGCTTGAGCAGATTGATCTGTTTAAGTCCTTCGATCGCGTTACTTGCTTGGCCGATGATTTCCACTTCTCCGGTTTCGGTCAGTAGTTCAATCAGTTCTTCGCGAGCAAAAAGCTCATCATCGACAACTAATGCCTTTAACATCCTACAATCTTCATCTTGGTTCTATCCCTGCTTGATTCACGCTTATCTTTTAAATGTCGGCTTCTAAATGTTTCAACTCGGAGCGATTCGTCTCCGAAAATACCTTTATTTTAGTATAGGTATGATAAAGCTCATTCGAGTGAATTGCTGTGGTTGAGATTCTATTTTTAGTGCTGAATCTTGTCCAAAGAAATTAGTGAGTCGTTTATCAACAATTTCCATCCCTAAACCGACATGGTCTTGAGAAGGCTTTTGATAGTTGCCTGCATTGTCTTCAACGGTCAACTTGACCCCACCCTTGAAAGCCTCGCTATAGATCTTCACTTTGCCACCTTCCAGCATGTTAGAAATCCCATGTTTGATGGCATTTTCTACTAGCGGTTGTAGGGTAAAGCTTGGCAGTTGCGACTCGTACAGTTGTGGGTCGATATCCCATTCCACTTCTAATCGATCGGTAAAGCGTGCTTTCTCTATGGTTAGATACGCATTCACGTGTGCCAGTTCATCTTTGAGTTTTACAGTGTTGATGTTCTGCTTCAGGTTACTTCTAAAGAAGTGAGACAGATGCTGAATTAGCTCCCGAGCTTTATCTGGGTCGCGACGTGTCACGGCACTGATGGTGTTAAGCGCATTGAACAAGAAGTGTGGGTTCACTTGAGCGTGCAGCAGTTTTATTTCTGCTTGGGTAAGCAGCGTTTGCTGTTGTTGATAATTACTAAACAGGATCTGGCTCGACAATAGCTGAGCGATACCTTCCCCCATCGACATATTGATGGTCGAGAATAGTTTCAACTTTGGCTCATACAGTTTGATGGTCCCGATGACTTCGTTTCCTGCTCTTAACGGGATAATTAGCGCGGAGCCTAACTTACAATCCTGCGAAAGGGAGCATTGGTATGGATTCTCTTTGCCATCAAGGTAGATGATGTCGTTCTGCTCCATCGAAGTGAGCGTGCTCTGCGATGAAATAGGGGTGTTCGGAATATGGTGTTCATCACCAATCCCGATGAACGCTAGGATTTTTTCTCGGTCGGTGATCGCCACCGCACCAACGTTAGTCTCTTCGTAAATGATCCGCACGATTTTTTGCGCATTATCCGAATTGAATCCACCATGCAAAATACCCACTGAACGCTCGGCGATGGTTAATGCGCGGCGTGAGAAAGTTGCCGAATACTTCTCGAAGATGGTTTTCCGATCTTGGATGATGCTCATGAACAGCGCCGCACCCACTGAGTTAGCAATGATCATTGGCGCGGCAATATCAGAAACCAGAGCGTAGGACTGCTCGAATGGTTTCGCGACCGCTAACAGAATTAGCATCTGAATAATCTCTGCAAACAAGGTAACAGAGAAAACCACCAATGGATTAAACAGCTGGCTCGCTTTGTTCTTTCTGACGAGATAAACGTGCAATAGGCCGCCAATCAAGCCTTCAGCGGTGGTGGAAATAGCACAAGCCAAGTCTGTGAAGCCGCCTAATGAGTAACGGTGAATACCGCCAGTAAAGCCGACGGCAAAGCCAACGACAGGGCCGCCAAATAGACCACCCATGACCGCACCCATCGCGCGCGTATTGGCTATCGCGTCATTAATCTGTAGTCCAAAATAGGTGCCCATAATACAGAACAGAGAAAACAGAACATAACAGCTGACTTTATGACTTAAGCGTGAAGAGATGCTCAACAAAGGGAGAATCAGTGGAGTTTTACTTAGCATGTAAGCAATTACTAAGTAAACACAGGTTTGTTGCAGCAGAGAGAGAATGAGTTCCATATTTTCACCTATTGAGACGCTGGTTAAGTGTAAAGCTCATTGCGTGGTAACGGTAGCTTTGCTTGTGTTTTCGTTGGTTATATCGAGTGACGATTGCTTGTCAGGTGGAGATACCAATATTGATGTACTAATGCTGAGATACAGTAAAGCCCATCACAGAGGACGGGCTTTAGTCTTAATTTCCACGAATCACTGGGTGATTACGGGAGCAAGCGAAGTGTGTTTGGCTTGTTCTTTCGTCTCTCTATGAAGACGTGTCTCTTGTTCTCAAGAGTCTGAAAGAACTAGGCGGTTTTGGTGACGCCTTTTGCTTCTTTTTCTTCTTCATCAGCAAGGTCGATATCGCCTTTGCCTTTTGAAATTTTGATAACGTAAGCCGCAATTCCGAATGCACTCACTACGCCGATGATGGTTGAAAGCTGCATTGGTAGACCGAAGCCCAGTTGGCTGTTGTTCAGGATGAATGTGATACATACAGATGTCATGAACACAGCTGGAACCGTTGTTACCCAGTGCAGTTTATTGTGACGAAGTAGGTAAGCTGAAGCTGTCCATAGCATCATGACTGCTGTTGATTGGTTAGCAAAACCGAAGTAGCGCCAGATGATGCCGAAGTCTACTTGAGTCAGGATGCCACCGATAACGAACAGTGGTAGAGCCATCAGTAGGCGGTTACGCAGTGTCTTCTGTTCCATGTTGAAGTATTCAGCAAGGATAAGACGGCTTGAACGGAACGCTGTATCACCAGAAGTGATAGGTAGGATAACCACGCCAAGGAAAGCAAGGATACCGCCAAATACACCCAGTAGGCCAAATGAAGCGCTGTATACCACATTACCAGGGCCGCCGTTTGCAATCGCGTCAGACAAAGACTCAACTGAACCGAAGAATGACAGAGCAAGCGCACACCAGATTAGAGCGATGATGCCTTCACCAATCATTGCACCGTAGAATACGAAGCGACCATTTTTCTCGTTTTCCATGCAACGCGCCATTAGTGGAGACTGAGTTGCGTGGAAGCCAGAGATAGCACCACAAGCGATGGTGATGAATAGAGCTGGCCAAAGCGGTAGATCGTTAGGGTTCATGTTAGTGAACATGTCTTTCATCTCGAAGCCACCCATGATTTGGTGCTCGTCAGATAGACCAATCGCAGTGATTAGGCCAACAGACATAAAGATAAGCAGTGCACCGAACAGTGGGTAGAAGCGACCAATGATTTTATCGACAGGGACAATCGTTGCGATGATGTAGTAAGCAAAGATGATGACAACCATAGTGCTCGTAGACATTACGAAATCAGTTTGGTCGTTCACTAGGTTAGTGATCATGCCTGCTGGAGCAGAAACGAATACCACACCAACAAGAAGCAGTAGAACAATGGCAAAGATGTTCATAAAGTGTTTTGCGCCATTGCCTAGGTAACGTCCAGTGATGGTTGGAACCGAAGCGCCACCATTGCGGATAGATAACATACCTGAGAAGTAGTCGTGTACGGCACCTGCGAAGATACAACCTAGCACGATCCAAAGCATTGCTGCTGGGCCGTAAAGGGCACCCATGATAGGGCCGAAGATTGGACCTACACCTGCAATGTTAAGCAGTTGAACTAGGTAAACCTTTGGCGTCGACATTGGAACGAAGTCCACGCCGTCTTGCTTAGTATGAGCTGGTGTTTGACGCTTTTCATTGATACCGAAAATCTTCTCGATAAAGGCACCGTAAATAAAGTAGCCACCAATGAGTGCTGCAACACAGGTAAGAAACCACATCATAATTTGTTATCCCTGAATGTATTAATTAAGTCAGGGTGTATATTAAAGGAGTGTATGAGAAGAAACTTCCGCTATGAGAGTGAGTGGTCGAATAGCTAATTAAGTGGTGTTATAACTGATTGAGCGGTTTGTTCTCTTGCTGAAGAGGACAACAATAGACAATGAGTGGACATCAGTACGTGTTCAGCGGAGAATCGCCACAATGGCAGTGCTTCGTCAGGAAGTGGTGAAGTAACAATATAAAGGATTGAAATGAAAAAAATAATAGCACTATTCGCCGTGGCATTTAGCCTTGCAGGATGCAGCGCCAATGTTCAAGATTTAGCGGCCGAAGGCAATTGGCAAGAGATTGGCTATCGTGACGGGATCAAAGGTAACACTCAACGTTCTTACCAAGAGATGACTAAGCTTGGAACGGTAGACCAATCAAGCTACAGCAAAGGTTACTATCTAGGTGTTGCTGAATACTGCAACCCAAACCATGCTTATCAAATTGGCTTATCTGGCCAGGTTTATGAAGGCGTTTGTTCAGGTACGGAAGACGCTCAACGTTTCCGTATGGAATGGCAGCGCGGCTGGGATGAGTTTTCTAACGACTACTAAGCTCAAACTAGCGATTAGAAAATAAAAAGACCAGTGCCGCATGTGTACTGGTCTTTTGTATGTCGTTAAAGTAGCTGTCTAAATGAGAAGCTACAAACCAAATTAAGATTACTGATTATTCTCGACCGCTTTTCTCAAGAAACCATTTTGTTGATCAAGTTGAGCCTTAGCTGATTCTAACCCCAGCCCTGTCAGAATCATCAAAATAGACAGTTTTACATCATAATCGGTGGTTTTAAGTGTCGAAACTGCAAGGGCTTTATCACACTCCGTCGCTTGGATAACGATACGAGCAGCGCGGGCAACCAATTTTTCATTGGTTGCTTTTACGTCGACCATCAGATTTTGGTAGCTCTTACCGATACGAATCATGCTGGCAGTCGTTAGCATATTTAGCACTAATTTTTGCGCCGTACCTGATTTGAGGCGTGTTGAGCCAGTCAATGCTTCCGGGCCAACCACTGGGCTTATCGCGATTTGAGCAATCTCAGCAATCGGAGAGCCAGGGTTACAAGACAGCGCAACCGTCACCGCGCCAATCTGATTGGCGTAGTTTAGTGCACCAATTACGTAAGGTGTGCGGCCACTAGCCGCGATACCTACCACGACATCATTTTCTGAAAACTGAATTGCATTCAGATCTTCAATACCGAGAGTCAGCGAGTCTTCAGCGCCTTCTTTGGCTTTTAAAATCGCTTCGGGTCCGCCAGCGATGAGGCCGATAACCATCTTGTCTGAAACGCCAAAAGTCGGAGGGCATTCTGAGGCATCTAAAACACCTAGTCGGCCACTGGTGCCTGCACCCATATAAATCAGTCGACCACCGTTTTGAAAAGCGTGAGCGATCTTATCAACCGCTTTCGCTATCTGGGGCAGTTCCGCTTCGATCGCCAGTGGAACCTGTTTGTCTTGTTGGTTAATCTTTTCAACCACTTCGAGAGAGGTGAGCAGATCAATATCCATAGTGTCAGGGTTTCTCCCCTCCGAAACGAGGTGCGAGAGCGCTGATATGAGAGCGTCGTTACTCATAATGATCCTTAAATGGTGATTCTAAAATGGTGGTTCTAAAGTTGTTTAGTCAGCACGATATAGAACGCCTAGAGAGGCAGGTCTACTTGCGCCAGTCACTTCTGGTAAATTACTTGGCAGTTGATGAACATGACGTTGAGCAAGCCACGCAAAGGCCATGGCTTCCATGTAATCGGCATCAACGCCTTTACTGGTCGTCGACTCAACCTCCCAGCTAAGAAGCAGTTGAGACAGTCTCTTCATCAACAATGGATTTCTCGTACCACCGCCACACACATACAGTGCAGGTTGGTTACCCAAGCGATAAGTTTCCACTTCATTGGCTATCGTCAATGCGGTGTATTCACAAAGTGTGTACTGAACATCTTCTGCTGCAAGGCCTTTAAATTCTGTTAATTGTTGCTCTAGCCACGGTAGATTAAACAGCTCTCTGCCAGTGCTTTTCGGTGGCATTTGAGATAGATAAGATTCGTTCAACAGCTGTTCGAGTAAAGCTGGACTTAGTTGGCCTTTTAGCGCGAACAGCGCATCACGGTCAAACTTCTCACCCGTGTGTTTATCTACCCAAGCGTCCATCAACATATTGCCCGGGCCAGTATCATAACCAAGAGTAGGCTGATTCGGGCGCAGCACTGAAATATTCGAGATTCCACCAATGTTCAACACCACAACCGAGCTGTCTCGCGGGTGAAAAATCGTATGGTGAAATGCTGGCACTAACGGTGCCCCTTGCCCGCCAAGCGCCATGTCTTTACGTCGAAAATCAGCGACTGTTTGAATCTGTGTTTTAGCGGCAATGATATTGGCATCACCCAGCTGCATGGTAAATGGTGAATCCCCCGTTGGCTGGTGGAATACTGTTTGGCCATGGTTACCAATCGCAGTCACGGATGATGCAGGCGTATCTGACTTGTTGAGAAGTTGTAGAACCGCATCAGCAAATAGATGACCAAGCTGGTGGTCGAGTTCACCAATGGCAATTAAATCCGTTTTCTGACCAATACAAACCTCAAGCAGACGGGCTTTTAGATCATCTGGCATAGGGAACTCATCATGAGCGAGTAATGTGATGCGCGAATCTTCAATCGACACTAAGGCCGTATCAACGCCGTCCATACTCGTCCCCGACATCACACCGATATACAGTTCTTTATGATCCATTCCTAAGCTCTTGCCCTGCATTCTTAAAGTCTTCCACAGATTGGTTTAAAAACATTGTAAAGCAAATTTAAAGAGAATAATCTCGGGAAGTTTATGAAATTAGGTTTAATAAGGGATAAATATGGGACCGTTGTGGGTAGATGTTGCGGGCTATGAGCTAACAGCTGAAGACAGAGAAATTTTAGAGCATCCAACCGTTGGTGGTCTCATCTTATTTGCTCGAAACTACCACGATAGCAAACAGCTTTCGGCGTTAAACAAAGAGATCCGCAAGGTAGCGAAACGTCCTATTTTGATTGGTGTTGACCAAGAAGGTGGCCGAGTGCAGCGCTTCCGCGATGGATTTTCAATTATCCCTGCCGCTCAAGAATTCGCGACTAATAATAATGGTGAGCAGTTAGCAGAACAGGCGGGTTGGTTGATGGCGGCGGAATTGATTGCCCATGATATCGATCTGAGCTTTGCGCCTGTATTAGATAAAGGTCACGACTGTAAAGCGATTGGTAGCCGAGCGTTTGGTGAAGATATTGATACCATCGTTCGCCACAGTAGTGCTTTTATTAAGGGCATGAAATCGGTTGGAATGGCGACAACAGGGAAGCACTTCCCAGGACACGGCGGTGTGATTGCTGATTCGCACCTTGAAACGCCTTACGATCCTAGAGACGACATCTTTGAAACCGACATGGCCATCTTCAAGGCGCAAATTGAAGCTGGAATATTAGATGCGATGATGCCCGCGCACGTGGTTTTTTCGCACTATGATGATCAGCCAGCGAGTGGCTCTGAGTATTGGTTGCAGAAAGTATTGAAGCAACAGCTTGGATTTAAAGGCTTGGTGTTCTCTGATGACCTAACTATGGAAGGTGCTGCGATTATGGGTGGGCCAGCCGATAGAGCGAAGGCTGCTCTGAATGCGGGGTGTGACATGGTGTTGATGTGTAATAAGCGAGATGCACAAATTGAGGCTCTTGATCACTTAGCGATTCAAGAGGTGTCTTTAGCCAACTCATTGCTTAAAAAGCACAGCTTTGATTTATCGACGCTTCACTCGGATAGTCGATGGAAAAAGGCCTCAGAGCAAATTAAGCGAATGTTAAACGCTGGGTGATAAATAAACACTCTATAAGTTTGAAGAAGGCGATATGAGAAATATCGCCTTTTTTGTATGTGTGGGGCGCGGTTTAAACTGGTTTGTGTATCAGAATGAATTAAAGAGGGTGTGTAAATTTTAATTTACAATAAATGTTTTTTATTGTTTACACTTGCAATCGTTTTTGTAGCTGTTATTGTGTTTTTAAAGATTGTTAGCCCAAATGGAAATGTTGGGTGTAAAAATAAATATACAGGTTGAGTTATGCAGAAAAGTGAATTAAGCAATGTCAATATCATCGACGAACAGGTACTGATTACTCCAGAGGAGTTAAAAGCAAAACTACCTTTGAGTGATAATGCTCGTCGTTTCATTCAAGAGTCTCGTGAAACGATAGCAAATATCATTCATAAGAAAGATCATCGCATGCTTGTAGTATGTGGCCCATGTTCTATCCATGATATTGAAGCTGCAAAAGAGTACGCGAAACGCTTAAAAGATTTATCTGAGCAGCTTAGCGACCAACTGTATATTGTAATGCGTGTTTACTTTGAGAAGCCTCGTACCACTGTTGGTTGGAAAGGCTTGATCAATGACCCACATCTAGATGGCACTTTCGATATTGAGCATGGTCTGCATGTTGGCCGTGAGCTACTTGTTGAACTCGCTGAGATGGAAATTCCACTAGCGACAGAAGCGCTAGATCCAATCAGCCCGCAATACCTAGCAGATACATTCAGCTGGGCAGCAATCGGCGCTCGTACGACTGAATCACAAACCCACCGCGAAATGGCGAGTGGTCTTTCAATGCCAATCGGCTTTAAGAATGGTACGGATGGCAACCTAGGTACTGCAATCAATGCAATGCAGGCGGCTTCTTCTAGCCACCGTTTCATGGGTATCAGCCGTGAAGGTCAAGTTGCACTACTAACGACGCAAGGTAACCCAAATGGTCACGTAATTTTACGTGGCGGTAAGCAGACGAACTACGATTCAGTATCTGTACACGAATGTGAGCAAGAGCTGGGTAAGTCTGGCTTAGAGGCGGCACTAATGGTTGACTGTAGCCATGCGAACTCTCGTAAAGATTTCCGTCGCCAACCGCTGGTGGCTGAAGATGTCATCCATCAGATTCGTGAAGGTAATAAGTCGATTATCGGCCTGATGATTGAGAGCCATATTAACGAAGGAAACCAATCTTCAGATATACCTCTCAATGAGATGAAATACGGGGTATCTATTACCGACGCGTGTATCAATTGGGAGTCAACTGAGGCACTATTGAAACATGCACATACGGAATTAGTCCCGTTCTTAGAGAACCGCTTGAAAGGTTAGTCAGAGTTTAAATTTAAGTGCCTCATCTAATGGGGCATTTTAAGATCTGTTGCTAACGAACCTGCATCAGTGCGGGCTTTTAGATTAGCACGGGCTTATAGATTAGTAAGGAATAAAATGGCCGTTGAACTGAACGAATTACGCGACCAAATCGATGCTGTCGATAAACAAATGTTGGATTTACTGGCTCAACGACTGGCTCTAGTAGAGAAAGTCGGAGAAGTAAAAAGTGAACATGGTTTACCTATTTATGTACCAGAGCGCGAAGCTGCGATGCTGGCGTCTCGTCGTCAAGAAGCCGAGAAAATAGGGGTTCCGCCACAGTTAATCGAAGATATTTTGCGTCGTACGATGCGTGAGTCTTATGCCAGTGAAAAAGATTCTGGTTTTAAGTGCCTTAACCCAGAGTTGCGTTCAGTGGTTATCGTTGGTGGTAATGGTCAACTTGGTGGTCTGTTTGGCCGTATGTTCAAGCTTTCTGGTTACGAAGTGAAAATCCTTGGCAGCCAAGATTGGGATAGAGCCGATGAGATCTTAGATAATGCTGGCCTTGTAGTTGTAACGGTTCCAATTCACCTGACAGAAGGTGTGATTGCGAAGCTGGGTAATCTACCAAGCGATTGTATTCTTTGTGATTTGACGTCGATTAAATCAAAGCCTCTACAAGCAATGATGAACATGCACCAAGGCCCAGTGGTTGGGTTGCACCCAATGTTTGGTCCTGATGTTCCAAGCCTTGCGAAACAAGTGATTGTTTACAGTGATGGGCGTGGCTCTGAAAGCTACCAATGGTTACTGAATCAATTTGGTATTTGGGGCGCGAGCCTTTGCCAGATGGATGCTGCTGAACACGATCACGGTATGACTCTGATTCAAGCACTACGCCACTTCACCTCTTTTGCTTACGGCTTGCACCTAAGTAAAGAGAACCCGAACATTGATCAGCTTCTGAAGCTAAGCTCGCCAATCTACCGACTTGAGATTGCGATGGTTGGTCGTCTGTTTGCTCAAGACCCGAACTTGTACGGTGATATCATTCTTTCTTCAGATGAGAACATTGAGATGATTCGACGTTTCCATAGTCGTTTCGGTGAAGCATTAGAAATCTTGGATGGGAAAGATAAAGCCAAATTCGTTGATAGCTTTAATCAAGTCAGTGATTGGTTTGGCGACTACTCGCAGCAGTTCTTGCAAGAGAGCCAAAATCTTTTAAAGCAAGCGCATGACTCGATTCATCGTGGCTAATACTGATTTGAAATCATAAAAAAGAGCGACCTGATGGTCGCTCTTTTTTTATCTAATCCAGAACTAAAAGTAGTTGGCCTACTGTAGGCTAAAAGCAATTAGATCATCATAGGTCAAACCAACAGATCTTGGCCATTAATAAATAGTTAGCCAGTAACAACTAGTTAGTCGTGATAGGTTTTTTGCTCTCTTCACTCGATACCGTGTCGATGGTCGAGCTAATGTAAGGCACGTTAGTCAGGTTGATCTGCAAGCGAACCACATTATCAATCAGTTGAACCAGTGGGCCCCACTTAACCTTTTTCTCTTTCTCGAACACGTAGTTGAAGTTTTCCGGTGTCCAATCCATCAAGTATTGAGGGTTCAGTGAACGACCAAGGAAGCGTACTTCATAATGCAAGTGTGGGCCGGTAGAGTTGCCTGAGTTACCACAGCTTGCAATCACATCACCTTTACTCACAAACTGACCGCTGCGAACTTTGAATTTTTGTAGGTGCGCGTAAGAACTCATGAAACCGAACGAGTGACGCATAGTAATAAAGTTACCGAAGCCTTTTTTACTTGGGCGTACCGTTTCAATGACTCCATCTGCGGGCGCTACAATATCTTCACCACGCTTACACGTTAGATCGATACCAGTATGTACATGGCGTTTACCTGAAATAGGGTTAGTGCGGCTACCATAAGAAGAAGAGATACGTTGATAAGCCATCGGACTGTCGTTTGGAATCAAACGGAACATTGTCGCTCTTACTGCTGAATCGACTGCAGCCGCATCAATGCGATCTTCTAAAGAAATATCATCGGTAAGCAGTTCTTCATCTGCAAGACCAAGCACGGATTCAACATCGAATACACGCTTACCAAGCAGTTGAATGGTGCCTTCTTTTTCTGTCAGTGTTTGCGATAGCGAATGGTTGGTTTCTACTTGCTCAGCGTAAAGAAACTCGGTTTGCTCTTTTTCAACAATCAGCGTTTCAATCAACTGTTGTGCATCACCCGCTTGCATTGCGAGCTCTTGTTTACCTTCGACGTGCATGTATGCAGCTCCGCCAATTAACAGTGGTACTGAAAAAATGGCAGTGGTGCACATGAGCACGGCTTTTCGGCCGAAGTAAAACGTCTGTTCCCCATTGTTAGAGGGAATAGTAATGGAAATTTTTTTAGACATGGTTCTGTATTAACTAAATGCTTCTAATAGAAAAAAGGGTAATGGAGACATTATTCCTTACCCAAATCGGTAAGGTGTTCAATCTCTCTGTAAAGCAGTTCATCGTCGCCGACATTAAGCTCAACAAGGCGCTTAAGGTGGCTAATACTATCAATATCTAAATGCTCTATGCGTAAACGCATTGAGGTATTGATGGTAGAGACTATCGTTGCTTCTAACTGAATATTGATATCACTGTTGGTGAGCTTAAAGCTGACTTGAACAGGAGCATCGTGGCTGAGTTGTTGCCATTTATCACACTGAATGAGTAAACCATGAAGAGATAAGTCTTGCACCGAGCCTGATACATTTACTTGTCCTTGTGAGATCTCAGTCGGGACTTGATAAATAACTCGTGAAAATTGACGTCTTTCAAGCATAGGTAATTTCTCTATATCAATAGGTAAATAGTAAGCCAGATATATCAAAGGCCGCTATTATCGCGGCCTTTGTTCAAAATACAAGCTAATTTACTTAGCAATACGCTTGTACTTGATACGGTGCGGTTCAGCCGCTTGTGCGCCCAGAGTCTTCTTCAGCCACTCTGTGTATTCAGTATAGTTACCTTCGTAGAAGTTAACTTGACCTTCATCACGGTAGTCTAAGATATGGGTCGCAATACGGTCAAGGAACCAACGGTCATGCGAGATAACCATTGCACAGCCAGGGAACTCAAGCAGCGCTTCTTCAAGTGCACGTAGAGTTTCGACATCAAGGTCATTGGTTGGTTCATCGAGTAGCAGTACGTTGCCGCCCGCTTTCAGCAGTTTAGCAAGGTGAACACGGTTACGTTCACCACCAGAAAGCTGACCGATGATTTTCTGTTGGTCGTTGCCTTTGAAGTTGAAACGAGAACAGTAAGCACGTGCAGGGATTTCGAAGTTGTTGATCTTAATGATATCAGCGCCTTCAGAGATCTCTTGGAATACTGTTTTGGTGTCGTCCATGCTGTCACGGAACTGATCAACAGAAGCAAGCTTAACCGTTTCGCCTAATTCAACTGAACCTGAATCTGGCTGTTCTGCGCCGCTTAGCATCTTGAATAGTGTTGATTTACCTGCACCGTTGGCACCTACGATACCTACAATAGCGCCTTTAGGCATGCTGAACGATAGGTCGTCGATAAGAACACGGTCACCAAATGACTTAGTTAGGTTCTTAACTTCAAGTACCTTGTCACCTAAACGCTCACCCGGCGGGATGAACAGTTCGTTGGTTTCGTTACGCTTCTGGTATTGGCCAGTCGTCAGTTCTTCAAAACGAGCCATACGAGCTTTAGACTTAGCTTGACGGCCTTTAGGGTTTTGACGCACCCACTCAAGTTCTTTCTCGATTGTCTTTTGACGTGCGCTTTCGCCTGATTTTTCTTGTTTCAGACGCTCATCTTTCTGCTCTAGCCAAGATGTGTAGTTACCTTCCCATGGAATACCTTCACCACGGTCAAGTTCTAGAATCCAGCCAGCAGCGTTGTCTAGGAAGTAACGGTCGTGGGTAATTGCCACAACAGTACCGCTGTAATCAACAAGGAAGTGCTCAAGCCAAGCCACTGATTCTGCATCCAAGTGGTTAGTTGGTTCATCAAGAAGCAGCATGTCTGGCTTCTCTAGAAGTAGACGACAGATCGCAACACGACGACGTTCACCACCGGATAGGAGTTCGATTTTCGCATCCCACTCAGGAAGACGAAGTGCATCAGCAGCACGCTCTAGAGCTGTCTCTAGGTTGTGACCGTCTTTCGCTTGAATCAGAGCTTCTAGTTCGCCTTGCTCTTTTGCTAGTGCGTCAAAATCTGCATCTGGTTCTGCGTAAGCTGCGTAAACTGCGTCGATACGTTTAAGTGCGTCTGCAACATCAGAAACCGCTTCTTCTACGATTTCACGCACTGTTTTTGATTCGTCTAGTACAGGCTCTTGCGGTAGGTAACCGACTTTAAGACCTTGTTGTGCACGAGCTTCACCATCAATATCAGTATCAATACCAGCCATGATACGTAGTAGGGTAGATTTACCTGAACCATTTAGACCTAAAACACCGATTTTAGCGCCAGGAAAAAAGCTAAGAGAAATGTCTTTAAGAATTTGACGCTTAGGTGGAACAGTTTTGCTCACCCGAGACATGGTATATACGTATTCAGCCATTGCCGATCGATCCTAATTTATTGTTCAAAATTGTCGTCTATTTTATACCAATATCCCCAAAGATGTTACTCCTAGGACAGAAAAGCCATTCTTGAACTAATCCTTACCTATTATTGTCACATTGGTCATTAAAACTATATTTAATAAGCTTCTGAGGCGAAGTGTTAAATATTAATAATATTTACACTCAATTTCTTTACATTTGATGTGATGTCGGGCGTAAATAGACTTCACGTATTCATACACGCACTAAGGAAAGAGCGAATGTTTTTCCGCATTGGTAATACGAAAATTGCTGTGGCTGCATCGGCAATTTTGTCTTCATTTTCACTGGCTCCGATGGCTATGGCTAGCAATGCCTCCGAGCTTGAAATGCAGCGTGATGTTTATGACAGAGCGCAAGAGATTTTAGACAACCGCGATCTAGAAGCTTATTCCGCGCTACGTAACAAAATTCAAACATATCCGTTAACGCCTTACACTGATTATCGCTCCTTCTTATTAGGCTTAGGTGATCGCACACCTGCTGAAGTGGATGCCTTTATTGAAGAGAATAAAGCCCTACCATTTTCGAATCGTATGCGTGCGCCTTATTTAGATTTATTGGCGGCTCAAAAACAGTGGAGGACGATCCTTGAGTTTCAAACCAAAGAGCCTGTTGGTGAAAAATATCAATGTATCTACTACCGTGCGAATTATGAACAAGGAAACAAAGAGCTCGCCTTCAAAGGTGCGAAGCAGCTTTGGTTGAGTGGCAGTGGTGTCGATGATAGCTGTGATCCGCTCTTCGAAAGTTGGGATGAGGCGGGTTTAAGAACGGATGAGCTGATATTACAGCGAATGCTATTGGCGTTTGATAAACGAAACGGCAAGTTAATGACCTATCTGATCAAGCAATTGGATCATGATGAGTCAATTGCTCAAGCTAAGCAGATGAAGGCGTTGTACAACAAGCCTGAAAATGTACTCGCGTTTGCTAAGAAGCACCCAGCGAATGAATTCTACCAAGCTCAAACAGAATTTGGTTTCGAGAAGCTAGCAAGGAAATCAGCAAACAGCGCTCAAGAGGTTTTTGATGATGTTGTGAAAGCTCAAAAGTTTTCGAAAGAAAAATCCCAAGAACTAGCGGACTACCTAACGTTCCGCTTGATCAATACCGACTCTGAAGAGTTGATGGCGTGGCGAGACAAAATGCTCGAGAGTTCATCAAAGCAAGTCTTGTTGGAAAGACGTGCTCGCTTAGCTATTCAGCATGCAGATTGGACTGGCTTGAAAGAGTGGATTGCGCGCTTAGGTGATAAGCATCAGGCTTCGCTCCGCTGGCAGTATTGGCAGGGTAGAGCAGAGATAGCACTCGGTGATACTGCTAAGGGTAACAAACGACTGTCAGATATCTTGGCTCAGCGTAATTTCTACAGTGTGGCTGCGGCTAAGCAGTTAGGTAAGCCAGTTCAGTACCCAACATCGACACTCAAATACAACGCTGAAACAGTAAAGCCATTTGAGACTTCTTTGGTTCGAATCGGCGAGCTGATTGACCGAGATAAAATTGCGGCAGCGAAGAGTGAATGGCGTTGGTTGTTAACCAATGCTGATAAAGATCAGAAATCAATGCTCGCAGCTCATGCTGCGACGCAGCGTTGGAACCACTTTACAGTCACAGCGAGTATCTCTGCGAAGATGTGGGACAACATAGATCTACGCTTCCCTGTTGCTCATAAGTGGTGGTTTAATTTCTACGCCGAAAAGCACGATATAGACCCGATTACCTTAATGTCTTTAGCGAGACAAGAGAGTGCGATGGATTCAGAAGCTCGCTCTCCAGTTGGCGCGCGTGGCATCATGCAAATTATGCCAAAGACGGCGCAATATACGGCGAACAAACATAAGATTAAATATCAGGGCAGCGATGATCTTTATGATGTCGGCAAGAACATTGAGATTGGTAGCCACTATCTAGATGGTCTATTAGCTCAATATGATAACAACCGTATTTTTGCATTTGCTGCTTATAATGCAGGCCCGAGTCGTGTGAAACAATGGCGTTCACGCAGCGATGAAAAGCTCGATGCATTTGCTTTTATCGAAATGATTCCATTCAAAGAGACTCGTGGCTACGTTCAGAATATCTTGATGTTTGAGACTTACTATCGAGATATCTTGGGCGAGAAAGGGATGTTTTTAGCGCCCCATGAGGCCGAAACGAAATACTAGGGGTTCGGTACTTTCTCTGAAACTGAGTAATATTAAAGGCAGTGAGTGCGAACCAGTTCCACTTGCTGCCTTTTTACATTGGATCAAAGCAAGTGTTTCGGTATAAAGTGTTAAACGCTTTCAATCATTAAGCGGCTACTTCAAGCCAAAATTTAAAAGTAAGTGTAGAGATATGGCATCACAACCTGAATATGAGAATTGGCAACAACTAATGGATTTGGTAAAAACAGCGGCTGAGAAAGATCAGCATGAACTGTTGTTGACCATGATGATGACACCTGATGAGCGAGATGCTTTGGTCGCTCGAGTGAATATTCTTTGTGAACTCATGAAAGGGGACATGTCACAAAGACAGGTGAGCCAAATGTTAGGTGTGGGTGTGGCTACGATAACGCGAGGCTCTAATGAGCTAAAGGCTAAATCTGAGCAAGAGAAAGCGGCAATTGCAGAGCTGTTACTTAAGTAAGCATTTAAACAGTAAGCCTAAGAACTTGATAAAAACGCTAACCATAGGTTAGCGTTTTTTGTTTTTATCCCGCTCAATGATATTACCTCTAGAGAGGCGAAATATCGTGTTTCTTAAACAAGACTAAGCAGGGAAGTGCTTAGGGTTAACAAATGGGATCAGCGCTAGGATTAAAGCTTGGCTATATACAGAACTGCGAGATAGTTGGTTATGTGTCAATAAGCCAATCGCACCGCCTTTTTGTTTTATGTTGTCGGTGCCGAAGACTTCATCCATCACATCACCTAGCTCATTCGCATGCTGGAGTTTATCAAGCACAACGGGTGGCAGCATCAAGCTTGCAGATCGAGATTCTCCGCGCTGACCGTTTGCTTCAACGACCATCCAAGCAAATGTAACCTTTCCTTCTATTCCAGACTCTAATCCAACATAAAAATCCGCATCAGGTTGAGCTTGAGTTGCGTTGTGAACGCGATTTACCGCACCTTGATAAGTCTCGTCGTTGCTCATCGGTTGATCAGAGACACCGCTAGGGACGCTGATGCCTTTGAAATCAAATTCAGTATCAGGAAAAGCAGATAAGAATGCACTTTTAACGGCGTTAATTTTAGCTGGGTTCAGCGATGCGATGATTACAGATTTCATGTATTGGATTCTTTTTGTTATCGATTAAATTGAGTTGATGCTGTCGGTACCAATCACTCAGTTCTTCTAATGGCATAGGTTTGCCGAAGTAATAGCCTTGCAGCATATCGCACTGTGCTTCTTGCAACCACTGATGCATGCTTTCAGTTTCGATGCCCTCGGCTGTGACCTTCTTACCCTGAGCATGACATAACCCGATAACCGGTTTCACTATGTTCTGATTATCGGTCTCAATTAAGGTGTCTAAAAAGGCTTTATCGAGCTTAATTTTTTGAGTTGGATACTGCACCAGTTGAGTGATGGAGGTGTAGCCAGATCCAAAGTCATCAATGGCTAATCGATAGCCCATATCAGATAGTTCGTTAAGCAGCGGAAAACCTTCAGAGTTTGAGTAAAAGGTTTCGGTAATTTCAAAATCAATCAAACTTGGCGGAATTCGATTTAAATCGGCGTGCTCTTTGATGAAGTCAGCAAGAACAGTCGTTTCAATCCCAGCAGAAGATAAGTTAATCGACAACTGAATTGCGTGATCAAACTGAGCCTGAAGTCGATGAAAAGAAGCAAATGCATTCTGAATGACCCACTGATCAACCTGATCGAATAATCCAGTCTGCTCGGCAATTGGAATGAATTCATCAGGTGGAACCAAGCCTAGTTGCTCCGAATTCCAACGTAATAACACCTCAACACCAATAACATGGGTTCCGGTTGAATCCATGTACGGCATATAAACGAGCCTAAATTCATCATCAAAGTTCTTGTCTCTGAGTGCGCGTTCAATGTTTGCTTGGCGTTGAATCGCTTTGTCTAAATCTCGTGAATAGTCAGCAAATTGGTTTTTACCTGCGCGTTTGGCTTGGTACATCGCGGTATCAGCGTTCGACAGTAGCTTTTCGATGGAGTGGCCATCATTGGGGTAGGTAGCAATACCAATACTGACCGTGATCGGAAAGCTCCCTGATTCTGTGATAAAACCTTTTTGTAGTGGCGTCAGTAAGCTATCAGAGAATCTATGCGCGATATTCCCTTGGCGAGTAGGCGCGTTAATGTACACAACGAACTCGTCTCCAGAAAGTCGGGCTGGCATACAATGAGCGTCAAACTCTGTTTTATAGTGGCTACAAATATCTGAAATACGCTGAGCAAAACTGACTAGAATGGAGTCGCCGATTTGATGTCCATATTTGTCGTTCACAAACTTGAAGTTATCTAGGTCAAAGTAGAGAACCCAGGTTTTGGTATTCGAGCTAGGCTTGGGTAATGATTGCTGAACGAAGGTTTGAAATTGATGCCTATTGGCTATTTGGGTTAATTGATCATTCTCGGCCAATAGCTTGGTCTGTTGGTAGGTGTTATCTAACTCTTGGTACATGTCATAAAAACGCTGTGATAGGCGGCCAAGCTCATCACGAGTGCCTAAGCGTTCGATGTTCTTACGTTGTTTTTTTTCGACTTGCTGCAGTTGTCGGTCGAGTCGTGTTATCGGGGATATCACACTGCGAGACAAAAGCATGAGTAGCAGAGCAACCGTCACAAACGCGGATAGTGCAAAGGACAAACTCAGCTTATTCCAAATTGATTCGAGCTTGTTTTCCAATAGGAATGGCGCCGGGTCAACTGTGGCGTATAGTTCTGGCGCAAGCTTGACTGAGTGGGTGACATTATTTTCCAGAGAAACCGCTATAGATGTGAAGAATAAGCTGGTTTGGTAGTCGAACTCTATCTGTTTTCTCAGCGCATTAAATTTATCGAGAGAGACTGACACAACAACAAAGAACACATCGTCGGGGTGATTGTTTGCGGTTGGGAAAATCGTTTTTTTGTCTACCTTTTCGTAGTGAACCAACATCCCTTCACCTTGAGAGTTTTGAATATAGTTGGTACTTGATGCTGCTAAGGTGTCTTGATAGTACTGATCCACAAAATCCAATATTTTGCTGTCAATCTGAGTGCGTGAGTCGCTGTTATTATCAGCGTAATAACTCAACTTTCGCTGACTATTGAGAAGCGCTAACCCGGTATAGCTTTCATCGTCATCTTGCAAGAAGTGTATGGCTTCTCGAAGGTTACTAACCAGTTCAAGATCGCGAGATAAGTTTTGTTCAGTGAGAAAGTAACGCTTCACCATGTCACTTTGGGTCAAGGTGTAAGAGTAGCTATTTAGGAACGAGCGAGACTGTCGAAAATATCCTGCCAACTTTTCCATGTTCAGCTGAAGTGCGTTGTCTTCGCGTTTGATAAAACTGCTTTTCTGCGTTGAATAAATAATATAGCTAGAAGCTGCGGTACTGATCAGTATCACAGGGGTTATCAGTAGTAAGATTTTCGTACTTAGCTTCATAGTTAATGACAACACTATTTATAATTTAAGCGCGTAAGTTTATGTTACTTAATACTTACTCGCTATTAATTACACGTAGTTCGATGATTTCCTGTGAAGGGGGTAAGGTTTTGTCTTTATTGATAAAAAAGCCACTAATGAGTTTTTTGTTAAGAAGGTGTTGAATGGTGTGGGTTAGAAGGCATGTACAGCCAGTGAAATAATCGAGTCATGTCTCAGGAATACGTAGTGTGAGTATTCCTGAGTACGAGTTATTCCACTAGCCGCAGGTTTTAGCATTTGGCCTACTGTAGGCCAAATGCTTATAGCAGATTTAAACTTATGCCAGCTTTAAACGTTTGTTCGTTAAAAACTTATGTTTGTTAAGAGCTTATGTTCGTTGAAAGCTATGACAACTTAACCTGCGTCGCTTTGATGTTTTCACTTGGATAACAACCCAACACTTTAAGGTGACGAGTAATGGCAGTTAGTTCTGTTATCGCTTGCTGCATATTATCTGCATCCAAGTGTGCTTCTAAATCAACGTAGAACATCTCTTCCCATGGGTTACCCATGATAGGACGAGATTCCAGCTTAGTCATGTTGATACCCAAGCGTTGTAGGATTAGTAGAGTTTCTACCAAAGAACCCGCCTCTTGAGAAGTCGACATGATCAGTGTCGTTTTAGCTGGGATTTGAGTTGATACTTCTACCGGCTTACGCGCCACAACGATGAAACGAGTGTGGTTCTCAGTTTGGTTTGCAATGTTGCCTTGGATTGGCTGAAGCCCATAAAGCTTGCCGCTCGATGCATTGCCAATTGCTGCCACATCATCGCCCTCCAGATCTTTAACCTTCTTCATTGCATCAGCTGTACTTGCGCAAGACTCAAGGCTGACACCTTTAAGACGACTCAAAAATTCACTGCACTGTTGGTGAGGTTGTGGGTGTGAATAGAGGGTTTTGATGTCTTCTAAACGAATATCATTTTTCGCAACTAAGCAGTGTTCGATAGGCTGAGACAGCTCACCCACGATGTATAGCGTTGTATGTTGCAGAAGGTCATAAACTTCGTTGATTGAACCAGAACTGGTGTTCTCAATCGGCAGCACACCGTAATCGGCATGACCAGATTCCACCGTCGATGCGACTTCTTTGAAGTGATTGCAGTTAAGCTCTATCAATTCCATATTCTTACGGCTGAAATATTCACGGCTAGCAAGGTGAGAATATGATCCCTTAGAACCTAAGAATGCAACCCGAGCCAGAGGTTTACGGCTTTGTGGGTTCGCTAGGTTTTGTAAGTATGACTGCTGTAGTAAAACGGAATCTTCGATGATGGTGTGAAACAGTTTAGTAATGTACTGCGCATCAAGCTCATATTTATCTTTGCCGTTGTTAATCAGCTTAACCAGAAGCTGCTGCTCACGAACGGCATCGCGTACAGGTTTTGATGTTTCTACCTTGCTTTTCGCAACTTCGATACTGAGTTTGCGACGTTCGGAAAGTAAACTCAGCAGTTCGTCATCTAAATCATTAAGACGAAGGCGGATATCATCCAGTGAAATTGAGCGGTCAGTCATAAATGTGTCCTTATAAAAAAGCCTCCCTAGTGTGGGAGGCTTCTTGTTCGTTTTTGACTTGTTTTTCTAAAACGACTCAGCCTCCGATTTACGGAAGAAAAAAGAAGTCAAAAATAAACAAAGATTGAGTGTGCATAAAAAGTGATTGTTTTATGAATGTTTAAACACAATAAGCAAGCGAGCTACGAGCGTCAAGCAAAAAAATAGCGCCCTGAGGCGCTATTTTTTAATCTGTTCTCTTTCCTTATTCTACTTCAGCTTCTAGCTCTTCGATTTCAGGCTTTTCAGCGCGGCGCGCTTCAGGTTTATGGCGTAGCTTGTTGAGTTGACGCTCTAGTTTTTGTTCTACTTCGTTGATAGCTACGTAGAGGTCGTCATGGATTGATGAAGCAACAAGTTGGCCTTTTGGTACGGTTAGAACCGCTTCAAATTTTTTCTTCTTGTTTGGTTCTTCACTAAAGCTCGCTTGGCAGCCAATGATGTCTACTTGCCATTTATCCAGCTTTTTAAATTTGCTTTCTATGTGATCACGGATTGCAGAGGTAATGTCGATGTTTTTACCAGTGATGTTCATTTTCATAGAAGTTTTCCTCTGTTGTATCCCTCATGGGTTAACTTCAGATTACGACTTTCAGGAATAAAGAATGTGATCTAGATCTTGTTTTGGTTGGGTGGGATAAGCATTAAAATCAAATGTGATCTCACGCAAGTCTTAGTATCTTTTTGGCGAAAAATGCTTGTTATCTCTATGAAAAACGATAACTTGGAGGCAAGGCTTCGCTAAAAATTAAACCAGTTTTTAGGGGCGCCTTACAGCTTATTGAAAGTGTTTGATTGAAATTTACCCAATAGTGTTTTGTGATGTAGATCTCGTGATATATATCACTATGTAAGCTTTCTCTGAATTTGATAAGCAAAAGCCGCATAAATTTTCTTATGCGGCTTTTGTGTTTTTAATTTTCCTTAGCACCTTAGCACCTTAGCACCTTAGCACCTTAGTTCCCCTGGCTCTTAGGGTTTAAGACAAACTAATCGTTGGTTTTTAGTAGTCTCGCTGTCCCATTTTCTCGGATAGCATTGATAGCTTGTAACTGCTTATAGATTACAAAGTAACGGTTGATGTTGGCGACATAGGTCACCGGTTCTTTGCTCACGTATTTACGAGTGATGATTTCTACGTTTTTAAACCAGATGTTTGGGTTGTAACCTTTCTGCTTGGCAATGCGCCTCATCTTTCTGATCTTAGCAGGACCAGCGTTGTAAGAAGCCAAAGTGAAGTAGATTTGGTTATCTGGCGTAATGGCAGGGTCGTCAAAATACCTGTCCTTAATGAAACGCATGTATTTCACGCCCGCATGGATGTTGTTATCCACCTTATGTATGTTTTTGATGTTGACGTTTTTGTCTTTGGCGGTACTCGGTAACACCTGCATCACACCAATAGCTCCACGGTGAGAAACCCGGCTTTGATCCAGTCCTGACTCTTGGAAACCTTGTGCAGACATCATCAAAGGGTCGAATTCGTATTTACTCGAATACTTTTCAAAAACATCTGACAGCTTAGCCACTCGGTCTATTTTATTTGGGTTGAGCGCTCTACCTAACCAGCGAGTGTTGTCGATGTATTTCTGATAGATAACATTTCCGAGTAGGGTACCTGTTCGTGCCGTCTTGACGTATTTGTTGATCTCTTTTTTTAGTTGAGGGCTATTTTTTCTTAATGCCCACGCTATTTGGCCATTTTCACGTAAGGGTAAATCGTGATGGACCTGAATGTTTTCCATTACGTCAGTCCATAACTTTGCTTTATGGCTATCTAGGATTGTGCCTTGTATATAGCCTTGGTTGACCAACTCTATCAGCTCGTAGTCTTGTAATGACTCCTCAATAAAGTGGACATGCAGCGGTGGTAAGTCTAATTCATTCAGTTCTTTATTGACTCTTTGTACACTCTCGAAGTAACTCGAACTTGCACGGATCCAAACCTCTTTACCGCTCAGTTGCTTGATTTCGGTGATAGGGGCTGAGTTCTTTCCTGTGATAATCAGTTCTTTTCCATCTTTAATCATTGGGTCGGAAAAATCGATGATTCGCAATCGCTTGTCGGTGATCGTCAGGTTCGCGACAGCGACGTCGCCATAACCAGATTCTAATGAGGGAAGTAGATCATCTCGCTGCACTGGGATGATTTGAACATTGAGGTAAGGGTGTTTCTTACGAAGGCTCTTCTCAAAGTGGTAGAGCATTTCAGCCACGATGCCTTTTGGTTTGCCATCCTCGATATAATAAAAACCAAGATCTGCAGACACGAGCACTCTAACCGTCCCTTTGGTTTTGAGCACATCTAAGTCACCCATGTAAGGCTTGTTGCTTAACGGGGACAGTTCTAATGCGTAGGATAATTGGCCAAATAGCGATATCCAGATAAATAATAACAACCTACTCACATCCACACTCCATGTTGATGTTTTGTTAAAAGTTATCTTTTGAAGATACCGTGTATTATGCGATTCATCAAGTTTACGAAATTAAGT
Source organism: Vibrio sp. QJM3NY_39 (assembly GCF_057785895.1). NCBI lineage: Bacteria > Pseudomonadati > Pseudomonadota > Gammaproteobacteria > Vibrionales > Vibrionaceae > Vibrio > Vibrio sp. QJM3NY_39. The sequence continues at coordinate 2,980,839 of NZ_CM173505.1, read as the reverse complement.
TCAAAAAAAACGCGCTAATAAATTAGCGCGTTTTCGAATAAATATGACAACGTTGATTAAGGCAGTGGGTTTAACTCAATCAATTTTTCTGTTCTTGAAGCTGCGTCTTCTAAACCTAGTTGTTTATAAGCTTCTAACTGAATATCCAAAGACTTACGTGCAGCAATTGTGTCTGGGTAAGTCTTCTGCAGCTCTTGTGTTCGGTTTACAGCTGCAATCCAAGCTTCACGGCGTAGGTAGAAATCAGCGGTTGCTAAGTCATACTCTGCGAGGCGGTTCTTAAGTGCGAACATGCGTTTTTGCGCATCTTCCGCATAAGGGCTGCTAGGGAAGCGTTCCAGTAGTCGTTTGAAGTCAGCAAACGCGAGTTTCACTGGCTCTGGGTCTCGGTCACTACGGTCGATATTAAAAATGTCGTGCATGAAGTTACGGTCTTGTGCCATGTGCGTTAGGCCGCGCATGTAAAGCACCCAGTCTTGTTTTTCATGAGTCGGGTTTAAGCGTAGGAATCGAGAAATGGTGGCAAGGCCTAACGCCAAGTCATCATTTTTGTAGTACGCGTAAATCAGATCTAGCTGTACTTGTTCCGAATAGGCGCCGAATGGGTAACGAGAGTCTAAAGCTTCTAGCTTTTCGATTGCAGAAAGCCAGCTACCGCTCTGTAGGGACTCTTGAGCGTCAGAGTAAAGAACCGATGGTGGTACATCCGGTACTATTTCTTCAGTACTTGAACAGCCAACTAAGAGTGATACGGCTAATAGACCCGATAAAGTAAGGTGTTTCATGTCAGGCGTCGATTCCTTGAATTAAATATTTCGTAAGCTTCCGTTACTTTCTAACCAGTAACAGATACAATGATGCAATTATTCTATTTTATCCATACTAATGGGTATTAGTCTCACGGTTTTTAAAAAAGTTCGATATGGCTCAGCAGATAACATTAACAGACACAGTAAAAAGCAGCCAGTTAGGTCAACGTTTAGACCAAGCTGTCGCTGAACTATTTACCGATTTTTCTCGCTCTCGTATTAAAGAGTGGCTTCTTGACGGCAAAATCCAAGTGGATGGCGAAGTTATCACTAAACCGCGCACGATAGTTTTGGGCGGTGAAGCGATCATCCTACAAGCGGAGCTTGCAGATGAAGAGCGCTGGGAAGCACAAGATATTCCGCTAAACATTGTCTATGAAGATGATGATTTATTGGTTATCAATAAGCCTCGCGATCTGGTTGTACACCCAGGCGCAGGTACGCCGGATGGAACCATACTAAACGCATTGCTTTTCCATTACCCTCAGATTGCAGAAGTACCTCGTGCGGGTATTGTGCACCGTCTTGATAAAGACACAACCGGTCTTATGGTTGTGGCTAAGACGGTTCCAGCTCAAACTCGCCTTGTACGTGCTCTTGCTAAACGTCGTATTACTCGTGAATATGAAGCAATTGCTATTGGTAAAATGACCGCGGGTGGTGTGGTTGAGAAAGGCATTAGCCGTCATGCAACCAAACGTACTTTAATGGACGTGAATGAATTAGGTAAGCCTGCGGTAACTCACTACCGTGTTGCGGAGCACTTCCGCGAACATACTCGTATTCGCCTACGCCTAGAAACGGGTCGTACTCACCAAATCCGCGTTCACATGTCATACCTTCAGCATCCGTTGTTAGGTGATATTGCATACGGTGGTCGTGCACGTATTCCAAAAGGTGCATCTGAAGAGCTGACGACAATGATTCGTTCTTTTGATCGCCAAGCGCTGCATGCTGTAATGCTTAAATTTGTTCACCCTATTACTGGTGAAGAAGTTGAGTTCCACGCACCTGTTCCAAATGACATGGTTGTGATGGCAGAAGCATTACGTGTTGATGCTCGCGAAAACATAGAAGACGACATTTAATCGTGTCAATGATCATCCCTGACTGGAACGCACCAAAAAACGTGAAAGCATTTGCTTCGACTCGTTTCGATGGTTGTTCTACAGGTGTTTATCAAGGGTTAAACCTCGGTATGCACGTTGGGGATGATACTTCGTTTGTTGAAAGCAATCGAATATGGCTAAAGCAACAATCTAAGATGCCCACAGCTCTAGTATGGCTAAATCAAACTCACTCAACGGATGTCGTTACGGTTTTAGAACCGGTGACGAATGTTCTTGATGCGGATGGTGCATTTACCTCTGCAAAAGGTGTCGTGTGTTCAGCGATGACGGCTGATTGCTTGCCAGTACTTCTTACCGATACCAAAGGCACTCAAGTCGCGGCTGTTCATGCGGGTTGGCGTGGTCTTGCTGGTGGCATTCTTGAAAATGCCGTCGCAAAGTTTTCAAATCTAGATTCAGGTAATCAGATCATGGCTTGGCTTGGCCCTGCAATTGGCAAAGATGCATTTGAGGTTGGCAACGATGTGTTGGAAGCTTTTGTTCGTTTTGACCCTCAAGCTAAATTAGCATTTCAAGCCAAAGCTGAACCTGGAAAATGGCTGGCAAATATGTCTCAACTCGCGACTCAACGACTAATGAAAGTTGGCGTGACTTCAGTGACAAACTCGAATCTATGTACATACGCAGATTCAGATGCTTTCTATTCTTATCGCCGTGATGGCATTACTGGACGTCAGGCTACATTTATTTGGTTAGAGTAATCTCTGGCTAGCACAACCACTCATCCAGCTCATTTATATTTTCATATAAGCTCTATTCTTCACTCTTATCCCTTGAAAATCCGCGTTACCGTATCCATCTTCTAACCATAAGATAAACATATCTAAGAGTAGGAAGGTTGGCATGCGTCTCGATCGGTTCACTAGTAAATTCCAAATTGCGATATCTGATGCTCAGTCGCTCGCATTAGGTCGTGATCACCAATATATAGAACCTGTACACCTAATGGTGTCTTTGCTTAATCAAGATGGCAGTGCGATTCGTCCATTGCTTACTATGCTGAACATTGATGTTGTTCAATTGCGTTCTAAATTGAGCGAAATATTAGACCTAGTGCCAAAAGTAAGTGGTATCGGTGGTGATGTTCAGCTTTCGAATGCCATGGGAACTTTATTCAACCTATGTGACAAGGTCGCGCAAAAGCGCCAAGACAGTTACATATCTTCAGAAGTATTCCTACTCGCAGCAATTGAAGACAAAGGTCCTTTAGGGAACTTACTTAAAGAGTTAGGCCTTACTGAGCAAAAACTATCTCAAGCTATCGAGCAAGTTCGTGGTGGTCAAAAAGTCGATGACCCGAATGCGGAAGATAGACGCCAAGCATTAGAGAAGTTCACCATTGATCTGACTGAAAGAGCAGAGCAAGGCAAACTAGATCCTGTGATTGGTCGAGACGATGAAATCCGTCGTACTATCCAAGTACTTCAACGCCGTACTAAGAATAACCCCGTTATTATTGGTGAACCTGGTGTCGGAAAAACGGCAATCGTTGAAGGTTTGGCGCAGCGCATTATCAATAATGAAGTACCGGAAGGCTTGAGAGGGCGACGAGTTCTTTCATTAGACATGGGCTCTTTGATTGCAGGTGCTAAATATCGTGGTGAATTTGAAGAGCGCTTGAAATCGGTTCTCAACGAATTATCGAAAGAAGAGGGCAACATTATTCTCTTCATCGATGAAATTCACACCATGGTAGGAGCAGGTAAAGGCGAAGGCTCTATGGACGCCGGTAATATGCTGAAACCAGCATTGGCTCGTGGTGAGCTGCATTGTGTAGGCGCAACGACACTCGATGAACATCGTCAGTATATAGAGAAAGATCCTGCATTAGAGCGTCGATTCCAAAAAGTGATAGTCGATGAGCCAACCGTTGAAGACACAGTTGCGATTCTTCGTGGTTTGAAAGAGCGCTATGAACTTCACCATCATGTAGAAATTACTGACCCAGCTATCGTAGCGGCGGCAACGTTATCTCATCGATACGTTTCAGATCGTCAGTTACCAGATAAGGCGATTGATCTCATTGATGAAGCGGCTTCGAGCATTCGTATGCAGATCGATTCAAAACCTGAGTCGCTAGATAAGCTCGAGCGTAAAATCATTCAATTGAAGATCGAACAGCAAGCTCTCACTAATGAAAATGATGAAGCCAGTGAAAAGAGGCTTCGCACGCTGCAAAGTGAACTTTCTGAGAAGGAGCGGGATTTTGCAGAGCTTGAAGAAGTTTGGAACGCTGAAAAAGCGGCGCTTTCCGGGACGCAACATATCAAATCAGAGTTAGAACAAGCTCGTATGGATATGGACTTTGCAAGGCGTGCTGGCGATCTTAACCGAATGTCTGAATTGCAATATGGTCGAATCCCAGAGTTAGAGAAGCAGTTAGACCTCGCGACTCAAGCTGAAATGCAAGAAATGACCTTATTACGCAATAAGGTAACTGACGCTGAAATTGCCGATGTTCTTTCAAAGCAAACCGGTATTCCGGTTTCTAAAATGCTAGAGGCAGAAAAAGAGAAGCTTCTGAAAATGGAAGGTGTTCTGCATAAGCGGGTTATTGGGCAAGCCGAAGCGGTAGAAGTGGTATCGAATGCGATTCGTCGTAGTCGTGCTGGTTTATCCGATCCAAATAAGCCGATTGGTTCTTTCTTATTTCTTGGTCCAACGGGCGTAGGTAAAACCGAACTGTGTAAAACATTGGCTAACTTCATGTTTGATAGTGACGATGCCATGGTTCGTATCGATATGTCTGAGTTTATGGAGAAACACTCAGTGGCTCGTTTGGTTGGTGCTCCTCCAGGTTACGTTGGGTATGAAGAAGGTGGTTACTTAACTGAAGCTGTTCGTCGAAAACCTTATTCTGTGATTCTGCTTGATGAGGTAGAGAAAGCGCACCCTGATGTTTTCAATATTCTATTGCAGGTTTTAGATGATGGACGATTAACCGATGGACAAGGTCGCACGGTCGATTTCAGAAATACCGTAGTGATCATGACATCTAATCTTGGCTCTTCGAGAATTCAAGAAAACTTCAATACGCTCGATTACCAAGGAATAAAGAATGAGGTGATGGAAGTGGTAGGTAAGCATTTCCGCCCTGAGTTTTTGAACCGTGTTGATGAAAGTGTCGTGTTCCATCCATTAGGCCAAGCTCACATCGAGTCAATAGCCGCTATTCAGCTTGAGCATTTGAAGAAACGAATGGAAGACAACGGCTATGAGCTTGAAGTTTCGGACAAAGCACTGAAGTTGATCTCTCAAGTCGGTTTTGATCCTGTCTATGGTGCGAGGCCTCTTAAAAGAGCAATTCAGCAGAGTGTTGAGAACCCATTAGCGAAAGCGATACTTGCAGGGAAAATCAATCCGGATAAGAAAGTGCAGCTATTAGTGAATAACGACCGAATTATTGCTCACCAATAATCAAGGTAAGAACGATAGGTACGATTAGTCGAAATTAAGACGTAATCGTACCTATTTTGAACGCTTTGTGTGAATAGTGTCCGAACGATCGCCTGCTGCGGTCTTTTTTCGTTTTTGGCCTTGTGCAAAGGGGGATTCTCTCTATAATGCGCCTCCGTTGCCAGGGATAACTAAGCGGTTTGAACTAAGTAACGAGACGACATTAAGCATTTAAGATGCTTTGAAAAATTAGCTGGAAAAAGTGTTTGACACTGGAACCCAATTCGCTAGAATGGCCGTCCACTTAGAGAGGCTCCTTACTAAAAGGAACGCTCAATAAGTAAAGCTCTTTAACAATTTAAACCTATCAATCTGTGTGGGCACTCGTTGATGAATATCAAAACGTTTTATCTTCCCTTTTTATTAAGAGAAGTAAAACAGATTCCTCGGAATCAACTTTGGTTTCAATGAACTGAGTGACCAATACGAATAACTACTTTCTCTTGTAGAAAGAAAGTATTTGGCACAGTCAATTCATTATCTTTCTGTTGGAAAGATAATAGCTTTAGAATTACATGTTCATTTTCGAATGAATATTAGTTTTGAAGTCAGTATTCATTGAGCCGACAAAATCTTAAATTGAAGAGTTTGATCATGGCTCAGATTGAACGCTGGCGGCAGGCCTAACACATGCAAGTCGAGCGGAAACGACACTAACAATCCTTCGGGTGCGTTAATGGGCGTCGAGCGGCGGACGGGTGAGTAATGCCTAGGAAATTGCCTTGATGTGGGGGATAACCATTGGAAACGATGGCTAATACCGCATAATGCCTACGGGCCAAAGAGGGGGACCTTCGGGCCTCTCGCGTCAAGATATGCCTAGGTGGGATTAGCTAGTTGGTGAGGTAATGGCTCACCAAGGCGACGATCCCTAGCTGGTCTGAGAGGATGATCAGCCACACTGGAACTGAGACACGGTCCAGACTCCTACGGGAGGCAGCAGTGGGGAATATTGCACAATGGGCGAAAGCCTGATGCAGCCATGCCGCGTGTATGAAGAAGGCCTTCGGGTTGTAAAGTACTTTCAGTTGTGAGGAAGGGTGTGTAGTTAATAGCTGCGCATCTTGACGTTAGCAACAGAAGAAGCACCGGCTAACTCCGTGCCAGCAGCCGCGGTAATACGGAGGGTGCGAGCGTTAATCGGAATTACTGGGCGTAAAGCGCATGCAGGTGGTTCATTAAGTCAGATGTGAAAGCCCGGGGCTCAACCTCGGAACTGCATTTGAAACTGGTGAACTAGAGTGCTGTAGAGGGGGGTAGAATTTCAGGTGTAGCGGTGAAATGCGTAGAGATCTGAAGGAATACCAGTGGCGAAGGCGGCCCCCTGGACAGACACTGACACTCAGATGCGAAAGCGTGGGGAGCAAACAGGATTAGATACCCTGGTAGTCCACGCCGTAAACGATGTCTACTTGGAGGTTGTGGCCTTGAGCCGTGGCTTTCGGAGCTAACGCGTTAAGTAGACCGCCTGGGGAGTACGGTCGCAAGATTAAAACTCAAATGAATTGACGGGGGCCCGCACAAGCGGTGGAGCATGTGGTTTAATTCGATGCAACGCGAAGAACCTTACCTACTCTTGACATCCAGAGAAGCCAGCGGAGACGCAGGTGTGCCTTCGGGAGCTCTGAGACAGGTGCTGCATGGCTGTCGTCAGCTCGTGTTGTGAAATGTTGGGTTAAGTCCCGCAACGAGCGCAACCCTTATCCTTGTTTGCCAGCGAGTAATGTCGGGAACTCCAGGGAGACTGCCGGTGATAAACCGGAGGAAGGTGGGGACGACGTCAAGTCATCATGGCCCTTACGAGTAGGGCTACACACGTGCTACAATGGCGCATACAGAGGGCAGCAAGCTAGCGATAGTGAGCGAATCCCAAAAAGTGCGTCGTAGTCCGGATTGGAGTCTGCAACTCGACTCCATGAAGTCGGAATCGCTAGTAATCGTGAATCAGAATGTCACGGTGAATACGTTCCCGGGCCTTGTACACACCGCCCGTCACACCATGGGAGTGGGCTGCAAAAGAAGTGGGTAGTTTAACCTTTCGGGGAGGACGCTCACCACTTTGTGGTTCATGACTGGGGTGAAGTCGTAACAAGGTAGCCCTAGGGGAACCTGGGGCTGGATCACCTCCTTATACGAAGATACTTACGATGAGTGTCCACACAGATTGATTAGGTTTAGAAAGTTTAAGAGTAGAAATACTTTTCCAGATGGGGCTATAGCTCAGCTGGGAGAGCGCCTCGCTGGCAGCGAGGAGGTCTGCGGTTCGATCCCGCATAGCTCCACCATCTTTAAGTGTTTTTCTTTGAAAATATTTAAAAATGGTTCATTAGTTTGAATCAAGCTCTTTAACAATTTGGAAAGCTGACTGATTAGCTTAATTATTTTTACTTTTTAAAAAAGTAAAACAAAACGGCCAAGGCTGTGATTAAGTTAATCAAATTTAAAAGTTCTCAATGTTTATCTTATCATTAGATAAACACAACAAACACATTCAAGTGTCTTGTATTCGAATCAATGTTTACATTGATTCACAATTGAGTCCGGCAAACAGTTATCAAGAATTAACCCTTCTTGATGACAACCAAAACCTTGGTTAGTTGCCATACGCTTATTTGTCTTCACTTTTTAAAGTGAAAGCAAATAGAAACCCTTTCGGGTTGTATGGTTAAGTGACTAAGCGTACACGGTGGATGCCTTGGCAGTCAGAGGCGATGAAAGGCGTAATAACTTGCGATAAGCCCAGATTAGGTAGTAATAACCTTTTGAGTCTGGGATTCCTGAATGGGGAAACCCACGTGCATAAGCACGTATCCTGTTGTGAATACATAGCAACAGGAGGCAAACCGGGGGAACTGAAACATCTAAGTACCCCGAGGAAGAGAAATCAACCGAGATTCCGAAAGTAGCGGCGAGCGAAATTGGATTAGCCCTTAAGCTTTTAATGAGACAGACGAAGGCTCTGGAAAGTGCCGCAGTAAAGGGTGATAGCCCCGTAGTCGACATCTCATAATCAGTGAAAACGAGTAGGGCGGGACACGTGATATCCTGTCTGAATATGGGGGGACCATCCTCCAAGGCTAAATACTACTGACTGACCGATAGTGAACCAGTACCGTGAGGGAAAGGCGAAAAGAACCCCTGTGAGGGGAGTGAAATAGAACCTGAAACCGTGTACGTACAAGCAGTAGGAGCACCTTCGTGGTGTGACTGCGTACCTTTTGTATAATGGGTCAGCGACTTAATTTTAGTAGCAAGGTTAACCGTTTAGGGGAGCCGTAGGGAAACCGAGTCTTAACTGGGCGTACAGTTGCTAGGATTAGACCCGAAACCAGGTGATCTAGCCATGGGCAGGTTGAAGGTTGAGTAACATCAACTGGAGGACCGAACCGACTAATGTTGAAAAATTAGCGGATGACTTGTGGCTAGGGGTGAAAGGCCAATCAAACCTGGAGATAGCTGGTTCTCCCCGAAAGCTATTTAGGTAGCGCCTCGGACGAATACTACTGGGGGTAGAGCACTGTTAAGGCTAGGGGGTCATCCCGACTTACCAACCCTTTGCAAACTCCGAATACCAGTAAGTACTATCCGGGAGACACACGGCGGGTGCTAACGTCCGTCGTGGAGAGGGAAACAACCCAGACCGCCAGCTAAGGTCCCAAAGTATAGCTAAGTGGGAAACGATGTGGGAAGGCTCAGACAGCCAGGATGTTGGCTTAGAAGCAGCCATCATTTAAAGAAAGCGTAATAGCTCACTGGTCGAGTCGGCCTGCGCGGAAGATGTAACGGGGCTAAGCTATACACCGAAGCTGCGGCTACGTACCTTAGGGTATGTGGGGTAGGGGAGCGTTCTGTAAGCCGTTGAAGGTGGTCTGTAAGGGCTGCTGGAGGTATCAGAAGTGCGAATGCTGACATGAGTAACGATAAAGGGAGTGAAAAACTCCCTCGCCGGAAGACCAAGGGTTCCTGTCCAACGTTAATCGGGGCAGGGTAAGTCGACTCCTAAGGCGAGGCCGAAAGGCGTAGTCGATGGGAAACGGGTTAATATTCCCGTACTTCTTACAATTGCGATGGGGGGACGGAGAAGGCTAGGTGGGCCTGGCGACGGTTGTCCAGGTTCAAGTACGTAGGCGGAAAGTTTAGGTAAATCCGGACTTTCATTAACGCTGAGATACGATGTCGAGCTACTACGGTAGTGAAGTCATTGATGCCATGCTTCCAGGAAAAGCCTCTAAGCTTCAGATTGTAAGGAATCGTACCCCAAACCGACACAGGTGGTCGGGTAGAGAATACCAAGGCGCTTGAGAGAACTCGGGTGAAGGAACTAGGCAAAATGGTACCGTAACTTCGGGAGAAGGTACGCTCTTATCAGTGAAGTCCCTTGCGGATGGAGCAGACGAGAGTCGCAGATACCAGGTGGCTGCAACTGTTTATTAAAAACACAGCACTGTGCAAAATCGTAAGATGACGTATACGGTGTGACGCCTGCCCGGTGCCGGAAGGTTAATTGATGGGGTTAGACTTCGGTCGAAGCTCTTGATCGAAGCCCCGGTAAACGGCGGCCGTAACTATAACGGTCCTAAGGTAGCGAAATTCCTTGTCGGGTAAGTTCCGACCTGCACGAATGGCGTAATGATGGCCACGCTGTCTCCACCCGAGACTCAGTGAAATTGAAATCGCTGTGAAGATGCAGTGTACCCGCGGCTAGACGGAAAGACCCCGTGAACCTTTACTACAGCTTGGCACTGAACATTGAACCTACATGTGTAGGATAGGTGGGAGACTATGAAATTGCGTCGCTAGATGTGATGGAGTCGTCCTTGAAATACCACCCTTGTAGTTTTGATGTTCTAACGTTGGTCCCTGAATCGGGATTACGGACAGTGCCTGGTGGGTAGTTTGACTGGGGCGGTCTCCTCCCAAAGAGTAACGGAGGAGCACGAAGGTGGGCTAAACACGGTTGGACATCGTGTGGTTAGTGCAATGGCATAAGCCCGCTTGACTGCGAGAATGACAATTCGAGCAGGTGCGAAAGCAGGTCATAGTGATCCGGTGGTTCTGAATGGAAGGGCCATCGCTCAACGGATAAAAGGTACTCCGGGGATAACAGGCTGATACCGCCCAAGAGTTCATATCGACGGCGGTGTTTGGCACCTCGATGTCGGCTCATCACATCCTGGGGCTGAAGTCGGTCCCAAGGGTATGGCTGTTCGCCATTTAAAGTGGTACGCGAGCTGGGTTTAGAACGTCGTGAGACAGTTCGGTCCCTATCTGCCGTGGGCGTTGGAAAATTGAAAGGGGCTGCTCCTAGTACGAGAGGACCGGAGTGGACGAACCTCTGGTGTTCGGGTTGTCATGCCAATGGCATTGCCCGGTAGCTAAGTTCGGAATCGATAACCGCTGAAAGCATCTAAGCGGGAAGCGAGCCTTGAGATGAGTTTTCCCTGGCACTATAAGTGTCCTAAAGGGTTGTCGTAGACTACGACGTTGATAGGCAGGGTGTGTAAGTGCTGCGAGGCATTGAGCTAACCTGTACTAATTGCCCGTGAGGCTTAACCATACAACACCCAAGGGGTTTTGTGGACTCAGAAGTACCAGACCTTGAATGCGTTTGAAGAGAAATAACTTTTAGATAAGCTTTCCGAATTTTAAAATTTGCTTGGCGACCATAGCATTGTGGACCCACCTGATTCCATGCCGAACTCAGAAGTGAAACACAATAGCGCCGATGGTAGTGTGGGGTTTCCCCATGTGAGAGTAGGACATCGCCAGGCTTTAAATTAAATCTTTAGGTTGACCGACCTGGAGATATGGACGCTCACTTAGTGAGTTGACCACTGCGGAGTGGTAGTTCAGTTGGTTAGAATACCGGCCTGTCACGCCGGGGGTCGCGGGTTCGAGTCCCGTCCACTCCGCCACTTATTCAGAGGTTCAGCTCTTTAAAACTGAAATAGGGGTGTAGCTCCAATTGGCAGAGCAGCGGATTCCAAATCCGCGTGTTGGGAGTTCGAATCTCTCCACCCCTGCCATATTTAAGGCTCTAGCAGAAATGCTAGAGCCTTTTTGTTTTCTGAATCTAATATACGCAATTAGCAAAGCAGCGGATTCCCCGACTTACCAAAACAGCGCGTGTTGGGAGTTCGAATCTCTCCACCCCTGCCATATTTAAGGCTCTAGCAGAAATGCTAGAGCCTTTTTGCTTTCTGAATCTAATATACGCAATTAGCAAAGCAGCGGATTCCCCGACTTACCAAAACAGCGCGTGTTGGGAGTTCGAATCTCTCCACCCCTGCCATATTTAAGGCTCTAGACTGCGCGTCCCGGCAGAAATGCTCGAGCCTCTTTGTTTTCTATTATTTGGATATTAACCATCTCTCCAAATAAAAACCTCTCTTTATCTTCAAAATATCATCCTCGATATGCACCTATTTCCTAATGACGACTAGTATGAAAATAGAGATCATTTATTTGGAATTGTTATGAGGTTATTTTGTACATCAGCTCTTATCTTTTGTTCGTTTTACGTATCGGCAACCTCATGGGAAAAAGAAAAGAGCCCGACAAGACACTCAACCTCATCAATCGGAAGTTATGCCAATGGTTGCCTTGATGGCGCAGAGGCTTTGCCTATTGATGGGCAGGGCTACCAAATTATTCGCCCTCAGCGAGAACGCTACTATGGTCATACCGAGGCCATTCAATTTGTTGAAAGACTAGGTGTAATTACAAGCGAGCAGTTCAACACCAACTTATTAGTTGGCGACATTTCGTTACCTCGAGGGGGACGCTTCTCATCTGGTCATTCAAGCCACCAGACAGGGTTGGATATTGATATATGGTTAAGGCTCACTGATGAGAGACTTTCCGAGAATGAACTCGCGGTTCCTAAGCCTATAAGCGTTGTCGACCTTACCAATTACAAATTACGTAAATCAAATTGGACGAATGATCATTTTCAAGTGATTCGCTATGCAGCCAAAGATGAAAAAGTGGTACGAATTTTTGTTCATCCTGTCATTAAACAAACTCTTTGTGACCAAGAAAATTCTGATGCTAATGAGCGAGCTTGGCTAGGTAAAATCAGGCCTTGGTGGGGACACCATTCTCATTTTCATGTTCGTTTAAAATGTCCTAAAGGCAGTTCTAACTGTATAGCTCAAGCAAATCCGCCAAAAGGTGATGGTTGTGGAGATGAACTTGCAAGTTGGGCTCCGCAGACCATTCCAGTTCCTCCACCTAAAAAAGTGGCTAACGGTAAGAAAAAAAAGAAAGTTAAAGTGATGCCTAGCCAGTGTTTGGCTTTGATATCGAATAATTAATCGAGTTTATCGAGGCTTTTTACAATGGTAATGCCACTGGTTTTCTCGACCTTAAAACTGGAGAAATGCCACACTTTTGTCTAGAGTTTATAAACACGTAATTAAGAACATCGTTTGATATTAAAAAAACAACAACGACAACAGTAGGAACAATGGCGAATTTGATAACGTTTGGTCAGGGATGGAGAGTTTTGGGGTGAAAGATACGGCTTATGTGCAGTTGTGAAATCAGAGTCTGATACCCGTCGATAGATAATTCAAGGATAAGACTATGACTATGATTTGTGCAAAGGAATTTTCAGAATGGTTACGACATAGGTTCAGTACGGAAAACTCAGGTATTTCTATCTCAAGGGATGATATTAATCAACTGACCGGTAGACAACGATTAGACCCTAGTTTCGTCAATGATGTGCACTATGAATTAATGCAGTATGGAATGGCATTTGTAACAGACACCAGTAGGGAGAATTTTTATCTTGTTCCTATAGCGCAAGCGATAAATTGGCGAGAGCGACTCGAATATCAATTTGAAAAAGAGCTCTTCTGCAATATTTATCCAATTGGTAAATCGGGTTAAAAAAAAGGTTCAACTTGATGATTAAGTTGAACCTTTTCTTTTTTAGGTCAAGCCTTGAATGATAACAAACTTCTCTAGTAGCTCGTCGTCAGTTTCAATATGGTTTGGGTCAGTGATTATGCACTTTGTAATAGGGCACACTGACTGACATGTTGGCTTCTCATAGTGACCTTTACACTCAGTACATAAATCAGGATCGATTTCGAAGATACTGTCACCCATCGTGATTGCGCCATTTGGGCATTCTGGGTCACACATATCGCAGTTTATGCACTTGTCAGTTATTAACAGAGCCATTGCTTTCTTCTCAGTAGAGTTTCTAGGTAAAGTTATTTACCTGAAGCGTTACGTGTATCTTGGCCTGCGCTCAAGTTACGCATTAACAAACCAAATTCTAGGTCAAGGTCAGCCGGTACTGGAATAAATACAAAGTGACCGTTACCTTTTGCGTCATCTACTGGCTGAGATTTACGGTTCTCCATAACTTCTAACTTGAAAACGATGTTACCTTTTGGTGTCATCATTTCTAAGCTATCGCCAACTAGGAACTTGTTCTTCACTTCGACTTCCGCTAAGTCACCACGGCGGTTGCCAGTGAATTCACCTACGAATTGTTGAGTATCTGAGATTGAGTAACCGTACTCGTAGTTTTGGTATGTGTCGTGAGTGTGGCGACGCAAGAAACCTTCAGTGTAGCCACGGTGAGCTAGGCTCTCTAGCGTACCCATTAGGCTCTCATCAAATGGCTTACCTGCAACAGCATCATCGATAGCTTTACGGTAAACCTGTGCTGTACGTGCACAGTAGTAGAAAGACTTAGTACGACCTTCAATTTTCAGAGAGTGAACACCCATCTTCGTTAGGCGCTCAACGTGTTGGATTGCACGAAGGTCTTTTGAGTTCATGATGTAAGTACCATGCTCATCTTCAAACGCTGCCATTTTCTCTTCAGGTTTGTGTGATTCAGAAAGTAGAACGACTTCATCAGTTGGTTTACCAAGACCTAATGTGTTGTCTGGACGTTCGTCTTGAACTTCAATACCCTGAGTTTCGACTTCTTGAATAGCGACACCTGTAGGGTTAGCTTCAACGATCTGACCGTTCTCGTCTTCTTTTGCAGCTTCTGTCTTGTATTCCCAACGACAAGCGTTAGTACAAGTACCTTGGTTTGGATCGCGTTTGTTCATGTAACCAGAAAGTAGGCAACGACCAGAGTAAGCCATGCATAGAGCACCGTGAACAAAGATTTCTAGTTCTGTTTCTGGGCAGTGTTCGCGAATCTCTTCGATCTCTTCAAGAGATAGCTCACGAGATAGGATCACACGCTCAACGCCTTGAGTTGACCAGAACTTAACGGTCGCCCAGTTTACTGCGTTTGCTTGAACTGAAAGGTGGATCGGCATTTCAGGGAATGATTCACGTACCATCATGATAAGACCTGGGTCTGACATGATAAGTGCGTCTGGGCCCATCTCAACAACTGGCTTAAGGTCGCGAATGAATGTTTTTAATTTAGAGTTGTGTGGCTGAATGTTACATACAACATATAACTTTTTGCCTTGAGCATGAGCTTCATCGATACCGATTTGTAGGTTTTCGTGATTGAACTCGTTGTTACGAACACGAAGGCTGTAACGTGGCTGGCCTGCGTATACTGCATCTGCGCCATAGGCGAATGCGTAACGCATGTTTTTAAGGCTTCCTGCCGGTGATAATAGTTCAGGTACAAATGGTTTCTGTGTAGTCATTGCTTCGTTCTCTAATCTGATCTCAAGTCAGGTTGATACCACCAAGTGATATCAAAGGGGCGCAAATTTTACGCTAAAATGAGTTTGGTTGATAGCCCTAAAGATAACAATGGTATTAAGAAGCGAGTTGATAGGTATTGATAAGCGGGAGTAGGAAAGAAAATAAGCTCAGGTATCGTCGATACCTGAGCATCAAATTGAAACAATTAAGCGTTAGGTTGAGTTAACCCGCCTAATGATTCGAATAGGTTTGGTAGGAAAACACTGAACTCACCACAAAGTAGAGAGAAGTCTGCATCAAAACGTGCAGCTTGATCTTCGCGAGGAATATCGTCGTTCTCATCTTTTAGTTCATCACTGAATTTCAGGCGCTTGATACTGCCATCTTCAGCAAGGATGAACTCAATGCGATCTTGCCAGTTGATCAGAAGCTTAGTCACAACTTTGTTGGCTTCAATGTGGTTTTTAATCTCATCCGCTTCTAGTTCTTGTTTCTTAACTCGAACAATGCCGCCGTCTTCTTGGATTGATTTAAGCTCAGCTTCATCGAGCATGGTGATACCTTGAGGCGTATCACCTGATTTAACCCACTCAGTTAACGTTGTTTCAATCGCTTGCTCTGGAATTGCAGGTACTACTGGCAGGCTGCCCATTGTCTTACGTAGCAATGCCAATACATCTTCTGCTTTTTTGTAGCTACTAGCATCAACTACAATAAAGCCTTCTTTCGGCATGATCAGTGCGTAAGTGAAGTTACTGCGGCTGAAAGCACGAGGAAGAAGATCGATGATGATGTCTTCTTTTAGGCTGTCTTTCTCTTTCTTTTTCAGAGGAGTACCAGACTCCGCTTCAAGCGTTTCTACTTTTGCATTCAATGAATCTTTGATCACAGAAGCTGGAAGCATTTTCTCTTCTTTCTTTGCACAGATTAGAATGCGGTTTTCTGATACGTGCGTCATCATATCGCCGTGTCTACCCATCGCATTTACCCAACCAAACTTCTGTTTGTCTTGGCTACCACAAGGGGTAAAACGGAACTCTTCAAGTTGTTTCTCTAACTGATCTGCGTTGAAGTCTATATCACGATTAAAGCGATAGACGAGGCAATTCTTAAACCACATAAATATTTCTCATACCTTTATCTGAAGACGCTCATCATAGGAGATTTCGATCCATTTGTCTTATACCTGCAATAAAAATTAAAAGTGAAATGTTTGAGACAGTTATATGAAAATTTGTGTTCAAAGGTCACAAAAGTGTCATAATTAAACCAGATAATGCAATGCGTTGATTAAATACTAAGGCTATTCAATTATGTCGAGAAGGATTCTGGTCGTTGAAGATGAAGCACCTATTCGTGAGATGTTGTGTTTTGTACTTGAGCAAAAAGGCTACCAAGCAGTAGAGGCTGAAGATTACGATACAGCGGTAAACAAGCTATGTGAACCTTTCCCAGATCTAGTATTACTAGATTGGATGCTACCTGGTGGTAGCGGGATAAACTTTATCAAGCACATGAAGCGTGAAGAGTTAACTCGCAACATCCCAGTGGTGATGCTGACGGCTCGTGGTGAAGAAGAGGATAAGGTTCGCGGTTTAGAAGTGGGTGCTGATGATTACATCACCAAGCCATTTTCACCAAAAGAGCTCGTGGCTCGCCTGAAAGCGGTTATCCGCCGTGTAACGCCTACTGCATTAGAAGATGTGATTGATGTACAAGGCCTTAAGCTAGACCCAGTATCTCACCGCGTTACCGCAAGTGAAGGTCCAGTTGATATGGGCCCAACCGAATTCAAAATGCTGCATTTCTTTATGACTCACCAAGAGCGTGTGTACAGTCGAGAGCAACTACTGAACAACGTTTGGGGTACCAACGTTTACGTTGAAGATCGTACGGTAGATGTTCATATTCGACGTTTACGCAAAGCACTTGAATCTGCTGGTCATGACAAATTAATTCAAACGGTTCGCGGCGCAGGCTACCGTTTTTCTACAAAGGCTTAATGTGGCTTCACTGCCCAGTTTATGGAGTCCTGAATGGTTGAGAAGTTAACCTGGAAAAAGCTAGCCTGGGAGCTGGCTTTTTTTTACGCACCTTGGATTATAGTCGGATGGATATTCGGTTATTTACCTTGGTTATTGCTGGCTGCAACAGTATTACAGTTAGCATGGCATCTACACTATCAAATGCGTTTGTCTGCTTGGTTGTGGGATGAAAAGCGGTTAACACCCCCTTCAGGCTCTGGAAACTGGGAGTCTCTGTTTAACGGTATCTATCGTATGCAGCAGAGACAGCGTCGTAAGCGCAAAGAATTGACCAACCTTATCCGCCGTTTCAGAAACGGTGCTGAATCCCTTCCCGATGCCGTTGTGGTGTTTCGCGGTGAAGGCAATATTGTTTGGTGTAACAAGCTTGCTCAGTATTTACTGGGTTTTCGCTGGCCAGACGATTCAGGTCAACCGATCTCTAACTTGATCCGCACGCCGGACTTCATCAAGTATCTTAATAAACAAGACTTTTCAGAACCGTTAGAGATGCCTTCGCCACTTAACGTGGAGCGCATGCTTGAGCTTCGTATCGTACCGTATACCGAGGGCGAACACCTCATGGTAGTACGTGATGTTACTCAGCTAAAACAACTGGAAGGCATGCGTCGTAACTTTTTCGCTAACGTTTCTCACGAGCTACGCACTCCAATGACCGTACTTCAGGGCTATCTTGAAATGACGGAAGATCCAGACATGGTCGTTGGGCCTATGTGGCCTAAGGCTCATGGTGTGATGACTGAGCAATTGAATCGCATGAACAGTTTGGTCAATCAGCTTCTTACTCTTTCTAAGATAGAAGCGGCGCCAATGCATGAATTGGATGAAGTGGTTAACGTTCCGGCGATGTTGGAAGTTCTTGAAAAAGAAGCAGCTAGTCTCAGTGGAGAGCGAGAACACAAGCTGGAATTTGATATTGATAAGAGCTTACGCGTATTAGCTGATGAAGATCAGTTAAGAAGTGCGATATCGAATCTAGTGTACAATGCAGTGAAATACACGCCGCCTGGTGCGACCGTAAAGGTTCGTTGGTATCAAACCAGTCAAGGTGCGTGTTTGGATGTGTCAGACACTGGAGACGGTATCGAACCACAACACTTGCATCGACTTACCGAGCGTTTCTATCGTGTTGATAAAGCCCGCTCACGAGACACGGGCGGTAGTGGTCTTGGACTCGCGATTGTTAAACATGCGTTGAGTCATCATGATTCACATTTGGAAATTCAAAGTGAAGTGGGTGTTGGTAGCCGATTCCATTTCACGCTGCCTAGCCGACTGACAGTGTCATGAGTTCTTTAATACGCAGGATGCGTTTCCCCATCAGTTCATTATTAGCATTAGCTTTGGTTACCCCTGTACATGCCGAGCAAGGTGTAGATTCTCTTCCTGATTATTCTAAGGTACCGGGTATTTCTGGCAGCTTGTTGTCTGTCGGTTCGGATACTTTAGCGGGAATGACTACGTTATGGGTTGAAGAGTTTAAGTCTTACTACCCGAACGTGAATGCTCAAGTTCAGGCTTCTGGATCATCCACTGCACCTCCTGCATTAACGGAAGGTACTGCTCACCTTGGGCCGATGAGTCGTCCAATGCGCCTACGAGAAGTGGAAGCGTTCGAAAGGGAGCATGGCTATAAGCCGACGGCGCTTCGAGTTGCTATCGACGCGATTGGTCTTTTTGTACATCGTGATAATCCTATCGAGGGGCTTAATTTTCGCGAAATTGACAGCATATTTTCAGAGACATTGCGCTGCGGCGCGACTAAGCCGCTAAATAATTGGCAAGATTTGGGCATCGACCAACCGTGGGCAAAACATCGATTCCAACTATTTGGTCGTAATTCCGTTTCGGGAACCTACGGTTATTTCAAACAAAACGCATTATGCGGCGGTGACTTTAAGAACCGAGTTAATGAACAGCCAGGATCTGCGTCGGTTGTACAGTCGGTCGCTTCATCAATCAGCGGGATAGGGTACTCAGGTATTGGTTATCGAGTGGCCGGTGTTAAGTTGATTCCTATCGCAGAGTATGGTTCTGATTATGTAGAGCCGACTCGAACGAATATCTTGAGCGGTGATTACCCTCTATCTCGCTTTCTTTATGTGTATGTGAATAAGCACCCAGATAAACCACTTTCTCCTGTTGAAAGAGAGTTCCTCACTTTTGTGTTCTCAAAGCAAGGGCAAGAACTGGTAGAGAAAGATGGCTATTTAGCGATACCGTCAGAGTTTGCTGAGCAAGAGTTGGCAAAAATTGGACTCTGATTTAGGTACTATGAACGTCGAAACTTAACGTAGAAACAGCTTGCTAGCCGCAGGCTGTTTTTATTTTGTCGGCGCATCATTCAAGCTTCAACGACCACCCAACATCTTGCCAGCGTCGTTGTTCTTCTTTGAGTTCATAATCAAGCAGTTGATTTTCAGCTAACCAGTCGATGGTATCTCCTTCTAAACACCAATTCTCATCTTGCTCAATGGTTAATTTTACATTCGGTATTGGCGATTGGCTTCGCTGTCGATTGAGCAGGATTGCTATCCTCAGTATTCGAATTAACAACGCTACCTGCCCTGTATTGAATAGCGTGAGATCCGGTAAGTAACTAAGCTTAATCGCTTTTCTTTGATAGCGAACTAATGTTGAGATCAGACGCTGCTGCTCAGTATTGAAACCGGGCATAGTCGTATGTTTAAGTAGATAAGCTGAATGACGGTGATAACCTTGGAATGCGATACTTTGTCCAACTTCATGAAGCAATGCAGCCCATCCAATTAGATCATAAAGTTCATTATTTACCGCAGTACTCACCTGAGGTTGCGCTTGTTTCAGTAATGAAAGGGCGAGTGCTTTGACTTTCTGGCCATGAACTACGTCAACATGGTATCGAGAGACAAGCGTTTCGGCGGTTCTTGTTCGAACATCAATATCTTTAAACCGATCTTCCATGTCATAAAGAACCCCTTCTCTTAAGGCACTATCGGAGAAATGCAATTCATTGATGTTGAGCATATCCATAACTGCTGAAAGAATGGTGACGCCAGCGGCAAACACCGGCTTTCTTTCATCACTTAAACCTGAAAGGTCTAATCCCTTAGATGATGGAAATTCACATAAGTGGTTCTTCAAATAGGATAGGCGTTGCGGCGTAATGAGACCATCGGTGAACCCTAGGCCAATGAGTACCTCTTTTATTGATTTAGCCGTCCCTGATGAGCCAAAGGCAACTTCCCAAGAGATTTGTTTATATTCTTCAATTAATGGCATCAACAGGCGAGTAGCAGAGACATAAGCATCGGAGAAGTGCTGTGATGTCAGTCCTCCATCGGCAAAGAAGCGCTGAGTAAAACTGACGCATCCCATCGGTAAGCTACGCATTATTTGGGGTGTAAAGCCTTGCCCTGCGACGATTTCGGTACTCCCGCCACCGATATCAATAACTAATTTGGACTCGGAAGCGGTTTGAGTGTGCTCTACGCCGTTATAGATAATTCGAGCTTCTTCTTGACCTGAGATGATCTCTATTGGGAAAGGAAACAATGGTTTAGCTTGCTCTAAGAAGTCTTTGGTATTTTTAGCCTTTCTTAGGGTATGAGTCGCGACGACTCTGACATCATCAAGTTCAAAATCCGCTAGTCGTTCTGCGAATACCTTGAGGCACTCCAATCCCCGTTCGATAGCGCTTTCGGATAAGAAGTTACGCTCATCCAACCCATCGCCTAACCTCACTTTCTGTTTATGTCTGCTGACTAATTGCAGGTGTTGTTCGAATACTCGGGCAACCACCATATGAAAGCTGTTCGAACCTAAATCGATAGCGGCAATACATCGAGAATGTTTGTTATCAATTAGCGGCATGACTTCTTCTCTTGTTTGTACTTCTTGCGAGCAAGTTTCTCCATACGTTTAATATAGTGGTAAGTGGAGAGTTGTGACGTCGGGTAATCAAGTGGGTTTGCTGGTGGTTGTATGTAAGGGTTGCTCATCGATTGCTCTAGCACTCGGGCTTTGTTGCTGTCATCGAAATGAAATTCGGTGATATCGATAATGGTTTGCTTGATCTTTGGATCTAAAATTGGGGCTGCAACTTCGATACGATGATCAAAGTTTCGTGTCATCCAGTCTGCAGAGGAGATATAGACTTTTGGATTTCCAGCGTTACCAAAGATCATCACTCTCGGGTGTTCGAGAAAACGATCGACCACACTAACAATCTCAATCTGCTCACTGATGTTGGGGACTCCTGGTACGAGAGAGCACATACCACGAATGACCATTCTCACTTTTACATTGGCTTGGCTGGCCTGATAGAGCTTCTCAATGATCTCTCGGTCGACCAAATTGTTGAGTTTTAGAGTGATGCTTGCAGGCTTGTTCTCTATCGCGTTTTGTATTTCATTATCTATCAATTGATACAGACGTTTTCTTGTATTCTGTGGTGACACAATCAGTTGTTTGAACTGTGATTCTTGATAAGGGTTTTCAATGTACTTAAAGGCTTGTCTCACCTCTTGGGTCAAATCTTCATTCGCAGTGAGCAGAGAAAAATCGGTATACACGCGCGCTGTTACTTCATGAAAGTTACCGGTGCCAATATGAGCGTAATGCGCCGTATGCTTGCCTTCTTTCCGTTTAATGAGCAGCAGCTTAGAGTGAATTTTCAAACTTGGGATACCATGGATGACTTTTATACCGGCTTCTTGAAGTTTCTTTGTCCACTGAATATTGGCTTGTTCATCAAAGCGGGCTTGCAGCTCAACGACGACAGTTACTTTTTTACCATTGTGTGCCGCATCGATGATCGAGCTAAGGAGTTTTGAGCCTTCTGCAACACGGTAAACGTTTATTTTTATGGAGGTTACCTTCGGGTCAAAGGAAGCCTGCCTCACGAGTTCAGTAATGTGATTAAAGGTGTGATAAGGGTAATGCAACAAGATGTCACGAGCTTTGATCGCTTCGAAATAGTTTGGGTAGTGACTGAAATGCGCGCACTTAATCACGGGTAGTGGACGATTAACTAAATCACGTCGATTAAGGCTTGGGAACTCAGAGAAATGTTTGAAGTTATGATAGCGACCTCCGGCGATAACACTGTCGTAGTCAGATAGTTTTAGTCTGACTTGTAAGAAACTGAGCATTTCAGCTGGCATTTCTGACTCATAGATAAGGCGTATCGGTAGTGCCGTTAAGCGCTGTTCTAAACCTAAAGACATAGATTCTAATAAGCTGCTTTCATTGTTCTCTTGAAGGTCATAATCGGCGTCACGAGTCATTTTTATAGCAAAACAACGTAATGAGTCATACTCAAAGAACCCTTTGAGCAAGTCATCTAAACAAAATCGAACTATATTATCTAACAAGATCAAAGTCGTACGCTGTGAACCAGAAGCTTCCGGTAGCTTAACAAACCGAGGGAGGGCTTCTGATGGAATTTCGAGTAACACGTATTGAGAAGATGTCTCTCGCTCAATGTCGATGGCTAAGTAACTTTGCTCGTCTTTCATAATATTGAGCAACTGGCTATCTTCGTTCAAGAGAAACGGAGTTAAATGTGGAAGCACTTTTTTCTTAAAGTACTTTTTGATCCACTCACTTTGCTCTTCGCTGATTTGCTGTTCGTTGACCAGAAAAATACGATTGCGCGCCAGTTCCAATAGTAAGTCGCTATACAGTTCATGGAATCGAGCATCGAGCTTACTTGCTTTGCTCTGCATTTGAGTTAGTAGGGTTTTCTGCGAGTTGGCAGGTAATTGAGGATCTTGAAGTAAGATCTTTCGTTTCACATCAGCAAATCGGACTTTGTAAAACTCATCGAGGTTTTTCGAGTAAATACCTAAAAAACGAACTCTTTCGATTAAGGGAACTGATTTGTCGGCCGCTTCTTGGAGTACTCTTTCGTTGAAGGATAACCAGCTAAGTTCTTTTGTGACATAGTCTTTTTCCATCGAGATGATAATCCTTGAGTGCTGGCTATAGAGCTGATTACTTTAATTTAGAATGACAAAATTCACAAAATCTATGATCTTACTTTAAGAAATATGGTCAACAAACTTGTTATTAGTTTCAGTTGTTTAACGTAACTTGTAATATAATTGTCATCTAACGTACATATTATGTCAGTAGCTAAAAAAAGGTAGATAAACAGATGGCTTCAGCCCAATTTTCATTGAAAGAGCGCGACAAAAAAAGATGGTTAAAAGATCGTCTCGTCCGTTTTTCGGTGACATGTGGTGCAGTCAGTGTTCTAGCTGCTCTGGTGCTGATCTTTGTTTACTTGGCGATGGTCATTTTACCGGTATTTTCTGATACTGGTTTAGAGACTGACCAAGCCGTGAAGACCGTTGCTGTAGAAAAGCCTATCGCCTTATCCGTAGATGAATACGGTCAGCATGCGTTTACTATCGAAAAATCCGGTTTGGTTCAGTTTTGGGATTTAGAGTCTCAAAATACACATTCTTACTTTGAGCGTAATGTTTTAGCTAACCCCATCGCTTTTTCTCGAAATACCCCATCTGAAAACTGGTTTGCCTTTGCCGATAGCGCAAGCAACCTTGCTTTTTTCTACCCTGAGTATAGTGCGCCCGTGCTGCAAAAGGGCAGTGAAGCCGAACCTAAAATTGAGCAAATCGATCTCCCTGAACCATTTTTAAATGATGAATCATCAAACGGAGCAACAATCGAAAAATTCGCGTTCTCTAAGAATGGACGTGGTATCACGGTTGCCGCTCAGTTAAGCGATCAACGAGTTTTGGTTAAGTGGTACCAGAGTGATCTTACTGGTCAGTATGTTTTTCAAAAGAGACAATGGTTGTCGGATAAGTTGGGTTTACAGCAACAGTTGTTAGTCACACCTGATGGTCAAACCTTATATCTCCGAGCACAATCGGATTTAGTGATATTAAAGCTATCAGATAGCGGCTTCAATGTTCGTGAAGTGATTGAGCTTAGCTTGAATGATGCAAAGCACTCGGTGAAAAGTATCGATTTACTGTCTGGAGCTTATTCACTGTTGGTTACGCATGAGGACGGACAGGTTTCTCAGTGGTTTGATGTACTCAAAGATGAAAAGCGTAGCCTGACCCATATTCGAGACTTCCAACTTGCTGAACAAGTGCAATTTATTCTGCCCGATACTTATAGAAAAGGTTTTTATAGTTTCTATAAGAACGGCACATTACAAAGCCACTATACGACCAGTGAAAAGCTGTCGCTGTTCGAGCGCGCATTTGATAAGTCACCACAATTAGCGGCTATGTCTGCCAACGAACTGCATCTGGCTACGTTGATTGATGGCACCATCAGTGTGGCTAAGGTCGATAACGAATATCCGCAAATATCATTCTCATCGCTTTGGCAAAAAGTCTGGTACGAAAGCTACCCAGAGCCGCAATACGTTTGGCAATCAACGTCGGCGAACGATGACTTTGAAGAAAAATTCAGTTTAGTCCCTATCACGTTTGGTACCATCAAGGCCGCTCTGTTTGCGATGATGTTTGCCGTGCCAGTTGCTGTGCTCGGAGCCATTTACACCGCATACTTTATGTCTCCAAGAATGCGAAGAGTCGTGAAGCCGTCGATAGAACTGATGGAAGCTCTTCCGACCGTTATCATAGGGTTCTTGGCTGGGCTTTGGTTTGCTCCAATTGTCGAAACGCATCTAACGGCAGTCTTCTCATTAATGGTGTTGTTACCACTGAGCACATTGTTGACTGGACTTGTTTGGTACTGTTTGCCGAAGATGGTGACGAGCCGCTTCGCTAATGGTTGGCACGCCTTGATATTGATTCCGGTATTGATGATTACCGTGGTCGCTGTATTTGCTGGTGGAAACAGCATTGAAGCCTTGTTGTTTGAAGGTGATATTCGTACCTTCTTAGCTAGCTATGGCATCGACTTTGATCAACGTAATGCGCTGGTGGTTGGTTTCGCTATGGGCTTCGCTGTCATCCCTACCATTTTCACGATTGCAGAAGACGCTATTTTCTCTGTGCCAAAACATTTATCCGATGGCTCACTGGCTTTGGGAGCGACGGCGTGGCAGACACTTATCTATGTGGTTTTATTAACGGCTAGCCCAGGTATTTTTTCAGCAGTTATGATGGGACTTGGGAGAGCGGTTGGCGAAACCATGATCGTTTTGATGGCTACAGGTAACACCCCAATTCTTGACTGGAATATTTTGGAAGGGATGAGAACGTTATCGGCAACGATTGCTGTTGAATTACCAGAATCTGAGGTGGGCGGTTCTCATTTCCGCTTGCTGTTCTTGGCTGCACTCTTGCTGTTTATCTTTACATTCGCGGTGAATTCAGTTGCTGAGTGGGTTAGACAAAGACTGAGAGATCAATATCGTGCGCTGTAGTTTTAAAGGTTCACCTCAATCTCTATCAATGGCTGTTAGCTGTTTGATTAGCGTATCTCACGAACTTGGCTCTTTCTTGGGTTCAGCACGTCAGAGCAAGGTCGTTCATGATGAATAAACTGAAGTCATTATTGTCTTGGATTAAATCAGGCTCTCCGTGGATTTGGCTTACGGGCGGTGCAGTGAGCATCAGTATGCTCTCTGTTCTTGGCCTAATGCTGTTGATTGGCTGGAAGGGTTTAACCTATTTTTGGCCAGCTCCTTTGTATCAATGGCAAGTCGACTCCAAAGATTTGTCGTTAGTGGTCGATCTTGACGAAACGGTATCAAAGCAAGATGTATTGATTGGTCAGTTATATGAACGTAAATACATCCCGATAGAGCAAGTTCCACAAGTACACGACCTCTTGTCGCCTCAAAATTTGTCGACGGGACTAATTCAGCGCTTAAGTATCAAAGTCGCCAACAGAGAACTGTACCCTGCGGACTTTGTTTCTATTCTGGATGTTAACTTACGAGAACCAACAACTCCGCTTGATTGGATTGTGATTGAACGAAGTCGAGGTGGTTATTTCTTTGGTAAACCGGTTGGTTTTAAAACCGCTTCTGGCACCTTTGATTCGAACATAGACCAAAAACTCGAACAAGGCTTGGCGTTCGCTGATACGTTACGTAAAGAAACGTCGCGTGTTGTGAACCAAGAAATCCGCAATATCAGTTGGCAATTGGAAAATCTGCGCTTAGAAAAACGTAAGTTTGAACTCAATGAGTCAGTGAGCGATGAATACCTTAAAACTTATACTCAAACTAAACTGGAACTAAATCGCCAGTTAGCGGAAGCAGAAGTAAAGCTTGAGCATCTTAGAACACAGCTCAATGTCGAAAGCTTGTTGGTGGAAGATATGACAGGAGAGCAGGTTGAAATTTCGCTCAGTCATATCTTGGATTATTGGTACCCGAATAATATGTCTTATCTTGAAAAGGTTGGGCATTGGGGCAAGCAAGTTTGGAAGTTTTTATCTGAAAACCCACGAGACTCAAACTCTGAAGGTGGGGTGTTTCCTGCGATCTTCGGCACTGTGTTGCTGGTTATTCTCATGTCGATCGTAGTGATGCCACTTGGTGTCGTTGCTGCTATTTATCTTCATGAATATGCAAAAAACAACGCACTGACTCGTTTGATCCGTATTGCTGTAATTAACTTAGCGGGTGTACCGTCGATTGTGTATGGCGTATTCGGCTTAGGCTTCTTCGTCTATACCATCGGTGGTTCTATCGATTCTTTGTTTTATGCAGAGCGATTGCCAGCACCGACATTTGGTACTCCAGGTCTTTTATGGTCTGCATTGACCTTGGCGGTATTAACATTGCCCGTTGTTATTGTAACAACGGAAGAGGGCTTAACGCGTATCCCTAGCTCGGTGAGGCATGGTTCATTGGCGCTTGGTGCTACTCAGTTTGAGACCCTTTGGCGTATTGTTTTACCGATGGCAAGCCCTGCGATTATCACGGGGTTGATATTGGCCATCGCGAGAGCTGCGGGGGAAGTGGCTCCATTAATGCTGGTAGGTGTTGTGAAGCTAGCATCAAGCTTACCTGTAGATGGTCAGTTCCCATATCTACACTTAGAGAGAAAGTTCATGCACTTAGGCTTTCATATCTACGATGTTGGTTTTCAAACATCTAATATCGAAGCGGCACGACCTTTAGTGTATGCGACTTCATTTTTATTGGTTACGGTTATCGTTGGACTGAATTTAACAGCCATTAATATCCGTAATAACTTGCGTGAAAAATACCGAACCTTAGGACAAGATTAAATGTTCTCGATTAATGAAACCTTGGGTTACCAAGCACCACTTGATGTTCACAACCTGAAGGATGAGCAAATTGCTATCTCGATTGAAGGGCTGAATCTTTATTATAAAGAGAGCCAAGCACTCGATGATATTTCAATGCAGATCCCTAAGGGGCAGGTGACGGCTTTTATCGGCCCTTCTGGCTGTGGTAAGTCGACTCTTTTGCGCTGCATTAATCGCATGAACGATCTTGTTGAAGGCTGTAAGGTTTCCGGGAAAGTGAAGCTTCATGGTAAGAACGTGTATCACCCTAAGGTGGATGTCGCGACTTTACGACGTCGTGTCGGCATGGTGTTTCAACGTCCAAACCCTTTCCCTAAATCTATCTATGAGAATGTGGTTTATGGATTGAGGTTGCAAGGTGTGAGCAACAGCCGAGATCTTGATGATGCAGTTGAACGCTCTCTGCGCGCCGCGGCGTTGTGGGATGAAGTGAAAGACCGTTTGCATGAAAACGCTTTTGGTTTATCGGGTGGTCAACAGCAGCGTTTGGTTATCGCTCGTGCGGTTGCCATCGAACCTGAAGTGTTGTTATTGGATGAGCCAACATCGGCACTCGATCCGATTTCGACATTGACGATTGAAGAGTTGATCAACGAACTTAAGACTCAATACACCGTTGTTATTGTTACTCATAACATGCAGCAGGCAGCTCGCGTGAGTGACCACACCGCTTTTATCCATATGGGTAAGTTGATCGAGTACTCAGATACTGATTCTATATTTACTTCGCCATTGAAAAATCAAACGGAAGACTACATTACAGGTAGGTACGGCTAACGTTTAAGTTCGCGCTATCTAGAGCTAAGTCACTCTGAAATAAACGACTTTATTCATTTCTTTTAAGGAGCTGACATGCATTTTGGTCGCCACATCTCAGGACAGTTTAATGTCGAATTAGAATCTATCCGTACACACGTATTAACTATGGGTGGATTGGTAGAGCAGCAGTTGTCATTTGCGATGCAAGCGCTTCATAAAGATGACTCGGAACTGGCCAAAAAAGTAATTCGTGACGACCATAAAGTGAATGCGATGGAAGTTTCAATCGATGAAGCATGTACTCGTATTATTGCTAAGCGTCAGCCGACTGCCAAAGATCTGCGTTTGATTATGGCGATCATCAAAACCATTACTGATCTAGAACGTATTGGCGATGTTGCTTCTAAAATCGCACAGGGTGCGATTGAGATCCCTTCTACGAAAGAGCAAAAGTTTCACGTCTCGTTAGAGCCATTGTGTCGTCAGGCAATTACTATGTTGCATCAAGTATTAGATGCTTTTGCTCGTATGGATGTCGATGCTGCGGCAGAAGTACATAAACTTGATGATAAGCTGGATGCGGAATACGAGGCCGTCATTCGTCAGTTGATGACGTACATGATGGAAGATCCTAAGAACATCCCCAATATCCTACAAGTGATGTGGTCAGCCCGTGCGATTGAGCGAGTGGGAGATCGTTGCCAAAATATCTGTGAATACATTATTTACTTTGTGAAGGGTAAAGATGTACGCCACCTTGGTGATCAAAGCCTAGATGACGCACTGAAGTAGGTATTAACTTTAGAATCGAATAATTGCACCAAGGTTAAGGTTGATTGTTGTGTCGTAAGGCACGAACGTCTTATTGTGATCAAAAATATTCATATCAACACCAGCACGTAGCCCAAGCATTGGTGTCGCTTGGTACACGTAGGCACCGCCTAGGCTTAAACCATGTGCTGTCTTCTCTTCTACTTCACCTGAGCGTGTTTTCGTTCCATCATAACTTGCCACACCAATTTCAGCCTGAAAGCCATGGATTTGGTTTCTTCCAAACATGTTCTGGATACCAACACGATACGCATCAACCGTTTCATCATATCGATCGCTGTCATACCAAAGATGAGAGTAGCTTAGGTAAATGGCGCCTAGATTTGCAACATCAGTAATACCCGCCTGGATCCCAAAACCATGATAAGCGCCGATTTTTACTTCAGGAGATAGGTGAAGGCCGTTTGAAAATGCAGGTGTTGAAAATAAAGCGGAAGTGAGAAGGAGTGTTTTTAATTTCATGGTACCACCGAGGTAAATTTAGCTCTCCTTAGCATTATGTCGATCCATGGGGCAAGCCAATAAAGCGACTGGATAACACTCATATTGTAATATTTACAACAAGTGGACTAATTCGTATTGGTTATATCGATGATAATGTTTACTTATTGGTACGCATGATTACTTTGCTCACAACCCAAACAGATTGTGAACAAAGTGTTTAATTGATGGAAAGCTATTCTTAGAACTTGTATCCGACAGTGAAAGATAACTGATCGATGTCATAGTCATCCATCATGATGAAGTTGAAGCGTAGGTCGGTATAAAGACCGAAATCAAAATTTGCTCTAACTCCGGTGCCTAGCAATAGAGAAGTATTGTTGTCTTTGATACTTGCACTACCGTCAGGCGTATTTAACGTGATCTTTTCCTCTACACGAGCAAAACCAATAGCACCGTATGGCTTTACATCAAAGCCATTGAGGAAGAATGCATAGCCGATGTCTGTGTCTATTTTGAAGGTTGAAACTTTAGTCTCATATCCATAGCCTTCAAAATTTTCATCTTCTTTACTCGTATCTGATGAGATATTCACACCAAAGATTCGGTTAATGTCATAACCATATTCGAGCTTTAACCCATTACCTAAATCGCTTCGAGAGAAATTTGAATCTAGATGATCGACTTCACTAGAAACAATACCGAAACCAATACGATGTCCAGAATAGTCTTTCTGAGCATAAGCTGATGAAGCAGAAGTGATTGCGATAACGGTTAGTGCTGTAGTTAGTAATTTCATATAAATAACGCTCTTGATGTTTAATTATTGCATCCTTATATTTGATTGACTCCCTGTCGATGGAGTGAATATTAAACAGTGTCATATTTTTAAGCTAAATAGGTTCTCGTATATCTGTAATAAGCATTACTTATTAATCTGTTGTAGTAGCGCATGTTTGATTACATCGAAAAGCCAGGATATGAGAGGGTTATTGCGGTTTTTAGTGTGTATATGGCTGTAAACGCTGACATTTTTGTATTTAGTGTCAAGATCTACATCTATAGCTCTCAGCGTTGGGTAGTTATCTATGGGGAATAGGTTGGAATGTGGCATGTACATATCTGAGTTCGCCACGACATCGATGATAGCCATCAAAATCTCGGAACGAAAGCCAATACTGTGTGGAATTGAACGTGACTCTAATATGTTGGCTGCATGGCTAAAATTGTCGTTCCAGCCAGGAGATATCATTGATGCTATTTCATAACCTGCTAACTCTTCGGGACTGACTGAAGCTTGCTTTATCGGATGATCCTTTCTTACAAATAATCGTCCGGTAATTTCCACCAGTTTTTTTACATAAATTTCTTTTGATGTAAAAGGAAGCTCGTAAGCAACGCCTAATAGAACCTCTCCTTTCTGTATATCTTCACAAGATGAGGTAGACCAACTTACAAGCTCAAGTTTTGAATTTGGTGCTTGTCTCATAAGCTCTTTATATAAGGTACCGGATAAACAAGCGAGTACTACAGGTGATAACGCTATCTTTAAGGGGTAGTCAATTTCACTTGGATTAAATCGATTGGATGCATTCACAGCGGTCATTAGGCCATCAAAGTGTGGTGTTATTTCATTGATGAGTTGCTCACTGAATGAGGTAGGTTGCAGGCCACCATGAACCTTTACGAAGAGGTCATCATTGAAGTGATATCTTAGCTTCTGTAGGGCTTGGCTGACTGCTGGCTGCGAAACAAAGAGTCGCTCCGCAGCCTTTCTGGTATTTTTTTCTTGATAAACAATCAGAAATGTTCGTAACAGGTTTAAATCAAGAGAGCTGAATAAGTCTTTAGCCATATCTATCCATGAAAATTTTTTGCGCTATTTAATCTAATATACGTCAGTCAGTTAGATTAGTCAGCGAGGTTCTCTGGATTTGTGTTAGCGACTATTACCCTAAGCGTCGAGAGCGGCTCTCACGCTGGATATCTTGTTAACATCAGTTATTGGTATCTGATAATCATCAATATCATCACTGCCCATTTGAGCGTATGAATTGCTTTCCATTAAGCTAGGTCTTGTCGATTTACCTGAAAGGTGAAGTGCAGGTACTTGGGTATTGCTTCGAATCATCTTAGCATTCGTTGCGTTGACGCCAGCCCCAGCCATGATGTCGATTCTTCCATCTGCTTGTTTGACCATATCTGCTAATACATGGATTCCTTGCTCTGCATTTGCAGCAAGCCCTGATGTTAGGATTCGTTCACAGCCGAGCGCTATGACCTGTTCTAATGCTTTTTGGTAATCAGAGCTTTGGTCAATGGCTCTATGAAACGTAATTCCTAAGTTCAACGAGTGAGCCTTGTCTGCCAGCTGCTGCATTTTTGGCATATCAATACTTCCGTTCGGTGCTAATACGCCCAGAACCACTCCATTCAACCCTGCACTTGAGCAAGCTTCAATATCTTCAAGCATACATAGCATGTCGTCATCATCGAAAATGAAGTCGCCTTGTCTTGGCCGTATCATCGCGTAGACAGGAACGGATGAAATTTTTGCCGCTTGTTTCATCATTCCGAAGCTTGGAGTTAACCCGCCAAGTGCCAATGAAGAGCAAAGCTCAATTCGATTCGCGCCACCAGACAGTGCGTTATGTAGAGATTCTAAGTTATCGATACAGACTTCAATTTCGATGTTCATCATGTTTGCTCATTTAAAGAGATACTGACTAAATAATAGCAATCTAGGTATGATTTTGAATAGGTGTTAGCAGAGGGAAATAGGGGTAAACTTTTGCTTTGTCGCTACCCCAATTCACTTTCAGGTAGGGAAGTGGTGAGGTCGTGTAAAAACAAAAAGCCCGAAGCGTTAACTTCGGGCTTTTAATAGGACTTTACTTCTTAACTGATTGGCGGTGCGCTTTGCGCTATTAGCTTATGCTTTATTTCTCTTTATAGAGAGTCTTCCAACCATTAACCCGTGTTGAGTTCGGGCTTAAGAGGTAATTACTTGCTTAGGTCGTCAGCGTGCTCAGATAGGAACGCTGCAACACCTGTTGGTGATGCGTCCATACCTGCTTTGCCTTCTTCCCATTGTGCAGGACAAACTTCACCGTTCTTCTCGTGGAAGTTTAGTGCGTCTACCATGCGTAGCATTTCGTCGATGTTACGACCTAGTGGAAGATCGTTAACTACTTGGTGACGTACAAGGCCGTCAGCGTCGATTAGGAAAGAACCACGGAAAGCAACGCCTGCTTCTGGGTGCTCAACATCGTATGCTTTGCAGATCTCGTGCTTAACGTCAGCAATTAGAGGGTATTTAACTTGACCGATACCGCCATCAGCGATAGCAGTGTTACGCCATGCGTTGTGAGAGAATTGTGAATCGATAGAAACACCAATTACTTCAACGCCTTTAGCTTGGAAATCTTCTAGACGGTTGTCGAAAGCGATTAGCTCTGAAGGACAAACGAAAGTGAAGTCTAGTGGGTAGAAGAAAACTACCGCTTTCTTACCTTTAGTGAATTCTGCGAAGTTGAAGTTATCAACGATCTCGCCGTTACCTAGAACAGCTGCTGCAGTAAAGTCAGGGGCTTGACGACCTACTAGTACCATTTGGAATCTCCTAAAAAATTAGTTGGCCCAACACATCTTTGTTTGGGCTCCGTTTCTACGGGACAAACTATAGTACAATCGGTACTATAGAAAAAAGCGAATTAAATAGATTAAGTTAATCGAAAAAAGCGATGAGCTTATTCTTT
The DNA here is from genome assembly GCF_057785895.1 of Vibrio sp. QJM3NY_39. Lineage (NCBI taxonomy): Bacteria > Pseudomonadati > Pseudomonadota > Gammaproteobacteria > Vibrionales > Vibrionaceae > Vibrio > Vibrio sp. QJM3NY_39. The sequence continues at coordinate 2,947,747 of NZ_CM173505.1, read as the reverse complement.
GTTCAGTCCTTAGGTCTGCTGACCTTTGCCCAACTTATCCTACTCATATTACAGAGTAATTTCATGAATAAATGGCCAAGTCTTAAGCAACTTTATTATCTCGTTACTCTTCATGAAACTCGCCATTTTAGCGATGCTGCTGATCGCTGTTTCGTCAGCCAATCCACGCTAAGTAAAGGCATTCAAAATCTTGAAGAGCTGATTGGTTGTCCTCTCTACGAGAAGAAAGATAAAAAGAGCCCATTGGTTTTCACGCAAGCGGGTGAGCTGGTGGTGAAACATGGACGAGAGCTACTGGCGAAAGGACAAGATCTGGTTGAGCTCGGAAATTTATGTAACGGGGATGCGATGCAAGGGCAGCTGCGAGTTGGATGTATTCCTACCATTGCGCCATTCCTTCTATGTGATTTGGTGCAAGAAGCCAACCATCGTTTTCCACAGTTGAACTTACTGTTACGTGAAGACACGACGACTAACTTATTGGCTGCATTACGTCATGGTGAGTTAGATGTGCTGATTCTGGCTCTGCCTGTCGATATCGACAACATGGAGAGTAAAGTTGTTGGGCAAGACCCGTTCAGAATGGTGATCAGTCGTAATCAAGCAGATGGCATTCGTGTTCCGATTAAATACGATGACTTGCCAGATGAGTCTGTATTTTTGCTAGAGAACGAGCACTGCTTAACCGAGCACGCGGTATCAGCTTGTAAGTTAACCGATAAAGAGAAGATAAATCCGTTCACAGCCACAAGCCTCCACACATTGGTGCAAATGGTAGCAAATGGTTTAGGAACCACCTTTATTCCGCAGATGGCTATCGATCACGGCTTGCTTGAAAACCAAAACCTAGTGGTGATCGATCCTCCAGGCCAACAGGCATACCGAGATATTGGTCTGGTCTGGCGACCAAGTTCGTCTCGTCTAGAGACATTCCATCAGTTAGCGGATGTGGTGTCTGAGCTGCTTTAAAGTTTGTCACCTTACAACAGTACTTGATTGCCATGTTTGAATAAATCCATACGATTATGCTTAATCGTATGGATTTCTAGGTCTTGTTAAATGAGACTTTAAAGCTCCATAAAGTAAATAGAAAAGCACTGCAATACTCATATAAGCAGGAAGTGTTCCAAACAAGGATGAATAAACATCAAGTAGGCTACTATTTTTATTTCCTAGTATTATTTTTTCCCCATCGTTGATAAATAATACGTTATAGTATCGCTTCTCTATCAATTCAAAATTGAACTTATGTACAGAGCGCTTTCCCTCTATATCTAATAGATAGTAATAGGTTTTTAACCCTCTCATATGGACGTTAATATGATCAAGTTGTATTACTTTTGCTTGTTTTTCTATGCCAGATGTCCAGAATTTGTATGTATCTCCAACAATTTCGTAAAGTGCAAAAGATACAACAGCATAGCCTATTAGAAAAAAGAAAACTTTAAATATGGGAATGATTTATTCATAAACCGCTACCACATTTTTCTTTTGAAAGCGCAAACTTTTCTAAAAGCCCCAGAGAACTTCTCATCTTTAATATTGATCCGCAATATACATGACTAGTGCTTGTTTCTTTATACTCTTCAACCTTAAAGTAATAAAAAGTAGATAGCGATATGGCTATGATAAAATAAATACCGATATGATGATTTTTAGTTTGGTACTTATCATCCCTATTTTTTATTATCAGTGCTAACTGTGCCACGGTAAACACTAAGAGAAAAAATACAAAAAATGAGCTTAGTACAGTAACAAAGTAAACTCTATCTGAATCATACTCTCCAGAAGGGAAGTATATGAATGGGTAACTGCATACAGTGATGATAACTAGGCATATTATTGAATTTTTATAGTTTGATACTTTCATTTGTACTCTAAAGAACCGTAACTTTTTGGGCTCCTCATTATGAGATGCCAGTATATTCTCCGAACCATTAAGTGGACCAAATGAATAGTCGTCAATTGCTTTTATATAAGTTTCCAACACTCCGGAAGAAGCAGCTACATCCTCTACTGTGAATGTAACAACAGTGATACAAGCAATGACAGGAGCTGAATTCGTTATAACCTCTGCATCAAGCCTATTGATAAATATGATTTTTTCACTTTATTACGGAGGTGGTTGTATATGGCGGGTAATATAAACTTCATCAATACATTATTCAACTAGTTTTATATTTGATATGGTGTGCGGATTGGTTGTTTATTGTAATGAGTTACGGGGTAAGCGGCAGTGCATTTCTATCGATTAAAGTTACCTAATATTGAGCCTCATAGTTTTATGAGGCTCTTCTTATTGTCATATCACTCTACTTCCGCTTCTTCTGGCTCGACTTCTTCCTGTAGCTCTAATAAGTTAATCGCTATCGTGACAAAGTCGCTGTCTGTAATAATGCCTACTAGTTCGTGGTTTTCTACGACAGGTAAACAGCCCACTTTGTGTTTCTGCATATAAACAGCTGATTCTTTCAATCCTGCTCGTGGTTCTACAGACATTACGCTTTTGTGCATGATGTCGTTGAGCGGTGTAGCAAGAGTAAATGATTGAGCTTGTGGGATGTTTTGCAGGCTGGATTCTTGAGCGGCTAGAACGTCTCGCTGTGTGACGACGCCAAGTAGTTGCCTCTCGGAATCAACGACCGGAATATGGCGGATATCAAGCGCTTCCATCATGTGCTTAGCATCGGCCAGTGAGTGTGAGCGCAATAGGGTATGAGGGTTGCGAGTCATCATATCTTCAACCTTGATCATACGAACCTCCTTCTTTTTCATTTGTTGCTATTACTATAGTTTTTTATCCAAAAAATAACTGAGATCTGACGCATTCTTGGGTGAGTTTTATGCAACTAATTCTTTAGTTTGAGGTGGTGAATCAGTAGCACTATTTTACGCCTTTTTACAATAATCCAGTGCTGTAAACCTTGCTATTGCGGCTCGTGTGCCTATACTAGCCCACTGCGAAATTTTTAGTCGTGTTTGTGATGTGTTTCTGGTAACGATTGACTTACCGTAACGATTGATCTGCAACCATGATTTATTCTTCGTCAACAGCACAAATCTCATCAACTAAGACAAGACTACAAACATGCAAGTTTCAGATTTTCACTTTGACCTACCAGATGAACTTATTGCTCGCTACCCTCAAGAGGAGCGCACAGCAAGCCGCCTGCTTAAATTAGATGGCAACAGCGGTAACCTAGCTGATGGTTCGTTTAAAGACGTTTTAGACTTGGTTGAGCCAGGCGATCTTGTTGTTTTTAATAACACTCGCGTGATTCCTGCTCGTGTATTCGGTCGCAAGGCCTCAGGCGGTAAGCTTGAAGTGCTAGTGGAGCGTATGCTCGATGAGAAAAGCATTCTTGCGCATGTTCGTTGTTCTAAATCACCGAAGCCGGGCACGAAGTTGTTCCTTGGTGAGAACGATGAGTATGAAGCTGAAATGGTAGCGCGTCATGATGCGTTGTTTGAAATCCATTTCACATCCGATCAAAGTGTTCTAGAGATTCTTAACAGCGTTGGTCACATGCCACTGCCTCCTTACATCGATCGTCCTGATGAAGATGCAGATAAAGAGCGCTACCAGACTGTCTATAATGAAAAGCCGGGTGCGGTTGCAGCGCCAACAGCAGGTCTTCACTTTGATGACAAGCTCATGGCTGGCATGAAAGAAAAAGGTGTCGAGTTTGCTTACGTGACGCTTCACGTTGGTGCTGGCACGTTCCAGCCGGTAAAAGTAGATAATATCAACGATCACCACATGCACGCAGAGTACGTTGAAGTACCGCAAGAAGTGGTTGATGCCGTTGCAGCAGCAAAAGCTCGCGGCGGACGCATTATCGCTGTCGGTACAACCTCTGTGCGTTCACTAGAAAGTGCGGCTCAAGATGCATTGACAAATGGCACTGAGTTAGTTCCTTTCTTTGGTGACACAGAAATCTTCATCTTCCCTGGTTATGAATACCAGTTGGTGGATTGCTTGATTACCAATTTCCACTTACCAGAATCAACACTGATCATGTTGGTGAGTGCATTTGCTGGTTATGACAATGTGATGGGCGCATACGATCACGCAGTGAAGAGCGAATACCGTTTCTTCAGCTACGGTGATGCGATGTTCATCAATAAGAAAACGAGCTAATTTTAGCTGGTTATAAACGATATAAGCAGAATTTACGGGTGCTAGCAGTAAGCTAGGAGTCGGGCAGGGTGTCTGTCTAATCTCTCGCAAGGAATACGCGACCGCTCCTCATAGAACTCGCTAGATTGAACTTATGTTTAGCTTAAGGTTCTGAATTATCAGTCAGATTGTTTCTCTGGCATATTGGAGGCTTCGTGAAATTAAAATACGAACTTAAAAAAACAAACAGCGGCGCACGTCGTGGTCAACTTCAGTTTGAACGTGGTAGCGTTGAAACACCAGCATTCATGCCTGTAGGTACTTACGGTACGGTTAAAGGCATGACTCCTGAAGAAGTGAAAGACACAGGTGCTGAAATCTTGCTAGGTAACACGTTCCACCTATGGTTACGCCCTGGTCAAGAAATCATGAAACTGCACGGTGACTTGCACGATTTCATGAACTGGAAAGGACCTATCCTGACTGATTCAGGCGGTTTCCAAGTATTCAGCCTAGGTGCGACGCGTAAAATCACTGAAGAGGGTGTTCACTTCCGTAACCCTGTAAACGGTGACAAGATCTTCATGGACGCTGAAAAGTCGATGGAAATCCAAAAGGATCTAGGCTCAGACATCGTAATGATCTTTGACGAATGTACGCCTTACCCTGCAACGCATAAAGAAGCTAAAGACTCAATGGAGATGTCTCTTCGTTGGGCTCAGCGTTCACGCAATCACTTTGACAAGCAAGAAAACCCGAACTCACTATTCGGTATCGTTCAAGGTGGCGTATACGAAGACCTTCGTGATGTATCCGTTAAAGGCTTAACAGAGATTGGTTTTGACGGTTACGCTGTTGGCGGCCTAGCAGTAGGCGAACCAAAAGAAGACATGCACCGTATTCTTGAGCACACATGCCCTCAACTGCCTGAAGATAAGCCACGTTACCTAATGGGCGTAGGCAAACCTGAAGACTTGGTTGAAGGTGTTCGTCGCGGTATCGACATGTTTGACTGTGTAATGCCAACGCGAAATGCACGTAATGGCCACCTGTTTGTCACTGAAGGTGTGATCAAGATCCGTAATGCGAAGCATAAAACGGATACAACACCACTAGATTCAGATTGTGACTGTTACACTTGTAAGAACTACAGCAAGTCGTACTTGCATCATTTGGATCGTTGTAACGAAATCCTAGGTGCTCGACTGAACACGATTCATAACCTGCGTTTCTACCAACGAATTATGTCAGACATTCGTCAATCTATTGATGAAGACCGTTTTGAAGAGTTCGTTGCTGAGTTCTACGCAAGAATGGGGCGTGAAGTGCCACCGTTAGGTAAAGAATCTTAGTATTTCTTTTTTTGCGAGCCCCATCTCTATTCCTAGAGATGGGGCTTGAAAATAAAGGGGTACAACCCAATTAGACAAACAATTACCAAAATATAATAGAGGATGTTTTTAATGTTTATTTCTCAAGCTCACGCAGCAGTAGAAGGTGCACCAGCAGGCGGCGGTTTCGAAATGCTTATCATGCTAGGTATGTTCGCTGTGATCTTCTACTTCATGATCTACCGTCCACAAGCTAAGCGCGTAAAAGAGCATAAGAGCCTTATGTCTTCTATGGGCAAAGGCGATGAAGTTCTAACAAGCGGCGGTCTAATCGGTAAGATTACTAAGATTGCAGAAGACAGCGACTACGTTGCTATCGAACTGAACGCAAACAACGAAGTTGTTATCAAGAAAGACTTCGTTACAGCAGTGCTACCAAAAGGTACTCTGAAATCACTATAAACAGCTAGAGGATCCTCGCTGTGCTAAACCGTTATCCGTTATGGAAGTATTTGATGGTGGTGTTTGCCATCGCTATCGCCGCGTTGTACGCACTTCCGAATATATACGGTGAAGATCCGGCAGTTCAAGTTACAGGGGCGCGTGGCGCCTCTGTAGATCTGTCTACGCTGGATGCTGTCACCAATGCTCTGGAAGCAGAGAACCTTTCTACTAAATCCGTTGCTCTAGAAAACGGTTCCATTCTTGTTCGCTTTAATGATACAGATACGCAAATTAGTGCCCGTGATATCATCACAGAAGCACTAGGTGATGATGTTATCGTTGCTTTAAACCTTGCGGCTTCAACTCCTGATTGGCTTGAATCTATTGGTGCTGCACCAATGAAACTGGGTCTTGATCTACGTGGTGGTGTTCACTTCTTAATGGAAGTGGATATGGATGCTGCGATGCAAAAGCTAGTTGGCCAACAAGAAGAAGCCTTCCGTAGTGAACTTCGTGAAGAAAAAATTCGTTACCGTGCTATTCGCCCATCGGGTAAAGATGCAGTTGAAGTGATTCTACGTAACGAAGAGCAGCTTGCTGAAGCGAAATCGCTACTGCAATCTAAGCACCAAGATATGACGTTCGTAGATTCAGAATCTAATGGTCGTTTTTCTTTGGTTGCTCGTTTTACAGATGCTCGTCTTCAAGAAATCCGTAACTACGCAGTAGAGCAAAACATTACCATTTTACGTAACCGTGTTAACGAACTTGGTGTTGCTGAACCTTTGGTTCAACGTCAAGGTGCTAGCCGTATCGTAGTGGAATTGCCTGGTGTTCAAGACACGGCGCGCGCTAAAGAAATTCTTGGTGCAACGGCGACACTTGAGTTCCGTGAAGTTGATAGTAGTGCTGACTTAGCCGCTGCCGCTTCTGGTCGTGCCCCTGCGGGTAGCGAAATCAAGCAAGATCGTGATGGTCGCCCTGTGGTACTTAAGAAGCGCGTTATTCTAGGCGGTTCAAGTATTACTGATGCAAGCTCAAGTGTTGATGAATATGGTCGCCCACAAGTTAACATCTCGCTAGACAGCGAAGGTGGTAGCAAGATGTCTACATTCTCTCGTCAGAATATCGGTAAGCTTATGGCTACGGTATTTGCAGAGTACAAAGACAGCGGTCGTAAAACACCAGAAGGTCGAGTGATCTTAAGTAAGCACGAAGAAGTGATCAACCAAGCGACGATTCAATCTGCGCTAGGTCGTAACTTCCGTATTACGGGTATCGACTCAACGGCTGAAGCTCATAACTTGGCACTTTTACTGCGTGCTGGTGCATTGATTGCACCTATCTCGATTGTAGAAGAACGTACGATTGGTCCATCTATGGGTCAACAAAACATCGATATGGGTATCATGGCGATGGTTTGGGGTATGGCTGCAGTAATGTTGTTTACTCTGCTTTACTACCGTACTTTCGGTTTGATTGCGAACGTTGCTCTGATGGCTAACTTGGTGTTGATTATCGGTGTGATGTCGATGATCCCGGGGGCTACTATGACTCTGCCAGGTATTGCCGGTATCGTATTGACGGTTGGTATGGCGGTCGATGCCAACGTACTTATCTTTGAGCGTATACGTGAAGAACTTCGAGATGGACGCAGTCCACAACAAGCGATTCACCAAGGTTATGCGAACGCATTTAGCACCATCGCCGATGCCAATATCACCACACTACTAACAGCAATCATTCTATTTGCTGTAGGTACAGGTGCAATTAAAGGCTTCGCGGTAACGCTGTCTATCGGTATCTTAACTTCAATGTTTACAGCTATTGTCGGAACACGTTGTATCGTGAACCTGATGTATGGCGGCAAACGCGTTAAGAAACTGTCGATCTAAGGCTAGGAATTAATATGTTTCAGATTCTAAAAGCAGAAAAAATGATCGACTTTATGCGTTGGTCAAAGGTTGCCTTTTTATTCTCAATCTTGATGATTGGTACTGCCATCTTTACCTTAACAACGAAATCGTTGAATTGGGGTCTAGATTTTACCGGTGGTACTCTGATTGAAGTGGGTTTTGAGCAACCAGCAAACCTACCTGATATCCGTAGTGCACTAGAAGCGGAAGGTTTCGGTGATGCAACGGTACAGAACTTTGGTTCTGCACGTGAGGTCATGGTTCGTTTACGTCCACGTGACGGTGTTGCTGGCGAAACGCTTGGTAACCAGATCCTGTCTGCAATTAAAGATGGTACTGGTGAGCAAGTTGAGATGCGTCGTATCGAGTTCGTTGGCCCTAATGTGGGTGACGAGCTAACAGAAGCGGGTGGCCTTGCTATCCTTGTTTCTCTGATCTGTATCTTGATCTATGTATCAGTGCGATTCGAATGGCGTTTGGCAGCAGGTGCGGTACTAGCACTGGCGCACGACGTTATCATCACACTGGGTGTGTTCTCTCTAATGCAAATTGAGGTAGATCTTACCATCGTAGCAGCCTTGCTAACGGTAGTCGGTTATTCCCTCAACGATACCATAGTAGTATTTGACCGTATTCGTGAGAACTTCCGTAAGATGCGTAAGGGTGAAGCACCTGAAGTATTGAACAGCTCAATCACACAAACATTGAGCCGTACATTGATTACTTCTGGTACAACGTTATTCGTAGTTATCGCGCTGTTCGCTCAGGGCGGTGCTATGATTCACGGCTTCGCAACTGCACTTCTATTGGGTATTACCGTTGGTACTTATTCTTCTATCTACGTTGCATCTGCACTCGCTATGAAGTTGGGTATTACGCGTGAACACCTAATGCCACCACAAGTGGATAAAGAAGGTGAAGAGTTTGACGAAATGCCTTAGGCCTTGGCTTAACAATTTTCGCTGAACCAAAAAAACCGCTAGGCAACTAGCGGTTTTTTTACGTCTGTATTCTGTCGAGAAGCTCTACGCAACTTATTGGCGAAGTGCATTGTGCTCGTCGCAACTAAACAGCCATCTTGCTCGTAGCTCGTAGCTCGTAGCTCGTAGCTCGTAGCTCGTATCGCAGATACAAAAAAGCCCCGCAATAGCGAGGCTTTGAAATTTCTATGCGCCCTTGAAAAAAGGAGCATTAACGTAAGGTCTGAATTACTTCAGCATACCTTCGTTAGAGTTCTCACGAACGTGCTTAAGAATAGACTTAACACCACGTGCGCTTGAAGCAACAACATTACCAGACGTCATGTAATCAGTACCGCCAGCAAAGTCAGTCATGATAGCGCCAGCTTCACGAGCGATTAGATCGCCAGCTGCTAGATCCCATGGCTTAAGGCCTAGTTCTAGGTAACCGTCAACACGGCCAGCCGCTAGGTAACATAGGTCAAGTGCTGGAGAGCCAGTACGACGGAAGTCCGCACAATCAACGAATAGACCAGAGATGATCTTCATGAAAGATTCAGAGTGTTGTTTTTGCTTGAATGGGAAACCAGTCGCTAGAACAGTACCTTGAAGGTCTTTAAGTTGAGTAACACGCATACGAGCGTTGTTAAGTTGAGCGCCAGAGCCACGTTGAGCTGTGAATAGCTCGTTTAGCATTGGGTCATAAACACAAGCAACTTCTGTACGACCGTTCATACGAACAGCAATAGATACAGAGAAGTGAGGGAAACCTTTTACAAAGTTGTTGGTGCCATCTAGTGGGTCAACGATCCATTGTACGTCAGAATCTTTACCTTCAGTCAGGCCTGACTCTTCAGAAATAATGCTGTGCTCTGGGTAAGATGATTTGATTGTCTCAATAATCATGTACTCAGCTTCTTGAGCAATGTTAGTAACGTAATCGTTGTTACCTTTTAGAGACGATTCGATCTTATCAGTTGTTTCTAGAGATTTAGCAATATGGTTGCCAGCTTTACGCGCAGCGCGTATCGCAATGTTTAGCATTGGATGCATAGGTTTTTCCCACAAGATGTTAAAGAACAGTTTAAAGCGGCGGCGAGTATACCAAATTTTTTGCAAAAGGGAAGTGGTTGTTTTTTGAACTCTTGAATTCACATTACGAGAAGGGTCTGACCATTTTACTTAGCTATGTGTTAATATCTCGCGATTATTTTTAAAGTGGTGTCATATAGCATGTTAGACAATGTAAAAGTCGTTCTGGTTGGTACGTCTCATTCGGGAAATATCGGATCAGCAGCTCGCGCAATGAAAGTGATGGGTTTGAGTCAATTAGTTCTTGTAGACCCTCAATGTGAAGTTGACGAGCAGACCTTAGCACTGGCTGCGGGTGCTGGTGACATCGCAGAAAACGCGACCATTGTGTCTACATTGGATGAAGCAGTAAAAGACTGTGGTTTGGTGGTTGGTTCAAGTGCACGTTCACGTACGCTTGAATGGCCAATGCTAGAGCCTCGTGAGTGCGGACAAAAGTTTGCCGTTGAAGGTCAAAAGCACCCAGTCGCATTAGTCTTCGGCCGTGAGCGTACTGGCTTGACTAACGATGAGCTTCAGAAGTGCCACTTCCATGTATGTATCCCAGCCAACCCTGAATACAGCTCATTGAACCTAGCGATGGCCGTGCAGACGCTAAGCTATGAAGTTCGCGTGGCACACCTTGATATGGTTGCGAGCCAATATCAGCCACAGCAACAAGATGAGTACCCACGTCACGAAGAACTAGAAATGTTCTATGAACACCTTGAAAAAGTGATCATTGATACCCAATTTATCTCTAAGGATAAACCGGGTCAGGTGATGAACAAGCTACGTCGTCTGTTCAGCCGAGCTCGTCCTGAACTGCAAGAGATCAATACTCTACGTGGCATTTTGACTTCAATTGAGAAGAGCAAAAACGACAAATAAAACCCACTCTGCTTGTAGGGATGAATACCTGACTAAAATAGTCAACTAAATACTTGACCAATTTAGTCGGGTATGGGAAAATTCCAACCACATAAACAATGTGGATACGGTGTGATATGAAACTTACATCTAAAGGAAGATATGCGGTAACAGCTATGCTAGATGTAGCACTGCATTCGCAAAAGAGCCCAGTTCCTCTGGCTGATATTTCAGAGCGACAAGGCATCTCGTTATCTTACTTAGAACAACTATTTTCTAAGTTACGTAAAGCTGGCTTAGTTGCTAGTGTTCGTGGTCCTGGCGGTGGTTACCGTTTAGGTGCTGAAGCGAGCGACATCGCTGTCGGAACTGTGATTGCTGCAGTCGACGAATCAGTGGACGCAACTAAGTGTCACGGTCGAGCAGACTGCCAAGGTGGTAGTCGTTGTTTAACTCACACCTTATGGCGTGATTTAAGCTCCCGAATCAGCAGCTTCTTAAACGACATTACGCTCGGTGAGCTAATGAAAGATAACGAAGTTTTACAGATTTCTGATCGCCAAGATATCGATCTTGCGGTTAATAATGGTTTTGCACATAAAAATACGAGCACTACAACGATTAGTGCAGCACCTCACGGTGTTAATGCCCGCTCTTAGCGGTCAGTTTTTACATTGGAGTAGAAAATGAAACTGCCTATTTACTTTGACTATTCAGCTACATGCCCAGTCGATCCACGTGTTGCTGAAAAAATGGTTCAATGCATGACGATGGACGGTAACTTCGGTAACCCTGCATCTCGTTCACACCGTTACGGCTGGCAGGCAGAAGAATCAGTAGATAATGCTCGTGAGCAAATTGCCGATCTACTAAATGCAGACCCACGTGAAATTGTTTTCACGTCAGGTGCTACAGAGTCAGATAACCTTGCTATCAAAGGTGCAGCGCACTTTTATGAGAAGAAAGGTAAGCACGTAATTACGTGTAAAACAGAACATAAAGCGGTTCTTGATCCATGTCGCCAACTAGAGCGTGAAGGTTTTGAGGTTACATACCTTGAGCCAGAAGCTAACGGCATCATCGATCTAGACAAGCTACAAGCTGCAATGCGTGAAGATACAGTTCTTGTTTCTATCATGCACGTGAACAACGAGATTGGTGTAATCCAAGATATCGCTGCAATCGGCGAGTTATGTCGCTCACGCAAGATCATCTTCCACGTTGATGCGGCTCAGTCTGCGGGTAAAATCCCACTAGACGTAAAAGAGATGAAAGTTGACCTTATTTCATTTTCTGCACACAAAGCATATGGCCCTAAAGGCATCGGCGCTTTGTACGTTCGTCGTAAACCTCGTATTCGCCTAGAAGCGCAAATGCACGGTGGCGGTCATGAACGTGGTTTCCGTTCTGGTACGCTTGCTACTCACCAAATCGTGGGTATGGGCGAAGCGTTTGCTATCGCTAAACAAGACATGCAGAAAGATTACGATCACGCACTAGCACTTCGTGAGCGCCTACTTAAAGGTGTTCAAGATCTAGAAGCAGTAACAGTAAACGGCGACTTAGACCAACGTGTACCACACAACCTAAACGTGAGCTTTGCTTTCGTTGAAGGTGAATCTCTGCTTATGTCTCTAAAAGACCTAGCAGTATCATCAGGTTCTGCATGTACATCAGCAAGCCTAGAGCCTTCATACGTTTTACGTGCTCTTGGTCTGAACGATGAACTGGCACACAGCTCAGTACGTTTCTCATTCGGCCGTTTTACAACGGAAGAAGAAATCGACTACGCGATTGCACAAATTCGTGTAGCGGTAAATAAATTACGCGACATGTCTCCTCTATGGGATATGTATAAAGAAGGGATTGATTTGAACACTGTTGAGTGGGCTCATCACTAATCTCACGGAAATAGAGGATTCGAGGTAACTATCATGGCATATAGCGAAAAAGTAATTGATCACTACGAAAACCCACGTAACGTAGGTTCGTTTGATAAAGAAGACCCAAGTGTAGGTAGCGGCATGGTTGGCGCTCCAGCTTGTGGTGACGTAATGAAACTGCAAATCAAAGTATCTGCAGAAGGTATTATTGAAGACGCAAAATTCAAGACTTACGGCTGCGGTAGCGCAATCGCTTCTAGCTCACTAGTAACTGAGTGGGTTAAAGGTAAAAGTATTGATGAAGCAGCTGCAATCAAAAACTCTGAAATCGCAGAAGAGCTTGAGTTGCCACCAGTAAAAGTTCACTGTTCAATTCTTGCTGAAGATGCAATCAAAGCAGCGGTTGCGGATTACAAAAAGAAGCACTAATCGCTTCAATACCGTAATCACGTCGAAAAAATAAGTAATATTTGGGAGCACCCTTTGTGCTCCCACCTGAGTTCTCAATTTATATAAAACACAAGGTTGTAGTATGGCCATCACCATGACAGATACGGCAGCAAGCCGAGTTCAAGCTTTCCTAGATAACCGTGGTAAAGGTCTCGGATTACGCTTAGCAGTAAAAACTACTGGCTGTTCGGGTATGGCGTATGTACTGGAATTCGTTGACGAGCTTAACGAAGAAGACGAAGTGTTTGAGCATTCAGGTGTTAAGGTCATCATTGATCCAAAGAGCCTAGTATACCTAGATGGTACTGAGCTTGATTATGTAAAAGAAGGCCTAAACGAAGGTTTTGAATTCAACAACCCGAACGCGAAAGGCGAATGTGGTTGTGGTGAGAGCTTCAATGTTTAAACGCTTGAATCGTTAAGCGTTGTAAGCGAAGAATAAAATTAGGCTCTGAACAAAGAGCCTAAACTTAGGACCACCTTTACATGAATCATTTCGAATTATTTGGGCTACCACTTCAGTTTCAACTGGATGGTAGCCTTCTTTCTTCTCAGTTTAGAGATCTGCAACGCCAATTCCATCCTGATAAATTTGCGATAGCTTCTGAGCGTGATCGCTTATTAGCCGTGCAAAAAGCGGCACAAATCAATGATGCGTACCAGGTATTGAAGAATCCGATCAGCCGAGCAGAATACCTGCTGGTTCAACACGGTGAAGACATTCGTGGCGAACAACAGACCATGCAAGACCCGATGTTCCTGATGGAGCAGATGGAATTGCGTGAAGAGCTAGAAGACATCGCAGACAGTTCTGAACCCGAAGATGCGCTATTTGCATTTGAAGGCAAGGTTAGCAAAATGTATAAACAACAATTAAGCGCTATCCAACAAGAACTCGAAAGCGAAGCTTGGCTTGAAGCTGCAGACCGAGTAAGAAAGCTTAAGTTTATTGCAAAATTAAAGAATGAAATCGAATTAGTTGAAGATCGTTTGATCGGCTAATTTGTATAACAAGGACACCTCCATGGCACTACTTCAGATTGCAGAACCAGGGCAAAGCGCCGCTCCTCACCAGCATAAGCTTGCTGTGGGTATTGATTTAGGTACAACAAACTCGTTGGTTGCTGCAGTACGCAGTGGCGAGGCGAGTACACTCGTTGATCAACAAGGTCGAAGCATTTTACCTTCAGTTGTTCACTACCAATCGGAATCTTATACGACTGGTGATGAAGCGCGTGCAAATGCACAGACTGATCCTAAAAATACCATTATCTCAGTTAAGCGATTAATCGGTCGCTCACTGTCAGATATTCAACAGCGATACCCGTCTCTGCCATATCAGTTTGAAGAAAGTGATAATGGTTTGCCTGTGATTCGCACAGAGCAAGGTAATAAAAACCCAATTCAAGTATCAGCAGACATTCTGCGAGCGCTAGGTCAACGTGCTGAGTCAACACTCGGTGGCGAGCTATCTGGTGCAGTGATTACCGTTCCTGCGTACTTTGATGATGCACAGCGTGCTGGTACGAAAGACGCGGCGCAACTGGCTGGTCTTCACGTGTTACGCCTTCTTAATGAACCTACTGCCGCGGCGATTGCTTACGGTCTGGATTCAGGTAAAGAAGGGGTAATCGCCGTTTATGACTTGGGTGGTGGTACGTTTGATATCTCTATATTGCGCTTGTCTAAAGGTGTCTTTGAAGTACTAGCAACCGGTGGTGACTCTGCATTAGGCGGCGACGATTTTGACCATTTGATTGCAGAACATTTCCAAGCGCAAATGGGCTTATCAGAGCTAACGGCAGAACAGAACCGTATTCTTCTAGACGCAGCAACAGAAGCGAAGATTGGCTTATCTGAAGCTGAAAGCGTTGATGTTGATGTACTAGGTTGGTCTGGTTCATTAACTCGTGAAGAGTTCGAAGAGATCATCAAGCCGCTGGTTAAGAAAACGCTACTTTCGTGCCGTCGCGCACTGAAAGATGCTGAAGTTGACGCGGACGAAGTTCTGGAAGTGGTTATGGTTGGTGGTTCAACTCGTACCTTACTTGTCCGTGAAATGGTGGGTGGCTTCTTTGGTCGTACTCCATTAACCAGCATTAACCCTGATGAAGTGGTTGCGATTGGTGCGTCGATTCAAGCGGATATCTTAGTTGGCAACAAGCCTGACTCTGAGATGCTACTTCTAGATGTTATCCCACTTTCCTTAGGTATCGAAACTATGGGTGGCTTGGTCGAAAAGATCATCCCTCGTAACACCACGATCCCTGTTGCTCGCGCACAAGAATTTACCACGTTCAAAGACGGTCAAACTGCAATGACAGTGCACACCGTGCAAGGCGAGCGTGAAATGGTCGACGACTGTCGTTCACTGGCTCGATTTGCTCTGAAAGGCATTCCGCCAATGACAGCAGGTGCTGCGCATATTCGTGTCACTTACCAAGTGGATGCTGATGGCCTGTTATCGGTTACCGCGATGGAGAAGAGCACTGGCGTTCAAGCTGAAATCCAAGTTAAGCCTTCTTACGGTCTAAGTGACAACGAAGTGGCTAGCATGCTGAAAGATTCGATGACGTTTGCAAAAGAAGACATGCAAGCGCGCGCTCTGGCTGAGCAACGCGTAGAAGCGGATCGTGTTATCGAAGGCCTTATTGCTGCAATGCAAGCCGATGGTGACGAGCTGCTTGATGAACAAGGAAAACAACAACTTGTTCAAGCGATTGAAGCACTGATCGAAGTGCGTAATGGCGATAATTCCGATGCCATTGAACTAGAAATTAAGAATACCGACAAAGCGAGCCAAGACTTTGCTTCTCGTCGTATGGATAAATCAATTCGAGCTGCACTGTCAGGTCAGTCAGTCGATAATATTTAATAGTTAGAGAATAGATAAACATGCCAAAGATTATTGTTTTACCTCACGAAGATCTATGTCCAGAAGGCGCTGTTTTAGAAGCAAAAGCTGGTGAGACGGTTCTTGATGTTGCACTGAAGGCCGGTATTGGTATTGAACACGCATGTGAAAAGTCGTGTGCATGTACTACATGTCACGTTGTGATTCGTGAAGGTTTCGACTCATTAGAAGAAAGTGATGACCTAGAAGACGACATGCTAGATAAAGCATGGGGTCTGGAAATGGAATCTCGTCTTGGTTGCCAAGCTAAAGTGGCGGATACTGACCTTGTTGTTGAGATTCCAAAGTACACATTGAACCTAGCTTCTGAAGAGCACTAAGCACTCAGCTTCTGAAGAGCATTAAGAATTCAGCTCGACTAAACGTGTTAGTAAAACTGGCATAGAATATAAATCATGAAGATGACAAATCGTCGCTGATAAATATAAGGAAGTGTTATGAGCTTGAAATGGATTGATTCGCGAGATATTGCGATTGAACTATGTGATTTATACCCAGATACCGATCCTAAAACCGTACGTTTTACGGACTTGCATCAATGGGTGTTAGATCTTGAAGATTTTGATGATGAGCCGAATCACTCGAATGAGAAAATTCTAGAGGCCATTATTTTGTGCTGGATGGATGAGATGGACTAGCCCTCTTGTTCTATAATTTGGCCGTTGGTTGGAATTTATCCAATATAAAATACAGCCAAGTTAACAATTCTTACTAAAAAAAGCGGACCTTATGGTCCGTTTTTTTATCAAAATGACATTTTTCTCCTACATAATGCTAACATCAGTCCGCTAATAAAAAATAATCAGAACCACACACTCAAGGTGGTTCATGACAAGGAGAAATCATGTCTACACAGATGTCAGTATTTTTAAGTCAAGAAGCTGCCCAGCCTCAGTGGGGAGCAAGAGCTATTTTATCGTTTTCTGAAGCGGGAGCGACAATTCACATTGGTGAAGGCCACGACTTAGGGGCGGTTCAACGTGCTGGTCGTACGCTTGACGGACAAGGTATCGCATTGGTTTCACTTAGCGGTGAAGGGTGGGATTTAGAAAGCGTTTGGGCTTTTTACCAAGGCTACCGTGGACCAAAGAAAAAGAATGCATTGGAATGGGATACACTTTCAGAAACCGATCAAGCTGAGCTAGAAGCTCGCATTCGCTCTACTGATTGGACTCGTGACATTATCAACAAAACCGCTGAAGAAGTGGCACCTCGTCAATTAGCGACGATGGCTGCGGAATACATCAAGTCAGTAGCTCCTGCGGGCACAGTTAAAGCGAAAATCGTTAAAGACAAAGACCTACTAACCGAAGGTTGGGAAGGCATCTACGCGGTAGGTCGCGGCTCTGAGCGTACTTCTGCAATGCTTCAACTGGACTTCAACCCTACCGGCGACGAAGGCGCACCTGTATTTGCTTGTCTGGTTGGTAAAGGTATTACTTTCGACTCAGGCGGTTACAGCATTAAGCCAGGTCAATTCATGACAGCAATGAAGGCTGACATGGGCGGCGCGGCGACTATTACTGGTGGTTTAGGTCTAGCGATTGAACGCGGCCTGAACAAGCGTATTAAGCTTATTCTATGTTGTGCAGAGAACATGATCTCTGGTCGTGCATTGAAGCTTGGCGACATCATTACTTACAAAAATGGTAAGACGGTTGAGATCATGAATACCGATGCGGAAGGTCGCTTGGTTCTTGCTGATGGTTTGATGTACGCAAGTGCACAAAACCCTGAGCTGATCATCGACTGTGCAACGCTAACCGGCGCGGCTAAAAACGCACTGGGTAACGACTACCACGCGCTATTGAGCTTCGATGATGAGTTATCTCACCAAGCACTAACGGCGGCAAACCAAGAGAAAGAAGGCCTATGGCCATTGCCTCTTGCTGATTTCCACCGTGGCATGTTGCCTTCAAATTTTGCTGATCTTTCAAACATCAGCTCTGGTGATTACACTCCGGGTGCAAGTACCGCTGCTGCGTTCCTTTCTTACTTTGTAGATGACTACAAAAAAGGTTGGATTCACATGGACTGCGCGGGTACTTACCGTAAGTCATCAAGTGATAAGTGGGCTGCAGGCGCGACCGGTATGGGTGTTCGTACACTGGCTCGTCTTCTTATCGACCAAGCAAAATAATAATAAGAGTGAGCGGTATTTCGATACCGCTTATTCATCAACTCAGATCGAATGATCTTAGTAATTTCAGTATTTAATAACAAAAAAATGAAGTGAAGGAATCCCTATGGCTCTAGAAAGAACGTTCTCAATTGTTAAGCCGGATGCAGTTAAGCGTAACCTTGTTGGTGAAATCTACCACCGCATTGAAAAAGCAGGCCTACAGATTATTGCCGCTAAAATGGTTTCTCTTACTGAAGCGCAAGCAAGTGGCTTCTATGCAGAACATGAAGGTAAAGAGTTCTTTGGACCACTAAAAGAGTTCATGACTTCTGGTCCTATCATGGTTCAAGTACTTGAAGGCGAAAATGCGATCGCTCGTTACCGTGAACTAATGGGTAAAACTAACCCAGAAGAAGCGGCTTGCGGCACTATCCGTGCTGACTACGCAATCAGCATGCGTTACAACTCAGTACACGGCAGTGACAGCCCTGAGTCTGCAGCTCGTGAGATCGAATTCTTCTTCCCAGAATCTGAAATTTGCCCACGTCCAGCTGAATAAGCAGACAACAGCAAGTATCAATAAAGGCTTCACTTCGGTGAAGCCTTTTTCGTATGTGGACTTTGCATTCTCGATAATCTATTTAGTCGTCATTCCCGAGAGCGACGTAGGAGTGTAATCGGGAATCTTTTCTTCAAATTGGTTATTCTCAGACCGAACAAGACAGTTGTTCAAATTTTAATCGCTTAACTTTGAATGTCTTAATAAACACAGGGTTTTACAGCGCTTGTTGAAGTTGCGTAAAGCCTGTACAATTCGCGCCCTTAATTATTGTTCCGTCATTGAGAGGCATCATGACCACAGCTAAAGTCAATCTACTCGATTTTGATCGTAAAGGTCTTCGTAAATTTTTCACAGAAGAACTGAATGAGAAAGCGTTTCGAGCAGAGCAAGTGATGAAGTGGATTTATCACTTCGGTGTCGATGACTTCGAACAAATGAACAACATCAACAAAAAATTACGTGAGAAACTGCTGCATCGCTGTGAGATTGTTGCACCTATCGTTTCTGAAGCTCAGCACTCTGCAGATGGCACCATTAAATGGGCGATGAGCGTTGGTGACCAAGACGTTGAGACGGTATACATCCCAGACGGTGACCGTGCGACGCTATGTGTATCTTCGCAAGTAGGTTGTGCGCTTGAATGTAAATTCTGCTCTACGGCTCAACAAGGCTTCAACCGTAACCTGAAAGTTTCAGAGATCGTTGGTCAAATCTGGCGTGCTGCACGTGAAATCGGTTTAGAGAAAGATACGGGTCGTCGTCCAATTACTAACGTCGTAATGATGGGTATGGGTGAGCCTCTGCTTAACATGAAGAACCTAATTCCATCATTAGAGCTGATGCTTGATGATCTAGGATTCTCACTGTCTAAGCGTCGTGTGACAGTATCAACATCTGGTGTTGTTTCTGGTC
The DNA here is from genome assembly GCF_057785895.1 of Vibrio sp. QJM3NY_39. Lineage (NCBI taxonomy): Bacteria > Pseudomonadati > Pseudomonadota > Gammaproteobacteria > Vibrionales > Vibrionaceae > Vibrio > Vibrio sp. QJM3NY_39. The sequence goes on along the minus strand of NZ_CM173505.1, from coordinate 2,928,193 downwards.
TTGATCAGATGACAGACAACATCGATGTAGCTCTGGCGATTTCTCTACACGCACCAAACGATGCACTACGTAGCCAAATCATGCCAATCAACGACCGTTGGGATATCCAAGATTTCCTAGCATCGGTTCGTCGTTACATTGCTTCTTCAAATGCTAACCGCGGTAAAGTAACGGTTGAGTACGTTCTATTGGATCATGTGAATGATGATATGGACCACGCTCGTGAACTTGCTGAGCTAATGAAAGAGACGCCTTGTAAGATCAACTTGATTCCATTCAACCCTTATCCGGGTTCGCCTTACAAGAAGCCAAGTAACTCTCGTATTGATCGCTTCCAAAAAACGCTGATGGAATACAACTACACAGTAACGGTTCGTAAAACACGTGGCGATGATATTGATGCCGCATGTGGTCAGTTGGTTGGTGATGTCATTGATAGAACCAAGCGTACTAAAATGCTGAAAGCCGCCTCTGAAGCTAACTTAATCGCAGGTGATGTGATTCAAGTAAAAGCGGTTTAAATACCATTTAGATCTAAACAAGCCAGAAGGATTCCTTCTGGCTTGTTGCTTTTCTGGAAGGTGAATTTCCAAAAATTGGATTTTTTCCCCACGCTTTCTTACATTTTTCGTTAAATTTTGGACAAAACCATGAGCTGACGGTAAATTTTGTCGAAAGTGTTTTTGCCTTGTAATGGCATTAGCTTATGATTAAATAATCTTAAATTAATTTAAGTGCTCGCTTGTTACCCGATAATCGTCAATGTGTCTATTTAGGTTGGCTACTTGATAAACTAGCTTCCTGAGAAAGTCGCTCACCAACAGTGTGTGGTTTTCTACTTTAAGGGTTGATGAACCGGGTGACAGGAAAAATTCCACATAGTAGGTTGTAAGATTGAGCTTAAACGAAAATAAAAAATGCTCTCATCAACCTGCAATAATACTTTAGAAGTTCACTCTCTATGAACACAGAACAAGAAACACAAACGCAAGAAACTGTCGCTCCAGCAATTGAAGCGGGAACGCTGCTCAAAAATAAACGAGAATCTCTTGGTTTAACACAAAAGCAGATCTCTGATCGCTTGAAGTTACGCGTTACGCTTATCCAGCAAATTGAAGAAAACCAATTCGAGTCAGATCAGGTTGCCACCTTTATGCGTGGTTACATTCGTTCATACGCGAAATACGTCAATCTTGATGAAAAAGTCGTGTTGAACGCGCTTCATCATTCTGGTGATGCCCAACATCAAGAACAAGAAATGTTGAGCTTCTCTCGTAAGACTAAAACCGAGAAGCACAACAGCCGTATTATGCTCCTTACTTGGAGTATCTTTGCTGTGATTGTGGGTATCTCCTCACTTTGGTGGTGGCAGAACCAACAGCAAGACACCTTATCTCAATCTTTAGCCAATACTGAAAGCTCGGAAGAGCTAGTGGTAGAAGAGTCGCTTGATCCTGAGCTGACTTCATTAGAAGTGATTGAAGCCGAGCAAAACACAGAAACATCTCCTGTTACTGAAAATTCTGATGAGCTTACTGAAGTGAGTTCAGCTGAAAATTCAGTAACTCTTGACCCTGTTGAAGTCATTGAAGAAGCACCAGAAGCAGCGGACGTTACTTCTGTTACTGCAGAATCAGAGACTGTAGCGCCTGAAGCTGTGGTTAACGAGCTAGTGATGCAGTTTTCTGCTGATTGCTGGATCCAAGTGAAAGATGCTTCGGGCAAAACGTTATCTACCGGCATTAAAAAAGCAGGCCAGACATTAAATCTTTCTGGAACTGCACCATATAAAGTGATTCTGGGTGCGCCTGAAGGCGTATCGATGACATTTGCAAGTGAACCTGTCGACCTTTCTGGGTATACTTCAGGCAAAGTAGCTAGAATAACCTTACCTTAGAGTTAATATGCAACACGAATCTCCTATTATTCGTCGCAAATCAACCCGTATTTATGTGGGTGATGTGCCGATCGGTGATGGTGCACCAATTGCTGTGCAATCCATGACCAACACAAGAACAACAGATGTCGCCGCGACCGTCGCTCAAATTCGAGCTTTGGAAAAAGTGGGGGCAGATATCGTTCGCGTATCTGTACCGACTATGGAGGCCGCTGAAGCCTTTAAGCTAATCAAGCAGCAGGTCTCTGTTCCTTTGGTTGCTGACATTCACTTCGACTACCGTATCGCTCTTAAAGTGGCAGAGTATGGGGTTGACTGTCTGCGTATCAACCCAGGTAACATCGGTAACGAAAGCCGCATTCGCTCTGTTGTGGATTGTGCTCGTGATATGAATATCCCGATTCGTATTGGTGTTAACGGCGGTTCTCTTGAAAAAGAGATCCAAGAGAAATACACAGAGCCTACAGCAGAAGCGCTGGTTGAATCTGCAATGCGTCACGTCGATATCCTAGACCGTCTGAACTTTGATCAATTCAAAGTCAGCGTGAAGGCTTCTGATGTATTTCTAGCCGTCGGTTCTTACCGTTTGCTTGCTAAACAGATTGATCAACCACTTCACCTAGGTATTACTGAAGCGGGTGGAGCTCGTGCGGGTTCTGTGAAATCGGCTGTAGGTTTAGGCATGTTATTGTCTGAAGGTATCGGCGATACGCTGCGTATCTCGCTAGCAGCAGATCCAATCGAAGAGATCAAAGTGGGCTTTGATATTCTTAAATCTTTGCGCATTCGCTCGCGTGGCATCAACTTTATTGCGTGTCCAAGCTGTTCTCGTCAAGAGTTCGATGTTATCAACACCGTTAACGCCCTTGAAGAACGCTTAGAAGACATAGTGACTCCAATGGATGTCTCTATCATCGGTTGTGTCGTTAACGGCCCTGGTGAAGCTGAAGTGTCTCACTTAGGCCTTGCGGGCAGTGCTCGTAAGAGTGCCTTCTACGAAGACGGTAAGCGTCAGAAAGAGCGTTTTGACAACGATGACCTTGTCGACAAGCTTGAAGCGAAGATCCGAGCAAAAGCATCGGTGCTTGATAAAGCAAATCGCATTGATGTAGAAAACTTAGAAGATTAATACAACGCGATGGGGTGTGATTGTCTATTCGCACTAACACCTGGTCGTGAGAAATTACGGAATAAATACTGTGGCTAAAAATATCCAAGCAATTCGAGGCATGAACGACTGCCTACCAACTCAATCACCACTGTGGCAGAAAGTAGAAAGCGCAGTTAAAAGTGTGGTGAGTGCATACGGTTACAACGAAGTACGTATGCCTATCGTTGAAGAAACGAACCTATTTAGCCGTGCGGTTGGTGAAGAGACAGACGTTGTTTCTAAAGAGATGTACACCTTTGATGACCGTAATGGTGATAGCCTAACGCTGCGTCCAGAAGGCACAGCAGGTTGTGTACGTTCATGTATTCAAAACAGCCTTATCAACCGTGATGAGCAGCGCCTATGGTACATGGGTCCAATGTTCCGTCACGAGCGTCCTCAAAAAGGTCGTTACCGTCAATTCCACCAATGTGGTGTTGAAGTGTTTGGCCTAGACGGTCCAGACGTTGACGCAGAACTTATCATGATGACAGCACGTCTATGGCGTGAACTAGGCATCGATAAGCACGTTCGCCTCGAGCTGAACTCAATCGGTTCTCAAGAAGATCGAGTAAGCTATCGTACAGCGTTAGTGGCTTTCCTTGAGCAACACATTGATGTGTTAGATGAAGACTGCAAACGTCGCATGCACACTAACCCTCTACGTGTACTTGATACTAAGAACCCGGATGTTCAAGCTATCTTAGGTGACGCACCTCGACTATCTGAATATTTAGGTGAAGAATCGAAGCAACATTTTGCTGGTTTGTGTGAACTTCTTGACGCTGTTGGTATCGAATACCAAGTTAATGAGCGTCTAGTACGTGGCCTAGATTACTACAACCGCACCGTATTTGAGTGGATCACTGATAGCCTTGGTGCTCAAGGCACAGTTTGTGGCGGCGGTCGTTACGATGGTCTTGTTGAGCAACTAGGTGGCAAAGCAACCAATGCTGTTGGCTTCGCAATGGGTCTAGAGCGTCTGGTTCTTATGATGGAAACGCTAGAGCTAACAGAAGTTCGCCGTAGCGTTGACGTATACGTGGTTGCTGCTGGCGAAGGTACTATGATCGCAGGCATGCAGTTAGCGAATCAATTACGCGATACCGTTGAAGGCGTACGCGTAATGAACCACTTCGGTGGTGGTAACTTCAAGAAGCAATTCAAGCGTGCTGACAAAGTAGGTGCTGTTGTAGCACTGGTACTTGGTGAGAACGAAGTTGCTGACAATACAGTTGTGCTAAAAGATCTGGTTGGCGGCGAGCAAGAAACCGTGTCTCAAACGGACGTTGCAGAGAAAGTTGCTGCGCTAATCTAATTAGCCATTGAGCAAACGCTCATCATGAATATCAACGTCAGCACTATGCTGGCGTTTAAAGAATTAAAGAGGACAGGAAGTGGAACTTTACGATAGCGAAGAGCAACAAGTTGAAGCCATTAAAGATTGGTGGAAAGAGAACGGTAAAGCCGTAATCTTTGGTGCAGTTATTGGTTTAGGCGGTCTATTTGGCTGGCGCTATTACCAAGATTCAGTCGTTGAAGCGCGTGAAGTCGCTTCAGAAGGCTACACCTCTGTAATTTCAGCTCTTGATGCTAAGGGCGTTGATGCTCAATCTGATATTCAAGCTTTTATCGACGCTAACGAAGACGCTGAATACTCTGTACTTGCTGCTATGCAATTAGCAAAAGCGCAAGTTCAAGCGGGTGAGCTTGCAGCAGCACTTGAACAGCTTGAGTGGGCAAAATCGGCAACTAAGGATGCGGCTCTTACGCCACTACTGACTTACCGTGCTGCACGTATCAAAGCTGAGCAAGGTGAATTTGACGCAGCATTGACTGATCTTGAAGCGATGACTGACGAATCTTGGACTGGCCGTGTTGCTGAACTGCGTGGTGATATCTCACTTCGTAAAGGCGATACAGATGCGGCTTACAGTGCTTATTCTGAAGCACAACAAGCAGCTGATGCGAGCCAGACGCTTCAAATCAAACTTGACGACCTAGCTAAATAAGGCGCTTTGAATGAAGAAGATGTTTCCAAAAGCGGCGTTGTGTGCGATTGCTCTTGGCCTATTGGCTGGCTGTGCGGGTGAAGAAGACACCGTAATCATGGCGCCAGTACCAACAGTAAATAGCGAGTTCACTCCTAGCCAGGAATGGTCTACGTCGGTTGGTGATGGTGTTGGCCACTACTTTTCAAAACTAACGCCAGAATTGGCTTACGACAAAGTGTTTGTTGCGAGCCGTGAAGGTATGGTTAAAGCGCTTGACCCTGAAACAGGTAAAGAGCTGTGGAAAGTCGATCTTGAGAAAGAAGTACTGGCTCGTTTATCGGGTGGTTTAACGGCGGCTTACGGCAAAATATTTGTTGGTTCTGAAAATGGCGAAGTGATCGCTATGGATGAATCAACCGGTGAAGAGCTGTGGCGTGTATCAGTAAATGGTGAGGTGCTTGCATCCCCAGCAACTGAAAGCAACATGGTTATTGTTCATACCAGTCGCGGTATGTTGATCGCGTTAGATCAAGAAAGCGGCGAACAAAAATGGACGATTAGCACTGAAGTTCCAAGCCTAACACTTCGTGGCGATAGCTCGCCTGTTGCTGTTTCTGGCGGTGTATTCTGGGGAACGGCAAATGGTCGTTTAGCAGCCGCAATTGTTGACCGTGGTCAGCTTATTTGGCAACAGCCAGTAGGCACACCAAAAGGTGCAACGGAAATAGATCGTTTGGTTGATGTTGATGCATCACCGATTGTTCTTGGCGGCACCCTGTATACAGTAGGTATTAATGGTCAGCTAATCGCTATCGATCTTCGTTCTGGTAAGCCAATTTGGAAGCGTAACTATTCGTCAGCGATTGATTTAGCAAGTGACGGCAGTCGTTTGTTCGTTGTTACCGACAAAGACCATGTGGTTGCGGTTGATGCGCGTAGTGGTACTGAACTTTGGAGCACTCCATTGTTAGAAAACCGCTTACTGACAGCACCTGCTATTATTAATGGTTATGTAGTTGTGGGTGATACAGAAGGTTATCTGCACTGGTTAGATCGTTCATCGGGTGAGTTTGTTGCTCAACAGCTCGTCGATGATAGCGGCTTTGCGGTTGCGCCAATTGAAATGCCTGAAGGCTACTTAGTGACGACTCGCAATGGCGATGTAAAGAAACTAACGATTAGCCAATAAAAGCGTGATACAATTCACAGTCGGCTCCTGGTTGGTAACAGCTAGGAGCCGTTTTGTTGTTATAAATTAATAAACCGTGTGGTTATAGGTAAGAGTTTAAACTTGCGATCAAGTGCTTACCTATAACTACATTTAGAGAAGAAATTGTAGAGGTTGTTATGGTACCTGTTGTTGCTCTAGTAGGGCGTCCGAACGTAGGTAAATCTACGTTATTTAACCGATTGACTCGAACTCGTGATGCATTGGTTGCGGATTTCCCTGGCTTAACGCGTGACCGTAAATACGGTCATGCTCATTTTAGCGAGCATGACTTTATTGTTATTGACACTGGTGGTATCGACGGTACCGAAGAAGGTGTTGAAACTAAAATGGCTGAACAGTCGCTAGCGGCGATTGATGAAGCTGATGTCGTTCTATTTATGGTAGATGGCCGTGCGGGTCTAACACCTTCAGACGTGGCTATTGCTAAGCACCTTCGTCAACTAGAAAAGCCTTCAATGCTAGTAGTAAACAAGGTTGATGGTATCGACCCTGATGCTGCAAGTGCTGACTTCTGGCAGCTAGGTGTAGAAGACATGTACCAAATCGCTGCAGCGCACGGTCGTGGCGTAACAGCGTTGATTGATCTTGCTCTTAACCCGTTCGCAGAAGCGTTAAAAGCAGAGAATGGCGAAGTAAGCGATTTAACTGAGTTTGAAGACGAAGAAGAAGAGCAAGTTGATTTCACTGAAGAAGAAGCTGAAGAAGAATTCAAGCGCCTTCAAGATCAACCAATTAAGCTAGCGATCATTGGCCGTCCTAACGTTGGTAAATCAACACTAACTAACCGTATTCTTGGTGAAGAACGTGTTGTTGTTTACGATATGCCAGGCACAACTCGTGACTCTATCTACATTCCAATGCAGCGTGATGAGCGTGAATACGTTCTGATTGATACTGCAGGTGTTCGTCGTCGTAAAAATATCAACGAAACAGTAGAGAAGTTCTCAGTGGTTAAAACACTGAAAGCAATTGAAGATGCTAACGTTGTATTGCTGCTTATTGATGCTCGAGACAACATCTCTGATCAAGATTTAAGCTTGTTAGGCTTTGCGTTGAATGCTGGTCGTTCAATTGTTATTGCAGTAAACAAGTGGGATGGTCTAGACAGCGATGTTAAAGATCGCGTTAAGAAAGAACTAGACCGTCGTTTAGGTTTCGTTGATTTCGCACGTATTCACTTTATCTCTGCACTTCACGGTACAGGTGTTGGTCACTTGTTTGAATCTGTTCAAGAAGCTTACAAGTCAGCGACGACTCGTGTTGGTACTTCTGTGCTAACTCGTATCATGAAGATGGCGACTGATGATCACCAACCGCCTATGGTTCGTGGCCGTCGTGTTAAATTGAAATACGCGCACGCTGGTGGCTACAACCCACCGATTATCGTTATCCACGGTAACCAAGTACGTAACTTGCCAGATTCATACAAACGATTCTTGATGAACTACTACCGTCGTTCACTAGAGATTATGGGTACACCTATTCGCATTCAATTCCAGAACAGCGAGAACCCATTTGAAGCTAAGACAACCAAGCTGACAATTTCTCAAGAACGTAAACGTAAGCGTATGATGAGCATGGTTAAAGGTCGTAAGTAAACCTTTCCAATAGATTTGATACCCGAGCCTGTCTCGGGTATTTTTTTAAGCAAAATTCACGTTAAGCCATAACCTCATATCTCCATATCGTGATGGGTTAACGAATTAGACTCAATTTCAAAAGAAGAACGATATGACCACTAGCGATTCCATGACACCAGCGACATCCATGAAACCAATAATAGTTATCACACCAACCATCACTCAATTTTGTCATCAGGCTTGGCAGATCAAAGCAAAGGCGTTGTACGTTGAAAACGATGACAGCAAAACCTACCTGATCACCGACATGACACCTTTCCACCCAGTGAGTCATATTTGGCCAGATCACCCTGCAGACCAAGGCTTTGTTAATGTTGGTGACGTGCAATATCCCGTTGAAGACTGTCTTGTTGGTGCAATAGAACAATCTACTGGCAAGCTTCATATCGCAGCAGATATCCCTGTTAAGCGTGATACGGAAGGGTGGACGTTTGTGGTTGTCCACCAGCTACCTGTATCTGCTTCTATGATTAAGGTTAGCGACGAAGTCATGTTGACGGTTGATAAAGAGTATCAAGCTAGTTTGAGCCGTGGTCACAGCGCTGGCCACATCGCTTTCCTAGCCTTGAATAAAGTATTGGCTGAGAGCTACTGGCGTAAAGATGCAGATAGAAAAGATCCGCTTGGCAGTTATGACTTCAATAGCTACGCGCAAGTGACTAGCTTTGTGACTCCCGAGTTGTGTACCGATAAATATCGTTTGGGAAAAACCCTGAAGAAGCGCGGTTTGAATGTTGCAGACATGCTAACCAATCTTGATGGTATCGAAGCCGACATCAATCAGATGATTAAAGGTTGGCTCGCAGACTCGACGCCAGTAGCAATGAGACTGGAAGGTGAGGCATTAACAGACTCTCGCTATTGGGAATGGCAGTTGGATAGCGACACTTTAGTGTCTATTCCTTGTGGTGGTACTCACATCGAGAATACGTCAGAGCTTAAGTCTTTATCGGTTAAGTTTACCCAGTTAGATGACCAGCATATTGAAATGCTGACGCATGTAATACGATGATTTAGACTACAGATCGAAATGGCTTGTGCTGTTTATTTTATTTTTATATGTAACTTTTAATATAAATCACTATTTAAAATTGAAATGCAGCACATGTAACTTATGCTTTCGGTGTGTGGTGATATAAATATTCTTTTTGGGGTAGATCGCTGATCAAAATAGATAAAGCGAAAGATCAACCTATGATCTTCGATTGTGTGTACGGCTTATTTAGTGTGTTATTATTAACCAATAGCAAGCTTGCATAAGAACAAGCTGTACCCTATTACACAATTGAAAGCTTTAGTGAATGGAACAACAATTTTTATTAGAAGGCCATCGAGCCGTCAACAGTTTGCTGCGCAAGCTTGCTCTAGGGATGGATCGCAAAGATTTAAACCATAAGATCATTCAGCTTACCGAGCAGATTTTTGGGCAGCGCATGGCTTCAATTTTACTGCTCAACTCTGAGTCAAAGACTTTACACCTTGAATATGCCCCAAACCTGCCTGATTTTTACAATCAGCAGATAGAAGGGGTTGGGATTGGTGCAGGGATTGGCTCTTGTGGCGAGGCGGCTGCACTCAAGAAAGCAGTGATGGTCTCCAATATAAATACACATCCAAACTGGGCACCTTTCTTAGCCTTAACCAATCAAGCCAATTTACATGCCTGTTGGTCGGTACCTATCATCTCATCGCACGGTCATGTACTGGGTACCTTCGCCATTTATAGCCAGTACATATCTGAGCCGCATGAATTTGAGCTTGAGATCTTAGAGCTATTGGCCTCCCTATATTCGGTCGCATTAGAAAAGTTTGAACTGGAGAATCAGCTTAACTTTTTTGCCAATCGTGATTCTCTTACCCATTGCTTGAATCGTCGCGCATTGTTTAATGAGGCTGAGAAAGTGTTGGCTAAGCGATGTTTTGGTGACAAGGTTATGGCGTGTCTGTTTGTTGATGTCGATAAGTTCAAATCGATTAACGATACTTATGGTCATAGTTTTGGTGATGATGTGCTGTTGGCGGTTGCAAAAGTCCTCGATGAGGCTACCACAGCATGTGCCAAGATAGGGCGTTACGGTGGCGATGAGTTTGTGGTGTTCTCTTGCTTTGATGATCAAAAAAGCATTGTTAGCTTCTACCACGACTTAGAGAAAGCACTGCAACAAGCGCTTTATATCAATGATGTGCAGTTCTCAGTGAGTGTTGGGTTGTCTTGTGAGAAAGATCCTCAAGGATTAGACCAGTTGATCGCACAAGCTGATAAGAACATGTATCAAATCAAGCAAGCCAAGTCTCAGCGGTAGTAGATTGTAAAAATAGTAGTGAATTAGGAAATGCTAATGAGTGAAAATATCTGCCCTAAGTGCCAGTCTGAGCTAACTTGGGATGGCAAGTATCACTGTGAAAGTTGTCAGGCTCACTTTACTAAAGTTGGGTTTTGCCCTGAGTGCAGCAGCCAACTTGAGAAGCTTCAAGCCTGTGGTGCGGCGAGCTATTTTTGTAATGCCGATTGCAACGAATTGAAGTCTAAGTCGAGAGTAAAATTCGAATTCCAACCAGCGGAATAGCCTTAAGCTACATGGTTTGAACGATTATCGTTGATGCTTTATCAAAGACCCAATACCAAAGTGTTGGGTCTTTTTTGTATCTGATGAACAGGAATGTGTCATCTTGGTTCATTCTCATCGTCACTGCACCAGCATGAAACATAGTGACATGATCGCTATGCACTCCATTGGTGTGATTTTCTTTTAACTCCCATAAATACAACTACTTATAAATAATTTTGTTGGTTTATAAGTTTGGCACTCTTCTTGTAACTCTGTAATTGAATAACAAAAATACAATTATGGAGTAATATCATGAACAAGGTGTTCAATTTATCGCTAGCTGCACTGTGTACAACACTTTCATTTTCTTCTGCAACAGTGCTTGCTGCTGATGAGACCATCAAGGTCGGTGTTCTACACTCACTCTCTGGCACTATGGCGATCAGTGAAACCACGCTAAAAGATACCGTGCTAATGCTTATCGAAGAGCAGAACAAAAAGGGCGGTTTGCTTGGCAAGAAGTTGGAACCAGTGGTTGTTGACCCTGCGTCAAACTGGCCGCTATTTGCAGAAAAAGCACGTGAGCTTATCGAAAAAGAGAAAGTGGATGTGGTGTTCGGTGGTTGGACATCGGTATCACGTAAATCCATGCTGCCTGTTTTTGAAGAACTTAACAGCATCCTTTTCTACCCAGTACAGTATGAAGGCGAAGAGTCTTCTAAAAACGTTTTCTACACCGGTGCCGCGCCAAACCAACAAGCGATCCCTGCTGTGGATTACTTGATGGAAGAGCTTGAAGTTGAGCGTTGGGTACTTGCAGGTACCGATTACGTTTATCCACGTACCACCAATAAGATCCTTGAAGCCTACCTAAAAGATAAAGGTGTCGCAGAAGAAGACATCATGATCAACTACACGCCATTTGGTCACTCTGATTGGCAATCTATCGTTTCAGACATCAAAAAGTTCGGCGAAGCAGGCAAGAAAGCCGCTGTGGTTTCTACTGTGAATGGCGATGCGAACGTACCTTTTTATAAAGAGCTTGGTGCTCAAGGCATTTCATCTGAAGACATCCCAGTTATTGCATTCTCTGTTGGTGAAGAAGAACTGTCAGGTATGGATACAGAACCACTGGTTGGTCACTTAGCGGCATGGAACTACTTCATGAGTGTTGATACCGAAGCCAATGAAGAGTTCGTTGAAACGTGGCAGTCGTTCATCAAGAGTGAAAAGCGTGTCACCAATGACCCAATGGAAGCGCACTATGTTGGCTTCAACATGTGGGCTCAAGCGGTCACTAATGCGGGCACAACCGATCCTGAATCTGTGCAAGATGCCTTGATTGGCGTGTCTGTTCCTAACCTTTCTGGCGGCTACTCTACCATGCTGCCAAACCACCACATTACTAAACCAGTCCTGATCGGTGAAATCCAAGACGATGGTCAGTTCGACATCGTTTGGGAAACAACTGGCCTAGTGGCGGGTGATGCTTGGTCGAGTTACTTACCTGAATCGGCAAAACTGTTCTCTAGCTGGTCGAAGCCATTCTCATGCGGTGCGTTTAACGTCGAAACGAAGAAGTGTTCTGGCGGTAACTAGAGCGTCAATTCAGGAATATTGAGCCTTCGGTTTGGGAAGAACGCGTCTGTTTAACGGGCGAAGCGAACGGAAGGCTCATCGTTTCAGGTAACAACCACTATCCACACATCCTCCAAGTAAAAATAACAATATCTAACTTGGTTGGTTAAGGAAGCAGGGATGAAAAACGTATTAAACGTATTTAAGGCGCTGTTGCTCATAGCAGTCAGTGCTCAGTTGGCTTTTGCTGGAATAACGGATGAAGCTAGCTTTACCAAGGCGCTAGTTGGTAAGAAAACATCGGATAAAGAATTAGCTATCGATTGGGTGATTGAGACGCAAACGGAAGATGTGTCGAAACCTATTTTAGATGGCTGGTTAAACGGAAACCTTTACTACTTTAATGAGAAACAGAGCGAGCAGTACAAACAGCTCTACCTTATTCAAAACATCAAAACAGCGACGTCAGCTCAGTCAGTATGGACTGATTCAACGCTTAATATCGAGAATGCGAGACAGTTTAAAAAAGTTCGTGTGAATAACAAACTTCGCGGGATGTTACGCGGGGAAATTGCTTCTATTGGACTGAACAGCAGTAATACAGAGGTGCGTTACAAAGCGGTTCTGGATCTATTAGGAACCAAAGATTCTGCCATCATCGAACGACTCACTGAACTCAGAGCAAATGAATCAGATGGCAAAGTAGCCGAGCTAATGGATTTGTCGTTAGCCATTTCCACCTCTCTTAATAACAGTGCCACCATTGAAGATCGAGTCACGTCGATTGAGCGAGTCGGTGACTTCAAACACTCGGTTGTTCTGAAAACACTGAATCAACTACTGAGCAGTGAGCAAGACCCAAAAGTCTTGGCAGTGGCAGAGCGTGCGATGGACGGTTATCAACAGAGCCAAGCACTCTATTCGGGGGTTGAAACGGTATTCTTTGGTTTGAGCTTAGGTTCGGTATTGGTGCTGGCGGGCATTGGCTTGGCGATTACCTTTGGTGTAATGGGCGTTATCAACATGGCTCATGGCGAGCTAATCATGATTGGCGCTTACACTACCTATGTCATGCAATTGTTGATGCCCAATCATATTGGTTTGGCACTGATACTCTCTATCCCTGCTGCGTTTATTGTTTCTGGTTTGGTGGGCATTGTGATCGAGCGAAGTGTGATTCGTCATCTTTATGGTCGCCCATTGGAAACCTTACTCGCGACCTTTGGTATCAGCTTGATCTTGCAGCAAGCCGTTCGCTCGATTTTCTCTCCATTGAACCGCTCAGTAAGCACGCCTGAATGGATGTCTGGCGCACTTCAATTAAATCCAATGTTGTCTCTGACTTATAACCGACTTTATATCGTCCTGTTCTGTGGTTTGGTGTTTATGGGCTTATTAATGGTTCTGAAAAAGACACCACTAGGCTTGCAGGTTCGTGCCGTTTCTCAAAACCGTGGCATGGCTCGTGCGATGGGTATTCGATCGGAACGTGTTGATGCGATGACCTTCGGTTTAGGCTCTGGCGTCGCAGGAGTTGCGGGTGTAGCGCTTTCTCAACTGACTAACGTTGGCCCAAATATGGGGCAGGCGTACATCATTGATTCTTTCATGGTGGTGGTATTCGGCGGTGTTGGCAATCTATGGGGCACACTAGTCGCAGGGCTCAGCCTTGGCTTATTTAATAAGATTTTAGAACCATGGGCTGGTGCGGTTCTCGCCAAAATTCTAGTACTGGTTTTCATCATTCTATTTATTCAAAAACGCCCACGCGGACTCTTCCCGCAACGTGGTCGTGCGGCTGAAGGTTAAGGACAACATCATGCAGTCAAAATCATTTGTACTTTCGGCAATGCGTGGTGACAAAGGTGGCCAACTGACCATCCTTGCCATTCTTGCGGCCGTCATTCTTATCCCACTGGCTAACACCATGTTACCAAGTGGGCACCCGCTCCATGTCGAGACTTTCACTATCTCACTAATGGGTAAATACCTGAGCTACGCAATGTTGGCGTTGGCGCTCGATCTTGTGTGGGGCTATCTCGGAATATTGAGCCTCGGCCACGGTGCTTTCTTTGCGCTTGGTGGTTATGCGATGGGCATGTACTTAATGCGCCAGATTGGTGACCGTGGGGTTTATGGTGATCCAATCCTGCCTGACTTTATGGTGTTCCTTGATTGGTCGGCGTTGCCGTGGTTCTGGCAGGGTTTTGATCAGTTCTGGTTCGCGTGCTTAATGGTGGTGTTGGTGCCGGGCGCATTGGCTTACTTGTTTGGTTACCTTGCTTTCCGCTCTCGCGTATCAGGGGTTTACCTTTCTATCATGACTCAGGCGTTAACTTACGCATTGATGCTGGCATTTTTCCGCAATGAAATGGGTTTTGGTGGCAACAACGGACTGACGGATTTCAAAGACATCATCGGCCTGAGCTTGCAGAGTGATGGGGTCAAGATAGGTCTGTTTGTCGCGACTGGTATTGCGCTTATTCTCAGCTACATCGCTTGTCGTATGGTGGTGACCAGTCGATTAGGTCGTGTGGCATTAGCGATTCGTGATACGGAATCGCGTACTCGATTTATGGGCTACGACGTCGATGGCATCAAGCTGTGGGTCTTCGTTCTTTCTGCTGTTATCGCGGGTATTGCTGGGGCTTTATATGTCCCTCAAGTTGGTATCATTAACCCGGGAGAATTTGCCCCGCTTAACTCGATTGAGATTGTGGTTTGGGTTGCCTTAGGCGGTCGTGCCACTCTGTTTGGTGCCATTGTTGGGGCTTTGATTATCAACTACGCCAAGAGCTGGTTTACGGTTGAGTTCCCAGAGGTGTGGTTATTTGCTCTGGGTGGGCTATTCGTTCTTTCGACCATGTACTTCCCACAAGGTGTGATTGGTTTTGTCAGTGAAAAGTGGCGGCAGCTGCGCAAGGCATCGAATGGGAAAAACCAAGATAAAGATAAGGATGATCAGCACAAAGCCAAGGAGGTGATCGCATGACCACATTTAATAGCGTAAAGGAATCGGTTCAGGCGTTCACTCGTCGAGACCAAGTCTTTGATTACCTCAAACCCGATATTCATCCTGCCATCGATACCCGTCACAACGTGTTGTTGTACGTGGAAGGCGTCAACAAGAGCTTCGATGGTTTCCAAGCGATAAACGATCTGAACCTCTACATCAATGAAGGAGAGCTTCGCTGCATCATTGGCCCTAATGGCGCAGGTAAAACCACCATGATGGACATCATCACAGGTAAAACTAAGCCGGACACTGGCGAGGTGTGGTTGGGTTCGAACATCAACTTATTGAAGATGAACGAAGC
The DNA here is from genome assembly GCF_057785895.1 of Vibrio sp. QJM3NY_39. Taxonomy (NCBI): domain Bacteria; kingdom Pseudomonadati; phylum Pseudomonadota; class Gammaproteobacteria; order Vibrionales; family Vibrionaceae; genus Vibrio; species Vibrio sp. QJM3NY_39. The sequence continues at coordinate 2,912,837 of NZ_CM173505.1, read as the reverse complement.
CGAAATCGCCAATGCAGGCGTTGGGCGTAAGTTCCAAAAACCGACCGTGATTGAGTGTTTAACCGTGTGGCAGAACCTTGAGTTAGCGATGGCCGGTGACCGCTCAGTGTGGGCAACTTTCATTGCTGTGATGTCTGGTGAGCAGAAAGACAAGCTGACCTCGGTACTTGAGCTGATTCATTTAAAAGACGAAGCGGCGAATTTGGCAGGTAACCTGTCTCACGGTCAGAAACAGTGGTTAGAGATCGGCATGTTATTGATGCAAAACCCCAAGCTGTTGCTGGTGGATGAGCCCGTTGCAGGCATGACTCACCAAGAGATGGACCGTACCTCTGAGTTACTTAACTCACTAGCAGGCAAGCACTCGGTTGTGGTAGTCGAACACGATATGGACTTCGTGCGCTCCATTGCAAGCCATGTCACCGTGCTTCATCAAGGTCATGTGTTGGCCGAAGGCACTATGGAGCAAGTGCAGGCTCACCCAGAAGTTAAACAAGTTTATCTCGGAGAATAGGATGTTAGAGGTTAAATCAGTTAATCAATATTACGGTGAGAGCCACACGCTGTGGGATTTGGACATGCAGATCCCAGAAGGCAAATGCACAGTGCTAATGGGGCGCAATGGCGTCGGAAAAACGACTCTGCTGCAATGCATCATGGGATTGGTTAAGGTCGAAAGCGGTGATATCTCATTATCGGGTGAGTCGCTGCTGAAAACCGATGCTGAAGAGCGTGCGCGCCAAGGTATCGGTTATGTGCCGCAAGGTCGTCAGATCTTTCCGATGCTCACGGTTCAAGAAAACCTAGAAGTAGGCTTGCCGATTCGAGAAAAGGGCGACCGTAAGATCCCTGAGCTCATCTTCGATATATTCCCAGTGTTAAAAGAGATGCTGCATCGACGTGGTGGCGACTTATCCGGTGGTCAGCAACAACAACTCGCGATTGGTCGTGCATTGGTGGTTAACCCTAAGTTATTGATCTTAGATGAACCGACAGAAGGTATTCAGCCCAATATCGTGCAAGAGATTGGCGACATCATTCGCATGCTCAACGAGAAGATGGGACTCACGGTTCTGCTTGTCGAGCAAAAGCTACCATTTGCGAGAAAGGTCGGTGACCGTTTTTGTATTCTCGACCGTGGTCGTCAGGTAGCAGAAGGTGAAATGAAAGGGCTCAATGAGTCTTTGATTAAGGAGTACCTAACCGTATGAGCTCTCTATATTCTTCGAGTGAAGCAATAAACACCTCTTTAGCGGGAGTGTTGTCTCTGAATGAGACCATCGAGCAAGATATCCGAGACGGTTGGCAAGCGAGCTTAAACCTCACTTTTGTCGACCGCGGTGATAAAACCGTTTTAAAGAATCGTCAGCAGTCTGGTCCGCTTGCGGTGCAACGCCCCTTGTATCCTGATGGGGAAACGTGTCACACCTACTTACTCCATCCCCCCGGCGGAGTAGTAGGTGGTGACACACTCAATATTGAAGCGACCATCGAAAGCGGTGCGCATGCGTTGATCACCACACCCGGTGCGACCAAGTTTTATCGCTCAAACAACAAGTACGCCAAGCAGAAGCAGACCCTACGAGTGAAGAAAGGTGCACGCTTGGAATGGATGCCGCAAGAGAACATCTTTTTCCCGAATGCACACGTTCGTTTAGATACTGAAATTCGCCTAGAAAAGGGTGCACAATTTTGGGGTTGGGAGATGCACTGTTTTGGACGTCCTGCACAGAATGAGGGATTCGAGCATGGTCACCTCGTTGGGAAAACAGAAATCTATCTTGATAATCAAAGGCTTCTGACTGAAGGTTTTAATTTTCATGGTGGCGATAAGTTAATGATAAATATGGGATTACTTGACTATTCAATGATGGGAACCTTTTATATCACTTCAAATGAGAAGCAAGATTTAGAGTTGGTACAGAGCTTGCTCTTATCTATTACACAGCAAGCTTCACAGCAATCAGTTACATCAAAAACGTCGAGTGAACCCACATTAATATTGGGTGCGACTCAGATAGAAGGATTGATTGTGGTGCGAGCCTTGGGTAATTGGAGTGAAGACATCCTCCAGGCCTTTGGTCAGATATGGCAAGCAACTCGCTCTCATTTATGTGGTACGACTCCTGATTTACCAAGGATTTGGGCGACTTAGCGATTAGCCCTTTTTGTACCTAGGGTGACTTCCGACCCTAGGTACATTTTTTCAAGCTTGCTGTGATTGAATCCCACTTACTGCTCATGCGTTTTGAGCAATAAGAAAACAACACTAACAGCGGGCGGCTAAATGGAATTAACACCAAGAGAAAAAGATAAGCTACTTATCTTCTACGCAGGAATGCTGGCACAGCAGCGCAAAAAAAAAGGCTTAAAACTCAACTATCCAGAATCTATTGCACTGATCAGCAGTGCCATTCTCGAAGGTGCCCGTGAGGGTAGAACCGTTTCAGAATTAATGGATTTTGGGCGCACACTTCTTACTGTCGATGACGTTATGGAGGGGATCCCTTCCATGATCCCTGATGTACAAGTCGAAGCCACTTTTCCTGATGGCACCAAGCTGGTGACCGTTCATGAACCTATCGTGTAGGGAGAAGTAATATGGCTGGTTCCACAAAACAATACTCAGGATTCGTTCCCGGAAAAGTAGAAACCGCTCCCGGTGACATCACTCTCAATGAAGGCCGCGACACAACGTCAGTTAAAGTTCAAAACATTGGCGATCGTCCTATTCAAATTGGCTCTCATTATCACTTCTATGAAGCAAATCCTTCGCTGATCTTTGATAGAGAAATCACTAAAGGTTTTCGACTTAATATTCCTGCGGGCACTGCAACTCGATTCGAGCCGGGTCAGTCGCGCAGCGTCGAGTTAGTGCGTTACGCCGGTAAGTTAGAGATCTATGGCTTCCAAGGAAAGGTGATGGGCAAGCTTTAAGCGCTCTTCACGGAAATAATTAAAACAACAAAGGATTGATCATGGCGACGATATCCAGACAGGCTTACGCCGAAATGTTCGGGCCAACAGTTGGAGACCGAGTGCGTCTTGCTGACACTGATTTATGGCTAGAAGTTGAAAAGGATTACACCGTATACGGCGACGAAGTGAAGTTCGGCGGCGGCAAAGTTATCCGTGATGGACAAGGGCAAAGCCAACGTCCAAGTGCTGAGACACCGGATTTGGTGATCACCAACGCCATCGTATTAGACTACTGGGGCATCGTGAAAGCCGATGTCGCAATTAAAGATGGCCGAGTTCTGGCATTAGGCAAAGCGGGCAACCCAGATGTTCAACCGGGTGTTGATATTGTTATTGGTCCGGGCACCGAAATCTTAGCGGGTGAAGGCTCTATTCTGACGGCTGGTGGCATTGATTCACACATCCACTTTATTTGCCCACAACAGATTGAAGAAGCACTAGCATCGGGTGTGACTACCATGATTGGCGGTGGCACTGGGCCAAATACGGGTACCAACGCAACCACATGTACGCCGGGGCCTTGGAACATGCACCGCATGCTGGAATCACTCGATCAATTCCCAATGAACTTTGGTTTGCTCGGTAAGGGTAATGCCAGCCAACCGGAAGCTCTACGTGAACAAGTCGCCGCAGGCGCAGTTTGTTTGAAGTTACACGAAGACTGGGGAACCACACCTGCGTCAATCGATACCTGCTTGAGTGTTGCTGACGAGATGGACGTACAAGTTGCGATTCATACCGATACCTTGAATGAATCTGGCTTTGTTGAATCGACACTTGGCGCAATCGGCGACCGCGTGATTCATACCTATCACACCGAGGGTGCGGGCGGTGGTCATGCTCCTGATATTATTCGTGCTGCAGGTGAGCCGAACGTTCTGCCTTCTTCAACTAACCCAACACGACCTTACACCATAAACACCGTCGATGAGCATTTGGACATGTTGATGGTATGTCATCACCTTTCACCATCGATTGCCGAAGATGTCGCGTTCGCCGAATCGCGTATTCGCCGTGAAACCATTGCCGCAGAAGACATTCTTCATGATTTAGGTGCGTTTTCTATGATCGCTTCGGATTCTCAAGCGATGGGGCGAGTGGGTGAAGTAATAACTCGAACTTGGCAAACCGCGCACAAGATGAAAGTTCAGCGCGGTAGCCTAAAAGAAGATTCAGACTACAGCGATAACTTCCGTCTAAGACGTTATGTCGCTAAGTACACCATCAACCCTGCGATTACTCATGGGATGTCTCATGAAATCGGTTCTATCGAAGCCGGAAAATTAGCAGACTTAGTGTTGTGGAAGCCCGCTTTCTTTGGTGTGAAACCAAGCGTGATTTTGAAAGGCGGCATGATCGCCATGGCACCAATGGGTGACCCAAACGCTTCAATCCCAACCCCTCAGCCAGTTCACTACCGCTCTATGTTTGGTAGCTATGGCAAGGCATGTCAGAACACATCAATGTTGTTTGTCTCTAAAGAAGCCAAAGCTCAGAACATTGATAAACAGTTGGGTTTGCAGAGTTTGATTGGCGTAGTAAGTAACTGCCGAAACATCAGCAAAGCCGACATGAAACTCAATGATTGGATGCCGAAGATTGAGGTGGATTCTCAGACGTATCAAGTACGTGCCGATGGTGAATTGCTAACTTGTGAGCCAGCTGAAGAGCTGCCAATGGCTCAAAGATATTTTCTATTTTAATAGCTCGGCTGAAGGCTTTCATTTTAGCTCTGAGCTGAAGGTTCCTGTTTTAGCTCCTAATTGAGGGCTCTTTGGCTGAAGGCTCTTATTTTGAACGTTATAAATCTCACAAGGAGATTGAGGTAATAGCATGATTGAACTGACCCAACTGAATACTCAAATACAAAATGCACCGGACGGTTACTTGAGCCTGCCTATTGATAGCCGCATCAAAAGCCGCCTTAAGGTGATGCTAGATGACGGGCGCAATGCAGGGCTGTTTCTACCACGAGGTCATATCTTGCGTGGTGGCGAACAACTCTCAAGTGAATGCGGTTTAGTCGTAGAAGTGAAAGCGGCACCAGAAACTGTTTCGACTGTTTACTGTGAAGACCTGCTCCTTTTAACGCGAGTGGCGTATCACCTTGGTAACCGTCATGTTCCGCTGCAAGTGGAAGCGGGTTGGGTTCGTTACCAACACGACCATGTTTTGGATGAAATGGTGGAAGGCTTAGGCGCGAAGGTGACCACCGAGAAACAACCGTTTGAACCAGAAGGCGGTGCTTATGGCGGTCGCTCTGGTGGACATCATCACCATCATTAATCGAGTCATTGGTGACTCAAAAAAACATTGATTTAAACACCAACGATATTAATAACAATAATACCAATCACAGTAAGTAAGTGATCAACAATAGCGCAGAAAAAAGGCTTGAGAACAAGGCATAATTTTTCGATAAGTAGTTATTCTACAATCAAAAATTATAACGCAGTTATCGAGTATTTTAGCAAGCTAGGGTGAGCAATTATTTACTACGATTGGTATAAAGCAAGGAACTCGCGATGAACTTTAAAACAGCTGCAGGCTTATGCACTTTCACAATAACTTCTCTAACAACATCAACGATGGCTTTGGCTCACCCTGGTCATGGATCTCACTCGGTTCATGAGTCTCACTCGTTTATGTCTGGCTTAACTCACCCTGTGACTGGTATGGATCACCTGATCATGCTGATCGCTTTTGGTCTATTAATTGGCGCACTGTCGTTTTCAACCAAGATAAAAGCTGCTCTGATTGGCGGTGGACTGGCGTCTTTAGTGGTAGGGCTTATTGCAGGCCAAGCCTTAGGTTTCTCTGTAATTGTTGAGCCAGCCATTATCGCTTCTCTGTTCGTCGTCAGCTTATGTTTATGGCACGTGTTCTCACCATCAACCAAGCGTGTAAACAGCGTATTGGTCGCTTCTATTGCTATGCTGTTTTTCCATGGTTACGCACACGGTGTTGAAGCCGCGAGCAATCTGACTCAGTTCGCAACCGGTATGAGCATCAGTGCTCTGGCATTAATGGTTATCGGTACGTTTGTTGGCCGCGCGGTTTACTCTAAATGGATGTCGGTCGGTGTGGCTTCAGCAAGCGCACTATTGCTGTTAGGCGCGTAAGCTCTCGAACTTTTTGATTCTAGAAGACAGAGAGCAAGAGTATGACCACAACAGAAAATATCGCCATTTATCGTCTCTTTCAATTGATCAGTCCATCGTTGCCGATTGGTGGTTTCACTTATTCGCAAGGTCTCGAGTTAGCGGTTGAAGCGGGGTGGGTGACCAATCGCGATAGCATGGAACAGTGGCTTAATACCATCGTCAGTTCCAGTGTCGCGACTTTGGAATTGCCCATCTTAGAGCGCCTTTATCACGCTCTAGAAAAGGGTGAAATCGATGAGATTGAGCATTGGTGTAACTACTTATACTCAAGCCGTGAAACCAGTGAATTGCGAGCGGAAGAAAAGCAGCGCGGGCATGCCTTGAACACCTTGTTGAAGCGCTTGGATATCGATATTTCGCTGGTGGATTCTGTTGATAGTCACCCAAACCAATTGTTGGGCATGTGTATGGCGGCTCAGCACTGGGGCATTGATTTAGAAAGCCTCAAGCAAGGTTACTTATGGAGTTGGCTTGAAAATATCGTCACCGCAGGCGTCAAGCTAGTGCCTTTAGGTCAAACCGATGGTCAGTTGGCATTGATTAATATCACCAACACCTTTCCTGAGGTGATCGAAAAGGCATGCTCGATAGAAGATTGGATGATAGGCAGCTTTTCGCCATCAATGGCATTAGCAAGTTCACTGCACGAAACACAATACACACGACTATTTCGTTCGTAGCGGTTAGCACTAGCGATGTAGCAAAAAGAATATAAGGAAGTAGACAATGGAAAGTTATAAGCAACCCCTTCGAATTGGTATTGGTGGCCCGGTAGGGTCTGGTAAAACAGCATTGTTAGAGGTGCTATGTAAGGCGATTCGCGACAAGCTAAACATTGCTGTGGTAACCAACGACATCTACACCCAAGAAGATGCCAAGATACTCACACGTGCTGAAGCTCTCGAACCTGATCGCATCATTGGTGTAGAAACCGGTGGTTGCCCGCACACGGCGATCCGTGAAGATGCGTCGATGAACTTAGCTGCCGTAGAGGAGCTTGCTAAGCTGCATAAGAATCTTGATGTGGTGTTTGTTGAAAGCGGTGGCGATAACCTGAGTGCGACGTTCAGCCCTGAGTTAGCCGACCTTACTATCTACGTGATTGATGTTGCTGAAGGGGAGAAGATTCCACGTAAAGGCGGCCCCGGTATTACACGATCGGATCTGTTGGTCATCAACAAGATCGATTTAGCTCCGTACGTGGGTGCCTCGCTTGAGGTAATGGAGCAAGACACGCAGCGTATGCGTCCAACCAAGCCATATGTGTTCACCAACCTAAAAGAGAGCCAAGGCTTAGACTTCATTATCAACTTTATCTTGACCGAAGGGATGCTAACCATGAAGGAGCCTTCTACGACTGAGTAGGATTTGAATCAGGTCGTTTCTTTTTAAGCCAGTAGATACAAAAAAGCCCTGTCGATTATTCGATAGAGCTTTCTGGTTTTAAATGATTTTTAACGTCCTAGTTGAATCTAAAGCTCGCTCTTCGCGACTCTTGTTGTCACTTGCGATTCAATCACGCCATCTTCAACTTGAGTGGTGATCACTTCACCCACCTCAACATCATTAATCGATGACACGGTCTTGCTCGATGCAGAATGGGTAATGCTGTAACCACGCTTTAGAGTTGCCAGTGGGCTCACTGTTTCTAGCTTCTCGGCAGCCATAGCTAGCTGGTGGCGAGTGGTTAGTAGTGTTTTATCCATCGCATCCAATAGTTTTTGCTCTGAACGTTGCAGATGCAGCTTCTGTTCACCAAGGCGCTTTACTGGTGAGTTCAGCTGAAGTTGGTGCCGCTTACGCTCAACACGCTGTGCATGCTGCTTTAAGTATTGAGTCATACCACGACGCAAACGCATGTCTAAGTCATCAAGCTGCTGACTCTGCGTTTGCAGTTGGTAGCTCGGGTGTTGTTTCTCTAAGCGGTATTTCAACGTTTGAGTTGATTGCGCTTGTTTGATTAACACATGACGAATCGCACTCACTAAACGAGCACGTTTAGAGGCATAAGCTTGCTCTTTATGACTGTTGTCACGGCTAACCAATTCAGCGGCTGCTGATGGCGTTGGAGCACGCATATCTGCGACGAAATCGGCGATAGTGACATCGACTTCGTGGCCAACGGCGCTGATAATCGGGATCTGACTTGCTGCAATAGTGCGAGCAACGATCTCGTTATTGAAACACCATAAGTCTTCTAATGAACCGCCGCCACGACCCACGATCAATACATCACACTCGTTACGCTCATTGGCACGTCCAATCGCTTGAGCGATCTGAATCGAAGCTCCTTCACCTTGTACCATGGTCGGATATACGATGACTGGCAATGACGGGTCGCGTCTTTTCAGTACATCGAGAATATCGAAGAGGGCTGCGCCGGTTTTCGAGGTGATGACACCAACGCACTTAGGATGTTCTGGTAGAGTTTGTTTACTGGACTGAGCAAATAGCCCTTCTGCAGCGAGGTTCATCTTCAGCTTTTCAAACTCTTGCTGAAGTTTACCATCACCTTCTGGCTGCATGCTTTCGATGATGAGTTGATAGTCACCACGTGGCTCATAAAGAGAAAGACGAGCTTTGACTAGAACTTGATTACCGTTCTGAGGCTTAAAAGTCACACGACGGTTATTGCCACGAAACATAGCGCACTTAACTTGAGCGCGAGAGTCTTTAAGCGTGAGGTACCAGTGACCAGAGACAGGTGCAGAGAAATTTGAGATTTCACCAACGAGCCAGACTATTCCCATTTCGTTTTCTAATAGGAGACGAACCTCTGAGTTGAGGCGAGAAACAGTAAAGATGTTTGGATTAGTCATAAAAGCACTATCTTTCCTTGAAGGAAGGTCTTTCTTGGAATCTCACAGGGCGTGAGTATGGAAGATAGCGGCAATATAATACATAGCAAGGGGGTAAATGCAAATTAAAAATACAAAAATGTGTAGCCAAGCGATTTCGTTGGCCGTATAATCCGTCCGCAATATCTAATCCAAATGCAGTTTGATTTTCCTTAATTGGCTGCCCTCATTAGGCGAAACGATGAGATTGGATTGTTTCTTTTTACTCCTATTATTGTGAGATATTGCAAATGCTAAGAATTGCCAAAGAAGCGCTGACATTCGACGACGTACTGCTAGTGCCAGCACACTCCACCGTTCTCCCTAATACAGCTGATCTTCGCACTCAGCTGACGAAGAATATTTCCCTAAACATCCCAATGATCTCTGCATCGATGGATACTGTGACAGAAGCTCGCCTAGCGATTGCACTGGCACAAGAAGGCGGAATAGGCTTCATTCATAAGAACATGTCTATTGAACAGCAAGCTGAAATGGTTCGCCAGGTTAAAATTTACGAAGCAGGTGTGGTTTCTCACCCTGTGACTGTAAACCCTGACGCGACAATCGCTGATGTTGTAGCCCTTACTCAAAAACACGGCTTCGCCGGTTTCCCTGTTGTTACTGAAACAAACGAACTTGTTGGTATTATTACTGGCCGTGACGTTCGCTTTGTGACTGACCTTTCTAAGAAAGTTGACGTAGTAATGACGCCTAAAGCTCGCCTTGCTTCTGTTAAAGAAGGTGCAACTCGTGAAGAAGTTCAAGAGAAAATGCACGAAGCGCGTGTTGAAAAAGTTCTTGTTGTAAATGATGACTTCCAACTAACTGGAATGATCACTGCGAAAGATTTCCATAAAGCAGAACGTAAACCAAACGCTTGTAAAGATGAGCGCGGCAGCCTACGTGTAGGTGCAGCTGTTGGTGCTGGTGCTGGTAACGAAGAGCGCGTTGCCGCTCTTGTTGAAGCTGGCGTAGACGTTCTACTTATCGACTCTTCACACGGTCACTCTGAAGGCGTACTTAACCGTATCCGTGATACGCGTGCTGCATACCCTGATCTACAAATCATCGGTGGTAACGTAGCAACTGGCGCTGGCGCTCGTGCTCTTATCGAAGCGGGTGTTAGTGCGGTTAAAGTAGGTATCGGCCCGGGTTCAATCTGTACGACTCGTATCGTTACTGGTGTTGGTGTTCCTCAAGTAACAGCAATCGCAGACGCAGCTGAAGTGGCTAACGAATACGGTATTCCAGTAATCGCAGATGGCGGCATTCGCTTCTCTGGCGATATCTGTAAAGCTATCGTTGCTGGCGCATCTTGTGTGATGGTTGGTTCAATGTTCGCGGGTACTGAAGAAGCACCGGGTGAAGTTATCCTTTACAACGGTCGTTCTTACAAGTCTTACCGTGGTATGGGTTCTCTTGGCGCTATGTCTCAAGGTTCTTCTGACCGTTACTTCCAATCTGACAACGCTGCAGACAAGCTTGTTCCAGAAGGTATTGAAGGTCGTATCGCATACAAAGGTCGTCTAAAAGAGATCGTTCACCAACAGATGGGCGGTCTACGCTCAAGCATGGGCCTAACGGGTTCTGCAACTGTTGAAGATATGCGTACTAAAGCTGAGTTTGTTCGTATCTCAGGTGCGGGCATGAAAGAATCTCACGTACACGATGTTCAAATCACGAAAGAAGCACCTAACTACCGTTTAGGTTAATAATACGTCCAAACGTTTGAATAATGTGCTGATTTAGTCGGCACATTATTTTATCTACCGTCTGTTTTGTTAAAAGTCCGATTTTCTCAAAACACGTGGTTAAAGATATCTAACGAAAACGTTTGCTTTATTTCTTGAAGAGTTAATCAGAGGTGAGTAAACTCGCCTCCGTTTTATCACATAGCCAATAAGACTGCTTACAATGACTAAAAATATTCATGACCAACGTATTCTAATTCTGGACTTCGGTTCTCAATACACACAGCTAGTAGCTCGTCGTATTCGTGAGATCGGTGTTTACTGTGAACTTTGGAGCTGGGACGTAGAAGAAGCGGATATTCGTGAATTCAATCCAGACGGTATCATCCTATCTGGTGGCCCTGAAAGTGTAACGGAAGAGAATTCTCCACGTGCACCTCAGTACGTATTTGATTCAGGTGTTCCTGTCTTCGGTATCTGCTACGGCATGCAAACGATGGCTGAGCAACTTGGCGGTAAAGTAGCAACGTCTACTGAGCGCGAATTCGGCTACGCAGCGGTACAAGTGACAGGTGAATCGGCACTTTTCGCTGACCTTGAGACGACTCAAGATGTTTGGATGAGCCACGGTGACAAAGTGGTTGAAATTCCTGCTGATTTTACAAAAATCGCAGAGACAGACACTTGCCCATACGCAGCAATGGCAAACGAAGATAAGAAATACTACGGTGTTCAATTCCACCCAGAAGTAACGCACACTAAAAACGGCCTAAAAATGCTTGAGAACTTCGTTCTTAACGCGTGTGGTTGTGAAGGTCTGTGGACTTCAGCGTCTATCATTGAAGATGCAGTTGCACGTATTAAAGAGCAAGTAGGTGACGACGAAGTTATCCTTGGTCTTTCTGGTGGTGTTGATTCATCTGTAGTTGCGATGCTTGCTCACCGCGCTATCGGCGACAAACTAACATGTGTATTTGTTGATAACGGTCTTCTTCGTTTAAACGAAGGCGAGCAGGTTATGGACATGTTTGGTGACAAATTCGGCCTTAACATCATTAAAGTTGATGCTGAAGAACGTTTCCTTAACGCTCTGGAAGGTGAAGCTGAACCAGAAGCGAAACGTAAGATTATCGGTCACGTATTCGTAGATATCTTCGACGAAGAGTCTAAGAAACTGAAGAATGCTAAATGGCTTGCTCAGGGTACTATCTACCCAGACGTAATCGAGTCTGCAGCATCTAAGACTGGCAAAGCACACGTAATCAAATCTCACCACAACGTTGGTGGCCTTCCTGATGATATGGAAATGGGCCTTGTTGAGCCTCTACGTGAGCTGTTTAAAGATGAAGTACGTAAGATCGGCCTAGAGCTTGGTCTTCCATACAACATGCTTTACCGCCACCCATTCCCGGGTCCAGGTCTAGGTGTTCGTGTACTTGGCGAAGTGAAGAAAGAGTACTGTGATTTACTGCGTCGTGCTGATGCTATCTTCATTGAAGAGCTTCATGCTGCTGACCTTTACCACAAAGTATCTCAAGCATTTACGGTATTCCTACCAGTACGTTCAGTTGGCGTAATGGGCGATGGCCGTAAGTACGATTGGGTTGTATCTCTACGTGCTGTAGAAACTATCGACTTCATGACTGCTCACTGGGCACACCTACCATACGACTTCCTAGGTAAGGTATCTAACCGTATTATCAACGAAGTTAACGGCATTTCACGTGTTGTTTACGATATTTCTGGTAAGCCACCAGCAACTATCGAGTGGGAATAATCTCTTAGAGATTTAACCAGTTTTGATTAAGATCTTAAGCCTCGAACTCAGTTCGAGGCTTTTTTCTTTTCGATTCATTATATTGATTCATTGCATTAAAGGCTTATGAGCAATACCTCGAAACCAAATGAGTTGGAAACTAGATATCAGCTCAAGAAAGTATGAGACGCGTTGTTACGTGTAACTATACATAAAACTATCACTCGCACTTTTTATAAATTCATACCGCAACAGCTAGGCTATTCCCCGTGTGCCACATACTCTTTGATGGACTTATTAAGGACAGATAAGAGAATCCATCATGTTAAAAATCAAATATTTGGCGACAATAGTTGGCTGCACTTTAGCAGCTCACAGTTACGCGTCTTTGAACATTCAACCTGATCCGCAAAACCCGAATGGTTACCTTGTTGAAAAGTCGGCATTACAAGCTGCTGAACAAGCGAAAACATCCGATCCTATGTATGCGATCTGGTCACAAGCATTACAAACTCGTCCCAACAGTATTGTTGAAGCGATTGAGCCGGGTTTAGCCTCGAATCCTGAAAACGTAAAACGGGTTGAGCGTGTGTTCCCTCAATCTGAATGGGACTTCCTCACTCAGATGGCTGCGCCAGAATACACATACACTCGCTTCTTACGCGCGATTGGTAAATTCCCAGCCTTCTGTGGAGAGTACACCGATGGCCGTGACTCCGACGCTATCTGTAAAAAATCCATCATTACGGCCTTTGCTCATTTCTCACAAGAGACGGGCGGCCACATCGCAATAGACAACACCTCTGATAACCCATTAGCGCTAGAAGAGTGGCAGCAAGCGCTGGTGCATGTTCGTGAGATGGGTTGGTCTGAAGGTCAAGAAGGTTACACTACGGGATGTGGCCAGAACGATTGGCAAAATGCGCGTTGGCCTTGTGCCGCAGGGCAGGGTTACTTCGGGCGTGGTGCTAAACAGCTTTCTTATCACTTTAACTACGGCGCGTTCTCGGAAGTGATGTTTGATGGTGATGCGACGGTTCTATTGAATAACCCGGGGTTAGTGGCGGATTCTTGGTTGAACTTGGCTTCTGCTATCTGGTTCTTCCTTACGCCTCAAGCACCTAAACCAGCAATGCTGCACGTGATTGACCGCACTTGGACACCCTCTCAACGCGAATTGGATGCAGGTATTGGTTATGGATTTGGTACCACGATCAACGTGATTAATGGCGGTATCGAGTGTGGTGAGCAAAATAAAGACAAAGGCCAACCTGTTAACCGTATTCGTTATTGGGAAGGGTTAGCTGCGCACTATGAAATTCCTGTAGAAGCGGATGAAGCCAATACTTGTTGGCAGCAAACGCCTTACGGAAGCTTGAATCTCAACGGCGCGACCGATGTGTTGTACACCAACTGGGATGGAAACTGGAAATACTACGCAGACCGCCCAGAAGGCTACTCATTTGAATGTGAGCTTGTGGGCTTCCAAACCGCTTATTCTGCGTTGGTGGCTGGCGATTACGAGAAGTGTGTGACCAATTTTTATGGATCTCATGCGAGCTGGCCTGAAGTGAAAGTGGTCGACAAGCTTGATCCGGTAGACCCTGGTACTGATCCTGGTGGTAACGGTTGGAGTGCGACCAAGGTTTACAACGCTGGAGACCAAGTTACTCACAACGGTGCAACCTACGAAGCGAAATGGTGGACACAAGGGGATGACCCTGCCAATGGTGGCCCTTGGACATTGGTTACTGGAGAGCCAACTCCACCCGTGACAGATCCATCGCCAGTTGACCCTGCACCTGTCGATCCTGCTCCGGTTGACCCAACACCAGTTGACCCACCAATCACAGAACCGCCTGTTACCGAGCCGCCTGTCGTCGTTGATCCATCAGTGTTTATCACATGGCAAGCGGGCGTTAGCCAAGTGAGTAACGGTGATAAAGTGACGCATAACGGCAAGTGTTTCGTGGCTAAAAACGGCCCGGGTGTATGGGAAAGCCCGGTTCAGTCGAATTGGTTCTGGGATGAAATTAGCTGTAATTGATCGTCTGAATACTGAAAAGCGGTCTAACCGACGAGTTCAGTAGTACGACCATAATGATATAAATAGTCAAAAGCCGAAAGTTTCTACTTTCGGCTTTTTTTCGTTTCGAACTTGGCTATCTAAGCAGGGCTATTGGTCTATTTGGCTATGTTGAAGCGCATTTAAAGACTAATTATCCAGTTAGAGGATAAAGTTCTGTACAAATGGTGATTGTGAATTTATATTCAAATTTAATTTATATTTATTCTTTTTATTTTAGGGTTAAGGTGTACCTATGGAACAGACAGATATCACGTCACTCATCCCCATTGTGATTACTTTGGTGTTGTCGTTGGCGACAAGGAATGTAGTGATAGGCCTATTTGCAGGTGTGCTGAGTGGTGTGGCAATGCTCACTGGTATGTTTAGCGAACTTAACCCGCTTGATACGTTTGGTACTATGGTGAAAGGTTACTTAGTCCCTCAACTTACCGACAGCTATAACGCAGGTGTGATCATGCTGTTGGTGTTCATCGGTGGCTTTGTCGCTTTGATGGAAAAATCCGGTGGTGGTGTTGCGTTTGCCAAGCGTGTTACTCAATGGGTAAGCAACAAATGCCAAGCTCAAATCTCAGCATGGTTTGGTGGAATCGTTATATTTTTCTCAGACTTAGGCACCCCTTTAATTGTTGGCCCTGTTTTTCGTCCCCTTTTCGATAAACTGAAACTCTCAAGACAGAAGCTAGCATTCATCATCGACTCAACCTCGTCGCCCGTTGCTATTCTTATCCCTTTCATTGGATGGGGCGTTTACATCATGAGTCTGATTCAAAAAGAACTCACGGCGTTGAATGTCAACATGTCTGATTGGGATGCCTTCATCGGTGCGATTCCTTTTCAGTTCTACGCATTCCTAGCGATTTTCATAGTCCCGTTAGTGTCCGTTAAAGGTTTAGACTTTGGGCCAATGGCAAAAGCCGAGCGTGATTGCCAAGCGGGAATCGATACTGGCGTGAATAGCGACTCACTGAATCCGTTCTCGCATAAAAATGCAAAGGCATCTTTTGTTTGGGCTCCATTGTTAGTGATGCTGGTGGTGTTGTGTGCCATGTTAGTTCCACAAGGCTTCCCGTTTCAAAAGGTCGCGGGTTCATCGTTCAGAGCGGCTTTATCATCGGCTTATTTCTTTGCGGCGATTACCTTGATCTCGCTAATGGCTTACTACGGTGTAAGAAAGCTGTCTGATGGTGTTGCAGTGTATTTAAAAGGCATGGGAAACATGATGCCCGTAGCGATCATCTTAGTATTGGCATGGGCGTTAAGCACAGTCGGTAAAGAGCTAGGTGCAGCGGCCTATATCGCCGAGCAAGCACAGAGCGGCTTTCCATACTGGTTAGTACCAGCGGTCGCTTTTTTGTTGTCGGCGATTATTTCATTCGCAACGGGATCGTCGTGGGGAACCTTCGCGATAATGATGCCATTGGTTATTCCAACCGCGATTGCGATTGATGCACCGCTACTCGTCGCAATTGGCGCTGTGTTGTCTGGTGGTTTGTTTGGTGACCATTGCTCACCGATCTCTGAAACAACGATTCTTTCTTCAACAGGGGCAGGGTGTGACCAGTTTGAACACTTTAAGACGCAGCTACCTTATGCATTGATGAACGGCTCTATCGCTTTGGTTAGTTTTGTCGTGGCAGGCTTTACTGGAAGTGCATGGGTGGTTCTAGGTGCGCTTGTTGCTCAGCTTATCCTTGTGACTCTGTTAGCTAAGCGCGATGCAAGTAAAAACGCTTCTTCAGAAGTTCAATCTCAAGTGTCTGAATCTAAACCACAACAAGCGTAATTTAAGATTACAAATGAGAGACTAGATACGGGATGCGAGTAAACGAGTAGCGAAAAGCTCGCTCCCTATCGTTCGTCACTTTATACCTCATATTCCTTACTCTATCTGTCATTCCCTATAGCGAGGTATGAGCGTAGTAGGGAATCTCTCGCGTTTACTGTTGGTGTATATATTGAAAGGCAGATTCCAGATATCTCGTTCCTCGATTCTGGAATGACGACTGAGTGAGTAGATGCGGGATGCGAGTAAACGAGTAGCGAGTAGCGAAGAGCTCGCCCTCTGTTGCCTACGTTTGCTATTAAGGGGGCGCTTACTCAAATCTAAAGACTTTTTCGCATCTCGTATCTCGTTACTCGCATCTTTTTTATAGTGTGATAGGGAATCTGCTTATTGATAGTTTCTATGAATCAATGTGGCTTGTTATGAAACTAATTTTCCATAAGATCATTTGTACAATCTTAGTTTGCGATAACTGGATTACCTAGTTGTACGGTTTATAGATTAAAATTTTCTGATAATTTTTATCGTTTTTTTTTAATCAACCACTTTAATAAGGTAAATTCGCAATGTCCACCAAACTAGCTAACCCAGCGCCACTAGGCTTAATGGGTTTCGGTATGACCACTATTCTTCTTAATATCCACAACGCAGGTTTTTTCCCAATCGATTCTATGATTCTTGCAATGGGTATTTTTTACGGTGGTTTGAGCCAAGTTATCGTGGGCACTATGTGTTTCAAACGTGGTGACACGTTCGGTACGACAGCATTTACTTCATACGGCCTATTTTGGTTATCTCTAGTTGGTTTGATCGTGATGCCTTACATGGGTCTTCCAGCAAGCCCTGCTGCATTCATGGGTTGGTACCTACTACTATGGGGCATCTTCACAGGCTTCATGTTCATCGGTTCTCTATGTTACCCAGTAGCGAAGCAAGTAGTATTCGGTTCACTAACGATCCTGTTCTTCCTACTTGCAGCTCGTGATTTCACTGGCAGTGAACTAATCGGCACTATCGCTGGTTTTGAAGGTATTTTCTGTGGCGCTTCAGCTATCTACTTTGCAATGGCACAAGTAATCAACAACGAATACGGCCGTACAGTACTGCCTATCGGTGAGAAGAAAGCACCTCAAATGGCAACACAAGAAATCGCTGCTTAATACTCTAACTCGGGAACAGTTAGTTTGTTATAAGCCGTTTATTGGTTATGAATAAAACAAAAGGGGTTAGCCGAAATGGCTAACCCCTTTTTTATGCGTTATTAATAGCGCTATTTGTTAAAGCGATCTATTTGCTAAGGAAAGCTTAAGCTGAAGGTTGCTCTACAGGTTTAGTGTCTGCAGCTTCTGCTTCAGGAGACTTACCTGTTTTACGCTTGTACTTCTCTTCCCAGTAAGTAGCACCTTTGATACCTAGTTTTACAGGATTAAATGTGTACTCAGTTACGCCTTGTTTCTGTTGCTCTTCATAATCAGCAAGTGCTTTAAGCGCTGGCTTCGACATGAAGAAGATGATCAGAATACCTACGATGTTTAACCATGCCATCAAGCCAACACCAACATCACCCATTGCCCATGCAAGGTTAGCTGTTTTGACTGTGCCATAGAAAACCGCAGTGATAAGAACAAGCTTAAGTACGAACATCATGCCAGGGATCTTGATGGTACGACGTAGGTAAGCAATATTCGTTTCTGCGATGTAGTAGTAAGCAAGAATCGTTGTAAATGCGAAGAAGAACAGAGCAAATGCGATGAATGGCTTACCAATGCCTGGTAGCGCACTTTCAATAGCAAGCTGTGTAAATACAGGACCATTCGCGCCAATGTTTGCTGCTAGGTTCTGAACAAGGAACACGCCTTCAGCGCCGCCGTGAACGTTGTAAGCACCAGTGATGATGATCATGAACGCTGTAGCAGAACATACTAGAAGAGTATCGATGTAGATAGAGAACGCTTGTACCAAACCTTGCTGAGCTGGGTGATCGACATTTGCCGCTGCTGCCGCGTGAGGACCAGTACCTTGACCCGCTTCGTTTGAGTAAACACCACGCTTAACACCCCAACCAATTGCAGCACCAAAGCCCGCCATAGGTGTGAATGCATCGCCAAGAATCATTCCGAAAACAGCTGGCACTTGGCCGATGTTTAGCAAGATGATAACGAACGCGATAATGATGTAAGCCAATGCCATGAATGGAACAACAATTTGTGTGAAGTTCGCAATACGTTTAACACCACCAAAGATGATGAAAGCAAGGATGATAGCAACAACAGTACCAGTGAAAATTTTAGCGAAACTGAATGTACCGATAGCTGTTTCAATCATGTCGCCTGAACCAAATGCAGCTTCTACAGCATTACCAATACTGTTTGACTGAACACCTGGAAGCAAAATACCACATGCAAAAATAGTTGAGATAGCGAAGATCCATGCGTACCACTTCTGGCCCATCGCTTTTTCAATGTAGTAAGCCGGACCACCACGGAACTGGCCTTCGTCTTCTTCTTTGTAGATTTGCGCTAGCGTAGATTCTGCGTAAGCAGTCGCGGCGCCAAAGAAGGCTACAACCCACATCCAGAATACTGCACCCGGACCACCGAAACCGATAGCGGCAGCAACACCGGCAATGTTACCTGTACCTACACGGCCAGATAGCGAAACGGCAAGAGCTTGGAAAGACGAGATGCCTTTTGTAGAGCTTTTACCTGATAGTAGCAAGCGCCACATTTCAAAGAAGTGACGGATTTGAACAAATCGAGTCATGATGGAGTAGAACAAACCTGCACCTAAACATAGGTAGATAAGTACTGGGCTCCAGATTATTCCATTCAAAAAATCAACGAATGACTGCATGAGTATTTTCCCTGTTAGTTTTGCTTATGATTGTTTTTCGAACAACACAATACTTCACTTGTAACCCAAGTGTTAAATTATTTAACTGCGCATTAGGATTACTGTGACATAAAGCAAGTTACAGAGGGGGTTTGTTAACGCTTAGTTCTAATTCGATAATCGTTCCATTTAACTTTATATGCAACTGTGTGTATTTATTGGCGTTTTGCAGAGTGAATAAATAGTGATTAATACAAAAATGGAAATTTGAGCCATGCAGAAGAGACAAAATCGAGAGAAACAGAGGTGAAAATCGCTTAGCATGAACGGCTGATATATGAGTGGTGAGATGGATTTGATTGGAATATATCACCTGTATCGAGTGATCTCGCAGGCCTAAGAAACTGTGCATTTGAAGGCTCGAGAATTCTGGCCTTCATGTTTACTGAGTGAAAGTGGCTAGTTTGATACGTGTTTCAAACAACCACAAACCCTCGCTCCTCTAGTTCTTGAGCGAACTCAGACTGAGTATTTGGTTCGCCATGTATCAAATGCAGCTCTTTTGGTGGAACGGAAATTCCTGCTATAAATCGGTTGAGATCCTCTTTATCGGCATGAGCCGAGTAGCCAGACATGCCATGAATTTGAGCATTAACCTCAACGTCTTTGTTATCAATAAAAACCTGTGTTTTACCTTGTTGCAACTCGCGCCCGAGCGTTCCGTGTGCTTGATAGCCCGCTAAAATCAAATCGGTGCGTTTATCTGGAAGCAAAGCCGATAAGTAGTTCATGATCCTGCCGCCCTGACACATTCCAGAAGCTGCGACCACAATTGCGGGTTCACCTGTCGACTTAAGACGATTGACGATTTTCTTGTGCATTCTATGCCCATCAACGGTAATGCATTGCTCAAAAGCGAGTGGGTGACGTTTCAGCTCTAGGCGCTGTTTAGCTTCTTGACCCCATAACTCTTTAAAGCGTCGGTATGAACGCGTTACTTTCTCTGCCATAGGCGAATCGAGGATGATAGGAATATCGGCGCTGAGTTGATGCTCAAAGATCAGGTTTTCAATATCAAACAACAGTTCTTGTGTTCTTCCGATACTAAATGCCGGGATCAGGATGACACCACCATTGAGTAGTGAACGGTCAATAATTGCTTTGAGACGCTCAGAGCGTGTTGCAATATCGTCGTGCGTGCTGGTGCCATAAGTGGCTTCAATAAATAGGTAATCGGCTTGTTGTGGTGGTTTTGGATCCGGCAGCAGTGGCGTGTTACTTGGGCCCAAGTCGCCTGAAAAGACCACCACTTCTTGGTTTGGTAACTTAAGCTCAATATAGGCGGAGCCTAAGATATGCCCAGCAGTTTGAAAACGAGCATACAGAGTATTTGGCCTATGATGATCCCTTCCGTCGTTTTGCTGTTTAGAGACAATTGGAAACCACTCTCCATAAGGCTTGGGAGCAATCAACGAATGAATTTTTTTAAGGATGAGTTTGGATTGTTTATGGCTGAGCCCTTGCAGTTTTAAGCCGTCTTCAATCATTAAAGGAGCGAGTTCAGCCGTCGCCTGAGTGCAATAAATCGGTTGGTTAAAGCCACTGGCGAGTAACCAAGGTAATCGACCAATATGATCAATGTGAGTATGAGTCAGCAGCAGAGCGTTAAGGTGGGACGTTTCAAATTCAATATCAAGAGGGCGTGCGTCTTCCCCTTGAAGCTTTTTACCTTGAAGATCTAAACCTTGAAAAAGGCCACAATCGATGAGTACCGCTTGGCCTGAATCTCTTAATTCGTGACAAGATCCGGTGACAGTATGTTTGCCGCCATGGTGAATCACTTCCATCGTTTACTCCCATTGCTCTATAAAGCCATTAACACCTGTTTTTATTTTGCGGATAAGCGCCGGCATGTAAAACAAGAACAATGAGAGTTGCGATCGTTGAGTGTCTTTTTAAGTAACTGAGCGATGACTCAGTGTATTCGTTGCGAGTTAGCTCCTGTTCCCTCTGTGACTACCTTATTAACGCGTAGAAGAACGGTCTGAATCCAGCTCTGGGTTTTGTTGAGCCTCTAAACGAGCCACTTCGGCATCAAGCTCTGCTATTTTTTCTGCCATGAGCACATGACAGCGATTCGCTAACTCTCTTGCGTCGCTGAGCTTGTATCCGGATACATCTATAGGCTCAAGCATCTCGGTGATCACAATGCCATTATTAACTCGGTTGAGGTCAATCTTATTGTGCGTGGTGCTGGTGCACATAGGGGTGATAGGTACACCGGCTTCAATGGCCATTCGGAAAGCGCCCGTTTTGAATGGCAGTAATCCACGCCCTTTACTGCGCGTTCCTTCAGGGTAAACCCAAACAGACAGATCTCGCTGATGAATGGCTTCCGCCACTTGCTTGATGGTATCGCGTGCTTTGGATTTATCTTCGCGGTTAATCATGATGTTACCGGTGATCCAATACAGCAGACCAAAGAAAGGCACATACAACAAATCACGCTTGCCTAAAGAAACGGTGCGAGGCCTTAGCATTCCTGGGTCGGTCACAAAGTCTAATATGCTTTGGTGGTTAGAGATGTAGACGCTTTTTTCTGATGTCGGCGCATTGTCTAGGCCGCGCTGCACCAGTTTTACACCGACGATCTTTTGGAGTTGATTGAACCAACGGCAGAAAACGTACACATGCTTAGGGTTCTTGGGGCTAAACAAGCAGTAAACAAAAGCACATAGAGTGGTGAAAATAATAAACACCGTAGCCAAAATAATACGAAGAACAGCAAGCACAATTCACTCCTTACTCACCGCAAGATTGCAGTGATTAAATAGTTTTAGATGCTTGAAGTTTTCACTCTATTTAACCGAATTGCAACAATTAACTGTTCTAGGGTTCTTTTTTTAGATCTTTATATAAAACAAGGACTAACAATGGGTGTTTGACACGATTATCGAGCTTACACGTGTTCACCAGTAGGTAGGTATGTTCACCAATACTGTTTATTTGGATCCGACTTTTCTAACCATTCAGGATTTTGACGCGACTCTAAATAGAGTTGTAGGCCGTTATAGGACATGAAAGCTGCAGGGCCACCAAGATGTTCGAAATAGTCAAAATAATCATCTTCGAGTGAACAAAGGTGAGCTAAATCTTTAACGTTATTCATCATTGCCCATTGAATGGCAAATACAGGCGCTATTGAACCTGAAATACTGACCTCTTCGACATTTGGATTGAACAGTGAATTGGCTTGCTCAAGCTGTATCTCTTCTTGTTCAGACTCTTGCTGTAACACCTCTTCGATGATCTCTGAGCGTTTGGTATTAGAGACATTCTTGTTCAGCTTGGCGATTCGCAGTGCGTAGCTAAAACGGTCTGTTGAAACGATGTCGACAAGTTGCGATAGCAACTCTTTGTCTACGCCCGCAGCCTTGGTGAAATAATCGATACACGAATTGATTGAAGCATAACGAGTACCGTCGAGTTCAAAGCCACTGGTTTCGTCGTAGGCCTCGATTACAATGTCATCAACCGACAAAGGCCAACCTTTATAGTCGATTCGCTGTTTGGCGATTTGATACATATTCCAAGCACTGCGCCCAAACCCGCCAAGCGTCGAGCCAGAGAAATCTGAATCAATAAGCTCTTGTTCCGTCCAATTTTCCCCAATCCCTAAGTGCTTTGCGTACTTATCGATGAGTGCGTGTTTTATCTGATCGCGCACAGCCCAAATCGAAGTCAGATCTTTTGCATACCTAACACTCGCGCACTCTTTACAAGCTGGCAGTGCAATCGGTGAATAGTCTATCTTGGCAATAGCTTGTGCAGTCTTAGGGAATTCAACAACATCATTGGAAGGTTCACCACAAAACCAACAGGTGTGGCGCAGGTTGAATGGGATGTCTATGTGTGAGTATGTGGTCATTAGTCTTTTATCGGCTGGGTGCTTGGGTTTGTTTGGTTATCAAAACAATTATCCCTGTTCAGGCTTGTCCTTGCACGCTGTTATTGGGGCTTCTGACTATATTTAACCAACGACAATAATAAAATCAACGCAATTCGGAGGCTGTATATGCTGTTTACTCTCGCTTTGCTCTGCATTTTTCTGGTGGGATATCTCGCCCAAACTACCGGCCTTTGTATGGTTCGGGGAGTTAAAGAGGCGACAAACGGATCACCAATGTTGATTGTCGCGATTGTGTTTAGTGGCTCATTGGCTTGGGTGTTTATGGCATTAGGATCGGCAGTGGAAGGGCGATCGTTATCTTCTGCGTTTTGGCCGAGTCTGTTTTCCCTGTTTGGTGGTTTTCTATTTGGTATTGGAGCGGCAATTAATAGTGGTTGTGGCGTCTCTACGGTGAGCCGCTTAGCTCGTGGTGAAGTGGTTATGTTGGCGACCATATTAGGGTGGTTCATCGCATGGTTGTTGTTTGTTCCGGTGTTGCCGACGGAGTTAAAAGGATCTCGGTTGGTATTATCTGATTTTTCCCGATATGCATTCCTTGGGATCATTTCGTTCATTATTGTGGTGAGTTGCTACTTCATGAATGCGATAAATCGCAAGTTATGGTTCTCAATGTTAGGGATTGGGTTAATGGCGGGCTTTGTTTTCTTGTATGAACCGCATTGGACGCCAAGTGGGTTATTGAAATCAATGGGTACTTCACTCTGGCATGGAAAAGTTGAAGATTGGCCAAGCAGCGAGCGTTTTATATTAATGGCCATGCTATTGGTTGGCATGGTCAGCGCCGCGTTATTTACTGGGTCTTTTTCTTTGAGGTTGAGCTCTATACGTCGATTGGGCAAACATTTGGTTGCTGGTGTACTTATGGGATTTGGAGCAGTAATGGCTGGTGGCGGGAACGATACTCAGCTGTTAGTGGCGATGCCTGTGCTGTCGTTGGCGGGTGTTTTTTCTGTGTTGAGTATTATTGTGGGCATATACACCGGAGTTAAGTTGATTCAAAGCCGATAGTTAGAGACAGTACGTAAATAACATGAGCACGTAATTTGAGAACATAATGAAATACATCGGAATTGATGGCTGCAAGGCGGGTTGGATCGCTTGGATTGTCTCTGATAACGCGGTGCCAGCGTATAAAGTGGTAAACACGCTCGATGAGTTGGTTGATGATCTTACGGAAGCAACGACGTTAATTGATATGCCTATCGGCTTTAGTGATTCACAGACTCCGGATAGGTTATGCGATAAAGCGGCAAGGCGTTTTCTAACCAGCAAGCGCGGTTCTTCAGTGTTTCCGGTACCGTGTCGTGAGGCGGTTTACCAAACTGATTATATTGCAGCGTGTAATGTGAATGTGGAACAGCTTAGCAAGAAGTTCTCGAAACAGACTTGGGGGATTGTTCCTAAAATCCGAGAGTTGGATAAACTTATCGATGATCACCCAAACTTATTGATCAGAGAGTCTCACCCTGAAGTGGTGTTCGCAGCATTGAAAGACGAACCGCTGACGTTTTCCAAACGAACACAAGAAGGCAAAGAGGAACGGCTTTCTATTATTCAGCAACTCGCCCCTCAATGGTGTGACGGCTTGTCGTTGGCCATTTCAAATACCAAGCGTAAAGACGTCGCGATAGACGATATTTACGATGCGTTCGTACTTATGTTGGTTGCCTATTACGCTCCGCAATTATCGACCTTACCTGAGCCTTCAGATGTTGGTGGAGAGGCGGATGTCGACCAGAACGGACGAGTTCGAGAGATTGTTTATTGGAACAAAACGCGCTAACAAAGCGTGCGCTCAACTTGGCTTAATATGTTACTTTCCAACTTCTGCTACTTTTCACTCTTACTATTTTTGAGTCTTTGATATGAAACGTTTTATTGTCGGCTGGCTGGCCACTGTGCTCAGTGCTGTGAGTAACGCCCAAGTTGCCCCTATATCTCAATGGCAATGCGACATGATGGAAAAGAACAACGTCTTGAGTAGTGGTGCGCCTGTTGGTTGTGAGCGACTATCCAAAGTGGATTTCGATTTCATTAATTTCAAAGGGGAAATGCAACAGGGTAATATGATCGTGCTTGATGTTATTGCGCCTGCTGTTGAACAAATCTTTTCAGAGCTCAAACAGCGCAATTTCCCTCTTCATTCTGCTCGCTTAATGCGTGAATTCAGAGGTGACGATAACGCCTCAATGGACGCGAACAACAGCAGTGCGTTTAACGCTCGTCCTATTACTGGCGGAGGGGGTTGGTCGAAGCATGCCTATGGTGTGGCGATAGACATCAACCCAGTTCAAAATCCTTTCTTAGAGTTCGATAGCCACGGACAAATCACGGTAAAGCCATCACAATCGGCAACCCGCTATGTGAACCGTACTCGCTTTCGTGCTCGTGACGAAATTGAACGCCGAGGCATGGCAGAAGATGTGGTTGAGCTGTTTGCCTATCACGGATTCATGATCTGGGGAGGGGATTGGAACAGCCCAATCGATACTCAGCATTTTGAGGTTGGCTCAAAAAAATTCGTTAACCAACTGCTTTCTAAACCGCTACCTGAAGCTAAAGTGCTATTTGATCGCTACGTCGAATTTTATCGACAATGTTTTAATAAGAACCACAGTGATTCAAAAAATAAAGGTGAGAACGCAGAAAAAGCTCGAGCTATCTGTGCAAAGAAAACAGTCGGGACTTTTTAGTGCTATGTTTATCTAGAACCGTTTGTGTTTTAGCAAGTTAAACTCGCTTCAGGTGTGTTTTGAATCGCTAAGGTCAGCGCTAGTCGTTGGCCTTTTTTGTATTCATTTCTTCAATAGAACACCGAGTATTGAAAAGGTTATTGGGTATCCATTCGTCAATCATCAATAATCGAATACAGCGCAAAGTCATCGGTTTGTCATCGAAAAACTCATAGCGTTAACGTTATGTGAGAACCATGGCTGGTGGGGGAACTATTTGTCGAATCGCCAGTATTATTAGTGAACTGATCACAACGGACCAACTAATGAAAAAGATACCTTTGGCTTTAACTCTTTTAAGCACTCTACTTTTTTCACAATATACTTTGGCTACAGACTCTTCAAATACCACTCAAAATCCTACTTACGAACTCGATGGTAAGGCGGTATTAGGCCGAACTGAGAATGTGTACCTCTCTAGTGTTCAAGGGCTTAAAGACGTTCCTTTCATTGGTAAAATTGATACCGGTGCAGAAACCACTTCTATGCATGCTGAAGACATTCATGTGAAGAGCACGAATGCCGATTACAAGAATCTTAAAGACAAAGAGCTGATGGCGGCATTAACCGAAGACCTGTTGAACAATTCCGATGTTGATTACGATGATTGGAATGGCAGTACCTTTGCGAAATATGAAGCTGTGGTGTCTTTTAAAGTTCAAAACCCGCGCACGGGAGATATGGTATTAATCGAAGCGCCTTTAGAGCGTGTCAGCATGATACGTAGCCGCACCAGCAGCACGCCTTTACTTCGTCCTACCGTAAAAATGTCACTCACCATTGCGGATCAAGAATTGAAAACAGACGTTAACCTTACCGACAGAAGTCATTTTTCAGCACCAGTGCTGATTGGCAAAACTTTTCTTGCTGAAAACGCTTTAGTGTTTGCGGGCTATGACTACTTGCAAGAGCAGGAAAACGCGACAGTAGTAGGTCGAAAAGAGGTAGTGTCTATTTCGGGAATGGCGATGAATGCGACCTTCTCTTTAAAGAATCGTTACAGCATTTTGCATTCAAAAAATATCGATGTAGACAAGAAAAACAGCGAAGTCACGTTTGATATGGTCGACAACGACGGCAAGCAAAAAGAAATGACGCTGCCATTAGTTCGTATGTTGAGTGTGGGCGGTAAGAAGAGACCTTTAGTGTATGTGCCCGTCCAACTCGATGAAAACACAACACGAGATGTTCTAGTTTACTTACGTGACCGTTCTAGCAGTGAGTCACAGTTGAGATTTGGAACGAGCACCGCTAGCGAATTTTTCATGATTGATACCAACGCTGAAAATATTCTCTCTAAAGGTTCTGAGAGTTTCAGCGAGGTTGCGAAAAAGAGTGAGCCGTTGATTATCTCACCGGAGGAAGGTATCACCTTAGATGGTTTCCCTATGAAGGCAGTTGCCTCATTCACCGTAAACACGCCTTTGCTAAAGGTTGATAGTTTTGAAATGACAGGAAAGGGCAAAGATACGTCCGTTGAATTTTTCCTTATTGATGCGAATGGTGAACAACAGAAAGTCATTAAGAAAGTAATTAAAAAGCTTCGAGTCGGTGATGATGTTCGCCCAGTTGTTAGTGGTGAGTTTTTAGGCGCTGGTAAAGTTCGCCAACAAGAGTTTGCTATCGACGTGTTGAACACTAATGAAAAAGAGGCTTACTTCGTCTTAGGTAAGAAGATGGCGAAAGATGGGGTATATGTGAATACTCGTTCTGACTATCTTTTGAAATCGGAGCCTTTGTTTAAAGTAGGGCATATAGAAGTTGTTGAAGTGAACGGTATGAAATTCCCTGCCAAGCTAGACACTGGCGCGGATGTCAGCTCAATGAATGCAGTCAATATCAAGCGATTTAAGAAAGATGGCCAAGACATGGTGAGTTTTACCTATCAAAACAACCAAGGCGATAAGCAAGAGTTCACCAAGCCAGTGATTGATGTCATGCGCATTAAAGCCAAGAAAGGCGAGAAGGTGAACATTCGCCCTGTCGTCGAAATGAAGGTTAAGTTAGGTGACTTAGAGAAAGAGGTAAGGGTAAACCTTCAAGATCGCTCTCGCTTTGAATACAGCATGATCCTAGGTAAGAACTTCTTAAAGCACGGCGCAGTAGTGAGCAGCGATGAAGATTACTTGTTGGGTGATATGGATTAACCTCTAAATCGATCTCGTTTAGGTTTGCAATAGAACTATTTTAAATGACCACATACTTCTACGTTGGAGTGTGTGGTTTTTTATTAATTCTATATTTTTTTAATATCAATGGTTTGGGTCGATTTGTGATTTTAAGTACCTAATGTTTAGGCAAAAAAAGGGCCAACTCTTTCGAGTTGGCCCTTTCCAAACGTTTGGTGGAGCTGGCGGGAAGTGAACCCGTCGCCCTGCTTTTCTCATCAAAATCAACAGGTTAAAGTGTGTGGTTTTGGTTTGTAAATCAGCTTTTAGTACCCATATCTTGTACCATGTTAGTACCTATTTCAATACCTATTTTAGGTGAGTGGTGATTCTTTTTGTTGGGAATCAGTTAGTGGTTCAGTTCTTTTTTGGGGAGTTGAACTGGCGTCCAATAGTTCTTAAATTAATAAAAATACGAGCTTTGATTGAAGAGTGACTTTCAAGTTTCTTATCCATTCTTAATGGCTTTAAGAATTCTTAAAACTAACGTATAAAATTAAGAATTAGACTGTTTTTTAGTCAAAAGTAACAATTATCCTGCCAGAGGGGGATTGTAATAGGCTAGTCAACGTGATGACTATTTCTGTATAGATAGGCCATTTTGCTTGAAAGCAAAAAGCGGCACTGCTTAAAGTTATATCTGCGTTTTTCACTCGCCCTTGCCTTGAAACGTAATAGCACAAGCCTTGTGGTTACGTCTTTGCCAATTTTGGATGAATTTAGCTTTCGTTGAAGTGCATCAAAGCAATTGCTCATTTGGAAAAACGTCAGATTAACGGGCTCGTTTGGGAAAAACGTCAGATTAACGGGCTCGTTTGGGAAAAACGTCAGATTAACGGGCTCGTTTGGGAAAAACGTCAGATTAACGGGCTCGTTTGGGAAAAACGTCAGATTAACGGGCTCGTTTAGGAAAAACGTCAGATTAACGGGTTCGTTTAGGAAAAATGTCAGAGTCAGCTTATTTCTCAGTTTTCCTGTCTATATCTGGGCTAAAACTTAGGGTTAAAATGAAAATGAAAATGAAAATGCAACTGTTTACTACTGGCACTCATATTGATTTATGTGGATGCACTTAATGAAAACCAGATCTGGTTTTTGATTTTCTGTTAGCAAATCCCATCTAGCCACCATTGATAATCTAACAAGGCTCAATGTCCATTTAAGCTAAATATCAAATCAATTATTGATGACGCTCTTTACTATCAACATAAACAGTTCATAACAGCAATTATCGCCTTCTTTTGCCGAAGGCAAGCCATCGAAAAATGACGGCTTATGCCAACGGCACAGCGTAGGCTACTCAGCCATTAGTTTTTCGTATTGATGTGCGTA
Source organism: Vibrio sp. QJM3NY_39 (assembly GCF_057785895.1). NCBI lineage: Bacteria > Pseudomonadati > Pseudomonadota > Gammaproteobacteria > Vibrionales > Vibrionaceae > Vibrio > Vibrio sp. QJM3NY_39. The sequence continues at coordinate 2,883,501 of NZ_CM173505.1, read as the reverse complement.
ATTTGAATCCTCGTTTCGGCAACTATCACATTGTAAGCACTCGACATCATCAGCTAGCTCAATAGCCTCTAGTAAGTCATCACCATCTAACTCAGCACTACAATCATTGTGGTAGCCGCCAGGGTCAGTAGAGCCTGTACAATGTTGCGACAGCCATGGTGATAGAACATACTTCTGAGCATGACTAAGACTATCAAAGCTCGTATCAATAGCTAACTGTGCAATGCCCCCCACCTTTTGCTCTTCATTGTCAAAGACACCACGCTCTAGTAGAGCTGCCAATAGTTTCTCAGTTACAGTCATAGATTAAATCTCCTTAATTTAAGTTTGGTAAACATTCAGTGATCCCTGCTCGTAAGGTTCTTAAATTGTTTAAATACGGCAGGTAATCACGGCTTTGCACCCCATGCCTTGCGATAAAATTGTGGAAATCACGTTGGCAATCTAGGTACTCGTCAAAGAACTCTCCACACTGTTCATTCTTTCTCATCGCTTGGTTGAAGCGCTTTCGAGAGTATGAATCCAGCATTTTCAGCCCTGGGTGATTAGCTTGAAATAGCTCAGAACCTTGCTCAAACCTTGCCGCAACAAGCTCCAATGCATATTGCTTATTCACATTCGCAAGGAAGCTATCAAAATCCATCACTATTAATCGCTCACCTGAGTTCAGTGCCTTGTCGTACATAAACTCCAACGCACCACGTTTAATGTTCTTTAACGGATCTTCGTAAACAAATAGAGTGGCTTCAGCATCACTGATCAGTGCGTTCTCATAGACCAGTGGGTACTTTTCATCTGTCGTCCCCGAGTCTTCCTGATACTTACACTCAATGTTCAATGTGTTGAACAAGCGAGTTTTGGTGATCTTGTTACCTTTGAAATCCAAGGTTTCAAATGTCAGAGATATGTTCTCCGCTCTGAACTCCATCTTGGTTTTGTGCTTGGTTGAATAAGCACTGTAGATAGATGGATAAGGAATATCTTTAATCACATTTACGCCAGGGATCTGCTTAAGTACTGCAAAGATCTTTGACTCAAATGCTTTACCATTTTGTACCGCTTTTTGTCCGTTCATGATTTTTGCTCCATTCATTTACTGCAAATAATCTTATGATCGGTTTGAAATTAAGTCAACTTAAAATTTGCAGTTTTTTATTCCTGCATTTTTTCTTGACGTATTTGCTTAAAGTAACCACAATGGGTGCAAGTTAAAATTTGAGGTGTTGGAATGAGACTACGACTATCAGAGGTAGCGGATATTCATGCTGGCTACCCATTTCGCGGGTCAATCAAACATGACCCAAATGCTTCCGTCCAAGTAGTGCAAGCAAAAGACATCAGTGACCTAGGTGAGTTGCAAAGCACCGAGTTGGTGAGAACGGAATTAACAGGTAAGAAGCAGCCTATGTGGCTTGAACAAGGCGATGTCCTGTTCATTGCCAAGGGGATGAGAACCTATGCAGCTTACGTTCCTGAACAAATAGAGGACGTAATTAGCTCTCCTAGCCTGTTTCAGATCCGCATCAAGTCATCGCAACTAGATAAGATAAACCCAATGTTTTTGGCGTGGCAGCTCAATCAAAAGCCTGTTCAGCAGTACTTTAGAAAGAGTGCTGAAGGCAGCACACAAACAAATATCAGAAAGCCAGTATTGGCCGATGTTGAGCTAGCGATACCAGAGATAGAAAAACAGAACACTATTGCGAAGCTCTATGCAGCAAGCATTAAAGAAAATGCCTTACTTCATGAACTTATAAAGAATCGTCAGCAGCAGCTTAATGCTATAGCTACTGACTTAATCCAGAATTCTGAACAATTTAAGGGCTAGGAAATCATGCCACACACTAAAATCAATCAAGATGACATCAACAAAGCGGTATGGGGAGCGTGTGACACCTTCCGAGGTACGGTTGATCCGTCTATCTATAAAGACTTCATCCTTACTACCTTGTTCCTAAAATACATCTCTGATGTTCACCAAGACAAAGTCGATGAACTGAAAAAAGAGTACGGTGACATCCCTGAACTGATCTCAGAAATGATGGAAAGCCAATCTTTCAAAATCCCTGTAGGTTCAACATTTTGGGATCTGTATGAAGCTCGTCATGAACCTGGTAATGGTTCTCGTATCGACCAAGCTTTACATGCGATTGAAGAAGCCAACGGCACTAAGCTCAAGAATGTCTTCCAAGACATCAGCTTTAACACCGACAAGCTAGGAGATGAAAAGCAGAAGAATGACATCCTTCGCCATCTGTTGGAAGACTTTGGTAAAGATACGCTAAACCTTCGCCCAAGCCGCGTTGGTTCACTGGACGTGATTGGTAACGCCTACGAGTACCTCATCAAACACTTCGCTGCTGGTAGCGGTAAATCGGCGGGCGAGTTCTATACACCACCAGAGGTTTCAGACCTTTTATCTATCATCCTAGAGCCGCAACAAGGCGATAGCATTTGTGACCCAGCTTGTGGTTCAGGCTCACTATTGATGAAGTGTGGCAAGCAAGTACAGAACAACTTTGCAGGCTCTAAGCAGTACGCTCTGTTTGGTCAAGAAGCGATTGGCTCTACTTGGTCGTTAGCGAAGATGAACATGTTCCTACATGGTGAAGATAACCATCGCATCGAGTGGGGCGACACCATTCGTAATCCTAAGCTGCAAGACAAAGAAGGTGGTCTATTGCATTTTGATGTAGTAACAGCCAACCCTCCGTTTTCGCTCGATAAGTGGGGGCATGAAGATGCAGGTAATGACCACTTTGGTCGCTTCCGCCGTGGTATCCCACCTAAGACCAAAGGTGACTACGCATTTATCTCACACATGATAGAAACTTTGAAACCGAAAGCAGGCCGCATGGGTGTGGTTGTGCCTCACGGCGTATTGTTCCGCGCTTCATCTGAAGGAAAAATTCGTAAGCAACTAATTGATGAAAACCTGCTAGATACCGTAATTGGCCTACCTGAAAAGCTGTTTTTCGGTACCACTATTCCTGCTGCAATTCTTCTGTTCAAAAAGCAAAAAGACGATAACAAAGTACTGTTTATTGATGCTTCTCGCGAGTTCAAGTCTGGTAAGAACCAGAACCAGCTCACGTCTGAGAACATTCAAAAAATTGTTGATACTTATAAGGCGCGTGAAACCACGGACAAATACTCTTACCTAGCTTCGCGAGAAGAAATTGCCGAGAACGACTACAACCTCAACATCCCTCGTTACGTTGATACCTTTGAGGAAGAAGAAGAGATCGATTTGGTTGCAGTTCGTACCGAGCGATTGGCACTACAAGATGAACTTTCTGACCTCGAAATTGAAATGGCAAGTTACCTAGAGGAGTTGGGTTATGGTGCCTAACGGTTGGGACTTTGGAAGAGTTGACGATTTTTTTGTTCTTCAACGTGGTTATGACCTGACGAGTAAGAATAGAGTAGAAGGGGCTGTTCCCGTTTACTCATCTTCAGGATTAGCATACTTTCATAATGAAATTAAGGTCAAAGGGCCAGGGATCGTAACGGGTCGAAAAGGCAGTGTAGGTAAAGTGTTCTTGGTACAAGAAGATTTTTGGCCCCATGATACAACCCTGTGGATCAAAGATTTCAAAGACAATCATTTAGAGTTCGTGGCCTATTTTCTAAGATCCTTGAAGTTAGAAAGACTTGATGAGGCTTCTTCAGTGCCAACGTTAAACCGTAATAATGTGCATCGAATCAAAGTTTCATTTCCTCCAGTTTCAGAACAACGCAAAATCGCAAAGGTTCTTTCAACATGGGACAAAGCGATTACTACCACTGAAAAGCTGATCGAAACTAGCAAGCAGCAGAAAAAAGCCCTGATGCAGCAGATTTTGACGGGTAAAAAGCGTTTGGTTAATCCTGCAACAGGCAAAGCGTTTGAGGGGGCGTGGGAAATTACCCATCTCAAACCTTTGTTGATTGAAGAGAAGTCTCGTAACAAGGATAACAGGGTAACTCGTGTACTTAGTGTTACCAATCACAGCGGCTTCGTTTTGCCTGAAGAGCAATTTTCGAAACGAGTAGCAAGTGACAATATCAGCAATTATAAGGTAGTAAAACAGGGGCAATTTGGCTATAACCCTTCTCGTTTAAACGTTGGATCATTTGCATGTTTAAAGCAATTTAGTGAAGGCGTTCTTAGTCCTATGTATGTTGTCTTTAGTGCTGATAATACCAAGCTTCAAAAGGAGTATCTGAGCTTTTGGATGCAATCAAATGAAGCTAAACAAAGGGTAAAAAATAGTACTCAAGGCTCTGTAAGAGAATCTGTCGGGTTTGATGCTTTGTGTCGCTTCCCTTTCATTTTACCGACTCTAGATGAACAGAATAAAATTATTTCTGTTCTTTCTACTACAGAGAAAGAAATCAAAGTGCTTGAAGCCAAGCTTGCTCACTTCAAGCAAGAGATAAAGGCATTGATGCAGCAGTTGCTGACAGGCAAGCGCCGAGTAAAAATCGATGAGGTTGAAGCCGCTTAATAGAGTATCCCCTCTCCATGAGAGGGGGTTAACTACTTCGGTTTCGGGCAAGGGATAAATTTAACGGGTTCATAATGACATGAAATTAAAAACATTAACTTTAGAAAACTTCCGTGGCTTCAAACGTTTTGAGTGCGATTTTCAGCCTGGCATTAATGTATTGGTTGGCTTAAATGGGTTTGGTAAATCGTCTCTGCTTGATGCGGTTATGTTGGCGTACGCTCAATTCATTGGCGGGTTTGGAACCGCCAGTAACAAGAATATCTCAGACGCTGATATTCATAAGGCTAAGCATCTTTTAGGTGAAACCGAAGATGATGGATTCAACATGGAATATCAATTGCCGACCTCGGTCACTATCGATACTTACCCTAGCGAATGGCATGATTTTCCTGAGTCATGGTCAAGAGTTAGGAATACGTTAAAAGGTGGGACAAGTAACCCTTCTGAACCTAAAAAGTGTGCTCACAACTTACAATCTCTTGTCAGAAGTAATGAACCAGTCACTTTGCCATTATTTAGCTATTACGGTACATCTCGACTTTGGCCTTCAAATAAGATGAACCTGAATTTTTCGAAGCTTGGCCCTAGCCGATTAGATGTCTATACAGACTGTTTAGATCCTGCATCGAAGTATGACAAGTTTAGTTCTTGGCTGAAAAAAGAAACGATAGCTGATCATGAACGTAAGATGCGCATCATTGAAGAATCTGGGTTAGAAGGTGCAATTGTAAAAGGTTCCACTGTTCGAGGACGCTTATTAGATGGAGTGAGACAGGCTATTAATATTTGCCTAGCTAACAGCGGTTGGAGCAATATTCGATACAGTGCAAATGCTGAAGAAATTGTAGCAACACATAGAGAGCAAGGGGATATTCCCGTTTCTCACCTAAGTGATGGCGTGCGCAATATGATTGGAATGGTTGCTGATATTGCTTACAGAGCTGTGAACTTAAACCCTAAACTTGATACTAAAGCCGTAGTTGATACTCACGGTATCGTGCTGATAGATGAAGTTGATATGCACCTTCACCCACAGTGGCAAAGATCGATTCTTGGTAGTTTGAGAGACGCATTTCCAAATATTCAATTTATTGTTACTACGCATTCACCTTTGGTTATCAGTGATAGCAAAGGCATTCATGTCAACTTGTTAAATCACTCAGAAAAGGCAACTCCATTACCTGAATTATATGGTCAAGATGCTAACTCTGTTCTTCTCGATATTATGGATACCGATATTCGAAATGCTGAAGTGAATACGAAAATCGGGGATTTGCTTGATGCTATCCATGATTCAAATATCAAGACGGCAAAACAACTACTAGCGGACTTACAAGCCGACTTGCCAGCGGGTAACTTAGAACTATCTAAAGCAAAACTATTGCTTCGTAAGAAGGAGCTAAGAATTGCGAAAGATAACTAAACTTGCAGGGTATGAGCCGCAACAATTGACGGATTGGAAACGAGCCAATCCGAATAAGCGATATCCACAGCTTAAAGATGGAGGTGTTCGCCAAGCAATCCGCACGGAAGCACTCGCTGAACAACACTTCTTATGTGGTCATTGTTGTCAGGCTTTATCTGGTGATGGCGATTGTCATAATGAACATGTAGAAGCACAAGACATCAATCAAAATCGAACTTTGGATTTCAGCAATATCATTGCTAGCTGTAACACATTGAACCAATGCGGTGATTCACATAAATCTCAAGCTCTTCCACTCACCCCGTTTATGGATGAATGTGAGACTGACTTAGTCTTTAAACTCAGTGGTCGTGTTTCAGGTAAAAGCCCTGGTGCTATTGAAACTATCAGGGTTCTAAATCTTGGTGATACCGAAAAAAATAATAAAAGCCTAATCGAAAAGAGAAAGCAGTTATCTCTCGCTTTATTGACTGAGCATGCCATTGCTCCAGAGGATGAAGAAGAGTTGGCAGAAGACCCAGAACTGCTTGCAGACGTTATCAATGACCTCCTTACCCCTGATAATGGCAAACTGAAACCTTTTGCGCCTGTGGTGGCTAATGTATTAAGGCAATGGATCGCATAATGAACAATTCCAATAACGTACCTAACTTCCGAGAAGAGCAGAGTGCTAAAATCCCTGCACTGACTCTGCTAACTAATTTAGGCTACACCTTTATCCCACCTAATGAATGTTCGGTTAAACGTGGAAGCCAATCAGTGGTTATTCTTCCTGATGTGTTACGTGATGTGCTTAAACACAAAACCTACAACTTCATGGGCAAGCAGCACAAGCTATCAGAAGCTGCCATCGATAAAGTTATTCATGAGCTGGCGAACCCAGCCATGAATGAAGGCTTAAAGGCCGCGAATGAGAAGCTGTACAACGCCCTCACTTATGGCATCAGTGTCACCGAGTTTATCGACGGTAAGAAAGCGAACCCGACCATCGACATCATTGATTGGGAAGCACCAAAAAACAATAAGTACCACTTCACCGAAGAGCTAGAAGTAGAAAATGCTTATGGGACAGGTAAGCGTATCCCTGATGTAGTGTGTTTTGTAAATGGCCTTCCTTGGGTAGTGATAGAAGCGAAACGCCCTGATTCCTCTTCTGAAGGGAAACCAACTGTATCGGAAGGTATCTCGCAGAACATCCGTAACCAAAAGGTAGATGAGATCCCTCATCTGTTCGCTTATAGCCAACTATTGGTCTCTGTGAATGGTCACGAAGGTCTATACGCTACCTGCGGAACGCCTGAAAAATTCTGGGCGAAATGGAAAGAAGAAGAGATCACTGAGGCAACCTTTGCACGTTTAAAGAACACGCCATTAGCACAAGACAAACTCAACCTTATCTTCAATCACCGTTCTGCCAAAGTGCGTGACGAGTACCTGTCACTGATTGCTGGTGGCGATCTTGTGGTTACCGACCAAGACCGTTTATTAGTCTCACTCTTACGTCATGACCGCCTATTGGAAATGACTCAGCTTTTTACACTGTTTGATAAAAAGGCTGGCAAAATTGTCGCTCGTTATCAGCAAGTCTTCGGCATTAAAGCGTTAATTGAACGTGTTACCTCTTTTGATGAGCAGGGCGCACGTAATGGTGGCGTGATCTGGCATACAACAGGCTCAGGTAAGTCGTTCACTATGGTCTTCTTATCCAAAGCCCTTATTTGGCTTAAAGAGTTAGCCAAGTGCCGTGTCGTTGTAGTGACTGACCGTGTAGATCTTGAAGACCAACTTGCCCGTACCTTTGCTTCAGGTGGCGCGTTATCGGATAAAGATAAGAAATCGGCAATGGCGACGACAGGTCGCCGTTTAGCAGATCAAATCGGTAAAGGGAACGAACGTATTATCTTCTCCATCATCAATAAGTTTGGTACGGCTATCGAACTCCCAGAGTGCTATAACAATAGCCCAGATATTATCGTATTGGTTGATGAAGGACACCGTAGCCAAAACGGTGAGAACAACATTCGAATGCAACAAGCCCTGCCGAAAGCCGCTTATATTGGCTTTACGGGGACACCATTGTTGCAAGACGATAAAACCGAGAACAAGTTCGGTAAGATCATCCACTCGTATACGATGCAACAAGCTGTAGAAGATAAAACGGTAACACCTTTATTGTATGAAGAACGTATTCCTGATCTCAGCACTAATGACAAAGCCATTGATGCGTGGTTTGACCGTATTACCGATAAGCTGTCTGAAAAACAACGAACTGACTTGAAGAAGAAGTTTGCTCAGAAAGGTCAAATCTATCAAACCGAAGGTCGATTGGAACTCATCGCCCATGATATTTCCGATCACTTCCAAAACTTCAAACACCAAGGTTTGAAAGGTCAACTTGCCTGTGACTCAAAAGCCTCTGCTATTCAATATAAGAAGCTTTTAGACCAAATAGGTAAAGTGACTTCCGTTGTCGCAATGTCTGCGCCTGATACTCGTGAAGGCCACGATACTGTCGATGGTGAAAGCAAAGACATAGTGCAAAATTGGTGGAAGGAAAACGTCCTTAATTCTGATTTTGGTCAAGATGAAAAATCCTATACCCAGCACATCATCGATGAGTTTGGTAAAGATGATGGCCCTGACATCATGATTGTCGTGGATAAGCTTCTGACAGGTTTTGATGAACCCAAGAATACCGTGCTTTACATCGATAAGCCGATGAAGCAACACAACTTGATTCAGGCGATTGCTCGTGTAAACCGTCTCCATCAGAAAAAACAATTTGGTTACTTGATTGATTATCGCGGCATCTTAAAAGAGTTAGATGCGTCGATTGCCAGCTATCAAGAGCTGGAAGAGCGTATCAAAGGCGGATTTGATATTGATGACCTGAAAGGTCTCTATAGCCGCATGGACACTGAATATAAGAAGCTACCAGGTTTCTATAGTGACCTGTGGGCAACGTTTGAAGGTGTACAGAACAAGCAAGATGGTCAAGCGCTTCGTCAAGTACTAGCACCCAAGATTGACACGATTGATGGCCAGCTTACCGACACCAATTTGAAAAAACGTGAGGACTTTTATGCATCACTCACAACGTTTGCTAACTGCCTGAAAGTAGCTTTGCAATCAGCGACATATTTTGAAGATAAGAGTTTTGATGATAAGCGTGAGCTGTACAAAAAGACGTTGAAATCGATGTCTGAGTTACGTCGCCAAGTCCGTGAAGATGCGGAAGAGACCGTTGACTACGATGAATATGCTGAAAATATCCGAACCATGCTGGATAAGCACATTGGCGGTGTAGAGATCCAAGAGTCTCAAGGCGTCTACTTAGTCGGTAACATGGGTAAAGATGTTAAACCTGAAGAAATGACCGACGATGAAGCTCGTAACAAAAAAGATGCTATCACTGGTCGTGTCACTAAGATGATTGATCAGGATCTCGCAGATGACCCATATGCTCAGGAGTATTTTTCTAAGTTGCTAAAACAAGCCATCGAACAAGCGAAAGAAATGTTTGATGCCCCAGTAAAGCAATACCTGTTGTTTGCTGATTTTGAAGAACAAGTAAAAGAGCGAAATGTCGAAGGTATGCCTATTGACCGTTTCTCCGAACTTGATCCAAAAATCAAACGTCACGTTCAAGCTTACTACGGGTTATTCCTGAAAAACCTAGCCGATAGCAATGCGCTAAGTGAAGATGAACGCTTCGATTATGCAATGCAAATCGATGAGGTGGTGACGGCATCTGTGGCTGAATTTTCAATTAACCCACAAGAGATTGAAAACCACATTCGCCGTAAACTGCTACCTGTGCTGTTTAAAGCCGTCGGCATGGACACTGCGAAGGTGATTATTACCGATATTATCCAAATCACTCGTCTGGGTGTGGCAGGTCATCATTAATGACTTCAGTAAGTTCTAATGAAGGCAATAAAGAGGAATACAGCTTCATCTATGGTGATGAGGCTGTTACCTACGAAGTCGTTCGTAAGCCCGTCACAGAAGGCCAAAAGCGAAAGATAACCATCAAAGTTCATCCTAACTGTGAAGTGGCAATTACCGCACCAGAAGATACCGAACGTGGAGATATTCATGATGCGGTAATGAAGCGTGCTAAGTGGATCTATGACGCACTAAAGGAGTTTCGTACTCACTTGGAGTATGTTCAACCCAAGCATTATGTCAGCGGTGAAATGCAGTTTTACTTAGGGCGCAGATATGTACTTAAAGTTGTGGAAGACATTGAGGCTTTACCTTCGGTAAAAATGAATCGAGGTAAGCTCTTGGTAACCTTAACTCGTTTTAATGAAGACAAGACTGCTATGGTTCGAGCTTTGGTAAAGAACTGGTACCAAGTTCGTGCAGAGCGTATTTTTCATGATCGTCTTGCTGAACTTCTTCCACAAGCGACTTGGGTTGAGGGAATACCCAGCTTTCGTGTTCTTCCCATGGCGAAGCAGTGGGGTAGCTGTTCAGCAAAAGGTAACTTGATGCTCAACCCTCACTTAATCAAAGCACCAAAAGAGTGTATTGACTATGTGATCCTACATGAGCTTTGCCATATCGCAGAGCACAACCATAGTGAGCGTTTCTGGCGCTTGTTAACTAGCGTCATGCCACACTGGAAGGAAGTAAAAAGTAAACTGGATGGTATGGCTGAGTTGTATTTGAATGAGTAAGATAGCTTACAAGAATTTGAAATATAACTAAATTACATTGTACAGGGTCATAGTATAAAGCAATGTACCCTTTACTCTGCACTAAAAACGAAACAAGGATAGGATCTCGTGATAGACAATAAAAACAACGAAAAGCTAATACAAGGTCAAATTGATACCGCTTGGTTCGTAGGTGCAACTTACGGCGATGATGATCAGCTAGATAACTTTATTGAGCAAGGTATTTGGAAGAATGGATATAGTGACAAATACCTAGATCAAGTTAGGTCTATGCAAAAAGGCGAGAAAATCGTCATTAAGTCTGCTTTTACGCGCAAATACGAACTTCCATTTGATAACCGTGGGCATATGGTTTCTGTCATGGCTGTCAAAGCCATTGGCACAATCACTAATAATTTAAACGATGGGCAAACCGTTCAGGTTGACTGGTTAGAAAAGTTTGATGAGCCAAAGCAGTGGTACTTCTACACCAATCGAACGACTGTCTGGCGCATCGACAATACGAGCTGGATGAATAAAGCGCTTCTCGATTTTACGTTTAAGGGTGCTCAACAGGATTACGGCAAATTTGCCAATGCTCCATACTGGAAAGAACGATTTGGGGACTCACCTAAAAATGATGTTCGATTCAAGTGGGCTAACTTTTACGAATCGTTTGCAGATAAACTGCTCTCGCACAAAAGTGATCGTAAAGCGCTCACTGCTTTTATCATTGAGCTAGCTAACGAATACCAGCTCTCTTACATTATCGGTAAAGACCTCGATGATATTTGCCCATTTACAGTAATGGGTATTTTCAACCGTGGAGTAACAGAGCAAAACCGTAAAGCTCTTGCTAGCGCCCTAGCCCAGTTTTTGTCCGTAGATGAACCTATTCCAGAATCCTTTGAAGCGATCCCTATCCTCAATAACCAGAAGTCATGGTTCTTTGCTTATGAGAAGAACAGAGGTGAGAAGGATATCGATAACCTATGGTCTATATACGAATCTGCATTAACGTATGCAGACTCTGAAAATGAAGACACTCAGAATGCTTTTGCAACTCTATATAATCAGGTATCCAGCCAACTGGGTGTAGGTTGGAACTTAACCATGGGGCTGTTTTGGATCAGGCCATGGGCATATCCTACGTTGGACACGCAATCTCGGGACTACCTGAGTTCATTAGGGATTAACTTAAGTAAAACGGGAGCTAAAGCTCGTTGTAGTGCTAAAGATTACCTAACATTAATGAACAATTTGGAAATTCGCTTCTCAGAAGAAAAATTTCCTGTCCACTCTTACCCTGAACTGTCATTAAAGGCTTGGCAACAACCATCTAAGAAGATCAGTAAAGAAGATAACTCTCCAGATAAACGAGATGGCTGGAAGCCTCTAATACTTGAGCGTATTGAGCGGCTTTGTCGCTCAAATGAGTCAGCGGTATTCACTAGAGAGCAATTTCATACAGGGTATTTGGAAGAGCTAAGCAGTCTATTTCCCGACAATAATACACCTGACATGACTATAGACCGTCAAATGCAAATTTTACGAGATGAGTCAATTATTGGCTTCTTAAAACGAGGCCAATACGAATGGTATGGATACGAAGATATTGTTGATGATCTTAGTTATGTCAATGAATCAGTCGAGTATTTAGAACCTTACAATGTCACTAACATCATCAATGACGGTTGCTTTCTAACGGAAGAAACAGTGACGCACTTACTTCAAAGACTAAGGGATAAGAAGAACCTAATTCTTCAAGGCCCACCAGGTACAGGGAAAACTTGGTTAGCTAAGCGTTTAGCTTATGCCTTAATCAACGAGAAAAAAGAATCGAACCTTTGTGCCGTTCAGTTTCATCCAAACCTATCATATGAAGATTTTGTGAGAGGTTGGCGTCCATCAGGAGATGGTAAACTCACACTGTGTGATGGGCCATTCCTCGAAACTGTCGAACTAGCTCGTGAGAATCCAAATCAAAAGTACGTTGTTGTCATTGAAGAAATTAACAGGGGTAATCCAGCACAAATTTTTGGTGAGATGCTGACACTCTTAGAGGCAGATAAGAGAACACCAAGTGAAGGCTTAGCTCTAAGCTACAAGAAGAATAATAACGAACGTGTTTATATTCCAGAAAACCTATACGTGATTGGAACAATGAATATTGCCGACCGTTCTTTAGCCCTCGTTGATTTGGCATTAAGACGTCGATTCGCATTTTTTACTTTAGAAACGACCCTAGATGATACATGGATGAATTGGGTTTCAACGGCTAACCAGATCCCTATTCCCTTTTTGCTTACTGTTAAACAAAAGATCGATCACCTAAATAATCTCATTGAAACCGATCAAAGATTGGGGAAACAATTTAAAGTCGGCCATAGTTATGTCACCCCATCGTTTAGCAGTGAGATCACTGACCCTTTATCTTGGTTCTCTGATGTTGTTAACACTGAGATTTACCCGTTACTCGAAGAATATTGGTTTGATTCCATAGAAACGGCTGAAAACGCGCGATTAGCTCTTTTAGAAGGGTTGTAATGAGTAACTGGGAACGGGAAAAAGTTGGAATCATTCCAGTTAAAAATCTCTGGCTGCTAATGCTGTATGCGTCTGACTGTCGCTATCTAGCTGAGCACCTAGCTGATTCAGAAGCATCGCAACATGATGCGCTTGAACTGGTTGGTAAAGTGCTTTGTGATCTCCTTGAATCTAGGATGAGAAGAGAGCTATCCAAGTCTTTCATCAACCGAAAAAACGAGTTGAATCGTGTGAGAGGGAGAATAGATGTTCTTCAATCAGAAAGAAAAATGTCACTCTATAGGGGAAAAGTAGTCTGCCATTTTGAAGAAGTGTCAGTCGATACTGCCCGAAACCGCTATACCTTAAACGCTTTGCAAAAAATCCAAAAAATCACGCAAAATAAAAACCTTTTAGTTCGTTCAAGGGTAATTAGCCAGCAATTAAAACAACTAGGTATTAGCGACACACTGGTTGTTGGATATAGCCCCTTCAACGAAAGATTTGGTCGCCATGAAAATGAAGATCGAAAAATTATCCAGCTAGCTGAATTGATCCACAGCATGATGCTAATCAGTGAATCGATGGGGTCTAAATTGCTACCCAAACCAGAGAAACAAGAACAGTGGGTCAGAAAACTGTTCGAGAAGGCAGTTTCTGGATTTTACAAGCTAGCACTGCCAAGACAGGGGTGGAAGGTTTCATCAAACAAGCAACTCAGATGGCAAGTTGAACAAGAATCAACTCTCATACCATCTCTATTACCAACAATGGAGCTGGACATTCAACTTGATCATCATCAACTCAAGCAACGAATTGTCATAGATACAAAATTCACGAATATAATAACAAAAGGACGCTTTGATAATACGACGTTTAAGAGTGGGTACATTTACCAACTTTATGCGTACATCATGAGCCAGAAGAAAGAGCAGGATCTACTTTCGCTGGCATCATCTGGAATGCTTTTACACCCATCAGTGGGAGAGCATTATGATGAAGTAGTGACAATTCAAGGGCATCAACTACGATTTTGTACTGTTGATTTAATGGCTAAACCGAGTGAAATAACAAAGCGCTTAGAAAGCCTGATACTCTAATTTTTTACAGGTGTAACGACTAGGCACGAGTAAAGTCGTGAAGCTCATATTCTAGCAATGCTATCTGGAACTAAGAGAGCTGCTCTTCTTTGTTCCAGTGTCGCTTCACGGTAGGTAATGAGAGACTAGTCGCTGCTGCTACTTTCGATTGACTAAGCCCTTTTGCTTTATATTCTTGAATTTTAATTGTAGTTGCTGTTGCCTCAGGTCTGCCAACTCGCTTACCTTCTGCTCTAGCACGGGCTTGCCCTTCCATCGTTCGTTCACGAATCCGATTTCGTTCGAACTCGGCAAAGGCAGAAAACATTTGCAGCATCAACCGCCCTTCAGCAGAGCTAAGGTCTTGGATTGGCAAATCTAATGATATTGGAGTGATCCCCTTTTCAAGCAACATACTAATCGTATGCTGAACATCAATATTGTCTCTACCCAGTCGATCTAGTTTTAAAACAATCAGGCTATCACCAGGTTCCAACTTATGCTCAACCAAAGTTCTGAATGCCTGTCGTTCCATTGCTGGCGCGGAACCCGAGATAGTTTCGGTGACCACTCGATTTGGCTGGATTTCATATCCAGCATTACGAATAGCTAAAATTTGGTTGTCAGTGGTCTGTTCACTTGTTGATACACGACAGTACGCAAATACACGACCAGAGCTCATAATAAACCTCGCATTGGTGTCATAACTGGTATCAAATATATCAATGGTATCATAAATGTTCAATTGGTATTTTATGATACTAGTATTTGACTATCTTTTCAGGGTGTCAATAAATGGATGTTTTTTGATACCATTTTAATTAGAAAGGGTCGGCATCAGTGTAGTAACTATTCATTACTCTCAGAAAGCAGAGTTTGTGATTTGATATACCACTGTCATTATTTTTGTATTGGTTAGTTGAATGTGTATTGTTGCTATTTGTTGTTTCACCTTTGAGCATTTGAATAAACATTTGCTTTTCATGAGCCGCACTATCTGTGTACGTTCCATGAGTATCGATATAGTCATTAAATACATCTAGGACTGATTGTTGTGCGGCGGGCTTTTGTTGACAATAAGGAATGAGCTTTTTCAGTTGATAGTTATCTACCATTGGAAACGCATATCTCCAATTTGGGCTTCTCTGCAAGTAATGAGTTAACACATCGCTATTAACATTGTTGACGCAGACAAATTGAACATTTTCTAACTGTAATAATTCCGATACGAGATATTTAAAAAAACCTTTACGTCGATAATCGGGGTGCAAATAAATCAGCCCAATCGCGGGACAAGATCTCAGGATATTTTGCCATTCAGTGAAACTTTGCGCAGACCGCTTCTTTTTTCTCAGTTTATAGACAGCGTTTGCAATAAGAGGAGGGAAGGTATTAGGTGCTCTGATTTCTAGCTCAAGAAAATCGAACTTAAGATAAAAAGCCTGCTCAGGATAAGTTTTTGACTCATTATAGATCTTTGCGATTTCTTTAGCAGCGTCGCGGACAGTGTCCATTTTTAACCCCGTATAATTACTAAACCTCAGACTATGAATGTTATAGTACGCATTCGGGATTTTGACAATATATTCTTTTAAATCAATTATTTAAGTTATAATAAGTGCGATAATTGGAGGGAGGGGAGGAGGAGCTTTTGTCTAAGTGTCCCACACTCTGGTAGTGCGACTAATTTAAATAATAGATAAACCTGACATTTTAAATTTTTTCAGTATTAATAATTGTTAACTTTAATTTTGTTGGAGTTTAAATCTTAATTTTAATTTAAGTTCGATCAAAAATATGGTATAACAATTATAACTTTCATAACAATTATAAATTTATATAACTTATGTAAGGAGTGAATTTTCACCAGGTGATTAACTGTGGAAGTTCTGGTTTTCTTTACATTTAAAATCGTGCCTCACATGGCAACATGACTGCCACGGGTGGCAACGTTAATGCCACAGGTGGCAATTCGGTCGCACTCCGTGAGTGCGATAAATTAAGAACACTGCACTCATTGTATGCTCTTAATTTAATGTAATTGTTGCGATTTCCAAGTTAAGAACACTATAAATAATGCGTTGTTCGAACATTTTTCTCGAGAAAATTGAATTTTACTATTTGTTCGTTTTGATACAGTAAAATTTCCAATTAACTGCTCATCAATCTTTGTTTCTTAGTCTTGTTTGCTTTACGGCGGTCTGCTTTCAATAGCTCTCTTTCTGTTCTACTGATGTGCTTGACTAGATCAAATGGTTGGACTTTTAGAAAATCCCAATTAAGTAGGTCGATGTATGGTTTGAGTACATCAGGTCGAAATTCTGAGCCATAGCGATCGAATGTAATGCTACCGTGCTTGTGTCCGACGATCCCTTGCGCGAAGCGTGTTTCAACATCATTTTTCTGCTTATACATATTGAGCACGGTGTGTCTAAAAGAGTGAAATGTATACCCTGTATTAGCTTCTATTCCTAATTTTGTTTTGTATGTTTCGTTAAACCAACGTGATGCTTCTTTAGCGTACCCCTTCCCTTCATAAAAAGGTAACCCAGTAGCAAATAACCGATCCTCGCAAGATTCTACAAAATGAAGAAAACCTAACTCAATTAATGTGTTATGAATTGGGGTAATACGTTCTGATGAATCAGTCTTAAAATCTTGTGATGGATGGCATTCAGTAAAACTGATGCACCAAATATCATCAATTTTAACGATGTTCTCTCTAAATAGCTGAGCTAACTCATTCTGCCTTGCGCCTGTGTAAAGAGCGAGAATTGGAAGCCAATAGTGAAAGCTATGCAGCATATCGTTATGTGTAAAGATGGGGGTAGAGAAGAGTTTAAGAAGCATGTCATCACTAAACGGATGTCTATCGTCACTCTCTTTCTTACTTTCTTTTTTTGTTTGTGTTTTGATACTTTCGAAATGATTATGATCGAGATATTGATGCCGTATAGCCCATTTACAAAGGCTCGACACCTTTTGCAAGTAGTCTTTTACCGTGGTTTTACCTAAGGTGTCTAGAGGCTTTGGTAGTGCTTTGTTTTTTTTAATAGCATCTAGTAACGATAGTCCCGCAAACTCTTTTTTCTTATGAATGTTTGAAGGCAATTCTAGTAAGGCGTCTCTTATGATAACAGCCTCTCTTCGGTTGATACTATTGGCTGGTTTGTCATGCAACAACTCGGAAACCGAATGAACTTTTGCTCGAGATAGGTCTAGAGATCTCGGTTTTATAGATAACTTCTTTTCTTCCTCATATTCTTCGAATAGCTCTTTTAGTGACCGATTATCTTTGACTGTTGCAACATTGGATATGACCTGAGCCGCAGGCTCAGAAGATAGCGATTTAGCTAGGTCAGGATCGGAGTCGACTTTGAGCATAACTTTTTCTAACTGCTTTACCACGGCTTCACATGCTTGCTGATCACTATTTTTTAGTGCTAATTGAGCATCTTTTGCGTATTGAAATACTTGAGTTAGGGCTTGTCGCGTTTGCCATACTAAGGGATCTATCGGTGATAACTGAAACTGGGTCAATGCTTCGTTGGCAAGTTCAGTTGGAGGTTTCTCTGATTTATAAAGGTACTCCACAGGAGACATCAGAGTATTTATGTTCTCTGCACTCAGGTTATCAAATTCCGCGACCTGACTAAGCATATCTGCCATGTAGGCTCGTGAGAGTCCCCCCATCGGATCTATAGCACATTCGATTTTCATCAGTGTAGCACCAGTATGTACGGCAATAAGTTCGTTTGCAGCTTCGAGAGAGAGGTATTGCTTAATAGTCATGATCCGTTCTTTGATAGTAGCTTCCAGCTTGAGTGCTTTTACATGAGCTGTCATTTTATCTGATGTATGAAGTGATTTTTTGATTTCGGTTCGATTGCCGAAAAAGCGACGATACAAAAAAGGCACTTGGTATCGAAAATACCAAGTGCCTGTCTTTTTTTGAGTTAAGTATTTCATTTTAGTACCTATTTCTAGTACCACATACTCAACTTTATCACTGTATACTTGTAAGTCTATGTTCTTACATACAAAGATTTTGATTTGGTGGAGCTGGCGGGAGTTGAACCCGCGTCCAAAAATCATTCATCATTGGTACTACATGCTTAGTCGATCTTTAATTTCACCAGCAACCTGCGAACCGACACGCTAGTTAAAGGCTAACCTGAATTGTTATTCGCGCTTTTCCTCTCAGGTGGGAGAATCCGCGCTAGCTAGTTTGGGTTTGATCTCTTATTGGTCCCCGTCTTACGAGCGGAAGCTAGGGTAAGAGAGCTCTGAGCAGGTTATTAAGCTGCTAGTGCGTAGTTTTCGTCGTTTGCGACTATTTTTTTGCGGCTTTTAACGTGGCCAACCGCCCCACGGCATGCACCTCAGACTTCAAAATTCCTGTCGAATCCTAAATCAGCCCCAAGTGTTATTTGCATAGTACCAGAAAAGCTTTGTCTGTCTAGCACTGTGCGTTTAAGTGCTTAAAATTAACGCAAATTACTCTTCATAATTCGTGCTTTATCTCTCGCCCAATCTTTTTCTTTCATATCAGTACGTTTATCGTGCAGCTTTTTACCTTTCGCTACGCCAACTTTAATCTTCGCCCAAGAGCGAGACCAGTAAAGTGCGGTTGCGACAAGTGTCATGCCTTCACGGTTAATACGACCGATAAGGTTGTCGAGTTCTTTTCTCGACATTAGTAGTTTACGGATGCGTGTTGGGTTCGCCACGATATGAGTGCTCGCTTGAGTTAGCGGAGTAATCGTCATACCACTGATGAATGCTTCGCCGTCTCGGATGTAGACGTAGCTTTCTGCGATATTGGTTTTGCCTTCACGTAGGGATTTTACTTCCCAGCCTTGTAGCTCAAGCCCCGCTTCTATCTCATCATCGATGAAATATTCGTGGCGAGCTTTCTTATTAAGCGCAATGGTATTGCTACCGGCTTTTGATTTTGATTTATTCTTTGCCATAATGGCCTCATTATACGGATTGCACCCTAGTTGGGGAATCCTTTTTATTTGCGCTCTGGCCCAATACAATTAAAATTGCAGTTTGTGTTAATGTAACGCTGTCTTTAACAGGAGTCTATATGCCAAAGGTTACTCGTTCAGCATTAGTGTCTTTTAGTGCCGACCAGATGTTCAGCTTGGTCAATGATGTTGCTCGTTATCCTGAGTTTTTGCCAGGATGTTCTGGTTCTCGTGTGATCGAATCTTCAGATTCTGCGATGGTGGCTTCGGTTGATGTCTCTAAAGCGGGGATCAGCAAAACATTTACTACGTCAAATCGAATGGCAGATGGTGCTGAGATCTTAATGGAGCTGGTGGACGGCCCGTTCAAAAAGCTGCAGGGTGGTTGGTATTTCACTCCACTAGATGACCAAGCTTGTAAGGTCGAGCTTAAGTTAGAGTTTGAATTTTCTAGTCGAATGATAGAAATGGCATTTGGTAAGATTTTCAATGAGCTGACGAGCAATATGGTCAGTGCTTTTACTCAACGAGCTAAACAGGTTTACTAAGCCATGACTATTGAATCCGATATGATCCACGTAGAAGTTGTGTTTGCGCTTCCACATGAGCAGCGTGTATTTACCTTAGTGGTGAATAAGAACGCGACCGTTGAAGAGATTATTGCACAGTCTGGTGTTTTAGAATTGTATCCAGAGATCGACTTGGCGAAAAATAAAGTGGGTGTATTCAGCCGCAACGTTAAGTTGGATGCAACCGTTCGAGATAAAGATCGTATCGAAATCTATCGAGCGCTACTGGCCGATCCAAAAGAGATTCGACGTAAGCGTGCAGAGCAAGCAAAAGCGGCGGCTGCTAAATCGTAATACCAAACAAATTTGAATGATAAAGAAGCTCGCATTGGCGAGCTTTTTTGTACCTGCTGGTTAGTTCGATGAAAATTTATTTGTTAACGGATATTAAAAAGCCTGCTCATGTGAGCAGGCTTTTGCGATTCATACTTTGTCGACTGATAGCTTTGTTGGTTGAAAGCTAGCGAAGGCTTTCGAAGAACTCATCACTGGCTTCAAAGTCACCATTGATCGTTACTAAGGTGCCAGTCGCATCAAAGTTAACAACAAGATTTTTTTGAATCGAGTCTTCATGGCCTTTTGTGTGGAGGTAAATGTAGTACCACGTATCTGGGTAGCCATTTTCGATAAGCATAGGTGAGCCCATAACGTAACGAACTTGTGTTTTTGTCATGCCAAACTTCAGCTGGTCGACAGCTTCTTGTTCAACATAGTTACCCTGATTGATGTCAATTCGATAAACCAACTTCTCTAGTAGAGAGCAACCGGTCAACATTGTTAGTGCAAGTGGAACTGCAACTAACCACTTTTTAATTCGCATAGTCTGAGATCTTTCTTCGCTAAAATACTGCCTGATAATAAACAAGCTCCAGCAAGAAGTAAAAAGCTCCTTGCGCTTTGAGCTTGTTATGACTGGCAATTTTGAATTAAGTTGCAAAATTGCCAAGAATTTTCGGTAATTTATCAGAAATTTGCTGAATGTTTAACTTAAGCTGCGATTAATAATTCTTTTGCGTTGGCTAATGTCGACTCTGTAATCTGGCTACCACCGAGTAGGCGAGCAAGCTCTGAAATACGTTGTTGTTCATCCAAGGTATGCATTTGCGTTTCTGTTTTGCCTGATTTTGTGTTCTTCGCAACGAACAGTTGTTGGTGCCCGCAACCAGCTACTTGAGGTAAGTGAGTCACACACATCACTTGGGTAGATTCTCCCAGCGTACGCAGCATTTTTCCGACTACGGCAGCGGTTGGCCCACTGATACCTACATCGACTTCATCGAAAATTAGGCTTGGTGTATCTACTTTTTGCGCAGTGATCACCTGAATCGCTAATGAAATACGTGAAAGTTCACCACCGGAGGCTACTTTAGCAATTGGCTGCATCGGTTGGCCCGGGTTAGTTGAAACAATGAAGGTCACGTTATCCATACCCAATGGCGATGGGTGCGTGTTGGTGTTGTTTACTTCAATGGCAAACTGCGCTTTTTCCATACTGAGTTCGTGCATGCTCTGAGTAATCAGCTTATTGAGCTCTTTCGCGTAACGAGTTCGTGACTTATGAAGTTTATCTGACTTAGTCACGAACGACTGATATTGATTCTCGACGTCGTTTTCTAACTCATCCAATTTTTCATCGGAGCAATCAAGCGCTTCGACTTGCTGTAATAAATCTTGGTGGTGTTTATACAGATCTTCTGGCAACACGTGATGTTTACGAGACATCGACATCACTTTTGAGAAGCGTTCTTCAACGTAAACCATGCGGCCTGGATCGACATCAATGCTGTCTAGATAAGTTCTTAGTTCATTGTTGGTCTCTTCAATCTGAATGATGGCTTCAGAGAGTAGGTTAGGCAGATCAACTAACCGTTCATCAAGCTCTGCTAATTGAATTAGGGAGTGATTGGCCGATTGCAGAATACTAAGCGCATTAACTTCTTCGCCTTCAAAAATAAGCTCGATAGCCTGCTGGCAGGTTGAGGCCAATTCTCCGCTATTGGAGAGGCGCTTATGCTCTTGTTCGAGGTCTTCATATTCTTCCTCTCCAATAGACAGCTCATTTAACTCTTTGATTTGATATTCAAGGAGCTGTTTTTGAGCCTGGTTTTGCTGGCTATTTTCACGTAACTCTTTTAAGTGATTATCTGCTTGTCGCCATGCTTGGTAAGCATTACGTGTTGATTTCAAAAGGTTCAAATGACCAGCGTATTGATCAAGCATCACCATTTGATAGTCGCTTTTCATTAACTGATGGTGCGCGTGTTGACCATGAATGTTGATCAACAACTGACCTAGCGATTTCAATTGTGAAAGAGGAACGGGGCTACCGTTGATGAATGCACGAGAGCGACCTTCTTTAGAGATAGTTCTACGTAGGATACATTCACCGCCATCAAGCAGTTCATTGTCTTCTAACCAGCGGGTTGCATGCAGATTGTTCTCAAGTAAAAAAGCCGCACTGACTTCGGTTTTATCTTCACCTTGTCTTACCATTCCCGCATCTGATCTTCCCCCAAGACATAAGCCTAAAGCATCGATAGCGATAGATTTACCTGCACCAGTTTCACCGGTGATTGTTGTCATGCCTTTAGAGAGTTCTAGCTGTAAAGACTTAACAATAGCGAAATTATTAACACTTAAATGAGCCAGCATTTTATTTACCTGTATAACTGAACAATACTGTATATAAGCTCAGTATATACTGTTTCTTTATACAGTAAAGTCGACAGGTGAAAATTTTTTGTGACAGCTCTCAGAATTGATGCTGTTCGTAGGGCTCTGAAACTACTATAGATTCCCAACTCAGTCGCTCCTCCCTCTTGAGAGTGACGATGTGAATCATTGAGACGAAGAGAGAGCGGGCTTTTTACTGGCAATAAAAAAGGCTGACGCATGTCGTCAGCCTTTCAAATTTCGGTTATTACTAGAGTCGTTTGTTTAGAACAGCTTACTCGACCAACCTAGTTTGTTACGTAGAACATGGTAGTAATTGTAATCTTTAGGGTGGATCAGCTTGAGCACATTCGGGCTTTGGTAAATGTGGATCTCATCGCCAGGGGAAACTGGAAGCGAGATTTGGCCATCGCAGCTGACTTCCTGAGTACCGCGGTTATCAGGCGATACGATCAGCTTGATACGACGTTTTCCATCCACCACCAGTGGGCGGCTTGAAAGAGTGTGCGGGAACATCGGTACTAATGAAATTGCATTTAGGCTTGATGATAGGATAGGGCCGCCGCCAGAAAGCGAATAAGCAGTAGAACCTGTCGGGGTTGAGACGATCAAGCCATCAGAGCGCTGTGAGAAGGCGAAGCTGTCATCGATATACACTTCGAACTCGATCATGTGCGCGACTTGGCCGGGGTGCAGTACAGCCTCATTAAGGGCTGCATTGTGGCTTTTTATCTGGCCGTGACGATGAATTTCAGTTTCAAGTAAGAAGCGCTCTTCTTCCATGAACTCCCCCTTAAGCACATCAGTCAGCGCGCTCTGGAAGTTTTCAGGGTTGAGATCGGTTAGGAAACCAAGATTACCTCGGTTAACACCGATGACTGAAATGTCGAAACGCGACAAAATACGAGCGGCACCGAGCATATTTCCATCACCACCCACTACAATGGCGAGATCGGCACGTTTACCTAATTCAATCAGGCTAGAAAAATGTTCTTGTGGGATATCGTCCAAAATGCTGGAGAGCCTATCATCAACAAACACTTGATAACCCTCAGTACTTAACCACTGATAGAGCTCTCTATGAGTCTGAATTGCTTGCTGATCTCGAGGTTTACCAATAATTGCGATGACTTCAAATGGCTTTTTCATAACGTTTCCAAACGAATTAGGCTTGAATCAAAATTCTTCATCCCCATAATAAAGGCAAGTTGAACGTCTATGCGAGTGTTTTATATCAATTTGAGGCGCAAACACGCCTGTCACTGGCATTGAAAACGAATTCTGGAGATATCATGAGCAACGAAGAAAACAAAGTAACCGAAGAAGAGCTAGATCAGATCATTGCTGAAGCTGAGAAAGTTGAAGAAGCTGAACTGAATGAAGACGCGGCTGATGAGCAGGAATCAAAAATTGCTCAACTAGAAGCCGCACTGCTTTCTAGTGAGTCTAAAGTGAAAGAGCAGCAAGATTCTGTTCTTCGCGCAAAGGCTGAAGTTGAGAATATGCGTCGTCGTACTGAGCAAGAAGTGGATAAAGCACGTAAATACGCGCTAAACAAATTCGCTGAAGGCCTACTACCTGTTATCGATAACCTAGAGCGTGCGGTACAAGCTGCAGATGCTGAGAACGAAGCGGTTAAGCCGATTCTTGAAGGTGTTGAGCTAACCCACAAAACGTTCGTAGATACAGTGGCTAAATTTGGTCTTACAGAGATCAACCCTGAAGGTGAAGCATTCAACCCTGAATTCCACCAAGCAATGTCGATTCAAGAAAGCCCAGACCACGAGTCAAACACTGTGATGTTTGTTATGCAGAAAGGCTACGAGCTTAACGGCCGTGTTATTCGCCCTGCAATGGTAATGGTTGCTAAGTAATTGAGTAGCCGCTTGCTAAGCAGTTGATTATTGTAGTTGTGAAGTAAGACAATAGCGGCGACAAAACAATTCACAGGTTAACATGAAATGAAAAGAGAGGCATATGCCTCTCTTTTTTTATGCCTGTAACTTGAGAGTCCACGTGAATAGTCACCAAAATCGCATTAAGAATGTCGTTCTTTTTATTTTATTCAGAACAGTGATTTAGAGTTTTATATTATGAAACTGGTTGTTAATGAAGAAATGTTTTGATGTCACACTTGTAATGTTTTTGTAAATAAATGCTTTTAATTGTTACCTTTGTATGTAAAATCCACTGCAATATAGCGATTTGGGTCGCATATATAACTATAAAAGTACAATTTTTAAACACAACAAACTGGAGAAGAACGATGGACAAATCGCTCTCAAGTAAGATTTTTGTAGGCTTGTTTGCCGGCCTTATTATTGGTACTGCTATTCAGTACCTATTCAGCGGCATTGCTATTTTTGATACGTACCTACTCGGCGCAGCTGAAGGTGCTGGTGGTATGTTCGTATCACTTATCAAGTTGCTTGTAGTACCTCTTGTATACGTATCTATTGTTTGCGGTATCGTTGAGCTAAAAGATATTCGTTCATTCGGTCGTCTTGGTGGTAAAACCTTTGGTCTTTACATTATTAACACCATCATCGCGATTTCTGCAGCGCTAACGATTGGTCTTATTTTCCAACCGGGTGCTGGTGCGAATCTAGCGGGTACAGTTTCTGAGACAATTGCGCTTACAACAACTGAAACGCCAGATATCTTCTCTCTTGTTGTAAACATCGTTCCTAGCAACCCTGTAGAAGCGTTTGCAAGTGGCGACATGCTGCAAATCATCTTCATGGCTATTCTGACTGGTCTTGCTATCCAAGCTCTTGATTCTCGTGGTGGCCCAGCTATCAAGACATTCAAGATGGCTAACGAAATCATGATGAAGCTTATCGGCCTAGTAATGAGCCTTGCGCCATACGGTGTATTTGCTCTGATGATTCAATTAGGTGCAACACTTGATGCAAACACGCTAATGTCAGTTGCTGGCTATGTAGCGCTTGTTGTAGCAATGCTTGTGTTCTGGATCTTCTTCTTCTACCCAATGATGGTTGGTTCATTCACTGGTATTTCTCCAAAGCAGTTCCTACGTGCAACTCGTGAGCAAATCCTTTTCTCACTATCGACTGCAAGTTCGAACGCGACGATTCCAGTAACAATGCGTACTCTAACGGACAAACTGAACGTATCTAAGTCAGTGGCAGGTTTCGGTGTACCACTAGGTGCAACAATGAACATGTCTGGTGTATCTATCTACATCGCACTAGCAACTATGTTCGTAGCAAACGCATTCGGTCAGCCAATCAACACTGCTGACATCTTCACTCTAGGTCTAACTATCCTGCTACTGTCTATCGGTGCTGGTGGTGTTCCTGGTGGTGGTGTGGTTATGGTCGGTGTTCTATTGCACCAACTAGGTTTGCCACCAGAAGGTCTAGCGATTGTTGCTGCTGTTGACCGTATCTGTGACATGTTCTGTACTTCTTCTAACGTTGTTGGTGATACTGCGGTTAACACTATCGTAGCGAAATCTGAAAACGAAATTGGCGTTGAAGCTAACGAAGAAGCTGAGCTAAAGAAAGCAGAAGCATAATTCTTAATTAAGATTCGATAACTAAAAGCCCCGCTCAATGAGAGCGGGGCTTTTTTGTCTCTGCTGAGAAGTGCTTTGGGTTATCTGATAACTTGGCTAAAAAGATCTTTGATTGGTGTTAAGTCTCATTTTTTCTTTTTACTCGTGCCGAATTGGCCATCAGTTTTCAATCTTTAATATAGATCACATATAATAATACAATATTATTTTACTGTTCTGGCAACCTACATTATGACGACATAAAGGAAACCCAATAATGAAGCTGTCTTACCTTAGCCTACTGACTGCCAGCCTTTTAGCCGCTCCCGCTCTTGCTTCTAATCACGATATTGGTCAACAGTTCAATCTTGACCCTGCAAAAGCACCAGCACAAAACTTCGATTTATCTAAATGGAAAATTAACTTACCGGAGCTGACGACTGAAGGGTCTAGAAAAGGTAAAACGCTGGAGATTGGTAAAAAGGAACTGTCGAATGTAGACACGCCTTACGTTCACCCTAAATGGTTCTACACGGATGCTGAATCTGGTGCGATGGTGTTTGTGGCTCCGAATACAGCTCCAACGACGCCAAACAGTAAAAACACGCGTAGTGAGCTAAGAGCTATGCTAGCGGATAGCTACTCTGCTCCGAGTAACAATTTCGCTATTTCAAGCCACGAGAACGCTGAAGAGTTTGGTTCTATCGGTGGGCAGATGACGGCAACACTTTCTGTTGATCAGGTGAGTACCAGCGGTAACTATAAGAAAACTGGTGCATTCTCTGTGGTTATTGGTCAAATCCATGGGTCGGATAATGAACCTCTGAAAATTGTTTACCGCAAACTACCGGAGCATGAGCATGGTTCGTTAACGTGGAACTATGAATTAAACCCGCCGACAGAGATGAAAAATGCGAAGGATGAAAACGGTAAGAAGCTTCGTAAAGACATTCGCCATGATGTATTTGGCCAATACAACCTGAAAAAAGGCAGCTCTGATCCTACTGATGGTATCAAGTTAGGTGAAGTGTTCTCATATGATGTGAATATCAAAGATAACATCATGCATTTAACCTTTATTAAAAATCCAAACTCAGCCGACCCTATTGTGAAGACGTATGATGTTGACTTGGCAAAGGGTAAATATCAGGGGCACGATATCGATCTTGGCTATGGTCAAGATTGGATGTACTTCAAAGCGGGTGCGTATAACCAGTGTAATACTAAGAAGTCGAGTTCCGCCTGTGAGTGGCGTGGTATGGAAGCGGGTGACTACACCCAAGCAAGCTTCTACCAGTTAGTTCTTAATCAATAATATTGCCTAATCAAAAATATTGCCGAATCAATAACGGTTCGACGCGCTGTTAGTTGAAAAAGACCTTCCATATGAAGGTCTTTTTTTATGCGAGATAGAATAGGGAGACATTTTATTTATGAAGATGAACGCGTGAATATGTCAACTTTCGAGCCTTAAGCAGTAAGGGGTAAGCCACTTTTTACCTTTAAGTAGAAAGATAGAGGGAAAAACAGATTTTTTTTACCTATTTCCCTTGAAAATTAGTTTGCAGCCCTTATCTATGGTGCATACGAAAGCAAAATACATTTGCATTTAAATTTTGTGTATTAGGGTTGAATCCCTGATTACTACCCCCCACATAGTGGGTATAGCAAAAAACTAAATAGAATTTATTCGGAGAAAGCCTGATGGGTCGAATCATTGGTATTGATTTAGGTACTACTAACTCTTGTGTTGCTGTTCTTGACGGTGACAAACCACGCGTATTAGAAAATGCTGAAGGCGAACGCACAACAGCATCGGTAATCGCATACACTGAAGGCGAGACGCTAGTTGGTCAACCTGCGAAACGTCAAGCAGTTACTAACCCTCAAAACACGCTATACGCAATTAAGCGTCTAATCGGTCGTCGTTTTGAAGATGAAGAAGTTCAACGCGATATCGAAATCATGCCTTTTAACATTGTTAAAGCTGATAACGGTGATGCATGGGTTGAAGCGCAAGGCCAAAAAATGGCTGCTCCTCAAGTATCTGCTGAAGTTCTTAAGAAAATGAAGAAAACAGCTGAAGACTTCCTAGGCGAAGAAGTAACTGGCGCAGTAGTAACTGTTCCTGCTTACTTCAACGATGCTCAACGTCAAGCAACGAAAGATGCTGGCCGTATCGCTGGTCTAGATGTTAAACGTATTATCAACGAACCTACTGCTGCTGCTCTGGCTTACGGCCTAGACAAGCAAGGTGGTGATCGCACTATCGCTGTATACGACCTTGGTGGTGGTACATTCGATATCTCTATTATCGAGATCGATGAAGTAGAAGGCGAGAAGACTTTCGAAGTTCTTTCAACTAACGGTGACACTCACCTTGGTGGTGAAGATTTCGATAACCGCATGATCAACTACCTAGTAGATGAGTTCAAGAAAGAGCAAGGTATCAACCTTAAATCTGATCCACTAGCAATGCAGCGTGTTAAAGAAGCAGCAGAAAAAGCGAAAATCGAGCTTTCTTCTACTACTCAAACTGACGTAAACCTACCTTACGTTACTGCTGATGCGACTGGTCCTAAGCACATGAACATCAAAGTGACTCGTGCGAAGCTTGAGTCTCTAGTTGAAGACCTAGTTCAACGCTCTCTTGAGCCACTAAAAGTTGCTCTAGCAGATGCTGATCTATCTGTAGGCGAAATCACTGACGTTATCCTAGTTGGTGGTCAAACTCGTATGCCTATGGTTCAAGCTAAAGTAACTGAATTCTTCGGTAAAGAGCCACGTAAAGACGTGAACCCTGACGAAGCTGTTGCAATGGGTGCTGCTGTTCAAGGTGGTGTACTAGCTGGTGAAGTTAAAGACGTTCTTCTTCTAGACGTTACTCCTCTATCTTTCGGTATCGAAACGATGGGCGGCGTAATGACTAAGCTTATCGAGAAAAACACAACTATCCCTACTAAAGCGGATCAAGTGTTCTCTACAGCTGAAGACAACCAAAGCGCAGTAACTATCCACGTTCTTCAAGGTGAACGTAAGCAAGCGACTTACAACAAGTCTCTTGGTCAGTTTAACCTAGAAGGTATCCAACCAGCACCACGTGGCATGCCACAAGTTGAAGTAACATTCGACCTAGATGCTGATGGTATCCTGAACGTATCTGCTAAAGATAAAGCGACAGGTAAAGAGCAGAAGATCACTATCCAAGCATCAGGCGGTTTGTCTGAGGAAGAGATCGAAGCAATGGTTCAAGAAGCAGAAGCTAACAAAGAAGCTGACAAGAAGTTCGAAGAGCTAGTAACTGCACGTAACCAAGCTGACCAAATGATTCACGGCACTAAGAAGCAAGTAGAAGAAGCTGGTGAAGCTCTACCTGCAGACGAGAAAGCTAAAATCGAAGCAGCTATCGAAGCTCTAGAATCAGTTAAGTCTGGTGACGACAAAGAAGCTATCGACGCTAAAGTTCAAGAACTTATGCAAGCAGCTCAAAAGCTAATGGAAATTGCTCAACAGAAAGCTCAAGCTGAACAAGCTGGTGCTGACGCTGGTGAACAACCTAAGCAAGACGACGATGTGGTAGACGCAGAGTTTGAAGAAGTTAAAGACGATAAAAAATAATTTCGTCGCAGAGTAGCCTGATTTCATTGTCGGAAGTGCTCACCTACTAGCGTAGGCTCCGCGCTTCCTTCTAGAACTCAAGCTACTTGCTTAGAAATTCATTGTCTCAAAGACTTATTAATACGGGCGTCAGAGGTAACTCTCACGCCCGTAAATTTGTATTTAGACTTGTCGATCTAGATAATAGCTTTATTCGGCGTTTCAGCCGGCAGAACTTTTATCTAGATTGATACATAGACTACTGAAGTGATCATTCGGTAGTAGCAATTATTTGGTGACCTAGAACATGTCAAAACGTGATTTTTACGAAGTATTAGGCGTAAGCCGCGATGCATCAGAGCGCGATATTAAAAAAGCGTACAAACGCTTAGCGATGAAATTCCACCCGGACCGTAATCAGGGTGATGACAGCGCAGCAGACAAATTTAAAGAAGTAAAAGTAGCGTACGAGATCTTAACCGATGCTCAAAAGAAAGCAGCTTACGACCAATACGGCCACGCAGCTTTTGAACAAGGTGGCATGGGTGGCGGCGGCGGTTACGGCGGCGGTGGCCAAGGTGACTTTGGCGATATCTTCGGTGATGTGTTTGGCGATATCTTTGGCGGCGGTCGTCGCGGTGGTGGTCAAGCGCGTGCACAACGTGGTTCTGATTTGCGTTACAACATGGAGCTTTCTCTAGAAGAAGCCGTTCGTGGTGTATCTAAAGAAATCGAAGTACCAACTCTTGTAGAGTGTGATATTTGTGACGGTAGCGGCGCGAAAGCGGGTTCTTCTGCACAAACGTGTGGTACTTGTCATGGCCACGGCCAGGTACAAATGCGCCAAGGTTTCTTTGCGGTTCAACAGACTTGTCCTACATGTAACGGTAAAGGCAAGATCATCAAAGACCCATGTAACTCATGTCATGGTCAAGGCCGCAAACAGAAGACGAAAACGCTTAACGTTAAGATCCCAGCAGGTGTTGATACTGGTGATCGCATTCGTCTATCTGGCGAAGGCGAAGCAGGAGAGCACGGCGCTCCAGCCGGCGACTTGTACGTACAAGTACACGTAAAAGAGCACAACATCTTTGAGCGTGACGGCAACAACCTTTACTGTGAAGTGCCAGTAAGCTTCTCTATGGCTGCTTTAGGCGGTGAAGTTGAAGTTCCAACACTAGATGGTCGTGTAAACCTTAAAGTGCCAGAAGAAACACAAACGGGCCGTATGTTCCGTATGCGTGGCAAAGGCGTGAAAGGCGTTCGTGGCGGCGGTGTAGGTGACCTAATCGTTAAACTAGTGGTTGAAACACCGGTTAAGCTAAGCTCTCGTCAGAAAGAACTATTACGTGAATTCGAAGAGACATGTTGTGGTGAAGCGGCAAGCAAGCACAAGCCAAAGTCTGAAGGTTTCTTCAGCGGCGTTAAAAACTTCTTCGATGACCTAACTAAGTAATTGATAGTGATTTGAAAATCTTAAAGCCTGCCAGTGTGCAGGCTTTTTTGTATCTGTAGATCAGAGAAAAGAAGCTCAGAGAAGAAAGAGTCGATATTTCTCAGACAAACTATCGAGCCCTTTGGTGGTTGCTCTTGTTACTTCCAACACGCTTCTGGCTCTGAAACACCCGAGTGGTGTAATTCCAACTTATCGGTAGTTGAGTCTAAGCACTCATCATTCACTTGTTGAGAAAGCGGTTCTGCTTGAATGGCATAGGTTGTACTACTCGCCGAAATCGCTAACGTGTATCGGCTGGTGTCGGTATCGCAAAACAAACATGTCCCTCCGGAAATAATATTCTCCGCTGCGGATGCATAGTTCCCCGTGTACAGCGTCTCCATTTCCAATTGTATCTTTGTTATATCAGCTATCGCGGTGACTCGGTGCGCTTTAACTACATGGCTCGTATAACTTGGATACGCAATGGCACCAAGTATCCCCACGATGGCGACAGCGATCAATAATTCGATCAATGTCATCCCTCTAATGCTTAAGTTGTTGTTGTTGCATATATTTCTTCGAATCATCGCGAGTAGTTTCCTTTAATATCTCTGCCTATTTTTCTCCGGTGGTAGCATCGGCGCAAGATTAAATACGGTTACGAACGGTATTACATAGGAATTTGGGAAATGACTCGCGGGTTTACTTTAATAGAGCTGTTAATCACGGTGTCGGTGTTATCGATACTGATAGCCACGGCTGCCCCGAGTTTTAGTTCAGTAACGAAAACTGTGAAGATGCAGCGATTGGCTGGCGAGTTGAATGGTTTTCTTATTCAGGCTAAGTCAGAGTCAGTAAAAAGGAATCAAGATCTTTGGGTTCATTTCTCGATGGAAAAGAATGAAGTGCAATCAACTGGAGATTGGACTATTTGGTTAAAACCGACCGAAGACTTGTCAGGAGAAACCTTACTGCAGTTGTCGGGCGAACCCTTTCGCGACCTTTCTTTTTCTCATAACTACACCGGAGACAGAATCACTTTTGAGAGCGTTCGTGGAAGGCCTTCTCGCGGGACTCTCTATCTGGCTCCTAATGCAGATTCAACCGATCGGCTTTTGATCAAATTATCCAGCCCTCCAGGGCGAATTAAGGTGTGCGGTGAGTCGAGTGCACAGTATGGCTATGATGCGTGTTAAATCGACAGCTGTAGCTCCTAGCA
Source organism: Vibrio sp. QJM3NY_39 (assembly GCF_057785895.1). NCBI lineage: Bacteria > Pseudomonadati > Pseudomonadota > Gammaproteobacteria > Vibrionales > Vibrionaceae > Vibrio > Vibrio sp. QJM3NY_39. The sequence continues at coordinate 2,851,324 of NZ_CM173505.1, read as the reverse complement.
AGCAGCAAGGCACATCACTGATTGAATTAATGGTGGCCTCTGTGATTGGCGTGTTCGCTATTTCGATTATCGGCAGCGTCTTCATTACGGGGCAGAGAATTGCTAAAGATAAAGGCATTGAGTTATTACTGCTGCAAAATCTAACCAGTACGATGCAGGTCATGAAAGAAGATATCCAACGAGCGGGCTACGATGGCTCTAATGGTTACTCAATCAAGTTATCTGGAGCGAGCAATACCATCCAAGTGAGTGGCGGTGTTGCCGTTGGGTTTGTCTATTTCAGAGAGGGCTCGAACGGAAACAAAGATAATCGAAATATCGTTTATCGGAAAGATGGAACCAAGCTACAAATTTGTGAGAAGGGCACCACTGTATCTGAGGCGATTCCTACTTTTAATCAGGTTACTGGATGTTACTCACTTTTCGATGACAGCCTGATCGAGGTAGACGCATTCAGCATTGATGCTCAGTTATTAGAGCAACACTCTATTAAAACCACGCTTACCGATATCAGCATTACGGCTTCAATTCCAACCGCAGGTGTTACCAAATCGGTTTCGGTTTCCGTTAAACAAAGGAATTGGCAATGATGGTGTTTAGAAAGCAACGCGGCGTGGTGACCTTGTTGATCACATCGGTGCTTTTAGTTGGTGCTTTAGTGGTGACGTTAGGCGCGTATCGCAGTGTGTTTCATCAAATTAAAGTTGCCCAAAATGAGGTGGAAGGGCGCAAAGCCCACTGGTTAGCAGAAGGTGGTTTAGAGTGTGGTTTCACTTACATCGCTGAAAATGATCTGACTGCTATTCCCAATGATTTAATGGATCATTGTCAGCAATCGAAAGTCGTTACGTTGGAATCAGAAGCCCTCACACCGAATGTATTGGTATCGAGCTCTGAGTCTTTATCGTTGAACAAAGAGATTAGCTTTGAAGACGCTTCGGGATTAGGAGTAATGCAAACCAATTCGAGTTTAGAATTTATTTCTGATCACAACATCGACATCAATCCCGATATTGCTCTTACTGCTGTTGATGGTATTAACGAGTGTGTCTCTGTTCGATTTTTAGATAGTGTTATCTATAAGCAAAAGGGAGGAGGACGTTTAAAGACAATTACACCAGAGTCACCTCCTTTTCCTTCCTTCGAGTCATGTCAACAAACCACCAATATTAGCAGTGATGCAATTATCGACTCTTCGGGTTCATTACCTTCAAACTCATTTCAATCAGACTTCAAATTTGATCCTGATATAGATACGTTCTCTAATTATTTTGGAGTACCTAAAACGTCAGAGAACATCGACCAAATTAAGCTTGATTATCATGTTATCGACCTGATTGACCGGACTACATCTCCTCCTAAACATTCAGACTTGGTTAGTGGGAAATATGAAGGTAATAAGTGTAGCAAAGCTATTAATGATGCCTTTTCAAGTGGGGAAAATAAGGTCTGGGTTATAGGTGATTGCGTGGTTTACTCACCTGCGATTAATGTCGTTGAACCTATCCCAGGAGTTATTACGCCACGTTCATTAGTGATTCAAGACGGCATCGTTGCGAACGGTAACGCAAGCGTATTTGATGGATCTTTTTATCATCTAAATGATATGAGTATATTTGATAATCCTAACTCTCCCGATGTCGATACCGACCTATTGAGTGGTTTGTGGGCTAAAGTTCCAGATACGGTTCCTATCGCAGGTTTAGTACAGATCAATTCGGTTTATATTGGATTTGCTTCTTTTTTTCCTAAAGGAGGGATGTTCTTTGATTCCGTTGGTGGGTTATCGACAATTCAGGGGTCAATCAATCTGGTTTATATCGGTGAATACAACCCTCATAGTGCTCCTTTGAAAGCGAAGTGGAAGCGAGGATCATGGAATGATTTCTAAACACTCAGGTTTTAGCCTGATAGAGGTTCTTATCTCTTTTCTATTGATCGGTGTAGCTTCTCTAGGGTTGGTTAAGCTGCAAGTTTATGCGGAGCAAAAGTCGGACTTTGCGCTTCACAGTGTGGAGGCTCTGCATTTTGCTGAAAGGCAGATGGAATATTATCGGACTCGTGTCTCGGATGTGAGTGGGGCGGTCGGGCTAATTCCTTTTTCGGAACTTAATCAGGCGAACCATTGTCTCAACACTGTAAGTTCAGACCCCTTATCCGGTTTATCAAGCTCTGCCTATGCGATGACTTGTGAGGTGTCCAATGCCAATGGTGCTTTGTCTGGCGCTTTGAAAAACATTACGGTGACTGTTGCATGGCAAGATCGCATGAACAAACCGCAAAGTATTTACCTAGAAACTATGCTCTCCAAATACAGTGAGTTTGATTGATCTATTAAGCAAACGTTTACTGCACGCCAAGGCCTACGCATCCCCTTTACTGATAGTTTTCACTCCTCGGACATTGTTTACGTGCCAGTTAAAACTCTGTATATGGAATGGTGTTTTTTGTGTTTTTATATTGTTGCTGTTGTACAGTATTTTTGCAAAATATGTCTCCATTTATGGAAAATGATGTGGAACCTTGTGCTTTTTAACAGCGACTTTAATAGAATATGTGCTGCACCAATAGGCCATGGTCAAAACTTTTATTAGGCCTAAACAAACAACATCACATATGGAGTTACAATGAGTAACCAAGCTGTAAAAAAAGCACCATCGACTGAGAAGATCAGTGGGATGGATCGCTTTCTAAACTTCATTGAACGCGCCGGCAACAAAATTCCAGACCCTGCAATTCTGTTCTTCTGGGCTCTAGTTATCGTATGGGTAGCATCTGCACTTTTATCGAATCTTTCATTCGACCTAATCAACCCTCAAACGGGTGCTGCTCTAGAAGTAAACAACCTATTAACTGGTGAAGCGCTTGCTAGCTTCCTAGCGAATATGGTTACCACGTTCACAGGCTTCGCACCGCTAGGCATAGTACTTGTTGCTATGCTAGGTGTTGGCGTTGCTGACTCTTCAGGCTTCATTACGACTGGCCTTAAGAAGATGCTGAACTTCACGCCAGCTAAGCTATTAACGCCAATGCTAATCTTGGTTGCTATCGTGTCTCACACAGCAGCAGATGCAGGTTACGTTCTAGTAATCCCTCTTGGCGGTATCATCTTCCACGCAGCGGGTCGTCACCCTCTAGCGGGTATTGCAGCAGCGTTTGCTGGTGTATCAGGTGGTTTCTCAGCGAACTTCATTCCTTCAGGTATTGACCCGCTACTAGCAGGCTTCACTCAAACAGCGGCAAACGTTCTTGACCCTGCATACGTGGTTAACCCTCTAGCGAACATTTTCTTTACTGGTTTGTCTTCAGTTCTCATTGTTGGTATCGGTTGGTACGTGACAGAGAAGATCATTGAACCTCGTCTTGCAAAAACACCAGTAGATGAAGATGCTGAACAAGCACCGGATCTAGGTACGTTCACAGCGATTGAATCTAAAGCATTCAAATTCGCGGGTTGGGCAATGGTGGCTGGTATTGGTTTGCTAATCGCAGCTTTGGTTCCTGAAAACTCAGCACTTCGTTCACCTGAAGGTGAGCTAACAGCGTTCTCAGCACCAGTGATGAAGTCTATCGTTCCTCTGATCTTCATTCTGTTTATTATTCCGGGTATCGTCTACGGCCGTGTAGCAGGTACTTTCAAGAATAGTAATGATGTTATCAAAGCAATGTCTGAGACGATGGCAACGATGGGCGCATACATTGTAATGTCGTTCTTCTGTGCTCAGTTCCTTTCTGCATTCGCTCAATCAAACATCGGTACTATGCTGGCGCTTTACGGTGCTGAAGGCTTGAAAGCGATGGATCTTCCTGGTGAAGCAACGGTTGTTGGTATGATTCTACTAACGGCTGCAGTTAACCTTCTTGTAGGTTCTGCTTCAGCTAAGTGGGCACTGATTGGTCCTATCCTAGTTCCTATGCTAATGGTTGTGGGTATCTCTCCAGAGCTATCTCAAGCGGCTTACCGTGTAGGTGACTCAGTGTCTAACATCATCTCTCCACTGATGGTGTTCTTCCCACTGGTTGTTGTTTACTGTCAACGCTACGTTAAGTCGACTGGTATCGGTACTCTAGCTTCTCTAATGATGCCATTCTCGATTGCTATGTTAATCGGTTGGTCTATCTTCTTGCTAGGTTACTGGGCTCTTGGTATCCCACTAGGTATCCAAGCTCCTTACACTTACACAATGTAAGATTGAACTAAGCAAAATTAAGCTTTATTCATTACTAAGCCCGCACCGAAATGTGCGGGCTTTTTTTTCGCTATTTTTTTCTATTTTTTTTATAGCCAAAACTTTCTATATCCAAAACTTTTTATATTCAAAATAAAGGCTCTCAGCTTATACTCCGGATCACGGCTAATTGTTGGCCGGTAAAATTAGGAAATCCAAACCACATGAAGATTCTGCTTTTAGTAGGGTTAATTGTTTTAAATGGTCTGTTTGCCATGTCAGAGATTGCATTGGTAGCAGCAAAAAATAGTCGGCTGAAACGCTTAGCCGAAAAACATCGCTCCGCTCAGATTGCTCTTGAGCTCAAAGAAAACCCAACCCGCTTCCTTTCAACCATTCAAATCGGTATTACGGTAATCGGCCTACTCAGCGGTATTGTGGGCGAGGCGACGCTCTCTGGGCCACTGGCCGTTCAACTTGAGCTGTGGGGATTCGACCCAACACAAGCGAATATCTTGTCTACTGCAGTAGTCGTTGTCGGTATTACTTACTTCGCGATTGTTGTGGGTGAGTTGGTACCAAAGCGTTTTGCTCAGTCTCAAGCTGAAAACATCGCCGTGTTAGTCGCGCTGCCAATCTTCTGGTTATCTAAAATCGCGACGCCGTTTGTGTTTGCGTTGTCTGCATCAACCGAAGGTATTCTCAAGTTAATGGGACGTGGTGGTGAAGAAGACAGTGTGACTGAAGACGATATTCATGCACTGGTGAAAGAGGGCTCTGAATCAGGTGTGATAGAGCGTGGCGAGCAAGAGATGATTCGCAATATCTTACAGCTTGATGACCGCCTTGTGAGCTCTTTGATGACGCCACGCCGAGACGTCGACTTTCTAGATATTGAGCAACCTGTAGAGCAGATATTTAAGAAACTGCGCTCTTCAAAGCACAGTGTATTTCCATTATGCCAAGATCATCTCAATAAAGTGGTCGGTACGGTGTCGTCCAAAGCCTTGCTGAATCAGGCGGGCAATTTAAGTATTCAAGTGATCATGGGGCTGTCTAAGTCGCCGATCTATGTTCCAGAATCGATGAAGGCACTGCGGCTACTTGGCTACTTTAAAGAGTCGGGTACCGAGATGGCATTCATTGTCGACGAGTATGGCGATGTGCAAGGCCTTGTGACTCATTACGATATTCTTGAAGCGATTGCAGGTGAGTTATCCAATAACCCCAATGACCTATGGACAGAGCAAGTGGAAGGCGGGTTGCTGGTGGATGGATTAATCCCTATCAGTGAGCTCAAGAACCGTTTAGAGCTGTCAGAGTTAGAAGGGGAAAGCGAAGGCTTCCAAACATTGAATGGCCTTGTGACTTGGTTAATCGGGCGTTTACCCGATACGGGAGAAGTCGTTCAGTGTCAGCAATGGCAGTTTGAAATTATCTCGGTCGAGAACAACCGTATTGTGAGTGTGAAAGCGACAGAAATAGTCAATGAGCTAGGCGATGCTGTTAGTTAGATAAGTCGCTAGATATTTAACGAACAAGCCTGCGCTTGTTGTTCAATATCTCTTTATTGTTCATAATCACTAAGATTAGGTATGCTTCTCCGCATACCTTTTTTTGTTCTTATCCTTTGTTTTCTGGAGTTCCCTTTGTCAGACCATCAATTCACCCCTCAAGATGAAATCTTCATGCGACGCGCCATTGAGGTTGCTAAGCAAGCAGAGAAAGAGGGAGAGGTTCCCGTTGGTGCCGTGTTGGTAAAGGAGGGTGAGATTATTTCTGAAGGTTGGAACCGTTCTATTGGAAGCCACGATGCCACGGCACACGCAGAAATCGAAACCTTGCGTAAAGCTGGGCAAGCTTTAGAAAACTATCGCTTACTCGATACCACCTTATACGTCACGCTTGAGCCTTGCCCAATGTGTGCAGGTGCCTTGTTACACAGCCGAGTAAAGCGCATTGTGTTTGGTGCCCCTGACTTAAAAGCGGGTGCAGCAGGTACGGTATTGAATCTCTTTGAAAGCCAAGCCTCATACCACTATGCAGACGTGGAAAATGGTTTGTTAGAACAAGAGTGCCGTGATCAACTGCAAGCGTTTTTCAAGCGTCGTAGAAAAGAGATAAAAGAAAAACGAAAGCAAGACCGTCTGTTGGAAGAGCAGTGTTTAGAATCTGACAAGGCAAGTAACAAGAATAACGTCAGTAACAAGAATAAGGTCTGTAACAAAAAATAGCAGCAAGCTTTCGGCACTCTCGATAGCAAGAGTGCCGCAGAAAACTTACTCGGTATATTTACTCAGAAAGTATCTGCATGAAAGCACGGTTGCGCCAAATGATTTTCTTCTTATTATTTGAAAGCATACGCTTACGACGGTTTGCAGCAACGGTCTTATCAAGGCGCTTCGATTTCAGTTTACTCTTCATCATTTCAACGATTTCCTATTTGTCGTCTGGCTTTGTAATTATGACTTCAGTTTTAATTATAGTGGTTATTTGTTTATGAGCTCTGTCGCGAACTTAGCGATACCTTTTGAGTAACCATCGCGATGGCCAGTGTCTGAATACAACAGAACATCATGGCGCTTATGGTGTGTCGTTATAAAGTTCGATTGTTACTGCAATATGACACCTCAAGTTTAACTGTCACTTTGCTGGTTTAGTTTCTCAATGCGAATTAGCCAATACGAACCAGTGGCTCATGTATAAAAAAAAAGAGCAACGCTATATAGAATTGCTCTTTTTTATTTATTTGGAAGACTCAGCTTCGTCGACAGCGGATTCAGCCGCACTGATTGTCGATTCAGCGCCCGAGATCTCTAAAGGTGGGATAACCACCAAACCTTCGAGGCTCGCTTCTTCTTCTTTATTTCGCTTATTCACATGACCAATAATGCTTTGGTAATAACGGCGAATATTCTCAACGTAATTCCTTGCTTCATCACCACGCGCATAGCCGTATCGAGTTTGGCTGTAGTACTTCTTTTGTCTCAATAGAGGAAGTCGATCTTTGACATCACCCCAAGCGTCAGGGTTGCCGCCTTGTGCTTTAGTTAAGCGGCGAGCATCCATCATGTGACCGTAACCTACGTTATATGAGGCGAGGGCAAACCAGATCTTTTCATGTTGAGTAATTGAGTCAGGAACTCGATTCACGATACGACGTAAATATTCCACGCCACCTTGTACCGACTGTTTCGGGTCAAGACGATTGGTTACACCTACGCTCTTCGCGGTTGGCAACGTCAACATCATCATGCCACGAACACCTGTGGGAGAACGCGCGACTGGGTTCCAGTGTGACTCTTGGTATGCCAAAGCTGCGATTAAGCGCCAATCAAATTCTTGCGAGTATTTCTGAAATAGTGGCGACCATTTAGGTAGCTTGCTGTCCAATGCGCGGATAAAGGCACGAGTATCAACGTAGTCAAAGGTACCAATGTGACCGATGTATTTCTCTTCCAGTGAAGCCAATTCACCAGACTGTTTAAGGTTACCGAAGAACTCAATCAGCAACGCATACAGGCTTTCATCTTCTGAACGTTCTAAGTACCAAGAGATAGGTTGGTCTTCTGTAAGTTCAAAAGCCAAAGCCACGTCTGGGTATAAACGTTGTGCGAGTGACAGCTCAATCGAATCCGCCACAGTAAACAAGCGTTCCCCTGTAGAGACTTCTTTTAGCAGGTCGTTGATGTCAGCATTGCCGATCGCATCGTAGATAAAGTCATCGTGTGTGTTTTGCAGCTGTTTTAGTGTTGGCTCAAAGTGTGAGTCTTTCACTACAACCAAAGATGGCGTCAATGTGTCAGTAGACGCTACCTCTTCTGGTTCAGTTTGTGCTTTTACGAAATCAGCCTGACGCTCATTCTCAAACCTGATCAGTTGCTCAAGGTTTCTTGGTCGCCACTGACCTTTTTTGTACACGACTTGTTGGCTTACATAGTAATAAGCAGGCGCAGCGCGATAGGCACGTGTCAGGTTGCTGTTTTGTGTTAACCCCGTTGCGATAAGATCGATCTCGCCTTTCTTTAACGCCGGAAATAGGCCGGATAGACGGTAAGCGGGTTTAACCTCAAGCTTTACACCAAGTTCTTCTGCAAACTCGCGAGCTAACTCGTAATCCAAGCCAGCAGGACCATCTGGACCGATGTAATAAGAGAGTTGGTTATTCAGGGTGCCGACACGAAGAACGCCACGCTCTCGTATCTGCTCAAGGACACTTTTAGGTTCAGATTCAATCTGGCATCCAGCCAACCCAAATAGGGCAATAGCGAGCAGAAGAAACTTAGACGAAAAGATGAGCGTAAATTTAGGCATCAAAATGAAATCTCGAAAAGTGGAAGCCCCTTTATACCAAACCCCGCAAGGCTGGCAAAGCAGGTTTATTTAAACAGTTGTAAAAGTGGTGATAAATGCAGCAAAAGTACCATTTACACAGAAAGATAAAAAAAATAACGCAAACGGTTGCTTTTGGTGTTACGTCACAAAAAGAAATGCTTTATAATGCGCTCGCATTGAAGAGGTGGAATCGGCATAGGTTTGGCAACCTTCGGGAATAGCTTCGAAGAAAACAGTTAGGTTGTTCCTATAACCCACTGAATTTATTCCAATACTACCTTAATCAACTGCATAAGAGACGTAAGCACATGAGAATTTTGCGTGGCTCCCCAGCTCTATCTGAGTTTCGTGTTAACAAGCTTTTAGAGCTTTGTCGTGAATTAAGCTTACCTGTAACAGGTATTTACGCTGAGTTTGCCCACTTTGCTGATCTAACGGCAGACCTAGATGAGTCTGAAGTTGAGAAGCTAGAAAAGCTACTGACTTACGGTCCAACGATTGAAGAGCATGAACCTGAAGGTTTACTGCTGCTTGCAACGCCACGTCCAGGCACTATCTCGCCTTGGTCTTCAAAATCAACAGATATCGCACACAACTGCGGACTGGCTAAAGTGTCACGTCTAGAGCGCGGTACTGCTTTCTACATTGAAACCTCTTCTGAACTTTCTGAGCTTCAACTTGTTGAGCTGAAAGCAATTCTGCACGACCGTATGATGGAAGTGGTTTTCACTGACTTCGAATCAGCAGCGGCACTGTTCACTGTTGCTGAGCCTGCTCCTTATGCGGAAGTTGACCTACTAACTGGCGGACGTAAAGCGCTTGAAAAAGCAAACGTTACCCTAGGTCTAGCACTTGCAGAAGATGAGATTGATTACCTTCTTGAAAGCTTCACTGAGAAGCTAGGTCGTAACCCGACTGACATCGAGCTAATGATGTTTGCACAAGCGAACTCAGAGCACTGTCGTCACAAGATCTTTAACGCTGATTGGACTATCGATGGCGTTAAACAAGAAAAATCATTGTTCAAGATGATTAAGAACACTTTTGAAACGACACCAGAGCACGTTCTGTCTGCTTATAAAGATAACGCAGCGGTAATGACCGGTTCTGAAGTCGGTCGTTTCTTCCCAGATCCAGAAACTCGTCAGTACAACTATCACCAAGAGAAAACACACATCTTGATGAAAGTTGAAACGCACAACCACCCAACGGCAATCTCTCCATGGCCGGGCGCATCAACAGGTTCAGGCGGCGAAATCCGCGATGAAGGCGCGACAGGTATTGGTGGTAAGCCAAAAGCGGGTCTGGTTGCTTTCTCTGTATCTAACTTAAAAATTCCTAATTTTGTTCAACCGTGGGAAACGGACTTTGGTAAGCCAAGCCGTATCGTGACTGCGCTTGATATCATGCTTGAAGGCCCTCTTGGTGGCGCAGCATTCAACAACGAATTTGGTCGTCCAAACCTACTAGGTTACTTCCGTACTTACGAAGAGAAAGTAAACTCTCACGCAGGTGAAGAAGTACGCGGTTACCACAAACCAATCATGCTGGCGGGTGGTTTAGGCAACATTCGTGATGATCATGTTCAGAAGAAAGAGATCCCAGTAGGTGCAAGCCTAATAGTTCTTGGCGGTCCAGCAATGAACATTGGCCTTGGTGGCGGTGCTGCATCTTCAATGGATTCGGGTTCTTCTTCTGAAGACTTAGATTTTGCTTCTGTACAACGTGAAAACCCAGAAATGGAACGTCGTTGTCAGGAAGTTATCGACCGTTGTTGGCAGCTTGGTGATGCGAACCCAATCGCATTCATCCACGATGTGGGCGCGGGCGGTATCTCGAATGCACTTCCTGAGCTAGTCGACGACGGTGAACGTGGTGGTATCTTCAACCTACGCGACGTACCAAACGATGAGCCGGGTATGAGCCCACTTGAGATTTGGTGTAACGAATCTCAAGAGCGTTACGTAATGGCGGTTGCTGATAAAGACTTAGCGACATTTGAAGCGATTTGTAAGCGTGAACGCGCTCCATTCGCGATTGTTGGTAAAGCAACAGAAGAACGAGATCTTAAATTAGAAGATTCACACTTCGACAACACGCCAATCGACATGCCGATGGACATCCTATTAGGTAAAACGCCTAAGATGCACCGTGACGCGAAAACGCTAAAAGCGAACAACCCAGCGATTGACCGTTCTGGTATCGAAATGAACGAAGCGGTTGACCGTATTCTTCGCCTACCAACAGTGGCAGAGAAAACATTCCTTATTACTATAGGTGACCGCTCGGTAACTGGCCTTGTAGCTCGTGACCAAATGGTTGGCCCATGGCAGGTTCCTGTCGCTAACTGCGCAGTAACTGCAGCAAGCTACGACTCTTACCACGGTGAGGCAATGTCTCTTGGTGAGCGCACTCCGGTTGCACTTCTAGACTTTGGAGCATCTGCTCGTCTAGCGGTTGGTGAAGCCATTACTAACATCGCAGCGACTAACATCGGCGATATCAAACACATTAAACTGTCGGCTAACTGGATGTCTCCAGCGGGTCACCCTGGTGAAGATGCAGGTCTTTACGAAGCGGTTAAAGCCGTGGGTGAAGAGCTATGTCCGGCACTGGGTCTAACTATCCCAGTGGGTAAAGACTCAATGTCGATGAAGACTAAGTGGGAAGAGAACGGTGAGCAGAAAGAAGTGACTTCTCCGCTTTCTCTCGTTATCACAGCGTTTGCACGTGTTGAAGATGTTCGTAAGACGATTACGCCACAACTTCGTACAGACAAAGGTAACACGTCACTGGTACTTATCGACCTTGGTAACGGCCAAAACCGCATGGGCGCAACAGCACTTGCTCAGGTTTACAAGCAGCTTGGTGATAAACCAGCAGACGTAGACAACGCGGCACAGCTAAAAGGCTTCTACGAAGGCGTTCAAGCACTTGTAGCTAACGACCAAGTTGTTGCTTACCACGATAAAGGCGATGGCGGTCTATTCGTAACGCTAGCTGAAATGGCGTTCGCAGGTCACTGTGGTGTTAATGCTGATATTGCAGCCCTTTTAGCTGCATCAGAGAACAGCGAAGACACGCTAGCAGCACTCTTCAACGAAGAGCTAGGTGCGGTAATCCAAGTTCGCAACGATGACCTAGACGCTGTTCTTTCTACTCTTGCAACAAATGGCCTAGAAGCGTGTTCACACGTAATTGGTTCTGTTGAAGCATCAGACGAAGTAGTGATTAAGTCAGGCGCAGATGTTGTAATCCAACGTAACCGTACTGAACTGCGTACTATCTGGGCTGAGACTACGCATAAGATGCAAGGTCTACGTGATAACCCAATCTGTGCAGATCAAGAATATGAAGCGAAGAAAGACAACTCAGACCCAGGTCTGAACGTGAAACTAAGCTTCGACGTAAATGAAGACATTGCAGCTCCTTACATCAACACGGGCGCTAAACCTAAGATGGCGATTCTACGTGAGCAGGGTGTTAACTCTCACGTTGAAATGGCAGCAGCATTTGACCGCGCAGGCTTCGAAGCGACTGATATTCACATGAGTGACATCCTAACGGGTCAAGCGGTACTAGAAGAGTACAACGGCCTTGTGGCATGTGGTGGCTTCTCTTACGGTGATGTACTGGGCGCTGGTGAAGGTTGGGCTAAATCAGTTCTGTTTAATGATTCTACTCGCGACCAATTTGAAAACTTCTTCAAGCGTGAAGATACTTTCTCTCTAGGTGTGTGTAACGGTTGTCAGATGTTGTCTAACCTGCGTGAACTTATCCCGGGTGCTGAGTACTGGCCACGTTTCGTTCGTAACGAATCTGAGCGTTTTGAAGCACGTTTCAGCCTAGTTGAAGTTCAGAAATCTGATTCTGTATTCTTCAATGGCATGGAAGGTTCTCGTATGCCAATCGCTGTTTCTCACGGTGAAGGCCGCGTAGAAGTGCGTGATAACGACCACCTAAACGCGATTGAAAACTCAGGTACAGTTGCTCTACGTTACGTTGATAACAACGGTAACCAAACGCAGCAATACCCGAACAACCCGAATGGTTCACCAAACGCTATCACTGGTTTAACGACTGCAGATGGCCGCGTGACTATCATGATGCCGCACCCAGAGCGTGTATTCCGTACGGTTGCTAACTCTTGGTCTCCAGAAGGTTGGGGCGAGAATGGTGCTTGGATGCGTATGTTCCAAAACGCACGTAAGAACGTGGGGTAATCAGGACGCGTTAATCTAGATTAGATTAAGCAAAAACCAAAAACGCAGATCGAAAGGTCTGCGTTTTTTTATTAGATTTGATGTTTCAATAGCTAGGATCAAAAAAGCCGCTGGATTTAACCCCAGCGGCTTCGTATTCTAGCGCTTAGATTAGTTGTTGCTGTGTAGTTCGCTGTTTAGTTCAACAGCAGACTTGTTCGCTAGGCACTCAATTTGACCTGTGATCGAGTTGCGACGGAACAGAAGATCAGAAACGCCAGCTAGGTCGCGAGCTTTGATGATTTCTACTTCGTTACCTTCTTTATCTAACATGCGAACCTTAGTACCCGCAGTCACGTAAAGACCAGACTCAACCGTACAACGGTCGCCCATTGGGAAACCAAGACCTGCGTTTGCACCTAGTAGACAGTTTTCGCCGATAGAGATAACCATAGTACCGCCACCAGACAGAGTGCCCATGATAGAAGCGCCGCCGCCGATATCAGAACCGTTACCCACAACAACACCCGCAGAGATACGACCTTCAACCATGCTTACGCCAGTAGTACCTGCATTGAAGTTGATGAAACCTTCGTGCATTACTGTTGTGCCTTCACCTACGTGTGCGCCAAGACGAACACGAGAAGTATCAGCAACACGAATACCTGTTGGTACCACGTAATCTACCATTTTAGGGAATTTGTCTACGCAATCTACAGACAGAGCGCGACCCGCAAGGCGAGCTTCGATTTGACGCTCAGCTAGTTCAGGAAGGTCGATAGGACCTTCGTTTGTCCATGCGATGTTGTGCAGTAGACCGAAGATACCGTCTAATACCGTACCGTGTGGTTGTACTAGGCGGTTAGAGATAAGTTGTAACTTTAGGAAGCCTTCGGCAACAGATGCTGGCTTCTCGTCAGTAGCAAGAACAACAAGAACAAGTGGCTGTTCAGACGCTGCCGCTTTTTCTGCGAAAGATGCGTTTGCTGCATCGTCGTTTGCTGCGAATGCTTTCGCTAGTTCTGCGCTTTGTGCAGCAGAGATTTCTATAGCTTGGTTGCCTTCAGCGTAACCTGACACTTCAGCTACAGTTGCTACAAGAGCGTCGCTTGGGTTTAGAAGTGGGTTAGGGAAGAACGCTTCAATGATTTTATTGTCGCGGTTTTTGGTTGCCGTACCGAAGGCTAGTGAAAAATAAGCCATGTTGAATCTCCATGTGTTGAGTCTTGATTTTGCTATTCATAGCAGTGACTCGAATAATGAGTGCTGCCGTTAGCAAAGTTAATTTAATTGCGTTCATCATAAAGAGAGCGCCCTCGTTATGAAAGGGCGTATCGGGATAAAGTCTGTAAAATGATATTGCTTGTCTTTTTAGCGATATTTTTTATTATCCGGATATTATACCTCGCTCTTAAATATGGGCGTGCTTACTTAAGTAGCGCGGTGCCATTTCATTTCCACACCTGACACTTATCTTTAGCCCATCCTCTTGTTAGCAGTATCAATAGAGTGAGTCACACTTTCTTTATAAATTCATGTTTATTATCAGAATTATTCGACTTCTGTTGATTAATCGCTTGTGCCTACAGTTAGGGTAAATACTCAATTTCCCAGACGTGTAATTAAGAGAACGATCACTAAAACCCTGCAAGATGTCAGTATATTGCCTGCCATAACGACATTAAAACGATTAATAAAGGATCTTCTATGAATTTTACTAAGTCTTTACTGGTGCTCTCTATCGGCGTAGCGATGGTTGGTTGTGGCTCGGATAGTGACGATATCACAGTGACATGTGATACCGCGGAATCTTGTACCAAGTTTACTGTTTTACACACCAACGATAACCACGGTCGTTTTTGGGAGAACAGTAAAGGTGAGTATGGAATGGCTGCACGAAAGACCTTGATCGACAGTATTCGTGCAGAAGTCACTCAAAACGGTGGTGAAACCATTCTATTGTCTGGTGGTGATATTAATACTGGTGTGCCTGAGTCTGACATGCAGGACGCGGTACCAGATTTTGTTGGTATGAACCTTCTTGGTTACGACGCAATGGCATTAGGTAATCACGAATTCGACAATAGCTTAGATGTACTAGAGATGCAGGCGGAATTGGCTGATTTCCCGATGCTAGCAGCGAATATTTACATCAAAGATGGAGACACAGTTACTGATGAACGCCTTTTCTCTCCATATAAAGTCTTTACTATTAATGGGTTAAAAGTTGCGGTTATTGGCTTAACAACCAAAGACACAGCGAAGTTGGTTAATCCTGACAACGTTGCGACGATCCATTTTGCTGACCCACAAGTCGAAATCAAAAAAGTGCTAGAAGAAATTAAAACCAAAGAAACGGTCGATTTGGTTTTTGCTACTACTCATATGGGGCATTATGCGAATGGTCAACATGGTAGTGAAGCGCCTGGCGATGTATTACTTGCTCGGTCTTTAGAAGAAGGCCAATTAGACGCAATTATTGGCGGGCACTCTCAAAACCCTGTTTGTATGGAAGGCAATGAATATGCTGATTTTAATCCGGGAGATGACTGTAAACCTGATCAGCAAAATGGCACTTACATCATGCAAGCTCACGAGTGGGGTAAGTATGTAGGTCGAGCTGACTTTGAATTCTATGACGGGAAGCTGCATTTAGTGAAGTACGACCTAGTTCCCGTGAATTTGAAAGAGAAGGATGAAAACGGCGATTATCAGTTTATCCAAGCTGAGATTGAACCAGATTCAACAGTGATTGCGACGCTTTCTGCTTATCAACAACAAGGTCAAGAGTTGCTTGATGAAGTGATCTCAAATACAGATGCGAAGCTTGAAGGTGACCGTAATGTGGTTCGTTCTGAACAGACTAACCTTGGTCACTTATTAGGCCAAGCTTACCGAACCTACGACTTAGTGAATGCTGATTTCGGTGTGATGAACTCTGGTGGTGTACGTGATTCGATTGAGGCGGGGGATGTGACTTATCGTGATGTGTTGACGGTCCAGCCTTTTGGTAATTTCGTAACCAAAGCAACGATGACGGGGGCTGAAGTAAAAGAGTATTTAGACGTTGTTGCGACGATGACGGCAGGTTCTGGCGCTTATGCCCAATTGGAGAATATTAGCTTGACCGTAAATTGTGACTCGAGTGATGTGACCATACGTGACATTAACAATAAAGGTTTCAGCTTAACTGATACTTATACCTTCTCTGTGATCAGCTTTAGTGCGGCTGGTGGTGATGATTATCCGGTAATCGATGTTGAATCGACGCAGTTGGCGGATGCCTTCGTACTTCGTGAGTTCTTTGTGAAGCATCCTAATATAACAGCTGCAAATTATGCACCAGAAGCTGGTAAGTTAATCTATATGAGTAATGGCTTGGAAGTGAAAGGCTGCCCTGCGAGCTAATTCATTGATATCGTAAAAATAGCCAGCGAATCGCTGGCTATTTTTTTATCATAATTTAATGGTTCAGAGCTTAAACAAACAGCGCCTTATGCGCTTGTTCAATCCCTTCAATCAGCATCTGCATACCGATAACCGCGAGTATCAAACCCATCATTCGAGTAATCACGTTCAGTGCGCTTGGCCCTACTGCTTTCACGAAGCGTTCGCCAAACACAAACAATACGTAGGTTAAGATGCACAATAGGCCGAAAGCGATGATGGTGATGACGGTTTCATAGATGCCTTCGGTACTAGCAAAGTTCATTGCGGTGGCAATGGTGCCCGGGCCAGCTAGTATTGGCATGGCTAGTGGTGATACTGCAATACTTAGCGCCGCGTCTTGTTGGGCATCTGAGTTGACCTTCTCTTTTGCTTTCGAGTGTGTCGATTCACCTTGTAGCATGTGGAAGCCAATCAAGAAGACCAGAATGCCACCAGTAATGCGCAATGCGTAAAGTGTGATTCCAAAGAGGTCGAAGATCAGCTTGCCAGAAATGGCAAACGTGCTGACGATGATGAATGCGATAAACACTGATCGGAAGGCAATTGATTTGACTGTTTCCCTATCATTGTCACCGGTTAATCCAAGAAATATAGGCGTATTGGCAATAGGGTTCATGATGGCAAAAAAGCCCATGAACACGGTAATGGTATGAATGATGAGCTCTTTCATATTATTCCTTTGAAAAGATGCAGTTAAATACAAATATTGAATAAAAATAAATACTAGAGCAAGTATGAATAAAAAACAGCCAGCATAAGGCTGGCCGTGTAGTTTTAGTGATAGGAGTAGAGTTTTGGTTGTTCGTTATTGTCGTATTTCAATCAACACTCCGATCTTGGCAGCTCGGAGCTGACAACCACTTCTATTGTTATGCGTTTTGATATTCACTCACTGCCACAGCTAATGCAACCGTCGCACCTACCATTGGGTTATTGCCCATACCGATGAAGCCCATCATGGCCACGTGAGCAGGAACAGAAGAGCTACCAGCAAACTGAGCGTCTGCGTGCATTCTGCCCATGGTGTCTGTCATGCCGTAAGATGCAGGGCCTGCAGCTACGTTGTCTGGGTGTAAAGTTCGACCTGTACCGCCGCCTGAAGCGACTGAGAAATAAGGCAAACCTTGGCGAGTACGCTCTGCTTTATAGATACCTGCAACAGGGTGTTGGAAGCGCGTTGGGTTAGTTGAGTTACCCGTAATACTTACATCCACTTCTTCTCTGTGCATAATCGCTACGCCTTCACGTACATCATCAGCGCCGTAACACAAGATCTCTCCGCGAGGGCCTTGTGAGAAGCGGCGACGTTCTGTTTCAACAAGTTCACCGGTTTGGTAATCGTATTGAGTACGAACATAGGTAAAACCATTGATGCGAGAAATTAAGTAAGCCGCATCTTTACCTAGACCATTTAGGATTACTTTCAATGGGTTTTGACGTGATTTGTTGACGTTTAGCGCAATTTTAATCGCACCTTCTGCTGCAGCAAAAGACTCGTGACCCGCAAGGAAGGCGAAGCAGTGACTCTCTTCATTGAGAAGACGCGCAGCTAGCGCACCGTGGCCGATCCCCACTTGGCGTTGCTCAGCAACACTGCCAGGTTTGGTGAATGCTTGAAGGCCTTCACCAATGATATTTGCTGCTTGTTCTGCGCTGGTGGCTTTGCGAAATAGCGCCAGTGCTGAGCCAAGGATATAAGCATCGGCAGCGCTTTCAAAAGCAATAGGTTGGGTATCCATCACTAACGCTTTTGGGTCGACATTGTGTGATAGACAGTATTGGTTCGCTTGCTCTAAAGAGTCGAAGTTCATTTCTGCCAATACGCGAGTTACTGATTCATTAAATTGAGTGTTCATCATATCTTTCCTCTAAATTGGCAAAATTACTGTTGGCGTGGGTTAATAGTGGTCACGGCTTCATCGAAGCGGCCATAGGTCCCTGTCGCAAGGTCGGCCGCTTCATTCGCTGGCACGCCTTGGTTAATCGCCTTCATCATTTTGCCGAGGTTGAGATATTCGTAGCCAATCACTTCGCTGTGATCATCAAGTGCAAGCTTGGTCACGTAACCTTCTGCAAGCTCTAGGTAACGTACGCCTTTTGCAGCGGTTGAGTAACTAGTACCCACTTGGCTGCGCTGTGTTTGACCTAAGTCTTCTAATGCAGCGCCAATTTCTAAGCCGCCTTCAGAGAATGCAGACTGAGTTCGACCGTAAACAAACTGCAGGAAGATTTCACGCATGGCTACGTTAATAGCATCACATACTAAGTCGGTATTGAGCGCTTCAAGAATGGTTCTTCCGGTGAGGATTTCTGCTGCCATCGCGGCTGATTGAGTCATGCCTGAACAACCAATCGTTTCGATTAGTGCTTCTTCGATGATGCCGTTTTTTACGTTCAGCGTTAGTTTTGCTGCACCTTGTTGTGGTGCACAAGTGCCGACGCCATGGCTTAAGCCAGAAATAGCGATGACATCTTTTGGACTAACCATAGCGCCTTCAACTGGAATTGGTGCTGAAGTGTGTAGATCACCCCTTTGAATAGGGCACATTGATTGAATTTCTGAAGAGTAGTGCATAATGTTTTCTCACAGTTAGAGTCGTTGAAGACCTAGGGCGTTGAGAAAACAGGACGTGTTGGAAGAGGTGCGGCTAATTCACTACAGATCTTGAGTATCGATAATCCAAAGGCGTCATGGAACTTGGCCTTAATAGACTAAGTCCATTTCAAAATGGAGGAATAGCGATACATCCAACAGTATTACCTGTTTTCGATTCTGTAGGAGTCATTAGCACTGTTCGGAAGAACGGGCGGTTGAAGCAAAAGCTTAGGTGGAACCCCATCACCTGATGGCTATAGATTAGATCTTTATCACACTTTCATGCAAGCGAATGTTTAGAGCAATTTCGACTATAAACAAGCTTCATTATATTTCGATAAGTATAAAAAAAACGCCAATAACGAACTCTGATTAGAGGCGTCATTGGCGTTTTTTAGAAAGCGATCAGCTAGTTACGCTGCATCTTCTTCTGCGTCTTCAACAGCTTCAAGCTTCTTAGCTTTTTTCGGAGCTGGTTTACGCTTAGCACCTAATGCGTAAAGAACTTCTTCTTTGTTCTTCGCTAGGTACATTGCAAGTTCTTCTTGCTTGCCTTCATCTTCAACTAAATCGCTTTTGCCTAAAAGTTCAAAAAGCTCATCAGCCATATCCAGCATTTTGTCGTATGCGTCGGCTTCGGCTTTAGAGGTAAAAGTCATTTTCTCTTCTCCGTTGCGTTCCACCACGTACTTGACGATAACAGCCATGGTTAATCCTCTAAGTTTGATAAATTTTACTGGCTTTTTATACAGTTTCTGATGTTAAAAGTCCAGTTGGAGCCCTAACAATGCGGCCTCAATCTTGATGTGTAGCCCAGTCTTCACAATAACTCATGAAAGATTTCAGCAGCGGGCTCTGGTATTTGTCTTTGTGTACCAGCATCCAGAAACGTCGTTTCATGTCGAGTGGCACATCGAGCGCTTTTACTCGGCCTGAATCAATCGCTCGTTGTGCCGCCAGTCGTGATAGACATGCGAATCCAAGATTGGCGGAAACTGAATTGATGATCGCCTCTGTGGTGTTGAGTTCAAAGGATTCATACCAATGTTCGATGCGCGGTGCGACGGCACGAAGGAAAAACTCACGAGTCCCTGATCCTGATTCACGCAGGATCCAGTGACTATTTTCTAAATCGCTTAAAATCACTTTTTCTTTGGCAACAAGAGGATGTTGATTACTAACAATAATACACATTTCATCGCTGCTAAACTGACTCGAAATGAGTTCTGGATGTAATGTTTTTCCTTCAATTAACGCGATATCCAGTTCATAATCCACCAACTTTTGACAGATCAGGGCACTGTTTGAGATGAACAAGCTTTGGTCTTGGTGCTGAGTTTTTTCTCGAAAGCCAGACAAAATAAAAGGTGCAACCTGATTACCGATCGTGTCACTCGCGCCAACCTTGAGATTGCCACTTAAGGGCTGGTCGTCACGGAACAGAACATCGATGCCTGCTGCCCGGTGAAGAATCTCATCAGCTAAAGGAAGCAGTTTATGTCCTTCTTGATTGAGAATTAATCGGTTGTTGACCCGGTCAAATAGAGAGTGCCCTAGCTGTTTTTCCATTTCACCGAGTGCCATGCTAACCGCGGCTTTAGAGAGAAACAGAGCTTCCGATGCGGCGGTAAGTGTCGAATGCTGGGTAATGGTGACAAACACTTTGAGCTGTTTGATTGAGATATTAGCCATCAGGTTCCTACTTTTACGCTGCTGGTGGAATTGGTTGTTCAGTATTGGTGAACGCTTGTTATATATAATTGGATATAACTTAACGAAGTGCAAGCGTATTATGGCTTCAACAAGCTGATGAGTTCACAAGTTTTGTGAATTAAGTTCAAGAGAGGCTCACATGATTCAACGTATTAAATATAGATTAACAGGAGCTCCAACACCCATGGCTGGGTTAGCACTAGCAATCGCAAGCTTAGGCTGGTGCTGGGATGGCGTATTAGTCGCACAAGGTATTTTGCATACTCCAGGCTTAGTGCAGTGGATCAGTGCAGGTATTGCAGCGGTATTGCTTCTTGTTTTAGCTGTGAAATTTTTGATTCACGGCCACTTATTACGTGAAGACCTTGCTCATCCTGTTGTCGGCAGTGTTGTACCCACATTCGCAATGGGTTGTATGGTGGTGTCTGCTTCGTTGGCTCCAATCTCTCAATTCTTTCAAGAAGCTGTGTGGCTCGCTTCGGTAGCGTTACATGTCGTGTTCTTGGTGGGCTTCTTATACCACAGAGCTAAAAACTTTGAGATTCACCACATGGTGCCAAGTTGGTTCGTGCCACCAATCGGTATTATCGTGGCAGACGTTTCTTTTTCAGGTAACCCAATCTTAGAACCTGTTGTTCACGCGACTTTAGTCTTTGGTTTATTGGTTTATGCCGTAATGCTCCCGCTCATGATCTACCGTTTGATCTTCTCTCATGAAGTGCCTGACGCAGCAAAACCAACCATTGCGATTATGGCGGCACCAGCAAGTCTATCTTTAGCTGGCTACCTAACGGTGACGGCAAATCCTTCGCCAGTGATCATTGGGTTACTCTTTGGCATTGCAGTGTTGATGACGTTTATTATCTACATCGCGTTTTTCAAACTACTTCGTCTGCCTTTCAGCCCTGGCTATGCGGCGTTTACATTCCCAATCGTGATTGGTGCAACGGCGTTATTCAAATTGGCGGCTTGGATGCAAACTGTTGGTGTGGAAACTCACTATGTGGATCAAGTCTTCAACCTAGCGTATCTAGAATTGATTGTGGCAACGTTTGTGGTGGGTTATGTGGCGGTTCGTTATTACATGAATTACAAACCTCACCGTGTTCTAAGCGCGGTAGGCAGTAGATTGTAAGAAGCAATAGTTCAAAAGATAAACGGACCTTAAGTTTTCAGTATTTCATAAGCTTATATTCCTAATCCAAACTCGGCACTTATGCTAATCTGGCTTTATATTGTGGCAAGATTAGCGTGAGTGCACTTTGTTTACTGTTTACCATTCCAATAAAGTCGATACTTTAAAAATCCTTCTCGTTCACTTAATCAAAAGTGATCCTTTAGCCAACCCTTTCGAAAAAGAGCAGATCTTGGTTCAGAGCCCAGGTATGTCTCAATGGCTTAAGATGGAACTCGCCAAAGAGTTTGGTGTAGCAGCAAATATAGACTTTCCTCTTCCAGCAACCTTCATTTGGGATATGTTTACCCAAGTGCTTCCTGATGTACCTAAACGCAGTGCTTTTAACAAAGAAGCGATGACGTGGAAGCTGATGAGTTTGCTATCCGCTAAGCTTGACCACCCTGATTTCTTACCCCTACAGCGGTATCTTGAAAACGACGAAGATGACTCTAAGTTGTATCAATTAGCCGAGAAAATTGCCGATATCTTCGATGGCTACTTAGTGTATCGACCTGAATGGATGGCGATGTGGGAAGCAGGAGAGCCTGTTGCTGAATTGGTCGATGATGAAGGGCAGCAAGAGCACCCTTGGCAACCGATTTTGTGGCAAGCACTCTATGAGCAAACCCTGTCTCAAGGCCAATCAAAATACCACCGTGGCAATTTGTACCACGACTTCATTGAAGCGCTAGCCAATCAACAAGGTCAATTGCAACATCTGCCGAAACGCTTATTTGTGTTTGGTATTTCTTCGTTGCCTCCTCGTTACATGGATGCGTTGAAAGCACTCGGTGAGCAGATTGATGTGCACTTGATGTTTACCAACCCTTGCCAACATTACTGGGGCGATATTCGCGACCGTAAATATTTGGCAAGAGTTGAAGCCCAGCGTCGTAAGCAGTTTGCGTTGGTTGATGGTTTACCTCAACTAGAAGGCGAAGTATCACCATTGAAAGATGGTATTGAAGCCAACGTTGAAGATGAACTACACACCAGCCAAGCCGTGGGTAATAGTTTACTTGCGTCTATGGGTAAGCTGGGTAGAGATAACCTGTTTTTGCTGTCTCAATCAGACAGTGAAGAGCATGAGTTCTTTATTGATGTTGAGAGGGATAACCTACTGCATCAACTGCAAGCCGATATTCTCCAGCTAGAAGAGCATCAAGACGACCACATCTTAGACTCCAGCAATCATAAACAGGTGGTTGAGCTTGGCGATCGCTCGTTGACGGTACACGCTTGTCATAGCCCAATGCGTGAGGTTGAAGTCCTTCATGATCAGTTGTTGGCGATGTTTGATGCCGATCCAACACTAAAACCACGCGATATCATCGTAATGGTGTCTGATATTAATGCTTATAGCCCAGCGATTCAGGCGGTATTTGGTAATGCTCCGGGTGAGCGTTATATCCCTTACTCGATCTCTGATAGAACCGCAGACCAAGAAAGCCCGATTCTGACCGCGTTCATGCAGCTGGTCGCGTTGCCGAATACGCGTTGTTTAGCTTCTGAATTGTTGGAGCTACTAGAAATCCCAGCGATGATGGCACGCTTTGGTATTGATGAGTTTCAATTCGAGCAAGCTAAGCAATGGGTTGAAGAAGCGGGTATCCGTTGGGGTGTCGATGCTTCAACGGCGACAGAATTTGATCTACCTGCGACCGAGCAAAATACTTGGCTATTCGGCATTCAGCGCATGTTATTAGGATATGCGATGTCGGACTCTGCAGGTTTATTTGAAACTGAACACTCTCCGATTGCCGCTTATAACGAAGTTCAAGGCATTAACGCCGAACTTGCAGGTAAGTTAGCGCACTTTATCGATCGTATTGCCCATTACCGTCAACGCTTAACTGAAACACAATCTATCGATAATTGGCGTGAAACCTTGCTGCAAATGATTGATGATTTCTTTGCGGTTGAGCTGGAAGGTGAGGTGGTGCTCAAATCGATTCGCGATGCACTTTCGCAACTGAATGAACAGCTTGATGATGCCTTGTATGAACAAGAGTTGTCGCCAAGCATTATCTACCAGTACCTCAATAATAAGTTATCTGGCGCGCGTATTAGCCAGCGTTTTTTAGCTGGCCAAGTTAACTTTTGTACCTTGATGCCGATGCGTTCTATTCCGTTCAAAACGGTTTGTTTGTTAGGTATGAATGATGGTGTTTACCCTCGCTCAATGCCGCCAGAAGGTTTTGACTTGATGAACGGACGCACACTACCGGGGGATCGTTCTCGCCGTGATGATGACCGCTATCTATTCTTAGAGGCGATGCTGTCAGCGCAAGAATGCTTGTACATCAGCTATGTCGGCCGTTCGATTCAAGATAATACTGAGCGAGTGCCATCGGTGCTGGTTTCTGAATTGATTGAATACTGCCAGCAGAACTACTGCTTAAGTGAAGACCAAGCCTTACCAAGTGATGATTCAGGCATCAACCTGACTCAAGCGATCAGCTTTGAACACACCATGACACCATTTAACCCTGCAGCCTTTACTCAAGGTGACGCAAACCATGTGCTGAGTTACGCCAAAGAATGGCTTCCTGCGGCTAACCGTTCCGGTGAACGTAGTGGTGAATTCAATCGTGCCTTGGATGACTATTTGTTGGGTGCAACGTACCCGTTGGAATTGGATCTGGTTGAGTTACAGCGTTTTTGGCGTTTGCCAGTGCAGTACTTCTTTAATCGTCGTCTAAAAGTGTTGTTTGAGCCGCCACTTCCTGTGATGGAAGACGATGAGCCATTTGTACTTAATGGTTTAGAGAGTTTCCAACTTAAGGATGCTTTGCTGCAAGTGTTGCTGGACCATCCCGAAGGCGCAGACGAAGCGGTGCGCCTGTTTGTCTCTGAGCAAAAAGCACAGGGCCGATTACCGGTCGGCGCCTTTGGTGATATCGAATTTGAAACCAATCGTGTTCAAGCGGAAGACTTAGCTAAAGAGATTCGATTTGTGAGCGGATCACCGCAACAAGATCTCGAAGTGAATATCGAATTTGATGTGTTGGGCGAAGGTAAGCCTGTTCGCTTGATGGGCTGGTTAACTCAAAACTATCAATCAGGGCTAGTTCGTTTTCGTAGCGGAAAAATACGCTCTCAAGATTACTTGGCTGCGTGGATTGATCATCTATGTTGTGCAGTCATGGGGCACGGAAAAACGACTCATATTATTGGCTACGACAGAAAAGAAGGCGTGGTTCACCAAACGCTACAACCTATCGGCGATGCGCAGCAGGCGAAGAGCTTGCTGGCTGAATTAGTGCGACTGTTTTATCAAGGCATGACAACACCGCTACCTTACTTCCCGAAAACCGCATTGGCTGGCGTTGAGGCTGGCTTTAGTCGTGGTAAATGGGTCGATGACGAAGAAAAGTCTCTTAAGAAAATGGCCGATACCTTTAATGATAGCTTCGCCTTTACGGGCGAGGGCAGAGATACTTATCTCTCTCGAATTTGGCCTAAGTGGGACGATGAGTTGGCTGTTGAGTCACGTATGTATTCAACGCTTGTGTTACAGGCCGCAAGACTTGCCGCTGCCGATCTTGAAGATCAGGAATAATCGACAGTGATCAGTAAGATCGCCAACGATACTAACGTCAAAGAGATGCGTTTGAATAAAGGCATGGAAAATAAAGAGTTAGATGTAAATTTGGAGTGCAGTGCTTATCAAAAGGTTAGAGGTAATCGAGGTATAAGCTTAGTAAAAGCGATAGATAGTGATTTGCGGAAAGTCAGGGTACAGGAAATAAAGTGGCCGCCAGTAAATCATTATTAGTGTAGGGCGTTCGCTGTACGGCCACAGGTCAGAGGGACCATTATTCAGTGGTTCAAAGTAACGCATGAGTATAAAACTCGTAGGCGCTCCTGAACTCGTGGGCGCATAGTAGCGAGGCGATCTGAATTGATCCGTGAGAGAGATCGCACTAACTATTAACAAATTGGCGTAGGACGTAAATTGAATGACGTTTTCTACGCTAGGTCACATTTGTAACAGACTAATTTATCAGAAGGCAGTAAGGCATGACGACCACAAGCAGTGTTCAGGTAATCGCTCCACAGACACTCGATACCATGACGTTTCCACTTCATGGCGCGCGTTTAATTGAAGCATCAGCGGGTACGGGTAAAACATTTACCATCGCTGGCTTGTATTTGCGCCTACTGCTTGGGCACGGTACCGCTGCGCCGCAAGGTGATCTGACTGAAGCTACTCGACACCATGAAGAGCTTACTGTAGACCAAATTCTGGTGGTGACCTTTACTGAAGCCGCAACGGCAGAGCTACGCGATCGTATCCGCGCTCGAATCCATGATGCACGCATTGCGTTTGCTCGTGGGCAAAGTGACGACCCAGTGATTGCTCCTTTATTACAAGCTATCGATGATCATGCTGGCGCTGCGAAAACTCTGCTCAATGCTGAAAGGCAAATGGATGAAGCGGCGGTATACACCATTCACGGTTTCTGTCAGAGAATGTTGACTCAGAATGCCTTCGAATCTGGAAGCCGTTTTGATAATGAATTTGTGACCGATGAAAGCCATCTGAAAGCACAAGTGGTAGCCGACTATTGGCGTAAGCAGTTCTACCCGCTGCCAATTCAACTGGCTGGTGAAGTGCGAAATATTTGGGGCTCTCCCGCTTCGTTATTGGCTGACGTAAATCGCTACCTGACAGGATCTCCGCTGAAGTTGACCGTAGATGCGATGTCGGGCGACTTACAAACGCTACACAACCAAAACCTAGACAAAGTGAAGCAACTTAAGGCGTTGTGGTGCGAATCCGAAGCGGACTTTTTGGCTTTGATTTCAGGTTCAGATGTGAACAAACGCAGCTACACCAAGAAGTCTCTGCCTACTTGGTTAGAAGCCGTCACAGCATGGGCGCAGAGCGACACTCATGATTACCAGTTTCCAGATAAATTAGAGAAGTTCTCTCAAGCAACCCTAATTGAAAAAACACCAAAAGGTACTGCCCCTCAACACGCGGTGTTTGAGGCTATTGAGAATTTCTTAAACTCTCCTGCAGACCTGAAAGCCCCGTTGTTGGCACATGCGATTACTCATTGTCGAACTATGTTGGCTAAGGCTAAACAGCAGAAGCAGTGGCTATCATTTGATGACTTGCTAACTCAGTTATCTGCGTCCATTGATGTGGATGAGCAGTCATTGTTGGTGGAGCGAATTCGAACCTTATACCCAGTGGCGATGATCGATGAATTCCAAGATACCGATCCGCTGCAGTACAGTATTTTCAGCCGAATTTATCTCGATAACCCGCAGTGTGGTCTGTTTATGATCGGTGACCCGAAGCAGGCAATTTACGGCTTCCGTGGCGCAGATATCTTTACCTATATCAAGGCGAGAAACCAAGTTAGTGCTCACTATACATTGGGGACTAACTGGCGTTCGAGTGCTGATATGGTCAGTGCGGTAAACCAAGTGTTTATGAATTCGGATAGCCCGTTTATCTACGACCAAGATATTCCATTTTTGCCCGTCGCAGCCAGCCCATCGGCTGATAAACGCCAATGGGTAATGAACGGAGAAACTCAGCACGCACTTACCTTTTGGCTGCAAGATGCTGAAGATAAGCCCTTACCAAAAGGCGAATATCACAAAGCCATGGCCGAGGCGACGGCGAGTCAAGTTCAAACCATTCTGACGGCTTCTCAAAACGAACAAGCCTATTTTGATAACGGCAAAAAACAACATGCCGTGAATGCGGGTGATATTGCTGTCTTGGTTCGAACCGGTAGTGAAGGTCGCCTGATTAAGAACGCGTTGTCTGAACAAGGCATTGCAAGCGTGTATTTGTCTAACCGAGATAGCGTTTTCACCAGCTTGGTCGCACAAGATATTCAGCGTTTATTACAGGCGGTGCTGACACCTGAAAATGACCGTGCATTACGCGCCAGTTTAGCGTCGGAGTTGTTTGCTCTGGATGCCGCCTCATTGGATGAACTCAACAACGATGAAGTGGTTTGGGAAAATGTCGTTAACGAATTTCGAGAATATCGTAAGTTGTGGCTGCAACGTGGCGTGCTACCAATGCTTCGCTGCGTGATCAGTAAACGACATCTCGCGGAACGTTTACTGGAAGAAGAAAATGGTGAGCGCTCACTCACTGATTTGATGCACATTGGCGAATTGTTGCAACAAGCAAGACAAGAGCTCGACAGTGACTATGGCTTGTTGCGTTGGTTGGCAGAAGCGATATCAGATGCACAAAATGGTTTAGGCGGTAGTGATGACGACATTCAACGCCTTGAATCAGAAAGAAACTTGGTTCAAATCGTTACCATTCATAAGTCGAAAGGCTTGGAATATGACCTCGTATTTTTGCCGTTTGTCGCGAGTTACCGTGAGGCGAGTGAAGGCAAGTTCTACGATCACGATTCAGATACCACAGTGCTTGATATTACCGGTAGCGATAGCGCATTGGCACAAGCCGATAAAGAGCGATTGGCAGAAGATTTACGTTTGATTTACGTGGCGCTTACTCGTGCTGTTTATGGATGTTTCATTGGCATGGCACCGCTACGTAAAGGGCGTTCAGCCAAAGAGCCAACAGGCGTTCACTTGAGTGCTATGGGCTACTTGGTTCAAAACGGACAAGAGCAAGGCATCGCCGAGTTACATCAAGCTCTGTCAGCGATTGAGGGTAAGAATTCAAGCGTATTACTGTCTGAAACACCAACCGCTCACGAGCAAGTGTTTGTTCAGGCAGAACAAGTGAGTGACGACCTACAGGCTAGCGAACTGAAGGCTTCAATTGACCGAGCTTGGCGTATCACCAGTTACTCGGGGCTTGTAAAACAAGGCAGTCACGGAGCAAGCCATGACGCTACGATTGAGGTGTCTGGCTTCGATATTGATTCAGCCGATGAGCAAGATGAGTCGGAACTGATTGAACCGGAACGTTCTATATTCACGTTCCCTCGCGGTGCTCGCCCTGGTACCTTCTTACATACCTTGTTTGAGGATGTTGAATTTACCGAGCCAGCAACCAGTGACCATAACACGCAAGTAATCACTCACTTGTTAGAGTCAGAGCAATACGAAATCGA
The DNA here is from genome assembly GCF_057785895.1 of Vibrio sp. QJM3NY_39. NCBI lineage: Bacteria > Pseudomonadati > Pseudomonadota > Gammaproteobacteria > Vibrionales > Vibrionaceae > Vibrio > Vibrio sp. QJM3NY_39. The sequence continues at coordinate 2,822,612 of NZ_CM173505.1, read as the reverse complement.
ATGGTTACCGGTGCTTCAACAGCTTGTTGATACGGTGCTAAACACGGCTTTAGATGGAAAGAACTTAAAGCTGAGTGAGAAAGACTCAACTCAACGACTGGTTGAGATGGAATTCTTGTTGCCGATCGAAGTATTAGCATCCTCTGAACTTAATCAAACCATCCAGTATCACGATCCATTGTCGGCAAAAGCGGGTGATTTAGGCTTTCAAACGGTGCGAGGCATGTTGAAAGGCTTCATCGATTTAGTATTTGAACATAAAGGCAAATACTATGTACTCGACTGGAAATCGAACCACTTAGGTGATGATGTTTCTGTCTACCATGGTGAGGCATTGAAATCGGCGATGGCCGACCACCGTTATGATCTGCAATATCAAATCTATGCGTTGGCATTGCACCGCTTCTTACGCAGCCGCGTAGCAGGTTACAGCTATGAACAACATTTCGGTGGCGTTTATTACTTGTTTTTAAGAGGAATGGACGGCCAATCTCAACAAGGTATTTTCTCGGCGAAACCTACATTGGCTTTGCTCGATGAAATGGATCAATTGATTGACGGTAAAGTGATAGACAGACGTTCAGCACAATTGAATGACAATGAAACTGGACAGATGGGGCTTCTATAATGACAACAACGACCATTAATACCAGCATAGAAACAGCGAGCTCAGTTAAGCCAGTTTCACTTATCCCTGAACAGCTCATGGATGTATTGAAGTTCCTCGCGGATAAGGGCTCGATTCGTCAGCTGGATTATCAGTTTGCTCGTTTTATTGCGCAGCAAGCGACAAGTCATTCTCAAAAACTCGGCTTTCTTGCTGGGGTCGTGAGCCATGAACTAGGCAAGGGGCATATTTGTACTCAGCTTATACAAGCTCAAACGGCAGGCCCTGAACTAACGACAGATCTAGCTCAGTTACTCGGTTTGTATGGTGAAACGGCGCTGCAACTGAACCAAAAATTGTTGGGGATTGATTGGGGTATGACCTTGCAGTCGTCCAATCTTGTCGGCACAACTAATGACTGCGTTAAGCCGCTGATGTTTGATGGGCAGCGTGTCTACTTGCAACGTTATTGGAACTACGAAGTTGTGTTGGCTGAGATCTTAAACCGTTTAAGTAAGCCAGTAGAGTTCAATATTGAGCAGAAAAAAGCGCTGACTGAAACGCTCAATCAACTATTCGCACGCAGTTACCATTTTCTGTTCAATGCCTTAGCAAAGGCTGAAGCAAACCAACAAACCTCTCAAGTGTTGCGCCAGCAGCTGGTGTGTGATCATCTAGATATCGTCGATGAACAGGCTTTGGATTGGGGTTCTATCGATCAAGCGATTGTTCAAGCCAAGCAAGTGACCGATTTAGATGTACTGGATAGTCTAGTGCCGTTATCTGTCTGTTTGAACTGGCAAAAGGTCGCGGCAGCGGTGGCGTTAAGTCGTCGTTTCGCGGTGATTTCTGGTGGGCCGGGCACGGGTAAAACCACTACGGTAACCAAATTACTATCGGCGATGGTTGAGCAATCGTTAAGCCAAGGTAAAACACCGACGATCAAGCTCGTGGCACCGACAGGTAAAGCGGCGGCACGTTTAACTGAGTCGATTGGTAAAGCGATTGAGCAGCTGCCATTAGCACCTGAAGTGAAGGCCAACATACCGACGGAATCGAGTACCTTGCACAGACTGCTCGGCGCGATTCCTAATCGAGCGGAGTTTAGACACAACCGACGTAATCCACTTCACCTTGATATCTTGGTGGTGGACGAAGCATCGATGGTCGACTTATCCATGATGTATAAGCTGGTGGATGCACTTCCTGAACACGCAAGGCTGATTCTACTTGGTGATAAAGATCAGCTCGCTTCAGTAGAGGCTGGTGCGGTGTTAGGTGATATCTGCTCGTTTAATTCAACAGGCTACAGCACAGCGCAAGGCAATTTGATTGCGGAAATGACAGGCTTTGATGCAATAGCGAATACACAACAAGCAAAAGCGGGAGTCGTTAATCCTCCGGCGATTGCAGATAGCTTGTGTATGCTGCAGAAGAGTTACCGCTTCGATGCGCGTTCAGGTATCGGGCAGTTGGCAAAAGCGATCAATAACGGTTCTGCTAATCAGGTCGATCAAGTGTTTGCTAAAGGGTTTGGAGACATTGAAAATCACCCGCTGTCGAGTGATAGCTATAACTTGATGCTGCGAACTCTGGTCAATGAGTATGGTGCGTATCTGAACCGAATGAATGTACCGTTAGAAGAATTAGAAACTCAAGAAGCGAGAGCTAAATCGGTGCTCGACTTGTTCAGCCAATGTCGATTGCTGTGTTCCATTCGTGAAGGTGACTTTGGTGTTAAAGGCCTTAACCACAGAATCGAAAGGGCGCTTGCAGCAAGACGGTTGGTGAATCCACACAACGATGAACTGTGGTATCACGGGCGACCAGTAATGGTAACGCGCAATGATCATGGCTTGGGCTTATACAATGGTGATATTGGTATCTGTATGCTTGAGGCTGATGCAACGACTTTAGAGTTAAATAGTGCGAATTCCACACCTAGATTGAAGGTGTATTTTGAATTGCCCGATGGCAGTGTGAAAGCAGTGCTTCCAAGCCGAGTCCCCGATCATGAGACCGCTTATGCGATGACGATACACAAATCTCAAGGCAGTGAGTTTGATCTGACCTTAATGATCTTACCGCCAGACTTCAGCCCTATTTTAACGCGCGAGCTTATCTATACAGGGATTACGCGTGCTAAGAAACGACTGATGATGTTCAGCGATACAAATGTGTTGAAGCGTGGGATTAAGGTGAAAACAGATCGAGTGAGTGGTTTAGGCAGTCGCTTAACGAATTAGTCGTTAATAGCCGCTAGAAAAGGGCTTGAACTTAGAGCTAGATAAACACAAAGCAACCATCCCTGGTTGCTTTGAACGTTATTAAGACTCTTTGCCTAAAAACGCTCGAGTAAATGATATATGGTTTATCTTGTATTTTGCTTGGCAATTCAAGATAAACTCTTTTAGATTTTCGCTCACAGGGAACACGCAGTGTACGTCTAGCCCTTCTAAGAATTGGTTATCAGCCATATCCCAAAAACTTTGCAGCGAGTTACAAACAATGGTTCTCATATCAATGTTGCTCTTTTTGCTGTTTATATCAACGGTCAGAACGGCTTCTAGCGTGTTGACCGTTAACGGGTATAGCAATCCGTGCAGTGGCCACCTCAATGAGTTCGATATGACTATCGAGATGGCAATTCCAATAAAAACATTTGTTAATATTATAAAGCGCCTAAATTCTATACAATTATTCCTGTGAGTGAAAGTGCATATTTGATAAATCTCATATAGTAAACGATTACATTTGCAATTATTTTTCTATTAAATTGAGATTCCGCTCCAAAACTTTATTTATACGTTTAGCGCTAAGATTTTTGAGTTTCTCTGATAGTTATAAAGCCCCTGTTTTTCCATCGGTAATTCATCAACACCTATCTCGTAAAAACCCTGTTCGCGGAACCAATGAAGGCTATGTGTGGTGAGGACAAAAATCTGGTCGATATCACGAGATTTCGATTGATGACGCATGTAATCCAGCAATAATTGTCCACGGTTTCCATCTCGATAATCAGGGTGGATAGCGACGCACGCCATCTCTGCCATGTGATCTTCTGGATACGCATATAGTGCTGCGCAGCCAATAATTAGACCGTCTTTTTCGATAATGGTAAAACGATGGATCTCTTGTTCTAACTGTTCTCTTGAACGACGAACGAGAATACCTTGTTCTTCAAGCGGGCGAATAAGGTCAAAGATACCTCCGATGTCATCGATCTGAGCTTGTCTGACTTGCTCTGCACTCGCCATAACCACTTGGGTGCCAATACCATCAAAAGAGAACAGCTCTTGGATTAATGCGCCGTCGACTTTGTAGCTGATTAGGTGGCAACGAGGGACTCCGGCACGACAAGCGGAGATCGCACCTTTCAAGAAGCGCAGTGTTCCTGTGCTCATGTCTTCGGCTGGTTTTTGAGATTCCGTTAAGCGTTCTAGAATTTGTTTGGCGTCTTTAGGGAAGAGTTCGGCGAGTACATTGCCGCTTTCATCTGTTACCCCTTGTTCGGAGCAGAAACCAATCAGCTTGTCGGCCTTTAAACGAATAGCAACCTGAGTTGCGACTTCTTCAGAAAGCAGATTAAAGCTTTCGCCTGTCACGGAGCTAGCTATAGGCCCAAGAAGGACGATGGAACCTTGGTCAAGTGTGCGATTAATCCCTTCGATATCGATTCGACGAATACGCCCGCTGTGGCAATAATCCGTACCATCATCGACACCTAGCGGCTGAGCGGTAATGAAGTTACCACTCATGACATTGAGTTGAGTGCCTGCCATTGGGGTGTTGTTTAGACTCATTGAAAGTCGAGCTGTGATGGCCAGTTGTAGTTGACCAGCGGCTTGCATTGCCACACCTAAAGAATATTCGTCGGTGACTCTAATGTTCTTGTGATAAGGCGTATGGCAATCTTGCTTTGCTAACAGTTGGTTGATCTGTGGTCTGGCTCCATGCACGAGAACAATCTTGACTCCCAGGCTGTGGAGGAGGGCTATATCACTAATAATGTTCCCGAAATTCTTATCGGCAACGGCTTCGCCTCCCAGCATAATGACCATGGTTTTGCCACGGTGAGCATTCACGTAAGGTGTTGATTGTCTGAAGCCTTTTACTAGCGCTGTACTTCTTAATTTCACAGAACAAATCCATTTGTTTATTTATTCGTTAATTTAGCATTTAAATTCAATTCTAAACAACATGTTTTTGGAATAAAGCGCAAACTATTCTCATCGAGACTTCATTATACAAACTGTCTCAGTGTAGAATGTATACAGCATCTTTATGAGTAGTAACCGAATGCAACAAGCGCCAGCACGAAAGAACAAGATCGATGAAATAACGAAAAACCTTTACAGTGAAGCAGAACAACGCAATCAATCTAAATTGAAGCGTAAGATCATCGAACGTTGCTTGATGGTATTAGCCTTGGTGGGCTCATTTGCTGTGGTTTCTTTATTTAGCGATGTGCTTTCTCGAGTACAAGATGCAGCAACGCCTGACCACTTGCTATACGGTACTTGGGTAGAGCAGGATGTTGCCCATTATGCGACAGATGAGTTTGTGCTCAATGCGAATGGTGTGTCAGTTCGTGGCTCGGTTGTGTCGACTAACTTTGACTTTGACGGTAGCTACTTTGAATATGAAACAGGTGATAAAAAGTACCGCTTTCGTATGACTAATGCTGACAATACCGAAATGGTGCTCGATTCAGGTGCTCACTACAATCCTATCTTCCGTCTTAAGGGATATATCGATAATTCAGTTCGATAGGTTATCTTACTGTAAACTCTTACAATCTAAGATTGTGTTATCTGACCGTTTTTGTCATCCTCGATGCATAGAATTTTTAGGATGACTCTTGTGATTAAAAAATGGCTTCCCCTTGTTGCCGCCTCTTTCTTATTTGGCTGTGCTCAACCCACCGATCGTGCTCAACAACACCTTGATGATGAATTTCCCCGTACCTTAAATAAGGTCGATCAGGTTGAATCCAACAAACCAAGAGACTACACCGCGTTTTCAGAACAAGCTGAGATGGTGGTTTCTAAGTCCCCTTCAATGGCTAAGATCTATGAACCGCTGTATCAACAACTCAACGAGTGGGCGATGCTGAGCGGTGATCCTAGCGAATTAGCTAACTTTGGCGTTCAAACCGCTCAACTTGGTGGTGGAGATAAGCAAGGTAATGTTTTGTTTACCGGCTATTTTTCTCCTGTCATAGAATTGCGTCATGAAGCGAATGAAGAATATCGTTTTCCTGTTTATGGACTTCCTGATTGTGATAAAGAGTGTCCGACTCGCGAAGAAATTTATAATGGTGCATTAGAAGGGCAAGGCCTTGAACTTGGCTATGCAGCAAACCGTATCGATCCGTTTATGATGGAAGTGCAAGGCAGTGGTTTTGTGCATTTTGGTGACGACGATACGCTCAAGTACTTTGCTTATGCTGGTAAAAACAACAAAGCTTACGTGAGCATTGGTCGTGTATTGATCGACCGAGGCTTAGTTCCTCGCGAAAAAATGTCACTGAAGGCAATCAAAGAGTGGGTATTGGCGAACGAGCCTGAAGTGGTAAAAGAGCTACTTGAACAAAATCCTTCTTTTGTCTTCTTTAGTTCTAGAGAAGACTTGTCGGTAATGGGAAGTGCTGGTATTCCATTGTTACCAATGGCTGCGGTTGCAGGTGATCGCTCTATTCTCCCTATGGGAACACCAATACTTGCGGAGGTTCCATTACTGAATGCCGATGGTACTTGGAGTGGCGCGCACCAACTAAGATTGTTACTGGTTTTGGATACCGGTGGCGCAGTTAAGCAGAACCATTTAGATCTCTACCACGGTATGGGCCCAAGAGCGGGTACTGAAGCGGGTCACTACAAGCATTTTGGTCGTGTATGGAAGCTTGGCTTAGATGGCAGTGCAACCGAAGCGCCTTGGGCTTTGCCTCCTGAAAAGGTCGAGTAAACAACAATAAAATAGGGCATTGAAAGCGAATCGCTAATCCCCTAGACTTTTAATTCAAGAGTGCGTATAAAACGCACTCTTTTCTTTTTCTCAGAAATAAATTGGCGGCAATAATGCGTGAATTGACCACACCAGCTTCAGAAAACTATGACCAACGATTTGGTGGTACTCGCCGCCTATATGGCAATAGTGAAGTCGACATACTTAGAGCAGCGCACGTGTGCGTGATCGGTATTGGTGGCGTAGGTTCATGGGCTGTTGAAGCGCTTGCTCGTACCGGTTTAGGTGAGCTGACTTTGATCGATATGGACGATGTGTGTGTGACTAACATCAATCGCCAGATCCATGCAATGTCGGGTACCGTTGGCAAAAGCAAAATCGAAGTGATGGCTGAGCGCGTTAAGCTGATTAACCCTGAGTGTAAAGTTAACTTGATTGATGATTTCATTGGCCCTGACAATCAGGCTGAGTACTTGTCGAAAGAGTTCGATTTTGTGTTAGATGCGATTGATAGCATGAAAGCCAAGGCTTCGTTGTTGGCGTATTGTCGTAGTAACAAAATCAAAGTGATCACCACGGGTGGCGCGGGTGGGCAAGTCGACCCAACTCAAATTAAAGTCGCCGATCTGACTAAGACAATTCAAGATCCGCTAGCGAAGAAGCTTAAAGATACTTTACGTCGTCACCACAATTTTCCTAAGAACCCAGATCGTAAATTTGGTATTGATTGTGTGTTTTCTACTGAGCAACTTAAATACCCTCAAGCTGACGGCAGCGTATGTGCTGCGAAAGCGACTGCAGAAGGGCCAAAACGCATGGACTGTGCGACGGGGTTCGGTGCTGCGACAGTAGTCACTGCAACTTTTGGCTTTGTGGCTGTTTCTCGTATCGTAGAAAAGATCGTTCAAAAGCACTCTAAGTAGTTCTCTCTTGTTTGCTTAAGAATACTTAATCATCGTCATCTTTACACTTAGTCATAATCTATTGGATATTAACATGATGTCATTCCCAAGCTCTCCATTTGGCTCTGAAATTACCAGTGATGATATTGTCGCAAAAATGCAGACATTCAGCGGTTGGGAAGACCGTTATCGCCAAGTGATTCAATGGGGAAAGAAACTGCCCAACATGCCTGATGAATTGAAAAATGAGCAGGTTGTTGTGTCTGGTTGTGAAAGCCAAGTGTGGCTAGTCTCTCAGAATGTCGATGGGGTTTGGTCTTTTTGTGCAGATTCTGATGCTCGTATCGTGCGCGGTCTGATTGCATTAGTGATGGCTGCGTATGACGGCAAAACATCAGAGCAGATTCAAGCGTTCGATATTGACGACTACTTTGAAAAAATCGCTCTAATCACACACTTGAGCCCATCTCGCGGTAATGGTTTAAAAGCGATTGTTGCTCAAATCCAAGAGCTAAGTACGTAGTCCATTACGAACAAGCAAATATAAAAAGGGTTGACGAAGAACGCCAACCCTAAACAATTTCGCTACTCGCTACTCGCTACTCGCTACTCGCTACTCGCTACTCGCTACTCGCTACAGCATATCTACTGCTTTTTCTATCGCAGCTATAAGCTTATCAACATCATCCATGTTGTTGTAAATCCCAAATGAAATTCGTACCGTTCCTTTCACATTAAGCGCATCCATTAATGGATGAGCACAATGATGTCCTGCGCGTACCGCGATACCTTGTTGATCTAACAGTGTCGCAATGTCTTGATGGTGAACACCATCCATTACAAAAGTAATCACGCTTGCGTTGGGCTGATACCCCAAAACCTGAATATCATCCAGTTTACTGAGTGCACGGTAGGTTTCGTGTTGAAGCTGGTGGATATGATTTTCGACATATTGCTGTGCAAAACCACTCAACCATTCTATTGCGGTGCTTAATGCTATCGCACCGGCTACATTTGGTGTTCCGGCTTCGAACTTACCAGGCAGTTCAGAAAAAGTGGTGCCAGAAAAAGAGACTCGCTCAACCATTTTGCCACCACCGTGCCAAGGTGGCATCGCTTCGAGCAATTCAAGTTTGCCATAAAGTACACCGATACCCGCAGGGGCATAGAGCTTGTGTCCTGAAAATACGTAGAAATCCGCACCTAAAGCAGCAACATCAACTGGTTCATGAACGATGCCCTGTGCGCCATCGACCACAACAATCGTATTCATCTTGTGGGCTTTTTCTATGACAGCTTCAATTGGCTGACGAGAACCCGTCACGTTGGTTATCTGAGCTAATGCAACAATCTTGGTTCGTTGATTTAAAAGCGTATCAAACGCGACTAGGTCAAATTCGCAATCCGATGTCATCGGTAATTTAATGACTTTAGCCCCGGTTTGTTCTGCCACAATTTGCCAAGGCACAATGTTGGCGTGATGCTCCATTTCGCTAACTAAGATCTCATCGCCAGGCTGAAGGGTACTTCTTGCGTAGGTTTGAGCGATCAAGTTAAGTGCTTCGGTGGCACCGCGAGTCCAGATGATCTCTTTTGAAGATCTTGCACCAATAAACTGAGCGACCTTATCTCTTGCCGCTTCAAACTGACTGGTCGCGTTCGCTGTTAAGCTATGACTACCACGGTGAACATTGGCATTTTGTTTGGAGTAATATTGGCTAATGGCATCAATAACCACCTGAGGTTTTTGTGTTGTTGCCGCGCTGTCTAAGTAAACCAACGGTTGTTGATTGATGGTTTGTGATAACGCAGGGAACTGCTCTCGGATGTGATTGATATCAAGCATCTATTCTTACCTAAAATCTTGGAAATTGGTGCTAGCGTTATGCTTAGCGGTATCGTTATTTTATCGCGACTTGTTAACCGTTGCTGACTAATCTTGATGATTCCAGCTATTTTCTCGTTCTTTGACTTGAGCAAACAGTCTTTGGTTAACGGGAACGTCTATCTGATGCTTGAGTGCAGTCTTAATAAGGTAGCCGTTAATGAAGTCGATCTCTGTCTTGCGTTGGTAAAACATATCTTGCTTCATGGATGAGTTGTTCTGCGCCGTGGCTTGGATAACCTGTTTGACGCTTGCTTCCAATTCATCGAATGAACAAACGATCCCTTCGGCTTGCATAACCTGCGTGAGCTCTTTAACGATAGAACTCAAAATATCCTCAAACCTTTTATCTGCAAGTTCGCCATTCTTGATCTGTTCAAGGCCCGTGAGTGGGTTGATCGCACAATTGATGGCGAGCTTAGTCCAAAGCGCGGTTTCTATTTGTGGGTTCCAACGCACAGCAGGGAGAGCATCATCTAAGACATCAACTAAAAACGTACACTGTTGGCCAGTTTGGTTGAAAGCACCCAATTGAGTTTGGCCCAATCCCGTGTGGTATACATTGTTGCGGTTGGGCTTGAATGCCGCTTGGGTGGTGGTCGCTAGTACTACCGGGTGAGTATCAATTTGAGCTGCTATCTGATCGACCGCGCCCATTCCGTTATGCATGAACATAAGAATGGTGTCAGAGTCGAGATATTGAAGTAACGGAGTAGTGGCTTCTTCTACTTGCCAAGCTTTGACAGTGAAAATAACCAAGTCACTCGCTAATAGCTTTTCGATATTGTTGTTACTGAAGGGATTCGAAGTTTGGTCATCAAGTGATAAGTCTATTGAGTTATCAGTGGAGCGGCTCCACAAAGACACATTATGACCAGCTTGAAGTAGTTTTATCGCCCACAAAGAGCCGATAGCCCCAGGTCCAACAATCGTGATGTTCACAGCAATACCGAGATAAGAAAGTGATGCTGAAAGGATAACGAGACATTAAATGAAAGCAATAAAAAATGGCACCCGAGGGTGCCATTTAGGAAACTTTCTTAGAAGTTCGATTAGAACTTGTAAGTTACTGCTAGGTAGTGGCTCACACCTGAAGTTTTACCTGCGAATCCACCGTCTTCTAAACCGTAAATAGTTTCGTATGCTTTTAGGCCGTAACCTACAGCGTAACGATCTGAGTGCCAGTAGATGCCGTTATACATTGCGCCGCCGCTGCTTTCTGCGCTGTACTCGTCTTCCATCGCAAATTGCCAATCAATGTAACCTTGGTAAGAGATGAATGAACCGTTCTCGAAGAAGTAGAATGGTTTGAACCAGTTCATAGAAACTTGGTAGCCGTTCCAATCTTTAATGTTTGAATCGTAGTTACCGTAAAGGTTTAAGCCAATTTTGCCTAACCAAGGAACCATTACGTCAGAACCTAGACCGATTTTTTGTTGGTTAACACCAAAAGTAGTGTCAGTTGTGTTAACGCCGTCCCAAGTGATTTCAGAAGCTACGTAAAGCTCTTGAACTGGACCGAAAGACAGATCTGTACCAGTTAGGCCGTCAAGAGACATACGTGGAGCAAACTTCATGAACATTTTTGCTTGGCTGTCTGCTTTATCGCTACCTGGATCCGAAAGTAGGTTAAATACATCAACATAGCCATATAGGTCGAAGATTCCTGAACGACCGCCAAATTCCATCTCTAGGTAATCATGTGATGATTCACCTGGAAGCTCATCAAATGCACCCATAAGGTTGAATTGCATCCACTTGTAATCATTTTTGTGGATGTCGCCGTCAGAATAATCAGCCGCCATTACTGGAGCAGATGCTGCTGCAAGTAGGCCAAGAGTTAAAAGTGATTTACGCATAATGGAACTCTCTATGTTTAAAATAAGTAACCCGCTAATCCGTGCGTGTTTGTATGTCCGAATGCCGAGCATAATAGCGATTTTGTTCTCAAATAAAAGTGAGACAGAGTGAAAACTATAATTATTATGGTGAGGTTGATCACACTAACGATCTAAATGATGGAACTTTAAGATGGTAATGCATCTTGATGCACCCCTGTTTCTATTGATTTTGTGAAATTAGATTATTTTGTGGATAAATCGGTGAAATACTGCGCTAAGCAAACGATTCTACTAAATAGAGTGACATGCATATCAAAATCAACAGTATTCCTTTCTAATAGTTTTCTCTTTAAAAATGACTCATTCAAACCTCCTTTCAATCTTGTCTTTGATCTATTTTTGACCAACTGCGTAGTGATGTTGGAATCAATTGATGAACAACTCATGTGATGACTGACTAGGAATTTCAACCTAGCTACTTTTTGAATCACGGAGAATTAAAGACAGTTCACTGCACTAGATTTTGAGACAATTTTTAAAGATTAGTTATTGGACTAATCATTTGTGTGACGAACTGGTCTAACTTTTTTGGAGAGAAGACCGATGAAATATTCACCATTATTCGCTGTTGTGTTGTCAGCCCTGTTCATTGTTGGGTGTGATGATGACGATGAACCAACAACTCAACTACAAGCTGTACATGCATCGCCAGATGCTCCGTTGGCTAATGTCTTAGTAAATAGTCAGGCTCGTTGGAGCGGTGTCGATTATGCTCAAGCATCCGGATATGCCTCAGTAGATCAAGGTCAAACTACCCTGCAAGTAGATGCCCAACTCCCAGGTGACGCAGTAGCGACTGTGATTCCGCCAAGCCAATTCGATTTGAGCGGTGATCTAGATTACACCGTAATGGTGGTCGGCGATGCTGATGGTTCTAATAACCCGGTTGAGGCGTTAGTTGTTACAAGGCCTGCTGAGGGAACGGCAACAAGTTCAAGTTTAGATGTGCAAGTTGTTCACGCGGCAACAGGGGTTGGAGATGTGAACTTATACGTAACGGCACCGAATGATCCATTGGGCGCTCCGCTTGGCACTCTCGCTTATAAAGACTTTACTGACGTACTCAATATTCCAGCAGGGCAATACCGAGTGAGATTAGAAACAGTGAGCGGCAGTGCTATTGCTTTTGACTCTGGAGAAATCACTCTGTCTGGCGGTAGTGAGCTAACCATAGCGGCGGTGCCAAGAGCTGACTCCAATAGCGCTTCACCTGTAAAATTGATGGTGATGGATGGAACTGGATCATCTTTAATCTACGATATGGCAGAAACTGCAGAAGTAAGAGTCGGGCATTTAGTCGATGGTGCACCGGATGTCGATGTGTTCGTTAACGCTACTAAGTTTGCTCCTCTTGATGCTCTGATGTTTAAAGAGATTCGCGGCTTCCTAGACTTGGCTGCAGGTAGCTACGATATTGATATTTACGAAACTGCAACGACGACTCCAACATTTATCGATGTTGATGGTTTAGCTGTATTTGCTGGAATGGATTACAGCATTTATGCAGTGGGGACTGTCTCTCCATTGAACTTTGAAGCACTTGTCGTTCCTGAAAACCGTCGTCCGGTAGCGACTAGCGCAGTATTGAACATTACCCATGCGGCGGCAAACCCAGTTGCAGCTTCGGTTGATATTTACTTGACTGAAAACGTGGGAATCTCTGGTAGCACTCCGGCACTAAGTGATGTGAAGTTCAAAGATTACGCGAATGGTATTTATGTGGCAGCGGGATCTTACTACGTGACAATTACTGTAGCAGGAGCCCCAACTACTGTTGCCATTGACTCTGCGCCTGCAACTTTGGCTAACGGAGTTGTGTATCAAGTCGTCGCGATTGATGACTCGACGGGAACCGGTTTTAACTTAATCGTAAGTGATACAACAGATTAGCGTTTAAGTCTCTGCTGGCAGAAAGTAAAAGAGGGTAGCACTGGGCTACCCTCTTCTCTTCTCTTCTCTTTTCTTTTACTCTTATTCGTGGTTGTTTTTGGCTTTTTCTAATAAATCAGTGAAAAAGTGGCGTAACGAGTAGAGCATGATCAAACTTGGAATCACCATTAATGACGTTAGTATAAAGAAGGTTGACCAATCATTGAGGAAGTCGACCAGCTCACCGCTAAATGAAGCCAGAGTTGTACGACCGAAATTTCCCAATGATGCGAGCAAGGCATATTGCGTTGCCGAGAAAGCTTGCCCAGTTAGTAGCGTTAAGAAGGAAACGAATGCCACTGTCGAAAAGGCGGTTGTGAAGTTATCGACAATAATCGTTGCAAGGAATAAGTTTTCATTGGGTCCTACTTGAGCAATCCATGCAAACATTAGGTTACTGGCTGCCATTGCTACGCCGCCAATCATTAGCCCACGTACAATACCAAATTTCACATTGAAGACACTGCCTAGCAAGGTGAAGAATATTGTTGCACCCCAACCAATTAACTTGGAGTAGTGGCCGATTTGTTCATTGCTAAAGCCGATCTCTTTATAGAAGGGAATTGACATTCTGCCTAAGAAGGCTTCACCTATCTTAAACAGGAATACGAACAGCAGAAGCGTAATAGCAACTTGAACACCGTTTCGCTTAAAGAAATCGTAGAAAGGTTCCAACACTGTAACGCTTAGCCAGGCCACAACTTTAGAGCCCACAACTTTATTATGGCGCTGTTGTGCTTCTTTTTGTAATGCTTCACGTTGTGTTGTTGGTTCTCCGACAAACAGGGTGAATAGCATCAGAATGATAACGACACCGGCCATACCGTAATAAACACCATTCCAACCTATGGTATCGGCGTTGATAAAGGCGAGATAACCAGGAAGAGAGTAGCCTGTCCACCATCCCATCACTGCCATTGCGGATGCTTGCGGTAATTTGGTAGATTCAGATTTAGGAAATGAATCAATACGGAAGGCATCAATGGCTATATCTTGGGTTGCCGACGCAATCGCAATTCCGAGAGCCAACATTGAGGTGAACATCAAGTCATTGGCAGGGTTTACCCCGGCAATGAACAGCGTGCAGATCAATACAAAGCTTTGGCATAGAAATATCCAACTGCGTCGTTGACCCAATATCGCATGTAGAATCGGCAGTTTGACTCGGTCTACCAGTGGTGCCCAAAGAAAGTTAATGGCATAGACGGCAAATACACTACCGAAATAACCGATAGCAGCACGAGTTAATCCTGCATCTTTTAGCCAGCCTGACATGTTAGAGCCGATAAGAACCCAAGGAAAGCCACTCGAACAACCCAACATAAACACCCAAAGTAGGCGTTTATCTAGGTAGCTACGGAAAGTCTGCATCCAAGAAAGAGAGGGAGTGCCAGATGACATAGGGCGTCCTTGTATAGAAAAACGCCCTTAAGAGGTTAAGGGCGCTGTATGAGATTACTTAAGAAGTGTTACTTTGTTGATGATGATAGGGTCGACTGGAATATCGGACATGCGGCCCATTCGCTTAGTCGGAATGGTTGCCATCTTTTGAACGACATCAAAGCCCTCAGTCACTGTACCAAATACAGCGTAACCAGGGTTACCACCTTTAGCATTTAAGAAATCGTTGTCAGCAAAGTTAATGAAGAACTGACGAGTCGCAGAATCTGGCGCATTAGTGCGAGCCATTGCTATCGTTGCTGTATCATTCTTTAGACCGTTACTGCCTTCATTTTTGATAGGAGCATAAGTCGCTTGTTGATTCATATCTTGATCAAAGCCACCACCTTGAGCCATGAAACCAGGAATTACTCGGTGGAAGATAGTGCCTTCGTAGCTGCCGTCTGCCACGTATTTTAGGAAGTTTTCAGTACTAACCGGAGCTTGCTCTTGGTTTAGCTCTATCGTGAAGTCGCCTAATGTTGTTTCAACGTTCACTTTAGGGCCTGCCCAAACGCTCGCGCTCACTAGCATTAATACAATATAAGTTAGAATACGGCTCATTAGAAACGTTCCTTCATGTAGTTTTGTAGTTCAGGGTCGTTCGCGATTTCAGTAAGAACCAAGTTGATCACATCGTTAAGAACCATTGAGATGTCGTCGTTTGAAGCACTTAGCGCTCCAGTACGAGTTGCGGTACCGTTGAATGTTTTAACTAGCTTACCTTCAGGTGTCTCGGCCGTTACTTCAAGCGTTACTTTACCGTTCATTTTGTTTTCCATAATGGTGTGTTCTACGGTAACAAGTGCTTCTTGAATCTCTAAAACAATGGAGTTTTCACTGTTTACGCTTGCTCGAAAACCTTGAGACTCTAACTGTTGAGCTACTGCGTTCTCTAGCGAAATACGCATGTTTTGTTTAGCGTGAATTGGCTGAATGTTTGAACGGCCACTATCAACCAAGGCTACATATTGAGCGGCACGAACATCTTTACTGGTTAGTGTGTATGTTTTGCCTTGTACAAGGTTGCTTGAGCTTAGTGAAGCTTCTGGCATTACATTGATCTGTTCTTGCTGAGGGGCAGAACATGCTGTCAATGCCATAATAGAAGCAGCCAAAATCAGTTTTTTCATTCCTTTATCCTTTCTAAATTCACACCAGAAGCTCGGTATCTTAAATTCTTGTGAAGTCGTTTCTGCTTATTTATTAAAATTCGCAGGCTCTCTTGTTGCTTGTAATATCTCAAATTTTTGGTTTAGTTCAAGCGTTTCAACGTTAGCTTCACCAAATAGTCTTGCTAGTTTGACATCGTATCCGAGGTGTCGGTTGCCAATAACAATTAATTTGCCTCCGTTGCTAAGAACATGCTTTGCATCACAGAACATTTGCCATGCAATGTGGTCTGTAATCGCTTGTTGCTGGTGGAACGGAGGATTACACATAACTAAGTAAGTGCTGTTCTTCTTGAAGCCATCTAAACAGTTGTTGGCAATGAACTGGAAGTTGCCTTCTTCACCAAGGTTATCCTTGACGTTTTGGCGCGCCGATTCCACCGCCATAAAGCTTTCATCCACACAGGTGATACGAGCTTGTGGGTTCAATTGCCCAGCTTTTACACTCAATACACCGTTGCCACAGCCTAAGTCGATAATATGACGTAGCTCAGGATCTTGAGGGATGTGCTCTAGCATATAACGAGCGCCTTGATCGAGTGCTTCCCCTGAGTAAACATTGGGTAAATTTTTCAGGCGGATATCTTCACCGTCTACGTCCCATTCAACATAAGGTTCTACTGTTTGAATCGGTTGGCAGTTTGGAGAAGAGAACACAAGGCGATGCTTTTTCTTAGCCAGAGAGGTTTTGGTTTCACCCAGATATTTTTCAAACAGGTTCAGTGTTGAAGTGTGAATCTCTTTTACTTTATTCACACCAATCACTTGGCAGCCTTCAGGCAATGCTTGGCGCAACTGGCTCAACTGCCATACTAGGTGGCGGTTGGTTTTTGGCAATTGCATGATCACAAGGTCGATACCGTGTGGAATATCATCCATAGTGTTTAAAAAGTTCACACGGTTGCTTTGATTACGTTGCAAGTTTTTTAGCGTTCCGCGATGAGATATAAAAGAGTCACTCATCATGGTCACGTCATGATCTTTGGAGAACCAAGCGGATAGGGCACCAAAACTGTCGTTCATGATCAGAATGTGTTTACCAGGTTCAAGATTCATCTCTTCAACATGGCTAATCAGGTATTCGTCGCCGGCATCCCAAGCTTGAAGGGTTTCATTTGAACGATTGGGGAAACGATTTAGGGTTAAAGTTCTATCGTGAAGGGTAAGTTCAGTTTTCATTGCTTGAGATACTTATGTAAGAAATAACAAAGATATTGTCTCAAATGCAGCCTGAACAAGATATAAAAAACTCGACTAAACCCCACGAGTCAGCGATGAAATACTCAGACAGTCGGTTAGTTAGGGTTTATACTGGAGCGACAGATAATGCCAATACGCTATTTAAGGAATCACAATGATCCAAGAAGTTATCGAAACAAAATTGCACAATGAGTTTTCACCAAGTCATTTAAACGTGGTGAATGAGAGCTATATGCACAATGTTCCGGCTGGTTCTGAGAGTCATTTTAAAGTGATTGTTGTCAGCGATGTGTTTGAAGGTCTGCGTCTTATTGCTCGTCACCGAGCAGTAAATAAAGCACTTTCAGAAGAACTGGCGAATAATATTCACGCGCTATCCATTCATACCTATACAAAAGATGAATGGATGAAGCAGTTAGATAACGTGCCAGACAGCCCTATGTGTATGGGCGGTGGAAAGTAATAGATTCAATACATATAAAGAGAGGTGGTTATGCCGCCTCTTTTGTCATCAAAACTATGTGTTTTTAGGTTTTATATCACTCAGATTGATGTCAAATTGAGCTGTCAAAAATACCTACAATGAGTAATGTTTTTATTAACAGTGTTTCAACATAACACGTAAAATATTAGTTTGTGACAGAGTATTAATCTCTTGTTTAAAACACGTTCTAAAAGCCATTCTATCTGTGCGGCTCGTCAAATTTATACATATTTGAGAGTCCATATGCTTCAAATCTCACCAAATAAAGGCCGTATTCAAGTTATTGGTCATGGCATCAAGTTGTCAAAAAATGCTAGAATATGGCACCTGATAAATCTCACATAATTCTTGTGATGAGTTTATTAATGTATTGTTGCGATTTTGGTATCTCAAATTTACCAAAACCGGACACTGTAATGTCGTGTCTAAGGGCGATTTTAAAACGTCCTGAATTTACGCAATTAAAAGAATCTTTTTCCCGATAAAGTAGTGCAAGTGCGTATGATTACAATAAAGAAGGGTTTGGATCTTCCTATCGCAGGAACTCCATCCCAGGTGATTAATGATGGTAAGTCCATCACTAAAGTCGCCTTGCTTGGCGAAGAGTACGTTGGTATGCGTCCTACGATGCATGCTCGCGTTGGTGATGAAGTGAAGAAAGGCCAAGTTCTTTTTGCAGATAAAAAGAACCCAGGTGTTGTATTTACTTCTCCAGCAAGCGGTAAAGTTATTGAAGTGAACCGTGGTGCTAAGCGTGTTCTTCAATCAGTAGTGATTGAAGTAGCAGGCAATGAGCAAATCACGTTCAATAGCTATGAAGCTAACCAACTAGTAGGCCTTGACCGTGAAACGGTTAAAGCTCAATTAGTTGAGTCTGGCGCATGGACCGCTTTGCGAACTCGTCCGTTCAGCAAGGTTCCAGCAGTTGATTCTGAAACTCAGGCTATTTTCGTTACTGCTATGGATACTAATCCGCTAGCAGCTGAGCCAGAATTAATCATTAACGAGCAGTCTGATGCTTTCGTTGCTGGTTTAGATCTTCTTTCAACTCTGACTAACGGTAAAGTGTACGTTTGTAAAAAAGGTACTAGCTTACCTCGTTCAGCTCAGTTTAACGTTGAAGAACATGTTTTTGATGGCCCACACCCTGCAGGTCTTGCAGGCACGCATATGCATTACCTGTATCCGGTAAATGCACAAAACGTAGCGTGGAGCATTAACTACCAAGACGTGATCGCATTCGGTAAGCTTTTCCTTACTGGTGAGATTTACTCTGAGCGCGTTGTTTCTCTGGCTGGTCCAGTAGTTAACAACCCTCGTCTAGTTCGTACTCAAATTGGTGCTAGCCTTGAAGAGTTGACGGACAGCGAGTTGATGCCAGGTGAAGTTCGCCTGATCTCAGGTTCAGTGCTATCTGGTGTTCACGCTTCAGGTCCACATGCTTACCTTGGCCGTTACCATCAACAAGTTTCGGTTCTTCGTGAAGGTCGTGATAAAGAGCTATTCGGCTGGGCTATGCCTGGTAAGAACAAGTTCTCTGTTACTCGTTCATTCCTTGGTCACGTGTTTAAAGGTCAGTTGTTCAACATGACAACGACAACGAACGGTAGTGATCGCTCTATGGTTCCAATTGGTAACTACGAGAAAGTAATGCCATTAGATATGGAGCCTACTTTGCTGCTTCGCGATCTATGCGCTGGTGACGTTGATAGTGCACAAGCACTTGGTGCGCTAGAGCTAGATGAAGAAGATTTAGCACTGTGTACCTTTGTATGTCCTGGTAAGTACGAGTACGGTCAGTTACTTCGTGAATGCCTAGATACAATTGTGAAGGAAGGGTAATTTTCATGGGCCTTAAAAAGTTTATTGAAGACATCGAGCATCATTTTGAACCAGGTGGTAAACACGAAACGTGGTTTGCGCTTTACGAAGCAGCAGCAACACTTTTCTACACACCAGGTACTGTTACAAAGAAAAGCTCGCATGTCCGTGATAGCGTTGATTTAAAACGTATCATGATCATGGTTTGGCTTGCGGTATTCCCAGCAATGTTCTGGGGTATGTACAACGCAGGTGGTCAGGCTATCGCAGCACTAAACCACATGTATTCAGGTGCAGAACTAGTTTCTATCATTGATGGTAACTGGCACTACTGGCTAACCGAAATGCTTGGAGCCTCCTTAGGGGCCGATGCAGGTTGGGGTAGTAAGATGCTCTTGGGTGCGACTTACTTCTTACCTATCTACGCAACGGTATTTATCGTTGGTGGTTTCTGGGAAGTACTGTTCTGTATGGTGCGTAAGCACGAAGTCAACGAAGGTTTCTTTGTTACTTCTATCTTATTTGCGCTTATCGTTCCGCCAACGCTTCCTCTATGGCAAGCAGCACTAGGTATTACCTTTGGTGTTGTTGTTGCGAAAGAGATCTTCGGTGGTACGGGTCGTAACTTCTTGAACCCTGCTCTTGCTGGTCGTGCGTTCCTGTTCTTTGCATACCCTGCACAGATTTCAGGTGACGTAGTTTGGACTGCTGCAGATGGCTTCTCTGGTGCAACTGCTCTTAGCCAATGGGCTCAAGGCGGCGGTAGTGCACTAATGAACGTAACATCAGGTGAAGCAATCACTTGGATGGACGCATTCATTGGTAACATTCCAGGTTCTATCGGTGAAGTTTCAACGCTTGCACTTATGATTGGTGCAGCAATGATTGTTTACATGGGCATTGCTTCATGGCGCATCATTGCGGGTGTAATGATAGGTATGGTTGCAGTATCAACACTATTTAACGTGATTGGTTCTGACACTAATGCAATGTTCAGCATGCCTTGGCATTGGCACCTAGTTTTAGGTGGCTTCGCGTTCGGTATGTTCTTCATGGCGACTGACCCAGTATCAGCTTCATTTACCAATAAAGGTAAGTGGTGGTACGGCATCCTAATCGGCGCAATGTGTGTAATGATTCGTGTAGTTAACCCTGCATACCCAGAAGGCATGATGCTTGCGATTCTATTCGCAAACCTATTTGCTCCTCTGTTTGACCACGTTGTAATCGAGAAGAACATTAAGCGGAGACTAGCGCGCTATGGCAAGTAATAACGATAGCATTAAAAAGACGCTGTTTGTTGTTATCGCATTGAGCCTAGTGTGCTCAATCATCGTTTCAACAGCTGCAGTTGTTCTTAAACCTAAGCAACAAGAGAACGCGGTTCTGGATCAGCAAACTAAGATCCTTGAAGTTGCGGGCATTGAGCTTACGGGTAAGATTCCAGACCTGTATAAAGAGAACATCGAACCTCGTCTAGTTGATTTCGCTACTGGCGATTTCGTTGACGGCGACGCTGCTGCATACGACCAACGTAAAGCGGCAAAAGATCCAGCTCAGTCAATCAAGCTTTCAGCTGAAGATGACATCGCTAAGATCATTCGTCGTGCTAACACGGGTACGGTATACCTAGTGAAAGATGGCGCTGAAACTTCTAAAGTTATCATCCCTGTTCACGGTAACGGTCTATGGTCAATGATGTACGCATTCGTTGCGGTAGAAACTGATGGCAACACAGTTTCTGGTATCACTTACTACGAGCAAGGTGAAACTCCTGGACTTGGTGGTGAAGTTGAGAACCCAACTTGGCGCGCTCAATTCGTTGGTAAGAAATTATTCGACGAAAATCACAAACCTGCTATCCAGGTTGTTAAAGGTGGCGCTCCTCAAGGTTCTGAGCACGGTGTAGATGGCCTTTCTGGTGCAACACTGACCAGCGTTGGTGTTCAACATACATTTGACTTCTGGTTAGGTGATATGGGCTTTGGTCCGTTCCTAGCAAAAGTTCGTGACGGAGGTCTGAACTAATGTCTAGTGCAAAAGAAATTAAAAAGAGCATCTTAGCGCCTGTGTTGGATAACAACCCAATCGCGCTACAGGTTCTTGGTGTGTGTTCTGCTCTTGCGGTAACCACTAAGCTAGAAACAGCATTTGTTATGACTATCGCGGTAATGTTCGTTACTGCTCTGTCTAACTTCTTCGTTTCTTTGATCCGTAACCACATTCCTAACAGTGTGCGTATCATCGTTCAGATGGCAATTATCGCATCATTAGTAATCGTGGTAGACCAAGTGCTTAAAGCATACTTATACGATATCTCTAAGCAGCTATCTGTATTCGTTGGCCTAATCATTACTAACTGTATTGTAATGGGTCGTGCTGAAGCATTCGCAATGAAGTCTGCGCCAATCCCATCTTTCATCGATGGTCTTGGTAACGGTCTTGGTTACGGTTTCGTTCTTATCACTGTTGGTTTCTTCCGTGAGCTTCTAGGCTCTGGCAAACTATTTGGTATGGAAGTACTACCTCTAGTGAGCAACGGTGGTTGGTATCAGCCAAACGGCTTGATGCTTCTAGCACCTTCTGCATTCTTCCTAATTGGTTTCTTGATTTGGGCAATTCGTGTGTTCAAACCAGAACAAGTAGAAGCGAAGGGGTAAGGTAGTCATGGAACATTATATTAGTCTGCTAGTTAAATCGATTTTCATCGAAAACATGGCACTTTCTTTCTTCCTAGGTATGTGTACGTTCCTAGCGGTATCTAAGAAAGTTAAAACTTCTTTTGGTCTTGGTGTTGCGGTAGTTGTAGTTCTTACAATTGCTGTTCCTGTAAACAACTTGCTTTACACCAATATCTTGAAAGAAAATGCACTGTTTCCTGATGTTGATTTAAGTTTCCTTAACTTCATCGCATTCATCGGTGTTATCGCGGCACTTGTACAAATCCTAGAGATGGTTCTAGACCGTTTCTTCCCACCTTTGTACAACGCACTAGGTATCTTCCTTCCATTGATCACAGTTAACTGTGCAATCTTTGGTGGTGTATCTTTCATGGTAACTCGTGACTACAACTTTGCTGAATCTGTTGTTTACGGCTTCGGTTCTGGTGTGGGTTGGATGTTAGCTATCGTTGCTCTTGCGGGTATCCGTGAGAAGATGAAGTACTCTGACGTACCTCCAGGTCTACGTGGCCTTGGTATCACGTTCATTACTGTTGGTCTGATGGCGTTAGGCTTTATGTCTTTCTCTGGTGTTCAACTGTAGGGTAAGCACCCAGTAATAAGGAATAACAAATGCAAAGCATTATTCTTGGCGTAGCGATGTTTACCATTATTGTATTGGCTCTAGTACTAGTGATTCTTTTCGCTAAGTCTAAGCTAGTACCATCAGGTGACATCACTATTGCTGTAAACGGCGACCCTGAAAAGGCGATCGTTACTCAACCTGGTAGCAAGCTACTTGGTGCCCTAGCTGGCGCTGGTATCTTCGTATCGTCTGCTTGTGGTGGCGGTGGCTCTTGTGGTCAGTGTCGTGTAAAAGTTAAGTCTGGTGGTGGCGACATCCTACCAACTGAACTTGATCACATCACCAAAGGCGAAGCTCGCGAAGGCGAACGTCTTGCATGTCAAGTTGCTATGAAAACTGACATGGAGATTGAGCTAGACGAAGACATCTTTGGTGTTAAGAAGTGGGAATGTACAGTTATCTCTAATGATAACGAAGCTACTTTCATCAAAGAGCTAGCACTTGCTATCCCTGAAGGTGAAGAAGTTCCGTTCCGCGCGGGTGGTTATATTCAGATTGAAGCTGAACCACATCACGTGAAATACGCAGATTACGATATTCCTGACGAATACCGTGGTGACTGGGATAAGTTCAACTTGTTCCGTTACGAGTCTATCGTTAAAGAGCATTCGATTCGTGCTTACTCTATGGCTTCATACCCAGAAGAGAAAGGCATCATCAAGCTTAACGTGCGTATCGCAACTCCGCCGCCAAACAACCCTGACGTAGCTCCTGGTGTGATGTCTTCATACATCTGGTCTCTTAAAGAAGGCGACAAATGTACTATTTCTGGTCCATTTGGTGAGTTCTTTGCTAAAGACACAGACAATGAAATGGTATTCATCGGTGGTGGTGCAGGTATGGCGCCAATGCGTTCACATATCTTCGACCAACTTAAGCGTCTTAACTCTACTCGTAAGATGTCTTACTGGTACGGTGCACGTTCTAAGCGTGAGATGTTCTACATTGAAGATTTCGATGGCCTAGCGGCTGCAAACGAGAACTTCGTGTGGCACTGTGCACTGTCTGATCCTCAACCAGAGGACAACTGGGATGGTTACACAGGTTTCATCCACAACGTATTGTACGAAAACTACCTGAAGGATCATGAAGCTCCTGAAGACTGTGAGTACTACATGTGTGGTCCACCAATGATGAACGCGGCTGTTATCGGCATGCTGAAAGATCTTGGTGTAGAAGATGAAAACATCCTACTAGATGACTTCGGTGGTTAATCCATTTAAGTGATTGATATTATGGCTGACTCTTATGAGTCAGCCATTTGTTTTTCTAAGACTACTCGTGACAACAAACTGGCTTATATAAGAAAGAGTAAGGCATTCAAAATACCTATTTTTTACTCTTATTTTTCCTTATATAAACCCTTAACCTTAAACAGGAGTAAGCAAGTGAGAATTTGGCTTGTTGCATTAACTTCTTTGATTTTTCTTGCGGGCTGTGATCAGGCAAGAGAGCAAGTGCATTTAAGTGGCCCTACAATGGGTACCAGTTACAATATTAAGTACATCAATGGTGATGAATTTCCTGAGTCTAACGAAGTTCATACCGAGATCGACCGTCTGCTTGAAGAAGTGAATGATCAAATGTCGACCTACCGTGAGGACTCAGAACTTAGCCGTTTTAACCAGCATAAAGGTGCCGATGCATTCGAAGTATCTGAACAAACAGCTATTGTTGTGAAAGAAGCGATTCGTTTGAACGGTCTTACTGAAGGTGCATTGGATGTTACGGTTGGGCCATTAGTTAACCTTTGGGGTTTTGGTCCTGAAGCTCGTCCTGAAGTGGTTCCATCAGATGAAGAGCTTGTAGCTCGCAAGGCTAAGGTTGGTATTCATCACTTAAGCGTTGAAGGTAATAAGCTAAGCAAAGACTTGCCTAACTTGTATGTTGACCTTTCAACTATCGCAAAAGGTTGGGGTGTGGATGTCGTTGCTGATTACCTTGATTCAATTGGTATTCATAATTACATGGTTGAAGTAGGTGGTGAAATCCGCTTGAAGGGTTTAAACCGTGAAAGTGTGGGTTGGCGTATCGCCATAGAGAAGCCAACTGTCGACGAGCGCAACATTCAAGAGATCATCGAGCCGGGTGATATGGCGATCGCAACATCTGGTGACTACCGTAACTATTTTGAGCACGATGGTGTTCGTTACTCACACATCATCAACCCTGAAACAGGCAAGCCGCTTCATCATAAAGTGGTTTCTGTAACCGTTTTAAACCCGTCTTCAATGACTGCAGATGGCTTATCTACAGGCCTTATGGTCTTAGGTGAAGAAAAAGGACTGGAAGTCGCGAACCAACATAACATCCCTGTGTTCATGGTGGTAAAAACAGCAGATGGCTTTAAAGAAATTGCTTCTGAAGCATTTAAGCCATACTTAGGTAAATAAGGTAAGCGAGATAATTATGAATACATTTCTGATTACATTTGGTGTTTTTCTTGCAGTAATCGCAGCGATGTCTATTGGCTATATTATCCAAAAGAAAGTTGTGAAGGGTAGCTGTGGTGGCTTAGGGGCTGTTGGTATTGATAAAGTATGTAACTGTCCTGAACCTTGTGATGCGCGCAAAAAGCGTGAAGCACGTGAAGCGTACCGCGAAGAGAAACTGGCTGAGCGTCAGCAAAAAGAAGCTTCTTGGAATAAAGATCGTATTGCTTAATTGCGATTAGCAGCAATAACGATTAGGAGCGAAACCTGCTCCTCAAAAAACAAAGAGCCCAAGGTTAACACCTTGGGCTCTTTTCATTTTAAAGGCTGACTCGATTCGTGCTCTAGGAAAACAGGAGTTACTCATTAACGCGTTGAAGGTTATTACGAGCGCATATCAACTGGTTTCGACCTTGCTTTTTCGCGGTATAAAGTAGCTCGTCTGCTGCTTTGATTTGCTCGTCTAAAGAGCCTTCTTGGTCGGTCACGCCAATGCTCATGCTCACTTTAATCACATGTGAATCATGCTGTACTTCATGATTTTCAATTGCGACTCTCATCGACTCCAAGGTCTCTATAAAATCTTCAAATGGTTCGCATGACTGAATGCAAAACTCTTCGCCACCGAAGCGAGCCGCTAAATCATCTTTAAAGTGCTCTTTGATGATTTTACCAATCTCAATTAATACCGCGTCACCACCGTCGTGGCCGTAGGTATCATTCACCTTTTTAAAAAAGTCGATATCCATCATGGCGATACTGCGATGTTCGCAGCCTTTACATGTTTGATTGAATAGGTAGCGACGGTTCCAAAGTCCGGTCAGAGCATCCTCGTTTGCATGACGAAACAGTTCGTTGGTCGCTTCTTTCATGTCGAGTAATTGGTGAATACGGCAGAAAAATTCTTCTTGGTTAAATGGCTTATAAAGGAAGTCGTTGGCGCCAGCTTTAAGGAAGCGAGCAGTCATTGTGCGATCATCACTGCCAGATAGGCCGAGAATAGCGAGTTGATTACGATCGTGTTGGACTCGAATATCACGGGTCATCGAAATGCCATCTTTGTTCGGCATGTCATGGTCGGTAACGACAAAAGTGATATCAGGATCGTTTTGGAGGAGCTCTAGTGCTTGCTCTCCATCTTCCGCTTGAATCGTTTGAATATATTGATGCTCAAGAAGTTGGACGACATATCGACGAACCACAGCAGAATCATCAACAACTAAAGCTTTATGGTATCGGTTATTCGAGATTCGATTAACCAGAGGAAGTAAGTAACTGACTGACGACATGCTGTCTTTGAGGATGTAATCAAGCACACCTTTTGCGAGTACTTGCTCTCGAAGTGTGTTGTTGAACATGCCCGTGAGCACAATGATTTTTTGTTGATAGCCGAGTACCAAATCAATGATCTCACCATCTTGGCCATCGGGTAAGCAGTAATCGAGCACCGCACACAAGAAATCCGTCTCTTGCTCTAAGATAGCTTTGGCTTCTGCTACAGATTCAGCCAGTGAAACATCATAGCCATCATTTTTAAATTGCTGGTACAGGTAGTTTCTGAATGCACGACTGTCTTCTACTACTAGTATTTTCTCACTCAAAAGCTATCCCTACTTATAGACTAAATACTCCTTAACAATACTATCAGAATAGTAGGCGGCTATTGAAGAGAAACCTCTTGAGCTGGACTCCAGATCATTTTAAATCTAGGAATAATTGATTATACTGTTCATAGATACAGTTGTAAGGTGAGTTATTCCCAAATGTGTAGTGCGGGCGAAGAGAAAGTTAGAAAAATAATCCATGTTGATATGGATTGTTTTTACGCAGCTGTAGAAATGCGAGATAACCCATCTTATAGAAATCGCCCGCTCGCCGTCGGGGGACATGAAAAACAGCGCGGGGTTTTGAGTACATGTAATTACGAAGCTCGCAAGTTTGGTATTCGTTCTGCAATGCCAACAGGAAAAGCGCTGCAGCTTTGCCCCAACCTGTTGGTTGTCCCTGGGAGAATGTCGGTCTACGTCGATATATCGAAAAAGATCCGCGAAATTTTTTCTCGATACACATCCATCATCGAACCTCTTTCTTTGGATGAAGCTTTCCTTGATGTCACCGATTCCAAGCAATGTCATGGTTCGGCCACACTGATTGCAGAGGCGATTCGTCACGATATCTGGAATGAACTCAACTTGACCGCTTCGGCTGGCATCGCTCCAATAAAGTTTCTAGCGAAAGTAGCGTCAGATATGAACAAACCTAACGGACAGTTTGTGATTCCTCCACAAGACGTACAAGCCGTGATTGATGAGCTCCCACTCGAAAAGATTCCCGGTGTTGGCAAGGTCAGTATCGAAAAACTGCATCAAGCAGGCTTCTTTACTTGTAAGGATATTAAGGAGTCTGATTATCGCGATCTATTGCTCAGGTTTGGCCGTCAAGGTGCATCACTATGGAAGCGCAGTCATGGAGTTGATGACCGAGAAGTTATCATCGAACGTGAACGAAAATCGGTAGGTGTGGAGCGCACCTTTACTCAAAACATTTCTACCTACGAGGAATGTTGGCAGGTGATCGAAGATAAGCTGTTTCCTGAGCTTGAAACTCGTCTCGAAAAAGCCAGCCCAAGTAAAGCGATCATCAAGCAGGGCATTAAGCTCAAGTTCGCCGACTTTCAACAAACCACAATTGAACACATCCACGCCTCTCTAGATCGTGAACACTTCAAAGAACTGTTAAGTGAAATACTGAAAAGACAACAGGGGCGAGAAATACGCCTGCTTGGTTTGAGCGTGATGCTACAACCCAAAGATCAAATGCGTCAGTTGAGTTTCTTTTAGGCTGTCTTGTTTAGAGAGTAATAAGAATAGAGGGTAGGTGAGGATAGAGGATAAGTGGGAATAGAGTAATGAGATGTGCACTGATAAGCACCGACTAGACTTCATAGCCTAGCCAGTTTCTATATCAATACGTGAGATGCCTTATCTAGGAAGCTGTTTAACTCGCGCTAAGGTATCACTGAATGGTTGCTGCTCTAACTTTCCGTAACCGACCATTTTGCTGGCTTTAAGCTTAGTTGAAAGCGGGGTTGCTATTCCGCATAGAAAACGCGTAATGGCTTCGTCGGTGATCAATTGTTGGCTCTTAGATACAAATTCATGAATCCATGTCATTACGGTTTCGTCGTCAACGGGTTCAATATCGACGGTTGGTAATATTGCCACCTCACCACGGCATACCGAGCAATGACCACATTTTTTTGGTGCCTTATCATCGGCAAAGTAGCTCGCTAGGCGTGAGCTTAGACAAGTGTCTGCCTCAAAGAAGCTCAGCATTTGGTTAAGACGGTTTATTTCACTGTTCTCTTTTTCTTTAAACAATTCAGTTAGACGTTCCGATAACTGCATCATGTCTTCAGAGGTGTTGTGGATCGCATATACATCTGTGATCTGCTTACTTTCCAACTCAATCCAACCTTGTTCATTGAAATAATCGATTGCCGCAATCACACGCTGACGATCAGTCTGGAAATGTGTCCACAGCGCATCGAAATCAACTTGGCACCAGACTCTGGCTTGAGGCGAGCACTGGAAAATCGCTTCGACAAAATGACGACGTTCGCCTTGGAACTGTTCGGTGATCTGCTGCTTCGGGCGAACGAACTTAAATTTGTAGTCAGCAAAGTAGCTGTACTTCGGCTCAATCACGCCTTCAATTTCGAGATACACCAGTAGCGTTTTTAGCGGCAACTGACGAATGTTGGATTCACGTGATAGCTGGTTAAGCATAATCTCCCATTGGTTTGAGCCAGAAGCGCCAATGTTTTGATTTTCGTAGATCTCTTTCAATACTGCTTGAATCGATATGTTGTCTGGCGTATCGCCAAATACGAAGTTCTCTAGTGTACTGAGGCCGTACTTGTTGGCGAGAAGAAGACATTCTGAAGGCTGGCCATCTCGGCCTGCTCGACCGATCTCTTGCGAGTAGTTCTCTATCGATTTAGGTAAATCAAAGTGAATGACTCGGCGAATGTTCGATTTATCGACGCCCATACCAAACGCAATGGTGGCCACGATACAGTTTACGTCATCATTCATGAATTGATGTTGAATTACATCTCTGTTTTCTGGCTTAAGACCTGCATGATAAGCAACAGCATTAACGCCAGCGTTACGAAGTTGCTGAGCCACCATCTCTGCTGTTTGTTGAAGGGTGACATAAACAATAGTCGGATCAAGAGAAGCTTGATTAACGACGTTGCACAAGGTTTCTAGTTTGCTGGTTTGTTCGCAAGGTTGAATCGACAGATCGAGGTTTTGACGATAGAAACCCGTAACCACAACACGTTCCTCATCGATATCAAACTTAGACTTCATATCTTGGATAACTGATGTGGTCGCGGTTGCTGTCAGCAGCAGTACCTGAGGAATATTGAGCTGTTTTTGGTACTGGGGAAGCTTTAGGTAGTCTGGTCTAAAGTTATGCCCCCATTCTGAAATACAGTGCGCTTCATCGACCACCAGTAACGAGATTGGTACTTGGGAGATAAACTGGCGAAAGCGTTCGTTCTTAAGACGCTCAACCGAGATCATCAGGATCTTGGTGTCTCCGTTACGTACCGACTGCATCACTTGTTGGGTGGTTTGTCTGTCTTGGCTTGATTCGATTGCAGCTGCGCTAATGCCTTTGCTGTGCAAGAAGCTGAGCTGGTCTTTCATTAAAGCTAACAGTGGCGATATCACTAAGGTTAAATGTGGCAATGCTAGCGCTGGCAACTGATAGCAAAGCGACTTACCTGATCCGGTTGGGAATATGGCCGCCGTCGAATGACCAGATAGAACATTATCAATGACTTGCTTTTGCCCATTACGCAGTGAGTCGAATCCGAATACTTGTTTTAACTTCTGCTCAATCATTTATGTTCTACCTGAATTATTAAGTGTCGTATTGATGATAAAGCGAGCGTCCATTCATGATAGCGTCGCTTGATGAATCAAATGTCTTGCACCTGATTGTACCTAATTCTATTCTGTAGCTCCTATAGAAAAGCACCCCAATAGTATGAATAAGTCTGAGCTTCGCCAAATAATCTTAGAGCAACTCGAATCCCGACTACGTATCGCCCAATCTGCGACTCAGCGTGCGATTGATGCTGCCACCGATGAAGAGACCGTGCCAGAGCACAAGTACGATACATTGGCATTAGAAGCTTCGTATCTTGCTCATGGCCAAGCCGTAAGAGTGCAAGAGTGTGAAGACGACATTCAGTGTTATCGTAACTTAGTGTTACGCGACAGTGAGCGAATTACGGTGAGCAGCTACGTTGTGGTCATTGACGAGCATGATCAATATAAACACTTTTTTATGGGGCCGAGAGTCGGCGGACTTTCTGTCTCGTGGAATGAGAATGAGATTGCCATCGTGACGGCAAATGCACCTTTTGGCCAGGCTCTAATGGGTAAAGAAGTCGGTGATGAAATTGAGTTTAAGGTCGCAGATAAACAGTTTTGCTACGAAGTAATATCTATCGACTAACTGAGTAACGGATATATATAAAACGTTTCTCTGACAAAGAAGCATATACCAAGGGTATAGTAATCGGTCAGATTGATGAGAGGGTGTTATGAAAAAAAGCGTATTAATTGCATCATTAACAGTGGTTACCGCTGTTGTGAGCCTGCCAACTTTTGCAGCTCAGTGTCGAGTTGATTTGAAAAATGAATTACGAATCGATGACCAAAAAGTCGAAATCCATCAAGTGAATGGTGATACTGCCGTTTTCGATGGCAACAACGACTTATATATCCATGGTGAGAAGGTTGAGCTTGATGCCGACCAACAAGCGGCGATTGAAAAATACCGCGAAAGCATGAGTGAGTACTTACCACGAGCGAAACAAATGGCGAACGATAGCCTAGCGTTAGCGAATGACGTGATTGATGATATTGCGGCTAGCCTAGATTCACCGGATTCATTTGATAATGTAAAAGAATCAATGAAAACCTACTTTGCTGAACTGGAAGCTCGTTACTACAAAGATGGCGAGTTAGTGTTACCAGCAGACAGTTTTGATTCGATGGCCAATGGTTGGTCTGAAGATTTCGAAAAGGCTAAGGAGATCTTTAACCAAGAGTTTATCTCAAGTGCCTTTAATGCGATGTCAGAAAAAATGAAGCAAGACGGCGGACTAAATCTGACCGAAATGGCTGATAGCATGGCTGAATTAAAGCTTAAAGTTGAAGAGCGAATGAAAGAACACTCTCAACAAGTGCAAGAGGAAGCGAATGAGTTCTGTGATTCACTTGATGAGATGGCAGAACAAGAGCAAGAGCTGCATGAAATCATTCCGAACCTAAAAGACTATCAAGTATTCACGATCTAATCTGAATTGACTGATGAATAACAAGAGCACCGTTTGGTGCTCTTTTTGTATGTATGTG
Source organism: Vibrio sp. QJM3NY_39 (assembly GCF_057785895.1). Taxonomy (NCBI): domain Bacteria; kingdom Pseudomonadati; phylum Pseudomonadota; class Gammaproteobacteria; order Vibrionales; family Vibrionaceae; genus Vibrio; species Vibrio sp. QJM3NY_39. The sequence goes on along the minus strand of NZ_CM173505.1, from coordinate 2,791,126 downwards.
CTTATGGATGTGGGTGTTTATGGATCTATGAATTCAGCCGCACGAGCATTTAACCCGATATATTTTCTTCGTTTCTTCGTTTTCCTAGGTCTACATCTTGACTGATCGTTATTTGGCGAACGATAACACCGGTAGATTGTTAACTTTGTGGTTGTAAATAGCGCATTGATTGTAAAAATTAGAGAATTGTTCATTTATTGGTTGTACCTATCATTGCTTTTTATTACTGTACTTCTAAACTAGTTCACTGATTTTTGATGCGGGCAATATGGACCAACAATCTTCCTCTTCAAGAGAGCACTTTAGCTCTCGTTTGGGTTTTATTTTAGCAGCGGCGGGTGCAGCTGTTGGCTTAGGTAATATTTGGGGTTTCCCAACTCAAGTTGCCAGTAACGGCGGTGGCGCTTTTCTGCTTGTTTACCTAATCATGATTTTCGTGGTTGCTTTCCCGATGCTGGTGGTTGAGATGGCGATTGGCCGCCATGGTCAAGCGAACCCTGTCGATAGTATGCGCTCGTTGACGACAAATCCGTTAGGTAAGAAAGTCGGTGAATTTGTCGGTTGGATTGGCCTAAGTGTCCCAAGTGCCGTGTTGGCATTTTATAGTATTGTTGGAGGCTGGTTGATCTGCTTCCTCATTGGTGCTGTCGCTGATCTGATAGGTCTAGAGGCTGTTGCTGATTGGTTTAAAGGCTTCAGTGTTGAGCGAAATGTATTTGGCACTGTCGCATTCTATGTGCTGACTATCTTGATTGTTCAGGGCGGTGTTAAGCAAGGTATCGAGAAATGGTCGACTCGTTTGATGCCTGCGCTGTTTGTTTTGTTTGGCTTACTGTTTGTTTACATCATGACCCAAGCTGGCGCGATGGAAGGCCTGAAACATTACCTAGTTCCAGACTTTGAGAAAGTTTGGGACAGAAAACTGATTCTAGCGGCAATGGGGCAAGGTTTCTTCTCGCTGACTATTGGCGGTTGCTCGATGTTGGTTTATGGCTCTTACTTAAGTAAGAAAGAGAACCTGCCAAAAATGGCAATGAACGTTACCTTAGTCGATACTGCTGTTGCGTTTATTGCGGGTTTAGTCGTCATGCCTGCAATGTTTGTAGCGATGCAGAAAGGGGTACAAATCTACGCTGAAGATGGCTCATTATTAAGCTCTGACACGCTAGTATTTACGGTTCTGCCTTTGATGTTTGATAGCTTAGGCGTACTTGGTCAGATCTTCGCAATTGTCTTCTTCTTGTTGCTAACGATTGCTGCTCTTACTTCTTCAATTTCGATGCTGGAAGGACCTGTAGCGCTAGTGAGTGAGCGTTTCAATACAAGACGAACGCCAACAAGCTGGGTGATTGGTGGTGCCATCGCATTGTTCAGTGTGGTGATTGTTTACAACTTTGCCGCGATGTTTGGCATGGTGGCGATGATTGCGACTCAGTACCTTCAACCGATTGCTGCACTGATGTTCTGCGTGTTTGGTGGTTGGGTATGGAGTCGAGCTTCTAAGGTGAAAGAGCTTGAGCAAGGTTGCCCTGATTTCCAATTGGGTTGGTTTGGTAAAGTTTGGCCAATGTATGTGAAGTTTGTGTGCCCAATCCTAGTCGCAACGGTTATCTGGGCATCTTTCGGCTAACGCTGATCCCTATCTGGACTCTCTGTAAACCCTCAGAAGAACTTGAAACGTTAAGCACAAAGCCACTCATAAAGAGTGGCTTTGTTGTTTTTAAGTGGCACGAACAAGATAGAAAAAAGGCGCTGAACATAATAGTCAGCGCCTTCGTATTTCTAGTTAAGCAATCGTGATTACTTAATTTCCATACCTTGAGCCTGTAAGTCTGCATGGTAAGAAGAACGTACAAACGGACCACAAGCGGCGTGAGTGAAGCCTAGCTCTAGAGCAATTTCTTTCAGCTCATCGAACTCAGAAGGCGGCACGTAGCGTTCTACTGGTAAGTGGTGACGGCTTGGTGCTAGGTATTGGCCTAGTGTCAGCATCGTTACACCATGTTCACGAAGGTCTTTCAGTACTTGAACGATCTCTTCTTTCGTCTCACCAAGGCCCATCATCACCCCTGATTTTGTTGGGATAGTTGGGTGCTGCTCTTTGAATTTCTTCAATAGATCAAGAGACCATTTGTAGTTCGCACCTGGACGCGCTTTGCGGTATAGACGCGGCGCTGTCTCTAGGTTGTGGTTGAAAACATCTGGCGGGTTGTCTTTCATTAGATCAAGTGCCACATCCATACGACCACGGAAGTCTGGTACCAGCGTTTCGATACGAATATTTGGGTTTTGCTCGCGAATTTCACGGTTACAGTCAGCAAAGTGTTGGGCACCGCCGTCACGCAAGTCATCACGGTCAACTGAAGTGATTACTACGTACTTCAGTTTCATGTCTTTAATCGTCTTAGCCAGTTTCTTCGGCTCTTCTGCTTCAGGAGCAACAGGGCGACCATGGGCAACATCACAGAACGGGCAGCGACGAGTACAGATAGCGCCAAGAATCATAAACGTTGCCGTACCGTGGTTAAAACACTCGGCTAGGTTAGGGCAAGACGCTTCTTCACAAACTGAGTGCAGGTTGTTTTTACGCATTGCTGATTTGATTTCTTGAATACGATGGCTGTCTGAAGGAAGTTTAATCTTCATCCATGCAGGCTTACGTAGAACTTCTTTCTGTTCAGCAGGCATATTCTTTACGGGAATTAATGCCATTTTGTCAGCGTCACGATATTTAACGCCTTTTTCCATTTGGATTGGTTTGCTCATGATTTTATGCTTCTGCTGTAATGTTACTGGTGGCTTGAATGTCTACTTGGTCATAGCCGAGTAGTTCTACTAGCTCTTGTATTAACTGTTGCTCAACGTTTTCTAGTTCACTTGGTCCGCCGAGTTGGCTTACCTGCGCCATTTCCATGCCTTGGTAACCGCATGGGTTAATACGTAGGAATGGAGACAGGTCCATATCGACGTTGAGTGCTAACCCGTGGAACGAGCAGCCACGTCGAATACGTAATCCGAGTGAGCAGATTTTCTTGCCATCGACATAGACACCAGGAGCGTCAGGTCGGGCAGTTGAATTTATATTGTAAGCTTTCAGAGTGTTGATTACGAGGTTCTCAATATGAGTCACCAAATCACGTACTCCGAATTTTTTGCGGCGGATGTTAATCAAAAAGTAAGCGACTAACTGACCTGGGCCGTGATAAGTCACTTGGCCACCGCGATCGCTTTGAATGACAGGGATATCACCAGCATTTAGTACATGCTCGGCTTTGCCTGCTTGTCCTTGAGTGAAGACAGGGTTGTGTTCAACCAACCAAACTTGGTCTACGTCTTCTTCTGTACGTTCGTCTGTGAACTTATGCATGGCTTTCCATACAGGTTCGTAATCCTGACGGCCTAATTTTTTTACGATTAGCTTATTTTGCAAAGTAGCACTCCCCCAAGGATTAATAAAGTGAACGCATTATAAACGCGAAACATGATTCTAACTACAGACGGACTGCAAGGTTTTTCAACTTTCTTTGTGTTTATTGAAAATTAAGTTGAATGAATTTGACCTAGATAGGGTGCTTCAAACAAAAACAGCGGCAATAAGCCGCTGTTTTTCATGTGTAATCGGAGATTACAGAACCATACGAACGATTTCTATCTCGCCCAGTTCTTTATAAAGCGTTTCTACTTGCTCAATTGAAGTCGCCGTAATATTTATAGAAACAGAGTGGTAGTTACCTTTCGCACTCGGTTTTAGCGTTGGGCTGTAGTCACCAGGAGCGTGACGCTGGATCACTTCTAGCACTAGCTCAGTAAGTTCTGGCTTTGCATAGCCCATTACTTTGTAAGTGAATGAACAAGGGAACTCTAAGAGATCTTTTAGTTTTGCATCAGAATTGATGTTCATGAATAGCTCCAAAAGGCTAGACTCTCGCAAATTGGCGAAATGTCGATAAAAAGCGTGTTCGGTCAACAGACACGAGTAATAGGGCGGAATATTACGTGTAAATATCTCTGAACTCAAGATCAACAAAAGCCGCACATGGCGGCTTTTAGTTCGTCAATGAGTAAATAATGAACTTACTCATTGAGTTAGCTTTGCACTGAGCTTGTGTATTGCTCAGTGCAAAGCTTTGACTGGTTTAGAATAACCCCTTAAACAGCAATACTAGGTAGTCCCATAGACGGCTAAATAAGCTGCCTTGGTCTACATCTTCAAGTGCAAGTAGTGGGTATTCAGCAACGTCTTCACCATCAACTTGGTAGAATAGTTTACCGACAACATCGCCTTTGCTAATTGGTGCTTCTAGTTCCTTTTCAAGAACGAAGCTTGCTTTTAGGTTCTTAGCTTGACCACGAGGTAGGGTAACGAAAGTATCTTCGTCGACACCTAGTGCAACTGTATCCTTGCTACCCATCCAGATCTTCTCTTCTACGAAGGTTTCACCGGCTGTGTGTGGCGCCACTGTTTCGAAGAAACGGAAGCCGTAGCTAAGCAGCTTTTTGCTTTCTGTTTTACGAGCGTTAGCATTTTTAGTTCCCATCACAACAGCAACTAGGCGCATTTTGCCTTCGGTTGCTGAGCTTACTAGGCTATAACCTGCCTTGCTTGTATGGCCCGTTTTGATGCCATCTACGTTCATGCTCTTATCCCATAACAGACCGTTACGGTTGTACTGGGTGATGCCGTTGTAAGTGAATTTTTTCTCTGAGTAGATACGGTACTCATCAGGAACATCGCGAATCAGCGCCTGACCAAGTAGCGCCATATCATAAGGTGTTGAGTATAGATTCGGGTTGTCTAGACCGTGCACGTTAGCAAAGTGCGTGTCTTTCATGCCGATAGAGCTTGCCCATGCGTTCATTAGGTCAACGAATGCATCTTCAGAACCAGCAATATGTTCAGCCATTGCAACAGTAGCATCGTTGCCTGATTGAATGATGATGCCACGGTTCAGTTCTTCCACTTTAACCGTTGTGCCCACTTCAATGAACATTTTCGATGAATCTGGGAAGTTTTTAGCCCAAGCATTCTCACTGATTACAACATCGTCGTTTAGATTGATGTTGCCACGTTCTAGCTCTTGGCCGATCACGTAGCTCGTCATCATCTTGGTTAAACTTGCTGGAGAAAGTTGAGTGTTCATCTCTTTCTCTGCTAGTACTTTGCCTGAATGGTAATCCATCAGAACAAAACCTTTAGCGGCGATTTGCGGTGCATCAGGGACTACAATTGGAGCGGCGAATGACGATATAGCTATCGTTGCAGAAAGAGCAACAGAAGTAGCAAAAATCGATTTAACAAGTTTATTAGATTTAATCATTTTGAATGCAATTATTTGGTGAACTATTCATATATTAACAGAATCACTCTGTCACACCAGAGCGCTGATTACCAGAAGTAACTGTTAGATTAATTAGCGGGTTAGTGTGTGTTTTTTTATATAAGCTGACGGGTAACCCATTAGCTTAACTTGTTCTAATTTCTCTTGAGTCAGAGCATAGTCATGAAATGGCCCAAGCATCAGACGGTAGTTATCGTCATTTGGCTGCAAGAACGTTGCTACAGCTAGCTTTTCACCTAGATCTTGGGCTAACTTCTCGGTTCTGTCTTCATGTGGAGAAGTGGCTACCTGAATAATAAATTGTGGCAAAGCGGCCTTTTTATTCGCGTCGGTTGGCATCGCTACGGTGATGACTTCTATCTCAACATTTGCGGTGCCGGTTCTCAACACATCGAGCTTATAAGCTGCCGCATAACTAAGGTCAATGATTCGGCCTTCATGGAATGGACCGCGGTCATTGATACGAACAATCGTCGTTTTATTGTTATCAGTATTCGTCACTTTTACATAGCTTGGAATTGGCAATGTTTTGTGCGCTGCCGACATGGAATACATGTCGTAGATCTCGCCGTTAGACGTTAAGTGACCATGAAATTTCTTACCGTACCAAGAGGCTTTGCCTTTCTCGGTAAAACCTTCGGTCTTCTTTACGATCTTGTAGTCTTCGCCACGCAAAGTGTAATCCGTGTTACCACCTAAACTATAAGGTTCATATTGAGGGTGAGCATCTTCTAGATGCTCCACCGAGATAGGTGCATCCGGTGCAATATCCGAATCAATATCGTAGCGACCGGTTGGCTTTTGTGAAGAGCAGCCGTTGATCAAAATCGCCAAGCCTAGAATAGAGGCTATTTTTTTGATTGGCAGCTCATCAACCAAAGATGCTTTTCTTTGAAATATTGTAATAGACATCGATTAGGTCGCCTTTGAAAATGCTTTTCTGTGTGTATGGATCGACATTAAAATACCAAAACCAGCCATAAGGGTAACCATTGAAGTACCGCCATAGCTGACGAGAGGTAGAGGAACACCAACCACGGGTAGAATACCGCTTACCATGCCAATGTTTACAAAGATATAAACGAAGAAGCTCAGTACAATACTGCCGCCCATCATTCGACCAAATGCTGTTTGCGCTTGGCTCGCGAGTACTAAACCCCGTCCAATAATGAATAGGTAGATAGCAAGCAAGAACAAAATACCAATCATGCCCCATTCTTCGGCTATTACCGCAAAAATGAAGTCAGTGTGACGCTCTGGAATGAATTCCAGTTGGGATTGAGTTCCTTGTAGCCAACCTTTTCCTGATATACCACCAGAACCTATCGCAATCTTACTTTGAATAATGTGGTAGCCCGCACCTAATGGATCTGATTCAGGCTCAAAAAGGGTTCTTACTCGTACTTTTTGATATTCACGCATCAAAAAGAACCATAAGATTGGGATAAATGCCCCTAACGCTATTGCGGCACTGGTAATGATTTTCCAACTTATACCAGCCAGGAATATCACGAAGATACCGGATGCGGCGATAAGGATAGATGTACCCAAGTCGGGTTGCTTAGCGATTAAAATGGTAGGTACAAACACCATCACTAGCGAGATCGCTAATGTTTGAAAGGTTGGCGGCAGTGATCGTTTACCGATAAATCGAGCCAGCATCAAAGGTACCGCAAGCTTTAATAGTTCAGAGGGTTGGAATCGAACAAAACCGAAATTTAACCAACGTTGGGCACCCTTAGATGCCTCACCAAAGAACAACACGCCCAAGAGTAAGATGACACCGCCTGCAAATAACAGCGGGGCCAAGGTTTCATACGTACGAGGCGAAAGTTGTGCTAAGAAGATCATGACACCTAAAGACAGCACCATACGCATTGCTTGGCGATCCATCATCGCAAGACTTTGTCCGCTGGCGCTGTACATGATCAATAAGGCAAAGCCCATCAACACCAGAATGCCAAGCAATAGCGGCAAGTCGATATGCAGCCGTTCAAATAGGGCTCTATTTCGTCCAGTAGAAGGATCAAGTTTCATTATTTTGTTGCCTTACTTTCATCTTCTTCAGCGAGAATAATATGGTCTAATATTTTTCTAACGACAGGGCCGCCATTTGATGAGCCACCACCTGCGTTTTCTAATACGATAGTCACAACCGCTTCTGGATCTTCAAAAGGAGCATAACCGGTAAAGAGTGCATGATCGCGTAAATGCTCTGCGATTTCGTCCGCGTTGTATTCTTCGTCTTCTTTGAGACCGAATACTTGCGCAGTTCCTGATTTACCAGCGGTTTGGTAAGACATCTTTTGGAATGAACGTCTTGCAGTACCTTTCTTACCGTGGTTTACCAGTCTCATGCCTTCTTGCGCGATATCCCAGTATTTCTGCTTAACACCAGTGATTGGAGGATAAGTTTCGATCTCTGATACCGTTTGGTCATCGAATGGCTGACCATTATCGATCGTCGCACGTAATAGGTGAGGCGCTGTTACTTCACCTTCGTTGACCAATACAGACGTGGCTTTAGCGATTTGCATCGGTGTTGCCGTCCAATAGCCTTGTCCGATACCAACAGGGATGGTGTCACCTTGATACCAAGGCACACGGTGTCTTGCCATTTTCCATTCACGAGTTGGCATGTTAGCTTTACTTTCTTCGTAAATATCAATGCCTGTGTAGTCACCAAAGCCGAATAGCATCATCCATTGAGATAAACGGTCGATACCTAGATCAAAGGAGATTTGGTAGAAGAAGGTATCAACTGATTCTTCAATCGCTTTCTCTATATCAACAACACCGTGTCCCCAACGTAACCAGTCGCGAAACGGCTTGGTTTTGGAGTTAGGTATTTTCCAATAGCCTGGATCATTACGCGTTGTATTCGGTGTAATCACACCTTCTTGTAGAGCAGCAACGGCAATAAACGGTTTGATCGTAGAAGCTGGTGGATAAATACCCAATGTGGCACGGTTAACCAAAGGTCGATCTTTGTTCTGTAGTAGAGCGTTATAACCTTTAGAGGAGATACCATGTACAAAGGCATTTGGGTCGTAGCTTGGGCTAGACACCATTGCTAACACGCCATTGTCTTTCGGGTCAAGAACGATGGCAGAGCCACGGCGTCCATCGAGCAGTTTGTGCACGTATAACTGAAGATTGATGTCTAAGTTAAGTACAATATCTTTACCCGGAACCGAAGGGACAAATTTTAGTGTGCGAATGACTCGTCCACGGCTGTTTACTTCAACTTCTTGATAACCCGCGGTGCCGTGCAGCATGTCTTCGTAGTAGCGCTCAATACCAAGTTTACCGATGTCACGTGTTGCTTTGTAATTGGCGTCTTTTTCTTCTCGTACTAAGCGTTGTATATCGCGATCATTGATGCGCGATACATAGCCAATAACGTGAGTCAGTACATCACCATACGGATAAAAACGTTTTAATGTGCCTGTTACCTCAACACCCGGAAATTTATGCTGGTTTACAGAGAAGACCGCAACTTGCTCTTCGGTGAGCTGATTTAGAATAGGCACTGACTTGAAGCGTCGTGAATTGCGGCGGTCACGATTAAAACGCTCGATACGTTCAGGTGGAATCTCGATTAACGTTTGTAGACGGACGAGCGTGTCATCCATATCTTTGATTTTTTCGGGCGTAATTTCTAGGTTGAAAACGGGGCGGTTTTCGGCAAGAAGTACACCGTTGCGATCGTAAATCAAACCACGGTTAGGTGCGATTGGAACGACCTTGATACGGTTGTCGTTAGAACGGGTTTTATAGTCTTGATATTGGTTGACCTGAATGTTGTACAGGTTAACAACCAACATCGACATCATGACTATGATCCCCGCAAACGCAACAAAAGCACGACTAGTAAATAGTCGTGCTTCTGCTTTGTAATCACGGATTTGGCTACGTTTACGTAACATTAACGCTTATTCTCGATGATAAGGGTGGTTAGCAGTAATGCTCCAAGCTCTATACAAGCTTTCAGCCATGATAACGCGTACTAATGGGTGAGGGAGAGTAAGCGCCGATAGAGACCAGCTTTGGTCTGCAGCCGCTTTACACGCAGGTGCTAATCCTTCAGGCCCGCCAATAAGGATAGAAACGTCGCGTCCATCCAACTTCCAACTTTCCAATTGCTCTGCCAGTTGTGGGGTATCCCACTTTTTACCTGGGATATCAAGCGTGACAATGCGGTTGCCTTTTGGCACTGCTGCCAACATTGCTTCGCCTTCTTTTTGAAGAATACGTGCAATATCAGCATTTTTACCACGTTTTCCCGCAGTGATCTCAATGAGTTCTAATGGCATATCATGGGGGAAGCGGCGTTTATATTCTTTAAAGCCTTCTTCAACCCACTTTGGCATTTTTGTACCAACTGCGATTAACTGGATCTTCAACGCTTAGCCCCAAAGTTTTTCTAGTTGGTACAGCTCACGATGTTCTTCTTGCATAACATGAAGCATGCTTGTTCCCATATCTAGAACAACCCATTCACCTTCTTGCTGCCCGTCCATGCCTAGTGGTTGCATACCAGCTTTACGCACTTCATCGGCAACGTGTTGTGCGATAGAGGCAACATGGCGCTTAGAGGTGCCAGTACAAACAATCATGTAATCAGTAACACTTGACTTGCCTTCTACATCGATAGTAACAATCGATTCTGCTTTCATGTCGTCGGCTTTGTCTGCAAGAAAATCTTTTAGTTCTTCACGTAACACGGGGTGTTCCTTTAATCTGAATTTAGCTTTTTAGGATCTGTTGACCCTAGAATATACCACGCTTTTATGCGTGAAATGGGATTGAAGCTGAAGGGATACAAAACTCTACGCTTAACTGATGAATTAGTGGCCAAGGCGACTGTTCATATTGAGTTTTTGTCATCAATTCGGCTTGAGTCAGCAACGCAAACAACGAATGTAATTGAGAAATCGAAACTCTTGTTAGCGCAGCGTTATAAAGAGGCTTTTTAGATTGCCAGATACGGTGTTTTTCGAATACTTGGCCGATCGGCATCTGTTTCATTTGTTGCTGCATTTGTAATAGCAAGGCAAGTTCACGTTGTATGCTACGCAGTAAAATGACTGGCTCTACACCTTCAGCTTCCAGTTGCCTTAGAATTCGTTGTGCACGATTACCTTTTCCAGCCAGTAACGCGTCACTCCAATGGAATGGAGTAAAGTGGTTGTGGCGGCTCAGTGATTCTTCTAAGCGTACTAGGGTAAGTTTTCCGTCAGGGTATTGGAGCGCTAGCTTTTCTAGGCTTTGAGTGAGAGCAAATAGGTTACCCTCGTGCCATTGTGCCAGCATTTGAATCGCTTCAGGGTCTGGAGATAAGCCTATTTGACGGCAGCGCGCTTGGACAAACTGAGGTAAGCGGCTGACATCTGGCGTTAGGCAACTGATCCAGTGACCCTGATTAGACAGTGCTTTAAACCATTTAGCACTTTCTTGAGCCTTGGTTAGCTTCGTACCAATCAAGACCAACAGAATATCGCTGTGGATATGCTCTGAGATTGCCAGTAACTCTTTGGCTATAGCTGCATTGACTCCTGATTCCGGCAGCTCAAGCTCGATGATTTGACGGCTAGAGAACAGGCTTAATGCTTGAGTACAGTCATAGACTTGATTCCAGTCCAGACTGTTATCAATAGCAAAGCGGTGACGTTCATCAAAGCCTTGCTGTTTTGCAACCTTTTGAATCGCTTCTCGACTCTCTTGTAACAGCAGAGGCTCGTTACCGAAAATGAGGTAAACATTACTTAGCTGTTTAGCAAGTTGCTCTGATAAGCGGTCAGCAAAAATACGCATCAAATAAACCTATTGTTCAGCTGATTCGACGGGCTCTGTCGTTTCCGTAGAACTTGGATCTATTTCGACATTCTTGATGTTGTATTGTTTCTCAAGCTCTTTCACTTGAACCTGTTCAAGCTGGTCTAGGTTCATACTATCAGCTGAAATGTTCGCTTTTAGTCGAGCCATCTGACGAAGAATTTGGCTTGTTGCAAGCTTACGCATTTCATCTTCAATCATGTCGCGCTCAACCGATTTTGCGAGTGCCGTTAGCGGGTTATCTAGGTAACTACGAGTCACGCTGGTTGAGAATGTTTTTGAACCTAGATCGGGAATGGTCACTCGATATGAAGCGTAGAACGTCAGCTCAATTTCTGCTGCTCGAGTATTCTGATAAAGAGATAAAGTTCGTTCGCCAACACCCTCACTAATAATGTGCAAGTTAGGTGTGTTCTCAGCCGGTGGCACAATTTCTACATCATTCATACGCAGCTGGCCTTTCATCATACGTGTGAACGTACTGTATTGGTCGTAACTGGTCACAGAGATCTTGTTGAGCTCTTCTGGTACGGAGTAATCACCACGTAGGTGGAAACCACAGGCACTCAGTAGGCTAACGGTTAAAACAACAACAGTAACTTTCAATGAAGATAGTGAAATCAGGCGCATTATTTGATGGCTCTCATGAAGGTAGAATACTTATTTAAAGGCTTTAATTCGTTAGAATTGTTGAGCTATGAATCTAAAGCGCTTAAATAAGTAGACAGGGCGATGTCGCACCCTGTCTAAAGACTGCTGAAAACAAAATAAGTTCGCTTCAGCAGTTATATGTGCAGACTAAAGCTGGTTCGCTTTAATCTGCAACTGTTAGTTTGCCAATGTTAGCTAGCAAATATTAGTTAGCTACGATGTTTAAAAGTTTACCAGGTACGAAGATAACTTTACGAATCGTTAAGCCATCTAGGAACTTCATAGCGTTTTCATCGTTTAGACCAAGTTCACGAACTTGCTCTTCTGTCGCGTCAGCTGCAACCGCTAGTTTCGCTCGTAGCTTACCGTTGATCATGACAACGATAGTCTTCTCGTCTTCAACTAGTGCTTTCTCGTCAAACGTTGGCCATGTTGCTGAGTCTACGTTTGATTCACCCAGAGCAATCCACATTTCGTAAGAGATGTGTGGAGTCATTGGGTAAAGCATGCGTACTACCGCTTTTAGCGCTTCATCAAGGATTGCACGATCTTGTACAGATTCTTGAGGTGCTTTCGCTAGCTTGTTCATCAGTTCCATGATTGCAGCGATGGCTGTGTTGAACGTTTGGCGACGGCCGATATCGTCCGTTACTTTCGCGATAGTCTTGTGAATATCACGACGAAGTGCTTTCTGGTCACCAGATAGCGCAGAAGCGTCAACAGCTTCAGCCGCACCCTTAGCAGAGTGAGCGTGAACCAGTTTCCAAACACGCTTAAGGAAGCGGTTTGCACCTTCAACGCCAGACTCTTGCCACTCAAGCGTCATATCTGCAGGTGATGCAAACATCATGAATAGACGTACTGTATCAGCACCGTACTTGTCTACCATCTCTTGTGGGTCTATACCGTTGTTTTTAGACTTAGACATTTTGATCATGCCTGAGTGCTCAACGTCGCGGCCTTGGTTGTCTACAGCTTTTTCAATGCGACCTTTCGCGTCACGGTCGATAGTCACGTCAGTTGGAGCAATCCACTCTTTCGTGCCTTTCTCGTTCGTGTGGTAGAACGCATCAGCCAGAACCATGCCTTGACATAGAAGCTGCTTGAACGGTTCATCAGATGTCACGTAACCCGCATCGCGTAGCAACTTGTGGAAGAAACGAGAGTAAAGCAGGTGCATACATGCGTGCTCGATACCACCAACGTATTGGTCAACTGGCAACCAGTAGTTTGCTTTCTCTGGATCTAGAATGTCGTCAGCTTGTGGTGAACAGTAACGTGCGTAGTACCATGAAGATTCCATGAACGTATCGAACGTATCAGTTTCACGTAGCGCTGGTTCGCCATTGAATGTTGTTTCAGCCCAAGATTTATCTGCCTTGATTGGGCTAGTTACGCCATCCATTACCACGTCTTCTGGAAGAATGACTGGCAGTTGGTCTGCTGGTACTGGGTGAACTTCACCGTCTTCAGTGGTTACCATTGGGATTGGAGCACCCCAGTAACGCTGACGAGATACACCCCAGTCACGCAGACGGAAGTTTACAGTCTTCTTACCTTTGCCTTCTGCTTCAAGCTTCGCAGCAATTGCATCGAATGCTTCTTGGAACGCAAGACCATCGAATTCGCCAGAATCGAACAGTACACCTTTCTCAGTGTAAGCCGCTTCAGACACATCTAGCTCAGAACCGTCTTCAGGTTTGATTACTGGGATGATATCGATGCCGTACTTAGTTGCGAATTCGTAGTCACGTTGATCGTGAGCGGGAACCGCCATTACCGCACCTGTGCCGTAGTCCATAAGAACGAAGTTCGCTACGTAAACAGGAACAACACGACCGTTAAGAGGGTGGATAGCCGTTAGGCCAGTATCCATACCTTTCTTTTCCATCGTTGCTAGTTCAGCTTCAGCCACTTTGGTGTTACGACATTCTTCAACGAATGCTGCAAGCTCAGGGTTGTTCTGTGATGCTTTCTCTGCAAGAGGGTGACCTGCAGCTATACCAACGTAAGAAACACCCATTAGTGTGTCTGGACGTGTTGTGTACACTTCTAGTGGCGCTTCTTCACCGTTAACAGCGAAAGACAGCTCAACACCTTCAGAGCGGCCGATCCAGTTACGCTGCATGGTTTTCACCATTTCAGGCCAACCTTCTAGGTTGTCTAGGTCGTCTAGTAGCTCTTGAGCGTATTCAGTGATCTTAATGAACCACTGTGGGATCTTCTTTTGTTCTACTGGAGTGTCACAACGCCAGCAGCAACCGTCTTCTACTTGCTCGTTCGCTAGTACAGTTTGGTCGTTTGGACACCAGTTAACAGAAGAAGTCTTCTTGTAAACTAGGCCTTGTTCGTAAAGTTTAGTGAAGAACTCTTGTTCCCAACGGTAGTACTCAGGAGTACACGTTGCGAATTCACGTTTCCAGTCGTAACCAAAGCCTAAAAGTTTAAGCTGGTTTTTCATGTATTCGATGTTTTCGTAAGTCCACGGTGCAGGCGCTGTGTTGTTTTTTACAGCTGCATTTTCTGCAGGTAGGCCGAATGCATCCCAACCGATTGGTTGCATTACGTTTTTGCCTTGTAGACGTTGGAAACGAGATACCACATCACCGATGGTGTAGTTACGCACGTGACCCATATGCAGTCGGCCACTTGGGTACGGGAACATAGAAAGACAGTAGAATTTTTCTTTATTTGGGTCTTCACTTACAACGAAAGTCTCGCTGTCATCCCAGTGTTGTTGAACCTTTTGTTCAATCTCTTGCGGGTTATATTGTTCTTGCATCGATGGTATCCGGTTATCTTGGAATTTGTGAGTTCGGTTAGAACAGAATCTTACAGATCGTCATAGAATACCTAAAGGAGCTTAGTACAACAATAGTTATACCCTTCATACTTGCAGTTGCAGCACGGTTGATTGCGTAAATTCAACCAAATTACTTAGGACAGCTATACTTAAGGGTATGAATTGCATTTGTTTGTTAGGGACTGGTCGCTTCACTTAAGGTCAGTTCACTAAGATAAAGCTTGGTCATCTTAAGGAGGTCGTTATGCCGAAGAAAAAAGCACTCTATGAAGAAGTCGTCGAAGAGGTGATAGAAACGCTGAAGCATAGTCCTGAAGAGCTTAACAACAAAATAGAAACGTCAGGTAAATATGCGAAAGCAGCCAATGATATGACCAAAGATGAGCTCTCATTGATCTCTGCCTACGTGAAGTCGGACTTAAAAGAGTTTTCCGAAAGTTATGAAGAGAGTAAAGGTGGTTCATTTTATTTAATGATCACAGATTCTATTTGGCAAGGACTCTTGGATATCACTGATCGCACTAAGGTTGAATGGGTTGAACTGTTTCAAGACTTAGAACATCAAGGCTTGTATCAAGCTGATGAGGTTATTGGGCTCGGGACACTTGTCTGTGATGAGTGTGGGCATCAAACCGAATATAACCACCCAACGACGATTATTCCGTGTATTAAATGTGGCTCGACAGGGTTTAGCCGCAAAGCGCTTAAGCCGTAAATACTGGCGGCATAGCATCTTCAACTTTACACCGTAGTAATAAAAAGGGTTGACTGAATCAGCCAACCCTCAACAACTTTCCGTCGAATCTCGAATCTCGAATCTCGAATCTCGAATCTCGAATCTCGAATCTCGAATCTCGAATCTCGAATCTAGTCTTTTCTTCTCATAAACCAGCCAGCTACCAAACTAAGCAACGCCCAGATATACAGTGGCCAAGTACCGACCACGTGATAAGGGGTTTGACCATCCGTTGAAATGAGTTCAGCTTTCAATACTGCGGTTTCAAACTGCGGTATTTGCTTGATGATCCTGCCTTTGTGATCCGTTACTGCCGTTACACCATTGTTGGTGGAGCGAATCAGCGGCTTACCCAGCTCCAGAGCACGCATCTGTGCGATTTCCATATGTTGCAACGGGCCAATAGAACGACCAAACCACGCATCGTTAGAGAGTGTTAAGATAAAGTCAGTTTCATCTGTTACGTTCTGCCTAACTTGGTCATTAAAGATGATCTCATAACAAAGCGCCGGTGCTAGATGACGTCCATTTGCCACGATGTTTGGTTGAACAAAGTCGCCACGGCTAAATGATGACATTGGCAAATTAAAGAAAGGTGCTAATGGGCGCAGGATATCTTCAAACGGAACAAACTCACCAAACGGTAACAGGTGGTGTTTATGGTAGCGTTCGTCTGGATCGTAGCTGTACTCACCATATGGATTAACACCAAGAGAAAGAACACTGTTGTAGTATTTCTTATCTTCAGACTGGTTAAGCACACCAGTAATGATCGAGCTGTTGTTCATCTTCGCTGCGCTATCTAAGTTACGTAGGAAAGATGGGATCTCAACTTCGAATGCTGGAATAGCCGCTTCAGGCCAGATGATGATATCCGCTCCCCAATTTTCTCTGCTTAGGTCGGTGTACTTCATCATGGTTGGCCAGCGATGACTCGGCAGCCATTTGCTGTCTTGATCGACGTTGCCTTGTATTAAGACGACTGACGTTGTTTTTTCAGGGTTCGGCGTGACCCAATCGATGTTGCGAATACCAAAGCCAGCGCAAAATACGACAGCGGGAATAATAGCGATACTCCATGCCCTGTTAACAATCGCATAAGCGAATGCAGAGGCTGAAACAATGATCGCTAGAGTTACTAGCTCTACGCCGCCAATCGGTGCAAATGAACCTAATGGTGAATCGATTTGGCTGTAACCTAGCCATAACCACGGGAAGCCAGTCATTACCCAACCACGCAGCCAATCACTGATTAACCACAATGCAGGAGCCGCGAGGAAAAAGCGGCTTAGGTTATTAGCAGGGAAGTACTTGTTTAAACTCCAAGTAAATAGGCCGGAGTAGACCGAAAGATAACCGACAAGCAATGCCATTAAGAATAAATTGGCAGCCAGAGGCATTCCGCCAAAGCCATCAATACTGACGTATACCCAACTAATACCAGTCGTGAATTGGCCTAAGCCCCATGCGTAACCAATCCAAAGCGCACTTTTAGTAGAACGGTTGTGGATCAGTAACAGCAACAAAGCTGGGCTGAGAATAGCAAGAGGCCATATTGAATATGGAGCGAATGAAAGGGTTGTTATAGCGCCAACAAAAACGGCCGCAAGCGGCCGTAATAGGCGATGAATAAAGGTCTTAGTCATCTAATTTCTGTCATCTCTTTAGAGAGAAGTTGTTATTCTTCGATAGTCGGAAGAGGCTGCTCGTCAGGGATGGTTACCTGTAGCTGAATCACACGACGGTTATCTGCTGATGTTATTTTGAAATGGTAGTTTCCGATTTCTACAATTTCGCCACGAACAGGCAGATGACCGAGTGCTGTCATTACCATACCACCCACAGTATCGACTTCATCATCACTGAAGGAAGTGTTAAACGTATCGTTGAACTCTTCAATGGTGGTTAAAGCTTTAACCGAATAGGTATGCTTACTCAGCTTACGAATATCTAGCTCTTCTTCATCGTCGAACTCGTCTTCAATTTCACCAACGATTTCTTCGAGGATATCTTCAATGGTTACCAGGCCAGAAACACCGCCAAACTCATCGACAACAATAGACATGTGGTAACGCTCTTCTTGGAACTCCTTGAGCAGGCGATCAACTCGCTTACTTTCAGGAACAACCACGACAGGGCGAATCACTTGTTCGATATCAAATGGGGCACTTTCTGAACCCAAATACTTAAGTAGGTCCTTCGCTAATAGAATGCCTTCAACATGGTCTTTATCTTCACTGATCACTGGGTAGCGAGAGTGTTGAGCATCAGTAATAAGCGCAATCAATGTATCTAAATCATCGGTGCGTTCAACTGTAACCATTTGAGAGCGAGGCAGCATGATATCGCGTACTCGCATCTCTGAAATTTCCATAACACCCTCGAGCATGTCGCGTGTGTCGTGGTCAATTAGGTCATTAATTTCTGAGTCGCGGATTACATCTACGAGCTCTTGGCGATCTTTTACTTCACCTTGAAATAGTTGGCCTAGGCGTTCAAAGAAGGACTTTCTACTCGGACCTTCAGATTTTTTACTTCCCTCAGAAGTGGGGGGGTTACCTTCGTTCATGATTTCTCAAAAAATAACGCTATCAGAAGTGTGATAGCACACGTTACAACTCAGATTCCTGCGAAAATCACAGGTTCGATGAGTTATTGTTTCTCTGCAACCTACTTTACTAGAATCAATTTACTTTTCTAGAATATACGGGTCTTCAAACCCCATAGTTTGCATGATTTCTGTCTCGAGTGACTCCATCTCTTCAGCTTCATCATCTTCGATATGATCATAACCTAGCAGATGCAGACTGCCATGTACAACCATATGAGCCCAGTGTGCTAGCAGAGGCTTATTTTGCTCTTCTGCTTCTTTTTCGACAACTTGGCGGCAAATAATGAGGTCACCCAGTAGATCTAATTCCATTCCTGGTGGTGCTTCAAATGGGAAAGACAGCACGTTAGTTGGCTTATCTTTTCCACGATAGTCATGATTGAGCTGGTGGCTCTCT
Source organism: Vibrio sp. QJM3NY_39 (assembly GCF_057785895.1). Classification (NCBI taxonomy): domain Bacteria; kingdom Pseudomonadati; phylum Pseudomonadota; class Gammaproteobacteria; order Vibrionales; family Vibrionaceae; genus Vibrio; species Vibrio sp. QJM3NY_39. Next base: position 2,772,751 of record NZ_CM173505.1, on the reverse strand, counting down.
TCTGTATCAACAATACGAACGGTGAGCTCGGCATTCTCTTGAAACTGAGGAATTGTCTTATCTAACCAAAGCTGAATATCTTGCTCAGTTGGAAGTCCTTGCTCATTTTCGACCGCTATTTGCAGGTCTAGTTCAATAGACATCTATTTATCACCTTGTTCTGTAATTACAGAGCTATTTTGTGTTGCTAATTGTGTCGTAACGGCTTGCTGAGCTTCAAGAAGTTTGGCTTCACGCTCTTCACGTTTGCGCTTTTCAAACTCTTTGCGCTCTTTCTGGTCTTTTGCTTCCCACTTCTCGTACGCATTGACGATACGAGCAACGACAGGGTGGCGAACGACGTCTTCAGAGATGAAGAAGTTAAAGCTAATGTCATCCACTTCGTTGAGTACTTCAGTTGCATGACGTAGACCTGACTTAGCTCCACGAGGTAAATCGATTTGTGTAATATCACCAGTGATCACAGCGCGTGAGTTAAAACCGATACGGGTTAAGAACATCTTCATCTGTTCTACCGTGGTGTTTTGGCTCTCATCAAGAATGATAAACGCATCATTTAATGTACGACCACGCATGTAAGCCAGTGGCGCAACTTCAATCACGTTGCGCTCAATCAGCTTTTCAACACGCTCGAAGCCAAGCATCTCAAACAGTGCATCGTAAAGTGGACGCAAATATGGGTCTACTTTTTGGCTTAAATCACCCGGTAGGAAACCAAGCTTCTCACCGGCTTCAACTGCAGGGCGAGTCAGCAGAATTCGGCGAACCTCTTGGCGTTCAAGTGCATCAACCGCAGCCGCAACAGCTAAGTATGTTTTACCAGTACCAGCAGGTCCAATACCAAAGGTGATGTCATGAGTTACCATGTTCATTAGGTATTGAGCTTGATTGGGTGTGCGTGGTTTGATGACGCCTTTTTTAGTCTTAATGGTCACTTCTTTGCCGTAGTCGATTTCAGACTCGACGTGTTGCTCCAAAATGCCAGACTCAGTGACCGCCAGATGTACTTGCTCTGGTTCGATATCGATTATGTTGCCTTTAACTGGAGCCGTTTCAACATAGAGGTGTTTGATGATGTCTAAAGCTGCGGCAGTTGTGTGAGGCTTACCGACAATGGTGAAAAAGTTGCTACGGTAATTAATCTCAACACCCAGACGACGCTCAAGGTGCTTGATGTTGTCGTCAAATGGTCCGCATAAACTTGCCAAGCGCTTGTTGTCTGCTGGCTCTAGATTTATCTCTAAGGTAACGATTTTATTGCTCAAATTAGCCTCTCATTTTGTGCCACTCACTCTTAAATAAAAAAAAGAGCAAGAAGCCCGATTTAGACCGGGCTTCTGATGGTGATTCCCTATTTCTAAGATGGTCACTTAGTTAGGTAATTTCAAGCTTTGTGTTTGAGCTTTGTGCTCAAACAGTTGTATTACCTATGGCGTAAACGTGGCTACACCTAGCTCGTCTTCACGTTTTGTTTTTTCCATCATTTCTGCTGGAGACATTACAACGCGTAGACCCATGTCTTTTTCTGTGCGAACTAGCTCACCACGTAGTGAGTTGGTGTAAACCTCAGTGATCTTCACGTCTACGAACTGACCGATTAGGTCTGCAGAACCTTCGAAGTTCACAACACGGCTGTTTTCAGTACGGCCACGCAGTTCCATTAGATTCTTTCTTGATGGACCTTCAACAAGGATACGCTGCTCTGTGCCTAGCATTAGGCGAGAGAAACGCATAGCTTGTGTGTTGACTGTCTGTTGCAGCTCCCACAGGCGATCTTTCTTCTCTTGTGCTGGTACATCACATGGGTAATCTGCGGCAGGTGTACCTGGACGAGGAGAGAAAACAAAGCTGAAGCTCATATCGAAATCAACTTCTTTAATTAGCTTCATTGTATCTTGGAAGTCTTGCTTAGATTCACCAGGGAAACCAACAATAAAGTCAGAGCTGATTTGAATATCAGGACGAGCTTTACGAAGTTTGCGGATAATAGACTTGTACTCGATTGCCGTATGCGGGCGTTTCATCATCGTAAGAATACGGTCACTACCACTTTGTACAGGCAAGTGTAAGAAGCTCACTAGCTCTGGCGTATCTTTGTAAACTTCAATGATGTCATCACCAAATTCAAGCGGGTGGCTTGTAGTGAAACGAATACGGTCGATACCATCGATAGACGCAACTAGGCGAAGTAGTTCTGCAAATGTGCAGATGTCGCCTTCGTAAGTAGGGCCACGGAATGCGTTTACGTTTTGGCCTAGTAGGTTTACTTCACGTACGCCTTGCTCTGCCAGTTGTGCAACTTCGTAGAGCACATCATCCATTGGACGGCTAACTTCTTCACCACGAGTATATGGAACAACACAGTAAGTACAGTACTTAGAGCAGCCTTCCATGATAGAAACGTAGGCTGTTGCACCGTCTGCTTTAGGTTCCGGCAAGTTATCGAACTTTTCGATCTCAGGGAATGAGATATCCATTACTGGCTTTTCGTTAGACAGTGATGACTTAATCATCTCTGGCAGACGGTGTAATGTTTGTGGGCCAAAGATAACGTCTACGTACGGTGCTCGTTGACGAATGTGATCGCCTTCTTGAGTTGCTACACAGCCACCCACACCGATCACTACACCTTCTTTTTTATCTTTAAGCGTTTTCCAACGACCAAGCTGGTGGAATACTTTTTCTTGCGCTTTTTCGCGGATAGAACAAGTATTCAATAGTAGTACGTCTGCTTCCTCAGGTACTTCAGTTAGCTCGTAGCCATTTGCAGCGTTAAGCAGGTCGGCCATTTTTGATGAATCGTATTCATTCATCTGACAGCCCCAAGTTTTAATTAGCAGTTTCTTACTCATTATATGTTCGCTCGATCGTTAGTTTAATTTAAGGGAGCAAATCGCCCATTATTCATCCGCCAGTAGTGTTTGTCATAATTCGGTATTCAATTTTATGACTGGCTCTAGCGGCAAGCGGCGTATTGTACTGGTTTCAAAACCGACTGACTAGTAGTCTGAACAAATCTCTTATGTAGTGGTTTTTATTATTGTTAACGCCATATACCATAAGGGATAACCCTTTTTTCGAATAAGGTTTTTGGTTACAAGTTAGTTATGAAAAAGTACAATCAAAAACAGTCAAAGAATCAAACTGATAAGTACAAAATATGAACAGTTACGATATTGTGGTAGTCGGTGGCGGCATGGTTGGCGCAGCAACAGCGGTCGGCTTTGCGAAGCAAGGGCTGAGTGTTGCGGTGATCGAAGGTTTTGCCCCACAAGCTTTTGGTGAGTCACAAGCGATGGATACTCGTGTGTCTGCGATTTCTCAAGCATCGGTCGATTTACTTGAAGGTCTTGGTGCGTGGCAAAGTATCGCAGCGATGCGCGTGTGTTCTTACAAGCGTTTAGAAACGTGGGAGCATCCAGAGTGTCGTACTCGATTTGATGCTGCATCACTGGATCTGCCCCGTCTAGGCTATATCGTTGAGAATAGGCTCATTCAACTAGGATTATGGTCTCAATTTGATGCCTACGACAATCTCGAACTGTTATGCCCAGAAAAGCTGGATGAGATTGAGTTTGGTGAAACCAATATCGTTAAGCTTCAATCAGGAGCTGAATTATCAGCGAAGTGGGTGGTTGGGGCTGATGGCGCGAACTCAGCCGTTCGTCAGCAAGCTGGAATTGGTATTACAGCGTGGGATTACCGACAACACTGCATGCTTATCAATGTCGAAACCGAGCAGCCTCAACAAGATATTACTTGGCAGCAATTCCTACCAAGTGGTCCTCGTTCATTTTTGCCATTGTGTTCTCTAACCTCTGACGGTCAAGAAGTCGGGCAGGGATCGTTGGTTTGGTATGACTCCCCATCTCGTATAAAACAATTATCATCGATGAGCCCTGAAAAGCTGCGTAATGAAGTACTCGCTAACTTTCCTAAAGAGCTAGGTGATATCAAGGTATTGAATTCTGGATCTTTTCCTCTGACACGACGTCATGCTCAATCATACTCGAAGAATAATTGTATTTTAGTCGGAGATTCAGCGCATACGATTAACCCTTTAGCAGGGCAGGGGGTTAACTTGGGCTTTAAAGATGTGGCTGCACTATTGGATATCACCAAAGAGAAAGGTGAATTGAATCAATCTGTGGCGAGACGCTATGAAGTGATCAGAAGAGGTGACAATCTAATGATGCAAAGTGGCATGGACTTCTTCTATAAAACGTTCAGTAATGACATTGGCCCGTTAAAGTTTGTCCGCAATGCTGCACTAAAGTTAGCAGAAAACTCAGGGCCGATTAAAGCTCAAGTCTTGAAATACGCCTTGGGCCTTTAAAACGGTTAGATCAGGTTGTTTATATAGAGAAGGAGAGCCGATGCTCTCCTTTTTTGTTTTTGTTGTAATGCTTATTGTTGCTGAGTGACACAAACTGGTGCATCAAGGTCTAACGAGTAACCGGTATAGGTCAGAGAACCATCTTCAATGTTACGCGTGAATGAGGTGATGCTGTTGGAGTGCTGGTTTGCGGAGATAAGCCATTGTCCGTCATTAGTGATATGAAAGTCGCGAGGGAACTTGCCTTCAATATCGTAACTGTCCATAAATATGAGCTTTTGAGTAGTTGAATCTATTCGAAAACAACTGATTCTTGATTGATGTCGGCAAGATACGTAAAGGAATTGCTCATCTGGCGATAGCTTAATTGCAGCCGCGGCTTCTCCTTTCTCCGTATTAGGAAGTGCGTCAACCTCTTCCACAATATTCCACAGCCCTAAAGACTTCTCCAAAATCAATATCGTTTCCGAGAGCTCACACACCACATAGGCTTTATCTTCAGCTTGGTTAAAGACTAGGTGACGAGGTCCATTCCCTGCTGGCACTTTAATAGACTGCATTGGCTCATCAAGGAATTCTTCTTGTTCTTCGTCGAAGCAATAGAAGTTGATTCGATCGGCTCCGAGATCGACGGTAACAAACTGCGGAGAGTTATTCAGGAAAAGGCTTTGATGAGCATGTGGGCCAGTTTGTCTTTCTTTGTTCGGCCCTGAGCCAACCATTTTGAGAGTTTTGAGTCGTTTATCGATATTACCATTGATACTTAAACTAAAGATATCGAATGTCCCTGACGAGTATTGCGATGTAATAGCAAACTTATTGTGGGGATCTATCGCAACGTGGCAGGGGTGATCCCCCGAGATGAGGCCTGTATTGGACGTGATTTGTGAGTCAACATTAGGTATATGAATGAGCTTCGGTTGTTTCTTTTGCTCAACCTCAGCTGCTGTATAGATTCCAGACTTTGTCGCGGTGATAAAAGAGGGGTTATGACATTCGGCAATAAGCTCTAGAGGTAATAGTTTTCCTGTTTCTAGATCTAACTGAGTTTGATAGACACCTTGGCTATTACTTGGAGAATCTGTGTAGCAACCGATCGTTAAAGGGAGGGTTTTCATAGGTAGTCATACTCAGTTAGGAAATGGAGCAGACATTGTCTAATAAAATCGCAGTAAAAGTGAGGTTATAGAAGAGAATACTTGGTGACTTGGCTTGCAGATTTACATATTCCAGATAAAACAAAACCCAGCTAAAAAGCTGGGTTTCATTCAATGATGGTGCGGTCGGAGAGACTTGAACTCTCACACCTCTCGGCGCCAGAACCTAAATCTGGTGCGTCTACCAATTCCGCCACGACCGCAGCAAAGCTTTTACTCTAGCGAAGAGTATAGTCATATCGACATTGGTGATTCAATATAACGTTGTTTGTACTTTTTCTTTCATAAAGAAAGAATGGTGGCTACTGCGGGATTCGAACCTGCGACCCCATCATTATGAGTGATGTGCTCTAACCAACTGAGCTAAGTAGCCAATAATGAATTTTATGTATTCACTATTTTATCTCTAATTAAAGAGAAATAATGGTGCGGTCGGAGAGACTTGAACTCTCACACCTCTCGGCGCCAGAACCTAAATCTGGTGCGTCTACCAATTCCGCCACGACCGCAGCAAAGCTTTCCTCTCTACTAAGCAAAGAGCTTAGCGAAGAGTATATAGTTAAGAAGACTTATGGTTTGTCTAAGTAACGTTGTAATGGCTGGGCTACCTGGATTCGAACCAGGGAATGCTGGCATCAAAAGCCAGTGCCTTACCGCTTGGCGATAGCCCAACAGGATATCAATTAAGACATCTAAATAATGGTGCGGTCGGAGAGACTTGAACTCTCACACCTCTCGGCGCCAGAACCTAAATCTGGTGCGTCTACCAATTCCGCCACGACCGCAGCAAAGCTTTTACTCTAGCAAAGAGTATAGTTAAGAAGACTTATGGTTTGTCTAAGTAACGTTGTAATGGCTGGGCTACCTGGATTCGAACCAGGGAATGCTGGCATCAAAAGCCAGTGCCTTACCGCTTGGCGATAGCCCAACAGGATATCAATTAAGATATCTAAATAATGGTGCGGTCGGAGAGACTTGAACTCTCACACCTCTCGGCGCCAGAACCTAAATCTGGTGCGTCTACCAATTCCGCCACGACCGCAGCAAAGCTTTTACTCTAGCAAAGAGTATAGTTAAGAAGACTTATGGTTTGTCTAAGTAACGTTGTAATGGCTGGGCTACCTGGATTCGAACCAGGGAATGCTGGCATCAAAAGCCAGTGCCTTACCGCTTGGCGATAGCCCAACAGGATATCAATTAAGATATCTAAATAATGGTGCGGTCGGAGAGACTTGAACTCTCACACCTCTCGGCGCCAGAACCTAAATCTGGTGCGTCTACCAATTCCGCCACGACCGCAGCAAAGCTTTCCTCTCTACTAAGCAAAGAGCTTAGCGAAGAGTATATAGTTAAGAAGACTTATGGTTTGTCTAAGTAACGTTGTAGTGGCTGGGCTACCTGGATTCGAACCAGGGAATGCTGGCATCAAAAGCCAGTGCCTTACCGCTTGGCGATAGCCCAACAGGATATCATTTAAGATATCTAAATAATGGTGCGGTCGGAGAGACTTGAACTCTCACACCTCTCGGCGCCAGAACCTAAATCTGGTGCGTCTACCAATTCCGCCACGACCGCAGCAAAGCTTTTACTCTAGCGAAGAGTATAGTCATATCGACATTGGTGATTCAATATAACGTTGTTTGTACTTTTTCTTTCATAAAGAAAGAATGGTGGCTACTGCGGGATTCGAACCTGCGACCCCATCATTATGAGTGATGTGCTCTAACCAACTGAGCTAAGTAGCCAATAATGAATTTTATGTATTCACTATTTTATCTCTAATTAAAGAGAAATAATGGTGCGGTCGGAGAGACTTGAACTCTCACACCTCTCGGCGCCAGAACCTAAATCTGGTGCGTCTACCAATTCCGCCACGACCGCAGCAAAGCTTTCCTCTCTACTAAGCAAAGAGCTTAGCGAAGAGTATATAGTTAAGAAGACTTATGGTTTGTCTAAGTAACGTTGTAATGGCTGGGCTACCTGGATTCGAACCAGGGAATGCTGGCATCAAAAGCCAGTGCCTTACCGCTTGGCGATAGCCCAACAGGATATCAATTAAGACATCTAAATAATGGTGCGGTCGGAGAGACTTGAACTCTCACACCTCTCGGCGCCAGAACCTAAATCTGGTGCGTCTACCAATTCCGCCACGACCGCAGCAAAGCTTTTACTCTAGCGAAGAGTATAGTTAAGAAGACTTATGGTTTGTCTAAGTAACGTTGTTTGTTCTTCTTTCATAAAGAAAGAATGGTGGCTACTGCGGGATTCGAACCTGCGACCCCATCATTATGAGTGATGTGCTCTAACCAACTGAGCTAAGTAGCCATCTGAGAGCGAAGTAATATAATATAATCTCGCTTCCAATGCCATTATCTTTTTAAAGATAATTACACTTTAAATTGTGGCTGGGCTACCTGGATTCGAACCAGGGAATGCTGGCATCAAAAGCCAGTGCCTTACCGCTTGGCGATAGCCCAACAATGATATCAATTAAGATATCTCAATATGGTGCGGTCGGAGAGACTTGAACTCTCACACCTCTCGGCGCCAGAACCTAAATCTGGTGCGTCTACCAATTCCGCCACGACCGCTTTACTTTCCTAAAAACTCTTTGTTGTTAAGAGACAGATGTTTAATAACAAACAGAGTGCTTAGGAAATGGTGGCTACTGCGGGATTCGAACCTGCGACCCCATCATTATGAGTGATGTGCTCTAACCAACTGAGCTAAGTAGCCATTTCCAAATTGTTGCTCATTTCGAGACGTTGCCGCTTCGTTGTGAACGGGGCGCATTATGCGGAGTTGAGCGAAACCCGTCAACTTTTTTTTTGAATAAATCGCGAATAAACATCTGTTCGGTTTCTTTTTAGGCAAAGAGGTGTATTTGTCGACAAAAAACAGGTCTAAAAGGCGATATATATAGGAAGTTAAGTTTTGGATGTGGGGCTATTTCTAAAGGGGGAAAACAAAAAGGCCAGTGAATTCACTGGCCTTTTTTCTAGATGTTTAATCAGAATTATACGTTGAAGCGGAAGTGAACTACGTCACCATCTTTAACGATGTATTCTTTGCCTTCAAGACGCCATTTACCTGCATCTTTTGCTCCGCTTTCACCGCCAAATTCGATGAAATGTTCGTAGCCAACTACTTCTGCACGGATGAAACCTTTCTCGAAGTCGGTGTGGATCTTACCAGCTGCTTGCGGTGCTGTTGCACCGATAGGAATAGTCCAAGCACGAACTTCTTTAACACCGGCAGTAAAGTAAGTTTGAAGAGTCAGTAGCTCGTAACCAGAGCGGATCACTCGGTTAAGGCCTGGTTCTTCAATACCCATGTCAGCTAGAAACTCTTCACGATCTTCATCGTCAAGCTCAGAAAGTTCAGATTCGATTGCAGCACACACAGCAACAACAACGTTGTTCTCTTTTTCTGCATATTCGCGAACGGCGTCTAGGTAAGGGTTGTTTTCAAAACCATCTTCAGCAACGTTTGCAATGTACATTGTTGGCTTAAGCGTTAGGAAGTTAAGGTAGTCGATTGCTGCTACTTCTTCTTTGCCAAGTTCAACAGTACGAGCCATACCACCTTCAGTCAGGATAGGTAGAAGCTTTTCAAGAACTGTAGTTTCAAATTTAGCGTCTTTATCTCCGCCTTTTGCTTTTTTAGCATTACGGAAGATTGCACGTTCACAGCTATCTAGATCGGCAAGAGCAAGCTCAAGGTTGATCACTTCGATATCTTCGATTGGAGATACTTTGCCTGAAACGTGAACGATGTTTTCGTTTTCAAAGCAGCGTACAACGTGACCGATAGCATCAGTTTCGCGGATGTTAGCTAGGAATTTGTTACCTAGACCTTCACCTTTAGATGCGCCAGCAACTAGGCCTGCGATATCTACGAATTCCATTGTCGTTGGAAGGATCTTCTGTGGATTAACAATTTTTGCTAATGCATCTAAGCGTAGATCTGGAACCGGAACGATACCTGTGTTTGGTTCGATCGTACAAAATGGAAAGTTTGCTGCTTCGATGCCTGCTTTAGTCAGTGCGTTAAACAGAGTTGACTTACCAACGTTTGGTAGACCAACGATGCCACATTTAAAACCCATGATATAAACCTTATTCTGCTTTGAACGTATGTAAGCGATTTTGTGCTTTTGGTAGGCCATCTTTCAATAAGATGTCTAGGCTACGAACCGATTCGTCAACGACAGCCTCGATACACTCTTGCTCTTTCGCAGGAGCTTTGCCTAATACATAACCTGCAACTTTATCTTTGTGTCCTGGATGGCCAATGCCTAATCTAAGACGATAGAATTCTTTATTGTTACCCTGCTTGCTGATGATGTCTTTCAGACCATTATGTCCACCATGACCACCACCTTTTTTAAACTTTCCAATACCTGGAGGAAGATCTAACTCATCGTGAGCGACCATGATCTCTTCTGGTTTAATTTGGTAGAACTTTGCTAAGGCAGCAACAGCTTTGCCTGACAAGTTCATAAAAGTCGTTGGGATCAGCAAGCGAAGATCTTCACCATGAACCATGATACGACCCGTTAGGCCAAAGAACTTTGGTTCGTTCTTTAGTGTTACGTTATGTACACGCGCTAATTCTTCAACTACCCAAGCACCCGCATTGTGGCGAGTTTTGGCGTATTCTGGACCTGGATTAGCCAGTCCAACGAGAAGTTTTATTTGTTGGCTCAAGGTATGGATCTCTCTTGGGATTTCAAAAAGCGCCGTATGATATCACAGTTTATGAAAAAGGTGCGAGCTAGCTGATAGCAACACGATGATTCCTGACTGTGGTGAATTGCGGCTTAATATTGGTTAGACATAAAAAAAGCACTTCATTCAATGAAGTGCTTAATATGTCTCTCTCACGAGTTTCTAAAACAAAGCTTTTCTACAACAAAGCTATAGAGCTTTGATTAGTTAAACATCGCTGAGATTGATTCTTCGTTGCTGATGCGGCGAATTGCTTCAGCAAGCATGCGAGAAAGGCTTAGCTCAGTCACTTTGCCTGTCGCAGCCATCTCTGGAGAAAGCTTGATTGAATCTGTAACAATAACTTGGTCTAGAACTGAGTTACGGATGTTTTCTGCAGCAGTACCAGAGAATACAGCATGAGTAGCGTAAGCGAATACACGCTTAGCACCGCGCTCTTTAAGCGCTTCAGCTGCTTTACACAGTGTGCCACCAGTATCGATCATGTCATCAACGATAACACAGTCACGACCTTCAACATCACCGATCAGGTTCATTACTTCAGAAACGTTAGCACGTGGACGACGCTTATCAACGATAGCGATGTCAACATCACCTAGCGCTTTAGCGGTTGCACGAGCACGTACAACACCACCAAGGTCTGGAGAAACCACTACTGGGTTTTCTAGGCCACGGTTAGCCATGTCTTCTAGAAGAACTGGAGTGCCGAAGATGTTATCAACAGGTACATCGAAGAAGCCTTGGATTTGCTCTGCGTGTAGGTCGATAGTAAGAACGCGGTCAACACCAACGTTAGAAAGGAAATCTGCAACAACTTTTGCAGTAATAGGCACACGAGCAGAACGTACACGACGATCTTGACGGGCATAACCGAAGTAAGGGATTACAGCAGTAATACGGCCAGCAGAAGCACGGCGCATTGCGTCAATCATTACCACCAATTCCATAAGGTTGTCATTGGTTGGTGCACAAGTTGATTGAATCAGGAATACATCGCTACCACGAACGTTTTCATTGATTTGAACAGCGACTTCGCCATCAGAAAAACGGTCTACAGTAGCATCGCCAAGAGAGATGTATAGACGATCAGCAATACGTTGGGCTAGTTCAGGTGTTGCGTTACCAGCAAATAGCTTCATATCAGGCACGGTGGAAACCTCGGGTTGCGTCCAGTTTTAAATAGATTGTGGGTGGGCTGATTGGTATTCAGCCAAAGTTTCTTTCAAAGGCGAAATGTTTCGTCCTCTCGCGACAAACGCGGAAACTGTGTCAGGCAGTTGCTCTAGCACCGATTCGGCTTCTTTTTTGCTGCTAAATTCAGCAAAAACGCATGAACCCGTACCAGTCAATCTCGACGGCGCGTATTGTAGCAGCCATGAAAGTTGCTTATCAACCTCTGGGTACAGCATTCGCACAATTTTTTCGCAATCGTTTACGTATTCTTGCTCTAGAAGCGTTGCTAGTGCTCGCTTCGGCGTATTTCGAGTTAATTCTGAATGTGTGAATATGTCTACAGTTGCTATGCTCACTTGAGGTTTGACAACGAGATACCATTTTTCATCCGGATTAGCGGGCTGTAGCTGTTCTCCAACCCCTTCGGCAAAGGCGGCGTGGCCTCGAACGAAGACCGGAACGTCAGCACCAAGCTGCAAACCGATTTCGGCAAGTTGATCATCAGAGAGGTTGAGTTGCCATAAATAATTAAGCGCGACCAGCACGGTTGCTGCATTTGAAGAGCCCCCACCAATGCCACCTCCCATTGGCAACACTTTCTTGAGTTCAATATCCGCACCGAAAGACGTTGAGGTATATTGCTGCAGCGCAGTAGCGGCTTTCCAGATCAAGTTGTCTTCAAGTGCTACCCCAGGAATTTCTGGTGTGATTGTTATCGAGCTAGTTTCTGAGTTTGCACTAACCGTCAGTTCATCGCCAAATTCGACAAACTGAAATAAGGTCTGAAGTTCGTGATAGCCATTGTCGCGTCGGCCAGTGATATAAAGAAATAAATTCAGTTTAGCCGGCGAAGGCCAGTGGGTTGGCGTTGTTATCATTTTTTCAGTGTCCACTTCGAAACTACAATGTTGATTTTGTTCTCGTCTTGCTTGAATGACAATCGAGTAGGGAGTGGGATTGTCTCTACCTTAGTGTTGTCTTCACTAGAGTTCTTGTTGTCTTCACCAGATAATAGTTTACTCGGCATCTCTGTATTTCGATAGTTATCAAAATTCAGTGTCCATAGTTGGTTGCTAACTTGTTTGGTGAGAGATTCAAGCGTGTTGGTGGTGTTCAATTGGTAGCTATCGGCTTGATCTGGAATGCCAAGGAACCATTGTGGTAGATGGTCAATAGGAATCTGTAATCCAGTAAGTTGCTCTACCAATACAGATGCACTTGCGTGAGTGAACACCTGATCATCATAAGTGACTACCTTGGCACCCGATGGATCAATGGTGAGGTTCAAGGCGGTTTGACCAAGGAAAGTGGTCAGTCTTAATTGACTCTGATTTGGTGAATGCTTCCAAATGAAATTTAGGCTTTGGCGTTGCTCTGGAGAAATGTAAGCGAGCTTGCCTGAGGCTTGGTAGTTTTCTATCTGTAAAAGCCGGTCTTGGTGACTTTGCCACTCGACGCTGGTCGGTTGTTCTGGGATAGAAGAGCAACCCACCATAATTATGGTCATAAAAATAAGAGACGTGATTTTACGAAGCTTGTTCATATTTGCTCACAACTTGTTCAAATTTATCTAAAAAACGTCTCAACTATAGCATTGAATTCACGAAGTCAGGAAAACAAATCCCGCTTGCTCTTTAAATAGAGCCATGCATCAAGTAAAATTCGCCCCTTGTTTCCATTCCCTGATCGAGAACTTCTGATACATGTCTTTGCTTGCCGTAGGTATCAATCACAATACAGCGTCGGTTGAATTGCGAGAAAAAGTCGCTTTTGGTCCAGATAAATTATCTGAGGCACTCAAGCAACTTAACGCAAATGCACACGTAAATGGAAGTGTCATACTTTCTACCTGTAATCGAACTGAAGTGTATTGTGACGTCAAAGGCGTGGCAAAAAACAAGCTCATCGATTGGTTGTCAGTTTTCCATCAAGTTAGCCCTGAAGAGCTAAAACCCAGCATTTATATCCATGAAGAGCAGGCCGCGATTAAACATTTAATGCGCGTAGCTTGTGGTTTGGACTCCTTGGTATTGGGTGAGCCGCAGATCTTAGGTCAGGTGAAGCAAGCTTATACGGACTCGCGAGAGAACAAATCTGTTGATGCTTCAATGGAAAAACTGTTCCAGAAATCATTTTCTGTCGCCAAGCGTGTTCGAACTGAAACTGAAATTGGCGGAAGCGCAGTGTCTGTTGCTTACGCAGCCTGTACGTTAGCTAAACACATCTTTGAGTCGATTGCCGATTCAACCGTGTTATTGGTTGGTGCGGGTGAGACGATTGAATTGGTGGCTAAACACCTTTCTGCGAATGGCTGCATTAAGATGATAGTGGCTAACCGAACTCGTGAGCGTGCTTTAGGTCTAGCTGAAGAGTTTGGTGCTGAAGTGATCAGCCTGAATGAGATTCCTGACCATTTGCATAGAGCGGATATCGTGATCAGCTCAACTGCAAGCCCGCTGCCTATTATTGGTAAGGGCATGGTAGAGACCGCACTTAAGACAAGAAAACATCAACCTATGTTGTTGGTTGATATTGCAGTTCCTCGTGATGTGGAATCTCAGGTCGGCGATCTGAATGATGCTTACCTATATTCCGTTGACGATTTGCAGTCGATCGTTGATGGCAATATTGAACAACGAAAAGTAGAAGCGATTCAAGCTGAAGCAATAGTTAGTGAAGAAAGCGCCGCGTTTATGAGTTGGATGCGTTCACTGCAAGCGGTAGACAGTATTCGTGATTACCGTAAATCGGCCAATGAAATCCGAGAAGATTTATTAAGTAAGAGTTTACAATCACTTGCCGCTGGCGGTGACCCTGAGAAAGTCTTACTTGAGCTAAGTAATAAGCTCACAAACAAATTGATCCATGCTCCAACGCGTGCACTTCAAAGTGCAGCTGAGCAAGGAGAACCTGCAAAATTAATGGTCATTAGACAGAGTTTGGGCTTAGAAAACCCTCAATAATATTCGACCTCCAACAGAATAAGACATTATGAAAGCCTCGATTCTAATAAAGCTTGAAACACTTGTTGAACGCTATGAAGAAGTTCAACATCTACTTGGTGATCCCGGTGTACTTGGGAATCAAGACAAATTCCGTGCCTTGTCAAAAGAGTATTCTCAATTAGAAGAGGTGACGGGGTGCTTCAAATCATACCAGCAAGCTCAAGAAGATTTAGAAGCTGCTGAAGAGATGGCAAATGAAGACGACGCAGAAATGCGCGAAATGGCTCAAGAAGAGATCAAAGATGCGAAAGCGAACATTGAACGTCTGACTGATGAGCTGCAAATTCTTCTGATTCCAAAAGATCCAAACGATGAGCGTAACTGTTTCTTAGAGATTCGTGCCGGTGCTGGTGGTGATGAAGCGGGTATTTTTGCGGGTAACCTTTTCCGCATGTACTCTAGATTTGCCGAGAAAAAAGGTTGGCGCGTTGAGGTGATGAGCAGCAATGTTTCAGAGCAGGGCGGCTTTAAAGAGATGATCGCTAAAATCAGTGGCGACGCTGTTTACGGCACCATGAAGTTTGAGTCTGGCGGTCACCGTGTACAACGTGTGCCTGAGACTGAATCTCAAGGTCGTGTTCATACATCAGCATGTACCGTTGCGGTTATGCCTGAGATCCCAGAAGCGGATCTACCAGAAATCAAAGCGGGCGATCTTAAGATTGATACTTTCCGTGCATCTGGCGCGGGTGGTCAGCACGTTAACACCACGGATTCAGCAATCCGTATTACTCACTTACCAACAGGTACAGTAGTAGAGTGTCAAGACGAGCGTTCTCAGCATAAAAACAAAGCGAAAGCGATGGCGGTTCTTGCAGCTCGTATCGTTCAAGCTGAAGAAGAGCGTCGTGCTGCTGCGATTTCAGATACACGTCGTAACCTATTAGGTTCTGGTGACCGTAGTGACCGTATTCGTACGTACAACTACCCTCAAGGTCGTGTTTCTGATCACCGCATCAACTTAACTATCTACCGCCTGAACGAAGTTCTGGAAGGTGATATGCAAAGCCTGCTTGATCCTGTTCTACAAGAGCACCAAGCCGATCAGCTAGCAGCACTTGCTGAGCACAACTAATTACTATGCAGTCAGCATATACGGTTGAAAGTGCTTTAAAGTCAGCAATCGTACAGCTTCAAGAGGGCGATAACACATCGCCCTCGATTGATGCTGCGGTACTGCTTTGTCACGCCTTAGATAAACCTAGATCTTACCTACTGACTTGGCCTGAGAAACATCTCACTTCAGAACAAGAATCCGAATTCCATACCCTTCTAAAACGTCGTTTAACCGGTGAGCCAGTTGCTTATATTGTTGGTGAACGTGAGTTTTGGTCACTGCCTTTAAAAGTCTCTCCTTCTACTTTAATCCCGCGTCCAGATACGGAACGTTTAGTTGAAGTGGCGTTAGACAAAACGTATGGCAAGCAAGGTGCGATTCTCGATTTAGGAACTGGAACTGGTGCGATTGCTTTGGCATTAGCGTCTGAGATGCCGAACCGACAAGTGACGGGTATTGATCTTCGCCCTGAAGCGCAGCAACTTGCGACAGAAAACGCTCAGCGATTAAATATCACTAACGCCACTTTTTTACATGGCAGTTGGTTTGAACCTTTGAACTCGGTGAATTCTGAAGAAGAAGCGGTAAAGTTCTCATTGATTGTCTCGAACCCACCTTACATTGAGAAGAATGACCCTCATTTATCTCAAGGTGATGTGCGTTTTGAACCGATCACAGCGTTAGTTGCTGAAGAGAAAGGTTTAGCTGATATTCGATACATCTCTGAAAACGCACGCGGTTTTTTAGAAAACGAAGGCTGGCTAGCATTTGAACACGGCTATGACCAAGGCTTGGCGGTACGTGAGATAATGCAACAACTGGGCTACTTGGATGTGGTTACAGAAAAAGATTACGGTGATAATGACCGAGTGACACTAGGTCGTTACTGTTCATAGGCTGCTGTTCATCATCTTGTGATCAATAGATGATTAACTGGCTAAATTGATACCTTTAACTCGACAATACACTTAACTCGATAATGCATTTAACGCGGAAATACAGAGAATTAACGCAGAAATACAGGGCATTAACGGGTATTGTTTGGCTCGTGTTAACGAAAGCACATATAAAAATATAAAGGAATACCATGTACGAAGGTTTAAAACATTTTCACCTACTAACGATTGCTATAAGCGCGCTACTTCTTTCGATTCGTTTCGCTCTGATGATGGTTAACTCACCAAAGCTTAAGCATCCTTTCTTGCAGCGTTTCCCTCATATCAATGACTCGTTGCTGCTGCTATCGGGTATTGGTTTGATTTTTATCACTGGCTTTATTCCATTTACACCAGCAGCGCCATGGTTAACCGAAAAACTAACTTGTGTTATGGCTTACATCGCACTGGGCTTCTTTGCACTTAAGTTGGGTAAAAACAAGCTATTGAGAGTTTTCTCTTTCTTTGGTGCGCTTGGCTGGTTAGCGATGGCAGGCAAAATTGCAATGACGAAGACACCAACATTTTTCGGTTAATTATCTCCTTATTTCGGTTAGTTACGTATGTACGAATTTTTTGATGAAGACTTTGACCAGCTAGAGTTAGCTGAAGGTGCATTGATCTTAAATAAAGCGATTAACCCAGAAACTCAAGACAGCTGGGCTGAGCAAGAACTGGCGAGATTGTTAAAAGACGCTGAGTTTGCTTTGGTTAATGAAACCGATGAGCAGCAGAAGTTTGAATCTTTTATTCGACTATTCTTTTACGAGTGGGGTTTTGCTGGCGATAAAGATGCGTACTTCTCTTCGGAAAACGCATTCATCGATAAAGTGCTCGAGAGAAAGAAAGGCATCCCTGTGAGTCTTGGTGCGATTTTTCTTTTTCTAGGTCGCAAGCTAGGCTTCCCTGTAGAGGGCGTCTCTTTCCCTACTCAATTCTTGCTAAAAGTGAGTTGGTACGGGCAAGCAGCCGTCTATATTAACCCTTACAACGGTGAGTATGTTGGCGTACAAACTTTACGAGCTTGGTTAATCGGCCATGATGGCCCACTCGCTAAGGTGAAAGCGGAACACTTAGAGGTTGCCGATCACCCAACGATTATTGGTAAGTGGCTAGCGTTGCTTAAGAGTGCATTATTGCGAGAAGAGCGTTATACGCTTGCATTGAAGTGTACTGATCTTGCGTTAACGTTTGTGCCGGATGATCCGTATGAAATCCGTGACCGTGGCTTTATTTATCAGCAGCTAGACTGTCATCAAGTTGCTGCAACGGATTACCAATACTTTATCGACCAATGCCCAGATGACCCTGCATCTGAGTTACTGAAATCTCAAGTGAACGTCATGAACGAAAAGACAGTGGTTGTTCACTAATTAATAATTATTTAGAGAGAATATGATGGAACAGAAAACAGTTCACATTGGTGACATGCCAATTGCTAACGACAAACCATTTACGCTATTTGCAGGCATGAACGTTCTTGAATCTCGCGATCTAGCAATGCAGATCTGTGAGCACTACGTGAAAGTAACAGAGAAGCTGGGCATCCCTTATGTATTTAAGGCGTCTTTTGATAAAGCGAACCGCAGCTCAGTTCACTCATACCGTGGTCCAGGTATGGAAGAAGGTCTTAAAATCTTCCAAGAGCTGAAAGATACCTTTGGCGTGAAGATCATCACTGATATTCACACTGAAGCACAAGCTCAGCCTGTTGCTGATGTGGTTGATGTAATCCAGCTTCCAGCGTTCCTTGCTCGTCAAACTGACCTTGTTGAAGCGATGGCTAAGACCGGTGCTGTAATCAACGTGAAGAAGCCTCAGTTCATGAGCCCAGATCAAGTGGGTAATATCGTTGATAAGTTTGCTGAGTGTGGCAACGACAACATCATTCTTTGTGAACGTGGTTCTTGCATGGGTTATGACAACTTAGTTGTTGATATGCTTGGTTTCGGTGTAATGAAAAAATCATCAAACGGCAGCCCAATCATCTTTGACGTGACTCACGCGCTTCAAATGCGTGATCCATCAGGTGCGGCCTCTGGCGGTCGTCGTGAGCAAACGGTTGAACTTGCTAAAGCAGGTCTTGCGACGGGGATTGCGGGTCTGTTTCTTGAGGCTCACCCTAACCCGGATCAAGCACGCTGTGATGGCCCATCGGCGCTACCTCTAGATAAACTAGAGCCGTTCTTGAAGCAGATGAAAGCACTTGATGACCTTATCAAAGGCTTTGAGCATATTGATATTAAATAATTGAGATGGATGTGAAGTAACGGAAACGTTATTTAACAAAAGTTGAGTTAAGAAAGCCCAGTTCCTTGAATTGGGTTTTTTTTATCTCGTAAAAGCAGCCGAACATAAATCGTTCATTTAAATCGTTGTTAACGAGGCGGGTTATTACCTAAGAAACTCGTATATGAGTATGAGGTCTGTCCTGTTTATAGTGAATTACTGATGTTCATCACACTTTATAAGTAAACGATTGCCTGTGATGCAGGGGAAGTTTGAGTGTAATCTCATAATTTTGTTACACTTAACTGCCGATCTATGCGTGACCAATTCGACATAAATATGAAATCGTCGTGTTACATCTAGAATGTTAATTTAAGATTAGTCATGTTGAAGTCTTATTGTTCGAACTCCAGGAAAGGGGTCGCAATAGATTATAAAAAGCAGTGGATTCCCCTAAAAGTTCAAAGGTATGACAATGAAGCAACGCCTTATTCTAAAGACAGCACTAAGTGCTGCAATCCTAGCTACTCTAGCTGG
The DNA here is from genome assembly GCF_057785895.1 of Vibrio sp. QJM3NY_39. Lineage (NCBI taxonomy): Bacteria > Pseudomonadati > Pseudomonadota > Gammaproteobacteria > Vibrionales > Vibrionaceae > Vibrio > Vibrio sp. QJM3NY_39. The sequence continues at coordinate 2,753,592 of NZ_CM173505.1, read as the reverse complement.
GTGTGCGTCTCAATCAACTCAAGATTGGAACCAAGACGAAACTTACAAGCTAACGATTCTTCACACAAACGACAACCATGGTCGTTTCTGGCAGAACAAATACGGTGAATACGGCATGTCTGCGCGTAAAACGCTTGTTGATCAACTTCGTGCTGAAGTTGAAGCAGAAGGCGGTAGCGTGTTGCTTCTATCTGGCGGTGACATCAACACTGGTGTGCCAGAGTCAGATCTTCAAGATGCAGAACCTGATTTCAAAGGTATGAATAAAATTGGTTACGATGCAATGGCATTGGGTAACCACGAGTTTGATAACTCACTAGACGTACTACAAAAACAGATCGATTGGGCTAACTTCCCAATGCTGTCTGCAAACATCTACGACAAAGCAACAGGTGAACGCAAGTTCCAAGCTTACGAGATGTTTGAAAAGCAAGGTATCAAGATTGCGGTTATCGGTCTAACAACTGAAGATACGGCAAAAATCGGTAACCCTGAGTTTATCGCTGGTATCGATTTCCGTGACCCGAAAGAAGAAGCGAAGAAGCTGATCGCTGAACTTAAAGAAACAGAGAAGCCAGACTTAATCTTCGCTGTGACTCACATGGGTCACTACGAAAACGGCCAACGTGGTGTTAACGCACCGGGTGATGTAGCACTTGCTCGTTACCTAAACGAAGGCGACCTAGACATGATCGTTGGTGGTCACTCTCAAGAGCCTGTATGTATGGAAGGCCCTAACGTTGCGAAGAAAAACTTCAAGCCGGGTGATGAGTGTAAACCAGACGTACAGAACGGTACTTACATCGTTCAAGCTCACGAGTGGGGCAAGTACGTAGGCCGTGCTGATTACGAATTCCGTAACGGCGAACTAGAGATGGTGAGCTACGATCTGGTTCCAGTTAACCTTAAGAAGAAAGTTAAGATTGACGGTAAGAAGCAACGTGTTCTTATTCAAGATGAAATCGCACAAGATCCAGAGCTACTTGAATTCCTACGTCCTTTCCAAGAGCAAGGCCAAGCACAGCTAGAAGTTCAAATCGCTGAGACAAATGGCAAGCTTGAAGGCGATCGTAACGTGGTGCGTTTCCAACAAACTAACCTAGGTCGTTTGATTGCGACTTCTCACATGGAGCGTGCACAAGCAGACTTCGCTGTGATGAACTCTGGTGGTGTTCGTGACTCAATTGAAGCGGGCAATGTCACTTACAAAGATGTACTGAAGGTACAACCTTTTGCAAACATCCTGACTTACACAGACATGACAGGTAAAGAAGTTCTAGATTACCTAAACGTTGTGGCGACGAAACCAATCGATTCTGGTGCTTACGCGCAGTTCGCTGGCATTTCAATGACAGTAGCAAACGGTGAAGTATCGAATGTCTTCATCGGTGGCAAACAGCTTCGTTTAGACGAAACATACCGTTTCACAGTGCCAAGCTTCAACGCGGCTGGTGGCGACGGTTACCCTAAACTTTCTGATCACCCTGGTTACGTGAACACAGGTTTTGTTGATGCTGAAGTACTGAAAGAATACCTAGAAGCGAACAGCCCAGTTGACGTGAACAAGTACGCACCTTCTGGTCAAATGGTTTACAAGTAATTGAACCCAGTTGATTGAGTCAATAGGTGCTAAATTAGATTGACTCTAGCACCATGATAAATTTAACTAAAGCGACGCCTCGGCGTCGCTTTTTGTTTATCTATCGTTTGGATTTGTTATGACCCCTGCAATCAATCTCGCTAAGAAAAAGAAAATCGCTCATAGCGTGCATCAATATCACCATGATGCGAATAATACGAACTACGGATTAGAAGCCGTTGAAGCGCTTGGGCAGGATCCTAAACGTGTATTTAAAACGCTTTTGTTCTGTTTGAATGGCGTCGCTAAAGATTTAGCTGTTGCCGTTATTCCCGTTGATCAGAAGCTAAACCTGAAGCTTGCGGCAAAAGCGGCAAAAGGCAAAAAAGCAGAGATGGCGAACCCTGATATTGCTCAGAAAACTACGGGTTATGTGGTGGGTGGGATCAGCCCTCTTGGTCAGAAAAAAGCCTTGCCTACCTTTGTTCATTCCAGCGCGACAGATTTTGAAACGATATGCGTGAGTGCAGGGAAGCGCGGGCTAGAAATTGAACTCGACCCGAAAGACTTAGCGCTACTGACTCGCGGTCAGTTTGCTGATCTATGTTTATAGATTGTCGTCGTCATGATGATATAACTACCAAATGACAAACAAAAGCGCCCGCTAGATTAACCTAGCGGGCGATTTTATATTGAGTGTCTATCCTGAAATGTGCTTGTACATTGAGGACGAATTATGACTACTTCTTCAGACCTAAAGTACCACCAACACGCTTCGGTGCAGGCTTACCGCTTCGACGATCGTTATTGTTGCGATCTGTGCGGGTGCGATCCGAATTGTTTCTATCTGAATTAGAACGCTCTGAACGAGAGTTCGATTTCCAGTTCTCGGTATTGCCACCGCTTTCACCATTCGATGAGTTACGGCCACGTTTCGAGTTAGGCGCATGACGGAATTCATCCGCATTATTACCGCGATAGGTGCGAGTACGGTTCTCGTTTTGATTACGGCGCGCTGTGGAAGTTTGGTTTTCTTCACGGCTATCAAAAAGTTTTGCGTCTGTCGCTTTGCGAATGCGTTGACCTTTCGCGTTCATTTTTGATGCATCTTCAGTACTTACAGAGCCTTCACACATCGCTAAAATTTCAGTGATCTCTTCGTCGCTCAGGTAGCGCCATTTCCCGTTAGGAATGCCGTCTAATGAGATGTTCATAATACGAACTCGGCGCAGCTTAAATACCTCGTAACCCAATGCTTCACACATACGGCGAATTTGGCGGTTAAGGCCTTGCGTTAGTGTAATTCGGAACGAAAACTTGGTTTCTTTCTCGACCTTACATGGCAAGGTAACAGTATCGAGAATATGAACGCCAGCGCCCATTTGCTTCAAGAACTCAGTCGTAATCGGCTTATCTACACGCACCACATATTCTTTCTCGTGGTTGTTACCTGCACGTAGGATTTTGTTTACGATGTCGCCATCGTTGGTCAAGAAGATAAGACCATCAGAAGGCTTATCTAGACGACCAATAGGGAAAATACGTTTGTGGTGGCCGATAAAGTCGACGATGTTGCCAGGAATATCACGTTCAGTAGTACAGGTGATGCCTGTTGGTTTATTAAGAGCAATGTAGATTGGCTTCTCTTTTGAGCGAACAGGTTTATTGTCGATCTCAACATCATCACCGGGCAAGACTTTAGTACCCATTTCAGGGATCTTACCGTTAATAGTAACTCGGCCTGCATCAATGAGTTTGTCGGCTTCGCGGCGTGAGCAAAAACCAGTTTCACTGATGTATTTATTAAGGCGTTTAGCTTGGGGTTCTTGTGACATGATATTCTCTTAGCGTTTCACAACGGAAATATAGATAAACAAAAAGCAACCTTTTGATAGTTGCTTTGAGTTGGGATTCGTTAACTGAGGACGATTTTAGCACTTGGTGTGAGTCTAGGCACGAAATATCGATCTTGATGCAATTCGCTATCAGTGTACTTATCTGTTTCAACCAGTTAACTGGTGCGTTTTTGATGGCGCTCTCTGTTCTCCAGCTTTTTCTCATTACTCTTTCTGAGCATAACGTAGACTGCGCCAGTGCCACCATGAAATTGCTGAGCAGAGTGAACACATTGAACGTCGTTAATTTGCGTGAGCCAATTCGCTACGTAGCTTTTCATCATTGCTGGTGGGTTCGAGCGCTCACCTTTACCGTGAACAATGATAACGGTGCGAACATCCATTCTTAAACACTGGCGTAAAAATGAGAGTACTTCGTTACGAGCGTCTTTCAGTGTTTTCCTATGAAGGTCGAGTTTGGCTTGAATAGGGTATTTGCCTAAGCGCAGCTTTTTGTATACGCCTTCTTGTACACCATCTGTCTTGTAAGCAATGACGTCGTCTGGCTTGATCATTGGTGAGTAGTCTAATGATAAGTAGTCTTTCTCGTCGTCAGACAGCCACATAGCGGCTTCACGCTTAGCAAGGTGAGATTCTGTGACTCGGTGTACTTTCTGGTGTTCGGCGGTGTCATGGTCGATACGTTTAACATCGCCCATCATTTCTTGGAATAGGTCTAAGTCGTCATCATGAGACATAGTGTGTATCTCAAGTTGGAGAAGGATAGGGTAAGTATACCTAAGTTGAGGCCGGGTTTAAAAATGAAAAAACCGGAGAAGACAATAAGTCTGCTCCGGTGCAAAGCGTTTTTACATCCACCCAAAGAAAATGATACTTAAAAGTAGATGATTTAGGCTGAGCGATTCTAGTGAGGAGATTTTTCAGTCATAACTTTGTAGATGAAGAAGCCTCCATAAAACATCATGAGACCCAGAGCCCCGAATATTACTATCATTGAAGATAGCCCCACTGCATTACCAAATAGGAGTTCTAGCCAAAAGTCCATGTGTATACCTCAAAGTTATATGACATGGCTCAGTGTATTAATTAGCGTTATCAATTCACTGATCTGGATCAATCCTGTTTCATAAGTTAAATACTTGTTGTTGAGTGTGTGTTTTTCGTCACATCAGCCGTTAGGTTGTACGTCTTTTGTTCGAACGATTCGATATTGTAAAAAAGAGTGAAAAAAGCTCTTGCGCATAAATTCAGAATCCGTATTATACGCTTCATCGACAGGCAATCAGCCAGTTAGATATCTCGGTGAATAGCGCAGCTTGGTAGCGCATCTGGTTTGGGACCAGAGGGTCGGGGGTTCGAATCCCTCTTCACCGACCACATTAAAGAAAGCCGTAGCAGAAATGCTACGGCTTTTTTGCATTTCAGGATAAAGATAATCACTTGGTCAACGGGTTCGCCTGATGTTCAAAACAAGCTCTTCACTGACCGTATTAAAGAAAGCCTGCTCATTGAGCCGGCTTTCGTCGTTTCCGGGTATGAGAAATGGGATTAGAACTTAGGTAGGGTTCGCCTGATGTTCAAAATAAGCTCTTCAACACCACATTAAAGAAGCCGTAGACCATTTATTATAGAGAAGGGCTACGACATTTTTGCATTCAGGTATATGCGACATTCCCTAGAGCGACGAAGGAGCGAATAGGGAATCTATTGTTGTTCTAAATATCCCACATAGAGAAAAGGATTGACTTAATAAGCCCGTCCCAAATCTGTTTACTTCACATCACAAGTAATGTTTTTGATTGGTGTCTCTGAGGTAACAAAGCAAATATACGCTTCAACAGGATTATTTGGACCAATTCGAATGTAACCTGCCTGTACTTCATCTTCGTTAAAGGTCACCGAGTGAGAGTTACCTGTCTTGCCATCGTAAAAGCTTGCTTCAAAATTACCATTCATTTGGCTTGCGATACGGTTGCGTGTCGTAGACGTCGTGAACGTAATATTCGCGCATCGCATGGGTGGCTTCTCAGTAATCAAAAACTGTCCGCTTTCTTTATCTAGCACGCCGCCTTTTGTATCTGGCTGAATGTCGATGGCTTGAAACTGTTCGATGGTACAAGTTTCTTTGGCAGACGCTGCCGTGGGCATCAGGATCGCGAGGGCTAAAGGTAAAGCGAAGAGTACTGGTTTCATGAGAACAACACCGTGTATAAAAAGAGCGAAAGATAATAGCACCGTTATGGTGCTATTAAATGTAATGATTCTGTTATTAGGTAATGGTTATATTATGAGAAGGTCATGGTATCGAATTTAGTTAGTTGTCGTCACTAACCTCAAATTGACACTGAGCCTGTTGGCTTTGTGATTGTTGAGTGACATTAAAACCTTTCTCTTTTAACAACTGCAAAAGGTTACCTTCGCCAACTAGATGCAAGGCGCCAACCACGATCAAATAATTCCCATTTGAATCGAGTTTCCAATTATTGGCGGATAGTTTGTTTGCCCAGTCGATATTGCGATCAGTTAAGAATGCTTTCTCGAGTTCAGGCGACATCTCAGACAGCTCTGCGAAGGCTTCCAGCTTCGCTAAATCACCTGCTTTCCAGCTTTCGATTAAGCAATGAACCACACGATCAGTTTGGTCAAATTCTTCAAGGCTACTGACTAACCATTCTTTACCGTCGTCCTTTTGTTTTGTCATCAGGTCTATTTGGAACTGTAGGGGCTCTAAACTGATTACCGGAACATCTTGGATCGTTGCTTTGTGAGCTAGTGTCGCATCAACGCCGCTGGCGGAGCCATAACCAAGGTTTTTTAGCTGCTGCATCTGTATGGAAAGAGAAGTCGCCCAAGGCGGTGAGCTAAGCAGTTGTTGCGTCGGCATCTCCAACGATTTTGATATGTCGGTTAATAATTGCAGTTGTTCTTCATTGAGCACATCGGCTGTGGTGAGTTTGCTGTGAGGATATACAACGCCATCAGACTTTCTGATATCCGTTTCGATAACTAACCCATCACTGTTTTTTAGCGCATCGGTGATCGCTGAAGGAAGTGGGTACATACTCTCGTCCCCAACGTGCACGGAACCTAAGATAGTGAGTGTCAGTTCATCCTTTTTTGCTTGCCAATAAAGGGGCTCGGCGACCGCTTGCCTAGCTGAAAAAGCGAGAACGAATAAAGTCATGTAGAAGAATGGGCGCAAAGGGAGCTCCTTTAGGAAGTCTTAAACTCGTTAAAATCGATTTTGACGGTGTTTTTTAACGGTTTTTTTTGAGAACGATGTCACGTTGTTTGTACGAAAAGTATAACAACACCAACAAACTCTTAAACCTTTCTCAGTAACAACGACATGATTTTATGAAATCCTTTCAAAAGATTGTGATTCAATTCTCAAATATTACGTCAAAATAAAACTGACGGAACTGTCGATGTCGGTAACTTTATGATTTTAATCAGGTTAATTTTATCAATATTTTTTAGATTTGAAGCCGATCACTTTATTAACTTGATTTAATTCACGGCGAAAAATAAGGCCATATAGTTTATCTAACTTTTGAAGCGTTCTATTTTGCTTCTGACTCAATTTTTTAAATTTATGGGTGAATACGATGTTGAAGAGAAACTTACTATCTGTAGCGGTACTGGCTGGTTTAACGGGTTGTGCGGTAACACAAGCACCAGAACAAAAAGTGGTTAATGCACTGGCTGATAACCTTGATGTGCAATACGAAATCTTGACGAACCACGGCGCAAACGAAGGCATGGCTTGTCAGGATTTAGGCGCAGAGTGGGCATCATGTAACAAAGTGAACATGACTCTGAGCAACGACGGTGAAGCGATCGATTCGAAAGATTGGACTATCTACTTCCACAGTATTCGCCTTATCTTAGATGTTGATAATGAGCAGTTTAAAATCACTCGTGTAACGGGCGACCTACACAAACTAGAACCTACAGATAAGTTCGATGGTTTTGCCGCTGGTGAAGAAGTGATTCTTCCACTAACAAGTGAATACTGGCAACTGTTTGAAACCGACTTTATGCCGGGTGCATTTGTAACGGCGCCAAACGCTGAACCTAAGATGATTGCTTCATTGAATACGGAAGATGTCGCGTCGTTCGTAACAGGTTTGGAAGGAAACAACCTTAAGCGTACACCTGATGACAACAATGTCATGGCAACAGCGGTTACTCGCTTTGAAAAGAATGCTGATCTAGCAACGCAAGATGTATCCACAACGCTTTTACCAACCCCAATGTCGGTAGAAGCGGGCGAAGGTTCAGTGAGCATTGCTGGAGGTATTGCCCTACCTAAAGACGCATTCGATGCTGAGCAGTTCGCTGCAATTGAAGAACGTGCAGATGTGGTAAACGTAGATGTGAGTGGCGACCTACCTGTTAGTGTTGCTGTTGTTCCTACTCAGTTTACGGGTGATTTAGCGAAATCTGGCGCTTATGAACTAAGCATCTCGGAAGAGGGGATTGCGATTAAAGCGTTTGATCAAACAGGTGCTTTCTACGCCGTTCAGTCTATTTTTGGCCTAATAGACAGTCAGAACGCTGAATCATTACCACAACTGTCGATCCAAGATGCGCCACGCTTTGACTACCGCGGTGTGATGGTAGATGTTGCTCGAAACTTCCACTCAAAAGATGCCATCCTAGCCACGCTAGATCAAATGGCAGCCTACAAGATGAACAAACTGCACCTTCACTTAACGGATGATGAAGGCTGGCGTTTAGAAATTCCGGGTTTACCAGAGCTAACGGATGTAGGGTCTAATCGTTGTTTTGATTTGGAAGAGCAAAGCTGTTTACTGCCTCAGCTAGGTTCGGGTCCAACAACAGACAACTTTGGCTCCGGTTTCTTTAGTAAAGCGGATTACGTCGAGATCTTAAGCTACGCAAAAGCGCGCAGCATCGAAGTAATTCCAGAAATTGATATGCCAGCACACGCTCGTTCTGCTGTGGTATCAATGGAAGCGCGTTACACTCGCCTAATGGCGGAAGGCAAAGAAGCTGAAGCAAGTGAATATCGCTTGATGGATCCACAAGATACTTCAAACGTGACGACGATTCAGTTCTACGATAAGCACAGCTTCATCAACCCATGTATGGAATCATCGACTCGCTTTGTTGATAAAGTGATTACTGAAATTGCAGCAATGCACAATGAAGCGGGCATGCCGCTAACGACTTGGCACTTTGGTGGCGATGAAGCGAAAAACATTAAGTTAGGCGCAGGCTTCCAAGATATTAATGCAGAAGACAAAGTGGCGTGGAAAGGTAACATTGAGCTCGACAAGCAAGATAAGCCATTCCAACAGTCTCCACAATGTCAGTCTTTGATTGCTGATGGTTCAGTGAGTGATTTCGGTCACCTACCTGGCTACTTTGCAAAAGAAGTATCAAAAATTGTTGCAGACAAAGGAATTCCTCACTTCCAAGCTTGGCAAGATGGCTTGAAGTATGTGGAAGAGGGTGAATCTGGCTTCGCTACTGATACGACTCGCGTTAACTTCTGGGACGTTCTTTACTGGGGCGGCACTTCATCAGTTTACGACTGGTCTGCGAAAGGTTATGACGTAATTGTTTCTAACCCAGATTACGTATATATGGATATGCCATACGAAGTAGACGCAGCAGAACGTGGTTACTACTGGGCAACGCGTGCAACCGATACTCGTAAGATGTTTGGCTTTGCTCCAGAGAACATGCCACAAAACGCAGAAACGTCATTAGACCGTGACGGCAATGGCTTCAGTGGTAAAGGTGAGATTGAAGCGAAACCTTTCTACGGTTTGTCTGCGCAGCTTTGGTCTGAAACTGTACGTACTGACGAGCAGTATGAATACATGGTGTTCCCTCGCGTACTTGCAGCAGCAGAGCGCGCATGGCACCGAGCTGATTGGGAAAACGACTACAAAGTGGGCGTTGAATACTCTCAAGATACTGACTTAGTGAATAAGCAGTCTTTAAACAGTGACTTTAATCGCTTCGCGAATATTGTAGGGCAACGTGAATTGGCTAAGCTTGAGAAAGCTGGCATTGATTACCGACTGCCAGTACCGGGCGCTCAGGTTGTTGATGGCAAGCTAGCGATGAACGTACAATTCCCAGGCGTAGAGCTTCAATACTCAGCTGATGGTGAAAACTGGCTGACTTATGATGAGCAGCAACGTCCTTCGGTTTCTGGTGAAACGTACATCCGCTCTATCTCTGAAAGTGGCGAGAAAGTAAGTCGAGTAACTTCGGTAAAATAATCGACAAGCAACATTAATAGAAGAGCTCCCTAGCTTTTATCTGATTCAGATAAGAGTGGGAGCTTTTTTTTCGTCCAAATCAAGTTAGCCACTTCTCTTAAACTGAAACATATAGAAATAGCCTTTATGTATATCGTCAACAATGTACATAAGGTGAGTTCCATCGCAAAAGTGACGCGCTTCTCATTATTCTCTTCAAAAAATAAGTCTCTCATCAAAAACTCTAAATCAGGTGTGATTGAACTAACTTAATCTAATTTTGTGACGTGAAATAACGTGATCTCGATCTGTGTATTTTTAAGTCTTAACTTTTTTATTAAATTTTATATTTTTAAGTGATTGATTTAAATATATTAAATAACTTGTTCTTTTTTGATAGTGAGAGAGATCACTCTGCTTACTCTTTTATTTTGAAACGCAAATTAATTCGAGCAACATAGATTTCATGCCAGGGAGGCAACTAACTACTCAAGCGGTGAAGGTGAATGATGTACCGAAGATGTGCCGCTGAAAAAATCAAACTAAGGCAGTTTACTATGAAAAAAATTATTGCTCTAAGTGCACTTTCTCTTGCTTTTGCTTCTAGTGCTTTTGCTGGTTCTTCTTACGTTACAGGTAACATCCAAATTCATGACGATGGCCGTATCCACGGTTCTGATATGACTTCTACGCTAGAAGCTGGTCACACGTTTGACAACTCTCTAGGCGGCTTCACGGTTTATTCTGAGTTTGATGGCATCCAACTTGGCAAACTTGAATCTGAAAATGGCGGTGCAGGTAATACTACTCCAGGCATCACTGTCGGTGGTGAGCAATCTTTCAACATTACTGACAAATTATGGGTTGCTGCTGGTTACCAACACCTATTCTCTGCAGGTGAGAGCATTCAGTTCCGTCCATTAGTTAAGATCGGTTACAACTTCGATAACGGTATCTCTATTAGCAACCGTACTCGTGCACACATCGATGATACTTCGGCTAATGCTGACACAGACTACCGCATGGATAACCGCATTGGTTACACAGTGAATGCTGACCTAGCACTTAGCTACAACAACGTATACATGATTGATGCTGAAGCGATGGACCATGAGTTACGTGCTACATGGACTCGTCAAGGTGTTCAACCTTACTTTGAGTTCCGTAGCCAAGCTAACGGCGTAGATTTCGCAAACGGCGATTCTAAGCAGAACAACGCATTCGTATTCGGTGCTTCTTACGGCTTCTAAGCCGATTCACTTGGCTGCTTAGTCGATTAGATTATTAGCCGAGTGAGCTTCTTCGCTAAATAGCTTTTTGTTAAATAGCTTCTTAGCCAATTAGCGAGAAATATAGCGGCACTAACAGCCCGGTTGGTACCGCGACAAGATTTGCTTTACTGTCCAAAAGCAAAGAGCCTAGCAAGTAAACCACAGTCTTGGGTTTACTCATGCTAGGCTCTATTTTTATGACTTCTTTTAATTGCTTGGCGTTGGTCTAGTTAAGCTTTATTTTCCGTTGTAATGACGGTACTCAAACACCTGACCTTCTTCATTAAACGCATACACAGAATACTCGTCTTTCTTATCGCCATATTCCATGCCCGGAGAGCCCATTGGCATGCCTGGAACCGCTAAGCCAATCGCATTACGTGGTGGATTTTCTAAAAAGGCTTTCACGTCCTCTGCTGGAATGTGCCCTTCAAATACGTAACCGTCGATCTCTGCAGTGTGGCAAGAGGCTAGTTTTTGCGTTACCCCTAACTTCTGCTTTATTGGATTCATATCATCGTGGAGCTTCTCTGTAACATCGAACCCAGCATCTCGCATATGTTCTGTCCATTCTGTGCAGCAGCCACAGTATGGAGACTTATGGTTTCGAACATCAGTCGCGAGAGCTTGTCCTGAAATTGCAGCGAGTGCTGTAAGAGTCATAATTTTACGAATCATGGTTAACCTCATGAATATGGTTTTTGTTGATATTAGAATGTGTGGGTTTGAAAAGTCTTAATCTGTTGGCATTGCTTACTACCGTGATTGACGACATCGCCATCGCAGCGCCTGCAACGACAGGGCTAAGCAGAAATCCGAAAAATGGGTAGAGCACACCGGCTGCGATAGGAATACCAAGGGAGTTATAGATGAAGGCACCAAACAGGTTTTGCTTCATGTTTCTCACGGTCGCTTGAGATAGCTCGATCGCGTTGCTTACTGATAATGGCGATGAGTTGAGTAGCGTCATTTGCGCACTTTCAATCGCGACATCACTGCCACTGCCCATTGCGATTCCTATATCTGCTTGAGCAAGAGCTGGTGCATCGTTAATACCGTCTCCGACCATAGCAACACTCTTATATTGCTGTTGCAGCTGAACAATATGTTGAGCTTTCTGCTCTGGAAGCACTTCCGAGATAACCTCGTCGATACCGACGTCTTTACCTATTGCTTGAGCCACAGAGTCATTGTCACCCGTTAATAGCACAGTGTGAATTCCGGCGGATTTTAGTTGAGCTATCGCCTGTTTGCTATCTATTTTTAACGCGTCTGAAATGCCCAATATGCCTTCCAGTTTTTGGTCAATCACAATGAAAATAGGCGTCCACGCTTGCGAGCGGCAAAGTTCGATAAAATCCGCGCCAATCTCAGTATTGATGCCTAACTGGGTTAGGTATTTAAGCGAGCCAACTTGCACGTTCTTGCCGTTAATTGTTGCCTGTACGCCAAGCCCTCGTTGGTTTTCGAACTCGCTATGAGGTAGTGCTGAAACTTGTAGGCTCTCTGCATATTGGCAAACGGCTTTGGCGAGTGGGTGCTCAGATCCCACTTCTACTGAATAAGCATAAGCCAGTAACTCTTGCTCCGTTAGATTAGAGTAAAAGGCCTGTTGAACGGTTGGTTTGCCTTGGGTCAACGTACCTGTTTTATCAAACACAACAGCATCGATCTTGCTGGCAGACTGCAATACATCCGCATCTTTAATAAGAACGCCAAACTCAGCGGCTTTACCCACGCCAACAGTAATCGACAGTGGCGTTGCTAGGCCTAACGCACATGGACAGGCGATAATCAGTACAGTGGTTGATACCACGAGCATGTAACTTGCACTAGGTTGCGGGCCAACAAGAAACCAAACTAAGGCGGCAATGGCGGCGATTGCGACCACAACAGGTACGAACACGGCCGAGATAGAATCGGCAAGCTTAGCAATCGCAGGTTTGCTGCTTTGTGCTTGGCGAACCATCTGAATGATTCGAGCCAGCATGGTGCTTGAGCCAATTCCAGTCGCTTTAATCACTAAGCTGCCATCACCATTAATGGTACCTGCTGAAACGCCATCATTAATCGATTTAACGTTGGGAAGCGGTTCGCCGGTCAGCATTGATTCATCGATGTAGGATTCACCCGAAACCACAACGCCATCGACAGGGACTTTTTCTCCCGGTTTTACACGCACTTGCATACCGACTTGAATGGCTTCGACGGCGATGGTCTGTTCTTTACCATCGACGATAACCACGGCTTTTTGAGGCTGTAAGTTAATCAGTGCCTGTAAAGATTTGGTGGTGCGTGCTTTGGCTTTGGCTTCAATGTAGTGTCCTAAAGAGATAAGGCCGATAATCATTGCACTTGCTTCAAAATAGACATGACGCGATGGTTCTGGGAACCATGATGGAATCAGTACAACCAGCATTGAATAGAACCATGCTGCACCCGTGCCTAAAGCGACCAAGGTATCCATGGTCGCACGCTTATGCATGAGAGACTGCCAAGCATTCGTGAAGAAGCTGCGTCCCGAGGTCGCAAGCAGTATCAAACAGACCACACCAACCAATCCCCAAGCCAATTGGTCGTTAAATGTAACAATGGTCATGCTGCCACCGAACAGACCCCACGCCATCAGCGGAGCTCCGATAACCAGCGCGCTTACTGAATTCTTTAGGAAAGCTTTTTGGGTACGAAGTTGTTGTTCTTGCTGTTTTTGCTGTTGAGTCGCCGCGTCATCAACGAACTCGGCACTATAACCTGCGGTTTTTACCGATTCTATTAGCGCGCTTTCGATGACGTCCCGTGTTTTAGAGGTGAAAACCAAGGCTGTCTGTTCAGCGAGGTTGATCTGAGCTTGGTCGACGAACTCATTCTTTTTCAGTGCCTTCTCTACCGAAGAAACACAACTCGCACACGTCATTCCCTCAAGAACAAGGTGATAGGTATATTGGCTAGCAGCAGGTTTATTTGGTGTCGGCTCCACTGGCGCTGTTTTTTTATCGTCTTCTGAATCTGAATTAGATAAAGGCTCATTAACTTCAGAGTAGGAAGCCGCGTGATAACCCACGCTTTCGATCAACTCAATAAGCTCGGATTCTGAAAGCAGAGTAACCAACGACAATTCATGTTTGCTGATTTCTAGGTCTGAGGTTTGCTCGGTTTGTTCAAGTGCTTGTGTCAGCTTGTTCACGCACTTACCGCAGCTAAGACCGGATAACGAAAGGTGCAGTTTATTGCCCATGCTATAACCAAGCGTCGCTAACTGTTCGTTGAGTTGAACGTAATTAATTGGAGTCGAAATATCGATGTGGGTCGGCGATATATCATTGATCGTCGTATTGTCGAGTTCGCCAAACAGTGTGCGAACTTTCTTCGCACAACCCATGCAATTTAGGCCGTTGAGCGCGGTTGTGTAATGGTTCATATCGATACTCCAATTCTCATCTACGCCTAACATAAACCTTCCCGTAAGGGTAAGGTCAAACATAAATTCAAGAATTTGATCTTAGTGGCATGTGAATGAGTGGGGTACGTTGGTGAAATAAGCGGGAGCTAAAGAAAAGCGTGGCTATAATTTATGGGCTCAGGCTATAGATTTGCTACATCGAAGCTGAATTTGGCCTTTCTACAGTGGCTTTCGCACAAGATCCGCGCATTAATCATTCACTACTGATTGTAGATTTAAGCGGTGGTGATAAAATAGCGCCCAAAATTTAGTGATATTTGGCTATTACAGACTTTGTATTAGACCCCACTAAAAGAATCACCTACATAATCAAGGTATTTAAATGACGGTTAAAACTCGTTTTGCTCCTAGCCCAACTGGCTATCTTCACGTTGGTGGTGCACGTACTGCACTTTACTCTTGGCTATTCGCTAAGAACCAAGGTGGTGAATTCGTTCTACGTATCGAAGACACGGACCTTGAGCGTAACTCTCAAGAAGCGGTTGATGCAATTCTAGAAGGCATGCAATGGATGGGTATGGAATGGGATGAAGGTCCTTACTACCAATCTAAGCGTTTTGACCGTTACAACGAAATGGTTGATAAGCTACTTGCTGAAGACAAAGCATTCAAATGCTACGCGTCTAAAGAGCTGCTTGACGAAATTCGTACAGAGCAAGAAGAAAACAAAGAAATGGCTCGTTACGATGCGAACCACCCTAAAATTGTTGCAGCAAACGAAGCAGCAAAAGAAGGTGATGCGTGCGTTATCCGTTTCCGTAACCCTAAAGAAGGCAGCGTAGTATTTGATGACCAAATTCGTGGTCGCATTGAAATTTCTAACAGCCAACTTGATGACCTAATCATTCGTCGTACAGACGGTGCTCCAACTTACAACTTCGTAGTGGTAGTGGATGACTGGGATATGGGTATTACACACGTTGTTCGTGGTGAAGACCACATCAACAACACACCTCGTCAAATCAACATCTACGAAGCACTAGGCGCGCCAGTTCCAACTTTCGCTCACTGTGCAATGATTCTTGGTGATGACGGTGCGAAGCTTTCTAAGCGTCACGGTGCTGTTTCTGTAATGCAATACCGCGATGAAGGTTACCTACCAAATGCACTGAACAACTACCTAGTTCGTTTAGGTTGGTCTCACGGTGACCAAGAGATCTTCTCTCAAGAAGAGATGATTGAGTTCTTCAGCCTTAAAGCAATCAGCAAGTCTGCATCTGCATTCAACACTGAAAAGCTGCTTTGGTTGAACAACCACTACATCAAGACTTCTGAGCCTGAGTACGTTGCAAAATACCTGCAATGGCACCTAGACGCACAGAAGATCGATACAACAAACGGCCCAGCGATCACTGAAGTGATCAAGCTAGTTGGCGAGCGTTGTAACACACTTATCGAACTTGCTGAGCAGTCTCGTTACTTCTACGAAGACTTCTCTGAGTTTGAAGCTGGCGCAGCTAAGAAGCACCTACGTGGTGTTGCTAAAGGCCCACTAGAACTTGCTCTTGCGAAGGTTGAAGCACTTGAAGATTTCACTACTGTAAACATCAAAGACGGTGTGATCGCAGCGGTTTGTGAAGAGCTAGAGATCGGCATGGGTAAAATCGGTATGCCACTTCGCGTAGCAGTAACAGGTGGCGGTCAGTCTCCTTCTGTTGATGCTGTGATGGAGCTTGTTGGTAAAGAGCGCGTAATCGCTCGCATCAAGATGGCTCTTGAGTTCATCGCTGAGCGTGAAGCTAACGCTTAATTGAGCGATTGCTAGATTCAAAAAAGGGTCAGCAACTTGGTTACTGACCCTTTTTATTTGTCTTGAGCTTCGTCGCTTAGAGCTTTGCCGATTAGCGCTTTTTCGATTAGAGCTTTGTCGATCCGAATTCTGCTGATCAGAACTGGATTCGTTATAGCTTGTCGTCAGCAATCATTTGGGTCGCTTGAGCCGCTGTTTTCTTATCGAACAAGATATCCATCATCGCTTTGATGCGTTCCATATCGTCGCCAAACTTTGATAAATTTCCGCTATTCGGTGCTTTAAACTCAACGTTGCCTATGCGTTGTTGATCTTGATAAGCTGAGATCTTAGCATCCGCCACAAAGGTTCTGAAATCCCAGCTCCAGCGAGAGACATAATCAAGCGTAATGTCCTCTGGATTATGTTCTGAACCGTCGGCAACCACTTTACATTTAACCTGATTATTCAGACACCAATCAAGCATAGAATCGAGGAAAATGCTGCGTGTTTTTACATCTTCCACGATCGTGATATTTTCGATGTTGTTTGCTTCAGGAAGTGCATTGCCCGAATACTTCGGAGCACTGCAACCTGCGAGTAAAAAGACAACAGCAAGAGCTAGCCAGTTTTTCATTATCTATCCTAGATTTTTTTGAAGATGATGGAAGTGTTGATCCCGCCAAAGGCAAAGTTGTTGCTCATTAGGTATTCAACATCCAGTTCGCGGCCTGAGCCCGTGATGTAATCAAGTTTACCGCAGCGTTCGTCAATGTTTTCAAGGTTCAATGTTGGACTGAACCAGCCTGAATGCATCATCTCTAGGCTTAACCAAGCTTCAATCGCACCACATGCGCCAAGCGTATGACCAAAGTAGCTTTTTAATGAACTGATTGGCACTTCGCCAAAGATATTCGCGGTTGCGTTACTTTCTGCAATATCGCCTTTTTCAGTCGCAGTGCCATGTGCTGAAACATAACCAATCTTCTCAGCTGGAAGTTGAGCATCCTTTAGAGCTTTTTCCATACAGATTTGCATGGTTTCCATCTGAGGTTGGGTCACATGAGCTGCATCGCAGTTGCTGGCAAAGCCGACAATCTCAGCGTAGATCTTTGCGCCGCGAGCGACGGCATGTTCATACTCTTCGAGCACAAGCGTACCTGCGCCTTCACCGATGACTAGACCATCGCGCTCACTGTCGTAAGGGCTAGGGGATTTTTCTGGTGTGTCGTTTTTTAAACTGGTAGCAAAAAGGGTATCGAAAACGGCAGACTCAGTTGGGCATAGTTCTTCACCACCACCAGCAACCATCACGGTTTGGTAGCCGTGTTTGATCGCTTCATAAGCGTAACCAATCGCTTGGCTCCCTGAAGTGCAGGCACTGCTGGTGGGAATCACGCGTCCGCGCAAGCCAAAGAACAGTCCAACGTTGACCGCAGCAGTGTGTGGCATCATTTGAACATAGGTAGTTGCTGTGATTGCTCGTGTCGATTTCTCGTTAAGCATTACACCGAATGCGCCAACTGCATCGGTACTGCCAGTTGAAGAGCCGTAGGCAATGCCTGTTTCGCCGTTAGTCAAAACATCATGTCCAATCAACCCTGCTTGTGTTAAAGCACCTTCAGTCGCGACAGTGGCTAAGCGAGAAACCCGGCCCATGCCTCGAACCTGTTTACGTTTGTAGTGTTTTGGTAACTGGAAGTCATCAATAGGCGCAGCTAGCTTAGTGTTGAGGCCATCATACTGCTCAAAGCTTGGCATATATTGAGTGGCATTTTCACAAGCTTTCAGTTTTGGCTCGATGTGCTGCCAATCATTACCAAAGGCAGTAACACCAGACATGCCTGTTACAACAACGCGGCGGGTCATACTAGGCCTCCATTAACTGAAATTACTTGGCGAGTGACGTAGCCTGCAATATCAGACATTAGGTAGCTGACTAGGCCTGCTACTTCTTCTGGCTCGCCCATTCGGCGCAGTGGCACTTGAGGAAGGGCATGATCTTTCACGTGTTCGTCAACCATACCGGTATCAATTAAACCTGGAGCGACACAGTTTACCGTGATCTTGCGTTTCGCTAGCTCTAAAGCTAGAGACTTAGTCGCGCCAATCACGCCGGCTTTTGCTGCAGCATAGTTGGTTTGACCGCGGTTGCCCATGATGCCAGATACCGACGCCAGAGTAACGATTCGACCGCCTTTGCGTTTTTGAACCATTGGCATCACGCACGGGTGAAGTACGTTGTAGAAGCTGTCGAGGTTGGTATGGATAACACCATCCCACTCTTCTTCAGTCATGGCTGGGAATGCTGTGTCACGAGTAATACCGGCATTATTTACAACACCATAATAAGCGCCGTGTTCGGCAATATCTGACTCAAGCTTTTCGCGACATTCGCTGCGATTGCTGATATCAAATCGGATCAGACGTCCTGCGCCACCGAGCTCGGTGATCGACTTTAATGTGTCTTCAGCACCTTGCTTGTCACCCATGTAGTGAACGGCGATTTCAAAACCGTCTTTCGCGAGTTGAATAGCGATCGCTTTACCAATGCCTTTGCTGGCACCTGTGACTAAAACCTGACGGCTCATGATGGGCTCCTAGTTTTCATTTCTTGTAATTTTTGTTCGGTCGGCACGTAGACGTTGAGTTGACATTGAGCCACTAACTCACCTTGGTCTTCGACTCGGGCGGTAAACACGGCCATGCCACTGTCTTCCATCAGTTGCTCGGCGTAGATATCAAGTGTCTGACCTTGAGTGAACTCATCACATAGTGACTTGTAGCGACGAGAACCAAGTAAGAAGCCGATTGGAGGAGTCGTGCCGTTTTTCAGCGCATGGTATCCAGACCATGCAGCCACAGATTGCGCCATAAATTCGATACCGACATAAGCCGGTACGGTTTGAGATTCGGCATTAAAGAACAGGTTATGAGCACCAATATCGACCTGACAGTGAATCGACAACGCCTCTACATTGATAGCACGATCGATTAATATCATCGGATCATCGTGTGGAAGAAGTTGGTCTACAGAAGGGATATCAGTCATTTACTACACCAAAGATCAGGCTAATGTTGTTGCCACCAAAAGCGAACGAGTTGCTTAAGATGTTCTTTACTTTAAGTTTCTGGGAACAGTTTACCAAATCAATCTCAATATCTTCAGCTTTATCCTGACATTTTTGTAAGGGAAGCGGTAAGTCATATTTTAAAATATGCCATGCTATTGCAGCCTCTATCGCACTTGCGGCTCCAAGAGTATGCCCGGTGAGAGGCTTGGTGGAACTGACGGGAACCTTGTTTGCAAAAATACGATGAATGGCTTTGCTTTCCATTGAATCATTGAGTGGAGTTGCGGTGCCATGAGCATTGATATAACCGATATCTTCTGCTTGTAACTGTGCAGATTTTAACGCCTTTCTCATCGCTTGTTCTGCGCCGTTCCCTTCTGGATGGGGCGCTGAAATATGATGTGCGTCAGAGCTATCGCCACAGCCTAACAAGGCAATGCTAGGTATATTCTGGTTTGTATTAGCAACATTCAGTTTTGTTTTGCTGAGCAACATAAATGCTGCCGCTTCTCCGATGTTGATGCCATCTCGAGAGGCGCTAAACGGCTGACAATGTGTGCTTGAAAGTGCTTCAAGACCATGAAAACCATTGAGCGTCAGCTTACATAAGGTGTCGACACCTCCAACCAACACAGCATCAGCCATTCCAGAATCTAACAAGCGTTGAGCGGTAAGAAAAACACGGCCGCTTGATGAGCAGGCGGTCGAGATTGCGTAGTTTGGCCCTGTTAATGAGCAATATTGACTAACAAACTCAGAGGGATTCCCTAGCTCCTGTTTGGAGTAGTGATAATGCTCAGGAAACTCACCGTTTGCCAATTTATGTTTGAAAGCGGCTTCACCATCAGAAATCCCCGAGGTGCTTGTGCCGATAACAACAGCAATTCTATCTGCGCCAAATTGTGATTTTGCTTGCTCGATAGAGTCTTGGATTTGATTTAGAGCTGATAACGCCAGTTGATTGTTACGAGTGGCGTATTGTGCGAGATTGGATGGAACCTCTGGCAGTTCGCCTGCGACCTTACCCACGATAGTGTGCTTACCATCATTCAGCATATCGCTTACTTCAACCATGTTTGATTCGCGTGTATCTTTGAGGCAGCCATGAATGTCAGCAACGCTTGAGCCTAATGCGGAGTGGAAACCACAGTCTTGGATATAAATAGGCATGATGTTTAGCTCTTACTTGGGTTATCGACAATCGTTGAGTTCAACGTTTGTATAGTGATGGTGTAGCCTTGAATCAAATGCTTGAAAACAATGTCTCCAGAGAGCTTCGGCTCATTAGCTTTTGCTTGATACTCTATACGAATAATGGCTTGTTGGTCGTCGTCAAACACGGTTCTTGTATTGTCAGTATCGACTAGATGCCAACTTATGTTTTGCAAAGGCTGAGTCCAGGCTTCAGTCGGCCATAAGGTCAGCATCAAATTAAATAGCACCTGTTCAGGTTGTGGCAAAGTTGCGCCAAGCCCAGACAAAACCTGCGTATCAATCACTTGATTTTGATATTGCAGCGATAGGATGCGAGTACCCCAAGAAGAAAACCCCGCCAAAACCACTTTATCCGCTGTCACTTCGACTTGAACAGGAAGTTGCTGCGTATCGTCTTGCCATGTTGCGCTGATCAGTTGGCTCGCCGTAAATGAGTATCCCAGTTCAGCAGGCAGCGGCAAGGCTAGCTCGGTGTCTTTGTCGATTGCGACACTTGCACCTGTAGGCTGTTGAGACACCATCGAACAAGCGCTGAGTAATAAGCTCAATCCAACGGCTAGCGCTACCTTGATTGTTTTGTTCATCTAAAAGCCTCTCGAGAGTTTGATTTTTCCGCTGCTTGTTCGTTGTTGATTGCAAGTGGAGAAAGCAACCACGCGACGAAAATACCCGTTAGGACGGTAACACCGAAGCTATGAATGGCATGAGTCTGACTCAGTGACAATAAGCCAAATGAAAGTAGCGTCGTGAGGCCTGACAAAGTAATCGCCAATAGGGTACTCAGGGATTTCTTCTGCTCAGCAAAGAACAGGGTATAGTCGATACCAATTCCTAAAATTAGAATTAGTCCAAGCAGATTAAACAGATTCAGTGTCGAGCCTAAAATGCCCGTGACCGCTAAACCTGCGACTCCGGCAATCAATGAAGGCAACAGCATTAATAGGCTTTGCTTCACACCGTAGCGCCAACCTAAAACCATCCCAATAGCGGCCAAAGCTATCAATAATAGCTCGGTGATCTTGACTCTGTATTCCGCAAAGAGTGCGGAGATTTCATCGGCTTTATTAAGGTATTTAACACCTTGTTGCTGAGCAAAGCTTGAATCGAGCCATTGAGAGAACAGTGCTGAGTTTGTAACGTCTTTGATCAAAATGACTGACGCCGCTTGTCCATCGATAGGTTTTAACCAAAGTGGTCGAACAGGTTCTGACACCGGTGATTCTAAAAATCCAGATACCGTGATTGCTTCGAACTTAGGTAATTCTGGAAAGCTAGGCCAACCAAGCGTGTTCTGTAAGATATGGCTTTGCTGGCGATAGAGTTGTTCAACCAATTGATAGTTATCATGCTGGTCTTGTTTACTTAACAACTGTTGATTGATGCTGCGATATCCTGAGATACCTTGGCTATCGATTAAAGAGTCTAAGCTCGCGGTGATTTCTGCCAGTTTTTTGAGTAGCTTTTGATCGCTCTTAGCGGTCACCAGCAGCATATTTTGGCCACTGCCTAATCCTGATATATCAGTAATGGCTTGCTCTTGCTGTTTGAGTTGATCAGGCATCGCTTGAAGTTGGCGAATATCGTCGTCGTAGCGAATTTGACTGAGTGATATCAAGCTAACGACAGTCACTATTAATGGTAAGCCAATTCTAAACTTTTGGTTGCTCCAGAGACTTAACCAAGTATGCCAAAGCTTCGACAAGGGAAGCGGGCGTTCTTGGCTTGGTTTTGCAGCTAAAACTGGGTACCAACACACCACGCTGGCGTAAGCCGCAATAAGCCCAATCGACGAAAACAGAGCAAGTTGCTGTAAACCCGGGAAAGGTGCCACCAACAGACCTAGGTAGCCAATCAAGCTGGTGATCAGCCCCAAGGTGATCGCAACGATAATATGTTTCAACCCTTTGTCGCTTTGCCATTGGTTACCAGCCGCCAAACGGTCAGTCAGGTAATGAAAGGAGTAATCGATGGACACGCCAATTAAGCTGGCACCGAACACCAAACTAAATAGGTGAACCTTGCCGAAGATAGCGACGGTGCTTGCAAGAGCAACCAACAACCCAGTGCTGATGGAAAGCAAGGATAAGGCAAGTGGTAGGGCACTACGAAACGTCAACCACACCAATAAAATAACACCGGCTAATGAGCCCAAACCAATGGTACTGATTTCTGATTTCGCGCTTTCGGTGCCGTAATTTGCGTAGAACACCACACCGGTATGCTGCACTTTGACGCTAAACTGTTTTTCGACCTCGCGCTCAATTGAATCAAGATCAGGAAGTTGTTCTTGAATCGCCAAGCTATAAGGCGAGCCCGCCAGAGTCGCCGTGACCAAAATATGAGTTTGATCATTAGATTGAGCGGTGAGGTACCCCTCTTTCAGAACAAAGTTACTTGATTGAACGCCAACAGCACTGATGTAGTCGCGAAATAGTAGAAATGGGTCCATCGACAGTTCGGCTGCAGTGACGCCTGAGAACGGATTGTACAGAGACTGAATCACATATTGAGCTCGTGAATCAGGCGAGTGGGTCAGCGTCTCTTTTTGTTGTTGGGTAAGCAGTTGAGCTCGGTGACGAAAGTAGAAATCGCTCCATTGGCTTTGGGTGCTGGCGCTGATTTTGCCTTGAACTTGCTGAAACAGAGTTGGCTGACTTGAAAAAGCTCTTTGGTTGAGAGCTTTTTCAAAAGCGTCGGTCGCAATCATTGCTTGGTCGATGTCGGGGGCGCTGATGATAAACACTACTTGCTCGCTCATCGAGCTGGATATCTGCTGAAAGGCTTGCTCTACCATTGGGTCTTGCTGGTTTTCTGGTAGTAACTTTAGAATGTTGCTTTCAATCGGTACCGACGAAGAAAAAGCGAATTGTTTGATTAACAATCCGCTAAATAGTACTACGATAACAAGCCAAACAAGGGCCAGACTAGAGTTGGAATTGTTGCGCTTCAGCATCTGATAATACTTCCGGTAGATGGCTTAATTGGCTAAATTCGATCACCGTGCTGTCTCCACGAATCTCTCTCAACTCAATACGTTCAATATCATTTTTACCTTGCAGCGTAATGGCTTCAAACACCGCGTTCATCGGAGCACTTTTCGGCTTTAGAGTGAGTGTCCATCGTGTGTCTTGTGAACTTGCGTTTGCACTTTCATCAGTGTTTGTAGTGGTTGCAGGCTCAAAGTCGAGTGAGAATTGTTCTTGGAGTTTTTGCGTATCCCCGTGGAACACCGATAAGAATATATGGCTGAAATAAAACGCCATTGGGTTTTCTTTGTCGGTGATGATTTTAGCGGGTTGATCGGCAAACCTTTGGCTCAGTTTGTTATCGGTTAGCACCAAGCTAACAGGAAAGGGGGTAGTTTGTGTCCAAAGCAAACCATTCGACTTGTCTAACAGGAAAGTACCTTGTGATGTTAGAGGCTGGGCGAACATTTCCATGTTGCGCGTTTGGGTGAACTCACCACGCACTATGTTGTTTGCGCTTAATACTGTTTGCAGATCTGAAATAGAACCAACCGTAGCTGTACTTTCATTAGCAATAACAAAACTACTCGCCATCATTGAGGCAAGCCCTAGTAGTGCGATGCTGATGTGTTTGCGACTGCGTTTAAACAGACTCATGTTTCACCTGCTGCTGTGTGTTAGATACTTGAGGTTGGTCTGATTGTTGGTCGCTTGGTTGCTGCTCAGTTGATTGGGGTAAGCAGCCAAACTGGTGCCAGTACTCGACTTTATCTGTAAACACTTTCGGTGAAGCGAAGCACATCTCTTGTTCTTCAATGGTCACCGCAACCTGCATTGTGTGGGCGCGTGTCATGCGAACACCTGTGTTGGCATCGTGAATTTCGTAGTCAACACGCAGGCGGTTTTCCCATTCAGTCAACTTAGCCGATACCTTGATCTGATGATTGAACGGTATCGCCTTAATGTACTTTACACGCGTTTCGATGATCGGCCACATGTAGCCTGAGTCCTTCATCTCATGGTAGTTGTACTCAATCTTATCCATCATGATGCGCCTTACTTCTTCAAAAAATCGGAAGTAATTACCGTGATAGATCACGCCCATCGGATCGGCATCTTGGAATGAGGTAATCAGAGTCACCTCAGATTGTAATGGATGAAGGATTTCAGACATAAATCACTCTCAACAATATTGCGTAAAGGGTTGGCTACTTTATGAAGTTAGCTACTCTATGAGTAAAGTGACCAGTGCTGACTTTGAATACGAGCAATGAAGTGGCGTAGATCGCCTTCAAGTGGTCGATCTTCTACGATAAATTCAAACTCTTTAAGCACTTCGTCGCGAATATGCTTTAGGTTTTCACTCATGTGGTGCTCATCAAGCTCATTGTGGCGTTTACGAAGCTCAAGCGCTTGTGTACCCGCCAGAAGAGATGCTGCCGCAACTTGTTCAGTCAGTTCAAGAACACGTAGACAATCACGAGCCGCAATGGTGCCCATGCTGACTTTGTCTTGGTTGTGACACTCTGTTGAACGAGAGAACACGCTTGCTGGCATGGTGTGTTTCAATGCCTCTGCTGTCCAAGCTGAAACGCCAATCTGCACCGCCTTGAAGCCATGGTTGATTGGCTTACGTTCGCCTTCTGCGCCTGTTAGGTTAAATGGCAGACCGTTATTGAACTTGTAGTCCATCAACTGCGCCATTTGACGGTCAAGTAGGTCTGCAAGGTTGGCTACCGCTGTTTTTAGTGTATCCATTGCCATTGCGATATGGCCACCGTAGAAGTGTCCACCGTGCAGTACGCGCTCATTGTCGCCATCGATAATTGGGTTATCGTTAGCGCTGTTCAGCTCGTTCTCAATCATTTGGCGTAGCCAAGGTAGAGAGTCTTGAACCACACCAATAACATGTGGAGCACAACGCAGTGAATAACGATCTTGTAGGCGATCACTGTTGCGTGGCGGGCGATCGGCTTGCAGGTCATCGCGTAGCCATGCAGCAACTTGTTGTTGACCAGGGTGAGGTTTCACTGCGAACAAGGCTTCATCGAAGTGGAAATCGTTGCCTTGCATACCCACAGACACCATTGCCGTGATCTTAGTCGACAGCTGAGCTAGGTATTCTGCGCGCTTGTAGGCGATACAAGCCAGAGCCGTCATTACTGACGTGCCATTCATCAATGCTAAGCCTTCTTTTGGCTTAAGCTTGATAGGGTTAATCCCTAGCTCTTTGTAAACGTCACTAGTAGGGCGAACTTCACCTTTGTAGATAACATCGCGCTCACCAATCAGTGCTGCCGCTAAGTAAGACAGCGGCGTTAAATCGCCACTGGCACCCACCGATCCTTCTTGAGGAATACGTGGTGAGATATCTTGGTTGATCAGAGTAACGATCTGGTTGAGCAAATCATGAGTCACACCAGATACACCTTGTGACAATGAACAAAGGCGTGTTGCTAATACCGCACGAGATTGTTCGTGAGACAATATTTCTCCTAAACCACAGCCATGAAAGCGCGTTAGATGCAGTGGTAATTCATCAACAAGGTTTGGCGGAATCGCAACGGTACATGAGTCACCGTAGCCCGTTGTCACACCATAGATCACGCCTTCTTCTTTCAATAGGCGTTCTAAAAAAGCGACACCACGGTCGATTTTTGATGTGAATGCTTCACTTGAGTTCATCGAGGCTTTTGCGCCTTGTGAGATAGCGACAACGTCCTCGATCGTGAGGCGTTCGGCACCAAAGGTGATGCTATTTGGATTCTTTTTCGTCATGGTGCTTGCTCAATGTCCAAAAATTAAAAAAGTTGTACCACTGAAGCGGTGCTTTCAGTGTGTAGTGCTCAAGTCGGTCTGCGTATTTTTGCACGACTTGCTGTAAAGATTGTTCGCGATTTTTTCTGGGTAGTTCTATCTTGTCGCTAAAATGCTCGAAATAGACATTAAAATGCGGCTTAGATTGTGAGTCATCACGTAGCCCAAATAATAGAAATACTGGCGCTTTGAGAACAGAGGCTAACATAAATGGCCCTTGAGGGAAGGGCGCTTCCTTACCCAAGAACTCAGCCCATACTGAACGGCTCTCTTTGCTGGTGGAGGTTCTATCGCCAACAATTACAATCCACTCACCTTGTTCCAGTTTCTGTTGCAACAAGATAGCAGTATCAGGCCCCATTGAAGTTACCTGAATCAGGTTTAAATCAGACTGCGGGTTGACCGCTTTCATCACCGAATTAAAACGCTCAGCGTGCTCGGTAAAAACCAATGCATTGATTTTGATGTTCGAGTGTCTGCGACCCAAAGCTCGACACAGTTCGATGTTGCCAAGATGAGAACCTAGGATTAGCACACCTTGCTTATTTGCCACCATGCTCTCAAATTGTTCTTGACCATGAATGCTCAGGTTATCGACCGAAAAATCCCCTTTCCATGCAACCAACTTGTCTAGCATGGTATGGCCAAACGAGAGCAAATGGTTATAACTGGTTAATTCAGCGGGTAACTCAATATTCTGTTGTTCAGCGTATGCCTTAAGCTGAAATAGGTACTGTTCTGAGGCGTTTCGTGCACGTTTGCCCGTTAGGTGGTAGTAACGCATCACGCCGCGTAAAATCAGATTAAATACGCCTCGGCCTAACAAGGTATAAACGGCCAATAACAGTTTGATTCCCAGCACAGTGCCGCGTTCTTGAGTACGCGACCAATGGGGTTGTTCTGGACCTATTTGTTCGGAATTTACTTGTCTTGAATCTGCCGAGGAACCTTGGCTATTTTCAGCTGGCAAACTCTTAGCTGCAGATAAACTCTCGGCGGAATCTGATTTGAAATGACGAGCAATCAATTTTGGTGCTCTCGGCAGCATGCCGAAGAACAGTCTTGTGTGCATCCAACTGATTTTTACGTTGTCCCACAGTGCATCGAAATGAGAGATACCATTTTCTGGGTAGATAACACGCGTTTCAACGAAGTCGATATCGCAGCCTTCCCAATACAGGCGAACCAGAATCTCGATATCAAAGTCCATTCTCGAACCGACATCGTATTTATTCAGTACGGTTTGCGTCTTATCGATTGGATACGCTCTAAAGCCACACATGCTGTCTTTAATCGAGAGAGATAGGGTTTCTATCCATACCCAGATATGTGTCGCGTAGCGTCCGTAGAGCCTTGCCTTAGGTACGCTCTCGTCATAGACAGGCTGACCAGAGATAAGGTGCTGGGGCTTAGTTTGTGAAGCTTGGATTAATGCGGGTAGGGCGTCTAGGTCATGTTGCCCATCAGCATCAATCTGAATGGCATGACTAAAGCCGAGCTCTTGCGCTCGCTTAATGCCCGCTTTTACCGCGCCGCCTTTGCCTTGGTTGTGATCAAGTGTTACCAAAGTCACGCTTGGGCTATCGGCAAGTGGAGTCAGAAACTGTTTGGTCGCGAGTTCACTGCCATCATCAACAATAATGATCGGAAGTTTGAAATTAAGAAGTGATGAGACCACAGTTGGCATGGTTGCACCGTGGTTAAAGCACGGTATTAGGAAGCAAGCCTTGTAGTTGCTTTCTTCAAGTGCGTGTTGAGAAACAGCCTCAGCGCTATTCACTTTTCTCTCCCAGCTTCATTTTGCCTGAAGAGTGAATCTGTTCGCCGTTGTTTGAGGTGTAACTAAAGCTAAGTTTGTCTTTGTCAGCGTCCCACTTGAGTGACAACTGTATGGTCGAGTCTGGCAGGATCGGTTCTTGGAATTTGATGACTTCCATGCCTTTAAAAAAACCAGGGACACTCAGTTCTTGGACTGCGTAGTGAAGTGCCCAATCAATCTGTGTAACACCAGGAAGAATAGGAAAGCTCTTGAAGTGCCCCTTAAAATCGGTGATGTCTCCAGTAATATGGAGTGTCAGGGTCGATTCTTTCTCTGCAGTGTCAACAGCAATGATGTTTGGTTTTCTCTTATCCATAGCGTGTGCTTAGAATCCTTGGGCTGAAAATGGGTGTTGTGACAAAAATATAAAAAGACAGTCTCAGTGTAAAACACGATAAGCGATTTCTATGATTTTACGAGCTGCTCTATGTGAGAGGTTAACCGCTTACCTTGGCTGTTGAGTGGAATCTCATCAACAACACGATATTTTCTTGGGATGGCGATCGGTTCTAACCACTTTCTCAACTCTGAACGCAGCATCAACCAGAATTTACCTTTACTCATGGTTGCGAGTTTCGCTTGGCCTTGATCTGATAATACCAAAACCGACGCTAAGATTAAGCGCTCAGGTTCTTCAAATGGAATCACCACGCATTCACTGACCCAAAGGAGTTGCTCTAGTCGTTTTTCGACTTCAACCAGTGATACTCGTTTTTCTTCTATCTTGATCACTCGATCGGTTCGGCCTTTCAATATGAATTGATTGCTCGAGACCATTTCGCACTCATCGGCGGTTTGATACCAGTTGTTTTTGTCGATGTAGGGCGACAATAACTTAATGCAATTCTCACTGTTGAGACTAGCCTCAATACAGTCAAAAAGCTGCCAAGGTGTTTGAGCGCTCTGTTGCTGACGAAATGCGATACCGCCGGTTTCAGTGCTACCAAAAACCTCGATGGGGAAATGTCCTAACAAGTTAAGAGCTTGGTGAGCCGATTCGGTTGGTAAAGGGCCACCAGAAGAGAACACACCAGCTAGCTGTGCAGGTTTTGTCTCGTGTTTTAATCGCTTGAGTAGCGCAGGGCTACTGATCAGCACGCTCTGTTTGTTAGCGTGAGATAGGATTTGTTCAGGGTACTCAAGATTGTGTCGAGCAAATGGAACACCAGAACAAAGTGGCCATAAAATTCGGAACAACAGACCATAGATATGTTGGTGTGAGACCGTACTGTGGACTCTGTTGCCCTTAAGTAAATCGCCCCAGTTTTTGTCTAGCTGAGCGATTTCAATATCTAGGTGCTCTAAGGTTTTGTCTATAGCTTTGGGCGTACCACTTGAACCTGAAGTAAACAGGGTCAATTGGATGGCTGCCAAATCAATGGGCGTAAGATTATCGATTAGAGGTTGTTGTGCTTTGGGGTTTGAGTCCAATAAGTTTTGGATATTGCGAACGTTACTAACATCAACTTCACCAATCGAGTCATCAACTAACAGGCAGTCAAAATGTTCACTCAATTCGGCAAGTGCACAAGGTTGATAGTTACCCGGTAAGATGATGTGTTTTTTGCTGACAGCACATGCCAAAAAGGCCACCGAAAATAGGCAGCTGTCTTGGGTACAAATCGCGACTCGTTGAACAGGGAATGGAGATAAAAGGTGTACGAGTTGAGATAAGTCGTCGTTAAATGTTTGCCATGTAATCTCGCAATTGTCGTCAAAGCAAACAATAGAGTCAGGCGATCTATTTTGACTGAGAAGATCAGACAACGAAACATAGGTTACAGTTTGGGTCATAACAATTTAACTCTGGCGAATGCGCTGTCTAACTACCCACTCACCCGCAAAGAGTAACCCGGCAAACAAATAGCTGAGTAGGCCATTGTATAAGGTCCATATTTCAAGCGGTTGGAAGCAAGTGTAAAGTGCGATTGAGCCATTAATAACGAAGAACAGACACCAAATTTTGGTGACTTTTCGTGTGTAATCAACGCCACTTTGCGGAAGTTCAGGCTCTTGGATGCGAGCAAGGCGTTCGATAATTGTTTGAGGTTGCCATAGGCTTGTAGCAAATACAGCCAACATACAAACGTTAACGATAACGGGATAGTAGGTTAACCAACCATGTTGCTTGAACGTTAACCCTAATACCAACAGAACAATTCCGGCACTTCCACTGATCCAAGCTAAGTGTTTTAGCTCTTTGATTTTAGCCTGACCACCAGTGAAAATGCGTACAGTAAAGATAACGGCCAGAACAATGCCAACGGTTTGTAGACCAAACTTGTTGAGCCCAAAGTAAACCGCTATTGGATAAGTGAAAAGTATGATTGCCGACAATAAAGTCAGCAGAGGACGCATTATGCGTCCTTCAATAGTTCAACCACAGACTCTACAACGTCATTAACGGTGCGTACTGCTTTGAACTCTTCAGGTTTGATCTTTTTACCCGTTACGTTTTGTAGATGTACGACTAGATCAACGGCATCAATGCTGTCTAGGTCAAGATCGAGATAAAGGTGAGCTTCAGGAGTGATATCTTCAGCATCAAGCTCAAACAGCTCAATCAGCGCATCTTTAACCTGGTTGTATACTTCTTGTTGGTTAGCTTGTGTCATAAAGATCTGTCTAGTTGTTCGTTTGAGATGAGATGTAATTAGCTAGGTTTTCAACCGAAGCAAAGTGCTGGCGAGTGTTTGAATCGTCGGCATCGATAACAATGTTATATTTTTTCTTGATAGCAAGACCAAGCTCAAGGGCGTCGATAGAATCCAGTCCAAGTCCATCGCCAAATAGTGGAGCCTCTGTTTCAATTTCATCAATGCTCATATCTTCAAGGTTCAGTGCGTCGATGATCAGTTGTTTTAATTCGTTGTGTAATGTTTCCACTTTGGCCTACTTAGTGCTTTATCTGAAATACTGCTTCAAGGGGGCGATTCTACATTATGCGTTGTATTTTCGAAATGCTGATATCGCCGTCGTTTTATTGAAGAGCTAAATACTTTCTTCGGAAGGGAAAATACTTTGTGCAAGATGATGGTTAAGGCGTCTTGCTGCCGAAGTTAAGTTGTTCGAATTCTCAATAAATGGTGCGACTTCTATTTTACCTTTCACCGCGACATGAAAAAAGGGTTTCGTAACAGGAACTTGATACCATTTTTTCTCTTTCGTTAAGAATGTCGGAGAAACCGTAATGTGAATCACGCGTAAATCGGTTTGCGTTCGAGTGGCTATTTGTGCTGCACCACGTTGTAATGATGGTTCAATTCCTGGCGTTGTGCGAGTTCCTTCAGGAAAAACAAGCAACACGTTGCCACGTGAAAAACGTTCTTCACAGCGCTCTAAAAGGTCGTCAGGTGCTTGGTTAGGTATGTATCCCGCCGCTTTGACGATCCTTTTCATAAAAGGGTTTTCCCATATTGCAGCCTTAACGAGGCAATCGCATTGCGGCAGTTGAGAGGCGATCAGCACGTAGTCAATCAAACTTGGGTGATTGGCGATGATGATGCAGTTGCGATCTTCACGGAGCAGTTCGGCGCCATCAATTCGATAGTCAATAGCGCCAGTGAACTTCATTATTTGGCAAAAAGCATTGAATGAAAAGCGAATCAGTCGTTGAGCTTTAAGCTCTTTTTTAATGGTGTTAGATGTGGTGAGTGCGATCGACGGCAAGATCAAGAAGCTGAGAACTAAGCCTCCTAGACCAAAGATGGAGAAGCAAAGCCCTGTCGCGAATACTCGCCAATATTGATCGACCTTACTCATTCTTGAGTTCCAGTTTTTACGTTGTTGACCCACGACCAAGCTTGGTGCTTGCCTGCAATCGTCCAACGTTGGGTATCCAAAAGGATATGTTGTAGCGTTTGAAGGCCTTGTGGCAACTCGGATACTGATTGACTTGTTTCTACTGCTCTATAAATAGAGTAGTCATCGCCCGCAGTGAGAATTAAGCCTAACGCGTAATCTGCGTAGTTTTGCGTCTCATATTCCTGGTAGAGCTCTGGCAGAGGTTGGTCGAAATCAATGACTAAAACACGGTGCGATGGATGTTGGTAGAGGTAAAGGTACGCCTCAATCAATGCATTATGGAAGGTGTCTTGTCCGGCCGCTATTGAGGTCAGTGGAATTGGTGCTTTCGCGGCAATCGTTGTGAGGCCAGCAGCCGTGTTGTGTACTGATTGCGAGAATGCCATTGGCGAGGCATCATCACCTTCTAATATAGATTGAATTAAGATGGCGGTTCGGTGCAGTTCACCATGCCGACTGGCAAACACTAGGTAATCAATCGAGGTGTCTTTTAACAGAACCAATGCGGTTTGGACAGCAAGCTTGCTTTGTACGCTCATTCGGCGGCGCATCATTGGCGGGATGGCTTTAAATTCAGCTGTACCATTGTCTGGCCAAGCTAAATTAGCGCTCCATGTTTGCCATTCGGCATCAGAATTAAGACCGGCCGCATTTGCAGACCATTTCTCAATATTAAACGACATTAATTTGGATTGATTTGACATAGAGTATTGATTTGCTTTGGGTCTAACTAAATACTATGCGCGCTTATAAATAAACACAGGTAAGGGATTTAAATGAAATTACTAAAAATAGCCGTTTCAATATTGTTCATATTCGTTCTTGCAGGCTGCGGACGTGTACAGCCAGTAATGAATGTTGAGGATACTCCAGTTGCACTGAATCTTCAAAGTAAACAGGTGAAATCAGCTATTTATGAATCAGCTGAGAACCGAGGTTGGTTGGTTTCAGAGATAAAGCCTGGCTTGATCCGTGCAGAGCTGTATGTTCGCTCACACCATGCTGTGGTTGAAATTCCTTATAGTGACAAATTTTACTCTATTCTTTACGTTGAATCAGAGAATTTGAAGTATGACGATGGTGAAATACACCGTAATTACAACCGTTGGGTTAATAACTTAAACGTTGATATTAAACGTAAGCTTGCACAAATGGCAGCTGAGTAATCCTCTATTATTTAAAGTTAGGTTTTTCGTGTCGGAATATAAATTAGATCCATTCAACGCTTTAGAAGCAAAAACAGAAGCGCAGAAATTGTCTTTCGCTCCCATTGTTTTTCATACTGCCCGTACACTTCGTGATTTAGGTATCTTGCAATCGTTAGATGACGCGGGTATTAGTGGTTTACCTGCGGAGACTCTTTCGGAAATAACGGGCGTATCTGAGTACGGCGTAAAAGTTCTGCTCGATATGGCGTTAAGTGCTCATATTGTTATTTGGGACAAACCTAACTATAAAATGGCTAACCTTGGTTTCTACCTTCTGCACGATGGGATGACCAACGCGAACATGGACTTCACGGCTGATGTTTGTTACGCCGCGATGATGCATTTAACGGAAGCGATTGAAGAAGGCACACCTGCGGGCTTAAAAGAGCTAGGTGACTGGGAAACCATTTACCAAGGTTTGTCTCAATTGCCAGAAAAAGCAAAAGAGAGCTGGTTTAAGTTTGATCATTTCTATTCAGACCGTTCGTTCTCTGTTTTGCTTGAGAAGGTCTTCAGCAAGAAACCTAAGTCGCTGGTGGATATCGGCGGTAATACGGGTAAATGGGCGATGCAGTGCTGCAACCACGACTCAGATGTTGATATAACGATTGTAGATTTGCCACAGCAACTAGAAATGGCAATGGCAAACGCGACACTACATGGCCATCAAGACCGAGTAACGCCATTCCCAGCCAACATGCTCGACAAACAACAAGTGTTGCCGACGGGTGCGGATGTGTGGTGGATGAGCCAGTTCCTTGACTGCTTCTCGCCAATGGAAATTCTAAGCATATTAAAACGAGTTCGCTCTCATATGTCAGAAGAGGCGACTGTCTATATCCTGGAACTGTTTTGGGATGCACAGAAATACGATGCGGCGTCTTATAGTTTAAATGCGACTTCTCTTTACTTTACTTGTTTGGCCAACGGTAACAGCCGTTTTTACCGCAGTGAAGATTTCTTAGAAATCGTTGAGGAAGCTGGCTTTGAAGTGGTGACTCGTACCGACGATATCGGCCTCGGTCACACACTGCTTGAATTGAAAGCTAGCGCGCAATAAAAATAACAAATATGGCTTAAATAAATGAAGAAAATATCAACTCAAGTGGTGATCATCGGAGCTGGACCATCAGGGTCTGTTGCCGCGTCTTTGCTTCACAAGAAAGGCATCGATGTTCGAGTGATTGAAAAGAGTCTTTTTCCTCGCTTTTCTATTGGCGAAAGCCTGTTACCTGCTTGTATGGAAGTGATTGAACAAGCCGGTATGAGCAAAGCAGTAGCTGAAGCTAACTTCCAATTTAAAGATGGCGCGGCTTTCCGTAAAAATGACGTTTATACGGCGTTCAATTTTGAAGATAAGTTCTCTTCTGGACCGGGAACCACGTTTCAAGTTCAACGAGGCGCCTTTGATAAGGTGTTAGCCGATGCTGCTGAAGCACAAGGTATTACCATTGATTATCAACATGAGTTGATGGGCATTGATTTCACCGAAGGCAGCACGACTTTAGATGTCCAAGTTCTTGATGGAGAGCGTTATCAGCTCGAAGCTCAGTACGTTTTGGATGGCAGTGGCTTTGGCCGAGTACTGCCTAAAATGCTTAACTTGGAAGAGCCGTCATCGCTTCCTCCACGCAAAGCTATTTTCACGCACATTAACGATCATATTTCAGCAGCAGATACTGAACTAGAATATGACCGCAATAAAATTCTCATATCAGTGCATCCATCTAATCCTGATGTTTGGTACTGGTTAATTCCGTTTAGCAACGGCGTCTCATCATTTGGTGTCGTCGGTGAGCCTAAGTTCTTCGAGTCATACCCGGAAGATAAGATTGCCGCTCTTAAGCAATTAGCAACCGAAGAGCCTGGATTAGCTGAAATTTTAGCAAATGCCGAATACCCAAACCCTGCAGGTGAAATAGGTGGCTATTCTGCCAACGTAAAGCACCTTGCAACGGATAAGTATGCGCTGCTGGGTAATGCCGGTGAGTTTCTTGACCCTGTATTTTCATCAGGCGTTACGATTGCGATGAAGTCGGCCCAGTTTGCCGTAGAGTGTGTGGAAAAGCAGCTTAATGGTGAGAACGTCGATTGGGAGCGCGATTATGCGGCTCCGTTGATGGTGGGCGTAAACACTTTTAGAACGTATGTTGAGGGGTGGTACTCAGGTACTTTGCAGGATGTGATTTTCTATCAAGATCCAAACCTGAAGATTAAGCAAATGGTATGCTCGATTTTAGCTGGTTACGCATGGGATCAAACTAATCCGTACGTGAAAGAATCGCAGCGTCGATTGGCGACACTGGCAGAGATATGCCGAAGCTAGGTAGTCTATTCAGTGTGTGAGAGTATCTTCAAGCGCTAAGGTGACTAACCTACAAACAAAAACAGCCGCAAATGCGGCTGTTTTTGTTTCTGAAAATATGGGATTTCAATTCAATCGAGTGAAGACTACTTCAAGTCGATGCTGTTCAGTCGTCCCATAAATATCAACAGATCAATCACATCTTTATGGGCATCAAGCAGGGCGCGTTTGGTTTGGCTATAAGCGGCAAGTCGTCCATGCTTTCTGATTGAGCACACTTTGGTTTTGTATTTGTAGTCGCCGTTATCTGAGAATACACGCCACTTAGCGATGTAGCATTCGTCGCGGTGTTCAGGATCAGTCTGGGTAGGATTAGGCTTGAATACAATTTTTGGCTCTAAACTATGAGGTAGGCGCGTCATCAGATAGGGCTCTTTGAGGACTTTGGGCCAAAACTTGCCCCAAAGCTGTCTGCCCAGTTCGTCTCGTAACTTGATGGTTTTCTTTAGTGCTTTGTCTTCACCCATACGAACAAAACCGACAGAACGATGTAACACCGTATCTTCGGGAGTATGGATGTGGATTTTAAAAGCGGTTTGGCCTTTCGATATAAATCGATAACCGGTCGCACCAATTAGATTATTCTGGCTCATAGTTTGCTAAATGATGATTATGTTATTAATAAGGTTACGACAAATACGTTAAAACCGAAACTAATCATCATGAAAAAAATATAGCCTTAACAAAAGTGCTAAGGCTTTATTAGAAACTATGAAGTGAGCTTGTCGCTAACTACATGATTTTCTGCATTACATCACCAATTTGAATGCTTCCAGCAAGGCTAGGTTGATCAATCGTGAGTTCAGCTTCGTTCTCATAAACGCGAGAAACGGTCAGTGTGATATCGCTTTGAGAGACCTTATTACGTGGCAAGCCTCGTTGGTCGATAAACGAACCGGTGTGCCACAGTTGCAGTTTGTCACCTTGTTGAACGCCATGCATTCGACCTAAATCAATGGTCACAGTGTTACCAAATACTGCAGCCACCTCTGGAAGCGTGATTTTACATGATACTTCTGATTCCAAGTCCAACATAATATTGCGGCTGACGCGAAGCATCATACTGCCGTAGGTTGATGCCCAGAAACGAGCACTGCGCGTATCAACCTCACTGGTCTTAGCAAAAGGCCATTTTGCCACTTCACGATAGCTGCGGTTATAAACCTGATGACCTGTTTTGCCATCGAAGACTTGCATTTCTAAGGCAAACTGGCGGTTTATAATGTCGTCTTTTAGAAGCTTGGATTCAATGGTCGCAGTTAAATCGGTGATATCACCGCCGATAATGTACTGTGCTCCCGTGTCTTGTGCGATCATTTTGATCACTTCCGGTCGACGCTTGTCGATATCGTAATTGGTTGTACCAACAGAAACAAAGCTACGAGATTCTTGGGCCAGTTGTCGGTCAACGACATGGCTAAAATCATCACCAATATTATAGATTCTGCCCATTACAGCTTGTTGTGGGGAAGTCACATCAATGTTGCCGACCAAAAATGTTTTCTTATATTGGCTCTCATGGCAAGCATTTGCCGAAGGGTAGATGTCGATCCTTGCAGTGACCATTATATTGCCACTGCGTTTTTTCTCTTTTTCTACCAAGATGTAGCGCACTTCATGATTGGTAAATTGAAACTCTTTCTTGTTTGCGTCGAGATAGGGCGTGAGGTTGGAGATACTACCAATATCAGCACCTGAGAACTGGATTGCTTTATATACCGCGTCTTCCAGAGCATGGACCCTTGCCGTTTCCTCTGACGATACGATGGCTGCGGTACCGGTAACTTCATACCAAGAGGCATGAGCACTGAAGCTTATGGTTATCAGTGAACTTATTGAAAATAAGTAAGAAATTATTTTTTTCATCTATTCGTTACCAGTTGGGTATAAATATTGCTTAACAAATAACTATAAGCTTGAAGCTGACTTAAGTGCGTTTTTCTTAATCTGAACCATTAATGAAAAGCAAAGACTGTTCCAACATTGTAATCCATTGAAAAGAATAATGGTGAGAACATATTGGAATAGGTAGCACTAAACATATCTGGAGATTAGAGAATGAAAAAATGGCTCGTAGTAATGAGTGTCATGTTACTGACATCATGCGCTTATTCGCCGATCTATAACGGCAAGTCTGAATATTCAGGCAGTCAGTTTATGTTGATGGACAGCCCTCGTCATACCATGGACTTTTTCGTGGAAAGTATGACTGAAGATTTGATCATTTCGAATACGAGTATTTCAGCAAGAACTCCAATTGCGATAACTTCGTTTGTTGACCTGCAACACATGGACACAACAAACTGGCTAGGAAACTCGGTATCAGAAGGCTTCATTCATCAGTTTCAGCGTCGTGGCTTCAAGGTGGTTGATTTTAAAACAACAGGTTCTATCCAAGTCACTCACCAAGGTGATTTTGCATTAAGCCGTGATTGGAAAGACTTAGCTCAAGAGCAAGATGTCCAGTACGTGCTGACAGGCACTATGCTTCGCCAAGAGGGCGGTGTTCTAGTTAATGCTCGTGTGGTAGGTATGCAAACTCGTATTGTGGTAGCTTCCGCGCAAGGCTTTTTGCCAGCGGATCGTATTGGTCGAGATCTAGATACTCTGAACAGCATTCGAACTCAAGATGGTGTCATTATTCGTTCTGATCCAACGATGACTCAGCCTTACACCGTTATTCTTCGCCCCTAGGAGTTCGAGATGAAGAAGTTAATATTTGTTGTTGCCGCTTTACTGCTTGTTGGCTGTCAGCCTCTGCAAAACATGAGGCCAGATGATTACTTAGTTGCCGTTGGTTACGCGAGTATCAGTGAGCAAAAGGGACGTAACGACGAGGAAAGGCGCATTCGTGCGATGAGAGCTTCCAAGATCGATGCTTATCGTGAACTTGCTGAACAAGTGTATGGCATGCGAGTGAGCGGCCGAGCAGAGCTGGAAGATCAACGCCTTGGCACTGAACGTACTTCTGGTGCAGTTGATGGCGTAATCCGTGGCGCAGAAGTAGTGCGCAGCTACCCAGTGGGTGATAGCTATGTAACAGAGCTCCAATTAGATATCCGTAAGATGGAACAGCTACGTAATTACGGTGAAGTTCAGGCAGTGCCTGAGAAGAGACAACAAACGTTGTTCTAGTTTTAGGAGCATCCAGTTTAGTTTACCTAATTATATTGGCTGCCACTCGCTTTCCAGATGGCGTATCGGCAACCAATAACGGTTATGACTAAGAAAGCGGCAAGTATAAAAATACTTGCCGCTTTTTTGTGTTTATCGTTTATTAGGGGCATTTACAGGTTTAGAGAGACTTTGACGGTGTAGCGAGAAGGGTAGGCTGAGATACAGATACAGATACAGATACAGATACAGATACAGATACAGATACAAGCAAGAAGGGTGTTGTGCGAAGAAGATTAGACCAATTAGGCTTTTACATTGGTTCCCAGCGTAGAAATCGTATGCGTTTGGCCACCGGCATTGTAAGTCATACCAATTTTACCATGGCTTTGCTGCATCATATTGCTGAGTTTTTTGAAACTAAGGTGTGCTCGATTCAAGGCTTCGCCATTGACTAGGTTCGCTTGGTGGCAGTCGTGCACTATGGACTTGATGGTCGCGACTAACTGAGCAAGTTCAGGGTTCTCGGTCAATTCTGAGATATTGGTATGGGTAGCAATTCGTTGATCGGTTGATTTTAGCTGTTC
Organism: Vibrio sp. QJM3NY_39; assembly: GCF_057785895.1. NCBI lineage: Bacteria > Pseudomonadati > Pseudomonadota > Gammaproteobacteria > Vibrionales > Vibrionaceae > Vibrio > Vibrio sp. QJM3NY_39. The sequence goes on along the minus strand of NZ_CM173505.1, from coordinate 2,714,486 downwards.
AACAAGGACCACTTTTTCTTTGGCGATTCGCTCAATATCGTTTGATTGTCGGCTCGTAATAGCGGTTTTCTCTGAACTTAGTAATTCAGATAAGGCTTTGGCATTTTGAAGTTGAAAATTAACTAAATCTGCTAGTGCCGCCATAACGTAAACCTATTCATAACCTCGTGTACTTTAAGACAATAACTTCAATGAAAAGTTAGTGTTTTCTTAAAGGCCTTTTAATTCATCTTCGAACTTGATCATGTTGTCAGCCAGTTTTTCTGGATCGACAGTGTATGAACCATTCGCAATCGCTTCTTTGATCGCAGCAACTTTTACAGAGTCAAAGCTTGGTTGTGCAGCCATGTCTTGATGGAGCTGACCAATCGCTTTGCCTTGTTGGCTTAGTGAAACCGCGTCTTTGCTTGCTGGTGATTTAGTTGACACATCAGAACGTGATGCCTCAGAGCTAGAATCAGAGCGTACTGTTGGTCGGTTAGTGGTCGTTAGGGTTTGCCCTGAACGAATATTATCAATGCCTGCCATAGTTAAGCCTTTTTCTTCAAAAATGGGAACCTGTACAGTCAATATCGACCAAGGGTTCGAATACTTTAGCAATTTTTAGCTCAATAGTCGAAAAGGGACAAAACACCGCAGCCGTTATATTTTGGCGTTAAAGTTGAGAGCAAAATAACTAACGATACCGTCAATTTAGAAGTAAAGAGTTAAAAGTAAACCGTGACTTCAGACATGCTGGTAACAATACCTTCAATTATACGCTGTGATTTATCATTTTTCACTCTTACTTGATCACCCATTGAGCCATCCGTAAGCGCAGTCCCTTTGGTGGTAATGGTCATGCCACCTTTTACTGCCTGTATGATAACCTTCTCGTTTCGGCATACGACACAGATATCGCCTCTTTCGACAACATCACCTGGCCTCAGGTTCTTTTTTACCTTAGCGCCGATCACTTGTTGGGGAGCGGTGAAACCTTGGCGACGAAACTTGTTAAGCGAAATCATAGCGGTGGTGACATCGTATTGACCAACGATTTCGCCTCTTGCTAGTGAGCGTGTTGTTGTGACTAGTGGTACTGACATTGAAAGGCGTACCGGCACGTAAACTCGCCACTCATCAGGAACACATTGCACTAAAACCGTAATACTACTGCGGGTATTGTTGGTGGTTGAGGCGCTGGTATCTAGAGGAATAGGGCAATCTGTTGCTTTGATTCTAGAGTCCACATTTGCTGAGTTAACAAAGAGTTCGCCGCCTTGTGGCTGCTCAACTGTCTCTAGGATGTGTTGTTCCGCCGCAGACTGAATCATTTCAATTTGCTCTGGAGTCGCAGCTTGTACAAAAAAACTAAACAATATTGATAAAATGCCGATAAACTTAGCGACAGTTTTAAAAGTAGCTCTACACATTGCTATGGAAAAAAGCGGCAGATTTGTTTTATGATATATCATTCCGTTTCTCTAGTGGTTCGTAGCCTGCAGTAGACTAACACTTTTTATCCAAAAAAGTTTGATATGGAGATGAGCTCATGACGGGTATTCTTGATTCAGTGAATCAGCGTACGCAACTCGTCGGTCAAAACCGATTAGAATTACTAACCTTTCGCCTAATGGGGCGTCAGCGTTACGGCATTAATGTTTTTAAAGTAAAAGAAGTACTTCAGTGCCCTAAACTGACAAAAATGCCAAACTTGAACCCACTGGTTAAAGGTGTAGCACACATTCGTGGCCAAACGATCTCTGTAATCGATTTGAGCTTAGCGATTGGTGGCCGTCCTACAACGGATGTTGAAAAGTGTTTTGTGGTTATTTCTGAGTTTAACCGAACCATCCAAGGTTTCTTGGTCAGTTCAGTAGAACGCATTATTAACATGCACTGGGAGTCGATTCTTCCGCCGCCAGATGGTGCAGGCAAAGCCCACTACCTGACTGCAGTCACCAACATTGATAATGAGCTGGTAGAAATTCTTGATGTAGAAAAAATTCTAGCGGAGATTTCACCTGTTGATGAAACAATGGACAGCAAAATTGCTGAAGAAATCGCAGAAGTAGAACAAGGTAAAGAATTGGTTCGTCGTATCTTGATTGCTGATGATTCAACCGTTGCTCGTAAGCAGGTTCAGCGTGCGATTGAGTCGATTGGTTTTGAAGTTATTTCGGTGAAAGATGGTAAAGAAGCCTATGAGAAGCTGGTGGAGATGTCATCAGAAGGCAGTATTTACGATCAGATTTCATTGGTGATTTCAGATATCGAAATGCCAGAAATGGATGGCTATACGCTAACTGCTGAGATTCGTCGTCACGCCGAACTTAAAGATCTATACGTAATTTTACACTCATCATTGAGTGGTGTATTTAACCAAGCCATGGTTGAGCGTGTAGGAGCTAACTCCTTCATCGCGAAGTTCAACCCCGATGAGCTTGGTGCAGCGGTAAAAGCTGCGTTAACTAACTAAAAGAGACATTAATGACTGCTATAACAATAAGTGATCAAGAGTATCGCGATTTCAGCCGTTTCTTAGAATCTCAATGTGGCATTGTATTAGGTGACAGCAAACAGTACTTAGTGCGCAGCCGTCTAAGCCCATTAGTAACGAAGTTTAAGTTAGCTTCGTTGTCTGATTTGTTGAGAGATGTAGTAACAGGTCGAAACCGTGAGCTGCGCGTGGCTGCAGTCGATGCCATGACGACGAACGAGACACTTTGGTTCCGTGATACTTACCCGTTTGCTGTGCTTGCGGATAAACTTCTACCGGAAATAGCGGCAAATAAACGTCCTATTAAGATTTGGTCTGCGGCAAGCTCTTCAGGCCAAGAAGCATACTCAATGGCAATGACGATTCTTGAAACTCAAGCTCGTAAGCCAGGTATGTTGCCAAATGTATCGATTACCGCAACTGACATCTCAGCAAGTATGTTGGATATGTGCCGCACTGGCGCGTACGACAACCTTGCATTGGGACGTGGACTTTCTCCTGAGCGTCGTCGTACTTTCTTTGAAGATGCGGGCGATGGCCGTATGAAAGTGAAAGATAACGTTAAGCGCATGGTGAACTTCCGCCCTCAGAACCTGATGGACAGCTATGCATTGTTAGGTAAGTTCGACATCATCTTTTGTCGTAACGTGCTGATTTACTTCTCGCCTGATATGAAATCAAAGGTACTTAACCAGATGGCAAACAGCCTGAATCCTGGTGGTTACCTATTATTGGGTGCGTCTGAATCGTTAACAGGCTTAACGGATCGTTTTGAAATGGTTCGCTGTAATCCAGGCATCATCTACAAATTAAAGTAATGAGTGGCACCAGTACTAGGTGCAACGTTACTGCCTAATTTCAAAACCCAGCCAAGTGCTGGGTTTTCTTTTTCCGGCTTAACCTATATCTTTAAGTCAGAGTGACATTCCAATTTACTCTATTTTTTGGCTTGTATATTGCAAGTTTACCCACGAGTAACCTGTAAAAGTATTGATAGCCCGCTTTGTTTTAAAAGTTGGTATATATATTGCTTTGGTTATCTCATAACAGTCAGTTCTTGAGTTGAGGTTTACATGGCTATTTCTTTTGACAATGCTTTAGGCATTCACCAGCACACAGTTGGTGTACGTGAGCGTAACGCTGAGGTGCTTTCCACCAATATCGCGCAAGCAAACACGCCTGGGTATAAAGCAAAAGGATTAGACTTTAAGAAATCGCTGCAAGCGGCAAGTTCTGGGGCAAGCATTGGTCTTAGCCGTACAGATGGTCGGCACATTTCTGCCTCAACAACGGTGAACGGGGAAACGAAGTATCGAATTCCTACCCAACCTGATACAGGAGATGGCAACACGGTTGATTTGGATTTGGAAAGAAACCTTTTCATGCAAAACCAAATTAGGCATCAAGCCTCTCTCGACTTCCTAGGAAGTAAGTTCAAGAATTTAACTAAAGCGATTAAAGGGGAATAATTAGATGAGTTTATTCAATGTATTCAATGTGACTGGTTCTGCGATGAGTGCTGAATCTGTTCGTCTAAATACGACCTCGAGCAACCTTGCGAATGCGGACAGTGTAAGTAGTTCTGCTGAAGAAACTTACAAGGCTCGCCACGCAGTGTTCGGCGCTGAGTTAAATAAAGCACGCAACAGTGGTCACACTGTGCCTGTGAAAGTATTAGGTATTGTGGAAAGCGATAAGCCGTTGAGCGCGGAGTACAACCCAGATCACCCATTAGCGAATAACGAAGGCTATATCTACAAGCCTAACGTGAACGTTATGGAAGAAATGGCAAACATGATTTCGGCATCACGCGCGTACCAAACAAACGTGCAGGTTGCTGACTCGAGTAAACAAATGCTGCTGCGTACGCTGCAGATGGGTCAATAAGGATAAGGAGGTAGCACATGGCTGGAATCAACAACAATGTTGGTCAAAGCGGCTTGTCCTATGTTGACCAGCTGAAGAGTCTTCAAGATGGCGCTAAAAAGCCCGACGAAACAACAGGTAAGCAGGATCTTAAACAAGAAGACTTCTTATCTTTGTTGACTAAGCAATTAGCCCAACAAGACCCTTTTAAGCCGGTTAGCAATGACCAGATGATTGCGCAAATGGCTTCATTTGCGACCGTAGATGGCATTGGCAAAATGAATACACAGTTTGAAAGCTTGAATTCATCAATGACTTCTAACCAAGCATTACAGGCATCCTCTTTGGTTGGCCGCGATGTATTGGTTCCTGGTGCGGCAGGTGTGAAACCCGGTGATGGCGGTATGGCGTCAATGGTTAAGCTTCCTCAGGCAATGGACAATGTAATCGTCCGTGTTGAGAACGAAGTTGGACAATTGGTTCGCACTTTTGATATCGGCTCTAAACCATCAGGCGACACACGTGTTGAATGGGACGGAAAAGACGAAGACGGTAACCCATTGCCGGCTGGTAAATACAACGTGAAAGCGTCGGGTTTACTGGATGGCGAGAACACAGAGTTCCAAGTTTCCAGTTATGCGAACGTGAACAGTGTGCTTCTTGGTAAGGGCGATGGCAACGTACTACTCAATCTGGCTGGTTTCACATCGCCAGTACGACTTGCTGAAGTACTAGAAGTTGGTAAAGCGTAACGCTTTAAAAGAGTGATTATGCTAGCTAGAGAGATTAGGAGAATATTGGAATGTCATATGTAGCTTTAAGCGGTCTATCCGCTGCACAACTAGACCTGAATACAACCAGTAACAACATTGCGAACGCAAACACATTCGGCTTTAAAGAGTCACGTGCGGAGTTTGGCGATGTTTACTCAAGTTCGTTATTCACTAACGCAAAAACGACGGCAGGTGGCGGTGCGCAAGCTAGCCAAGTGGCGCAACAGTTCCATGAAGGTTCAAGTATTTATACGAACAACCCAATGGACTTACGTGTAAGTGGTACAGGTTTCTTTGCAGTATCGAAAGACCGTATGGTACCGGAGATCAATGAACTAACGCGTAATGGTGCATTTCACCTAAACAAAGACAACTACATGGTTACCGCTAACGATGAGTTTCTTTTAGGTTACGATGTTGATCCAAACTCGGGTGAAGTTCTTTCTTACGCGCCAAAGCCTCTCGACATTCCTGCTGAGTTTGGTAAGCCAAAACAGACAGAAAACATTGAAGTAGGAGTTAACCTTCCTGCAAACGGTGATCTTAAAGACCCGGCTGCATTTAACTTCAAAGATGCTGATACTTATAACCGTGCAACGTCTTCGACGGTATACGATTCTATGGGTCAGTCTTACAAGTTAACGACTTACTACCTCAAAGATCAGACTCAACCAAACACTTGGCAGACGTACTACACCATGTCAGATGAGAACGGTGAAAAGCCGGTCAACATCACGGGTGGTGATGCAACAAATGCACAAGGTCATGTTGGTCACACAATGAAGTTCAACAATGACGGTACATTGGCGAGCCTTAACAATGGCCAACCAATTAACTCTGAAGCACTAGGTGCAGGAGCTAACCCAATTGATTTGAACGGTGCAGATCCAACGCAGGTGCTTAAGTTTGGTCTAGATTCATCAACTCAGTTTGCCGCTCCATTTGAACTGACTAAGTTCGATGAAGATGGCGCGACAACAGGTTTCTTAACTAAAATCGATTTCGATGAGTACGGCAGTGTTTTAGGTACTTACTCAAATGGTGAAAACGTGATGCTTGGCCGTGTAGGCTTGGTTCGTGTACCCAATGAGCAAGGCCTAGATAAGAAAGGCGGCACTCAGTGGGATTCTACTAATGACTCAGGTTCTAAAATCTGGGGTGAATCGAACAAAGGTTCATTTGGTAGCATCAACAACGGCTCGCTAGAGCAGTCGAACATCGATATGACTCAAGAACTGGTTGATTTGATTTCTGCTCAACGTAACTTCCAAGCGAACTCTCGTTCTCTAGAAGTACACAACCAACTGCAACAGAATATTCTTCAGATTCGTTAATCGTTTCGAGCGTTTGAATCATCTGCGAATACCCAATTCAATGTTATTGAATTGGGTATTGTTGCTGAATTTGATATGGCTGTTTACTTTTCTATTTGCCGCCCCTATTGCCGCACGGTAATGCCACTGGCAACAATTCTTCCTCAATGATCCTTTTGTGATCCCTCTTCTTCGTTGTTTTCTATTTAAACTATTGATAAATAACAGTTAAAAATACTGGCACAGTGTTTGCTTTGTTAGCCCCAGAAGATGATTTTTTGGAGCAAAATTATGGATCGCGCACTGTTTCTTGCCATGAGTGGCGCTAAGCAAAATATGCAAGCTTTGCAGCTACGTGCTAACAACCTTGCCAACGTAAGTACAACGGGTTTCCGTGCTGATTTAGCACAAGCACGTTCAATGCAAGCGTACGGTGAAGGCATGCCTACTCGTGTTTTCAGCATGACAGAACGTCCGGGTCATAATTTCGCACAAGGTAGTGTGGTCACCACTGGCCGAGATCTTGATGTCACTATTCAAGGTGATGGTTGGATTTCAGTGATGGATAACACAGGCCGTGAAGGTTTAACGCGTAATGGTAATCTAAAGGTTGACCAAAACGGTTTGTTAACCAACGCAAGCGGTCACTTGGTGTTAGGTGAGAATGACGCACCAATCACGCTCCCAATCCCGGTCAGCAAAGTAGAAATTGGTACAGATGGTACGATTTCGGTGATTCCTCAAGGCGCTCCAGCTGAAGAATTAGCGATTGTTGACCGTATTAAACTTGTACGCCCAGACAACCAAAGTTTGTTTAAAGATACGAATGGTCTATTCCGTTCGAAAAACCCAGAGCAGGCATACGAAGCAGATGCAGCGGTAACGTTGCTTAAAGGTGCCATCGAAGGCAGTAACGTAAATGCTGTAGGTGAAATGACCAGCCTAATTGACTTACAACGTCAGTTTGAAATGCAGGTCAAGATGATGAGCACAGCAGAGGAAATGGACAAATCGTCTGATTCACTGCTTCGTATGAGCTAATAGAATTTAAAGGAATTTGCTATGCATCCAGCATTATGGGTAAGTAAAACAGGTTTAGACGCACAACAAACCAATATCTCAACGATTTCGAACAACCTTGCCAACGCCTCGACCATTGGTTTTAAAAAGAGCCGTGCGGTATTTGAAGATCTGTTCTATCAGAATATCAACCAGCCAGGTGGCCAATCGTCTCAAAATACTGAGCTGCCAAGTGGCTTGATGTTAGGTGCAGGTTCAAAAGTAGTCGCAACTCAAAAAGTGCACACTCACGGTAACGCGCAAACGACGTCTAACAGCTTAGATATGATGATTGAAGGCGACGGCTTCTTCCAAGTTGAAATGCCAGATGGTGAAACAGGTTACAGCCGAAATGGTCAGTTCACTCTGAACGGTGACGGCGCGATCGTTACATCAGGTCAAGGTTATGCTCTGCAACCAGAAATCGTGATTCCTGAAGATGCGATTTCGGTAACTGTTGGTAACGACGGTGAAGTATCAGTACGCCTACGTGGTGAGCAAAACAACGTCGTGGTTGGCCAAATCACCATCACTGACTTCGTAAACCCAGGTGGTTTAGAGCCTGTAGGTCAAAACCTTTACTTACCAACCGGTGCTAGTGGCGACCCGCAAGAGGGTGTTCCTGGCTTTGATGGCTTAGGTAATATTCGTCAGTCGATGCTAGAAACATCGAACGTCAACGTAACCGAAGAGCTGGTTAATATGATTGAAGCTCAACGTGTTTATGAAATGAACTCGAAAGTTATCTCGTCGGTAGACAAGATGATGAGCTTTGTTAACCAACAGCTGTAATTGGTTTATTTGCCGTTTACTTTTTTAATTAATAGATCTGTTTTTGCTAATTGATCCATTTACCACTGCCTGCTGAGAGTATATTGCCATGAAACGTATTTTTTGTTTAGCTCTGTTTATGTCTATGACGGGTTGTGCTGTACTGGATCCGATCGAGACTCCAGCAGAAGAAAACGCAACCACAGTAGTTGATGCAGTGGAAGGTGATAAGTCGGCTCAAGAGAGCTCAGGCATTATCGACACGCTTCGTGGTCGTACCGATCCAGTTGCTGGTGACCCTGCATGGGCGCCAATCAACCCAAAAGAAAAACCAGAACACTACGCAGCAGCAACGGGCTCACTGTTCAATGTTAATCACATTGGCAGCATGTATGACGACTCAAAACCTCGTGGTATTGGTGACATCATTACCGTGGCGTTGGACGAGAATACTCGAGCGACCAAGAAAGCCAACGCAGACATGTCTAAGTCGAATGATGCAACAATGGAGCCGCTGGCAGTTGGTGGCCAAGAGTTGACGATCGACAAGTACAATTTTTCTTATGATCTGAGTAACACCAACACCTTTGCCGGTGATGCGTCAGCCAACCAAAGTAACAGCATCAGCGGCTACATTACCGTTGAAGTTATCGAAGTATTAGCCAATGGTAACCTAGTGGTTCGTGGTGAAAAGTGGATGACACTGAACACGGGCGATGAGTACATCCGCCTAAGCGGCACTATTCGTCCTGATGATATAGACTTCGAAAATACCATCGCTTCAAACCGTGTTTCTAACGCACGAATTCAGTATTCAGGTACGGGCGTGCAGAAAGATATGCAAGAGCCTGGATTCTTGGCACGATTCTTTAATGTATCACTGTAAAGCTTGAGAGGGTGTCGAGATACTGACAGCCTCTATCACGCAGCCATATTTAGCTAAGCTATTATAAATTAAAGCAATACAGACAGGTTATTCAATGAAAAAACTAACACTCGTACTATTCGGCATGCTATTTCTTGCCACCAGTGCCCATGCTGCGCGTATCAAAGACGTGGCAAAAGTGGCGGGTGTTCGTAGTAACCAACTTGTCGGTTATGGTTTGGTGACTGGTTTACCGGGTACAGGTGAGACAACTCCCTTTACCGATCAAACGTTTAACGCGATGCTGCAAAATTTTGGCATTCAATTGCCGCCTGGCACTAAGCCAAAAACCAAAAACGTAGCGGCAGTAATTGTTACCGCTGAGCTTCCTGCGTTCTCTAAGCAAGGTCAGGAAGTTGACGTAACAGTGTCTTCTATCGGTTCAGCAAAAAGCCTTCGTGGTGGTACCTTGCTACAGACCTTCCTGAAAGGTCTAGACGGTCAAGTGTATGCGGTCGCACAAGGTAACTTGGTAGTAAGTGGCTTTAGTGCACAAGGTAACGACGGTTCTAAGATTGTCGGTAACAACCCTAACGTCGGTATCATATCTAGCGGTGCGACGGTTGAGCAAGAAATCCCAACTCCATTTGGCCGTGGTGACTACATCACTTTCAACCTAATCCAATCCGATTTTACAACGGCTCAGCGCTTGGCTGACGCGGTTAATAATTTCCTAGGCCCACAAATGGCTTCAGCGGTCGACGCGACGTCAGTCAAAGTTCGCGCTCCTCGTGAAATCAGCCAACGTGTGGCTTTCTTATCTGCCATTGAAAATATTGAATTTGACCCTGCAGAGGGTTCTGCAAAAATCATTGTTAATTCTCGTACCGGTACCATTGTGGTTGGTAAGCACGTGCGCCTAAAAGCGGCAGCGGTAACGCACGGTGGTATGACGGTCGCAATCAAAGAAAACCTCAACGTGAGCCAACCGAATGCATTTTCTGGTGGTCAAACGGTCGTCGTTCCTGATTCTGATATCGAAGTCACCGAAGCCGATGGCAAGATGTTCAAGTTTGAACCGGGTCTAACGCTGGATGATTTGGTTCGAGCGGTCAACGAAGTGGGCGCAGCGCCTTCTGATTTAATGGCAATCCTTCAAGCACTGAAACAAGCCGGTGCAATTGAAGGCCAATTGATCATTATCTAAGGAATAAAGCATGATTAAGAATAACAATGACATCGGCTTTATTCACGACATCGGTAGTTTAGACCGTCTTCGTCAACAAGCCGTAAACGGTGAAGAAGGCAGCGAGAAAGAAGCATTAACCGCGGCGGCAAAACAGTTTGAATCGATTTTTACTTCAATGCTGTTTAAGTCGATGCGTGATGCTAACTCTAGCTTTAAGTCGGATATGCTGAACAGCCAGAACGAGCAGTTTTATCGTCAGATGCAAGATGACCAAATGGCGAGTGAGTTGAGTGCTTCAGGTTCATTAGGCCTTGCGGACATGATTGTTGCTCAGCTAAGTGCAGGTCAAGCAAGTGATGCGACAGAAGACAAGGTTCGCAGTGAAGGTTTTGATACCTCACTGGAAAGACCTCAGTATTCAGGTCGTTCAGAAGAGAAAGTCTCTGAAGTTCAATCTGCTAAGTCAACAACAGACGTGTCAGCAGCAAAACAACCCGCTTCATTTGATTCGCCAGAATCTTTTGTTACCTCAATGAAGCCTTACGCTGAAAAAGCGGCGAGTGCACTTGGCGTTGATTCGTCACTGCTATTAGCACAAGCGGCACTTGAAACAGGTTGGGGCTCTAAGATGATTAAGAACTCTTTGGGCAACAGCAATAACTTATTTAACATCAAAGCAGATAGAAGTTGGAAGGGCGATAAGGTCGCGACTCAAACTCTTGAGTTCCATGGCAAAACCGCCGTTAAAGAGTCAGCTTCCTTCCGTTCTTACTCTAATTTCGAAGATAGCTTTAATGATTACGTGAAGTTCTTGAACGAAAATCCAAGATACGAAACGGCGCTACAGCATCAAGGCAATTCAGAGAATTTCATCAAGGGTATTCATCAGGCTGGTTACGCAACTGACCCTAACTATGCAGACAAGGTTTTACGAGTTAAAGCCAAGATTGATGAGATGAACTAGCGTCATAAATCAACATAGAGAGCTTGCTACTGGCAGGCTCTTTTCTTCTCCGTCCCTTCAGTTCTTACGCGTAATCCATAGTTATCTCCTTACACTTCAATAAATTATTGTCTTTTAACTCTCCATCGTTTGTGTTGGCACATATATTGCTTTTATCTTAGTAATATGCGGTTGTAGTTAATCAGTTCATTCTGGTTTTGTTAAGTTTTTTTGGGGGCATTATGGCGTCGGATCTTCTGAATGTAGGGGCACAAAGTGTTCTTACGGCTCAGAGACAGCTCAACACCACAGGTCATAACATTTCTAACGCCAACACAGAGGGCTATAGCCGCCAGTCTGTGATTCAAGGTGTGAATGACCCGCGCCAGTACGGTGGGCAATCCTACGGTATGGGTGTGCATGTGGAAAATGTTCGCCGCTCTTGGGATCAGTTTGCCGTCAAAGAACTTAACTTATCGACAACCAATGCCGCCAACAAAGGCGATACCGAAGCCAACCTCGATATGCTGTCGAGCATGTTGTCGTCGGTCGCTTCAAAGAAGATTCCAGAAAACCTCAACGAATGGTTTGATTCCGTTAAGACTCTCGCCGATACCCCGAATGATGTGGGTGCGCGTAAGGTCGTGTTAGAGAAAGCTGGGCGTGTCACTAAAACCTTGAATGAATTCCATGAAACGGTACGTCAACAGTCTGATTCTACGAATAAAAAGTTAGAAGTCGGCATTGAACGTGTTAACCAAATTGCGGTTGAGATTCGTGATGTTCAGCGTTTGATGATGCGAACACCAGGGCCTCACAATGATTTACGAGATCAGCACGAAAAGCTGATCAATGAGTTATCTGGCTACACCAAAGTGACAGTAACGCCACGCTCTAATGCGGAAGGATTTAACGTCCATATTGGTAATGGTCATACCTTGGTTTCTGGTAGCGAAGCAAGTCAACTGAAGTTGGTTGATGGTTTACCTGATACGCATCAGCGTCGACTGGCGATAGTTGAAGGTAAGTCTTTGAAGCCGATTACCAGTAATGATATCGATGGTAAAATCGGTGCCATGCTCGATATGCGAGACGAACACATTCCTGACATCATGGATGAACTTGGGCGTTTGGCGACGGCTTTCTCGGAGAAAGTAAACTCACTTCAATCACAAGGTTTGGATCTCAATGGCAATGTTGGCCAAGATATCTTCACCGATGTGAACTCTGAGCGAGTGGCGAAATCACGCGTGACGGCTGGCAGCCAATCAAAGGCTGATGTTGCCGTATATATTGATGACACCTCTGCCTTGAAAGGTGGCGAGTATGGTCTTAAGTATGACGGCAGTGACTATGTCGTGACCAAACCTGACGGTGAAACGGTAAAAGTCAGCACAAATTCAGCAGGCAATGCTTTTTATCTAGATGGGATGCGAGTCGAAGTTCGAAACCCGCCTGAATTGGGTGAGAAGCTGTTACTGCGTCCAACGCGTAACTTTGCGGCTCAGATTCAGATGGAAACCAAAGACCCTAGAGATATTGCCGCACAAAGTTATGAGGCATCGACCACGTTTGCGAAAGGCTCGGCGGGGTTCAAAATCCTAGCGGCCGGTCAATTGCGTGAATTTGAAGTGATTGTTTCACCAAAAGGTGAGCAGTTTGCCGTGACTGACCCGAAAGGCAATATTTTAATGCAGCCGCAGCCGTACCCACCTGAAGGGCCGGTTACGATTAATGGTACAACTTTCGAGTTAACCTCTGGCGCTGTGGCAAACGATAAATTTACGGCAAACCTTGTCCCATCAGAGGGTGACAACGGTAACTTGCGTAAGCTGCAAGATCTCCAAACTGGAAAGATCTTGAATGATGGCGAGTCTACGATTTTAGACCTTTACCACAACTTGAATACCAACACGGGCCTGAAAGCGTCGACGGCAAATCGCTTAAGCGACATTGCCACCTTAGAAAAGGAATCCGCTCAGGAACGTATTGCTTCAGTGTCGGGGGTTAACCTCGATGAAGAAGCGGCAAATATGATGAAATTTCAGCAAGCGTACATGGCTTCCTCACGCATCATGCAAGCGGCCAATGATACGTTCAATACTATTTTGGCTCTGAGGTAGGAAGTATAAATGTTGAATCGTATTTCTAGCTTCCACAATTACCAATCTGTTCAGAACGACTTGCGCCGTCAAGAGAACAAGATACATCACAATCAAGCGCAACTTGCTTCTGGTAAGAAGTTGCAGTCGCCAAGTGATGATCCTCTTGCGACTCACTATTTACAGAATATTGGTCAGCAATCAGAGCAGCTTAAGCAATATAGTGACGCAATCGTCTTGGTTCGTAATCGATTAGAGCATCATGAGGTATTGGTCTCCAACACCGAAGGCTTTGCTGATGAAGCAAAACGAACCGTGATGGAAATGATTAACGGTGCGCTTTCTCCAGAGGACCGTTTAGCGAAGAAACGCGAGATCCAAGAGCTATCAAATAATTTTCTGCATCTAGCTAACTCTCAAGATGAGTCGGGTAACTACACGTTTGCGGGTACTAAGCCGAAGAATCAACCCTTCTTTAGAGATAACCAAGGTAACGTCAGCTATCAGGGCGATGACTATCAGCGAAAGATGCGTGTAGCGAGTAGCTTCGAGATGGCGATGAATGATCCAGGCAGTAAGTTATTTATGGAAATAGATAACCCGTTTGGTGATTACGAACCGCAGTACGAACTCGAACCCGCTTCTGAATTACTTTTGGAACGTGCGACGAACTCAGCTGAAGATGGGTCAACGTATAAAGTGACGTTCGTTGATATGCAGACAGGAAATTATGCTTATCAACTTGAAAAAGATGGCGCAGTGGTGGCCGCAGAAGACTTTGATCCTTCGACTGGCATTGTCTATGAAGGGCTGAATATCCAAATCAAAGGCCAAATCACTAAAGGTGATTCGATCACCTTAGAACCGCGAGAGACTTTCTCTATCTTTGATACGTTCAAAGAAGCTGCTGAGCAGGCTGAAAACCCGGTATCGGATGCATCAGCAACAGCGAAATTGCACCAAGTAACCGAAGAGTTCCACGCCGCGTTTATCCATTTGACCAAGGCGAGAACCGATGTTGGTGCGCGTTTAAGTACGCTGGATATTCAAGAGCAACAGCATGAAGATTTTAAGTTGTCTTTAGCCAAAGCGAAAAGCAACTTTGAAGATTTGGACTACTCGAAAGCCATCATTGAGTTCAATGAAAACTCTCGAGCATTGCAAGCTTCTCAACAAGCGTTTGGTAAAACCAAAGACCTGACCTTGTTTAACTATATTTAATGATCAATCGATATTTAGTGGTGAACTAACACTCACCATTGAAGTTAGATTCTTTGCCGTATGTGCTATGCCGTATGAGCGAATCACTTCAACCTTTGCCGGTTTTTTATACAAGATGTCATCTGTCTGAAAATAGCGGCAAAAAGCGGCAATGGGTCAACGAAGGTACTTTTTGTTCCCCAAGCTAGTTAAACCAAATCGAGTTAAGTTTTAATTTAAGTGATTGATTTTATATATATTAAAAATTAATCGAAACAGTATTAAACTTGGCATATAACTTGTATCTGTATTGGTCATTAAATGATTTATACAGATCTTAAACCCTGCATAGGGTTTAGCGAGTAATACACGGTCAGTGCTTATCCATATGAGAGTAAAGCTGGCCGCTTCGCAGAAAGTTTGCGAACTCATAAGGAGAGCAAAATGGCTATTAATGTAAGCACTAACGTTTCTGCTATGACAGCACAGCGTTACCTGAATAAAGCGTCTAATGATTTAGCGACCTCTATGGAGCGTTTGTCGTCAGGGCATAAAATCAACAGCGCGAAAGATGATGCAGCTGGTCTGCAAATCTCTAACCGTTTAACGGCGCAATCACGTGGTTTAGACGTGGCAATGCGTAATGCCAATGATGGTATTTCAATTGCACAAACCGCTGAAGGTGCGATGAACGAATCAACCAACGTGCTACAACGTATGCGTGATCTGGCGATTCAATCATCAAACGGTACGAACTCGGCAGCGGAACGTACAGCGCTTAATGAAGAGTCTTCGGCACTTCAAGATGAGCTAAACCGTATCGCGGAAACGACCTCGTTTGGTGGCCGTCGTCTGTTGAATGGTTCATTTGGTGAAGCATCTTTCCAGATTGGTTCTAGTTCTGGTGAAGCGATGATTATGGGACTCACTAGTGTTCGTGCTGATGACTTCCGTATGGGCGGTACTACGTTCGATTCTGAAAACGGTAAAGATAAAAGCTGGGAAGTGCCGCCAACCGCGAGCGACCTTAAGTTTGAATTCAGAACCAAAGCGGGTGAAGACATCGTTTTAGATATCAATACCAAAGCGGGTGATGATATTGAAGAGCTTGCTACTTACATTAATGGTCAATCTGATCTTGTGAACGCATCGGTTACCGATGATGGTCGCATTCAACTATTTGTTGCTGAACCTGACCTTGAAGGTGCAATGTCGATCTCTGGTGGCCTAGCATCTGAGCTAGGTATTAAGAGTGAAGGCCGTGCAACATCGGTTCAAGATATCAGCCTGACTAGCGTTGCAGGTTCACAAAACGCAATCAGCGTGATTGATTCTGCAATGAAGTACGTAGATTCACAGCGTGCTGATTTGGGTGCTAAACAGAACCGTCTAAGCCACAGTATTAATAACTTGGCAAACGTTCAAGAGAACGTAGACGCTTCTAACAGCCGAATCAAAGATACGGACTTTGCGAAAGAGACGACGCAAATGACCAAATCACAAATTCTGCAACAAGCAGGTACTTCGATACTTGCTCAAGCAAAACAGTTGCCTAACTCTGCAATGACACTATTGCAATAGTTATTGGTTGAACTTGCTGCTCGTGTTCAGACGTGAGCCATGCAGCAAGGGAAACTGGCAAGCATACTTACTATGAGTGTTTAGCTCTCTCATCTCTCACCTGCTATTCATTTTTACGGTAAGAATGCAACGGCGAGTCAGAAATGTGTTCATTTCTCGATGATCTCCACACAGGCTCTGACCTGCCAACTAGCCCCGGTTCTCTCAAAGGAAAAGGGGCTTTTTCCTTTCTGTTATTTATCTCTCTGTTTTCTATCTTTCTTATTTCTATCTTTTTGCTTTCTACCTTTTTGTTTTCCTGTCTTTTGCGTTTCCCACTGGTTTCTAACTTTAGATTTCTGATCCTTAAGTTTGAATTCACCCCATTTTCTTCGTTACAAATGTTCTGACTGGCTAGATAAATTGCACAATCTTTATGCCCATCAATGATCTTTGGTGATTGATCATTTCTGAGCTTTGACTAATTTGAACGACAGTTAGCGTGTTTTTTGAACAAGTTAGGATCTTTAGCCCATTAAATCCAATAGCTGTTTTAGAAAAGTGAGAAATTTAAATTGCTGATAAATAAAGAGTTAATATTTTATTTGTGGTTTTTTAAAAGTTTTTCTAAAGCTTCGGGATTTTGAGCCGTTATTAAAAGTAACTTTGAGAGAACTACTTGGTTTTCCGAGACGTCGGAAACCGCTATACCGGAAAATCAATTGGAGAAATCACCATGGCAGTGAATGTAAATACAAACGTTTCAGCGATGACAGCGCAACGTTACCTAAACAACGCAAACAGCGCACAACAAACATCAATGGAGCGTCTAGCTTCAGGCTCTAAAATCAACAGCGCGAAAGATGACGCTGCGGGCCTACAAATCTCTAACCGTTTGAACGTTCAGAGCCGCGGCCTTGATGTTGCTGTACGTAACGCGAACGACGGTATCTCTATTGCACAAACTGCTGAAGGTGCAATGAACGAGACAACCAACATCCTGCAACGTATGCGTGATTTGTCTCTACAATCTTCAAACGGCTCAAACTCAAAATCTGAGCGTGTAGCGATTCAAGAAGAAGTAACAGCACTGAACGACGAACTAAACCGTATCGCGGAAACGACGTCTTTTGGTGGTAACAAGCTGCTTAACGGTACTCACGGTACTAAATCATTCCAAATCGGTGCGGATAACGGTGAAGCGGTAATGCTTCAACTGAAAGACATGCGCTCTGATAACGCTCAGATGGGTGGTAAGAGCTACCAAACTGAGAATGCGAAAGACAAAGACTGGAACGTTCAAGCTGGCGCAAACGACCTAAAAATGTCGTTCACTGATAACTTCGGCCAAGCACAAGAAATCGATGTGTCTGCGAAAGCGGGCGACGACATCGAAGAGCTAGCAACGTACATCAACGGTCAACAAGACTCTGTTAAAGCGTCTGTAACTGAAGACGGTAAGCTACAAATGTTTACTGGTAACAACAAAGTTGAAGGCGAAGTGGCATTCTCTGGCAGCCTTGCTGGCGAACTAGGTATGCAACCTGGCAAAGACGTAACGGTTGATACTATCGACGTAACATCAGTTGGCGGAGCACAAGAGTCTGTAGCAGTTATCGATGCGGCACTTAAGTATGTGGATAGCCACCGTGCTGAGCTAGGTGCTTTCCAAAACCGTTTCGACCATGCGATCAGCAACTTAGACAACATTAACGAAAACGTTAATGCATCTAAGAGCCGTATTAAAGATACCGATTTCGCGAAAGAAACGACTCAGATGACTAAGTCTCAGATCCTTTCTCAAGCTTCAAGCTCGATTCTTGCTCAAGCGAAGCAAGCTCCGAACTCGGCACTTAGCCTACTAGGTTAATTGATTTAAAGGCCACGTTGCCAAGTTGGTTATAAGCGCTGTTGATCATAAGTGCTGTTGATCATAAACGTTAACGTTAGGCTTCCACAAATTAGCTCGTGGTGAGAGATGAGCGCTAAACAGACCCAGCTTCGGCTGGGTTTTTTATTGCCTGTAATTTGGCGAAGGTGTATTTGGAAAAGTGCAATGTTGGTAAGCAGGAGCAAAAGCGAGATTCCCTATCACGTTCGTCCCCCGCTGTAGGGAATGACGGAATGTAAATCAACAAATTGAGCCGTTATTCGTCATCCCAGAATCGAGTAGAACGAGATATCAGGGATCTCTTTTGGTTTTTATATTCAATACCATGCTCATTAATCTAAGCCGACGGGAAGCTTTAGCGAATGTCGCCCTATTAATTGAAGCCCGATCACACTTTTCCTTGTTGTTGAAAATAATACGAAAAAACTCGCAATTTTTATTAAAGCTTCTAATTAAGGGGCCGTTAAAGGGATTGAGAGAAATGATATGTACCAATGTAAGGTGAGAGAGACACTGGTGCATAAACAAAATTGACATGTATTTGTGTGAGGTGAGAGTCACATAAGTACATTAAAAAATGCCTAAAGGAGATCAACTATGGCGATTAATGTAAGCACTAATGTGTCTGCAATGACGGCTCAGCGCTACCTAAATAGCGCGGCTGAAGGTACTCAAAAATCAATGGAGCGTTTGTCTTCTGGCTATAAAATCAATAGCGCAAAAGATGATGCTGCAGGCCTACAAATCTCTAACCGCTTAACGTCGCAAAGCCGTGGCCTAGATATGGCTGTGAAAAACGCGAATGATGGTATCTCTATTGCACAGACAGCTGAAGGTGCAATGAATGAGTCAACCAACATTCTGCAACGTATGCGTGACCTTTCTCTTCAATCTTCAAATGGTTCAAACAGCAAATCTGAACGTGTTGCGATCCAAGAAGAAGTCTCTGCTCTAAACACAGAGCTTAACCGTATTGCTGAAACGACCTCTTTTGGTGGTAACAAGCTTCTTAACGGTACTTACGGCAGCCAATCTTTCCAAATCGGTGCAGATTCTGGTGAAGCAGTAATGCTGACGATGAATAACATGCGTACTGACACTCAAGACATGGGTGGCAAGAGCTACGGCGTTACAGAAGGCAAAGATGCTTCTTGGCGTGTAGCTGCAGGTTCTGATCTGACTATCAAATACAACGATAAGTTTGGTGAAGCACAAGAGTTGTCTATTTCTGCGAAGGAAGGCAACGATATGGAAGAGCTAGCAACTTACATCAATGGTCAGAGCCAAGACGTTAAAGCGTCAGTTGGTGAAGGCGGCAAACTGCAACTTTTCGCTTCAAGTCAAAAAGTTGAAGGTGATGTTGAGTTCGGCGGCAGCCTTGCAGGTGAACTTGGTATTGGTGCAGCTAAAGACGTGACTGTTAACGACATTGACGTAACATCGGTTGCTGGCGCGAACGAAGCGGTATCTATCATTGATGGCGCACTAAAATCTGTTGATAGTAACCGTGCTTCTCTTGGTGCTTTCCAAAACCGTTTTGACCACGCAATCAGCAACTTAGATAACATCAACGAAAACGTTAATGCATCTAAGAGCCGTATCAAAGATACTGATTACGCGAAAGAAACGACAGCAATGACGAAGTCTCAAATCCTACAACAGGCGAGTACTTCTATCCTAGCTCAAGCAAAACAATCACCATCAGCAGCTCTAAGCTTATTGGGCTAAACTTACCTCGGTAAGTAGCGGTAAACTCTACTCTGGGTAGAGTTTTACTGTATGGCTCACAAAGGAGGGAGGGAGACTGTTATGGAAATACCATCCAACGCATCGAACATCCAGCCTTATGGCTCACCTAATGGCATTAAATTTGCAAGCGATGAAGGTAGTAGTGCGTCGAGCACTTCACGACTGAAAGAAGCAACATCTTATGGCAAGGTAGAAAAATCGAAAGAGCAAGCTACTGAAGCGGCGATTCAATTAGCTCAACATCGACAAGAGTTAAACGATGAAGAGCGAGTCAAGATGGTAGAGAAGGTAAACGAGTTTATCTCCTCTCTCAACAAGGGTGTTGCCTTTAAAGTCGATGAAGAGTCGGGGAGAGATGTGGTTACCATTTATGAGACCACAACCGGTGATATTATTCGCCAGATCCCTGACGAAGAAATGCTTGAAATTCTAAGACGCCTAGCAGCCCAAAACTCAAATAGTAGAATATTTGAGGTGAAGGTTTAAGTCGTATTATTGAGGTGATTTAATGAGTTTTGGCCCAATGGGGATTTCGTCTGGCATGGATATCAATTCCATGGTCAGCAAAATTGTTGATTCGGAGCGTGTACCTAAACAGCAACGAATTGATAATGAACGAACGCGAATTGATACCAGTATTAGTGCCTATGGAAGACTCAGAGAATCCCTTGATTCGATGAAAAACCTGATGACAAACTTTCGTCAGGAAAAAGCTTTTGCTGTGCGAACAGTTGAAAGTACCGATGAAGGTCTTGTCTCTGCAACCGCGACTACCGAAGCGATCGCTGGCAAATATGCCATCGATGTGTTGCAGCTTGCCCAGAGTCATAAAGTGGCTTCTGATGTACTGTCAGAGGACATGAAATTTGGCCCAGGTAAGCTGCAGGTTTCGCTTGGTGATGACAGCTTTGATGTGCAAGTTGGCGACAGATCGAAACTTATCGATGTCGTTCGCAGTATAAACGGCGCAGATAGCAATCCAGGCGTTCGTGCATCTATTATCAATGATGTCGAAGGCCCACGACTTATTGTCGCCTCGAACCAGTCTGGTTCAGATCAGCAGATCAGCATTAATGTAGAGTCTGATGCTGCTAATCCTCTAAAAAAACTCGAATACAAAACTCTAGAAGAGCGTGTGAAGGCGCTTGAGAAAGCGCGCCTTGCTGCACAAGATGTTCTTGCTCTAACCCCTGCAGGAAAAGCCGTTGAACTCATCGATGAAGCGATCGCTAACGATGACCCAAATGCGAGTGAAAAATTCGATGAAGACGGAAATGTTATCCCAGCAACCCAAACCGATTCTGCCTCAGATGTTGACGGAGACTCTCAAAGTCTTAGCTACGGCGAGCAAGCTGCAGCCGATGGTCAAGTTGCCCTAGATGCAGCTCAGGCGTCAAAGTCTGTGATGCCCGAAGACAATATCCCAGGTTGGACTGAAACAGCCTCAGGAACTCTTTTAGATTCTTACTACACACCAGAACTTGAGCTTGATGAAAAAGCAATAGAGAAGGCGCCTGATGTGCCGGGGTGGTCAAATGCTGCCTCGGGTACTCTGACCGATTCCTACGTGACGCCGAAAGAAGCTCAGCAAAAGCTGGAAGCTGAACAAGCGCGTATCGAAGATAAAATTTCACAAGAAAAAGCCGATTTGGCTGAGAAAGTTCAAAAAGGCGAATTGACCGCGGAACAAGCCAAAAAAATTGAGCGTGCGAAATTAGAACCCGAAGAGCGTGAGCTTTTAGAGAAAGTCGATAAAGTGCAAGCTGAGCTCGAACAGGCACAACAGTCTTTTGATACCTATAGCGGTATGGCTGAAGTTCAGGCGGGGCAAGATTCAATGGTCGTTCTAGACGGCGTCGCACAGCTTTCGAGTAATAACAATGTGATTGAAGATGCCGTAGAAGGTATCGATATCACGGTGAAAGGAAAAACGCCAAAAGATAAGCCACCGGCTGAAATCGGTGTTGAGTACGACCGTAATAGTGTGCGCCAAGACATTGAATCTTTCGTTAACTCTTACAATCAGTTTTATCAAGTGTCTAAGAACTTGGCGGGCGTTGATCCAACGACTGGCCAAAAAGGGCCGCTTTCTGGCGACAGTACTGTACGTAATGCCGACTCGCGATTGAAAGGGGTGTTCTCATCAAGTATTGAAGGCGCGCCTGATAATCTCAAGTCATTGACTGAATTTGGTATCACGACCACAAGGCAAGGCTCGCTAGAAATTAACTACGACATGCTTGATCGTCAACTTAATAATAACTTCGATAAGTTGGGTGAGTTCTTTGGCGGCAACAATGGTTTCGCCAAAAAAGTGGAAGATGCGATTCAAGGTATCACAGGTATCACAGGTTCGATTCGTACTAGAGAAAAGAGCTTAGTCGAGCAAAATTACCGCTTGGTTGATGATCAAAGCGCACTCGATCGCCGCATGGACAGCCTAGAAAACCGCACACATTCTAAGTTTACTGCCATGCAAGATGCGACTAGCAAGATGCAATCCCAGCTGGGCAGTATGATGAATGCGTTGGGCTAATAGATGAACAGTCAGCTGCAAGAGCTTTGTGAACTCGATCAATTAATTATCTCTAAGCTTGAATTTAGTGAAATTAATGCTGAAGAAATAACGCGGCTTGTCGATAACAGAGAACAGTTATTGCAAAACGTGCTTCAAATAATCGACTCACACCCCGACGTTAAGCAAAGTTCTGAATGGTTTGAAGCCATTACCAGAACCAGAAAATTAGTCGAATTGATGCAGTCTGAGACGACTCGAGTAGGTAAGAACCTACACAAATACCGTCACGGCGCTAAATCAGTTCAACAATACAAAAAGTTTTTATAAAAGAGGTTTACTATGCGCGGTTCTTTACAGGCATATAAAAAGGTATCAGTGGATAGTCAGCTAACAGCTGCCTCACCGCATAAGATTGTACAAATGCTAATGGCAGGTGCTATCGAGCGCTTGATTCAAGGTAAAGCGGCAATGCAAGCGGGCAACATCCCAGTGAAAGGCGAGCGACTTGGTAAGGCTCTGGATATCATTATTAGCCTACGTAGTTGCCTGTCTATGGACGATGGTGGCGATATTGCGAAAAACCTAGATCAACTTTATGAGTTCATGATCACGCAAATTTCTGCGGCAAATCACAAAAATGACCCACAGCCTATTGATGATGTTATCGATATTATCCGCGAAATTAAGAGCGCTTGGGACCAAATTCCGAACGAATATCACAACTTGACGTCTGCTGACGTAGGTATTTAAAGAAAAACTGCAGTTTTAACCAATCTCATATCCCTTAATTGGTTGGTTGCCTTATTTTTTTAATCAAATAAAATAGAAGCCATTAGATAGCCTAATGGCTTTTTTCGTTGCTGATTTCCTAAATTTGTCCACGTAGACCATAATCATTGATACTTTTCTCTGTTTTATCGATTACGTCGCTCACCGTTTTTCTGCATCGCACCAAAATAAAGGCAATAATTCCTACTTATGCAAGGTTTGGCAAAACTGCTTGTCGTCGACGATAGCGCTCAAGATCGTCACAATTTAAGCACAATATTAGAGTTTGTAGGAGAGAGCTGCGAAGTAATCAGCTCTGAACAAGCACGTAAAGTTGATTGGTCACTACAGTGGGCCGGCTGCATTATTGGTACCATTAAAGGTAAAGGCTTCAACGCATTACTGAATGAAAAGCTTGTTCACGCCAATCACATCCCTTTACTGGTGATTGGTAAAAACAATCACCCGGTTGACGAGCTAACTAACTATGTTGGCGAACTTGAACTTCCTCTTAACTACCCGCAATTAAGTGATGCATTAAGGCACTGTAAAGATTTCTTAGGCCGCAAGGGTGTTCAAGTGGTGTCTTCGGCACGCAAGAACACACTGTTTCGCAGCTTAGTAGGGCAAAGTGCTGGCATTCAAGAAGTACGTCACTTAATTGAACAAGTCTCTTCTACGGAAGCGAACGTGCTGATTCTTGGTGAATCTGGTACAGGCAAAGAAGTCGTAGCGCGTAATATTCACTATCACTCTAAGCGCCGTTCTGGGCCTTTCGTGCCTGTGAATTGTGGTGCTATTCCACCAGACTTACTCGAAAGTGAGTTGTTTGGTCATGAGAAGGGCGCATTTACTGGTGCGATTACCGCACGAAAAGGTCGCTTTGAATTGGCTGAAGGTGGCACACTGTTTCTTGATGAAATTGGCGATATGCCAATGGCAATGCAAGTTAAGTTGTTGCGTGTACTGCAAGAGCGCTGTTTTGAACGCGTAGGTGGCAACAGCACCATTAAAGCTGACGTTCGTGTGATTGCAGCAACACACCGCAATCTTGAAGACATGATCGACGATGACTCGTTCCGTGAAGACCTTTATTACCGCTTGAATGTGTTCCCAATTGAAATGCCGGCGCTTCAAGATCGTAAAGAAGACATTCCACTGTTGCTTCAAGAGCTAATGACTCGAATGGAAGCGGAAGGCAGTATGCCTATCTGCTTCACGGCACGTGCTATCAATTCTTTGATGGAGCACTACTGGCCAGGTAACGTTCGTGAGCTAGCGAACCTCGTTGAGCGAATGGTTATCCTGTATCCGAATAGCTTGGTTGATGTGAATCATCTACCCACTAAATATAGATACAGTGATATCCCTGAGTTCCAGCCTGAATTTAATCGCTTTGTGTCGGAAGAAGAGCAAGAACGTGATGCACTTTCTGATTTGTTCTCAGAAAATTTCAGCTTTGACCAGCAAGATGATCTTGCCGATAACGCGAATGCGCCTCAAGAGTTACCACCAGAAGGTGTTAATTTGAAAGAGCTGTTGGCGGATATGGAAGTGAACATGATTAACCAAGCCTTGGAAGCGCAGGGTGGCATTGTTGCCCGTGCTGCAGACATGCTTGGAATGCGCAGAACCACTCTGGTTGAAAAAATGCGTAAGTATAATCTACAGCGATAGAGCTCAGATCCGTGTTCAGCGATATCAAATTAAGACGGGTGTTGAGTTAAAGCATCGTTTTGGTTGAGAGAATAGAGAGGGCATAGTCGAGTTGTTGCTTGCTTAACTATGTGATAAATATAGCAAATAGCCTGACGCGTGTTTTACGTGTCAGGCTGTTTTAGTATTTGAGGCAAATTTTTGACATGCACGGATCTAACGAATCAGAAAATCAGTCACACCTAGATTCAGTTGAACAGCAGGTTGAGCGCTATAAGCAAGTGCTTGATGTGATGCCAGCAGGTGTCATCTTGTTAGATACTCATGGTGAAGTAAGGGAAGCGAACCCAGAAGCGCACCGAATTTTAGGTGTGGAACTGGTGGGCGAGAAGTGGTTTTCGGTTATTCAAAGTGCCTTTGATCCAAAAGACGATGATGGACATGAGATCTCACTGAAGAATGGGCGTAAGGTTCGTTTGGCTATTTCAGCTTCTACCACGGGTCAACTTATCTTGATTACCGACCTGACAGAAACTCGTCTTCTACAGTCTCGCGTGAGTGATCTTCAGCGCTTGTCGTCGTTAGGCAGAATGGTAGCCTCGTTGGCACACCAGGTTCGTACGCCACTTTCTAGTGCGATGTTGTATGCATCCAACCTTGCCGCGCCGAACCTGCCGCCAGCAACAAAAACGCGCTTTCAATCTAAGCTTATGGATAGGCTCCATGACTTAGAGAAGCAAGTGAATGACATGCTGTTGTTTGCTAAAGGTGGCGACAACAAGGTTGTGAAGCCATTTACCGTTGCTGAACTGATCACTGAATTTCACCCAATGGTGGAAGCGGCATTAAAATCGAACCAGATTGATTATTGCCAGGAAGTGGAAGGCGAAGAAACTCAGATGTTTGGCAATGCTAATGCTATAGCTTCTGCTCTGAGCAACCTAGTTTTGAACGCAGTGCAAATTGCGGGTAAAGAATCGCAGATTGATGTTTTTTTTAGGCCCGTAAACGG
Source organism: Vibrio sp. QJM3NY_39 (assembly GCF_057785895.1). Lineage (NCBI taxonomy): Bacteria > Pseudomonadati > Pseudomonadota > Gammaproteobacteria > Vibrionales > Vibrionaceae > Vibrio > Vibrio sp. QJM3NY_39. Next base: position 2,688,772 of record NZ_CM173505.1, on the reverse strand, counting down.
CGAGCTTAAGATATCAGTGCAAGACAGTGGCCCCGGCGTACCGAAAGAGCTTCAAGGTAAAATTATGGAACCCTTCTTTACCACTCGTTCGCAAGGTACAGGTCTAGGTTTAGCCGTTGTACAAATGGTCTGTCGAGCACATGAAGGCCGACTGGAATTGATATCAGAAGAAGGGGACGGCGCATGCTTTACTATGTGTCTACCGCTGGAAAGAAGCGCTTCTTCTGAAGACTAATAAGTTTTAACTGAATTTACACTGGAGAATCCTATGGCTCAAAGCAAAGTGTTAATCGTCGAAGATGATGAAGGTCTACGCGAAGCCCTTGTCGACACTCTCGCGCTTGCTGGCTATGAATGGCTGGAAGCGGATTGTGCGGAAGATGCTCTGGTAAAATTGAAATCGAACTCCGTTGATATTGTTGTCTCTGATGTGCAGATGGCAGGTATGGGCGGCTTAGCACTGCTAAGAAATATCAAGCAGCATTGGCCAAATCTACCAGTATTGTTGATGACAGCGTATGCCAACATTGAAGACGCCGTTGCCGCAATGAAAGAGGGCGCTATAGACTATATGGCAAAGCCATTTGCGCCTGAAGTACTGCTCAATATGGTGAGCCGTTATGCTCCGGTAAAATCGGATGATAATGGCGATGCCATCGTTGCCGATGAGAAAAGCATCAAGTTAATGATGTTGGCTGACAAGGTGGCTAAAACCGATGCTAACGTCATGGTGTTGGGGCCAAGTGGTTCTGGTAAAGAGGTCATGTCTCGCTATATTCACAACGCTTCGAGCCGTAAAGACGGTCCGTTTGTTGCGATTAACTGTGCCGCGATTCCAGATAATATGTTGGAAGCAACACTGTTTGGCTACGATAAAGGCGCATTTACTGGTGCTATTCAAGCTTGTCCTGGTAAATTTGAGCAAGCTCAAGGCGGTACTATTTTGTTGGATGAGATCAGTGAAATGGATCTTAGCCTACAAGCGAAACTACTGCGCGTGTTGCAAGAGCGCGAAGTTGAACGTCTTGGTAGCCGCAAGAGTATCAAACTGGATGTTCGTGTTCTGGCAACCAGTAACCGCGACCTAAAGCAGTATGTTTCTGAAGGGAATTTCCGTGAGGATTTATACTACCGCCTGAATGTATTTCCAATTACTTGGCCAGCACTGTGTGAACGTAAAGGCGATATTGAGCCGCTTGCGAAGCACTTGGTTGAGCGCCATTGCACCAAGCTTGGTATGCCCGTTCCTGTTCTGTCCGAGCAAGCCATTAGTAAGCTCGTCAATTATCCGTGGCCGGGTAATGTGCGTGAACTGGATAATGTCGTGCAGCGCGCTCTAATTCTGAGTGAGCAAGAAAATATTTCAGGTGAGCACATCTTGCTTGAAGGTGTCGATTGGCAAGACGCAAGTGGTCTACAGCAAATTGTTGAAGGCAATAGTGTTGCAGCGCCAGATATCAAGCCGATTGCTGAAGCGAACCCTATTGGTAAAGTCGTGGCTGCCAGCGAAGGGCTTGGAAATGAGCTTCGAGATCAAGAGTATGCAATTATTCTTGAGACGCTGATCGCTTGTAATGGCCGACGTAAAGAAATGGCAGAAAAGTTGGGCATTAGCCCTCGCACATTGCGTTATAAGTTGGCGAAAATGCGCGATGCTGGAATAGATATCCCAAACTGAGGATAGATTAGTAGTGTCAGCTTTCTGACTAGTGTAATACGATATCTAGTCAATTTAATGTGTGGCACGCTAATTGCTCTGTCAATAATACAGCTAAATAGATAGTCATAATTTTGACTCCTGAGGTAGTAGATGAGAATAGATGGTTTACAAGGCGAAATGCAGGCAATGATGGTTGAAGCTGCTAGCGCGCGTCCTGCTGCAACGGGGCAAGCGGTCGGTGCAGATTTTGGCAACATGCTGACGCAGGCCATTAATAACGTGAACTCATTACAAAAAACCTCAGGTGATCTTCAAGCTCGTTTTGATAGTGGCGACCAAAGCGTGTCTCTATCGGACGTGATGATTGCTCGTAATAAATCTAGTGTGGCTTTTGAGGCGACGATCCAAATTAGAAATAGATTGGTCGAATCGTACAAAGAGCTGATGAATATGCCGGTATAAGTTGGGTAATTAAATAGTGGCAGATAATAGTCAAACAACAGATTTAACCGTAAGCGATAGCAATGACCATGCACTCATTGCAGGTTCGGAGCTTGATGGGGAAGGGCAAAATCCCGATCTAGGTGAACGCAGTTCCTCTAAGTTCGATATGGCCGTCGGTGATCTCGATTTACTTCGTCAGGTCGTCTTAGTCCTATCTATTTCTATCTGTGTAGCGCTGATTGTGATGCTGTTTTTCTGGGTGAAAGAGCCAGAAATGCGTCCATTAGGGGCTTATGAAACAGAAGAGTTGATTCCCGTTCTTGATTACTTGGATCTACAAAAGATCGAATACACTCTTGAAGGTAACACTATCTCGGTACCGGCTAGTGAGTACAACTCATTAAAGCTTAATATGGTACGAGCGGGTTTGAATCAAGAGCGAAACGCCGGTGATGACATCCTCATGCAAGACATGGGTTTTGGTGTATCACAACGTTTAGAGCAAGAGCGCCTTAAGTTAAGTCGTGAAAGACAGCTTGCGAAAGCCATTGAGCAGATGAAACAGGTACGTAAAGCTCAGGTTTTATTAGCCTTGCCAAAGCAGAGTGTCTTTGTTCGTCACAATCAAGAAGCCTCAGCTTCCGTATTTCTGACTCTGAAAACGGGCAGTAACCTCAAGCAGCAAGAAGTTGATTCTGTTGTCGACATGGTGGCAAGTGCCGTTCCGGGAATGAAAACCTCACGTATCACGGTGACCGATCAGCATGGCCGACTGTTGAACTCAGGTTCTCAAGACCCGATGTCAGCTGCGCGTCGTAAAGAACATGAGCTAGAGCGCAATCAAGAGCAAGCGCTGCGTGAAAAAATTGACTCTATCCTAATTCCTATTCTTGGGTTTGGTAACTATACCGCTCAGGTTGATATTCAGCTTGATTTTAGTGCAGTGGAACAAACGAGAAAACGTTTTGATCCGAATACGCCAGCGACTCGAAGTGAATACACGTTAGAAGATTACAACAACGGCAACACTGTGGCTGGTATTCCTGGTGCTTTGAGTAACCAGCCTCCTGCAGATGCTTCAATTCCCCAAGATGTTGCTCAGATGAAAGACGGTGCGATGACGGGGCAAGGCTCGGTTCACAAAGAAGCGACCCGAAACTTTGAGCTAGACACAACCATCAGCCATGAACGTAAACAGAGCGGCACGGTTAACCGTCAGACGGTATCGGTAGCGATCAAAGACCGTCAATCACTGAACCCTGATACGGGCGAAGTGGTTCATACGCCAATCCCTGCCAGCGAAATTAATGCGATTCGTCAGGTACTGATTGGTACTGTCGGTTTTGATGAAAATCGTGGCGATTTACTCAATGTGTTAAGCATGCAGTTCGCACCACAAGTGACGGATGTTGTCGCTGATGTGCCAATTTGGGAGCATACAAACTTCAATGATTGGGTACGCTGGTTTGCGAGCGCGTTGGTTATTATTGTCGTGGTATTGGTACTTGTTCGCCCTGCAATGAAGAAACTGCTTAACCCAGCAGCTGACGACGACGACCAAATGTACGGCCCTGATGGTATGCCAATTGGTGCCGACGGCGAAACCAGCTTAATTGGTGGTGATATTGAAGGTGGCGAGTTGTTTGAATTTGGTTCAAGCATCGACTTACCAAACCTTCATAAAGACGAAGACGTGCTGAAAGCAGTACGTGCACTTGTAGCGAATGAACCAGAGCTAGCAGCTCAAGTAGTTAAGAATTGGATGGTAGATGGCTAACGAAATAGTTCCACAACAAACGGAAGGCGGTGAAGTGCTTGATGTCTCTAGCGTGGATATCGATTCTATCTCAGGCGACGAACGTGCTGCGATCTTGTTACTAAGTTTAAATGAAGAAGATGCTGCTGGTATTATTCGTCACCTAGAGCCAAAGCAGGTTCAGCGTGTGGGTAGTGCAATGGCGCGAGCGACTGATCTATCCCAAGAAAAAGTGGGAGCGGTTCATCGTGCTTTCTTAGATGATATTCAGAAGTACACCAACATTGGTATGGGCAGTGAAGACTTCATGCGTAATGCGCTGGTCGCTGCCTTGGGTGAAGACAAGGCGAATAACCTTGTTGACCAAATTCTTCTTGGTACTGGCTCGAAAGGTTTGGACTCACTGAAGTGGATGGATCCTCGTCAGGTGGCGAGTATCATCATCAACGAGCACCCTCAGATTCAAACCATTGTGTTGTCGTACCTCGATTCTGATCAGTCGGCTGAGATTCTGTCTCAATTCCCAGAAAGAGTTCGTCTGGATCTGATGATGCGTATTGCTAACCTTGAAGAAGTTCAACCTTCGGCTCTTGCTGAATTGAATGAAATCATGGAGAAGCAGTTTGCGGGTCAAGCGGGTGCTCAAGCTGCCAAAATTGGTGGCCTGAAAGCCGCGGCTGAGATCATGAACTACATGGACAATAATGTGGAAGGCGTCTTGATGGATCAAATCCGAGATCAAGACGAAGATATGGCAACGCAGATTCAAGATCTTATGTTTGTCTTTGAAAACCTTATTGAAGTTGATGACCAAGGTGTTCAACGACTGCTGCGTGATGTTCCACAAGACGTTCTACAGAAAGCGCTTAAAGGTGCTGATGACGGTCTACGTGAGAAGATCTTCAAGAACATGTCTAAACGTGCTGCCGATATGATGAGAGACGACATTGAGGCGATGCCGCCAGTAAAAGTCTCCGACGTGGAAGCGGCTCAAAAAGAGATATTGGGTATTGCGAGGAAGATGGCAGACAGTGGCGAGATTATGCTGTCTGGTGGCGCCGACGAGTTCCTTTAATACAGAAACCTCAAGAGCCCCACACTGTTGGGGCTTTTCTTTATCCAATCTCGAACCCAAGATTAACTCCGTTCAACGGCTTGAATTTACAATGCAGCTGGACGCATTCATAGGTAGGTACTGATATGTCAGGTGATAGAAAACGCGGCTTCCTTCGCCCTGAAGAAGATAATACGGTTGCCCAACCTCAGAAATGGGGGTTGCCTGACTACACCTCTGATGTGAATAAACAAGCCAAAGAAACGGCCTTTAATTACGATCCTAGTTGGATGCCGACGGTTGAAGAAGCCATTGAAGACGAAGAGCTTGTTCTGACTGAAGAGCAAATCGAACTGATTAAGCAAGGTGCTTATCAGGAAGGGCTTCATCAAGGCCAAGAAGCTGGCTTTAAACAGGGTTACGAAAAAGGTAAAGAAGAAGGGTTTGCTGCAGGCCACGAAGAAGGCAACCAAGCCGGCAAGCTTGAAGGCGTGACTGCTGGTCAAGAGTACATTCAGCAGCAAGTTGCCATCTTTATGGGGCTAGCCAACCAGTTTGCTCAACCGTTAGAGCTGATGAACGCTCAGGTAGAGAAGCAATTGGTGGACATGGTACTGACCATGGTCAAAGAAGTGGTTCATGTTGAAGTGCAAACCAACCCACAAATCATATTAGATACCGTCAAAGAGTCGGTTGAATCGTTGCCGATCTCAGGTCATGCGATCACATTGAAGCTTAATCCCGAAGACGTCGCGATTATTCGTTCTGCGTATGGAGAAACTGAATTGGATTGCCGCAATTGGACGTTAGTTGCAGAGCCGGCACTCAACCGTGGTGACGTACAAATCGAAGCGGGTGAATCGAGCGTTAACTACCGTATGGAAGACCGTGTGAAAAATGTCATTCAAAACTTCTGTGGCGCAAACCGTCATCAGGGTCATGAGTAATGCTTGAATTAGCAAATCGTCTTAGCCAATACAAAGTCGAAGGGCTAAAATCGCGACCAATTGCCTCTGGTAAGTTAGTACGCGTTGTTGGCTTAACGCTCGAAGCGACCGGTTGTAAAGCACCCATCGGCAGCCTGTGTTTAGTAGAAACCATGTCTGGTCAGATGGAAGCCGAAGTCGTCGGCTTCTCTGGCGATAACTTATTTTTGATGCCGAGTGAACAAATCACTGGGATACTACCTGGCGCTCGTGTGACCCCCGTGACCACTGAAAGCGGCATTCCTGTCGGAATGGAATTGCTTGGCCGAGTGATAGACGGTGTGGGTAATCCACTTGATGGGCTAGGTCCCATCTATACCGAACAACGCGCTTCATTTAATGCTGAGCCAATCAACCCTTTAGCTCGAAAACCGATTTCTGAACCGCTTGATGTCGGCTTGAAGGCCATAAACGGTTTGCTGACGGTAGGTAAAGGTCAGCGTATTGGTCTGTTTGCTGGTTCCGGTGTCGGTAAGTCGGTCACGCTCGGGATGATGACTCGAGGCACAACCGCGCAAGTGGTGGTGGTGGGTCTAATCGGTGAGCGTGGACGAGAAGTTAAAGAATTTATTGAAGAGATTCTTGGCGAAGATGGACGCAAACGATCTGTGGTGGTCGCTGCTCCTGCGGATTCATCGCCACTGATGCGATTGAAAGGTTGCCAAACTGCACTGGCTGTCGCTGAGTACTTCCGCGACCAAGGTTTAGATGTTCTTTTATTAATGGATTCATTGACCCGTTTTGCTCAGGCTCAGCGTGAAATTGCTCTGTCTGTGGGTGAGCCGCCAGCAACTAAAGGTTATCCGCCATCAGTATTCGCCAAGCTTCCTGCGCTGGTGGAACGTGCGGGTAACGGCAACGATGAACAAGGCTCTATCACGGCTTTCTTTACCGTTTTAACTGAAGGTGATGACTTACAAGACCCCATTGCCGATGCGTCACGAGCGATTCTTGATGGTCACATTGTTTTATCGCGTGAGATGGCCGATGCCGGACATTATCCTGCGATTGATGTCGAGAAATCCGTCAGTCGTGTTATGCCGCAAATCACCACCGAAGAACATGTATTGATGTCGAAAGCGGTGCGCCAAGTACTCTCTATCTGTCGTAAAAACCAAGATTTGGTATCGATTGGTGCTTACAAACCGGGGACTGACCCTGCCATTGATAGTGCCTTCACCTTGAAACCGAGGTTGGACGAGTACTTACAGCAAAAAATGAAAGAAACGGTTCCCTATGACATGTGTGTCAACATGTTGAAACATGTATTGGGTGGCTAACGAGTGAATAAGGTTAGTCATGGATAACGCATTAGAATTTTTGCTCGATCAAGCCAAGGATCAAGAGAACCAAGCCGTACTAGCGCTCAACAAAGCGAATTCAGAGCTTCAAGGTTACTATGAACAGGTCGCTCAGATTGAAAAGTACCGACTTGATTACTGTCAGCAACTTATTGACCGCGGAAAAGCTGGACTCACAGCGAGTCAGTATGGTCACTTGAATCGTTTCTTAACTCAACTAGATGAAACATTATCTAAACAGAGAGAAGCGGAGCACCATTTTAAAAACCAAGTCGACAACTGCCAAAACTACTGGATGGAGCTACGTAAAAAGCGTAAATCGTACGAGTGGTTGATGGAGAAAAAACAGAAAGAGAAGGCAAAGCTGCAAGATCAAAGAGAACAAAAGCAAATGGATGAGTTCTCGACGCTGATGTATGGCCGAAAGAAGATGTGATCCTAAGCCCTGAATGACGAAGGTGTTGCCGTTCAGATTGTGAAAACAGAACTAATAGGCATGTTTCTTGCTCCGTTTTATATAAAATTGCGCGTTATGCCCAGCAAAGGCATGAAAAGCACCCGACTTTCTTTTTGTTGTCCGATTTATGGCAGCAAAGCTAGTAGATAGAGCTTGTATATATGAATGTTAGCCTTTCCTCAAATTCAGCGACCAACAAAACGTCATCGTTGTTGGACACCGGTTCTGCCTCTTCCAAGGTAGAAGAGACCGGCGACTCTAAAGGTTTCTTAGAGTCTTTTAAAGAAGCGCTAGGCTTTGAAGAAAGTGACAGCAAAGTGGCAGTAAAAGACACTGATGGCACCCCAAAATCAGATGAAAAACAGACCTCTTCGGAAGACGAAGTATCGGCTGAAAAGACTAAAGGTGATTCAACTGAGTCTAAGATCGCTGATGAGGCTAGCGAAGCTCAAACCAAGCAGGCTAAAGCAGCGACGGATGCTGAAAATACGGCTACTAGCAACGCAGCTACTGAACAGACGTCTGAACTAAATTCACAGTCGAGCGATAAAGCCTCGTCGAAACCGTCTGATGACGATACCTTGGCTGCGGCTCAGCCCAAAGGTGATTCTGATACACAATCCGCAGAGCTGAATGCTCAGGGGGCATCTCAAGCTAGTGCTGCGATGAGTGAAGGCAATAAATTGCTTGGTCAGTTGGACGAGGCAAACAAAACACTGAATCAACCTGACAACGGCAAAGGCTTGCCTCAGCAAGTGAAGGCTGATGAAGCTCAAGGCAAGATTGTAGGTGCCACTGCTGTGGGCGTTCTTGCGACCGACACCGTGGGTAAACCGGCACAACAAACCAATGCAACAAATCAAGAAAACGGTCTTGAGGTCGATTCTGAAATTGCCGTGCTTACCGGAGGTAAGGGTGTTTCACAGTTGACTGATGATGAAATTCGACAGTTGATGGATAAAGGCGTCACCCCAGAACAAATTGAAGCGAGTATGAGCCGAGAGTTGCGCCAAAAGAACGCGGCCAGTGCGGTTGCTGCCGATCAGAGTCAAGCATTCTCAGCAGCAGATATGGAACTCGCAAAACAGGTTGATGCCCATACCAAAGCGTTAAACCAATTGAATGGACAAATCGAATCAGAACAGTCTGTTGTCGATGGTCTGGTTCAAAAGCAACAAAGTGGCGCTAAGTTGACGGTCGATGAGCAAGCTGCGCTGGCTCAAGCAACCTCTAACTTAGAAGTATTGAATCAACAGCTAACCAATGTTCAACAGCAAGCAACGGCTTTACTAAGCCAAGCTCCGAACGTGAACAGCACACCCGGTGAACCCGCCGCTATTGATTGGGACAACAATGATTCAAATGAAGCCAAAGCCTTAGCCGCGGTGGCATCAACAGCTGCAGTAGCGACGGCTGCACAACAAGTATCAGCGCAGGCCGCTTCTCAATCAACAAATAATGCTCTTACGGATAAGGCGGCAATGCTGCACGCCAATAATGCGCATGCGGCTCAACAGGCAGCAGTTCAGCAATTACAACAAGGGAATGCAGCTCCAATGCAGCAGCAAGCGGCCTTAGATCCTAGCCTAACGGCACAAAGCCTAGCGATGAATGCAACGCCAGCTGCCACAAAAGTAGGCTCGACTGATGCGCTTCTTAAAGCGGGCGCTGGTGCCGCTGCATTGTCTGGTTTGGGTAAAGCGGGTGCTAAAGAAGATTCTAAAGACTCGACCTTTGCTCAGCAGATCGCTTCTGCGGCTGGAGCACAAGGTACAGCAACGGTTGGTTCAGCACCTACACGAGCTGAAATTCAAGCTGCTCAACAAGCGCCTTTACAGCTCACCAAAGAGCTAGCCAATGAGCAGGTCGCGGAAAAAGTCCAAATGATGATGTCTAAGAACCTCAAGAACTTGGACATTCGTCTCGACCCACCAGAATTGGGTCAGATGAAAATCCGAATGACCATGAATAATGATGTGGCGAACGTGCACTTTACGGTTAGTAATCAGCAGGCAAGAGAGGTGATTGAACAAACCTTACCTCGCTTGAGGGAGATGCTTGCTCAACAAGGCCTACAACTAGCCGATTCGTCAGTTCAGCAACAGAGCTCTGGTCAGGGACAGGATAGATACAACAATGGTGAGCAACAATCCGGCACTAACCGCACAAATGATGGCCAAGGTGATGAAAACCTTGATAGTGGCAGCAATCTTGAATTGAATGTCGCATCAAAGCGTGATGGAATTAGTTATTATGCCTAATATCAGGCTAAGAACACTTGGTTGATAGAAAGAACCATCAGTTAATAGAAAGTACTGTTAGTTAATAGAAAGAACCGTCAGTTAATCGAAAGAACAGGAAGTTAGAGTAAAGTATGGCAGAAGAACAAGATGCACCTAAAGGGAAGAGCAAGCTCCTTATCATCATTATAGCGGTAGTCGTTTTGCTGCTTGGCATAGGTGGTGCGCTGTTCTTTTTCTTAGGCTCCGATGATAGTGCCTCTGAATCTCAGTCTCAGCCAGCCACCGCAGTGGTCGCAGCAGAGCCTGTCATGTATGTTAATATTCCTCAGCCTTTCTTGTTTAATGTGACGGGGGATAAAAAAGATCGCCTAGTTCAGATAAAAGCACAGCTGATGGTACGTGGCAGTAAGAATGAAGACCTCGCACGTTACCACTCTCCACTCGTAGAAAGTACGCTACTGGCCACGTTCGCTTCGGCAACGGTTGATCAATTACGCTCACCTACTGGGCGAATTGAACTGCGTGACAAGGCAACTGAAGATATTAAAGCAAGTCTGGCTCAAGCTGTTGGCCAGCCTGTGATTGAAAAAGTGTTATTCACTGACTTCGTAATTCAATAGGTAATTTGTGACCGATTTATTAAGCCAAGACGAAATTGATGCGCTATTACATGGCGTTGATGATGTTGAAGAAGTTGAAGATGTCTTAGAAACCGAGAATGACAGTGCGGTCAATTTCGACTTCTCATCTCAAGATCGAATCGTCCGTGGTCGAATGCCGACCCTTGAACTTATTAACGAGCGCTTCGCACGTCATATGCGGATCAGTTTGTTCAATATGTTACGTAAAACGGCTGAAGTGTCGATCAATGGCGTACAAATGATGAAGTTTGGTGAGTACCAAAACACATTGTATGTACCCACCAGTTTAAACATGGTTCGTTTCCGCCCGTTGAAAGGTACGGCGCTGATCACTATGGAAGCACGCCTTGTATTTATTCTTGTAGAAAACTTTTTCGGTGGTGACGGCCGTTTCCACGCCAAGATTGAAGGTCGTGAATTCACGCCAACAGAAAGACGAATTATTCAGTTACTGCTGAAAATTGTTTTTGAAGATTACAAAGAAGCTTGGTCTCCAGTGATGGGGGTTGAGTTTGAATACTTGGATTCTGAAGTGAACCCAAGCATGGCGAACATTGTGAGCCCAACCGAAGTGATTGTTGTGAGTTCATTCCACATTGAAGTGGATGGCGGTGGTGGTGATTTCCACGTCGTGATGCCTTATTCCATGGTTGAGCCGATTCGTGAATTGCTTGATGCCGGTGTTCAATCAGACAAAATGGAAACCGACGTTCGTTGGAGCACCGCGCTGCGTGATGAAATCATGGATGTGCCAGTCAATTTTCGCGTGAACTTGTTAGAGCAAGATATTTCCCTGCGTGATTTGATGGAATTGCGCCCAGGGGATGTCATTCCCATGAATATGCCTGAACACGCGACGATGTTTGTCGAAGAACTGCCGACTTATCGTGTGAAAATGGGGCGTTCTGGTGAGAAGCTCGCGGTACAGATTTCGGAAAAAATTCAAAGACCGCATGTGGTCAAAACTGATCTCGCTTTTCTAGGCAAAGACCTAATGTCTGAGCTCGAAAACAGCGATGATGACGAATAGCAAAATAGATAAAAGTATAGGAATTGGTAATGGAACCTAGTGAAGATCAAAAGCTAGCAGACGAATGGGCTGCAGCACTTGGTGAAGACCCTTTAGCACCGTCAATTGATGTTGATGATGTGCTTGCGGCACCACTTGATGAGCTAACCGATTCATCATCTCCGATTTCTGAAGATGAGCGTCGTAAACTGGATACCATCATGGATATCCCAGTGACTATCTCGATGGAAGTTGGCCGTTCTCAGATCAGTATCCGTAACTTACTTCAATTGAACCAAGGTTCGGTAGTAGAGCTCGATAGAATTGCTGGTGAGTCACTAGATGTGATGGTTAACGGTACTCTGATTGCTCACGGAGAGGTGGTTGTGGTGAACGACAAATTTGGTATTCGTCTGACTGACGTAATTAGCCAAACAGAACGAATTAAGAAGCTACGTTAATGCGCTTTTCGCCAAAAAGATTGGTGGGTTCGTCTCGCGGAACATTGGGAATAGGGCTGTTGTCTACGCCTTCTATTGCTTTTGCCGCGCCTCCTTCTCTTGATTTAGCGACCACTTTTGGGTCGCTAATTTTCGTTATCGCCTTCATCTTATTTATTGCTTGGTTACTCAAGCGAATGCAAGTGCCTGCGATGTCGAATCAACAAGGTTTGGCTATTGTTAGGCAAATTCCTGTTGGTACTAAAGAACGCATTGCGATTGTGCAAGCAGGTGATGAACAGTTCTTAGTAGGCATTACCACACAGTCGATTCAGCTGATCTCTAAGCTCGATAAACCTCTTACTCAGGAGATGCTGGAAAAAAGTACATTTTCAAGTCAGCTTTCCCAGCTAATTAAAAAAGATGCAAACAAGTAACGGACTTTTCACCTCATCTTACCTTTGCCAAATCGGATCTTTTCGAGCGGTAAAAGCGTTGTTGGTTCAGCTCATCCTCCTCTGTTCTTTAGTGTTCAGTGTATCGGTATTTGCACAGGCTGAAGATGGCACTGTCATTCCAGCGAATGCAGCAGGCTCAGAGTCGGTTACCATCAGCACGATGGAACAAGATCAAGCTAAATCGCAAACCATGACCACTGGTAGTTTAACGGGCAATGGTGGTGGCATTCCTGCCTTTACCATGACAACCAACGCCAATGGCGGTGAAGACTACTCGATCAATTTACAGATATTGGCTCTAATGACCATGCTTGGCTTCTTGCCGGCAATGGTAATTTTGATGACGTCGTTCACCCGTATTGTGGTGGTGATGTCGATTTTGCGTCAGGCAATGGGTCTCCAACAAACGCCTTCAAATCAAGTGATTATTGGTATCGCGATATTTTTGACCTTTTTCATCATGTCACCAGTGATCAATCAAGTGAATGAACAAGCGGTTCAGCCTTATCTCAATGAACAAATATCGGCACGACAGGCGTTCGACGTTGCCCAAGGCCCGATCAAGTCTTTCATGCTCAAACAAACCCGAATCAAAGATCTAGAAACCTTTGTTGAGATCTCAGGTGCGGAAGTGACTAACCCTGAAGATGTTTCCATGGCGGTTCTGATTCCAGCGTTTATCACGTCGGAGTTGAAAACGGCTTTCCAAATCGGCTTTATGCTGTTCTTACCTTTCTTAATCATCGACTTGGTGGTCGCCTCGGTATTGATGGCTATGGGTATGATGATGTTGTCACCGATGATTGTATCGTTACCATTTAAGTTGATGCTGTTCGTTCTTGTTGATGGTTGGAACTTGATACTCTCCACTCTCGCCGGCAGTTTTGCCTTGTAGCTGGGGGAATAATGAATCCTGAAATATTCGTAGAGTTGTTCCGAGATGCACTTTGGATGGTACTGATAATGGTATGTGCCATTATTATTCCTAGCCTATTGATTGGTTTAGTCGTAGCGGTTTTCCAAGCTGCGACGTCTATCAACGAACAAACATTGAGTTTCCTACCGCGTTTGATCGTGACGTTATTGGCGTTAATGATGTTTGCTCACTGGATGACTCAGATGATGATGGAGTTTTTTTTCGAACTCATCGAACGCTTGCCGCAAGTTCTGTATTAAACCAATATGGAATACCCAACGAGCCTTGTACTAGAGTGGTTAGCCAATTATTTTTGGCCATACACTCGCATCTCAGCCATGCTGATGGTGATGACGGTAACAGGGGCACGCTTTGTGTCGCCGCGTATCCGTCTGTATTTAGGTTTGGCGATCACCTTTGCTGTGATGCCCGCAATCCCAGCAGTTCCTAAAGAGATTGAGCTGCTGTCCTTCCAAGGATTCTTGACGGTATTTGAACAAATCGTGATTGGTGTCGCCATGGGGTTTGTTACTCAGTTTTTGATTCAAACTTTTGTTATGCTCGGTCAGATTTTAGGTATGCAATCGAGTTTGGGTTTTGCCTCTATGGTCGATCCTGCGAACGGTCAAAATACGCCAGTACTTGGCCAACTGTTCATGCTGTTGGCGACCATGTTTTTCTTGGCGACCGATGGTCACTTGAAAATGTTGCAACTGGTGGTGTTTAGTTTTAAAACCTTGCCGATTGGCAGTGGGTCTTTAACCGCCGTCGATTTCAGAGAGCTGGCATTGTGGCTTGGCATCATGTTCAAAACAGCATTAGCGATGTCGTTATCGGGTATTATTGCGCTGCTGACGATTAACCTTTCATTTGGTGTAATGACACGTGCGGCACCTCAGCTAAACATATTTTCTTTGGGTTTTGCATTTGCGCTACTCGTGGGTCTGTTACTTTGTTGGTACATCCTTGGCGGCTTGTTTAGCCACTATGAGCTATTTTGGATACAAGGCGAGCAACAGATATGTCGTCTAATCCGGTTAGATTGCTAGGAGACTGAAATGGCAGAGTCAGACGGTCAAGAACGCACAGAAGACGCCACGCCCAAACGCTTGCAACAGGCCAAAGAGAAAGGGCAGGTTGCAAGGTCAAAAGAGCTGGCGTCAGCATCGGTATTGATAGTCGGTGCGATTTCTTTAATGTGGTTTGGCGAATCGATGGCGAAGGCTTTGTTTGAGGCCATGCAACGCCTGTTTTCACTCAGTCGTGACGAGATTTTTGATACTAACAAGCTACTGGAAATAGCGGGTGGCGCATTAGTAAACTTGTTGTTCCCACTGTTCTTGATTCTCATCACTTTGTTCGTTGCTGCTGTGATTGGCGCTGCGGGTGTTGGTGGGGTCAATTTCTCAATGCAAGCCGCTATGCCAAAGGCATCTAAACTCAATCCTTTGAGTGGTATCAAGCGTATGTTTGGCTTACAAAGCTGGGTTGAACTGCTGAAATCTATCTTGAAAGTGGCTTTGGTATCGGGCATGGCCATTTATCTGATTCAAGCTTCTCAACATGACTTGATGCAGTTGAGTATGGATGTGTACCCACAGAATATATTCCATGCCTTAGATATTTTGCTCAACTTTATCCTATTGATCAGTTGTTCTCTACTCATCGTGGTCGCCATTGATATCCCATTCCAGATTTGGCAACACGCCGATCAGCTGAAGATGACCAAGCAAGAAGTTAAAGACGAATTCAAAGACACTGAGGGTAAGCCCGAAGTGAAAGGTCGTATTCGTATGCTGCAACGAGAAGCCGCTCAACGTCGAATGATGGCTGACGTTCCTCAAGCGGATGTGATTGTGACCAACCCTGAGCACTTTTCAGTGGCGCTTCGCTATAAGCAGAATCAAGATAAGGCACCAATTGTGGTTGCTAAAGGTGTCGATCACATGGCGATGAAGATCCGTGAAATCGCACGAGAAAATGACATCTATATTATTCCAGCACCGCCATTGGCTAGGGCGCTTTATCACACCACAGAGCTAGAACAACAAATTCCTGACGGTCTGTTTGCAGCAGTTGCACAAGTGCTTGCATATGTTTTCCAGCTTAAGCAATACCGAAAAAAAGGTGGAGAGAGGCCAAAACTGCAAGATTCTAATATGCCGATCCCACCTGATTTACGACATTAGATCAATTGCTTGAGCTCAGCTTGATGAACCCTGATAATAGCAACTTAGCTACCCCTCTTGTTTCCGAGGTGATGGCGATAATTTGACGTGAGATGTTGGTACAGTGTTTGCTATATCAATTCCGAACATATTAGCCCATAGCAACATAGCTTAGACCTAGGCCTCAATCTGCTTAGTGAGATAGCTACAACATAGCGAAACTGCCTAGATTTATGAAATTCACCCTGCCTTTTGCGGACAAGCTACCTAAAATTCCTAACCGTGCCATGCCTGCGATTGGCGCGCCTGTTATGGTGCTTGCAACGCTAGCTATGGTGGTGTTGCCCATTCCAGCTTTCTTGTTGGATATGTTCTTCACCTTCAACATTGCACTGTCTATGGTTGTGCTATTGGTTTCGGTTTATACCCGTCGGCCTTTAGACTTCGCTGCATTCCCGACCGTACTCCTGATTGCGACTCTGCTCCGCTTGGCCCTGAACGTTGCTTCGACACGTGTGGTATTGCTCCATGGCCATGAGGGTGGTGACGCTGCCGGTAACGTTATTGAAGCCTTTGGTAACGTGGTTATCGGTGGTAACTATGCGGTTGGTTTGGTGGTGTTCTTGATCCTGATGATCATCAACTTCATGGTTGTCACCAAAGGTGCGGGTCGTATCTCGGAAGTAAGTGCACGTTTTACCCTTGATGCTTTACCAGGTAAGCAGATGGCAATCGATGCCGACTTAAATGCAGGTTTGATCGACCAAGATCAGGCTCGTACTCGACGTTTTGAAGTAACCAAAGAAGCCGATTTCTACGGTTCAATGGACGGTGCATCTAAGTTTGTTAAAGGTGATGCGATCGCCGGTATCTTGATCTTGTTCATCAACATTATTGGTGGCTTGAGTATTGGTATGGTTCAGTTCGACCTTGGTTTTGGTGAAGCAATCGAAATCTATACACTACTGACTATCGGTGATGGTCTGGTTGCTCAAATTCCATCGTTATTACTTTCTATCGCTGCTGCGATGATGGTAACGCGTCAAAATACTGATGAAGATATGGGGCAACAGCTCTTCTTCCAACTGTTCGACAATCCTAAATCCTTGATGATCACCGCCGCTATCCTTGGCATAATGGGTATTGTGCCGGGTATGCCTCATTTCTCGTTCTTGAGCCTTGCTGTCGTTGCAGGTGCCGGTGCCTATTACATTGATAAAAAGAACAAGAAAAAAGCTGAACAACCCAACCTTCCAGCTACGGTTGAAGCGAGTGGGGAGACGGGTTCTCAGAAAGAACTTTCGTGGGATGATGTTCAGCCTGTTGATATTATTGGCTTAGAAGTTGGCTACCGCTTGATTCCTCTAGTTGACAGAGACCAAGGTGGCGAATTGCTTGAACGCGTTAAAGGGGTGCGTAAGAAGCTGTCTCAAGATTTTGGTTTCTTGATCCCAGCAGTACACATCCGCGATAACCTAGAATTGACGCCAAACAGTTACCGACTCACCTTAATGGGGGTTGCGGTTGGTGAGGCTGAGATTAAGCCGGATATGGAATTAGCCATTAACCCAGGCCAAGTGTATGGAATGATCGATGGTGAGCCGACGATTGACCCTGCCTTTGGTCTAGAAGCCGTGTGGATTCGTGAAGAGCAGCGTGAACATGCGCAAGCCTTAGGTTACACGGTTGTTGATTCATCAACCGTGTTGGCCACTCACCTCAGTCAACAGCTAACGAATAACGCATCACAACTGATTGGTCACGAAGAAGTACAAAACTTACTTGAGATGCTTAGCCGTTCAACGCCTAAGCTGGTAGAAGGCTTTGTACCGGACCAATTACAGCTTGGCGTCGTTGTGAAAGTGCTACAGAACCTATTGAATGAAGCCATTCCAATTCGTGATATTCGAACAATAGTCCAAACTTTGTCGGAGTACTCAAGTAAGAGTCAAGAACCTGACATACTTACGGCGGCTGTTCGTATCTCTTTGAAACGACTAATTGTTCAAGAAATCAATGGTATAGAGCCAGAATTGCCCGTGATAACCTTGATCCCAGAGCTGGAACAAATCTTGCATCAAACCATGCAGGCATCCGGCGGAGAATCTGCTGGTATTGAACCTGGTTTAGCCGAACGTTTACAGACCTCACTCAGCCATGCCACACAAGAGCAAGAGCTGAAAGGTGAGCCAGCAGTGCTACTGACCTCTGGTGTATTACGTTCAACTCTGGCTAAGTTCGTGAAGAACACGATCCCAAGCTTGAGAGTGTTATCTTACCAAGAGATACCGGACGAAAAGCAGATACGTATAGTACAAGCTGTTGGTAATTAAGCCGCCTAATTAGAACGGACGATCGAATTGAAAATTAAACGATTTTTTGCAAAAGATATGCGAACCGCACTGCTCCAAGTTAAAGAAGAACTTGGCTCAGAAGCGGTGATCATGTCTAACAAAAAGGTCGCAGGTGGCGTGGAAATTGTTGCCGCTATTGATGGCGAATCTAGCCCGTCGACAGCGAGCCAGAGATTAAATAAACCTCAGCAGCCTGCGCAAAGCCAATATACGCAAATGGCCGCGCCCGCAGCACCGGCAGGGCGTCGTCAATTAGACGATGACAAGGTTAGCCTACAGACAAGTGCTGAAGGTGGACGCTCAATGACCAAACGCTTTGCGAATATGCTAAAGCAATACAGTCATGGTGCCGATGATGACCCACAACACCGTGCAGAAAATGAAGACTCGTTGTCAGCATTGCTAAATCGCCAATCCAGCACGGGTCATAAGCCACATAGTAATCATCAGCCACACAATAATCGTCAGTCTCTCGGCAACCAGCCGTCTCTTGGCAATCAACAATCTTCCGGTAATCAGCAATCTCACGGGAGCCTCGATTCAGCATTTGCTCGTGAAACCGGCTTATCTAAATTGATTGCCGAAGACCGCAGAGTAGAGCGTCCGGCACCTCGTTTGGATCCTACCCGTTATGATCGTGGTCGTGAGAACCCTCAATCGAAAGGTTCAGATGCAGAAATGGAGACGATGCGTGAAGAGATGACCTCAATTCGTCGTCTGTTAGAGCATCAAGTATCAGGGCTAATGTGGCAAGAAGTTGAGCGTCGTGAACCGCTTAGAGCAATGCTTATCAAACGCCTTGAGCGTATGGGTGTATCTGCCGAACTTGCCGATCAAATGGCTTGCTACATCCCTGAAGATACCAAGCCTGCACGTGCATGGAAGGCCTTGTTAGCACTGGTTGCTGACCAGATCTCGGTAACGCAAAAAGATATTTTAAAACGCGGTGGTATTGTGGCCTTATTGGGCCCGACTGGCGTAGGTAAAACAACGACGGTTGCTAAGCTAGCAGCACGCGCAGCCATGGAATATGGCGCCGACAACGTCGCACTAGTGACAACGGACACATATCGTATAGGTGCACATGAGCAGTTATCGATTTATGGTCGAATTATGGGTTGTCCTGTAAGAGTTGCTAAAGATTCTAGTGAATTGGCCGATGTAATATATCAGTTACGTAATCGTCGCCTGATTCTGGTCGATACTGCAGGCATGGGACAACGAGATGTTCGCCTATCTGAGCAGTTAGACACATTGATGCAAGAGAGTGGTTCCGTTATCAATAGTTACCTTGTGTTGCCTGCAACCGCACAGCGCAAAGTACTACAAGAAACCATTGAACACTTTAGAAGAATCCCGTTGTCGGGATGTATCCTGACTAAGCTGGATGAATCCCTTAGCTTGGGTGAGTTCATCAGTGTGGTAATACAAAATGCATTACCAGTTGCTTACATAGCAAATGGTCAACGAGTTCCTGAAGATATCGTCATAGCTCAGCCAAAGTATATGATTGCTAAGGCCAATGAGTTATTAGAAAAATCTACAGAGAATGAACCTCATTACTGGAATAGCGATTCTGAAGGGCTCTAGGCGGCGGATAAATATGAATGAGAATATGATATACGATCAAGCTAGCGGCCTCCGTCGCTTAACCAAGCCTTCACTCACAAAAGTTATCGCTGTAACCGGTGGTAAGGGAGGCGTCGGTAAATCGAATGTGACGTTAGGTATGGCTATTTGTATGGCTCGCCAAGGCAAGAAAGTCATGGTACTGGATGCCGACTTAGGGCTGGCTAACGTAGACATCATGCTGGGCATTCGTTCTAAACGAAACCTGGGTCATGTGTTGGCTGGCGAATGTGAACTTAAGGATGCGATTGTCGAAGGGCCGCACGGAATTAGAATTATTCCAGCGACATCTGGCACACAAAGCATGACTGAACTTTCACACGCTCAACACGCTGGGTTGATTCGTGCATTTGGTTCGCTTGAAGATGAGATGGATATCTTGTTGGTTGATACCGCTGCGGGTATTTCAGACATGGTAATTAGCTTCTCAAGAGCGGCGCAAGACGTGGTTGTTGTGGTTTGTGATGAGCCTACCTCAATCACAGATGCATATGCACTGATCAAGCTTTTGAGCCGAGAGCACCAAGTTCAGCGATTCAAAATTGTTGCAAATATGGTCAGAAGCTACCGCGAAGGCCGAGAATTATTTGCAAAGTTGACTTTGGTCACAGAGCGCTTCTTGAATGTGAGCCTCGAACTCGTAGCATGTATTCCTTTAGATGATAAAGTACGTCAATCAGTCAAGAGACAGAAAATCGTAGTAGATGCGTACCCTCGCTCTCCAGCTGCATTGGCAATCAGCTCTTTGGCTAATAAAGCATTGACCTGGCCAATACCAAAAACGCCAAGTGGACACTTGGAGTTCTTTGTTGAAAGGCTGCTGAATCGTACTGAATTTATAGAGGAACCATTTGGTGAATAAAGCGCTTACTTACGATCAACATGCTAATCACAATAGCCAACAGGCTTTTTTTGAGAAGTATTCTGTGTTGGTTAAACGTATCGCTCATCACTTGTTGGGGCGATTACCGCCTAATGTCTTGGTTGATGACTTAATTCAAGCTGGCATGATTGGCTTGATTGAAGCGCAACAAAACTATGATGGTACCAAAGGCGCAAGCTTTGAGACGTATGCAGGTATTCGGATTCGCGGAGCTATGTTGGATGACATTCGCCGTGGTGACTGGGTGCCGAGATCGGTTCATAAAAACAATCGAGAAATCAGCAGTGCAATCGCGGAATTAGAGGGTACCCTCAACCGCGACCCAAGTGATGCCGAAGTAGCAAAGCACATGGGGCTGAGTTTAGACCAGTACCACAACGCTTTAACTGATATTAATTGCTCAAGACTTGTCGGGATCGAAGATTTAGGCGTCTCAGATGATGTAATATCTCCGAATGAAGACTCTCAAGATAACACGCCTTTTCAAGGGGTTGCTGATGAGTCATTTCGTCAAGCTTTGATCGATTCGATAAAACAACTTCCGGAAAGGGAAGGCCTCGTGCTTTCGCTTTATTACGACGAAGAACTCAATTTAAAAGAGATTGGGGAAGTACTAGGTGTCAGCGAATCTCGTGTCAGCCAAATACTGAGCCAATCTATGCAGCGTTTACGCACTAAGTTAAGTGCTTGGACACAGAACGACTAACAACACTGATTCTATTCAGTGGAGGCTAATTTGAACAAAAACATGAAAATTCTCATTGTTGATGATTTTTCAACGATGCGCCGAATTGTTAAAAACCTACTTCGCGATTTAGGTTTCAACAACACTCAAGAAGCAGACGATGGCTTAACCGCGTTACCTATGCTGAAAAAAGGCGAATTTGATTTCGTGGTAACTGACTGGAACATGCCAGGCATGCAAGGTATTGACCTGCTTAAACACATTCGCGCAGATGCAGAACTTAAGCACCTTCCAGTGCTTATGATCACTGCGGAAGCGAAGCGTGAGCAGATCATCGAAGCAGCGCAAGCGGGTGTTAATGGTTACATTGTGAAGCCTTTCACTGCTGCAACGCTGAAAGAGAAACTTGATAAGATTTTTGATCGCTTATAAGCATCAATAAGTTTTAGGCACTTCTAGGCAAACACTGACCGATAAGATCTCTGTTTATCTCGATAGCCTAAGCGCACAAAGTATGCGGAGTAAGGCCGAACTCAGGATGATTTCATTAGAACAAGCAAAAAAATTAGTAGAGCTGCTTGAGAACGATAAGCAGCAAGATGCTGATTCTCTTGTTAGAAGCATTTATGAAGACAATTTTAGTCTTCAAGACAATCCAATGCTTCAAGAAATAGGAAGTTTGACTCGCGACCTCCATGACTCTTTGACTCAATTCAATTTCGATGAGCGCATCAGCGTTATCGCAAATGATGAAATCCCTGACGCAAGGGATCGCCTTCAGTATGTCATTGATAAAACGGAAGTTGCGGCAAATAAGACGATGGACGCTGTCGATCGTTGTATGCCAATTGCAGACAACCTACACGAGTGTTTACTTCAAGTAAGGCCTCAATGGAATGAACTGATGCATGGCCGCATTGAGCTGGCACAATTTAAAGCTTTATGTC
The DNA here is from genome assembly GCF_057785895.1 of Vibrio sp. QJM3NY_39. Taxonomy (NCBI): domain Bacteria; kingdom Pseudomonadati; phylum Pseudomonadota; class Gammaproteobacteria; order Vibrionales; family Vibrionaceae; genus Vibrio; species Vibrio sp. QJM3NY_39. Next base: position 2,666,741 of record NZ_CM173505.1, on the reverse strand, counting down.
ACCGCATTGATGGATTGCTTGTCCAAGTAGAAGGCGATAGTACTGAACTACGTGGACAATTGACTGAAATCTTGATGGCTCAGGATTTCCAAGATTTAACTGGGCAGATAATTAGCAAAGTTATTACCTTGGTGAATGAGGTTGAAGGACGTTTGGTCGAGATTCTCACCGTATTCGGTGCGAATCAAACAGAGCCAACTCCAGAGTCAGAGAAGAAAGCATCTATCGCGCCTGAAGGTCCGATTCTGAACCCAGAAGAGCGTGAAGATGCTGTTGCATCTCAAGATGAAGTCGACGATTTGTTATCCAGTCTTGGATTTTAAAGGTAACGTATGAGCTACGATTTAGACGAAGATATTCTTCAGGACTTTTTAGTCGAAGCAGGAGAGATCCTTGAACTCCTATCAGAACAACTGGTAGAGCTTGAGAATAACCCTGACGACAAAGACCTATTAAATGCTATTTTCCGTGGTTTCCATACAGTAAAAGGTGGTGCTGGTTTCCTAGCATTGACTGAGCTGGTGGATACTTGTCATGGTGCTGAGAATGTGTTCGACATTCTACGAAACGGCCAGCGCAGCGTAACATCAGGTTTGATGGATACCATGCTGCAGGCGCTAGATACAGTTAATGTACAGTTTCAAGCCGTGCAAGATCAGGAACCTTTAGTGCCAGCTGATCAAGCTTTATTGGATGAACTTCACCGCCTCTGTAAACCACAGTCGACCGATGAAGCTGCTCCAGTAGAAGCCCCAGCACCAGTAATCGCTGAACCCGCTTTTGAAGCGCCTGCTGAACCGATCGCCGAAAGCGCAAGCATTAGTGCATCTTCAGTGGATGATATCTCTGAAGATGAGTTTGAGCGTCTGCTTGATGAGCTTCATGGTAAAGGTGGTTCACCAACAGCATCTTCTGTATCAACACCGCCGCCAGCTCCTGTTGCTCCTCAGTCAGTTGCTGAGAGTGGTGATATTACGGATGACGAATTCGAAAAGTTATTAGATGAACTGCATGGTGCGGGCAAGAGCCCGACGGCAGTAGGTTCAGCGCCTCCTCCTCCGCCAGCACCTTCTTCCGCACCCGTTTCGGCGATGTCTGAAGGTGATGACCTGATGAGCGACGAAGAGTTTGAGAAGCTACTAGACCAGTTACATGGTTCAGGTAATGGACCAACTATTGAAGAGCTAGATGCAGCAACTAAACCTGCTGCAGCGAAGCCTATTGCACCAGTGCCTGCTCCACAAGTCGCTCCTAAGCCATCTGCTCCAGTCGCTGTTAAAGAAGCACCAGCGAAAGCTGAAGTTAAAGTGCCAGCGAAGAAACAACAAGCCGACGCTACAGTTCGTGTCGACACGTCAACACTGGATACCATCATGAATATGGTGGGTGAGCTGGTGTTGGTTCGTAATCGACTTGTAAGCCTTGGCTTAAACAGTAACGATGAAGAGATGGCAAAAGCTGTCTCGAATTTAGATGTTGTTACCGCAGACCTCCAAGGTGCGGTAATGAAGACTCGTATGCAGCCGATCAAGAAAGTTTTTGGTCGTTTCCCACGAGTTGTCCGCGACCTTGCTCGTAGTTTGAAGAAAGACATTGTTCTTGAAATGCGCGGGGAAGAAACGGATCTTGATAAGAATTTAGTTGAAGCACTTGCCGATCCTCTGATTCACTTAGTGAGAAACTCTGTGGATCACGGTATTGAAATGCCTGAAGCCCGTATTGCGGCTGGCAAATCACAAACGGGTAAAGTGATTCTTTCCGCCTCGCAAGAAGGTGACCACATTGAACTGGCTATCGTTGATGATGGCGGCGGCATGGACCCTGATACGTTGCGTGCTATTGCGGTTAAACGTGGTCTGATGGACGAAGATGCCGCATCTCGTTTATCAAACAAAGAATGTTTCAATCTTATCTTTGCTCCTGGCTTCTCAAGTAAAGAAAAAATCTCGGATATCTCAGGTCGTGGTGTAGGCATGGACGTTGTGAAAACAGCGATCAACACACTGAATGGCTCGATTGATATTGATTCAGAGATGGGACAAGGCACCAAGATCACGATCAAGGTTCCATTGACGCTGGCGATTCTGCCAACCTTGATGGTCGGTGTTGCTGGTCATCCATTTGCATTGCCATTGGCTTCTGTAAACGAGATCTTCCACCTAGATTTAAGCCGTACAAACGTGGTTGATGGCCAGTTGACGATTATCGTTCGCGATAAGTCTATTCCGTTGTTCTACTTGCAAAACTGGCTGGCACCTAAAGCGGGTATTGTGGAATTGCGTAAAGGACACGGCCATGTTGTTATCGTACAACTTGGTAGCCAACGTGTTGGTTTTGTTGTTGATACGCTTATTGGCCAAGAAGAAGTAGTGATCAAACCACTTGATAAACTACTACAGGGCACGCCAGGAATGGCAGGCGCGACAATTACAAGTGATGGACACATTGCATTGATTCTAGATGTGCCGGACTTGTTGAAGCAGTACGCAGCTGCGTCAAGAATTTAATTTAAGGATAAATATGGCGATTAAAGTATTAGTCGTTGATGATTCGAGTTTTTTTCGTCGTCGCGTTAGCGAGATCATCAACTCAGAGGCTCGCCTAGAAGTCATTGATGTAGCAGTAAACGGTAAAGAAGCGGTTGAGAAAGCGAAACAGCTGAGACCTGACGTAATCACGATGGACATCGAAATGCCTGTCATGGACGGCATCACCGCCGTTCGTGAAATCATGGCTGCGTCGCCAACGCCTATTTTAATGTTTTCATCGCTAACGCATGATGGTGCGAGAGCAACGTTAGATGCGTTAGACGCTGGTGCTCTAGACTTCCTACCTAAGAAGTTTGAAGACATCGCACGTAACCGCGATGATGCTGTCGCATTGCTTCAACAACGTGTGATTCAGATTGCAGCAAAGCGTGCGTTTATGCGCCGTGCTCCTATTGCGCCACGAGCTACAGCCACACCGGCAACAACTTCAACACCATTGCGCCAACCGATTTCAGCCGCAGCTTCAGCAGTGAAACCAGCGGTTGCATCAACGGCGAAATTCAGAGCTTCGGGTAAAAAGTATCAATTAACTGCAATTGGTACTTCTACTGGTGGCCCTGTTGCACTACAGAAAATTTTGACGCGCATCCCTGCACACTACCCACATCCGATTGTGTTAGTTCAGCATATGCCAGCAACGTTCACTGCCGCTTTTGCTAGCCGACTGAATACCTTATGTAAGATTGAGGTTCGCGAAGCACAGGACGGAGATGTGTTGAAACCTGGAGTGGCTTATCTTGCTCCTGGTGGTAAACAGATGATGGTTGACGGCCGTGCAGGATCTGCTCGCTTAAGAATTATCGATGGCGGCGACCGAATGAATTACAAACCTTGTGTGGATGTAACCTTCGGCTCTGCAGCGAAGATCTACGGTGACAAAGTCTTGTCTATGATACTGACCGGTATGGGCGCTGATGGTCGAGAAGGTTCGCGTATGTTAAAAACTGCGGGCTCGACAATCTGGGCGCAAGATGAAGATAGCTGTGTTGTATATGGTATGCCTCAAGCTGTAGCAAAAGCTGGCATTTCTACTGAAGACCTCCCTCTAGACCGCATTGCGGAAAGGATTTTGGTTGAAGTTGGGTTAGCTTAGGTAAATCGAAATGATTGTTTGGAGTGTTGCAAACCAAAAAGGTGGTGTTGGTAAAACGACCTCGACCGTGACCCTAGCAGGTTTACTTGCGTTGAAGGGGCACCGTGTTCTGTTGGTTGATACTGACCCGCATGCATCACTAACCACCTATCTGGGTTACGACTCAGATACGGTGGAATCGAGTCTGTTTGATCTATTTCAGTTGCGTGAGTTTAGCGCGCCGACAGTAAGACCTTTGATTTTACAAACTGAAGTCGAAGGTATCGATATTATTCCCGCGCACATGTCTTTGGCAACATTAGACCGTGTGATGGGAAATCGAAGCGGTATGGGGTTGATCTTGAAGCGTGCTTTGGCCGCTTTGAAAGACGACTATGACTATGTACTTATCGATTGTCCGCCGATTTTGGGCGTGATGATGGTCAACGCATTGGCTGCCAGTGACCGTATTTTGATTCCGGTACAGACTGAGTTTTTGGCAATGAAGGGCTTAGAGCGCATGATTCGCACTTTGGCTATCATGCAGAAGTCTCGCAAAACACCGTTTAAGGTGACGATTGTCCCGACGATGTACGACAAGCGAACTAAAGCATCACTGCAAACATTAACTCAGCTAAAAGAAGATTATCCAAATCAAGTTTGGACGTCCGCTGTGCCGATAGACACTAAGTTTCGAGATGCTAGCCTAAAGCGCTTACCAGCATCTCATTTTGCATCGGGTAGTCGTGGTGTATTTGCTTACAAACAGCTGCTTATTTATCTCGAAAGGCTGGCGATAAATGAGCGCGAATAAAGAATCAACAATGGCGCGATCAAGTTTATCAAGTGAACAAGCACTTGATGATTACTTTACTGCGCTGTTAGGTGATGAAATGCTGGATTCTGACGAATTTTTTGTTGACGAGACCAGCGATGAGTCATCATCTGCAGAGCCAGAGCCAGAGCCAGAGCCAGAGCCAGAGCCAGAGCCAGAGCCAGAGCCAGAGCCAGAGCCAGAGCCAGAGCCAGAGCCAGAGCCAGAGCCAGAGCCAGAGCCAGAGCCAGAGCCCAAATATTCGAGTTACTCGACCTATGCCGAGTTGCGAGAAGCTGAATTTGAAGTGCCCAATCTGGAAGACGTTCAAAAATTACTGAGCCGCTTAGAAGCGACGAACGTGGTTGATGAACTGAATCTTGATGAATTAATGGATCAGAACACGCAGAAAATCGCTCAGCAAGCAGACATGCAAATGTTTGATGCTGCGGTGGAATCCGTTCAGCTTTCTGTAGAGTCTGAGATTCAAGACTGGAACCTCCCAGAGTCAGATTCGTCAATGGTTGTTGATCGACCTGTTGAACGACCAATTGAGCAGCAAGCCGAGTCTCCAATAGCGGAAGAGTCACCAATAGCTGAAGAGTCGCACGTTGAAGCTCTGCAAGACGGAACTCACACTGAAGAGTCAGAAATTGAATCTATCAGTGAACCCGAGGTTGAGGTTGAGGTTGAAACTCAATCTGGCGGTATTGAACGGTTTACATCTTGGGAAACTACGGCTCGAACAGAAGATTTTCAGGTACTGTATTTTGATGTCAACGGGGTAACATTTGCTGTTCCTCTTGATGAGCTTGGTGGTATTCATCGCCTTGAAGAGCTAAGCCATTTGATTGGTAAGCCTGCTTGGTATTTAGGTTTGCAAACAAACCGAGAGAGTCAGTTAGATGTGGTCGACACCGCAAAGTGGGTGATGCCTGAAAAACTAACGAATGATGAATACAAAGAAAACTATCAATATATAGTGATGCTTGGCGAAAGCTTATGGGGGCTTGCGGGTACTGAACTGAAAGGTACCGAGCTTCTTAATACTGATAAAGTTCGTTGGCGAGAAATGGCAGGTAAACGCCCATGGCTCGCTGGTATGGTAAAAGAAAAAATGTGTGCTTTGATTCATGTTGAAGCATTGATCGCCATGCTAAACGCAGGGCTAGATGTAAAAGCATTAAGCTAGTAATAAGCATTAGGCTAACAATAAACGCATCAAGTTAATAATAGTGGTCGGTAACGACGGCAAGAGGATTAAATATGTCTCATATGAGTGAAATTGAAGTAAGAAAAGACCCAACCAATGATGAAGTACTTCAATGGGTGACATTCCAGCTAGAAGAAGAAACTTACGGCATTAATGTTATGCAGGTACGTGAAGTACTTCGCTACAGTGAAATTGCTCCAGTACCGGGTGCTCCAGATTACGTTCTAGGTATTATTAACCTACGTGGTAACGTTGTTACTGTTATCGACACTCGTTCTCGCTTTGGTTTGATGCAAGGTGAAATCACAGACAACACTCGTATCATCGTTATTGAATCTGAGCGTCAAGTCATTGGCATTCTAGTAGACAGCGTTGCTGAAGTGGTTTACCTACGTTCTTCTGAAATCGACACAACTCCAAGTGTTGGTACTGACGAAAGTGCTAAGTTCATCCAAGGTGTTAGTAATCGTGATGGCAAGCTGCTTATCTTGGTAGATCTAAACAAACTATTAAGCGAAGACGAATGGGATGAGATGGCTCACCTGTAATGTTTGAAGCGCTTCCTTTAAGCCCTGTTGCTCTGATTGCCGGAGTCGGGGTTTTTACATTATTCATCGTGATTTTGATTAGCAAAGTAAAACGTGCGATTCAAAAGCAGCTCGATCAGTCACGCCTGCAAGTTCGTAACTTGGACAAAGAGCTTCAAAAATCGAGCAAGCAATTGCTTGAGGTTCGCTCTGTCGTGGTTGGCCTTGGTCAGAAAGTGACGGAACAGCAAGATCTAATCAAGCACTTGAATGAACGCATTGTAGAGCTGGAACATGTTGATACCGATGGGCGCTTGTACACGCGTGCAACGAAGATGGTTCAGCTTGGTGCAGGGATAAACGAACTGATCGAAGAGTGTGAATTACCTAAAGCTGAAGCTGAGCTGATGATGTCTCTGCAGAATAAGCTCGCGGGTAAGGAAAAAATCCCTTCGCTAAGAAGTAACCCTTCATCGTACGATGAACAACCAAATGCATCTCATAAGCGCAGAGACCCAACTCGACGTCGTTAAATTGAGCGCTCGCTGCGTGTTGAGTAATTGATGTTTATCGTGCACTCCTCTTAAAAGAAGCTTCGGCTTCTTTTTTTATGCCTGACAGCTCTATATAGAACGATGTTTATAAGTGCTTGTATCTAAGGCAGTATCTTGTTTGTTGATGAAAATGTGTAAATTGTGATGCGGTGGTAACAGTTTCTTACGGAGTTTGTTCTATCGAAAACGCCTAGTCCTGTTTTGTCACCATATTGGTGTGCTACTATAGCCCTTTCATTACTCGACTAAATTTACCTATGCTTGAAGTCTCAAATTTAACTGCTATTCGTGACGACAGGGTTCTATTTGAATCGTTGTCTTTTCAATTGAAACCCGGTGAGCTGGTTCAAGTTGAAGGTCGTAACGGTACTGGGAAAACGACACTCCTTAGGATTATCACCGGCTTAGGTGATCGTGATGAAGGTACTATCTCTTGGGATGGTGAGTCCATTGAAACGAGTCGAGATGTGTATCACCAAAATTTGCTTTTTCTGGGTCACCAAACTGGCGTAAAACGCGAGCTTAGTGCCTATGAGAACCTGAGCTTCTATCAATCGATTCACAGCAGTGGAACGAGTAAGGAAGAACTTTACAATGCATTGGCTCAAGTCGGCCTTGCTGGACGAGAAGACGTGCCTGCAGGTCAACTTTCGGCGGGTCAACAGCGCCGTGTAGCATTGGCTCGTCTGTGGTTAAGTAAGCAAATGTTGTGGATTCTAGATGAACCGCTGACTGCCATTGATAAGCAGGGCGTTAAAGTTCTTGAGTCTCTTTTTTCTCAGCATGCAGACAACGGTGGCATTGTGTTATTGACCACACACCAAGACATGTTTGCTGATAGCCCGAAACTAAGAAAAATAAAGTTGGGTGAGTAATATGATTTCTTCAATGACAACGATCATTCGACGTGAGCTGTTGATCGCATTTCGTCGCCAAGCCGATATCTTTAACCCTCTGTGGTTTTTTATCATTGTCATCACCCTTTTCCCATTGAGTATCGGCCCTGAGCCAAACCTACTTGCGCGTATCGCAGCGGGCATTGTTTGGGTTGCTGCTTTACTTTCTGCATTACTCTCTCTCGAACGACTATTCCGAGATGATTTTCAAGATGGCGCCCTCGAGCAGATGATGCTGATGCCCATCCCGTTGCAGTTGGTAGTATTGTCCAAGGTCATAGCGCACTGGTTATTGACAGGGTTACCATTAATATTGATCAGTCCGTTGTTAGCGGTACTGCTGTCCTTAGATTTCGATACTTGGTTATCGGTGGTCTTAACGTTATTGGTTGGTACGCCTGCATTAAGCTTTATTGGTGCGATTGGTGTCGCTTTAACCGTTGGATTACAAAAAGGCGGTGTGCTGTTAAGTCTGCTTATTTTGCCGTTGTATATCCCAATTCTTATATTTGCTACATCAGCGATTGATGCGGCAGCACTAGGCGTTGCGTATAACGGTCAATTAGCTGTGTTAGGGGCAATGCTAATGGGCGCAATGACGCTCACCCCATTTGCCATAAGCGCAGCGCTGAGAGTGAGTGTTAACTAGTTAATTATCTGATTAAAACTAGCTAACTAAGCGTTCACTTCCACTTTGTTTGTTCAGAGTGAACTAATTGAAGCTTTTAAACTCATAGAGTCACTGAAAGAGACAGTAAGCCAAATAAATTATAATAATTATAGCTGTAATAGCTGTAAGCAATATGAAGTAAGAGTGAGATTACAACATGTGGAAATGGCTCCATCCCTATGCCAAAGCAGAAACCTCTTATCAGCTTGCTGGTAAACTTCTGCCATGGTTCTCTATCCTAGCGCTATTGTGTCTATCCGCCGGTACTGTGTGGGGGCTTGCATTTGCGCCTTCTGATTACCAACAGGGCGATAGCTTCCGTATCATCTATATCCATGTTCCGTCTGCAATTTGGTCGATGGGTGTATACATGTCGATGGCAATTGCGGCATTCATCGGCTTGGTATGGCAGGTGAGATTATCAGACATGGCTGCATTGGCTATGGCGCCTATTGGTGCTGTATTTACCTTCATAGCGCTGCTAACCGGTGCTGTTTGGGGTAAACCAATGTGGGGTGCTTGGTGGGTTTGGGATGCGCGTTTGACCTCAGAGCTGATTCTTCTATTCCTATACTTGGGTGTGATTGCACTACACCACGCGTTTGACGACCAAAAAACCGCAGCGAAAGCAGCAGGTATTTTGGCGATCGTTGGTGTCATCAACCTACCTATCATTCACTTTTCAGTAGAGTGGTGGAATACACTTCACCAAGGCGCGACGATTACTAAGTTCGATCAGCCTTCTATTTCAAGTGACATGCTATGGCCGCTTCTTCTCAACATCTTCGGCTTCGCCTTTTTCTTTGGTGCTGTGACTATGGTTCGTTTTAGAAACGAAATCATCAGTAAAGAAAGTCACCGTCCGTGGGTTCGTAAACTCGCGGCTGATAAAGCGTAGTAGGGTAGGTAATTATGTATTTTGAATCTCTGAGTGATTTCTTTGCCATGGGTGGCTACGCCTCATATGTATGGAGTGCATTTGGAATCACATTCCTCGCGATGATCATTTTACTGGTCTTAAGCGTTCGTCGTGGTAAGCAATTACTAAATGAAGTACAAGCTAAGATTGATCGTCAAGCTCGTATCGATGCAGCAAAAAATATGGAGAACACTCTATGAACCCAAGACGTAAAAAGAGGCTGGGCATTGTCTTAGCGATCTTTTTTGGTATCAGTGCAACTGTTGGATTAATGGTTTATGCGCTTAACCAGAACATGGATCTGTTCTACACGCCAACTGAGCTTGTTAACGGCAAAGACGGCAAGAAACCTGAAGTTGGCCAACGTCTGCGTATTGGTGGCATGGTTGTAGTCGGTTCTGTAAGCCGTGACAACGAATCACTACGTGTAAGCTTTGACTTGAAAGATGTTGGTCCTAAAGTAACGATTTTATACGATGGCATTCTTCCTGATCTTTTCCGTGAAGGGCAAGGTATTGTTGCTCAAGGCGTTCTGAAAGATGCGACAACAATTGAAGCTTTCGAAGTCTTAGCGAAACACGATGAAGAGTACATGCCTTCTGAAGTTGCTGAAGCAATGAAGAAAACCCATGAGCCAATGCAGTACTCGACAGAACAAAAAGAAGGAAGTGCTCAATGATAGCCGAGATCGGCCACTTTGCCATGATCCTGTCCTTAGGGCTGGGATTGCTATTGAGTGTGCTCCCGCTGTATGGGGCAGCTCGAAATAACACATTATTAATGAATAGTGCACGACCGCTATCATGGGGTATGTTCGGATTCTTAGCGATTTCGTTTTTTATCTTGTGCTACGCGTTCTACACCAATGATTTTACGGTTCAATACGTAGCAAGTAACTCGAATAGCCAACTTCCTTGGTACTACCGAATCACAGCGGTTTGGGGTGCTCATGAAGGTTCATTACTGCTTTGGGTTCTTATCCAAGCGGGTTGGACGGTTGCAGTAGCGACGTTTAGCCGTGGTATGCCTCAAGAGTCAGTGGCTCGCGTACTGGCTATCATGGGTTTGATTACTGTCGGCTTCTTGCTGTTCATTATAGTAACGTCTAACCCGTTCTTACGTACACTGCCTTACTTTCCTGTCGATGGCCGTGACTTGAATCCACTACTGCAAGACCCGGGTTTGATTATTCACCCGCCTATGCTTTACATGGGTTATGTAGGTTTCTCGGTTGCGTTCTCTTTCGCTATTGCTTCTCTAATGAGCGGTCGTTTAGATACGGCATGGGCTCGTTGGTCTCGTCCTTGGACAATCGCGGCATGGTTATTCCTAACGGTAGGTATCGCACTTGGTTCATGGTGGGCTTACTACGAGCTTGGCTGGGGTGGCTGGTGGTTCTGGGATCCAGTAGAAAACGCTTCATTCATGCCTTGGTTGGCTGGTACAGCGCTGATGCACTCGCTTGCGGTAACAGAAAAGCGTGGCACATTTAAAGCCTGGACAGTATTGCTGGCTATCTCTGCATTCTCTTTAAGCTTACTAGGTACATTCTTAGTTCGTTCGGGCATCTTGGTATCTGTTCACGCATTCGCGTCAGATCCTGCTCGTGGTATGTTTATTCTAGGTTTCCTAGTGTTCGTTATCGGTGGTTCACTGCTGTTGTTTGCTGTTAAAGGCGCATCGGTTCGTGTCCGTGGTAACTTTGATTTGGTTTCTCGTGAAAACGCACTACTCGGCAACAATATCTTATTGATTGCTGCGTTAGTGGTTGTGTTAGTGGGTACGTTGTTACCACTTGTTCATAAGCAGTTAGGTCTGGGCTCGGTTTCAATCGGTGCACCATTCTTTGATATGTTGTTCTTCTGGTTAATGATCCCGTTCTCGTTCCTATTGGGTATCGGTCCACTGATCCGTTGGAAACGTGACAACCTGTCTAAGCTTATTAAGCCAATGTTAGTTTCGGGTATCTTCTCGTTAGGTTTAAGTGCACTAATGGTGACCATGCTAGCTGACCGCTTCAGTGGTACTGCTTTTGCTGGTTGGGTGATGGCGTTCTGGATCTTCTTCATGCATGGCTTTGAGCTGCATGAGCGTGCAACACACCGTCATACCTTCATGAAAGGCCTAACTAAGCTGCCTCGTAGCCATTGGGCAATGATCTGTGGTCACATGGGTTTAGCTGTAACAGTGATCGGTATCGCGATGGTGCAAAACTACAGCATCGAACGTGATGTGCGTTTAGCGCCAGGCGAAAGCTACCAACTTGAAGAATACAGCTTCCTGTTTACCGGGGTTCGTGACAAAGATGGCCCTAACTATGATGGTTACATTGCTGACTTTGAAATTACCAAAGAAGGCAAATACATCAACACGCTTCACGCTGAAAAACGTTTCTACACTACAGCTAAGTCTATGATGACTGAAGCGGCGATTGATCGTGGCGTAACGCGCGACCTTTATATCGCAATGGGTGAGCGTTTAGACGACAACAAATCTTGGGCTGTACGTATCTACTACAAACCATTTGTACGTTGGATCTGGGCGGGTTCTTTGATCATGTCGATTGGTGGTGTGATTGCTATCAGTGACCGTCGTTACCGTTTCCGTAAGCCAACGAAAAAGTCGGCTCAAGAGCAGGAGGCTTAATTCGAATGAACAAGAAGATTTTATTCATTCCATTGATTGCGTTCATGGTTCTAGCTGGAATCTTTGCAACTCAATTGATGCGTAACCAGTCGGGTGATGACCCGACTAAACTTGAATCCGTATTGATTGGTAAGCAGGTTCCTGAGTTTGGCCTAGAGGATTTGGAACAGCCGGGTAAGTTTCATGATCAAGCTATCTTTAAAGGTGAGCCTCTGCTTCTTAATGTGTGGGCGACTTGGTGTCCTACTTGTTATGCAGAGCACTCTTACCTGAATAAGTTAGCGGATCAAGGTGTTAAGATTATTGGTCTTAACTACAAAGATGATCGTAATAAAGCGGTTGGTTGGTTAAAAGAACTGGGCAACCCATACTTAATCAGCTTGTTCGATGGCAACGGCATGTTAGGTCTTGACCTTGGCGTATATGGCGCTCCTGAGACCTTCCTCATTGATGCCAGCGGCGTGGTTCGTTACCGCCATGTTGGTGACGTGAACCCGACTAACTGGGCATCGACGCTTCAGCCGATGTACCAAGAGTTATTGGAGGAGGCGAAATGATTAAACAAACACTTGTAGCAATGTTTGCCACCTTCGCTATCTCTGCGTCGGTAACGGCTGCGCCTATCGAATTTCATGAGTTTGATACGGTTGATCAAGAGCAACAATTTAAAGATTTGAGCAATACGCTTCGTTGCCCAAAATGTCAGAACAACACGATTGGTGATTCGAACGCGGAACTTGCGGTCGACTTGCGTCAAAAAGTGTATGAGATGACAAAAGAAGGCAAGTCTGAGCAAGAAATTATTGATTATATGATTGCTCGTTACGGTAACTTTGTAACGTACAACCCACCACTGACCTTAGCCACATCGATCCTATGGGTTGGTCCGTTTTCGGTTGTTGTATTAGGTTTTGGTTTGATTGTTTTACGAAGCAGAAAGTCAAAATCAAAAGCAGTAGAGTCCAATAAAGACTGGGATGCAGACAAAGAAGCACGTTTAAAAGCGTTACTCGACGAAGAGAACGACGGAGATAAACAGTAATGACTCTATTTTGGATTTCTACAATTGTCCTTTCGCTAGCAGCGATTTTAATGATTGTTCTGCCTTTTTTGAACAAGAAGGAAAACAACGATGAAGTGCTTCGTGATGAGTTGAATAAAGCCTTCTATAAAGATCGCTTAGTTGAATTAGAAGTAGAAGCTGAAGAAGGCCTTGTTGATAACGAGCAAGAACTGATCGCTGACTTAAAACAGTCGCTACTTGATGACGTTCCAACGGAAGAAAAGGTCAAGAAGACACAAATATCTACGCTGGGTGTCGTTGTACCATCAGTGATCCTGGTTCTGGTTGTGACTTATGGTATGTACTTTCAATTTGGTGCATTAGATAAGGTTCAACACTGGCAAGAAGTGAGTTCGAACCTTCCTGAGTTGTCAAAAAAGTTAATGTCATCAGAAGGTGGCACGCTTACCGATGATGAACTTGAAGATTTGACTCTAGCGCTTCGTACTCGTCTTCACTATCAACCAAAAGATTCAACCGGTTGGTTACTGCTTGGCCGTATTGCATTAGCAAACCGTGACGCAGAAACAGCGAAAGATTCAATGGAAAGAGCCTACAAGCTTGAACCTAAGAATGAAGATGTTCAGTTAGGTTTCGCTCAAGCACTAATGCTTTCTCCTGATGAAGCCGATCAAAACCAAGCGCGTTTGATTTTGAGCCGTTTGATCCAAAACGATTATGTCGACCTTCGAGTGTTCTCACTGCTAGCGTTTGATTCTTTTGAACGTCAAGATTACCCGGGTGCTGTGAAGTACTGGAGCATCATGCAACAGATGATTGGTCCACAAGACAGTCGCTACGAGATGTTGTCACGCAGTATTGAAAGTGCTCAGAAGAAAATGGGCGACACCATGGGGGTTGACCAAAGTAAGAGCGTTGCAGTAACGCTTGAGCTGTCTGGCGATGTGAACGCTGATCCTAAGTCTGTGTTGGTTGTTTCAGTACATAGAGCTGATGGTTCGCCAATGCCGGTCGCTGCAGCCCGTTACCCATTGGGTTCTTTCCCTCGCACTGTTGTTCTCGATGATGGTAACAGCATGATGGAAGGCTCGAAGTTGTCTAGCCTTGAAACTCTGATGGTTAGAGCTAGGCTTGATACAGATGGTAACGTTTCAACTCGCGATGGTGATTGGTACGGTGAAAGTGAAGTGGTTGAACTGGGTGCTCCAGTGACCATTAATATAAATAAGCAATATTAATCATCATTTTGCATAGGTGTTAGCTATTCCGATTTTGCAACAAACGGTATAGACTTACGCAACCAATTGAGGCCAGCGATTGCTGGCCTTTTTTTATTATATGAATTCCTTATGGAAAAGGTGATATGTCTGTCAGTGTTTTAAGACTCTCGAGTTTACTTTTTATCGCAAGCTTAACGGTGGGCTGCTCTAGCGCGCCAGATGAAAGCACAAACGATAATAACCTCGAAACCTCTGAATACGTCGAAGAGTCCCACCCGAATGACCCTTTCGAAGGGTTCAACCGAGCGATGTGGGATATCAACTACGAATATCTTGATCCTTATTTAGTTCGTCCTGTTTCACTCGCTTATGTTGGCTACACCCCTGTTCCAGTTCGCTCTGGTATCTCAAATTTTTTAGCCAACTTAGATGAACCTGCAAGCATGGTGAACAACATATTCATGGGTAATGGCGAGAAAGCACTCGACCATTTCAACCGTTTTTGGATTAACTCAACTTTTGGTCTGTTGGGCCTAATCGATATTGCCAGTGAAGCGGGTATCACCAAATATGACGACAAGTCATTTTCTGATGCGATTGGTCATTATGGGGTAGGGAATGGGCCGTACTTTATGGTGCCGGGTTATGGTCCTATTACGACTCGTGAAGTGACGGAGCAAGTGGATAGCTTATATGTGCCTTTAGCTCTGTTGAACTTCTGGGCGAGCCTCGGAAAGTGGGCATTTGAAGGTATGGAGACTCGAGCTCAGTTAGTTTCTCAAGAAGCTTTGTTGGATGACTCGCCAGATCCATATGCTCTGACTCGTGAAGTTTACATTCAGCGTCGTGACTTTAAAGCCGAAATCGAACCGGAAGAAGTCGATCTGGAAGAAGAAGATTTCATTGACGGATACCTAGAAGATTACTAGATATAAGATTTTGAATAACTGATAAAAGAAAGGCTTGATGTTGAAAATAACATCGAGCCTTTTTTATATTTGCTACTTTAGATTAAGTAACCAGATTAGAAACGGTAGTTAGCTTGGATACCTACTAGCCAAACATTACCAGTCGTTGTGCCGATAAATTGACCGCCAACAGCTTCGGCTGCATCGTCAGATGCGTAACCACGAGATTCTGTGATCGGAGCATCTTTAGCAATGATGTAAGTAAAGCCAGCATCCAATGAAAGCTGTTCAGACCATTGGTAACCAGCACCAACACTTAACCATGTGCGGTCAGTTTCTGGAATAGTGATAGTACGGTTTTTGTCGCTAACTGCAGAAGTATCGTAAGCTACACCAGTACGTAGTGCTAGTTTTGGGTCAACTTGGTAAGTTGCACCTAAAGCAAGGCGGTAGTTATCTTCCCAGTTTTCAACTTTAACTGTATGGCTGCCATATGTGTTCAGCTCTGCTTGAAGCTTCTCGAAAGAGCTCCAATCAGTCCAGTTGAAACTAGCGTGAACTGCCAATGCTTTTGTTAGTTGATGGAAACTTGCAAGTTCTGCTGTTGCAGGAAGTGCTAACATCATATGGCCGTTGTCACGTTGACCTGGTGTCATGCCAAAGCCAATGCCTTCTGCGTGACCTTCTAATTTCAGTTCAACCTCAGACTTGTAAGCAAAACCGATGCGGTGGTCTTCGTTGATCTGCCACGCTGTACCTACTTGCCAACCCCAAGCTGTATCATCGCCTTCCATATATTTCAATGTAGTACCAGCAGGAACGGAGATTGGCATTTTATTTGAGTCTAGTGCGACTGCGTTTTTTGCTGGTGCTGTTGCGCCAAAGCTACCTTCACCCATAACGTAACGAATACCACCACCAATGCTAACTTGCTCAACAATTTGGTAAGCAAAGTTTAGGTTAGCTTCTTTAGTGATTACGCTTGCTTCGTTACCGAAGTGAGAAGCATTGAAGTCATCCCCTAGATTAGTTTCCATGCCGTAGTTTGTGCCAAATGCAAAACCGATAGCGAACTTTTCATTATAACGGTGAGAAATGTAAAGATTCGGGATAATAGCGTCATCTGCGAAATCGTTTGAAGATGCTTGGCTTTTACCTAATGCAGGGTGAGCGTGGTTTACTTCACCTTTAACATCAATGTTAGGGTTAACGTAAATGCCACCAACAGAAACCTGTGTACCTTCTAGGTAAGTCAGCATTGCAGGGTTACGCCACTGTGCGTCTGCACCGTCAGCCATTGCAGCTTCACCAGCATACGCGCGGCCTAAGCCTGTTGCTGAGTATTCTGCTAGTTGAAAACCAGCCGCTTGAGTGACGGTAGAAGTCGAAAGTAGTCCAACTGCCACTGCAGCAGATAGAAGAGTCTTATTCATTTTCATTATTATGTTCGCTGAATCATAAGTATTTAGTGTCGTGATTCTACTTTTAGAGTCATTACTTTAAAAATGAAATTCGAATAAAACAGTGTTTTAGGGATTAAATGAGTAAATGTGTTTAATTATTAGAGAAATAATCTAAATGTTTCGGCTGTGTTGCGAAGTTTGAGCGTACACTTGTAGGCATATTTTGCCTCTGCAGGCTACAGTTGTAAGCTTAAATTGATGTTGGTCAGTGGGTTATGCAATAAAAAAGGGTCGCATAATGCGACCCTTTGGGATTACTCATTAGCTTATATTAGAAGCTGCGGCTGTATTGCAGACCCATCAGAATTGCATCAGCACGAGTTGTTGCTGAAATTGACGAAACAACAGAAGTTGATTCGTTGACTTTAACATCGTCGCCCATTAGGTATGTGAAACCAAAGTCTACGTTTGATGCTTCGTTGATGTGGTATGTGAAACCAGCTGAGAACCATTGGCGGTCTGAATCTGGCACTGAAACTGAAGTTACTTCATCTTGTGCGCTAGTGTCATACATGTAGCCGGCACGAAGTGTCCAATCACGATTCATGTAATATGTACCACCTAGAGAGTAGTGCATACCATTTTGCCATTCGTAATTATTTAGAACACCCGCTTTTTCTGCTTCTAGCTTGTCAAATGAGCTCCAACCAATCCATTGTACTGAATAGTGAACCGCGAATTTAGTATCTTCGATTTTGTGAAAGCCAGAGAACTCAACAATATCAGGTAGAGGCATATAAAGAGTATCATCTTTATATTCAGTGCCTTGGTAACTGATATCTCCTTCAGCTTCAAGTTTCGGAGAGTAGTGATAAGCCAAACCAAAACGGTTGTTTTCATTCAATTCGAAAACAGTACCAAGGTTAAAGCCAACAGCCCAGCCATCTGCTTCAGCGTCAAGAACGGTTTGTCCTGCTTGAGGTAGCAATGGGCTAGGTGGAGTACCAACTTCTGAACTCATTGTTCGTTTCAGCTCGCCTTTACCGTAAATAAGATCAAGGCCAGCGCCGAAGCTCCATTGATCGTTTAAACGGTACGAACCAGCTAGGCCAAAGTTAACACTTTTTACATCTGTAAGACCGCCGTATTCACCACCCACATAGCTATCGCTGAACTCAGTTTTTGTACCAAAGTTCGAATAAGCATTGAAGCCTACAGCAAACTTTTCGTTGATAGGAACAATAAGGTGAATATTTGGAGCTATAGAAGTATCACCAGCATCGTCATAATCAGCATTGCTGGAGGTGCTTCCCATGAAGCCTTTATAGGTAGCATCCTTAACTTCAATCATTGAAGTAATACTTTCAAAACCAAGAGATAGCTCAGTTTTGTCAAATAGTGCCATTGCTGCAGGGTTACGTGCCATTACTGATGCGTTATCTGCGATTACTGCATCACCAGCGAAAGCTCGGCCGATGCCGGTTGCTGATTGTGCGTTAAGTTGGAAACCTGCTGCCATCGCTTGCGAAGACGCCAGTGTGATTGTTACTGCTAAAAGAGACTTTTTAAACAGACGCGTGTTGTTGGTAGTCATTCATTTATTCCTTTATATATCCGCCTCTACAGGGCGATTAATTTGAGCAATTGCTCAATGGTGGCTGATCCTATTCGCAAGTATACGATATACAAATCCGACCATTGGAAATTTTGAGGGTAAAATTATGGAAATGACGCCTATCTGGCACGAAAATGGTGTGAAATGCTGTTTTTTAGAGTTTTAACTCTAGAGGTATTGGTGTGGTGAATGGTTTTGCGGTTTATTGATAAATAAAGCCCAGCAATATCAGTGATATACTTGCTGGGCCTTTTGTTACGGGGCTTTGAGAGCGAATTAGCTCATCGGTTTAATCATTTTGGTTAGCTTTTCGGCGATTTTAGAGACATCCTCGCCATCTTCGCCGACAAGGATCAAACTGCTGCCATCGATCGGTGTTACTGAGCCTGACATGCCTTTTTCATCAAAGTCGATAGACTTGTCAGTCGGAATTCCAGTTAAAAACAGAGTGACTTTGCCTTTTTCACCTTGGAAAACCATGTGCATTGCGTTGGACTTACCAAAACCGCAATGGTTTAGGTAATACACATGATAAGGGAATGCTTCATCAAACTGGTAAGCAAATGGATTCATTTTTGCGTTGATCTGTTGTGATGTAACTTGTTCGTCGATTGAACTAACAAAACTTTTCTCATCAACAACATGTTTCATCGCGGTATCGACCAAACTTGCTTGAGCTGGAGCAACCAGTGCGTTTCCCCAATTAACCTGTCCAACCAATAAGCCTGCAACGAACGCAACTGAAGCGGCCATCGCCATTGCTCGTCGAGCAAAAGTAGGTCTTACGACTTTACTTTCTTCGCTCGATGTTTGATTGAACAGAATGCGATCAGCAAGATCGTCTGGCACATCAACATTCATTGCTGAATGGATCTGCTTATCAAGCGATAGTACATCGTCTAAGAAGTGACTATTGGCTTCACTACTTGCTACAGCATCGATAATATCTGGTGTTCGTTGTTTAGGTTCCGACAAAACACGACGACGAAATTCTAAATCATCCATTATGTTGCCCCCTCTCTGCCTCTTCTGTATCCAGCATCTCTTTCAACTGATTTCGAGCTCTGAATAAACGTGTCATTACTGTGTTTTTGTTGAGATTGAGGATATCTGCAATCTCTTCACCACTAAATCCACCAATCACTTGTAGGAAGAGTGGTTCACGGTAATCAACTTCAAGTTTCATGATCTGAGCTTGCAACCACAAATGTTGATGGTGCGGGTCATCACTGACACTAGCATCATTACCATGATCGTCGATATCAACTAGATCAAACTGTTTGCGTTCAAAGCGACGTGCGTTCTCGCGCCTCAAGATAGTAATAAGCCAAGACTTAGCGGCTTTTTCATCTTGAAGGCTATCTAATGACTTCCATGCACGAAGGCAAGTTTCTTGCACTAAATCTTCGGCAATGGTTTTGTCTTTGCATAACCAATAAGCGTAGCGAAAGAGGTCACGATGATAAGCACGCACGAGTGCTTCGTATTTTCTTTGTTTGTCCATATCAGAGTTGACCGGACGCTTGGCTGTTTTCTTTCCAAACATTTTTATTATTGACACACGAGCCTCCATAATTGCTCTGCGTATAGCTGTCCTCTATACGTTGTGCTTCGTTTTTATATTCTGTTTCGTTTTTAGGGCTAACGATCGGCAGGAAACCGTAAAATCACATTAAAATTGATCTACTTCAAAATCTAAGGCCTCGAACAAGCTATAGTACACCTTGTCGTCTAGTTAGTCATTCGTGGCTAGCATGTTGAGCAAGACGACACTTCCTTTTGAAGGCTGACTTTACTTTCTCCTAATCAGGAAACTGATTATTTCAATTGGCGTTAAGTTAATTGCTTTATATACATTCCGACCACACAGTTTTGTGTGGTTTTTTTTTGCCTCAAGAAAACCATTCCCTACACAGCGATAACAGTCTTTGCTTACAATAGTTTAGTCTCTTACGACAACCTTTCCCCCCAAAAGGTTCGCCTGAATGCGCAGTTATATTTTCAAACAGTGAGATACTCGTATCACGTTTATTTAAACGCTCGTTTGATTTAATTAACAACTTCTTTACAATGCTTCAGGTCAGACCTCTTAACATTAAGGAGAAACCATGGGCAAACAGGAAGTCAAAACCCGTTCTGGAGAACGTGTTGCCGTTGTCGCTGGATTACGAACCCCATTCGCTCGTCAGAGCACAGAATTTAGTCAGGTGCCTGCAGTCGACCTAGGCAAAATGGTTGTGAGCGAAATGCTTGCAAGAACAGATGTCGATCCTGCGCTTATTGAACAAGTGGTGTTCGGCCAAGTAGTGCAAATGCCAGAAGCACCGAACATTGCACGTGAAATCGTGTTGGGTACAGGCATGGACATCAATACCGATGCCTACAGTGTGACACGAGCATGTGCGACCAGCTTCCAAGCGGCAGTTAACGTGACCGAGAGCATTATGGCTGGCACGATTGATGTCGGTATTGCAGGCGGTGCGGATTCTTCTTCTGTATTGCCAATCGGTGTTTCGAAAAAGTTAGCGGCAAACTTATTAGCGCTCAGCAAAACCAAAACAATGGGTCAAAAGCTTAAGATTCTTAAAACGCTTTCCGTTAAAGATCTTATGCCAGTACCACCGGCAGTCGCAGAATACTCGACAGGTTTATCCATGGGACAAACCGCAGAGCAGATGGCAAAAACTCATGGTATCACTCGTCTAGAACAAGATGCGCTCGCTCATCGATCTCACTCTCTGGCTTCTCAAGCATGGAAAGAAGGCAAGATTAAAGATGAAGTTATGACGGCATTCCCGGCACCTTATAAAAAGTATCTAGCGGAAGACAACAATATTCGCCACGACTCAACGGTTGAAGGCTACGCTAAATTACGTCCAGCATTTGATAGAAAATACGGCAGTGTAACGGCAGCCAATGCCACGCCTCTTACCGATGGCGGCGCTGCGGTGATGTTGATGCGCGAAGGTAAAGCTAAAGAGCTAGGCTTAGAAGTGCTTGGCTATATTCGTGGCTATGCATTCTCAGCGATTGGTGTTGAAACGGATATGTTGATGGGGCCAACTTACGCGACCTCTCAAGTATTGAAGAATACCGGTCTAGAATTATCAGATCTAACGCTTATCGAGATGCACGAAGCATTTGCAGCCCAAGTTCTGGCTAACGTTAAAATGTTTGCAAGTGACGAATTTGCTCAGAAAAACCTTGGCCGTGAAAAAGCGCTTGGCGAGATTGATATGGAGAAGTTCAACGTTCTGGGTAGCTCAATTGCTTACGGACACCCGTTTGCAGCGACTGGCGCACGCATGATGACCCAAACACTACGTGAACTGAAACGTCGCGGCGGCGGCTTAGCACTGAATACAGCTTGTGCGGCTGGTGGCTTAGGTGCAGCAATGATCTTGGAGGTGGAATAATGTCTACGACTCTTGATGTGAAAAAAGAAAAGAAAGCAGTCAAAAAAACGGATTCAACTCCAGTGGCTGCATCCAAAAATGACAAGACAGTTACAAACGATGAAGCCGTAAAACAGGCGACCGCATTTTCTTTAACTATCGATGACCAAGATATTGCATGGCTAGCGATCGATGTGCCAAACGAAAAAATGAACACGCTACAAGCGGCGTTTGCCGAAGAAATGAAAGCCATCTTCGAGCAGTTGAAGGAAAAGCAAAGCCGAGTTAAGGGCTTGATCGTTCATTCACTAAAGCCAGATAACTTCATTGCTGGTGCTGATGTTCGAATGCTGGATGCTTGTAAGACGGCTGATGAAGCGCAGTCTCTCGCTCGTCAAGGACAGGAGATGTTCCAAACACTCTCAGATCTTCCGTACCCAGTAGTCGCAGCGATTCACGGTCCATGTTTAGGTGGCGGCTTAGAGTTAGCTCTGGCATGTGATTACCGCGTATGTACCGATTCAGACAAGACTCGTCTTGGTTTGCCAGAAGTTCAATTAGGTTTGTTGCCTGGCTCTGGTGGTACACAGCGTTTACCTCGCCTTATCGGTTTGCTGCCTTCTCTTGACCTTATTCTTACGGGTAAACAACTGCGTGCTAAGAAAGCGAAATCGCTCGGTGTAGTCGATGCTTGTGTGCCAGAAACTATCTTGCTTGAAGTCGCTAAGAGCTTTGTTGAAAAGAACTCAGGCGGAAAAAAAGGCAAGCGTCTTGCATCTAAAAGCCAAGCTTCGACCAAAGAGAAGCTTATTTCACGCACGGGTCTTGGTCGCAAGGTGATTTTTGAACAGGCTTCGAAGAAAACTAACCAGAAAACACGCGGCAATTACCCAGCAGCAGATGCGATTCTAGATGTAATTCGCTATGGCCTAGAGAATGGTTTTGATAAAGGCCTTCAGTATGAAGCGAAGCGCTTCTCTGAATTGGTGATGACCGCAGAATCTAAAGCTCTCCGCTCTATTTTCTTCGCAACCACTGAAATGAAAAAAGAACACGGTGCAGACGCAGAACCTAAAGCCGTTAAGCGCGTTGGTGTATTGGGTGGCGGTCTAATGGGGGCGGGTATTAGCCATGTTAGCGTTGCTAAAGCTAAAGTACCGGTTCGTATTAAAGACGTATCCAATGAAGGTGTTCTGAACGCACTTAACTACAACTTTAAGTTGTTCGACAAGCAACGTAAACGTCGCATTTTGAGTAAAGCTGAACTTGAAAGTAAAATGCTACAGCTTTCTGGTGGTATCGACTTTACGAGCTTTAATCACACCGATGTCGTGATTGAAGCCGTGTTCGAAGACCTCGATCTTAAGCAATCGATGATTGCCGACATTGAGGCGAATGCGAAACCTGAGACTATTTTTGCGACCAACACTTCTTCATTGCCAATCCACAAGATTGCAGAGAAGGCACAGCGACCTGAAAACGTTGTCGGTCTTCACTACTTCAGTCCTGCAGATAAAATGCCATTGGTTGAAGTTATTCCTCATGAAACAACGTCAGAAGAGACGATTTCGACAGTTGTTGCATTAGCGAAGAAGCAAGGCAAAACGCCAATTGTTGTTAAAGACACGGCGGGTTTCTACGTGAACCGTATTCTTGCTCCGTATATGAATGAAGCTGCATACTTATTGTTGGCAAATGAGCCGATTGAAAAGCTCGATAGCACGTTATTGGACTTCGGTTTTCCGGTTGGCCCTATCACCTTATTAGATGAGGTGGGTGTTGATATCGGCGCGAAGATTATTCCAATTTTAGTGAATGAGCTTGGCGATCGTTTCCAAGGCCCTGATGTGTTCGATATTCTTTTGAATGACAACCGTAAAGGCCGTAAGAGTGGCAAAGGTTTCTACACTTACAAAGGTAAGAAGAAAGAAGTCGATAAGTCAGCTTACAAGCTGCTTAAGCTGCAACCAGATCCTAAGTTGAGCGATAACGATATCGCGATGCGCTGTGTGTTACCTATGCTAAACGAAGCGGTTCGTTGTTTGGATGATGGTATTATCCGCAGCCCACGTGATGGCGATATTGGTGCTATTTTCGGTATCGGTTTCCCTCCATTCTTAGGAGGTCCGTTCCGATACATGGATCAAATTGGTATTAAGTCATTGGTCGAAATGATGAACGACTTCGCTAAGAAGTACGGTGATCGTTTTGCGCCATGCGATGGCCTACTGACACGTGCTGGTTTGGATGAGTCTTTTTATAAGTAACTCTCTCTACAAGTAACGTTCTAGCACATTGATTATCAAGCCCGTATCAAGCAATTGATGCGGGCTTTTTTTATTTTTTTGAGTGTGCGAAAGGAAGGAGATTTCCGACTCAGTCGTTCCTCCTTCTCAGGAATGACGGGGGAGTGTGTGTTCTGTCAGGTAGCGTTGGCTTGGTGTGGGAGATTCCCGGCTCAGTCGTTCCTCCTTCTCGGGAATGACGAGGAGAGGGATGTGTTTTGCCAGATATTATCGGTGTGTCGGGAGATTCCCGATTCAGTCGTTTCTCCTTCTCGGGAATGACCAAAGAGAGGTTGAAAGTAAGCTATTAGTGTTAATAGGGGGATTGTGGCTAATGCATTGCAATCGAAACTACCGTCATCTCCTAAAGCGACGAAGGAGCGTAATAGGAGATCTGATTTTGTGCTTCATCCAAGAAAAAAGGTTGATGCTTTCACATCAACCTTATGATTTTTATTCCAGTTTTATCAGCCAAGCTCACAGTCTTTAGGGCGTAACTGAAACTCATCAATTGAGCCAATCTCCACACCTGCCGACAACTTCTGTTCCTCATTATGAGCATTACCATGGGCATGCATGATCAGACGATTTGCCGTGCGAGGTTTAAGTTGGCTGACAACAAAACGCATCATGTCTGAGCGTGTTAGACCTTTGAGGTCTTCCAAGACACGTTCTCTCTGATTGAATTCCAAGTCCTTATTGCCTATCGCAACCCATAAACGTTGAGCGCGACCGCGCAAGGTGGTATCTGGCGTTGAAATCTGATTCCAGAGGCCGCGTTTACTGCTATGCCATTGATAGTCGTTAAGCTCCAGCAGCACCATGTAAAAGGCATTGAGGAACTCATCTATAGAGGCTAATAAGTCTGCCGGGGCAGCATTCGGTGATTGCACATACAACACAATACCTGGGTGTCGGTTCAACGGCATATTGCCAGTGCCGACCATATAGCCTAGCTGCTGCTTGGTACGAATCTCATGGAAGAAGGTGGCTGACATCAAATGGTTGGCCAATGAATACAGCGCAATATTTTTAGGTGAAATATCAGCACACTGGTAGTAAACCACGATGGCTGAATCATCTTGATTACATACGACTTCGCGTTGGAAGCTACCGTTTTCACCCAACATGATTAACGGGCGTAGTGACTCTTCGTAAGCTTGGTCTTGAACACGTAATGCATCTTTTAGCGTTTCAGCCATCTTGTGTGCATCGGCTTTTTTCCAATCACCATACACAAACATTTCGACATGCAGTTCTGCCAAAATCGCTTGAACAAAAGAAGAGAGTTCATCGACCTCAATCGTTTCCAATGCTTCAATTAAAACGGAATAAGGCGGGTTATTTGGCTGAAGTATTCCGGTCATCGCATTAAACAGTTGCGAAATAGGACGATCTTGCGACGCATTATTCCAGTTTCTGAGCAATTGGTGCTTAATAGTTTCAAAGCGTGTTGGACTAAAGTCGCGTGCTTGGAAGCGCTCAAGGATCATATTGAGCAGCTGTGGTTGCTTTTCGCTGAATCCCGAAAGCGTGAGTGTTACACCGCCCTGATGGGTATACATGTTGTAGCCCATACCCGCAATCTCAGCCTGATACGTATCTTTTTCAAGCGAGTCCAAGAACATCTCTACACACAAGCGTGTTTTAACGATGTTTCTCGGGGTGGCGACTGAGTGTGGGCTGTCGATAGCGATATACACCACACCTTTAGGTACTCGAAATTGATGGTCTTGGAGGTGCCATAACTTAAAGCCATCCAGTTCTTCTAACAGTTGTGGGTGCTTAGCATCACCTTCGAGTTCAGCAGGGTCTAAGTCGTAGCAAATAAATGGGTTTTTACTTGGCAGCTCAAACATCCAGCCGGGGTTGATGCACGTAAAGCACTGGGTCTGCTCTGGGCTAAAAGGTGTGACGGAGTAGGGCGTAAAGTACCACTTCGCTTCTCTATCATACTCGAAGCCTTGAGCTACGATGGTGACCCGCATGTTGTCGACAGATAAGTAGGGAAGCAAAGATCGTTGTAATTCTTCGTCAAAGTGCGACATCTTATAATCGCCATACACTACGTCTTGCTCTTGATAGTGCTGCATGTTAATAACAAGATGACTGACGACATCGAGCGGTCTGGAGGGCTCTTGAAAGCGGAAAGCGGACTCTAAAACGGCGCGCTTTTCAAGATAACGCCACTCTTCGATGCCTTGTTGTTCAATGAGTTTGATGTACTGAAATATTGCTTGAACGACGTTATCGGTTTTGGTTAAGCCTTCGATGGTCATTGAACAACTGATCGTGAAATCACGATAGTTACTGCCACTTGCGCCGCCACCTGCCGAGAGGGAAGTAATCCAACCTTTCTCTTTCAGCTGCATCATCAAACTGCCTTCGCCTTCGTAACCGATAAGGTGTGCAAAGAATGATAATGGCTTAATCCCATAGTGCTCGTCCATGCTTGGCATAGGGAAGGTTAAAATTAGCTTTCGTACTTCTTTTATCGGCTCTACGTGTACCTGTACGCCAGTGCTTAACTCGCCAATAATCGGTACTTCAACCTTTTTGCCTTGTAGTTTGTGATTGGTAATCGAGCTAAAACGCTCCTCAACCCAACTTTGCATCTCATCTAATGATTGATTGCCAGACAGTGTCAGCGTCATTAGATCGGCTGAATATTGTTGCTGGTAGAAAGCCAAGATCTCTTGTCGAATCGTTTCACCGTTTCGGTCACCCAACGTCTCGATATTACCGACAGAAAACTTCGAGAATGGATGATTGTTATTAACCAGTTCTTTGGTAACTTGGTATAAGCGTCGCGAGTCGTCGTTGAGTTTCATTTTGTATTCTGAATCAACGGCTTGGCGTTCTTTGTCTAGTGCTTCTTCGTTAAAAAGTGGTGCTGTGAAAAATTGGCTGAAGCGATCGAGTGCGGTTTCAAAGGCATTCAATTCAACGTCAAAAAAGAAGCAGGTGTGTTCGGTTCCGGTCCAAGCATTGTTGCTACCGCCATGTTGGCTGATAAAACTTTGGAACTCTCCGACCTTTGGATACTTTTCAGTTCCTAAAAATAGCATATGCTCTAAGTAGTGCGCTAAACCCTCTCGGTCGGTAGGGTCATCAAAATGCCCGACATTAACGGCGAGTGCGGCTGCAGCTTTTTGAGCGTTCTGATCGTGAACTAACAGTACTCGCAATCCGTTATCCAAGGTTACGTAACGGTATTGATGTTCATCATTAGGGCTTAAATGCACAGAAGCATCTCCAGAGAAGGTGGTTTTTAAATTATGTACGCGATGATTTGAGGTGCAAACCTTGCGATCACATTTTGGGATATGAAGAGCTTTTTGGCGACTTCTAAATCATTTTTATCGATTTTTATCAGTGATTTATTTTCTTTTAATAAGATTGTTAAGAAAGTCGAACTCTTTAGCAAGTGACTTGATATAATTATTTATATAGACTGCGGCTTCTCTAGTTTGAGAGCCAAACGCTAAGTAGCGTATCGCTGATATGGGATATATCGACTTTCGAAATGTTACGTAGACAGGACTGAACATGAAAATATTCATAATGCGCCACGGTGAAGCAGAACATTTTGCGGACTCGGATGCAGAACGAGCGTTAACCAAGCGCGGGAAAATGGCATCTCTTGCAGTGGCTCAAGCTGCAAATGAGCAGGGGATTAGTCAATTCGATAAAGTGCTTGTGAGCCCATATTTAAGGGCACAAGAAACGTGGTTAGAAATATCTCAGGCGTTTTCCGGAAAGAAAGTAGAAACCTGTGATGATATTACGCCTTATGGAATGTCTGACGACGTGTTTGATTTGACTTTAGCGATGGCTGAAGTAGAAAAACTAGAGACCATTTTGTTTGTTTCTCATTTACCTCTAGTTGGCTACTTAACCGCTGAGTTCGCGACAGGCATGGCACCACCAATGTTTCCGACTTCTGGATTAGCTTGTATCGAATTCGACCTTGAGACACAAAAGGGCGAGTTACTTTGGAATATTAATCCATAGACTAGACAAAGCTCGTTGGGCTCTTTTTTTACAAAAAAAAGACAAAGTTGAAGACAAATAAAAAGGGCACCTCAATGCAATTGAGATGCCCTTTGTCATTTCTGAAACGCTGTTTGTACGAATCAATAACTGGCTAGTTAACTTTTGTTGAATAAACAGCAAACTAGAGGTTATTTATCGGGAATGGAAAGTAAAACCAGCAGCGCGCCGTTGCCGCCAAACTCTAATGGTGCTTGGTGAAAAGCCATTACATCCGGGTGCTGTGCTAACCACAAAGGCACTTTCTGTTTTAGAATGTGCTTACCGATACCATGTTGAACACAAGCACACGCGACACTTTCTTTAATGCAATGAGCAATCATTGCACCTAACTCGCGTTTCGCTTCTTGTTGAGTCATACCGTGCATGTCAAGATACACATCAGGTACGTAGACACCACGACGTAAGCGCTTCACCTCATACTTAGAGACATCATCACGCGCATAACGTGTTGGGCCTTCTTCGCTAAGATGCGGAATGAACTCATCCGAGAAATAAAACTCGCTATCACTGGCTTGTCTTGCCGTGCGAGTAATTTCTTTTTGCTTGGCATTTCTTTTTGGCTGCTGGACTATGGTATCCTGTTGCAACTTTTTAACGCCCTTTACTGCATCGTTGAATAGGGCGAAATCGTCATCGAAGTCGGTGTCTTTTTTGCTCATCAGGTTATGAATTCTAATTAGAAACGTAATTAGCAGTATTGTAGCGCTTTTCGGAGACAATTTTGGATAAGATTTTTGTAGAAGAAGCGGTATCAGAACTACACACGCTTCAAGATGTGATTCGTTGGACTGTTAGTCGCTTTAACGCAGCGGGCCTTTTTTATGGTCACGGCACTGATAACGCGTGGGATGAGGCGGTACAACTTATTTTACCTACTCTTTATCTGCCGATTGATGTTCCTTCGCATGTGATGAACTCTCGTCTAACGAGCAGCGAACGTCTGCGTATTGTTGAGCGCGTAATCAAGCGTATCAATGATCGTACACCAACGGCTTACCTAACCAACAAAGCTTGGTTCTGTGGTCTAGAGTTCTTCGTTGATGAACGTGTTCTTGTGCCTCGTTCGCCAATTGGTGAGCTGATCGAAGCTCAATTCCAACCTTGGTTAACTGAAGAGCCAACGCGCATCATGGACCTTTGTACGGGTAGTGGCTGTATTGCTATTGCTTGTGCTCATGCATTCCCTGATGCTGAAGTAGACGCGATTGATATCTCTACTGACGCATTGCAAGTTGCTGAGCAGAACGTTCAAGATCACGGCATGGAGCAGCAAGTGTTCCCAATCCGTTCAGATCTTTTCCGTGATTTACCAAAAGAGAAATACAACCTGATCGTATCGAACCCACCGTACGTGGACGAAGAAGATATGAACAGCCTGCCAGAAGAGTTTACTCATGAGCCGGAACTTGGCCTAGCAGCGGGTACTGATGGCCTTAAACTGGTTCGCCGTATTCTTTCTAACGCACCAGATTACCTAACTGATGATGGTATCTTGATCTGTGAAGTGGGTAACTCAATGGTTCACATGATGGACCAATATCCAGAAATTCCATTTACTTGGATTGAGTTCTCGAATGGCGGTCATGGCGTATTCATGATCACTCGCGAGCAGTTAGTGGCTTGCGCAGATGAGTTCTCTATCTACAAAGACTAAGTTTTTTATAGACTAAGTTTGCACAGACTAAACTTTGTATCGAAAAAGCTTCTTTGATTAGATTCGGGTTACCTTCGTTATTAAAGAAACCCTATCTGTATTAATTTAAACGCCATGCAGCAGTGCATGGCGTTTTTTATTGCCTAAATTTTGGATATCGTACTTAGCGTTGAGGATTGGTTTCATATTATTTAGTTGCTTAATGTGAATAACTATCACATATTGATATTCAATGTTTACTCGTTTTAGTGAGTTAAGGAGAATTCGCGATGAGCTTTGATACATGGATTTATTATTTATTAGCTGTGCTGGTTTTGACAGCTTCGCCCGGGCCAAGCTCTTTATTATGCATGACCAAAGGTGTGCAATCTGGCTTTAAATTATCGATATTTACCGCGCTGGGTAGCTTAACTGCGATTACTGGAATTCTAACGTTATCGTTTACTGGGCTGGGTGTGATTATCGCTTCGTCTGAGGTGGTGTTTAATGTCATTAAATGGACCGGTGCTGCTTACCTTATTTATCTTGGTTGGAAGTCACTACGTTCTAGCCAACAAGATTATGACAGCCTATCCAATCAACAAGCCGATTCTAAATCTGTTAAAGAAAGTGCTGCGCAGCATTATTTAAGTGGCTTCATTGTTGGTGCGAGCAATCCCAAAGCTATCCTATTTTTTACCGCACTTTTTCCGCAATTTATTGACCCATCGATCGCTCTGGTTCCACAGTTCACCGTGTTTGCTTTGACCTTTATTGTAATGGAATTGTCTTGGTTATTGGTTTACGCCTATTTAGGCGCGAAGTCGTCAAATTGGTTGTTTGCTAAAGGCCGAGCCAAGGTATTCAATCGTGTAACAGGTGGTGTATTTATTGGTGCTGGAGCACTGCTTTCGACGACAAGCCGAGCATAATTGATGAAGTGATTGATGGCTTGAATAGTTACAGAATATTCTTGATGCTGTAATAAAAGGTTAATATTAATGTGCTTGCTGATATCGGTGTAAAGTCGATATATTGGTGTTACACCATCACGTTCTCAGGAGAGACATATGCAGCATCAAGAAATGATTCAACACAGTAATTTTGGCGTAATCAGTCGTACTTGGATTTTCTCTACCCTTTCTCTTGTGGGTATTCTTGCTCTAATGTAGTCATTTTATGGCTCTATATTTTTAGTTTTTATTATGAATACACTTTTCAAAAAGTCTTCAAAGTTAGAACTCTTCCTCTCGTAAATGTGGCTTTTCTCATCAGGCTAGCCACTTAGCTTTTTCCTAGTAACTATTTTTATTAACATCCACTTCCTTCTAAATAGCCACTTTCTAGTTAGTAGCGATTTTCTCTGAGTAAACTCCTTCTTTTCGCAAAGCAACCAAGTCGCCTTCTCTTAACAGGCTAGACATGTAACCTGCTCTGAAGTTGTTACCAAACTGTGATAATCTTAAATCATCTTTTATCTACAGTGTGCCTCTCATGTCTGTCTGGGATTCTATTTCATTTAACAATCGATTTATCGTATTACCTCGACTGTTCTATACCCCAATTCAACCTACACCGCTCAGCAATGTCCAATGGCTCGCATGGAACCATAATCTTGCGAATGAACTTGGCTTTCCGTCATTTGAAAACGCTTCCGAGGAATTGCTTGAGACGTTATCCGGTAATGTTGAACCTGAGCAATTCTCACCAGTAGCAATGAAATACGCAGGCCACCAGTTTGGCTCTTATAACCCTGATTTAGGTGATGGAAGAGGGCTGTTATTAGCTCAAGTGGTAGCGAAAAGTGGTGAAACGTTCGACTTACACCTTAAAGGTGCGGGTAAAACTCCATATTCTCGTATGGGCGATGGCCGTGCTGTTATTCGCTCAACCGTTCGTGAGTATCTATGTAGCGAAGCGATGGCGGGGCTTAATATCCCAACCACACGTGCATTGGCAATGATGACCAGTGACACGCCTGTTTACCGTGAGAAGAAAGAGTGGGGTGCATTGTTGGTGCGTGCTGCTGAGTCACATATCCGTTTCGGTCACTTTGAACACCTGTTTTATACCAATCAGTTGGCAGAACATAAATTATTGGCCGACAAAGTCATCGAATGGCACTTCCCAGAATGCCTCGATGAAGAGAAGCCCTACGCAGCCATGTTTAATGAGATTGTTGATCGCACTGCAGAAATGGTCGCATTGTGGCAAGCGAATGGTTTTGCTCATGGAGTGATGAACACCGATAACATGTCAATTATCGGGCAAACCTTCGATTACGGCCCATTCGCGTTCCTTGATGAATATGACCCAAGATTGATCTGTAATCACTCGGATTACCAAGGTCGTTATGCTTTTAATCAGCAGCCAAGAATTGGATTATGGAATTTGTCGGCACTGGCTCATTCTCTTTCGCCGCTGGTGGATAAAGCCGAACTTGAGGCTGCACTCGAACAATACGAACCACAAATGAATGGTTATTTCAGTCAGATGATGCGTCGTAAGTTGGGGCTGCTTTCGAAACAAGAAGGTGACAGTCGTTTGTTTGAATCTATGTTTGAGCTGATGTCGCAAAACAAAGTCGACTACCCAAGATTCTTTAGAACGCTGTCGAACTTGGATACCTTGTCGCCACAGGAAGTGATTGATTTGATTATCGACCGCGAGGCAGCAAAGCTATGGATGGATAACTACTTACAACGCTGCGAATTAGAAGACCGTTCAGTGGCAGATCGCTGTGAAAAGATGAGACAGGTGAACCCGAAATACATCCTCAGAAATTACCTTGCTCAACTCGCCATAGATAAAGCGGAACGCGGTGATAGCAGCGATATTGAAGCACTAATGGTGGTTCTGGCTGACCCTTATGCAGAACACCCAGACTATGAACACCTTGCAGCTCTGCCTCCTGAGTGGGGCAAAGCCATGGAAATCAGCTGTTCCTCTTAACCTTCGATGATTCTTTGAGTCGCTAAGTACAGGTAGAGGTCACTAAGATGTGATCTTTATCTGTTTGTTCGTCTAACTTTACAAACATGTCAATAATCAAATAATCGTCCAGCCTATACACTATGTGAATAAGTTGTAAATTTAATAGGTTTGGGCGATGCCAACAAATACTCGAATTCTCGTGGTGGATGATGATCAAGAAATCCGCGAGCTGCTGGAAGAGTACCTCACAAAATCGGGTTTCGATGTCTCTTCTGTTGGAGACGGTGTTGAATTAGAAACCCACCTGCAAAGCCAAGGTTATCCCGATCTGATTCTGCTCGATGTTATGCTCCCCGGTGACGATGGTTTTACCTTGTGTCAGCGAGTTCGAAAGCAATCCAATGTGCCAATCATCATGCTGACTGCAGTCTCGGATGAAACCGATCAAATTATTGGTTTAGAAATTGGTGCCGATGATTACATTGCCAAGCCATTTAGTCCGCGCCAATTAATGGCTCGTATCAAAGCACTACTACGCCGTGTTCAAGTGGTGGATGACAAACCGAGTGATGCACTGCCAAAGCAAATCATTTTTGGTGATTGGACACTTGATACGCTCGCGCATCGAATTTCCCACAATGAAAATTCAGAAGAAATGGACTTGTCGGGCAGTGACTTTTCTTTGTTAATGCTGTTCTTAACTCGTCCTAACGAAGTTCTCGACCGAGATACTATCTCTTTCGCAACCAGAGGCCGAGAAGCGCTGCCTTTTGAACGTGGCATTGACGTGCAGCTTAGTCGCCTGAGAAGCCGATTGGGCGACAGCGGTAAATACCCTCACTACATCAAAACCATGCGCGGCAATGGCTACATTCTTGCTGTGCCTGTTCAGTATGAGCACTAAGCATGACCTATTGTTAATGAAGTAATGCTAATTAAGTATTTCCAATGAAGTATTCTGTATGAAGTATCTCGTATGAACTGGTTGAGCAGGTTAAAGCCAAACTCTTTGGTCGCAAGAACCTTGTTGCTGACGCTGTTAGCGGTGGTGATCGCTCAGGGTATCGCAACGTCTATTTGGTATAGCGAATCCAAGCACAAAGAACTGGAGGGGATTCGTTCTGCCTCTTCGAGCATGGCGAACATGTTTGCCTCAACGGTGACTTTCTTCCAGTCTCTGCCCGTTAAATATCGTCATATCGTGTTGGATCAGATCCGCAATATGGGCGGTACGCGTTTCTTTGTTTCTTTTAATAAAGAGGCTTTGATTGTCGAACCGATCCCAGATACCCGCTTAAAAACCGCCTCGATTGAAGCCATAGAAAGTGTTTTGAGTAGCAAACTCAATAAAGTGGCGTCAGTGCGGGTTGATTTCTCTCGACCTGAACACCTTCGCTTGCTTAAAAACGACATCTACTTAAGCGATCTTCCGCGATCATGGGCGCATCATACGTTAACGTTAGAACCTCTTAATCCACCTATCTTGGTTGTTCAGATTGAATTAGCCAGTCACGAATGGGTGTACATTGCGGCATTGTTGCCAGCGCCATATGTGAAGCTCGACGATACGATTCTTGGCAGAGAGCAGGTGATCTTCTTAGTTTCTTCAACGCTCATTCTACTGGTGCTGACTTACTTGATGATTCGTCGTCAAGTGCGACCTCTTAAAAAGCTGGCAAGAGCGGCTAATGAAATGAGCATGGATATTCAGCAGCCCCAACTAAAAGAAGAAGGGGCAACGGAACTGGTGACGGCGACCCGAGCTTTTAATCGTATGCAGCAACGGATTCGTCGTTATGTTGCCGACCGAGAGCATTTGTTCTCGGCTATCTCTCATGACTTGAAGACGCCAATCACCCGTTTAAGGCTTCGAGCCGAGCTATTGGAAAGTGAGGTCAAGAAAGACAAGTTCAACAAGGATTTGGATGAGCTTGAGATGATGGTGAAAGGCGCATTACAAGCGGTCAGAGACACCGACCTTCATGAAAATAATGCCATTATCGATCTGAACGAGATGATGCTCTCTGTGATTGAACTACACAATCAATACCAAACTCAGGTCGAGTTTGAACCTGCAGTGATTGAGCCTTTTGTTGCCAAACCGCTAGCGATCAAACGCGTGCTTACTAATCTTATCGATAATGCTGTGAAATATGGACAATCAGCTGAGGTGGATATCAGCAGTGATTCTGTGTGGGTCATTGTGACGATTCAAGACCATGGCAAAGGTATCCCTGAAGACAAGTTAGAGTTGGTTTTCGAACCCTACTTTAGGCTTGCAACCGACGACCAAGGACACGGTCTAGGGCTCGGGATCTGTCGCAATATTCTGCATGGACACGGCGGAGATCTCATTATTCGCAACTCCTCTCAAGGTGGCTTAGAAGCCAAAGTCTATATACCAAGAGGCTTAGAAGTGTAATGTAACAATTGTGTTACATAGGGCTTACCTTTTGTTTCAATCTTATAAATCAGAATAAGTAGACTCTTTATTGAACCGGACGTCGAGTCCGCTAAACATGGAAGATTATAATGAAAATCAATAAAACCCTACTTACTCTATCTCTTCTTGCTGCCTCAACATTTTCTCAAGCTGGTGAAGTGGAAGTGCTTCACTGGTGGACTGCCGGTGGCGAAGCGAGATCCGCAGCGGTACTGAAAGAGATGATTGAAGAACAAGGCCATACTTGGAAAGATTTTGCTGTTGCTGGTGGCGGCGGTGAAAGTGCGATGACTGTTTTGAAAACTCGAGCAGTATCGGGCAATCCACCTTCTGCAGCGCAGATCAAAGGTCATGATATTCAAGAGTGGGGTGGTTTAGGTTTTCTAACGTCTCTCGATGCGACTGCTAAACAAGAACAGTGGGATGAACTACTACCAGAAGTAGTGACTAAAGTGATGAAGTGGGATGGTGAATATGTAGCAGTTCCTGTCAACGTTCACCGTGTTAACTGGCTTTGGGCTAACCCTGTTGTTTTAGAAAAATCAGGCGTTACGGTTCCAACGACATTAGATGAGTTCTTTGTTGCTGCAGACAAGATTAAAGCGGCTGGCTTCATTCCACTGGCTCACGGTGGTCAACCTTGGCAAGACGCGACGGTATTTGAGGCAGTAGCACTTGATGTACTAGGCAGTGAAGATTACAACAAAGCGTTCGTTGATCTTGATATGGACGTATTATCTGGCGACAAGATGGTGGAAGTGTTCACCAAATTCAAAAAAATGCGCGACTACATCGACAGCAACTCTCCAGGTCGTGATTGGAACGTCGCAACTTCAATGGTTATTAATGGCGAAGCCGCGATGCAAATCATGGGTGACTGGGCGAAAGGTGAATTTACTGCGGCAGGCAAAGTACCGGGTAAAGACTACATCTGTGCACCAGCTCCAGGTACTGACGGCCAATTTACCTTCAATATCGATAGCTTTGCGTTCTTTGAGTTAAGTGACAAAGAGAACCAAAAAGCGCAGCAAGACCTAGCGAAAACCATTCTTACTAAAGACTTCCAAGAAGTCTTCAACCTTAACAAAGGTTCAATCCCTGTACGTCTAGATATGGACATGTCTAAATTCGACCAATGTGCGTTGGACTCAATGGCAACCTTCAAAGCAAGTGCTGAATCTGGCGATCTTGTTCCGAGTATGGCTCACGGCCTAGCGACAACAAGCTACGCTCAAGGCGCTATCTATGACGTAGTGACCAACTTCTTCAATGATAAAGATGCCGATCCTAAACAAGCGGCAGCTAAGTTAGCTAAAGCAGTGAAAGCCGCTATCTAATCTAACTTGATAAGCAACGCACAACGCACGTGAGTGACGGGATGTGTTGCTTTATCGAACCCCCAGGGTGGGTAGGCTCGTAGGGAGTCTATCTGCTCTTCACTTCTAATTCTGATATGCGTGATGCTGATGTGGTGCCGAAAGGTAAGCCATTGGCTCGATTGTGCAACAAGGATAAGTTATGGAGCATGTTTTGACTGAGTCGACTCCAAAATCCACAAGGAGCCAGCCTGCGCCAAAACCAAGTTTTGCTGACAGGTTACAACATTGGTTACCTAAAATTGTACTGGCGCCAACTGCGTTAGTGACCGTGGTGTGCATCTACGGCTACATTTTTTGGACGGCAGCGTTGTCGTTCACCAACTCTCGATTTCTGCCGAGCTTTAACTTCGTTGGTTTAACCCAATATGAAAAGCTGATGGACAACGATCGCTGGATTACCTCAATCACCAACCTCGGTTTGTTTGGTTTTCTATTCATGGCGATTGCTATCTTGCTAGGTGTTGGCTTAGCAGTATTACTTGACCAGAACATCCGCCAAGAAGGCGCGATTCGTACCATCTATTTATACCCAATGGCGTTGTCGTTCATCGTGACGGGTACGGCGTGGAAATGGATTCTTAATCCGGGTCTTGGTATTGAAAAACTGATGCATGACTGGGGTTTTACTGACTTCAGGTTCGATTGGCTCGTCAATTCAGAAATGTCGGTCTACACCTTGGTTATCGCAGCACTTTGGCAGTCTTCAGGTTTCGTGATGGCAATGTTCTTAGCGGGGCTGCGCGGTATCGATTCATCAATCATTAAAGCGGCACAAATTGATGGAGCAAGCTTACCCACTATCTATCTCAAAATCATTTTACCTTGCTTGCGCCCTGTGGTTTTCAGTGCGGTGATCATTACTTCTCACATTGCAATTAAGAGCTTTGACCTTGTTACGGCAATGACGGCGGGTGGCCCAGGTTATTCATCGGATCTTCCTGCTCTATTCATGTACGCACACTCCTTTACTCGTGGACAAATTGGCCTTGGTGCTGCTAGTGCCATGATGATGCTTGCCGGTATCTTAGCGATTCTCGTGCCTTATCTTTACTCTGAACTTAGGGAGAAAAAGTCATGATGAATAACGTCAACTTTGCTCGAATCTTTATTTATTCAGCACTGCTTTTCTTCTGTTTAGTGTACCTAATGCCATTATTCGTGATGGCGCTGACGTCATTCAAAACTCTGCCTGATATCAAGGCGGGCAACCTGATGAGCTTGCCGAAAGAGTGGGTGTTCGATGCTTGGTATAAAGCGTGGGATACCGCCTGTACGGGCGTGAAATGTGAAGGCATCAAAGGCTACTTCTGGAACTCATTCCAAATGGTGATTCCTGCGGTTGCGATTTCAACATTGCTCGGTGCATTCAATGGTTATGTTGTGACGAAATGGCAATTCAGAGGCTCGAATCTGTTCTTCAGCTTGCTGTTGTTTGGTTGCTTCATCCCATTTCAAGTGGTGTTGTTACCAATGGCAACCATGCTTGGCAAGATGGGGTTAGCGAACACAACCATCGGCTTGGTGATTGTGCACGTTATCTACGGTATGGCATTTACCACACTGTTTTTCCGTAACTTTTATATCTCGATTCCTGATGAATTGATCAAAGCGGCAAAGCTTGATGGTGCAGGTTTCTTTACGATTTTCTTCAAGATCTTATTACCGATCTCGACACCGATCATCATGGTGACGGTGATCTGGCAGTTCACCGCAATCTGGAATGATTTCTTGTTCGGGGTGGTCTATTCCGGCTCAGAAACTCAGCCGATCACCGTGGCATTAAACAACCTAGTCAACACCAGTACTGGCGTTAAAGAATATAACGTCGACATGGCTGCCGCGATCATCGCCGCACTGCCAACGCTGTTGGTGTACGTCTTCGCAGGAAAATATTTTGTTCGTGGCCTAACGGCAGGATCAGTAAAAGGATAATTACCCATGGCAACATTAGATTTAAAACAGATCCGTAAAACCTATCGCAACGCGGACAACGAAACGTTAAAGGGCATCGACATTAGTATCGATTCGGGGGAATTTTTGATACTTGTCGGCCCTTCGGGGTGTGGAAAATCCACCCTAATGAATACCATCGCTGGGCTCGAAAATATTAGCTCGGGTGAAATCGTGATTGATGGTGTCGATGTGGCGCAGGTTGAACCTAAAGATCGCGATATTGCGATGGTGTTTCAGTCTTACGCGCTTTATCCAAACATGACGGTACGCGGCAATATCGCTTTCGGTTTGAAGATCCGCAAGATGCCGCAACAAGAGATCGAGGCTGAGGTTAATCGAGTGGCAGAAATGCTGCAAATCGAACAGTTGCTTGATCGTAAACCGTCGCAACTTTCTGGTGGTCAGCGTCAACGTGTCGCGATGGGACGTGCTCTAGCTCGTCGTCCTAAGCTGTATCTGTTTGATGAGCCGCTTTCTAACTTGGATGCCAAGCTGCGTGTTGAGATGCGTCATCAGATTAAACGTCTGCACCAGAAGCTGAATACCACGATTGTTTATGTAACCCATGATCAAATCGAAGCGATGACTCTCGCTGATCGCATCGCAGTAATGAAAGACGGTGAACTGCAGCAGTTAGGTACACCTCAAGAGATCTACACCAAGCCAAACAATATGTTTGTGGCGGGCTTTATGGGTTCACCTTCTATGAATTTCATTAAGACCATGGTGGATCTTGATGATGAGCAAAACCCGATCATCAAAGTGGTGGGTACCGCCGAACAAGAACACCATATCCGATTGCCACAGAGTATGCGTGACCAAGATGGCAAGGAATTGGTCATTGGATTGCGTCCTGAACACATTACCGAGCAAGAAGGTGATGATGTGTCGGCAACCACAAAGCTAGACCTGCAATTGGAAGTGTTGGAGCCAACAGGGCCAGATACCATCGCAATGGTTAAAGTGAACGACCAAGAAGTAGCGTGTCGTTTATCGCCAGAATTTGAAGTGTCGGTTGGGCAAATGGCGCCGCTTCATTTTGACTTATCAAAGGCGGTATTCTTCGATGCTCAAACCGAAGCGAGAATCGAATTCTAACTTCTAGTTGCTGAGTTAGTTTAACCATCAAAGTTCATGTCTAAATCAAAGGCAGTATCACCAACGAGTAATAAGTAATGTGATGCTGTCTTTTTCGTTGTCTATACTTGCTTTTTATTCCTTATAAAAACAGAGGGGTAAACGATATATATACTTCTACTGCAATAATATCGTGATTTAGTATCCCTTAGCTCTATAAAGCTGACGTAGAAACGCGTAGGATCACACTACTTTAGATCAAACACTAGGTTGCACTTTGGTGCATAGACAGAATAAAACATGAAACTAACAGCAAAACCAGCGGCGAATAACGCTTTACTTATTTCTATTACGACACCGGATTTTAAAGGTGACGAAGCAAAAGAGTCTCTTGCCGAACTTGCTCGCTTAGTGTCAACCCTAGGGTTTAAAGTCGTCGGTACGCAATCGCAACACCATAGTTCATCTCAACGACAGAATGTGTTGGGTGCAGGTAAGCTTGCCGAAATTGCACATCTAACTGGTTACCAAGGCTCTATTGAAGAAGCTGAAGATGAAGATTTTATTGATGAGTCGTTTGATTTTAGTTCTGAAATCGATGAGCTAGATTTTGATGATCTTCCAACGGGCAATTTCCAATACGGTGCCGCTGATGTTGTGGTATTCGACTGTGATTTAAGTCCATCTCAAATGCGTACTGTTGAGGCGAGTTTGGGTGTGGAAGTATTTGACCGTACTGGCATCATCATCGAAATCTTTAGTCGTCACGCTCGTACTCGTACTGCCCGTCTGCAAGTTGATATCGCTCGTCTAAACTACTTAGTGCCACGACTTCGTGAAACGGCTGAGGGTGATAAAGAGCGTCAAATGGGTCAGGGCGCAGGTGAAACTTCACTAGAGCTAGACCGTCGTAACGTACGTGACCAAATTGCTGCGCTTAAGCGTGAGCTAGTAAGCGTACAAGATGAAATGAAGACCCGACGCACAAGGCGCGCGGAGCTTTTCACTGTTGCTTTAGTTGGCTACACCAATGCCGGTAAGTCTTCGATGATGCGTGCAATGACCGCAACCGAAGTGGTGGGTGAAGATAAACTGTTCGCAACGCTAGATACTACGGTTCGTGCACTTCAGCCGATTACTCAGCCACGTATCTTGGTTTCAGATACCGTTGGTTTCATCAAGAAACTGCCACATGATCTGGTTGCTTCATTCCACTCAACGCTAGCAGAAGCGCACGATGCTTCATTGTTGCTTTATGTGGTTGATGCTTCAGACGTTTCATTCCGAGCTCAGCTTGATGTGGTACACGACGTATTAGCACAAGTGGGCGTTGAAGGTAGCGAAAAACTATTAGTGCTCAATAAGTGCGATAGATTGACTGAAGAACAGCAATTAGAGCTGATCGAAGAATTCCCTGATGCGATGCTAACGTCGACTCGTGATCCGTTAGATATCACGAAACTGCACAAGTACATCGTTGGTGTTGCTGAAGAAGGCATGATCGAAGAAGAGATCACTATCCCTTATTCTGGACAAGGCATCATCGGTGAGATTCGCTCAAACATGAGTGTGGTTAAAGAAGAGTACGACTACGAACACATCAAATTAACGGTTCGTTCAAGCGCCATTGATTTAGCGCGACTGAAAAAGCGTATGCAAAACTCTTAATCGTCTATCAAATTTAGATAAGAACACCTAAAGAAAAAGCGACCTAAGTGGTCGCTTTTTTTATTCGTTGAGCCTAGCTAATTTAAGTTTAGCTAAGTCATGAGTCACTTAAGCCATTCTTTGAGTTGGCTTCCAGCGTGCTAGCTCTGGATCAAGCTTGATGCCTTGTGAGGTCAGCAAGTTAATGCGAGCCAAGTAGGCTGCGCCATGCATTAGGTGTTTTGCTAGATCAACGGCATTACGCTGTTGGTAATCATCTAGGTAGCTGTCTTTTGCCCATGCGTTGAATGCGCCAAGTGCAGGGCCTGCCCATACTTGGTAATCCATTTCACGCCCTTGTTCACCTGTGTTTGACCAACGGCTCGAAAGACCCAAGTACCAACGGAAGATCAACGCCATTTTACGTTTCGGATTGCCTTCAGCACGTTCGATTTGTTTAGGGTCGCGCTCGTTAAAGTGCGCCACAGTGCCAGCCCAAATGTCATCCAGTGTTGAACGGAATACTTGCTTCTCTAACTTCAGGCGTTCTTCTGCTGGAATCGCTTCAATTGAATCGTAGCGCGTGTATAGCTCGTATAGCTTGTTTGCACGCATTGGGAACAAGGTGCCGCGTTTAACCACTTGCAGTTTCACACCCATTTCGAACATGTCTGCCGCCGGAGCCATAGTCACGTCAGCCATTTCGGTTGTCGAAAGCAGCTTACGTGTGTGTTCGCTTGCGCCAGCCTCAACACACGCTTGGTTGATTGAACCGGTAACAATGTAAGCAGCACCCATGTTAAACGTCGCTAGAGCAGCGTCAGGCGTGCCTACGCCACCACCACAGCCAACACGCAGCGGAGTTTTGAATTGGTACTGTGCTTGGATTTGCTCTTTCAGTGCAAGAATCGTTGGTAGTAGTGTTACTAGCGGACGGTTGTCGGTGTGACCACCAGAATCCGCTTCTGCGGTAATGTCATCAGCCATAGGAACCAGCTGTGCCAGCTCCATCTGTTCTGCTGTGATTCGGCCTTCATCAACCAAAGCTTGCAGCATTTTTACAGGAGCGGGCTGCATGAACTTACTTGCGACTTCAGTACGGCTTACCTTAGCAATAACTTTGTTGCCGATCTGAATCTCACCTTGTGCATCACGGCTAAGGCCAGCTGCACGGTAGTGAACGATTTGCGGTGTTAGACCTAAGAAGGCAGAAGCCTCAACAGTTTTCACTTTGTGCTTCAAAAACAGCTCTACACTGCCGCGCTC
The DNA here is from genome assembly GCF_057785895.1 of Vibrio sp. QJM3NY_39. Taxonomy (NCBI): domain Bacteria; kingdom Pseudomonadati; phylum Pseudomonadota; class Gammaproteobacteria; order Vibrionales; family Vibrionaceae; genus Vibrio; species Vibrio sp. QJM3NY_39. The sequence continues at coordinate 2,624,643 of NZ_CM173505.1, read as the reverse complement.
TAGTGCGGGTTCGCTTGGGCTATGAATCAGGTTAAACGCATAAGGGCCGTTTGGCAGTGCTGCTTGAATACGGTTGATCGCTTGCTCAACGCGAGACGGGATTAAGCCCGCCGCGCCAAATGAACAAAGAATGCCAGCTTGACCAAGCGCAATCACTAACTCTTCAGATGAAATGCCGTTTGCCATTGCACCTGCATAGTAAGCGTATTTTACGCCGTGGCAGCGACGAAAATCTTCGTCGCCTAGGCTTTGTGTACCAAGAGCTGGAGCAAATGCGCTAACAGGCTGGCTGTTTGCTGCGCTAGCTGAATCGCCCGATGTAATCTCAGCTTGTTGGCTTACGCCTAAGCCTTTTTCTGGGTGGTTCACGACGTAACAAGCAAGGCTTAAGTCTTTCAAGATTGTCGACATTGCTGCGTTATCGAAATGAGTAGTGCTCCCTTCAATCTGCCAAGGCCACGGAGATAGCTTTTCGTTATTGATTGTAGTTTGAGTTGTCATACTAAATTCTTTCCTAATTCTTTGTCTCTAATGGCGGCTTAAGCTTTATTGATAACAGAGGCTTCTTCGATACAAATTGCGATGTCTTTCACTTCATAAATACGCAGACCATCTTTGCTCAGGTTTGCGTCGCCAACGATGATGCGTTTGCCGTCTTCGTCTTTGATTGCAGTGATGTGTACATCCAGTGACATCTGTTTGTTCAGAGGGTTAATCTGACCACGGTATTTCCATTTCACTTCAGATTGGATTTGGCCAAATTTCGGATTGCGGAAGCCAGCGCCAAGCTCTTTGTTTAGTGCGTAGGTTTGCATTAACTCGATGATCGCTTCGACACCTAGAGAACCTGGCATTACTGGGTCTTGATGGAAGTGGAACTGGAAGAACCAATCACTTGGGTCAATCGTACGCTCAGCGTATAGGTAACCCAGACCGTCTTTACCACCATCGCTAGTGATCTGCACTGTATCGATAAAGTTCAAGCGACCGCCAGCCAATTTGTAGTGCTCTTGCACTTGGCCAGTAGCCGAAACGGGTGCATTGAAGTAACGCGTCGTTTTGTCTAACAGATTGATGTTTACATCCGGTGTACGGTTGTTATCAACGTGCCAAGGGTGGGTCACCTTACCGTTGTCCAAACCAAGTTGGTCTTTCAGTGCTGCACCTTTGAAGTAACCAAATACCGCTGTACCTTGGTAGAACGGCACGCCATCGGTGCTCAGTTCGAAGCTAAAGCTCTGTACGATGTTGGTGCCCATCATTACGGTTGAAAGCAGGCGAGAATCGTTGGTGATCGTTTTGCCACGTAAATCGACGTTACGCAGCATTTTGCCGCTGCCGTCTAGGTTACGGAAAAACAGTTCTTCACCTGGGAAGCCCAGAGTGGTGCCCATGTAGCCTGAGATGAAGCCGTTTGGCTGCAATGAAATTTCCATCAATACCGAGTAAGGCATCAAGGTGTGATGGCTGTTTTCATCAAAGTACCATGCGTTTTCTGGCACTTCGTATTCAGCGATACATGAAGATGGTTTCTTGAATTCACCACGTTTACCTTCAATCTCAACCACACGTGTAGTTAGCTGCAAGTCGCCACACGGAGTACGTGGTGGAATCATTCCGCGGTAGATAGAGAAATCAGGACCGAAACATTTCTCAATATCACCAGTCGCGAATTCGAACATGTGGTAAGGCGTGAACGGAACTGTGTCTGGCGTGCGGTTCGGGTAATCAGGTGTTACCGGCGCTTCAACGTGTTGAAGTGGAACGACACCTTTGTTTGGCGCTGTTGCTAGGTCTTCGATTTGAGCCATTAAGGGCGCATTAGCTGAAGCCTGTTGGTTAACCGCTGGTGTATGACCCAAGTTTTTAATCACAGGAGTCGCGACCGTTGTCTCTGCTACGGTGTCAGCAACTAAGATCTTAGCTGTCTCTAAAGAAGGCAAGTAACGAGTACATTCGTCGTCTTCTTTGATCATCACACCCAAGTTTTGGAAATCAACAATCACTTTGCCGTTCAGCAAAATATCGATGTTAGCTTTCGCGTATGGGCGAGGGCTTAGACCAATCTCAGTTACTTCCATGCGGTAAGTCAGTTCTGCCGATTGTGGTAGAACTTGACCACGACAACGCACTTGTTGAGGGGCATTTTCAAGCGGTTGGAAACGACCATTTTGAACAAGCGTGTGCATGCCAAGATGCATCATGAAGAATTGAAGCAGTTGACCACAACCTTCTGCCATCAAAGAGCCAGCCATTACTGAGTCATCTTTGAAGTGACAAGGGAAGTACCAGTGCTCAGGCTCTAGCTGCTTGTGACCTTCAATCAGACCAAGTCCCCATGTGCCGCCTTGCGGTTCAACACGGCTAACCTTTTCGATCATCATGAACTTCTCTGAGCTGAAGCACAAAGAAGGCTGGTGGCTATTGGATTGGTGAGTTGGGCCAAAACATTCTGCAATGTTGGCAGTCAGTAGATGACGCAGTTCTTGGTGGTTAAACTGGGTTTTAGGACAGTGCAACATAGGGTTGAAGCGTTGCTTAGTGGCAAGTTTACGAGCCTTGATTTCATCTTCAGTGTGAATCACACCTTTGCCATCTGCTAACTCTTCATCAGTGAAGAAGCCCGCACAGCCGTTATCCATTTTCAAGATCATCTTGTCGCCAACGAAACATTCGTACGAGAAGAAGAACAGCAGCGTGTTGCCATTGCGAGCAAAGTTGTTGATTGAGATATCGTAACGCAGTGTATCGCCACCACGAGGCAAGTCGCCAAGGAAGGTCAGCGTACAATCTAACAAGCGGTAAACACGCTCGCCTTTGTTTTCAAAATCGATACCTAGGTAGCTGATCAGCATTAGGTCACACTGACCAGATTCTACCGCTACAGCCCAAGGGATCTGACCATCAACAAGATACGGCGCATCAACAGGGATGTCGTATTCGGTGGTCATTGTGCTTGGCTTGTAGTCGTTAACGGTCGCATTGAGCTTAGTCACACGAGATACCAATAGGTAGTCGGTGGTTGGCAAGCGAACGCGGCGCGAGTAGCTATCGATAATCGCGTAATCAGGACCAAATACGTTGGCGATATCGCCTTCAGCGTATTCAACCAGATCATCGTAATCCCAGATACATGGCTTACGGATAGGTTTTACTGGTGCAGGCGTCGCAAGTACGTTGACTGGCATTGACTGAACCTGAGCCGGTTGAGCTTGAACAGGCTGAGCTGATGTTTGTTGACCACTCGTTTGTTGACCATTTTTTTGTTGGCTAGTCGTTTGTTGAATCAGGGCATTGCTATCTAAACCAGATGTAACTGCGTTTAGCTGCGCTTTTAATAGTGCATCAGCCATTTGCATGCCTTGGGCACGAGTGTGCAAGAATGCTTTGTGTACCTGCTGCGCTGCTTGCTGGTTTTGAGCAAAAGCTTGGTTGTGTGGTGTTACAGACGGCTGTGATGCTGCATCCGTATTAGCGTCGATATTCGATACGCCATTTTTAGCGGATAGGACATGAGTCATATTGCTGTGGTTACCTGTTAGCTGACTGTGGCGAGTTGGCGCCAGAGTAGGTGATACTGATGTAGGAGTTTCGATGACTTGCTCTACCGCGTTCTGCGCTAATGCGTTCTTCTCTAACTCTTTTTGCGCAAGGGCTGCTTTGATGTTTGCTGTCGTTGGAACCGACGCCACTCTTGCTGCTTGTTTACCAGAAGCTTTCTGTTGAATCGTTGCTAAGTTAGTCACTGGGGTTTGGGCAATATGTTGATAGATATCGCGACCACCAAGAGTCACTTGCTTAACCAATTGACGTTTAGCATCACTCGCCAGTTCACTGCTTAAACGAACCGATAGTGATTGAGATTCAACACTCGATTGGCTTAGTAGCAGCTGTGAACATTGTCCTTCGCTGATGTTGGCAACAATCGCGCTCTTAGAGTTGACATTTGGATTTAGAGACTCAAGGTTCAGGTTGAGCAGACCGTGTAGCAGGCTTGCCATGCCAGAAGCTGCGGAGCAGTGACCCACACGTTGGCTTGCTTGAGTCGTCCTTGTGTTCCCTAGGCTGAGAGGCGAAGACTCTGGTGCATGGTTAAGCTCAAGCAGAGAAACATCGTTCGAGCTCATACCGACTTGAGTCAGTAACTCATCAACAACGGCGTTGTTACGCTCGCTTGAACCAAAGGCCAATGCGTTGATGCTGCCGTAAGCCGTATCTTGGTCGCTCGCTACTCGGTTTTCTTCAACAAGTACAATTGCACCAGCACCTTCGCCTACATTCCAACTGCCGTCTTGCGGTTGTCCGAATTTTGGAGCAAGCGACACTGGGCTCATGCTGTTCTTCAGAATCACATGCTCTGCACTGCCACTAAGGTCAACGGCTGCAATCACGACTGCGTCCATTGATTCTTGCGACATTAGGTTTTGCGCGACATCGATACAACGAGCAACCGACTGTTCAGCGGCTGAAATCGTAAACGCAGGGCCGTTAAAGTCCCACAATGAAGAGATACGCGAAGCCATGATGTTGCCAATGAAACTGGTGTATTGGTTCAGCTTGGCTGCGTCCATCACACTGTCCATCGCGATGGTTTCTAGCGCTTGGTATTCGTCTTGAGTTAGTTCGATACCCATGTTGGCAAAGCTGTCAGCCAATTGGCTATGCAGGTTTACGCGTCCACGGAATTGGTGCATCTCAAGCTCTGTTTCCATCGCAACTAAAACCGCAACCTTTTGGCCTGCAACAAGCTTGGCATCTTTGATGGCTTCGTCTGCCACTTTCATCAGTAGCAACTGTTGAGAGATCAAACGGTCATCTTCATTAGGCGGCACTTTAAAGCGTAGGAAATCGAGATCGAATTGATCGATGTACGCTCCGTTTGGAATGCCGTGTAAACCAAATTGATTCAGTAGTTCTGGATGTTGGTCTAAGCCTTTCCAGCGTTTCTTAGGCAAAGCAATGAAAGCATCGTTGTTGGTCTCAATCGCAGTGCTTAGCGCATTGATGCTTTGCAGAGAACCGAAGTGAGACGCGAGGCCAGTAATGCTTAAATTAGACGGCTGTAGGCTTGGAGACGCTGACTCTAGAGTCTGGTTTACATGACTCGTGTCTGAATACGCTTCAAGCAGTAAGTGAGCGTTACAACCACCGAAACCAAATACAGAAACACCCGCACAGCGCTCTGAGTTGCCCGCTTTACTTGGCCAAGGTTGAACCTGCGTTGGCAGAGTTTGTGAGCCAAATAAACCTTCAGGCGATGATAGTGGCTTGTCCAAATTAATACTTGGAGGAAGCACGCCTTCTTTCATCGCAAAGATCATCTTCATGATCCCTGGCATACCTGCCGCAGTCAGTAAGTGACCGAGGTTTGACTTCGCAGAGCCAATCAATGGTGGGTTAGAACCATTTAATTTGTCAGCAAAGAAACGCTCCATTGAGGTTAACTCAACCTTGTCACCTAATGGTGTGCCGGTTGCGTGACACTCAATCACCTCAATGCTGTCTGGTGTTAGGTTTGATGCTTCGTAAGCGCGTTCAAAGGCTTGGACTTGCCCTTTGCTATTTGGGCTTAATACGAACTGACCACGACCATCGTTCGACAAGCCAATACCGCTAACGACTGCGTAAATGTTGTCGCCATCACGCTCTGCATCAGCTAAGCGTTTTAGGACTAAAACACCAGCACCTTCGCCAGCAAACAAACCTTTACTGTTGCTATCAAACGGAACCGACACACCGTGGTCTGGGTAAGCGTGGAAGATGGAGAAACCCATGTTGATGAAGAATGGGTCAGCACCGGATACCGCGCCTGCTAACATCATGTCGGCTTTGCCTGTGTTCAAGTAATCACACGCTAACTTCAATGAATACACTGAACTTGCACATGCCGCATCTAGGCTAAGTTGCACGTTACCTAAACCCAATGCATCAGCCACTAATTTAGAGGCGTTATGTGCAGCTGCACCATTGATCGGATTGAGGGCTTGCGCGGTTTTATTGGTTGGTAGCAGTGAAAATTGGTCATTAGCCAATTTATCTTTAAGTGCTTTCTCGACCACCGAGTGATACATCGGCAGAAACAGGTCGTTTGAACGTGTGGTTGGGAACGAAAGGGCACCCATGATCACGCCTGTGCGCTCTAAAACATCGGCATTTAAATTAATGCCTGCGTCGGCTAACGCCTTACGACTGGTATCCAAAGCCCATAGGAAACTCTGGTCAACACCGTTGAATGATTCTGCTGTCAATCGGTAGCCATTGCTGTCGAAATTGAAGTTTTCGATATAGCCGCCTTTATCACAGTAAAAGCGGTCTGACTCACCTTGCACGCCCTGATAGCTTTCAGGTTCAGCACCTAATTTTTCAGCGCTTAATGTGGTTCGAGAATCTTTTTTATCTAGCAAGTTTTGCCAAAAGTCTTTTGGCGTATCCGCTTCTGGGTATTGGTTAGCAATACCGACAATCGCGATCTTATTGCACTTCACTTGCTGTTTGTTCTGAACTTGAGCCTGAGCCTGAGCCTGAGCTTGATATTGAGATGACTTCGATTGAGAACTCATACTAGCTCTCCTTGATGATTCACTGCGCTGCCTTGAGACACACCACTTATTTGCTTAGCGGCGGTGATCTGTTGTTCTAGCCCTTGGATAAGAGGCTCGACAGACAGCGGGATTTGATGAGTAATGAGCTGACCAATGCATTTGATGAGCGTGACAACATCGTCACCGCCTTTGGCATTGGAAGCGATTGTGCAGTACTGGCCGGCTACGTCGTCGCTACGATTGATCTTGTCGATCAATGTGCTGGTTTGACGATCGGCACCGACTTCGACAAACAGACGCGCACCTTGTTGACGTGCACTCTGGATCAACGCGGTGAAATCCAGCGTCGAACAGAAAGTGTCGGCAATCGAAAGGGCGATGCTGTCGCTGTCTATATTGATTGGTGCGCCAGTCGGTAGACCTGCTGCGCTGATAAAGCGGATGTGCTTTGGCAATTCGTCGAACAGTGGTTGCGTGTAAAACTCACGCACTTGGCTATGTTGGCTCAATGCTGGTGTAGTGTGCATTGCGGTAACACGGTTAGCGGCAATGCCACGTTTACCCAGTTTCTTGAGCAATGCACGACAGGTGCTTTCACAACCTGCCAGTACGCAAGTGTCACCTTGGATGATAGCGAGATAAGCGCGTGGGAATTCTGGTAACAGAGCCTCAATCGCTTGTGCATCACTGCGAACCACAAAGCTATTCCACTGGATATTTTCGTCGCTGTTTAGCTGCCAATCCCGACGCACGGCTGTGAGTTCACCAGAAATAGCCGTGGTAAAAATAGGGCTGGTTTGAGTCATCTCAATCAGCGCATGTGGGTTCTTCCAAACATTTAAGCTGGCCCACATCGAGGCTTCACCTTTGGAGTAACCCAAAGCGAAATCTGGCTGCACTTTGAATTCATCACATAGCAGTTGTGTTAACAGATAACTGCTGCCTACACCGGCAATTGCCAATTCACTAAGCGACATTTCTTGCGAGTCGTCAGCGTAGGTTTTGTCAGCCTGCAGCATCTCTTTCAAGTTACCTTCACGTTCTAAACGAGCAAATAACTGTGGGAAATGGTGGTGAAACTCGCGCAACATGCCGGGATAAACCGTGCCAACACCAGGGTAAACAAATGCAACGCCACCTTTGCTTTGAGGCATCGGTGAGAAACAACTGCCCGCTGGCGTTTTGTATTGGCTATTGTCAGCCATTACTTTTGGCAACGCATTTTCTAGCGCTGTGATCTCTTGTAGTGCAGCATCGATTGAAGCGGCTTGAATCACGATGTTTGCGTTAAGGCCAACATTGTGCTGAACGCTTTGAAAGTGGCTTAGGTTTGAATACATCAAGCTGGCGATAGCAAGTTCGCTGTCCGCCGAATCGCTAACGCATTTAAGCTCAGCTCTTAGTGAGGCTAGCTTAGAAACTAATTCAGCTTGGTCATTGCCAGAAACCACAAACATCAAACGCTCGCTCGATAGCAATGGCTTTGGTTCGTGCAAACCGGTCGCTTGAGTCAATATCAGGCTGGTGGCTTTTTGGCTATCGTCACTGAAAGTTAACGCAGCAACCCGTGCTTTGTTCGGTTCAGTAAACCAGTAATTGTTAGGTAATGAATGGCTCGGCAATGAACGGCTCGATATCGCCTCAATCATATTCAACAATTCATTAAACTGCTGCGAAGCAGATAGGGTTGAGTATTGTTGTTGATGGCTTAAATCTGAAGCGGGGCGGCGTGACATCTCTAGAGCAAGTTGAACGCTATCTCCATTATCCAAATCGAGAGTTTCGGCAAAGCCCGCTAAATTCGCGTGTGGGTGAATCTTATTCTGAGCAGCATTTAACGCACTTAACATCAACAATGATGGTGAGTGAGAATCCAAACAGAGTTTAACAGCAGTGCCTTGATTTACAGTCTCAATCGCACGGCTAAGTGCTTGATTAAAATTGCCATCAACGACAACGGTTATCATGTCTGGGAGCGAGGGGAATAAGTCGGCAGAAAGCTCAGCCGCATTTGCTGGCTGAGCTAAAAGAGCGATGCGCAACGGCATCGCTTTATTAGAAGGAACAGTCACTATGACAATTGCTCCTTTTCTGCGTTCTTAGTAGCTTCTTTTTTCGATACTGCTGAGCTAGACTTCGGCAAAAATGCGTCGTTTAAGCTCTTGCTGATGGTGACTTTTGCACCTTTCATTACTGCGCTTAAACGACCATCTTGGTGGTAAAGCGAGATATCAGCTTGCAGCGAACGAGCCGTGCTTTTTATCACGCTCAGCTCTAGCCAACCTTGGTCACCATCGTGCATAGGTGCGTAACAAATAAACTCACCGATTGCAGACGGTAGGCTTGCCGCGCCGTATTTCAATCGAGCCCATACCAACATGGCTTGCAACAGATAATCTTCAGCAAATGGCTGGCTATCGCCAAAGCCTTGCTTAGGAATAAATGCTCCGCAGTCGCTGTTTTCAATCTGGGGCAACTGGCATTGAGCCAATAAACCTAAGTCGTCGAAGCGTTCGACTGAGGTAATACCTTGCAATCTTGGTCCATGAAACAGAGTGCCGTCACTGTATAGAGCTTGTGCCGTTGTTACAGGTGCTGAAGTGTTGGCCTCAAAGCGTTTTACTGACGCTTGTTGAACATCTTCAGACACTTGCACAGAGGCAACTTGCAACTGAGCTTGATACTGTGGTCGCCCTTGGCAACTGATCACCGCTTTTAGCTGATCTTTTGATTTAGCATCAGAAGAAAGAACCAGTTTCAGCTCTTGCATTTCATCGGTATCAAAAATCACACCTTTCAGCAGTTTGTAGTTGTGAACGCTAACGTTCACCCCTAACAGTTGCTCAGCGACTTCACGCATCCATTGGATGGCACACACTGTCGGTAACACTGGGTTACCGGCAATGCAGTGATCTTGAATGAAAGGCAATGCCTTTGGATCAAGATGACGTGTCACAGTGATGCTTGTATTCAGCGGACTCTTTGCAAGATGCACAGACTCCGCATTAAGCTTTTTTACAGCAGCTTCCTTGTTGTCAGAACCTTGCATGCTTGTACCAACCAGCAATTGAATGCCAGTTTCGTTCAGTAGTTGAGAGCTAAACAGCTCTGCACCTGCTTGAAGAGGAATTACGTACACACCACGCTCTGTGAACATACGTTTCAGTGCTGCATTTACCATGCCGCCATCCCACGGTCCCCAGTTGAAGCTCATCACTTTTGCTTGAGGGTTACGAGCAGACAGCTGCAGAGCCGCTTTGTTTAGGATTTCGTTAGACATCGAGTAATCACTTTGGCCTGTGTTTCCGTAGAAACCCGCCGCCGAAGAGAACATCGCAATCAGTTTTAGCTTGCTGCTATCAAGACCACCAAGAACCGCTTCTAGTCCGCCCACTTTCGTGCCGTAAACCATGTTCAGTTCATCAAGCGTTTTATCTTGAATGTGCTTGTCAGCCAGTACGCCTGCACCGTGGATAAGACCTGTGATGCTGTCGAAATTCGCCAGCGTTTTAGCTACTGACTCATGGTTCGATACATCTAGGCTTAGGTATTCAGCGCTCGCGCCAATCTCGTTGAAAGCGGCAAGTGCTGCGTTGATTTCAAGGCTGCTCAATACCGGTTTTAGCAAGGCATCAACTTTTTTCGGTGTTGGTTTGTCACCTGTTGCTTGTAGGTGAGCAATAGCCGCTGGTTTTAGCTCTTTCTCTTGCTTGCCCTGTGCCCACTGAGGTAGCTCAGCTGAAGTAATATGCTTACTACGACCTGCAAGAATGAAATGAGACTTACATTGCTTAGCAAGCGTCAGTGCACATTCAAACGTCACGCCTTTAGCGCCACCAGTTACGAGAACTTTGTCGCTCTTGGTGAGTTGAGCGCCTGTGTTCTTCGTTTGTGCAGCTCCTGGTGTTGCCGCAATCAATGTTGCACGACCAGATTCACCGTTTTCCGCATGGCTAAGGCCGATTTCAACCGTGTTGGTATCGATATCGAACAGTTCGCCTGTGATAGCTTCAGCTAGGTGACGAGCATCAATAGAAGCGTCAGCATCCAATGCACGGCAGAACACGTTTGACCATTCATGGCTCAGTGTCTTAGTTAGACCAGACAGCGCCGCTTGGTTAAGTTCTGCGTTCGCTAATTGCTTAGTATCTAGGTAACCAAAGCCACCATCGATACGGCTTAGTGTGAAAAACACGCTGCGACCAGAAACGGTATTCAGCTGACCATTTAGGTGCTTCGCGAATAAGAACGCTGTGGTTAGTGAAGCTCTTGAGTCTGCATTCAAGTTAACCGCTTGCTCGTTGCTTTGTTTCGCATCAACGATAGCTTGTAAATGAATGAAGCCAGCAATCACTTTGTTCGACGTTTTAAGGTCTGCTTCGATGTCGTTAATAACTGCAGTCACACCAGCATCATCGACGCTGTTGAGTGTGTAGCTTGCGATTTCACTGTTTAAAGGTGACGCGGCAGAAAGGGCACTACGCACTACGGCAACTTGAATGCCGTTAGCGGTCAACTTTTCTGCTAGAACACCAGCGTTGTGACCATCATCTGTGATCACGACACAAGCGTCTTTTGAGAAACAATCGACGAGTTTATCTGCCGCTGGTAGCTTTTTTAGCGCTACCTCATTGTGTGGAGGAAGTTCCGCTGTCGCTGTTTCTGCGATAGGCGTTACTGACTCAGCTTTTGGAGTCGCTACGGGTGCAGCAGCGGATAGCTTGCTTTGCATGTAAGTAACGATTTCACCAAGCGTACGACACTCAGCTAGGTCTTCAGGGTTTAGTTCTGGCAGCGTTGGTAGCTGGTCTTGAACTGTACCTAGAATTTCAACACGTTTGATTGAGTCGATACCAAGGTCTGCTTCCATGTCCATCGCTAGGTCAAGCATTTCTGCTGGGTAACCTGTTTTGTCGGCAACCACTTCCATCATTGTTGATTGAACATGAGCAGGGTTTAAGTCGTTGCTCGTGCTTTCTACTGCAGCTGTAGCTGCTTCTGGAGCAGGCGCAGCGTTAGGAGCTAACTTACTGTTCATGTAATCAACGATTTCGCCCAGTGTACGACACTCAGCTAGATCTTCAGGATTTAGCTCTGGCAGTGTTGGTAGCTGGTCTTGAACCGTACCAAGGATCTCAACACGTTTGATTGAGTCGATGCCAAGGTCTGCTTCCATGTCCATTGCTAGATCAAGCATTTCTGTTGGGTAGCCCGTTTTATCCGCTACTACGCTCAGCATTGTGCTTTGAACTTGCTCGGCGTTTAAACCGTTTGATACTGCTTGCGCAGGTACTTGAGCCGCTACAGGAGCAGAAGCCGGAAGCTTGCTGTTCATGTAGGCTACGATTTCGCCTAGAGTGCGACACTCAGCGAGATCTTCAGGGTTCAGTTCTGGAAGAGACGGTAGCTCGTCTTGAACAGTCCCTAGAATTTCAACACGCTTGATTGAGTCGATACCAAGGTCAGCTTCCATATCCATTGCTAGGTCGAGCATTTCTGTTGGGTAGCCCGTCTTCTCTGCTACTACTTCTAGCATGGTTTTTTGAACGACAGCCGCATCTAGTCCGCTAGCTGCTTGAACTGAAGTTGCTGCAGTTTGAGCGACTACTGGTGCCGAAGCTGGAAGCTTGCTGTTCATGTAAGCAACGATTTCGCCAAGAGTACGACACTCAGCTAAGTCTTCAGGGTTTAGCTCTGGAAGAGTAGGCAGTTCATCTTGAACCGTACCAAGAATCTCAACACGCTTGATTGAATCGATACCAAGGTCTGCTTCCATGTCCATTTCTAGATCAAGCATTTCCGTTGGGTAACCTGTCTTCTCAGCAACCACTTCTAGCATGGTTTGTTGAACGACTTTTGCATTAAGACCGTTAGCTGCTTGAACAGGAGCGGTTGCGCTTGGCTGTGCTGCCACAGGCGCTGATGCTGGCATCTTGCTGTTCATGCTTTTACTGTTCATGTAGCCGACGATTTCGCCAAGAGTACGACACTCAGCTAAATCTTCAGGGTTCAGCTCAGGTAGGTTTGGCATTTCGTCTTGAACGGTACCAAGAATCTCTACGCGCTTGATTGAGTCGATACCAAGGTCTGCTTCCATGTCCATTTCTAGATCAAGCATCTCCGTTGGGTAACCTGTTTTCTCAGCGACCACTTCTAGCATCACTTTTTCAGCATCTGCTGATTGTACTGCTACTGGTGCAGCCACAGGAGCTGGTTGTGCTTTAACTGGCACAGGCTGAGCTGCAACCGGTGCTGCTGCTTGAGCGGCTACTTGTGGTGCAGGCACGGCTTTCTGGACTGGAGCTTGCTGAGCTGTTGTATTTTGAACTGGTGCTGCTTGAACAGACTGAGCTTGTACAGGAGTCGCTTGTACTTGAGCTACAGGCTGTTGAACGATAGCTGCTGAAGTAGTTGGAGTAGCTGGTGCTTCAATTGCTGGTTGAGCATTTACTGGCGCAACGAAGGTTGGTTGCGCTGTTTGTACTGAACCTTGCGTCAGCATGTTAAGTGCAGAGCTGTTGCTGTGTGCTTGCATCTCTAGGTAATGAGCGTGCGCTTTTAGCGTTTCAGCTTGGTGCTGGTGGAACATCTCCATAGAACGCTGTAGGTTCTCAGGAATTGCTACGCCTGCTGTTGCCATTTTCGCTTGCTCAGACATTAGGGTGTTGAACGTGTCACCGTATTGCTGAGGAATCGCAAGGAACTGCTGATGTACTTCTGCTGCTTGTTGTTGAGCATTGAAGAATGACTGCAATGAAGACTCATCAACCGTTACTGAAGCTGTTGGCTGAACAGTTGCTGGTGCAGGTTGTGCTACTTGAGGCTGCTGAGCTGCTGTTACTACTTGTGCACTTGGTGCTGGAGCAGTTGACGGTTGTACATTTGAAGCTTGAGGAGCAGCCACAGGTACTTCAACGATTTCTGTTTTGAACACTTCTTTTTCCACGATTTTCTCGACTTCAACTTTCACTTCAACAATCTCAGTCTTTTCGGTGACGTTGCCCGAAGCCAATGATTGATCCATTTTCTTACGAGTAGCAGGGCTGATGTAGTTGGTTGCATTCAGCTTGATGTTCATTGGTGATGCCTTCGCAGGTTCAGCAATGTCAGCTTGGTAAGGGTCAATGTTGTCTAATGAAACACCTGCTACGCAAAGTTGAACCGCAGCTAAACGAAGCTGTTGGTCACTGTCGCCTTTAGGGCTTGGGTTGATGCTGATTGCGTAAAGTTCTTCGTTCTTATCAGCCAGTGTTTTTTCAACCAGCTTTTGAAGAATGTTCTTTGGACCGAACTCAACGAATACACGCGCGCCTGCTTCATACATCGCTTCAATTTGCTCGCTGAAACGAACCGATTGCAGCATGTGCTGTTTGAATGCTTTCTTGATTGCTTTAGCGTCTTTGCTGTGCAGTTTGCCCGTTGCGTTTGAGTAAAGCGGCAGCGTTGGAGCGCTGAATGAAGCTTTATCAATTGCAGCAGCAAATGGTTTTTGAGCGTGAGCAACAAGCGGTGTGTGGAACGCGCCAGAAACAGGCAGAGCAATCGCTTTGAAGCCTTGATCAGTTAGCGCTTGTGCTGCTTGTTGAACCGTCGCAGTTGGACCTGCAATAACCAGTTGAGTCGGAGCGTTGTAGTTGGCAATGCTCACGCCTTCGAATTGGCTGATGCAGCTTTCAACGGCTGGAAGTTTGTCTGCGTCTAGGATGACCGCAAACATAGTACCGCTGTCGTCTTGTTCTGGTGTCGCAGCCATAGCATCGCCACGAGCGAAAGCTAACTGGTAGTAATCGTCTTGCGAGATAACACCCGATGCACATAGTGCACTTAACTCACCAAAGCTGTGCCCTGCGACCATGTCGGCTTTGAAGCCAGCTTGAGTCATGATGTCGAACTGACCCATAGACACAGTACCAATCGCACTTTGCGCATTGGCCGTGTTGGTTAGTACCGCTTCTTGAGCTTTGGTTGCTTCTGGTGTGAAAGTTGGAATTGGGAACAGAATCTGCGACAGAGCCGTTTTCTTGTGTTGACCAAATACTTGATCCGCTTGAGCAAGCTGTTGGCGCATCTCAGGGTAGTGACACGCAAGCTCGCGACCCATGTTGAGGTATTGCGAACCTTGACCTGCAAATAGCGCTGCCACTTTACCTGCGCCGTTTGCAGCAATCAGTGCCGACTCACGGTAGCTAGTTCCGTTTGGCATCTGCCAATGTGCTTTGGTTTGGCTCTCAAGCATAGAAAGCGCTTGAGTCAGTTGCGCTTGAAGGTCTACTTGGTCAGTGACAACTAAACCAATACGAGCATGCTTAGCGTCAATTTCGCGTAGAGCGTGTTGCTCAGCAAGCGCTTCCAGCTTGAACGCAGCATCTGCAGTTTGAGTTGAAACCTGTTTTAGTTCATTGATCAGTGCTTGACGAGATTCTGCGCTGAATAACAGAGTTTGCGGTACTTGGCGCTGACGGTATTTGTCACCGCGAGCGTGTTCTGGAGTGTACTCTTCCAATACAACGTGGAAGTTAGTGCCACCAAAACCAAATGAGCTGATACCTGCACGGCGTGGTGTGCCGTCAACACGTTTCATCCAAGGACGCGTTTGTGTGTTTAGGTAGAACGGTGAGTTCTCGATATCCAACTTAGGATTCGGAGCCGATACGTTGATCGTTGGCGGCAGTACTTTGTGGTGTAGTGCTAATGCAGCTTTGATTAAACCTGCAGTACCCGCGGTTGATTTAGTGTGACCAATTTGAGATTTCACAGAGCCTAACGCAATGTGTTGCTTCTCTTCATTGTTCTCACTGAATACCGAGTTTAAGCCGCCAAATTCAGCAACATCACCTGCAGCAGTGCCTGTACCGTGCGCTTCTAAAAGGCCAAGCGTGTGCGGTGCGAAACCAGCATCATCGTAAGCACGTTTTAGTGCTTTTGCTTGTCCTTCAGGGCGAGGTGCGTAAATACTCTTGAACTTACCATCCGAAGAAGAACCCACACCTTTAATCACTGAGTAGATTCTGTCGCCATCGCGCTCTGCATCTTCAAGACGCTTAAGAGCAACCATGCCGATGCCTTCACCAATCATCATGCCTTTTGAGTCGATGTCGAAAGGTTGAATGGTTTCATTGGTGGTAAATGCAGGTGTTTTAGAGAAACTCATGTACATGGTTGGCGAGTTATCAGTACACACGCCACCAGTGATCATCATTTCACTGCGGCCTTCAACCAGCTCACTAAGAGCCATGCGCATTGCGGCTAGAGAACCTGCACACGCAGCATCTACGACACAGTTGATGCCACCAAGGTCAAAGCGGTTAGCAATACGACCTGAAATTACGTTACCCAATGAACCAGGGAATGAGTTCTCTTCCCAGTGGATGTATTGGTCTTGGAATTTTTTGATCAGCATTTCGCTGTCTTCGTCGTTGATGCCACTGCTCTTGAAAACTTTTTTCAAAACAGGGTATTGCAGACGAGCATTCAGGCTTTGAGCGATCTTCTGACCACCACCCACACCGAGCGTGATACCGATCTTATCGCGATCGTAGCCTTCAGGCAGCTTGGCATCTTCAAGAACTTCTTTAGCAACGATCAGAGAAAGCAGCTGTGAAGTGTCTGTCAGTTCTAGGATATTTGGCGGAAGGCCGAACTCCATTGGGTTGAAGTCTACTTCTGGGATGAAACCACCGCGCTTACAGTAAGACTTGTCTGGCGTAGTACGATCTGAATCGTAGTAATCTTCTGGACGCCAGTGCGTATCTGGTACTTCAGTAATCGCATCGATCTTTTCGCTGATAAGATCCCAAAATTTATTCAGGTAGCGAGAGTTTGCAAACATGCTCGCCATACCAACGATAGCGACAGGCATATCTTTAAGGCGTTTATTCAGTCGAGAATCGTCGACTGATTCCGGTGTATTTGTCTCGGGTTGGCTCATTATGAGTCTCCACTAGAAATCACAGAAAGTGATGTCGTGTTTTGAGGCTGCGCTTTTAAAGCTATAGAAAGAAAATCTGAAACAGACTTAGGGAAGCGCAGCTGAAAATTCAGGTTGCTGAGTGGCGGCAACCAGATAGAAATTAGTTTTTCGAAGTGCGTTGACTTACGAGAGTAGGGGAGGTGTTTCATGCGCGACGGTGGCATTCAAATGTTGAGGCGATGTCCATTAAAATCCTGTTCAAAGTCTGACTAAACGACAAGTCGGTATCCGCAAAGAAAACGTGTGAATTTGTTTAATGGTTGAGCAGGCTACCCGAGGTGAGTGGTCGATACAATGCTCCCAGAGGCCACTATGATCTGTTCAGACCAGATGAATTTGGCATGGTTTTGATTTTTGTATTTTTAATTTAATTAACTTATTGATAATTAATGGGTATGGGTTGTTTTTTAGTGTTTTTACTCTATATTTTGACTTGGTGAGATCTATGTCATATTTTTGTAAGTAACATTTAATGGATGCCTCTTGTGTAAGGCTAAGTGTGATCTATGTTTTAATTTGTTATTATTTGAAAAATTAGTTTTAAGTCCTCATATGAAGGGGGTTTCCCTCCCGTATTCTCTAGGTTCTGCTTAATTCATAGGTGAGTTAAATTTGTTCGATTGGGTTGTTCCAATCGTGTTGTGAAGAGTGATTTATAGAAGTGAGTGCGAGCTAAATGAAAACTCCAGTTGTTGATTTGTGGCTATGTTCTCTGAGTAACTTAAATGACCAGCCAAACAATGTATCTCAGCTCAAAAAGAGGCTGACAATCGACGAGATAGCCAAAGTTGAGCGCTATCGAATGCCCTCATCTCAGACTCAAGCTTTGTATGTTCGAAACTACCTAAGAAAGGTGCTGTCTAGCTATTCTGATTTGATGCCTGAAGCGTGGCGTTTTGAATATGGTCAGAAAGGAAAGCCAAGCTTAATTGAGAAACAACAAATAGAAACCGGCCTGAATTTCAATATCAGCCATAGCAAAGAGCATTTGTTGATCGCAGTTTGCCAATTCCAAGAACAACCACTTCAACTAGGTGTAGATATCGAACATGCAAGAAGCTCGACCAATATCGATTCGATCATGAAGCACTATTTTTCAGATGCAGAACTTACGGATTTACTTGAACTCAACAAAGAAGAACAGAGAGAGCGTTTTTTCGATCTGTGGGCATTGAAAGAGTCGTACATCAAAGCGACGGGCAAGGGACTAGCGACATCGTTGCGAAGCTTTTCGTTTGATTTCTCTAATTTGACGGAGCAAACATTGCCAATTCACTCTTCGGATTTTCAACCAAACTTGCAGGATGAAATTAGATTGTATAGCGAAATCAGGCTATATAGCGGGATTGGGTTGGATTTGGATTCTGCTCAAGAAGACGATATTTCTACAGATTGGCAATGTTGCTTGGGTCGATTAGATGACCAGTACCGTTTTGCCGTGACTCTTGGTGGAAATTTGCTACCCATGCAGATAGAGATGAGAACCTTTTCGTTGTCTCATCTCTTTTAAGCTAGTTTGGTGAGGTGAAGTTAACTCGTTTCGCCAAGCATCGCTTTTAATACTTTGGCAGGCACGGGCTGCAGTTGCTTGTCTTTATCTAGGCAAACCATTTCGATATCACCAATCACCGCAGGCTTAGTTGCATCTTTGCGCCACACTTCTTGTCGCCATAGCGTTTTGTATTTTCCATCGAGTTCAAAAGAGGTTCGGATGTCGCAAATCTCAGCGAACTCAACTCCATCTTGAAAAGTCATGTTGGCTTTATAGACCGCAAACCCCAGTCCATGCTCGTTCCACAAGGTTGCCAGTTTATCGCTACCCAAGACGTGTTCGCGTGCACGCTCAAAGTACTTTAGAAAGTTAGGGTGATAAACCACACCTGAGTGATCGGTATCTTCATAGTAAATTTGTACTGGGTGATGGTAGATCTGACTCATTGGTATCAACTCTTGTTAAGTAGTGAAGTGGTAAATATGGCTAAGTTGTGCAGCACTTTACAGGATAGGTTGAAATTACTTCAAGGCATCATAGCCAAACTCGCTTTTGGTCAGACCTCATTTGGCCTCATTCATTACTAATACGTTGGTCAGCTTCCACCCATTTACAAATATTCTATGTGTCACTTCCCACCCATTAATTTTTGCAGCGAGTTGGCGACTACTACAGGCAGATCTCATGAAGCCTTATGGTTAAAGGGTTGTTAATGCCTTGTTTCAATGTGGCGCGCTAATTGCCTTAATGAAAGCACGCAGTTCCCATTGATGGGCTGCTTTGTTTACTAAGGAGAATAATAATGTTTAAGCCTCTTACCCTGCTGTCTGTCTCTGCTCTGGCACTCACTAGCTTCAACGCTGCCGCTAACTGTGATCCAGGTGAAATTGTGATTAAGTTCAGTCACGTAACCAATACTGATAAGCACCCGAAAGGCATTGCTGCTTCTTTACTAGAAGAGCGAGTAAACACGGAAATGAACGGCAAAGCTTGTATGCAAGTTTTCCCGAACTCAACACTTTACGATGATAATAAGGTACTGGAAGCCCTGTTAAATGGTGATGTTCAAATGGCAGCGCCATCGCTGTCTAAATTTGAGAAGTTCACTAAGAAATACCGCATTTTTGACCTTCCTTTCCTATTTGAAGATGTAGAAGCTGTTGACCGTTTCCAAAACTCAGAGTCAGGCGAAAAACTGAAGAATGCAATGAAGCGTCGTGGCTTACAAGGTCTAGCGTTTTGGCACAATGGCATGAAACAGATGTCGGCGAACAAACCTCTGATCAATCCTGAAGACGCGGAAGGTTTGAAATTCCGTGTTCAAGCATCAGATGTATTGGTGGCTCAGTTTGAACAACTAGGCGCTAACCCACAGAAGATGTCTTTTAAAGAAGTATACGGCGGCCTGCAAACTAAGGTTATCGATGGCCAAGAGAACACATGGTCAAACATCTACGGTAAGAAGTTCTTTGAAGTACAAGACGGCGTAACTGAAACCAATCACGGTATCTTGGATTACCTAGTTGTAACGTCAAACGACTTCTGGAAAGACCTACCTGAAGATGTACGTACACAGCTTGGCACTATCGTTCAAGAAGTATCTGAAACACGTAATGCAGAATCTTCAAAAGTTAACCTAGCGAACAAAAATAACATCATCGAAGCCGGTGGTGAGGTTCGTACACTTACGCCTGAACAGCGTGAAGCATGGGTAGCTGCACTTCAACCAGTATGGAAGAAGTTTGAAAAAGACATCGGTTCAGACCTTATCGATGCAGCGTTAGCTTCAAACCAATAACACCGCTAAGGGAGTGGCGTGCATTTCGCCACTCCTTATTAAAATAACTATAAGCGGAGTCAATTATGGATAATCCTCAAATGGAACAACCAAATTCTAGCGAATCAGCACTGGAAACCTCTCTTTTTTCCAAAGTCGGAAGAGTTACGGATGTGATTGAAGAGTCATTAATCGCATTTTTCCTTGGCGCAATGACGCTACTTACTTTTGCCAATGTGGTATTCAGATACGCATTCAATGGCAATATATTGTGGGCACTAGAACTGACTGTGTTCATGTTCGCTTGGATGGTGTTAGTAGGCGCATCTTATGGCGTTAAAAAACACTTTCACATTGGTGTTGATGTCATTATTAACCTTGCCCCAGAGAAGCTACGTAAAGTGTATGCGTTAATCGCCGTTACAAGCTGCCTAGCCTTTTCAATCCTACTTCTTATCGGTTCTTGGAATTACTGGTACCCGTTCGCGACCGAGCGAGCTTGGTATGAAACCGATGATATTCCAATGCCAGAGATGCTTCAGTTTCTTGCCGACTGGCTGAATGAAGGCGAGCGATACGAGAAACTGCCACGTTTTATTCCTTATATGGCGCTGCCGATTGGTATGGCAATGCTGACGTTCCGATTTATCCAAATCGCTTATCAAGTGGCGACGGGCAAGCTTGACCGCATGATTGCAGGCCATGAAGCCGAAGAAGAGCTGGATGCATTGAAAGCTGATGTGTTAGCGGGTTCTGATGAAGACGCGACAGCAGTATTGGACTCGAACACGTCAAATAAGACGAGCGAATCGGGTACAAAATCTAACGGTAAGGAAGACTAATCATGGCAATGTTATTTCTATTTTTAATGGTAATTGCTTTCATGTTGGTCGGTGTACCAATTGCGATTTCCCTTGGTTTATCGAGCGTCATATTCTTGTTGATGCACTCTGATGCGTCACTAGCTTCGGTTGCACAAACGCTGTTTAATGCATTTGCAGGCCACTACACACTCTTAGCGATCCCTTTCTTTATCTTGGCCTCTAGTTTCATGTCTACAGGTGGTGTGGCGAAACGTATTATCCGTTTTGCTATCGCAATGGTCGGCTGGTTCCGCGGCGGTTTAGCGATGGCGTCGGTTGTGGCATGTATGATGTTCGCAGCGTTATCTGGATCGTCTCCAGCAACGGTAGTGGCAATCGGTAGTATTGTTATCGCTGGTATGATCAAAAACGGCTACACAAAAGAGTTCGCGGCAGGGGTTATCTGTAATGCGGGTACTTTGGGTATCTTGATTCCACCGTCAATCGTGATGGTAGTTTACGCTGCGGCGACGGATGTATCTGTAGGTCGTATGTTCCTCGGTGGCGTGATTCCTGGCCTGTTGGCAGGTGTGATGTTGATGATTGCTATCTACATTGCAGCACGTATTAAGAAGATTCCTGCACAGCCGTTTGTGGGCTGGGGTGAGATGTTCGCAGCAGCAAAAGACGCAAGTTGGGGTCTGCTACTGATTGTCATCATTTTGGGTGGTATCTACGGCGGTATCTTTACACCGACGGAAGCGGCGGCTGTTGCAGCGGTATACGCGTTCTTTATTGCCAACTTTATCTATAAAGATATGGGGCCTTTCGCTGACAAGAAGAATACAAAGCCTGCTTTGGTTAAGGTGTTCCAAACCTTCTTCCATAAAGATACCAAAGACACGCTCTATGATGCAGGTAAGCTGACGATCATGCTGCTGTTTATCATTGCCAATGCTCTGATTCTTAAGCATGTACTGACAGAGGAACGCATTCCTCAGATGATCACTGAGTCTATGCTTTCTGCAGGCTTAGGTCCGATCACCTTCTTGATTGTGGTGAACGTTCTACTCTTGATTGGTGGGCAGTTCATGGAGCCATCAGGCTTGCTGATCATCGTTGCGCCATTGGTATTCCCAATTGCAATTGCACTGGGCATCGACCCCATTCACCTAGGCATCATGATGGTTGTGAACATGGAGATAGGGATGATAACGCCGCCTGTGGGGCTCAATTTGTTTGTGACCGCCGGGGTCGCGAAGATGTCGATGATGAACGTGGTAAAAGCAGCGTTGCCGTGGGTTGGCGTGATGTTCTTGTTCTTGATTATCGTAACTTACGTACCTTGGGTATCAACATGGTTACCGACCACCTTGATGGGGCCAGAGATCATCACTAAGTAGATAGTGAAGTAACAACGAAGTGATGAGGAGGGTTAAACCTCCTCATCGATAATCTTGCCATATCTAGAACCTGAATCAATCTGCTCATACAGCGCTCTTTTTGCCTCTAATTCTGGCGTGTATAGATCGACATGATTGTCAGTATAAAAAATACCATCTATCTCGAAAGTATCGGTGATCGAGGGAACTCTTGTTTTCTCACCCATAGTTATTTCCTTATTACTTTGATTGCATAACATCCTGTTATCAAAATAAGTATAGGTGATCTTGCTCCCAAATCTAATTTAGTTTTCGTTTTGTCTGTATGACTCTTTCACTAACTGGTGTTTTTGCATCTTATCGTAGAGTGTTTTTCGGGGAAGTTGCAGCCGATCCATCGTCTCTTTGATGCTGCCATTACACTCAATAAGCGCTTGCTTTAACGTGTTTTTCTCAAAATCACAAACCAGTTCTGCTAACGACAAATGTTGGGTCGACTCCGAAGTACTGTCTGATAAGTGAGATAGCTTGCCTAAAAGTACGAAACGCTCCGCAGTGTTACGCAATTCTCGTACATTTCCCGGCCAATCGTGGGCTAAAAGCTCGTGCAGTTCTTTCTGTGGAATTGCCGGGGCTGTTTTGCCATAACGTGCCGCAGCGACCAGTAAGAAGTGGTGGAAGAGTGCTGGGATATCTTCTTGGCGGCTTCTCAACGGCGGTAAATCTAGGGTGACAACATTCAACCGGTAGTAAAGGTCTTGTCTGAAAGTTCCTTCTTCAGCTGCCTTTTTCAAGTCAACTTTGGTTGCGGCGATTACTCGAATATCAAGTGGGACCAATCCGTTTGAGCCAACTCTTTCGATGACGCGTTCTTGCAAGACACGTAACAGGCGAATTTGTGCCTGCATCGGCATGGATTCTATCTCATCTAAAAATAGGGTTCCGCCTTGAGCAAACTCGAACTTGCCAATGCGTTTACTCTCAGCACCTGTGAATGCGCCTTTTTCATGGCCATACAACTCACTTTCAATCAGATTTTCTGGAACCGCCCCGCAATTGACGGCAACAAAGTTTTGTTCTCGTCGACTGCTTTGCTCGTGTAGGGATCGTGCGACTAATTCTTTGCCCGTGCCTGTCTCACCAAACAACAAAATATCGGCGTTAGTGTCGGCAACGTGGGTGATGATAGAACGCAGCTCGGTCATTGATTGCGTGTCACCAATGATTCTTGGTCCAAGCGCTTTACTGGCTTTGAGAGAGCGCTTCAATTCAAGATTCTCAAGGGTAAGTTGGCGTTTTTCTATCGCTCGCTTAGTGGTTTCGATTAGACGTTCATTGGCGAACGGCTTTTCAATGAAGTCATAGGCGCCGTCTTGGATTGCTTGCACGGCCATGGAGATATCGCCGTGGCCAGTGATCATGATTACGGGGACTTCTTTGTCTTTGTGCATTACGGTGTTGAGCAAGTCATGCCCGGAAATACCCGGTAAACAGATATCAGTGATGATGACGTGGGGTAAGCCGTTCTCTTGAATTGCGAGCAGAGCTGATTCGGCATCGGGAAAGAACTCCGCTTCAATATCGGCGAGCTCAAAGCTCTGTTCAATCGCCATTCTTAGGTCGGATTCATCATCAATGAAATAGACGTGACACATAGTGATTCCTTTACTTCTTTGTATTCTGATTATCGCTGAGTTTTTTGCTTGTTGGTTGACTCGCTTGTTCAATAGCTAGCTTGCTAACGGTTTAATCTCAGTCTGTTGTTTTTGGTTTGGGTGTTGGTTTTTTTTCTTTTTGTTCTTGCTCAACAAGGGGCAACTCTATGCTGAATCGAGCGCCACCTTGAGGGCTGTGACCGGTAACGAGCTTGCCGTTGATTCCGCGGATTATTTGTTGAGAAATCGATAACCCAAGTCCAAGTCCGTTTTTCTTGGTGGTATGGAAAGGTTCAAAAAAAACTCCGCTCGAAGAAGAAGTGAAGCCGGGGCCATTATCATCGACATGAATCAGCAAGGTGCTGGCTTGTTGATGGTCGGATTCCCTAATCTCTAACAGAATAGCTAATTGTTTGTCGTCTTGTTGTTCCATCGCCTGAATCGCGTTGGTCAGCAAATTAATGATCACTTGTTCCAATTGAATGGCGTTGGCGAGCACGCAAGCATCAAAGGTTTTAGGGAGTTCGTTGACCTTAACTCGTTCACTCTTGAGTTGTGGTTTCATCAGCTCTCTTGACGAGTGCAATACGGGAAGTATCTGCAACGTATGTAATTCTTCCGCGGTGGATTTCTTTGCAAAAGAGCGAAGCTGGTGGCTGATTTTCGCCATGCGATCAGTGAGCGCTGAGATTCGCGAGAGGTTGTCATCGACACGATCGATCTTTTCTTTGGCAAGAAACAGTCGGCCGTTGTCGGCATAACTGCGAATCGCAGCGAGAGGGTTATTTAACTCATGGCTGATGCTTGCCGACATTTGCCCTAGCACCGCCAGTTTCGCGGCTTGGATGAGTTCGTCTTGTGTCTGTCTCAGTACATGTTCGGTTTCGATACGATGTTTAATTTCGACGTGCAGCTCTGATGTGCGCTCAAGCACTTGAAATTCTAGCTTTTGCTTGGCTTCAGATTGCAGCCTATCAATTTGGGCACGCCTTTGTTGTCGATGGTGATTGAGCTGCATCGTTAGATAAATAATCGCAAAGATAAGGCTGAGAACTACAAGGTAAGCCACCAAGTCCCACCAAACTAAGTGGGTCGGAGAAAATACTCGTATGGTGAGTTTCGGTTCGGCTAAGAAGCGTGAAGAGCTAAAGAATTGCTCTTGGACGAGCTTGTGCGGAGACTCAATATTGCTAGTAGCACTCTCGAAATCACCAGAGAAGTGAAGGCTTTCTATTTTGGTATCGAGATATTGTCTGCTTTCTTGAATTCGAGCTTGCTGTGCTTGGCTCAGCGGCTGAAGGCTCTTGAACAGCCATTCAGGATTACTCGACATGAATACGATTTGGTCTTTATCGTCAGCAACAAAAAAACTCTGTTTGCCTTTCCAACTTGCTTCAATCAGTGATAAATCCATCTTTACGACAATGACGCCAATAATCTCAGCGGCATAGGAGACGGGGTAAGAATAATAATAGCCTCGCTTCCCAGACGTTGAACCTAGCGCAAAGTATTGATTTTCATTACCTTGAATGGCTTCTTGATAGTAGGGACGGAAAGCAAAGTTTCGACGAATAAAAGAATGCGGTTGATTCCAGTTACTGGCTGCGATAGTGGTGCCAATGCTGTCTAATAAATAAGTGTCGGACGCTTGAATCACCGAATTTACGTGCTCTAGATAGCGATTGGTGAGTTCGATTTGCGCAGAGTTACTTGGAGAGTGAAGGGCATCGACCAGTTCTTTGTCTTTTGAAAGCAGCTCGGGAATGTGCGCGAACTTATCCAATTGGCTTGAAATATGAACCGAAAAGCGGTCTAGCTTAGATTGATGATCATTTAACAAACTTTCATGACTTGTACTCCACACCCAATGACCGCCAAAGACCATCAGTAGACTGTATATGGCCATTAATAGTATTGGGATTCTAAAAGCTTGAAACATGAAGGCTCTCCGCTAATTTCTTTGGTAATCAATCAAGCCCGTCTTCTCTCATTTATGGTAGCAAATAGCGGTAGTTTTTGCTGAAAGGAGAAAGTCGACAGGTGGGGGTAGGTTAAGGGTTTGTAACGGGGATTGTTGAAAAAGTTATCGACTCTGAGGGGTAAAACAAGAGCAAGATCTCTTTTTAAGGTTTTTAGCAAAAAAAGCCCTCGATTCCCTTGAAAAAGTCGCTATTGTCCCCATTTCTGTTGTGCTAAGTGATGATTTGATCGTTTTTGTATCATTTAGTTGGACGAATTTAGAGCATTCATCATCATGCAGAGGTGAACGGCTCGACAGAGATTAAACAGATCGCTAGAATGTCGCATCTAAAATTTCTGTCCTGAGGCTAATCGGAGATACCTTTCTTGTTTCCGAAAACAAGCTTCACTGCTTTTTATAAGTGCGTGAAAACGTTTTATAACTGCGTGAGAACGTTCAATAAGCATGTGAAGAACGAAGATATCGCTGATTAGTCTGGTGTTTGGTTGAATAATCAATTCAGACATCAATGCTCGATTTTAAATTAGGTGTTCGGATAGAGCACTACACAAGAATGCAGCCAACAACGTCGGCTTTTGAATTAAAGCTAAGTTACGGCTCATATGCTCAGATTACTGAGCCAGTTTTGAGGTTTATATAATGCAAGTTACTGTTGAAACGCTAGAAGGCCTAGAGCGCCGTCTTAATATTACTGTTCCTGCTGCTAACATCGAAGATGCAGTTACAGCTGAACTACGCAACATCGCGAAAAACCGTCGTTTCGATGGTTTCCGTAAAGGCAAAGTGCCTATGAAGATGGTTGCTAAAATGTACGGCAAAGCAGTACGTCAAGACGTGATGGGCGAAGTAATGCAACGTCACTTCATCGAAGCGATCGTTAAAGAGAAAATCAACCCAGCTGGCGCACCTACTTTCGCACCAGTTGAAAACAACGAAGGCGCTGACCTAGTATTCAACGCAACTTTTGAAGTTTATCCAGAAGTTGAGCTGAAAGGTCTAGAAAACATCACTGTTGAGAAACCAGCAGTAGAAGTTAAAGAAGCTGACGTTGAAGAGATGATCGAAACTCTACGTAAGCAACAAGCAACTTGGACTGAAGTTGAAGCTGCTGCTGACGCTGGTTCTCGTGCAACTATCGACTTCGTTGGTTCTATCGACGGTGAAGAGTTCGAAGGCGGTAAAGCTGAGAACTTCCCACTAGAGATGGGTGCTGGTCGCATGATCCCTGGTTTTGAAGACGGTATCGTTGGTAAAACAGCAGGTATGGAATTCGAAATCGAAGTAAACTTCCCAGAAGATTACCACGCTGAAAACCTAAAAGGTAAAGCTGCTAAGTTCTCTATCAAGCTGAACAAAGTTGAAGCTCGTGAGCTTCCAGAACTAAACGAAGAATTCGTTTCTAAGTTCGGCGCAGCTGAAGGCGTTGAAGGCCTTAAAGCTGAAGTTCGTAAGAACATGGAGCGTGAGCTTAAGCAAGCTGTTAAGAACCGCATCAAAGAGCAAGCAATCGACGGTCTAGTTAACGAAAACAACATCGACGTACCTTCTGCTCTAATCGATCAAGAGATCGGTGTTCTACGTCAACAAGCTGCTCAACGTTTCGGTGGCAACACTGAAGCTGCTGACCAACTTCCACGTGAGCTGTTCGAAGAGCAAGCTAAACGTCGCGTAGTTGTAGGTCTTCTTCTTGGTGAAGTAATCAAGACTGAAGAGCTAAAAGCTGACGACGAGAAAGTTAAAGCTATCATCGAAGAGATGGCTACAGCATACGAAGATCCAACAGAAGTTATTGCTTACTACGAGCAAAACGAGCAAATGATGAACAACATGCGCAATGTTGCTCTAGAAGAGCAAGCTATTGATGCAATCATCGCTAAAGCTCAAGTTTCTGATAAAGAAGTTAGCTTCAACGAGCTAATGAATCAGCAACCTGCTTAATATAGTAATATCTGACGTAGAAGGTTGACGTACGGTCAACAATTCTGCTAACAATGGTCCGTATGATTTAATCATTCGGGCCATTTATTTTAGGGACATAAGAATATGAGCTACCAAGAAAAAAATACAATGCCATCGATTATGGACGCACTAGTTCCTATGGTGGTTGAACAGACTTCCCGTGGTGAACGTTCTTACGATATTTATTCTCGTCTATTAAAAGAACGTATCATTTTCTTAACAGGTCAAGTGGAAGACCACATGGCAAATCTTGTCGTGGCTCAACTGCTTTTCTTGGAATCAGAAAACCCAGACAAAGATATCTATCTTTACATCAACTCACCTGGCGGTAGCGTAACAGCGGGCATGTCTATCTATGACACAATGCAGTTCATCAAGCCAAACGTGAGCACAGTCTGTATGGGTCAAGCTTGCTCTATGGGTGCATTCTTACTAGCGGGTGGTACTCCTGGTAAGCGTCACGTGCTTCCAAACTCACGTGTAATGATTCACCAGCCACTTGGCGGCTTCCAAGGCCAAGCGTCTGATATTCAAATTCACGCGCAAGAGATCCTAACGATCAAACAAAAGCTAAACAAACTATTGGCAGAGCACACTGGTCAGCCTTTAGAAGTTGTTGAGCGTGATACAGATCGTGATAATTTTATGTCTGCTGATCAAGCAGTAGAATACGGCTTGGTAGATTCAGTTCTTAATCACCGCGGTCAATAATTGCACGGCAATTGTTTAACGCAAAGTGATTCAAATTGATATACACTCAAGCATAGAGAGTAAAGGCTAAGAGGTTAGCGAATGACAGATAAAAGCAAAGAGGGTGGTAGCGGTAAACTGCTTTACTGCTCTTTCTGTGGCAAAAGCCAACACGAAGTTCGCAAGTTAATCGCAGGTCCTTCTGTTTACATTTGTGATGAATGTGTCGATCTTTGTAACGACATTATTCGTGAAGAAATTAAAGATGTTCTTCCTAAGAAAGAATCGGAATCGCTGCCAACGCCGCGTGAGATTCGTGAGCATCTTGACGACTATGTAATCGGTCAAGAATACGCGAAGAAAGTGCTAGCAGTTGCGGTATACAACCACTACAAGCGTTTGCGTAATGGTGACACGACAGCTGAAGGCGTAGAGCTAGGTAAGAGTAACATTCTTCTTATCGGTCCTACTGGTAGTGGTAAAACGCTACTGGCTGAAACACTGGCTCGTTTCCTAGACGTTCCTTTCACAATGGCAGATGCAACAACACTAACCGAAGCCGGTTATGTGGGCGAAGATGTTGAAAACATCATCCAGAAGTTGCTTCAGAAGTGTGATTATGACGTAGCGAAAGCAGAACGCGGCATTGTTTACATCGATGAAATCGACAAGATTTCTCGTAAAGCTGAAAACCCATCAATCACGCGTGACGTGTCTGGTGAAGGTGTACAGCAAGCTCTACTTAAACTTGTTGAAGGTACAGTTGCTTCAGTTCCACCTCAAGGTGGTCGTAAGCATCCACAGCAAGAGTTCTTGCAAGTGGACACGTCTAAGATCCTATTTATTTGTGGCGGAGCGTTCTCTGGCCTAGATAAAGTGATTGAGCAACGTGTAGAAAAAGGTTCGAGCATCGGTTTTGGCGCAGAAGTGCGTTCAAAAGATGAAGCAAAAACTGTGGGTGAACTGTTCACTCAAGTTGAACCTGAAGATCTGGTGAAGTACGGTCTAATTCCGGAATTCATTGGTCGTCTACCCGTGACAACGACATTGACAGAACTTGACGAAGAAGCTCTAGTTCAAATTCTTTGTGAACCGAAGAATGCGCTTACTAAGCAGTACGCAGCATTATTTGAAATCGAAGAGACTGAATTAGAATTCCGCGACGATGCTCTACGTGCAATTGCGAAGAAAGCAATGGAACGTAAAACGGGTGCTCGTGGTCTGCGTTCTATCTTGGAGGGTGTTCTACTAGAAACTATGTACGAACTGCCATCTTCGACAGATGTAAGCAAGGTTGTGATTGATGAGTCGGTAATTAATGGTGAGTCAGAACCACTGTTGATTTACAGCAACTCAGATAACCAAGCAGCGGTTGCAGAGTAGGTCTTTTTTAGACAAGTCACTCAAATTGAAAAAGGAGGTAAGCAATTACCTCCTTTTTTTTATTCTTCCATTGAATCCAGTCGTTTAAGCCCCATATACTGCTTTATAAGTTAAAGCGGAAGAGAGAAATATATGAACTTGGAACGTTCCGAGCGTATCGAAATCCCCGTGCTACCTCTACGTGATGTAGTGGTTTACCCACACATGGTTATTCCATTGTTTGTCGGTCGTGAAAAATCGATTACTTGCCTTGAATCGGCAATGGAAGCTAACAAACAAGTACTACTTGTAGCGCAGAAAGAAGCGGACACTGATGAGCCTTCAATCGACGACCTATTTAACGTAGGTACAGTCGCTACTATTCTTCAGTTGCTAAAGCTGCCTGATGGTACTGTGAAAGTACTTGTCGAAGGTCAGCAGCGTGCAAAAATTCACCAGTTCAAAGAGAGTGAGTTTTTCTTAGCGGATGCCGAATACGTTGTAACCTCAGAACTTGACGAAAAAGAACAAGAAGTGGTTGTTCGCAGCGCGATCAATCAATTCGAAGGCTTTATTAAGCTAAACAAGAAAATCCCACCAGAAGTTTTGACGTCTCTGAACGGTATTGATGAGGCTGCACGCCTAGCCGATACGATTGCAGCGCACATGCCACTTAAATTGGTTGATAAGCAGCACGTTCTAGAAATTGCAGATGTGACAGAACGTCTGGAATTCTTAATGGGCCAAATGGAGTCTGAAATTGACATCCTGCAAGTTGAAAAACGCATTCGTGGCCGCGTTAAGAAGCAGATGGAGAAATCTCAGCGCGAGTACTACCTGAATGAGCAAATGAAAGCGATTCAGAAAGAACTGGGCGAGATGGACGACGCACCTGATGAATTCGAGACTCTGAAGAAGAAGATCGAAGATTCAAAAATGCCTCAAGAAGCTCGTGAAAAAACCGAGCAAGAACTGCAAAAACTGAAAATGATGTCGCCAATGTCTGCTGAAGCAACAGTAGTACGTAGCTACATTGATTGGATGGTTGGTGTTCCTTGGGCTAAGCGTTCAAAAGTTAAAAAGAATTTAGCGAAAGCGGAAGAGGTCTTGAATGAAGACCACTACGGCTTAGAGCGTGTTAAAGAACGTATCCTTGAATACTTGGCAGTACAAAATCGAATTAACAAGCTAAAAGGTCCAATCCTTTGTCTTGTTGGTCCTCCTGGTGTAGGTAAAACCTCGCTAGGCCGTTCGATTGCAGCGGCAACGGGCCGTAAGTACACTCGTATGGCTCTTGGTGGCGTACGTGATGAAGCGGAAATCCGCGGTCACCGTCGTACTTACATCGGTTCACTTCCGGGTAAACTGATCCAGAAGATGTCTAAAGTTGGTGTTAAGAACCCACTGTTCCTATTAGATGAAATCGATAAGATGTCTTCTGATATGCGTGGCGACCCATCTTCAGCGCTTCTAGAAGTGTTAGATCCAGAGCAAAACGTTGCATTCAACGATCACTACCTAGAAGTAGATTACGATCTGTCAGACGTCATGTTTGTTGCAACGTCTAACTCAATGGACATTCCTGGCCCGTTACTGGACCGTATGGAAGTGATTCGTCTGTCGGGTTACACAGAAGATGAAAAGCTGAACATCGCTAAAAGTCACTTACTGGACAAACAAGTCCAACGTAACGGCCTTAAGCCTCACGAGATTAATATCGAAGATTCAGCTATCGTTGGCATTATTCGTTATTACACGCGTGAAGCGGGCGTGCGTAATCTAGAGCGTGAAATCTCGAAGATTTGTCGTAAAGCAGTTAAGAATATCTTGCTAGACAGCAGCCTTAAGTCTGTAACGGTTAACATTGATAACCTGAAAGAGTACTTAGGCGTTCAACGTCATGACTTTGGTAAAGCGGATGAGAGTAACCGTATTGGTCAAGTGACGGGTTTAGCGTGGACTCAAGTGGGTGGTGACCTACTGACTATCGAAACTGAATCAATGCCAGGTAAAGGTAAGTTAACGCAAACCGGTTCTCTTGGCGATGTGATGAAAGAGTCGATTCAAGCAGCCATGACTGTGGTTCGTTCTCGTGCGGAAAATCTGGGTATTAACACAGATTTCTACGAGAAACGTGATATTCACGTTCACGTACCGGAAGGTGCAACACCAAAAGATGGCCCAAGTGCGGGTATCGCAATGTGTACTGCATTGGTATCCAGTCTAACGGGTAATCCTGTGAAAGCTGAGGTCGGTATGACCGGTGAAATTACCCTTCGTGGTGAAGTTTTACCTATCGGTGGTTTGAAAGAAAAACTGCTTGCAGCACACCGTGGCGGCATCAAAACTGTCTTGATTCCTAAAGACAATGAGCGTGATTTGGAAGAGATTCCAGACAATGTAATCGCTGACTTAAAGGTGATTCCGGTCCAATGGATTGATGAAGTACTTAAAGTCGCGCTAGAACGAGATCCGTCAGGGGTCGAGTTTGACGTGAAAAAATAGTGATGCATAGCAAAAATAAGTAAAGAATTACGCTGATAGACCCGAAAAGGCTTGTCAGCGTTTTTTTTGGACGCTAAGTTATTTGACTAAAGCTGCAGCCCTTTTGCAATAAGGCTTGCGGCTAAATTAAAACCAAAATGGAACGTATAGTCATCGAGAAGTAGTCACAGATGACACATAGGGGAAAAACAGTGAATAAAACACAACTAGTAGAATCAATCGCAGAAAACGCAGACATCTCTAAAGCTTCAGCTGGTCGCGCTCTAGACGCTTTCATCGAAGCAGTTGGCACAACGCTACAATCAGGTGACCAAGTTGCACTTGTTGGCTTTGGTACTTTCAGTGTTCGTACTCGTGCTGCTCGTACAGGTCGTAACCCAAAAACTGGTGAAGAGATCCAAATCGCAGAAGCTAAAGTACCTGGCTTCAAAGCAGGTAAAGCACTTAAAGACGCATGTAACTAATTTTCACTGCTGAAACCTCAATTTTAGAGAGGGGAAGGCAGTAAAATGCGTTTACTGTTTGAAAAATGATGTTTCATTCTTAGACAGTATGTGTGCAAAGCACATTGAACTTATTTAAATTATGCGCATCCTACTGATGCGCATTTCTTTTTCTGATAATATCGCGTGAATAGATTTTTATTTTGAAGCCAATGCTTCATATCCGGAGAGCACTTAAATTATGATGGATCGATTACGCGAAGGCGTGAATAGCATCGCGGTAAAAATTATCCTTGGGTTGATTATCCTGTCATTCGTATTCGCAGGTGTAGGCAGCTACATCACCGGTGGCGGTAACAACGCAGCAGCTAAAGTTGGCAACACAGAAATTGCTCGTGGTGAGTTCGAACAAGCTTACCAAAACGAACGTAATCGTATGCAGTCTCAACTTGGCGATTACTTCGCTCAAATGCTTGCAGACCCTGCATACGTAGAGTCTTTCCGTAAATCAGTACTTGATCGCATGATCAACGATGTTCTACTTGAGCAGCAAGCTGAGTCACTAGGCCTACGAATCAGTGATTCTCAAATCCGTACAATGATTCTAGAAATGCCTCAGTTCCAAACTGCTGGTCAATTTGATCAAGAAGTTTACCAATCAGCACTGCGTCGTGCAGGTTTCAGCGCAGAAAGCTTCGCTGAATACATGCGTCGTGACCTAATGCGTAACCAGCTTGTGACTGCGCTTCAAGGCAGTGAATTTGTTCTTCAAGGCGAAATCGATACGCAAAGCAAACTTATTGCTCAAACTCGTGACATTCGTACAGTGACCTTGTCTGTTGCTGATCTAGCGAAAAACATCAAGCTAACTGACGAGCAAATCGAACAGTACTATTCTGAGAGCCCTCAAGCTTACACTCGTCCAGAGCAAGCTAAGGTGTCTTACATCGAGCTTTCAGCTGAAGCACTTAAGTCTCAGCTTGAAGTAAGCGATGAAGAAGCACAGAAATACTATCAAGAGCACCTAGACAAGTACTCAACTGAAGAGCAACGTAAAGTTAGTCACATCTTAGTTCAAGGCGATGACGAAGCGAAAGCTCAGTCAATCCTAGACGAGCTAAATGCAGGCGCTGATTTTGCTACGCTAGCGGAAGAGAAATCTGACGACTTCGGTAGTGCAGATGTTGGCGGTGACTTAGGTTGGATTGAACGCGATGTTATGGACCCAGCATTCGAAGACGCGGCTTTCGCTCTTGAGAATATTGGCGATACTACTGGCCTAGTTAAATCTGATTTTGGCTACCACATCATCAAGCTAGACGAAGTAAAAACGTCTCAAGCTCAGCCTTATACAGAAGTAGCGGCTGAGATTAAGCAAGAACTACTAGATCAGCATGCTGTAGACCAGTTCTACGAACAGCAAACTGAACTAGAAAAAGTAGCGTTTGAATTCCCAGATTCTTTGGATGATTCTGCTGAAGCTATCAATGCGAAGATCACGACAACTGATTTCATCTCTCAAGTTGACGCTCCGGAAGTTCTGATGACGCCTGCAGTTATGCAAGCTATCTTGAGCCCTGAAGTGAAAGAAGACGGTCTGAACTCTGAAGTTATCGAAGTTGCACCTGAGCACGTGATTGTTGTTCGTGTAGAAGAGACTCGCGACGAGACAGTTCTTCCTCTAGCTGAAGTGAAAGATCAAGTTGTCGCTGCATTGTCTGCTGTACAAGCTGAGCAACAAGCAGTTGAGCTAGGTGTTTCTCTAGTGAACGAGCTTAAGCAAGGTAACGAAGCAGTACTTGCAGATAACAACCTTGAGTTCACTGAACTTGAAACGATTGACCGTAACTCGCCATTAGCGGCGTCTGTATTCGCTCTAGCGAAACCAGAAGCAGGTCAAACTGTGTTCGGTCAATCTAAAGACCAAGACGGTAACATCGTTGTTGTTGAGCTTTCTAAAGTAACGGCTGAAATCAACCCGGCTTACAGCACTCAAATTGGTGCACAGTTGGAACGAGTTGGTAATCAGCAAGACCTTACTAATGTACTAAACGTACTGCGTAAAAATGCAGACGTTGAATACTACGTAGTGGGTCAGGGTCAGTAAGCTCAGGTTAGTTTGAGTTAGCTTAGCTCGGTAGTTAAGCCTGTTAGGTGACTGACTACCGAGAATCAACATGCGATGGTTGTTGTTTTGCCAATTAGGTTTATTCGATAAATCAGATTTGCGAGCCAACAAACAAGCTAATGAAAACAAGATGTATAACGAAGCGGGTCACTTAGGTGACCCGCTTTATTTTTATCTGGTGATTGTGTTATCTAGTGCGGCAAATGCATAAATTACGTTTTTTGTTCAAAGGAACGGTTTATGCGCACGATATGTTCAACACTACTTCTTTCATTTCTGATGGCCCTTAGCTCCCCAGCGTTTTCTGATAGCCCAACTAAAGCTGAGCTTTACGATGGCATCGAGATTACGGTAAACATCAATACTGCGACGGCAGAAGAACTCTCAGCGCTATTAGTTGGTGTTGGGGACAAGAAAGCCCAAGAGATCGTCGATTACAGAGATCAAAACGGTGCGTTTACGACTGCTGATGATTTGGTGAGTGTGAAAGGGATAGGTGAAGCCACGGTTGAAAAGAACCGCGAAAGAATTCAACTTTGATCCGTTTTTCTACTTGTTAGAAATGAAGCGATAGATATGAAGCCTCCGGCCAGTGCACCTGCTAGGTGGGCTTCAATCGCGACACGAGCATTAATCAGTTCGCCAGTGGTGCTAGAAGGGCCAACAAGCTGCTCCCAAGCGATTTTAGTGATTAATCCCAATACTAACAGCCAACTTGATCTCCTACCGTTTAAAGCCTCACTGAGCGCGAATAAGCCAAACAACCCATGCAAAGTGCCAGATAGGCCAACATAGATCTGAATACTCGAAAACAACAGAGCGATCCCAGTCACTAAACTAATCACAAGCAGAGCCAGAACAAGCTGTTTTTTACTCGGTTGAAACAGATAGCTGATGATCCATAAGCCTGCTAGATTCATAAGAAGGTGCGAGTAGTTGGTATGTGAAAAGTTTCCTGTTAGGATTCGCCACCATTGCCCCTCGGCAATCGCATTGTTATCCCAAACGACCCAAGCTTGTATTGGCTCAAATTGGAATAAGACGCATAAAAGTGAAGTGAAAATTAAAACAGGGTACACATTAAATCCATGTCTCGTTATTGCCCCCAATGCAGTAAGGCTTTGAAAGCTTGTATTTGTCAGTGGGTTACACCACTCGAATCGAATGTTGAGCTTATCATTCTTCAGCACCCATCAGAAGAGCATCGCCCGATGGGAACTGCGCGTATCCTCTCGTTATCTCTAAATAACAGCGTGACGCTTGTCGGTGAAGATTTTTCAGACAACGAACAATTGAATGCATTGCTGGCCGATGAACAGTACCAACATGTAATTTTATATCCAAGCGAAAACTCTGTTTCAGTTGAGTCGGCAACATCTCCTAATAAGAAGCTGCGTGTGATTTTATTGGATGGGACGTGGAAGAAGGCGTTTAAGATGTGGCAGGTGTCGAGTAACTTGCATGCGCTGAGCACCGTTCACTTACCGAAAGACCTCAAGGGTAATTATCGAATTCGTAAAGCGCCAAGTGAAAACAGCCTTTCTACCGTCGAAGCTGGCTATCATTTGCTTAGCTTGCTAGAGAGTGATGGCGACTTTACCCCGTTACTAACGGTATTTGACCAAATGATTCAGTTTCAAATCAATCAAATGCCGCCGGGTGTGTTTGAGAAAAACTACTTAGATTAAGCCGATTCATTGGTGCGAGTCAGGAATTAAAACTCGGTATGCGCCGAGAACAGTTGCTGATGCATTTTCTGTGCAAGATCATCGGTCATGGATGAGATGTAATCGGCTATCACGCGCATCTTTCTAGATTCATCTTGATGCTGTAGCCATTGCTTCTTGATGGGCAGTGGCAGCAAGCGTTCAGGATCAGCGCTGAACGCTTCAAACATGTCCATGATGATCTGTTGGCCCTTATATTCGATGACCTGAACCTGAGGGACTTGAATCACGAACTCGCTGACAAAGTGTTTCAGTTTATCGAGTGTGCCGTCCATGCTCGGTTCAAGCACGGCATTGTAAGCCAACAGCACATTCTCAAAGCTAGCATCCACTCGTTCAATCGAAATACTGGTCAACAGAGCGTTAACTATCCCACCAATCGCATCTTTTCGACGATACTGCTCACCAGAGAAAAGCATCTCTGTAATTGAATCTAGGTGTTCACAAATCCAAGGATCGGCCATCTCTTCAAGTTGAGGGTAAGCTGAATCTACCCATTGAGCTTTGGTCACAGAGCCAAGCACAATCGCATCTTCTAAATCATGCACGCCATACGCGATGTCATCAGCCAACTCCATGATTGAACAATCAAGTGACTTATATTTGGTCTTATTGTGCTCAAGTGGCTCGGTATGCGTTTTTCTTTTCTGTTTTAGAAGCTGTTGGTCGCTACTTGAAAGCGGCTCCAGTACCCAGTTAAAAAGTTCTTCATCATGATCGTAGATGCCTTTTGCTGGCATCCAATCTTTGGCTCGGAGTTGTCGTTGGTGCTTAACAGGCTCAGACTGTAATTTAGCTTGAACTTCGCTAAGAAGTGAAGGGTATTTAATCAGCCCCAACAGAGTGCGTCGAGATAGATTCATCCCGTGATGTTCGGTGTAGGGTTCTAATTGAGTCACTATTCGGAACGTTTGGGCATTGCCTTCAAAGCCACCATGGTCGCGCATCATATAGTTCAACGCGACTTCACCACCATGCCCATAAGGCGGGTGGCCAATGTCGTGAGCTAAACACAGTGAATCAATCAAGCTATCTGAGGGGAGAAGATCTCGAAACTCGGGCTGCTTTTTCTTGAGTTGAGCGACAATGCCAGTACCAAGTTGTGCGGCTTCTAGCGAATGGGTAAGGCGAGTTCGGTGGAAATCGTTTACCGTGGTGCCATGAACTTGAGTTTTTGCTTGGAGGCGACGAAAAGCCGCAGAGTGAAGCACACGCGCACGATCGCGTTGATACGGGCTGCGGTGGTCATCACGTCTTATTTTATGTTCATCATCATTTCGATGTTGCCATTCTTGTGCGAGTTCAAATGATGGTTCGAGTTGGACAGTCAAAATAGCACCTATCAATCTGATTTATTTAGCTAATTACACTCAAGTTATACCTAGCTAGCTGATTTCGTCTAGTGATAATTCAAAACTCGGTGCAAAGGTGGTGAGAAAGTAATCCATTTCTGGGCTTTTACGTTGTTCGAGAGTCTCTTCCAACCTGCGTTTAGCTTGCTCGTATTCGTGATTGCCCGCGCTGAGTTCTTCCAGACATTTTAGGTAAGCACAGATAGTGTCTGCTTGTTTCACAATGCTTTGTTCTTCTTCGCTTGCCGTCCCGGATATTAAGAATGGGGCGAAGTCATCTTGAAACTCTTCTGGCAGCATCGAAAGTAGCCTTTGTTCTGCTGCCGCTTCTATCTTCTTATACTCTTGTGCGATGTCTGGATTGTAGTATTTAACTGGCGTCGGTAAATCCCCCGTTAGTACTTCACTGGTATCGTGGTACATACCAAGCAGCGCAATGTGCTCGGGGTTGAGCTGGCCAGCAAACTTCTTATTTTTAATTAATGCCAAGGCGTGTGCGACGAAAGCAACTTGCAGGCTGTGTTCTGAAATGTTCTCACTTGAGACTGATCGCATGAGGGGCCAGCGTTGGATAAGCTTCATACGGGCAAGATGGGCAAAGAAATGGCTTTGTTTCATAAGAGTCCTTATAGTACCAATCGTAGTAAATAACTGGTCATCCTAGCTTGTTAAAAAACTCGATAACTATGTTAGAATTTTTGATTGTAGAATAACTACTTACCAAAAAGTTCTGCCTTGTTCTCAAGCTTTTTCACTACGCTATTTCTAAACACTTACTTACTGTGATTGGTATAAACAATGCTCCACTCGTACCTTATGTTTGCCATAAACTGCACGAGACAGCGGATACAAAAAAGGCTCCCAAACAGGAGCCCTTTAAGCATAGAAGTGATTGATTACAAGTTAAAGTCTTTTAAAACAGCAAATTGTAGTCATCTTTCTTTGTGCTAATTAACCTTCGATGAGGTCGTCTTGGTTGTAAGTTTGCAAGAAGCGCTCAAGACGACCAATCGCGATTTCTAGGTCTTCTATATGTGGCAGAGTCACGATGCGGAAGTGATCCGGTTTTGGCCAGTTGAAGCCAGTACCTTGAACCAATAGCACCTTCTCTTGCTTAAGGAAATCGAGCACGAATTTCTGATCGTCTTTGATGTTGTACATGTTGGTGTCGATCTTAGGGAACAGGTACATCGCGCCTTTTGGTTTCACACAAGAAACGCCAGGGATCTTGTTGATCAGTTCCCATGCACGGTCACGTTGCTCAAGCAGTCGACCACCAGGAAGAATCAGTTCGTTGATACTCTGATAACCACCGAGTGCTGTTTGGATGGCGTGCTGCATTGGTACGTTGGCACACAAACGCATCGAGGCCAGCATTTCTAGCCCTTCAACGTAGCCTTTCGCTATGTGCTTCGGACCCGTTAAGAACATCCAGCCACCACGGAAACCACACACGCGGTAAGCCTTAGATAGACCATTGAATGTGACCATTAGTACGTCTTCAGCAAGCGTTGCGACTGAAGTATGTACGGCACCGTCGTAAAGCACTTTGTCGTAGATCTCATCAGCGAAGATGATTAGGCCGTGCTCACGTGCGATTTCGACAACTTGCAGTAGGAAATCACGGCTGTATACCGCGCCCGTTGGGTTGTTCGGGTTGATAAGAACGATGCCGCGAGTCTTTGGTGAGATCTTCGCACGCATGTCGTCTAGATCTGGATAC
Source organism: Vibrio sp. QJM3NY_39 (assembly GCF_057785895.1). Taxonomy (NCBI): domain Bacteria; kingdom Pseudomonadati; phylum Pseudomonadota; class Gammaproteobacteria; order Vibrionales; family Vibrionaceae; genus Vibrio; species Vibrio sp. QJM3NY_39. Next base: position 2,585,152 of record NZ_CM173505.1, on the reverse strand, counting down.
CAATCAGCATCTTCATCACACAGGTAGTGAACCGGTGTACCACCAGAAAGCGCAACAGACGCTGTCCATAGTGGGTAGTCCGGAGCGGGAACTAAGATTTCATCACCATTATCCAGTAGCGCCTGCATAGACATAACGATAAGCTCTGATGCGCCATTACCAATGTAAACGTCTTCTACATCAAGGTTACGTAGGCCTTTTTTCTGGTAGTGCTGAACAACCGCTTTGCGGGCTGAATAGATGCCTTTTGAGTCACAGTAACCTTGAGATGTCGGTAGGTTACGGATTACATCAACAAGGATTTCATCAGGGGCGTCAAAACCAAATGGGGCGGGGTTACCAATATTAAGCTTTAGTATTTTATGCCCTTCTTCTTCCATGCGCTTAGCATGTTTGAGTACAGGCCCCCTGATTTCGTAGCATACGCTGTTGAGTTTTGACGACATCCCGATATTTTGCATTGCCGATTTCCTGAAATTAATTTAAATACTTTATTAAAGTACCGCAAAATGGGGTTTGATAGAATAAAAATCTGATGAATGTCGCATTTCAGTGTCACGTTTGGTCTTTTTGTTGTCACTCTTTTCTAAATTTTAATTAATCGCTTTCTTTGTTGTTGTCTAAGATGAATAAAGAGGCTGGATCGCTTAAAATCACAGGAATGTTCAAAAGATATAGTAGATTCTTGATCTAAGTGGGTGCTGCCCATAAAGTATCAAACTAATATAATAATAATTTAGATGTGAACGAGGTCGATTTGTCACATTTCCAGCAAACTATCTCCGCTTTGATTGAGCGAGTACAAAATGCCCAAGCAAGTGAAGTTCGTTGTGTTGAAGTTCTAACGCAAAAACCATCGTTTGCATTTATAGAATGGCTTCATGCTCAACCGCTCTTTCCAAAGTTCTACTGGCAGTCACGTGACACTCGTGAAGAGGTCGTCGCGCTCGGTCAACTGCACACTTTTTCTGATCCTGCTCCCGCATACGCAATTCTTGGTGAAGACCAACGAATCTGGGGTGGACGTTCATTTGATGGACATACCGCAAAGAACCGTCGTTGCATGGAATCGTTTTTCTTCCTTCCTCAGGTTGAATTAATCCGCTTTGACGACACTTGGTCGCTAGCGGTTAACTTGTCTCCTGATCGCGTTGCCTCCATTAATGCTTTGAATAAGCTTTCTGTAGAAGCGGCGATATTGGCACCTTTGTCGGCTCACATTGAACAGATTAACCACGTTCCAGAACGAGAACAGTGGGGTAATTTGGTCGATAAAGTGCTTCAGGGCATTAGCGACGAAGAGTACAAGAAAGTTGTTTTAGCGCGTAAAACCACACTGCAGCTCGATGCGCCAATCTGCGCGGCTCAATTACTCAAGGCCAGCTACCTGCAAAACCATCACAGCTTTCACTTTATGTTGGTATTAGATTCTAAACACAGCTTTATTGGCTCAACGCCAGAGCGTTTGTATAGCCGGTATGGGACAGAGCTGGATACTGAAGCTCTAGCGGGAACCATTGGTCGCGGAGAAAACGCGACAGAAGATATGGAGTTAGCGAACTGGCTTTCTCAAGACAGTAAAAACCTCAATGAGAACCAGTATGTGGTCGACGACATCATTGAGCGCCTAACTCCTCATTCTCAAACGGTCCATGTTGAAAAGGATACGCGTCTTGTGCGCTTGCGTAAGGTGCAGCATCTTAAGCGTAATATCCACGCTCAGCTTAATAATGGCGTTAACGGTGTGCAGTTGCTTGCTGCATTACAGCCGACTGCTGCGGTGGCGGGTTTACCGCGTAAAGAGGCGATGGACTTCATTCTTGAACACGAACCGTTTGCGCGAGGCTGGTATGCAGGCTCTGTTGGCTATATCAGTCATCAGAGAGCAGAGTTTTGTGTCGCGATTCGAAGTGCGTTAGTTGTAAACGATCAAGTACAGCTGTTTGCTGGTGCGGGGATCGTGCCGGGGTCGGTTGCCGAGTATGAATGGCAAGAATTGAACAAGAAGATGTCGACCTTACTCAGCTTGATTTCGGATCACCCGCCGTTGGGTGTGGCGTCATGAATCACGACCAAGCCGTATTAAATAGAGTTTGGAGTCACACATTACTTGAAGAGCTAGCACGCAACGGTGTTGAACATGTTTGTGTTGCACCGGGCTCTCGCTCAACGCCGTTAACTCTCGAAGCTGAAGCCAACCCCAAGTTAACCTTACACACGCACTTTGATGAGCGTGGTCTTGGATTCTTAGCTTTAGGTTTAGCTAAAGCCAGTGATAAGCCAGTTGCCGTGATTGTTACCTCTGGTACTGCTGTCGCTAACCTTCTCCCTGCGACAGCTGAATCTGGGCTGACACGAGAGAAGCTGATTTTGCTGACCTCTGATAGACCCATCGACTTGGTCGACTGTGGTGCCAATCAAGCGATTCAGCAACAGGGTATCTTTTCTTCCCATGTTGAAAGTGCTTTAAACTTACCAAGCCCTAGTACACAAGTTTCTCTGAATTGGTTGCTGACATCGGTTGATCACGCGCTGGTGAAACAACGCAATGTTGGTGGTGCGATTCATATCAACTGTCCGTTCCCAGAACCTCTATATTCTGCGAATAGCGCGGAAATGTATGCGGAATACACATCCAGTGTCGCTGGGTGGAAAGCTTCGACAAGCCCGTATACCAATACCTACTTGCCTAACCATTTGAATGAACAGCCAGTCGCGCCGGGCGATTACGTTGCCCGTAAAGGTGCGGTGATTATTGGCTCTATCGATAATAAATCAGCGAGAAAAGCAAAACAGTTTGCATCAGCTTTAGGTTGGCCAATTTTCTGCGATCCTCAATCGGGCGTAAGCAGCGATTGGAAACATTATGATCTTTGGATGCAGAGTGACGTAGCGAAAGAACAACTTAACCAATGTGATTTCATCCTTCAGTTCGGTGAGCGCATTGTTTCTAAGCGCCTTAATCATTGGATAAAGTCGCAAGCATCATCATTCTGCTCATCACAATATATTGTTGTGTCACCAGATACGCACCGAATCAACCAAGATCATCTGCCTCAAACTCATATCGTTGCTGCTATCGAGTCATGGGTATCAGAGCAGCATTTACCCACCTTGCTAGGCCAGCATGCAGGTTGGGCGGCTCCTTTAATCGAGGTCGCAAATACTGTTCAGCAACTCGCCCTCGCGCAAATATCCAACAATGACCAATTGACGGAACTCAGTGTTGCCGTTGACTTGTCGTCTAGACTTAAAGGCAGAGAGCTATTTGTGGGAAATAGCTTGATGGTAAGGCTGGTGGATATGCTGTCATCAATATCTGCGAATCAAGTTTACAGTAACCGTGGTGCATCGGGCATTGATGGCTTGGTGGCGACGGCTGCGGGCGTGGTGAAAGCCAACCAGAATCCTTTGTTGATGTTGATTGGTGATACCTCTTTGTTGTACGACCTCAATTCACTGGCTCTGCTGACTCATAATTTAACGCCGATGGTTATTGTTGTGACCAACAATGATGGTGGTGCAATCTTTGACTTGTTGCCGGTACCAGAGCAGCAAAAACAGTCACTTTATCAAATGCCTCATGGTTTCAGTTTTGAACACGCTGCTGCGCAGTTCCAACTTGGTTACGCTGCACCAGAAACCTTGAATTGCTATCAAAACATTATCGAACAACATTTCGAACAGGGTCAGGGTACCTTGCTCGTTGAAGTTAAGACGCCTCCCGAACAAGCGTCTACTTTGCTGAAACAATTCAGTTCAATGCTCACCGAGGCATTAGCCTAAGGACTTTACATGCTTTACTCCAATTATTACCCAGCTGTACAAGAACCTTCCGACAAACCTTTGCTTGTTTTTTTACATGGTTTACTCGGAAGCGGGGATGATTGGAGTGCATGTCATCCATATCTAGAGGATTTTCCTCGTCTTTGCATAGATTTGCCTGGGCACGGACAAAGCCGCTTTATCGATCCGGTAGGCTTTGATCATTGCTGCAAGAAAATCGTTCAGTGCATTACTTCTCAACTTGCCCTCAACGATCTTCCTGCGGATTACTCTATCGTGGTAATTGGCTACTCTATGGGAGGAAGGCTCGCCATGTATGGGGTGACAAGCCCTTGCTTCGAAACACTCAATCTAGAGAAAGTCATTATTGAAGGTGGCAACTTTGGTCTGGAGCGTGATGAAGAACGAGCACAAAGGTTAGTACATGATACGCAGTGGGCTGTCCGCTTTGCGCAGCAGTCGATTGAAGATGTTTTAGACGATTGGTATCAACAAAGCGTCTTTTCTTCACTAAATCATGAGCAAAGACAAACTTTGGTCATAAAGCGTAGTGGTAACCTTGGAGTATCCGTAGCAAATATGTTGTTATCTACTTCGTTAGCTAAGCAACCGGATTTACGTGCCACATTGAAATCTCATGAGCATTTATTGCATTATGTGTGTGGAGAAAAAGATCGTAAATTCATGGAGCTAGCTGAGAATAGTGGCTTTGAATATAGTCAGGTTGATTACGCGGGTCATAATGTTCATTTTGAGCAACCAGAGTTGTTTTCAAACTTGATCATCCAATGTATCGCCAGTCGTCGCTAATCTGACTGAGCGGATCTCTAGTCTCAAGCACTATCAAAAGCAGAGCAACACCGTCACGACTACTTGTTAGTCGTGGTCTCTAATAGAACAATGGGAATCACCATGGCTAAAACAGTAGGCATCACAGAAGAAGAACTTTACGCGGCAGTTAACTGGAGCGATGAAAGCAGTCAATTCGAAGATATTCAGTACCACAAGTCTGACGACGGTATTGCGAAAATCACGATTGCGCGTCCTCAAGTCCACAATGCGTTCCGTCCACAAACCGTAAAAGAGATGATCAATGCGCTGGCTGATGCTCGTTATGACGAGAAGGTTGGCGTAATCATTTTGACGGGTCTTGGTGAGAAGGCGTTCTGTTCTGGTGGTGACCAAAGTATTCGTGGTGACTACGGCGGCTATCAAGATGATTCAGGTACACATCACCTGAACGTACTTGATTTCCAACGTCAAATTCGTACTTGTCCAAAACCAGTAATCGCAGCGGTATCGGGTTGGGCGGTCGGTGGTGGTCATGTTCTTCACATGATGGCAGACCTTACCATCGCAGCTGAAAACGCTCAGTTCGGTCAGACAGGTCCTAAAGTCGGTTCATTCGATGGCGGTTGGGGTGCTTCTTACATGGCTCGTATCGTTGGCCAAAAGAAAGCGCGTGAAATCTGGTTCTTGTGTCGTTTCTACGATGCTCAAGAAGCATTGGACATGGGCCTAGTAAACACAGTGGTACCTGTTGCTGATCTAGAAAAAGAAGCCGTTCGTTGGTGTCGTGAAGTTCTTCAACACAGCCCAATGGCGCTGCGTTGCTTGAAAGCCGCACTAAACGCAGACTGTGATGGTCAAGCCGGTCTACAAGAGTTGGCGGGTAACGCAACCATGATGTTCTACATGACAGAAGAAGGCCAAGAAGGCCGAAACGCATTTAACGAGAAGCGTCGACCTGATTTCGACAAGTTCCCGCGTAACCCATAGTCTTTCTCTTCTTTAAAATGAGTCGCTAATAGCGGCTCGTTTTGTTTTGATGTTCCCCGTTTTTTAGGAAACTTTATGAACTCAGTGAATTCTCAGCGTCACGCTAAACTCTACCGTTATCAACTACCTATGGATAGTGGTGTGATTCTTCGTGACAATAAGTTGAACGAACGTGTTGGCTATGTCATCCAACTTGAGTGTGACGGTAAAACTGGCTTTGGCGAAGTTGCGCCTTTGCCAGGTTTTAGCCTAGAAGATGCCGAGCAAGTCGGTATTCAACTGCAACACGAACTAGAGCTTTGGAGCCACAACAACCCTCAAACGCCTTTTGATGAGCTATATCCTTCTGTTGCCTTCGGCTTTTCGATGGCGATGATGGAATTACGAGGCGAGCTCAACGCAGAAGGTAACTACCAAGCGGCGCCGTTGTGTACAGGAGATCCAGATGAACTTATTCCTGTGCTTAATGAGATGAAAGGCGAGAAGGTCGCTAAGGTAAAAGTTGGCCTTTATGAAGCAATCCGTGATGGCATGTTGGTTAGCTTATTTCTTGAATCGATTCCTGATTTAACGCTAAGACTAGATGCTAACCGCGCGTGGAAACCTGAAAAAGCGAAGCAGTTCATTAAGTACATTTCGCCGTCACTGCGTCAGCGCATTAGCTTTATAGAAGAGCCTTGCCAAAAGCCAGAAGGCAGCTTGGCATTTGCCATCGACCATGGCGTTGCGATTGCATGGGATGAAACCCTGCAAGAAGCGGTAAGAAGCCCTGAGTTTGATCTTAGTGATTTAACGGGTGTTAAGGCGGTTGTGATTAAACCAACCTTGATTGGCTCAGTAGAGCGTTGTGTTGCTATCATTGAACGCGCGCAACAACTTGGTATTAAACCTGTACTAAGCTCAAGCATAGAGTCTAGCCTTGGCTTAACTCAGATTGCTCGATTGGCGCAGCAGTACTTGCCTAATGAAGTTCCAGGGCTTGATACGATTGGCTTGTATCAGCAACAGCTAGAAGTCTCTTGGCCGGGTTGTCAGCTTCCAGTTTCAACGCTTGAACAGCAACAATTGATTTGGTCTTCTTAGGCTGATCGTTCGATTGGCTTAGACCGTTCTCAATCTATAACTTGGTTATCTTATGATGCGCCCACAATCTAATCATCACCCGCTCTGGGTACAGTGGGCGCAGCAGAACCCACATCAAACAGCGTTAGTGACTCCTAACCGCGCTTACACTTGGCAGCAAGTGTCTGTGCTGGTGAGTGAGTACCAACAACAGTTGTCTCATCAAGGCCTATCTGCAGGTGATGTACTGACGATTGTCGGTAAGAACCAAACTGAAGTGATTCCTGTGTATCTTGCGGCCTTAAATTTAGGTGTGGTTTGTGCGTTTACAATGCCTCAGCCAGCAGCTCGTTTAACGCAGAAGCTTGAATCCCTCTATGGTCAGTTAGACAGACGTTACCTTTGGCTATTAGATAGCTGTGGGTTAGATCATTCTGATGTTGTTGACCTCAAGACTGTATTGGTGACGCTACCTTGCTTGAACGAAGTTAAGGTCGATGGTGATGACAAACCAACAACACCGCAAAATCCTAACTTTAATCCTCAATCTTTAGCGAGCATCGTATTCACTTCTGGCTCTACCGGAAACCCGAAAGCGGTGGCTCACACGCTGCAGCAACACTTATGTTCAGCTCAGGGTTTACTCGACGTTTTCAACTTTGAACAAGCTGACACTTGGTTGCTTAGCCTACCTATGTACCATGTGTCAGGATTGGCGATTGTCCATCGTTGGTTGGCGGCTGGTGGCTGCATCAAAATAGGGTCAGGTAAGCTTGAGTCAGACATCGAAGGTTGCAGTCATGCCTCTTTAGTGGCTACTCAACTACATAGGTTATTGCAGAGTAAGCAAGCACTTACTCTAACTCATGTGCTTTTAGGCGGTAGCCATATCCCAGAAGCGCTAGGGCTTGAAGCTCAACAAATGGGCATTGAAACTTGGCTTGGATACGGCATGACAGAAGCGGCTTCAACAGTGACCGCGAAGCAAGTCGATTCTAGTAATACTGCAGGTTTTGTTCTCGACCAACGCCAGTTGAAAATTGAAGATCAACGTATCTATATTGGCGGTAATACACTTGCTTCTGGTTATTACTATCAAGGTGACTTTACGCCACTGGTGGATGACCAAGGTTGGTTTGACAGTAAAGACCTCGGTGAATGGGATGGCGAACAAGTATCGATTATTGGCCGAGCGGATAACCAGTTTATTTCCGGTGGTGAAAACATCCACTGTGAAGAAATTGAGCGAGCACTCAACCAATTACCTGAAGTTAAACAAGCCTTTGTGGTCCCTGTTGAAGACAGTGAATTTGGCTTTAGACCGATTGCGATTGTCGACTGCGATGAACTACCTACCAAAGAGTGGTTTGCAGAACAGTTACAAGGAAGCCTAGAGCGATTTAAGTTTCCTATCGAGTATTATCAGATGCCTGAGCAAGAACAGCAGGGGATCAAAGTCTCGAGAGCAGGCTTGGCATCTTGGTTGTTGAAGCATAGAAACTAAAAGCCGAAGAACACTGGAAGATGTGTGTCGTTTGCTAGATTGAGAGGCGGTTAGTTAATTTAGCAATTAGATAGTTCAAAACAGAATTTATTATCTTTATAACCATCCATCATAATAAGCCCTATAAATAACGGATTATAGAATAAGGTCTTATTATGAAAATTGCTCTCATCATTGCGGTTTTACTGCAGATAGGCCAAGCAGTGACGTCGTCTGGGCTAACTCGATCGTTGGCTGAACTCACCGCATTTGTATTGGTTGTGGTACTTGTTTTGATGAAAAGGGAGAGCCAAAAGAGTGAAAAGCCCCTGTTTGACTAGTGACTGTTGTAACAATGAATATATACGATAAAGGCAAAGCCCATTTGAGCTTTGCCTTTTTGTTTTGTTGCTCGCTAATCTGAGTGTCTAGGTAACCGAACAACCAGTTAAAGCGTTTCTTTGCGAACTAAGCAAGAGTTAACCACGCCAAAGAACCTGTCGAAATCATCGTCCACATCGTAATACCAAACATCAATGGCTTCGGCCCTGCTGCTTTTAACTTCTCTACAGAAATACCACAGCCAATTAAGAACAGACACACAACCAACGCGCGTTTGGACACATCAAAGATCCCTTGGTAGACCATCTCAAATTGTGGCAGCAAGTCACTAATAGCAATGGCAGCGCAGTAGAAGAAAATGAAGTAAGGAATCGTAATCTTCTTTTGATCGTTCTTGAAGATCATCGCGCTGACTAAAGCGATTGGGATGATCCAAAGTGCACGAGCGAGCTTCAATGTTGTCGCTGTCGTCAGTGCTTCTTCACCGTAAGCCGAAGCTGCACCTACCACAGAAGATGTATCGTGAATCGCAATGGCGGCCCAAGTCCCAAATGTTTGTTGGCTTAACTCAAGCGCGTGGCCAATCATCGGGAATAAGAATAGAGCTACCGAGTTCAACACAAATACCGTAGCTAACGCCAAGCCAATCTGTTCATCGTCCGCTTTAATCGCAGGTGCTACAGCTGCTATCGCGCTACCACCACAAATAGCGGTACCTGAAGAGATAAGGTAGCCCGTGGTGCGATCCAATCCCATTCGTTTGGCTAAGAACCAACCAATGACTAACGTACCAATGATGGTCGTGACAATTAAACCAATACCGTCGCCTGTTACCGCCAATGCTTTTTCAAACTGAATGCCAAAGCCTAAGCCGACAATCGAGTAGGCCAGTAACTTCTTTGTGAGTTTGCCTACTTCTAGATGCTCAGGGACTAAACCTAAACTAGCAAGCAGGAAGCCAATAACGAGGGCCGTCGGTGAGCTTACCCAAGGTGTTAAGCAAAACAGTGCAGCAAGATAAAATGGAGCAGACTTTTTTAGGTTCATTGTATTTAGAGTCTTGTTGTGTTGTCACGTTATTGTAATGAGACCACTATACGTTCAATAAAATGATAAGTAAGTCTAAATGAATTGAACAAACGTTAAGGAAAACTTAACGCTTGTTCAGCTGATATGAATAAAGGGCTGGTTAGCTAGCGTAGTGTTCCGCGAAGGTCTGAAACTGACTGCCGAAGAGTTTTGCATGAGGCATCTTTAGCGAGAATTGGCTTGCCAGCTTCTATCTCTAACTTGGTCCAGAAGCGGGTTGGTAGTCCTTTGCAGGCACTGCCTTTGTAACGACTGAAGTAGCTGCCCCATAGCCCTTTGAGAGCCATTGGAATGACAGACACAGGAGATCGTTTGATAATCAGCTCCATTCCACGCATGAACTCTGCGACTTCACCATCAGAGGTTAGCTTTCCTTCTGGAAAAATACAGACGATGTGGCCTTCATGCAGGGCGCGTTCTACTTCTTTAAAAGCATTTCGAATAGAGCTACGGTTGGTTGCGGAGATTGGAATAACCCCAGCTCTTTTCAAGAAACGTCGAATAGGCGGCAACTTGGTGTAATCTTCTTCCATCACAAAGCGGATCAAGCGAGGGCAAACGGCGCTCAGCAATAATGCATCCATATAACTCACATGGTTGCAGATAATCAATGCGCCGCCTTTTTCTGGAAGGTGATGTAAATTTTTATGTTTAACTCGGTACATGGTGTGAGTGACCACCCACGTAAAGAAACGGAAAGCGTAAATAGGCACCTGATAAAACAGATACAGCATAACCAAAGTGTTTCCTATCGCGAGCAGTACAAATAGCTGTGGAATTGAAAGCTCCAGAATACTAAGGCAAACAATACCTAAAACAGCGCTCCCGACCATGAATAGCGAGTTGTAGATATTGAGCCCGGCGATTACTTGAGCTCGCTCATTTGGCTTTGCCCGTAGCTGCATTAGAGAGTAAAGCGGAACAATAAAGATACCGCCAGAGATCCCCAGTAGTAGAAGATAAGCAAACAGCGGCCATAGTTCTGAATACGTCACAAACTGATGGAAAGAGTTAAAGTCAGGCAAAGACTCTGGAATGGATATCGCCATCAACAGGCCGAAGATCGAAATACCTAGGCTGCCCATTGGCACGATGCCGATTTCAATGCGGTGATTAGATAACTTATCGCAAGCCAACGAGCCAATCGCAATGCCTACCGAGAACAGTGCCAATAAAAACGCGACAGCGCTTTCAGTACCGTTTAGGTAAACCTTGGTGAAGTTGGGAAACTGAGTGAGGTAAGCTGCACCGAGGAACCAGAACCAGCTGATCGACATCAGTGCTTGAAAGGTTGGGCGGTCTTTTTTGGCAATAGCGAGTGTTGCGCGGGTTAGCTTTACTGGCTGCCACTTTACTTTCAGATCTGGTGCATTACTTGGCGCTTCTGGGATAAAGTAACTTGATACATACCCGAGTACGGCGAAAGAAACAATACACACAGCAGCAATGAGTTTTGCGCTTTCTTCTGACGCAATAATACCAGCACCTAGAGTACCGATTAGGATGGCTAAGAATGTGCCTGTTTCAACCAGAGCATTTCCGGACACAAGCTCTTTGGTTTCTAACTGTTGCGGAAGTAGGGCGTACTTAACGGGGCCAAAGAAGGCACTTTGTGTCCCCATCAAAAACAGAAGTAGCAGTAATATTTCGTAGCTTTCGTAGATAAATCCGACCGCACCCAGTGACATTATCACCACTTCAAGAAGCTTAACTTTACGGATAAACCACGATTTTTCATATTTGTCTGCCAGCACACCAGCCAAAGCAGAAAATAGGAAGAAGGGCAGAATAAAAAGGCCAGCGGCCAAATTAATGAATAAATTGCTGGAAATAGGTAGCGTGTCTACGCTTGCGAAAGCAACAAACAGTAACAGAACATTTTTGAATATGTTGTCATTAAAGGCTCCCAGAAATTGGGTAATAAAGTAGGGTAGGAACCTTTTTTGCGTTAACAGCGAAGATTGGCTGCTGTTGTTCATTGTCTTTCCTTGGATGATTACCAGTTGGTTAAGTAGTTTGAGACTAGGTTATTGATCAACTCTTTACCATCGATAGGCTCAGAGGCGAAAAATTTATCATCAACGCTAAGTAGAGTAATTCCATGTACTCCAGACCATAATACACGGCTGGCTTTAACGACTTCGCTTTCAGTATGTTCAGGAGCAATCGCGATTAATAGTTGCTCTAGCATACCTGTCATTCTATCGATACGGTTCGATTGCCATTCAGGAAGGTTTTCACCGTTCATGTTGTGCTCAAAGATAAGCTGCCAACGGTGAGGGTGTTTTTGTGCAAAATCGTGGTAGCAGTAGGCTAGGTTGAATAGAGCTTGCTGAGGATTGCTCGATTGTTCAACTGCTACAGCAGATTCTGACGCCAGTTCATCTAATGTTTGAGCAACAACATGCAATAGCAATAGGTTGTAGTTGCCGAATACATTCACCAAGGTACTTGGAACATAACCAATCATATTGGCGATTTTGCGTAGACTTAACTCGTGATAAGAGTGCTCTTCTAAGAAGTCGGTCACCGTTTTTAAGGTTAATTGCACTAATTGTTCGCGAGTGTGATCGTTTCGTCTTGCCATGGGTACTTTCTATTAAATGAACATCGTTCAATATTTTAATGCTGCCCCAGAGTGCCGTCAATCCCTTCGCTAGTTTAGTAATCAATTAATAGCCGCAATATTATGATACATGTGTAAACGTCGTGAATATTTCATTGTTCTTTGTTAACGAGTATGATTAAGGTGTCGAAAGATAAAAAACCTATAAAGGATAATAATGAAACGATTTTTCTCACTAGTCGCGATCCTGTTGGTAACAGTCGCGGTGACGCCAATCGCGGAAGCGAAAAAGTTTGGTGGTGGTAAGTCATTTGGCAAAAGCTTTAAAACGGCTCCAGCACCAAAACAACAAAACACGAATTCGATCCGTCAAGATCAAACAGGTAAGAACACAGCAGCTAACTCTAGCAAGAAAGGCCTTATGGGCGGTCTGCTAGGTGGTTTACTTGCTGGTGGTCTTTTAGCTGCATTCTTTGGTGGCGCATTTGAAGGTATCCAGTTCATGGATATTCTGATTATGGGTCTGATTGCTTTCCTAGCGTTTAAATTCCTACGCGGAATGTTGGGTGCGAAGCAGGGCTCAATGAATCAGCAGAATGCACGTGGCCAACAGCCAGCATTCGGCGGCATGGGTCAGAACAAGTTTGAACAACCTAAGCAACAACCAAATGTTCATAACTTCGAGCAAGCACAACCTCAATCACAAGGCACTGCTGGTGGCTTCGGTTTTGGTGCACAAAGCGATGTTCCACATAACTACCCGCCGGGCTTTGATCAAGCGGCATTCATCAATGGTTCTCGTGAGCACTACCGTACACTGCAAGGTGCATGGAACCACAACGAGCTAAACACGATTGAAGAATACGTATCTCCAAGCCTATTTGAAGACCTAAAAGCTGAGCGTAATAAGCTAGACGGTGATCAGCACACAGACGTAATGTACGTTGATGCTGAAATCGTTCGTGCAGACCACGATGGTAGCAAAGCACAGCTAAGCCTTCAGTTTAGTGGTCGTTACCGTGACACTGCGGATGGCGTTGAAGAAGATATCACAGATATCTGGCACCTAGAGCGTGACCTAACAACTGACAATGCACCTTGGTTAATTGTTGGTATTCAAGGCTAATTCCAAGATTTAACTCAACATCAATATGATGTAGTTATTCGGAATGACACCAAATAATTGAAAGCCCCTGCTGAGAAATCAGCAGGGGCTTTTTTGTGTGCTAAGGATATGTATCTGTAAGTTGCTGTTGGGAAATTGGCTTTGAGCTTTTTTTGGGGAGGAGAGAGAGCTTTAGATTCACGGAGCAATACCAATATGACGAAACATGCGGAACAGACAAATAACATGAGTAAAGGAAGAGTGTCATCACGACAAATATTAGGAGATGTATCTTATTCAAAGATTGGATTAACCTGAGACTAACTAGTTTTATTTGGATTTGATGAGTAATGACAAAGTTCTTTGAACCCGTATTGGATCCTGAGATTAGTTTGCAGCAGAAACAGATAATTGCGAATGAATGCGAAGAATATGTATCGATCAATTGCTTAGGCTGCGCTGCTTATCTGGTTTGTGAGCGTCATGCTGAAGTATGGGATCACTGATGTTTGAATAGGCTAGTTCGCTTAGTCTTTTTTGCTGTAGTGTGGGTTGGTGTTTAGTTAGTTGAGGGCCGTGTTTAGAAAGATAGGTTCGGCAAGATACGTTTAGAAAGATATAAAGTTCAGAAACGAAAAAAGCCAACTCAATGAGTTGGCTTTTCGATTTTCCAATTAAGGATAATATGGTGGAGGGAGACGGATTCGAACCATCGAAGGCAGTGCCGGCAGATTTACAGTCTGCTCCCTTTGGCCACTCGGGAACCCCTCCAGGGTGTGTCTTACTCTTCACAAAGTAAGCCTAAATTGATGTTTTCCCATAAGCCCATCAATCAGGTTGTTCTCTTAACTCTTATAAAGAGGTAAGAAGAATATGGTGGAGGGAGACGGATTCGAACCATCGAAGGCAGTGCCGGCAGATTTACAGTCTGCTCCCTTTGGCCACTCGGGAACCCCTCCAGGGTGTGTCTTACTCTTCACAAAGTAAGCCTAAATTGATGTTTTCCCATAAGCCCATCAATCAGGTTGTTCTCTTAACTCTTAAAAGAGGTAAGAAGAATATGGTGGAGGGAGACGGATTCGAACCATCGAAGGCAGTGCCGGCAGATTTACAGTCTGCTCCCTTTGGCCACTCGGGAACCCCTCCAGGGTGTGTCTTACTCTTCACAAAGTAAGCCTAAATTGATGTTTTCCCATAAGCCCATCAATCAGGTTGTTCTCTTAACTCTTAAAAGAGGTAAGAAGAATATGGTGGAGGGAGACGGATTCGAACCATCGAAGGCAGTGCCGGCAGATTTACAGTCTGCTCCCTTTGGCCACTCGGGAACCCCTCCAGGGTGTGTCTTACTTTTCACAAAGTAAGCCTAAATTGATGTTTTCCCATAAGCCCATCAATCAGGTTGTTCTCTTAACTCTTATAAAGAGGTAAGAAGAATATGGTGGAGGGAGACGGATTCGAACCATCGAAGGCAGTGCCGGCAGATTTACAGTCTGCTCCCTTTGGCCACTCGGGAACCCCTCCAGGGTGTGTCTTACTTTTCACAAAGTAAGCCTAAATTGATGTTTTCCCATAAGCCCATCAATCAGGTTGTTCTCTTAACTCTTAAAAGAGGTAAGAAGAATATGGTGGAGGGAGACGGATTCGAACCATCGAAGGCAGTGCCGGCAGATTTACAGTCTGCTCCCTTTGGCCACTCGGGAACCCCTCCAGGGTGTGTCTTACTTTTCACAAAGTAAGCCTAAATTGATGTTTTCCCATAAGCCCATCAATCAGGTTGTTCTCTTAACTCTTAAAAGAGGTAAGAAGAATATGGTGGAGGGAGACGGATTCGAACCATCGAAGGCGGAGCCGGCAGATTTACAGTCTGCTCCCTTTGGCCACTCGGGAACCCCTCCAGGGTGTTTTTTCCTATCTCATAATGGATAGGCTAAAGAGATGTTTTTCCCAACGCATCTCTCAAGTGCGGAGCGCATCATAGCAAACACGTTAAACCTGTAAAGAGTTTTTCTTATGGTTTTGTGTTAAATGCTGCCTTTTTGGGCAAAGATGGCGAAAAGTATGCATATTGCTCGTGAAGTGAACACCTACGCTCAGGTTTACGTAGTGACAGGTAACACCTTGAGGTAACTGGCTTTCTGTATTGTGTTTGGTTTGTGTTATTGGCGAAGAAACGTAAATGGAATTTAACCTAGATTTACACTTCTTGACGTTACAGCATTCATCAGTTGATAGAATACGGTTAATTTCATTTATAGATAATAAATCTTACTTGCAGACCATTATTATGAAGCATAAATCTGTTTTAACCCTGCTTAGCTTGTCGATTCTTATGGCGTCTCCAGCCGCACTCGCAAAACGCATGGGCCCAAGTACTGTTACTGTTGTTACTGAGCAGGTTGATATTCACCAAGTTAGCCAGTCTCTTTCTTTGGTCGGTAAGTTAGAAGCCGAACAATCTGTGATCATTACTTCTGAAGTGGCTGGTAGAGTTGACTCTATCAACATCAAAGCCAACCAAGACGTCACTAAAGGGCAGATGTTGGTTCAATTAGATGATGACAAAGCCAAGGCCGCGGTTGCAGAGGCTCAAGCGTACCTAAAAGACGAAAAACGTAAGCTAGCGGAGTTCCAACGATTAGTTAAACGGAATGCGATTACGCAAACTGAAATTGACGCGCAGAAAACCAATGTTGAAATTGCCAATGCTCGCCTAGCTGCCGCCAATGCCAATCTTAAAGACTTACACATCAGCGCGCCTTTCTCTGGCACGGTCGGTTTTATCGACTTTAGCCGCGGAAAAATGGTGACAGCAGGCACTGAACTCGTGACCTTAGATGATTTGTCTGTGATGCAGTTAGACCTTCAAATTCCGGAGCGCTACCTTTCTAAGCTGTCTAAAGGCATGACAGTGACGGCTCGCACCAGTGCATGGGGCGAGACTCAGTTTACTGGCACAGTGGTAGGCATTGATTCTCGTATTAACGCTGAAACCTTGAATTTACGAGTTCGAATCCACTTTGATAACAACAATGATTACTTGAAGCCGGGCATGTTAGTAGCCGCGGATATGGACTTCCCACCAGTCGAAGCACCGATTATCCCTGTTCAAGCGTTGGAGTACTCAGGTACGAAGCGTTTTGTTTATGTGATTGGCGAGGATAACAAGGCAACTCGAACAGAAGTGTTCTTGGGTGCGCGTATCGATAACGAAGTCGTGATTGATAAAGGCATCGAAATTGGTCAGAAGATCGTGGTGCAAGGTATCGTGAACATGCGTGACGGAGTCTTGGTTCAAGAGCTTGCCGTTAATCGCCCAACTGATGCAGCAAGTGATAAAAAAGCACAAGAAGGCGCTAACTAATGTTGTTATCTGATGTTTCTGTAAAGAGACCAGTAGCGGCTGTCGTATTGAGCCTGCTTTTGGTTGTGTTTGGTATCGTCTCTTTCAATAAGCTCGCGGTTCGTGAGATGCCAGATATTGAAAGTCCAGTGGTGTCGATCAGTACTCGTTATGAGGGTGCGTCTGCCACCATCATTGAAAGTCAAATAACCTCCAATCTTGAAGACCAATTATCCGGTATCAGTGGTATCGATGAGATCGAATCCACAACGCGTAACGGCATGTCGCGTATCACTATTACCTTTGAGCTTGGTTACGACCTCAATACGGGGGTGAGTGATGTGCGTGATGCGGTCGCTCGTGCTCAGCGATCATTGCCTGATGAAGCCGACGACCCCATTGTTTATAAGAACAATGGTAGTGGCGAAGCCTCGGTCTACATTAACTTAAGCTCGACTGAGATGGACCGAACGCAGTTAACCGACTACACCGAACGTGTGTTGATTGACCGCTTTAGTTTGATCTCAGGCGTGAGCTCGGTGGATATCTCGGGTGGCTTGTACAAAGTAATGTATGTGAAGCTGAAACCAGCCCTAATGGCGGGTCGTGGTGTTACTGCTTCTGATATTACTACAGCGCTAAACAATGAGAACATTGAAAGCCCAGGCGGTGAAGTACGTAATGACGCGATCGTGATGTCGGTTCGTACTGCACGATCTTACACTGAAGCCAAAGATTTCGAATACCTAGTCGTAAAACGTGCGTCTGATAACACACCTATCTATTTGAAAGATGTGGCTGATGTGTACATTGGCGCAGAAAACGAAAACTCGACGTTTAAGAGTGACGGCATTGTTAACGTTAGTATGGGGATTGTGCCTCAGTCAGATGCGAACCCACTTGAGGTTGCCGACTTAGTGCACAAAGAAGTTGAGGCGATTCAGAAGTTCCTGCCTGATGGGACTCGTTTGGCTGTTGATTATGACTCAACGGTGTTTATCGACCGTTCGATCTCTGAGGTATATAGCACACTCTTTATTACGGGTGGTTTGGTTATCCTCGTGCTTTACGTCTTTATTGGCCAAGCTCGTGCGACACTTATTCCAGCGGTGACGGTTCCGGTATCTTTGATTTCGTCATTTATTGCTGCGTACTACTTCGGTTTCTCTATTAACCTGATTACCCTGATGGCACTTATCCTGTCGATTGGCCTAGTAGTAGATGACGCCATCGTGGTTGTTGAGAATATTTTCCATCACATCGAACGTGGTGAGTCGCCACTGCTTGCGGCCTATAAAGGGACGCGTGAAGTAGGCTTTGCGGTAATCGCAACCACGCTAGTACTGGTCATGGTGTTCCTACCAATCTCGTTTATGGATGGCATGGTAGGTCTTCTGTTTACAGAGTTCTCAGTGTTACTCGCGATGTCAGTGATCTTCTCGTCGGTGGTCGCACTGACGCTAACACCAGTGTTAGGCAGTAAAATCCTGAAAGCGAATGTTAAACCGAATCGTTTCAACCTATTTATCGAACGTGTGTTTGGCAAGTTAGAACTTGGCTATAAAGCGGTACTGCGTCGTGCTTTGAATTGGCGTTGGGCAGCTCCAATCATCATTATCGCGTGTATGGGCGGTAGCTACGGTTTAATGCAACAAGTGCCGTCACAACTGACTCCGCAAGAAGACCGCGGTGTTATATTTGCATTTGTTCGTGGCGCTGATGCAACCAGTTATAACCGCATGTCTGCCAACATGGACATCGTTGAAGAGCGCCTAATGCCTCTGCTTGGTCAAGGATTCTTAAAATCATTCAGCATCCAATCGCCAGCGTTTGGTGGTAATGCCGGTGACCAAACGGGCTTCGTGATCATGATCCTGGAAGATTGGGATGAACGTGAAGAGACCGCTCAGGAAGCGTTGAACGAAGTTCGTAAATCTTTAAATGGCATTCCTGATGTACGTGTATTCCCGTTCATGCCGGGCTTCAAAGGTGGTTCAAGTGAGCCTGTGCAATTCGTACTGGGTGGCTCTGATTACTCTGAGCTTCAGAAATGGGGCGAACTGTTAAAGCAAGCGGCTGAAGATTCACCAATGATGGAAGGTGCGGACATCGATTACTCGGAGAAAACACCAGAGTTATTGGTAACCGTAGATAAGCAACGTGCAGCCGAGTTAGGCGTTAGCGTTTCGGATATTTCAGATACGTTAGAAATCATGCTTGGCGGGCGCAGCGAAACTACGTTCGTTGATCGTGGTGAAGAGTACGATGTTTACCTTCGTGGTGATGAAAACAGCTTTAACAACGCTAATGACTTAAGCCAAATCTACATGCGAACTCAGTCTGGCGAGCTAGTTACGCTCGACACGCTGACGCACATTGAAGAAGTGGCATCCTCGATTCGTTTATCGCACTACAACAAGCAGAAATCGGTGACCATTAAAGCGAACCTAATGGAAGGTTACACGCTGGGTGATGCTCTGGATTTCCTTGATGAACAAGCGATTGAGCAGTTACCAGGCGATATCTCAGTGAGCTATTCTGGCGAGTCAAAAGACTTTAAAGAGAACCAATCAAGTATCTTAGTGGTATTTGCGCTAGCGATGCTGGTCGCGTACTTGGTACTGGCCGCGCAGTTTGAAAGCTTCATTAACCCGCTGGTGGTGATGTTCACCGTACCTATGGGTATCTTTGGTGGCTTCTTAGGTTTGGTGTTGATGAATCAAGGGCTTAACGTCTACAGCCAGATTGGTATGATCATGTTGATCGGTATGGTGACCAAAAACGGTATCTTGATTGTGGAGTTTGCTAACCAACTTCGTGACCGTGGCATTGAGTTTGAAAAGGCGATCATTGATGCTTCGGCTCGACGTTTACGTCCAATCCTGATGACGGCGTTCACCACACTAGCCGGTGCAATCCCATTGATTACTTCAACGGGCGCGGGTTATGAAAGCCGAGTGGCTGTGGGTACGGTTATCTTCTTCGGTATGGGCTTTGCAACTTTGGTTACTCTGTTCGTAATCCCTGCGATGTATCGACTGATTTCGGGCTCAACACGTTCTCCAGGTCATGTGGAAGCGGTTCTAAATAAAGAGCTGAGCCACGATAACGTGGGAAGAAGCTCTCACGGCTAATGAACACGCACGGCTAATGAACATGGAATAGTGTAACAATATTGAAAAGCCTGCGTTTGCTCCTAGCGAATGGCAGGCTTTTTTTGTATAACAAACAGAGCTCAACGAATTAATACAATAAATCGAATAAAGGAAAGTAAAGTGGCTGAATTTAAATACAAAGATCTTTCTCAAGAAGAACAAGACAAACTAGACGCAGCAACCTTTCGTCGCCTGTTAGCACATTTAGATAGCAACAAAGATGTGCAAAACATCGACCTGATGATCTTGGCGGGCTTCTGCCGCAACTGTTTCAGCAAGTGGTACAAAGCCGAAGCTGAGCAACAAGGCCTAGACTTGGATATCGATGACGCTCGTGAGCGCGTTTATGGCATGACTTACGATGAGTGGAAACAAAACCATCAGCCAAAGGCGACGCCTGAACAGCTAGCAGCATTTGAAGCGAAGCAGAAGCCAGAATAATTTGTCGATTTAGCAGCAACGATTTATAGATCAAGCAGCACTTAGAACAAACCGCATATAGCAAAAGAGCCCATCAGGGCTCTTTTTAATTTTGTACATTGTCTTAGCTTTGAATGCTAACTTCGAACTTAAGCCAGCTCACCTGTTTGCGAGAAAGCTTCTAGCTTCGCTGCATAAGGTTGTAGGTCACCAATATTTAGATTTACCCACTCGTCATTAAAGTAAGTATCTAAGTAACGTTCGCCACTGTCACATAATAAAGTCACGATAGAGCCTTTCTCTCCGCGTGCTTTCATTTCACTGGCTAGTTGAAGCACACCGTACATATTGGTACCGGTTGATGCGCCAACTTTGCGGCCAAGAATATCAGACAGCCAATGCGTAGTAGCGATACTTGCTGCGTCTGGAATTGTACGCATCTCATCAATCACACCTGAGATGAAGCTAGGCTCTGCACGTGGGCGACCGATACCTTCAATTTTGCTGAATGTGTTGCCTTTGACATCCGCGTTGCCTGTTTTGAAAAATTCATGGAATACAGAATTCTCAGGGTCGACAACACAAAGTTTAGTTTCATGCTGTTGGTAGCGAATAAAACGACCAATGGTTGCTGATGTACCACCTGTACCTGGGCTCATTACCACCCACGTTGGAACTGGGTGATCTTCCATCTGCATTTGATTGAAAATTGAGTTGGCAATGTTGTTGTTACCACGCCAGTCGGTTGCGCGCTCAGCGTAAGTAAACTGATCCATATAATGCCCATTCAACTCTTCAGCCAAACGACGAGACTCTGCGTAGATTTCGTCAGAACGCTCAACAAGGTGCGCTTGACCGCCGTAGAATTCAATCTGTTCAATTTTCTTTTTCGCTGTGCATTTTGGCATTACCGCAATAAACGGAAGGCCAAGCAGGCGAGCAAAGTACGCTTCAGACACCGCTGTACTGCCTGATGAAGATTCAATGATCGTGGTTTCTGGGCCAACCCAACCATTACAAATCGCATAGAGGAAAAGGGAACGCGCTAAACGATGCTTCAAAGAGCCTGTTGGGTGTGTACTTTCATCTTTAAGATAAATATCAATGCCTTCTACGCTAGGTAGATCGAGCTTGATCAGGTGCGTATCCGCTGAGCGTTGGTAATCGGCTTCAATTTTACGAATCGCGTTGTTAATCCATTGATGGTCAGTACACATAGGCGTTCTCCTGAGACTAAGTAGGAATTCTTTGTAATTGGTATGGTTATAATTTAGCGATATCCAAGGAGAAAAACTTTGCCATATTTCCTTTGTTTTGCTTAAATTGTAGAAAATTATTCTCTTTAAAACTGATTTGGTGAAAGTGTGATAGATGCCGTAGATAAAAAGATATTAAGGTTGTTACAAGAAGACAGCACGCTGTCGTTGAATGACATATCTGAAGCGGTCAACCTGACGACCACGCCTTGTTGGAAAAGACTTAAGCGGCTTGAAGAGAATGGAGTTATTGAGAAAAGAGTCGCGTTGTTGAACCCTGAAAAGCTCGATCTTTCCTTTACCGCGTTCGTATTGATTAAAACCAGTGATCATTCTCATGAGTGGTATGGTCGTTTTGTGAATACTGTGTCTGAATTTCCAGAAGTGATGGAGTTCTATCGTATGGCGGGCGAGTATGATTATATGATGAAGGTTCAGGTGAAAGACATGAAGTGCTTTGACGACTTTTACAAACGCTTAGTGAATAGCATTGATGGTATATCTAATGTGACGTCGACTTTTGCGATGGAACCACTGAAGTACACGACAGCATTGCCGCTTTAAGCTCAACCTAATCTTATGCTACCTCTCGTTTCAGTTTAGACATCGCCTTTGCGATAAAGAAAAGGATTATTCATGTTTGCAAAAGTATCTACCGCAATCCAGTTGGTATTAGCGGTCGCCATTTTTTTCTTGGGCTACACCATCTATTCATTTACCAATAAAGTCGGGGAGATCGTCGATACTTATCCGCAAGTTATTGAAGACTTATCGGGTCTTACCAAGGGACTAAAAGTGGAAGAGCTATTAGCGTTTGCTGAGCATGTTAATGAGCTTGCTCCTCAGGTGTTGAATACTGTAGAAGATGTCCGTAAAACCATCGATGAAGTTAATCAAACTGTTTCATCGGTCGATAGCAAAATCCCCGCTATCTTAGATGAAGTTAAGAGTGTTCGAACCGAAGTAGAGCAAGTAAGAACCGATGTTATTCCCCCAACATTGACAGAATTAAAACGATACCGTGTCGATGTAATGCCGCCAATGCTCGCTGAAAGTAAATCTTATCGAGAGCAAACCATTCCAGTGATTGTCACTGAATCCGAAATGCTTAGAGCTGAAGTGCCTGATATTTTGGTGCAAGCTAATTTGCTAGCCGATAAGAGTAGAGAGTTAGCTCAGGGAGCTGCAGAAGGTGCGGTGAAAGGGGTGGTGCTATCACCATTTAATCTACTGCGAGACGCTGGAGATGGCATTAAAATGCGAGTACAGAGTGAATTCGAGCCGACGTTAGAGGTTGAATAGACTTTACTGTTTTTGTGTGACGTTCTTTCGTCAGCGTTACTAAAAAGGGGCTAGGTATGATACCTAGCCCCTTTTGGGTTTGAACGTGCTTGTTCGCCGTTTCTAAAAATGTACGTCGCTTTTAAAAAATGCTCACAGTTATAAAAAGTGTTTGCTCGTTACTTGGTAAAGCGCATCACACCTTCTTGAACGGCTGTCGCGACTAGCTCACCTTTTTGGTTGTAAATCTCACCACGTACTAAGCCGCGAGTGTTGGCCGCGGTCGGGCTTTCAATCGCATATAGCAGCCATTCATCCATTTTGAATGGACGGTGGAACCAAATAGAGTGGTCAATCGTCGCAACTTGGAAGTTTGGCGTCATGATCGATACTTCATGAGGGTGAAGCGCTGTCACCAAGAAGCCCCAATCAGACGCGTATGCCAACAAATATTGGTGAATAAGCTGGTTGTCTGGCAACGCACCATTTGCTCTTACCCACAGGTATTGTTTCGCTTCGGCTTTTTTAGGGTTTAGTGGATTAACGACCGTAACAGGGCGCATCTCAATCGGTTTTTCTCCACAGAAGGTTTTGCGTAGCTTCTCTGGTAAGAATTCAGCGATATGGCTCGCTAACTCGGTTTCTGATGCAAAGTTCTCTGGCCCTGGAATATCAGGCATTGCAATTTGGTGTTCAAAGCCTGGAGCATCGCCATGATAAGAAGCTGTGAGATAGAAAATAGGGCGGCCATTTTGAATTGCTTTAACACGACGTGTGCTAAAGCTGCGTCCATCTCTTAGGTTTTCAACATCGTAAATAATTGGCTTTTCAGGATCACCAGGGTACAGAAAGTAACTATGGAACGAGTGAACACTACGGTCGTCTTGAACGGTATAGCGAGCCGCAGAAAGCGCTTGTCCCAATACCTGACCGCCATAAACCTGGGGAAGACCTAGGTTCTCACTTTGCCCTCGGAATAAACCTTCTTCCAGCTTTTCTAGCTGAAGTAAACTGAGTAATTCTTGTAAAGGTTGACTCATCGCCAGCATTCCTCTTCGTAAAATGGGTGTCAGATTAGTGTGCTAATCATTTAGCTTAGTCAAATATCTGTCAATAAATCATAGGGTTTCGAGACAGAATATGAAAGCTCTCTTATAATTAGGCCGTAGATTTGTCGATTCCGACAAACATGTTGAGAGAAATTGAATATGAAAAAGGCTCTAATTTTTATTACGTCTTTATTATCGTTTGGCCTATTGGTTGGTTGCCAAGCAACATCAGAAATGAATGCTTCTCAAGAAGCCGTTGCAGAGAATACCCAAGTGATTTCAGGTACAGTAAGCTATCGTGAACGAATTGCATTGCCAGAGAATGCAGTTATTACCGTAACGCTAGAAGATATTTCACTTGCTGACGCACCATCAACGGTGATTGCGACTCAAGAATTCACAGCTGATGGTAAGCAAGTCCCTTTCGCATTCGAATTGAGCTACGACAACAACAAAATTCAAGCTAACCACCGTTACAACATGCGCGCAACGATTCATGTCGACGGTAAGTTACGTTTCACAACAGACACAATTAAGTCTGTAATTACTGATGTAGAAAACACGCAACAAGCAGACTTGCGCTTGGTTGGTGTTCGTTAACTAGGAATGGATGCCATATCAAGGCATCTTGATTAGCTGATTAGCTGATTAGCTGATTAACTAGTTATGTAATTGATGGCAGCTCTAGGGCTGCCATTTGTATATTCTGAGTTTTACCTTTCCTGCGTCACTCACTTCAACCCCTTCTTCGACCAGATGCTTCTTTTGGCGATCAAACGAATCACCCTTCAAAGAGATCTCACCTTTGCTGTTAATCACCCTATACCAAGGTAGTTTACTTCCTTCAGGCAAGTTGCCTAATGCTCTACCTACATGTCGTGCATAGCCCGGAAAACCTGAAAAACGTGCTATGTCTCCATAAGTTGTTACTTTCCCATATGGAATTTGGTGAATCACAGCAAAGATTTGGAGCAAAAATTGGTCCATACTAAAAGTTCCTAGTTCATTAATACCACGGATCGGTAGAAGGAGAGGGCTATGGTATTTTCAACGTTTCAGTTCTTGATAACCACATTATTAGCGGTTGTTTGCGCGAGAGCAATCAGTTTAAGTGAGGGAGACATCCCAGTACTTGCAATGGTTATTCCTGCTTTATGGATCTTACCGCAGGGAGGCATCGCAGGGTTAGCTTTGCTCGCATCCATGACTGCCTATGGTTTAACCCTGCCTTTACAACCCATCACGCTGTCTGTCAGTGCGTGGGTATTATTCCCACTGCTTATGGTGGTCTTTTCAAAACGCAGTAGTTTATCCGTCGTGATTATTTCTGGCTTGATTGTAGCAACTTTGCAAGTCGGGATTATGGTCACGCAGTCAGCAGGTAAGCTTGATGGCGCTCCCTGGATTACCACACTACAGACTTTGTCGATCATTGTGATTTGGTGGGCAGCGAATCACCTTAAACCAGCCAGCCGACACAGCTGGTGGTCATTAGGTTTGATTCTTCCATTGTGGATAGCCGACTTACCTTATGCAGCTTTGGTTGCCTTGTGTGTTACAGGCATTATGGCATCGATGGAAACACTGACGCGTTTGAAAACCTTCCGATGGAATAAGCTATTGTGTTGGACATTACCAACGGTCGGTTTTGCTGCTCTGGTGATTACTCCAAGCATTGAGGTTCCAAGTCCGGTATTTGTGGTTTGGTTGTGCCTGTTAGGCACGGCATGGATGACAGATTACATCCTTCGCACCGAAGATAACGAAGATATAGATATCTAGCACCACAGAAACTCAAGCCGTTAGAACGCAGGTAAATGGTGAATTTACCTGCGATTTTCTAGTGGTTTGAATAAAGGATAAGCACTTAGACAGCAATTGTTCAAAAATAGGGTCGAAGAGCTTGCAATGGTTGCTGCGATGCTTAATAATCCAATCACTCTTTGAGGCAAGCCTCTTAGAAAAAGAATCTATGGAGGCTCTGGTCCTCCCGCAACACTAACTTGTGAACTCGGTCAGGCCTGGAAGGGAGCAGCCGCAGCAGGCGACGTGTGTGCCGGGATGTGGCTGGGGCTTCCACCCATATAAAAAGCCGCTCTTAATGAGCGGCTTTTTGCTATCTCAAGCTTTTTAATTGTAGTTTTAAATAACGTCTTTAAGTCTATTGATTAGCTACTCTAGCGCTTACTTGTCTTGTACTAATCGCTCTTTATCTAATAACGCGCGTTTACGTTCCAATCCCCAACGGTATCCACCTAGCTCCCCATTACTTCTCAGAACGCGATGGCAAGGTATCAGCACGCCAATTCGGTTTTTACCACAAGCTGATGCTACCGCTCGAACGGCTTTTGGTTTGTCGATCTCATCGGCTACTTCACTATAGCTCACAATATCGCCTTCTTTGATGCTCAATAAAAACTGCCATACCTTAATCTGAAATGCAGTTCCTCGAATATCCAGTGGCAAATCAGGTCTTGGGGCGCCTTGACTGATGTGTTGATCGAGTGCTTCTATCCAGAAATCCAACTCGGGCGTATCTAGTGACGCAGAAATTGTCAGTTCGGCTTTTGGGAACTCGCTACTCAATTGTTCTAATAGTGCTTGTTCATTGTCACCAAATTGCACGAAACAGACGCCTTTATCGGTCGCGGCCATCATCATGAAACCGAGTGAGGTTTGGCGGCATGCATAATTGATTGTTTCGCCAGCGCCTCCTGCTCGATAGGCTTTTGGTGCCATACCGATGTTGCGAGTTGCTTCTCCATAGACACGACTGATTGAGCCAAAACCAGAGGCGTAGATGGCGTCGGTTACGCCGTCTCCTTGTTTTAGAGAGCTCTTAAAGTGACGCATTCGAACGGCATCTTGATACGCTTTAGGTGACACTCCGAATGCTTCCTTGAACAGCCTTTGTAATCGTGAGGGAGATAATTCCGCAATTTCACCTAAGCGAGAAAGTGTGAGTTTCTCATCAGCGTGCGCTTCAATGTGGCGTGCAACTTCTACCAATTTTTCCACTCGAGAGTTTCCCGGAAAAGGGTGGCAGCGTTTGCATGGCCTGAAGCCTGCCAACATCGCCATTTCAATGCTTTCAAAGAACCTCAAGTTCTCAGGTTTTGCAGGCCTCGCAGAACACGATGGCAAGCAATAAACACCCGTAGTGATAACACCATAGAAAAATTGCCCGTCGAAAGACTTGTCTCTGACGGCTATCGCTTTTCTCATTTCGAGTTCTGGTGGCATTGGCATGGCTTAATCTCTACTTAATTACTGGTCTATCACTATCTAACCGCATGTTCGGTGATGGTTCCATCCGTTTCTTGCTAACTAATTTTATTATAAGCACTTGAGGTTCAATCGCTCTTGGATTGAACAATATAGATATAACGCAAAAATCGGATGTTTTGTATTTCTGTGGGTCGCTAAGATTGATCATATACCAATTATTTAAGAGTGAACTGAACCATGACATCGACTATTAATATCTCAATGAATGCCCGTGTGTGGGCAATGCTGATTGTTCTTTCCATGCTATGGGGAGGATCGTTCTTCTTCGTTGGTGTTGTGGTTACTGATCTTCCTCCGTTAACCATAGTCGCGCTTAGAGTGGGAATTGCTGCCATCACTTTGTGGATTATTGCTTTGATGATAGGGCTTCGCCCGCCTAAAGAGTTGCGTGTTTGGGGGGCCTTTTTAGGAATGGGTTTACTTAATAATGTCGTCCCGTTCGCGCTTATCGTATGGGGGCAAACTCAAATCGCGTCTGGGCTAGCGTCGATCCTTAACGCAGCGACACCGATCTTCGCGGTTGTGGTGGCAGGAATACTATTACCTGATGAGCGTGTAACACCGCTAAAACTCGTGGGTGTCGGCATTGGTTTTGTTGGTGTGGTTGTGATGATAGGGTTGCCTGCTCTGAGCGGAGGTGGCAGTTTTATTGCTCAGTTGGCAATCATCGCGGCTGCTTTGTCATACGCTTTTGCAGGAGTGTACGGTCGTCGATTCAAAGCTATGGAGATCAATCCGATTATCACAGCGGCAGGGCAAGTAACAGCATCAACGATTGTTTTAACCCCTGTTGCGTTAATGGTGGATGGCCCACTTGATGTTGTAGCAATGAGTGGATATACATGGGCGGCTATCGCTGGGCTTGCAGTTTTATCGACAGCGGTCGCTTATGTTCTGTACTTTAAAATTCTAGAACTGGCAGGGGCGACCAATGTTTTACTCGTTACCTTGTTAGTGCCTGTTTCCGCCATCTTGCTTGGTTCTCTGTTCCTCAATGAGTCGTTAGAAGTTATTCACTTTGTTGGCATGTTGTTGATCGCTATTGGCTTGTCGGCCATCGATGGAAGATTGTGGCGCCGTATTAAACTGGCGAAGACTTGAGTGGTATATCGCCCCCAATCTTCATCACAAAGCCGTTTTTAGTAAACGGCGTTAATTCGCAGGCAACACAACAGCAGACGCTTCTTCGTCTGAATCTTCTTTGTCTTCTACTTGTTCAGCAACCCAATCAATTGTCTTTGTTAAGTAGAGCTTGTTGGTTTCTATATCACACCAACTTTTTGACAGCCCTCGGCGATTAAACTCACTGCCAATCGCTGCGAGTGTTTGGTTGCTTGAGCGCCCGTAATACAAGGTGTCGCACAGTTGCAGGTTCGACATCGATTGAGGATACGTATTGACTGACGAGGCGTTCATACTTAAAGCTTTGGATTGATTGTGTGTGCAGCCAGTTAGGCTCAGGAAAAAGAAAAGGATTAGCGTATTTTTCATGGTGTATCAGGTCTGTTGCCGATGATTAGAAGAGAGTATTGCCATGATTGCCACACTAATTTGTCAATTTCTCGCCAACTAGTTATAGACCAAGACTTTCCTCCCAGTTAGAAAGCGTTATTAAGCCAACGACGAAAACGGTATTAACGACCAAATGCGCAATTTTGTACAAAAGTTGTGAGAGCCTATAGAGTAGACTGATAAGTCGCTCGATAATTAAAAGGCTTGGGGATGGTTATGGATAACAAAAAGCGTTCTAAAGAGAAAGCCGAATACAAGATCACAGAAGAGCTCGGTGGCCTTGAAATCCTCAATGCAGAATATGAAAAGCAGAACTTCTCACGTCACAGCCATGAAGGTTACACTCTCGGTGTGATTGAGCAGGGTGCTCAGCGCTTCTATCGAACGGGAGGGCATCATGTCGCGCCTCAAGATGCCATCATTCTGGTTAATGCTGATGAAGTTCATAGCGGTCATTCTGCTACCGAAGGTGGTTGGGCGTATCGTGCAATGTATCCACTGCCAGAACAACTTGCCAAAATCACGCAGGAACTCAATCTGCCGAATTACGGGGCTCCTTACTTCCCTAGAGCGGTGGTTGAAGATCCTGAACTAGCCAATCAACTCAGATTAGTATTCAACACGATTGATGAATCAGATAATCGCCTGCTAAGAGAAACCTTAATGTACGGGATGTTGGTTAAACTGATTAGCCGACATGGCAAATCGAGCCTTAAACCTCAATTAGATGGAAAAACTCAACGGCAACTTATTCTAGTGAAAGAGTTTTTAGACGATTTTCCACAAGCGGATGTGTCATTGGAAGAATTGTCGAAGCTTGCGGCTTTAAGCCCATTTCACTTGGTGCGCTCCTTTCAAAAAGAATTTGGTCTTCCGCCACATGCATATCAAATTCAATCCCGACTCAGGCTTTCGCGTAAGTTGCTAAAGCAAGGGCATTCGATCTCGGACACTGCTCAAGAGTGTGGCTTTCACGATCAAAGCCATTTTCATCGACATTTTAAGAAAGCCAACGGTTACACCCCAGGTCAGTATATTAAGATGCGTTGATCTGATCGCTTTTAACTTTGTGCTTTGGCGATAAAGCAAATTTGTACAATCGAATAAGTGAGTGCTCTTTTACAGTGGAAAACCAATGTAACGAGAACTAGGAAAATATGGATAACAACACAATGGATAAACGTACGCAGTTATGGAAAGGCGTTATGGCAGCGATGCCGTTAAGTATTGCCGTCATACCGTGGGGCATATTAGCGGGCTCGTATGCGATAGATGCTGGACTGAATCAGCTTTAAGCTCAGGCTATGTCTGCCATTTTATTTGCAGGTTCAGCTCAACTGGTGGCTGCGGGTATGTTTAAAGCGGGCATTGGTTTAGGAACTATGTTGTTAACCACGCTGTTTATTACGTCAAGACACTTTCTTTATAGTGTCTCTATGCGTGACAAAATTAGTCATCTGCCAGCTCGTTGGCGTTTATTGCTTGGTTTTTGGCTCACTGATGAGCTGTTCGCGATTTGCAGTGGGCAATCCCAACAAGAGTTTAATCGTTGGTATGCCGCAGGCGTAGGCGGCGGATTTTACCTCGTTTGGAATATTGCCAGCTTTGTCGGCATTGTCGCAGGTAGTCAAATTCCATCACTTAACGAGATTGGCCTCGATTTTGCGGTCGCCGCGACTTTCATTGCTTTGGTTTTTCCTTTGATTCGAACACTGCCAACGGTGGTGTGTGTTGTGGTGTCATTGGTGACCTCTGTGGCAATGGCGGTCAATCAGGTTGAAGGAGGGCTAATGATTGCTGCGATTTCAGGTATGTTGGCGGGCTTCATTAGTGAATCATTTGTTGAACGCAACAACGCTCAGAAACAAGCCAATGAAGGAGAGTCTGCATGATTTGGTTATCGATCGTACTCATGACCGCGATTGTTTTTTTCAGTCGATATGTGTTTCTAGAACCTACAATTCCTCTTCGGCTAAATAGCACAGCGAGGCGTCTACTACGTTATTCAAGCCCTGCGGTATTAACGGCTATTTGGGGGCCGATAGTGTTTGCACCAGAACAAACATTTTGGCCAAGTCTAGATAATCCTTACTTGATTGGTGCGGTGGTGACAGGCTTATTGATCTGGAAAACAGGCAATGTGCTGCTAACGATCGGTGTCAGCATGGCGGTGTTCTTGTTCTACAACCTTGTCGTGGTTGATTTCCTTTTCCATTAATACGCAGCTCAATTGATACGGTGTGTCGCGGCATTAGTTATCCTCGTGTCAAGTTTATGAGTCATTACTTGAAACGAGTTCCCCTAGGTTCAATTTAGTATAAATACCTGTGCTCCTTTATTCAGAGGCGATCTGTCCTTACCTCCCTAAACATTTCCGAATGATGTTTCTTATTTGAATGCAATTGATTTTATATGACTTCGTGCTGTTTAATTCGTTTTACTTATGGATCAAAAGAAAGTAAATTTGCAAATAATTCAACATGTTGAGTTGCTATTTTACGTATGTAGATTTCGCAATTAGGTAAGATTTAAATGAATTGGTTTATTGAAGTATTAAAGAAGCCTATGGAGTTTCGAGGGAGAGCTCGTCGCAAAGAGTACTGGTACTTTTTCGCTGTAAGCGTCGTAATTACTCTCGTTTTAACTCTCATAGATCAAGGGCTAGGTTGGTATAACTCGAATTCTGCGATTGGAATTTTAAGTGGGGTGTTCTCTTTATTTATCATCTTACCAAGCTTATCAGTCACGATACGCAGGTTACACGATATGGGAAGGACTGGATGGTGGGTACTTCTCTTTTTTGTTCCAGTAGCCGGCTTTTTTATCATGCTATGTTTCTTAGCATTCAATGGTACTGCAGGAGCAAACAAGTATGGTGATAATCCTAGATCGGTAACCCAAGTTTAATTTGCTCAATATGATGCGTTATCCGCGGCATTTAAGGGTGTGTTCGATGATCTATCTATATGTCGAACGCATCGCGTAATTAATTTAACAGGATATAAGGACCTAACAATGTACAGATTTCTCGTAATCTTATTTCTACTCGTACCTCTGAAATTATCGGCTGCGCAAGATACTAAGCAAGCATTAGTACAAGAGCTTCTTCAGATCATGGATGTCGATTCCACGTTGGACGCGGTATACGTTCAAATGGATAGCATGATGACCAATATGTCTAAAGAGCTAGAGGTTTCGGAGTCAGAACGAGCTATCTTTGATGATTACTATCAGAGTATGAACGAGTTGATGAAAGAAGAGGTCAGTTGGCAAAAGCTGGAACCAAAAATTGTAACGATCTACAGTAATCAATTCACTGAAGATGAGCTCGGTGCGATGATTGATTTCTACAAAACAGAACATGGGAAAAGCATTCTGAAAAAAATGCCAACTGTGACGACAGAGTCGATGGTTATGACTCAGTCATTAATGCAGCAAGTGATACCTAAGGTTCAAAAGTTAACGATCAAACTAAAACAAGATCTAAAAGCACATAGAGGCTCCTAATTAGAAGTCATCAGGTTGGTGATTCTAATTAACGCTCTATACTTGTTCGATAATGCCTCTATTCTCACAACACCGTGTGTATTCCATGTAATGACTTATGTGTTGCGAACGTAATCAGGCATAATAGCGTCCCCACAGCTGAATCATTTTAGGTGTGGGGTTCGTGTTTTAAGGTTTTGGTAAGGAGTTAATTTGGCTAAGAAGTATTATGTGGTTTGGAAAGGTCGTATACCGGGTATTTTTACCACTTGGAATGAGTGTAAATCGCAAGTTGATGGCTTTGCTGGTGCGAGATACAAATCGTTTCCTACATTAGGTGAGGCTGAATCTGCTTTCGGTGGTAAAACGTCGTCTGCGTCAGGTTCTTCGGCTACAAAGCCAAGCTCTGCGGGTAAGGCGACTAAAGCGAAGGTTCCGCCCCTCTCTCAACAACAAATCACTGATATGCCTTTTGATATCAAGATCTTTACTGATGGCGGTTGTGAGCCAAACCCAGGTGAAGCCGGTACAGGCTTAGCGGTGTACCAGAACAACGATTTAACTGAGTTGTGGTATGGTCTTTACCAGCCAATGGGTACTAACAATACCGCCGAGCTACAAGGTTTGAAGCAAGCATTTATAATTGCAAAAGAGAAACTGCAAGCCGGCTTGTCTGTTGCAATTTATAGTGACTCAAAATACTCGATTGACTGTATTACTAAGTGGGCAACGGGCTGGGAGAAAAAAGGTTGGACGAAGTCGGGTGGTGAAATCAAAAACCTCGATATCATCAAGCCAGCTTATGCGATGTACCAAGAGCTCGCTTCTCAAATCACTATCCACCATGTTAACGGTCACGTTGGTATTGAAGGTAATGAACTTGCAGACCGAATGTCTATCGTTGCGATTGCTTCTAAAGAACAAGATCTGAATCGATATACAGAGACAGACGATCTTACTGAGATATTAGCGTTGCGAGCGGGTTAAGAAAGCTCGGCGAGCTGTTTTTAATCACGGAAGCAAGTCTAGCCCAGCGTAGGGCTAGTTTTATCCAAACTAATACCATATTAAGCGTTACAGTGCGCATCAATGTAACGCTATGGTTTGTGTCTTTCTCTTCTAGTTTCTAATTCATTTCACATCTATTTACGTGTTTTTAGATAATCTTAAACTGGGTTTTCTATCCAATGAGACAGCTGTTGAGCTTGTTTAAGAGAGTTAAATCGCTTCTCTACTCTGGTTCTTGCCATCATTCCCATTTCTGTTTTGTCCTCGCTACTTAATTGCGCAAAACGCTCTATGCTTTCTCTTAACTCTTCGACGTTTTTTTCATTCACTAAAAATCCGGTGTCAGATGTGACAATTTCCTTACAGCCCATTATGTTGGTTGTAATCACGGGAGTCCCGACTGCCATGGCTTCTTTTAGTACTAACGGTCCAGTATCGACACAACCTGTTTCTGAAAAGCAGAAAGGAGCGACTAAACAATCGTAGCTCGGTAAGTGCTCTTTTACCCACCCATGAGGCTTTGAACCAAGAAAGCTGACATTTCGAGTTAGCCCTTGTTGTTCGACTTGCGTTTTTAACTGGGACTCTAGATCTCCAGTACCGACGATATCGAGATGAATGTCCAGAGGCTCGGCTATGGGTGCTAAGGCATCAATGAGAAAGTGGATACCTTTTTGTTCAACTAATCTTCCAAGGAAAACAAAGCGAAGCTGCTTGGTTTCGGTCTTTGGGTGTAGTTGAAATTGCTTGGTATTTACACCGCAATGCAGGAGCTTAATATTACCTTTTGCCATGTGATTAAAGTCGGTGAGCATGTCTTTACAGACCGCGACCACAAAATCGCTCGATGTAATCTTATGTTCAATATCGTAAGCGAATTCGTAAACATCATGGCCATGGGCGACAAACGAGCAAGTGATGTTGAGAAGCTTAGCGGCGACAATAGCGTGGGCAGTGGTGTGTTGGCAGAAGTGAGCATGGACATGGTTAACGTCTTTTTCTGCGAGTTGTAACGCCAACTTAAATCCATAAGCGAAAAGTGACTTCTTCGGCATGCTAGTCTGCTTAGATACAAACGAAAGCGCTTTGACAAAACCCACCCAGTTGATGCTAGTTATCTTGCCCGCCCGAACATCCTTGCCAATTTTCACGATGTCATAGTCGAAAGCTTTTTCACTTTCTTCTACTTCGAATGCCATTACGCATACCTGATGCCCACACGCTTTCACGGAGTCGACTTCTGTCTGAATGAATGTCTCGCTCAGTACAGGGTAGGTAGGCGCTATAAATGCTACTTTTTTCATTTTTTGCTCCTTTTACTGGCCACTAAAATGGATTAAGCAAGATACGAACCAAGATGAAAGAGTATTTTTTCGGCGCTTCTTAATGGTTTTCTTGTGGTTATCGTTAGGTTGCTACTGGTTTTCTCAAAATGGCATTCAAATTGGAGATTTGAGTATTTCTGCAGGCAGCGCTTGGTCGTCATTTTGCGAACAAGCACGTAGGCTGCTGATATAAAGCCAGTTTAATAGTGAGGAATGCTCGGCACAGGATATGCAGAAGTAGCTGTACAACGTATAAATTTGAGAGCGTCACTATGGCTAAAGTTAGTATTGTTATTCCTACTTATAATTGTTTGGACTATCTTCCGAAGGCAATCGGCAGCGTACTCAAACAGACTCATCAAGATATCGAATTAATCATTATTGACGATAACAGCAATGATGGAACGTCAACTTATCTCGCATCCATACACGACGAACGCATAGTTAAAATAGCGACTCTGGGTGTAGGTGCACCTCAAGCCAGAAACCTAGGGATTGAAAAGGCGACCGGTGAATTCATCGCTTTTTTAGATGCCGACGATTTCTGGTATCCAGAGAAAATCGAGCGACAGATCGAGTTCCATCAACGAAACCCTGAGTTGGCGATGAGTTTTACCAATTACGAACATCTCACTGAAGACTACCAAGTGATTATTGACTGCTTTAGCTATTGGTCACAGTTCCAAGAGAAAGATGAGTTGTTCTTCAATATTGAAAAGCCACTGGAGTTCATTATTGAAAACAACGTGATTGGTACATCGACAGTGATGGTTAGAGCTGATGTGTTCTCTCAAACAGACAGTTTTAATGCTGATATAAAGTATGGGGAAGATTGGGAGTTGTGGCTTCGACTAAGTGAGAATCATCAGATTGGTGTGCTGAATTCAGTGCAGGTTGGTTATTTAATGAGGTCGAGTTCCGTCACTCAAACTGAAAGCTTCAAATTGAGGAATTTGCAGTCTATAGAGACTATTCTTCAGCGTTACCAAAATGGCAGTGAACGTTGGAACCTGCCTTCTTCTAGCTTTAAAATCGCAAAGGCGAGAATACTAGAAGGCTACGCTGACTATTATCGAAGCCTACACCACAACAAACAGGCGGTTGCTTATAGCTTTCGATCTTTGGTTATGGCCCCTCAAAAGCGAACGTTACGACACCTAATCGGTGACTGTAAGAGTTTCCTAACACCCGCATGGTAAGGAACAGGTGATTGCTATGGGGTCTTTAAAACAGTCAGCCTATTACGCCATTGGTATTGTGATGATGAAAGGAATATCACTAGTGATGATTCCTTACATTACTCACAAAATGACGCTAGCAGAATACGGTTCTTTAGAAGCGATTGTTTTGTTAGCCGATATTGGAACGATATTGTTTAGCTTTGGTATCGTTGAGGCAATGTACCGTTATGTGGGCGTGGTTGATGGCGATGAAAAACGGGAACTCATCTCGAACTGTTTTACGTTAAGTGTTTTGGTGTGTGTACTAGGAGGGCTATTAATTGCGCTCAGTATGCCGTTGTTACTCTTAATGTTGCCCGTCGAATTTCAACCCTACCAAATTTTACTACTGCTTATTCCTACGATGCTTGATGGGGCAATCTCTATTCCTCTTACCCTAATGCGAATGAACGCGATGGCGAAGCGATTCTGCTTGCTTAATGTATTGAAAGCGGGTGTTCAAGCCTTCATGACTTTTGCGCTGCTTGAGGCCGGATATGGTATTGATGGTGTGTTGATTTCGGCTGCAGTCTCTAGTGTGCTGCTAATGATCTGTTTAGTCCGCTATCAATGGCAAGAGATGGGAACATTTGGTTGTTTTAAATACTCCACTAAGATCTTGAAGTTTGGGTTACCCGCTTTGGTCGGGGGGGCATCAATGTACATGATCACGGGTTTAGATCGTTGGGTCATGGCAAGTTTCGTTGGAGTCGAAGAGCTGGCGATTTATGCAGTCAGTGGTAAATTTGCGTTGATTCTCGGATTGTTATTACAACCCTATGCACTTTGGTGGTTCCCAAACCGTGTCGCCATTCTTCAACAAACAGGCGGCAGTAAACATTGTGCTGATAAAGCCTTAGTCGGCGTTAATTTTGCCATCGTATTGGGTGCTTTGATGATTCTAACTGTTCCAGGTTTTATCGCTTTAATTTTGCCAAGTAGCTATCAATATGCGGGTACGATTGTTGTCGCATTGCTTGCCATTAGTGTTATCAAGAACGCAGGTGACTATTTGAATCTTGGCTGTTTCAGTGGAAACTCAAGTCAATCACAAATGTGGATTCAAGGCGGATGCGCGATCTTGGCCGCTATTGGTTATGTCACCGTGACGCCCATTTATGGCGTGTGGGGTGTTATTGTTGTTCTCTGTGGCACTTACATATTGCGATTACTACTTTTATATTTCGTTAGTCAAACAATGGAGCCGTTACCTTATCAGCACAGTAAGTGGATTGTAGCGCTCAGTATTGCGGTAGTTGCGGTCACTTGTGATCGATTGCTCGGGTTGGTGCTCGTTGATGTTCATGACTTTATTTTAGGAAGCTTTATGGCAGTGATGACGCTTGTGGCCTTTATTAAATACTCGGTCATCATGATCCCTCAGGCGGTACTTGATAGGTTCACGTCAAACAAACCTTCACAGGTAAGTTGATATTACCTCCTATTCAGAACTTGAATGTTTCTAAGTCAGTGAATCAAAAGTCTTAGAAGTTTTAAATAAAACACTGTTCATAATGTTTATGATTAGATAGTATTTATAGGTTTGATGAATATTAACTATGGAAAGAATTATGAATAAGTGGATTGTACTTTCAGCTCTGTTTTCGACCTTCTCTTACGGTGCCTTAGACCTTTCTAACTCTGATTTATCAGCGGGAGACTTTGATGTACCAGAAGCCATCTCGTTGGAACAACAAAACATCGTATGTGAAAGTGTTGTTTGTAATTCTGTCTCTGAACCTAAATCTGTTCCGGTTGTTGGCGACGTACCTGAACGCGAGCCGAATCAAACGTTAGAAACTCTCGCGAGTGCGATTTATATCGTCGGTGAGATTGGGGTTGCGGAAAACCTGTCGACTCCAGAATACGAGCAATTCTTCGAAAACTAATTCAAGGGGTGTGGCAGAGTATTGGCACAGCTTTCAAGTGTTACTATAAAAGATTTCAAATGCTGTTATAAAAGGTAATATTGCGGTTAAACGATTCAATAACCTTGGCATATTGTAACTAGGAAGCCCCAATGGAAATATGGAAGTTGCTGCTGTTTATCCCTGCTTGTTTTGCGCTCAACATGACGCCAGGCCCAAACAATTTGTTATCAATGAACAACGCTCGCTGTTATGGATTTCAAGCTGCTTTAGTTGCTGGGTTAGGAAGAATTGCTGCCTTTTCTGGCATGATCGCGTTAGCTGCATCGGGCTTAGCCGTTGTGCTTTATACTTCTGAAACCTTGTTCTTTCTCATCAAGCTGTTTGGCGCCATGTATTTATTGTGGATTGCGTTTAACTTATGGCGCTCACAAGCCAGCCCTATTGTTGGAATTGATCGTAACAAAAATTGGTTCGGCCTAGTCAAACAAGAGTTTACACTCGCAGCTGGCAACCCTAAAGCCATTCTTATCTTCACCGCATTCCTTCCTCAATTTGTCGATGTTTCAGCGAACGTAAATGCTCAATTCTTTGTTTTAGGAAGCACGTTCCTTGTGTTAGAAATGCTCGCTATTTCTATCTATGCTGCTTTTGGCTTATATCTACGAAATTGGTTTTCAAAACCTCAAATGGCCAAGCGCTTCAATAAAGCCTGCTCTGTGTTTCTTGCTCTATCTGGTGCGAATTTGTTAGTGAGCCGTCAGTAGGGTTCGTTCTGCTGTTTACACGGATAGAAGGAATGCGATGAGTAATCAAGACCTTTCACAAATGGGCGCTGCGCAGGTTTCTTTAACTGAGCGTAATGGCTTTCCTTGTATACATAAACAAGGGGCTGGCGAGGTTGAAGTCGCTTTTTACCAACACGCAGCGCAGCATCTTGATGGAGTGAATACGCCTCGACTTCTTGCGGTCGATGGCTGTGAGCTGTATCTCGAATACATTCCTAATTCGGTTTGTCTTGCCGAGCTACAAACGACAAGTGATGTGTTTCAGCAGCTCGCTAGTATTCACTGTTCTCAATATCGACCAACATTTGAAGTTAAGCGCCATCAATGGAGTTTAGATGACACTGCGCCGGCTTTATCTTCCCTACAATTGCCTCAAGTTACGCAAGACAGTCTTAAGTATATTCAATCTCAGAGTGATGCGATTTTTAACCATGACACGTTAATTTCGGGTGACTCCAATGAAGGGAATTGGGGGAGAAGAGATAATGGACAGCTCGTGCTATTTGACTGGGAGCGTTTTGGTTTTGGCAGCCCTGCGATAGATTTGGCACCACTCGTTTCGCGAATGGGTTCCTTGCCAGATTATGAGCGTATTGTTGATCAGTACCTTTGCTATAACATCTTGATTCCGCGTGAAGATTTAATAAAGCAATTGATCATGGCTAAAAGCTGGATTGTAGTCGAAGTCACGAATATATTAGTCACGCGTAACAACCCTGAAGCTTCGAAATACATTAATTGGTTTAGAGAGCAATTGCCAACTTGGCTGGCTTCAGTTGAAGGCAGATTGTAGCTGAAGGGCGGTTGTAGTTAATCTATAAAGGTCTATCTATGAATATTGTCTGTGCGGAAAAACAAGAACTGGCTGATATCTACCAGCTTGAACATGCTTTGTTTGGCGACCACGCCTATCCGCAGTTTTTCTTTCGTCAGGCCTTTGATTGCTGGGGAAAAGGCTTGTTGGTGGCGAAACAGGATTCGCAAGTTGCGGGTTATGTGTTGATGACACCAACAGACAAGCCACAAGAATATTGGATTTTGTCACTGGCCGTTGATGGTCAATTTCGAGGTATGGGAGTGGGACGTTCGTTGATGGAACAGGCGATAACGATGCTGCCTAAAGAATCCAAGGTGTTGCTTACCGTTGATCCAAATAATGCGTCGGCTTGTGCGCTTTATGTGTCTATGGGTTTTGTCACTATCAAAGAAGAGTCGAACTATTTTGGCGATGATGAGCCAAGGTTGGTAATGCAGCTCATTGTCTAGTTTCTTGCTAACGTTGTTTATTCAAAGGCGCACACCTTAATTAAAGGTTCACAGACCTAGGTCAACATCACGATACCGTGCATCAACACCACGCTAGAGGTCAGTCGGGTTCGCATATCAAAATAGCCATCGGGGCCTTCACTTTGGTTCTCTTCTCTCATCGACCTTTCCGCCCGCCAAACCGCAATATAGCCGATGATAAGAATCAGGGTGGTGAGAAACTCTTTTTGTTCCCCAAGTAGCACCTCTACCCACGCGACTAACACAATCACGTTACTTAGAACCAGAGCCTTATTGCTAGATTGGCTTTCGAAATTTTCGATGCCATTTCCCCACAAAATACCCGACAAAAAACTCAAGATGACCACGCTGTAGGTGATGAAGAGTGTCTCGCCACTCAGGCCTAGGAATTGGCTGTCGGTCAGAGACAACAATAGGCCAAATAGAAACGGGATTAGCCCCATGTAACCCAGCTTGGCCATGGTATTGCGGGTTTGAGTTGTCGCCATATAATCGGATCTCATAGCTGTTGCTCAATCGCATTTTTGAGTGTCGCACTCACCGGTGATGTCGAGCTAGGGAAGGTTGCCACCACTTTACCCTCTTTGCTGATCAGGAATTTGTAGAAGTTCCACTTGGGTGTCACACCAGCTTGCTGTTGTATCTCTGCAAAGACAGGGTTAGCGCTACTGCCAGATAACGTAGCTCTCGCCATCATTGGAAAGGTAACGCCGTAGTCTAGGTAACAGATTTTAGCTGATTTTTCTTCGCTTCCTCTGTCTTGACGAAAATCATTGCTCGGAAAGCCGACAACCGTGAAACCTTGGTCTTTATAGGTTTGATGCAATTGCTCGAGTTGTTCGAATTGAGGAGTGAAACCACATTGGCTGGCTGTGTTTACAACCAAAAGGGTTTTGCCTTGAAACTCTTCACACAGCTCTATCTCTTCGTTCGAATTTAGTAACCGTTGTTTACCGTTGAGTATCTCAGGGCAACTCGCTGCAAAAGCGATAGAGCTCGTTAGGCTTGCAATCAGGGCGGTGGAGCAAAGCAGTGAAGATTTCATGGGTTTGGCTCATTTTAGTTGGCGTAACTGTTAGTACTCTTGCGCAGCGCGAAATGATCACTTTTCTGGTCATTAACCGTCACTATTTATGAACTAATCAAGTGTCATCGCTGATGAGATACGGAGCGACCAAACGACTTATGTTCACCCTTGCGCCAAGGCGAGCGGCTAACAGATACATGCCTCCGATTTTACGGTGTAGGAACAGGGCGTCTGCTGGTGGTGTGTGCCAAAACTCTTGTTCCATGCTGAGTATAGTTCCGGCTTCGCGTAGCTTTTGAGCGAGTCCACTGGCTTTAAAATCGTACTCTTCGTCGACCAACATAGGTTCACACGCCATTGTCACTAAGTTGAGAATGGCTTGGCGCTGATCGGGGAGAATCGTCTCGCTAAAGAACCCAATCTGCTCTAGCGCCTTGTTGAGGCCTTGTTCATCGTGATTAATCACAGAGGTAAAAGCCAAGCGATAGCCATCACTGAAGCGGTCGGTGTATTCACGGGTTGCTCCAAAATCTAACAGCCCAATCTGGCGCGTGTTTTCAACGTAGAGGTAGTTGGCAAAATTAGGGTCGGTCTGCACCATCTGCAAGTCGAACAACTCCCTGAACATGAGTTCGAGCAAGCTGCGCATGACAAAATCACGAGTACTTTGATCGTAACCTTCTATTTTCTCAATCGAGACGCCTTC
This sequence comes from Vibrio sp. QJM3NY_39, assembly GCF_057785895.1. NCBI lineage: Bacteria > Pseudomonadati > Pseudomonadota > Gammaproteobacteria > Vibrionales > Vibrionaceae > Vibrio > Vibrio sp. QJM3NY_39. The sequence goes on along the minus strand of NZ_CM173505.1, from coordinate 2,543,924 downwards.
AATGAAGTCCATCGCAAGCACTGATTCTGAAGACATTTGAGGGTGAATCTTAGGTACAACGAAGTGAGCGTGTTCTTTCAGTGCATGATAGTAACGAGTCGCGTAGTCAGCTTCGCGAGCATAATCTGCTTCATCATGGAGCTGTTTCTTTGCTTCTTCTAATAAGCTTTTGTAATCGACAGACTTGGGTATCAAACCGACGATGTTAAGCAATGTACCTACGTTGTCCACATCACTGTCGATGCTTTTTCGAATGCCTGGATATTGGACTTTGATGGCAAGTTTGTCCCCCGCATCACTGTAGGCTTGGTGAACTTGTCCGATGGACGCACTGGCGATAGGTTTAAAGTTGAAGGAAAGGAATTCGGCTTTCCAGTTGATGCCGAGTGAGCTTTCTAACACTTGGTTGAGTTGCTTTGTTGGTAGTGGGTCGGCGTCTGAGCGCAGGCGAGAAAGAATGTCGGCGAGTTCCGGTTCGAGGACATCGCCCGCGTCCATTGATAACATCTGCCCAAGCTTCATGGCAGCACCGCGCAGGTGGGCGAGTTGATCAGTCAGGCGTGCAATGTTCTGCGGGGTGAGTAATAAGTCTTTTGCTTTGGGCCTGTTGCCTTGTGCAATCTGCTTGGTGCCTTCCGTTATCACGTTGCCCGCGACCCTTGTTGCCAGCGAGGCAAACTTGCTGAATCTAGAAATTCGATGTGTAGGAAGGTTTCTCTCTTTTGCCGACATAAAGGTTCTCACTTAGTTATCAAGACTCACTACAAAGTTCTATCAATCATTACCCAACCGAATGTTTTGTTGTGGTAACTTGTCTCGCGAAACAGTAAACAGAATTTAAAGGACAAAACATGAAGTTTATTTGGTTAAAAGTCGCGGTTACCGTTTTAGTTTTTGCTGCGCTGTTTGGTGTGGTGTATTACAAAGTCGCAAGTGGTATGTCTTAACCAAGTACTATTTTGTGCAGCTGTTACCATCGCAGCGTGACTTTCCAGTTAGCCAGAAAGAGACTTTGTATCGGTTCTTGGCAAACCGAAGATAACACCAGTCGGCCACTGGCTTGAATATCGCCCAACGTAAAGGGGCGTATAGCCAACCTTTTCCTACTAAGCGCCACGCTTGGTAGGTCACGTCTAAGCCCAGCAGCAGTTTTCCATTCTCATCCAGTGCATGCAAAATGGTGTTGGCTGCGTCGGCATCAATCTGAGGGTAGTCTGAAAAGGCTTCACTGTAGATATCGATGGTTTGAATCTTATTCTCGGCATCATGCTTTGCAAGTGCCGCCATCTCCTTTGCGCACAACGGGCATGTCCCATCGTAAAATATCGTAAGTTGTGTCATCGTCTGTTCGCCTATCATTTCACGAGTGAACCTTCAGTTACCCGTTAAGTCGGCACCCGTCAATTCAATCACTTGTTATTCAATAATCTAGCAATGGCTACGTTATTGCACCTTTTAAAGATCACTTACCTTGTATCCAAAGCTCTAAGAATGTCTGACGTAGACACTTTGTTCATCCTTTCAAGTCCTTGATTGTTTGGTCAAATCTCGGGTTTATGGACAAATGATAACAAAGCGTCCAATAAAGGTGTGCCTTCAATATATAAACATCAATCAATTCAATAAGTTGAAATTGGCTTGGAATATGCTCTATCGAACCTACGAATTGCTAAAGGATTTTCTCTAATTTGGGCATGGCAGAAAACCCTAAAAGCATAAGTACGGATAAATGGAGAGAGAACATGAAGGTTATAAATTATTTACTTAGTGTGCTTTTGTTGTTTAGTAGCCCCCAGTTGGCATGGGCTACGGTTGATGTTATGGAACTCGATGGTAACGCGACCAGCGATAATAGTGGTATTGATTGGGACGATGTAAATAACCCCAACAGCATGGTCGGGATTGCGGAGTTTTTCCAAAAAGACCGTAACGGTGTGGATCAAATCTTTTGGAAGGGTGGATCGAAAGATGATTCCGACATTACGGATTGGGCATTTCGAAGTGCGTCGCCACAACCGAAAGATGACTTTACCAATGCGTATGCCGCTGCCTTTGAAAGCGAAGGTGACTTGCTGATTTACTTTGGTGCAGACCGATATGCGAACAATGGTGATATGTACATTGGCTTCTGGTTCTTACAAGACCAGGTTGGATTGCCGGATGGGAAAACTAAAGGCGACTTTGTTGGGCAACATGTCAATGGAGACATCCTTGTGCTGATTTCATTCCCACAAGCAAGTGGCGGTAATCCGTACATAGAAGTGTTGCAGTGGGATTTGAATAATGGTGATGTCACCGACAACATGACGAGAATTTTCCAAACTGACGGTGACCCTAAATCGAATGATTTTGTGGGGGCAAGATGTGGCAGTGGCGCAGTCGGCGTCGAAAAGATCTGTGCGATTTCAAATGATGATTCTATCGGTGCAATTGCTCTACCCAATGTACAAGGTTGGGACTATCTAGCTAAAACGGGTGAAACAACCTCTATTCCAACCGAGAGCTTTGTGGAAGGTCGATTAAACTTGTCAGCTCTGTTGAATGATGAGTTCGGTATTGAGGATATTCCTTGTTTCAGTAGTTTCTTAGTGGAGTCTCGAGCTTCTCGTTCGATTGATGCATCTTTGGCTGACTTCGTTGTCGGTTCATTCAGTTTATGTAGCATCAATATAGCGGCGACTTGTAACACAACCAGCTTTACGGTTGATGGCATGTTCAACATCGATTACACCGTGACGGTAACCAATACCGGCCCTGGTTCGTTAGGCACCAATGGTGATTACGAAGTGGCCTTTTTATCTGAGTCACCAATCTTAGGTGCGCTTCCTGTCGTGGGTAACGGTGATGAAGTGTGGAGTGTCGGCGAGTCATTCTCATTCATGGGGAATTATCTGTCTGTAAATAACGGAGCCGTCGGCGTGATAGATGGTGCGGTGGATCTTGATGGGCTTATCGTGAATGCTCAAGCGCCAGTGGCTTACAATTGTCCACCAATAGACTTGAGCCCGATGGTTGAGATTTCTAAGGTGTGTAATAGCTTCTTAGAGGTTGATGGCGGCCAAGTTGTGCTTAAGAAAACCTATGATGTTGAAATATGTAATACCGGTGATATCCCATTGGCCATTGAATCGCTGGTGGATTCTAAGGATGACTCTTTGAGTCGTTCTGATTTACCTACTGAAGTAGTCAACAGCAGTTATTACCTCGACTTTGCTTTACCTTGTGATGATCTTGAGGATGTGACCACATGTGGTGCTGGTAATATGTGTAGTGCATTAAGTGCCGACCCTGAGCTGTTTGCTTGTAAAACGGGTGAAGGAGAGTGGATACCGAACTTTGGTGATGCGATTGGTCAAGTGTGTACACAAGTAAGTAAAACTTATGCACCAAATGTGTTACCAACCGGAACTGCAGGGATGCTATCTAATCAAGTGACAGCAACGTTTGACTCGCTGTTCTTGCAACAAGCATTTATGGAAACATCGAACATTGCAACCTGTGATGTTTGTCCATTTACTGTACCTGAGCCTTAAGTACTTTCATTAATTGAGTACAACTAAACTCCAAAGCAGCCTAGTTCGTTAGGCTGCTTTATTAGTTTATTAGTTAGCTTAGCTAGCTAGGCGACTTAAATTACTATCTGATGTTTTTTTATCAGCTTATATAAGGTCGTCCGAGAAATAGATAACGCTTTGGCGGACTGGGAAATGTTGTAGTGGTGCTGCTGAATCACTCGACGAACATTTTTTGAAGAAAGTCGAGTATCATTTTCTACGTCGGGCGACGCGTCTTTCAATTGAATTCCCATATGACGAGTAGAGAGGGCGCTTGAATTAGAAAGAACGATCGCCCTTTTTATGCAGTTGAATAACTCTCTGACATTGCCCGGCCAATGGTACTGTTTCATTTGCTCAAGGGTGTCACTAGGCAGTTTGGTTTTGGATGCGTAATTGTGCTTCAGCTCAAATCGAACCAAATCTTCAATGTCTTCTTTGTGATCATTGAGTGGCACTAGGTCCAATGGAAGTACATTGATCCGATGAAAGAGATCCTTTCGAAATTTACCTGCAGCAACGGCTTGTTCGATATTGACGTTGGTGGCGAAAATCACACGGCAATCTATGGGTAATTGGTTGTTACTGCCTAATCGCTCTATCAAGTTATTTTCTAGAAAGTGGAGTAAGTAGGTTTGCAGCGACAGTTCAAGGTCGCCGATCTCATCCAAAAATAGCGTGCCACCATTCGCTCTTTCCACGTGTCCGACGTAGCGTTTGTTTGCTCCCGTGAACGAGCCTTTTTCAAAGCCAAATAACTCTGAGTGAATCAAGGATTGTGGAATTGCGCCACAATTTACAGCGATGAAAGGTTTCTGACTGCGGGCAGAGGCTTCATGTATCAAACGTGCGCATAGGCTTTTTCCTGTACCGGTTTCCCCTTGAATCAGCACTGGGAAATCGTTGTTAGCGATCTTGGCTATCTTCTTTTTAAGTTGCTGGATGGTTCTGGATTGCCCCACCAATTGACATTCATTGCACGAGACAGGCTTAGGTTTAGTTTGCTTGGTGTCTACCATGCCATACGCATGCCCTAAATTTCGACAAAGCCATTCTGTATCAATAGGGAGGTGGTAATAATCCCAAAAGGTTTGCTTAATGAGTGATAAGTTACGGCTTGGTGGTTGGCTGCAGATAGCAATTGCTTTTAAACTTGGAAAGCGAGCCTTCAGCATTGATATTTGCTCACATTGCTTGTCTATTGAGGATGATGCTAGACAAGAAACCACAATTGGTGCGTAGCTGTCGCTGCGTTTATCGAGTAAGTGAATGGCCTGTTCGGTCGTTTCTGCAATTTGAGCTTCCCAGTTATGGAGACGCAGTTCTCCCACCCACTGATTATGGTGCGGGCATGCGGTGTTGCATAACAAAATCACAGAACGAGTTATTGGCTCAGGTGATACTCTTTTTGATGACATTGTGCTCACTCTTCATGCTTCGATTCCACGATGAAACCTTCAGTAAGCCCCCTAAATGTCCCATAAGCTTAGAAGCAAAATTCAATTAATTCGAGTACACAAATCTGATGGCGTTTGGCTGACAAGTGCCATTCTCTCAAGCGGGAAAGCCAATCTGGTGCTTTACTTACTGATATTTATGCTTATTAGTAAAGGTATTCACGAATATCGTGTTTTTACTGTTTTGTTTATTGATGATCACACAGTAAACTCCGCGCTAGTCACTAACGATAAAGAGCTGATATTGATGATAATTAACGTAGCAAAAAAGTTCATTTTGGCAGCGTCTGCGCTGGTGCTAAGTGGTTGTGTGAGCTATAGCGTGACTGAACAAGAAATGACGAACTACCTACAAGATTCAGTGATGTTAGATCAAGAAGTCGGTGTGCAAAACGTTATGTATGCGCAAGTGGCTGTCGATGACTTAGCGGTGAAAATTGGCCGAGCTGATGCCGAGCGCGTTTCTGTTCTGGCGAATACCAATGCACAAGTTCAGGTGTTTAACGTGCCGAACATGAGGTTGGATCTTGATATCGAGTTCAGTGCGATTCCTGAATATGACAAAGAGAGTGGCGAGATTTATTTGAAATCACTGCGTTTAGAGCGCTTTGAAGAAAAAGATAAACAGCTTTCGCCTGAGGTCGCCAAACTACTTAAGCCTGCCGTTTCTATGATTGGCTTTGCTTTGTCCCAGTCACCGGTTTACAAACTGGACAGCAATAAGGTTCAAGAGTCATTGATCAAGTCATCGGAACCTAATCTTGTGATTAAAGACAACAAGCTGGTCATCGAGTTATTCGATTAACCATTAACCATTAGCATTTAGCTTAGACTTAGATTTAAAACACAATGGCTGCCGATTTAGTGGCCATTTTTGTTTGCGTTGAACAAGTAATGCTTCTGTTTTTGGGCTGTCTATTAAGCTTGTTTTCTCAGGCCCATTTATTGAATTCGCTGCGTATCTAATCTTTACTTTACTCTTGTGAGCAAGTCATCGCTTCAGTCATCAAATCATAAGAAAGAAAAGGTGAGCGAACTATGAAGAATCCAGTGATAGCGGATACCAAGCCAGTCAAAGTAGAGCTAACAGAAGGGGAGGAGTATTACTTCTGTACCTGTGGTAAATCGAAAAACCAACCTTACTGCGACGGCTCTCATGCAGGAACCGGCTTCAAACCGAAGAGTTTCGTGGCCGAGGAAAACGGCGACGCTTACCTGTGCCGCTGTAAGTATTCAAACAATCTCCCTTTTTGTGATGGCACCCATAAACAGTTTACGGCTGAGCAAGTGGGTCAAGAAGGCCCTGATGTTCATATCCAAGCAGCAACGCCCGATCTCTCGCCAGCAGCTTCTGCAACCAAAGAAGAACCCACGGTTGAGTTCATTCATCAATTAGCACGAGATGGTTTATCTAAGGTCGGGCATCACGGTCCAATGACCTCAATGGGCGTGCCTAGGTACTTGTTACCTCACTGGGACGATATTCAAGTGATGGTTGCACAAATGGCGACTAAGCCTTTGTTGGAGAATGTGCCAGTCGGTACTGAGCTTATTATTGGGCCAAAAGCGAAAAAGCCGCTTAAATTGAACATCTCCTTGTTTGTATCTGACATGAGTTTTGGGTCTTTGTCTGAAGAGGCGAAAGTGTCCTTGGCGACGGGCGCGGAGCTTGCGGGAACGGGGATCTGCTCGGGAGAGGGCGGAATGTTGCCCGAAGAGCAAGCCGCGAATTCTCGCTACTTTTATGAATTAGCTAGCGCACAATTTGGTTACGACGAATCTAAGCTCAAAAACGTTCAAGCCTTCCATTTTAAAGGCGGGCAAGGTGCCAAAACCGGAACAGGCGGTCACCTACCGGGGGTGAAAAACATTGGCAAGATAGCAGAGGTGCGCGGCATTGAAGCGGGTACAGCGGCGATTTCTCCACCCACCTTTGTTGATCTAAAAACGGTCGAAGATTTCAAAAAGTTCGCCGACCGAGTTCGAGAAGTGACGGGCGGAATCCCAATTGGCTTCAAGTTGAGTGCCAATCATATTGAAGAGGATATTCAGTTCGCACTCGATGCCAGTGCCGATTACATCATTTTGGATGGTCGAGGCGGTGGTACTGGGGCGGCGCCAGAAATGTTCCGTGACCATATTAGCGTGCCCACTATTCCAGCACTTGCTCGTGCCAGAGCCTATCTAGACAAGCAAGGCGTAAGTGACAGAGTCACCTTAATCATTACTGGTGGGCTTCGTGTTCCAATGGACTTTGTAAAAGCGATGGCGCTTGGCGCAGATGGTGTCGCTATCTCAAACAGTGCCATGCAGTCGATAGGGTGTGTTGCTGCCCGAATGTGTAACACCAACAATTGCCCGGCGGGTATCGCGACTCAAAAAGCCGATTTACGCCAACGGTTAAATGTCGAAAAGGCATCGAACCAATTGAAAAACTTCTTCGAAGCCTCGACTGAGTTGATGCAAGTGATGGCAAGGGCGTGTGGGCATGATCATTTGAATCAATTCAACCCTCATGATTTGGCAACATGGAATCGCGAGATGGCAGAGCTATCGGGCGTTGCTTATTCGGGTATCGGTTCATTAAATCAACTTAAGTAAACAGCATTTCGATACAGCACACCTACTGCATTTGTGGGTGTGCTTATTTTTGCCTGTGTCATACAACGCCATACTTCACCCGTCGTAATTTTCTGATTTATAGGTTCTTTTGAATTATTTTCTATTTTTTGAAAATATCGCTTTACCTTAAGTTAACTTGAGGTTTTATCATCCTCCCCAATCTAAATACACAGACAATCGCCTCTGAAACCATGAATGTGGAAGGTGATACAAATGAATTAGGAACCAACAATGAAAGTACTAGCGATTGGCGCGACCAACAGTAAAGCATCGATTAACCAACAATTAGCAGCGTACACTGCAAGCTTAGCCGAGGGCGCGCAAGTAGAGGTGCTCGATCTTAATGATTTCGAGATGCCTATTTACAGTGAAGACAGAGAAAAAGAGTCCGGCGTTCATCAACACGCGCAGCGTTTTTTTAGCAAGATTGGCGAAGCAGATGCTGTGGTCATCTCTTTTGCAGAATACAACGGTTCATACACTGCAGCCTTTAAGAATGTGTTTGACTGGACATCACGAATCGACATGAAAGTGTACCAAGGCAAGCCTGTTGTTATGCTCTCCACATCACCAGGCCCAGGCGGCGCAAGCTCTGTGTTGTCGTCTGCAGTAAGTTCTGCACCTTACTTTGATGCTGATGTGAAGGGGTCGATGTCAGTGCCGAGTTTCTACGACAACTTTAATGTAGAAACCGGTGAGATCATCAATGCCGAAATGGCGGAGAACTTGAAATCGATCATGAGTCAGATTTAGAAATCGAATGACATCTGATTCAACAAATCAGTTATGATCGTGGCTGATTTTCGTTGAGCTCTCTGTCAAAGTTTAAGGTTAATCATTGGTGAGGGCTGGAATAGGCCGCTATTCTAAAGTTAAAGTAAGCTTTAAATATTTATGATCTCAAGGATAGTGTAACAATGAGAAACATTGTATACCTCACCATAGGCCAGTTGGCAGAGCGCAGTGGCGTGGCTCCTTCTGCCTTACGTTTTTATGAAACTAAAGGGTTGATTGCTTCGATTCGTACTAACGGAAATCAACGCCGTTATCAGTCGGCGATGTTGAGACGAATAGCGTTGATACAAGTGGCGCAGTCGATAGGTTTCACGTTGGAAGAGATTACCGAAGAGTTATCGACACTGCCGATGAACCATACCGCGACTAAGCGAGATTGGGAGCGAGTTGCGAAGAAGTGGCAGGGGCAGCTCGACAGCAAAATGGCGCAGATTAAATCGCTACAAGAAAACCTAACCGGCTGTATCGGTTGCGGATGTTTGAGTATGCAGAAATGCCACTTGTTGAACCCTGAAGATATTTTGCATGATCAAGGGCAGGGCGCACAACGGATCGTTGAGTAGCCCTGACTTAAGGTTCCCTATTTGAGATCGTCGAATCCAATGCACTCAATCTGATGGTCAGCTAGCCACTGTTTTAGCTCTGGGCTAGTGAGAAGCTGATGCTCTTCGACGCGTTTATCACTGTAGCCTGATAGTGATTTTAGCTCTTCATCAACACTAAGTGATGGATGACACATCAACTCGACAGTACCGTTAGGCATGGCAGTTTGGTAGCTCAACAGAATATCTTGCAAGTTGCTAAGAGAGACCCCGTCATCAAAAAAGCGCATGTCAAAAGCATTAGGTGTCGGTACTAAGAGAGAATCTTGCCCGTTCACAATGTTGTCGATGCGTCTTACAGGCAGGCCAATCGTATTAGCTGATCGAGTAAACGCCGCTTTGAGAGGTTTAAATACGCCCCCAAAATGATGGCTATCGATATGGTTGATCTTTAAATCTGCATTGATAGCCGCTTGGTATTGCGCGTTAAGTTCAAGCACAACTTCGCCTTCGACCACATCGACTTTGTTGAACAAGGCTGCTTTGTCTAAGAAATTACCTTGATCATCAACCAAACTTGGTACTAATTCAGGTGCGCTAAGAGGTTTTCCCGCAGTAACCGTAAAGTGCAAGCCTACTTCCGGAACCAAACCTTGGTGATAAAGCTCAATGGCGTGTTGGGTTCCAGGTTGGTTCATCATGATGGTGGTTGACTTCACTACGCCTGCTTTGAAGCACTCAACAATGCCATGATTTACCGTTTCAGTGAGGCCGAAATCATCGGCGTTCAGTATTAGTTTCATCGTGACCTCTGGTGACTAAAATGGATTGTGAACAACTTGAATTAATCTAATTTCGACTGAGTTAATGTACATAAGGTTACTGCTCACTTTGTGTTAATCGATGAGCGAACGCAGGCATAAAGTCTAAGTTTTCTCGAATCGTTTCTAATAACGCCTCATCAATGTGTGAGCCGCTATCAACAATAGGATTAAGGATCAAAGCGCGTTTAGCTAATGCAATATCCCCCGTCATCGCGGCCTTCACTGTTAAGGTTTCAAACTCTTTCATTTGTTGGATTAGGCGTAACGTATCGTTATCAAAAGGTTCGACATTCAATGGAAGGATCGCGCTGTTAGTAATAACTGAGCTGACTTCTACCGCGCAGTCATCAGGAAGCCCTTGAATCGCCCCATTATTGCGAGTGTTGACGTGCATGATAGAACGCTTGTTGTTGTGAATACTGCTCATTAGTTCACAAGCTGCTTCAGAATAATGGGCACCACCTCGTTCTTCTAATAATTTCGGTTTGGTATCCAGCATTGGGTCTCTGTAGATTTCGAGCAATTGTTGTTCAACTTTTGCAACCAAGTCGGCGCGATTAGTGCTGTTTTCAGACGCAGCAAACTCTTTGTCTAAGATGTCTCTGGATTGGTAGTAGTAACGTAGGTAAGCACAAGGAACGATGTTCAGAGAACGAATCAGTTCAGCGTCCCATTCAAAGGGAGGGATGTTTTGAGGCATCATTTGGTCATTGCCTCCGAGGAGTTGGTCTATCACTTCTTGGAGCTTGTCTTCGCCGTTATGAAGTACTTTTCGGGCCCACACTAGATGATTCAAACCTGCGATTTGCATGGTGATGTCTTCGCGTACAGCGCCAAGCATTTTTGCTGCTCCGCGCTCCATGTTCACGGGGATATTGCACAAGCCGACCGTCTTGATGGTTGAGTGCTTAATCAAGGCCTCGGTCACCATACCTGATGGATTGGTAAAGTTGAGCAGCCACGCATTGGGGCAAAGTGTTTCCATCTCTTTGGCGATCTTTAATGCAATTGGTATGGTTCGACAAGCATTAGAGAAACCACCCAATCCGTTAGTTTCTTGCCCTATCATGCGATACTTTAAAGCAATTCTTTCATCACGTAGCCTTGCTTCTAATCGACCTGCCCTAAACTGAGAACAGACAAAATTCGCGTCCACAAGCGCTGCTTTTCGGTCTGTCGTGAGGTGCACTGTGATGTCACAGTTCGCTTTTCTAATCATTCGCTGCGTCAAATCTGCAATCACTTGAGCTTTTTCCATACCTTCTTCGATATCGACAAGCCAAAGATCAGAAATAGGTAATTCGTGATAGCGTTTTAGTAAGCCTTCGATCAGCTCAGGGGTGTAACTTGATCCACCACCAATGACCGTAACTTTGAGTTTTTGTGCTTGCTTCATTTGACTCACCATTATTATGTAGATTATATGGTTTAATCTATATGATGAGTCAGTACGTCTACAAACCAGTATTGATGATTTATGAATTAATGAGGTTAATCTATGGGGCTGTTTGAAAATCGCCAACAAACATTGTCGTTGCTGCACACCTTCAGTGTGGCGGCTAAACATTTAAGCTTCACCCTTGCCGCCGATGAACTATTTCTGACTCAAGGTGGAGTCAGTCATCGCATCAAGAAACTTGAGCAGCAGCTTAAATTTAATCTATTTGTGCGTAAAACGAGAAAGCTAGAATTGACCCCAGAAGGACAACGCGTTCTCTCGATGCTGAGTGTCTCATTCGAATCTATTTTCTCTGAACTGATGGACATTCAAACTGGAGAGTTAAGTGGCGAATTGTACATAGCAACCTCTCCTTATTTTGCGTCGTCTTGGTTAATGCCGCGCCTACCAGAGTTTAGACAGTTATACCCGAATTTAAGTATTAAATTACAAACCAAACAGAACCAATCTGACTTTCAGTTTGAACCTTATGACGTGGCAATTTTCTACAGCGAGGGTCACTATCCGAATCATTATAGTGAGCGACTATTTTCAGGGATTAGAACGCCTGTATGCAGTCCTGAATATGCGAAGAGGTTCAATCTTGAGAAGGGCTTGCAACAATTGGATAGTGTGCAGTTTATTCATAGTGGAGACGTGACGGCTTGGCAGCGTTGGTTGGAAGCGGCTCAAAGTGAGGTTGATTGTACTCTAAAGTGTGATTACTACAGTGACAACCGTATAGCGATGGACGCGGCAAGGTTATCGATGGGTGTAGCACTAGGAAGACTCGAGTTTGCGACAACTCAAATTGAACAGGGTGGGTTGGTTGCTCCTTTTATGAGTATTGAGTCGGGTAAAGGTTACGATCTTGTATGTCCGAAAGGGATGGAGCAACGGACTAAGTTTCAAGTGTTTACTCAATGGGTTAAGCAGCAGTTATGACAGAATAGCATGCCTAGACAAAAGCGAATTTAAGGTCTAGTTTGGGTGGTTCTTTCTTTCAATAAAAAGAGGTGAGTTATGTTCAGCCATGTTTTTCTCGGAACCGAAGATATTGAACGTGCGAAGTCGTTCTATGATCCAATTATGAAGATGCTTGGTTACAACGAAGGCTCAATCGATCCTAAAGGGCGTTGTGTTTACGTGAGCAAAACGGGTGTACTAGGTTTAACCAAACCGATTGATGGTCAGCCAGCGACTTATGGCAATGGTATGACGGTAGGATTCTTGGCGAGTTCACCAGAAATGGTGGATGAATGGCATCGCATCGGCGTCGAAAATGGTGGTACTAGCATTGAAGGTGGCCCCGGAGCGAGAGGTTCTGACGAGCGTCGCTTGTACATGGCTTACTTGCGAGACCTTGATGGAAACAAGATTTGTGCAACTCACTTTATGCCATAGTTTACGTTATGCCACAGTTCACCTTATGTCATAGTTAACTTTATGCCACAGTGGCGTATAATTAAGTCATATTGATTGTTCAGGGTTAGTTTATGATGCTCTGAACTAACCCGTTATTTTAAAGACTGGCTGACTATTGCAAAGGACTTGCTAGATGAAACCGAATGAACTGTTTTATGAAAGCTTCGAGCGTTGCCGGATTGATCAAGAATTCTTGGAAAGCTTTCTGGCAGACTTCTGCGAGCATAACCCAAGGTTTTCAGAACGTTTTGAAAAGATAGGGTTAGAGCAGCAAACTAAGATGCTTAAGGCCTCGATCATTCTTATTTATAATTCCTCTGGTCTGCCAAGTGTGCGGAACTCGGTCAAGAAACTGGGTAAAAGGCACAAAGATTTGGGGTTGGACATTTCAGAAATTGAATTAAACGAATGGTTTAATTCGTTGCTCAATACGGTTAAAAAGTACGATCCTCATTATGATGAGAACGTAGAACGAGCTTGGGCAGAAACGCTGGATGCTGGTCTAACGATCATGAAAAAAGAGTGTGTTGAAAAATAAGATAAGCTTCGCATAACAACACGAGGTTTATCTTATTTTTAAATTATGGCTTTTAATTCATTGCCCTAAATGGTTTTTATTCAGGGTAATGAATATGTTGGCTTAAAAGGTAAAGCCAGTTTGAATACCTAAAGTTGTTTCCTTGGTATACCAATCATTTGAACCTCCGAGCTCATACCAATCAAACCCTACACGAGTCAACAGCTTGGAGTTGCCAAACAATGGTTTTGATGACTTGTACTCTGCGCCGATACCGTAAGTTAAGCCAAAATTACCATGAGAACCTTTATGAACTTCATTTCCTTTGCTAGAGCTATACACCAACTTTGTATCTGAGTGTGAATAGAAAGCACCAAACTTGCCCAAAATAGCAAAATTTTCACTGAAACTGTGTTTGTACACAGGCGTCAACGAGAGCATTAAGGTGTCGAACTCTTCCTTTCGTTGTACTGTCTCGTTGTTGCTGTAATCAACGTAACTGTCTTTGTCATCGACGCTGGTAATAAACAATGTTGATTCTACATACCAGTTGCTTTGTGCGATCTGGCTACCCAGTGTGAACTGGCCACCGACATCATCACTATCCATACCAACACCACCTAAAGCATACATTTCATTTGCTGCGAATGCTGAAGAGCCCGTAACTGATGCAATGGCAAGCGCCGCTAAGACTAATTTTTTCATTTTATTCTCTAAGGTTCGTAAATTTCGGGAGAGGATTCTAGCGATATTTTCAAAATAAAAAACACTGTTCGAATGAGTGGAGAGACGATTAAATAAAGATTAAATATATCAATAATGAGGAGGGTAGGTTTGAAGGCTCGGATTATATTTTTTTAGGTATGATAGGGAGTGTTGAACCTCAATTTAATTATTGATTTTTAGCATTTTTATTGGCTTTCGGATTATTTGTACCTCAATGAAAAAGCCCTAGCGGTGAATCTTCGCTAGAGCTTCATTTAGATTGAATTAGAGAGCAATTTAATAGAGATTAAATACTAGGGATGACTAGTCTTTCCGCTTGTGCGTAAGGGTAAAGTAACCAGTGGCTTAAAAGTGAGCAGCCCAGCCAACCAGGAAGCCTTGTGAAGCGGTATCGTATTCAAAGGTACCTTTGTTTTCGTAATCAACCCAGGTCGATTTGTAGGCGACATTTAAGTCAGACCAATTGTTTATCTGGTATCGCACGCCAGTTAATAGAGATGAGGTAAAGTCGGTGTCACTGCCAAGCCCTGCATCAATAGTTGCGTGAAACTTCCAATCCTTATTGATCTGCGTTATCCATCTCACACCTATTTGGTAGTCAACCCAATCTTCATCGAGTGATCGGTCTGCACTTAGATTACCACCTGAACCGTAAAGCTTGGCATCAATGTCGTTATCCCACCAACGAAGCCCAAACAGATAATCAATCGTGCCAAAATCGTACTGGTAGCGCTTAAAACCCTTCACATCTAAAACACCTTGTCGGATATCAAGGTTGCCCCTCAATACCTCTAGGTTGCTACCTAACACTGAGTTTGTTTTTCCGCTTAGCTTCATGTAGCTGTAGTCGAAATAGTAACCCCACTGATTGTCATAAATGCCCTCTAAGCGCAGCATTGCACCCATATCGATATGATCCATGATGAACGCAGGATCAACATCGACATCTGTGGATATTTTTCCAATCGTACTATCACCACGAATATTTAAAGCAAGCGCATAAATTTCTATGCTGTGTTGCCACTTTTTCGTGTCCGATTGTGAACTTGCTTCTTGTGCATTTACGGTTGAACTCGCAGCCAACACTGATGCGATTAGGTAATGCCATTTAGCCATATTGATATCCTTATCTGGTTTGAAGAGTGCACACTATAAATGTATGTATTAATTAGCCATTTTCTATATATGCAACTTGTATATTGCTGATTGTAGACTATGTTTTTTTAAAAAGAGCCAAATTTAAAGAGTGGGAATATGAAGCTACAAAGTGTTTTCTTGTTGGTAGCGGTTTTAGGCTTAACGCCTATTGCGTTGTCTTACGGCTACGCCCCCGTTATTTCTATGGATTATCTTTTCGGAATTGATGCTAGTTCTATCAACGTGACTCATATTTTTCGAGCCGTGATGGGGCTGTATTTGGCACTGGCTCTGTTTTGGGTTAGTGGCGCATTGATAAAAAAGTATCGACTGCCAGCGCTTTATAGTTTGGTGGTTTTTATGTTGGGTTTGGCTGCAGGCCGAGTGATTAGTTTAGTCTTAGATGGAATGCCACACTGGCTGCTTTTTGTCTATCTAATTTTAGAGCTTGGCTTTGGTTTGGTCGGAATAAAAATGATTCACAAAGAACAATCTGAAACAATATAAGGACATTATATGAAAGGGATTTTTCACCTTCTTACCTTGAGCGT
Organism: Vibrio sp. QJM3NY_39; assembly: GCF_057785895.1. Taxonomy (NCBI): domain Bacteria; kingdom Pseudomonadati; phylum Pseudomonadota; class Gammaproteobacteria; order Vibrionales; family Vibrionaceae; genus Vibrio; species Vibrio sp. QJM3NY_39. The sequence continues at coordinate 2,528,336 of NZ_CM173505.1, read as the reverse complement.
GTTGAGTAGCTTTTCGCTATCGGCATGGTCGGCACAAGAACAACCTAATATCTTCGTCATTTTCACCGATGATATTGGCATCTCAAACTTGAGTGCTTATCACAATGGCGTGATGAGTAGCGAAACACCAAACATCGATAGTATTGCTGAGAAGGGAATGCTTCTGACAGACTACTATGCGCAGCCATCTTGTACCGCGGGTCGTTCTGCTTTCTTAACCGGGCAATTACCAGTTAGAACCGGAATGCACTCTGTTGGGTTACCTGGCGGTCCCGTTGGTTTAAGTGCGGATACGCCAACGCTTCCAGAGATGCTCAAAACGATGGGGTATGTGACTGGGCAATTTGGTAAAAACCACCTTGGTGATAGAGATGAATTTTTACCGACAATGCACGGTTTTGATGAGTATTGGGGTTGGCTGTATCACTTGAATGCGATGGAATATACCGAAGATCCAGATTGGCCAAAAGATGGCTCTTTGGATGCCTTTGCACCTCGTAATGTTATTTACGCAAAATCAGATGGCAAAGGTGGCCAAACGATCGAAGACGATGGTGCATTGTCGATTGAGCGTATGCGTACACTCGACGATGAAGTAAATAAGCATGCTATCAACTTCATTGAACGAGCCGTAGAAGCGGATAAACCATTCTTTACTTGGTACTGCCCATCTCGTGGCCATGTATGGACGCACCTTTCTCCTGAATATGAAGCGATGCTTGGCCAAAACGGTTGGGGGCTGCAAGAAGTGGTCATGAAAGATCTTGATGACCACGTCGGGGAAATGATGGCGAAAATGGAAGAGTTAGGCATCGCCGATAACACCATTATCATTTTCACGGCAGACAATGGCCCTGAGATCATGACTTGGCCTGATGGCGGCATGACGCCTTTCCATGGTGAAAAAGGTACCACTTGGGAAGGTGGCGTAAGAGCGCCTGCATTGGTGAGTTGGCCGGGTAAAATCCCTGCGGGTAGCGTAGGCAATGGCATCTTTGATGGTATGGACTGGTTACCAACATTGGTTGCAGCCGCGGGTGGTCCAACGGATCTAAAAGAGAAAATGCTGAAAGGTCACGATGGCTTTAAAGCGCACCTTGATGGTTACAACCAAGTGGACATGTTGACAGAGAAAGGCGAGTCAAACCGTAAAGAGATTTACTACTACGAACGAGATAAGCTGCAAGCGGTTCGTATTGGTGATTGGAAGGCACACTTTGTGGTTCAAAATCACGGTTGGAGTGGTCCGAAAGAAGAGCTTAACGCACCGTTACTCTTTAACTTACGTCGTGACCCATATGAGCGAGCGGCAGAAGAGTCGGGCATGTACTTGAAGTGGATGGGGCAGAAAATGTGGGCATTTGGTCCTGCACAAGCTGCTGTTCAACAACATCTAGCAACTTTCCAAGAGTGGCCCCCAGTGACACCAGATTTACCAGCTGAGAAAACAGGTGGTGTGGGTAACTAATACGCACTTGTCTCAAGTAGTTGGGACAGTAAAGGCTGAGTAGAAATACAAAATCCCGTTGGAGACTCTAATCGTCGCCAACGGGATTTTTCTTTTCCGTACTCACGCTACTATTTTGTTTCTACTTTGAACGAGTTTACTGAATCTTCAGCGTGGTATTGCGCTCTATAAATTGAACAGGAACCATTAATTTTACTAAGCTGGTGTCTTGTTCTTGAATTTGGTTAACCACAATTTTCACTGATTCACGCGCAAGGCGTCTAAAATCCTGCTTGAAGGTGGTCAGTTGGTAGTTGAGCCATTGAGTCTGCGGGATATCATCAAAACCAATCACTTGCAGGTCTTCTGGGATACGAAGCCCAAACTCTAAACGAGCTACATCCATTACCGCCATCGCAAGGTTATCTGTCGCACAAAACACCGCTTGCGGATTCGTTGCTTCGTTGAACATGTCGCGGATGATCTCTAACGAATCAAGGTAGTCGTAATCAGCTTCAATAACTCGAGCCTGTTTGCCTGTTAAGTCTTCAAATTCTGTGCAGAAACCGACTTGGCGCTCGCCATTAGTAAACGTTGGCACATTACCCGTCACATAAGTCGCAGTCTTGATACCAAGTTTATGAAAGTGTTGCGCTGCAAATTGCCCTGCCGCGTAGTTATCACTCACAACATGGCTACTCTTCGTCCCTTCAACAACACGCGCGAACTGAACGATAGGGATGTCAAACTCTTCACACTCTTCATAAAGTGACTTATTGAATGTCGCAGAAGCAGCAATCACACCATCAACACGATATTGGAAAATATTCGGAATCGAGTGGATGTCGTTACCGTCGACTTGCCAAGGGATAAGCACAGCAGAATAGCCCTGTTTTTGTAACTCAGTAGAGATGAGTTGCAGGGTTTTCATGTGAATTGGGTAATCAGCATCAGGGAAGACCAAACCAATCAACTTAGATTCATTTGTCGTTAGGCTACGAGCAAAGGCATTCGGGCGATAGTTGAGTGCTTTTGCGGCTTCGAATACTTTCTGTTTGGTCTTTTCAGACACCGAACTGCCCGGAACAAATACACGAGAAACGGTAGATTGAGAAACGCCAGCCAGCTTAGCGACATCTTTTGAAGTAACGGTTGGTTTTGACGCCGTGGAGTGTTTTGGAGAGCTCATAGAAGATACTTTTGAACTAAATTGACAGTGCACAGAGTACCATAATTAGGTACGTATTCAAAAATACAATATGCCATGATGGGATGAAAAATAAGGGTTAATAGAGAATGTTGGATATTATTCTGGGTATGACCCAAAAAAAGCTCTGCATTAAGAGCAGAGCTTTGTTTAGCGAATTTATGACTCGATTAACTGGGTGTTAGAAGTAGTAACGGATACCCGCAGCGAATTGGTCATCGCTGTTTTCGTAATGGTTACCTACGGACTTGTCGTTACCATTATCGAATTGGTATTCAGTCCATACTAAGAACTTGTTCTTCTTAAAGTGGTATTCAAGGCCAGGGATAATCAACTGACGATCGTAGCCATTAGCGTTGTCGTCTGTGTCCGTTAAGTAGTTAACGTTAAAGGTTGGACGCAGACCATTTTCAAAGTGGTAGTAGGTGAAGAATTCAGCACCACGGTGGTCGTAGAATTCTGCTTTGCTGGTGGTTTCCCAGTTAGAACCTTGGCTGTAGGTGAAACCGACAAATAGGCCATCATTGGTGTAGTTCACACCTAATAAACCGATGCGCTGTGTGTCGCCATCTTTGATGTTTTTCACGCCAGCATCAACATCATCAAACTCATTCTGGTGGTAAGCCAAACCAATGGTTAAGCCATCCATAACCGTGTATAGGGTTGATGCGCCCATACCGTTTTTCAGTGTTGCGGTTAAACCATCCGCAAGGCCAACATCTTCACGAGTTGTCTGATAAGTGAAGCCGTATTTCCAGTTATCGCTGATGTTGTTGCGGTAAGTGACAGAGTTTTCCGCGCGGCCTGTGCCTGATGAAATACCCCAGTCAGACAGGTTGTAGTAACCAGAACCACGCGAACCAAAAACACGACCCATATCGGTAAACCAAGCCACATCGTAGAAGGTAGACCACTGTTTAGTACCCGCGGCAATCTTGCCGTATTTCTCGTGCTCTACACCTGCGTATAGAAGTCGGTCGTAAATATTGTCGCCGTTAGCACCTGAGTTGTAACCCCATTCGGCATGGCCAAAGCCAGTCCAATCGTTGTCTAGTCCCATTTGACCTTTAAGGCCGAAACGAGAACTACCGCTGTTCCATTCGCCATTATCTTTTTCCCAAGAATTGGTATCTGAGTTAAAGACTTCTCCTTTATCTTGGTAACGAACGTCAAAACGGCCATCGAGAGTGAGGCTATCGCCTGCGTCATTGGTAAAAGTATGTGCAGCAAAAGCAGAACCCGACGTAAGCGCCGTCAGGATCACTGCTGAAAGAATCGACTTTTTCATTGTTATTCTCTTTATTCGAGCCGTAGAAAGCCGCCGTGCTTTCAAGCTCGTTATATTAGTAATGGTTTGGCAGGGTGTACCCCATCCATGAGGCACTAATTGGATCAATTATTGGTGGAGCAATTATTGATTGATGAAGCAATTAATTGATTGAAGCATTGATTGGTAGAGCACTTGCTAGGAGCGAGAAGGATCTTCTAGCAAGTCATAGCAACCCAAATTAGATGTCGGCTTGGGTTGCTATTGTTTGGTTTCTATCTTTTGGCTTTTATCGCTAGGATTAAGGCATTTTTATTAAAGCACCTGTATTAAAGCATTAGGATTACAGCGTTGGGTTCATGATAGATGAAGTGCGTTCGAACACGTCCAGACCTTGCTGCTGTAGCCAGTAAGGAAGGTCAATAAGAACCCAGTTCTCAGACAGCTTGTCACCGTCACGGTAGTAAACGTCAACCACTTGCATGTTTGCGCGTACTTCGCCGCCAGTCATACCTAGGAAGCCACCTGTAGGGGTGTTTGATAGGTTTGGCCAACCGAAGAAACAAGAGAAGTTACCTTCAGCGAAACGACAAACGTGGCCGTTGAATTTCTTGTCTTTCAGGTTGTTACGGAAAGGAAGTTGGTGCTGTTGTTGGTAACGAGGAATCGTGTAAGACGCGCCGATACCACATGGGCCGTACCAAATCATGTCTTTTGACCAGCTCTTCGCTAGTACTTCTGGTGGGCAACCCATCGCGCCGCTGTCGTTAAGAGCAGACAGGTCATCAACCATTTTGTTTACTAGAGCAAGTGTCGCAACACCTTCTTCTGGAGCCGCATCTTCAAACAACAGACCATCGTGATTACGTGGGCCAGGGTAAACAAAGTGCTTACCGGTTGATGGTGGAAGTGGGTAGCAACCCGCTTGATCCATCATGCCTAGTAGATCTAGGAACAGGCCAGTTTTTGTGATTTTGCCGTTAACAACACAGTTAAACTCTGCGTAGCGAACGTTCATGATCTTGCCTGTAGGGCGCATGCCTAGGTATTCAGCGTCGAACAGACCCATGAAGTGACCCATGCTCATTACCCAAATTTCATCTGGGTTAACTTCGTTGTTACCGCCGATGAAGATATCTTGACGACGCTGCATGCGTGTCATTGATTTCATCATTGGTGCCCAGAATACGTCAGCCGCTGCTTGTGCGCCTTCTTGCTCACGGAATGGGTAAACACCACGCCACAAGTAATCTTCAGAAGTGTGTGCTTTTAAAACTTCAGCCACGTTCTCGTGAGTAGCGTTTTCGATAGCGTCAAAGTAATCGCGAACAATGCGTTTAGCTTCTTGATATTTAGACATAGTAAATTCTCTTTTTTGTTGTCGAGCCAACATTCGGAACAGGACTCGATTTGGATTTTGTTACCGGCTGATTTCTCAGCCGGATTGATGTTTATTTCGTGTCTTTAGAGGTTTTCAACTTTTAAAGGTTTTCAACTAAAGGGGATTAAGCTTTTGCTGTTTCCGCTTTTTTGCTCTTGTCGAAAATGCCGCCTTTCAATGTTTCTGGTAGAGATAGCCACAGTAGACCAGCCAGAATCCATACGATTGGTGAACCCCACATTGCTGTTGCTAGGTCTGAACGCTCTTGGATGAATACCAACACCATTGGGGCCCACATGCCGATGATACGACCACCGTGGAACAGCGCTGCACCGAAGCTACGTAAGTGAGCTGGGAACAATTCAGAGAAGTAACCACCCCATACCGCTGAAGCAGACAAACCGAAGTTGTAGATAAGGCCTAGGATAGCCAGCATGTTTAGGCTGCCGATCATCACGTCGCTTGGTGCCACGAAGAATACTGAAGCCATTACACCCGCAAGAATGAAACCAAACGCGTTCACTTTACGACCGTATTTGTCAGCGATTGCACCCCATACCCAAGCACCGAATAGCGAACCGAATGCAGAGATAGAGAAGATGATGCCGATAGTCGCACCGTCGAATTGACGCACGTCTTTTAGGTACGTTGTCACAAAACCAGAGAAGAATTGGTAACCGTAGAAATTAAGACCAGCCAGCAATAGACAAGTAATCGTTAGCTTGCGGTATGGTGCGCTTAGCATTTCACCCCAAGAACCTTTCTTCGCTGGTTTATTCGATGCTTCAGCAGCGGCTTGCTCTTCTTCACCGTAGGCGATCACTTTCTTGTCGCTAGGTAGGATGAAGATCATTAATGCAGCAGCAACGAGAGGAGGAATACCACCCACCCACATTAGGCTCTGCCAAGGTGCATCGATGCTAGAAATAAACGCCGCGTATGCGCCCATTGCCATTAGGGCAACCGAGAACATAGAAGAAGCGAATGCCGTTAACTTACCGCGAACGCTTGGTGTGAATAGGCCGATCATCAGGCTTACTGCTACGGTGAAGTAGCCACCTAAAGAAATACCGATGATGAAACGCATTGCTGCCCACATCGCGTAGTCAGTAAACATCATGTTGATGATGGTTGCGCCACCGTTCAGTGCAGTGATGACAATAAGAGTCGATTTCTTACCAAAGTTTGATGCCACCCATGCACAGCTTAAGGCACCAATAAGTGCGCCAACCGACTGCCATGTATAGAACTGAGCGGTATCCGCTAAGTTAATACCATCATACGCATCAACGATGTATGGGCGTACGTAGTCAATAATTACAAAGTTATAACAATAGAAAAAATAGCCAACTAGAATTGCAAGATAAGCAGCTACCCTTTGAATCATAGGAACTTCGCTCATGTGTTTTTTAGTAGTCATGACCGATAAACCTTTATTTTTTATAGGGTGTTTTTAGTTTCGATTATTGTGTGGCGGTTATTGAATATCACCACACCATCTTCATTTCGGGAGAGATAATAGAATTTTTGTGGTTATTAGATCCGTGATCAAAGTCAATTTTAAAATGAGTGCGTACCCATTTTGTGCATTTTAGTGATCTTGATCTCATTAGATCGTTGTTTTGGGACTTTTTGAGCATTTAGAGTGTTTAATCATCTATCTTAGTGACAATACTCACACTTACTGTGGGTTTTTGAGGGAAAATATCGATTTTTGAGTACTATTGGCGGCGAATGAATTGCGAAATATAATAAACGGAATCTAAAAATGGTTACGTACTCAAGTTTTGTGGTTATTGCTTTATATGTGCTAACTACATTATTTATCAGTTACTTAGTGAATAAGCGTTATAGCGTTGGTGGCGATTTCTCAACGGGCGGAAAACAATTTGGTTGGTTTACGGCAGGTGTGTCGATTCTTGCAACCTACATCAGCGCGATGACGTTCGTGGGCATGCCGGGTTGGGTTTATAGCTCAGGCATGGAAGCAATGAGCGTCCATTTGAATTACCCAATAGTGATCTTTTTCGCTGTGGTTTTCTTTGTCCCGGTGTTTTACAAACTCGGCCTGACTTCGATTTATGAATACCTAGAGCACCGCTTTGGCGTTGTTGCTCGCACGATCAACTCAATCGTGTTTATTGTGGTTCAGTGTATTTCGGCTGGGGTAATTTTGTATGCAGTAGCACTGATCTTGGTGCAAGTGTTGCCGGTGAGTATCTCCGAGGCGATCATCTACATCAGCTTATTTACGGCTTTGTATACCTATGCGGGCGGTATTTCGACCGTCATATGGACAGACATGCTGCAGTCGGCGGTGCTGATCATTGGCAGCATTGCGATCTTTACCTTATTGCTGATGAAGATTGATGCGGGTGAGGTGTTGTCTCCTGAACATCTGAATATCATCAATCTCGATTTCGACTTGGGAGTTGATACTACACTGTGGGCGGGTGTGGTTGCCGTGAGTTTCTTACATCTGAGTGTGTATGGCACTAACCAGTTGATTATTCAAAGAACATTGGCAACAAAAAACGTTGAGACGGCACAGAAATCGATGCTGCTTTGTGGTTACGGCGCCTTCTTTATCTACCTGTTTTTCTCTGTTATGGGCGTTCTTCTGAGTGTCTTTTATCAAGACCAAAGCTTTGAAAACAGCAATGAAGTGATTCTCGATTTTGTATTCAATCATACCAACCCAATCATTGTTGGACTGGTGATTTCAGCTCTGTCGGCAGCGGCAATGTCGACCTTGGATTCAACCTATAACTCAATGGCAACGGTCGCAACGTTCGATTTCTACAAGCGCTTTTTCCGTAAAAAAGCCTCTGATGCACACTATGAATCGGTGGCAAGAAAAATGAGCCTCGTCGCGGCGGCTTCGGTTGTTGTGCCAGCTTTACTGGCCGTTTCAAATGAATCAGTGCTCAAGACTATCGCTAGCCTGACTTCCATTTTTGTCGGCATTCGTCTTGGCTCTTTCATCCTGGGTTTGTTCTTTAAACGAGCTAACGAGAGCGGCGTAATTGCGGGCAGTATTGGCAGTGTGGCTGTGGTGTTCATTGCAAAATACTATGGCATATCTTGGCCTTGGTTCGCCTTAATCGGCACTGTGGTTTTCTTAGTGCTAGGTGTTGTCGTTAGCCATTTCTATGGGCAAGTAACTGAACAACAAAACGAATTCATCGCCAAGCAAAAACACTTGTTTGCAAAACCTACGGCGAGCCATTACGGCTTGCTAGTGTTCGCTGTCGTCACGATTGCGGCTTGTACTGTTATTCCTGATTGGCTTTATGCCGCTCTTTCTTAATGAGTAAATCTTCTCAACTGGCTAATTTTTAACAGGTAAATGTATGCTGTCCATTTTTGATATCTACAAAATTGGTGTGGGGCCATCGAGCTCACACACTAACGGCCCAATGATTGCGGGTTTCCATTTCACTCAATTAGTCGCGGATAAAATCACGGAAGTGGTTCGTGTTCAGGTCGATCTTTATGGTTCGTTATCGTTAACAGGAATTGGGCACCATACCGACAGAGCAACTATTCTAGGTTTGCTTGGCAATAAGCCTGATACGATTAAAATCACTAGCGCTAATGAAGCGATGCGCCTTGCTATCGACAGTGGTGAAATGCAGTTGAGTGGCCATCACACCATTGGCTTCAACTATCAAACCGACATGCTATTTCACGAAGACAATCTGCCTTTACATGAAAATGGCATGATGATTACCGCGTTTGACCAAAGTGGTAATGTGATTGTAGATGAAACTTATTACTCGATTGGCGGCGGTTTTATCGCAACCGCTGATGAACTGAAAAATGGCACTCAAACCCAAGCAGTAGAAGTCCCTTTCCCATTCAAAAATGCCGATGAAATGCTGCGAAAAGCAGAAGACAGCGGCATGAGCTTGGGTGGCATGATTCTGAAAAATGAAGCGGCTTTCCAAGGCGCTGATGTTATCTCAGAAAAGGCCGATCAAATCTGGCGAGTGATGACTCGTTGTATGGAACGCGGCTTTGAAACGGAAGGCATTCTTGATGGCGGTTTGAACGTGACACGTCGTGCACCGAACCTGCTGAAAAAGCTGGAAGCAAATGCGGCCGTTGAAAACGACCCAATGGAAATCATGGACTGGATTAACTTGTTCGCTTTTGCGGTGAGTGAAGAAAATGCGGCTGGTGGCCAAGTGGTGACATCACCTACTAATGGTGCAGCGGGCGTTATCCCTGCGGTGTTGATGTATTACCATCGCTTCATTAAAGAACTCGACACTAAGCAACTGAAAGACTTTTTGGCCGTATCGGGTGCGATTGGTATTTTGTACAAAACCAATGCTTCAATTTCTGGTGCCGAAGTAGGGTGCCAAGGTGAAGTGGGCGTGTCGTCTTCTATGGCGGCAGCGGGTTTAACGGCGTTACGCGGTGGCAGCAATGAGCAGATTTGTATTGCTGCCGAGATTGCGATGGAACATTCACTCGGTATGACATGTGACCCGATTGGTGGCTTGGTACAAGTGCCATGTATTGAACGAAATGCAATGGGTTCCATGAAGGCGATTAATGCTTCACGAATGGCACTCAAACGTAACAGCAAGAGCCTGATCTCATTAGATAAAGTGATTGCCACTATGTATCAGACGGGTAAAGACATGAATAAGAAGTATCGTGAAACGTCATTAGGTGGTTTGGCGCTGATTCATTTAGCTCACCCTTGTGAATAGAAAGCGTAAATAAACGATATACGTTTCAAAATAACAAAGCCCGGCGCATCTAGATTTTAGATACCTTAGATAGCTGGGCTTTTGTTTTCCGCTTAAAGAAAAGGGCCGTATCGCGAAGTGAACTAGTCTTCTAGAGGAAGCAGATAGCTGTTCTTCAGTTCCTTAACCGAGATGTTGGATTGAAGCGCGCTCACGCCTTTGACTCGCCTGATCGAGCTAATACGCTCAAAGTACTCTTCCAAATCTTTAGCCAGCACTTGAACCATGTAGTCAGCACCACCTGCAATACAGTGGCACATCGGAATCCAATCGGTTACTTCAACAAATTCTTCAAACGGTTCGGTGTTTTCAACCTCGTGGTTGCCTAGAGTCACTAAGGTAAAGCCTGCTACGTGCAAACCTAACTTCTTGCGGTTGAGTTTGGCGGCGTAACCATCGATATAGCCTGTCTCTTCCATACGTTTCCAACGGCGCCAGCATGGGGTTTCGCTGAGGTTAACCTTTTCAGCGAGCTTACTGTTGCTCATGCGACCGTCTTGTTGGATGTGTCCTAAGATGGCGATATCTGTGTCATCTAACACTTCTTTAGTGGATTCTTTCTGTTTCATGGCTATTTTAGAAAAGTATTGCTCAAATTTGCATTAATATTAGCCTATATAGCAATTTAATTCCTAGTCGAATCTGTAAACTCTCTCCGTATAAATACTTTACTTATTAGGAGTGAGAGGAAATGAGCTCTCAGTTAATGCTGGCGTTCTTGCTGTTTTCAATATCTATTGCAATTACACCTGGGGCAGGAAATATCGCATTACTTGGGATATCAAGTCGTTATGGGTTTGCCGCGACTTTACCTTTTATATCTGGAAACGCTTTTGGCATCATCATCGTACTGGCGGGTTCTAGCGTCGGTTTGGTGAGTCTATTCACCCTTTATCCAGAGCTATACAACATTTTGAAATACGCGGGCGCGGCTTACTTGCTGTTCATGGCGTGGTCGATTGCGAATATGCAAATCGAAGAAAGCACCGTCGACAATCGCTCGGGTTTCATGTCTGGCGTATTGGTGCAGGTGTTGAACCCTAAAGGTTGGATTGCTTCGCTTACGGTCTTTTCGCAGTTCATCACTCCGAACGCAGACTACCTGATTCAAGTGGTGACCATTATCGCTGGTATGGTGATCACGGGCGTACCGTGCATGTTGGTGTGGGCGTATTGCGGCACCATGCTTAAAAAGCTACTGCAATCACCAAAACAGATGATGTTTGTGAACCGTTGCTTGGGCGGAAGCTTAGCGATGGTGGTTGCCTTTATGCTTTATCAACCAGCATAAAGCCTCTCTACAAATAAAAAAACCACTCCTAAATCCATAGGAGTGGTGTCTAAAAATCGACTAAGTCGTTAACAATAAAGTATTAAGCTAACAAATATTTAAGGAATCTTGAGTTAAAAGCTTTTAAGCCTAAAAGCTTTTAAATATAAAGGTTAAGCCGTTTCAGCCTCTTTAACCGGAGCTGAGTTACGGATTAGATGGTCAAATGCACCTAAACTTGCTTTCGCGCCTTCACCCATCGCAATGATGATCTGTTTGTAAGGTACTGTTGTTACATCACCCGCCGCAAATACACCTTTCATTGATGTTGCACCATGAGCGTTAATCTCAATCTCACCGCGTGGTGACAGCTCAACTTTTGAACCCTTCAACCATTCACTGTTTGGCATCAGGCCGATTTGAACAAAGATGCCGGCAATGTCGACTTGCTTCAGCTCATCGGTGTTACGATCTTTATATTCCAAAGCCGTTACGCGGTTGCCATCACCAATCACTCGCGTTGTTTGCGCCATCTTGATGATTTCGATGTTTGGTGTTGCGTTCGCTTTGTCGATCAGCACTTGGTCTGCACGCAGTGTGTCTGCAAATTCAAGTACGGTTACGTGTTCAACGATACCCGCTAAATCAATCGCCGCTTCGATACCGGAGTTACCGCCCCCAATAACCGCTGTTTTCTTGCCTTTGAACAGTGGGCCGTCACAGTGTGGGCAGTAAGCAACGCCTTTGTTGCGGTATTCTTGTTCACCCGGAACATTCATTTCACGCCAGCGAGCACCAGTACTGGTGATTACCGTGCGAGATCGTAGTGTTGCGCCGCTCTCTAGTTCAACGTGGATGTAGCCGTCTTCTGTGTCTTCGGCTGCTATGATGTTCGCAGCGCGCTGCTCAGTCATTATTTCTACACCGTACTCTTTTACGTGCTCTTCTAAGCTAGCTACTAGCTTAGGGCCGGTGGTTGCTTTTACTGAGATAAAGTTTTCAATCGCCATGGTATCCATCACTTGACCACCGAATCGGTCAGCAACAACACCAGTGCGAATGCCTTTACGTGCCGCATAAATTGCCGCTGAAGAACCCGCAGGGCCGCCGCCTACAACCAATACATCAAACGGTGCTTGTTGGTTTAGGTTTGCCGCTTTCTTTTCTGCTGCGCCTGAATCGACTTTGTTCAAGATTTCTGCCAGTGACATACGACCTTGACCAAATAGTTCACCGTTAATGAACACGCTTGGTACTGCCATAATGTCGCGAGACTTCACTTCGTCTTGGAATGCGGCGCCATCAATCATGGTTGTCTTAATAAGCGGGTTAATCGCCGACATCATGTTGAACGCCTGAACTACTTCTGGACAGTTTTGGCATGAGAGTGAGATAAAGATTTCTACATTAAGCTCTTGATCTAATTCTTGAATTTGCTCAATTACGTCAGCTTCAAGCTTGATAGGGTGACCACCACTATGAAGCAGTGCGAGTACCAGTGACGTGAACTCGTGACCCATTGGCAAGCCAGCGAAACCGATCGCAGTGCCTTTCTCTTGGTTCACTACCTGCATGATAGGGCGGCGAGTGCTTGCGTTATCATCTCGAATTACTTCAATTTTGTCGGTGAGAGAGGCGATGTCATTCGCCAGATCTTGAAGTTTGTTCGCGGTGTCGCTGCTATCAAGGCTCAGCACTAACTGAACATTGGTTTTTAGGTTTTCTAAGTATGCTTTTAGCTGCTGCTTCATTGCTTGATCTAACATAATCGTGCCTGCTCTTAAATTCTGTGTCTTGGTATTGACCAATACCTTCTTGCTGAAAAAGGAAAATAAAAAGTGGGCGCAAGTCGGCAAATATTGTGGTGTTGATGGTTTGAAAGGGTGGCGCGCAACTGCCCTTTAGGAGGGAGGCCGAAGCGCGCCTGTAGAACCGTTTAACTGTTCTGTTTTACTTGTTCTTTCTTAGCAGTTCTTGTTTGAACTCGGCTTTGATTAAATCTTGCCTACTAGGTCTAGAGATGGCGCTAGAGTCTCTTCGCCTTCTTTCCATTTAGCTGGGCAAACTTCACCTGGGTGAGCGGCGACGTATTGTGCTGCTTTAACCTTGCGTAGCAAGTCTTCAGCGTCACGGCCAATACCTTCAGCAGTGATTTCCATTGCTTGGATAACGCCTTCTGGGTCGATTAGGAAAGTTGCACGGTCTGCAAGGCCTTGACCTTCGCGCATAACGTTGAAGTTGTTTGTGATGCTACCTGTTTGGTCGCCTACCATGAAATATTCGATAGTGCCGATTTTGTCAGAAGTATCATGCCATGCTTTGTGAGAGAAGTGAGTGTCAGTTGATACTGAGAAAACTTCTACGCCGCGAGATTGAAGCTCTGCGTATTTGTCTTGTAGGTCAACTAGCTCAGTTGGACATACAAACGTGAAGTCTGCTGGGTAGAAGAAGAATACAGCCCACTTGCCTTTAACGTCTTGCTCAGTGATTTCTACGAACTCGCCGCTTTTGAATGCTGTTGCGTTGAATGGTTTGATTTCTGTGTTGATCATGATTCGACTCTCTTTCTAATTTGTAGTGTTTAACGCTATCCCGCGTCGATGGAGATATATTGCATTCGCACCGGAAATTAGTGAAATCGGACATTTCTATAGATTCAATAGGCAAATCCTATCTTTGAAAGAACAAGGCTATCGATAAAAGCTATCAACAAGAATTATCAACAGAACTTATCAACAAAAACTATCAAAGTGGGCAGGGCTCTATCTGGGTAGCTATGCTCTTTAGGTTGTTATCTATTTAGGCTTATCTCTATTCGCGCAAACATCTATTCACGTAAACATCTATGTAGGCATGGCTTCTTTAAGTGAGAGGAGGTTTCATGTTAATCGGTAAATAACGAAATATTATCATTAATATAATTTATGATAATTTCAGTTAATCACTGTCTCTCCCTATACTCTCTTCATCGAAACGAAACATCGAAGCCAGTCTTCGAAACGCACAGAATTAAAAACGAATTTGGAGCAAGTTATGAAAATGAATCACGTAGGCCTAATGGTTGGCGATATGGACAAAGCAGTTGAGTTTTACACGAAAGCTTTAGGTCTAAGAATCGTAATGAACAACACCAAAGTGATGGAAGAGCGCGAATCAGCAATCGGCCGTATGTGTATCGCAGTATTTGGTGAAGGCTTCAAAGGCTTCAACATTGCTCACCTAGTAACGTCTGATGGTATTGGTGTTGAGCTGTTCGAAATGAAAGATCGCCAAGAGCGTCACGACGTTGATTTCTCTCGCTTAGGCATCTTCCACTTCTGTCTACAGCTTCCAAAAGAGCAGTTTCATTCAGCTATTAAGCGCGTTGAAGAGTATGGCGGAAAGGTTCGTATGGACATCATGCGTTACCACCCAGAAGACGAACTAAAACAAGCACAAATGGTTTACCTAGAAGACCCGTTTGGCAACCTATTCGAATTTTACTCGCACACATACGAAGATACGTACGCGACTGATTACGAGTAATAGCGTTATTGCCTTCTATAGGTAGAAAAATTGAAACACCCCCTAAAGAGGATTGGTAGAGATACCAATCCTTTTTTTGTGTCTGCGGTATAGGGTTAGAAGTTACAGATAAGCCAGAGCAAGTGAGTGCTTTGTATGTTCTCGGTTGCACTAAAACAAACCGACAGTGTTGCTCTATAGTGCAGCATTGGCTTGAGCGAAAGCTTAACTGATTGATAAGTATAATGTTAAATCATTGGCATATATGTTGCTCTATTGCCTTTATGTAAATTGTATACAATAAAAAATACATAAAGGAAGTCACATGGAACAGAACAGTGAATTGATCTACGGATTAGACGATCGACCATCAGTCAAAGCAGCCAGTTACGCGGCGCTGCAGCATGTATTAGCCAGCTTTGTCGGCATTATCACACCCACGCTCATTATTGGCGGTGTCTTAGGATTGGGTGAACACATCCCTTATTTGATCAGCATGGCACTGATGGTGTCTGGGGTTGGTACCTTCATCCAAGCTAGGAAAATAGGGCCAGTTGGCGCAGGGATGATCTGTGTCCAAGGGACCAGCTTTGCGTTCTTAGGTTCTGTCTTAGGTGCGGGTTTTCTTGTTAAAGCGAATGGAGGTGGGCCGGATGAAATGCTCGCCACCATTTTTGGTGTCTGCTTCTTTGGTGCATTTGTCGAAATCGTCCTATCGCGCTTTATCGAAAAACTCAAAGTAGTGATCACGCCCGTTGTGACCGGTATCGTTATCACGACGATTGGTGTCTCTTTGATTAAAGTCGGCGTCACTGATATCGCTGGTGGTGTTGGCGCAGAAGATTTTGGTTCTGGAAGCAACCTGATGTTGGGTGCGATTGTGCTCGGAACCATAGTGGCACTTAACCTAAGCAACAACACCATGGTAAGGCTGTCGTCGATTTTAGTCGGATTGGTTGTAGGGTGGGGCGTTGCTATTCTGATGGGCAAAGCGCCAATGGTTTCTTTTGCATCTCAACCGCTATTGAGTATCCCTGTCCCATTTAAATATGGTTTCGCTTTTGATTGGCAAGCCTTCCTCCCTATTGCTTTTATCTACTTGATTACTGTTATTGAAACGACGGGCGACCTTACTGCCAACAGTATGTTCTCAGGACAGCCAGTTAAGGGGCCAAAATACATCAATCGACTCAAGGCGGGCGTGCTAGGTGACGGTGTGAACTCGCTTATCGCCGCTGTATTTAATACTTTTCCGAACACGACTTTCAGCCAAAACAATGGTGTGATTCATTTTACCGGAATCGCGAGCCGCTACATTGGCTACTTCATTGCGGCAATTCTTTTTCTATTAGGTCTATTTCCCATCTTAGGCGCGGTATTAATGACGATTCCAAAGCCAGTATTAGGCGGAGCGACATTGGTGATGTTTGGTACGGTTGCTGCGGCGGGTATCAAGATTATCGCTAGTGAGAAGCTGGATCGTCGCAGAATCATGACGATTGCCATCTCATTAGGTTTAGGACTGGGGGTAATGCTGGTACCGGATTTATTGAAAGAAGCCCCCACGCTAGTGCAAAGCATATTTGGCTCACCAGTAACGATGTCGGGTGTTGCTGCTCTTTTGATTACAGGGCTGATGTCTTTGGTTCCAGAAAACAAAACCAAGCCTGTGGCAAGTTCGGTACAAACCAGTAAAGCGTAACTTATACAGCCGAGAAGAAACGTAGGTGACTGATTACGGACAATTGCGCTTAAGGCAGAAAAGTCGAAACATCTCTTAAAGAGGATTGGTATAGATACCAATCTTCCTTTTTGGGTTGTTTATGATAGACATGGTTCGACTTATACATCGTCATCAGCTAAATACCTTCTGCTGACGTACGAGATACAAAAACTAAAGAGTAGTTCCGAAATGCTCAGTGAGGAAATCCAAAAACACTCGAACCTTGCTCGGAACTAGCTGGCGGTTTTGATAGATTGCGTATGTGCTGGTTTCATAGTTACATGGGCTAAACGTAAACTCAGGAAGCAATTGCACCAATTTACCTATTTTAAGTTCTTCTTCAATCGCCCATTGTGGGAGCAGGGCAATACCACCACCGTTTAATATCAATTGCTTTTGCCCGTTCACAGAGTCGACTTCCATGTAATAAGAGATGTCGATTTTTTGCGGTTTTCTATCCAATACAAACCAATCATGCCACCCCTTGTAGCCATAAACCAAGCAGTCATGTTTTGCTAGATCTTCAAAATGTTGAGGAGCTTTTTTTCTTCTTACATAGTTAGGGCTGGCGCATAGAATAAAGTTGTTTTGGACGAGCTTCTTAGCGATTAAATTAGAATCCGGTAGTCGGCCACTGCGAATCGCGATATCCACATTTTCTTCGATCAGATCGACCACTCTTTCAGTGATTTCAATTTCAATATCGACCTCGGGAAAGGCAGCCCTAAAGGTAGGAACAAGGGGCAAGATTTTGCTTTCTCCAAACGCAACGGTCGTGCTTATTTTGAGGCTCCCTCTCGGCGAGTGATGCAATGCGCTGACGACTCGTTTCGCTTCATCAAACTCGCCCGTAATTCGCTTGGAATATTGATAGAACAATTGACCTGCTTCAGTGACCCCTACGTTGCGTGTCGAGCGCTCTAACAGTCGCACATTGAGTTCTTCTTCCAACGCCGAGAGCTGTCGTGAGATAGAAGAGGGCTGAATATCAAAAATCCGACTGGCTTTGGAGATACTTCCTTGTTCAACCACGCAGTTGAAATAGGCAAGACGATTGAAAAGGCTCATGTGTATTCCTCATTAAACGACGGTTTCAGTTCTTTCAAAATGCAGCCTTCTAAATAAGATGGTTGGCGCCCGCAGCATAAGTGACATAGATGTTTTAACTGTTCTTTAATGTTAGCTTAATTGCTTTTAAAGCAAAACTGAATTGCTTCTCGGCAGATTCAAACCTTAGGTTGTTGTCTTTATGATTCTCCACATCATTACCAACAACGAGCAATAATCATGAATGCAATTAAAACAGCCACTATCGCAGCCTGCTTTTCGGTAACAGCCCAACATTTGATAGAGAAGCTCATTACGAGCGGAACCCGTGTCGTCGCTTTTGGGCGTATCGGCGATGAAGCAAGAGCAAAAAGCTTAGAAGATAAGTATTCAGGTCATCTGACCGTGTTACTTGGAGACCTTACGGATGAAGTGCAAAGCCAAGCGCTTGCTGCTGAGGCTTCAAAAATCTTAGGTCATATCGATGCTCACTTTCATTGCTCTGGCATTTATATCTGGAGTCATTGGACTGATGTGGAAGTGAGTAAAATGTCTGACTTATGGAACGCGAACTTTATGACGGCGTTTGTCTTCGGAAGAGAAATGTTTAAATTAATGAAGTCGCAAGGGAAAGGTTCAATGATGTTCGTTTCCGCTCGTGATACAGCACGTAACATACCCGCAGGATTCGGGCCTTACATGGCATCTAAAATAGCATTGAATGCTTTGGTCGAAAGCTTGGCTGCAGAGGCGGCTTCATCTAATGTTCAAGTGAATGCGGTGTTGCCGACCATTGTTGATACTGAAGTAAATCGACAAGCACTTCCTGAGGCTGACCACTCTACGTGGGTAGATCCTGCTGATTTGGCAGATTTGATGATGGAGTTGACCCAACCTAATAAAACTTATCTAAGTGGTTCTCTAATAACCGTTAACAACAAGATGCATTAATCATAAGTTAGTAAGTTTGGATAGCATTGTGCTATCTGCAACAAACTAACAACCGAATTACCCCTAAAGAGGATTGGTAGCGATACCAATCCTTTTTTTGTGTCTAAATTAAGGAAATAGTCTTTAAAGTCGCTGAATAATCGTAACTAACCAAATTGTCAATATCGAACTAAGCTTTCTTAACGATATTAGCTTAAATGGAAGGTGTCTAATGAGAAGAGAATTTGAGCGATGGATGGTCAAACAAGAGCGTAAAAAGCCAAATACTTCCTACCAATATGCTCAGGCTATCGAGAAAGTATCAAATCACTATTCGACACATACTCAGCAGAATATTGATTTATACAGAATTCTAGATACTGATCTTTTATGGAACATTAAAGAAGATTATTCCATGCATGGGAAGTTTAGCGAGTTTGGTGGGAAAGGAAATGGGACGATTAGAAACGCTGTGGCAACTTATTACAGATATAGAATGGAGTGGGCAGTAAACTCATCTTTACCTAAAGATCTTGAGGAAGAAGATATCTCGACATCTGATTGTGGTAATAGGGATGCTTCGGACGATAAGTCTTTCAATTTATCTTACGAGCGTGATTTACAATCATCTATGATTCTTCAAATCGACTCTCTTTTCCCAGAATATCAAATATATGGTGGCGATACTTTAGAAGGGGTGGAGTTTGCCATTAACGGAAAAAGAATTGATATTCTTTTAGAGCACCAATTAGACAAGACATTTTTAGCGCTGGAATTAAAAGCAGGAATAGCTGATTTTAAAGTGTTTGGCCAAGTCGCGATGTACCTAGGGTTATTAGAAGAAAGATTCCCTGATCGGAGCTGTAAAGGAGTGATTGTTTGCGGCCAGGTCGATGAGTCATTAGCTCTTGCTTGTAAAATGAGCAATAGGGTGGCCTTAAAACAATATGATATGCAACTTGTGCTAAATGATTATAAATAAAGATCCCTTTTGATTCGAGGGTATAAATTAGGCTTAGCCTTGTGTGGTTATTAAATATAAGGGAAAGATATGAATACCGACAACGCCCCTATTGTTGTTGCTCCTGATAATAGCACCTCAGCTCTTCAACGAGTGAATATCATGGATAATAGCTATTACAGTGAAAAGTGGCTCCAAGAACTGATATTTAAAAATGAGCGACTGCTGCCGTTTTATGAGATTGAACCTGATTATGTAGGGGCTTTTCCTGTGTGCATGGAGCTACCAACGCGATCCGGTAGGGTTGATTGTCTACATGTTACTAGTACGGGACGATTAGTTATTACTGAAGTGAAGCTATATCGAAATCCAGAATCAAGACGAGAAGTTATGGGGCAGATTCTGGATTATGCGAAAGATCTTGTGTCTATGGATTATATGATGCTCGATGAGAGTATTAAAAAAAGTACAAACGGTCGTTCACTTTATGATTTCGTTCATGACATCGACAAAAACGTTTATGAAGCCAATTTCATTGATGCCGTACAAAAGAATTTGAAACGAGGGCGCTTTCTACTGCTAATTGTTGGTGATGGAATTCGAGAAGGTGCGTTTGATATTAAGGAGTTTTTAAACCGAAACGCATCAATGGAGTTTACATTTGCAATGGTTGAAATGCGTGTCTTCCATATGAATGACAAGCATTTTCTTGTACAACCGCAGGTATTGCATAAAACGAATATAATTCAAAGGCATGTTATATCTATAGAAAATCACTCGAGTGACCATGTAGTCGAACTTATCGAGGATGCCCCTCCTCAAAACTCTCCATTAATGCAGAAAGCTCAAGATCGTTCTGAATTTAATGAAACATTCTGGCGTGTATTTCTTCTTAACATCAAACTAAATGATAAGACTCAACCTCTTCCTACAGCGTCAACCCAAAGCCATATATCCTTCCAGTTACCACCTACTACTTCTGTGAGTTGGATTACAGTGTATAAGCTTGATAATGGAGAGGTAGGTGTATTTGCCCGTTTTGCTAAAAGCCCACAAGGAGAAAAACTTTACCAAGATATACGCTTATCCAAGAGTCTTTTTCAAGAGTCATTATTGGGAGAGGCGATTTGGGTAGATACTGAGAGGAAAATAATCTTGCCCAAGATGAAGTTCAAATTAAATGACCGTGGCAATTGGAAAAAAGCTCATGAATACTACCAGACCCAACTCAATATTTTGATTGATGAACTGCGACCGCTTCTTAAGCGTCTAGTCAGTAACGATAATTTTGACCCCGTTTAAATGAACTTGAAAATTGCCTTAATGGATTGGTCGAGATACCAATCCTTTTTTGTTTGGATTTTTTGGAACAGTAGCTTATCTATATGCGGGTGATTGAGAAATGTACAAATTTAAGACGTTGTTAAAGTTGACGTTTTGACGATAAAACCTTTCATGAATATGACGGAAGAAAGTGTCGTTCATGAAAACATTCCGTCATCATACCGAATGGTAGCCTTGGCTGAGCAGTGACTATACTCAGCATTATATTGCTAACCGACAACAACGAAAATAGAGAAACATGCAGAGATTAGCGCACACAAACCACATGAAAAAATTACATATTATCTTTACCGCTCTTGTTCTTATGATATTAGCCGGATGCACCTCAACGTCGGCTGTCGGCAGTTCTAAAACAAAGGAATATGCCAAGTCACATGCTCTTGTTGGTAAAGCTTCTTGGTATGGCGATAAATTCCATGGAAGGCTCACAGCAAGTGGTGAGACGTATAATATGAATGCGAATACTGCGGCTCATAAAACCTTGCCATTCGGCACTATCGTGAGAGTGACCAATACAGACAATAACAAGTCTGTTGATGTGAAAATTAACGACCGAGGCCCTTACGTAAAAGGCCGAGTTATCGACCTTTCGCACAAGGCATTTGCAAAAATCGGCAATGTTAAGCAAGGCACCGTGCCTGTTAAAATCGAGATTGTTGATGATAGTAATACCTTTCGATATAAACACTAGAATCCCCTCCTAACCTCCCCTTGGTGTACATCTACGATCCCTTACCAGTAGTGGGAAAGGGGAGGAACAGAACCTCGATATCGGTGAATCAATAGCTCATTTATGCTTACTCAATAAGGCTGCTTTGTAGCCTTTTTTGTGCCTTTCGATAATCCATTTTTAATAAGATTATCTTATTTCTAATATGTGGGTTGATGATGTTATGTGGTCAATAAATCAGTGTCTTAGCTTTCTTATTATTAGGGTTCATTGAAATTCATTGTGAAATAATGAAAAGCTGAATTAATCCAAAATTGGTTGTGGCGGGCGTGTAATAGAAAGGGGGAGGTACAATTGATGGGAGAAGAAGACTCTCAAAGTGAGGGAAATTACATTTCGTTACTCACTGAAGTAAATCTGAAATATTAGTGACACGGTTCTGAAATTTTTGGTGTTTAGCTTATGGGCTTCTATGTCGTATTCAAATAAGGAAATACCCGTGAAGCTAACCCCTGTCGTTGCAGCTGTAATTATGTCTTTTAGCTCAGCAAGCTATGCTTTCAGTCTGCAACAATCAGCCAATGAAAACAGTGAAGATCTCGTATGGACAGGGCACCTAAGCCCAGACAGCGACACGGTAATGTCTGCGATGCTCGCGGCTCATATTTATGGTGGAACGGCGACAGTGCCTGAGCCAATCAACCCTGAATCGACGTTTATCTTGAACTACTGTAATGCAGAATCGCCACGAGTAGAGACAGATTACTCTCCATATAGAGTAGGGCTGGTGGACTTCAACCAAGTGACTCAACTAGCGCCAACCATCGACCAAGCATCTATTGTTGCTGTGGTCGATCACCATGCGATTGGTGGCTCACCGATTAATACGGGCTTTGTTGCGTAATTAAATTTATAGATAGAGCTACCCCATTTCGTGTGTTTCTTAGTCAATACGACAAGTTTCAGGCATACCTAACCCAGTAAGCTTGTTCAACGCTTTTATCATCGCGTAAGTCTCACCCACCTGCGCATTGTAATGTCTTAAGCTCAATCGTCCTCCTAGTAACTGTTTAACTCGATACATCGCTGTTTCTGATAGTGAACGTCTGTGGTACCCATACCGCTCTTTCCAATACTTATTTGAGCCGTATAACTTCTGGCAACCCACGGCGAGGTTTCGAGGATGACCACGCTCCCAGAAGGCTGCCCCTTCTCTTGGGGGAATAAGCGCAATGGCTCCCTTACTCTTAATAGCAGCATGACACAATCTCGTGTCGTAAGCTCCATCACCAGACACCTCAAGGATACTTCGGCGTGTTTGTTTCAGTAAGTTCGGGAGGACTTCTCCATCTGTAACCGTCGATAAACTTAGCTCGGCTGCGATAATTTCATGAGTGCTTGTATCAACGGCAATATGCAGCTTTCGCCAAACTCTACGCTTGCCATCTGTCCCGTGTTTTTTGACTTTCCATTCACCTTCGCCATAAACCTTTAGGCCAGTTGCATCAATGGCCAGGTGCTGTATTGCTCCTCTCGCTTTAGTCTTAAATGAGACCTCAACTTGCTTTGCTCTACGACTGATGCAGGTGTAATGCGGACAACTTAATGGAACATGGGCAAGCCTAAATATTGAGTCGATAAACCCTTGCAGAGCTCTCAGTGGCATAGAAAAAACTCGTTTCACCATGAGCGCTGTCGTGATAGCTAAATCGCTGAACCGACGTGGCCTCCCGCGCTTACTCTGTTTGCTTTGCGCCCACCCGTTTATTGCCTCTTCATCAATCCAAAAGGTCAGAGAGCCACGGTTAATAAGTGATTGGTTGTATTGCTTCCAGTTGGTTGTTTTGTAACGAGGTTTAGGCATAGAGCTACGAGAAGGAGTGAACGTAGCTGATCAGATCGTAGGCTCTTGATTTAGTTCCATTGAATTACGCAACAAAGCCATTAATACGCCACAAATTGTTGAGATGGATATTCGAGGCTGGGGATCGGCTGCAACTATTCTGGCTGACAACGCTGAAAAGCTTGATGTGACTTTACCTAAGCACCTTGCTTGTGTCGGCTTAGGCGCGATTCTTTCTGATACCGTGGTGTTCCAATCATCAACCACCACTGAACACGATCGTGAATACGCAGAGAAACTGGCAAAGGTTGCAGGCATTTCAGACATCGAAGACTTCGGTCAACAGATGTTGATTGCTAAATCAGACCTTAGCCACCTTTCATCTGAAACCATCCTGACACTGGACTACAAGAACTTTAAGTACGGTGGCAAACAAGTGGGCATCGGCGTTGCTGAAACACTAACCGCTCAACAACTGATTGACCGTAAAGATGAGCTTTTGGCAGCGATGAAGTCTTATAAAGAAGAGAACGGCTTAGATCATCTGTTCTTCTCAATCACAGACACTAAGAACAAAGAAGCTAATTTACTGTGGGTGGACGAAAGCGATTATCAAGTCATTAAGTCAGCTTTCAATGCCGAACCAACAAGCGACATGCTGACCCTAGAAGGCGTCACATCTCGCAAGCGTCAGATTGGCCCAGCGGTTCAAAAGGCAATTGAAAGCTTGTAGATAGTAAGAGCCGTTATTTTATAAATAAATTCTGAAAGGGATTGGTAGAGATGCCAATCCCTTTTTTGTTTGGGTGTCTAAATGGGATTTGGACAAAAACGTTTCAGTAGTTTTACTAAATTAGCAACTCATGGATAACTACAGATATGGAAAATCACTCAATTTAGTGTTCAATATTGATGGTACGGAACGGTATGAAGAGACCTAATTACTTAAAACAGGAATCACTGTTTTACTCCACAATAAGGCTCTCTTACAGAGTGTACTGAAGACCCCTTTCGGTATTGACTTAAGGTTGAATTATACCTCAACTCTCCTCGGTTACTGTGCTTAGCTTGTTGCCACTGTTGGATAAGATAGTTTCTTCATAAATCCAAAATATCAGTGATCCTAGATTCATTAAGGCGTGATTATAGTGCAAGCATTAATGGTTAACATGACAAGCCCCCTCATCGACACAACTATACCGTAGTCAAAGCAACGCACCTGTTACCTAACAGGGTCGACAACGTTGCGATCATTGGTTTGTTAATGTAATCGCTTTCTACTGCTACGTCGTCAAGCCAGTAAATATCTGCAAGTAGGTGAAGATCTTCAATCAATGCTTGGCAACTTTCCTCAGTCACTTTTGAAATATCACTAGGGAAATCATCACTGAGATCGACAATGATCACTCGTTGATGCTTTTTTAGCTTCAATCTTACAATATCTTCTAAATCGGCCATGCTTTTCTCTCTGTGGAAAATAAACATCACACTTTGGCCCTCTCCGATATCGTAGATCTTATAGCGTCGATCATTGAGATAAATAATATTGAATTTCATGTTATCGATTCCTCGGGATTTAAATAATCAGCCAAAATGAAAATGTTGAGTTGGCATTAGACGTTAATTTTTAACTCAATGTCGTTTGAATTGAGTTTGCTTAACTTCACTTAAAGACTCAAAGAATTAGAGAAATTCAAATGTGAATCTCTCAAGTCATATTTGAATTTCTGTAAACCATATTCAGGACACTGTTGGTTATTTATGATCTCTGCATTCATGGTTTTCTAGGAAAGAAAACCTAATGCAGCAAAGGAGATAGGTTCAAAAAAGAATCTAAGTAGCATCAATTAACAGTTGTCAACCCAATGAAAAATATCAATAAATATCTTTTGTTATTCTCTCTTCTTGTAAACGGTTTTTTCTCAAGTTTTGCATGGTCTTCGAGCTCGATGTTGGAGGATGTGTCTGCAATAGCCAAGCTCATTTATGACAGTGAACCTCAAATTGAAGCGACGAGTGATGTCAAACAAATCAGTAATAATCAATCTCTGACGTATCGAATTACAAAGGCAGAAGCCGAAAGCGATTTGTGGTCGATTGTTATTATTGACGGACAAAGTGACGAGATAGCAGCTGGTGGTCAGCAATTGATTACTAATATCGACAATATGAATTTTCATCGAGAACTCGATGGTAGCTTACTTATCAAAATCTCGAAGTACCGACCTGGTGATGTGAACGCTACTAACTGGTTACAAGCCCCAGAAGGTAGCTTTTATCTCGTGAAGTATGTGTACTTATAGGGTAGATAACATGAAAAAAATATTTGCCTATTTCCTGCTAATTCTCTTATTGATTAGCGCTATACCGAGTTTTTTTGGCGAAAAGCCTGCATTGGTCCTTAATCACGCTGATAGTTCATTACCCATTGAGCCTTTGTTAAGCACATTAGTTAAAAATCAGATAACTCCGCTAGGTATTGAGAATCAACAAGACGAAACTACATTAATCTTTGAAAGTAAAAAAGAACAGCGAGAAGCGCAACAGGTATTGTCATTGGCGTTTCCGTTAGCTCATTCTCATTTTTCATTCGTCAGTGCAGCACCTCAGCTATTTAGCCAGGTAGGGCTAACACCCATTAACCTTGGATTAGATCTTCGTGGTGGCGTGCAGTTCATGCTGCAAGTTGAAATAGATGATAGCGTGAGAAGTTTGGTAGAAGCGACATCGACGAATGCTCGCCACGTGGCTCGTGCAGAAGGGATACGCAGTCGAATTGCTGACATAGACAACAATGGATTCTCGGTCATTATTACTAATTTAAGTAGTCGTGATTCAAACAGTATTCAAAACGTAACCGACCACATGCGTTCACAGTTTTCTGAATGGAAAATCAGTGTAAACGACAACGTATTACGTTTTTCGCTTGATGAAAGCATTAAAGAAGAGCAGGCAAGCCTCGCTATGCAGCAAACCCTAAATATTATGCGCCAGCGTATTGAAAGTTTAGGTATTACTGAGGCCGTCACCCAGCGTCAGGGGGCTGACCGTATATTGATAGAGCTTCCGGGCGTTCAAGATCCTCAAGTAGCGAAGCGTGTTATTGGTGCGACGGCGACGATCTCTTTTCATACGGTTGTTGATTCAAGCCAAGCTGCACAGACTCATACTACGCGTGATGGGGAATCTGTACGCTTGTCTAGACAACCGGTGTTAACGGGAGAGTACATTATTGGTGCATCCGCATCGGTTGGCGAGTTTGGACAACCTGAAGTGAACCTAGTGTTGAGCAGTGCGGGAGGCAGCAAAATGTCTGACTTCTCACGTAGTAACATCGGTAAACCTATGGCGACCTTATACAGCGAATATCATCAAGATCATAACAACCAACTTGTTCAACGCCATGAAGTGATCAACGTTGCTACGATCCAAAGCCAATTAGGAAGTCGTTTTAGAATAACGGGTATCGGGCAAATTTCCGATGCACAAGACCTTGCGCTAATTCTACGCTCTGGGTCATTGACCGTACCTGTGACCATTATTGATGAGCAAGTGATTGGTCCAAGCCTAGGTGAAGAAAATATCCAAAAGGGTTTGCTCGCGGTGATGGTAGGTTTAGCTCTGACATTTGTGTCGATGCTGGTTTTGTACCGAAAGTTGGGTGTTATAGCTTGTGCCGCGCTTATCACCAACATTGTCATGATTGTGGGTTTCTTATCATTGATACCGGGAGCAACGCTTACTTTGCCGGGTATTGCGGGCCTTGTACTCACCATGGGCATGGCGGTTGATACTAACGTTCTGGTGTTTGAACGAATCAAAGAAGAAATGCGTTCAGGAAGGTCGCTAGCGAGCGCGATACCAAGAGGCTACAAAGAGGCAAGAAGTACGATTATCGATGCAAACCTGACGTCGTTGATCACTGCGATTATTTTGTTTGCGATTGGCTATGGTGCGGTTAAGGGCTTTGCAATAACGCTCGGGATTGGACTGTTAACCAGTATGTTTACGGGATTACTCTATAGCCAAATGTGGATGACAAAACTTTGGGGGCATGACAATGACAAAGCTTAACCAACAAGTCGCTGATATTCAGTGGTCAAAAGTAAGGTGGAACGGTTTGTTAGTTTCACTAGGGTTGATGTTTATATCAATTGTCCTGATATCGACCAAAGGTTTCACGCTTGGGCTTGAGTTTACCGGTGGTATTTCCCATGTCGTCAATGCTGATGCCCCGGTGAGCTTGGAAGCGATGCAGTCAGCCTTGAATACGGTATTTGATGAATTACCCAATCTAGTGCCCGATGTTACCTACCAAACTTGGCAGTTACAGTTTCCTATTGGCGGAACGGGTGAATTGGAGTTGTTGCAGTGGTTAAGAGCTGTAGAGTTGGAGCTAGGCCATCCGCTTAATCTAGTGTCGAGCTCAGTTGTTGGCGCGCAGGTGGGTGAGCAATTATTTGAGCAAGGTGGTTTAGCCCTGATTGTTGCGTCTATCGCCATTATGTTTTACTTAACTGTGCGTTTTGAATGGCGATTAGCTCTGGGTGCGATTGTTGCTCTACTGCATGATGTGCTGGTGGTTCTAGCATTGTTTGTGGTGTTTTCGATTGAATTTAATCTCACCGCTCTTGCTGCGTTGCTTGCTGTGGTCGGTTACTCGCTCAATGACTCTATTGTGATCGGAGACCGAATTCGTGAGTACCTGACTCGCAGACCGGATCAGAGTACCAGTGAATCTACGGATCAAGCGATACGAGCGTCATTATTTAGGACTCTGGTGACCTCAGGAACGACGTTGTTGACGGTAAGCAGTATTGGCCTTATCGCAGGCGGTACATTAAGTGGATTTGCGTTTGCATTGTTTGCTGGGATTATTGTGGGCACTTGGTCTTCATTAGTGATCGGTACAGCAATACCGGAAAGGATCGGCTTGTCTTCTGAGCATTATAAGCCCAAAGCTCCTTTGTTAGATGAAGGCGGTAATCCTATTCATAGTGAATAGTCCACCGTTTATAGCTAATAGCTAATTGAAAACTTATGGCTCCTATATTGGAGCCTTTTTTGTGCCAAAGGAATTATTCATCATCTTTCGTCTAATGTACCAAATATGCTTTTAGATTTTAGATTTTAGATTTTAGATTTTAGATTTTAGATTTCCTATTGGTGACTATTTGGGATGTTATTGAAAATTTAAAATAGTAGTGTGCTCATTTTATCGAATGAATGTATGTTTATTAATAATTTACAGTGAGCTCTATTTTGAATTTCTGTAATTCGTCGTAAACAATAGTTGGTTAGGTACAATTTACTCGACATTAAATATTGAGGAACACATTATGAACAAAATTGTATTAACTATCTCTGCTATTTTACCTTTAACTCTTTCTGCTGTTGCGAACGCAAACCAGAACATCGACTTTTCAAACCCAGTGTCGACTTATTCTTATGCGAATCTAGGTTATGATAGTGATGGTTTTACAGCTGGCATTGCTGCAAGCCAGGAGCTAAACAATGGTTCAACCATGTTTGAATACATTGGTTCTAACGATTTCTACCAACATAATTTTATTGCGACATTAGCGAATAGTGATAGCGATGCCGCTCTTCAGTTGGATTACCTATGGGACACCGATTACAAGGATACAAGTAAAAACTCACATACGGTGTTTTTTAATGCCATAAAAACAACCTCTATTAACTCTAACCTCAGCCTTTCTCCATTAATGGGGCTAGGCTTTAATACCAATGACTTATCGACAAACACAAGTTATTTAGCTAATGCGGCACTGACGATGACCTACGCATTCACTAGTCAAGTTTGGCTTGATGTTACACCAGAATACACTTATAGCTTTAACGATCAAAAACAGAAAGTCGGCGGTAAAGAGAGTTACCGTGATTTATCTATTGAAACCAATTTAGGTTTCAAATTAGCGCCAAATCAGTTTGTTGAAGCGACATATCGTTACGATGAAAACAATGATCACCATACTGGTATCAGTTACAACATGAGCTTTTAACCCACAATATCCCCCTTTGTTAAGTGACTGTATTTACCCTAATTTTGGAGTGTACAGTTACTTAATGAATAATGTCTTTATTTTATTGACAATAACTAATAACCAGTAGCTAACAAATGATAGTTCAATTGATTATTAGCTAAGCGTAACGTTTGATTAAATGTTAAATGTTAAATGTTAAGTGATAGGTGTAACCATATATGGTAAATATAACTGCTCAGCCATTGATTCTTTATGGGAAAGTTCCCTTTAAATACATTTATTTTGGTTTATCTTCTTATGTAATTGTTATGTGTGGTTTTTTGTCTTTGATAGGAGGGATGGGTTAAAGAAAATGATCTTCATAGATAAGTTTAATCGCAAAGGGAAGTGTAATCGCATAGTGAAGTAATTCGCTATGCGATAGTTAAAGATAAAATATATTTATGATGATATTCGTAATGTTAGAAATGACATAAAAATCAAGTAACCAAGAATAACGGCAATAAGTGGGAAGTATTTCATGATTTATCTCCATCGATTATTGATGATTATTTATCGCATAACTACTTCACGAAGCACATGAATTAGAGAAATTCATTATCGCTCGAATTTATAATTAACCATTCTTAATTCATTTCAATTTTTATTCTTACTAATCATATTGATAGTAATAATAGTATTCCCTCTGAGAGGGGCTCTCTACTAAATCAAAGGTCAATTATGGTCGCTCGACTTTTAACACTTTTCTTTTCAATCCAAATTGTTTGGTTTAGTTCATTCGCTCACGGACAAGACAAGCCCAGTTTTGTGGATACCTCAACGCCCAATAGCACTCTATCTGGTTTTATTAAGTATTCTGAGCACGTGATCCATTATTGGCAGCTTGAGCAGCTCGATTTACCTGAAGCCCAACATGCTTATGCCCAAGTAACGCGTACCATGGATCTGTCGAACCTTCCCAATCGGAGTCGAACCGTGGTCGTGATGGAAAGAATCATTTTGCTGCACGAAATTCTAAATAGGTTAGGACAAGACGTTCAATTACATCCTTCAGAAATGGCATCACCAACGGGTGACACTGGTCACCAATGGCGCCTTGCTAATACAGATATTTTGATCGCTAGGCAGACGAATGGTGAGAAGGTTGGCCAATATCTATTTACGACCACTTCCATTAATAGCTTATCGAAATGGTATCGCCTGATCTCAGCGTCTACGGAGAAAAGTGAACATGACGTTGATTTGTACCATGAGTTTTTAATTCTCCCAGGCCCGCTATTTTCAATATCATTGATTAAATCTTTACCAGAAAGCTTTAATACCTTATACGCATCGATTCCTCTTTGGCAGTGGTTCGCTTTAGTGAGCGTCTTTTTGTTATGTCGATTTATGATTAAGTTAAGCTTCTCGCTTGGCGAACGTTGGAACTTACATTGGTATCGAAATGGACTGAAATGGCAAGTTGGCCGCCAGTTATCTTTGGTTGGGGTTGTCTTTATCCTGTTTATTACCCGAAAAGTGATTGATGACGGAATATGGATCACTGGAGGTATCTACCAGTTTTTGTCTACCTCTTTTTTGATTGGCCAGTTTTTCTTCGTTGCGTGGTTGATCATGACCATATTCAATTACTTTGCTGAGCTGTATGTATTTAATAAACACGAAGGTAAGTATGTTGACTCCTCTTTAATTACGGTACTCGCGCGTATTTTTGGTGGCCTCACGATTGCCATCTTGGGCATTTATGTGGTCGATTTTATGGGCTTCTCTATCTCCCCGATCGTGACGGGTTTAGGGGTTGGTGGTTTGGCGGTAGCACTCGCCATTCGTCCTGTACTGGAAAATGTGATTAATGGTCTGACTTTGTATGCTGATGGTGGAATTAAAATTGGGGAACTTTGTCGTTATGGCGACAATCTAGGGACGATTGAGAGCATAGGGTTACGGTCTACGAGAATTAGAACGCTAGAACGTTCATTAATTACTATTCCTAATTCCGAGTTTGCCAACATGGAAATTGATAATCTAGAGCGTCGTGATAAGCGTAGAATGAGCCACCGCTTGAGGTTGCGGCCAGAGCTGACTCAAGACCAACTCAAACTCCTGGTTGTTGGTATTAGGCGACTGTTGTTACAACATCCTAAACTGGATGAAGATCCGGTGAGAGCAAGGTTTGTGGGCGTTGGTGAGTTTGCGATACACATCGATATACTCGCTTATATTATATGCAAAGACCATGAAGAGTTTCTTGCTGTGCAAGAGGATGTGATGTTTTCGGTGATGCAGCAAGTTGAAGCGGTAGGTGCCCAGTTGGCATTCTCTAATCAATACCAACTTGCGCAAGCACTTAACCCTATTGAGGATGAACTCAAAGAGAAAGCGACCGAAACAGTTAAGCAGTGGCAGGATAACAATAACTACCCATTCCCTGACTTTAGTTATGAATTTAAAGATGGAATCAAAGACAGCATTATGTACCCTGCGAAAAGTTCATCGGTTCGCGCAAATGGAAATGGTTAAAACAGAAAGCTTTACCCTAAGGTGATCATCGCTAATTTGAATTTCTCTAATTCATCGTGTTTGCCTTCTATTTACTCCAAAGTAGCGTCAAAATATTTAAGCTACTTTGGAGATATCCATGCCTCGTATTCGTTCTTCACGCATACTTCTTTCTTTTTCTGTTTTACTTATGTCGATGGGGTGTTCGACCGAAGACTCACCACTGATTGGTGATACGCCTCGCCCTGTCCGTTTGACTGAAGTCCAAGCCGTGGGTCATCAAGAAATAAGACGTTTTCCTGCTCAAGTTTCTGCGTCGAAGGAAGTCGAGCTCGCTTTTAGAGTGGGTGGTGAAGTCGTTGAATTTAACTTAAAGCCATCGCAAAGAGTGACAAAAGGCGAAGTCATTGCTCGACTTGATCAGCG
Organism: Vibrio sp. QJM3NY_39; assembly: GCF_057785895.1. Classification (NCBI taxonomy): domain Bacteria; kingdom Pseudomonadati; phylum Pseudomonadota; class Gammaproteobacteria; order Vibrionales; family Vibrionaceae; genus Vibrio; species Vibrio sp. QJM3NY_39. Next base: position 2,496,049 of record NZ_CM173505.1, on the reverse strand, counting down.
AGATTTTAAAACTGAAATCACATTGAAAAAATCGGAGTTTGATTTAGTCAAAAGAGAATTAGATCGAGCGACCCAAATGATGAAAAAGAATCTATTGGCTCAAGCGGAGTTTGATGGCATTCAAGCTCGTCTTCAAGTTGCACAGGGAGCTTTACAGCTTGCACAAGACAGGTTGAAAGATACCGTCATTACTGCGCCTTACAGTGGTCGAATTGCAACGACTCACATTGAAAACCATCAACAAGTGCAAGCTCACCAAGGTATCGTCCTTTTACAAGATCATGAAATGATAGATGTCACGATCCAGTTACCTGAAAACGTACTTAGCCAGATGGATGCTAAGAGAATTGACCCATCTTATCAGCCCTTAGCGACCTTTAATGGCTCATCGATTTCCTACCCTGTGACTTATAAACAGCATAAAACGCAAGCAACAGCAGGAACACAAAGCTATGAAGTGACCTTTACTCTGGTCGCGCCAAAAGATAACCATACTGTGTATCCAGGTATGGGAGCAACGCTACACCTTGATATCGATAAAATCATTGCAGATAAGCAAGGTGCTCAACGTTTTGTCGTTCCTGCTAGCGCCATTTTAGACAATGACCTGATTGGTCAACCTCAAGTCTGGGTATTTCAGAACGGACACGTTTCTCCGTTAGATATCACCATTCAAGGAGTGTCGGCACGTGGTGCTATTGTTTCTGGAGAGCTCTCTCAGAATAGCTATGTGGTGAGTGCTGGTGTCAGTCAATTGTCAGAGGGCATGAGAGTTACGCCCATCGTTCGCGAGCGAGGTTTATAATGAACCTAACTAATTACGCAATTAAAAACAAAGTCATAAGCTGGCTCGTCGTTGCCATTTTATTGGTGGGCGGTGTGCTTTCGTTTCGTGGTTTAGGGCAATTGGAATTTCCAGCATTCCCTATTCCACAAGCTATGGTTAACACCACGTACCCTGGTGCCTCTGCAATGCAAGTTGAGGAGGAGGTCACCTTACCGCTTGAGCGTGCGATTTCTCAGCTTGAATATGTTAGAGATGTCGAATCTTTTACCAGTGCTGGGCTGTCTCAGATTGCGGTGATATTAAAAGAGACCATACAAGCAGAACAACAACCGCAGGTATGGGATGAATTGCGCCGCAAGGTGAATGATATTCAGCCTAGAATGCCACCGGGAGTGAATCCATCGCAAGTCATTGATGATTTTAGCGATGTGTATGGCATTCTCTACAACATTACGAGTAATGAATACACTTATCGCGAACTACAAAATTACGGTGAATACCTTCAGCGTGAGCTTCTTGCCATTAAAGGGGTAAAGAAAGTTAACTTGGCCGGGCTAGTCTCTGAACACATTGTGATTGAGATTGCTCAGCAAGATCTTAATACGTTGAACCTTGACCCTGCTTGGCTTTCTCGTTTGATTCAAAATCAGAACATGGTGTCCAATGGTGGTGATTTACTACTTGATGGACAATCGATCCGAATCCATTCCTCTGGTGAGTTTAATGAAATTGAAGCGTTAAAATCATTTAAATTTAGCCCGCCGGGAAGCAATGACCTGATCCAATTAGGTGATATCGCAGAAGTAAGCCGTCAGTTTCAAGATAAAGCTTATACCTTGTATCGTAACAATGGTGAACAAGCAATTTCTCTTGGGATCTCGTTTGCGAACAGCGTCAATGTGGTTGATGTTAGTGAACGTGTCAGTAATAAATTGGCAGAACTCGATTTTGCTCGCCCAATTGGCATTGAATTAAACAAAGTGTACGACCAAGGCGATGCGGTTGATAAATCGGTGTCTGACTTTGTGATGAGCCTAGTCGAAGCGGTATTGATTGTTATTGTCGTGCTGTTATTTGCAATGGGTTTGCGTTCAGGCATTTTAATGGGGGCTATTTTATTACTGACTATCCTCGGCACCTTCATTGGAATGAGTATTCTAGGCGTTGAGATTCAAATTATTTCACTTGGTGCTTTGATCATTGCACTGGGAATGCTGGTTGATAATGCGATAGTGATAACTGAAGGTGTCTTAATCGGCCTGAAGCGTGGATTGACCAAACGTAAAGCCATTGAATCCGTTGTTAAACAGACCCAGTGGCCCCTGCTTGGTGCAACACTGATTGGTATTATTGCATTTGCCCCGATTGGTTTGTCTGCCGACGCAACGGGGGATTTCTTAGGGTCTTTATTCCAAGTATTAGCGATTTCTTTATTACTAAGTTGGGTGCTTGCTATCACGTTAACGCCGTTCTTCTGCGAACTGATGTTTAAAGAAGAAATAGCCAAAGGTGAATCAGAGCATATCGATCCTTATCGAGGGGTGATATTTACCCTGTATCGCACGGTTCTTAATACCGCACTAAAAAACCGCGTCGCGACTATGGTCATCACACTGGTCTTGCTTATTTCTGCTGTGATCGGGTTTGGCTCTGTAAAACAGGCCTTTTTCCCGCCATCGAACACGCCAATTTTCTATGTGGATGTATGGCTGCAACAAGGCACAGACGTTCGTGAAACAGAACAACGCCTAGAGCAGATCGAACGTACCGTGAGCGGGTTTAATGACGTTCATAATGTCACAACTGTCGTAGGTGCGGGTGCTCAGCGATTTATTCTGACTTATGCACCTGAAAAATCATACAGCAGTTACGGGCAATTGATTGTTGAAGCGAAAGACTTAGCCGCGATCGAAACGATGTTACCCCAGATGAAAGCAAGGCTTGAAAGTCTGCATCCGGATATTGATTTTAAGTTTAAGTTAATGGATTTGGGCCCTGCACCTGCCGCTAAAGTAGAAGCGCGCTTTTATGGTGCGGATCCACAAGTGTTGAGACAACTTGCTGCTCAAGCGAATGAGATCATGCGTAATGAGCCAAAAGCAACCGCAGTTCGTCACTCGTGGCGAGAAAAAACTCAAGTACTTGAACCACAACTTGATGGTGCAGCAGCAAGGCGAGTAGGTATAACAAAGAGTGATCTTGATAGAACCTTGTTACGCAATTTAAACGGTGAGCAGATTGGCTTGTTCAGAGATGGCAGTCATATCATGCCGATTGTCATGCGCGCGCCAGATGAAGAACGTTTTGATATCGATAGATTACCTGAGTTACAAGTGTGGAGCCAAGACCAAAGCCGTTATATCCCAATAACACAGGTCGTTTCCGACTTTAATTTGACGACGGAAGACTCTTTAATTGTTCGTCGTAATTTTAAACGCGTGATTTCCGTTATGGCCGATGTGACGCCATTTGGTGATGATACGGCTGAATCTTTGCGCCGTTTGGTCGCCCCTAAAATCGAAGCAATTGAACTCCCTCAAGGCTATCATTTTGAGTGGGGGGGGGAATATGAAAGTCAGCAAAAGGCGACCAACAACCTAATGGGTTCATTGCCAATGGGATACCTGATCATGTTCTTGATTACGGTATTGTTATTCAACACCATTCGTCAGTCTTTGGCTATTTGGTTGACGGTACCACTGGCATTAATTGGTGTGAGTGCGGGCTTACTATTAATGAATATTCCGTTCTCGTTCACAGCATTGCTAGGGCTATTGAGCTTATCAGGTATGATTGTGAAGAATGGTATTGTGTTGGTGGAGCAAATCAATATCGAAACCGACCAAGGTTCAAACCTTAACCGTGCGATTGTAGATGCGAGTGTGAGTCGTGTTCGACCTGTGTGCATGGCGGCAATTACTACCATGTTAGGTATGATCCCGCTGGTGTTTGATGCCTTCTTCCAGTCGATGGCGGTGACCATCATATTCGGACTTGGGTTTGCTACACTACTAACTTTAGTGGTATTGCCTGTGATTTATGCCTTGCTGTACCGAGTAAGCTATCGTTAACGTCTCAATGTTCAATACCTTTCATTAGGGTAAGAAAGAACGTCCAGAAGTGTATAGGATTAAGCTGATACCAATAATGTTGGTATCAGCTTTTTTGTTCGTATTAGCCTGGAGGAAGTGAACGATTTAGTACTCAAATTTGCAGAAAGATACGTGCTGTTATCAATGTATATAACAGTACTATTCAGCTAGAAAGCCACCAGTGTGACCACCTTAAAACGTCCATACATTGCTATCGAATCTCTGTGATGAAAACTCGGGAAGATGTTCGTTAAAGGCACCAATGTTTACTGGGCCGTCAATATATACTGGTTCAATGTTTACTGGTTCAGAGGAGCATTTACATAGAAGAACGTAGAGCAAGTCGAGCGATTAAAGTTAGAGTGGGTATTTTGAGGGGGATAGTATTGTGGGCTGTTGGAGTGGAAACTGGGTGCCGTTGTTTAAACAGAAAAACCCACACAATAAGCAATCTACAGTGCGGGGTTTGATACGAAAAATTACAGCAATGCGCCGATATCTTGTACGATTTCTGTAATACCGATAGTAAAGAACTGCACACCCATACAGATAAGCAGAAAACCCATTATTCGGGTAAACGCGTTAATACCATTTTGACCCAAAGCTTTAAGTAACGGGTAAGCCATACTCAGAATAAAAGCGGCGACTAAGCTCACGACACCAAATCCGCCAATGACTCCTGTATAAATACTTATCTTTTCTAACTCTTCTTCACTAGATGCGATTTCAGCAGCAAGGCTAATAATCAATGCCATTGTTCCGGGGCCGCACAGTGATGGAATTGTAAGGGGCACTAAAGCAATCGAATCTTGCCCGACACTGCCATCCATACTTTCTGGTTTTGGAAACAGCATGTTAAAGCCAATCGCACAAATGATGATCCCGCCACCCAAACGTAAGCTCGGAATGGAAATACTAAACAGCTCCAAAACAGAAGCACCAATAAAAAAGGTGATGCACATGGCGATGAATAGGTAAAGCCCAACGGTTTTCGCTTGTGAAACGATATAACTCTTGTCTCGGCCCTTACTTAAACCAAGAAGAACGGTGGCAGCGGCTGGTGGGTTCATCATTGGCAACAAGCCGAGAACAGTTAGAGTTAAATAGGTGAATAACGTTTCTATGTGCATACAGTTTCCTTTAAATGTAGGTGGATTTTTGTGTCATTGGGTAGTGGTTAAATTATTAGGTGTCGCTTAATCTCGAATCAAATTAATGACTAAATGGCTGACTAACTGAAATGATTGGCTAGATAAATGATTGACTAGTTAACTAAGTTAAAGAAGCATTAACTGTGCAAGATATAGAACACTAAAGAATGAAATCGCATCGGTTAATGTAGTGAGCAGTGGGCTAGATAACATGGCTGGGTCGAGGTTTACGCGCTTGAGAATTAGGGGCAAAGCGCCACCGATCATGACTGCACAAGTGGACGATATCGTGTAGGCAGCCGCGACTAACACCGGTAATAAATGACTTTGCTGACCATGGGTGAACAACATGAGTAGGGCAATAACCAAACCAATTGCAAGACCATTGATAGCGCCAATCGGTAACTCTTTGGCGACGACAAACAACCAGTCTTTAGCGGAAATATGCTTTGTTGATAATTCTCGAATAGAAACAGCAACGGATTGGTTGCCCGCGGCCCCGGATAAGTTAGCCACTAAGGGTAAAACGGCAGCTAATACGGCAACTTGTTCGATAATATGTTCAAAGGAAGCGATGATCGATACCGCGGCATAGCTCAAGATTACCGATGGCAACAAAAATGTGAGGCGTCGGATATTACGTTGTAATAGCGGCATAGTACGAAACTCGTCACCGCCAAATATACCGCTGGCTTCACGTTGTTGTTGTTCGGATTTCTCATATAACGCCTGGTTTAACTGGGTGTGACCAACGATACCAATTTGAAAGCCATGTTCGTTGATAACAGGAACGGTAGAGTGTGAGGTAGAGTCGAGCACACTTTTTAATGATTGGAGATCAAAATCTGCAGGTACGGTGGGGACACTTGTATCAATATGATCGAGCAATCTATCCCAAGATTGAGCGAGAAACAGTTCTCTAGTTTTGACCGTACCTAAGTAGTTACCGCGTTTGTCGTGTAAATAAATGTAGCGCCATTCAATTCGTTCAGAGCTTTGCTCGCCTTCACGCAAGACGGTCTCTAAGTCTGAAATGGTTGCCCAGCTTTCTAGTTTGATTATCTCATTCTTGCAAATTCGCCCAACGGAACCATTAGGAAAAGACATCGCGGATTTTTCTTCGTTTTCCCAAGTTTCGGGTAGTGAGGATTCAAGGGCTTTGTGAAGTGGTTTAGGTAGGCTACGTAATAGAGAGCGGCGAACGTCTGAACGCATATGTAAAAGAATGTCTTTCGCACTGTCGATAGGAAGGTTTGAAAATAAGAGTGCACGCTCTGGCTCTGTTAGGTAATCCAGAAAGTCAGCAGCCAGATTAGGCTGCTGAGTACAAAGCAACACCCAAAACTGCTCACACTGTGCGTTGGTGAATTTTCTAATCACGAATGGAAGATCGGTCAGGTTAGCACTTTCTATTTGTTTGATAATGCCATCACTAGTCCCGGACTGCATTGCTGAAATTAACTCGGAGTACAGCAGCTCGGCGTCAGTGTTAGGTAATGGAACGGTTATTAAGGTCATAATAATGGGCTACACTGCAATGTGATTACGTTTGCGAATGATTCGGATAAACAAGGTGATAAAAGCAATTGCCATCAGCATTAAGCTGGTGAAGAGAAACCACTTGGTGATGAGTTCTTGATGTTGATGTAGAAACGGGTGACGCATAATGGACTTTCCTGCATAAAGCAGGGTTAACACCCACACGATGGAACTGGTCATGCTGATCATGACAGTGCGGATAAAGCTCAGGTGTGCAATGCCCATCAGCATCGGGGTTAGAACTCGAACGAAAGGAATAAAGCGGGACACGAACAATGATAGGAACCCGAATTTATTGAGAAGGCGCCTTGCTCTAGGTAATGAATCGTCAGGCAGTACGACTTCAATTTTGTTCATGAAACGTGAACCTTCTAACCAGCGTCCTTGTAGATAACCGATAATGGTACCTAAACAAGCCGATAAGCTGAGAGCAGTCAGGGCGGTATAAAAATCCACAGCACCTAATCCAACTAGTCCACCTACAAACAAGACCAGTCCATCCCCAGGGAGAGGCAAAAACACAAAACTCGACTCTAGAAATAACACAACCGCAAGCAGTAGCAGCAAGATATGGAGTGAGTTGATCTCAAGTAGCGTGTCAAAATCTTGTATCCAAATGGCGGATAATATTTCATTCATACTCTTTCCTTAATGGTATCAAACGACGTAACAGCCAGATCGAATGATCTGGCTGTTGTGCTTCGTGTTAGTCGAACATCAAAATTAAATAAGCGAAGAAGAGGACAAGGTGGGTCGCACCATTCAGTGAGTTGGTTCTGCCGCTGCTAAAGCTAACGCTGGTCATAAGAAGCGTTGCAGCCAGTAACACCATTTCTGCGGGTTCTAAGCCTAATCTCAAGGGCTGGTCCATTACGCCAGAGATGAGTAAAACAGCTGGTACGGTCAATGCTATCGTTGCTAATACCGAGCCGAAAAACAGGTTGATGGCTCGCTGCAGTTGATTTGTTAGGGCTGCTTTGACGGCACCAACGGCTTCTGGCGCGAGAATAATAAGGGCAACAATAAGGCCGCCAAGGGCTGCTGGAGCACCCATCACGCTAATGCTGTCGTTAATTGGAATCGCTAAGCCTTTTGCCAGAAGTATCACGATGAGCAAGTAGCTAATTAACATCAAAGTATGAAATAAATTGCTGCTTACCGGGCCGTGGTGGTCGTGTTCACTTTTATTGTCGGCATCAATGAAGAAGTGTGTATGGCTACGTGTTTGTACGAACAGAAATACGCCATATAACGCAATCGAGGCGAGAACCAATGTGCCCATTAAGCTCAATGACATGTTCCCGTTGTCACTACTGCTGGTAAAGTTTGGCAAGATCAGACAAAGCATCGCAAGAGGAATAATGGCAACTAGATACGCTTTAATGCCATCCAAATTGTAGGACTGGGTGTGATACTTCATCCCACCAACTAATAAGGTAATACCGACAAAGCCATTCAATACCGCCATGATCACAGCGAACATCGTATCCCGGGCAAGGACTGGATTCGGATCGCCAGTCAGCATAACAGAAGAGATCATAATCACTTCTAATGAGATGACCGCTAACGTGAGGATAAGAGTACCAAATGGGTCCCCTAATTTGATGGCTAAAGAATCTGAGTGGCGAACCACCGCGAAAATTGCGGTCATTGCGACATAAAAGAGTACCGCTGTAGTGATGACATAAGAGAAGATTGAGAGACTTGAGGTCAGCATGCTTTCACCTAAAGTCTTGAAGAATATTACAGTCAAAATACCAAGGAGCAGCGTTTTCTCTTGTTTTAAAATCTTATACATTTGAGCTTCTCGTTGAGGCCAACATCGTAAGGTCCTAGTGACTTTGTCGGTTCGCGAATGTTCACTACGTCCTCCATAAGGTAGTGATTTGCTCATAGCTTATGGTTGTGGGAAGAGGTTGAATATGAATTAGAGAAATTCATAAATGCTTCAATTGTTGCCCCAATTCTGAATTTCTCTAATTCGTCGATTTTAAGTTCATTGATTTCAATAATGGCGTTAACAAACTGCAAACCGCAGTTCATAAATTGCCTTTGGAGTCACAATGAAAACATTACGCAAATGTATACCGACTAATTTAATTCCTACTACTCTTGTCTCTGCGCTTGTACTTAGTCTTTCAAGTACCTCGGTAATCGCTGATATCAACTTGGCTGAGCGCACGATTCCAACGCCTGTGGGGATATCGACAACGTTTGCTGAAATGATCGAAGGTAGAGGCAGCATTCCAGAGATTCCTGTCCCTGAAAGTACAGAGGAGTGGCTTGAATTTCAGTCTATGTTTGATGCACCCGGAGTTGAACTCGCGAAATCAGTAGCGGAACGTTTTGAAGTAACGTATGAAGCAAAAAAATTTGCAGGAGTAGATACCTTTTTTGTCACGCCCAAAATAGTCTCATCTGAATATAAAGATAAGTGGCTAGTTCATATTCATGGTGGCGCGTTTGTTTTTGGTGGGGGTGAATCGGCACTTCGAGAGGCAATTTGGGTCGCGAATGGGTTAGGGGCAAAAGTGATTTCAGTTGATTATCGTCAGCCACCATTACATCCATTTCCAGCTGCAATTGATGATGCCGTTGCTGTTTGGAAAGAGCTAATGAAAACTCAAACAGCAGAATCGACCGCTATTTTTGGCACATCTGCGGGCGGTAATTTAACGTTGGCAACGACACTAAAAATACAAGATATGGATTTACCGGCTCCGGGAGCGCTTTTTATTGGTTCATCGCGGATTAGCGGGAACTAAAAACAAAAACGGTAGTAAGTGATATGGTTTAGTCGCCAAACAAAAATCATACACAAACTACCGTTTCTATGCCGAATCATACTTTCCTATCTTCATTCTGGGAAGGCTTTCAAATAGTAAAGTCTCTCCAGACAGCATCACTTATTACCCTGACTCTTAAACCTAGCTCTGAGGCTAAATGCCTTTGTGGTCTTGAGGCCGAGGCTATCCATGAGTATCAATGGCGTCACGTAAAGGATGCCATGTTGCTCGGTGTGCCTGTTGAACTTTCCGTTCAAACTCGAAGGATTAAGTGTCGTGACTGCGGCATAAAAACAGAATCTCTCTCTTGGTTAGAGCCTTATGCTCGTATAACAAAGCGCCTAAAAAGCTATATAGAACAACTGCTACCCCTGCTTCTCATTAAGCATATATCCCAAATTACGGGCGTTCATTGGCACACCATTAAAGAAATAGATAAACGCCGACTTCGACAAGTGGTGCCGCCAGTGAAATGGGGTGAGCTAAAGCAGCTCGTGATGGATGAGTTCGCCATCTTTAAAGGGCATCGATATGCCACCGTCATCGCTGATGCGAAGACTCATCAAGTCATTTGGGTTGGATTAGGCCGCAGCCGCAAGGACATACGGCCGTTCTTCGAGCAGCTAGGCGAGAATGGGGTAAATATCGAAGCAGTAGCGATGGACATGAATACGGCTTTTGACCTTGAAGTTCAAGCGCACTGCCCGAACGCAAAAATCGTTTACGACTTATTCCATGTTGTTGCTAAGTTCGGTCGCGAGGTGATGGATAGAGTCAGAGTCGACCAAGCCAACAAACTCAAGCAAGATAAAAAAGCGAGGCAATGGGTGAAGCGCTCACGGTGGGTACTGCTGAAAAATAGAGGCAACTTAAATACACGTCAAGATAGCTATCTTACTGAAATATTGAATATCAATAAGGACTTAATGACCACTTATATACTCGGAGCCCAACTCAAAGAGCTTTGGTATTGTGAATCCGAAGGGCACGCGAAGGGGCTCTGGGACACGTGGTGGGAACAAGTGCAAGAGAGTGGAATTAAGCCATTGAAAGAGTTCGCACGAAAACTGAGTCCTTATCTTCACGGCATTATCGCATCGGCAAGTTATCCGTTGAACACCTGCACACTGGAAGGGATAAACAACAAGATAAAGTTAATCAAGCGAATGGGGTATGGGTATCGAGATACAGACTACTTCTTCTTGAAGATAAAAGCGGCTTTCCCCGGAAAGCCGCGATGAACCTTTTTATTGGCACACCAGCGGTTGATTTGAAAGAAACATCGGATACTTGGCACACATTGAAGGGGCTAGATTCATTAGGTCATCGTGAAGGATTAATTCAAGCGACATTTGATTTATATGCTGATGGTGAGGCATTGGATAACCCACTAATTTCACCTATTTACGCAAATATAGATGCTTTTCCACCCACTGTTTTTATTTCAGGAACTCGTGATTTATTACTGAGTGATACGGTTCGAATGCACCGATTACTGCGCAGCGCTGATGTTGAGACTGAGCTTCACGTTTATGATGGTCAGTCTCATGGTGATTATATGAATGGACTCGTTGCGGACATGCCTGAATCGGAAGATGCTATCAAAGAGATTGGCTTATTCTTCAATAAGCATATCAATTAGTTTTAGTTTACAAAAGTCTCCAAAATAAGTGACCGATATGAAGTAACTTGATGTTCAAGAGTTACTTCTCTGGTTGCACCACTTTATCGAAGAAGCTTTGCATCGCTTGGTGCAACAGTTGGTTCAATGGGAAGCCACGTTTAGATTGTAGGTAGCCACCGTTAATTTGAATGGACCTCATCTCTCTAGGGACAACAGGAAGAGGATAGCAACTCAACTCTGGTTCATTTTCTGTCATGAAGGTACTGCCGAATGAAAAGGCATCAGAGTGTTTTAACTTGTTAAGTAAAACTCGAAGACTATGAGTGGATAACACAATATTAGCCTTGTAGCCTTTCGCTAAATAAAGGTCTTCAACTGGCGCACGCTTCGAGTTAATTCCATCTGCGAGTATCCGAGTTATAGGAAGGTGGTGAATATCTTCCCAAGCACTGCCGTTACTAAGCACAGGGTGGTTTTTGCGGGCAATAAGGCTCAGCTTGATTTCTTTCAATTTATGTTGATAAATTTCTTGTGGTAATGGGAATTGGGCGAAGTGGAGCATATAGTCAACTTGGCCATTAAGCATGTCACTCAAGCTTTGTTCTTGCCAGTAAACCAGTTTGAAGTTGGCATTAGGTAATACGCTTCGCAGCTCACTAAAAATACCATCACCGTATTGCTCTAGCAGGAAAATGTTCATTGCTATCGATACTTCACCGGTGAACTGTTGAGGGTCAAAATTTTGATAAGACTCAACGACTTTAACCAATGGTGTGAACATTTCATCGGCCGCTTCTGCCAGTTTTTCAGCTAGTTCAGAAGGTTCTACTCCATGTGCTTTACGTATAAACAGTTGATCGCCAAACGTTTCTCTCAGCTTAGCTAGACCACGACTGACGCTAGTTTGTGATATCCCTAGTTTGTCTGCGGCCTGATGTGTGTTTCGTGTTTCTACAACCGCTTGCAATAGTTTCAGTAGGTTTAAATCTAAATCGCGAAGTTCTTTCATCGTCAGTCCTTAACTATTGAGAGAATTCCATTGTAGTGTTCCACACAAATGACGCAAACTTCTTTTTGTCAGTATTGACTTCTGAGAACCACCATTGGGATAAGTGGACAGCAGTACCTTCAATAAGGCGAATTATTGTTTAGCTTGGATAGCTCAGTCATTAAGAGGTTGCTTTCAGTTTTTAGTTGTTCAGCAGAAAGATCGCCATACGCACGTTTAACGATGATTTACCCAAAGCTAGGATAGTTCTTCAATAATCAGGTTTTGATTTAAGTTTGGAGTGTTTTCCGAGTCAATTAGCACTGCGATTTTTCTGTTGCCCATAATTTGTTTGTGACCATCCTTTATGTAGTTAGTTGTGCTATATCGGGATAAGTCACATTTGTTCAAATGAGAGCTCTCGAAAACATTAGAGTAATAACCCCAATTTAGGGTGGGGTATAAGTAATTTACGAAACAAGCTGCTTAGCTAACTAAAATAAACTCCTAACTTCTCCCCCAATCTGCGTCTTCGATCTATTGTAGTTCGCGGAAAAGGAGAGCATTCCCAATCAGACAAGCATTTCGATTCCCCCCAAAAAAATGGAACGCCGAAGCGTTCCATTTTTCGTATCTGATTTAACTTAAACTTGCTCGCTTGGGTGTCCCCACATTAGCTCGCTTGCGTAAGGGCCAGTGACGGTTGAAGTAGATTCTCCCACGCCGTCTAGTGCGCCAGGGGTCAGTGCTTTAGCGAACCAGCACTCAAGAGGTGCAAGTGTTTTTACTGGCGGAAGCACATTATGTGGCGTGTTGTAACGGTTTCCGTAATGGATAGGGTCGCCCATTACGAAGATAACGTCAGCGTCGAGTTGCTTCTCGGCTTCTTCCATCAATCGAGTCGCGTAGCCTTTGCCTTGGTATTCTGGCAATACAGCTAAAGGGGCAAGCACATAACACTTCAGGTGTGGTGCTGCGTCTATTGTGATTGGTGTGTAGCATGCGTGTGCTACGCTTTCATGCACGATAGAAAAGCTGCCATCGGCAATAAGATCGTCGGCAAACTCTGCGTACAGTTTTGCATGGCGTTCGTCGTAAAGCCCGCCTGCAGCGGCGAAAGCTTGGTATTGAATTTCATAAGGGGTTTTCATTTGAAAAATTCCTAACTTAAATTATTTGTTGCTAGCGTTCTCTGATAGATATCTTTAGATAGAGAGTTACTTTAGATAGCCAACAACGTTCTATTGAGCTTTAAGTGAGGTACTTATAAATCCAGCAGCAGTAAATACTTAGCTATGAAGCGCTCTTTAATTTGTTCTAACGGGTAATCACCATCCGAGAACAAGTAATTGAGTGCGATACCATCGATATCGGCGATTAACATGTGGCCGTCGACAATGCTGTTGGCATTTGGGATGTCACATAGAATAACTTCAAAAGAATCCATCATCAGTTGGTAGCGTTCGTCCAACAGGTCTTTTAATATCAGCCTTAACGACGGCTGACATTTCACTTGGTAATCAAGTTGATAAAACAGTTTTTGTTGTGGGTCGGCCATCGACAAGAAGATGTGCTCAATAAGGTTAATAAACCTCTCTTTTACCGACATTCCCTCACTAGACAAGTCAACACTTTCGCCGACTTCATTAATGATCTCTGCCATGCGAACAAACACCTGTCTTAGTAGGTCATCTTTATTTTTGAAATGATGAAAAACTAAACCCTTCGATACTTTTGCCGTTTCACACACCTGTGCGATAGACGTTTTTTCAAAGCCTTGTGTCGCGAATAATTCAATCGCGGCTTGGATTGCTTGCTGCTTCTTGTCCATGGGAATCACTCAATTATTTTACAGACCGACTATCCGGTCTGTAATTTGTAGTGCGGATAATATACAACATAAATGAGGATCACAAGATCTTTAAAGATCGTTGAATTTGAGTAGGTATAGGTTTGGGAGTAGTCGGCTCAAGATAGGCAATTATCTAGAGCCTAGGTGTTCAGCGTACCCATCAGTGATATTGGCATCATCAGCACTGTAAGCCTACGACTTTAGTCCGGTAGGAGAGTGCCCAGTCCAATTTTTGAATGCTCGACTGAATGCGCTCGAGTCTGAAAAGCCAAGTTCGTGAGCTACATAGGTAATATTGCCGTCGTTCTGATTCAGTAACGTCATGCTCAGTTCAAGTCGGTATTTATCGAACAAACGACGAAAGCTCACACCTTGTTGTTTAAGCTTACGATTCAGGGTTCGAGGGCTGATGTGAAGATTGTTCGCCACGCTATCTAGGTTGGTGTCTTTCACCGCGAGCACTTTGAACGTTTCATTCACTTTGTAGATCAGGTTAGTTTTTAATGTTTTTTCCATCTGTTGATCGGCGATTCGTACTAGCTCTGCATGAAAGTCAGCTTGGAATTGGCGAGGTTTCGTTTGGACAAGGTTGTTAGGAAAAAGGAGGTAGCGGGCTGGGAAGCCTTCCTTCATCTCTACATTAAAGACACGCTCATAGATGCTCAAGAACTCATCACCGATGGTGTTCTTGTGGATGTGAATGGCGAGCTTTTGATTCGGCGCATTAAGGTATCTGCGAACGAGCTTGATCATAATACTGAAATAGAGCCCCAAGCTGATGTGTGTCATCAGTGTGGTTTCGTCAATGTACTCGGGTGTGACGCCCCAAAGCTCAATTTCGCCACTCTCTGTTTCACGACTGAATATTTTCAGTAGCGGATGTATATGAATGGAGTAGCGACTCAGCAGTTGGCAAAAGCTGGCGAGATCTGGCGCGGTGAGCATGGCCATTACCGGCGCGCCCATTTCAAGCTCATCGAAGTAGCGAGCCGATTCATCAAATAAGTCGATCAGCTCATGATCAAAATGTTGGTAGATATTGTTGATGGCGGTTTGAAGCTGATAAGCCGAGATCGATTCGGCGGAGCAAAGTTGTTTATAGGCCTCTGTTCCCGACCAGATGTCGCTGCTGTCTCCAATTCTAGCCTGAATAGCAGAATCTAAAGTTTTAAACCAGAATATGGGCAATTGAGTACTGAAACTTTCCACCATAACTCCCTGTTATTACTGGTGATTGAAGAGTGTTCTTCTCGTTAATATGCCCAAATTAAAGGATTTGTTTACGGGTTACAAGCAATGAAACTCTCAGTTCAACTTTAGAATTTGTAATCAACACCTACTGAAATCACGTATTGCGATGATTGGTAATACTCAATATTCGAATTTGTTGTCTTGGCGCCAAGTAGTGATACCAAAGACCAGTTTTTTGTACCAAAGATATTGGTGTATTCATAAGCAACGAAGGCGCCAAAGTCTTTGTCTTCACGAGTCTCATTAAAGATTGGGTTCTCTTTATCATAGCTGCGTTTTGCTGCATTGAGTGTAAAAGCAAGGCCATGATTCCCAAATCTTTTCGCTAGGTTGATTTCCGCGCCAAGGCTCAAGAACGATAGTGCATCACCCTCAGAGTCTGATGAGAAAACATTCATTGAAGGTGTGAGAATGCCAGAGCCATCTTTCAATAAATACTGGTAACCAGACTTGAGATAAAAATATTTTCGTTCTCGAATCATTAGTGCGCGTTCTTCTTCAGTTAAACCAAGGCCCTTTAGGCCGGTGTTTTCTTTTTTAACGTCGGACTCACCAGAGGCGACATCGAGATTAAAGTTCGAGCCCATTATTCTTGAAAGCTGCATTCGAACGACATTACCGGTGAGGTCGGTTTCTTTTCTATTTGAGTCAACGGCATAAGGGTCATCCCATACTTCACCTGATATCAGAGTTGGTAAGATAGAAAATTCAACCACCATACCGTTCTCGACTTGCTGCCTATATCCAATTTCAAATGCCAACGTACCTGTGATGATGTCGTCTCTTGAGGTACCTAAGAAAAACTGTTTGTGATTCAAAGCGCCAAAGGTGTATTGCATTGAACCCAAAACAGCGACCATTCCCTCTGCTTCGGTATTACCCGACGACATTAAATCGGCTTGAGATTGATGATTGCTTTGCCCAACATCTAGGTTGCTTGAGTTTGCGGTGAAGCCTGTTAAGAAGGTCATGTTGCCACTGAAGCCTTCGCTTGGTGCTAGAGCTGCGTATGAGTAAGGTGCAAGCGTCAGACTCGCCAAAAATAGGAAAATAATATGTTTCATCAATAGACTCGTACTTGAATGATTTTCTAAATTGAACTGCTTCGAAAGTGAATTGCTTGTTAAAGCGCAATCGGGGCCTTTCTGTTTGCCCAAGGTTTGGCGTTTTCTAGTTGATAGGCCAATTCAAATAACAGGCGGTCGTTGCCCCTTGCTGCAGAAAAGTGGCTACCGACGGGAAGGTTCTGCTTGTTCCAATACAAGGGAACCGACATTGCCGGATTACCTGCCACGTTTTCGATTGGTGTATAAGACATTAATTTCTCTGAACGTGCCCATATCTCTTTGCCTGAGTGCGTTTGTTGGTCGAAATATTCAATATCTAAAGGAACATGGTTTGCACAAGGAGTCAGCCATACGTCGATGTCTTTAAAGAATTCTCGGTTGTGACTGAGTGCGAAATTTCGGCATCGCTCTTGAGAGTCGGTATACAAGCTAGGAGCGGCTTTCAAGCGCGCTTGCATCGTACGAGCTAAATAGACGATGTTATCGCTTACTTTGTCGGGCATCGATTCTAGCGGCATGCCTAGGCGGTCGAACTGCTCAGCAAAGCTTGCCATCTTGTTGCCAAATACGCCCATGTAGTTGTGCATGAATACATCGCCATCTTGTATCGGTTGATCAACTTCGATAACGATATGCCCAAGATTTTCGAGCAAAGAGACCGTAGAACGAATAGCTGCGAGCGTATCTTCATCGGGAAGCCTGCCGTGGATATCTTTGAGGGTGACGCCAATTTTTACCTGACGGTTAAGAGAAGCATTAACCATTCCTATGGGAGTTCGAGGAAAAGGCGTCTCAAAGTCATTTTTTGTATGATGCTCTGTGACTGATACAGCCAAAGCTGCATCACGAACGGTTCTCGACATAAACGATTGATGAGTAAAATCTTCGTTTGTTGAGCCGTCAGTTAGCCCTGAAATCAAAGATTCTCGACTTGGCTTAAAGCCAAAAATACCTGTCGCTGAAGCGGGCATGCGCGAAGAGCCGCCACCATCAGTGGAATGCACTAATGGTACATAGCCAGCAGCAATCGCCGCTGCGCCACCACCAGTCGATGAGTGAACACCTCGGCTTAGATCCCATGGGTTACGCGTCGCGCCATAAAGGGGATTCTGTGTGCAGCCTAGTGCCATCATCTCGGGGATATTCGTCATACCAATGGTGTTGAGCCCTGCATTCTGTGTTGCACGAATAAACCAAGAGGTAGCGTTGGGCTTTCTACCTTGGTTTAGCTTCGATCCCATGGTGCATTCAAGCCCGACAACATCAACGCAGTCTTTCGCTAAGAAAGGCACGCCTGCAAAAGGGGAGTTCGGGTTAAATGAGTTGGCACGCTCTAGCGCTAAGTCAAAGCACTCAGAAACAACCGCATTTACTTGATCGTTTGTCTGGCGAATTTTATAGATGGCTTCTTGTACGAATTCTTTTGGCGAGGCTTTTTTGTCTCTTATCAGATTTGCCATCTCAGTCGCATCCAGTGGCGAGTCAACGGTTTGGTGATCTGAAGGCAAATTTGTTGGTGAAGTTGGCGTTGCATTCGCTAAGGTCGGCAGAGAGAGAGCCGCAGCAGAAACAGCACCTTTCCCCATAACTTTGAAAAAATCTCTGCGTTTTAATTCATTGATAGTCATCGTTTCTATCCCAAGTTAGAAAGTCACTATCCTTGTTTCGAAACCTAGCTCGCTAGGCTTAGCGTCACTCCGTGTGCTTATTTATGGGATTAGAATAAAGATTAGCGTGTTGGCTTGCAGTGCAAATACCGCCAATGTTCATACCATTCACGCCAACTGGTTTGTCGGGTTATGTATAGGGAGAGGTTATCGCTCAGCTGTTAACCAAAAGCTGGACAAGTCTTCAAACAGAGCGTCATTGTCTAAAATACTGAGATGGTTTTCGTTGTAACCGCGAATTTGGTCGGCATTCAATTGAGCGGGGCGCGACAACTGGCTTGATAAATTGATGACGCCATCGCTACTGTTGGTATTAAATAGATCGCCCGAGTTATAACCAAAGGCCAAAAAGTGGGTATACATAAACAAACAGCATGAGTTTAATAGTAGCAATAAAACAACGCTTAATAAAAAGGCAAGCAAGCGACTAAAAAGTTCGCTTGCCTGCCTTTGAGTTTTAGTTACTCAGTGAGTAACTCTTGAACGCTAAAGCGTGTTTTTGTACACCTTACCGTCTTTCATGATGACTTTCTTAGCATCATCATTCATTACACACTCAACGCCTGCCAGTGGGTTGCCATCGATAATCAATAGATCGGCATACGCGCCTTCAACGATCTGACCTAACTTGCCTTCTTGGTATGGGTGTTGGTAAGTCGACATCTCGAACAAGCGTCCACAGTTTGATGTCGCCATGCGAAGTGCTGTGATGGTGTCGAATGTTTTCTCAATCGCACCAAGTTCATTCAATTGTGTAGCATGAACGTTGGTTTCACCCACGCAGTCAGTGCCAAAAGCAATGTTCTGAATATCGTATTTCTTAATCAGTTCCGCCGATTTGAACATGGCTTTACCTACGCGTTCTGTCTTTCGGTATGTCTCTTCGTTCGGCAGTGGGATTTTGCGTTCTGCAATCAATGAAGAGGTAAAGTAAGACGGAATCACCCAAATGCCTTTCTCTTTGATGATCTCGGCAATGTCGTCATCCATAATTGTCGCGTGTTCGAAAGACATCACGCCCGCTTCGGCTGCTCGGCGCATCGCATCAGAGGTGTGGATGTGCGCGGCAACATAAGTGCCATAATCAGAAGCGGCATCAACCGCGGCTTTCATTTCTTCTGATGTGAATTGCAACGTGTCTAGTGGGTCGAACGTTGAAGATGCACCGCCACCTGCCATGATCTTGATTTGAGAAGCGCCCATAAACAACTGTTCACGCACGGCTTTTAATACTTCTGAACGACCATCAGCAATTTTCATGGCACCTAGCTTCATCATTGGTGAATCTTCGTGACCGTTTGCCAAACGTTCTTGTGCTTGGTTCTGACGGTAATCGGAGTGACCACAGGTTTGAGATATAGCGGCCATTGAAGGAAGAATTCGTGGGCCAGTTGCGTAACCGTTATCGATACTTTTCTTTAGGCCAAGCGTGTTACCCGCCACATCACGAATAGTCGTAAAACCGCGCATCAACATCTCTTCTGAAATCTTTGCTGAGCGAATCGCCACTTCTTCACGGGTCATTGTATCAATGACATTAAAAGAGGCAGAGAGCGTGATATGAACGTGCGCATCAATCAGGCCTGGCATGACCGTGCCGCCTTGAGCATCAATAATTTCATCGGCTAACGTTGAATCAATCTCGCCAATCTGAGTGATCAAGTTATCTTCGATGAGGATTGATACGTTCTCGATTAAGTTGCTATCAACACCGTTAAATACGTTCGCGTTAGTGATTAGCTTTTTCATAGTCTGCACCTTTTGGAAATGAGTGTGTGTCGCTGATGGAGTCATAATATGGGGCGCAGCATTTGAAGAATGGCCATTTGGTGACAAGCAATAACGAGACTTATCTTTTGGTGCTTTTCTATATTTCTAAGTTTTTCCTATTCGAACGTTCAGGTGTATTTCAAATCGTCGTCACCTTGTTTTGAGAGTCAATTTACCGAACTGTAACCGGCTCTGAAACGGAAGGCTTAAGGAAAATACTGAATGAGTTCATTGGCTTATGAATTGAACGTTAAATTGACAATATCTTATAAAATGTTAAATCGGTGTCAGTATTTTGGGGCTCTGACATTGGTCTGAAATTTAAGTTCGTTCTATGAGGCAACATCCTTACATCAAGAAAAATATATGGTTAAGGATTAACTCATGAAAAAACAAAATATCTCGGCAGTCGCCCTTTTAGCACTGATTATTACAGGTTGTGGCGGAGAAAGTTCGTCAGGAGGTGACAGTACAACTTCTAACAACGCTAATGCTCCAAGTAATCCAAGTAATCCAAGTAATCCCGACTCATCATCTACCTCTCAGCAGCCTGACATTAAAGCTCTTAGCAACAATATGATTTTTGCTATCGAAGGCTTTGTCGATACAACGGCTCCGATCAGAAATTATTCTTCTATTTCCGTTAAAAATGAACTGCCTGCATTCAAAGGTGGGGATACTCAGAAGGTTGATGTGGATATCGCGGTACCAACGATCGTTATCGATAATGGCAGTAACTTTGTTAACGATTGGCACTGTTATGAAACCGCAGGGTTAAGGGCGCAAAGGAAAAGTCATCAGTTACTTGTGGACGGTACAATTTCTGAATATCGATACGATATGCAAAGCAACGCTTGTTCTAGTGAGCTCTTGGGATCGTATGTGTTTAATGATGTGGTGTTCGACAGTTCGTTGGAATTTAAAACCGTTGGCAGCGTAGTTTCCAAAGATGAGAACGGAGTGGAGTCTAATCTACCCACTTACGATTTTATCGCTCAAGCTTATGGAGAGCAGTCAAAAGAGCGGTTCGGTGATTCTTGGGAATTATTACAGCGCGACAAAATTAATGCAGCAGCTAAGGAGGTTGGGGCTTCGATCTTTGAATTGAACACTTCATCTGGAAAGATCGATTTGGATCTAGGTCAGCTTAATAGCGACACTCTTATCGATTTCGCTTCACTAGATACAAATCAATTATTGAATGGTGCGATTTGGGGGATGCCCGGTCAAGGCGTTGCCGATGAAAAATGGTGCCGAATTGTGAACATTCCGGAAGATTTAAGCCAGAACAGTATCAAGTACCAATCTGTTATCTCGACAAATTGTGCGAGGTCGGCACAACGTTATTGTGATGCCTTTGGTTCATCGTTTTCGAGTGGTAACTACCCACCAGCAGCTCCTATCGCTTGGGATAGTAACACGGCGAGTAATGCCCAATTGAACTCTGATGAGCAGTACCGAAGAGATGCTCAAGGTCACTTTGTTGTGAACAGTTCTGGTCAGAATGCGTTTGTCCTCTCATCCAATTCGGTTGTGATTCCTATTTTTGGTTACACCAGTCCGCGAAGTGATGGGCAAGTTAACAAAGCCGGTCTTAATAGTTGGGCTGGTCACGAAGGTCACTGCCAAAACGTGATGAATAGCCGACACACAAAGATGGGGATTGGATACAAAGTCAGTAAGTCAGATACATCGAAGATGTCTTATTGGACGCAAGATTTCAACTAACACACTCATTGCTTAAATATGGGTCATCCATTTAGCGTCTCTATTCTTTCTTTAGTTGGTAGTGGCAGGTTACTCGGTAGTGGAAGGTTACTTGGGAGTAGCAAATTACTCGAGAGTGGCACTTTGCTCGATAGTGCCATTTTACTTTACAGTGATACGTGGTCGATCAGGATTATTGAAGGTGGAGGTGCGAAGACATTATGACGATTCATTTGTGTTGTGAATGATTTTGAGTGGTGTCATGAAATGGTAAGTTTTGCTTCTATTCGAACGCTAAGATGTATTTCAAATCAAGGCTACTTATCAAATTAGAGAGAGACAGAATGACTAAATCAGACAAAGTTTACGGGTTCAACACACCACAACGCCTATTTGTAGGTTACACGTTAGCCGTGCTGGTGGACTTAGTCGTGCTTAACTTTTTCGATGAGTACTGGGACTTCGTCAATATTGAATCTTTTACTATTTCTTTGATAGCGGCGTTGTTACTGCAGTTATTGTTGAAGCTCTCTATTGGCTTAGAACACAAGGTAGCGGATTACTTCAAACAGAAATCTGGAACGGCACCTAAGGTGTATCGAGCGCTGTCGACATACATTATTCTTGTTGGCTCAAAATTTGTCATGCTAGAAGCGATAAACCTTATGTTCGGTGACAAGGTGAGCTTCACAGGCCCTTGGGGCGGTGTAGTTGCGTTCTTCGCTGTGGTATTTACGATTCTGGTTGCTGAAGTGATTGTGTCAAAAATCTACTTTGCTCTGGATGAAAAGCAAGAATCAAATGAGAAAGCACTAAAAGAGCCCAACGCGTAACAGAACTAAAATACATATGTGAATAACAGACGAGCCAGCTGAATAAGCTGGCTCGTTTTCGTTTGTGTGGCGATAACCAATTCGCTCCGCTTATTGGCTTTATTTTCCGTAAACCACACCCCCTCTTAACACCGTCATCAACACCTGAGTCTTGGCTATTTGTCTTGCTGACACTGTGGTGATGTCCCGGTCGAGAATGGCGAAGTCCGCTGATTTCCCAACCTCAATAGAACCTGTTACGTCTTCTATTCCAAGACTTTTGGCTGCATTGAGCGTGTAAGCGTCGATAGCTGTGTAGATATCAGTTAGGCCTGTTTTGCCCATGATTAAGCTATTTGCGATGCCAACTAAGGGATTGATGTCGTGTACGTTCCAGTCACTGCTCAGGGTGATATTGGCATCGGTTTTGAGTATCGCGTCTAGGTTCATCATGGCTTTGGCGCGGCGAGCACCAAGGAAGTCTTCGGCCCATTGGTGTTGGTGCTTGGCTACGTAATCGGAACCGACTTGGAAATCCGCCGAGACATTGAGTTGCTTGAAGCGGGGCACATCTTCATCATTGATTAACTCTATGTGAGTTAGGGTGTAAGGTTTTTGCGAACCTTGTTTACGCACGCTTTCAATTGCATCAAGCGATTCACGAACGGCGCCATCACCAATAGCATGAATGTGAGCGCTAAAGCCGATTTTATCGAGCGCGGTGAGCCACTCTCTCATCTGTGCTGGTGGAATATAGTTTAGGCCATTGGGAGATTGTGGCAGATAGGTATCTAAATAGGGCGCGAGTGTTTTTGCTGTACCGTTAATGAAGATGCCATCGCTGTACATTTTTACCTGATCGACAAGCAGCAAGCGGTTTTTGTCATCGGAATACATCTCCTCAAAGACTTCTAATTGAGAGGGAATCGCCATTGATGGGTAAACCCAAGGGCGCAATGACACGCGAGCAGTCAAATCTTGGTTTTGCTCGGCTTCTAGCCAAACGTCATACCAACCTCGTTTCCAATACATCCGGCCGTCACCAATGGTGGTAATGCCGTGCGCAGCGACTTCTTCAAGCCCGAACATTAACCCTTGATAGCTTTGTTCAAATAGCTCGCTTTGGCTGTTCCACGCCATCTCCATAATTTGGTCGCCAGCGTTGTCTAGTAAGATGCCGTTAAGCTTGCCGCTGTCTTGGTATTTTAAATAAGCGCCACCTTGTGGAGCAGGAGATTGTTGGCTGATTCTGGCTATTTTTAAGGCTTTTGAGTTGACCCACATCGAGTGAGAGGTTTGCTCCATAAGCACCACGGGGCGATCAGGGAAGATGCTGTCGATGATCTCAAGTGGTGTGTATTCAGAGTCGCTGTCGAGTGTTGACTCAAGAGAAAAACCATAACCCATCAGCCAACCTCTGCCATTGGTCTCGGCGTTGATTTTACAGGCTTCTAAGTAAGGGGTTTGTTCTTCGAGTGTGGCTTCAGAATCCAGTTCGCAATTACCACCCAACTCTGAGGCGGCTTCAAAAACATGGTTATGGTTATCAATGAACCCCGGCAAAACAAAGGCATTTTCTAAGTCGATGACATCGGTATTTTTCCCTTGAAAAGCTTTTGCTTGCGAGTTGTCACCGATGAAGATGATCTTGCCTTTATGGGTAACGATCGAGTCTGATTCGCGATGCCCATATATGTCGGCATTGGTAAAGATCTGGTCTGCGGTTAGGCTTTGAGAAAAAGCCGATGGCACAGTGACTAGGCTAGCGAATAATGCAATCCATGCAGTGCGTGGCAAAGTGAGCTTATTGTTCATTATTATTTATTCCATGTTCCACTGTTTGGTAAGTATAGAAAGCGAGTGGCCAGTGTGAAACTCTACATGAATGACAAATAAAAGCCGCGCCTAATCAATAAATTGTGGCTTGAACAAATCTTCAATCACAACTCTTTTCTTAGGCTTTCACACAGATCTTTTCTGTATTCGTCATAAGAGTTATAGCCATAGAGTTTCCAAGTGTGATCACCCTTAATGTTGTGGTTGTAGGTGATCTCGCCTATCCACTGCTGACGTGTGGCAAGAATCATATCGCGAATTTTTAATAATAAAGTGTCCATAGTTGCTCTCCTGATTAAGTTCACCTGAAGTATATTTAGCGGTGACAACCGGATGAGTATCGTTAGCGCAATGTTCAATACTTTTCAGTCAATGTACTCATCTGAATGGTTTGATGCGTATACTTTCAATATTAAAACGTCACTGAGCATCGCAATGAAAGGTTACTTGGAAAAAGTGCCACAACGAATTGGTACATCATGGCGCTATAAGAAAATCGTCGAGAACGGTAAAAGCTATGGTTGGCACCGACATGAAGAGTACGAGATCGCGATTCATCGTCACTTTACTGGCCATAGCTTTATTGGGCATCACCAAAGCGATGTGTTTCACAACCACATGATCTTGGTTGGGCCAGATTTACCTCATGCCATCTATTCGGACGAGAGCACTGATGATTCGCAAATATGTGAAACGCACGTAGTTTGGTTTCGCAAAGATTGGATAGAGCAATTGATAGCGTGCTGTCGAGAGCTCGAACCGTTACGTGCATTGCTAGAGGAATCAAAGAAAGGGCTTCAGTTTTCACCCGCTACTGCAGAGAAAGCGACGGAATTGTTGAACAAGGTGATGAACCAGTCGCCACATCAACAACTGCTTACCTTGTTCTCTTTGTTTGCACTTTTGCTTGAGGATCAAGAGGTAGTGCAGTTGATTAACCCTGTCTTCAACTCGGATGATGAAGATGAAGTCAGCGATAAGTTGGACAAGGTTGAAGCTTTCTTGGTGAACAATTTTAATCACGACATCTCGGTTAATGACTTAGCCAAGCATCTCTACATTAGTGAGAGTAGCGTTAGGCGCTTATTTCAAAAGCACTACAACGAGAGTTTTAGTCAAAGGCTAAAGAAAATTAGGCTCAATGTGGCGTGTGATTTATTGATTAATACTTCACTGCCAGTGAATCTGATTTTGGAGAAAGTGGGATACGACAACCAAGCCAACTTTAATCGCCAGTTTAAATCGTATAAGCAGGTGACTCCGACTCAATATCGAATAGCAATGAAACACCATTGATTCATTCACAGACTAAACAATTCACATAAGATTCTGAATAAATTACAGTTAGGTGAACTTTAAAAATGGATTTAACGTATTACCAAGGATGTAAGTTTATGTTTTCACAAGGCTTACTCTCATTACTAATAAAAAAAAGCCGAGGTTAGGATGAAAAAAATATTATTGCTGCTTAGTGTGATTCTATTGGGTGGTTGCGTGGGCATGCCTGAAACAGTAAAGCCCGTTCAACAATTTGAATTGGAACGATACTTAGGAAAATGGTACGAAGTGGCTCGTTTAGACCATTCGTTTGAGCGTGGCTTAGACAACATCAGTGCCGAATACAGCTTGCGTGATGATGGTGGCGTTAAGGTAATTAACCGCGGCTATTCGGCTGAAGATGGCGAATGGAACGAGGCGGAAGGCAAAGCGTATTTTGTGGAAGGCAGCGAACAAGGCTATTTGAAAGTGTCTTTCTTTGGCCCTTTCTACGGCGCTTATGTGGTGTTTGAGTTGGATAAAGAGAACTACCAATACGCGTTTGTTTCGGGCCCAGATACTGACTACTTGTGGTTACTTTCAAGAACACCAGAGGTTGCGCCAGAAGTGATGGAGAAGTTCAAAGCGATGTCTAAAGAGCGTGGCTTCAATACTGATGAATTGATTTACGTTGAGCACAGCAAATAAGCTGAGCGCGCGAAGTTAACGACAGTTGATTGAGAAAAAGGAACAGATGAAGAGTGCACCTGTTCCCTTTTTATTGGTTTCGTGTTTTGTATGAACTAGCCTTGTCGACGAACCTGCAACACGCTGAGCACCGATAGTGAAAGGAAGAACGCAGGATCACTCCAGCCGAAGCCAACAAAAATGCCTGTAAACGCGGCATACAGGGTGATGATGACACCCAGCATGTTGGCCACAACCAAACCTTGGATGAGCTTTTTGGCACTGACTCCGGGCTCAATATCTCGCAATAACCAGCTTATCGCGGCGATACCACCAAGGAAGATACTGGTGTGTTGAGATAGAAAGTAAGCGTACTTATCATTAATTTCCACGCCGTACATGGGCCACATCACCGTTGGTAGAAAAAACAGTGCGATGGCAAACCCTGCGTAAATGATGCCGTGTAGGCTTAAAAACGTTTTATTGTTCATGTTGTATCTCTCTATCTCGTGCCTTTTGCTGTTTCTATTTTCATTTCAATCGCTTTGTTTTCATTCAGCGGACGAACGACTTAACTAGTCGTTGATTGGGCCTTTGTTAATGGTAGTTAAAGGCTGATTAACGTCAAAAATTACACCACGTACTTCGTCGACGCCCATCTGTTTAAGGCGAGCGCTATGCATCGCTAGGTACGTCTCTGCACTGAGTTGGTCTTCAAAAAGATAGACACCACCGCCCAGTTTTTCAGCTTCGTTCTCTGTCCAGATTTTCCAGATCATACCCGGTTCGTTGTTAATAGACTTTGCTAGGTCAACGAGTGCGTTCGACATATCTTCACCAAATGGGCCGCTAAATTCAAAATCGACTTGTAATAATTTCATGGTTATTTCTCCAAACAGTTACTTGGTATTGTGCTGAGACTCATGGTCATTGCGCAAAACATAGGAGGCTTGATTGCCTGTTGAAATAGATATTACCTGTAAAAAAAAGACAGAAAAGTTCATAATATAGTCATTAACTGTCAGGATTTTAGACCAATGAGATTAAAAACCACCCTCGATCAGTGGCAAACCCTTTACGAGATTGACCGCGCAGGCAGTATTCAGGCAGCGGCATTGCAATTGAACAAGAGTCACACCACGCTGATCTATGCGCTGAGAAAGTTGGAAGATCAATTGGGTGTCTCTTTGGTTCAGGTCGAAGGTCGTCGGGCGGTGCTGTCGGAAGACGGAAAGTCACTGCTGCGCCGAGCGAGTAGCATGCTGGAACAAGCCAGAGAGTTGGAGTTGATCAGTGAACAACTGGCGAAAGGTGTAGAGTCTGAAATTGTGGTTGCGGTTGATCACTTGTGCTGTCTTGAGCGTCTTTATCAACCGATGGCTACATTTTTGACGGAGAACAACACCACATCGATACAAGTGATAGAAACATCACTTTCTAAAACAACGGAAATGGTGACTCAAGAACTGGCTGATGTGGCTATCATCAACTTGCCTATTACTAATTACTCAGCCGAAGCCTTTGGTTTTACGATGATGGAACCTGTCGTTGCTTGCTCACACCCGTTAGCTAGCATGTCATCCATATCGCTTAATCAGCTGTCGTCTCTTCCACAAATTGTGGTGAGAGATTTAGGTGCTCAAGCTAGTCAAGGCAGTAAAAAACAAGGTGAGAAAAAGGATGTAGGGTGGTTGAAGTCGAGTCAGCGTATTACGGTGGATAATTTCGACCATGCGTTTGGCGCGGTAGGGCAGGGTGTGGGCTATTGCCGATTGCCTAAGCACATTGTTGAAAGTCGAGGAAGTGACAAGCTCACTGTGTTGAATGTCGAAAATGGCAGTGGGTATCACGTTCCGCTGCACCTGACTTTGCCAAAAGGAGCCAAGACTGGCCCTGCTGCTAATCGTTTCTATGAACTGCTTCTTGAATCAGCCCAGAATGCGGACTAGGTGCTATGAGAAACTTAGCTATGGGCTATTAACGAGGCTGATTGCCGTTTAAGAATAGCGCGACACATTCGCGAGTGTAGTGAAGTCTTTCTTCTTCAGATTCTCCGCTATCGTGTCCGAAGAATCCCCAATACGCTGACTTACCATGGAACATAAGCAGCAGTTGTCTGGCTGCAATGACTGGCGAGCTTGATGTCGACAGTGTGAGATCACCAGAATCTATTTTCGACTGCAAATAATCAGCAAGTAACTTGGTGGTTTTCTGAGGGCCAGTTTCTAAATAGATAGAGGCGATCTCTGGATGCGTATTCGCTTGGCTAATGGCATTTTGAAAGGTTTGTCTAGATTGTTCATCAAGTAATAAATCCTGAAACTTCACACCAAATTTCACCAACTCATCACCCACCGCAGCATCCATATCAAAGGCAGCAGGACTGAGTTCTCGCTCCGCACACTTGGTTTGCATGCAGGTTTCGAAAAGTTCGTCTTTGTTTTTAAAGTGAGAGTAGACCGTTTGCTTGGAAACGTTCGCTGCTTTGGCTATCTGATCCATATTGATCTTGAAGCCATGTTCAGAGAAAAGTTGGCTTGCTGCGGTTAAGATCTGCGATCTCTTCTGTTCACTCTTGATGATTTTAGTCACGTGCTTGCTTCTCGTTACTTAGTGTTGTCTCGTTACCTAGTTTGTCTCGTTGCTTGGTGCCTGTTGGTGCTCAGTTCTATGTGTCTCGTTTTACGCTAAGCATTATGCTTTTTGTGATGGTTTTATCAATCATTAACGATGAAACTTATTTTTAACATAATCAAACTAGACAGTCTAGTTTGATTTGGTTAGTCTAAAAAAAGAACATAATTGAGTACCGCATAGGAACAGTACGTATGTATAAATTGATGAAGGGAAGCGCAGTGGCAGTGGCGTTGTCGGCTTTTCTTGTTGGATGTGGTGAAAAGGAACAAGCCCAAGAGTCGGTTGATTCAACCGCTGAAACGGCATCGAGCGTCCAAACCATTTTAACCGTGGAAACGATGGCCTTGGCGCTGTCTTCCTCTTATGCAGTACAACGCGAATATGTCGGTGTGGTTAAGGCGGGTCAACAGGCTAATTTAGGTTTCGAACTGGCGGGCAAAGTAAACGAGATTCTGGTGGATGTCGGTGACACAGTCACAACGGGTCAGCCGTTGATTCGATTGGATACCCAACTTTTGGAAACTGAATCTAGTCAGTTGAAAGCTCAAGCTGAAGAAGTCAAAGCTCAGTTGAGCCTTGTTGCAGCGAACCTTAAACGTCAGCGTTCATTGAAAGCTAAAGGCTTCAGTGCTGAGGCGGAAATTGACTCGCTAACCAGTGAGCAACGCGTATTGCAGGCGAACTTGCTGCGTATTGATGCCTCGGTAAAAGGCAATCAATTGAAGCTGGTGAAATCGACAGTTCGTGCGCCATATTCAGGGACCATCGCAACACGCTTTGTCTCGCTTGGAGATGTAGTGAATGTAGGGAATCCGACTCTTACACTGCTTGCCTCTGAAGGGAAAGAAGCCTTTATCGGTATTCCTGCCCATCAAATGAAAAAGGTTACTTCACTTTCCGCACCAAGTATTCGCGTCGGGCGAGATGAATTCGCTGTGAGCCTGTTGAATCCGGGCGCAATGGTTGACACACAGTCTCGCAGTGTCGGTTTACGTTACTTGTTTCCTGAACAATCGTCGGTGTTAGAAGGGCAACTTGCCTATCTGAAATTTGATGAGCAGATTGATGACCAAGGCTACTGGGTGCCATTAACGGGTTTGATTGACGGCCTACGCGGTGTGTGGAACATCTTTGTGATTGGTGAAGACAACAAAGTTGAGCGCCGAAGTGTTCAAGTGTTGTTTGCCAACAATCAACAAGCGTACGTGAGTGGGGCGATTGAAGACGGTGAACAAGTGATTGCCAGTGGTTTACATCGTTTAGTTCCCGGACAAACCGTGAAGCCAGCAAGCGTTACTGCTGAATAGGGAATAGCATGAAAATCATAGAGACTATTTCCAACACTCGGCTGCTTATCTTAATGACCGCACTGCTGATGGTGAGTGGTATTTCTGCGTTCATGACGTTGCCACGTGCAGAAGATCCGGTGATCATCAACCGTTACGCGAACATTACTACCAGTTTCCCCGGCGCCAGTGCCGAGCGTGTTGAAACCTTGGTAACAGAAGTTATCGAGAACAAGCTCCGCGAGTTAAGTGAGGTTAAACTCGTGAGCTCGACGTCAAGGCCGGGCGTGTCTATTGTCACCTTAGAATTGAATGACACCATCACCGAACCTGAGCCGGTTTGGTCTCAAGCTCGCGACAAGCTATCTGACATCGAATCCATTTTGCCTGCAGGCTCTCACTCTCCTGATCTCGACAGCGACCATACCTATGCTTTTACCACGATTACGGCGCTAACTTGGTCTGGTGCCGGCGAGCCTGACCGATTAACGTTGGGGCGCTATGCCAAAGAACTCGCTAAGCGATTACGAACCTTGTCGGGAACTGAATTCGTTGATGAATACGGGATGCCGCAAGAAGAGATTCAAATCAGCTTGCGTACTGCCGATGCAGCGGCGTTAGGGCGCTCAAGTGCCAATATTGCTGAGTCGCTAGAAGGGGCAGACGCCAAGAACTCCGCCGGTGAGTTAGTGAGTGCTTATTCTCGCTTTGGCTTAGAAATTAAATCTGAACTCGATTCTATTGAACGCATTAAGCAAGTGCCAATAGCCACTGATAGCAATGGTCACATCATCCGTATGGAAGACATTGCTTCTGTGAAACGTGGTGAGAAAACCCCACAAGACCAGATTGCTATTATTGATGGTGAGCCGGGTGTGATTGTCGCGGCAAGAATGCATCCTGATCTGCGAGTTGATAATTGGACGTCGCGAGCTAATGCTCTGATTGGTAAATTTGAGCAAGAGTTACCAAGTAACGTTAAGGTGACAGTGCTGTTTAATCAGCAAGGTTATACCGAGACTCGCTTAGACGATTTAGGCAAAAGCTTGATGATCGGTTTTGGTCTGATCTTGATTGTGCTGTTCGTCACCTTGGGTGTTCGTGCTGCAATATTGGTGGCGATTTCTTTGCCGTTAACGTCACTGCTTACATTGTCGATCATGAAAATGACCGGTGTGCCGATTAACCAGATGTCGGTGACGGGCTTAATTGTGGCGCTTGGGATCATGGTCGATAACGCGGTGGTAATGGTTGATACCATTCAAGCTTATCGTTTGAAAGGGCAACAACGAGCGGAAGCGACCATGAACGCATTGAAGCATTTATGGGTTCCGTTACTGGGCTCGACACTCACCACTGTCCTAGCCTTTGCACCGATTATTTTGATGCCTGGCGCATCGGGTGAGTTCGTGGGGGGAATTGCGATTACCGTTTCTTTCTCTTTGATCGGTTCTTACATTATTTCACATACCCTAATTGCGGGCTTGGCGACTAAGTTACTGCCGAAACAACTCAGTGATGTTGATAAGAAAGGTCAGCACCATTGGTACATGACCGGTTTGAGAATTCCGGCTTTGACGCGTTGGTTCTCGTCTTCTGTCCGCTTTGGTGTGACGCATCCAATCATCACGATTGCTCTGGTGTTGTTGGTACCGTTTACTGGTTATTGGAGTATGTCTCAGCTGACTGAGCAATTCTTCCCACCATCAGATCGAGACATGTTTGAGATTCAGGTGTACATGCCGCCGCAAGCGAGTGTTTATGCGACGAAGAATACCTCTGAGAAAATAGACGACATCATTCATCGTTACCCTGAAGTAGAACGTATCGATTGGCTGGTGGGCGCTAATTTCCCATCGTTCTATTACAATCTACAAGCTAGACAAAACAACGCGCCGTACTT
The DNA here is from genome assembly GCF_057785895.1 of Vibrio sp. QJM3NY_39. Lineage (NCBI taxonomy): Bacteria > Pseudomonadati > Pseudomonadota > Gammaproteobacteria > Vibrionales > Vibrionaceae > Vibrio > Vibrio sp. QJM3NY_39. Next base: position 2,464,350 of record NZ_CM173505.1, on the reverse strand, counting down.
CTCGCAAGCCATGGTGAAAACAGAAAACTTTGATCAAGCCAATGCGCTAATTCCTGAACTTCAAAAGGTGCTAGATAAAGAAGTACCACAGGCGCAGATCTTGGTGCGTAAACTGAACCAAGGGCCTCCATTTACCGCGCCAGTAGAACTGCGTGTGTATGGTGAAAACCTCGATACGCTGAAAGCGATTGGTGAGGATGTGCGCTTGATTCTGGCGGGTGTGCCTCATGTGACTCACACAAGGGAAACACTGCAACCGGGTACGCCTAAGGTGTGGTTGAAGGTCGATGAAGACACTGCGAAACTTAACGGTATTTCGCTCAATCAGTTCGCAGGTATGTTGCAAACTACGCTGACTGGTCGTGAAAGCGGCTCTGTGATAGAGGGCAGTGAATCGGTGCCAATTCGTGTTCGTGTCGCGGATGACGCGCGTGAAAACTTAGCGCATTTAAGCAATATCCGTTTGCCGATAAGCTCTGAGGTCTACTCGACGGGCATCAATGTGTCGACTCTGGCAGAGCTGGAATTGACGACTAGTCGTGGTGCGATTACTCGTCGTAACGGGCAGCGTGTGAATACCATCGAGGGTTACATTGAAGCGGGTGTCTTACCTCAAACTGTCCTTAATGAATTCCAAAAACGCTTAGCAAGCTATGAGATGCCATCGGGTTACACGATTGGTTTTGGTGGCGAATCCGCTGAACGAGACAATTCAGTCAATAGCCTGATATCGAATGTCGCCGTTGTGGTGGTATTGATGGTGTTGGTGGTGGTGATGTCGTTCAACTCGTTCCGAATGAGTAGCATCATCTTCATGGTAGCAGGACTGGCTGGTGGGTTAGGGCTGTTGTCGGTGTGGATTTTCGGTTATCCGTTCGGCTTTACGGTGATCATCGCGATGCTCGGGATTGCGGGCTTAGCGATTAACGCCGCCATCGTGATTCTGACGGAATTGAAACTTGATAAGCAAGCCTCATCAGGCAATGTGGATGCGGTTGTTGAGGCAGTGATGTCGTGTACTCGCCATATCAGCTCAACCACGATTACAACCGTTGGTGGCTTTATGCCGTTGATTATTGCTGGTGGCGGTTTCTGGCCTCCTTTTGCGGTCGCGATTGTCGGCGGTACAGTATTAACCACCCTTATCTCGTTCTACTTTGTACCTGTGATTTATCACTTGATGACTCGAAATCAGCGAAAAACCATCGCAACTCAAGCGGCATAACTGTTTTTCAATTTAACTACTCTTCAATTTAGCTACTCTTTAATTGCCCATAATCGAGCCGTATCAGGCTCGATTATGGTGTTGTTATTCTCGATAAATTCATCCCAATTCCTACCTTTTTGTTGTGCTTTTCACCGCTATTACACTCTCAATTAGTCAAATTATCCTTTCTGTGAGCCACAATATTCTTTCTGTTAGTCATTATATTCTTTCAATTCGTCACATTAGTGCATCGATGAATGCTTGATTATCTTGTTGGTGAATGAGTGGGTGTTTTGAATAATCTAACCTGTGAATACCTTGTAAATGGTATGTGAATTCACAATTTTGACGGGCGTCACACTTCTATTCATTCGCTCTTTCTAATGTACCTTGAACTTGCCCCGAGCTTTGGTGGTGAGCGAGTGTTGATCTACTTTTTCTAAATCCCTTGTCAGTACTGGTTCCATCTGTGTAGCACGCTATTAATGTGTGTCTTGATCGCTTACTGCTTCTTAGTTTTCGTCTTCATAAATGGAAGGTTAGTTTCCAAGTTTGTTTGGTGAGCTTTCAATTTCAACTCTTCATAATGCGCCAAATGTAACAATGTATTTCAAAGTGTAACAATTAAGTCATGTTTTCTGTGTGGTTTTAACTCAGCAGTAACGAGCCTTATTGCATTGCTTTTTGAGATGCGGCGTTTCACATGCTCAACACATAAATATTCTAATGATCATGACAACCAGTACTCAGACGTTCGTTCTGAGACTGGATAACCATCGAGAAAGTTAATGGAAGCTTCAAGATATAAACGCATTTTATCGAGGACAAATTTGTCGAAGATTGGTTTGCTGGGAACCGTTCTGATGCTCGAAGGATGTAACTCCGCATTGCTCGACCCAAAAGGTAGCGTTGGCGTTCAGGAAAAAGAGCTGATTATCACGGCTCTGTTGCTGATGTTGATTGTCGTCATCCCAGTGATTCTGATGACCATCTACTTTGCTTACCGATACCGCGAGAGCAATACCACGGAAGAGTATGCACCTGACTGGGCACACTCAACCAAGATCGAAGTGGTGGTATGGACGATTCCAATCATCATTATTGCGATTCTGGCCACCATCACTTGGCGAACAACACACGAACTGGAGCCTTCCAAGCCTCTGGAGAGTAACGTTAAGCCGATGGTGATCGAAGTGGTCTCTCTGGACTGGAAGTGGCTGTTCATCTATCCGGAGCAAAACATTGCGACGGTTAACTATGTTGCGTTCCCGAAAGATGTACCGGTGACGTTTAAGCTAACTTCAGACAACATCATGAACGCGTTCTTTATCCCGCGTCTTGGTTCACAGATCTACGCGATGCCAGGAATGGTGACCAAGTTGAATTTGATTGCAAACCACGAAGGTGACTTCAAAGGCTTTGCATCGAACTACAGTGGAAAAGGGTTCTCACAGATGAAATTCACCGCATCAGCTCTGCCTGATCAAGTGGCGTTTTTAAACTGGGTGGAGAAAGTGAAAGCAAGTCCTGATCGTATTGAAGATTGGGAGCAGTTCCGTTCATTGGCCGCGCCAAGTGTGGCTGAACCTGTGACTCTGTTTTCTAGTATTCCACCATTTTTATTCACTGATGTCGTGACCCAGCACCCTGGTTCAATGAACTGTTTGCCGGAAACCCAAGGATAATCGTCATGTTTGGAAGATTAACTCTAGACTCAATTCCCTACCACGAACCCATTATTTTGATCACCTTAACCACGATCGCTTTAGTGGGTAGTTTAGTGGTGTATGCGGTAACAAAAGCCGGTAAGTGGCAATACCTATGGAATGAATGGTTTACGTCTGTAGACCACAAAAAACTAGGCTTCATGTACATTGCGGTCGCGATGGTGATGTTAGTTCGTGGCTTCGCCGATGCGGTGATGATGCGCAGTCAGCAATTGCTTTCTGCAGCTGGTGAGACTGGCTATTTACCGCCACATCACTACGACCAAATCTTCACGGCTCACGGCGTGATCATGATTTTCTTCGTCGCGATGCCACTGGTTATCGGTTTGATGAACATCATCGTACCGCTGCAAATTGGCGCTCGTGATGTTGCATTCCCTTATCTGAATAACTTGAGCTTCTGGCTGTTTGTGGTGGGTATTATCTTAACCAACATGTCGCTTGGCTTGGGTGAGTTTGGCCGCACGGGTTGGTTGGCGTATCCGCCGTTGTCTGGCATTGAGGCGAGCCCGGGAGTCGGGGTCGATTATTGGATATGGGCACTGCAAATATCCGGTGTGGGTACCACGTTAACGGGTGTGAACTTCTTCGCGACTATTTTGCGCATGCGTACTCCATCTATGCCAATGATGAAGATGCCAGTGTTCACTTGGGCATCTCTGTGTGCCAACATCCTGATCATCATCTCTTTCCCAATCCTAACGGTCACCATCGCGTTACTGACTTTGGATAGATACATCGGCACGCACTTCTTCACCAATGACCTTGGTGGCAACGTGATGATGTATGTGAACTTGATTTGGGCATGGGGACACCCTGAGGTGTACATCCTAATCTTGCCTATCTTCGGTGTGTTCTCTGAAGTGACTGCAACCTTCTCTCGCAAAAAACTGTTTGGTTATACCTCGTTGGTATGGGCGACGGTGGCTATCACTATTTTAGCGTTTGTGGTTTGGCTGCATCACTTCTTCACCATGGGTTCTGGCGCCAATGTGAATGCCTTCTTCGGCATCGCGACCATGATTATCTCTATCCCAACCGGGGTTAAGATCTTCAACTGGCTATTCACCATGTACAAAGGTCGTATCCGCTTTACCACACCAATGATGTGGACGGTCGGTTTCCTAATCACCTTTACTGTAGGTGGTATGACGGGCGTATTGATGGCGGTACCGGGGGCAGATTTCATTCTGCATAACTCGGTATTCCTGATTGCGCACTTCCACAACGTAATCATCGGTGGCGTGGTCTTCGGCTGTTTTGCTGCAATTGGTTACTGGTTCCCGAAAGCGACCGGATTCACTCTGAACGAGCTTTGGGGAAAACGCGCATTCTACTGCTGGATCATCGGTTTCTTGATGGCGTTCTTGCCGCTTTACGCTCTGGGCTTTATGGGCATGACGCGTCGTTTGAGCCAAGACATCAATCCTGAATTCTTCCCTCTACTTGCGGTTGCGGCTGCAGGTACGGGCGTGATTGCAATGGGTGTGGTGTGTCAGTTCGTTCAGGTTTACGTGAGTGTTCGTGACCGCGACCAAAACCGAGATCTAACCGGTGATCCATGGGGTGGACGTACATTCGAATGGGCAACGTCTTCACCACCGCCGTTCTACAACTTTGCAAAACTGCCTAAGGGCGATGAGATCGATTCGTTCTGGTATCAAAAGCAAAGTGGCGAGTTTGATCCAACTCAGGAAGAAGAATACGAACGTATTCACATGCCGAAGAATACACCGACAGGTATTTATGTGTCTGCATGGGCGTTGGCATTTGGCTTCGCAATGATCTGGTACATCTGGTGGCTAGCGGCTGCAAGCTTAGTGGGCATCGTGGTGACGTGTATTCAACACAGCTACAACGACGATGTGGACTACTACGTGGAAGTTGAAGAGATCAAAGCGATTGAAGCGGCTCGACGTGCACAGCTTGCAGAAGCGAAAAAACAGTCAGTGAAAGGCGATCATTCTGGTCGTGGTAACAGCGCTGACAGTGATGCTGATAGTGGTAATAACGACAATAAAGATGACTTGGAGACGACGTATGCAAGCTAATACTCCGTCACACACTTATGATCTTGCAAATTCGCATGATCACCACCACGAAGCTGCGGGCAACAAGTTGTTTGGCTTCTGGGTTTACTTGATGAGTGACTGTGTCCTGTTTGCCACGCTTTTCGCGACTTATGCCGTGCTTGAGAGTGGATCGATTGCAGGGCCGACAGGTAAAGACATCTTTGAACTGCCGTTCGTGTTTGTCGAAACCATGATGCTGCTGTTCAGTAGTATCACATTCGGTTTTGGCATGATTGCGATGAAGCGCAAAGACGTGACCGGACTGAAGCGCTGGATCAAAGTGACTTTCGTATTGGGCTTAGCCTTTATCTGTATGGAAGTGTATGAGTTCCATCATTTGATTGCAGAAGGTTATGGCCCTCAAGAAAGTGCATTCCTTTCTGCATTCTTTACCTTGGTTGGCACACACGGTTTGCACGTAACGTTTGGCCTGATTTGGATGGCGGTGGCGTACCACCAACTTTCAACCAAAGGCTTGAACGACAACATGTCGATGCGCTTCCAGTGCTTGAGCTTGTTCTGGCACTTCCTTGATATCGTTTGGATTTGTGTATTTACCATCGTGTACTTAATGGGGGTGATGTAATGGAACAGCATCTAGACAGTGGTGCAACGGATTATGTGAAAGGCTTTATTGCGTCACTGATTCTCACCATTATTCCGTTCTACATCGTGTGGGCGCATGTGTTACCAAGCACAGAAACGTACGTGATCTTGTTCGGCTGCGCGTTGGTGCAAATTTTTGTGCACTTTAAGTACTTCTTACATATGGAAGCAAAATCTTCCGATGGACGTTGGAACTTGGTGTCACTGATGTTTACCGCCATTGTTGTATTGATTCTTATCGCTGGCTCGGTATGGATCATCTACAACATGAACGTCAACATGAAGTTGTAGGCTAGGGTATGCTGAAAAGATATCTGTCTATCACCAAACCGGGCATCATTTTCGGCAACCTGATTTCTGTTGCGGCGGGGTTCTTCCTCGCCGCAAAAACAGAACCAGCCAGCGCGATGTTGTTACTGACAACATTAGCGGGTGTAGGACTTGTGATTGCATCAGGTTGTGTTGTGAACAACATCTTTGATCGAGACATCGACCAAAAGATGAAGCGCACACAAAATCGAGAATTGGTTCAGGGCAACATCAATACAGACGTCGCGTTCGTCTATGCCTTGGTTTTACTGCTAGCAGGCACAGCGCTACTGTTTCAGTTCGCTAATCCGATCTCTGCGGTCATGGTGTTGCTTGGCTATGTGTTTTACGTCTTTTTCTACACCATGTGGTACAAGCGTACATCGGTTTACGGCACTTTAGTCGGCAGTATCTCTGGCGCAGTTCCGCCATTGGTGGGTTATTTGGCGGTGACGAATTACATCAGCCTTGAAGCGGTATTGTTGTTTGTGATGTTCTGCTTATGGCAAATGCCACACTCGTACGCGATCGCGATGTTCCGCCTTCAGGATTATCGAGATGCAGGCATTCCTGTGTTACCGGTGAAAGAGGGCGTCGACAAAGCGCATCAGCACATGAAAGCGTATGTTGTGGCGTTTGGCGCAGTCTCTTTAGCGCTGTTCCTACTCGGAGAAGCAGGTTATGAATACCTAGCGGTGTCGGCGGCGGTTTGCTTTATGTGGACCAAAGTGACATTTCGCAAAGTCGATTGCCTCAACTACATCCAGTGGTCAAAGACGGTCTTCAAGGTTTCTCTGCTGGTGGTGATGAGCATCAGTGGTGTGCTGGGACTGGAGTTGATTCCGTTGCCTACGTTTTTTTGATTTAAGTTTGTCGTTGAACTCTCAATGTTCTGAAGTCCGAGGGTTTGACGACTTTTTATCTGTCCCGCTTTAAGCTATTACCCTTCAAAAATATCACTAAACCAATCTTCAAGTTGCTCTCGTTTGTCTTGAGGGCCATTGATTACCACTAATCCATTCAGTGTCGCTTGCTCCCAAGAGATCGTTCCGTTGGCCAATGCATCGAACACGTCGAGCTCTGTAATAAGCAATAAATCTTTCTCTGTCGGCAAAGTGTCTCTTCCTGAAACGTTCACGCCTTTTTCAATGCTGATTTGGCTGTAGTGACCTTTAATCGCTTCAAATAAGTTGAATTCAATCTTACTCGGATGGGCCTTTGCGAGTGCTGACTTTATCGCAAACAGTTTGAAATGATCCGGTTTATCTAGGTTTCCGAACTCGTCATCTTGTCGAGCATTAATGATGTTGCCAAATACTTCTAGTGAACCGGGCTCTGTCACTAAGCTAAATCCGGTTTCTTGGTGTAAGCCGCAAGCTAATAGCAGAGAAGAACCGAGTGAAAGCAATAGAACAAAACGTTTTAGCATGTGCGAACCTTAAACGAAGTAGGGCAGCTTCCTTACTCCAACAATAGACCTAGATCGTTGAGTTAAGGTTGCGAACTGTACTAACAAATAAACGATAAAGGGACCACAATGAGTCCCTAAGTTATCGACTCGCCATCCTTAGCAGCCTTTGATAATTAACGAACGATGAGCATGATCTCTTCTGGAGTCATTGGCTTATCGAAGTAGCTCATGAATTGACCGAAGCCTTTGATGTCGCCATTCGAGAACTTGAATGCACCAGACTGTAGGTTGGTACCTATCACTTGTTGAGCGTTTGGACCCGCAATCAAGATTTGGTTCAGTACGGCACGAGTGGTGTCGATTTGAACGTCTGCCCCTTGAACCGATTCTTCGTGTAACTGAGCAATACCGTTACGGATTTCGATAGTGAATGCTTCGTTCGTATCCGAGAAGTTGTACGTCAGCATCATGTTCACGTCTAACGAGTTCTCAGCGATAAGTGTTGAAGTCATCATGTCGAAGATCTGCTTGCTTGGTAGCGCAGTAAGAACGTCAACAGAAGCGAAGCTGATCATGTTAGAGAAATCACGACTACCTTCTAGTTCAGCTGCAGCATTCAATGCCCAGTTGCGCCAGTTGATGTTCACTTGATCTGCAGACCATGCTTTGTAAGCTTGTGCTTTCAGTAAGCGTGCTTCCATGTCATCTTTGTTTACCGTGATTGGGTAAGAAAGAATCTCTGCTGCAAAGGTGTAGTTCTCAGCCTTAATTGCGGCTTGTGCAGTAGTAAGGATGTTGTCACGACCGCCCATGATCTCTACGAATGCTTTAGCGCGTTGCTCGTAAGCCATTGGCTCTAGCTGCCATGGATCCGCTTCGAAGAAACCGTTGTAACCTACGTAAATCTGACGCACGGCATGTGCCACAGTGCCGTAGTGCTCACCTAACCAAGGGTGCTCTGCAAGGTGCTTAGGAAGTTTAACCACTTCAACTAGCTCGTCTGGCGTCATACCTTTGTTCATGTAACGGATAGTTTGGTCATGCGTGTATTGAATCGCATCACGGTAGGCCGTTAATACGTCAGATACCGCTTCTTTACCTTCAACAGGACGACCGTGAGAGTTAATCATGATCTCAGTGTCGAACTGACGCATTACGTCGATGCCCTTGAACCACATTGATGGGTCACGGAATTTAGTACCACGGATGGTGTGAAGGTTAGGGAAGTTTTCGCCTTGAAGTACTTCAGCCGCGTGCAGGATTTTTTGCTCTGGGAAGTAAATCACTAGCTCATCTTTGGTTTCAGATGGCACGTTCTCGATGTGCATCTTAACGCCAGCAATTTCAATTTCGATGTGGCTTTGGCTTGGTACCAGCAGGTTTGGTTCAATGAACGAGATTGCACCTTGCATGAAACGTGGACCAAGGCCGTCGTTTACTGTGCCGTGCTCACCTTCTTCTACGTGCTTAGCACCTGTGTAAGAAGTACGATGACCAAGTAGAGTACCTAGGTTTGAAGACCAGTTAGCCACTGCTGCGGTTAGGCCTTCTTCAGCGATGATTTTTACTTCGCCTGATGCTACTTCTTCATCAGTCACCCATGCACGCACACCAGAGATGTGGTCGATGTGGTTGTGAGAATAGATGATTGCTTTAACCGGTTTGTCTGTGATTTGACGGAACTGTTCTTTAACCGATTGAGCCATTTCTACCGACTCGCCTGGATCAACAATGATGATGCCGTCCGTACCTTCGATCATGACAGGAGTGTCTAGACCGAAGCCGTAACCAAGATAAATATTGTCATCCACTTTGATGATTGCTTGGTCCATTTTACGACCGTGCTTGGTTAGAATTGGATGAACGTGATCAGATTCTTCTGTGTAAGCCAGAGAGTCGCCCGTTTTCGATACAACTTGGATACGCTCGCCTTTGCCCCAGAATAGGTTTGACTTGTGTTCGAATAGAACCTCGCTCTTGTAGCGAGCATCAAGGTCAATGTTTTGGTATTGCGCAGCATTTGCTGTCTGAAGTTCTTGGCCTACTTTCGATGTCGCTTCTACAGTTGGAGTTGCAGATGCAAAACTAGAAGCAAATAGAGCGCTCGCAACAGCAACAGCCATTTTTTTGAATGTATTAGTCATGGTAGTGACCTTATTTTGGATACAGGAATTGGATTTCTTGAGCCAAATGATAGAGGTGGGAAAGGTCGCTATCTACGCGCTAATAGGATATCGATATATCGATATATCGTTTTTTCGATGGTTTATTTATCTAATGATTGTATTGACGATTTATATTGATCTAAATCAATTAGTAACTGGGGCTTGCAACAGATACAAAAATGCCCTGAAATTCAGGGCATTTAATTTGGAACTAATGGCCGTTATATAAGTGTTTACCGAGAACCTTAATACTTACCGAGAACCTCAGTACTTACCAAGCACCTAAGTATGACTTGTAAGATTGTAGGCGAACCGTTGCTGCGCCGATTACATCAATGAAGCCCCAGAACGGATGTGGTTTCTCAGCCGAGATCCAAGCCGCGCCAGTTGAACCTATAGGGATGTTGTAACCTTCAGGTTCGATGATCTCAAGTACGATAGTACGACCTAAACCATTACCGTTTCTTACCACGTGTTGACCGACGCTTTGTGGTCCCTGAAGCGGAGAAATACTCGACTCACCGGTACCTGCATTAAAGCTGTGTACTTTTGCTCGGAATACATGCCCTGGGTAGGCATCAACGAAGAATTCAGCGAAGTCTCCTACTTGAACATAGCCATAAGTTTGGTCTGAAATACGCATCTCAAGGAACTTTTTGCTGGTGTTGTAGAGGTGCATGTTACCCATTACAGAACCTTCAGCAATATTCACTATCGAAACCTGACCATCAAATTCAGCCCTAATGGTTTTCTTCTCTTGCGCCCAATTTACTTTTTGTAGGTCGGCTTTTAACGACACAAGTTCAGCGTGCAACACTCGAAGATCGGAGTCGTACTTTTCTACGTCACGCATATTGAAGATTTCAGGTGACGTTTCAGCACGCTCTAAGTCGCGATTCATTTGCTTGATCTCTTCTTCTTTCTGAATAATTGAAGATTCGATCTTTGCTTTGTCGGCGGCAGAGTCAATGTCGACGAGTGTGTAAATTACGTCGCCTTCTTTAACCATTTGGTTGTGCTCAACAAGCACTTGGTCGATCTGCTGGCCAAAGATAGGTGACATCACCGCGTGTGGTGCTTTCACTGTGGTTGAGTTCGTTAAATCAACGGGTGCCCACAAGCGAGAGATAACCGCTAATACCGCAAGAATCGTTACACCGCCAATGGCAGCCCACGTGTAGTTTTTGAAGTTCTTCTTAAGTGCGCCTGTCGCAAACAGTGACCATACAATAAGGATGTATGGGATCATCATCTCTTTCATTATGCGACCTCTTTTTCTGTAGGGGATGGTTTTGTTGGAGTCTTTTCTCCTGAAGACTGTTCTTTTGAAGATTGCTCTACTGGAGCCTGTTGTGTTTGAGACTGATTCGTTTGAGACGGCTCTGTTACCGATTGTTCAGGTGATACGTGGACTGCAGCTGTCTCTGTATTGGTCGCGTCTTGTTTAGGTTGTACACCACGGCGAATCACATCACTCAGTGATTGACCAATATGTTTCCAATTCGCCAACGCGATAACCAAGGCGATAACCCAGAATGTTTTGCTGATGAAGAGTCCGCAAAGTGACAGTGCAAACACGATCTGTACGTGAGCGCTTTTGTGCTCTTTTGCTTTATGTACACCCAGTTCATGCAACTGCCACATGCCGTAAACACCGGCTAATACCACAGCAATTGTCACTGAAAACAAGTAACCAGAGAAGTATTCCATCTGGAAGAAGTTCATCATCATTTCATTGGGATGGTTGTTGAATTGAGACATGTCGATGTCTTTAGAATGGATAGTGCCTAACGGTGCAAGAGCCCATGCACCAGCAAACATCACCGCCATAAACAGGCAGAATTTAATCAAGACCATAGCAACGGCCCAGATCTTCTGGAAAACGATTTTTATAAAGTTCATATCTCAACCTACATCAATAAGAAGAGAGAATTTGCAGCCTAGAAGTCACCTTTAATGACATATTAAAAAGTAGATGTTTATTATGTGGGTAGATTGGTGCTCATAATAAACAAAAGTAATAGATGACATTTAAAGTGATATTGCTCAGTCCAGACAACCGATTCTCGGTATCAAGAAGCGAATATGCTCCTCTACAAATCAATCTCTATTATTTGTCAGCAGACGTAAATTAGATGGCTATGAGGCGTTCGAATTAATATTCGTGCGGCTTTTCAGCGACTGTCTTTATTACGTGTATTACCTCGGCAATCGAGGGGCTCTTCCATGACAATTGACATACCAAAGTAAAACATTTGTCAGTTTTCTGTTTGGGCTGATAATTGATTTGTTAGCAGGATAATAGGAAGAGTTTTGACCAGTATCTACCCAGAATTACGATTTGATAATATCGTAATTACGATTAGTAGTTATAACTCTAAATCGGTAGGTCGATTTATTTGAAAAGGCTCATATAGACATAGAAAACATTGTTCATTAACTTGGTTTGGATCAAGGAAATGATTAATAAAATCATCAGTAAGTAATTTATTGAAATTGATATTTTTACACATTTTTTACACTAGAAAGAGTGATGGATATGAATGATGAAATATATATGACTGATAATAAGTTTGGTCCGTAAAGGGAGTTATTCACTGAGTATTTGCAAGCTATATTAATGATATGCCAAATGTATGAGTATAGTTGTTAGAAAAGAAGTCTTTGTTGAATGTTGAATTAAAAATATTGTAGCTATTATTGGTCAAATGTATATCCCAATGCGTTGAACAAAGTGTCATGAAAAGCGAGACAATTGTATGTTCTATCGTTTTTACGATAGCATAGTACTTATGGTCGCCTAATGAGTAATGATATATGAGCAACGACATCCCCAACTTCAACCTACTTGCCGTGTTTTCTGCGGTGATGGAGCAGGGCAGTTTAAGTAAGGCTGCGGATCAACTCAGTACCAACCAATCGACCATCAGTACCGCATTAGCACGCCTAAAAAAAGAGATTGGCCAAGAGCTTTTTGTTCGAAAAGGACGTGGTGTTGTGCCCACATCCTATGCCCAAAGTTTGTATGAACAAATCAAAGCGCCGATCAATGAATTGAATGGCGTGTTTCAATCGATGGCTAGCTTTGATGAGCAAGTCTCTGAACGTAAGTTTGTTATTTCTTGTCCTGAACATCTTCAGTGGGTACTGCTCGACAGCTTTGCGGCGCTTCCCAATCAAAATTTGTCGCTAGAAGTCTTTGATCAACCAGACAGTGATGATCGCATCTATGAAGATCTTTTGACGCAAGAGTTCGATGCCATGATTGAGATAGTGGTTCCTGAACACCCAAGTATTGCGAGTGAAACCTTGTATCAGGGAGACTTTGCCATCGTGTGCCGTTCGGGGCACCCTCGTATTCAAGGTGAGATCAGCGAAGCGCAGTTCATGAGTGAAAAGCATGCCGTATTAGACAGAACGCGACGTAAAGTTCGCAGCTTGAGTCATTATACTTCTTTGGATTTAACCAAACGCAAAATCGCATTTCACGGACGGTCGCTGTTTAGCAATATTTTGCTGTGTAGTCAGTCGGATTATATCACGGTAGTCCCACTCTCTATGGCTCTGCAGTTCCAAGAGAGGCTCGGCTTACAACTCTTTAAGCCTCCTTTTGATTATGAGCAAATGTCTCACTACCTGATTTGGTTGAAGAAGCAAAATAGCGACCCTGCTCATAAATGGTTCAGAGAACAAGTGATTAATACGTCTGATGCAATGTCGAAAACTCTTAAAGATAGGCGTTTACGGTTTTAGTTGAGAGTCTAACTCGAAGGGAAGCATTGGCTTCCCTTTTTTGTGTCATTGAGTTCGATCTAGCCATAAAATTCATAACAAAAAATTATCACATTGAGAATTTTTGATAATTTCCTTAATTCCTCGCTGAATCGTATTATTTCACTCAGAGATTAGTAGATAACCTCCACTCAAAATAATAACGGCGCTATGCTTGTGGCGCTAATAAGGGCGAAATATGAAATTCCTACACACAATGATCCGAGTTACTGATTTAGACAAGTCTATCGAGTTCTACACCAAGGTATTGGGAATGACGGAACTTGAACGCCATGAAAACAAAGACTACCGCTACACATTGGTTTTTGTTGGCTACGAGCAAGGTGGTACGACGATCGAGCTAACGTACAATTGGGATACGAATGAGTACGAGATGGGCAGCGCGTTTGGTCATCTGGCATTGGGTGTAGACGATATTTACGCAGCATGCGACAAGATCAAATCGCTAGGTGGTAACGTCACTCGCGAAGCGGGTCCAGTGAAAGGTGGTTCAACTCATATCGCTTTTATTACTGACCCAGACGGCTACCAAATCGAACTGATTCAACTAGGTTAATCGAGGATATAACAATGACAAATGCATTATTTCAACCAATTCAACTTGGTAATATCGAGCTTAAAAACCGTATTGTTATGCCACCGATGACGCGTTCTCGCGCAACGCAACCTGGTAATTCAGCAAACGACATGATGGCGGCTTACTACGCTCAACGCGCTTCTGCAGGTTTGATTATCGCTGAAGGCACACAAATTTCACCTATGGGCCAAGGTTACGCTTGGACTCCGGGTATCTATTCTGACGAGCAGATTGCGGGTTGGAAAAAAGTCACCGATGCAGTACATGACAAAGAGGGTGTTATCTTCGCTCAACTTTGGCATGTAGGCCGTGTAACACACCCAGATAACATCGGCGGTGAACAGCCAATCTCGTCTTCTGCACTTAAAGCAGAAAACGTAAAAGTATTCATCGATAACGGCACTGATGAACCGGGCTTTGTAGATGTGGTTGAACCTCGTGAGATGACCAAAGAAGACATCAAACAAGTGGTTGAACAGTATCGCCAAGCGGCTTTGAACGCGATTGAAGCTGGCTTTGATGGTATCGAACTTCACGCAGCGAATGGTTACTTGATCAATCAATTTATCGATTCTGAAGCAAACAACCGCACCGACGAATACGGTGGTTCAATTGAAAACCGTTTACGTTTCCTTGGTGAAGTGGTTGAAGCTATGGTTGAAGCGATTGGTGCTGACCGTGTTGGTGTGCGTCTTGCTCCGTTCACATCGTTGAATGGTACCGTTGATGCTACGCCAGTAGAGACTTACACAGCTGCGGCAGCACTACTTAACCTATACAAAATTGTTTACCTGCATATTGCAGAAGTTGATTGGGACGATGCACCTGAAACGCCAAAAGCGTTCAAAGCGGCAGTTCGTGAAGCTTACGATGGTGTCCTTATTTATGCGGGTAAATACGATAGCGAACGTGGCGAAAAAGCGGTTGCTGAAGGCGTAACTGACATGGTTGGTTTTGGTCGTCCATTTGTTGCTAATCCAGATTTACCTGCTCGTATTCAAAATGGTTACCCACTTGCAGCCCACGATCCAAACACATTGTTCGGTGGTGCTGAAAAAGGTTTAACGGATTACCCAGAATACGCAGGCTAAAAACAGCTGCCTGAAGCAGAGTATTGAGATAGTATCTTGATCCTGTTGAATGTTTATAAAAAGCAACCTTGCAGAGTCGGGTTGCTTTTTTTGTTATTGGACCAAGTAAAATGATGAAAGCGATGCGCGGAGAGCTTTACCTCCTATATGCTACCCTGTTAGCTGGGATTGGATGGATTGCATCTAAGCTGGTGGTATTAGAAATGCCGGGGCCAGTGTTCATTGGTGTGCGATTCCTCGTCGCGAGTTTGATTCTTTTGCCATTTTGTATTCATCATATTCGTAAGCTTTCGCTTAAGCAGGTTCTTTCTCTTTGCGGCGTTGGTTTGCTGCTGTCTGCCTCATTGCAGGTATGGGTGTTTGCAGTATCGTTGACAGAAAGCTTGTCGGAAGGGGCATTCATCATGAGCTTAGCTATGATCCTTGCCCCCTTTGTGTCTTGGATTTTGTTTCGAGTTAAACCTAATCGTGCGTTTTGGATGTCTTTCCCGATCGCGATTATCGGCATGCTACTGCTGACTTTGGGCAATGGTTGGCATGTTGAGCAGAGTCAGATTTACTTCTTGTTAGCATCGATGTTGTTGTCTGTTCACTTTGTGATGAACAAACGTGTGATTACCAATATTAAACCTATCGCATCAATCTGTGTGCAACTGTTTGTGGTGGGTGTGAGTGGTTTAGCCTTTGCTTCCATGACGACTCAGCCGGAGTTCGAAATCACCAAAACTTTAGTCTTCTGGTTTATCGTGTCTGCGGTGATCGCGACGTCTATCCGTTACTTATTACAAACCGTTGGTCAGCATTCTGTGAACATGGAAGTGGCGGCATTGATCATGATTCTTGAGCCCGTGTGGACATTGTTATTGAGTGTCAGCGTGTTGGGTGAAACGGTTGAGATGCAAAAGTTGCTAGGCGGAGCGGTGATTATTGGTTCGCTATTTTGTTATATCAAATGGTCGAGACGAAAATAAAACACTCGGCGCAAGGCCGAGTATTGTTTGTTAGTGTATGTTTAGAACTCATTAAGCATGCACTAGCAATAAGATCCGGTCACAGTAAGATCAGACCGCTGCGATCATCTTTTGAAGTAGCTTGATCATCTGCTGTTGTTCTTCAGCGTCCAACTCATTCATTAATTCTTTGTTTAAACGAATAGGGATTGGAACGAGTTGTTCTTCGAGTGCTTTGCCTTTTTCCGTTAAGTAGATTCTGAAAGAACGACGACTGTTTGGATCGGCTCTGCGTTCAACCAACTCAAGCTTTTCTAGCTTGTCTAATGTTCGTGTTGTTGTCGAATTCTCGACTTTGGACTTCGCAGCAATATCACGCTGTGTAAGTCCTTCTTCTTCCCAAAGGCACATCATGGTTGGCCATAGAGCAATGGTTAAGCCATGTTCCTTCAATTCCGTGTCAAAATCTTTGGTCGCTTTATTGGCGATCACATTGATCATCCAACCAAAGCTTTTTTGTCTATCAAACTCTTCTGGCATCTTTCGCTACCTAACTTTACTGTGATATTACAACTATTGTCATCGTAACTAATACCGATGCAATTAGCACCAACAACGCTTTCCTATTTGATGAAAAAGCTAATTGACTGCCATTTATGAAATAATCCGTTGACGCTGAATGGTTTTGTTTACCTGTAATCATGGCAAGGACCAGCGGCTTTGAACGCAGTTTGTAGATGATAATGGCCACCAAGTGCAGTATGACAAATACCACTAACATACGTGCTGCAATGCCATGCACCGTACATAACACATCGAATACTGCATCAGTAATTACGAGTTCCGAACCTGGAATCGCATCAAAGAAACCAGCAATAACAAGCCCAGTTATACATTGGACAAACAGAGTCGTGATCATTCCTATCACCATCCACGCACCTAACGGATTATGCCCCGGTTTTGGTCGTGCTTTTCCGCGGAAGTAATTCCAAGCCGATTTTGGGGAGCTAATAAATTGAGAAAAGCGACTGGTATCGCTGCCGACGATTCCCCAAACCAAGCGCCATAAAATCAGACTGAACAGTGTGAGGCCTAAGTAAACATGAGGGCCTTGTCCGTTAAACCCTGACGCAGCAAGACCAATAAAGAGTGCGGCTTGAAGCCAGTGATAAAGTCGAGTTGGTAGATCCCAGATTTTCATAATGCTTTTCCTGTTTGCGAATTTGCTTGGTGGTGATAATTTACACAACAATAGTTGCGTATGCAATTATTGTTGTGTAAATTGAATGCGTCTCTTCGGTTACGGTTGAACTATCAAGCCGTAATTTACTAAGAAACCAATCAGTAATTAACGAACAAATCACTCAGTCAATTAGCCACTCAGTCAATTAAGCACTCAATCAATTAATCACTAGGAATGACATTATGAAAAAATTCACTATCGCTCTAATCATCGCACTGCCTACGATTACTCTACCTATGATCTCTATCGCCGCAGCGGATGCTGTAAATAATCGTCAGCAAGCTTTCAGTTCTATTGAAGAGGTTACTAAACAAGTTGATTCTGAACTGAATAACAGCGATGTAGATTGGCAGAGAGTGGGTGAGCTAAGTGAAATGTTGGTGGAACATGGAACCGTATTGAACGCGAGTTTTGCTGAAGGTGATACTGGAGGTAAGGCAAAAAAGGAGATTTGGAGCAAGCCTGAGAAATTTAACCAACTGATGTTGCAGATGAACCAAGGCTTTTCAGTGCTTTATCAAGCGAGTGTTGAGCAAGATCTGTCGAGCGCAGAACAAGGGTTAGATTCTGTGAACAATACTTGTAAAGGATGTCACCGTACTTACCGCTCTCGTTGGTAACGGTTCTAACAACGAGCTTTGAATATAGGTGGTAAAGTCGAACCCTTACCACCATAGCCCTATCGCGCTGCCTTCTTTTCTTTGTGCAATTAATTCGAATGCACTAGGGGCAGGAAAGCGCGTGAGTGAATTAGTCGCGAACAGTGACTTTAGTAATCACTATGTCTTCACACGGTACATCTTCATGTCCCCAGCGAGTGGTGGTTGGTGCAAGCGCAATCTTGTTTACCACATCCATACCTGCTGAAACCTTGCCAAACACAGCGTAGCCCCAACCTGAGTTGCTGGTTGCTGTATGATCAAGGAAATCATTGTCGTCAAGGTTGATAAAGAACTGCGCCGTTGCTGAATGGGGTGCGTCAGTGCGAGCCATTGCGAGAGATCCAATCACGTTCTTTAAGCCGCGGTTAGCTTCATTCACAATAGGTGCACGAGTTGGCTTTTCTGTCATGTCGATAGTGTGTCCACCACCTTGAATCATGAAACCTTCAATAACACGGTGAAATGTTGTGCCTTCGTAGAAGCCATCTTGGCAGTATTTAAGGAAGTTTTTCGACGTTACCGGCGCTTTTTCAAGGTTCAGTTCAATTTCAATGTCGCCAAAGTTTGTGGTCAGAATGATCATAAAGGTCCCAATATTTGAGTGTTAATATTTTGAATGCTACAGCACTGTGGATAGCTTAATTGAGTGCAGTATATGAAAAATTGTGGAGGATGCCAGTTAACAATACTTCCCAAGCGGATTTACGGGAATGGTGAGTGGCTAGGGAGACTTCAT
Organism: Vibrio sp. QJM3NY_39; assembly: GCF_057785895.1. Classification (NCBI taxonomy): domain Bacteria; kingdom Pseudomonadati; phylum Pseudomonadota; class Gammaproteobacteria; order Vibrionales; family Vibrionaceae; genus Vibrio; species Vibrio sp. QJM3NY_39. The sequence goes on along the minus strand of NZ_CM173505.1, from coordinate 2,445,802 downwards.
ATATAAGAAAGCCAGCGATGAAATCACTGGCTTTGAGATGAAAAACGGACCTAGAGCGTTAGCAAGTAGTTAACTAGTTGGTTGTACTCTTCGTAGCTCTTGATTTGATCCGGTTTCACGATGTATTTATTGTTAACCAGAACCCCAGGAACACCTGTTAGTGTGCTTTGATCAAACTCTTTATCGAAACGTTTTTGCATCGAGTTCACTGCAAAGCTGTTGTATGCCGCATCAAACTTCTTCGCATCGATACCGTTATCAATGAAAACTTCACGCAGTTCTGCTTCATTTTTTGGTGTTTGTTGCTTCTCATGGATCTGAGCAAACATGGCAGGAACCATGCTTTCTTCAGCGTCTAGAGCAATCATGGTCGCGTAAGCCTTCGCCATTGGTACTGCCATGTTGTTACCCATAAAAGCGACGTGCACTTTTTTGAAGCTTGCAGACTTTGGCAAGTCTGCTTTTAGGTACTTAATGACCCCTTCAAACTTGTAACAATGCGGGCAGTAGAAAGAGAAAAATTCGGTAACGACAGGCTTGTCGGCCTTTGCTACATCAAGGATTTTGTAGTGCGTGCCTTCTTCAAATTGTGCGGCGTTTACTGAAGCGCTCAAGAGTAGAGCGGCAAAGAGACTAAATAGCTTTTTCATGTGTTTATTTCCTAAATTTGGATGTCATTTAATACAGCAAAAATGCTGTTATAACTTGGTGGCAGATATTGCCAAACAGGGACAAACGATTAGGAAATAGGGGGGCGGTATGGCGCTTGTGGTGAAACAATCGCTTTGTGCGAAGGCTCTTTTTCTATCAGTGCCAGTGATTCAATCTGCGGTTCGAAAGATTCAGAAACGATCAGTGGTGGCATTTTCAGTAGACAGACCGATCCACAACAGTGGTGCTCAACGGTGGGTTGTGCGGTGGGTTGTGCGGTGGAAAAAGGTGTTGGGGTGCTCTCTACAGAACTGATGTTAGAAGCAGAGAAAGAGAAGCTATTGGCAGAAGTTGATTGAGCTTGAGGGGCTTGCAGAGCATTGCTGCTCGCGATGCTGTCCACACTAATGGTGGCCATTAGCATAGCGAAGAGCATGAAAGCGTGTACCCAAATTTTGTTAATCAACTTTGGCATGAATTCTTAGTCTTGGTAAACAAGTGAAGCGGGTGGATGATACCTCACGCTTTTACTCTTCTCCAGTCAAACAAAGCAAAACTTAGCTCGGTTCAAACTTTGGCTTAGCTTTAGGTGACTCAGTGTCATGTGGCTTAGCTGTATGTGACTTAGGCTAGATGCAACTTAGATTTATTTGAATAAGCGTGATTCTGACTAAGCCTGATATTGCTTGAGGAACATCTCGACACTGGATTGGATGATCACCTGTTTGTGTTCCGCATCCGGTGACGGCGCATGACCAATGATTTGTGGCCAAAATGCAAAAGACTTTAACAGTGCAATAAATTGGGTAGATGCAAATAGAGGGTCTAGTTCAATTAAGCGGTCATCTGCCTGTGCTGCTTTAATCCAGGTTGTGAGTCCACTTTCTGCTTGGGAATATTTCTCCATAGCTTGATGCGCCAGTTCGGCGTTATGGAAATACTCTGAGAACAGCACGCGAGATAAATCGATAAAGCCTTCTGATTCTAAAAGCTCTAGTTCTTGATTAGCAATCGAAGCGAGCTGATCATTAAGAGGCAGTTCTGCTTGATAAGGGAAATGCGTCGCGGCGAGAGTCTTGCTCCAAATACTGTCTAGAATCTCATCTAAAAGCAGTTCTTTGCTGGCAAAGTGGTTGTATACAGTGCGCTTTGATACTTCCGCGCGGCTCGATATTTTATCCATGCTGGTGGCCTTGTAGCCGTGCTCAGTAAACTCTGCGATAGCAGCAGCAACGATCGATTCACGTTTTCTTTGGCTCAGCGTTTTTTTTACAGTCATTTGGATGTTACTCAATAGGTCGCAGTTAGCATTGCATACGATAATTTTACACCAGTAAGTTTACTTTTAGAACACCAATCCACGTATTGGTAATTAGGTCGATAGCAACTGAATCGCTTTGCAATGCACTGTGGGTATCATAGAATCGAAAGCGTATTCGAATTTTATTGATATCAACGGAAGAGAATAAACAATCAATGAGTAGTATTTTAGAGTGTATTCGTACAGTTGGACGAGGAGAAAGAGGGCGTAAGCCTTTATCGTTCGAACAAGCCTACCGCATCATGGATGAGTATTTAAGCGGAGAGGTCGGTGACGACCAAATGGCTATGCTATTGATGTTGATTCGTGTGCAGAATGAAACCAATGAAGAGATCGCAGGCTTTGTAAAAGCCTTTCAATCTCGAGTACCAGACTTAGGCGCTGATATTGACTGGCCGTGCTACGCAGGTAAGCGTAACGATACTGCCAGTGGTAAGCCTTGGAACTTGCTGGCGGCAAAAATCTTAGCTGATAATGGCTATAAAGTCTTAATGCATGGCTATATGGATAAGCCAAGTGGTCGCACACACGTCGAGACTCACTTGCATCTTGTTGGTGTTCGCAGTGCTGCCGACCCACAAGACGCAAAGCAGATCCTAGAAGCGGATGGCATTGCTTACTTACCTTTAGCGAACTTCGCTCCTGAAGCTCAAACTATGATCGGTTGGAAACACCGCTACGGACTGAGAACACCGATCAACACGGTAGTTCGAGCATTGAACCCAAGTGGTGGCCGTTTGGGTTTACGTGGAAGTTTTCACCCGGGCTTTCCTCAGTTACACGCTGAAGTTGAGCATGTCATTGGTAATAAATCCCACTCGGTGATTTCATTTAAAGGCATGAATGGCGAATCAGAATACAACCCTAAAGTGAGTCAAACTGTGTGGATGAGTTCTCCTGAGAAGGTGGAATCTTTCTACTGGGAAGGCACGATGAATGTTGAACTGCCTCTGCCTTCTGAATGTGTGCTGGGTACACCGGAAGATGAGATGGAGCTGATGGCGAACAGTGTTGTGGACAGTATGACTGCGATTTTATTCGCAGAAACGCACGATAAAACTGAGGCATATCAGAAAGCGGTGCGTCTGTGGCATGAGTATTGTGCGCGTTAGATGATGGTTTTTAATCAATGAGAGAAGGTCAGCGAGTGCTGGCCTTTTTTGTGCTTGATTTCTAGCAAAGGGCTTTCGTGAATGATCAAACAATAAGAGTTACTTTACTCGCATCAATCGATGCATCTTGTCTTCAAATTGAATCTCAATGACTTGTGAGATTTTCATCTTCTCTACTCGTTCAAGCATTGCTGTTTGATAGGCTCGTTTCTTCATCCACTCTAACGGTTCTTTAAAGCCATCTTCATTTATCACAAAGGACTGATCGGTGATGGAGTCTTCAAAGATATGAACCACCCAAATGCGCGATTGGAAATCTAACAATTCGCTTAAGTAGCTTTTTAGCTTAGGGATAAAGTGAGATAGAACAGTGTGAGGGGAACGAAGCGAAGTCATAGTGAACCGTTTGGACAATGAAAAGCGGTGCGACGGATGTTTCCAATTCGAGCGCTTATCGGTTAAAGCAGGTAATCATCGTCAATGTGATTACCTACTCAAGAACTTGCCACAAAATACGGTATTCATGTGTCGTTGACAATGCTTGTTGAGCTTGTCAGTTAAGACATGTGTGATGAGTCTGCTATTTAACGAACAAGCCGAAGTCGATTTCTTGCTCTCTTTGGTATTTGACCAGCTTTACTTTCAAATTGTGTTTTGCCGCCAGATCAATCGCTAAGCTAGACATGTGTTTTATCTCATCGACGCAGCTAGAGATAAGCGGCTTTTCTTGGTTATCGACAGTGGCGATGAGGGTATTTTCTGTACCATCGACACCGGAATAAATGTACGCGTACATACTGTTGTTGTGTTGCATAAACGGCCTAATTGTAACGATATAATTATTTATGGTGTGAAGAGTACAAGGTTTATTCATTCAAGCCAGTGTCATAAAGTAAGGCTTTGTAAGGACTCTATTTTTTATTTTTTTGCTCGCGTAAAAATGCTCACAAGCCTTTTGTGACCTTGTTTTCTCGCCTTGGTAGGTTTTACCTATCAATAAAATTGTTGAAATCCATTTAGTAAAATCAAGATTTTAGACAACAATTAGGTTAACAAGATAGAAAAAGACATGACGAAAAGTATTTAGGGAGAACGCAATGCATTCAATAAAAGTGAAAGATTACATGACGCCGCAGGTTGTGACATTCACTCCTGACATGCCGTTAAGTCTCGCGTTAGATAGAGTAATGAGCAGCCATCACATGGGCGGTCCAGTAATTGATGATAATGAGCAAGTTATTGGTTTCCTTTCTGAGCAAGATTTATTAGAAAAATTGGTGAAGGTAAGCTATTTCTGCCAAGACACACACATTGTGGGTGATTGCATGTACCAAGAGGTGCTGTCGGTCTCACCAGACTTATCCATCATTGAATTGGCAGATATGATGCAAGTGGGTAAACCCAAAGCTTATCCAGTGCTCGATAACAAAAAGCTAGTGGGTATGATCACCAGAACCGATGTTTTGAGAGCAATTGGCAAGAACTTGGAAGAATGCTTCAAACATCAGGTATAGTAGCGTGTTAAGAACGATTATTTTTCTCAATACCCTCAATTGAAAAAGGCGCACTAGCGCCTTTTTTCTGTATAGAGCTTTTCTTGGTAGATCCTTTCTTTGTGGCTCCCTAGCTTGTGGGACGCTAGCTTTGGGTCACTAGTTTAGGGAGCTTGCTTGTGGGTGTCCCAGCTTTTGGAGGTTTCATGTCAAATCAAACGGCAAAGTTTGTAGAAGGTTCAACGATGCGCCACATATTGGTGATGTCGGGGGCTGGCTCAGTCGGTTTGATGGCGTTATTCGTGGTCGATTTACTCGATATGTTGTTCATCAGTATGTTGGGACAAGTCGAATTGGCCGCTGCGGTGGGTTTTGCAGGCACGCTGACTTTTTTCTCTACCTCCGTTTCGATCGGTACTTCCATTGCTATGGGCGCGTTAGTTTCCAAAGCGATCGGTTCAAAGAATCAGGAACACGCTCGAAACCTCGCCACCAGTATTATGCTGACTGCTTTTGTCATCAGTTTGACGATTACCGCGGTGATGTTTGCTTATATCCCAGAACTGTTAGCCGCTATAGGGGCAAAAGGGGTTGCCGCAGAGCGTGCTCAAGCTTACCTACAGATTTTGCTACCAAGTGGTCCCTTTTTGGCGTTGGCGATGGCAGCGGGTGCGGGCTTAAGAGCGGCAGGTGATGCCAAACGTTCGATGTGGGCGACCTTGTCAGGCGGTATCGTTAATGCGATTTTGGACCCCCTGTTTATTTTTGGCTTTGGCTGGAATATAGAAGGGGCGGCTATTGCTTCTGTTTTTGCCCGTTTTTCGGTGCTTCTCTTCTCGCTGTATCCTCTGATTCGGAGTCATCACTTGGTTGCACCTCCTTCACTGGTGCAGTGGCGCATTAATATTCGCCCTATATTGGCCATTGCGCTTCCCGCCATTATCACTAACACCGCAACACCTATCGGTAATGCGATTGTGACAACGGGTATCGCGCAATACGGCGAGGATTTTGTCGCGGGCTTTGCCGTGATTGGTCGTCTAACGCCAGTTTGCTTTGCGGTTATTTTTGCCTTGTCCGGCGCTGTCGGCCCAATCATTGGGCAAAACTTTGGTGCAGAACGAATGGACAGAGTAAAAGAAACACTCAACAACTCATTGTTGGTTACTACGGCATACACCATCGCCGTCTGTATCCTGTTGTACTTTGTTCAAGATTATGTGATCCAAGGCTTTAGCCTGCAAGGTGATGCAGCAATTATTGTTGCGGCATTTTGTACTTATGTCGCCTTAACTTTTACTTTTAATGGCGCGCTGTTTGTTGCCAATACGTCTTTCAATAATCTGGGTAAACCGCTTTACTCGACAGCACTGAATCTCGGTAAAGCCACTCTCGGTACATTGCCGTTCGTCTACTTAGGCTCGCAATGGTATGGCGCATTGGGTGTGTTGTATGGGCAAGCTTTGGGTAATGTTTTGTTCGGAATACTCGGTACCTTGGTGCTTCGCTATCATATTGCAGAGCTTATGCAAGGTTCCCAAGTTGACCCTGTAGAAGACGATGTATCGATAGTGAGCTTGAATACACAGCCGTTTTGTTCACACGATGCGGTTCTTATTGATGATGTATCTACGAACAGAGAAGAGTGTAAAGAGTTCAAGTCGCAATAACACCGGCATTCCAATATTAGATTGGTCGGTTTGCAAATTTCTTCTTGGCCTTGGACAATTTCTTCTTGACCTTGGAGTAGCCTCCAAGGTTTATACTTTTGATGAACTTAAGGTTTGGTTGCTGTGACTAGCCGGCAACAACCTCAAGGCTTTTGAGTATTAAGGAGATACATTATGTGCGCAAAACATGCAGCGTGCCGCTCAACAAAAGTGGACGTTCAACCTCAAGCGGCAGGAGCAAGCTGTTCCAGCCCTAAAATTTCCAGCATCACGGCAGCGGGTACTTCATCATGCTGTAGTTCTACGACGGCTTCTGCATCAGCAGATGATTGTTGTGGTTCAGACAGTGGAGAAGAAGACCGGCTGCCCTTAACTGAGTCTCTCAACGCCCAATTTTCCAAAAGTTGGCTGGTTGCCGGAATGGACTGCCCAGCTTGTGCAAGAAAAATAGAAAACGCGATCAGTAATATTGACGGTGTTATTCAAGCGAAGGTTCTTTTTGCTACCGAAAAACTGGTTGTTAAATTCGATAATGAAAGTCTTGCCGACACCATTGAACAGGTCTCTATCAAAACGGGTTTCCCTCTTTCGGAAGTCGGTTCTAAGAAAGAAAAACAACAACCTGAGACTTTTTGGCAAGCGTACATCCAACCTAATTTTCAGATTATCGCGATTGCAGCTGCAATGCTGTTCGCTGCGCTTCTGAAAAGTACATATCCTCAATTAAGTGAAGGCTTATTCACCGCAACCTGTCTACTCGGATTATATCCGGTTGCTAAGAAAGCGGTTCAGTTGGCACGTTCAGGTACACCTTTCGCAATAGAAACGCTAATGAGTGTTGCCGCGCTGGGTGCCTTGTATCTGGGCGAAACCGCGGAAGCGGCGATGGTTTTACTGTTGTTTTTGATTGGTGAGCGCTTAGAAGCGTTTGCTTCATCAAGAGCAAGAAGTGGCGTTCAAGCGCTAATGGCATTGGTACCAGAAAACGCGACTAAGATTATCAACGGCGAGCGTGTCGAAGTTGCAGTCAGTGAACTGGTTCCCGGTGATGTGATTGAAGTGGCGGCGGGCTCTCGTTTACCTGCTGATGGCAAACTGATTACCGACGCAGCAAGCTTTGATGAAAGTGCGTTAACCGGTGAATCTGTTCCTGTTGAACATATCGAAGGCAATAGCATCATGGCTGGCGCTGTGGTGGTCGATAAAGTGGTGCGCATTACCATCACTTCAAAACAGGGTGAGAACGCGATCGACCGTATTCTTCACCTGATTGAAGAAGCAGAATCTCGCAAAGCGCCACTCGAGCGATTCCTCGATAAGTTCAGTCGCTGGTATACACCGTTAATGATGTTGGTTGCTCTTTTAGTCATCATCACACCACCATTGCTGTTCGCCCAGCCGTGGGAAACGTGGGTCTATCGTGGTTTAGCGCTATTGTTGATTGCTTGTCCGTGTGCGTTGGTTATCTCGACTCCAGCCGCGATTACGTCTGGTTTGGCAGCCGCCGCGAAACGTGGTGCGCTAATTAAAGGCGGCGCAGCACTGGAGCAGCTTGGTAAAATTCAAACTATTGCCTTCGATAAGACGGGCACACTGACTGAAGGTAAGCCTCAGGTTACGGACATTCAGCCTCTATCGGGTTGGCAACAAGATGCGATGCTTCGTGTGGTTGGAGCAATTGAAGTGGGTTCTACTCACCCATTGGCGCAGTCGCTAGTTGCTAAAGTGAAAGAACTGAATATTGAGATTCCTGAATCACACAACAAGACCGCGCTGATCGGTAGTGGTGTTGAAGGCGATGTCGACGGAATTAAGTATCAGGTTCTATCGCCTTCTAAGGTGACGTTCGATCTTGGTGCCGATGTTGTTTCTCAGGTTGAGGCATTAGAAGGCGAGGGCAAGACGGTTGTGGTTGCTCTTGAGCTTAAAGATCAAGAAGAATCAATCGAGCAAGCTGCGACTGTGATTGGTCTGATTGCTTGGCAAGACACGTTACGTAGTGACGCTAAGCTTGCGATTGAACGACTCAATGACTTGGGAATTCAATCTATCATGCTTACTGGGGATAACCCGCGAAGCGCGGCAGCGATCAGCAGCAAGATTGGTATGCAGTATAAAGCAAGCCTATTGCCAAGCGATAAGGTGTCTTACGTTGAACAGTTATCTCAGCAGTCACACGTCGCCATGGTGGGCGATGGCATCAACGATGCGCCGGCTATGAAAACCGCTAATGTGGGTATCGCAATGGGCGGTGGCACAGATGTGGCGTTGGAAACGGCTGACTCAGCTCTGACTCATAATCGCTTAACAGAACTCCCTGCGATGATTGAACTGTCGCAAGCGACTATGAATAATATCCGTCAAAACGTCGCACTTGCACTCGGTTTGAAAGGCGTGTTCTTGGTGACAAGCTTACTGGGTATTACCGGTTTATGGGTGGCAGTCTTAGCGGATAGTGGCGCAACAGCTTTGGTGACACTCAACGCTCTGCGTTTGCTTCGATTCAAATCAAAAGCGGATTAAGCACTTCTAGCTAATATTCACTATTTTGATGCAAATAAACGCCTTTAGTCTTAATAAGCTAAAGGCGTTTTTTGTCTCATTAGTATGCAACGTAGGCGTATGGATTGCTTATTTTTGTGATGCCAATCGGTTTTTCGTGAAACTTGAAATCTTGTTGCGATCATTGGTGTGACGCTCGTCACTTCATTTTGTAATGAGCTTGGTTAGAGTGTGTTCGTACCCCACGAATTTACTATGAGCTTAAATAAGGGTTAACAAAGCCCAATAAGCCAAAAGGAGCGAACTATGTCTCAAGCTGTTTTCCATTTAGGTGTTACTGAAGCAGATCTTAACGGTGCTACTCTTGCGATCATTCCTGGTGATCCTGCTCGTGTGCAAAAAATTGCCGAAGAGATGGAGAATCCTGTATTTCTTGCTAGTCACCGTGAATACACGCTTTACCGCGCAGAGCTAGACGGCAAGCCAGTTGTTGTATGTTCAACAGGTATCGGTGGTCCATCTACTTCTATCGCAGTTGAAGAGCTTGCCCAACTTGGTGTTCGCACTTTCCTTCGTGTTGGTACTACTGGTGCTATCCAACCACACGTAAACGTGGGTGACATGATTGTTTCTACAGGTTCTGTTCGTCTAGACGGCGCTAGCCTGCACTTTGCTCCAATGGAGTTCCCAGCAGTTGCTGACTTCGAAGTTGCAACAGCAATGAAAGCGGCAGTTGATGAATCAGGTGCAACAGTTCACATGGGCGTAACGGCTTCAAGTGATACGTTCTACCCAGGTCAAGAGCGTTACGACACGTTCTCTGGTCGCGTTGTTAAGCGTTTCCAAGGCTCTATGCAAGAATGGCAAGATATGGGCGTTCTAAACTTCGAAATGGAATCTGCAACGCTTCTAACTATGTGTGCAAGTTCTGGTCTTAAAGCGGGTTGTGTTGCTGGTGTAATCATCAACCGTACTCAAAAAGAGACGCCTGATCACGAAACACTAAAAGTAACAGAAGCTCGTTCAATCAAAGTGGTTGTAGAAGCTGCTCGTAAAATGCTTTAAGTTGTAAAAATACTTTTAGTCTTAAAGTGCTTTAAGTCTGTTTCCAAGATTTAAAAATGGCCGCATCGAATGATGCGGCCATTTTTTATGAGGCAAAGAAATTAAAGGCATAGATAGTTGAAAGATGAAAATAGAGCAAAACAGACGAATAGCTGGAGAAAAAAAGGCGAGTGACTCAATAGTCATTCGCCTTTTTAGATTTACTTAAGAGCGTTCAGCTCTCAAGAGTCTATTTATTTTTAGCACTCTAAATCTTCATCACCACCGGCGGCGGTAAACCATGCCGCTAGGTGTGTTTTAAGATCTTTTAATTCGTCAGGGCCAATCAATGCAAGGCCAAGATCTTCTGCTCGTGTGATGTCGTTATGACGAAGAGGTCGGAAACTCACTAACATTGCACGTGCTTGTAGGCCACCCAGAAGGTCTCTAAGCGATTCCAGTTTGTACAAGGTATCATCGCCATCATCACGCATACCTTTGGTCTTACACTCGATGATGTGCAGCTTATTGTTCACTACAGAAGCAACATCAAGCTCGTTACGCACCTCGCGCTCGCCGAGTTGACGATAAACTTGAACATTCAAAGAGCGATCTTGAATGGTCGGCATATCATCTTGGATCTGCTTAACTGTGCTATGAACCAATGTTTCAAGCCATTCGCCGTTTGAGAAGCGTCGTGCGTCTTCATTGGCAAACGTCAAAATACCATTGTCATAAGTGGCGATCTTAGCTTCAACCAAATCGCTCAACAGCATGTTTAGCTCGCGATAACCTTGTTGTTTCTCTGACAACCCTACATCAAGCCTCTGTTCTTTACGGCAGGTCGTTGCAAGGTAGTTCAATGTAGCGAGGCCAGGGCCGAGTTCTAGTGCATTACTTGCCCAGCGTTCACCTAGCTCATAAAGCTTTTGATCAAGTTGCGGAGACAGCTGTACATCGCTGAATTCACCACGAGCGCCGAACACAGTCAGGTAGTCGTCGATAGTGATTCGGTCTTGAACTTGTGCGTCTTCTTTGCCATTCGGGTAAAGCCAGCACAGCTTGTCACTGTTTGGTTCAACAACAAAGATTGGCCAGTGGTAAGTACGAAATACTTCGTAGACAGAAAGTAGGCGGTGACGAAGGCCACAACTTGCATTGAGTTTCACTTCTTCACCACGAGCTTTGAGGTCTTCGGCAAGGTTTTGGATAGACTCTTTAATCGCGGATGTATTTACGAGGGTTGGAATCTCGAAAAATTCACTCGTAATGTCGCGCTTCTGCAAAACGCTGTCTAAGCGTTGGTAAATACTGACTTGATTCTTGTCACCGATGAACACGATGTGAGTGCTGATCGTTCGGTTATCGAGTAGTGGGGTGATCAAGCGAATGGGATCTTGATCGATAATGCCAACATGAACAGCCATATAAATTCCTTAATAGCGGCTCGCTCATAAAGGTGAAAGAAAAAACGGGAAGCAGCAAGCCTTAATAATCATATAATGACAAAGATCATAAAAAACAAGGGCAACCCTTGATAAAAGTTGCCCTTGTTCAAATAGTTATCACTATTGGGTAAGAAGTCCCAATATTCTCACTAAATATCTATCAATTTCTCAGCTATCTATAGCTTGAACTGATGAACCAAATCACCTTGTTGGTTTGCGAGAATTGTTAGGTTTTGGCTTGCTTCAGCAATTGAAGACATCGCTTGGTAACTCTTATCTGCGATATGGTTGATGTCTTCTATATTCCGCGCAATATCACCAGAAGTTTCACTCTGCTCAGCGGCTGCTTGAGAGATGTGTGTACTCATGTGGCTGATCTCTAGAATCAAGGCTTGGATCTCTTCCATCGCACTATTGGCACTTGAAGCTTGTTGAACCGACATGTCCATATCGCTCATACAACTTTCAATTACGTTGCTTGCTGTTTTCGAGCTTGATTGCAGGTTGCTGATCATGGTCTCGATTTCAGACGTTGATTGAGTGGTCTTCTGTGCTAGCACGCGTACTTCATCGGCAACCACTGCAAAACCACGACCTTGCTCACCGGCACGCGCCGCTTCGATTGCCGCGTTGAGTGCAAGTAGGTTGGTTTGTTCTGCAATACCACGGATCACGTCGAGGATTGAGCCAATCTGGCTACTCATCTGTTGCAACTCACCTACAGCACCAACAGATTCAGTAAGACGAACCTCAAGCTGGTTAATGGTACTGATGTTGGTGTTCATTATCTGACGACCAGACTCAGAAGCCGATTCTACTTGTTGAACCATGGTAAGTGAGCTTTGCGCGCTGTTCGCCACTTCTTGTACAGAATGAGACATTTCTGTCATTGCGGTCGCGACAGTTGCCGTTTGCTCACGTTGGCTGTTCAGTTGAGCTTGCGTCTCTGTAGAGGTTTTCTGGTTTACGCTTGCGGTCTTCGTTAAGTCATCTGAAGCGTCATTCAGTTTCACCAGAATATTGCGTAGGTTGTCGGCTAAGGTGTTGATGTGACGACTCACTCGGCTGAATTCGTTGTCATAACGAATATCGATTCGCTGAGTCATATCGCCTTCAGTTAGGACTTCTAATGTACCCAGGATGCGAGTTAATGGCTCTCTTACGCTATGTGCAATATGGTAACCAATTGCTGCAGCGAATACGGTGACAACAATACCAATTGCAATCGCATTGAACAGGCCTTTGTCGTAGATGCTGCTTGCGTCTTCAAGTGAAGCGTTCAGTTGCTCTTCCGCAGTCACGTTGAATGAGTCTAAAACAGCCATGGCTTTGTCTATTTCTACGGCTAAGTTAGCAATGTTGATGTACAGAGCTTGTTTCGCTTTCAAGTAGTTGTTGTGCTTGTCCAACACACCGCCTTTTTGACCAACGTCTTTGGTGAATTTCTGAACCGATTCATCAAAGACATTTTTAAGTGCTGGCAGTTGTGTGGATAGGCCGCGATAAGCATAGTTAAGGTGAGTAACGGCCTTTTTGTTTTGGTTAACGGCTTTCTGAACGAAGGCAACATCAGAACTGGCTAGCGCATCAGAGGTAATCACTTCAGCATCTTGAAGTTTAATGAAGTAGCTTTTGGCCATCACTTTTACAGAGATGCTTTTTTGGTCGGCAACGTACTCTTTCATGCCAACAGCTAACTCTGAATGTAAGCGTTGGAAATCGCGAGATGCTTTCTGTACTTGCTCTTGAGCTTCAAACATCGCGACGTAGTTGTTCATCGCTTCGTCAGCTTCAGCGAAGTAGCGTTTTTCCATTGCTCTTAATTGGGCAATGCGTTCAGTGAGCGAAACATTGTTTTGGCTTGCCGCTTCTAAACTGCCGAGAACTTCTGAAAACGAGCTTTGTGACGCAGCAAACTCAGTACGCATTGCAGACATGCGTTCAGCGTTTTGTGTGGTTAAGTAATCTTTGAATGATTTATCAGCAGAAAGCAATTGAACACTTGTTTGATTTGAAAGCGCGACAAGTGGTAGTGAGGTTTCTGAGACACTCTCAAAATTGCTGTGTATCTGATTCATGCTGTTCATCATGATGGTTATCGTGACTGCGAACATGATGATGATCAGTGCGAAACCAGCGTACATACGCTTGATCACAGATCCCTTCATGGCTTTCTCCCTAAATAAAAATGCAGACCTAATGTCAGGTCAAAGTAAAACTAACAAAATTATCAGCATTCTATTGAGCTCCGTTTACGCATTTTATGACGCACACGTCAAAAATAGCCCTCAGTTATAACCAACATGCCATTCTTGAGAGCTAAGGCTCGTTTTCTTTGATTTGAACGGTGTTTTTTATTATGCTTTAAAGCAGATTTATTGTGGTTTGATGCGGCATAGCGCATACTCAAAGCATTAAAAAATAAATGTTTTATCGGAGAGATAACATGGCTGAAGAAACCATTTTTAGTAAGATCATCAATAAAGAAATCCCAGCAGATCTACTATACCAAGACGATTTAGTAACGGCATTTCGCGATATCAACCCTCGCGCGCCAAGCCATATCTTAATCATCCCAAACAAGCTGATTCCAACAACGAATGATGTTGAAGTAGAAGATGAAGCCATGATGGGGCGCATGTTTACCGTGGCTCGCAAGTTAGCAAAAGAAGAAGGCATCGCAGAAGATGGCTACCGTCTTATTGTGAACTGCAATTCTCATGGCGGCCAAGAGGTTTACCATATTCACATGCATTTGGTTGGTGGCCGTCCACTTGGTCCGCTATTAATGAGCTAATAAAAAGTTAATCAGCTAATGCAAAGCTAACAAGTTAATGAAAGCTAATGAGCTGGTTGAAACGAACTCACTAGTGGGTTAACACAAGTAGTTAGTTGGAAAATTTGTAGTTTGTATGCCAACTTTAAGTTCTATCTGTTGTCTGAATGTCGGCATCGCCTAGGCAGAGGCTAAATCAGTAGGGTTTCAAATGGCTTGAGATCCTTTTTACAACACGTTTCGTTTTGATAATGAGACTAGGGCCTGTTGATCTTTCGAGCTGATTTTTGCAGCACTTTGTGGGAAATTTCTACAAGGCAGAGGCTTTGAAGTGTAGCTAGCCTACATGAGAAGCTGATAACGCAGTAGAAATGAACCACAAAGACTGCCCGAAGGGTTCGGCTAGAATCGTTTTATGCTTTGTTAAGAAGTATTAACTTAGAATGACTAGGCTACATACTTCTTGCCGCGCCTAAAACGATTCTATCTCGAACAAAATTTAACCACGAAAGGTCAACAGACCCTAACAAAGTTGGCATTTTAAACATGCACGGAGACGATAAGTGAAGCAACAGTTTAGATTCGCTTCCATTGCCCTGTTATCGGCGTTGACTGTGGGCTGTGCAAGTATGTCTGCAGGAAACCTGTTCAGTCATTACAGCGCGCAAAACAAAGAGATCTACCAAGCCGTTAAATCTGGAGATTATTCTGAGGCTCAACAAGAGCTACCAGATTACGCTGCGGGTGACATCCTTGATAACTTTGAAAGAGGCAGAATTAACCTTCTGGATCAGCAATACCCAGAGAGTAAGTCTTCGTTTGAAGTGGCGGATCAGGCGGTAACTGAGCAGCAAAGAAAAGCCGTGATCTCGATTTCAGATAGTGCAACCAGCGTGGGTGCGTTGGCGGTGAATGATAATATTACCGAGTATGTGCCAGCCGATTATGAGCTGGGGTTTCTTCATCTGTATCTCGGTTTAAATTATCTCAAGAAAAACGATTTAGAAGGTGCGGTGATCGAAATGCGTCGCGCCAACCAAGTTCAAGAACAAGCAAAGAAGCAACGTGAAGCTGAGTTAGACCGTGCAGCCAGCGATGCGAAGAAGCAGGGGTTGTCTGCCAATGTGGGGAGTATCCTTGCAAACTATCCTGACGCGGGTAAAAAGCTGCAGTCGGTACAGAATGCGTATTTGATGTTTTTGTCTGGACTGCTTTACGAAGCTTCGAATGATTTAAACAGCGCATACGTTGACTATCGTCGTGCTTTGGCTGTTATGCCAGACAACCAAGAAATTATCGACAGAACGATGGCAACTGCCGCGCGTTTAGGGATGCGACAAGATTTAGCGACATTGGAAAAGCGTTACAAGCAATCATCTAAGCTTGGTGCAGGTGAAGGGCGAGTGATTGTGCTTCAAGAACAAAGCGCTGTACAAGCAATGGACAGTTGGCGATTAGATTTACCTGTTTATGACAGTCGCGATCAGGGCGCAATATACTCTTTGGCACTGCCCTATTATCCGAGCCAGAACGTGGAGCGCTTTTCTGCCTTGCGAATCAGCGGGCAACCGTTACAAGAGCATTTGATCACTGATGTAAACGCGATGGCGCAGAACGATTTATCTGAACGCATGACGAGTATTGTTATCCGTCAGGCTTTACGTGTGGTAGCTAAAGACCGCATCCGTAAAGAAGCGACCAAAGGCAACGATGTCGGCAATATCTTGTTCAATGTGTGGAATACTTTCACTGAACAACCAGACACTCGCAGTTGGCAATCTCTACCTGCTGAAATTAAGAGCAGCACGTTCGTAGCAAACAGCGGTCAATATACGCTAGAAGCGGGCGCTAAAACGTACGACTTTGATATCCGAGAAGGGCAGACCACTTTGGTGTGGGTTTCTCGACAAGGTAACAATGCAACAATGTGGCATAAACAGCTAGGGAGGCTGTAATGAAAAAGTGGTTAGTGAGTTTAGCAGCGGTTATGGCTCTGGCTGGTTGTGCTGATAATACAGCTGGCGTAAGGGTCGATAGTCTGACTCAGAACGTTTTCTTTGGTGACAAGGTATTGGGCAGCCGTTTACAGGTTGAAGATATCCGTACCGATCTGGTCGACGGTCATACGCGCGGAATCGTTCGTTTAAACAGTAACTATAAAGGCGATCAACATATCCTTTATCGTTTTTACTGGTACGACGATGCCGGGCTTGAGGTCAACCTAAAGCAAGGCCCTTGGAAGCAAGCGATCGTTCGTGGTTTTGAAAGTATTTCGTTGTCGGAAGTGTCGGTAAACCCGAAAGCGACTCAGTTCAGAGTTCAGTTCCGAGAGCAGTAAGTTAGATAAAACGGATCTAATGATTCGCCAATACAAGAATTTAAGAGTGAGGGTAAACCCACTCAGTGATAAGTTGAGGAAACAAAATGAAAAAGAGTGTCGTTGCGCTACTAGGTTTAGCGGTTATTTTAGGCGGTTGTTCAAACAAGGTAAGCTACGGTGATGCACAAGCAGTAGAAACCACGACAATCGATTTCGGTTCAACTGACCTTCAAACGATTGCGGGTGAAATGGTCGATAGCATGATGGCGTCTGGTTCTGTGTCTTACATTACTCGTGAACAGCGTCCAATCGTGTTTGTAGAGCGAATCAAGAACAAAACAAGTGAGCACATCGATACTGAGTCAATCACGGACACTATCAGTACTAAGATGCTGAACTCTGGTAAGTTCCGTTTCGTTGATATGGACCGTGTAGAGTCTGTTCGTGACCAATTGAACTTCCAAAACAATGATGAGCTTGTAAACCAAAGCTCAGCAATTCAATTCGGTAAAATGGTCGGTGCTCAATACATGCTGTACGGCAACCTATCAAGCATCGTTAAGAAAGACGGTAGCGACGAAGACGTCTACTACAAAATGACGATGCGTCTAATGGATCTTGAGTCTGGTTTGATTGAATGGGCTGACGAGACTGAAATCCGTAAGCAACAATCTAAGAGCCTATTGGGCCTTTAATTTCGCTTACTTGCCAACTAAACGCAGCCAGTTTTGACAGCGCATAGCTTGGCCACACATAGCTTGGTTATACGCCAATGCAGTGCATGATGTGCTGCTTATGAAGAGACACTGGCTTTTGGTCAGTGTCTTTTTTTGTAGGGAAATGAAGACGTTTATAGGGAGTAAATATGGCAATTTTTTCTTGGTCTGAAGCCAAGCTTCTTGATACCAGTTTGAGTTCGCTTGATGGATACTTTTCTGAGCCACCTGTTAGAGCGCAAACGCTGACCGGCGGTTTGACCAATCGATGTTGGAAGTTGGTTGATGCTGATGGTACTGCGTATGTTTGGCGGCCCATCACTTCCATCACCAAAGCCTTCTTCATCTCTCGTCATGAGGAGTATCAAGTGCTTTCCGCAATTGAGCGTCTAGGTATTGGACCAAGTCCAATAGTGGTCAATGAGCAAGGCTTATTGGTTGAATGGATTGCGGGTGAGACGCTTTACGAAGGCTTAGAGCTTGATGATTTGTTGAAGACTCTGATCTCGGTGCATTTGGTTAATACCGCGCGATTGCCGCTTCAACCGTTCAGTTTCACAGCGCGAGTCGATCATTACTGGCTCCAACTCGATGCGATTCATAAGACTGAAACCTGCACCAAGATCTATCAAGAGTGGCGCGTGGCTCCAAGTATCCCAAGTGTTGACCTGTCTTTGTGCCATTTTGATTTAGGTGGTTATAACTTAGTGAGAAATAGCGATGGGATTAAGATTATTGATTGGGAATATGCAGCATTAGCAGACCCTAGACTTGATCTTACGCTGACCATTGCTGTTGCAGGATTACCAGTTGCTGAAGCCGTAAACAAGTACTGTCAGCTGCGAGGCATCCATGATGTCCAACCTTGGCTTGATGGGGTAGAAGCATGGTTACCAAGAAGCCAAATGATGGCGATGCTGTGGTATTTACTTGCTCATCAGCTCTGGGGAGATGAAAGTTATCTGCGTGAAGCAGAGGCGCTGAGTCACACTTTATGTAGCTAGGATCACGTTTAGGAAGTGAAAAATATAATTTCGTTCGTGTTCCCTTTAAAACCTTATTTTTCATGTTAGATTAATTAAAACGTACCAATATTCAACAAGGAGGTACTAATGATTATTTATCTACATGGCTTCGACTCAACTAGCCCGGGCAATCACGAAAAAATACTGCAGTTGCAATTCATTGATGATGACGTTCGTTTCATCAACTACAGTACTTTGCATCCAAAACACGATATGCAACATTTGCTAAAAGAAGTGCATAAAGTGATAGAGCAATCCGATGACCCGCATCCGATCATTTGTGGTGTAGGCTTAGGTGGTTTTTGGTCTGAGCGTATTGGTTTCTTATGTGGTATTAAGCAGGTGGTGTTCAACCCGAATCTGCACCCTGAGAACAACATGGTAGGTCGAATTGATCGTCCAGAAGAGTACGAAGACATCGCGACTAAGTGTGTTGCTCAATATCGTATGAAGAACAAAGGTCGCTGTTTAGTGGTGCTTTCTCGTGAAGATGAGATTCACGACAATACCAAAACAGCTGACGCGTTAGAAGATTATTATGATGTCATCTGGGACGAAAAAGAGAGTCATAAGTTCAAAAAAATCGCTCAGCACTTGCAGACAATGAAAGCGTTTAAAAACGCTTAATTATTCCAGTTATTTTATAAAAGCAGCACTCAATTGAGTGCTGCTTTTTTACATCTGAACTCTAGATCCGAACATTAATCAAATGGTTGTAGCTATTTTTTCGAAGAGTTTGAGCATTTATAGATAAGTTTGCGCAAACGTTAACTAATTCGCCGCGAATCCTCATTGTGGGCAAGGATTTTTGTTGCGGTCATCTTTTTGCTATATATAATGTTCCCAAGCAAAATATTTTGATAAATATCAAGAAAAATTGAGAGCGAGTGATAAAACTTGCCCATTATTTGTGCTCTACCTCTCAGGTAGTCACCTTTTTTATCCACGTGAGCAAAGCGGCAAGCCAATGTTTGTTGCTTGTAATCCCTCTAACTACTCGGTGAGCTGTCGTTATTCTTTTTCGCAGTAATCCAATTTGTAACAGCCTTCGCATTCAAGGCCGAGTAGATACATAGAATTTATCGGTTGGAGTAATCGAGCCGAACCCCATTTATTCATTTTGTAGAGGATTGTCATTGTGACAAAAATTATCGTAGTAGGCGGTGGTGCTGGTGGTTTAGAACTAGCAACTAAGCTAGGCCGCACTTTAGGTCGTAAAAAGCGTGCTCAGATTACTCTGGTAGACCGTAAAGCAAGCCACCTATGGAAACCATTACTTCATGAAGTAGCAACGGGTTCATTGGACGAGGGTGTTGATGCGTTAAGCTACCGCGCACACGCAAAAAACCATTACTTCGATTTCCAAATGGGCAGCCTGAACGACATCGATCGTGAACGTAAAGTGATCGCTCTGAGCGAACTGAAAGATGATCACGGTGAACTGCTTATGCCAAGCCGTGAACTTGAATACGATATTCTTGTGATGGCGCTAGGTTCAACGTCAAATGACTTCAACACACCAGGCGTTCGCGACAACTGTATTTTCCTTGATAGTCCAGAGCAAGCGCACCGTTTCCGTACAGAAATGAACAACCAGTTCTTAAAGCTTCACGCTAAGAACGGCCAAGGCACAGTGGATATTGCTATTGTTGGTGCTGGCGCGACAGGTGTTGAGCTTTCTGCAGAACTGCACAACGCGGTTAAAGAGCTTCGTACTTATGGCTTTGGCGATCTAGATTCAAGCAAGCTGAACGTTAACCTTGTTGAAGCGGGTGAGCGTATTCTTCCTGCCCTACCTCCTCGTATTTCGAGCGCAGCGCACTCTGAGCTTACGAAGCTTGGTGTAACTGTGCGTACGACTACAATGGTTACACAAGCTGATGCTGACGGCCTAACAACTAAAGATGGTGAGAAGATCCCAGCACAAATCATGGTTTGGGCTGCAGGCATTAAAGCGCCAGATTTCATGAAAGATATCGGTGGTCTTGAGACGAACCGTATCAACCAGTTGGTTGTAAAAAATACGCTACAAACTACGCTTGATGACAATATCTTTGCTATTGGTGACTTAGCGCAATGTACGCAAGCAGATGGTTCATTCGTTCCACCACGTGCACAAGCGGCTCACCAGATGGCAAGTTGTGCGTTTAGCAATATCATTGCTAAATTAAACGGCCGCGACCTGAAAGATTACATCTATAAAGATAAAGGCTCACTTGTTTCGCTAAGCCGATTTTCTACGGTAGGTAGTTTAATGGGTAACCTAACTAAAGGTTCGATGATGGTTGAGGGTCGTATTGCTCGTATCGTTTACATCTCTTTGTACCGTATGCACCAGATGGCACTTCACGGACTAATTAAAACATCGCTAATGATGTTAGTTGGTCGTATTAACCGTGTACTTCGTCCAAACCTAAAGCTTCACTAATCAGGTAAGCCTTCTAAGGTCATTACGCTGATAATAAAAAAGAGCTCTTCGGAGCTCTTCGGAGCTCTTCGGAGCTCTTTTTTGATCGTGTCGACTACGTGTTGTTTTAGCCTACTTAAGAGGTTGGAGGTAATACGGAGTAAACCACGCCATCTCTCGGCTTACCGTTAAAGATAAAGCGATTCTTAGCAATGGTTTCACGTTCAGCGCCACATTTCTCGATCAGCTTTTGGCTGGGTAGGTTCTCTGTATCGCAGACAATCTCCAAACGCGTTAACTTGAGCAGTGCGAAGCAAAATTCAAATAAGGCAATCATCGCTTCCTTGGCTATCCCTTTTCTTTGAAATTCATCACCCACCCAATAACCTAAACTTGCCATGTTAAAGGTGTGGTAAAGCTCATTAATGGCCACCATACCGACTAACTTATTGCTTTTTCGCTCGAAGATACCAAAGCCAAACGCTTCGGCTTTAACCCAGTTTAAGCGAGTCGCCAGAATGAATTTCTCGGCCTCGATGATAGAAAACTCGTCGTGGCACCAGTCGAGCCATGGCAATAAACTCGGGGAGGACTTAACTAGCTGCGAAAATTCTTGAGCGTTTGAGGCTTCAATAATTTTGAGGCTGAGATTTTGTGTATTGATCTGAAAGTCAGGGCTCATAGGACGTACCAAATAACGTATAAGTAAGTACCGCGTGAATATAGCCTGTACTAATAAAACGCCCTCACAATGGAGGGCGTATTGAATGCATCAAGTTCGGTTCTATATAAGAATAGCTGAGTTACTGAGCTATTCTTATTATGCTAATTATTGCGCCACACGTCGAACTTGAATCACCATGCCAAGAAGCGGGTGATCAAGGTAGTGAGTCTCAGTACTGCGCATACGACGTTTTTGGTCCATGCGGTAGCTCTTAAGAAACTCTTCCACTTCAACCGTGGGAGAAATCTCAGTGAGGTTGCCCACTTGAACATTGCTTTCGGCGCCACTTACTGGTGAATCTAGCTCGATTTGTTGCTCTTGAAGAGTCACTTCACGAACGCTCGGCGCTTTTAAATCCAATGTCGTTTCAGCGTAGAGGTAATGCTGAACGTAGATTTGCAGCTTGCCATCTAATTCGTACAGTGGCTTATCAATGGTCTCTTCTTTGAAGCCATCAGTGTTTGCTACTGTTACTGCACCTTTCTCTGAACCGTCAGCGTTGAAGTCTTTAGAGAAATCTTTACCTGCTTGAATATGGAATACAGGTGCCGAGCTCTTACCTTGGTCGCCCTGACGCCAAGCGGTATGCATTAGCACTTCAAAACCAGCGTGTTTACGTAGTTTGTCTTTCTGAGGCGTTAACTTGTATTCCGAGTAAGGCAGCATTTGTACGCCTTTCTTTGCTCGGTATTGGGTGTCTTGAAATGAACCAACGCGCTCAAGTGAAATCTTAGGCTGTGTGTTAGGCCAAGATTCATTCACTTTTTCTGCATCAACAGCACGCTTAAAAATGATCACTTCTATATCAAATTGTCTCTGCGCCAAACTTGGCAGTGAGACGAACAATAGTAGCAGTGGGATCAGTCTTTTCATTTTTACTCCGTCTTCCAGCCGATCTATCGGCTGGATAATTTATATGTGCAAGTGGATTGGGTCTTATGCTGAAGGCAGCAAGTTCTGTCTGAATTCGCCCAATAAATCACTAACAAATTGAATTCGTTTCCGTCTGTCGACCAATGGTATCGTAAACTTGAACTTTGTTGGTCCTTCCATTGAAAACTTTTGCGGTTGAGATTGCAACAGTTTAACAAGGTAGGCCGGGTTTATGTCAGCATCTGGGTAGAATTCTAAGAATCCACCTTTATCGTGAGCTTCAATTTTCTTCGCTTTGATTGACGCCGCGGCTAATTTTAGCTCAGAAACTGACAACAAGTTCTTGGTAGCATCAGGCAGAAGGCCGAAGCGATCAATCAGTTCGACTTTCAACTCGGCCAATTCGTCCGTGTCACTCACACTCGCAATACGCTTATAGGTAGACAAACGTGTATTGATGTCTGGGATGTAGTCATCAGGCAACAGTGCTGGCAGGCGCATCTCAATTTCAGTTTGTTCACGCAGTAGGTCATCAAGCGATGGCTCTCTACCTTCTTTCAATGCTTCAACCGCCTGTTCAAGCATCTCCATGTAAAGCGTAAAGCCAACCGACTGGATTTGACCACTCTGTTCATCACCGAGTAGTTCACCTGCGCCACGAATCTCTAAGTCATGGGTTGCTAGCGTAAAGCCTGCACCTAAGTCTTCAAGTGAAGCAATGGCGTCTAATCGCTTGACGGCATCTTTGGTCATTGCTTTCGGGGGAGGTGTTAGCAAGTAGGCATAAGCTTGGTGGTGAGATCGACCCACACGCCCACGCAATTGGTGCAGTTGCGCTAAACCAAGGTTATCGGCTCTGTCCATTAAGATAGTATTTGCCGTTGGTACGTCGATACCCGTTTCGATGATGGTTGTACACACTAGCAAGTTAAAACGCTGGTGATAAAAGTCATTCATGATGCGTTCTAGCTCTCGCTCTCGCATCTGACCATGGGCAACGGTGACACGCGCTTCTGGAATCAGTTTTTGCAGTGACTCAGCCGTCTTTTCAATGGTGTCGACTTGGTTGTGCAGGAAGTAAACTTGACCACCACGCATGATTTCACGCAGTACCGCTTCTCTGACTATTGCGTCATCACTCTCGCGAACAAAAGTCTTTATTGCTAAGCGTCGTGCGGGTGGTGTGGCGATGATGGAAAGATCTCGCATACCGCTCATTGCCATATTCAACGTTCTCGGAATCGGTGTCGCGGTTAGCGTGAGGATATCGACATCCGCGCGCATCGCCTTCACTTTCTCTTTTTGGCGCACACCGAAGCGGTGTTCTTCATCAACGACTAACAAGCCAAGGTCTTTAAACTTAAGGTCACTGGAAAGCAGCTTGTGAGTACCCACTAAGATGTCGACCTTACCGTCGGCAACATCTTGCATGATCAACTTTTGTTCTTTAGCCGACTTAAATCGCGACAGTACTTCGACACGTATCGGTTGGTTCGCGAAACGGTCTCGGAAGTTTTCAAAGTGTTGCTGAGCAAGTAGGGTGGTTGGAACTAACACGGCTACTTGTTTACTGTTGTCGGTACAAACGAATGCTGCGCGCATCGCGACTTCAGTTTTACCAAAACCCACATCACCACACACTAAGCGATCCATGGCTTTTGCTTGGCACATATCCGACATAACGGCATTGATGGCCATTGCTTGGTCATCCGTTTCTTCAAACGGGAAGCCAGACTTGAAGGTCGCGTATTGGCCACGATCGAGTACAAACTTGTAGCCAGGTTTTAGTTCACGCTTAGCGTAAACATCAAGCAGTTCGGCTGCAACGTCACGGACTTTCTCTGCGGCGCGCTTACGAGCTTTCTGCCATGCTTCGCCACCGAGTTTATGCAGTGGTGCAGAATCTTCAGCGCCGCCAGAGTAGCGGCCGATTAAGTTCAGAGAAGCAACAGGTACGTATAACTTGGCATCATTTTGATACTCAAGCGTTACGTATTCGGTTTTCATGCCACCCGCTTCAAGTGTTTGCAGGCCGATGTAGCGACCAATACCGTGGTCAATGTGAACAACAGGTTGACCCGGTTTAAGTTCGGCTAAGTGACGAATTACAGTGTCGCTGTTAACGCTTTTCTTGTCTTTCTTACGACGTTGTACAACGCGATCACCTAGCAGGTCGCTTTCACAGACAAGGGCGATGTTTTGCTCTTCGTGGATAAAACCATGCTCAGCCGAACCTAGGATCAGGCTGAATTTATCTTTACCTTTAATCGCCGCGTCGAGGTTTTCAACTTCGCTTGGACGAACTTTGATGCCTCGAAGCAATTCACTCAATGCTTCACGGCGGCCTTCAGACTCAACCGAAAAGACCACTTTGCCGTCGAAGGCTTCAGTGAACTTTCTTAGGTTAGACAAAGGTTCTTTATTCTGATGTTGAACGCTGAGATCAGGCAGAGATACAACCGGAAGGTTGGTACGTCCGGCTTTTTCTTCAATTAAATCTAAGCTCAGATTGACCTGTGGCTTTTGTTTGAAATGTGCGAACAGTTCGTCTTTTTGTAGCCAAAGTTGTTCAGGTTTCAGCAGTGGTCGTAACGGGTCAACACCGCGTTGTTCGTATCGATGAGAAACGTCTGTTAGGAATGAATCTACCGCGGTCTCGACATCACCTAGAACGAGGATTTGCGCTTCATCGGCAACATAATCAAACAAGGTTTCAGTATGGTCGAAGAACAGCGGCTGCCAGTATTCAATACCTGCGGGCCAAGTGCCTTTTGAAACCTGCATATAAACCGATTCTGGTTCACGGCGCGCATCAAATTGTTGGCGCCAGCGAATGCGGAAATCTTCAATAGCACTTTCAGAGGTTGGGAACTCGTGAGCTGGCAGCAAACGGATCTCAGAGATATCTTCAATAGAGCGCTGATTTTCAGGATCGAAAGTACGAATGGTGTCGATCTCGTCATCGAAGAAGTCGATACGATACGGGTCTTTGCTGCCCATTGGGAACAAGTCGAGAATTGAACCTCGGCTCGCATACTCACCCGGGCCAAACACTTGGTCTACGTAACGATAGCCAGATTTTTCAAGTTGAAGACGCAGCTTCTCTAACGAGTACAGATCGCCCGTTTTCACCATTAAGGTGTGCTGCAACAAGAAGTCACGTGGCGACTGACGTTGTAGTAGCGTGCTGATCGGTACGATCGTGATGCCATCTTTTAACGTTGGCAGCGCATAAAGGCGAGCGATACGGTCTGAAATGATCTCTTGATGTGGCGAGAAGCTGTCGTATGGCAGTGTCTCCCAATCAGGGAATAGTGCCACTTCATGTGACGTAAACTGCTCAATTTCTGATTGAAGCTTGAGTGCGATTTGAGGATCGGGCACTGCAAGTAAAGTATGGCTGTTATGCTGCTCCGCAAGTCTAGCGATAGCAAGAGCGAGAGATGAACCAACTAGGTTACCGATGTGTTTTTTATCACCGGCACCTTTGAGCTTAGGTAGTGTAAAAATGGATTGTTTTGTCATGTCTATTTACTTGTTATCTCGTTCTAGAGAGCGTTGACGTAAGAGCTTTTGTTGTTGATGAAGCGCAGCTTTGATCAGCAAGTCTTGGTCAGTATCACGAAGATGAGCATATTTGAATTTGATTTCGAAACCTGAATCTTTAGGTTCACTAGCGAAGACTTCCGCGTAGCAATAAATAGCGGCGGCAGGGTGCTCGATAAAGAGCTTGGCTTTAACTAAGCGACCCGCTTCGATATCTGTTTTGGAAAAACAAGAGAACTGACTCGCGCCAAATGAATACGTGTGGGTACGAAATTGTTCATCATCTTGTTGCGATAACATAAAGCTCAACAAGAGGTTTAATTTAGAGTTCTGTGCATCCAATAAACTGATGACATTCTTCAAGTCGCTGTTTTTCAGTTCGTTGCGAGCACTGTCAGCTAATAGATCCAATTGGCTAAATTCACTTGCCACGACAAACGGGGCAGGGATCTCAGATTCGAATTGAATTTGAGAAGGTAAAGTGAAGCCGCTGTCCATTGGTTCAATATTCGCGGTGAGGCTGTGGTGAACGGTGAAAAACTCTTGTTCTGTCATGCGTTAGTTCCTTGAAGTGATCTATTGATTATCGCTATGTGGCCGCAGTAATCAAGGTCAGTTAATTGAAAGTCTCAAATAGTTGTTTGAAAGTTGGCTATTTGACAAGGTTCTGTTTTTCAAGCCTAACTAATTGAGTTAATTCACTCTATATTTTCAATTAACCCCTACACAGTAACGGCAATACCCGTTACATTAACCCGCATCTCCTTTAGATGGTTCAAAGTATGTTTCATCCTATTTCATTGTTTGTTGGCCTACGTTATTTGAAAGGTCGTTCAGGTGATCGCTTTAGCCGTTTTGTTTCTTATATGTCGACGGCAGGTATCACCATTGGTGTGCTGTCTTTGGTTACTGTTTTATCGGTAATGAATGGATTCGAAGCGCAGTTAAAAGACCGAATTCTCGGAGTCCTTCCTCAAGCCGTCGTTTACGAGCAAGGAGGCACAACGTCACTGTCTGCTCAAGCACCTAATTTTGCAGAGCAAATGTCGCTTAATGGTCACGTTGAACCTATTGTTCGCAGCGAAGCGGTAATTCAAAGTCCTGCTCAGTTATCTGCAGGTCTGTTGATCGGCATTGAACCTAATTCAGATGACCCTCTTCAGAACCACTTGATTGCAGGTAGACTGTCTTCACTCAAAGCTGGCCAGTATCAGCTATTTCTTGGCCATACCTTGGCGAGAAATTTGAAGGTATCTATGGGTGACAAAGTTCGCCTGATGGTGACCAGTGCCAGTCAATACACACCGCTCGGACGTATTCCTAGCCAGCGAAATTTCACGGTAGCCGGCATCTTCAATACAGGATCTGATATTGATGCTCAACTGATGGTGACAGATATTAAAGATGCTGGGCGTTTGATGCGCTATAAATCCGATACCATTTCAGGCTGGCGCTTGTTCTTTGAAGACCCGTTTGAAGTGGCGAAACTGTCTAATCAACCGTTACCTGAAGGTTGGTTGTGGAGTGATTGGCGAGACCAACGTGGTGAACTATTCCAGGCCGTTCGAATGGAAAAAAACATGATGGGCTTAATGCTTGGGCTGATCATCGGTGTTGCAGCTTTCAATATTATTTCGGCACTTATCATGGTGGTGATGGAGAAGCAGTCTGAAGTGGCTATTCTTAAAACCCAAGGCATGACCGATGGTCAAGTTATGGGGATATTCATGGTTCAAGGCGCAAGTAGCGGCGTGATTGGTGCCCTATCAGGTGGCGTGTTAGGCGTTGCTCTAGCGATGAACCTCAATACTATTTTAGAGGCGATGGGCGTTGCTCTGTTTTCATTTGGTGGACAGTTGCCAATTTTAATTAACCCAATTCAAATCGCCGTTGTTGTGGTTCTGGCTATTGCACTTAGCTTGATTGCCACTGTATTCCCATCTTATCGTGCATCGTCTGTGAAACCTGCTGAGGCCCTTCGTTATGAGTAATTTTCTTCAATGTAATGATATCCGTAAAACGTACCGTGAAGGCTCGTTAGATACTGAGGTTCTCAAGGGAGTCAGCTTTGAAATCGAAAAGGGTGAGCTAGTCGCTATTATTGGTACCTCTGGTTCCGGTAAGAGTACGTTATTGCATATTTTAGGTGCATTGGATGATGCTTCTGACGGCAGCGTGAGTTTTCTCGGGCAGGACTTAGCGTCTTTGAGTTCGAATAAACAAGCTAAACTGCGTAATCAGCACCTTGGTTTTGTTTATCAATTTCATCATCTTCTTTCGGACTTCTCGGCGCTTGAAAACGTAGCGATGCCATTACTTATTGGTGGTGAAAAGCCAGTGAAAGCGAAAGAAGAAGCACAACGTTTGTTGGATAAAGTCGGATTGAGTCATCGTGTTGACCACCGACCTTCAGAGCTTTCTGGCGGTGAAAGGCAACGTGTGGCGATTGCGCGAGCTTTAGTTAATAAGCCGGCTTTGGTGTTGGCGGATGAACCAACAGGTAACCTTGACCACAACACAGCACTGTCTATTTACGATTTAATGCGTGAATTGAATCGCGAATACGATACCGCTTTCTTGGTTGTAACCCATGATGGTGAACTTGCGGGCAAAATGGATCGCCAATTGCACATGCAAGACGGTTTGCTGGTTAACGTAGAAAAAGAGGAGAGCTAAGTGTTTTCTTCTTTATCTCTATTGATAGGCGGCCGATTTAGTCGGGCGAAGCAACGAGACAAAATGGTCTCGTTTATCTCTCTGTCTTCGACGATCGGTATTGCCGTTGGCGTCGCGGTGATCATCATTGGTTTGTCTGCGATGAATGGCTTTGAGCGTGAACTGCAGTCACGAGTACTTTCTGTTATCCCGCATGGAGAATTTGAGGGCGTCAATGAACCTGTGACTCGTTGGGAGCATGTGATCGAACAAGCGACCCAACATGATGATGTTGTCGCAGCTGCGCCTTATGTGAAAATTACCGCGCTTGCCGAAAAAGGCAAAGAGCTGAAAGCAATTGAAGTCCGAGGCGTTGACCCACAACTTGAGCAACAAGTCTCAAGCCTATCGAGTTTTATCGATAAGAAAGCTTGGAGTGAGTTTAAGGCAGGGCAACAACAGATTATCTTGGGCTCTGGCGTGGCCAATGTGCTCGGCGCGAAAGTGGGTGATTACTTAACTCTGATGATCCCGACGGTGAATGGGTCAGTGAAGGTTCAAGCACCTAAGCGTGTTCGAGTCAAAGTCGTTGGTTTGCTGACGCTTAACGGCCAAATAGACCACAGCTTAGCTTTGATCCCTATTGGCGATGCGCAAGTCTACGCAAACCTAGGCGAGGCAGTGACAGGGGTTTCTTTAAAAGTGACCGATGTTCTGAACGCAAACTCGATTGTGCGTGAAGTGGGTAACCAGCTTGATGTGTACGTGTATTTACGTAGTTGGCAACAGAAGTTTGGTTTCTTGTACCGAGATATCCAGTTGGTTCGCACCATCATGTATCTAGTGATGGTTCTGGTTATTGGTGTGGCTTGTTTCAATATTGTCTCGACACTAATGATGGCAGTAAAAGACAGAGCATCAGAGATCGCAATATTAAGAACCATGGGCGCATCAGACGGCCTTGTTAAACGCATTTTCGTTTGGCAGGGCGTATTCTCAGGCGTGTTAGGTAGTTTGGTGGGCAGTGCAATAGGCGTGTTAGTCGCGCTTAATCTCACAACACTTATCAAAGGGCTTGAAAAGTTGGTCGATCATCAGTTCTTGTCTGGTGATATCTACTTTGTCGACTTCTTGCCATCACAACTTGATATGACGGATGTTGTTGTGGTTTCCGGTACCGCGATTGTGTTGAGCTTATTGGCGACATGGTATCCAGCCTCACGAGCGGCTAAGTTAAACCCAGCCTCGGTGCTTAGCTCGAAGTGATTTTCGAAGTAATACGTCACGTTGCGCGATAGACTAACGGCATAAACAAAAAAAGGATCCCTGATGGGATCCTTTTTTATTGAATTCAATTCGTGTTCTTTACGACTTTCGTTACATGTCAATCTTGCAGAGTTCAGTGGTTCATCTGACTTTAACTTATGTGCGTTTTAAGAAAAGCGCATACAAGGATAGATTGAATAACAAGGAACGGTCGTTCAGTACCTTGCTTGTCGCTTCTTCCAGCTTCTTACTACTGAGTAACGCCATAACCCGCGAATACCAAAGTAGCCAACCATTGCAGAAACCACACCACAAATCAGACAACCCAGCAGGAACGGAGGTCCTATGGTGTTCATTTGCGCCAAGATGAAATCCCAAGACAGTTCGAAATGGAAGGCTTGAGGTGGCACATGCATCACAAACGCGCCTACTTTATAAGCAAAGTAGAACAGCACCGGCATAGTCACAGGATTACTGATCCAAACCAGTGCGACAGACAGTGGTAGGTTAACACCACATGCGACCGCAAGACCTGCAGACATAATCATTTGACTTGGTAAAGGGACAAACGCCATGAATAACCCAACAGCGAACGCACCAGCCGCAGAGCGACGATTAAGGCACCATAAGTTGGGGTTGTACAAAACATTGCCAAAAACTTTCAATGCTTTCTGACGTTTGATTAGCTCATGGTCAGGCATAAATCGTTTGATAAACTTTCTTGGCATAGGAGGAAGCTACTCTCTTGTTTAACACTTGGTTCTTGATTTCATTTGCTGCGACAGTTGTGTCTGCCAGCTTCTGGCCTGTGATGCCACATTGGGTTTGGGCATCATTGATGCTGTTGTTACTGCTAGCATCAACAAAGTATAGCGTTTTCCGGAGTGCAAGAGGTCTAGCAACAGCATTGATACTAGTTATCTGCCTAGGGAATGCGATTGAAATACAAACGAGTCGCTTATTTCAATCAGGGCAGAATACTACCATAAATGCTTCGGTTGTTAGCCTTTTTAGTGAAAATAGCCACGGTTTTGAAAGCGTAATAGTAGCCAGATCAATTGGCGGCGAAAAATTAATCTTTCCCCAATTGATAAAATTGCGTTTGTTTACTCCTTTTAAGTTGACGCTCGGGGATGATGTCTACTTATCGGCCTCAATAAAACCAGTGTGGGGTAAACTCAATGAAGCAGGCTTTGATCTAGAAAAGTATTTGTTTAGCACCGGTGTGGTTGCCAATGCAACTTACAGGGCCGATACCAAATATCGAATTCACACCAATACCAACATGCGGTCTCATTGGTTTGAAAACCGTCTTGAAAGGTTAAGTGAGTTAGCAAATCAAGACCTCATTATGGCTTTGAGTTTTGGTTATCGAGACCTTATCCATCCTCAGCGTTGGGATTTGCTTAAAAGCAGTGGTTTGATTCACTTGATGGCTATCTCGGGGCTACATATTGGGATTGCCTTTGGTATCGGCTATCAGGTAGGAAAGATATTCAGGTTACTCTCACCTTCATTTCTTTGGTTTCCCACAATATTCGGTCTCGGCTTAGCCTATTTCTACAGTTGGTTTGCTGGATTCACGCTGCCAACCTTGAGAGCTTTAGTGATGTGTATTATCGCGAGCTATTTCTTGTGGCGTGGGCAAAATATCAGTGTGCTTCGGTATGTCGTCTTAAGCCTGTGCGTGGTTCTGCTGATTTGGCCGTTTTCAGCATTGTCGAGCAGCTTTTGGCTATCCTTTGGTGCGTTGGGTGCCGTTATTTATATCGCCTCGAATAGTCGGCCATCATCTTCAAACGCCACTTTTATCGATCGAGGGCTGCAGCTCATCAAGATTCAGCTGATGCTGACATTTCTTATTGCTCCCTTTTCGATACTGTTTTTCAAAGGGGTGAGTTTAGTATCAGTTCTCTACAACTTGATCCTTTTGCCTTGGGTATCAATGGTGACGATCCCGCTACTGTTTCTTGCGATGTTACTGAGCTTAATATTGGAGTCAGTGCCGGAGGTGATTAGTTTAACAGCGTTAAGCAATGGTTTTTCTGAACAGCTATGGATGTTGGTCGACTTGTCGCTTGATCCTCTCGTATTTAGCCTTCCTTTCTCTGAACGATTTTGGATTCAAGTTGATAATCACACTATGGCGTTGTCTGTATTCCTCATCTTATTTTTCGGGTTCGTCAGTCGATACCTCAAACGAACACTATCAATATTGGTCATTGCAGTGTTTGTACTGTGGTGGGAGTTCGGTAAGCAGCAAAATAAATTAACAATCGATATCTTGGATGTTGGGCATGGGTTGTCTTTAGTTTTGGAAAATAACAATCAGGTCGTTGTTTACGATCTCGGCAACGCGTGGCAGGGAGGTTCGATTGTTGAATCCTTGCTGATTCCCACCTTGAATCAGAGAGGAGTTCATGAGGTGGAAGGTGTGATAGTGAGTCATTTCGATTCTGACCATGCTGGTGGCTATCCGGCGTTACTTGAAAATTACAATCCTAAGTGGATAAGAGCCAGTCAGAACATCAATCAGCAAACACAATCGACTGTTCAAGTTCAGTCGAATATCCGAACATGTACTTTTGGAGAGGTGTGGAACTGGCAGGGTCTAGAGTTTGAGGTTTTATGGCCACCTCAAAGAGTAAAGAGGGCGTACAACCCACATTCGTGTGTGGTCAGGATTTTTGAGCCCAATTCTGAGTTCTCGATGTTGCTCACTGGTGATATTGAACGGGTAAGTGAGTGGCTACTTGCTCGTGAAGGTCAGCGGCTCAAGAGCGACGTGATGCTTGTCCCGCATCATGGTAGTAATTCGTCGTCGATTAAGCCGTTTATTGAGGCAGTTTCACCTCAATTAGCAATCGCTTCTTTGGCCAAAGGTAATCAGTGGGGAATGCCCAGCAAATCTGTGATTGAACGTTATCATGAAACGGGTAGTGCTTGGCTTGATACCGGAGAAAGCGGACAAATAACCATCACTATTAGTAAGGAAGGTTGGAAATATCATACGATTAGAGAACAACAAGGCAGGCAGTGGTATAGGCAGATGCTTCGTAAGGGAGTAGAATAGATAGATTATTGTGAGAAAATTAAGCGATTCTATGTCAACACAAACAGATGAAACTACCTGGGTCACATTTAAAAGACTTTGGACTTATATTCGACTGTATAAGGCCGGCCTTGGTGTTGCGGTTATTGCGCTTATTATAAATGCCGTCTCTGATACCTATATGATTTCTTTACTGAAGCCTCTACTTGATGAAGGCTTTGGTAACGCTGAATCAGACTTCTTACGCACGCTCCCTATTATTATCTTTGCCATGATGTTCATTCGTGGTGTGAGTGGCTTCGTTTCAACCTATTGCTTAAGCTGGGTTTCTGGCAATGTGGTCATGGAAATTCGCCGTAAGATCTTTAGCCACTTTATGCACATGCCTGTTTCTTTCTTTGATAAAGAGCAGACGGGCGCACTGCTATCTCGAATTACTTACGATTCAGAACAAGTATCTGCTGCGACCAGTAAAGCTTTGGTGAGCATCGTGCGTGAAGGTGCCAGCATCATTGGCTTGCTGACGCTGATGTTCTGGAATAGCTGGCAGTTATCTTTAGTTCTATTTGCTGTCGCTCCTTTTGTTGCGTGGGCAATTAGTATTGTATCAAAGCGATTCAGAAAAATTTCTAAGAACATGCAAACCAGCATGGGACATGTTGCTTCTTCAGCAGAACAAATGCTGAAAGGTCATAAAGTGGTTCTAACTTACGGTGGTCAAGAGCTAGAAAGAGGCCGTTTTGATACGGTTAGCAACCAGATGCGCCAACAAAGTATGAAGCTGGTGACGGCTCAAGCTGCCGCTAACCCAATTATTCAGATGATTGCCTCTATCGCGATTGTTGTTGTTCTTTATCTCGCGAGTGTTGATTCAATTAAAGCTGAGCTAACAGCAGGTACGTTTACCGTTGTGTTCTCCGCGATGTTTGGCTTACTACGCCCCCTGAAAGCCTTAACCAATGTAACGTCTGAATTCCAACGCGGTATGGCAGCGAGTACGACCCTATTTGGTTTGATGGATCTAGATACGGAACAAAATAAAGGTACGTTGAAGCCTGAAACCGTAGCGGGTGAAGTCGAAGTAAAAGATGTGACATTTACTTACCAAGGTGCTGAGAAACCAGCGCTTGATAAGGTCAGTTTTAATATACCGAAAGGCAAGACCGTTGCACTTGTCGGCCGATCAGGTTCGGGCAAGAGTACCATTGCTAATCTGTTTACTCGTTTTTATGACGTAGATTCAGGCTCTATCGAACTTGATGGACATGATATTCGTGATTACGAATTGAGAAATCTACGTGAGCACTTTGCACTTGTTTCTCAAAATGTACACCTGTTTAACGATACGGTAGCCAACAACATTGCTTACGCAGCAGAAGCTAAATATTCTCGCGAACAAATCGAACACGCGGCTAAGCTTGCTCATGCTACTGAATTTATCGAAGGCATGGAAAACGGCATTGATACGATTGTTGGTGAGAATGGGGCAAGCCTATCTGGCGGCCAAAGACAACGTATCGCTATTGCAAGAGCGTTGTTAAGAGAGGCTCCAGTATTGATTCTTGATGAAGCTACATCGGCTTTGGATACTGAATCAGAGAGAGCGATCCAATCTGCGTTAGAAGAGCTGCAAAAGGACAAGACAGTATTGGTTATCGCACACCGACTCTCTACTATTGAACAAGCCGATGAGATCTTAGTGGTTGATGATGGTCGTATTGTAGAAAGAGGTGCACACGCGGAGCTAATTGCGCATGATGGCGCTTATGCGCAACTACACCGAATTCAGTTCAGCGGATAAGATTAGGTCTTGTTGTGATCGAAAAGATTTGGTTTAACAATCATCCGTTAAAATACCTTCTTTGGCCGCTACTGTGGCCATTGAGTCTGCTTTTCAAAATGATCAGCGGTCAACGACGTGACGCCTATCTATCCGGTAAAAAAGAGACCTACCGTCCGCCCTTACCAGTAATTGTTGTTGGTAACATAACAGCTGGAGGCAATGGAAAAACGCCTGTCGTGATTTGGTTAGTTGAAATGCTTCAAGCTCATGGCTTTAAGCCCGGAGTCGTTTCTCGAGGCTACGGAGCTAAAGCACCAAGCTACCCATTAGTGTTGGACGAAAATACACCAGCTGAGCATTCAGGTGATGAGCCTCGTTTGATTCGCAAACGGACTGGTGCGCCTGTCGCAGTCGATCCTGTGCGTGCAAACGCGGTGAAAGCTTTATTGAACGAAGGTGTTAATGTCATTATCACTGATGACGGCCTTCAGCATTATGCACTTGAACGCGATATTGAGTTTGCGGTTATCGATGGTGCGAGACGCTTTGGTAGTGAATGCCTCATTCCTTTGGGTCCATTAAGAGAGCCAGTATCTCGTTTAGATGACGTAGACTTTTTGGTTAACAATGGCGGTGAAGTGCAGGGGCGGGAATTCTCTATGTCTTTGCGACCAAGCCAAGCCGTTAACCTAAAGACTGGTCAGAAAATATCGGTAGCAGAACTACAGAAGTTGGTCGCTTTTGCTGGTATTGGTCATCCGCCACGCTTTTTTAAAACATTGGAAGATCTTGATGGTGATGTGGTTTTCACACAGGGCTTCGCCGACCATCAAGATTTTGATAAAGATGAACTTCATGCCTTAGCTAAGAAAGGTATGAATCTGATTATGACAGAAAAAGACGCTGTAAAATGCGAAGAATATGCTCAAGATAACTGGTGGTATCTTCCAGTTTCTGCGCAGTTTGATGAAGATTCGCAACAGCAAATTTTAAAAAGAATAAAAGAGGTTATGGAATACTATGGATCACCGTCTACTTGAGATCGTTGCTTGCCCTGTATGTAAAGGTAAACTAACTTTTGACAAAGATAAGCAAGAGCTTGTTTGTAAAATTGATCGCCTTGCTTACCCAATTAAAGAGGGTATTCCTGTTCTTTTAGAACCTGAAGCTCGCACCGTTTCAATGGATGAGGGTAAGTAATGTCTTATACGGTTGTTATACCTGCGAGATACCAATCGAGCCGTTTACCTGGGAAGCCGCTTGCTGACATTGGTGGAAAGCCGATGATTCAATGGGTATACGAACAGTCAATGAAAGCGGGTGCCGATAACGTTATTATCGCTACCGACGACGCTCGAGTTGAAAAAGCGGCTAAAGCATTTGGCGCGACCGTTTGTATGACATCTCCGAATCATGAATCGGGCACTGAACGCCTAGCTGAAGTGATTGAAGTTATGAAGATTCCTGATGATCATATTATCGTGAATGTTCAAGGTGATGAGCCACTTATTCCACCTGCGATCATTAATCAGGTTGCTAACAATCTTGCGAACAGTACAGCTCCGATGGCAACACTCGGTGTGGAAATTACTCATGCTGATGAAGTGTTTAATCCTAACGCTGTAAAAGTTGTGACGGACAAAGATGGGTATGCCCTGTACTTTAGCCGAGCTACTATTCCTTGGGATCGCGATGCTTACGCGAACAACGGTACAGCAGCGGAATCTCCACTGCTTCGTCACATTGGTATCTACGCTTATCGTGCGGGTTTTATCAATACCTATATCAATTGGGAACCAAGTACCCTTGAGCGTATTGAGTGCCTAGAGCAGTTACGTGTACTTTGGTATGGTGAAAAAATCCATGTGGCAGTTGCAGAAGAGGCGCCTGCTGCTGGTGTTGATACGCCTGAAGACTTAGAAGCGGTTCGAGCTATTATTGGCTAAGCTTCTTTGAGCTACTACTTCTTCTTTGCTCTACAAAATGCAAATTCATGAGCCTTGCTAGTTGCGAGGCTTTTTTCTACCTATCGAAAAGTGCGCTATCGAAAAGCGCGTGTGTGTCTTATTGACCTAAGCAAACGGATATTGGGCTGGTTGCATTGGTTTATGCATCATCAACTCGGAATTATCTGAGATTTACCTCGCTCGACTTCCAATTTTTCTCTATAATATGCCGCCTATAAAGTAGTGGCGAATCGCTAGTACAGAATAAAACTTACGACAAAACGTGGAGTAAAAGATGCCTTCTCAAAGCCCAGTGATTACGGTTGATGGACCAAGTGGTGCAGGTAAAGGTACCCTGTGTATGTTGCTAGCAGATAAGCTAGGCTTTCATCTTCTAGACTCAGGCGCGATCTATCGAGTATTGGCTTTAGCGGCAATTCACCATGGTGTGGATACTGAATCAGAAGATGCTTTAGTACCGCTTGCGACACACTTAGACGTGCAGTTTATTGCTGAAGGCGACTTAGTTAAGGTTATCCTAGAAGGTGAAGATGTGTCTGGTGAACTTCGCAAAGAAGAAACTGGCATGGCAGCTTCAAAAGTAGCAGCTTTACCTCGCGTTCGTGAAGCACTGCTTCGTCGTCAACGCGCATTCAGCGCGGCACCTGGTTTGGTTGCTGATGGCCGTGACATGGGAACGGTTGTGTTCCCTGAAGCTGAAGTGAAAATATTTTTAGATGCAAGTGCTGAAGAGCGTGCGAGTCGCCGCCTTAAACAGTTGCAACAGAAGGGGTTAGATGTTAAATTTGACGACCTTTTGAGCGAGATCCAAGAGCGAGACGATCGAGATCGTAATCGCCCAGTGGCGCCACTTCGCCCTGCAGAGGATGCTCTAGTGCTTGATTCCACCTCAATGAATATTGAGCAGGTAGTAGAAAAAGCACTACACTATATTGAATCGAAACTGGCTGGGTAATTTCGCCGAGCTAGTACGAACGTTGGTCGCAAGGATGATGACCGGCGAATTTATCAACCCCATGCGGTAGGATACCCATGGACGTTTAATTATTGAAGATTAAATAATGACTGAATCTTTTGCTCAACTCTTTGAAGAGTTTCTATCTGAAACTGAATTCCAACAAGGCAGCATCGTTAAAGGTACTGTAGTAGCTATCGAGAACGGTTTCGTTCTTGTAGATGCTGGTCTTAAGTCTGAATCTGCTATCCCTGCTGAACAATTCAAGAACGCTGCTGGCGAACTTGAAGTTGAAGTTGGTGCTGAAGTAGACGTAGCTCTAGACGCTGTTGAAGATGGTTTCGGTGAGACTCAACTTTCTCGTGAGAAAGCTAAGCGTCATGAAGCTTGGATCGTACTTGAGAAAGCTTGTGAAGAAGCTGAAACTGTTGTTGGTATCATCAACGGTAAAGTTAAAGGCGGTTTCACTGTTGAACTTAACGGTATCCGTGCTTTCCTTCCTGGTTCTCTAGTAGACGTACGTCCTATCCGTGACACTGCTCACCTAGAAAACAAAGAGCTAGAGTTCAAAGTAATCAAGCTAGACCAGAAGCGTAACAACGTTGTTGTTTCTCGTCGTGCTGTTATCGAATCTGAAAACAGTGTTGAGCGTGACGAACTTCTTGAAACTCTACAAGAAGGTACTGAAGTTAAAGGTATCGTTAAGAACCTTACTGACTACGGTGCATTCGTTGATCTTGGCGGTGTTGACGGTCTTCTACATATCACAGATATGGCTTGGAAGCGTGTTAAGCACCCATCAGAGATCGTTAACGTTGGTGACGAAATCCTAGTTAAAGTCCTTAAGTTCGATCGTGAGCGCACTCGTGTTTCACTAGGTCTTAAGCAACTTGGCGAAGATCCATGGGTAGCAATCGCTAAGCGTTACCCAGAAGGTCACAAACTTTCTGGTCGTGTTACGAACCTAACTGACTACGGCTGCTTCGTTGAAATCGAAGAAGGCGTTGAAGGTCTAGTACACGTTTCTGAAATGGATTGGACTAACAAGAACATCCACCCTTCTAAAGTTGTTAATGTTGGCGACGAAGTTGAGGTTATGGTTCTTGATATCGACGAAGAACGTCGTCGTATCTCTTTAGGTCTGAAACAGTGTAAAGCTAACCCATGGCAGTCATTTGCAGAAATGCAAGCTAAGGGCGACAAAGTTACTGGTAAGATCAAGTCTATCACTGACTTTGGTATCTTCATCGGTCTAGAAGGCGGTATCGACGGTCTTGTACACCTATCTGACATTTCTTGGAACGCTGCCGGCGAAGAAGCTGTACGTGAATACAAGAAAGGCGACGAAATCTCTGCTGTTGTTCTAGCAGTAGATGCAGAGCGTGAGCGTATTTCTCTTGGCGTTAAGCAAATGGAAAACGACCCGTTCAACGCATACGTTGCTGACAACAAGAAAGGTGTTCTTGTAAACGGTACTGTAACTGCAGTTGACGCGAAAGGCGCTACTATCGAGCTAATCGAAGGCGTTGAGGGTTACCTACGCGCTTCTGAAGTTTCTCGTGACCGTATCGAAGATGCATCTCTAATCCTAAGCGTTGGCGACAGCGTTGAAGCGAAGTTCACTGGTGTAGACCGTAAGAACCGCGTAATCAACCTATCTATCAAAGCTAAAGATGAAGCTGATGAGCAAGAAGCAATGGCTTCACTGAACAAGTCTGATGAAGGCGCGTTCGGTAACGCAATGGCAGACGCATTCAAAGCTGCTAAAGGCGAATAATAGCTTCTCATTAAGAGAATTATAGCTATATAGCCAAGAAAGGAGCCGCAAGGCTCCTTTTTTTTTGCTTATTTTTCCGATAGGTCTATAATTTCTAAAAAGAAAACCAACGAGGGTAACTATGACTAAGTCTGAATTGATTGAAAGACTGTGCGCTGAGCAAACGCACCTTTCTGCAAAAGAAATTGAAGACGCTGTAAAAGACATTTTAGAGCACATGGCTTCAACACTAGAAAGTGGTGACCGAATCGAAATTCGCGGTTTTGGCAGTTTTTCTCTGCATTTCCGTGAACCTCGTGTTGGACGTAATCCTAAAACTGGTGACAAGGTTGAGTTGGAAGGCAAATACGTTCCTCACTTTAAACCAGGTAAAGAGCTACGCGAACGAGTAAACTCAGGACTGTAGACTACTTATCGGAATTAAGAAAAGCGGCATACTATAATGTATGCCGCTTTTTTATGACCATAATATGGTGGTCTGATTAGTAATTTTCCTGCATAATCGTACAGCTAACTAACCAATGAGTGATGAACTATGAAAATTATAAAAATAGTCGCTGTTATCGCACTTTTCCTAATTGCACTGGCTTTAGGCTCTCAAAACCAAACAAGTGTGAATTTCAACTATCTGCTAGCGCAAGGTGATTTCCACCTATCAAGCTTATTAGGTGTTGTCTTTGTTTCAGGTTTTGGTCTTGCTTGGTTAGTCTTCGGCAATATGCACATGCGATCTCAACTGAGAATTCATCGTTTGAAGAAACAACTCAATAAGCAATCAAAGCAGGTAGCTGCTGATACCAAAGCTTAAAGGTCTTATTTGATGTTAGAGTTACTGTTCTTGCTCTTACCTATTGCCGCTGCTTACGGTTGGTATATGGGTAATCGTAATGCTCAGCAAGAAAAACAGAAACAATCACACCAGATTTCCCGTCAATACGTGACGGGTTTGAACCTATTACTGTCAGATCAGTCTGACAAAGCGGTTGATCACTTCATTGAACTCCTTCAAGTCGACAAT
This sequence comes from Vibrio sp. QJM3NY_39, assembly GCF_057785895.1. Taxonomy (NCBI): domain Bacteria; kingdom Pseudomonadati; phylum Pseudomonadota; class Gammaproteobacteria; order Vibrionales; family Vibrionaceae; genus Vibrio; species Vibrio sp. QJM3NY_39. Next base: position 2,405,701 of record NZ_CM173505.1, on the reverse strand, counting down.
GAAACCATCGATACTCACTTAGCTTTGGGCAACTTGTTCCGCTCTAGAGGTGAAGTCGACCGTGCTATTCGTATCCACCAAAATCTTATCTCTCGTTCGGGGCTTACTCTCGATCAGAAAAACCTCGCACTACAACAATTAGCTAAAGATTATATGGTCTCTGGCTTTCTTGATCGCGCCGAAAAAATCTTTGAACAGCTTGTTGAAGAACCCGATCACAAAGAGGGTGCTCTACAGCAGTTGGTTGCTATTTATCAACAAACTCGAGAGTGGAACAAGGCTATTCATTACGGAAATATCCTAGTTAAGCTCGGTAAGAAGAAAATGAAGATGCGCGCGACCGTTGCACATTTCTGGTGTGAACTTGCGATGCAAGAGCAAGCCGATGGTAATCGCTCTAAAGCGCTTCAGCATTTCAAAAAGGCACTTTCTGAAGACCCTAAATGTGTTCGTGCTAGCATTGCTCTAGGCAAGTTCCACTTAGCGAACGAAGACTACCAAAAGACAATCGATTGTTTGGAGTCGGTACTCGAGCAAGATATCGACTTTATTAGTGAGGTGTTGCCAACCCTTGCTGAGTGTTACCACAAGCTTGGGCAAGAGGCTCAATTGGTCGAGTTCCTTAAAGCTTGTATTCAGAATAAAGCTGGTGTATCCGCTGAACTGATGCTCGCTCAATTGGTTGCTCACCATGAAGATGTTGGTTCTGCTCAAGAGCTACTAACAAAGCAGCTAGTCAAAAATCCAACCATGAAGGGTTTTTATCGATTAATCGATTATCACCTAGCGGAAGCAGAAGAAGGTCGTGCGAAAGACAGCTTAACCACACTTCAATCTATGGTTGGTGAACAACTTAAGGTTAAGCCTCATTATCGTTGTCGTCAGTGTGGTTTCTCAACACACTCAATGTATTGGCACTGCCCTTCATGTAAGGGGTGGGGAACGATCAAGCCTATTCGTGGGCTTGATGGTGAATAGATTTGTGGTCATTTTAAGACCAAATTATTAATTGCAGCTTTCGGGCTGCATTTTTATGACTGTTATTTATGGCCTGATTGGTATAAATATTTTGTAGAAAGTTAACTGCGTTAGGAGATGAAATGAACGACCAAAAAATCATTGTAGCATTGGATTATGATAACCAAGCGGATGCGTTAGCCTTTGTTGATCGTATTGACCCAGCATCTTGCCGTCTAAAAGTGGGCAAAGAGATGTTTACCTTGTTTGGTCCTGAATTTGTTCGTGAATTGCATAAACGTGGTTTCTCAGTATTTTTGGATCTTAAATTCCACGACATCCCAAACACATGTTCAAAAGCTGTGAGAGCTGCCGCAGAACTAGGCGTTTGGATGGTGAACGTACATGCAAGTGGTGGTGAGCGCATGATGACGGCGTCTCGCGAAATTTTGGAACCGTATGGTAAAGATCGTCCATTGCTAATTGGCGTGACAGTACTGACCAGTATGGAGCAATCTGACTTGGCGGGTATTGGTTTGGATCTTGAGCCACAGCAGCAGGTGATGCGCTTGGCATCTCTGACTAAAAACTCAGGCTTAGACGGCGTTGTATGTTCGGCACAAGAGGCTTCTTTACTGAAAGGTGCACTTGGCCAAGAGTTCAAGCTAGTAACTCCTGGTATTCGTCCTGTAGGTGCTGATGTTGGTGACCAGAAGAGAATCATGACGCCTTCTAAAGCGATTGAGTCAGGTTCTGACTACCTTGTTATCGGTCGCCCTATCACTCAAGCGATAGACCCTGCCGCTGTACTTGCAGAGATCAACGGTACGCTAGCTTAGGTTTGCATCAGAAAGCTATTCGAATAAGAAGGCCAGCAAATTGCTGGCCTTCTTATTTGTGTTCGAGGCCTTTTCATTTGTGTACGAGGCATTGAATTGGTCTGGACTTGAGTTATCTTGTCTAGTCTAAACCGGAGCGCCGCTATGGAACTTAAAGTCGCTGTCTTCTGAAGTGATAAGTTCCGCTTCCACTTGCGCGAAATGAGCAATACGCTCTGAGATATCTTTCCCTGCGATCTGCTCTGCTAACTCAAGGTAATCTTGGTAATGACGAGCCTCTGAGCGAAGCAGAGACACGTAAAACTTCTCCATATCTTCTTCCAAGAATGGAGCTAATTTAGCGAAACGCTCACAAGAGCGAGCTTCGATAAATGCACCGATGATGAGCTTATCAACTAGAGCATCGGGTTCGTAAGTTTTGACTTGCTTGATTAAACCCTTTGCGTAGCGACCCGCTTCAATCGGTTGGTAAGTGACGCCTTTCTTAACCATCAATTCCATGACTTGGTAGAAATGATGCAGCTCTTCTTTGATCAGCAATACCATTTTATCGATCAGGTCAGCGCCGTAATTACAGCCTTCTTTCGCTGTAATTTGCTTTGATACGTTGCTTTTACCACGCAGAGACTCTAAGTCTCCGATACGACGGTAAGCAAATTGCTCGTAGGGCAAAATCCATTCATTCAGTTGCTTTGCGCTTTCTTTATCAACTGCGTACTTGCGGATAAGGAACAAAGCACTCTGTGCCGCCTTAAGCTCACAAAGCATGTGATCGCGTAGAATGATGTGAAGGTTTTCAGGCTTTTTGGCTTCATCGATCCATGAATCTGGCGTTTCAGCTTTAAGAAAAGAGTGGATTGGAGCTAATAATTCTTGATACATGGTCAGGGCAAGTTTGTTGATAATGCGGGATTTTATCACAGCTCAAGAGATCTCCCTATACAGAGAAAGGAAATTCAACAGCTACAAAAAAGGCCGCTAATTTAATGTAAATAAGCGGCCTTTAAGTATTGCGTTATACAGTTACCATTTCTTTTTCTGACCGAAGAGGGCGTCCATGTCTTCGTCACGCTCTTTAGATTCAATCTGTTGTAAATCTTGCGCGTTTTTATCTTGGCGCTTCTGATCAAGATCGTTAAGCATCTGCTGAAGCTTTTCTTTCGCTTGAGTAGAGTATGAATCGTTCTTAGTTGCTAATGCGTCGATACCTTTACGCAGTAACTGAATTGCTGTGCCTGGCTGTCCGCGAGAAATCGAGTCGTTTGCACGCTTGATAACATTTTCGATGTTGATGCGAATTTGAATCGTCTCTAAACGAGCGTTTTCAACCACATAAGCCTGAGTCTCGAAGCGGCCTTTATTGTGCTCGTTACGGACCGTATCACGTAGGCGCTTAACTAGCTTCAGCATCATGATCGCTTGTTTGTCACTGCTTGGAACGCGGAAGGTAGTACTTTCACCACCTTGGTAGTTCTCTTTAAGCTGAGTGATTTGTTGTTTTACGCTTTCAATACGTTGGGCAAGCTGCTTGTTTTTGGGATCGAGCTGATACATGTTTTCTAACGCATCAAGAATTCGATTGTTTAAGCATATAAGAAGATCTTGGCTAAACGGCATGTGATGAGCATTGCCAATCAACTCTTCTGTTCCGTCAATAATGGTTAGATAACGAGAAGCTTCCTGTTTCTTCGCTGTTTCTACCTTAACTTTGTATTGAAGCATGATGTTGTAGCCTAAAACCAACACCAAAAGAACGGCGACTAAGGCGATTATTAAACCAATATTCATATATTTGTGTCTGCTTGTTGTTTTCTATAGCTAACTTGAGAGGATACACGATTCCATTGTGTATCGGCACTCGTAAATTGCAATTTCTGATTATCTCTTGTTGAGCACAATCGGCAATCAAAACTTACCAACTAATGTATGAGAATGAGGTGTGGGTTGCAAAGCGTCAGTGATGTTTTTGTTTGTTAAGCTAGAAAAACTCATTATTTCTGTCATTTTGGTTCTCGAAGCGTTATAACTATTAATTATATTACACGAGACTATAAAGCTCTATTTGCAAATAAGTTAGCGCAGAAATGAGTAAAGGATTACGAGGTTAGATATGAAGTTACAGCAACTGAAGTACATTGTTGAGGTTCTAAACCATAACCTAAATGTTTCAGCGACAGCAGAGAGTTTGTATACATCTCAGCCCGGCATTAGTAAGCAAGTTAGGTTACTTGAAGACGAGCTAGGCATTCAGATTTTTGAACGTAGCGGTAAGCATTTAACTCAGGTTACACAAGCCGGTGAGGATATCATTCGTATCTCTCAAGAGATTTTGGCACGTGTAGAGAGTATTAAAGCAGTAGCGGGTGAGCACACTCATCCTGAGATGGGCACATTGAATATTTCAACCACTCATACTCAAGCTCGTTATGCGCTCCCTGATGTGATTAAAGGTTTCACGGCACGTTATCCAAAAGTGTCGCTTCACATGCACCAAGGTACACCAAGCCAGATGTCAGAAGCGGTTGCTAAAGGGACTGCGAACTTTGCGATTGCAACGGAAGCGCTGCACCTTTATCAAGATGCAATTATGCTGCCTTGTTATCACTGGAACCGTTCAATCGTCGTAACTAAAGATCATCCACTTGCGCAAAAACGAACTATCTCGATTGAAGATCTTGCTGCTTATTCTCTCGTGACTTATGTATTTGGTTTTACTGGCCGTTCTGAGCTTGATACTGCATTCAACAAAGTAGGATTAACACCGCGAGTTGTGTTTACCGCGACGGATGCAGACGTAATTAAAACTTATGTTCGTATGGGGATCGGAGTTGGTGTAATCGCGAGTATGGCGATTGACCACGAGCAAGATACTGATTTGGTTGCTATTGATGCGAGCCACCTATTTGGTGCTAGCACCACAAGCATTGGCTTTAGAAAAGGCACTTTCCTGCGTTCTTACATGTTTGATTTTATGGAGCGTTTTGCACCACACTTAACTCGTCCTGTGGTTGAACAAGCTATTTCTTTGAAATCGAATGAAGAAATCGAAGAGATGTTTAAAGATATCGACCTACCTGTTCGCTAAGGGTCATAGTCTTACCTAGATTCCTAATTCGGCCTGTTTACAGGCCGTTTTCATTTAAGCTCATTTGTGGTTTGCTTGCTGGTAGGTTGTCTTTATACAACCTCAATTTGTAACCTTCCTTTCCATTTTAGCCTCTTACCCCTACAATCCTCGCATCATAGGGGGAAGCATGCATTCACGATTTACAATACTCGACTCATTCTTGTTAGAGCACCAAGTTTATTGGCGTTCGGAGCCTTTTCATCTATGCCAAACTCACCATCAACCATGGAAAGATGTGAATCGTCCACTTGTCGATTGGTTAGAAGGTTTGAGTATTGAGCGCATTCAAACGTTAAAAGAGCAGCCTCCGCTTTTGGTCGAGGAACTGACTCGCTTCCTCCCTCGATTAGATGCTGCTAACCAAAATATCCAGTTTGATAATGCGGCTTTGATTGGATTAGACCTCCCACGTGGTACTGCTGATGGTATTCCCGGCAGAAAGCTGCAACAAATCGTGGCGATGGGAGAGGCTTCATTAGATCACCATCACGGTAAAGAGTGGCTTGAATGGTGCTCTGGCAAAGGCTTTCTCGGTCGAATCTTATCTCAGCAGTCAGATCAAAAGGTCACTAGCTTTGAGTGGCAACAGTCACTGTGTGAAAGTGGGCAAAAGATTGCAGATGCTCAACATCTAGATATGAGCTTTGTTCAAGGTGACGCGTTTTCAAAAGATGCAGATCGGGTGTTTAACTCAAATCAACATGCTGTTGCTCTTCATGCTTGTGGCGACCTTCATGTTGAACTAGTGAAGAAATCTGTTTCACATGGGCTTCCTGCAGTGACCATTTCTCCTTGCTGCTACCATCTTATTCGTGGTGAAAACTACCAAGCCATGTCTTCCGTCGCGAAAAGCTCTGCATTAGCCCTAAGTAAAAGTGATTTAAGAATCCCGCTTCAAGAAACCGTCACTGGTGGTGAAAGAGTAAAGAGACATCGCCAACTAGAGATGAGTTATCGTTTGGGCTTCAGCAAACTGCTCAAAGCTGAACGTCATATCGACGAATACATTCCAGTGCCAAGCATGAAGAAATCAGAGCTATCTAAGGGTTTTGAATCATTCTGCCGCTGGGCATCTGAAGTAAAAAAAATTTCGCTGGGTTCAGATATTGATTTTGACTCTTATTTGGTTCAGGGCGAAGCGCTTTTCTGGGAAATGGAGAAGTTGAGCTTAGTACAACAAGTCTTTAGACGCCCATTGGAGATATGGTTGGCCTTAGATCGTGCCATCTATCTGCAAGAACAAGGCTATGAAGCTTCGATTGAAGAGTTTTGTGAACGCAGTATTACGCCAAGAAACCTATTGATTCATGGGGTTAAAGTCGAGCGTTATCAGTAAACAGAACTGTTGCGTGTTTTACGATTTAAACTCATAAAAGCAAAGCAAAGTCATAAATGAAAAATGAAGCTATAAATACAAGACAAAGCTATAAATGTAAAAAAGCCAGCGCGACATAATGTCGTACTGGCTTTTTGTTTAATGCGTATGAGTTAACTGAACGCTTCAACGAGAAGGTTATTGCGTTCAGTTAGCCATTACATCATTAGTTAAACATCGCGATTGCTTCTGCAGGCGCTACGTATTCTAGGTCAAAGCTTTCAGCAACTTCTTTACAAGTTACTTTACCGTGAATAACGTTAAGACCTTCTAGGAAGCCTTCATCAGATAGAAGTGCTTCGCGGTAGCCTTTGTTCGCTAGCTTAACAATGTAAGGAAGTGTTGCATTGTTTAGCGCGTAAGTTGAAGTACGAGCAACGGCACCTGGCATGTTAGCAACACAGTAGTGAACTACGTCATCAACAATGTAAGTTGGATCTGCGTGAGTGGTTGCGTGTGAAGTTTCGAAACAACCACCTTGGTCGATTGCAACGTCAACAACAGCTGAACCTGGCTTCATCTTAGCGATGTGATCTTTTGTAACCAATTTAGGCGCTGCTGCACCTGGGATCAGTACTGCACCAATCACTAGGTCTGCTTCTAGAACATGCTTCTCGATAGCGTCTTCAGTAGAATAAACCACTTTTGCGCGACCTTGGAATTCTTCATCAAGACGACGAAGCGTATCTACGTTGCGATCAAGAATGGTTACGTCTGCGCGAAGGCCAACAGCCATACGTGCTGCGTTAGCACCCACAACACCGCCGCCAACAACAACAACTTTCGCTGGTTCAACACCAGGAACGCCGCCAAGAAGAAGGCCACAACCACCGTTAGATTTTTCTAGTGTTTGTGCACCTGCTTGAATAGACATGCGACCAGCGACTTCAGACATTGGTGCTAATAGTGGCAAGCGACCCATATTATCTGTTACAGTCTCATAGGCTACGCAGACAGCTTTGCTCTTGATTAGCTCTTCCGTTTGTGGAAAATCTGGTGCAAGGTGTAAATAGGTAAATAATATTTGCCCTTCACGAAGCATAGCTCGCTCGACAGCTTGAGGTTCTTTAACCTTTACAATCATCTCTGCTTTCGCGAAAACGTCAGCAGCAGTAGGAAGAATGGATGCGCCTACAGCGATGTAATCATCGTCTGAAAAACCGATACCAGTACCGGCATTGGTTTCAACAAAAACTTGGTGGCTATGTGAGATTAGTTCTCTCACGCTAGCTGGGGTCATACCAACGCGGTATTCGTGGTTCTTGATTTCCTTCGGTACGCCAATGATCATCCTGACTCCTCATTATATTATGGTTGTTTTATCTATGTGTAGGGTAATTCTGTCGAATTAATATCTAGTATAGATAGGTTTAGATAGAATTTGATACCGAATATTAAAAAGTTGTAGTATATTTTTTTGCAAGGAAGTAATAAGGTGGAATAAAAAATGGCAGACAATTATAAGAAGCCGTCCAAGGAACTAGATCGTATTGACCGCAACATTCTTAATGAGTTGCAAAAAGACGGTCGTATCTCAAACGTTGAACTCTCAAAACGAGTAGGACTTTCTCCCACTCCATGTCTTGAGCGTGTTCGTCGTTTAGAACGTCAAGGTTACATTACTGGGTACACAGCGTTGCTGAACCCACAGTATCTTGATGCTTCACTTTTAGTGTTTGTTGAAATTACGTTGAACCGTGGTGCTCCAGATGTGTTCGAACAATTCAACACCGCTGTGCAGAAACTGGATGACATCCAAGAGTGTCATTTAGTGTCGGGTGATTTTGACTATCTTCTAAAAACACGTGTATCGGATATGGGTGCTTACCGTAAGCTACTGGGTGATACGTTACTTCGTCTACCGGGCGTAAACGACACTCGAACTTACGTTGTAATGGAAGAAGTGAAACAAACCAATCAACTTGTGATTAAAACTCGTTAATCACAATTGGTGAAATGAAAGAAAGCGGACATTTGTTCCGCTTTCTTGCTTTCTGGAATTGGGTTTTTCTGTTTGATATGGTTAAATCAACAGTAGTTTCATTGAAACGGGCGGCTTTGGTCGCTCGAGATGTTTTATTCCGTTTAATTATTAAGTTGGTTTATGTTCAAGCAGAGCAGTAATAAAGTAGAAACAATCATTAAAACGAGTGAAGAGCCTCAGTCTCCTCGTTTGAATGGTTCTCAACGTCTAAAAGAGTGCAGCCTGATTATGGGTGTTCTCTTCTCTATTCTACTTGCCGTTGCGTTATTAACTTTTAGTCCTGCAGACCCATCATGGTCGCAAACGGCGTGGGGTGGTGACATTCAAAATGCGGGTGGCTACCTAGGTGCATGGTTGGCGGATACGCTTTTCTTTGTGTTTGGTTCTTTGGCTTACCCTTTACCTATCTTGGTAACGGTTGCTGCGTGGGTATTATTCCGTAAACGTAATGAAGACGAGCAGATCGATTTCATGCTGTGGGGTACTCGCTTACTTGGCCTTACGGTCCTTATTCTTACTAGTTGCGGTCTAGCCGATATCAACTTTGACGACATTTGGTACTTTTCGTCAGGTGGCGTCGTGGGTGACGTACTAACAAGCCTTGCGCTTCCCACGTTAAATGTTCTCGGTAGTACGCTAGTTCTTCTTTTCTTATGGGGAGCTGGCTTGACGCTATTAACCGGAATTTCTTGGTTAAGTATTGTGGAATGGCTAGGCGAATGTGCCATTAAATTTTTCACATCTGCTGTTAATAAGGCTCGTGGCCAAGATCAAGAGCTACTTGAGCCTGAATTGAAAGAATCGACAGACAGAGATTCTCTAACGGAACGTCATCAAAAGCCGACTTTCCGTGATGTCCCTGCGTTAGAAGATAATCTTATCGAAGGTAAGGCTATAGAAGGGTATAAAGAAGCAGAACAAGATCAGCTCGACCCTGCGATGAGTTTCTCTGCGACCAACGACTCTTCAGACACTGGCGTAAATGCGTTGGACAACAGTGCAACGTCGAAGCGTCATTACAATATTCATATGCCAGTAGAGGCTCCAGCTAAGCCAGAGGTTTCTACTTATGAAGCACCGCAAGTTCAACCTGAAATTCAACCAGAGCAACCTATCTCTGTCGCTCCTGTTTACCACGCGCCAGAAGAACCTTTAGAAGAAGGTATTGAGCGCTCGAAGCAGTTGAATGCGACGATAGAGCAGCTAGAAAATGCCGCTATGTATGAAGATGATCTTGCTGAGCAAGATCAGACTGATGCTCACGAATCTCAGGCTGCGTACCAACAATACATGCAGAACGACCAACCAGAAGTTGTCCCTACTGATATTGGCCTTGAAAGTGCTGAGTCAGCAGTCGATAGCACTTTAGAAGTTGATCGCACTCCAGAAGTTGAGAGCGAATTCGATACGGAAGATGTTCAACCTGAATCGTTATACGCTTCGCCAATGGGCGAACTAGAAGAAGCAAGTGAAAACGATTTCTCAGTACAAGCATCACCGTTTGATGTGGCTGAAGAACAAAGTTATGAACAGTCTATAGAGTTCGAGTCCGTATCGACTGAAGAAGATAATGCAGAGCAACCTGAGTCTTTAGTTAACCAACAAAATAATTCAGAATTTGAGCAATCAAACGAACAAACTCAAGAGCCAACGGTTGATCTTCCTTGGGAACAAGTAATCGAAGAAGAGCCTCAGCACGAAGATCAAGATGTAGCAGCCTTCCAAAGCCTTGTCTCTGAAGCACAAGCGAACATGGCAGCGACACAAAACCCGTTCCTGGTACAGCAAGATGTTAACTTACCGAAACCGGCCGAACCATTGCCAACGCTTGAGTTGTTGTTCCACCCTGAAAAACGCGAAACCTTTATTGACCGCGATGCGCTAGAGGCGATCGCTCGTCTTGTTGAATCGAAGCTAGCGGACTACAAGATTAAAGCTGATGTGGTTGATATTTTCCCTGGTCCTGTCATCACTCGATTCGAACTCGATCTGGCTCCGGGCGTCAAAGTAAGCCGTATTTCTGGCCTTTCTATGGACTTAGCTCGTTCGCTTTCTGCATTGGCAGTGCGTGTCGTCGAGGTAATACCGGGTAAACCTTATGTCGGTTTAGAATTGCCGAACATGAGCCGTCAAACCGTATTCTTCTCCGATGTGGTGGGTAGCCCTCAGTTCCAAGAAGCGAAGTCCCCAACGACCGTTGTTCTAGGGCAAGATATTGCTGGTGAAGCGGTTATTGCTGACCTATCGAAGATGCCACATGTTCTGGTTGCAGGTACAACCGGTTCTGGTAAGTCTGTCGGTGTAAACGTGATGATATTGAGTATGCTTTACAAGGCATCACCAGAAGATGTTCGCTTCATCATGATCGACCCGAAAATGTTGGAATTATCTATCTATGAAGGTATTCCACATCTGTTGTCTGAAGTTGTGACTGACATGAAAGATGCATCTAACGCCCTTCGTTGGTGTGTAGGTGAAATGGAACGTCGTTACAAACTGATGTCGGCTCTAGGTGTTCGTAACATCAAAGGCTACAACGACAAATTGAAGATGGCCGCGGAAGCGGGTCACCCAATCCATGACCCACTATGGAAGCCGGGCGACAGCATGGACCCTGAAGCACCATTGTTGGAAAAACTGCCTTATATTGTGGTTGTCGTCGATGAATTCGCTGATTTAATTATGGTAGTCGGTAAGAAAGTGGAAGAACTGATTGCACGTTTGGCGCAGAAAGCGCGTGCGGCTGGTGTTCACTTGATCTTAGCCACTCAGCGTCCTTCGGTGGATGTTATTACTGGTCTTATTAAAGCAAACATCCCAACACGTGTTGCCTTTACGGTATCAACCAAAACGGATTCAAGAACTATTCTTGATCAAGGTGGTGCAGAATCATTATTGGGTATGGGTGATATGTTGTACTTACCACCGGGTTCAAGCCACACAACTCGTGTACACGGTGCGTTTGCATCTGATGATGATGTACACGCGGTAGTGAACAACTGGAAAGCACGCGGTAAGCCAAACTATATTGAAGAGATTACGAACGGCGACCAAACCCCGGAAACACTGTTACCGGGTGAGAAGATGGAAGGCGATGAAGAAGTCGATCCACTGTTTGATCAAGTGGTAGAACACGTTGTCCATTCACGTCGTGGTTCAGTTTCTGGCGTGCAACGTCGATTCAAGATTGGCTACAACCGCGCGGCACGAATTGTTGAGCAGCTTGAAGCTCAAGGCATTGTGAGTACTCCGGGCCATAACGGTAACCGTGAAGTCTTAGCGCCAGCGCCACCAAAAGATTAGTTCCATTCGGAACTCATAACTATTAAGTCGGTCAAATCGAAAATATGACCGACTTATGTTCTAACAGGATTATTGATGAAAAAAGTATTCGCACTTTTATTTATGAGCTTTTCAGTATTGGCTTCTCCGAAAGAAGAACTGAGTAGCCGCTTGTCATTGAATGCAGGTTTTAGCGCCGACTTTAAACAAGTCGTGACTAGCCCTGATGGTGATGTTGTGATGGAAGGCGAGGGCACGGTTGAGATTGCACGCCCAAGCTTATTCCGTTGGGAAACGACTTTCCCTGATGAAAACGTGTTGGTATCCGATGGTCAAAGTTTGTGGTACTACAGCCCGTTCATTGAGCAGGTTAGTATTTACTGGCAAGAGCAAGCAACATCACAAACACCTTTTGTCTTGCTGACTCGTAACCAAGAAAGCGATTGGGACAACTACAATGTCGCACAAACGGGTAACCAATTTACGCTAACGTCAACAGCTGTGGATTCTAATCAGGGCGATTTCCAGATTAAGATCACTGAAAAGGGCATTGTTCAGGGTTTTAATGTGATTGAGCAAGACGGTCAGAAAGGTGAGTTTACCTTTAGCAATGTTGACTTAGGTAAACCTGCAGCAGACCGCTTTACTTTTGTGGCACCGGAAGGTGTCGAGGTCGACGACCAAAGAAACTGATCTAATGAAGCAGATCATTTGGTAGTACGTCGATAGGCACAGATGCCATCAACGAATCAAGAGATTGCAATTGAGTAATTACAGCTTAGATTTTGCGGGGGACGAAGATTTTCGTCCCCTTGCTGCTCGTATGAGACCTGAAACTGTCGAACAGTACATCGGTCAGCAGCATATATTAGGCCCAGGTAAACCACTTCGTAGAGCGTTGGAAGCGGGCCATATTCACTCGATGATTTTATGGGGGCCTCCGGGCACCGGTAAAACCACGTTAGCCGAAGTAGCAGCAAACTATGCCAATGCTGAAGTTGAGCGCGTATCGGCGGTAACTTCGGGCGTAAAAGACATTCGTATCGCGATTGAAAAAGCGCGTGAAAACAAACAAGCAGGGCGTAGAACGATTCTATTTGTGGACGAAGTCCATCGCTTTAACAAAAGTCAGCAAGATGCGTTCTTACCTCATATCGAAGATGGCACGGTTACGTTTATCGGCGCGACCACAGAAAATCCATCCTTTGAATTGAACAACGCTTTGTTGTCACGTGCGCGTGTTTACAAGCTGACTTCGCTTAATACCGATGATATTTCTCTCGTCATTCGCCAGGCTATTGAAGATAAACAGCGCGGTCTGGGTGATGTGACGGCTGATTTTGCTGATAACGTCTTAGATCGCCTCGCTGAACTGGTCAACGGTGACGCACGTATGTCGCTCAACTATCTTGAGCTGCTGTATGACATGGCAGAAGACAACGACAAAGGCGAGAAAGCGATAACGTTACAGTTGCTGGCTGAGGTAGCAGGGGAGAAAGTCGCTCGCTTTGATAATAAGGGCGATATTTGGTACGACTTGATCTCCGCTGTTCACAAATCGATTCGCGGTTCAAACCCTGATGCAGCGTTGTATTGGTCAGCAAGAATGATTGCTGCGGGTTGTGATCCTTTGTATATCGTAAGACGTTTGCTGGCGATTGCTTCTGAAGATATTGGCAACGCTGACCCAAGAGCAATGCAGGTCGCAATGTCCGCTTGGGACTGCTTCACTCGAATTGGTCCTGCCGAAGGGGAGCGTGCTATTGCACAGGCGGTTGTTTATCTCGCGTGTGCACCAAAGAGTAACGCCGTTTACACCGCTTGGAAGCAAGCGTTAACGGATGCACACAATCTGCCTGAGTATGAAGTTCCTCATCACTTACGAAATGCACCCACAACTTTGATGAAGGACATGGGCTACGGGCAAGAATACCGTTATGCTCATGACGAACCTGGTGCCTACGCAGCTGGCGAAAAGTATTTGCCCCCTGAAATGGGAGAGAAGCAATACTATTTCCCAACAAAACGAGGCTTAGAGACTAAAATTGGCGAGAAGCTAGATTATCTGGCGGATTTGGACGCAAAAAGCCCACAAAAACGCTATGAAAAGTAGTCTTTTTTGGATATCGTTACCTAGTCATAAAAATTCAATTAAATCGTTTGAAATTGGTCGAAATAGCACCAATTTTAGGGGTTTAGCAGTGATTCAGTAGCAATCTACTGAATATTCAAATAACTAAAGCATAGGATTAGCAATGCTGGATTCTAAATTACTTCGAGCTGAGCTGGATGAAACAGCGGCAAAATTAGCACGTCGAGGCTTCACCCTTGATGTAGAGACAATTCGTGAACTTGAAGAAAAACGTAAGTCCCTTCAGATGAAAACTGAAGAGCTGCAAGCGTTACGTAACTCTCGATCGAAGTCCATTGGTCAAGCGAAAGCAAAAGGCGACCATGAAGAAGCTGAGCGTATCCTTGCTGAAGTAGGCAACTTAGGCGCAGAACTAGACCAAGCTAAAGTAACATTGGCTGAGCTTCAATCTGAGCTAGAAACGATCACAATGTCGATTCCTAACCTACCTGACGCAGAAGTGCCAGACGGTAAAGATGAAGACGACAACGTAGAAGTTTCTCGTTGGGGTCAACCTAAGACTTACGACTTCGAAGTGAAAGATCATGTAGATCTTGGCGAAATGTCTGGCGGTCTTGATTTTGCTAGCGCAGTTAAAATTTCTGGTTCTCGTTTCATCGTGATGAAAGGCAAATTCGCACGTCTACACCGTGCTATTGCTCAGTTCATGCTGGACCTTCACACTGATGAACACGGCTACACAGAAATGTACGTACCGTACCTAGTGAACCACGATAGCCTATACGGTACTGGTCAACTTCCTAAGTTCGGCGAAGACTTGTTCCACACAAGCCCGCTAACTGAGCAAGTAAGTGATGTACCTCTTAAGACGCTATCGCTTATCCCTACTGCAGAAGTACCGGTAACGAACATGGTTCGTGACACGATTACTGATGAAGCTGAACTGCCACTTAAGATGACAGCTCACACCCCATGTTTCCGTTCTGAAGCGGGTTCTTACGGTCGTGACACTCGTGGTCTTATCCGTATGCACCAATTCGACAAAGTTGAATTAGTACAAATTACTAAGCCAGAAGACTCAATGGCAGCGCTTGAAGAGCTAACAGGTCACGCTGAGACAGTACTTCAACTTCTAGAGCTTCCTTACCGTAAAGTGATTTTATGTACTGGTGACATGGGCTTCGGCTCTGCGAAAACTTACGACTTAGAAGTATGGGTTCCAGCACAAGAGACTTACCGTGAAATCTCTTCTTGTTCAAACATGTGGGATTTCCAAGCGCGTCGTATGCAAGCTCGTTTCCGCCGTAAAGGCGAGAAGAAACCTGAACTTGTACACACACTAAACGGTTCTGGTCTTGCTGTTGGTCGTACTATGGTTGCTATTCTTGAGAACAACCAAGAAGCAGATGGCCGTATTGCTATCCCAACAGTACTTCAACCATACATGGGCGGCGTAACGCACATCGGTTAATTCGATATGGGTTAACCCAATATAGTTTGATCTAATGTTGGACGACCTAATTTGCTAGATATATTTGAAAGGCTTCGCTGTGATGGCAAAGCCTTTTTTATTATCTAAATTTCAAGAACCTAAAGAAATCTATTATCGATAGGTATTCGTAGTGTTTCTTATGTTGGCACACATTGATTTAGCTTTGTCGTAGATACGCGAATACTGCATATCTTGTAACTCTTGTGTAGTGTAAAGTTGTTGGATGATATCGTTACATTCGCTAATAATCGCGTTCACTTGTTGTGAACCCAAGGAACTTGGCCAAGCGAGAGTAAGTAACTTGACAATATTCATACACACTTTTTTTATCAGCGGCGCGCGTTTCTGAATGTTCAAGTATGTTGTTAATAGGGCTTTATGGCTTGATTGGGTATCTTCTAAAACAATATTTTGTGCTTTTAACCATTGCAATTTTCGTTCATTGTGACTTTTCAGTTCATTTAACATGGTCATTTGACTTGATATGATCACCGAACTTTCGCTCCTAACGATTAAAATTCCAATTCGTTGGATTGTTATTCCAAACTCGCGCTCACCACTCATCTTATCGAGTAACCAGGCATGATGATAAATGGTTGAAAAGTCAGTGAATGGGTTACTGTCGTGTAGGTCAGATAATATATCAATAGATTTTTTGTACTCTTTTTTATCAAAATACATATGTGCATCTATCAATGCCAAATCACAATCAATTTCAGGAGTCAGTTCCTTCTTAACTTTACTCAAAATGGAGTTAACCTGTTCGAGTTTCTCTTGTTTTTTAATATCATCGGAAACGGAATATAAAAGAAACCGAATGTGATTAAGTTTCATTGATACGTTGTCGCGGAACGTCTCTTTGTTGAAGTGGATGTAATTCTGGTAGTGCCTAAGCGCAGTTTCAGAGTCGTTGACAGATAGACACAAATTGGCAATAGCTAGTTCACGGTCTGAGTTTCCGGGCGTTAATTTGCTGGCTAGCTTAAAGTGAGCTATTGCAGCTGGTATTCGATTACTGATCAAGCTTACTTGAGCTGCTTCATCGCGATACAAAGTGTTGCTTGGTGCGTTTTCAATCAGTGTTGATATGATTTGATTAGCTTTGGTAAGTTGTCCTAAGTTAGCTAAGCTATTCGCCAAACCTGCCTGTGCCCAGTCGAAATTACCTCTTATAATCATACTCTCATACACCACTTTAGCTGCGTCAAACAGTTTGAGTTTAGAGAGAAAACGGCCTTTGAACTGCTCGATTGTAGAGAAGTATTCTGGATGAAAATGCGATAGAGCTTCACAATGATCAAGGCCATCTCGATAAAGATGCTCTCGATCGGCCTTATAGATCTCTTCCAGCGCTTTCTTTTTACGAATTGATGCCATAATTCGTAATTTTAAGGTTTCACGATTAAACGGTTTCAAAAGGTAGTTATCTGGACGTAATTCAATTATTGGCCTAATGGAAAGTGCCGAGTTTTCTCCGGTGACAAGTATGAAAACGCCATCATCTTTTAACTTCTGAGTTTGTTTTAGTTCTTCAAATAACTGCTTACCATTCATACCAACCCCAAAGTTGTAATCACAAATGATGACATGAAAGGGTGTTTCATTGACGAGTGATATTGCGACTTTTGGCGATGAAGCAATATATATGTATTTTTCAGAGAATCCTATGTGAATCAACATATTGCGAATCGTAGAAAGCACGATTGGCGCATCGTCGACAACAAGGACTTTCAGTTGATTGAACATCATTATTTTAAATCGTTCTGAGAGACTAACTCGGAAAAACTTGCAGGTTTGGATGTGAAGTAGCCTTGATATTTCGTCATACCAATTGAAGAAAGATAATCATAGTCTTGTTGTTGCTCAACACCTTCGATAATACATGACAGTCCTAAGTTTTTGGCTAAATTAATGCAGGCTTTAGTTAGTACTTGGTGCTTTTTATTAGTACTAATGTTGTATACAAAACTTCTATCTACCTTTAATTCCGTAAAAGGTAAATTTGAGAGTTGCGATAATGATGCGTAACCTGTGCCGAAATCATCTATAGAAAGGCCGATGCCGTACATACTTAATTTAGCTATGTTCTTGTAACAATTAGCATCAAGTAAAAAAGTTTCATGTTCAGTTATCTCTAACGTAAGTAACGAGGGGGATATATTGTAGCGGTTACACAAGCGTATTATTTTATCTGCCACATCGATTCGAAGTGTTGATTGCTCAATGTTAATTGAAAAGCTTAATGGTTCCTGAAGTATGGATATATCTTTCAATCCTTGTTCCAAAACAGTGTAAAATAGTTGGTCGAGTAAATTCAAGCGTCGAATAACTTCCATGAAGTGGCTCGGGGCGATTAGCCCAAATTCAGGGTGCATGATACGAGCGAGTAACTCTACTCCAACGACTTTGGCTTCATTTACGTTGTGTTGACTTTGGTACGCGTTGACAAACCAGTTGTTTTCGAATGCTAATTGAACCTGTTTGTTATTCAAAACGACAGGGGCACTTTGTATCTCAATTACTGTTTTTGATAAGGCATAAGATGAAAATAAACGTTTAATGTGCGAATCTCTGATTGGCTTACAAATAATTTCAACATTCTGATAACCGATCAAAACGCACATATTTTGTGTGGATTCTAATACCGAATGTGGCATAGCACTTAAGATAACCACCCGTTTAATAGATCTTACAGCCTGCGGTGATGCTAACAGAGATACGCCGTCAATTTGCGGTATTTTCAAGTCACAAAAAGCCAGATCAAAATCATGAATCTGACACATATTGATTGCTTCTTCGCCATTTGAAACGGTATATATTTTGCTGATTTCGTAGCGTTTTAGCAAGATTTCTATTGATGTTGCTTGGAGCAATGAGTCTTCGACGATCAACACTTTCACTATAGGTTTGGCCTTTTTAGTACGAGAGAAGTCGATTCAATCGACCTAGTTAGCTCATCAATTAATATTGTTAATTTTTTAGCGTTATTCGGATCTTTTTCGCAGTCTTTTGCTGCTCGATAAAGTGCCGTCAAACCAAGTAAACCAGCGGAGCCTTTGATACGATGGGATACTTCTTTTACATTCTCTTTTTCGCCTTGTAACATCGATTTATCAGCCGTGAATGATTCTAGTATCACGGTCGCCATCTGGTTTTGTTCGTCTTCTGAGTAATCTTCTGCCCATGGCTGATTGGGTTGTTGCTTTATGCTAGTTGCTGGAAGTGATTGTTTTAGAGCAAGTGCTAATTCGTTAAAAGAATAAGGTTTGTAAATCACCAGGTTCATACCAACCCGCTCAGCTTTTTCGACTACTAATTTAGAGTCTTCCGCTGTACAACCAATAACAGGACAATGGGATAACTCCGGCGAGGATTTGATTATTTTGGTTAACTCATAGCCATCCATATTTGGCATGTGGCAGTCGGTGATAACTAAGTCAACTACTTGAATCTTTAGTTTCAAAATATCGAGTGCTTCTTGTCCATCTTTAACGATGAAGGTGTTGAGTCCGAATTGATTTAATTGCTTAGCAAATAATAACCGGTTGATTGGATCGTCATCGGCTACCAGTACATTGCCCTCGAATTGATACCTATTTTTTGTATCAAGGGTTAGCGAGCCACTAGGTGTTATTGTTGATAATAAATGGTCAGGGTATAGATTTTGCCATTGGTTAGATCTAACGATATTCATTGTATTTTGTTCGTTGTAATTTTGGTGAGGAACTTCCCAAGCTTCAAGCCACTTCAATATTTCACGATCTTCTGTGTAGATTTCATCATATGGAATTATTATTTCAGACTTTGCCTCTATAGGAATGATGACTGAAATTTTGGTTCCTAACCCTTGCTTGCTCTCAATCTTTAACTCACCGTTCATCATCGTTACCAAGCGTTGAACCACGGTAATGCCTAACCCTGTGCCTCCGTAGCGACGGCTAATACTATGATCGCCTTGAGCAAATGGTTGGAATGCGCGAATAATTTGCTGTTTAGACATACCACAACCAGTGTCAGTTATAGATAGGTGTAATTGACGCTCGGCTACGATGACGTTAATGAGAATAAAGCCACTTTCTGTAAATTTAATGGCATTGTTGAGTAGGTTGTTGAGTATTTGCGTTACTCTTAACCAATCTAAGCTTGCTGAGTAAATCGTTCCTATCTTCCAATCCAGTTTGAAGTTGAGGTTATTCAGTCGTGCATGTGTTTCAAAAGTCCTGAAAATTGGGCATAGTTCTTGGTAGATATTGCTGAATTTTGATTCTAAATGAAGTTGATTAGCCTCCATTTTTGAAATATCTAAGATATCACTGACGAGCAATTTTAGGCGCTCTGCAGATACCTGAGCATTCGACAACAGTTCCATATTGTCTTTACATTCAATTTTGGTACTTAATAATTCCATTAGTCCGATCATGGCGGCAATCGGCGTGCGCAGTTCATGACTGACAATCGCTAGGAACAAATCACGAGCTTTGATGGCTTCTTGAGCTTTTGTATGTGAAATCTCTAACTCACGTTGTTGAGCTTCCGATCTCGTTAAGTCATCCAATACCGTGATTGTGTAACAACTCCCATCTGAGCGATCCATAATATGTTGCCGAATCACTCTAAAATGTTTTTCTTGTCCACTGCAATGGCACTTTATTTTCGTCCAGACTCCTAACGTTATCGTGTTTTTATCTTGGATTTCGGCTTGTTTAAGCCAACAAGATTCTGGTCTTTCATCGGCCAATAAACATAAATTTCTCTGTTTGTTAAATGCACTGTTGGACAAAACAAGTTTATTTTTTTGGTCATGGATCGATATCAAGTTTGGTAAGCTGTCTAGCAATGTCATTAGCCATTGAATTTGCTCATAACTTTGTTGTTCCGATTGTTTTGCTTTGCTTAACGAAATAGAAAGACGTCTGGTTTTGATCAATCCATAAGCAATGAGAACGAAAATAAAACTAGAAGATGCCAGTGTGTAAAGAACGATACGTTCTTCGCTGTAACCGTATTGGGCTGTAATGTTGTGGTGTTTGAGGTTTAGATGATCTATTTCATTTTGTGTAGTCATAGAAATAGCGGAGTTAATTACGTTCTGAAGGAAGGTTGAATCTTGATGTAAGATTACTCCGATATCTCTCCTCAAGGCGGCTTTACTCTCTTGAGCTACGATGTGAAATATATCGGTATATCCATTGTAAACGTACAGATTCGCAATACTCTGCGGGATGTAAGCGTGCGTTATTTTCCCGTTACTCATATCTTTAACTAGATCTTCTATATCTTGATATATGACGGCTTCATTGAAATCTAATCCCAATGATTTTTTCTGTATAAAATATCCAGTTCTATCAAGAATGGCTGTTTTTTTCTTTTTCACATTTTGGTTTGTTGCAATGTAAGCCCATTGAAGCGTCATAAATGGGTCGCTAGAAATAAACTCATTATTACTTTGGTTTCCTACCGCGAAACTAGGTAGAAAGTCGACCTCTCTATTGCGTAGCATTTCAATGACGTCTTTATCCTTGGGTGGAACATATTCAAAATTCACGCCAAGCTTTCTTGAAATAAGAGTGAATGCGTCGTGAATGAATCCGGTCGTTTTTTGTGTTGTTGGGTCAAAATATGAATAGGGGTAGATGTTTTCACAAACAGTGTACCGAATAGTTCGATCCCCATATTGACTTTTTATGACTTGATTTACTATGTCATCATAAAAATGGTAGAAATAGTTTGAGGATATTTGGTTAATATCTTTGAGTTTATGTTCAAGTAATGTGTCAATGATTGTTTTTAATTGAACTGCTTCCTTACTCATTAATACTTGAACGGGGAATGGAGGCAGATCCTTTGAAAATGAAAGTGTGCCTTGCCATTCACCAGGTGTCACAACGGAGTAATAACTTTGGACCGACGTTAAATCGATGACTGTCACATCAGCGGGGCTTTGTTGCGTAATTCAATGGAACTAAATCAAGAGCCTACGATCTGATCAGCTACGTTCACTCCTTCTCGTAGCTCTATGCCTAAACCTCGTTACAAAACAACCAACTGGAAGCAATACAACCAATCACTTATTAACCGTGGCTCTCTGACCTTTTGGATTGATGAAGAGGCAATAAACGGGTGGGCGCAAAGCAAACAGAGTAAGCGCGGGAGGCCACGTCGGTTCAGCGATTTAGCTATCACGACAGCGCTCATGGTGAAACGAGTTTTTTCTATGCCACTGAGAGCTCTGCAAGGGTTTATCGACTCAATATTTAGGCTTGCCCATGTTCCATTAAGTTGTCCGCATTACACCTGCATCAGTCGTAGAGCAAAGCAAGTTGAGGTCTCATTTAAGACTAAAGCGAGAGGAGCAATACAGCACCTGGCCATTGATGCAACTGGCCTAAAGGTTTATGGCGAAGGTGAATGGAAAGTCAAAAAACACGGGACAGATGGCAAGCGTAGAGTTTGGCGAAAGCTGCATATTGCCGTTGATACAAGCACTCATGAAATTATCGCAGCCGAGCTAAGTTTATCGACGGTTACAGATGGAGAAGTCCTCCCGAACTTACTGAAACAAACACGCCGAAGTATCCTTGAGGTGTCTGGTGATGGAGCTTACGACACGAGATTGTGTCATGCTGCTATTAAGAGTAAGGGAGCCATTGCGCTTATTCCCCCAAGAGAAGGGGCAGCCTTCTGGGAGCGTGGTCATCCTCGAAACCTCGCCGTGGGTTGCCAGAAGTTATACGGCTCAAATAAGTATTGGAAAGAGCGGTATGGGTACCACAGACGTTCACTATCAGAAACAGCGATGTATCGAGTTAAACAGTTACTAGGAGGACGATTGAGCTTAAGACATTACAATGCGCAGGTGGGTGAGACTTACGCGATGATAAAAGCGTTGAACAAGCTTACTGGGTTAGGTATGCCTGAAACTTGTCGTATTGACTAAGAAACACACGAAATGGGGTAGCTCTATCTATAAATTTAATTACGCAACAAAGCCCATCAGCGGTACCAACTGCGAGTGCTGTAAATAGTTCGGATGTACTGTTTACCATTAATATTTTGGTGAAACCCAAGTCTCTAATTATCTGACAAAACAATGAATGACGAATACACGCCCATCTAAGGTCTTTTTTCGAACTAGTTTGAGCTGTTTTATCTCGGAACCAAAAAACGTTAGGTACGTTGTATAAAGTGTTCGAAAAGATAAACTGTTCTGTTCGTTCACGTGTTTCGGCATAACCGAGTGTAAAGTCGACCTCTCCTTTTACTATTGCATCAAGTAGAGCGCGTGACGAAAAGTACTCTTTTATTTCAATGTTAACGTTAAGCTTTTGCTCGAGAAGGTTAATTACTTCGGTAGAGTTCCCTTTATTTTGACTGACGAATACCTCCTCCCAAGCGTGATTAAACAAGTGGGTAGGCTTAGCAATGACAATCGTTTTCTTTGTATGTAAGTAGTCTGTCTGGCTGGGAGTAAGCATCATTTCAGATGCAGCACATGCAAAAGACAGTGATAAAAAAACAAAAAAACAAGAGATATAGATTTTCATAAAATTAGAGGGTTAAAAAGTCTCGTTATTTTATGACGGCCATTTATCCAACAGCTAACACTCTTTTCATAATTATTTTTGTTGTAAGGATTAAAATCATTTCTAGCTTGTATCTGGACGAGTGAGTGATAGATAAATTGGACTTGTTAGTTAGATTCATTAATAAGGTGGCCTGCTTTTAGCGCCGATCACCTTTAAACTATTATTGAAATAATAAGGGATTTTTGAGGGCGGAATCGATAGAGTTTACAAGTTGTTCGATATGTTCAGGCTTGCTAATGAAGGGAGGCATCATATAAATCAATTTGCCAAACGGGCGTATCCAAACACCTTGTTCAACAAAGTGAGCTTGGATGGTTTCCATATCCACAGGCGTGTGAGTCTCAACAACGCCAATAGCGCCTAACCAACGAACGTCTTTGACAAGCTCGTGCTCTCGCAACGGTGGTAGCAATTCAGAAAAGAGTTGTTCAATCTGTTGAGTCTGATTTTTCCAATGGCCTTGCTCGATGATGGACAAACTTGCTGCACCCACAGCACAAGCCAATGGGTTGCCCATAAAGGTTGGCCCATGCATAAAGCAACCTGCTTCACCGCCACATACGGTGTCTGCGACTTCTTTGCTCGCAAGCGTCGCTGACAGCGTCATATAGCCACCAGTTAGCGCCTTACCTACGCATAAGATATCCGGTTTAACATCGGCATGTTCGCAAGCGAACAGTTTCCCCGTACGGCCAAATCCGGTCGCAATCTCATCCAAGATAAGTAATACGTTGAATTCATCACACAGTAAGCGAACTTGTTTTAGAAACTCAGGGTGGTAGATGCGCATGCCACCAGCGCCTTGAACGATAGGCTCTAAGATTACGGCGGCAACCTCTGCATGATGGGCTGTGAGTTTCTCTCGAAAGCTATTGACGTCACTTGAATTCCACTCATTCCAAAAGCCAGTTTTTGGCGAATCAGCGAAAATATGCTCAGGCAAAAAGCCTTTGTAAAGGCTATGCATCGAGTTATCCGGATCGGTCACTGACATCGCCGCGAAGGTATCTCCGTGGTAACCATCTCTTAGCGTTAGGAACTTTGAACGAGGTTGCCCTTTAGCATGCCAGTACTGCAGTGCCATCTTCAGGCTAACTTCCACGGCCACTGAACCTGAATCGGCCAAGAATACGTGTTCTAGATTACTTGGCGCCAAATTCAGCAGTTTCTTACATAAATCGATAGCGGGCTGGTGGGTGATACCGCCAAACATAACGTGTGAAACCTTATCGATTTGGCTGTGAGCCGCAGCATTGAGCTCTGGATGATTGTAGCCGTGGATGGTTGACCACCAAGATGACATACCATCAATAATTCGTTTTCCGCCTTCTAATTCTAGGTAAACACCGTCTGCGTTGGTGACTGGGTAGCAGGTCAGAGGTGTTAACGTTGATGTGTAAGGATGCCAGATATGCTGGCGATCAAAGGCGAGATCCATAGTAACTTCCATTCTTGATGTGGTTAAAAAATAACCAGATGTAAACTTTTGATATTATCAATGTGTTGACAGTCTAAAGCTTGTCGGTAGACTAGCCAAGCATAAATGCAATCTCTATTAATAGAGATGCAACATCAAATAATAAAAAAGGATCGACACGTGGAAGTTCGTCATGACTGGACAGTTGCTGAAGTAACAGCACTGCTTGAAAAACCGTTTATGGATTTAATGTTTGAAGCTCAAGTTGTTCATAGACGGTACCAAGAGCAAAACCACGTGCAAGTGAGTACGCTTTTATCGATAAAGACGGGTGCTTGTCCTGAAGATTGTAAGTACTGTCCTCAAAGTGCTCACTACCGAACGGATGTCGACAAAGAACGCTTAATGGAAGTCGAGCGTGTTTTGGATGCTGCGCTAAAAGCCAAGAATGCGGGCTCAACTCGCTTTTGTATGGGCGCTGCATGGAAAAACCCGAAAGAGCGCGATATGCCTCACCTTACCGACATGATCAAAGGTGTGAAAGGCATGGGCTTGGAAACCTGTATGACACTGGGTATGCTAACGCCAGATCAAGCAGGTGAGTTAGCGGACGCAGGTTTGGATTACTACAACCATAACCTTGATACGTCTCCTGAATTCTACGGCAGCATTATTACTACTCGTACTTACCAAGATCGTTTAGATACCTTATCTCACGTGCGTGATGCCGGTATGAAGATCTGTTCTGGTGGCATTATTGGTATGGGCGAAAGCACTAATGACCGTGCAGGTCTACTTGTCGAGCTAGCGAACCTTCCAGTCCACCCTGAAAGTGTACCAATCAACATGCTGGTAAAAGTGAAAGGCACACCGATGGAAAACGTCGATGATGTTGAGTCTTTCGACTTCATTAAGTTGATTGCGATCGCTCGTATCATGATGCCTATGTCTGCGGTTCGCTTATCTGCAGGCCGTGAAAACATGAACGAACAGATGCAAGCGATGTGTTTCATGGCGGGCGCGAATTCTATCTTCTACGGTTGTAAGCTACTTACTACGCCAAACCCAGACGAAGACACGGATATGCAGCTGTTTAAGAAGCTGGGTATCAACAGCCAACAGGTCGCTCAAAAACCTGACGAAATTCAAGAAAATGAACTGTTAGATCAAGTGGTGGAGCGCGTTGCTGCTCGTCCAACGAAAGATGACATGTTCTACGATGCCACTGTTTAAATCTCGCATCAAAAGAGCCCTTGCTCATCGCCGTGAGCAAGGGTTAACTCGTCAACTTAAGGTACTCGAAAACAGCAATAACTCTTTGCTTAATAGTGAAGGTTCTCGCTTTATTAACTTTTCGAGTAATGATTACCTAGGGTTGGCAAACGATTCTGAACTGGTCGATGCATGGCAAACCGGACTTTCCCAATATGGTGCCGGCAGTGCTGCATCGCCATTGGTCACGGGTTTTAGTTCTGCTCATAAAAATTTAGAGGCTCAGCTGTGCGAATGGCTTGGCTTTGAACGTGCCATTCTATTTAGTTCTGGTTTCAGTGCTAACCAAGCCTTGTTGTTTTCTCTGCTCGAAAAAGACGACTCTCTGTTGCAAGACAAACTTAACCACGCCTCCTTGATGGAAGCGGGGATGCTCTCACCTGCAACTATGAAACGCTTTAAGCACAACGACACGCAGCATTTAGAGTCTTTACTAAGCCGCTCTCCACAATCGTTAGTCGTGACTGAAGGTGTGTTCAGCATGGATGGTGACCAAGCGCCTCTCAGCCAGATATCTACCCTGACAAATCAATACGACAGTTGGTTGGCGGTTGATGATGCTCACGGTATCGGCGTGTTAGGTGATAAAGGGGCAGGGAGCTGCAGTGCGGCACAAATCTCACCCGATATTTTGGTGGTGACCTTTGGTAAAGCATTTGGCCTTTCTGGTGCTGCGATTCTTTGTTCGTCAGAAGTGGGTGATTACTTAACTCAGTTTGCTCGGCATCATGTGTACTCGACCGCGATGCCACCTTCACAAGCGGTGGCTTTGTCTCATGCGTGTCAGATGATTCAGACGCAAGAGTGGCGTCGAGAGAAGCTCATGGAGTTAGGCGCTCTTTATGCTGAGCAGATGGGTAGCGTGAAAGGTTTCATTGATACTCAGACTCCGATAAAGCCGTTTGTGATTGGTGAAGCCCAAGCTGCCTTATCTATTGCCGAAGAGTTAAAGCGTAACCAAGTTTGGGTAACAGCGATAAGGCCACCAACCGTTCCGACAGGGACTGCTCGTTTACGAATTACGTTAACGGCCAATCATAGTCAGGAGCAGATTCTTCAGTTAACTGATTCGTTGCTTCAAGCAATAGAGCGAAGCAACGACTCTGGAAGCCAACCAAGCATAGAACCAAGCTTTGAATTAAAGAAAGAGGCTCAGTAAATGTCACAAGAAGCAGTAGTGCATAATTACGTAGGCCACGATAAGAGTGCGATTGCCGAAGCCTTCGGTAAAGCAGCGACAACGTATGACAAACACGCTGAATTTCAGCGCGATGTCGGCCACCTACTACTGGATAAGCTACCGAGAGACCTCTCGGGCTTAAAGGTGCTCGATTTAGGTTGTGGTACTGGTTACTTCTCTGAGCAGATGATCAAGCGTGGTGCTGAAGTGGTGTGTGCTGATCTTTCTGTTGGAATGTTAGGAAGGGCAGAGCAGCGCTGTGGTACATCGGTTTCTTTATATCAACAAGCCGATGCTGAGCAATTACCGTTTGAAGATGGGTGTTTTGACATCGTTTTTTCAAGCTTAGCGTTGCAATGGTGTGATGATTTATCGTCACCTTTAAAAGAGATGAAGCGCGTTGTAGCGGTTGGCGGACGTATGGTTTTCTCAACTTTGCTTGATGGGTCACTGTTTGAACTGGAAAAATCATGGTCTAAAATTGACGCACATCAACACGTTAACCATTTTATTACAATCAATCAGGTAAAAATTGCGTTAGCGCAATCTAGCTGTACTGCTCATCAACTAGACTTGCCCACCATCACCGTTTGGTACGACACTGCGTTTGAACTGATGCGCGACCTTAAAGGTATCGGCGCTAATCACGTAAGTGGTCGCTCACAAGGTTTAACAAGTCGCCGCATGTTGCAGCTTGTTGAACGGGAATATCGAGAGTTTAAAAACCATCAAGGTTTCTTACCAGCAACATATCAAGTTTGTTTAGGGGTTATTCAATTATGATTGATGCATTATTCATTGCAGGTACGGATACCGAAGTGGGAAAAACTGTGGTTTCAAAAGCGATTCTTCAAGCTTTGGCCGCACAGGATTTATCAACAATTGGCTATAAGCCAGTTGCTGCAGGGTGTGAACAATACCCTGAAGGGTTACGTAATAGTGATGCATTGCACCTTCAAGAAGCTGCGACGCAAGATGTTGCTTACGAAGACGTTAACCCGTATGCATTGTTGCTACCATCATCACCTCATATCGCAGCTAAGCATGACGGTGTCGTGGTTGATGAAGCGGTATTATCAGCGAAGCTAGAACAGCATAAGCAAAACTCTGACATCGTTCTAGTTGAAGGTGCTGGTGGCTGGCGTGTTCCGGTTTCAGATGACGAATACTTATCTAGTTGGGTTAAGAAAGAGCAGCTTCCAGTTGTCCTGACTGTTGGTATTAAGCTGGGTTGTTTGAGCCACGCTCTGTTAACTGCTGAAGCGATTCGTGCAGATGGTCTAAACCTAGTAGGTTGGGTAGCGAACCGCATTAATCCAGGCACTGAACATTATGCTGATATTATTGCGATGCTTGAAGACAAGCTAGGTGCGCCGAAGTTAGGTGAAATCCCTTACGTACCAAGAGCAAAGTCTAAGAACATTGGTAAGTACATTGATGTGCAGCCTTTGCTTACGCTTTAATTCTCACCTAGTGTACTAAACAAGAAAAGGGCTGCGATTGCAGCCCTTTTGCTATTTTAAGCCTTTAAACCATACGTTTGTAAAAACCGGTCTTTTGAACAAGTTTGGGATTAATGTTCTTTTGTCAGTCCCATTAATGCTTGTTGCGTTTCTGTGATTTTTGTCTGTGCCGTTTGTGGTGTTAGGATTCCAATCTGCTTTTTCGCTTCTTCTTCAGTAATCCCTAGGTGACAGCACAGTAAATCAATAGCCATTTGAGTGTTAGTACCTTCAACCATGATCGTTCCCTTTTTGTACATGGACTAGCCAATAAATCATCTGAAGTCACTGTAAACGGATTGTTATATCGGCACCATACGACTTAGGTCTAATAGACTAAGGTTAATTCGAATATAGTCTCGTAATCAAATGTTGCAATTTAATGCTTAACCTTGTTTTCTTAATCTAAGACTATATGTATAAGTAAGTATAAGTCTTCAAGGTTGGAATCTATTGCTGTCTGCCTTGTCTATAACAATAAGTTTTATAAAAACAGCTTTCATGCGGAGATAAGTAATGAAGCGAGTAATGTTGTTCCTTGCAACCAACCTTGCGGTTGTATTGGTACTAAGTGTTGTTCTTAATATTGTATATGCAGTCACAGGTATGCAACCAGGAAGCCTTTCAGGCTTGTTGTTAATGGCTGCAGTATTTGGTTTTGGCGGTTCATTCATTTCATTAATGATGTCAAAGAAAATGGCGCTACGCTCAGTAGGCGGCATGGTCATTGAAAGCCCACGTAACGAAACAGAACATTGGTTGATGGAGACGGTAAGCCGTCAATCTCAACAAGTTGGTATTGGTATGCCAACAGTGGCGATATACGACTCGCCAGACATCAACGCATTCGCGACAGGTGCTAAACGTGACGATTCATTGTTAGCAGTATCAACAGGCCTGCTGCACAACATGACGCGTGATGAAGCTGAAGCGGTATTAGCGCATGAAGTGAGCCACATCGCGAACGGTGATATGGTGACCATGACGTTAATGCAAGGTGTAGTGAACACGTTCGTTATCTTCCTATCTCGTTTCATCGCCAACATTGTTGCGTCGAATGACAACGAAGAAGAGGGCGGCAGCAACATGATGGTGTACTTCGGTGTGTCGATGGTGTTGGAATTGGTATTTGGTTTCTTAGCAAGCTTCATTACTATGTGGTACAGCCGTCATCGTGAATTCCATGCCGATGCAGGTGCAGCGAACCTAGTGGGTAAAGAGAAGATGATTGCAGCGCTAGAGCGTCTAAAGGTGAGCCATGAGCCACAACTAGAAGGTTCTATGATGGCATTTGGTATCAATGGTAAGAAGTCTCTAACAGAGCTTCTAATGAGCCACCCACCGCTAGATAAGCGTATTGCGTCTTTACGTAACATGTAATTTCTAACACAAGCTGCTGTCGTTAAGTGGCAATATGTATTCTAAAGGCTTCCTTCGGGAGGCCTTTTTTGATCTTGGCATTTAAGGATGTTTGTCTAATGTGGCTTGCAGTATTTGAATGGGGGAGGTGAGTAGGACAAGTCAGGTTTGATTGACGACTGTTGTTTACTTAGGGACTACTGTTCGAGACATTTGTTCTACGCAACAAAAAGGCTTCCACATGGGAAGCCTTTGTCTATTCTGTGATTCGAAATTCGAACCCTACAGCTTGTCAGTTAGCTCGATTGCTTGACCGATGTAGTTCGCTGGTGTCATCTCTTTTAGACGTACTTTCTCGTCTTCAGGGATTTCAAGACCATCGATGAATGCACGCATGCCTTCGCCATCTACACGTTTACCACGAGTTAGCTCTTTTAGCTTCTCGTATGGCTTCTCGATGCCGTAACGACGCATTACTGTTTGTACTGGTTCAGCCAATACTTCCCAGTTCTTGTCTAGTTCAGCAAGTAGCGCAGCACGGTTAACTTCTAGCTTGCTAATACCTTTCAGAGTCGAAGTGTATGCAATGATTGCGTAGCCAACGCCAACACCTAAGTTACGAAGAACTGTAGAGTCGGTAAGGTCACGCTGCCAGCGAGAAACTGGAAGTTTTTGTGCAAGGTGGCTGAATACTGCGTTCGCTAGACCAAGGTTGCCTTCAGAGTTTTCGAAGTCAATTGGGTTAACTTTATGCGGCATTGTAGAAGAACCGATTTCGCCAGCAATAGTCTTCTGCTTGAAGTGACCAAGAGCGATGTAGCCCCAAACGTCACGGTCGAAGTCAAGAAGGATAGTGTTGAAACGAGCAACAGCATCAAACAGCTCAGCGATGTAATCGTGAGGTTCGATTTGAGTTGTGTACGGGTTCCAAGTTACGCCAAGAGATTCAGTGATGAACTCTTCGCTGAACTGGTGCCATTCAACTTCTGGGTATGCAGAAAGGTGTGCATTGTAGTTACCTACAGCACCGTTGATTTTCGCTAGAATCTCAACGTTTTCGATTTGCTTGTATTGACGTTCCATACGGTACGCAACGTTAGCCATCTCTTTACCCATAGTAGAAGGAGAAGCAGGCTGACCGTGTGTACGAGACAGTAATGGAATGTCACGGTACTCGTTCGCAAGCGCTTTGATAGCTTCAATTACGTTACGGATTTCTGGAAGAATCACGGTATCACGAGCTTCTTTAAGCATAAGCGCGTGAGAGGTGTTGTTGATGTCTTCAGAAGTACATGCAAAGTGAATAAATTCGTTTACAGCGTGAAGTTCAGGAACGCCAGCAACTTTCTCTTTCAAGAAGTACTCAACCGCTTTAACGTCGTGGTTAGTCGTGCGCTCGATCTCTTTGATACGTAGAGCATCTTCTTCACTGAAGTTAGCAGCTAGTTCATCAAGAAACTGGTTAGCTTCTGCACTGAACGCTGGTACTTCTTTGATTGCATCTGTAGCTGCAAGCTTTTGTAACCAACGAACTTCAACGATAGAGCGGTACTTTAGTAGGCCAAACTCACTAAAGATGCTGCGTAATGCAACAGTCTTGCTTCCGTAACGGCCGTCTACTGGTGAAACAGCAGTCAATGCTGACAGTTCCATGGTGTTCTCCTGAATTGAGTTTTCTAAATTTTGAGAGGTTTATACCAGTAACAATCTCAATTGTCACGCATATTGCGCAATCGTTTGCGCGAGAATTGTATTGGTACAAAAAACAAGCTCGCGACGAGGCGCGAGCTAATAAATTACATGCGAGCTAGCAGGATTTGAGCCTGCTCGATCATTTTTTTGCGACCGAAGATAAGGTGACGACGTTTGCCGCCAACCTGACGCCATAACACAGCGCTTCGAATTCCTGATAGCAGCAGAGCACGAACCTTATGCTGGCTCGATGTCTGTTGAAGTACTGCTGGCGTACCAGAAACCTGAATACGAGGGCCAATAGGGCTCACTACATCTAAGTAGATGCTCGCAAGGTTGCTGATCATTTGCTCGTCAAACAGATCGAAGTGCTCAGTTTGACGCTCTGCAGTTTGAATACGATCACCAAGCTGTGACATAGAGTCATTGCGAGCAGATAGTTTACGTTCAAGCGCCATCAAGCTGATGATGTAGCGAGTAATGTCGCTACCAGCAGGAGTACTGTCGATACCTTTTACTAAGCATTCAAGGCCTAGCTTTAGGTTCGCCTCACGGCCAAATACACCCACAGTGTTCGCTGGGTTAGTATTTAAAATGGCATTGAGTGAAGCTTCGAAGGCATCTTTATCACAACGGCCGTCTTTCGCTACTTGTTGAACCAAAGCCACAGCTTGGCAAATTCCAGCGAAAGCAATAGTACGGTCATAAAGTGTATTAGCCACGTAGTAACTCCTAGTTGTTTTCTATCGTTTGTTGTTCGTTCGATTAGATTAGATGCGTTTTTCGATGATACCACCACCAAGACAGACTTCATCTTGGTAGAACACAGCCGACTGGCCTGGCGTTACAGCGATTTGCGGCTCATCGAAGATAACCTTAATGTTATCATCGTCAATTGGGATGATTGTACAAGGAATATCGGTTTGACGGTAACGTGTTTTTACCGTGCATGTCATAACTTCAGTAATTGGTGTGCGATTAACCCAATGAAGCTGAGATGCGAACAAGCCTTCTGATTTAAGAAGCGGGTGGTCTTTACCTTGAACCGCGATCAGAACATTACGCTTAAGATCTTTTTCACCAACAAACCATGGTTCTTCGTTACCGCCGCCACCTTTAGTGCCGCCAATATGAAGACCTTTACGTTGACCCAAAGTGTGGTACATCAAGCCTTGGTGCTGACCAATAACTTGGCCTTCAGGTGTCTCGATGTTACCTGGTTGAGCCGGTAGATATTTGCCAAGGAACTCTGTGAACTTACGCTCACCAATAAAGCAGATACCTGTTGAGTCTTTTTTCTTCGCAGTG
This sequence comes from Vibrio sp. QJM3NY_39, assembly GCF_057785895.1. Lineage (NCBI taxonomy): Bacteria > Pseudomonadati > Pseudomonadota > Gammaproteobacteria > Vibrionales > Vibrionaceae > Vibrio > Vibrio sp. QJM3NY_39. The sequence goes on along the minus strand of NZ_CM173505.1, from coordinate 2,373,237 downwards.
ATCAAGTCTTGCTCTTCAGCAATACGGCGCACTTCAGGCTTCTCTAATTCACCCACAGGGAATAGGCTGCGTGCCACTTGATCTGAACTTAGCGTGTATAAGAAATAGCTTTGGTCTTTATTGCCGTCTAGGCCACGTAGCATTTCTGGTTTCACGCCAGCGTCTAGCTCTTCTTGAGTTGGGAAAGTACGACGAACGTAATGACCCATCGCAATGTAGTCTGCGTCTAATACTTCATCCGCAAACTCTAAGAATGCTTTGAATTTGATTTCTTTATTACAAAGGATATCTGGGTTCGGTGTACGACCGGCTTTGTACTCTTCAAGAAAGTACTCGAATACATTATCCCAGTACTCTGCGGCAAAGTTGATAGTGTGAAGGTGGATACCTAATTTGTCACATACCGCTTGAGCATCAGCAAGGTCTTCAGCTGCCGTGCAGTATTCTTCGTTATCATCTTCTTCCCAGTTTTTCATGAAAAGGCCTTCTACCTGATAGCCTTGTTGCTGAAGAAGATACGCCGATACTGACGAATCTACACCGCCGGACATACCGACAATTACTTTCTTTTCGCTGTTTCCAGAGCTGATATCTGACATGTCTAAACACCGTTACTATTACTTGGTCGCAGATTCTAACAGAAAGAGAAACACCGCGACAGATCCGAGACCGGAATCACAGTTTCATTTGCACAAATATTGCGCTGACTTCGTTAGAGAATCGCATGAACGCGAGGAGACTCGCTAGGATGTCAGATCTATATGTGGCATAGTCGCTCGAAATCCAAGACCTGAGATAAAAAATGTCTGAACAAAATGAGTTTATGCAAGAAGAACAGTTGATCGAGATTATCGAGAACCAACTTGAAGATGGCCAACCTGTAAAAGTGAAAGAGACGCTGATGCGTTTAATGATGACAGGTACTCCTCGTGAAGAGGCGATTACGGCTATGGCATGTGCACTGGCTATTGAAGTATTTGATGTAATGAAAAACGGCGCTGAGTTTAATCAAAAACGTTACGCCGAGCATTTGGGTATGCTACCTGACTTAAGCTTTATGGAAGGCGAATAAAAAAATAGCCTAGCAAACGTTTGCTATAGTTTGAAAGATTGCCGCGTTAAATATAGCGCGGTAGAATCCGCCACCTATTTCCCCTTGACTTAGACTAGCCTTATGAAATTCCCTGGACAACGTAAATCAAAGCACTATTTTCCGGTTCACGCTCGTGATCCTTTAGTAAGCCAAGCTCAAACTAGCAAAAGAATGTCACGTACTCATATTATCGGTATTGACCAAACTTTGGTGGATATTGAAGCGAAAGTGAGTTCTGAGCTAATCGAAAAATACGGGCTAAGTAAGGGACACTCACTGGTTATTGGTGATGAAGCTGCTGAATCCTTGTATCAAGAATTAAAAGAACAGTGCCTGATCACCAATGAATACGCTGGTGGCACTATTGGTAATACATTGCACAACTATTCAGTACTTGCGGATGACCGTTCAACGCTATTGGGTGTAATGAGCCAAGATATTAAAATTGGTAGTTACGGTTACCGCTATTTATGTAATACATCAAGCAGAATGGATCTGAACCATTTACAAGGGGTAGATGGCGCAATTGGTCGCTGCTTTGCATTAATTACAGAAGATGGTGAACGTACTTTCGCAATTAGCGAAGGACAAATGAACCAATTAAAACCAGAAAGCATCCCTGAGAAAATTTTCAAAAGTGCTTCTGCTTTAGTATTAACGGCGTATTTAGTTCGTTGTAAACCAGGTGACCCTATGCCTGAAGCAACAATGAAAGCGATCGAATACGCGAAGAAATACGATGTGCCTGTTGTTTTAACACTTGGTACTAAATTCGTTATTCAAGATGATCCAGAGTTTTGGAAAGATTTCCTTGAACAGCACGTAACCGTTGTTGCAATGAATGAAGACGAAGCAGAAGCCTTAACAGGTGAAAGCGATCCTCTTGCTGCTTCAGACAAAGCATTAGAGTGGGTAGACTTGGTTCTGTGTACAGCAGGCCCTGTTGGCTTATTCATGGCGGGTTATACTGAAGACGCGGTGAAGCGTGAAACTTCATTGCCGTTGTTACCAGGCTCGATTGCAGAATTTAACCGCTATGAGTTTAGCCGTCCTGCACATAAAGAGTTATGTGACAACCCAACGAAAATCTATTCGCATATCGCGCCTTACATGGGTGGTCCAGAAAAGATCAAGAATACCAATGGTGCAGGGGATGCGGCGCTGTCGGCTTTATTACATGATATGGCAGCAAATAAATATCATAAAGAAAATGTACCGAATTCTAGCAAGCACCAACATGCATTTTTAACGTATTCATCTTTCTCACAAGTTTGTAAATATTCAAACCGTGCAAGTTATGAAGTGTTGGTTCAGCACTCTCCTCGCTTGTCTCGCGGCCTTCCTGAAAGAGAAGACAGTCTAGAAGAAGCATACTGGGAAAGATAAGATATTTTTATCTTTTTCATTTATATTTCTAATAGTGAAATATAAAAAAGGCTCCGAAAGGAGCCTTTTTTGTTTCTGAATATATTGAAGCCGTAAATAATACTTTAGTCGACTTAATATTAATTCTATTGCTTAGTGTTTTATTGATTATTCACTTAGCAAACAGGATGCCTTAAAGAGCAAACTCTTCTAGAGATTTACCAGCATCTAGTTGTTCTTGGATAGCTGAAGGCGTACGGCCTTGACCTGTCCAAGTTTTCTCGTCGCCGTTTGCGTCTACGTATTTGTATTTCGCTGGGCGAGGAGCACGTTTAGCTTTAGTTGTTTTAGATTTTGCTTCACCAGAAAGTGCAGCAATAAGATCTGCAACATCAATTCCGTCTTTTGCAATTTGTTCAGCAATAGCAGAAAGCTTAGCTTCTTGTTCTGCTTTAGCAGCGCGTTCTTCAGCTTCAGACTCTTGACGCTCTTGTACAACAATAGTCAGCTTGTCTAGCGCTTCTTCAAGTTGCTCAAGAGTTAATTCACGTGAGAACGCACGAAGGCTGCGGATATTTAATAGTGTTTTTGTTAATTCAGACATGATATTTCCCATCAAGGTAAACTAAATAATCCTCCTAATAATAAACAGTGCCTAGGAATAAAACAAATAGTATTTCTTGTATTGGTTATTTAAATATAAAAGTGAGATGAATAGTTGAAAAAGAAACGACTCACTTTTGATGAATTTATAATAATTATTAAGATTATCTTAAAAATCGATATGTGACTGGTGGAGTAATTGCTATATGTAGACTATTTTTTTATTGATTAGTTCATTAACAAAAAGACATTTTTGTCGGAATGATATGTTGCATTGTTGCTCTTGATGGGTACAATTGCGGCTACCTGATGCGATGCTTTGGTTAATTTGTTGTTAAACTCTGGTTTGCACAGTTAATAATGTTATCGCACGTAGAGGCGCAATTATAAAAAGTAGTTTTCGTTGGGGTGATGCCAATGAACGGGAATGAAAGGTGTAATTGCCGAAGTAAATTGTATATCTAAACAATTTGCTGGGGTTGTGCTCAATAGGTACAACACTGCCATAGTCTTAATTTTAAACTATGGAGCGCTACTGTAGGGTTGGGTGAAGTGTTCACTTCCCTTTCGCTTAGTTCAACATGAGCTTGATAAACCGTATCAAGTTTGTCTGCAGTAGATCTCTAGCCAAATAAAAAACTGGTTTTTGAAGATCATGAATTTAATAGATTTTGCAACATCGCCTTTATCGCTGCTTCCTCCTTTGGTTGCATTGACTCTAGCTATTGTTACCCGCCGTGTATTGGTTTCCTTGGGTGTTGGTATCGTTATGGGTGCGATTCTACTTGCTGACTACTCAGTAGGTAACGCAGCTAGTTACGTGTTCACTAAAGCATCTGGTGTTTTCATCGAAGATGGTGGCATTAACACTTGGAACATGAGCATCATCGCATTCCTAATTATTCTCGGAATGACAACTGCATTACTCACACTATCTGGTGGTACTCGCGCATTCGCTGAGTGGGCACAGTCTCGTGTGAAGAGCAAACGTGGTTCAAAACTACTTGCTGCCTTCTTAGGCGTATTCATCTTTGTCGATGATTACTTCAACAGCTTAGCGGTAGGTGCTATCTCTCGTCCTGTAACAGACCGCTTCTACGTATCTCGCGCTAAGCTAGCTTATATTCTAGATTCTACCGCTGCTCCAATGTGTGTGATTATGCCGGCTTCTAGTTGGGGTGCTTACATCATCACTATTATTGGTGGCATCTTAGTGACACACGGTGTGACTGAGTATTCTGCACTGGGTGCTTACGTTCGTCTTATCCCAATGAACTTCTACGCTGTGTTCGCACTATTAATGGTATTTGCCGTTGCATGGTTCGGTCTAGACGTTGGTAAGATGCGTGAACATGAGATTGAAGCCTCTCAAGGCCGTGGCTTTGAAGGCGACAACGATCAAAAGCAAGCGCACGATCTAAACGAAGAGCTAGACATTCAAGAGAGCGAAAACGGTTCTGTCTCTGATCTTGTTATGCCAATCGTATCGCTAATCGTAGCAACAGTTGCTGCCATGCTTTACACAGGCGGCCAAGCGCTGACTGCTGACGGTCAAGCATTTAACCTGCTTGGTGCGTTCGAAAATACAGATGTAGGCAAGTCTCTTGTTTACGGTGGTGTTTTAGGTCTGCTTGTTGCGCTAGCGACAGTGTTTAAGCAAAAGCTACCAATGTCTGATATCGCAAGAACAATGTGGATCGGTGCTAGCTCTATGTTTGGCGCTATCCTGATTCTTGTGTTCGCTTGGACTATCGGTTCTGTCATCGGTGACATGAAAACAGGTTCGTACCTATCATCTCTAGCAACGGGCAACATTGATTACCACTGGCTACCCGTTATTTTGTTCCTTCTTGCTGGCCTAATGGCGTTCTCGACAGGTACATCATGGGGTACGTTCGGTATCATGCTACCTATCGCGGGTGACATGGCTGCAGCCTCTGACATCGCGCTAATTCTGCCTATGTTAAGTGCGGTTCTTGCGGGTTCTGTATTTGGTGACCACTGTTCTCCAATCTCAGACACAACGATTCTGTCTTCTACCGGTGCTCGTTGTAACCACATTGACCACGTATCGACTCAGCTTCCTTATGCGCTGTCTGTGGCGTTCGTATCGTGTATCGGCTTCATCACTCTAGGTATGACATCATCAACTGGCATCGCGTTCGGCGCAGCGTCTCTAACGTTTGTGGCAGTATGTTTTGCATTGGCTTATTTCTCACGTTGTAAAATGTCGACGTGCAAAAGCTAAACATCACTTGATTGAATAATGAAAAGGGAGGCGTTTGCCTCCCTTTTTTTGTGCTCGTTAATTTAATTTTAAATTTCGTGAAAAAAGTTCGAATAAATGGTTGAAAAAGGGTGTCAGCTTAGTTAGTGTGGAGACAAGACAGCAAACAACCTAAGAGCCGATAAGTATGCGTAAATTAGTAATGAACATTCATCACCATCATCACCCTATCTAGTCTTTCGGGGAGATTTACGTATACCCGGGAGCAAGAATTCTCCCGGAGGTTAAGTCAAAGAATTTAGATTTAAACCCTCGGGACGACAAAGTCTTCCGAGGGTTTTTTAGTTTTAGCACTTTTAAATAATCAATAAATTCAAATATTTGCACAGGGATACAGCAATGCAGACACAACGCCTAAGAATCGCAATTCAAAAGAAAGGTCGCTTAAGTAAAGAGTGCCAAGATCTACTTAAAAAATGTGGTGTTAAATTTAACATCATGGGTGAGCAGTTAGTTGTTCATTCACTAAATATGCCAATCGACTTGTTACTGGTTCGTGATGATGACATCCCAGGTCTTATCATGGACGGTGTAGTTGACCTAGGTTTCATTGGCGAGAATGAACTAGAAGAAGTTCGCCTAGACCGTATCGCTCTAAACGAGCCATCGCAATTCAGCACTCTACGCCGCTTAGATTTCGGTGGTTGCCGCCTTTCTATCGCTATCAACAAAGATGAAGAATACAACGGCCCACAAGATCTTGCGGGTAAACGTATTGCGACAACCTACCCACAACTACTTAAAGCCTACATGGACGAGCAGGGTGTTGAATTCAGCACTTGTATGCTAACAGGTTCGGTTGAAGTTGCTCCTCGTGCAGGTCTAGCTGACGCTATCGCAGATTTGGTTTCTACAGGCGCTACGCTAGAAGCGAACGGCCTGAAAGAAACGGAAGTTATCTTCCAATCTAAAGCAACTCTGATTCAACGCACTGGCGAATTTGATGCAGACAAAATAGCATTGATTGAAAAACTACTGACTCGTATGCAGGGTGTTCAACAAGCGAAAGAGTCTAAGTACATCATGCTTCACGCGCCAACGTCTCAGCTAGAGCAAATCAAAGCGCTATTACCTGGAGCTGAAGATCCTACTGTTCTTCCTCTATCTACAGACAAAGACAAAGTTGCCGTTCACCTAGTAAGTACTGAGAACTTGTTCTGGGAAACTATGGAACAGCTGAAGGAGTTGGGTGCAAGCTCGATTCTAGTATTACCAATCGAAAAAATGATGGGGTAGTGACGATGAGAACCGTTGTTTGGCAATCTTTAAGTGAATCACAGCAAGACTCGGTACTAGAGCGTCCAGCTATTACTGAAGGTGCAAACATCACAGCGACTGTTTCTGATGTTATTGCAAAAGTACGAAATGAAGGCGATGCCGCACTTAAAAAGCTGACTGAAAAGTTCGATCGTGTGACTCCAGAATCCATTCGAGTCAGCTCGACTGAGATTGAAGAGGCATGTGCTCGTTTAACACCAGAAATGAAGCAAGCGTTAGAGCAAGCTTATAGCAATATTGCTAAGTTTCACGAAGCTCAGAAGCCGCAGCCAATTAAGGTTGAAACACAGCCAGGCGTTGTGTGTGAGCAAGTGACACGCGCTATTAATACTGTTGGCCTTTATATTCCGGGTGGCAGCGCGCCACTTCCGTCAACGGTTCTTATGTTAGGTGTACCCGCTCAAATCGCGGGTTGCCGCAAGGTAGTGCTTTGTTCACCTCCGCCAATCGCGGATGAAATCTTGTATGTCGCTAATCTTTGTAAAATCGATGAGGTTTACAATGTAGGTGGTGCTCAAGCTGTTGCGGCGATGGCTTACGGTACGGAGAGTGTCTCTAAAGTAGATAAAATTTTCGGTCCTGGTAATGCGTACGTAACGGAAGCTAAGCGCCAAGTGAGTAACGACTTCCGTGGTTCTGCGATTGATATGCCGGCAGGCCCATCGGAGGTGATGGTGATTGCAGACGAAACTGCGGATGCTGACTTCATTGCTGCTGATCTACTGAGCCAAGCTGAACATGGCCCAGATTCACAGGTTGTATTAGTAACACCATCGCCAGTTATTGCCGACCAAGTAACCGATGCGGTTCAGAAGCAACTGAAAGAACTGTCTCGTGCGAACATCGCTCAGCAAGCATTGGCTTCAAGCCTAATCATCATTGCTGAATCGATCACTCAAGCGATTGCGATTTCTAACTTCTACGGTCCAGAGCACTTGATTGTTCAGACCAAGAACCCACGTGAATTGCTGCCGTTGTTAGACAATGCCGGTTCAATCTTCCTTGGTGACTGGTCTCCAGAATCTGCAGGTGACTACGCATCAGGTACAAATCATGTTCTTCCTACTTACGGCTATACCAAAACCTATTCAAGTTTAGGTTTGGCTGATTTCTCTAAGCGTATGACGGTACAAGAGTTAACGGCTGATGGCTTGAAAGGCCTAGCGCCAACGGTAGTCACAATGGCGGAAGCCGAAGGTTTGGATGCGCACAAACGTGCTGTGACTATCCGAGTTGAAAAACTAAATCGATTTGAACAGTTAAATAAAGCGAAATAAGGGTAGGGCATGGAAAAGTTAGCAAGAAAACAAGTTCAGGCTCTTACACCTTATTTGTCTGCAAGACGCATTGGTGGCAGCGGAGATGTGTGGCTAAACGCTAACGAGTCTCCGTTTGATAACGAGTACAACCTAAACTTGTCTCGTCTAAACCGTTACAGCGAATGCCAGCCGAAAGAGTTGATTGATGCTTACGCGCAATATGCAGGCGTGAAATCAGAGCAAACGCTGACTACTCGTGGCGCTGACGAAGGTATCGAACTTTTGATTCGAGCTTTCTGCGAGCCGAACGAAGATTCGATTCTGTACTGCCCTCCGACTTACGGTATGTATGCTATCAGTGCCGAGACGATTGGTGTTGAGCGCAAGGTTGTGCCTTTAACGGCTGAATGGCAATTGAATCTTCCTGCTATTGAAGCTCAACTAGATAACGTGAAAGTAGTGTTTGTTTGTAGCCCAAACAACCCAACGGGTAACTTGGTTGATCGCAAAGACATCGTCAAACTGCTTGAAATGACGCAAGACAAAGCGATTGTGGTGATGGATGAAGCGTATATCGATTTCTGTCCAGAAGCGTCAACGGTCGACTTGCTTGAGCAATACCCGAACCTTGCGATTCTGCGCACCTTGTCGAAAGCTTTTGCTCTGGCGGGTTTACGTTGTGGCTTTACGCTAGCAAACAAAGCGCTTATCGATGTACTGTTGAAAGTGATTGCGCCTTACCCGGTTCCAATTCCAGTTGCTGACATTGCCGTTCAAGCGCTTTCTGAACAAGGGCTTGCGCGAGCGAAGTTCCAAGTTCTGGATTTAAGTGCTAACCGAGCGTATTTGCAAGCAGGTTTGTTGGGTATGCCTCAAGTGACGGTATTTGATGGTTGGGGTAACTACTTGCTGGTTAAATTCCCGAACGGCGATGAGTTGTTCAAAGCGGCATGGGACACGGGTATCATCTTGCGTAATTCGCCAATTGAAGACTGTGTTCGTATTAGTATTGGTAACCGCGAAGAGTGCGAAAAGACACTTGGATTCATTCGTAACTTTTTTCAGTAACGAAAGGCTTACCATTAATAACATTTGTCAGTCTGAGTTGATTAAAAACAGACTGGCAAATGAAACCAATATTTTGGGTTAGCGTTTGATTTTAGCTAGGCCAGCAGATTTAAAATTAAAAGGAAGTTCAAGTGAGTAAACAACAGAAAATACTTTTTATAGACCGTGATGGCACCTTAATTGTTGAGCCGCCAGTCGACTTTCAAGTAGACCGTTTAGACAAACTAAAATTCGAACCGCTAGTGATCCCTAGCCTACTGGCATTGCAAGATGCGGGTTACCGTTTAGTGATGGTGACTAACCAAGATGGTCTAGGCACAGATAGCTACCCACAAGAAGAGTTCGATGCTCCACACAATATGATGATGGAGTTCTTTGAGTCTCAAGGCGTTAAGTTTGACGATGTGCTTATTTGCCCTCACTTTGACGAAGACAACTGCTCTTGCCGTAAGCCTAAACTGGGTATGGTTAAAGAATACCTACAAGGCGGCAAAGTCGACTTCCAACACTCTGTTGTCATTGGCGATCGAATGACGGATCTTCAACTTGCTGAGAACATGGCAATTCGTGGTATCCAATACGGCCCGGATGCAGAAACGGAAGGCACACTCAACTGGCCACAGATCGTTAAAGATTTAACGGTTAATGCCCGTGTTGCTGAAGTGGTTCGTACGACCAAAGAAACCGATATTAAGGTAGCCGTAAACCTTGATGAAACCGGTGGCAACAAGATCGATACTGGCATGGGTTTCTTCGATCACATGCTTGATCAAATCGCGACACACGGCGGTTTCCAAATGAACCTGACTGTGCAGGGCGACCTACACATTGATGATCACCACACAATCGAAGACACCGCTCTCGCTTTAGGCCAAGCACTTAAAGATGCATTAGGCGATAAACGTGGTATCGGCCGTTTCGGTTTCAGCCTGCCTATGGATGAGTGCTTAGCTCAGTGTGCTCTAGACCTATCTGGTCGTCCGTACCTAAAATTTGATGCTAAGTTTAGCCGCGAGCAAGTGGGTGACCTTTCTACGGAGATGGTGGTTCACTTCTTCCGTTCTTTAACCGATACATTGGCTTGTACATTGCATCTTTCTTCAGCTGGTAATAATGATCACCACATTATTGAGAGCCTGTTTAAAGCGTTTGGTCGTACTCTTCGCCAAGCAATCAAAGTTGAAGGTAATGAATTACCAAGCAGCAAAGGCGTTCTGTAAGGCTAACGTTAGCAAGGAAAAACAATGAAAGATCAAAAAGTTGTTATTATTGATACTGGTTGTGCCAACGTTTCCTCAGTGAAGTTTGCGATTGAACGCCTGGGCTACGCAGTTGAAATTTCGAAAGAACCAAAAGTTGTTCTAGCTGCGGACAAGCTGTTCCTACCCGGTGTAGGTACAGCAAGTGAGGCAATGAAAAACTTGCAAGAGCGTGACCTTGTTAGTCTTGTGAAACAAGTAGAGAAACCTTTGCTGGGTATCTGTTTAGGTATGCAGCTGTTAGGCAAACTGTCTCAAGAGAAAGGCCAAAAAGCTGACGAGTTAGTTGAATGCTTAGGATTGTGTGATGGCGAAGTTCGTTTACTTGAAACGGGTGATTTGCCATTACCACACATGGGTTGGAACACAGTAACCGCGACACCTAACCACCCTCTATTCAAAGATATTGAAGAGGGCGAGTACTTCTACTTTGTACATAGCTTCGCAATGCCAGTGGGTGACTACACAATCGCACAATGTGATTACGGTAATCCGTTCACTGCGGCAGTGCAAAGTGGCAATTATTATGGTGTTCAATTCCACCCAGAGCGATCTTCGAAAGCTGGCTCTAAGCTGATTCAGAACTTCTTGGAATTGTAATAAGGATTAGGCAGCGGCTACCGTTACCAGATAAGGAATGTAAATGATTATTCCCGCGTTAGATTTAATTGAAGGCCAAGTTGTTCGCTTATTTCAAGGGGACTACGGGCAAGTAACAGAATACAAAGTCGATCCAGCAGAGCAGTTCAATCTGTATCACCAAGCTGGCGCAGGTTGGCTTCACCTTGTTGACTTAACGGGTGCAAAAGACACAACCGCTCGTCAACTTGACCTCATCGCCAAGCTACTTTCTAGTACGCCTGCCAATATCCAAATTGGTGGTGGTGTCCGTAACGAGCAAGATGTGGTCGACCTACTTGAAGCTGGCGCACAGCGCGTTGTGGTTGGTTCTACAGCAGTTAAGCAACCTGAGTTGGTTAAAGGTTGGATGGAGAAGTACGGCGCGGAAAAAATCGTGCTGGCTCTGGACATCAACATTGACGAAAGCGGCACACGTAAAGTGGCGATTTCAGGTTGGCAAGAAGATTCAGGCGTGACCATTGAAGCGCTAATTGAAGATTACCTCACGGTTGGCCTTAAACACGTTCTGTGTACTGATATTTCACGTGATGGCACGCTAGAAGGGTCAAACGTAGAGCTCTATGTTGATCTTTGTAAGCAGTACCCACAAGTGCAATTCCAATCATCAGGTGGCATTGGCAGTCTAGCTGATATCGAAGCACTGAAAGGCAGCGGCGTTGCGGGTGTGATTGTTGGTCGCGCACTGCTTGATGGCAAGTTCACAGCAGAGGAGGCATTTGCATGTTGGCAAAGCGAATAATGCTATAGCCAGGTTGTGCCGAATATAAATCTTCATAGATATTATGAAGTGAAAGCGTGGTAATATATTGATTTTTATGGATATTTTGAGGTTAATCCAGTTTGGGTTGCCTCGGAATATTTATGGTGATTTATAAGAAATGTTGAAAATCTGATGAAAAAAGTTCAGGCTGTTGAACATGTGTTGAAAAAAATCATGGTCAGGAGTGAATGTTTATGCCAAAAATCGCATGCAATTTTAGCGAAAGCTGGGTGCAGGATGAACTAAAAAAGGAGGATGCTGGAAGCCGAACATTTAAAGACACTAACAAGAAAGCGAATGGCTTGATGTTACGAGTTTCCCCTAAAGGAAAGGGTGCTTACTTTGTCGAAGGGCGAATCAAAGGTGGCAACGGAAGTGTATTGAGACCGCCAGTCGGTGATCCCTCAAAAATGCATCTTTATATAGCTCGCAACATTGCCTCCGAATTCCATGATCTAATGGAGCAGGGCAAAGACCCTCGTCTTGCTTATTACGCTCAGAATCTATCAGCTACTATCAAATCTGTTCATATTGATTACGTCTCACAGCGAGATCTCAAAGAGTCGAGCCTAAAATCTGTTAATGGCTTTTTAAGCGCCATGAGTGACTCGTTCAAAGAAAAAAATATTCTAGGTATCAGGCAAGACGATATTATAAAAGAGCATCAGAGCATAAAGCGTCGCCACACAGGAAAAGTCGCTGATAAAGTGATGCGACATGTTGATGCTCTTTTCAGAATGGCTGCTGCTGTTTATCTTGATGAAGATGAGATGCCAATCGTGCAGCGAAATCCAGTTGACGTTCTCAAGATACAGAAAATGTGGTTTTTCAACAATGGTTATACGGGTCGTAAAGCCGAAACTATTGATACCATTCATCTGCCTGATCTATTGAGTGCAATCGATCAGATGAAGAGCTTCAGAGGCACTAAAAAATTTGTATACAAAGAAAATCAAAGCATGTTTGTCGCCGCCTGTTTTTTTGAGTTGCTTTTATTTACAGGGTGGCGTCCAGGTGACTCTGCGAGTATTGAATGGCATCAGGTATCGGAAGACTGCAAAGAAATCACGTGGACTGATGAGGAAGCCGCTGAGAAGTTAAAAAATGCAGAGGGGATGTATAAAGCTCCACTGAATAGACAAGCTCAGAATGTGTTGCTTGAACTCAAAGCGCGTAACTTTGAATGTAAGTATGTCTTTCCCAATGCTAGCTTAAGCAATCACCTTAAAGCGAACCCGACGGATTACAATGATAAGCTAACTCAGTTGGCAGATACAGGTCAGCGTTATACGGCAGGAATATTCCGAAAGGCTTACCAGACTTTTGCTGAGTATGTGGGCGTTAACTCGGTGACGATTAAGAGACTCGTATTCCACACGCAGAACCATTATACCGTTCAAGGTGGATATATCTTTCCTGAAAGGGAAAATTTAAGGAAGAAGAGTCAGAGAGTTGCAGATTTTATCTTGTACCATGGAGATCGTGCAAATGAGCTTAAGACGCTGGGTGTTCAGATTAACTCTAAATTGATCATGTACGCTCAAGAGGAGTTAAGTAGGGATGACTGCAAGTTTGATACGGTTGAAGATATAATCGATCACTGGTGCCTTCAGGGACGTGTATTTGAAGAGATGAAAAGCAAGTAAGCAATATGATTGATTCTAGTTACTTGCTGTTTTCTGTTGCGTTGAAACAGTAAAGCCACGACTCACTAGTCAAGCTAGACACCTTTCTGGTCTATATTTCTTCTATAGGAAAGCGTAGATTCTGATCTAGAAGTAATCAGTGCTTTTGATTAATAGATGTTACTTAAGGTCTTGATACCTCTGCCGCAGCAAGCTGCGAATAGTTCGATATTTGCCTAGCATGATTGCTGGCTGTTTTTTGTTCGATATACTCACTTTTTACTATTTATATATACATAATAGTAAAAAGTGAGTTGTTGGATGCTTGGTCAGTGGATAGTGAGTTTTGGTAAAAGATATACGGCTTTCTCAATTTCGTATTGTTATACATGTGCATCTTACAGGGACAAGCTCGGCTCATTTCTGCGCAGCAGGATGATTGGAGAAAATAATAAGAACGCAATTGCTCAACCATCAAATTCAACGCCAAAATCTAAGGTCAAAGACTCCAGTCTGACTGTAAAATCTACAGCATGCAGTCATTACACCCTATAAATTCTTAGATTATGGTTCTAGCCTGATAGTGAAGCTCAGTGGACTATTTTCAATGTGAGGCTAAAAGCCTCAACTCCACAAGGTGCTAATTCACCACGTGGTGTTGTGAGTTGCATATTTCTGTGAGTTCAAACGTCCATCTATGCTGTGATTCAATATATCTAGTTTCTTCATTATTAATATTTTAAAAATAACTTTGACTGCGACAAATTTGCGTAGTACTGTATCTGTATTGGACAGAATTAAAAATACAGGTTCACATGAAGGGATTAGAGAAGGCAAAGCATACAGCCCCGCACATAGCGCATAATATTGATTTTAGCGAATCTAAAAAGGTAGAAATCGCAATAGCTCCAGAGCGGATTACTAAGAGGATACTAGAACAAGATCCTCAAGCAAGAATCATTGAGGTGAGTAATGAGAGTGCAATGCCTGATGTTTTCGATTACTACTTAAATGACAAATCAATTAAGCTTATCGTTACAGTTAGTAAAGACAAGCTATCTGATGCTATTCAAGAACAACGTTTCACTTACAAGAGCGATGTTGTTTGTTTCGAAACTCGTGAACGCTTCAGTTTCAAAGACACTTTTAGTTTGAATGCACGTATGCTTATACTGACTGGCGATAGTATTTACAGAAATGCTTTGGTATCCATTATTCAGTCGATAATCAACGTAAAAATGGGTAAAGCAAAGCTGGTTAAAACTCTTACTAAGCTAGGTATGCCGCGACCAGTAACTGAAGATGTTATCAGCCGAAAAAATTGGAAGCTGGCGAACACGGTGAAGGGCAATTTGTTTTTGCCTAAATTTAATAATATTTTAAATATAAATAACATTAAAGAAGCATCTAATGCGGTGGCGTCAGCAATGAAAGCTCAAACTGGCTTAGGTAAAAATGTTGACTACATCGACCCTGCCATCAAGGAAGCTTTAGAGAATGGCAAGAAAGTGTCATTTATCACATCTCTAAAGGCAATTATTAGCAAGAATTCTAAAACGCATGAAGATGTTTGTGCAGGCTTTACCAGCTATGAGGTGGGGCAGAACATTATTGATGCTACAAATCCAAATGCATTCGCTGTGTGCATCAATTCTCTGAACCGAAAGATTTTTCTTGACCAAGTTCTTGGTAGCGATCTGGTTGTAATTGATGAAATCGAATCTTGCATTCGAGGAATCTTGTTAGGTAATGATAGTGAAAAATCTAAGCGACGCATGTGCAGGGCAGAGCGCAAGTCAATTATTGGGGCATTAGTGAGAGTAATTAAATTGGCACCGAGGCTGGTTGTTGCTGACGCCGATATCTCGCCACTGACTGCTAAATTTCTAGTTTCTATTCGTCCTGATATCCAAATTTATAACATTGAGCAGGACTATAGTGATATTACTGCAAGTGTTGCCACTAAAGCAATGGTAATGCAGGAAGCAGCAAACTTAATTCGAGGATGTAGAGACTATGTAGTGGTAATGTTTGACCAGGTAAGAGAGTTAAATGACTTCTTGAAAGGGTTAGACCTTAATGATGAAACTGCACTTGAAGCGGGCTTTCTGGTTCTAAACTCAGCAACGAGCGGTAGAAAGGAGCAGAAAGAATTTCTTGACGATCCAAACACTATATTAGCTCAAAAAAAGTATAGGGCTATTTTATGTTCACCGACCTTAGGACGAGGGTTTTCCATAACTTATCATTACACCAATAAAGTGTTTGTAATTGCCAATGGTGTGCTTGACCCTGCGAGCACAGTGCAGTTTGCAAGACGGTTTAGGACAGCTACAGAGATCGTATTTGGTGTTAGTACTAAGCACAAAATAACAGTCGATCATGTAGCCTTGCTAAAAACAGCAGATACCACAGAAGATGCAGCATTTGATCGAATGCTTGCTGAATACAAAACAGAGCATGAGCTGCTTACTAGCAATATTTCAATTACTCTCACTGAGACTCTCAGGGCTCTAAAGTTCTGTATGGCTGAGCACGCCTCTCTAAATGCTTCAGAAGAAGAGGTGAAGGCCGTAGAGGAAGGTGCTAAAAGCAATGCTAAAGGAAACAAAGAGAATGAAGTTAAGTGCACACTGGAAGCTGAGAATAAAACAGAAGCCGAAATAAAGGGGCTTGAGAAGAAAGTTGGTAGGACGAGACAAGAGCACTTTGAGGTTAAGCGTTATGAGTATCAGCAAAAAACTGGCATTAAAGAAATTACCAAAGCTGAGATTGATTTCTGTAATAAATTTTCAAAGAGTGCATTCAGGTTCTTTGAAAATGAAAATTCTTTAGTACGTGAGGCGTTTGAAAAAGCGATAGTTGGAAAGCCTGGTAACTCAGAGGTTTTGATCAATCAGAGTATTGCTATGGATATTTTTAAACAGATGCTGCCGAGCGTTGAAATTATCAATGAATCTCTCGTTCAGAATTTGCGAGTTGCAGAGAAAATGAGCCCGTCAGGTGTACAAAAGTCTGTTAAAGCGATTCTTGAAGCAGCAGGGTTTAGAAGTAGACGGCGGAAGCGCGTAATTGGTGGCAAATCAGTTAATGTGAACGTCTATACGCTATCACCACTTGCCATAAAAAACGCTAGATACTTTGGTTTAGAGACTAAAGGGTTGCAATATTTTTAAAATGAACATAAAATAATATTTTAAAAATAATTAAAGATGAGCTTGAGGGTGTAATGAGTATTGCAGAGCAATTCGAACAAAAATCAGAGCTGTCAGCGGAGGAGTTAAGAAAGCTTTTGCTAAGTCTTGGATATATGAATCATCTAAAAAAGCCTTGTTCTAAAACTCTCTCTTTAATGTTGAATGTAAGTATAAGGAGCGCCCAAAGGATGCTCAATGATGTTGGCTTATCAACAGTCTATTACGATCATTTGTTGTTCCAATTAGGTGTTAAAGAGCCTAGTTTCCCAATACATTAATATAATAAACTAATTCTCCGAAAGAACATTGTAGAGCCTTTAAATGTCCATAATTAATAATTTAAAAATAATGGCGGATGGTATTAATGTGCTGGTGAGAGTAGGTTTGATTAAATTATTATTGATGCATAGTGATTGTTTTCAATTTAATATATTAAAAATAAACAAAAGGTAGATTTGATGGCGAGGAAACCTTTAACTGAGTATGAAAAAGCTGTTAGGGCTGCCTGTAGATTACATGTGAAGCTTCAAGAGCTGATCGCTGCTGCACGGATGGAAACTGAAGAAGACCGAGAAGGAATTGTGGCTTTAAATAAATCTCGGCGCGGAAGACCTGCTCAAACGGCTAAAGATATTGCACTCAAAGCTCATGAGGGATATCAGGTTGCAGTTGCTCGTGTTCGCGAGATAGAGAACCAAGAGTCACGTACTAAAATGAGTGAAT
This sequence comes from Vibrio sp. QJM3NY_39, assembly GCF_057785895.1. Taxonomy (NCBI): domain Bacteria; kingdom Pseudomonadati; phylum Pseudomonadota; class Gammaproteobacteria; order Vibrionales; family Vibrionaceae; genus Vibrio; species Vibrio sp. QJM3NY_39. The sequence goes on along the minus strand of NZ_CM173505.1, from coordinate 2,356,078 downwards.
TTGATATTCAATCTTACAATGACCCTGTGATAAATAAGCCAAAAGGTATAGGTCATTCAGGGCAACCAAAAAATAATGAGATTGATGATTTAGAAGCTCTAATTAGACGTATCGGCAAACGTATTAATGCGATTAACCATGGCAAGGAAATATCTAAATATCTAACGAAAGAGGAAAAAATTTCTGGTTGTGAGAAGCAAATTCTAGATGCTGAAGCTCAAATTAGGGAACTTGAAGCGTTATTGACACCGCCAGAAGTCGCTTACCAACAAATTAAGCGTGCCCGCCAAGTTTGTAGAGAAGCGAGAGCAGAGTATAAGAAGCAGCGTATGATGTGTGCTTTGCATGGTAAGTCTGAAGAGTTTTTTGATGAAAGTGGTGTAATTAATGCTGAACTACTTTCGGCGAAAAACAACTTAAATGAAGCTGAGTCCCAAGTAGAAATATTAGAGAGCGCTTATAAAAAAGAGTTTGGGGACTTCAAGAATAGCGAGTGTGGAGCGGATAACCTATCTCGGCGATCACGAAAGAATACACTTGCAGCACAACATGCAGAGGTACTAATGGCAGAGCGAAAAGCAAAAAAACACCCCAAACAACGAACAGTAAGCTCCAGACATCTAGAGAAAGGAGATGAAAAAGTTGGTCAAAGGTTTAGGAAAACGAATGATTGAGGTGCTTAGTTCTTAGGAATTCTTAACCACTTTAAGAATTCTTAAATCCGCTAAGAACTGATAAGAATTAGAGTAATACATTCAGTATTGAAGAAGAGAGTATCCACTCGTCTGTTTTCAGGAAAACCAAACATGTTTGGTTTTTCTGGGGATGTAAAGCCTAACTAACCTTGAGTTTGAAAACGGACAGCCAATGGCCGTTTTCCATTAGCAAACTCATAATACATTAACTAACTTTCTATATCACACCATCTAATCATTTTGATTGTACCATGCTTGTGTTTAGAGTATATTTACCGTCAGACATTCTCAACAGAAGTTTCTGATGAAAAAACTCGAACAATTACCTCACGCACAACGAGAACGCCTAGCTTTTATTGATTTTAGCTTGAGCTATTTTGGCGAGATTACTAGAGCAGACCTCATCGCTAAATTCCAGACGGGTTTAGCAGCAGCAACTCGCGATTTTGCCACTTATAAAGAGTTCGCACCACTCAATTTAGAGCTAATCCATCAATCAAAGTCTTATCATCGTACAGAGCAGTTTTTGCCTCTGTTTGAGCACGATCCCGATACCGTGTTAGTGAGCCTTGCTAGAGGCTTTGGTGATGGATTGGCGAGCCAATTGGAAAACAGCCAAGTTTGTGTTCAGGCACAGCAGTTGAATAAACCTTCAACAGATATTTTGTCTGCGATCATGCGTGCTATCCACAAAAAGACAGCCTTAAAGGTTAAGTACGTTTCCCTAAGTTCAGGTAACTCCACAAGAAGCATTGTGCCTCATAGTCTTGCGAATAACGGCAGTCGTTGGCATGTTCGTGCTTATGACCGTTCGACAAGTTCGTTTCGTGATTTCGTTCTTACCCGAATCAAATCTGCGAGCCTTGCTCTAAACGAAGTCGACAGCATTAAAGAATCGATAGCAGCAGACAAACAGTGGAATCGAATTGTGGACTTGACATTAACTCCCCATCCTAAGGCTAAGCATCCAGAAGCGATTGAGCTTGATTACGGCATGGTTAAGGGAAGACTTCATGTGGAGAGTCGTGCTGCGCTGGCTGGCTATTTGCTAAACCAATGGAATGTGGATTGCTCAAGTACTTATCAATTAAACCCTCAGAAATACCATTTAGCACTGGAAGAAAATGCAGCCATTTATGGTGTTGAGACTGCGAACTTAGCTCCTGGTTACGAAGGTAACAGAAATGAATAATGAAGCTCAATTAAAAGCACTAGGTTTCAAGTTTGGTAATAGTGGTGCTCATACATCTCGTAGCATGATGATCGAAGAGCTGAAAATTTTACTATTTGGACGTCCTGAAAACGCGACACTCGAAGACTATAGAGAAGACATTGAAGTATTCAATGTCCTTCAAAAACCAAGCGAAAATGCACGTAAGTACAGTTTCCAACCTCTGGCTTCAATGTATGGTTTATCACCAGATATTTTCTTATTTCAAGTGTTTCGAGATTGGTGGGAGCAACATGAGGGATCTCAACCGATTCTAGCACTGCAACTTGCTGTAGCCAGAGATCCATTGTTGCGTAGTTCTGCTGAAGTAGTTCTTAGCTTAGAGCCAGGTCAGCACCTAGCTAGAGAGACAATGGAGACGTTCTTATCGAAGGATGATTCTGAACGTTTCAGTGCAGCATCACTAAAATCATTCGCACAAAATATTAATGGCACCTGGACGCAAGCTGGTTATCTATCAGGCAGGGCAAAGAAGTATCGAGAAATCCCAGAAGTAAGCTACGTGAACGTTGCTTATGCTCTATTTCTTGCCCACTGCCATGGACTTAGTGGTCAACGCTTGTTCGATAGTTTCTGGTGTCGCATGTTGGCTCAAGATAAAGAACGATTGTTTGAACTAGCACATAGAGCATCACTAAGAGGAATGATTAACTTCAAGCAGGCAAGTGAAGTGGTTGAAGTAACTTTCCCAGGTCTAGTCATGCCCGAATTTAATGAATCTGAGGACTAATGATGTCAGACCGATTATTTAAACTACTAACAAGCTTTGAAAAACACATAAGCATTCCGTGGCCTGTCGCGGTGTCTGCTGATGAGCGAACTATTTTTTTGGTCTACCACAAAGAAGACGAGCTAAAACTACGTGCGCGTGTCGAAGAGTTTGAGCAGGCTTGCGTTAAGCATGACCACCCTTGGCAACTGCTAGATTTGACTCATAGTTTTGAAAACTGGATGTCAGAGCAAGATTACAAAGAAACATACTTTGAAGATCCTGAGTATCTTAAAGGACTCTACGATGACTTCGCCGATGAGTTGGTGGATGAACTCATCAGTAAAGTTGAATCAAATCAATCGGAAGATGGGGTTATCACTCTATTAGGTTGTGGCACCTTATTTGGCTTTGCGTCTGTATCGGGCGTTGTAGAGTCGTTAGCAGAAAAGGTGACTGGTCGTTTAGTGGTCTTCTTCCCAGGCGAAGTACAAAATAACAATTATCAATTATTAGATGCGAAAGACGGTTGGGGATATCACGCAACTGCCATTTCAGCAACGTCATAAGGGCTTTATTCAATGTTAAACCGTGAAATTTTCGTTAACGATCCAATTGATAGTCGCTTGGCTAACAACGGGGTTGCTCAGGTAAAAGATGACTTATCAAAAGGTGCTTTAGACACGCTGGAATATGAGTTGCGTACATTCGTTTGTGATGGTGCCTATGCTAGAGGTATGGACAGCATTTTGAGCAACTATTTGTCAGCGTTTAAGACAAACAACGAACAACCAGGCGTGTGGATTAGTGGCTTCTTTGGTTCAGGTAAATCTCACCTTGCAAAGATGCTTCGTACTCTTTGGACAAACCAAACGCTAAACAATGGCTCTAATGCACGTTCAACCGCAGATTTACCTGAGCACATTGTGAAACACTTTGACGAGCTATCATCTATTGCAGCAAGCAACGGTGGGATTTACGCAGCATCAGGTACTTTAGGTGCAGGTGCTGGTGATAAAGTTCGCATGGCATTCCTCGGTATTATTTTTAAATCTGCTGGTTTACCAGAGCAATATCATCTAGCTCGCTTTGTTATGTGGCTAAAAGCTGAAGGCGTTTTTGAACAAGTTAAGTCGTTTGTTGGAGCTAAGGCAAAAGTGAAAGAGGGTGTAGATCCTTGGACGAAAGAGCTTAAAAACCTGCACGTATCTCCAATCATGCATGACGCAGTTCTGCAAGCAATTCCAGGTATCGGCGCAGATATGAAAGAAGTGCGCGAGATGCTACGCGCCCAATACAAGATTATTGATGATGTGACCAATGATGAGATGGTCTCTGCGATTGTAGATGCCATCTCTAATGACGGTGAACTACCACTAACTTTAGTTGTATTGGATGAAGTGCAACAATACATCGGTGATAACGTTCAGAAAGCGTTTGATGTACAAGAGGTAGTCGAAACCTGTAGCGGCGCTAGTGCGCTTAAGTCAAAGTTATTATTTGTAGCAACAGGGCAAAGTGCCTTGTCTGGTATGGCAAACCTTCAACGTCTAATGGGTCGTTTCCAAGTCCCTGTGCAGTTAGAAGATACGGATGTAGATGCAGTTATCCGAAAAGTTATCCTGCAAAAGAAATCTTCAGCAGAAAGTGCTGTTCGAACAGTAGTGGACGACAACCTAGGTGAAATCTCTCGTCACCTTCGTGGCAGTACCATCGAACACAATAAAGATGACGAACAATGGATGGTGCCAGATTACCCTTTATTACCTGTGCGTAGACGTTTCTGGGAGCGCATCTTACCAGCGCTAGATAAAACGGGCACAGGTTCTCAGCTACGTAACCAGCTACGTGTTGTTCATGAAGCACTAAAGACAACCGCAGACAAAGAGCTGGGCTACGTTGTACCTGCTGATTTTCTTTATGACCAGATTTCAACAAACCTACTGCAAACTGGTGTGATCTCTAAAGAAATTTACGAAACCATTAGCCGTAAGCGTGGTGGTGATGAGGATTCTCAACTGCAAGGTCGCTTACTATCTCTAATCTTATTAATCAGCAAGCTACCAGCAGAGATGGAATACGGCATTTATGCAACAGTAGATACACTATCTGACTTGTTATTAGAAGATCTTCACAACGACAAGCATAAACTGCGCCCGCTTGTGCCCAAGATGCTTCAACAATTGGAAGATGAACATGAGATTATGTCTCGTGAGACAGGTCAAGGTCGAGAGTTCAGTCTTCAAACGGTAGAAAGCCAAGCTTGGTATGATGAATTTCGTAAGCAAGAAAACGATCTTATGGGCAACCCTCAGACGTTAGAGGCGTACCGTTCGAAAGAAATCCAACGTTATATCACCCAACAAGTGGCACAAGCTCGAATTGTTCAAGGAGAAGTAAAGGAGCCGAGAGCAATTAATCCTTCATTTGATTCTGAATTACCAATTGGAGCCACAAAACGTATTTATGCTTGGGCGCCAGAGCAGACCGAGAAGCAGTTTAACGACCTTTCTCGTGGTGCAGATCCAGACAGTGCAACCATCTATGTCTATGTGCCAACCATCCATCGTAGTGAGTTGAAGAATGCGATTGTTGCGCTTAAGGCGGCAGAAAACACGTTAGAAGTACGTGGTCGAGCAACAACAGAAGCGGGTAAAGATGCACTGCAAGCGATGGAAACTCGTTTGAGCGAGGCTGAACGTGCTAAGAAAGGTTTCTTGAATGATATCTTCTCCCAGATCCAAGTTCGTTTGGCTGGTGGTCAGGAAGTGGAAGGTGAGACACTTGCAGAGCAGATGCAAAATGCAGGTGCTTTAGCTTGTCAGCGTTTGTACAACAAATTCAAAATGGCGGACAGCCGTGGCTGGGCAAAAGTTTATAGCCAAGCAAGTAAGCTTGCTGACCCTAACGCACTTGAAGCTGTAGAGTTTAATGGCGAAGCACATCAGCAACCAGTATGTGCAGAGGTCTACCGCTATATCGGTGCAATGAAAACGGGCAAAGATATTCGCGATAACTTCAAAGACGCGCCATACGGTTGGGGTAACGATGTAGTCGATGGTGCATTGTATGCAATGTTAGCAGCAGGCGTACTACGAGCATCTGATGTGCAAGAGCGTGCGATTGATGCCAAAAGCCTAGACCGAAGCTCAGTGACGCAAACTAAATTCCGACCTGAAAACGTAACGTTATCTAAAGTGCAGCTTATTAAAGTGCGTGGTGTCGTTTCTACCTTGCTTGAAGAAGCGTGCAATACAGGTGAAGAAGCAACTAAATTGCCCCTTGCCATTATTAATGCGAAAAATGTAGCCCGTAGTGCGGGTGGAGACGCGCCACTACCTATGGCACCAAGTACTGCCTTGCTATCAGATCTTGAAATGTACTCAGGTAATGACCAGCTGCAAAAAGCATTTGATAGCAAAGATCGTTTGATTAGTGATTTCCAGCAATGGAAAGATCAAGCGCATAAAGCTGAACTTCGTCTTAAGCTATGGAAAAAGCTCACTCAAGCGATGGAGTACTGCTACCCACTTGCGATATACAAAGAGCTACAACAAGAACAACAGGCGATCATTACTAACCGAAGCTTGTTATCTGATCCTTGCCCAGTAAAACCATTGTTGGATAAAGCGACCAATGAACTTCGAACTTCTTTAACTGCACATCGTGAGCGTTATGAAGAAGAATATCGAGCGTGCATGTCTGATCTATTAGCGGATGAAAACTGGCAAAAGCTTGATGAAGCGAAGCGTAATGAGTTTTTGAAGAAGCGTAACTTAGATAACATCCCATCAATTAATATTGCAGATGAAGATTCGGTATTTAACTCACTGGATGAAACCAGCTTTAATAGATGGAATGACAAAGTAGCATTGCTTCCTGGCATCTTTGATGCGGTATTAAAAGATGCGATCAGTGAACTTCAACCTAAAACGAAGTATTACAAGCTCAACAAGCCATTGCTAGAATCGGAAGATGACTTGCAGAAGTGGCTAGCTGACATAGAGCGAGAGCTACGCACGGAATTAGGAAACGGGCCAGTTGTACCACAGTAATATCACTTTGTTTTTAGATACCACCTTCTAAAAGAACATCGCCTAGGAGGTATTCTCCTAGGCGAATTGAAGTTTGTGGTTAACGAACACTATCTCAATAGTCCAAATGCTCTTATCTAGGTAGGGCAGACTAATAGAATTAAGAAGAACGATATGAGACAAGCATTAGATAAAACACTGCGTAAGAAGCTAGAAGATACAGTAGTTAAAGCCCGCGATATTGTAGAACAAGCTGTATTTGAAGCGCTACAACGTTTGGGTGTGGCAGAAGCGCAAGCTCCAAGCTATTTAAACGAAGAAGAACGTGCGCTACGTAATAAGTTGCGTGCCCACGCTCGTCAGCTCGGCGACAAGTTAGACTCTTCACCTGGAAACAAGGGTAAGCAAGAAACTGAGCGACTAATCAACGAAATGGCGTATGAGCATTGGCATCGTATGCTGTTTGCTCGTTACCTAGAGCAAAATGACCTATTGATGTATGACGAGTACACACCAGTCACGCTAGATGAATGTTTTGAGTTGGCAGAAGAAGAGCCAGATTGCAAAGATGGTTGGGAACTAGCTGGTCGCTTGGCGCAGAAAATGCTTCCACAAATTTTCCGTGTTGATTCGCCTGTTTTCGATATCAAGCTTTCAATGAACCGCGTTGAAGAGTTAGAAAATTTAATTGCACAAATAGACCCTAAAACTTACCAAGCACAAGACAGCTTAGGGTGGTGTTACCAGTTCTGGCAGACTAAGAAGAAAGAACAGGTTAACAAATCGGGTGTGAAAATTGGTGCGCAAGAGTTAAGTCCTGTTACCCAGCTATTCACTGAACCATACATGGTGAGCTTCTTGCTTGATAATGCTTTAGGCGCATGGTGGGCGAATAAACGTCTAACTCAAGATGATTTAATTCGTGCCAACAATGAGCAAGAACTTCGTCAATTAGCTTCGATTCCTGGAGTACCGCTAGAATATCTGCGTTTATCGAAGGAAGAGAATGCCGACAGCGAATCAAAAGCAGCTCAATGGAAATTAGCAGCAGGTGGGTTTGAAAAATGGCCTGAGCACTTGTCGGAGCTTAAAACACTCGATCCTTGCTGTGGTTCTGGTCACTTCTTAGTTGCTGTTTTCTTAATGCTTATCCCTATGCGTATGCACCTTGAGGGTCTCTCTGAGCAACAAGCTATTGATGCTGTACTGCGTGACAATATTCATGGTCTTGAACTTGACCAACGCTGTGTAGAGCTGGCGGCATTTGCACTGGCTTTAGAAGCATGGCGCTATCCAAACGCTGGTGGTTACCGTGTATTGCCTGAGCTTCAATTAGCTTGTTCAGGTATGTCGATTGAGGAAGCACAAAAAGAGTGGAAGGATTTAGCAAAAGGTGATGAGGCACTAACAGGTGCAATTGCTTGGATGCAGCATACCTTTAAAGATGCGCCAACTTTGGGGAGTTTAATTGATCCAACTAAGAGTCTTCAAAAAGGACAAACACCTCCTTGGGAGTTGTTGCAAAATTTAGTCAGCAATAAGCCTGGAGTTACCAGTAGCGCTAAAACATCGGCAAAGGGTTTGGCAAAGGCAGCTTCTTTATTATCTCACCACTATTGCTGGGTTATCACTAACGTACCTTTTTTAGGTTCAAAACGTCAAAGCTTAAAACTCAAGGATTATTGTCAAGAAAATTACCCATTGTCTCATGCAGGCTTAGAGACAGTGTTTATTGAAAAATTGATAGATTTGAGTGATGTTGACGGGATATGTTCTTTTGTATCAAATCAGACATGGACATTTCTTCCGACACTAAAGCATTTTCGTCAGTCATTGTTGAGTGATACCTCTTTTTCAATAGCATCACGACTAGGCTCTGGCGCTTTTGAAACAATTTCTGGAGAGGTTGTTAATGTATGCCTAGTTTCATTAGGAAGGAAATACAATAAAAGTCCTAATGAGTTTTCTTTATGGGATGTACAACAAACTTTAGTGTTGGACAATAAGAAAAGTGAACTAAAAAGCTCGCCACCTACGACTATAAATCAAGATGAAGTATTAAACTCTGCCGATTCAATTATAAGCTCAATTGATGTTAATGCATCGACATTATTTGACTATTGTACGGCTACATCTGGTTTAAAAACAGGCGACAGAGACCGATTTAATAAGAAAGTTTGGGAAGTTCCAGAGTTTGGGGCGGCATGGGATTATTATCTTAGTTCATCTAAAGATGGAGACTTATATTCTGGCTGTGACGAACTCATATATTGGGAAGAAGATAACGGTGAATTATCTAAACTTGCTGAAAGTGTTAAACACTTGAATCATGTGGTTCAAAATTACAAAAGAGGTCGGACGGCTTGGGGTAAAAAGGGTATAGCTGTTTCAGCAGTTGGAAAAATCAGCTCTAAGATATATTTAGGTGATAAGTTTGACAGTAGTGTTACTGTACTGATTCCTAAGAATGAAGAAAATTATAATGCGATACTGGCATATTGTACAAGCTCACAATTTCAAACAGATCTAAGAAAGTTAGATTCTAAAGTTGCTGTAACTACATCTGCTACTCTAAAAGTTCCATTTGATTTACACTCTTGGTCTGGTTCGTCTGCGATAAGTTTTATTAATGGTTTACCACAACCTTATACTAACAACTTAACTCAGTGGCTTTTCCACGGTCACCCATGCGCATCAGTTATTTGGGACGAAGAGGCTAAAACGACTGCTGTAGCTAATTTTCGCCAAGATGACACGGTACTTCAAGTTGCTGTAGCTCGTTTACTCGGTTATCAATGGCCTGCTGAACTTGACCCTGAAATGGAACTATCGCCAGAAATGCGTGAGGTGATGAAGAAGAACGCAGACTTCGCTGGTTTGATTGATGATGATGGCATTGTTTGTATTCCAGCAGTACGTGGTGAGAAAACAGCAGGCAAGCGCTTGGAATCGATTCTACACAAAGCTTATGGTGACGAGTGGACAAATACAGTAGAAGCTAATTTACTAAAAGCGGTCAAAGGTAAAGACCTAGAAAGCTGGTTGCGTGATAAGTTCTTTGACCAACACTCGAAACTCTTCCAACACCGCCCATTTATTTGGCAGATTTGGGATGGCTTGAAAGATGGTTTCTCTGCCCTTGTTAACTACCACAAGCTCGATTACAAAGGTCTTGAGCGCTTGATTTATACTTACCTAGATGACTGGATTAGTACTCAAAAACGTGACGTTGCTGAAGGCAAAGATGGTGCAGATATTCGCTTAACTGCGGCTGAAAACCTTAAAACACAGCTAGAAGCGATTCTCGCAGGCGACTCTTTACCTGGAGGGCCTGGCTTAGACATCTTCGTGCGCTGGAAGCCATTAGCAGAGCAACCGATTGGTTGGAACCCAGACTTAAATGACGGGGTACGTCTTAACATCCGTCCATTTATGTTAGCGAAAGACGTGAGCAAAAAAGGCGCTGGTGTACTTCGTGGTAAGCCAAACATCCACTGGAAAAAAGACCGAGGTACAGACGTAGCTTCCGCTCCATGGTTTGACCTTGGCCCAGTCTACGGTGAGAGTGAGGGCAGTCGTATTAACGATCACCACCTGACGCTCGCTGAAAAGAAAGCGGCTAGGGAACAAGTGAATGATTAAGTCGGTAGAAAACTACGCGGTTTCTGCCCTGTTTAGCGTAGATGAGAAAGTCATCTACGCTATCCCTAGGTATCAGCGTGAATACACTTGGGGTAAATGGCAGTGGGATACATTATTTGAGGATTTGCTCGACAATGATCCAAGCTACTTTTTAGGTTCTATTATCTGTATCAACCAAAGTACTGACGCACTAGCTGTGCAATCATTAGAGCTGGTTGATGGTCAACAGAGAATGACTACTCTGTCATTGCTTAAAGCAGCCATATACTCCTGCTTCAAGAACCTGGACGTAGAACTCGAATTTGAACAACAACTCGAACTTCATAACTTGAAGCATAAGCTGATTTTGAAAAGCAATGCAGATCAGACACGTATTGTGCCGCAGGTTCAAAATAGCAATCAGCAGGATTATTTCTGGGTATTAAATCAAGCGGGCGTACTCAAAGAAGCTGACTACCCATCAAATGCAGGTAATCGGCGAATTGTTCGAGCTTTCCGACATTTCAGCTCTCGAATTGAGGAATATCTCCAAGAATCAAGCGATAGAGTGTCAGCGCTAACATCGCTAATAGAAAAAGTGAATACTGCAACCTTAGTCAAGATTGAGGTGGCAAGTCATGCTGATGCGTACACATTGTTTGAATCATTGAACAATAGAGGTGTGCCACTTACCGCGATTGATCTTATTAAAAACAAGCTACTTGCTAAGCTTGAAAGTGATGATGAAGGCCAAATCGACAAGCATTTCAATAATTGGACGAAGGTATTAAGTTACCTCGGTGATGATTATGGCGTTCAGGAGCGCTTTTTTAGGCAATACTACAATGCGTTTAAGCCTAAGTTGAAAGACATAGTTAGTGTTCCTGTTGCGACTAAGTCGAACCTGATGCAAGTCTATGAGAAGCTTATCTCACATGATGCAGAGACATTTCTTGCCAAGATGATTAAGCATTCTGAGCTGTATGCACAGATCATTTGCCATAACCAGGTTCCTGAGCAACCAAGGCTTTCTTATTTGCTTGAAGATTTAGAACGTGTTCAAGGGGTGCCTTCTTATCTGCTTCTGATGCTGCTTTTTGCTAAGCAAGAAAAGCTAGGGTTGTCATTTGATCACCTAGAAAATATCACCAAGTTATTGATTGCTTTCTTTGTTAGACGTAATACAACCGACAAACCTGCCACTCGCGATCTTACTCGAATCTTTATGGATTTGACTGGGGTAATACCAACTCTTCAAGGGGATGAAATTGTTGATGCGGTGGCGACGAGCTTAAGTCGAGTTAGTGCTGATGACGAAACGTTTAAACGTGATTTGTCAGGCAACTTATACGCAGACAATAAGTCGGTGTGTCGTTACGTGTTGTGTGCGCTAGAGCAGAGTCGGATGACACGAGAGACAGAGCGCAATTTGTGGGTTGTTAAAGGTAAGCAGTTTGTCTGGACTATTGAGCATATCTTCCCGCAAGGAGAAAATATTCCTCAGTGCTGGGTCGATATGATCGCACAAGGTGATGAGGCTTTGGCGAAGCAGTATTTGGAAACACACGCTCATAAACTCGGTAATCTGACTATTTCTGGCTACAACAGTACGCTTGGAAACAAAAGCTTTATTGAAAAGCGAGATAGACAGGACAAGAAAGGCAGCCCTGTGGGATACAATAATGGTTTGTACCTCAATGCTGAGCTTGCTAAAGCTGATTCATGGTCGGTCGAGCAAATCGACAGTCGAACGCAAGATCTTGTGCAGCAGATTTTGCAGATGTACCCGTTACCAATTTCGAACAAAGAAAGGCTTTAATGTTAGTCGTCAATTATTTAATCGAGCAGTTGCGAAACTCAGCAACTTTTAATAAGTCGGTTCAAGTAGCACCTGCCGCCATTTTGTGGACAGACATTGATTGCCAATGGCAGTCCGCAATGCCATACATTAAACAGCAGTTGCCTGAGCTTATTGAGCTTGGTGACTACAAGCCAGAAGAGCGTACAGGCCCAGCGATTTGGGTTAAGTGTGCGATTGCTGGAAAACTGGAGGAGTGTGAACTACCAGAAGATAAAACGCCAATCATTTACCTTCCTGGCGTTGGGCGAAAAGATTTGCGAGCTATTGAGCAATGCCCTGAGTATTTACAGCCGTTGGCTGAACTGCAATACCGTGGTTGCTGGTGGGCGTATAACACGGCTGGGCGTGACTGGTCTGTTGGTTCGTTCTTAACTAATCCTAAAGTAGGTCTAGAACTCGACCTTGCAAAAGACACTAAAACTCAAGAAGCAATACTGAAGGTTTTGCCCGATCTACTAGAAACCCCAGCTACGAAGCTGTTGGGTAAGAAGTTAGAAGCGGAAGATTTCTACTCTATCGTTCTCGATGATCCTATCAAAGACATTTTGGGGTGGCTAAACAACCCAACCGAAAAAGCTGAGCAATGGCAAGGCAGTAAGTGGGATATTTTCAGCCAGTCATGCATTTCAAGATACGGTTTTGAACCGAGCGAAGCGAATATGGCACTTGCTTTGGAGTTGCTCTGTGATGCTCAAGGTGAATGGCAAGGTGTATGGGAGCGATTTGAAGAGACAGCAAGTAATCTTTCTGCATTGGTCGAACGCCTAAAAACAGTAGTACCATCGGGGCTTGCTTTTGACGCTCAAAATTACTTATCCGAAAACTTGCGTGATGAATCTGTTATTGAAGATGCATTTAAGCAAATTGCGGGCAGTAATCGTGAGAACCTGAAGCAGACGTTCACTGCACTGTGGAATAGCCAACAATCGCGCCAAGATTGGATTTGGTCTCAGCTAGGCTTTTCTCCTTGGCTAGACATTTTAGAGCAAGTTACGATTGTTCTTGAGCATACAGAGATTCCATTTACATCAGGTTCTCCAGAGGGCATGGCTGAGTTGTATACCAGTCGTTTTTGGCAGGCTGATGCAGCAGTGCTGAGTGCGATGGCAAAAGCGAAAGATATTCACCATCAGCAGTTGGTTGCTGATGTGCTGGCTGTTATATACACACCGTGGTTGGAAAGGGTAGCGCTTAACTTCCAAGATCAAGTCCGATTGAATGGTTACCCTGGAGATAAACAGTTAAAAGAAACATCAGCAAACTACTCTGTTGGTAGCCAAGTGATTTTCTTTGTGGATGGGTTGCGTTTTGATACTGCTAAGCGACTAGAGAAGAAGCTTTCTGAAATTGGCATTAATAGCGATCTTACCTCTCAATGGTCAGCACTTCCGTCATTAACTGCAACAGCAAAAGCCGCTGTGACACCACTGGCAGATCTGTTAACTGGTTTAGAAGATAATGATGATTTCATTCCCGCATTAGCGAGTACGCAAGCATCTTTTAGTAGTCACTACCTCAAGAAGCTTCTTTCTGAGCGAGATTGGCAATATCTAGATGGCCTTGAGACTGGTGAACCGAACGGCTATGCCTGGGTTCAGACAGGAGACTTAGACAACTTAGGTCACGAGCAACAGCTCAAGATGCCACAGTACATCGAACAGGTATTAGATGATGTGGTCGCACGAATTCGAGGTCTGTTGGATGTAGGATGGAAGCGAATCAAAATCGTCACTGATCACGGTTGGCTATGGGTGCCAGATGGCTTGCCAAAAGGTGAAATTCATAAGTCATTAGGAACAAACCGTCAGCGCCGCTGTGCGATATTGAAAAGCAATGTTCAATACGATGGTTTAATCGTACCTTGGTTTTGGAATCCTAGTGTATCTATCGCGATGGCTCCTGGCATCTCAGGCTATGTGTCGGGTGATCACTATAATCACGGTGGTCTGTCATTACAGGAGTGTTTGACGCCTGTGTTAAATATTAATCGATAAATAAAAGTGACTCGCATATGAAGTCACAATGATAATAAAGGTAATAAATGGCTGGGAACTTTGAACTTCTTGAGCAGCGTTGGCCTCAGTTAGCTAGTTTTGCTCAATACGCAGAGGGTTACGCATATACTGACCCTCAGTCGTCTTTAACAAAACTTCGTTGCTTCTGTGAGGCGATTGTTGGCGTGCTTTATCGTGAGCTTTCCTTACCGTGTGAGCCTAGAACTAACTTAATCGATAAACTCAAGTCAGATGAGTTTATCGAAGTTGTTGGCGATGATGTGTGTCAGAAACTTCATGCGCTTCGTATGAAGGGGAATAGAGCGGTACATCATGATGAAGGGACGACAGACGATGCTTTATGGCTAATTAAAGAGGCCTACTTTTTAGGTCAATGGCTATATAAAGCATACAGCGGTGAATCAGACAGAAGTTACCCAGCCTTTGTTCAACCAAAGAAACCAGATTCATCTGGGCTGCTCTCTAAAAGCAATGAAGAGTTGGAATCGCAGCTTGAAGTAGCTAAACAGGAGCTGTTATCTGTTGAAGCAAATGAGCAAAGTGCTTTAAATGAGCTTTCTAAACTTCGTGGAGAAGTTGATGTACTTAAACTTGAGAAGTTTAAGGCGAATGCAAATCAGGCTGCTCAATCTATTGATTTTGAACAAGAAGTAACTAATAAGAATATTTCAATTCATGATAGCTTTTCGGAATATAATTTAACTGCTGGGCAAGCTGAACTCGTAGAGCAATTAGAGCAATTTCTTTCAAATAAAGAAAAGAGTGTCTTTCAGCTAAAAGGTTATGCGGGTACTGGTAAGACTTTCATTACAAAAGGCCTTACTGAGTACTTTAGGTCAATCGGTCGTACGTGTGTACTATCTGCGCCTACAGGCAAAGCTGCAAAGGTTATCTCAAATAAAACGGGATTCAGCGCCTTTACTATCCATAAAACAATCTATTCTTTCAAAGATTTAGTTGAATATCGAGACGAATCAGGAGAAGAGTCTGAGACATACAAGCTCTATGCTCAGATCGCGGTAAATGAGTTATCTGCTGATACTGTATTCATCATTGATGAATCTTCTATGATTTCTGATGTATACAACGATAATGAATTTTTCCGATGTGGTTCAGGAAAGTTATTGAGTGATTTATTGAAGTTTGTAAATTTAGATCACAATGACCACCGTAAGAAAGTTATTTTTATTGGGGACGATGCACAGTTACCACCAATAGGAATGAGCTTTTCACCTGCACTCTCAGCAGATTACCTGAAACAAAAATTTGGTTTAGATACGGTAAGTTACGAGTTAACTGAAGTTGTCAGACAAAAAGCTGACAGCGGTGTAATGAAAAATTCAATTCAGTTACGTAATGCACTGAAAGCAGGGGTCTTTAACCAACTTAGTCTAGACACTACCTTTGCGGATGTTGAGGAAATTGAATTCGCTGATTTATTACCTAAATACCTTGAGTCATGTCAGGGGAAGATCAACGGTGAGTCTATAGTCGTTGCTGGTTCAAATCGTGATGTGATGCAATATAACAGTCGAATTCGAGAGCACTTCTTTCCAGAACAACCAGAAATTTCAAATGGCGATAAAGTAATCGCTGTCTCAAACAATGACCGCTATGGATTCTATATCTCTAACGGTGAGTTTGGCTTAGTTCGTCAGGTACTTGGGCCGAGTGAAATAAGAAGAGTCGTTTTAAACCCAAAAAGTAAAGAGAAGAGAGTAGAGGTAGAGCTGAGCTTCCGAGAGGTGGACATTGGTTTTAAAGATCTCACAGGAATCGCACGTTTCTTTAGGGCAAAAATAGTCGAAAATTTACTTTACTCAGAGCAACCACAGTTATCTTCTGATGAAAATAAGGCTTTGTATGTTGATTTTTGTATGCGGCATTCAAACCTACGTAGGAATAGCTTAGAGTTCAAAGAAACACTGCGAGCGGATCCGTACTTTAATGCACTTCGTGTTAAGTTTGGTTATGCAATAACATGCCATAAAGCTCAAGGTAGCGAATGGAATCATGTTTTTGTTAAATGTAAAACGCATCAGAATACACTCAGTGCAGGATATTTCCGTTGGTTTTATACCGCAATCACTCGTACCGCCAAGCAGTTGTACTTATTAGAGCCTCCCAAAATAAAACTCGGTGGGGGTTTGAAATCAGTAACAACCGTTGGTAATGGTTTCATAGAACCTGCTCCTAAAGTAAATGTGCACGAGACTACCGTTTCCGTCCAGCTTGAAGGCAACAACATTGATCAATCTCCAGTATTTGATCTCTCAGATGACAACACATTTGGTATACCTAAGAGTGAAGCATTTTTAATGCAGCTATTAGGCTCAGTTCGTGACTCCTTAAAAGGTAGTGGCTGTGCTGTAGTTGATATTGATCATAAGCAATATCACGAGGCATATACTATTCAACGAGGAAGTGAATTCGCTAGGGTCAATATTTGGTATAACGCAAAGGGAAAAGTGAGTCAGGTTAAGTTGATCGAAGTTAATCCGTTTAGTAGCGAGGTTGCAGAGCTACTAGCACCATTAAAATTTGGCTTGGTCAATGATTCGAGTGAAGCAGTTGAAGTTTTATTTTCGCAGGAATTTCAAAATCAGTTTCACCAGCGTCTGATGGAGCTGGTGAGTAGTGCAGGTATTACTTTGAACTCAGCGGAAGAGCAGCAATGGGCATTGAGATATACGTTTAGTAAGGGCAATTCTGTTGCAGTTTTTGATATTAACTTTAATGGTAAGCAACAATTTACTAAAAAGTCTGTTTTACCAAGTAAATGCGTTGGCTCTGATCTTGTCGCTGAGATTGACCTGATACTTACAGAGGGGCTGAGCGGATGATTACTAGTAAAGATGTTTTTGCTAAGCGTAAATCTGGGCAACTTGATGAAGCATATCAGATGGCTGTAGAGCTTGTTAAGGAAAATGCTTCTGATGAATGGAATTTTAAGGCATTAGCTTGGTGCTTAATAGATTTGTTGAAACGAGACTCTCAGTCCGATCAGCAACAAAACTTAGCTTATTATTCACAGCAACTGCAATCGATAGACGTTGCTGCAAGTGATGAGATATTAACGACTCAGGTTCAATACGCACTATCGTTGTGCAACCCTAATGGGCGATTGATACAAAAGGCCAAATCTTTAAGTAAACAAGGGAATCACCTACAGGCTGCTAATATTTATAAGCAGCTTTGTAGCGCAGGTGCAGGCGATTTGAATGTACAAACCTCTTTAGGGTGGGAGTTATTCCGACTCTTACAGCATTCGCTGGCTCAAGAGCATATAAATGTATCTAGTTCAAAAAGGTTGTTAGCTGATTATATTAAGCTCCAGCTTGTTGAAAAGCCTTCTCTATTACATTCAAGTATATTGCAGCAAGCAGCTAAGTTAGCTGGTAATTCTAGTTTTAGTCTGATCAGCTTTTCGAGGTATTGGCAGTTAGACTCCCTTAGAGAAGAGGACTATGAGCCTTATATCAACAATAACGGGGATCAATATCCATCATTAGCTGAAAAAGTTATTCAGCAGGCTGCCAAGGAATCTGTTGCTTCTGATATTCTCGAAAATTTACAATATATTCTCCCACATTTAGATAATGCTATTGAGCGTTTTCCTGAAAATATTTGGCTCAAGCTCAATAAAGCGAAACTGCTTTTAAAATTGGGACGAAGTAAAGAAGCCTTGCGTTTTTCTACCGACGTTACCCGTTCTAAAGCCAGTGATTACTGGTCTTGGGCATTGCTTGGGGAAGTTAATGCAGATCTTGATAAGTCAATTGAACTGAGTTGCTATTGCAAGGCTTTGCTTTGTTACACGGATGATAAATTTACAGCTAAAGTACGTATTAAAATGGCGCAAGCATTGGCTTCTCAGGGCGAATTTGCTGAAGCTAAACATGAAATAGAGAAAGTAATTACATCTAAAACCAAAGACGGACTGAAGGTTCCAGAAGACGCAGAGAAGCTCCAAGCTCAGGAGTGGTATAAAACCTTTACTGCTACAGAATCTAACAAGAAATACTATCAATCGAACGTATCAAAGGCAGAAGAGTTGCTATTTAACGATTTGCCATTGGTGAAAGCTTGTGTTGGGGAAAAATTCACGATACCCGATAAGCCAAATAAACCAAAAAGAAAGTTATATCTAGTACCGCAAGGCAAAAGTGAACCAATAGAAATTTCAGTTCCTGAAAACAAGTACAAATTTGGTGATGTTGGATCTGGGTTAAGCATTAAAGGTGATTTTGATGCTAGTGGTAGATACCAAGTTTTTTTGATAGCTCAGCGTGATTATGATGCTAACTGGGATATCTTTACCGATCATATCGCGGTAGTTGACCATGTGAATCAGAAAAAAGAGATGTTTCATTTCATCGTAAATAGGAAGGTTAGCTCAGTTGTTCACTTTTCGGATATCGATTTTAATGTAAAAGAAGGCGATTTTCTTGCTGTAAAAGTAGCTCAATTTAAAACTAAGCAGGGCGAGCGTTATAGAGTTTTATCAGTGAAACCAACAGATAAAGCACCTAGCTCACTCGTGTATAAAGACTTTAGTTGTAGTGTTAGAGCATCTAATGGAATGGGGTTTACTGACGACAATATTTTTGTTCCGCCAACACTTATGACAAACCACAATGTAGGCGACGGTGATACTATAACTGGTACTACGATACTAAATTACAACAAAAAAAAATTCCAATGGGGTTGGAAAGCTCTAAAGGTAGAGCATGTCTGCAAGCTCGAGCCTAACCAAAAAATTATAGAAGGTTGGGAAAGTATACAGGAAGCCGCAAGCAAATCCTTTCAGCATAGTATTACAGAAGACAATTATACAGATGATGAGAAATTGGAAGATTTGAGTCATTTTGATATGCGTACAGAGCAAGAAAAAGAAGATGATTGGACTCTAGAACAACGAAACAAGTGGGGACTTTAATTGTACTAATCCAGCACCTAGCGTCTCCATTAACTGACAACCCTGTTAACAAGAGCGCTAACTCGTAAAAATCTAAGCCTTACCTCAACCGTAATATTCATTTTTTCTATATCTTGATTCACAAAAAGCGGTAATTTATCGAAGACAGAGCCGCGAACATCGCGGCTTTGTTGTACCTAGAAGACACTGTTATGTCGTATACGAGTGGTATGAATTTCCTGGTTGACATTCGACTCATCATCTAAATCTTTTTCTGATATTGCACCTCGTTTGTAAAGAACAATCAAGGTGTCTCGGTCGTGTTCTACATCTAGTAAACTACAAATCTCCTCCAGATCATCTGAATCTAAAGAACGCTTAAAAGCGTCCATCTGACCAGAGAGGTTATAAGTACTAAAGATACTTGCCATTACCTTCTTATCTTCAGTTTTTTCTCCGCCGCCAGGGTTCACAACTTGATTAAATGATATTTCTTCTCCTTGATTCAACTGAGAAGTAAAGGCTAGGGTTCTTGCCTTTGCACAACTTGGAGTGCCATCATCATAAGTTGCACCGTTCACCCATTGTGCTTTGATCCAGTTCTGATGATCGCCACGAAGGGCGCGGTTTTTCTTTCTATATGGCCCATCATCACCTATTAGCTCTAGACGGATTAAGCTGATAGCATTTAGAAACTCTGGATCAGTTGTAAATTTGGAGAAGTCGAAGTTAGGATCTCGAAGTTTACCAGGAACAGCAATATAACCTTTGGTTGAGTATGATTTACTGTCAATAAGCTTCTTTATCACTTTAGTTTCAGAAACTGGAGCTACTGTTGTACCACGGTCAAACCCTCTTACCTCATAGCGTGAACAAATTTGCTCGAACAATTGATGAAGACCACCAAGCTCATGACTGTTGTGATTGGACTCTAAGTGATCAAGTAGTTCACCATAGGCTCTCGCCGCATCTAGGTTAGTATAGTGTTTTGCTGTTGTATTCTGATGATAACCACAAGCTCGACCAATATTAGCTTGTACAACTGCTGCAATATTGGCAATTGTGCTATCCCAAGAGTTGATCAGTGTCTCTTTCATCTCTTGACCGAAGTTAACGCCAGCCCTAAATCCAGCGACAGTGATTGCTATCAGTTTGTCATCAAATAATGCAGCAGTTTCGTATTCACGCTTAAAGTCATTGATAGAAGAAAGCTCGTGATCTTCGAGGCCAACAAGCTTTTGACCAATGATATGGATTTGATGTGGTTCAATACCATTAGATAGTAAAACTTCCCTTGCAATCTTAGCTTGGCTACTTGGTACGCGAATTAATGACCATCCTGATCCTTCGTGCTCTTTGATCTGACGGATAAAACGGTTTCGTAGTAAAGATGTATCACAGAAGTCTCGCGAATTTTCATCCAATTTAATGATTTGGTTGTTGCGATGCATTTGCCTAATGCCGTGGTACTCATCGCTGGTTTTATGGAAGACTAAAGAAGTATCGAAGTTATGGCGGAGTATTGAATCAGCGCCTGCGGCATAGAGCGCACTAAAAGGGGTTGCTGAGACAAAAGCGACATTACAAGCTTGGTTGTTGTGTTCAAGGTAATTGAAGATCTTGTCATATCGAACGCTATCACTACTCGAGCCATAGTGACACTCATCAATAATGATTAGCTTAGGGGCTTGAAACTTGAAGTGTGTTTTTAATGCTGTTTCAAAATTTGTAAAGTTACTAACAACAACGTTCTTACTAGCCGCAAGATCCTGCTTTGCTTGTTCCTGAAGAGCAAGGTCAGCCATGGTCACTAGGTATAAAGTGTCCTTCAGACATTTTCTGTCTACTATGGCTTCGTCCGAAAGTGATAGTCTTTGTAAGCAGGATAGGGCGAGAGCAATGCCAGATTTACCTGATTGCATTTCCGCAGCAATGACGACTGCTCTAGATCCTGCCTTAAACTGGTTGAATGCTTGTTGTGCAGCTTCGCGTTGGTGTGGATACGTATTATTTGAAATTGTATGCTCAGCAAGTTTGCGGTGCTTATCAGAGTTATTCATGGTTAGTACCAAAAATGGGAGCTAACAAGCCCCCATGAAGATTAGTTATGTACCGATTCGGTTTTGTCTGAAAAATGAGATTCATCGCTTAGATCTCCAGATTTTTCAGGCAATTCATTATGTTGTTTCTTCGCGATGGAACGTTCTATATCGTATTCACCACGCTTGTAAAGTACAAACATTGTGTCGTCTCGCTCGATATCGAAATAATCACACATGTCATAAACCTCTTCTAAGGTCATGATTTTTTTATCAACCTGGCGACGAGAAATATTGTATACGCTGAATATGGTCGCTGTAACTAGCTTGTTTTCTGATAGTTCGCCTGAACCAGGAGCGACAACACGGTTAAACTCAAGATACTCATCGTTGTCGAGCATTGTCGTGTAGAGCTTGGCTTTCTCTTCTTGAGTACCGTCCGCATGAGCTTTTTCAGGGTTATTGTAGCTATCACCATTGACCCATTGAGCTTTTATCCAGTTCTTCTTTTTGCCACGCATAGCTCGGTTGCCTTTAACGCTTGGCGCTCCTTTAGCAGTAAATTCGTTGCGAATTATCTCGATTGCTTGAAGAAGGTGTTTATCTCTGGTGTGCTGACTAAAGTCTGCTTCGTCTTCTAATAATTTTGCGGGTACAGCGATATAACTGTCAGTTCGGTATGTCTCAACGTCACCTATGGGGCGTCTACGTTTGTACTTGATGGTTAAGCCAACATCTAATCCATTAACTTGATATTCTTGACAAACATCTTCAAAGAATTCTCTTAGCCCATCAAAATCCGATGCGGCTTCCTCGGAGCAAGTTTTTTCTAAGTGATCCAAGATAGAGGCATAGGCTTCTGTTGCATTGAGGTTGGTAAAGTGCAGTGATGAATTATTCCCGTGATAACCACATGCACGACCTATGTTGGCTTGTACTACTGCTGCAACGCTAGCAACAGTGCTATCCCAAGTCGAGATGAGATTGTTCTTCATCATGGCACCGAAGTTGATGCCAGCTCTTGCTCCAGCAACGGTTATTGCAATTAATTTATCCTCGAAGATTTGGGCGTCATCAAACTCACGCTTAAAACGTTCTATGCTGCAATGTTCATCTTCGGGAACGCCAGTAAGTGAGTTACCTAGAATATAAACAGAACTTTCATCGATCCCTTGGCTAATTAGAAACTCTTTGGCGTCCATAGCAAAACCAGCAGGCACACGTACTAGTGACCAGCCCATACCTTCATGAGAATTGAATTGCTGAATAAACTCAGTACGTTCTGGTGAATCAACGAGGAAGTTTTTAGTATCTTGTTCAAGCCCTTTCACTTTACTGCTCTTAAGCATTTCACGAACACCGTAGTATTCATCGCTTGTCTTGTGAAATACTAATCGGGTATTGAAATCACGTCTCAAAATAGAGTCGCTAAGTGCACTTTGGGCAGCTAGTTGCGCCTCAAGAATAAGAGCCTGATCGTCCTCATATTCGGCTTCTTGCTGAATTTCAATCGCCTCTTGATATTCAGTTTCAGCGCCATATAGAGCGCCGAAAGGAGTTGCAGAAATGAATACAACTTTACAGCTATCGTTCTCTTGTTCAAGGTAATCAAAGATCTTGCTGTATCTGACGGCAGATACGTTTGAGCCGTAGTGACATTCATCAATGATGATCAGCTTAGGCGGATTTCCTTTAAAGTCATTCTCCAACGCTTTTTCAAAATTAACAAAGTTACTAACGACTACATTCTTCGCTAACCTTAGGTCAGCTTCGGCTTGCTCTTTTAGAGCGGTATCAGGCATGGTCACTAAGTAAAGCGTATCTTTGAGTTGCTTGCGATCACAGATATCGGTGTCACTTAAACTGAGTCTTTGTAAGCAGCATAAGGCAAGAGCTATTCCTGATTTACCTGCTTGCATTTCAGCCGCAGTAACAACTGCTCGAACATCACCAACTAGTGCATTAAACGTTTTGGTTGCTGCGTTAACTTGGTGAGAATGAAGAGTGTCTCCTTCAAGTATGGTATGAACCATATGACGAAGTTTGCCTGCTTTAATTGTCAACTTTCCTAGCCTATTTTATGCTCAATAATAGTTGCATATTATACTGTATTAAACGTACTTTGGTGAATAATTACGCGTACATATCAAGACTGATTGATCTTGTAGGTTCTTGTTTTCCAGACGACAAACTAGTTTGTTGTCCTGATCAATGTTCCGTAAACGGTTAAAGAGTTCATCACACAGTGCTGCTATCACTTAGATGGCAGCGTCTGCAAATAAATGTTTTAGAGTTACTATTTGTTACTAGATGGAAACTGGTTATGGCCCTAAACGATTGATGATTTCGGTGTGGAGCCCGAATCGCCGAATACTGATTACATCAATTACAATGTGTTCAGCTACTTGTAGCAGATCTAAAGGCTCTTTGTTCTTTTTTGCGTCATGGATTATTTCTTTTTTTTTGGAAACATCAAGCTCAAATCGATTCTGTGGATGCCCATCCTCATCAATGTATTGGACTAAAAGATATTGCTTATTGTGATCAAAAATTTGTTTATAGATCTCGAATAAGTCAGTGACTCTTTGGGTATCTTTTTTATGAAAAATGAAGGTGTTATTACGGTAGTTAAAATCAATAATTTCTAGCTTAAAGATAAGTTTAACAATGAGTATATCCGCAATGACTTTTGGTACCACTATTCCGCAGTTGTTGCTTATATCCATAGACAGCTCCAAATGTAAGCTTTGATCTATATGGCTTTTGTTTAGCATAATAACGACAATGTGATGTTGTCTTTCAATAATAAAACTAATCATCTTGAGCCTCTTCAGTTGTCCTATCGAATGATGAAGATATTCAGCCAGAGGATACCTTCATCATTAATACAGTCGTTAAAATCAACGATAGTCATCTAAGTTGAGAAGGTTATTTCGAGTTTTTTCGTAACCAGGAGCTAGGTAATATTCATCGAATCCTAGCAGTTCTCTTAAATGACGATAGCCACCCATGTCGTTGATGAATTTATCTGTAAGCTTTGATTCCATCAGAAATTGTTTTACTGTTAGATGAGGCTTTTTGGATAGTAAGTAAACGGCTTTGTACATATCTTTTAGCTGCTTACCTGTAGCTCCATGTTCTTGAAAGTTCCATAGATGCTCTATGTCATAACCCATATTTATCATTTCCAATATAGCCAAAAGTATTCGGTCACGAGTGTAGTTATCCATATGAATATCCTTGTTAAATTAATAAAAGATTAGGAAGGAAAGAAGCACGACAAAAGCACCGCATAGATGCAGTGTAATAATTTGACTTGGGAGTTAAATTTACGAAATTTGTTGTCATAACAGCCTCCAGATTTCAAAAAAAATATGCAAAAACTTATGGTCTTTAAAGACCTAGATACTTGGGTGCATCTTGTGCTTTTTATTCATATTATTTTTAAAATGTGGATACTGCTGAACCAGAAGTATCGTTGGCTCGGGTGAGAGCATAAGAACTATGCTATGAGCTAATAATTAACATACTGTATATTTAAACAGATTTCAACTTAAAAGTACTAAACCTCAAAGTGTTACTGCTTAGGAGGGGATTTGTTCATATCATAAATGTTTAGCAAAACAGTAGAGATGCCTTATTCAGTGACTGGTTGTACAAGTATGTTTTAAGGTCGACTGATTTAGAACCAAAAATGGAAGTACTTATATGGGAGTAGGTGAGTATTAAAAGTGATATTGAAGAGGTTGCATGGGTGTAAGCTAATGCAATGGGTTTAACGAACATGAGCTAGCGAAAGCTTTTTTTCCTGAGCGAAGGCGTTGATCCAACATTAAAATAGGATATAGATGATAGTGAATATTATTAAACTAGGTTTTGAAAAAATGAGTGAGGACGAGGTTAGAGCAAAGCTTCTTGAGTATAGCTATGAGTTGCCATCTGGTTTTGATTTTTTGCAGAATAGGTCGATCATGTTTGATACTGATCTTGGACGGGTTGTTGGAGTCGAAAAGTGGCCTTTTAGTTGCGAGGAATCAATTGATAAGCTGAAAAAAAGATGGGAACGGCAGACAAAGAATGGATCTCATTCGATAAGAGCTTAGAAAAAGCTGATTGCGACTTCCTGACGGAGCGAGTCGATGTTTTTGATGCTCAGCTTGAAATCGAAGAAGATGAGATAGACCGAGAACTCGTCAACAAAAGAATAAATTCGCCCGAAATTGACGTCGATTTAGATGAGCTTTGATTTAATGATGTAAAAGTACTCATACCAAAAAAGGCATTACAATCAGCTAGTCAATCAAGAGGGGGTCATTGATATCAAGTTGCGCAAGCTGTTTAAGTATCAAATAACGAGACTTTTGAACTATGGCTAATGCGAAAAGTTACGATGAAATGAGACGTCAAAAGCAAGAGTCGCAGAGGCGTTTTTATGATGATTTGTTTAAATCTCGTGATGACGGCAGCTACTCGATTGACAAAGAAAGTTTGAAATCTGTAGTGATTGATCCATCTAAGTTGCCCAACTATCCTCCAAAAGACATTCCAGATTTTGACTAAAAAAGATCATTGATATCGATAACTTTACGCGGATTAAAATCTTCTACTAATTCAATACCACAATATCCTCGCTGATTAGTAGAGTACCAGATACCGTTACTCATAAAATCGTTGCAGTGATGATTATGACCATAGAGCCAAATCGAGATTTTTTCAGCTAGTTCAGAGAATTCATGACAATCAGAGGCAAAAGCAGCATTAATAGGTGAGCCTTTGAACTTGGGCTGTATAGCTTCAACAGTCGGCAGATAATGGGTAACGATTACATTCTTTTTTTCAGTCGATGCCTCCACTGAGTTGTAGAGCCAGAGCCTAGATTCGGCATGTAGTGCAGCAGCAATTTCAGGAGTGAAATACTGGTCTTTATAAGTGATTTTTCGGTAATCGTTAATTGCATTTCGGGCATAATGCATAGAAAGAGTCGCGTTGTTTTCCAGTTTGAAATCCGTCCAAAATGTTGCTCCGTGGAACCTCACACCATCAATCAAAACACTCTCATTTTCTAGAAAATGAATGTTTGGGTATCTTCTAGCTTTGTCGCGGCATTTTTGAATTAGCTCATCAAACTGAGTGAACCCATAAAACTCATGATTACCTAGTATGTAAATGACTGGGATATCGAACTGAGAAGCCCAATCGATTCCTCTAGATCCAGCGTGAATATCTCCGCTTAAAACTACAATTTCAGCATCAGTTGTAGGAACATCCATTGAGCTAAATTCCAGGTGCAAATCAGAAAGATGTAAGATTTTCATTGGTAGTTCCTTTACGAAAATTATCTACGTGAGTTCTTATTGAGACGATAATTATTGCTGGGCTTGATGTCAACGTCGGTTTAACCGACAGAGCTGAAGGGGAGAGTCGGTGTAAGCACCGACTGACTTTTAAGGTGCCGCCTTCGGCGAATTGGTTGATTTTCTCCCTCTCCTTGGACTGTCTGCAACTGGTCTTCCGCAAGATTCTTCGTATACTTGCCTGGCTGACGATACTGTTCCTTTCGTTGCTGAGTCAGAAAGCGGGTCAATTAACGATTCATCACAATTCTTAAATCTGGCAATCTTAGTCTCGTCGTTCTGACATTTGAATACAGCATAAGTAGCGTGTGCTTTCTGTGCGATTGAGTCGTTTTTGTATTTTTCAGTATTGAACGATGTTACTCCGTATCCCAGTCGCTCCATAATGAATTCAAGTCGTGCAGCAGCTTGTTGTATATCTTGCGCTTCATCTGCTCTTAACTCATCAACGTATTCAATATTACTTACCCATTCACATAATTCGTGAATTGACACTGCGCACTTATGAATTTCTGTATCGTCAAAGATTGTGGCTCTACCGCGTAGCTGTGCTGCTCTTTCTGCATTGTTTGCATCAATAGCTGCTTTACAGTACATCTTAATCTTTTGATATTCGCGCTGCTGAAGGCTCATAATGCTATAGTTGTCTTTGAAGTATTGAGTTGAATATTTTAGTTCAAGCTTACGCTCACTTGGAATCTCAGCAACTTCTCTCAAGTCAACTTTAATGATTGACTGAGATTTTGATCTGGATGCAAACTCATTATTTTCATCGTACTCTGTAACGATAGCTCTCACGTCAACTATATTCGAGCCAAGTTTTAATTTTGGGCAGTTGTAAGAAACTGAGACCTTTTCTTTATTTGGTTCAATGGAAAGTGCGTTGTTTACATTATTTATTGCTTCTTTAAGTGTCATTTCAATCACCATCATTATTTTTATTATTAGTGCATATAAATAATTTAGCACTCAATAATGTTGGTGTAAATATATATTCCTATCAATTGTAATATTATTTTGAATAAGTGTAATCTGACAAAGAGTATTGATTTAATATATTATGAAAAATAAAAATATAGAGGTAAATATATATTATTCAAGTTAGGTTAAATGTTGGTTTAATATTAATTTTTAGAATCTATCTAACAAATAATATAATGCAAGTTCTAGGGTGATTGAGTGCAACCTTATTTGTTTGTTTACAGTTAGTTGTGGAGCTATGAGGGTGAAAGACATGAAAAAAGCCGCCCAGAGAGGGTGGCGGGTTTGTTTGCAAGCTCTAATTGAGTTACACTAACTTTCAGGTAAGAAGAGGGATTAGTCGAGTTGAAAAAGCCCCTCCACCCGCGCTACTACCTGCCCTGGTGCTTTGGGAGAAGCTTAATAGTAGAGCGACTGCGAAAAGCGTATTATAAAGGTAACTCGGTGATTCATCGCCCCCTGTGAGCAGGGGGCGTTTTTCTTATAGGGAGGGAGTCAGATCATTTGTAATAGTTCGAACTCGCGTAGTACCTCCTGAACTGACTTTTTTACGCAAGTGTTCTTCGAGGTCGATGACTTCTATATCTTCGTTTTTACGACCATCAGGGAGATATTCTTGATTATTAGTAAAGCCAAAAAGATTTTGGTATTCACCGTTAAGAAGTGCTTCTGCAAACTTAATATCAAATGCAGGTGGCTGCACTTCAACAGTACGAAATCCGAAAAATTCTAGAATCATATCGATAAACATCTCGGCCCATTTTAGCTCAAGATAAGCACGATACTCGGGGCCTGTCATTCTCGGTGTTTCTTCGAGATTTTTGACTGCAAATCGACGACTGACAATAAAAACTCCATCTTTTCGATGAGCTCTAAAGTTTCGTTTCTTACGCAGGATTTTGAGAATATGTTTGGAGAAATGAAGTTCGTCCATCTTGACTTGAACATCGTAAACCTTTTTGCCCAACAATCTTATGTCATCAAGCTTCTTGAATGCGATGATGTCCTTTTCTTCATCATCTCTCATCCTGGTTTCACGAGCTGATATTTCTTTCGCAATACTAAGTTGCTCATCGGTGATATGAGACAGTCTGTCCTTGATTTTTTTGAATCCAAACTTGCTTTGCTTTCCTAGTTTTGAGGCTGAACAGATAAAGTTCTCACCGCATTGAGTTTTGATTCTGTATGAGATGCCTTTGATTGCGCCATCTTTAGAGTATGTAAACTGAACGCCGATACTGGCTTCTCGTAGTGCTAGCATCCATTCGGACAGAGAGGGTTTTAATTGGGTTTCCGTGAGGAATTGGTCATGTACAACATTCAATCGCCTGATGATGTCGTTCACATGTGGCCTTCTGCGATCACCTTGTTCACTGTTATTAGGAACCATTTCATAAGTGCCATCAGGTTGTCGCTCTGGCTTTAGAAGGTCGCCTGGACTCGCTAGACGAGTTAGCTTGAAGTCTTTCTCTATCTGTCGAATTAATGGGAAGGAGCGCTCATGTTCTTTCCAATCTGGGATGACTTTGTTTGTCATCGTGTCGATTCGGCTGATGATGAGGTGGATGTGTGGGTTTGACTCTTTCGCGTGCTTAAAACAAATCCACTTGCAGTTTTCGTATCCGAGACCTGTCATAAATTGCTCTGCAACTTTTGCCCATTGGTGATTAGCTAAGTCTTCGCCCTCTGGGTTTGAGAGCACCCAGTGCTTGAGAGGGCGCTTGCATCTGTCGTTTCTGCTGCTAACTTCAATTAGCTCCTCGATGACATCGTCCCAGTTTTCAACGGTCGCGTTGGGTCTAAATATCATATCGTCTGCTGATCTCATTTCATTTGAAGTGATGAACTCGCTTACAGAGCCCTCCTTGGAGTTTGCGCTATATAGAAGCATCTGCTCTGCGTTTAGCTCAGTGTCATCTACGACTTCCAGTGGAACGGCGGCCTCCATGCCGCATTTACCCGCTTTAGACACATAACGCATCATTTGGATGACGTCTTTTGCAGTCTGAACAGACTCTTTCGGTTTGCATTCAAATCCAATCATGCATCACCTCTCGCTTTGCTGTTCTTAAGCTTATAGCCATTCACTACTTCTTTAACTTCATCAAGTGAAAGATTATTGATGGCGAGTGAGATTATGGTGTCGGTGCTTATGTCGCCTTTAATTTCCTCGCGAAGCCCCCTGATTTCATCTCGAAGACTTACTGTGTCTTCAACGAATACTTTCATGTGCCCATTCAGCTGTTCTCCCCGATGTAAAGAGTGCATCAATTGATTGAAGTTGCTGAAATAACTTCGTGAGCTTTTAAGAAATTCTAGCGATGTTTTAGTGATTATTGCTTTAGGCTTAATTGCACTAAAGACGCAGTCTCGAACATAGTCTGATTTATACTTATACCCAGCATCTTTGTATGCTCTCACTATAGCGTCGTTTTGAGCATTAGTGATTTTGCATCGTAGATCTTTGCTTTGTTTAAGGTGGGCTTCTTTTTTAGGTGCGCCACCTTTGTTTTTGCTTTCTTTATATTCGTTATTGTTTTTCATAGTTGTACCATTATTATTATTTTTTTTGGTAGTGAGTTGATTTTTTGTGCTTGGCACTGTTGTTGCCATTTGAGGCATCAGTGTTGCCAAATAAGGCACTGGTGTTGCCAAGCTAGGGATACGAAACCCAAATAAAGTCGATTTTGGCATCGAAGATGCCATTTTGGTCGTGAATCGACCAGCCAGCGAAAATTGCGAAGCGAATTTTAAAGAGCCAACGGAGTTCAAGCAGTTGAAGGGGTAGTAACGAAGTTACGTATCCTCTGAAACTCCAGCTTGCTACTCTTTTTAGCTTTAAAAATAAGAATAAACACTCTTTTGCTTATTCAAGTTATGTGTCCCTTGTATTATTTTAATTGCAGTGCATGTGTGCGCTGAAATATTGACACTTACATTTGTTTTTATATATTTTTAAAGAGCCGTACTTAATGTTCTCGGTACTTATATATATTAAAACTAATATTTTTAATAATCAACTGACTTCACACTTATTATTTATTATACTTGCATCTTTTTTAAAATATTATTATTGATTCAGAGTGGAATGGGAAGTTAGATAAATTGAATAATAATAAATTTCGAGTATATTCTTAAAAATAAATATATCGGATTCAATAACCTAATATTTTCAGAGTAAATCAGTGAGTGATTATTATTGAGTCAGAATCGCAATATAATTTGGTATGATTTTTTCAGAAAAAAATTGCGGCTGAGCCTAAATGAATCAGAAAAATGAGGTGAATTGCTCTGAAAGAGGGCTGTGAGCCCTCTGGATGATGGTTAGGACTTAGGGCGTGTTGACCTTTCGTGGTTCGAGATAAAAGCGTTTTAATCGCGACGAGGGGGAAGTAGCCTAGTCATTCTAAGTAAATCTCCCTCAACAAAGAGTAAAACGCTTTTAGCCGAACCCTTCGGGCAGCGTTTGCTGGTCATTTTTACTACGTTATCGGCTTCTCATGTAGGCTAGCTACACATCGACGCCCCTGTCTTGTATAAATGCCCAGCAACTCGCTGCAAAAATCAGCTCGAAAGATCAACACGCCCTAGTATTGTTGACGTTGCTTTTTGCGAACAACACAATATTTTTGAAGCTTATCCGAGTCCTCTTTGTCAAGTTCTGCCGCTGAAGCTTTAGATGATGTTCAATCTAAAGTTACTACTCACCCCTTTCTTTAGTTGCATAATCTTCGGCATCATCAATTAGTGCAGCCATCATTTTATCCCACTTGCTGTCATTCAAAATCCTGGATTGGCGCGATTCAACGATCCAAAAATAGAGCATGTTGAGCAGTATTATTTATAATAGAAACCAAGCTTAAACTGCTATATGCTTAGTCAATCAAAGCCCTAGAGTGGTGTGAATAATTACTCATCGCATGAATATGTATTGCATAAAGTCTCATTATATCTACTTGAGTTTATATGAAGTGTTGAAAATGTGATGAAAAATAATTTTAAAGGGAATTAGAGAGTTTGAGTAAAAATAAAGAAAATCAAGTAGTTAAAGAAGGAGAGAGAAGCGCCTTGGCAAAGCGAATAATCCCCTGTTTGGATGTCCGTGATGGGCAAGTGGTTAAGGGCGTTCAATTCCGCAACCACGAAATTATTGGTGACATCGTACCGCTAGCACAACGCTACGCAGAAGAGGGCGCTGATGAATTAGTATTTTACGATATTACCGCATCAAGTGATGGCCGTGTGGTCGATAAAAGCTGGGTAAAACGCGTAGCAGAAGTGATTGATATTCCTTTCTGTGTGGCTGGTGGTCTTAAGTCCGCGGAAGATGCAGCGCGTATTCTTGAGTTTGGTGCAGATAAAGTATCCATCAACTCGCCTGCATTGGCTAACCCACAGCTGATCACTGACCTAGCTGATAAGTTTGGTGTGCAGTGTATCGTTGTCGGTATCGATTCATACTTCGATAAAGAGACGGGTAAATATCAGGTTTACCAATTCACAGGCGATGAAGCGCGTACCAAAGCAACCAAGTGGGAAACCAAAGATTGGGTGCAGGAAGTACAGAAACGTGGTGCAGGTGAGATTGTGTTAAACATGATGAACCAAGATGGCGTTCGCAACGGCTATGATATCGACCAGTTAAACATGGTACGTTCAGTGTGTAATGTACCCCTGATTGCATCAGGTGGCGCTGGTGCGATGGAGCACTTTGCTGAAGCCTATAAAAAAACCAACGTGGACGGAGCACTTGCGGCTTCGGTATTCCACAAGCAAGTCATCAATATTGGTGAACTTAAACAGTATTTGAAACAACAAGATGTAGAGGTGCGACTATGAGTTTTGAACCCGTAAGCTTATCAAAAACAGAAGTAGGCGCATTGTCAGAGCGTATTGATTGGGAAAAAGTAGATGGCTTAGTGCCGGCTATTGTTCAAGATTACCAATCGAGCCAAGTGCTGATGATGGGATACATGAACCCAGCAGCGCTCGAGAAAACAGGTGAAACTGGCCAAGTGACGTTTTTCTCTCGCACTAAAGAGCGCCTTTGGACCAAAGGTGAAACGTCGGGTAACGTATTACAACTGCAAAACATGTCATTGGATTGTGACAACGATACCTTGCTGGTTAAGGTTAATCCCATTGGCCCAACGTGCCACACAGGTACAACAACGTGTTGGGATGGCGACAAGCAAGAAGAAACACAGATGGTGTGGCTTCATCAGCTTGAGCAGCTACTGGCTGCCCGCAAGGACGCAGACCCTGAGTCTTCTTATACTGCCAGTTTATATGCCCGTGGCACCAAGCGTATTTCGCAAAAAGTGGGCGAAGAAGGCGTTGAAGTCGCGCTTGCGGCGACGTCGGGCGATAAGGCGGAATTAGTGTGTGAATCAGCAGACTTGATTTATCACTTGATGGTTCTTTTACAAGACCAAGGCTTATCGATGAACGATGTGGTGAACAAATTAAAAGAGCGCCATAAGTAAGCTCTCTTTAGATTTTAAAAACCACGTAAAAGACAGATAAAAGCCCCGTAAACAACCATTTTTACGGGGCTTTTTAGCTTTTTAGCTTTTTAGCCTTTTAATTTTCAAGATTTCAAGATTTCAAGATTTCAAGATTTCAAGATTTCAAGATTTCTAAGTCCTACGCCACTTTTCTAACCTCTGACTTTGCGTCATTCCGAGGAGCCTAGGCGAGATCAGGAATCTCTTTCAGCATTTTAGTATTTTAAACGCAGCTCTTACCCGCAGCACTTCTTATATTTCTTTCCGCTACCACAGATACATGGGTCATTGCGGCCGATTTTAAAACTTTCAACCGTTTGGTTTAGACGCGGGTCAATCTCTGGCTCTGATCGTTCTTCTTGCTCAGGGAAGGTGCCATCAATGTAATACCAAAGACAGTCTTCACGAACAAAGCGCGAACGTTCTTGCATACAGAACTGCTCAGCCTCATCGTTGAAGTAAGCTTTAAACTCAACAAAGCCTTCGTTCTCATGTGAACCTGTGGCTGTACCGATGACTTCTAAACCCGCCCAATCACTATCTATGGATTCAGCAATACCTTCTCTCTGCGCTTCTGCATTACAAGTCGGGTGGTAAGTAGCAACCACATAATCAACTAAACCAAGTACATGTGCAGAATAACGTGAGCGCATTAATTGCTCGGGTGTTTCAACTGCACTGTGGTTAAGGTGTGCTGATTCGCAACATTGTTGGTAAGTATTTTTGCTACCGCATGGGCATAAAGGCATAGTCAGATCCTGTAAAAATGGCCTCTATTAAGAGGCCATATATGAATGCGTTGGAGTTTACCAAGAAACGATCGCTCACCAAAGCTTAGTTTCTATTGAAGCAGCAATGTGAAGTGAACTATTTCAACGAAGGTGATAACAGCTCTTGAGCCCAAGTAGTCGCTTCATCGTAAGCTTGACCAAGTTCCGCTTCACTTAGCTTGAGAAGTTTACGGATGCGCGTTGCTTCGTCCCATCGAGCTTGCTCATAAGCGATAACCATCGCCAAAATTGCACCCAGCACACCTTTTCGTTGAATCAGAGCTTGCTTGATCTCTTCATCGATTGGTACTGAGTCCAAGACTTGCTGTAACGGTTGGTCAAAGAGTGAATCAAGTAGAGAGAACATACCGGTCAAAAAGGCTTGTCCGGGTTCTACCTTTACATTCATTTTTTCTACTAAGAGTTCACACTCACGTGCTCGTAACACGGCTAAACCATAGAGTGAATCCGGCTTATCTTCTTTCGCTGAGGCAATCGCTACCAGTGAAACGAACTTACGCAGCTTTTGCTCGCCAAGGAAAATAAGTGCTTGGCGGAATGAACGAATGGTCGTTGCTGAGCCGCCTGCGGAGTTCACGTAGGCAAGTAACTTGTAAGACAGCGTGACATCTAGCGTAATTAAACGTTCTACTTCGCCAAAGTCGATAGGGTCGTGCGCAATCTCTTTTAACAGCTGAACAATCGTCAAAAACGCAGGGTTGAGAGCGCGAGTTTGAATCATTTCCGGCTTGCTGAAGAAATAACCTTGGAAGTAGGTGAAGCCTGCTCTATTTGCTTCTTGATATTCATCGTAAGTCTCGACTTTTTCTGCGAGGAACTTAATATCCAACCCTTTGAGAGAGTTCATGAACATCGAAGCTTTCGCGATTGAGATCAAACGGATATCAAACTTGATAATTGAAACGTACGGTAAAAAGCGCTTCCATGCTTTGCTTGGTACAAAGTCGTCTAACGCGATAGTGTAACCCGCGTCATAGATAGCTTTTATTGCTTCAAGTAGTTCGTCTGTTGGTTCGCAGTCTTCAAGAACCTCAACAACGAGGCTTTCTTTGGGGAACAGAGTCGGGACTAAGTTGATTAGGCTTGCATAAGGGAAGTTCACGAACCCCAATTTATCACCCAACGTATTATAGTGAGTTGATAAAAAGTGATCGGAAAGCAAACGGCTAGTAGCGAGCTCCGGCTCTACTTCAGGGAAAGTGTTCTTAGGACCATCCCTGAATAGCAACTCGTAACCTATGGTTTTCTTGTCTGTATCGAGTATTGGTTGACGCGCTACGTATGAATATTTCAACTTGGTACTGTGTTCGGTTTATTTCTGGTAGAGAGATAATAGCTAATTCAGTAGAAATTACCATACACTTTCTATGAAAGTCTGACCGATAATAATAATCAAAGTGAAAGTTTAAGAGTGATGTTAAAAGCGGTTGCTAAACTCTCGATTCTGTAGTTCAAAACTTTGCGGAGTGAACACCAGCACTGAACCTTGCGTATACCAATCACCCAATACGATACGAGTTTTAGTGCAATCATTGACGTTAAAGGTGTGGATGTCAGGGCGATGAGTATGGCCGTGGATCATAAGATCGACGCTGTTTCGTTCCATCACATCTTCCACTTCCTGTTGTGTCACATCCATGATGTCGAGGGATTTGGTCTGCTTGTCATCTTTGATGTCAGATTGAACCTTCGAGACAATTTTCTTCTTGATGAAAAATGGAATTCTGTTGAAGACCCATTGCAGCCAGGGTTGATGCACTTTTTCACGGAAGGCGAGGTATTTTACATCTTCGGTACACAGGGTATCACCATGCAACACCACCGCTTTTTGTCCGTAGATATCGATTGTTGATACTTCATCTAGAAGTTGCACGCCCGTTTGCTTGGCAAATTTTTTACCAACTAAAAAGTCGCGGTTACCTTGTGTGAAGTAGCAAGGTACGCCCGTTTTCACTAAGTCGATAAACGCTTGGCGGATAGAAGTCGCGAACTCACTCTTATCGTCGTCACCAATCCAGAATTCGAAAAGGTCGCCTAACACGTAAAGTGAATCAGCTTCTACGGCTTCTTTCTTCATAAAGGTTAAGAAGCAGTCAGTGATATCTTGTCGTGACGGAGTAAGGTGCAGGTCTGATATAAAATATGTTTTCATAGGTCTAAAAAAAGGGAGCGATTCGCTCCCTATATCCTGATTTTATCGGGTCATCAATTATTAATACTAGGGCGTGTTGACCTTTGGCGGTTAAATTTTGTTCGAGATAAAAGCGTTTTAATCGAGGCGAGGGATAGGAAGCCTAGTCATTCTAAGCAAATTTCCCTCAACAAAGAGTAAAACGCTTTTAGCCGAACCCTTTGGGCAGCGTTTGCTGGTTATTTCTACTGCGTTATCGGCTTCTTATGTAGGCTAGCTACACATCAAAGCCTCTGCCTTGTATAAATCCCAAGCAACTCGCTGCAAAAATCAGCTCAAAAGGTCAATACGCCCTAATCGAAAGCGATGAATTAAGCTTCGATTGTAGTACCAGTGATGATCACTTCTTCTAGAGGTACATCTTGGTGCATACCCATAGAACCAGTGCTAACACCTTTGATCTTGTTTACGATGTCCATGCCTTCAACAACTTCTGCGAATACACAGTAGCCCCAACCGTCTAGGCTTTCGCTACGGAAGTTTAGGAAAGAGTTGTCGTTAACGTTGATGAAGAACTGAGAGCTCGCTGAATGCGGTTCCATAGTACGAGCCATTGCTAGCGTACCAACTTTGTTCGCTAGGCCGTTGTTTGCTTCGTTCTTGATAGTTGCACGAGTTGTTTTTTCTTTAAGGCCAGAAGTCATGCCGCCGCCTTGAACCATGAAACCATCGATAACACGGTGGAATAGCGTGTTGTCGTAAAAACCGTCACGGCAATACTGTAGGAAGTTTGCGCTTGTTTCTGGTGCTTTTTCTTCGTTAAGTTGAACTTTGATGTCACCAAAATTTGTGTGAAGGATGATCATGATTGTTACCTTACTGTCTTTTTAATATGAAGTTCGAATTCTAGCGCATGTTGGCGGACTTTCAAATCACCAAATCATTAACTTAACTTGGTTGTTTGAGGTAATTACTGCTTTGGGGGATTACCTAATAACGCATGAATTGATATACTTGACCTCTTATTTTGATTAATACACAAATATAGATAGAGATCATGCTGAAAATTTATAACACACTCACAAGACAGAAAGAGGAATTCAAACCAATTACAGCTGGCAAAGTCGGCATGTATGTCTGTGGGGTAACCATATACGATCTCTGTCACATTGGTCATGGCCGCACGTTTGTTTCTTTCGATGTAGTAACTCGTTACCTTCGTTACCTTGGTTACGATTTGAACTTCGTTCGTAACATCACTGATATCGATGATAAAATCATCAAGCGCGCTAATGAAAACGGTGAGTCTTGTGATTCTCTGACTGAGCGCCTGATCGGGGAAATGCACGCGGACTTCGATGCATTGAACATGAAGCGCCCTGATGTTGAGCCTCGTGCGACTGAATTCATCACTGAAATCGTTGAGCTTGTTGAAAAGTTAATTGAGCGTGGTTTTGCTTATGTTGCAAGCAACGGCGACGTGATGTTCGAAGTTAAGAAATTTGACGAATACGGTAAGCTTTCAAAGCAAGACCTTGATCAGCTTCAAGCGGGTGCTCGTGTTGATGTTGATTCTGCAAAACGTAGTCCGTTAGATTTCGTTCTTTGGAAGATGTCTAAGCCAGGTGAACCTACGTGGGAATCACCATGGGGTCCAGGTCGTCCGGGTTGGCACATCGAGTGTTCAGCGATGAACTCTTCTATTCTTGGCAATCACTTCGATATCCACGGTGGCGGTTCAGATCTACAGTTCCCGCATCACGAGAACGAAATCGCACAATCTTGCTGCGCACACGGCACACAGTATGTGAATACTTGGATGCACAGTGGCATGGTGATGGTAGACAGAGAAAAAATGTCTAAGTCACTGGGTAACTTCTTCACTATCCGTGACGTGCTTCAGCATTACGATGCAGAAACAGTACGTTACTTCCTAATGTCTGGTCACTACCGCAGCCAACTGAACTACAGCGAAGATAACCTAAACCAAGCTCGTGCATCACTTGAGCGTCTCTACACATCACTTCGTGGCCTAGACGTTACAGCAGCTCCGGCTGGTGGTGAAGAGTACGTGACTCGTTTCTCTACAGCGATGAACGATGATTTCAACACTCCAGAAGCTTATTCAGTACTGTTTGAAATGGCTCGTGAAATCAACCGCATCAAAACTGAAAGTGTCGAAAAGGCAAGTGCACTAGGTGCATTGATGCGTGAACTAGCAGACATCATCGGTATTCTTCATCAAGATCCAGAGGCTTTCTTGCAAGGTGATGCGGCAGGCAACGATGACGAAGTGGCTGAAATCGAAGCGTTGATTAAGCTACGTAACGACTCTCGTGCTTCGAAAGATTGGGCGAATGCCGACCTTGCACGTGATAAGCTAAACGAGTTGGGCATTGTTCTGGAAGACGGCCCAGAAGGTACGACTTGGCGTCGTAAGTAAATCTTATAAAAAGGGCTGATTTTCAGCCCTTTTTTCTAGCAAAAATTCTTTAATTTCACCTTTGCTTTTATCTTCAACTTTTAAATAACAGGAATATTTCTGTGGCTCAGATGTATTTTTATTACTCGGCAATGAATGCGGGTAAATCGACAACGCTTCTTCAATCTTCATTTAACTACCAAGAGCGTGGCATGACGCCAGTGATCTTTACTGCAGCGCTAGATGATCGCTATGGTATCGGTAAAGTTAGCTCGCGAATTGGTCTTCAATCTGAAGCTCAACTGTTTAAAAACGACACCAATATGTTTGACGCAATCCAAAAACTCAATGAAGAAGAAAAGCGTCATTGCGTTTTGATTGATGAGTGTCAGTTCTTGTCGAAAGAGCAGGTGTACCAGTTAACAGAAGTGGTCGATAAACTGCATATCCCTGTACTTTGCTACGGTTTACGTACTGATTTTTTAGGTGAACTGTTTGAAGGTAGCCGTTACTTATTATCTTGGGCAGATAAACTGGTTGAGCTTAAAACCATTTGTCACTGTGGCCGTAAAGCTAATATGGTAATCCGTACCGACGAGCACGGTGTGGCGATTGCTGAAGGTGACCAAGTGGCTATTGGCGGGAATGATCAGTATGTTTCAGCTTGCCGTTTGCACTACAAAGAAGCGTTAGGTAAATAAGCCGATCTCAGAGTTCAGCTTGCTAAAACGAAAAACGGTGACCAAGTGTCACCGTTTTTGTTTATTGAGCCTGTGTTTTTGCTTTATTCCAAGTCGCGCCTTTGCTTTATTCGAAGTGGAGCTTTTGATTTATTCGAAGCCAAGCTGCTTCAAGGCTTGATAGGCATGATCAACGTCATCGGGGATTGGCATCTCAATTTGAAAGCCTTGGGCTGGGTAGAATTTGATTCGTTCATAATCAGTAATCAATGCGCCCAAAACCATGTCTAACGGCAACTCTTCATTAAAGTAATCATCCCAATTTTGCCATTGCGAAGTCACGGTAATTTCTACACTCTCTTCAGGCCATTGTTTACTAAACGTGGCGTAGGTGCGTTTCTCCATAAAGGGCTTCTGTACTAAGGTTAGTTTTTTCGGTGACAACCCTTGCTCAGTCAGCAGCTCGTGGGTGAATCGTACATTTTCCCCAGTATTGGTTGCGTGTTTCTCTATGATAATTGCAGAACCTGGTACACCACAATCTTGTGCGATAGAAGCGAAAGTTTCTGCTTCTGAACGCTCAAAGCTTCCTTCTGTAAAACGTCCCACACCACCAGAAAAAACGATGTATGGAGCAATTTTTTGATGATATAACTCGGCAGCGTATTCAGCGACACGAGTATCATTACTGCACAGCACAAAGATGCAATCTGAAGGCGTAACCTTGTGGCCCATAGACATGAAGTTCCAAAGGATGTCGATCGAACGATGTAGCTTAATCCTTGAGTTATTTGTTACAGATTGCTTAGCTATGGATTGATTAGTCATAAAGAGCGTCCAGCGTGGATTCAAATTTAAACGAGTAACCCAAGTCGAGAATCTTTTTCGAAGAGATCAGCTTGTCTGGTGTATCGACCACGAGGGGCAGCGGCTCACTGCTGTTGGCGCTTTTCAGTGCAGCGGCATAAAATTCCGCCTTACTCACCGTGTTCGGGGTCGTAACATTAACCACTTCGTTATGCAGTTGGTTGATAGCGAAGTTGACCGCGCCAATCGCGTCGTCAAGATGAAGCATGTTGGCAGGAGCTTGAGTGCTGACCTGTTTCAATTTACTTGCAAACCTAGATGGGTGGCGGCTAGGGCCGATTAACCCACTGAAGCGAAGGATGGTGTAGTCGATACCGGAATCAATGATGCACTGTTCTGCTTGTAGCATCACGCGTGCATTGTCCGAAAATGAGTTGGCTTGTTCATCGCTCGACGTAGAAATCGCTAATGAGGCATCTTGCTCGTATAAGATCCCTGGCTTGGTCGGGTAGACCGTAGTCGAGCTAACCATGATCAGCTTTTTGACATTGGCTTTCTGACAAGCATTGGTTAGCTGTTGCCAGTATTCAGCATATTCTTGTCCCGCACCTTTTCTAAAGCCGGGAGGGAAGCTACCAATGACGATCTCTGCATTATTTTCGAGTAACAGTGAATAGAGTTGGCCGATAGTATGCTCAGGCTCCGATGAGTCAAAGCTGAAAACTTCACATGGGATACGTTTGTTACCAATGGTGTCTGCACCCGCTCGGGTCGTTTTTGTGACCACCACTTGGTTACCATGTTTTTCTAGATGTTTAGATAAAGGTGCACCGACCCATCCTGCACCAACAATAAATATAGAAGCCATGTGTTCCTCACAACTGCAAATGACGAATTTACAATAAGCCTAACAAACCTTTGCCCAAAAATGAAAAAACTCCACGGCCGAGGCGAGTGGAGTTTTTACTGGAACAATGGAGATTTAGTTTAGTACGCGAAGTAGTTTGTCTGCGCGCTCTGCCATCTGTATACCTTCATCTGTTAGGTAACCGCCGTCTGGCTGAGTACAAAGGTTCTTTTCGAATAGGCGCTTAACAGCGTCTTGAGTTTCTTGAGCTGCCTCTTGATGAACTTTAATTCCAGTAGCGGCACTACTTACATCAAATTGAAGAAGGAGGTTTAAATCAGCAATGTTTTCAGCGTTGTACTTCATAATTAACCTATATATTCATAACGTTCTCTACCTTCACCTTAGTGCGCATTCACGGCTCAGGCAATAGCAAATAAAGAGAATTGATAAGTGATACCAAATTGATTGATTAATCATCGAGTGATGAGTTTATTTTGGTTATATTGGGTGATTTGCATCCACTTAAATCATCAGTGATGTTTATTGCTAAGCGGTTGTAATATATTGTGACTAGAAATAATTTGCATTGAGCGAATATTGTATAAAAAGGATATGCATAAGTGAGAGCGAACAAAGTAGCATTAATGATCAGTATGCTATTTGCTATCGCAGGGTGTCAGAGTACACCTTCAGAGCAGACAGACGCGAACCAAACCACAAACAACAATAACCAATCTACAATCGAGGTCCGTTCATTTCAGTCTGTCCAAAGCGTTTACTCCGAATGGGAGGCTAAGCTCGCAGACCACGCTCAGTTGTCTCTCTATGCTCCAGAGAATTACAATGAACTATTAGACGCTTGGGACGACGCTGAAAGCATTTATGCGGATTTACTGAAAGA
This sequence comes from Vibrio sp. QJM3NY_39, assembly GCF_057785895.1. NCBI lineage: Bacteria > Pseudomonadati > Pseudomonadota > Gammaproteobacteria > Vibrionales > Vibrionaceae > Vibrio > Vibrio sp. QJM3NY_39. The sequence goes on along the minus strand of NZ_CM173505.1, from coordinate 2,314,531 downwards.
CGAAACTCGGCTCACCAAGAGTTATTCAATTTTTTCGAGCCTGACTTACGCTGAAGCTTTTGATGAAAAAATTGCGTTGATCAAATCAAACTATGACTCGATATTAGTGCTAAAGAAGAAGGCTGACCGAGTACTAGCGGATTCGATTGTGCAAATGGATTACCTCAAGTTCCTTGGCGCAGATACCATGTTTACCTCGAGCTACAAACGCTTGTATTCAGAATACAGCGAGTTGTTTGAGTATGTGCTGGTCGATGAGCTTGAAGACGCTCAAGAAGCACAGGTGGAGTTTCTTAATAATGCTCGCTTATTGGAAGTTAAAGTGGCACATAAGAAATACATCGAACCATTGAAGGACGAGTTAGAGTTCTTGGAAGATGAAGATTTTGATGACGTTGCTCCACTGACGTTTGCTAAAGCAGCATCTCAAATTGCTTTGGCAGAAAGCCAAGTCAAAGCCAGTCCTCGTGAAAAGTCGATCATTGAAGATGCGGTCCACGCTGCGGAGTTTGAGTTGAACCACGTGCGCAGTGTCGCTCATGAAGTCAAAGTGCTAGCGAGCGTAAAAGGCGACAAATTCGAACAGTCGGTTTTGAATGCAGAGAATCAGTTGTTGAGCATTTCACAAGTAGTTAATGATGAAGATTACCGAGATGTTGGGTTGCGTCAGCAATCTCAGAAAATTGTATCGAGTGTGAAAGCGTTAAAAAGCTTAGATATGACAGCGTCATTAAAGTCAGAAATTGAAACTTTGACTGAACAACTCGCTAAGCTAGAGAGTGATAATCAGAAGCAGGCGCAACAATTGTCTGAGGCGACTAAGCATAGCAATCTTCTAGATGAGCAGATTACCAAGAGTGATGCGCATATTAAGAGTTTAGAAGAGCTAGTGGACAGTTTGAGAAATCTAGGTGGTAAAGTTGCCAATGAAAGTGATTCTGATGTAATCCCTTTGAGTACTGGATCGAATCTAGAGGGCTCTGCTCTAGAACAATCATCAGAAGAAGTGATTGAACCTTCGGTTTAGCATCACTAATTTCTTTATTTGTGATTCAGTTAAAAGCGCCTAAGGGCGCTTTTTTACGTTCTGTTGATCTATATCAAAATCTAGAGGCAACAGCGATCTGTGAGTCATTATAGTGTACGTTATTCCTTTGCTTTCTTTCGTAACTTATTGATATTTATAAGTGTGCCATTTTTTAAGTTGATAACCTTTCATTCAGCATAGTTTTCTTTTTACTACTAAAGTTGTATGAATTTTGAATAACTTGGGCTATTTCCTTTCCACAAGGTTGTGGGAGGTATTTTGAGTCCCAAATAGCTCTTGAATTCAGAAATGAAAGAGAGGATTATCTCGCTCCCGACAACATGTTTCAAAATGTAAATCATCATGAATCTGAACCAATTTGACTCATTATTACCGCCACAAATGGCTGAGCGCGCTGCAGATATTGGCGTAGGTAAAGCAACCAAAGATCCAACCAAATCTTTTCTCCTAGCGATTTCAGCTGGCATACATATCGGCATTGCGTTTGTGTTCTACACAATTGTAACCACTGGCGCTGGTGATTTACCTTGGGGTATTACTCGCGTCCTAGGTGGCCTTGCATTTAGCTTGGGCTTAATCCTCGTTGTTGTTACTGGCGGCGAACTGTTTACCAGTTCGGTGCTCACTCTTGTTGCTCGCGCAAGTGGCAAGATTAGCTGGGGAACCCTAGTAAAGAACTGGGCGACCGTTTATATCGGTAACCTTATTGGTGCTTTATTGCTAGTGGCATGCATGCTTCTGACTAAACAGTACATGTTCGACCATGGGCAAGTGGGTTTGAATGCGATGGCCATCTCTCAGCACAAAATGCACCATGGTTTTATCCAAGCGGTCGCGCTTGGCATCATGTGTAACGTATTGGTTTGTATTGCGGTATGGATGACGTTTAGTGGACGAACATTGACTGACAAAATTGCAGTACTGATTTTACCTGTCGCGATGTTTGTATCATCGGGCTTTGAGCACTGTATTGCGAATATGTTCCAAGTCCCTTTAGCTATCGGTATAAAAACATTTGCTCCAGCTGAATTCTGGACAATGACAGGGGCTAATCCGGCAGACTATGTTGACCTAAACATGATGGACTTTCTGATGAACAACTTGCTGCCTGTTACTATCGGTAACATCATTGGCGGCGGTATCTTTGTTGGCATGTGGTATTGGTTGATTTATTTACGCGATTGATAAAGATGGCGGATCAACAAAGCTTGCGTGACAAGATTAGTTAAAGCTCAGTGAAAACATTGAACTGACTTATGACATTTACAAGACGGCCTGCATTGCAGGCCGTTTTTTATTTGTGGAAAACTTACTCGTTGATTTCTTAAATTATCATCTGAACGCTTAACAACGCAGTTCTGCTCGTGTGTATATGTCTTTGAAATCACCCAAGGATCAATGGCGATGATCTTTGCTCGAGCCGAAATGGACAAAAAAGGATCTATATTGATTTGGTTATCCACAATTTCTGTGGATAACCTGTATCAAATTCAGTGAGTAACCAGATCTAAGAGGAGTCGGGAGGTTATTTTGAAGGCTGTATTTGAGCGAGAACTCGCCCTTCTTTGGTCAAAGAAGTCTTTAAAGAAAGGTGAAGTGCGAGCGCCAATGAACTACTCATCATCACGAAAATAGCCAACATGATCATTAGTTGATACTTAATTGCGATCATTGGTGAAGCTCCCCCTAAGATTTGTCCTGTCATCATCCCCGGTAGCGTTACTAAGCCTGTGGTTGCCATTGAGGCCATAATAGGAGACATCGCTTTCTGTATAGCATTACGCACAAAAGGCGCTGCAGCATAAGTAGGAGACGCGCCTAACGCGATTGCTGCTTCATATTCTGATTTCTGTGTTTCAAAAGCACCAAACAGGTTCTGCAATGCCACTATATTACTGCTTAAGCTATTACCCAATAACATCCCTGCGATCGGGATAAGGTACTGAGCGTTAAAAACCGGTGTTGGTTTAATGATAAATAAGCAGATGAACAAGACAATGGGTACACAGGTTACCGTTAGGCTCACAGCCACAGGGACTAACAAGAGGTTTCGGGGTAACTTGGACTTTTCAACAATTGAGCTTGCCCCAACGATAATCATCGTAAATAACCACAGTAAATTGACCCACAAGCTATTCAAAGTGAAAAGGTATTCTAGGTAGAGGCCAACCAGAAATAGCTGAACAGTCATGCGAATGATGCTGATAGAAGCCTCTTTTCCAAGGCCAAGTTTTAGCTTGTGGTTGATTACAATTGGCAGCAAGAGAAGTGAACTGAAAAACAATAATTGCCACCAAGATATATCAATAACGTCTTGCATAATGCTTCCTTTTAATAAGGCTTCTATCATATCTGAAAGTGCCAAATGATGCATTTCAGCGTCAGACCTGTCGAACTCAAAAAAGGCTCAATTATTTAACATTCAAAGTACAAAATAATGGTTATTTGAGGGTTTTTTGGCTACTACTTAGTAGGTAAAACGTTAAAATTGGTTACAATTTGGTTGCGCAAATGTTGGTTTTTAACATTTGTGAAATATACTTAATTCTTCACATTTGTTAATACTTTTTAATAACTTTGTTTAACTAAAAACAAGTTTGGATGACCTCAAAAAAGTATTGATTAGCAAGGGATATAACAGGAGATTTGATTGAACCCTACTTTGTGTATGGTCTAAAATTTGTTGTTAGATACTCAAGAACTTTAGCTCCTTAGAATGAGCTACTCGAAATTACTAAATACAAAATAGGCAAAATGTATGAGTGATGTTAATAAAATTGAAACTGGCGAAAAACGCTCGTTGGAGTGGAAGTCATTCCTCTTCATTGCAGTGGTTCTCTTTCCAATATTAAGTGTGGCTTTTGTAGGAGGCTACGGCTTTCTAGTTTGGGCACTGCAAGTGTTTGTATTAGGTCCTCCAGGTGCACACGGCGGCATGTAATGCCCTCTTGCTATCACATTTTTATTAGAACTAATTTTTAAGAGAGCTAAACATGAAATCATTTTTAGTTAAATTATGGCGCACAATGACTCGCCCAGCAGTACACATCAGTCTTGGTGTACTAACCATGGGTGGCTTTATCGCCGGTGTTATTTTCTGGGGCGGTTTTAATACAGCGCTAGAACATACAAATACAGAAGAGTTCTGTGTAAGCTGTCACACCATGCGTGACAACGTATACGTAGAACTACAAGAAACGGTTCACTGGAAAAACACTTCTGGTGTACGTGCTACTTGTCCTGACTGTCACGTTCCACATGAATGGACAGCAAAAATTGCTCGTAAGATGCAAGCATCTAAAGAAGTATTCGCTCAAGTATTTGGTGACCTAGATACGCCTGAGAAATTCGAAGCTCGTCGTATCGAACTGGCTAAACACGAATGGGATCGTTTCTCTTCGAACAAATCTCTAGAGTGTAAAAACTGCCACAACTACGATTCAATGGATTTCGAAAACATGCGCCCAACAGCGCGTATCCAGATGAAGAACGCGGCAGAGCGTGATCAAAGCTGTGTTGACTGTCACAAAGGTATTGCTCACAACCTTCCATTAGATATGGCATCAGCGAGCGGTATTGTTGGCGAGCTAGAAAATGTAGCAAGCAGCACATCTTACGCAAATGGTTCTGACGTGATCTCTATTCGTCACCTACCAATGTACACAGATGAAACAGCAACAGTTGAAGCGGGTCTACTAAGCCCTGCAAGTAAAGTTGCGGTTATCGACGAAAAAGGCGATATGATCAAGATTCAAATCGACGGTTGGCGTAAAGCGAAAGGCTTCGGACGTGTAATCCAAGAAGACTTCGGTATGAACATCTCGACTGCAATCTTGACGAAAGAAGTATCTCAAAGTGACGTTATCACTGTTGGTGAGAAGAAAGAAGATGAGCTTACTGGCCTTCCATGGGAAGAAGTTAACCTAGCACTTTGGATGAAGAAAGAGTCTATGGTTGATAACTTCGATCCAATCTGGAACGCAGCGGGTCAAGCGTACCAATCTAACTGTTCAACGTGTCACTCACAGCCAGATGAAGCTCACTTCAGCGCCAACGGTTGGGTAGGCATGCTAGATGGTATGATTGCGTTCGTTAACTTCGATACAGATACAGAAGCACTTGTTCTTAAGTATCTACAGAAGCACTCATCAGATTTTTCTGAAGGCCATCACTAATAAGACGTCAATTGGAGTAACACAATGGCAATTACAAGAAGAAGTTTCCTGAAAGGTGTCGCTACTACAAGTGCGGCATCGGTTATCGGTCCAAGCTTATTGGCGTCGGCATCAGCGTCTGCTGCAGAAACAGACGGCGCGTGGAAAGTCTCTGGCTCTCACTGGGGTGCATTCCGAGCTCGCGTTTACGCGGGTAAAGTGCAAGAAATTAAACCTTTAGAAATCGATCAACACCCAACTGAGATGTTGAAAGGTATTAAAGGTATTATCTACAGTCCATCACGTGTGCGTTACCCTATGGTTCGCCTAGATTGGTTGAAGAAGCATAAATACAGCGCAGACACGCGTGGTAACAACCGCTTTATTCGTGTGACTTGGGATGAGGCACTAGACCTTGTTTACCGCGAACTAGAGCGCGTACAGAAAGATTACGGTCCATGGGCGCTTCACACAGGTCAAACTGGTTGGAGACAAACGGGTCAGTTCCATAGCTGTACTAACCACATGCAACGTGCAATGGCACTTCACGGTTACTCTGTGAAGAAAATCGGTGACTACTCAACAGGTGCTGGTCAAACGATCATGCCTTACGTGCTAGGTTCGACTGAAGTTTACGCACAAGGTACATCTTGGGAACTTATCCTAGAAAACAGTGACAACATTGTTCTTTGGGGTAACGATCCAGTTAAAAACCTTCAAGTAGGTTGGACATGTGAGACTCACGAGTCGTTCGCATACCTAGAACAGCTGAAAGAGAAAGTTGCTAAGAAAGAGATCAACGTTGTTTCTGTTGACCCTGTTCAAAACAAAACAGGCCGTTACCTAGAAAACGAGCAGATGTACATCAACCCACAAACTGATGTGGCGTTCATGCTTGGTGTTGCTCACGTTCTTTACAACGAAGACCTATACGACAAGAAGTTCATCGAAACTTACTGTCTAGGTTTTGAAGACTTCATCAAGTACGTTCAAGGTGAAACGAAAGATAAAGTTGAGAAGACACCAGAGTGGGCTTCGGCTATCTGTGGCGCAAGCGCGGACTCTATCCGTGAATTCGCTAAGATGCTGGTTAACGGTCGTACGCAGATTCTTGTTGGTTGGAGTATCCAACGTCAAGAGCACGGTGAACAGCCTTACTGGATGTGTGCAGTTATCGCAGCAATGGTTGGCCAAATTGGTCTTCCGGGCGGTGGTATCTCTTACGGTCACCACTACTCAGGTATCGGTGTATCTTCAACTGGTTTCGCTGCTCCGGGTTCTTTCCCGTTGAACATCGACCAAGGTCAATCACCTAAACACACGAATACAGATTACAACGGTTATAGCCGCGTAATTCCAGTAGCTCGTTGGGTTGATAGCTTGCTTGAACCAGGTAAGAAGATCAAAGCGAACGGTTCTACTGTAACGCTACCAGACATTAAGATGATGGTATTCAGTGGTAACAACCCGTGGCACCACCACCAAGATCGCAACAAGATGCGTAAAGCATTCAAGAGTCTACAAACTGTAGTGGCTGTTGATTTCGCTTGGACTGCAACTTGTCGTCACTCTGATATCGTGCTTCCAGCATGTACTCAGTGGGAACGTAACGATATTGATGGCTACGGTGCGTACTCTGGCCGTGGTTTGATCGCAATGCATAAGCTAGTGGATCCTCTGTTCCAGTCTAAGACTGACTTCGAGATCATGTCTAGCCTAACTAAGCGTTGGGGCCGTTACGACGATTACACGCGTGGTATGGACGAAATGCAGTGGGTTAAATCACTGTACGACGAATGTCGCGCTTCAAATGAAGGCAGCTTCGAAATGCCTGAGTTTGCTGAGTTCTGGGAAAAAGGTTTCCTAGACTTCGGTAAAGGTAAGCCATGGACTCGCCACGCTTCATTCCGTGAAGACCCAGAGATCAATGCATTAGGTACACCTTCTGGTTTCATCGAAATCACAAGCCGTACTGTTGGCAACATGGGTTACGAGCACTGTCAAGAACACCCAATGTGGTTCGAGAAATCTGAACGTTCACATGGTGGTCCAGGCTCTGACAAACACCCGTACTGGCTACAATCTTGTCACCCAGACAAGCGTCTTCACTCTCAGATGTGTGAATCTGAAGAGTGGCGTGCGACTTACGCGGTACAAGGCCGTGAGCCTATCTACATCAACCCAGTCGATGCTAAGAAGAAAGGCATCAAAGATGGCGATGTAGTACGTGTGTTCAATGACCGTGGTCAACTACTAGCAGGTGCTGTTCTAATGGATAGCTACGCTCCTGGTGTTGTTCGTATCGAAGAAGGTGCTTGGTACGGCCCGATCAACGAGAAAGTGGGTGCGCTAGATACATACGGCGATCCAAACACACTAACTCAAGACATCGGTACGTCTGAACTTGCTCAAGCGACTTCAGCAAACACATGTTTGGTTAACTTCGAGAAGTTCCAAGGCAAACTGCCTCCAGTAACTTCATTCGGTGGCCCAATCGAAGTTTCTTAAGTCTTGTACTTAAGAACCAAGATTAAAGCTTAAATTAAAGCCCCTGTAAGGATTCTTACAGGGGCTTTTTGTTTTTCTGGTGTTCGTGTTGGGGGTTTCTAATTAAGCATTGTAACAGCGCCAGAAGAGCGTTTTGGAGGCAGGCTGTAACGTGCTGTTTGAGGTAGGCTGTAGAAGCATGAAGCATGAAGCATGAAGCAGGAAGAGAATGTACAAAGAACCTGTTGTAAGTACTTAGGCAGACGGAAACAAAAAGGTCGATATAAAGTACCGACCTTACAGAAGCCTATGGAGTAAAGCTAAAACCTTGAATAAAAGCTTAAGCCTCGGATATAAACTTAAGCTTCAATTGCAAACCTAAGCTTCGAACGTAAGCCTAAAGTTCGAACATAAACCAGTAACCGTATGCACAAATCAAAGCGGGCACACTGGAATACAAGGTCGCGACAAGAGCGGCTTTCGGTGCCATCGCAATCGCAGGGAATAGCGCATCACCGTCATTAGAAATTGCGTTACCTACCTGAGCTGACAGTGGCAGAGCACCAGAAAGATACAGGCTAGTGACCAGCAACTGCGGACCACACCCCGGTAGCAAGCCCATCAACACTCCTGCCAGGGGGAGCATCATGCCCCAGCTTGAGAATAGCGTCGCAAAATCGACATTTGCTATCACAGAGCCAAATTCGAAGAAAAGAAAAGCAACCACCACCCATGCAGTAACGAAGTTAGTATCTTGAGCCGTTTTTTGTAGTGGATGAGAGCCTACACATTTCTCGTCTTCACTGACGGCTGATTTGTAATCTTCAATTTCACGGGTGAGACCCCATAGAAACATCGAGCTAATCAGCAAAATAGTGCCTGCCCATTCCATCGACATTTTGGGCAAAGCGAGCAACTCATTCACATCCACTTGAAAAGAGCCAAGTAGGGCAACCGCAGCACCTGGAATAATGAGTACAGACCAGAGATAGCCTTGTAGGTTGATCGCTTTTTTCGATACTGCTTCTTTGTCTTGAGATTGAGAAGAACAGCTGCTAACCGCTTGATTTTTTTCTGCTTTTTTTGGGAGTAAGAAGTCGTCTGCGTGAAACAAGTTAATGATTCGACCTGACGCAGTTCCGACGATGACGCCCATCGCCATCATGGCTAAACCAGTCTTGGGTTCGCTTGCAATGAGCAGGAAGGCCGCATCACCCATGGTTGAGACGAGCACAGCAACAACTGCGCCGAATCCGAGTTTGCCCGAGATAAATTGTGTGGTCACCACGATCGCACCGCCACAGCCGGGTAGCGCCCCCATAAGTGCAGCGAATACAACTTGGTTTGAACGGGATTGATGGACGAGCTTGTTGAATACGTTATCTTTGTTGATATACAGGCTTAACCCGTGGTAAATCGCTAAGGTCAAAGCAACATAACAAGACACGGCCCAAAAGGCGTCTGACAAGGTAGTGACCGTCAATTCTCGCGTGGCAGGTGCCATAACTAAAGCTGCAAGTGAGATAGGTAAAAGCAGGCGCTTAAAGGACATTGAAAACTGAGTTGTTTTCGCAGCGCTACTGCTTGGCAAAAAAGAGACTAGTCGATCCATAGGTGTTACTCAAAATTAGTGGCTTAAGATAAATATATACGAATGATAATAATTATCAATTGCATTTGTTGTTTTTTTATCTATTGTTACCATTGGCTAAACCTACGAAACATGACCAACCTGAAAAAATGAGGTAAAGTATGGCTAATAAAGAGAGGCTCTAAAGGTAGAGTCATAATTGTTAGTGTAATAGGAAGAAACATGATTTTAGTTGTTGGTCACAAAAACCCTGATAGTGACAGTATTTGTAGTGCGTTAGTTGCAACAGAGCTTCTTAAAGCTCGTGGCGAGGAAGCGACACCAATTCGCCAAGGCGAGATCAACCGCGAAACTCAACACATTCTTGAAGTCGCTGGTGCTGAAAAGCCAGAACTTCGTACTTCTGTTGCTGGTGAAAAAATCTGGCTAGTAGACTACTCAGATCTAGCACAAGCACCGGACGATGTTGCTGAAGCTGAGATCGTAGGTATTGTCGATCACCACCGTTTAGGTGACGCGATGACAGTTAACCCTATGGAAGCTTGGATCTGGCCTGTTGGTTGTACAAATACTTTACTTTTCAACATGTTCAAGATTGAAGGTCACTCTATCTCTCAACAAATCGCTAAACTGATGATGTCTGCAATTCTTTCAGACACGGTTGGTTTTGCTTCTCCAACATGTACTCAAAAAGACAAAGACGCTGTTGCTGAGCTTGCTGAAATCGCTGGCGTGACTGACATTGATGCATTTATCAAAGCGCTTCTAATCGCTAAGACAAACATCGAAGGCCTATCTGCTGCACAACTAGTAGAAAAAGACCTTAAAGGCTACCCATTCAACGGTCGTGATGTTGTTGTTGGTCAAGTTGAGCTTGCGACTCTTGAGCAAGTAGATGGCATGATTGAAGCGCTAGAAGCGGATCTTGAAGAACGTTGTGAGAAAGACGGTCTAGCATTTGCTGCGGTAATGCTAACAGACATCACTACTGCGCAAACTCACCTTCTATACAAAGGCGAGTGGGCTGATAAACTGGTTAAGCACGAGAAAGACGGCGTATTAATGATGGAAAATACATTAAGCCGTAAGAAGCAAGGCTGGCCTTGGTTACAGGGTGAGCTTGTTTAATCAAGTCGCTTAATTATAAACGCCTGCTAATTTAGCAGGCGTTTTTCTTTGAAGTGGATTTTCTTCTTCATCGAAAATGTTTGAAGTTAAAAGCTCTCGGCATAAAATAGCTTTAAGAGCAAAGTTACTGACTAAAGTAGGAAATTAAGATGACTACACAGCTAGACGATAAAAAAATCGCTGAAATCAATAAGTATACGGGTGAGCAACGCCTAAAGTACTGTGTGAAAGAAATCGTAGCGAACCGTGAAGTATGGATCTTAACCGATGAACACGGTTGTGTAATGCTGAACACAGAAGATGAAGACTGTGTTCCAGTATGGCCAAATCAAGAGTTTGCTGAATCTTGGGCTACGGGTGATTGGTCTGAGTGTAAAGCTGAGTCTATCTCGTTGAACAAATGGCACAGCCGTTGGACTAACGGTCTAGAAGACGACGAGCTTGCAGTGGTTGTGTTCCCGAACGAACAGGAAGAAGGTGTTATCTTGTTCCCGGATGAATTCGACTTCGAATTGAAAAAGCAAGCTGCTAAGCGCTAGTGCTTTCGTAACAGTGTTATATCGTTACATGGTAAGTCAGCGTTGCCTTTTTTTAGGCAGCGCTATCATTCTATTTTCTCATCTAAGCTGTTCAGACAAACAAAGTAACGTCCCTACCTATTTCCGTTAGTACTCAATTCTTCCGTTAGCCCTCAATATTCCTGTTCGTGGTTAGTTATTCCGTTAGTACTCGATCATTCCGTTAGTATTCAATATTTCTGTTCGTAGCCAGTTATTCCATTAGTACCCAATTAACTGATACAACGGTGCTTGCTGCGCGGCTTTTGAAGCTTGTTGGAGCACGCCAGTTTCGCTGTATTGCTTTAGTATCTTTCGAACAATAGGTTTTACTTCAGATTTTGTCATTCCAGCTTTCAATTCCGGCTCATACAGTAGCTTTAGTAGCACTACATCTAAGGGTGACAATAAGTCTTCTGGCGTATGGTCATTAAAAATAGAAGGGTAGGCTTTATCTGAATCATTGGGCAGGCCTAGAACCTGTGTGATTTCTTCCACGATACAGGCGACGAGCTTACCTCGAGATCTTGCTTGATCAACGGGAATAACAATCCCAGCGTAAACAATCTCACCTTTAGAATTAGTTCGATAACCCGCCGTGCAAATAGCGTTGTTTAGATGCTGAGTTGATTTGAGTTTGAGCACCGATTTCGCCTCAGATACCCACTGACTTTGCCGCGTGTATATCCATTTTACGTTCGCTTCAGACTCTTTGTTGACGATTGTTATCGGGTGCTGAGTGACTTCGGATAAGTGTCGGATATGAAGCTCTGTGAGCTCTTGATGCAGTTCTTCATCACCCACTCGATGATCGATCCAAATCTTGATCGGTTGTTTCCATTTGGCTAGTGGCTTGTTGCCTTGGGAATATTCGTGTTGAAGTGCGACGTTATAAAAGGCAGTTTCGACGAAGCTTCTATCTAACCAAGTGAGCGGTGTGCTTGCTGCGTTAAAGGAAAACAGCGCCAACAAGAGGGGAAGCATTGAAGCTATTCTTAACATAGTTTTCCCCTCTGTTGAATGTAGCGTGATTCGAGATTAGTGGTTCGGCGCTTTGGAGAAATGGCTCTCAACCAATCTTTGGGTGATTTGGTGAGTTGGGTTGGTCAGCACTTGATCCGTTTCCCCACTCTCAACCACATTACCTTCGTGCATGACGATGATTTTGTCGGTGATGTGCTTAACAATACCAAGGTGTTGAGATACGTAGACGAAGGACACACCCATCTCTTCTTGTAGCTCTAAGAACAAATTGATGATTTGAGAGCGCATTGCCATGTCCAAACCATTCAACGCTTCATCAGCAACGATGATCGATGGTTGAAGAATCAAGGCACGAGCCAAACAAACTCTCTGTTTCTGGCCTGCCGCCAGCATCTGTGGGTAAAAGTAAGCATGTTCCGGTAGTAGACCCACACGTAATAGGGTGTCTTTCACACGACGCATACGGGCTTCTGGTGGCATATTGGTGTTTCGCTTTAATGGACCTTCAAGAATTCGACCAATCTGAATGCGCGGGTTAAGCGAGGTGTTCGGATCTTGGAAGATCATTCGAATCAGCTTACAGCGAGTCGAGTAGTCCTTGTGCTCTAGCTTTTCACCGTTCACACGAATCTCGCCCGAAGTTGGATCTACCATGCCTGCTAGCATTCTTGCTAATGTCGACTTTCCTGAACCATTCTGACCGATAAAACCAATCGTCTGTCCCGCCTCAAGCGAAAAGCTCACTGGTTTCACTGCATGATGAATCTTTTTACGGAAAAGACCAGAGCGAGTCGTAAAGTCTTTAGATAAATCAATGACTTCTAATAATGCACTCATGATTTCTTTTTCTTCTCCATATTAAGAGGGAAGTGACAATTGAACTTATGGTTTTTGATTCGTTTGGTATAAGGAATCTCAACACATTGCCTTTGCGCATATGGGCAACGTGGTCCTAGTCGACAACCAATAGGAAGGTGCTGCAACGGAGGGATTGAACCTGGCAAAGACTGTAGCTTCTCTTTATGAGGAATCCAGTCGTTAAAGTCAGGTATCGCTTTCAGTAGAGCGACGGTATATGGGTGTTTAGGTGCATCTAACAGCTTCTGCGTATCCGCTGATTCCACAGACTGACCACAGTACATAACGGTAATGCGAGTTGCCCATTGGGTAATGGTGGTTAAGTCATGGCCGATCAGCACGATGGTCGTGTTATTGATCTGATTCATACGACTCAACAGACGCAATATTTGAGACTGTGTAATCGGATCTAGATCGTTGGTTGGTTCATCAGCGATCAAGACTTTTGGTTTGGCTGCGATCGCCATGGCGATCATAACTTTTTGACACTCACCATCGGTCAACTCATAAGAGTAACTGTCCATAAGACGAGAGTGATCTTTAATACCGACTTTGTGCAGTAGAGCGATGGCCTGCTTCTTACGCCATTTGAATCTCTGCCACCACCGACCTTCAAACGAATAAGAAGGAATCGCTTCAATCAGTTGATGGCCCACTTTTTCAGATGGATCAAGACAGGAGGATGGCTCTTGAAAGATCATCGCGATATCACGAGCAATAACTCGGCGTCGTTCTTTGGGTGTCAGTTGCAGGAGGTCGATATTGCCAAGGCGCATTCGGTCGGCAGATACTTTCCAGTTTTCTTTACAAACCCCAACGATCGCTTTTGCAACCAAGCTCTTGCCTGAGCCTGATTCACCTACTAAGCCGCGAATTTCCCCTTCATTGAGGGTAAGACTCATTCTGTCAACGGCTTTAACCATCCCTTGAGGGGTCTCAATCTCGATGGTTAGATGTCGAATATCAAGTAAAGGCATTATTCGATTCCTGCATTTAGCGCTTGGCGAACACCTTCACCGACGAGGTTAATCACGATCACTGTAAACATAATGGCTAAACCGGGTAGGGTTACTGTCCATGGTGCGAGGTAAATCAGCTCTACAGAGTCACCCAAGATTGAGCCCCATTCGGTACTTGGTGCTTGAGCGCCAAGCCCTAAGAAACCCAAAGCCGTGATATCAAGAATGGCGACTGACAATGCCAGAGTAATTTCAAGTGCCACCACGGTAAGAATATTAGGAAGGATTGAATTCCATAAAAGGTAGAAGTCGTTCGCACCATCGAGGCGAGAAGCCAAAATATAGTCTTTTTCTACCTCAGCGTGCACGGCAATGTATACCGAACGAATAAAGCGTGGAATCAATGCTAAACATAAGGCAAGCAAGATATTAAACTCGCCAAAACCAAGAAACGCCACGAAGATAATGGCCAGTAACAGAGACGGAATCGACATAACGGTATCAAGCAGGTGGTTTAGCGTGCTTGATAGTAATCCACGAGTCATCCCCGCAAGTACGCCAATCAGGCAACCAATGACTGCTGCGATAAAGGTAATCACAACCGCGGCACCAAACGTCAGCTGAGAGCCGATAATCAGACGAGAAAGAATATCTCGGCCTAAGTCATCGGTACCTAAGAAATACTCAACTGTTCCTGAGGGATCCCAAGAGGGTGGGGTTAACAGGTGTCCCGTTTGTTCTTGAGCATCATGCGGAGCTAGCCATGGTGAAGTGACGGTGATTAGAATGATTAAGGCCAAACACCACAGTCCAAACATAGCGAGATTATTGCCTCGGAAGCTGCGCCAGAAACGCTCGAACTGGGTTGGAATCTGCTCTTCTTGGTAGACGTTATTTGTTAGCATACCATTCCTTCCTTACCAGTGGATTGACCATCGCGCCCAATAGATCGGACAGAATGTTTGCGGTCAAAACCAAGGTTGCTACCACGATCACGCCCGCTTGAATTGAAACGTAATCTTGATTAGATAAAGCATCCAATAACCAGCGGCCAATACCCGGCCAGTTAAAGATAGACTCGGTAATAATAGCGAGCGTTAACATACTTGATAGTTGAACGCCGACCTTAGGAATAATCGGTGGTATCGCATTTCTTAACACGTGTTGCATCACGATCTCTCTGGTAGATAGACCTTTAATTCGCGCCGCGCGGATGTAGTTTTGCGTCATCACTTCAGCAACGGATGCTCTCATCAACCGGATAACTTGAGTCGTTGGGGCCAGTGCCAAAACTAGACAAGGCAACGCCATATGCTCGATGACACTTTGCAGTGCGTGTGCTCGGTATTTACCTTCAGCGAAAAAGGCATCAATGATGGCGAAACCAGTCACGTGTTCAATTTCGTAAAGTAGATCGTATCTGCCGCCCACTGGAAACATTTCAAAGTGTAAAGAGAACACCATGATCATCAGTAGTGCGACCCAAAATATAGGTGCAGAGTAACCAGCCATTGAAGTAAACGATATGGTGGTATCGACAAACTTGCCCTGTCTCATGCCAGCAATAGTGCCGAAAGGGATGCCGATAAACAACGCAAGCACAAAAGCAAAGAAACACAGTTCTAACGTTGCAGGGAATACCACGACAAGCTCATCGATGATAGGCGCTCCGTGTTTGCTCAAGCCAAAGTTCAGTGTCGATAATTCTGTGATGTAGCTAAGCCAACCGGGCCAAAAATCTTGAATCGCCCAAGGTGAGGTTTGGTCTAGTCGAAGCAGAGCGAACCCCACTAACGTCAGGATCCCCAGTGTAATAATGAATAAGTTTACACGTCTTAATGTATACCAAAACATCACTGCACCTCTCTTCTGACTTGATCAAAAGGTTGAGCATTGAACGGGCTCTGCTTAAAGCCACTTAGCGAACGATCGTGTACGCGGAATTGCACGCCATGAGCGAGAGGAATCACAGGAACTTCTTCATTGAGAATGTTTTGGGCTTGTCGATACAAGTTCACACGGTGCCTTTGTTGATTGATCTCTAATGCTAAGTCGAGAAGGAAATCAAAGTCTGAATTACACCACATAGAGACGTTTAATCCTGCTCGTCCTGAGCTACATGAAAGAAGCGGACGTAAGAAGTTGTCCGGGTCGCCCGTATTGCCGATCCAACCTGTGAGCAACAAGTCTGTTGAGGAAATGGATGACAGCTGCGTACGATCAAATCGGTCGTCGGTATAGAGCTTAAGTTCGATACCAATATCAGCTAAATTTGCTTGGATTAATTCTGCCGTTTTCCTTGGGCTCGGATTGTAGGCTCTTGGCTCTAATGGCACCCACATTGAAAGCTCTAGCCCAGGTTCTACCCCGGCTTCTTTAAGAAGCGCAACTGCGTAGTTGCGGTCATAGCGAACTTGAACACTGTCTTTTTGATAAGCCCAAGAAGTAGGGGGAAGTAAGGTGTAGGCTTTTGTACCTGTACCGTAGTACACAGAATCAAGAATGTTCTGACGATTGATAGCTAAGTTCAGCGCTTTGCGCACTCGTGAGTCACGCAGTGCAGGGTGCTCGGTGTTCAGTGCGATGAAAGAGACATTAACCGCAGGCGTGGCGGAAATCTTCAACTCTTCATGTGCTTGAATAATAGGAATCTGACTAGAAATCGGTGAGTTCAATACATCACACTCACTACGAAGTAGCTTGGCAAGAGTCCCTGTCCCACGTTGTGAAGTATCAAACACAACTTGGTCCATTTCTACGTCACCCTT
The DNA here is from genome assembly GCF_057785895.1 of Vibrio sp. QJM3NY_39. NCBI lineage: Bacteria > Pseudomonadati > Pseudomonadota > Gammaproteobacteria > Vibrionales > Vibrionaceae > Vibrio > Vibrio sp. QJM3NY_39. Next base: position 2,297,997 of record NZ_CM173505.1, on the reverse strand, counting down.
CCAATAGTGCTTGTTCTTTTTCAAGCGAACTAGATCATTGATTTGGTATTCATCCAAGTAGAAAGGACCGGTGCCAACGGGCTTGGAGTCTATTTCATTCTTTTCATCCGTAGCAATGAGTTTATTGGCATATTCTTTAGAGTGAATGACCGCATAGCTGGTGGCGATATTGTTGAGGAATGAATTGTCTGGGCGACTTAATTGGAATTTCACTGTTAGGTCATCAACCGCAGTGATATTGACGATCAGGTTTTGGAAGTCGATACCAGCAAACCATGGGTATAGGCCGCCGCCTACATAATGAAATGGGTTTGAACTGTCAATGATTCGCTCAAAACTAAAGACCACATCTTGTGCATTCATACTGCGAGTTGGGGTAAACCAGTCTGTGGTTTGAAACGCAACATTAGGGCGCAGTTTGAAAGTGTACTCTGTACCCGATTCATCGACAGACCAGCTTGTTGCCAAGTTCTGTTTTGGTCGATAAGTCATTGGATCAAGAGTGAGCAGTGTATCGAAAATTTGAGGGCTCAGCGATTCTGAGGTAATGCCACTATCAACCAGTTGTGGGTTGAAAGTACTAGGATTACCTTGGCCGCAATAAATGAAGCCTTTTTCACGGATTTGCTCGTGATTCACACTCTCACCACATCCAGCTAAAAAGCTCAGCGTGCAGATGCTCAGTGATAGTCTTATTAGTGCTTTCATAAAAAGAAATACTTTTCGAAACGAGGCGTTAGAGGAACCTCAAGATCCGGACAATTTAACATTTTATTTATTCGGCTCCAAATAATAATCAAGTGCTGACAGTTATTTATCGTTAGCTTGTCCGACAATCGCGTACTTCCTCACCATTCCACGTAATTGGTTGTAGGTTAATCCAAGTAATTCTGCTGCTTGTTTCTGGTTGTACTTGCTTTGCTTTAGGGCTTGATTGAGCAGCTTGATGTCTTGTTGTTCTTGCCATGCTTTGTAATCAAGTGGCAAAGAAAACGAGCTCTCTGATGAAGTATGGCTGTTGGACGGCGCATTGCCAATTTCATGCGTGGAATCTTGATCTATTTTCCATGCGGGTTTGAATGGGTTAAACACCAAAGATTCAATAGGATATGGGTCTTTACCGTGCTGGTAGACTGCGCGCTCAATAACGTTCTTGAGTTCTCGCACATTCCCTGGCCATGAATAATCCAGCAGCGCCTCAACGGCAGACGGAGCAAAGCCAACAAACAACTCCAATTCTAATTCACGGCACATCTTAATGGCGTAGTATTCCGCCAGCAGCGTGATGTCTTCTTTTCGCTCTCGAAGAGGGGGAATAGTAATCACGTCAAACGCTAGCCTGTCCAATAAGTCAGCTCTGAATTCGCCCCTTAATGCCATGTCTGGCAAGTCAGCGTTGGTGGCGCAAACCAGTCTTACGTTGGCACTTAAAGCTTTTTGTCCGCCGACACGTTCATACTGCCCGTATTCAATAACGCGCAATAGCTTCTCTTGAACGGCTAGGGGCGTGGTCGCGAGCTCATCAAGAAACAGTGTTCCACCTTCCGCTCTTTCAAATCGACCCTGATGACGACCTTTTGAACCAGTAAAGGAACCAGACTCATGACCAAACAACTCAGAATCAATCAAACCTTCACTGAGCGTTGAGCAATTAAGTGAGATCAACGGCTGATCCCATCGCCTTGAAAGGTAATGCAGCCTTTGAGCTATGAGCTCTTTACCCGTACCACGCTCTCCAATGATCAGGATCGGTCTTTCGATTGGTGCGAGTTGAGATACTTTATCTAAAACGGAGAGAAAACTGGGTGATTCACCAATGAGGTTCTGCTGCATAGCGGGTCCTTGTGCGATTTGAGCGCCGATGGATGTGATTTAGAGAGCTTTATTTAGGTCACGTCATGTAAATAGCTTAAGTATAAGAGTCGTAGTGGTGAAAAATACCAATACTTGGCTAAATTCATCATAGCATGGTTCGGTTTAATTACCATTTTATTGTAAGTGTCTGATAATAAAGGGCTTAAAAGTTGGCACGCTACTTGGATTAATTATGGTAGGTTTAACAACAAACGTAAATTTTTGAGCAAGTGGATTGAGAAATCGAATAACGCTTTAAAGCACATTTGCCATCATTGTAATTAAGGAGTTCCTCATGGGTATTTTTTCTCGCTTTGCAGACATTGTAAATTCGAACATCAGTGCACTTTTAGACAAGGCTGAAGATCCTGAAAAGATGATTCGCCTGATTATCCAAGAAATGGAAGATACGCTGGTTGAGGTTCGCACTAACTCCGCTAAAGCTATCGCAGATAAAAAAGAGTTAGCACGTAAAGTTGAAGCTATCGAAACTCAGATTCTAGATTGGCAAAACAAAGCGACACTAGCACTGACTAAACAACGTGAAGACTTAGCTAGAGCGGCACTAATCGAAAAGCAAAAACTTGAAGATATCATCAAAAGCCTTCACACAGAGCAAACCTTGGTTCACGAAACCATCGAAAAGCTGACCAGTGAGATTGGTAAGCTCGAAACTAAAATCGTAGAAACTCGCGCAAAGCAGCAAGCATTGATGATTCGTAATAATGCTGCGAGCAATCGTCGTGATGTTCAAAAACATCTGCATTCAAGCAAAACCAACGAAGCAATGGCGAAGTTTGAGCAATTCTCGCGTAAAGTGGATGAATTAGAAGCCGAAGCGGACGTTTACGCGAAAACAGGTAACGCAAAATCGTTAGACCAAGAGTTTGCAGAGTTACAAGCTCAAGATGAAATTGAAAAAGAGCTGGCGAAACTGAAGCAACAAGTTGAAAACCGCGATAAATAATTTAGGAGTTGTCTATGTCAACATTTCTAATTGCAGGCCCACTGATTGTCTTTTTAATCTTCGTGGCACCGCTATGGTTGTTCTTACATTACCGTAGCAAGAAGAAATCCAGCAATGGTCTTTCAGAAACGGATCTTCAGCGTTTGCACAAGCTTTCTGCTCAAGCTGAATCGATGCAAGATCGAGTGAAAACACTGGAAAAGATACTGGATGCGGAGTCACCTAACTGGAGACGAAACTATGAGTAGAGAACTGTATCGCGACCCTATTAACGGTAAGCTGTCTGGCGTGTGTGCAGGGTTAGCGAACTATTTTGGCTTGGAAGTGTGGTTGGTTCGCATCTTGGTTATCTCGGCGGCACTGCTTGGTGGTAGCTTTTTGGTGTTATTAGCGTATTTAGCTTTGACATTTATGCTTGAAAAACAACCACCTCAGTATGTCGATCAGATGAAAGCCAAACAAGAGCACACGCTGAAGCAAAAACCTTGGGAAAAAGGGCAAACCGCAGAGTCGTTATTGGGCACTTTAGAGGGTGATTTCCAGAAATTAGAGACCAGTGTCCGCAATATGGAAGCTTATGTGACTTCGGATACTTTCAAAGTCGATCGCGCATTTAAGAACATGTAGTGGTAAACCTGAAAAACATTAGATAACGGTTTAGGGAAATTTATTCCAAGCCGTTATTTTTTTTAATAATTTTGTCTAAATAAATCTTACGATAACTGGTAAGTTACATGTGATTAATCTATGTTATAAAAATATTTATAGTTATGGATGATCACTAATGTATAGAGCCTCCGTTGTCCTATTGACAGCCTTAGCTGGGTTGTCTGGGTGTGGTAAGGAGCTTCCTCCCGTACCTGAACCTGATTCTAGACCCGCCAAACTCTTCACTGTCTCCGTCGGTAGTAATGCCTTTGAACGTAGCTTTCCTGCCACCACAGAAGCGGGTGACAAAGCAGTACTGGCATTTCGTGTTCCAGGGCTACTTCAGACTATCGATGTCACATCTGGTCAACAGGTTACCAAAGGTGATGGGCTTGCAACGCTTAATCCTGACGAATATCAGTTGTTAGAGAAGCAAGCGAGAGCCAACTTTAAGCTTGCCGATGTTCAATACCAACGTTCAATTAAGTTGCGCAAAGATCGCGTCGTATCTGAGCAAGACTTCGACCAAGCGAAAGCTAATCATAATTCTGCTAAAGCGGTGCTTAACCAAGCAAAAGCCAACCTACGTTATACCACCTTGGTTGCGCCTTACGATGGTACTATCTCCATCATTCCTGCTGAAAACCATGAATATATCGCTGCCAAACAAGGCGTGATGAATATTCAAACTAATCAAATCCTCAAAGTCGTATTCTTATTACCCGACCAACTTATCACGCGCTTTTCTTCAGGGTTTGAGACGGATGCAACCATGGTTTTTGATGCTTTCCCGGGTAGCTCCTACGCTTTAGCATTCCAAGAAGTGGATACCGAAGCGGATCCCAAAACCGGGTCGTACAAGGTCACCATGGTAATGGAGAGACCAACCGATGTTGGTATTTTGCCGGGTATGTCAGGCACGGTTCATTTAGTTTCAGCGTTAGCGGCCGCCACAAAAATTCCCACATCAGCAATGATGACTGATGGGGATGATGTCTCTGTGTGGCGCGTGAATAACGACGGTATTGTTGAAAATGTCGCAATCATCATCGATGAAAAACGCCATATTGTTTCAGGGTTGAACGATGGTGATCGCATCGTAACTTCTGGTGTTAATGGTCTTGAACCGGGCGTTAAAGTTCGAGAGTGGATCAAGGAAAGGGGGCTATAACATGAAAACACTTAAAGTGGCCGCTGGACTGTCGTGTTTGGCTTTACTTACGGCTTGTGAAGATAAACAAGTTGTAGAAGTGAATAACACACCCTTGGTTAAAGCTATCGAGATTTCAGTCATCGACTTTAGCGACAAACTCTATTTCCCTGCGGTTGCAAACGCTGCCGAGAAGGCTCACCTCAGCTTTCGAGTCGCTGGTGAAATCAATAAGCTTGATGTGAAAGAAGGTGAGCGTGTTTCACAAGGAGACATCATTGCAGAGCTTGACCCTACCGATTATCAACTGGATGTCGACAATGCTCAGGCGCGTTACACGGTAATTAACAGTCAATACAGACGTTCAAGTCCGCTAGTGAAGAAAGGTTTATTGGCGAAGTCACAGTTTGATGAAATTGCTGCTCAACGCCAGATCGCTTATGCCGAGCTGGAACTCGCAAAACTGCGCTTGTCGTTCACTAAGCTTCGTGCCCCTGTTGATGGGATCATTTCTCGTGTCAGTGTCGACCAATATGAAAATATTCAGGTAGGCCAACAAGTGGTAAATATCCACAGTGTCGAAGATGTTGAGGTTGTTATTCAGCTGCCTGACCAAATCTACGTCAACCAACCGAGTGAACAACTGTTATCGAACGTTGAGGCTGTGGTTAGAGTGCCAAGTGGCAATGAATACACAGCGGCTATTAAGGAGTTCACCACTGAACCTGACCCAAGCACGGGCACGTTCACGGTTACGCTTGCTCTACCTATGCCGGAAGATGATTTGATTCTGGATGGTATGGCCGTTGAGGTGACGTCAAATGGGCGAGATATCGGCTTGGAGTTAAAAGCTGGGGTACTTATCCCAATCGAAGCTGTGTTTAATGCGGATGGCGATGATTTAACGCGTCAGAACTCTTATGTATGGGTGCTCAATGACGACAATACCGTCTCGAAACAGCAAGTCGTATTAGGAAAAGCAAATCAGAAAACATTGCAGGTCATGAAAGGATTGGAAATGGGGCAGCATGTCGTTGTTGCAGGCATATCGCGATTGCGAGATGGGATGACAGTGGAAGTATTGTCTCAGGAGACGAACAATGAGTGAAGTAAATAACAAGCCCCAAAATGACGATCAACAAGGTGATGATCAGATCACAGGTGTTGCTTCTTACTTTATACGTAACAAAGTCATTAGCTGGATGCTATCTCTGATCTTTCTTATTGGTGGTGTCTCTGCCTTTTTCGGCTTGGGTCGTTTAGAAGATCCTGCCTTTACCATCAAAGATGCGATGGTTGTGACCTCTTACCCAGGGGCCACACCTCAACAAGTCGAAGAAGAAGTTACTTACCCGCTAGAAAAAGCGATTCAACAACTTACCTATGTGGACGAAGTGAACTCTATCTCTAGCCGCGGCCTATCACAGGTAACGGTGACGATGAAGAACAACTACGGCCCAGATGATCTTCCGCAAATATGGGATGAACTTCGCCGAAAAGTGAATGATCTCAAGGTTGAACTGCCACCCGGCGTCAATGATCCTCAAGTCATCGATGATTTCGGCGACGTTTACGGTATTTTGCTGGCGGTGACGGGGGATGGCTATAGCTACAAAGAGTTGCTGGATTACATTGATTACCTAAGGCGAGAGCTAGAGTTGGTTGATGGGGTCAGTAAAGTCTCCGTTTCCGGCCAACAACAAGAACAAGTGTTCATTGAGATATCGATGAAACGGATAAGCTCTCTGGGTCTGTCTCCAAGCACGGTATTTAACCTTTTATCGACTCAAAATATTGTATCCAGTGCAGGAGCGGTAAGGATTGGTGATGAATATATTCGAATCCATCCAACCGGTGAGTTCCAAAACGTTGAACAGCTTGGTGATTTGATTCTTACGGAAGGTGGCGCTCAAGGGCTTATCTATTTAAAAGATGTGGCGAATGTAACTCGTGGTTACGTTGAGGTACCGAGTAACATCATTGGTTATAACGGCGAACTCGCGCTTAACCTGGGTGTCTCTTTTGCGCAAGGCGTGAACGTGGTCGCAGTGGGTGAAGACTTTGATCGAAGACTCGCCGAGCTTAAATATCAACAACCCGTCGGTATCGACATCTCCGAGGTTTATAACCAACCTAAAGAGGTGAACAAGTCGGTAAGCGGATTTGTAGTGAGTTTAGGACAGGCGGTTGCGATCGTAATCGTGGTGTTACTGTTCTTCATGGGAGTACGATCGGGTCTGTTGATTGGTTTGATACTGCTATTGACCGTATTCGGCACCTTTATTTTCATGCAGTACTTCAAAATCGATCTTCAACGTATTTCACTGGGCGCGTTGGTTATTGCCTTAGGGATGCTGGTGGATAATGCCATTGTGGTGGTGGAGGGGATATTGATCGGCACGCAGAAGGGGCGAACCCGGATGCAGGCCGCCACTGATATCGTGACCCAAACTAAATGGCCATTGCTTGGCGCAACGGTGATTGCGGTCACCGCGTTTGCTCCAATTGGTTTGTCTGAAGATTCAACGGGCGAATACTGTGGCACCTTGTTCACCGTGCTATTGATTTCATTGATGCTGAGTTGGTTTACTGCCATCTCGATCACGCCGTTTTTTGCCGATATCTTCTTCAGAGGACAGAAGGTTGATCCCGATAACGAAGGCAAAGACCCATACAACGGGATGGTTTTTGTTATCTATAAAAACTTCCTTGAGTTCTGTATGAAACGCGCGTGGCTAACCATGATCGTTCTGGTGATTGGTTTAGGTGCGAGTGTGTACGGTTTTGGCTTTGTGAAACAAGCATTCTTCCCGTCTTCGACTACTCCGATGTTCCAAGTGGACGTTTGGATGCCAGAAGGTACTGATATTCGAGCAACTAATACCAAGTTGAGAGTGCTTGAGAGTTGGTTGTCGGAACAAAGTGAAGTTGAACATATCACGACCACGGCCGGTAAAGGTCTGCAGCGTTTCATGTTGACCTACTCACCCGAGAAGAGTTATAGCGCGTATGGCGAAATCACGGTTCGTGTGAAAGATTATCAGGTGCTTGAGGGGCTGATGCGTCGCTTCCGTGAACACGTTGACAGTCAGTTCCCAGAAATTGATTACAAACTTAAGCAAATTGAATTAGGTCCTGGTGGCGGTGCGAAAATTGAGGCTCGAATCGTCGGTTCAGATCCAACCGTGCTACGTTCAATCGCAGCTCAAGTTATGGACATCATGCGTGCCGATGACGGAGCGTTTAACGTTCGTCATGATTGGCGTGAAAGAACTAAGGTCTTAGAGCCTCAGTTCAATGAAAGCCAAGCGCGTCGTTATGGTATTACCAAGTCTGACGTTGATGATTTCCTAGCGATGTCTTTCTCTGGTAAGTCGATTGGTGTGTATCGTGATGGTACTACGCTGATGCCTATTGTGGCTCGTTTACCTGAAGATGAGCGAGTTGATATTCGCAACATCGAAGGTATGAAGATTTGGAGCCCGGCATTAAGCGAATATATTCCGTTGCAGCAAGTGACGCTTGGCTACGAATTGGAATGGGAAGATCCACTTATCATCCGTAAGAACCGTAAGCGCATGCTGACGGTAATGGCCGACAACGACCTATTGGGTGAAGAAACGGCTTCGACGTTACAGAAACGCTTACAGCCACAAATTGAAGCGATTGAGATGCCTCCGGGTTATTCGTTGGAGTGGGGGGGTGAATATGAGTCATCTGCTGATGCACAAGCGTCACTGTTTACCACTATGCCGATGGGTTACCTGTTCATGTTCTTGATTACCGTGTTCTTGTTCAACTCGGTCAAAGAGCCGCTGATTGTTTGGCTAACGGTTCCATTAGCGCTAATCGGGGTAACGACGGGCTTATTAGCCTTGAATACACCATTTGGCTTTATGGCATTGCTAGGCTTCTTGAGTTTATCCGGGATGCTACTTAAGAACGGTATCGTATTACTTGATCAAATTGAGATTGAAATGAAATCAGGTAAAGACCCTTATGTTGCGGTAGTTGATGCTGCATTGAGTCGTGTTCGCCCAGTATGCATGGCAGCGATTACAACGATTCTAGGTATGATCCCGTTACTGCCTGACATCTTCTTCAAGCCGATGGCAGTAACCATTATGTTTGGTTTAGGCTTTGCGACTGTACTCACGCTAATCGTAGTACCTGTACTGTATCGTTTATTCCATAAAATTGAAGTGGCTTAACGTCAACTAACCTTTGAAATAATGCCCCTATTTGGGGCATTATTTTTATGTACGATTACTAAAAGAGACTATCGAAATGGAAGCGAATACAGTGGATAGAACGTGTGCATGGGCGCTTAAACATGAGCTTGAAAGGGAGTACCACGATGCAGAGTGGGGCGTGCCTGTTTATGATGACCAAGTTCTTTTTGAGTTCATTACTTTAGAAGGCGCTCAGGCTGGTCTTAGCTGGATTACTATCCTTAAAAAGCGCGAAGGCTATCGTGCTGCGTTTGATAACTATGATCTCAATAAGCTTGCAGCGATGAACGAAGACAACGTGCCTCATATCATTGAAAACTTCGATGTGGTTAAGCATAAGGGCAAGATCGCCTCTGTATACGGTAATGCTCGAGCAACGCTTGAACTCCAGAAAGAGTTTGGCTCTTTATCAAATGCTTTATGGCAATTTGTCGATAACAAGGTGATAGAGAACAACTGGACTGAGATGTCTCAAGTTCCCGCTTCTACCGAGCAATCTAAAGCGATGAGTAAGTTTTTGAAGAAGAGAGGCTTTAAGTTTGTAGGGGAAACAATCTGTTACGCGTTTATGCAAGCGACAGGTATGGTTAATGATCATCTAGAAGGTTGTCCACACAAATAAAAGTGTTATTTCTCGTCGCGAAATAATTGCGTGAGAATTGGAAAATTTACTGGTCATTTGTAAACTATTCAATATCATATGCGACCGAATTCAAACCTAGAAGACGATAGTGAAACAACAAATCTACCAAATATGTGATGCTAGTTATGATCCCTTGCTTAGGCAGTTTGTGCGTGAAGATGGCCACGTAGAAACAATTGCGCCGTTAGAAGGTAAGGTGTTTCTATTCTTGCTTGAAAATGCTGGTGAGTGCATCGAGCGAGGTCTGATATTTGATAGGTGTTGGGGTAATGTAATTGTTTCAGAGCAAGCGCTGACTAACGTTATCTCAAAGATTCGAAAAACACTGTCTAGGGTAACTTGTGGTTGCGCGACGATTCGTACCGTTAGTAAGACCGGTTATTCTCTTGAAATCGACGAGTTGAGCCGGTCCACAGTAACTGAAGAGGTGCCTTCTCAAGCGAGTAAAGAAGTCTACGAACTAGATGTCTCGCTTGCCGATTCTACGTTGAAGCAAAACGTACCTTTGTCCCAAGAAATGTCCCAAGAAATAACCCAAGACCCGTTAACAATAAATGAAGTATTGATTGATGCAGATTCTGCGAAAGTTGTTTCTTCCGAGCTACCTAGTGACTCACATCTAGATCAGAGTGCAGTTAAGCAAGAACAGGAAAATGTTGTGTCTAATAGACACCTCGCTAAAGCCGGTTATTTGCTCGCTTTGGTTTGTGTCGCAGTAACGGCGTTCAACCTTTTCCAAACCTACTACACGCCTCTGCCTTATTTTATTGATAAAGCGGAATACCGTGACAGTTACACCGACAATACCAACCACTACTTCTTCCATATTGCTCATAATGACTCCTATTCGTTGCCTGCGGTCACTCAAAAGCTTACAGCTGTGATACCGAGCCACTGTAACGTTGATGTTTTTGTCCGTATTTACCCATCAGTCGACCAACCCGAAGATGACGCGTTATACATGTTGATTCAAAGGAAAGATGGTGAGGCTCTGAATTATAGTGCTTCGGTTTTCAATATAGAGTCGTCTTTTGATTCCTTTGCTCAGTATATGAAGAAGAGGAGTTACTTTTGCGACTAATTGGTTTACTCATTTTGGTGGTAATTACTGCTGCAAGTTTTTTGCCAGAACAGAACGTATTAGCGGGCACTCGATGGCATTGCAAAACGATTAAAACTGATTTTTTATCTCAGGCATTCCAACCATATCAATCGCTTTATGAGCGTATAAGCCTTACTTTTCAATCTGACCATACCTTTAGCATGAGAGAGTTTGTGACGATTACAGAGCAAGACGGTAAGGAGAGTACTATGGAAAATCTGTATTTCGGGCACTATGAGCTTGATGGGAATAATTTGTCGATGAGCATTATAGATGTGAGAACGGCGACCCCTTTCCATGATCCAATTATTAACAATGAATATAGTGAGTATAAAGGGGTGACGATTGATTACGCTATTGCAGTTAAGGAGCAGTCTTTGTACTTGTTCAATGAACACCGCTCTGAAATTTTCAATTGGGCGTGCTTTGACGTTCAGTAGCTTTTTAAAGCGATGTGTCTAATGCGCTAATCTAAAAAAGGCAGGAATATCCTGCCTTTTTGGTCTGAGTCTGCTAACGCTTTAAATTAAACGAGCGCGTTGTAACGCTCCAATCCTGCCTCTAGGTCCGCAATCAGATCGTCAACGTCTTCTAAGCCGATATGAACACGTACCAAGGTTCCAGCGAAGTTAGGGTTCGCTACTGTTCTTAGGCTATCAAAGCTGTTCGGTTCGTTCGCTAAAATCAAGCTTTCAAAACCACCCCATGAGTAACCCATACTAAAGTGCGTCATACCATCAAGCAGCGCTGTGGTCGCTTTTGTATTTGAGTTCTTCAGCACGAAAGAGAACAAGCCATTACCACCAGTGAAATCTCGTTTGAAGAATTCATGGCCTGGGCAAGACTCTATGGCAGGGTGACGAACATGATCAACCTCAGGTCGAGTCTCCAGCCATTTTGCGACTTTCAAGCTGCTCTCTGCATGTTGGCGTAGTCGAACGTCAAGAGTACGAATACCACGAAGGGCAAGGTAAGCGTCATCTGGTGATACACATTGCCCCATCAAATAGCTCTGTTCTCTTAGTTGATCCCAACACTTCTCGTTGGCAACAGCCGTACCTAACATCACATCAGAGTGACCAACAATGTATTTGGTCGCAGCTTGAATCGAGATATCAACGCCAAAATCAAACGGTGAGAAGTTCACACCAGCAGCCCATGTGTTATCGAGCATCACGATGATGTCGTGTTCATGAGCAATACGCGCTAGCGTTGGAATGTCTTGCACTTCCATGGTGACTGACCCAGGAGATTCGGTAAACAGCACCTTAGTGTTTGGCTTAATAAGGTCTTGGATGCCTTCACCGATCGTTGGCTCGTAGTAGGTCGTCTCTACACCCATCTTCTTCATGATGGTGTCACAGAAATCACGCGTCGGTTCGTAGCAGGTGTCGACCATCAGAATATGATCGCCTGTTTCTACAAAAGAAAGAATGGCATTTGAAATGGCCGCAGTACCACAAGGGTAAAGTGCACAGCCTGCGCCGCCCTCGACTTCAACCATGGCATCTTGGAAAGCGAAGTGAGTGTTGGTTCCACGGCGTCCGTAAAAAAGCGTTTTATTAGCGCGATTAATCGTAGCTTTACGCTTTTCTTCTACTGAGTTGAACACGACAGTAGAAGCGCGCTGTACTGGTGGGTTAACGACACCATTGGTCCACTTCTTATCACGACCTGCAGTGATCAGTTTAGTGGTTTTGTTCTCGGACATGCTGTGAATTCCTTATCAATCGGTTATGTCCTATTTAAAACATGCCAATAGCATTCAAAGCAAGAGCAGAGGGGGAGTTTTTATGCTTTTCTTTCGCTTTTTAACCTTTCACGTCGTTTATCGTGAAAGGTCAAAAATCTGATAAGCAGAGAGATATGAGTCGCAGTGGGTCCATTGATTGGATTACAGCAGTGGATTGAACAAATAGAACAATCGTTCGAAGAAGCGGTTACGTAAATTTCTCTGCTCCCATTGCTCCAATTCCACTGGATGAGATGATTCAATATAGGATTGCTGCAAATCAAACAGTTGCTTGGTGAAGTGCACGTCATCAACGGCTAGTGTCACTTCGAAGTTTAGCCAAAGGCTGCGCATGTCGATATTGACCGTTCCGATTAAGCAAAACTCTTCATCAATCACTACCGATTTGGTGTGAAGAAGGCCACCGTAAAATTCGTAAATCTTAACGCCAGCTTCAAGTAACTCTGTATAGAAAGCACGAGAAGCCCATTTAACCATCAATGAATCGTTGTTGTGTGGAATGATCAGTTCGACGTTTACGCCCCTTTGTGCTGTCATTTTTAGCGTTTCTAACAAGTCGGCACTCGGTACAAAATAAGGTGTAGTGATGCGCACAGAACGATTGGCTTGATTAATGGCAATAGTCAGAACTTGTAGGATCAAATATTCCGGCATACCAGGACCTGACGGAACGACCTGAACCGGATGGTGCGTCATTATTTCTTCAATCGGGCATTCAGGTAAATCAGGAAGAATGCGTTCGCCTGTTTCTACTTCCCAATCCCAACCATGAATAGCCGAAAGTACGTTAACGGTTGGCCCAGTGACTCGGACCATTACGTCGATCCATTGACCAACGCCTGAACTCTGTTTGAAATGCGCCGGATCCACCATGTTCATTGAACCGGTATAGGCGATGGATTCATCAATGACGATGATCTTACGGTGCTGTCTTAAATCAAGGCGACGTAAGAAAATACGCCATGGGCTTACTTCTAATGCTTGCACAACTTGCACACCAGCGTCTTTCATCATTGAACGCCAATGGCTTTTGAAAAAGCGTGGACTACCTGCTGAATCGAGTAAAACCTTAACATCGACGCCACGTTTGGCCGCTCGAATCAGTGCAGAGGCTACGGAGTCGGTTAGACCACCAGGATGCCAAATGTAGAAAACCATTTTGATACTGGTTTGTGCGTTTTCTATATCTTCGATAATTGCGTGTAGGATCTCATTGGGTGAAGCTTGCAGTGAAAGTGTGTTTCCACTAAGTGCAGGTATACCCATTCGATTATTACAAAGCTCATCAATCTTGTGGATTGGGGATCCAACTTTACCTGGAAGGTGAACCTGACAATCATTTAATTGGCGGAACCAATCACCGAACGGAGTAAACATGCGATGTGCGCGCTCAGCCCGCTTTCTACCTAGGTTTAGCTCGCCGAAAAGGAAGTAACAGGCCACGCCAACAATCGGGATAATGTAGATAACCATCAACCACGCGAGAGAAACGCTGACAGAGCGTCGTTTTAGTACGACACGAAAGGTCACACCGGCGACGAGAACCCAGTACAAAGCAACGGAAGCTAAAGTTAAAAAATGGTAGAGCTTTTCCACATTGAATACTCGAAAAAAGAGACACTTAGATAGTAATGCTATTTTGAGGATATGGGAATTTAAGGAATCAACTATTTACAAAATAGAGCAAAAGCTGTAAACAGGTTATAGTTGTTAAGTTTTGGTTAACTTAAGACGAAAACGATTGTTTTGTATAAAAAGACGGCATTTAACCATAAAAATTTACATTGGTAACGAAATATGTACGGTTCGGACTTCCAATTTTATTCTTAAACTGGTTTACTTGCCATACAACGAGCGTCAATCAAATCTTTTAAGTGTGTAAATTTTTTTATACACCTTATCTTTTAAAGACGCCACCCAAAGCAAAACACAACATCACACAACACAAAAGTTTGGAGTACACGTGGCTACTAGTAATACAACCACAACACCCCGCGATACCTGGGGTTCGAAGTTAGGATTCGTAATGGCTGCAGCAGGTTCTGCTGTTGGTCTAGGTAACATTTGGAAATTCCCTTACACAGCAGGCGAAAGTGGCGGCGGTGCATTCGTTGCAATTTACCTGTTTTTTGTAATCTTCATCGGTTTCAGTGTCATGCTGACTGAATTTGCGATTGGCCGTCATACGCAAAAATCAGCGGTAGGTGCATTTAAATCGACTGACCGTCGTTGGACGTTCGCTGGTGTTATCGGCGTAGTCAGTGGTTTACTTATCATGGGTTTCTACCCTGTAGTAGGTGGCTGGTCTATCGCATACATCGGTAAAATTGCTGGTGGTCTACTAGACGCACCTGAAGCAATCGGTGACAGCTTCGGTGGCTTTATCTCAAACCCAGTTCAACCACTTATGTGGATGGGCCTATACCTACTACTTAACGTCGTCATCGTTATGAAGGGTATTTCTGGTGGTATTGAGAAAGCGGGTAAGATTCTGATGCCACTTCTTTTCATTATCCTTATCGTGGTATCAATCAAAGGTCTAATGCTTCCGGGCGCGATGGCTGGTCTTGAATTCCTATTCAGCCCTGATTTCTCTAAAGTAGACAGCGGTGTAATTCTAGCTGCACTAGGTCAAGCATTCTTCTCACTATCTCTTGGTATGGGTTGTATGTTGACTTACGGTTCTTACCTTAAGAAGAAAGAGAACCTAGTTCAAACTACAGCTATGGTTACGGCGATGGATACAGGCGTTGCTATCCTAGCTGGTGTAGCTATGTTCCCTGCAATGTTCGCATTCGGCATGGAGCCTGCCGCGGGTCCTGGTCTAGTATTCGTTGTTGTTCCTCAGCTATTCGCTGAAATGGGCGGCGTAGTTGGTCTGCTATTTGCTCTAATGTTCTTCGTTGGTCTAAGTGTTGCGGCACTGACTTCTTCAGTATCTCTACTTGAAGTGGTGGTTTCGTACCTAATCGATGAGAAAGGCATGAAGCGTGTGACTGCAGTACTGTCTGCAAGTGTAGTTATGGCGATTCTATGTATCTTCGCTTCTCTATCACTTGGCGGCTTCGGTCCAACACTGTTTGGTACTGGTGCATTCGATATCTTCGACTTACTAACGGATAAAATCTTCCTAGCAGTTGGCGGTATGTTGGTATGTATCTTCGCTGGTTGGAGACTAAACCGTGCTGACCTAGAGAAAGAAATCACTAACGACGGTGAAGTATCTTTCCCACTATTCGGTCTATGGTACACACTTGTTAAGTACATCATCCCAGTAGCTATCGCTATCGTAGCGTTCATGGGTATCTCTTCTGGCTTCGACAGCGGTAAAGGTGCAATCATGCTACTAGGTATTGGTATCATTGCTGGCTCTGCGCTTATCTCTAAGAAGTTATAGTTCTGAGAAGCTATAGGTCTAAGAAGCTATAGCTCTAAGAAACCATAGCTCTTAGAAGCTACAATCCGCGAGTTAAAGTAAGTTAAGAAACGGGAGCCATTGGCTCCCGTTTTTTTATGCTACCAACTTAATTATCAAAGAAAAATAAATACTTAAAGTTATTGGTCTGGTAGCCGATATAATGAAAAGTAATAGCTGATTGAGCTGTATTTTATTTAAGTAGGTGTTGTGTGAAATTGTCAGTTAGGAAGAAGTTGTACGCTGGGTTTGGCTCTATATTGGCGGTGCTTGTCACGTTAGTCGGTATTGTATGGATAGAAGTCATTGGAGCTCACAAGAGCGCTGATGAAATTAGGATGGATGATGTCCCGGGAACGGTGACCTACCTTGTATTGATAGATGAGGCTGGGGATGTTTATCGCGATGCACTTGGTGCGATTACTCAGGCCGACAATGCGCTTAATGATTATCGAACCAACAAGAATGAATTTGCTCAGGCTATTAAAGAAGCAAAACGTTTAGAGAGTCGAGGTTCAGAAGACCATCGCCGTATTGAGCGAATTGAAGACCTGATGGGGCGCTTTACTCAAGAGTTTGAATCTAAGCTTGTACCTATGATCAACGATGAGTCTGCGCTGTTATCGAATATCCAGCAGCTTCGCTCCTTATATGAGAGCAATCTAATCCCGGTTGAAAACTTACTGGACCAAGCGTCTGCAAGTGAGCGTGCCGATACAGAACAATCGCTGCTTGTATTAACCGATTCGTTTACCACCATCGAACGCACCATCATGGTGTTGTCTGCCATTGCGATTGTGTTTGGTTGTGTGATTGCGTTTGTATTATCTAGCTCCATCACTAACCGTCTAACTCGTGTTGAACAAGTTGCGCGACGCGTGGCAAATGGCGACCTTACCGCTGGAGATATTGTTGATGATTCTGGCGATGAACTAGCCGATCTCGCTACTTCGATTAACCAGATGCAGAAATCTTTGGTCGACCTATTGGGTTCAATCTCTTCTGTGACGAACCAAGTTCAATCGGTGACAGGTGAGCTATCATCAATCAGTCAAGACATCGTTTCTGGTGCCTCTGCACAAGCTGATAAAGCTAACCTGATTGCGACCGCCGCAGAAGAGCTAAGCTTGACTATTTCGGAAGTCGCTCAGCAAGGTATTTCTACTTATGAAGAGGCGCGTCGCTCAGAAACGTCAGCAGAAGATGGCCGTAACGTGATTGTTGAAATGGTGGCAAGTATCCAACAAGTGTCGACTCAAA
Organism: Vibrio sp. QJM3NY_39; assembly: GCF_057785895.1. Lineage (NCBI taxonomy): Bacteria > Pseudomonadati > Pseudomonadota > Gammaproteobacteria > Vibrionales > Vibrionaceae > Vibrio > Vibrio sp. QJM3NY_39. The sequence goes on along the minus strand of NZ_CM173505.1, from coordinate 2,280,973 downwards.
TGAGCGACATGTCGGTACAAATGAATACGCTAGGTTCACATGGCGAACAGATTGGCAGTGTTATTAAGGTAATCGAAGACATCGCTGGACAAACCAACCTACTGGCGCTGAATGCTGCGATTGAAGCGGCACGTGCTGGTGAGTTTGGACGTGGCTTTGCGGTGGTTGCAGATGAAGTACGAGCGCTGGCAGAGAGAACGACCAAAGCGACTCAAGAAGTGTCTGGTATCATTCAGTCGATTCAATCTGGTACGCAAGAAGCGGTGACTTACACTCAAGATAACTGTCGTTTAGTTGAGATTGGTGTAGAGCAAAGCTCTGGCGCAGTTTCGGCGCTAGAAGCGATTGTAAGTGGTGCTGGCAATGTACAAAGCATGGTCAACTCTATCGCTACTGCGGCAGAAGAACAGACAGCGGTGACCAAAGAAATTGCAGCGGATATTACGGCGATCAGTGATATTTCTGAGCAGTCTTTGCAATTGGCGACTCGCAGCTCTGAAAATACCTCAGGCTTGAACGCTAAAGTTGCTGAGCTAGAAGCATTAGTCGGTAAGTTCAAACTAGCGTAGGGCGGGTGGCTTTGTTCTATTTTCCGAATGTTAATCGAGTAAAGACCAAGCACTGATCGCTACTTGCTAAAAAGAAGCCCAATGATTCAATATTTATTGAGTGAGTTGGGCTTTTTCGTAGCTGGAATCTGGGTTCAGACACGGTATACTCCACGTTCTACAATGGAGCTAGCCTTTAAATGTTCGACATTCTTCTGAACCACTCTGATTTTTTACTCATAAACAAACATCCTGGCGTCAGCGTCCATAAAGACGATGGCGATACCATGTTGTTGCAAGAAGTTGCTAAAGCAATCAACGAGCCGAAGCTATACCTAGTCCATCGTCTCGATAAAATGACATCAGGTATTCTACTGCTGGCAAAAAATGCTTCGGCAGCAAGTGAGCTTTCACAGCTGTTCGCAAAGCGTGAAGTCGAGAAGTACTACCTTGCGATTGGTTCGAAGAAACCAAAGAAAAAGCAGGGGCTGATTTCAGGAGATATGGAGCGTTCACGACGCTCAAGCTGGAAGTTACTGACAAGCAAAGAAAATCCAGCGATTACCCAGTTTTTATCTGCAACGGCTGAACCCGGTGAGCGTCTATTTTTATGTAAACCCTATACGGGGCGAACTCATCAGATCCGTGTTGCGATGAAGTCGATCGGCTCAGCCATTGTTGGTGACCCTATTTATAATCCATCGAGTGAGGCTGACAGAGGTTATCTGCATGCCTTCGCGATTCGATTTACCTATCAATCACAAGCCTACGAATATGTCTGCGATCCAAGAAGCCTAAACTCCTTGGGTGAGAAGTGGCATCAAGAGATCGTGTCTAATGGTTTAGACAACTGGCTTGAACCTTGGTCATTAACTTGGCCAAAGCTAAACACTAAGTGAGTGAAATAATGGAAGCATCAGCTTTACCTCTGTTTTTTAGTCATATTGAACAGCAACTTAATGAAGTGCCGAATGAGCTACGCCGTATTTTTCACGGTCGTGGTAAGTTTTGGCCAGGCCTAGATCAACTAACATGTGATTGGGTTGATGGGCAGTTATTGGTTAACGTATTCAAAGAAGTGGATGACGAATTCTTATCATCTCTTAAAGCGGGACTGGTCGATCTCACCAATAAAGATATCTGGCAAGTAAAGCAGGGCACCAGTATTGTTCTGCAACATCGTTATGCCGATGGTGCGCCATCAGAGGTTTTATGGGGTGAACTTAATGACTTACCCATCGTGGTTGAGCACGGTCTTAAGTACCAACTAGACATTGGCCGTAACCAGAACTTTGGTTTGTTCCTTGACATGCGTAATGGTCGCCAGTGGGTACAAGACAATGCTAAGGATAAGAATGTCCTTAACCTGTTCGCATACACTTGTGGTTTCTCAGTAGCGGCTATCGCTGGTGGTGCTCGCCAATGCATGAACGTGGACATGTCACGTGGCTCGCTAAACAAAGGCCGTGATAACCACCGCTTGAATGATCACGATATGCGTTCGGTGAACTTCCTTGGTTACGATATCTTTAAGTCTTGGGGAAAAATCAAAAAGGGTGGCCCTTACGAGTTGGTTATCATCGACCCGCCTTCGTTCCAAAAAGGCAGCTTTGCTTTAACTAAAGATTACAAAAAGATCTTACGTCGCTTGCCTGATCTTCTAACAGAAGGCGGAGAAGTGATTGCTTGTGTTAACTCACCAGCAGTATCGCCAAACTTCCTAATTGAGACGATGGCAGAAGAAGCGCCTAGTGTTGAGTTTATCGAACGTTTAGACAACCCACCTGAGTTTGTCGATGTCGACCTTGATTCAAGCCTAAAGGTATTGAGATTTCAAATTAAAGCCTCTACTGACGCTTAATTGAATTTCAGAATCAGCTAAAAAACGCCGCTCATATGAGCGGCGTTTTTGTTTATGAGGAATGCAGAAATTCATATTAGTTGGTTTGATTCTTGAGTGTCTGAAACCCAAAATAAATACGCATGAACGTAGTTAGCCAACACGCAGCACCAAAGGTATAAGCGATAACCGCAAAGTGTTGAGGCCAAATACAGAAAGCAATGAAACAAGCGATGGTTTCTGTGCCTTCGGTTAGTCCAGACATGTAATAGAGAGACTTATGTTTATAGACTGGGTTTTCAATGCCTCGCTTACCAGCCATAACCGCAAACGCTAAAAAGCTGCTGCCTGTGCCGATAAAAGAGAAAATCAAAAATGCACCGGCAATGGCGTTGTGTTCTGGGTTGGCGATAACAAAGCCAAAAGGGATTAACGAGTAGAAAAGAAAATCGAGGCTGATGTCTAGGAAACCGCCCGCATCACTAATGCCTTGGATTCGAGCTAAGGCTCCATCAAGCCCGTCACAAACCCTGTTAAATACAATAAACCCCAACGCCCATTCGTATTGTTGAAATGCCAATGCTGGAAACGCTAAACATCCCACCACAAATCCGAATAACGTGGTTTGATTGGCCGTGATATCAAATTGGTTCAGTAACTTAGCCGACTGATTTAATGGCCACTTAATGACCTTAATAGAGTACTTATCCAGCATGGTTACTTCTCCATGGCCAAGACAGAACTTTTGCCCCTTGAGGCACATCGGTTTGGTCGTGCGTCACCATTAATGTCGGAATATTCGCTTTAGTGAGTTGCTCAAATACCCAGTCGCGAAACTGGGCTCTGAGTTCTTGGTCGAGCTTACTAAACGGCTCATCAAGCAACGCCAATTTCGGTTTCGCCAATAGCATACGAGTTAAGCTAATTCTCGCTCGCTGGCCGCCAGATATTTGGTCGGGAAACGACTCAGCCAAGCGGGTCAGTTCAATGTCTTTTAATGCTTCCATTGCTTGTTGCTGGCGATCTGAACCCTTAACCGAGTTTGGTAACGAAAAGGCCAAGTTCTCCCATACTTTTAGGTGTGGAAACAACAAGTCATCTTGAAACAGAATGCCGACTTCACGCTGATGTGATGGGATCTCGTCTAGCTGAATATCGTTCAAAATAACGGTGCCAGAGTATGAGAACTCGTCATTCAGGTGACCCGCGATGGCATCTAACAACGTCGATTTTCCGCAGCCGCTTGGCCCCATCAACGCCAATATTTGGCCTGATTCTAATGTTACGTTTAGCGCTGAAAACAGCGATTCGCCACCGTTTTTATGGATGGCGAGGTCGTTGAGGTGCAGACTCATTAGTAAGAAAACCTTTAAAAGTAAGACGGCGATATCTAAGTTGAAGTCGGCTGACTAATATCGCTAAAGAGAAAAAGAACAGAGGCAACAAGGCCTGCCAAATGGCATAAATTGCGGTTACCCTGCGGTCGAAACCACTGTTTAGGGCAACGGCTTCTGTGGTGATGGTGCTAATACGACCAGCACCGAGCATCAATGTCGGCAAGTACTGAGCCAAACTCACACTGATCCCAACCGCCCAAGCGAAGGCGATGGCGGGCAGTAATATAGGCAGCTTGATCGAATACCAGCTTTGAAATGGCGATTTACCCAAGCTCAGTGAAGCTTTTATCAGCCCATCGTTGAAGCTTTTCCATGGGCCGTCCAAAGACAAGTACACAAATGGAAAGGCGAAGAAAACATGCGCCCAAATAACCCAAAGCTCATAGGCACTGCTGCCAATGTATAGGGTGGTGATTTGCATACCGAATAACACCGACAGTTGAGGTATCAACATGGGAATCGCGATAATAAAGCCTGGGACTTGCCACTTGTATTTGATTCTGTATTCGTGAGCAACCAGCGCAAGCAACAAAGCGATTGAAGCAGCAATCAGACCAATCCATAAGCTTTGACCAACGGTGCTCATGATGCCATCCCACTCGAACTCCCAGAAGCGCATGCTGTAGCGACTAGGCAGTAAATCAGGGAAGCGCCAGCGCTGCGCAAAACTCCAGATAATCATCAATGGAATGATCATCAGTGACAAAGCTGCAAGAGCTGTGAATACCGTTTTCCCCGGAAGGTTTGCTCCTGTTCTTCCTGAATACTGCCAAGTTCTAAAGTACTTAAGAATTGCCCATTCAACTAAACGCGCCAAGGCGATGATCAACGAAGCCAAGCCAAACAAAACGATCGCACCAGCAGCAGCTCGTGGTAGTAGATTAAGATCTGGGTCGTTGAACCATTGCCATACCAAAACGGCAAAAGTCGGTGGGTTGGTTGGGCCAATGATCAGAGCGATGTCGACAACCGATACGCTATAGGCGAGCACAGCCAGCATTGGGAAGCGAAGCTTAGTAAACCATTGCGGGAAAATACACTTCCACCAGATCTGAGCGCGGCTGTAACCGAGTGATGCACTCACCTTAGTGATACGTTCTACATCGATTTGTTGAAGTATCGATATGCTCATCAGCAACAAGAAAGGAACTTCTTTGAGTGCGAGCATAATGATTAGGCCAAACGCGTAAGGATCTTTGATCAGCAAAGCCAATTCAGAGCTTGTAGCCGATTCACCAAGTAAGTGATGCACGGCTCTTGCGCCAAGCCCTGTTGGGCTAAACAGAAAAGCAAAGCCGATAGCGAAAGCCACATGCGGAATGGCAAGCATTGGCGATAGCGTTAGCTCAATCTTTCTCCAAAACTTGTTTCCCCAAGAAGCCTGAAGAATACAAAAGGTCAGGAAGCAGGCAATGTAGCTGCTGGCGACCGCTGAACCTAGGCTTAAGCCAATAGAGTGCCAAGCCCCTTCCCATTGAAAGACTTGGCTAAAGCCGTTGAGTGTTGGCTTCTCTAAACCTAGGGGCGGGATGAAACTCAGTGACGAAGCCACGACTCCCGCTACCCCAGGAATGGTTGGGATAATGCACACAGCTATAACAACAAAATATAGAGCGCGAAGCATGGAGGTTAGTTACCGTATCGTTTAAGCCACTCTTTCTCGAGCGCGTTTTGCCAACTAGGATGCGGTTCATCAATCGATTTAAATTGCTGAGTATTTTTAGCGCTGCCGGTTAGGTACTTACTGCTCAATACAGAAGGGTCACCCCAGACATTGAGGTCACCTTTGCGAGATTGTGCTTCTGGGCTCAACAAGAAGTTGATGGTCACTTGAGCACCCGCGGTTGCATTGGCATTCCAAGGAATCGCAAGGAAGTGAATGTTAGACAGAGCGCCGCTTTCTAACGCATAAGCCTTGGTAGTTTCCGCTAGGCGGCCACTTGATTGTGCTGAATATACAGAGTTTGGATTGAACGTAATCGCGAGGTCGAGCTGTCCGTCATCCAGAAGTTGAATGCTTTCAGATGTACCTGCAGGAAATTGCTTTCCGCCTCTCCATGCCACTTTATGGAATTTATCTAAGTAAGCCCACAGTGGTTCCGTAACGTCTTGGAAGGTATCTTCTGAAACGGGTTTAGCAAGCGCAGGACTGTTGTTTGTTAGCTCAATCAGTAGAGACTTAATGAAGCTCGTACCGTGAAACTCTGGTGGGCGCGGGTAGCTTAAGCGATTCGGGAAAGCCTGAGCGTAGCTCAACATCTCTGAAAACGATTGTGGAGGATTGTGCAGTGTTTCTTGGTCGTGGATGAAGACAAGTTGCCCAACGCCCCAAGGTGCCTCCAAGCCTTCTGTTGGCTCCGAGAAATCGACATCGATCGGCAAAGACTTATCCACGTACTGCCAGTTTGGAAGTGTTTGAGTGAATGGTCCAAACAACAAGGCATTTTCTTTCATTGAACGGAAATTCTCGCCGTTAATCCAGACGATATCGACACTGCCTTCAGTGTTCTTTCCTGCCGCCTTTTCTGCGAGTAAGCGAGTGGTAGTTTCTGCAATATCGGTTACTTTCACATGTTTTAAGGTAACACCGTACTCACTTTGTAATTTCTTGCCCGCCCACTGTAGGTAACGATTGATTTCTTGGCTACCGCCCCAAGCGTGAAAGTAGACAGTTTGTCCCTCTGCCTGCTGTTCGATTTGGTTCCAGTTATTGGTTGATGTTGCTTCATCAGCATAAATGGTTGCGCTGTATGCAACGGTTGCCATGATTCCTAACGTACTTACTATCTTGTTCATAAACTTTTCCATTTGGTAGTGAACGGGTAAGAGCATTGTTATTTAGAACTCCCTACAGTTATTCTATCTGTTTCTAAAATAATTTCTAATTCAACAGTAAATTCAATCAATTACTTGAGAACAAGCAGGGAGGGCGCGCTGCTCTTTTTTGGTTGAACTTTGTTCGATATGCGATCGTCTCGAAAGCTCGACAGACTCTAGGCTCTTACCATCCTAGCAATAGACCGATAAACCAGTGAATTTATTGCATCTAAATGAGAGATATTTGAGGTTTATTGGAGGTTGGAACTAAAAGTAGGCGACGAGTGTTAATTTTGAAGGTGTAGTGAGGGTAAGCAGGCAATAAAAAAGGAGCCATGAAGGCTCCTTTAATCAATATCTATTTCGAGAACGGATTAGTTTACCCAATCACGAATTGTGTACGTTAGCGTGTGTACATCGTTTTTCAGTACTAGCGTATCGTTTGTTAGAGTTACGTCGCTCCACTCGCTTAGAGTAGCAGAAACCGACTGTTCGATTTCCATCGCAGAGCCGTGACACATTTTCATTGTCATGCCCATTTGCTTGATACGGAATTGGCCGTCTTTTAGCTCGCCTTGACCGAAGAAGTTGTTACAACCAGCCATGCCGTTTGCAGTCATCTTTTCGCCGATCTCTAGACGAGGAGCTGCTTGGTCTTCGCTTTTCACAATGTCCTTGCCATCAATTTGCGCAAGTTCCCAATTATGGTGCTGTAGATCGGTTGGTGTTACTTGCATCGCGTTGTCACCTGTTGTTGTGCATGCTGCTAGCATCATAGGTAAAGCGGCTACTGCTAGTAATTTTTTTGAACTAAACTTCATATTATAAGGCTCCAAAGGAAAGAACGAAGTTACCGAATAAGTGTAACTTGATGGGTTCAAAGTATAGTTTACAAAACACTATATGTGTCAGTATAAGGTCATAGTTTAGTATGAATTTCACGAGCTGGGCGACAAATTAATCGCTTATTTTTTAATTAGTAAGCTCGATTTTGATGTGTAAGGAGGCATGGTGGAGCAGTTAGAGTTTTTCCAGGTTCCAAGCCCTTGCGTTGGGGTTTGCTCAAGCGATGATAAAGGCTATTGCAATGGTTGTATGCGCAAAAGAGAAGAACGCTTTAATTGGATGTCGATGACTCCGTCAGAACAATTGCACGTGATTAAGCTTTGTCGTCAGCGCTATCGAAGGAAGATAATGAAGCAAAAAAACTTGGTTGGTAAGTCGGTCGACGAAGAGGGAAATACAAGTCCCCAAAGAGATCTTTTCGGTTAAAGAGGAAGTATCAAGATTTTATTTAACTCCGAAGTAACTATTACTTTACATAATGGTTGGGGTGTAATATTAAGGTAGGTACCTTTGTACCAGAAGGAGTGATGTCGGTATGAATAAAAAGAACGTAAAACTCAAAAAAGAACCGGTTAAAGCACTTGATCGAAAAAACATTGGGGCGAAAAATGACCCTGAAGAGAGCCCGCGTGATTGGCATTCGATGTCAGAAGAAGAACGAATGGAAATCCTTTCTCACCTTTCAGACATGCCTTTTCAATAACATCACTGGTTCTTCAGAGTCTTTCTTAACCCCTTGTTTTCTTAAATAAACAGCTTTCTGAAATAAACATATTATTAAACAAACATGTGATTCGCTTTCGTTACACCACGATGGTATGTACAAAATGTATCATCGGCCTCGGTGGTTTTACTATGAATCTTAATGTTGGTTATCACTTCTACAGCCCCAGCATCGTAACAAGCTTGCTCTGCCTTTTTAACGATATCGAGTAATTGATTGAGTTCACCTTTCATTGTGGTTTCCATCGCACCAATTTGGAAAGGCAGATCGGCTGCTTTCACCACTTCAATAGCTTTATCAACTACTTCGAAGTTGTTGCCTTCTTTAACGCGAGGGATCACTTGGAAGGCAACCATCACTTCTTTTTCTCTTTTTAACTCAGACACTTTCTGCTTACTCAATGATAGGGATTTGTTGCAGATGATAGGTTAATGCGGAGATAAATTCTACAGCGGTTACGCTGCTTTATTTATGACACGAGTGACTGGAGATATCGGACTACTTGCTACCCCAGTGGTCGCTAACCCAACCACCAATATGCTCATCAAAATGACTACCACTGAACCTCTGATTGCGTTCCACCGAGGTATCACAGTCGTCTTTGTTGTCGATTAGGTTTTGTATGTAGTTTGCCATTGGGTCATTGGAACTCTGACGATCTCGGCGAGTAGCCACTTCCTTAATCAGTTGTAATCGATATGTAGAGCTTGCACGTTTCATTTCAATGACCTCCCGGTTTTTAGACACTAATAGAAAAATCTAGTTGCCAGATATAGGGGCGTCAACGTGATCAGAAAGTATTTTTTTTGAGCAACCAAGAATCAATACCTTGGCACCATAATTCACAAAAGTGTCATTTAAAGTTGCATTTTGTCTGAGTCGACAGGTTGTGATTTTACATCTGATTGCATATAAAAAGCCCAGTACAAACTGGGCTAATCGATTTTCTATGGCTATTCTGATGAACTGGCTATTTCGAAGGACTTGGCTTGCTCTTAAATTGCTTAGCACTTTTCTTCTTTGCGGTTCTTCGGTTAGCCATTTTGTCTTTAGGTGGACGTTTGCGAGCTGTCGCTTCCGATGCAGGTTTGTCTGTAACAGGGAAACCTTCTAATGCTTGTAGCACAAGAGGCTTATTGGTCAGAGTACGAATCGCATTCAGGTAATCAGTTTCGCTGTGACTAACCAGAGAGATAGCGCAACCAGTGCTTCCTGCTCTTGCTGTGCGACCAACTCGGTGTACGTAAGTTGCGGAGTGTGTCGGCAAATCAAAATTAATCACGACAGGCAGCTGATCAATATGGATGCCGCGAGCCATCACGTCGGTGGCGATAAGCACACGAGTCTCGCCATTTTTGAAACTTTCTAATGCTTGCTCTCGTTCTTCTTGGCTCTTATTTCCGTGTAACGCACTCACATTGATTTTAGATTTATTCAATCGCTTGGTTAATGCGTCGGCATTGTCTTTCGCACCAATGAACACCAATACTCGCGGCCATGGGGTCTGATGAAGTAGGGCGATGAGCGCTTGAGCCTTACTGCCTTTGTTCACTAAATACAGAGTTTCTTCAATAGTCGCGACCACGCTGTTTTCTTGGTGTGTCGTGACTTTAACTGGATTTGAAAGAAGCTCTTCAGCTTGCCCCATTAATTCGGGCGGAAGTGTCGCCGAGAACAACAGTGACTGACGTTTGCTTGGTAGTGCTGCGGTAATTGCTTGAATATCTGGCCAAAAGCCCATGTCGATCAGTCGGTCGGCTTCATCAAGAACCAATGATACGCACTGAGCGACATCCAGTTCGCTACTTTTGATTAAAGCAAGTAGACGCCCTGGCGTAGCGATTGCTAATTGCGGTTGGGTTAGTAATTGTTGCTGTTTAACATCAGTATTCACGCCACCGGTTAAGGTTACGAATTTGATATCGAGCGCTGTCGCGACCGGCTCTAAAGATTCAGTCACTTGAGACGCGAGTTCACGTGTCGGGACGATGATAAGCGCTTGAAGTCCATTCACATCATGGATGATGTTGTTCAGCAAGGGTAAGCCGAACGCCAATGTTTTTCCGCTACCCGTTTGAGCCAACGCAAGTACGTCTTTACCCGCAATAATTGATGGAATTACCGCTTGTTGTATCTCAGTCGGTTTGTCGAATTGAGAAGGGATCGCTGTGACGGTTTTTGCGTTAAGGGTGAGGTTATCAAATGACATAAATGAACCAAGTATCAAAATAGAGGTGGAGTCTAACAGGGCTATAAATGTTAGAGAATGAGTTTTGCTGTGTTACAGGATAAACGGGTGAATTATACACGTTAAATTTAAGCGTTATCCATACAACTGAACTAAGGCAAGCTAATTAAACGTTTGGCATATTGTAATGGTATTGAATGGACGTACAATACCTGCCCTAAAATGATCAAGAAATGAATAGGAAGCTTTAAGGAAATGAGAGCGAAATGAGTTGGGAAAGTATCTGGCTGTTTATTGTCATCGTGTTTTTTATTGCGATCATTCCAGGCCCAAATGCTCTGTTGGTATTGAGCACGGCTTTAACTCAAAGAAAGTTGTTTGCGTTTATTAACGTGTTGGGTGTGTCATGCGGGTTCTTGTTTCATGCGTTTGTTTCTGCGAATGGCATGAGCTTACTGTTATCTCAGACTCCAATGGCCTTTGAGGGACTGAAGTGGGTGGGTGTATTGTACTTAGTCTGGCTTGGGTACAACCATTTTCGGGCGGCATTGCGAGCTCAAGAGGGCGTGCTTGCTATAGTGAGCGCATCGGGCAGTAAGCTTTATAACCAGTTTTTCAAAGGACTCTTCACTAACCTACTTAACCCTAAAATCGTTCTATTCTACCTTTCGATATTCCCTCAGTTTGTTTCTAAGGATCACATTGTGTCCGACAGTTTAATGCTGGGCGCGATACAGGCGACAGTGGTTGCTACATGGTTTTTGGTTGTCATTTTGATGGCTGATACGTTTAAGAAATTATTGACGAAAAAGCGCACGTCTCAATGGATGAACATTGTGTGCGGGTTGTTGTTTGTTGGCTTCAGTATTCAGTTGGCGCTGTTTCAGCTTTAGGGTTCATAGTTAATAATCGACCCCCTAGCATCTACGACTCATATCTCACTTTTTACTGAATACTCAACAATCCTTGTTTCTGTGCATAAATCTCTAAAGCATTAGCTCGTAAAGTCGATATAATGGTCAGATATCAATTCAGTGAATGTGTTCGTTCGAAATCCAATTGAAGCTAAAGGCTATTGCTTGACCGAATAAACAGAGACAGGGAGTCACAGATGAGTGAAGAGTCATTCACCCAGAAACGCAAATATTACCGCTTGAAGTACCCAAAAAAGGCACGTCCAGTGATGCGAATTAAGGATGAGCTTTTTCATGTGAGTGAAGTGTCTGAAAAGGGTGTGCGCTTGATGATGCGTAACATCATTCCTGTTTATCGAGGCTTCTCAATGGCGGGCAGTTTAAGACTGCACGATAACAACACCATTGATATTAGTGGTGCAGTGCTGCGACAAGAAGGCGATGAAGTGATCGTTCAGTTGTTAGAAGGACCAAGCTTCAAAGATATGGTGTCAGAACAAAGACACATTAGACAAAGATACCCAGTATTTTTTGCTAGCCTCAGAGTGGCTTAGAAAGCTTTTAAAGTTAGATGCCTTAAAGCCCAAGTCACTCATTTAGATCCGATATTAAAAAGCCCAGCACTTTCACAAGTGCTGGGCTTTGCTATATATGTAAGCAAACTAACTATACGGACAAACTAAGGCGCTTAGCCTGTCTATGGTTCGTTTTATAGCTCGTCTACTGTTGCCCAAACCGCTGCTAGCATGTCGTGACCAAATGCAACACTGCGCTCTGGAGACCAGCCGTAAAGTTCGTCAGCGTGGCTGATGTGATCTTTAAACGGCATCTCGACAGTGTAAGCCAGACATTTGAACTGCTCGCCGATCCAGTTTGTGCCGACGGTCATATTTGCTTTGCCCGGTTCGTCTTTATCGTAACCAAATTCATCTTGGAATTCTGGCGTGATAGTCAGAAGCGCTTGCTTGAAGTGGTTCTCCAGTTTTGCAATGCGCTCGTTGTATGAAGGTGTGCCTTCGCTACCTGCAACAAAGTTATACGGGATCGCTTCATCACCGTGAATGTCTAGGCACAGATCAACGCCAGTTTCTAGCATGCGCTCGCGCACAAGGAAAACTTCAGGACTGCGCTCTAGAGAAGGTGATTGCCATTCGCGGTTAAGGTTTACACCAATCGCATTAGTGCGCAGGTGACCACGGATGCTGCCATCTGGGTTCATGTTAGGCACAACACGGAAAACAACGCTGTCTAGAAGAGAGCGACCGACTGTGTCTGTCTCATCAAGCAGGCGTTGCAGCAGACCTTCGATTAGCCATTCAGCCATAGTCTCGCCTGGGTGTTGGCGACCAATAACCCAGATGTTTTTCTTATCTTCACTTGGCTCACCAATGGTTAGCAAGGTGATGTCGTTGTTGTCTAGCGTGTGACCTAGAGTTTCAAGCTTACAAGCCGGGTGCGTTTGAGCACTGTGCAGAAGATCTTGGTGACGATCGTATGAGTACGGCGCGAAGTACGCGAAGTACATTGAATCGTGTTCAGGGATGATATCAAAGCTTAATGTATCGCCATCGAACTGAGATGGAATTCGGAACCACTCTTCACGGTCATAAGATGCTACAACATCATAATCTTTCCACCCATCAGGGTAAGCAGATGTTGCCAATTGGCCGATTTCAAAGTGGTGAGCTTGTTGAGCTTCGCTTTCTAAACGGAAGTGAAACCACTGAGAGATTTCAGTCTGGTTGTCTGCTGGGATAGTCAGTTGAATATTTTGTGGTGAATCTGCTGAAACGACGTGAATGTTGCCGCTTTCGAAATTGCTGAAAATTTTCATTGTAGTTTTTATCTCGTAGTTGAGTTGCCGTAAGACTAGCACACTTTTTTTCGAGCAAACCACTAACTAAATCGTAATGAGATGTTATTTCAATTCTCAATTTTTTGTTATCTACGTTTAAGCTTTCTGATTTTGAACTAGCGGCGTTGGCAAGTCGTACAACCACGACAAGCAGAACGAGTGTAACGATCCAGCTTACTGCGTTGCACCTTACAGTAGGCATTTTTTAGTGCTCTTCGTCCAGAAAACCAATCATCAGGTTTCGAAAGAATCAGATAACCATTAAAGCGCTTCACAAGCTCTATTCTATTTTGGTCGATGAACTTGCTATCAAAGCCAATTTCAAAGTAATCAAGCGCTTGTTCGATGGCGGTGAAACGCGCTATTTTTTGCTGGAATTCTGTTTGGTTCATGTCTATTTCAGTACCGTAAATTTGCAAACATTGTATATGTGTTCGCTACTCCTTATCTTGATTCTAGTGCGTTTTTAATGAGGAAGTACGCCGTTATTTTTTATATGAATGTTATAAATCAATGTGGCCTTATTTGCTTTGTGAATATAAAGCTAAATGGTTGCGCAGTCATGGTTATAAGTGATTTGTATTTAGGTCTCATTGCTCGCTTTCTTTATTATCAATAAAGACAATTTATGACGTGAATCAATAGCGACTAACCCTAAAGTGTTATTCTGTTCGCAATTATTACTAATTGTTGAAGATGATTTCTAAATATGTCTATTAAAAAACGATATATCGCTCTTATTGCCGCTGTTGGTATAGGTATTGGCTGGTTAACGCTAGGCGGTACTGCAGCCGTTATGCACTACACATCGAGCTCTGAGTTTTGTGTGTCTTGCCACACCATGGAAACGCCACATAAAGAGTACCAAGGTTCGGTCCATTTCAGTAACGCAAAAGGCATTCGAGCAGAGTGTGCTGATTGCCATATTCCAACGGATCCTGTGGATTACGTGATCACCAAAGTGAGAGCGTCTAAAGACATCTACCACGAATTTATCTCGGGTAAGATCGACACGCCTGAGAAATATGAAGCGCATCGTAAAGAGATGGCTGAGACAGTTTGGGCTCAATTTCGTGAAAACGACTCAGCGACATGTCGCTCTTGCCACGATTTCGATGCAATGGAAACATTCGAACAATCTCGTGATGCGGCGAAAATGCATGCATACGGTCGTGAAAATGACCAAACATGTATTGATTGTCACAAAGGCGTCGCGCATTTCGCTCCTGAAGCTCAGCTAGATAGCAAAGCGTTCGATACCCTGATTGCATTTACGAAAAACACGCCAGCAGATGCGAAAGTGGTTTACCCAGTAACCGATATCGCAATGGGCGAATTTGGTAACCTAAACCCGACAGCAAAACTAGAAGTGATTAAATCGGATGGCGGCAACCGTAATGTGACTCTGAATGCGTTCCAAATGAAAGGTGCAGAGCAAGTGCTTTACTTCGGTGAAGGCCAACGCTCAATTGTTGCGACCTTGACTGAACAAGGGCAAGCCGCACTTAAAACGGGTGAATACAAGGCCGATGCTTACGGTAACGAGTGGCGTTCAGTTGCGCTAACGGGTGATATTACGTCTCCAGTTGTCGATAGCCTAGACCCAATTTGGTCTTATGCAGAAGAGTTAGACAACGTTTACTGTTCAACTTGTCACGCAAAAATTCCTGGTGAGCACTTCACCGTTAACGCTTGGGGACCGGTAGCTAAAGGTATGGGATCTCGTACAGATATCTCAGAACAAAACCTTGAACTTCTGACTAAGTACTTCCAAAACCACGCGAAAGACGTTGTTGGCCACTAATTGTAAGGAATAAAACATGACAGATATTACACGTCGCGGATTTTTAAAAGGCACAGGTATGACTGCTGGTGCGATGGCGTTTACGTCGTTCTCTCCAATGTCAGTCGCTTCGTCAAACACGCGTGGTAAAGGTGTTCTAACGGCTGGTCGTATGGGACCAATGCTATGTGAAGTGAAAGACGGTAAGCTAGTGTCTACAACGAATGCGGTACCTCAAACCGTTTTTAACAGCCTTCAAACAACTGGCCCAGACCAAGTACATACCAAAGCGCGTATTAAATATCCTATGGTGCGCAAGAGCTACTTAGATAATCCGTTAGCGCCTAAAGCCGCGCGCGGTAGCGATGAGTTTGTTCGCGTATCTTGGGAAGAGGCGTACAAACTAATACACGAACAGCACATGCGTATCCGTGCAAATAATACCCCAGATGCGATTTTCGCAGGTTCATACGGCTGGCGTTCAAGTGGTGTGCTTCATAAGGCACAAACCTTACTTCAACGTTACATGGGAATGGCTGGTGGTTATTCTGGTCACATGGGTGATTACTCAACAGGTGCAGCGCAAGTTATAATGCCACACGTTGTGGGCTCGATTGAAGTTTACGAGCAACAAACAACCCACCCAATGGTGCTAGAGCACAGTGATGTAGTCGTACTTTGGGGTCTAAACCCAATGAACACTTTGAAGATTGCTTGGAGTTCAACAGACGGTTCTGGTCTTGAGTTCTTCCATCAATTGAAGAAGTCTGGCAAAACCGTGATTGCTATTGATCCAATGCGTTCTGAAACTATCGAGTTCTTTGGCGACAATGCAGAGTGGATTGCTCCGCACCCAATGACTGATGTTGCGATGTTGATAGGTATTGCCCACACGTTGGTCATCAAAGGTAAACACGATCGAACGTTCATCGACAAATACACGACAGGCTATGACGTTTTCGAAGATTACCTGATGGGTAAAGAAGACGGCGTAGTGAAGGACGCACAGTGGGCGTCAAGCGTGTGTGGTGTGCCAGCTAAACAGCTTGAATTACTGGCTGATATTTTCAGCAGAAACCGAACCATGTTGATGGCAGGTTGGGGTATTCAGCGTCAACAATTTGGTGAGCAACGCCACTGGATGCTGGTAACTCTTGCTGCAATGCTTGGTCAGATTGGTTTGCCAGGTGGTGGTTTCGGATTCTCTTACCACTACTCAAATGGCGGTAACCCATCTCGTGACGCTGGCGTATTGCCTGCAATGTCCGCATCTTTAGGTGCTGTTGCGGGCAGTGATGAGCGTGGCTGGTCTGCGACAGGCAAGGTGATTAACTCGTTCCCTGTTGCTCGTATTGTGGAAGCATTGGAAAACCCGGGCAAAGCGTACAAGCATAATGGTCATGATCGTGTATTCCCGGATATCAAAATGATCTGGTGGGCGGGCGGCGGTAACTTCACTCATCACCAAGACACCAACCGTTTGATCAAAGCGTGGCAGAAACCGGAACTGGTTGTTATTTCTGAGATTTACTGGACCGCAGCTGCTAAGCACGCGGATATTGTTCTGCCTATTACAACATCGTTTGAGCGCAACGATCTGACGATGACAGGTGACTACAGTAACCAACACTTAGTACCAATGAAGAAAGCGGTTGAGCCTCAAGGTGAAGCTCGAAACGATTTCGATGTATTTGCAGACATGGCAGAACTGTTAGCGCCTGGTGGCCATGAGGTATATACCGAAGGCAAAACAGAAATGGAATGGTTGTACCAATTCTATAAAGCTGCTCAACAAGGTGGCCGCGCTGCACGTGTTGCAATGCCAAACTTCAGTAAGTTCTGGGAAGATAACCAACTGATTGAGATGAAGTGGAACGATAAGAATGCGAAGTTTGTTCGCTACGCTGACTTCCGTGAAAATCCAATTATGAACCCACTAGGAACACCAAGTGGCAAGATTGAAATCTTTTCTAGAACGATTGAAGGTTACAAGCTTGATGATTGTCCCCCACATCCAACTTGGATGGAGCCGACAGAGTACACAGGTAATGCTAAAGATGGTGAACTGCAATTGATGACATCGCACGCCGCGCACCGTCTGCATAGCCAGTTTAACTACGCGAAGATTCGCGAAGAGTATGCGATTTCAGACCGTGAGCCGATTTCAATTCATCCTGAAGATGCGAAAAATCGAGGTATTAAAACCGGTGACTTGGTTCGTGCACACAATGGTCGTGGACAAGTATTGGTGGGTGCATTAGTGACTGATGGCATCAAACAAGGTTCTGTATGTATCCATGAAGGCGGTTGGCCAGATTTAGATAAAGATACAGGTCTATGTAAAAACGGTGGCTGTAACGTGCTTACGTTGGATATCCCGACTTCTCGTTTGGCGAATGGCTGTGCTGCGAACTCTGCGCTTGTGAAGATTGAAAAATACACAGGCCCTGCATTAGAACTCACGGCATTTGATCCACCTAAAAATGGTTAATCTCTAACGAGAAATAGCCGACAGAATAGAGCCAGCTTAATCGCTGGCTTTTTTTAGGTTCATCGCGGATTAGCGGGAACTAAAAACAAAAACGGTAGTAAGTGATATGGTTTAGTCGCCAAACAAAAATCATACACAAACTACCGTTTCTATGCCGAATCATACTTTCCTATCTTCATTCTGGGAAGGCTTTCAAATAGTAAAGTCTCTCCAGACAGCATCACTTATTACCCTGACTCTTAAACCTAGCTCTGAGGCTAAATGCCTTTGTGGTCTTGAGGCCGAGGCTATCCATGAGTATCAATGGCGTCACGTAAAGGATGCCATGTTGCTCGGTGTGCCTGTTGAACTTTCCGTTCAAACTCGAAGGATTAAGTGTCGTGACTGCGGCATAAAAACAGAATCTCTCTCTTGGTTAGAGCCTTATGCTCGTATAACAAAGCGCCTAAAAAGCTATATAGAACAACTGCTACCCCTGCTTCCCATTAAGCATATATCCCAAATTACGGGCGTTCATTGGCACACCATTAAAGAAATAGATAAACGCCGACTTCGACAAGTGGTGCCGCCAGTGAAATGGGGTGAGCTAAAGCAGCTCGTGATGGATGAGTTCGCCATCTTTAAAGGGCATCGATATGCCACCGTCATCGCTGATGCGAAGACTCATCAAGTCATTTGGGTTGGATTAGGCCGCAGCCGCAAGGACATACGGCCGTTCTTCGAGCAGCTAGGCGAGAATGGGGTAAATATCGAAGCAGTAGCGATGGACATGAATACGGCTTTTGACCTTGAAGTTCAAGCGCACTGCCCGAACGCAAAAATCGTTTACGACTTATTCCATGTTGTTGCTAAGTTCGGTCGCGAGGTGATGGATAGAGTCAGAGTCGACCAAGCCAACAAACTCAAGCAAGATAAAAAAGCGAGGCAATGGGTGAAGCGCTCACGGTGGGTACTGCTGAAAAATAGAGGCAACTTAAATACACGTCAAGATAGCTATCTTACTGAAATATTGAATATCAATAAGGACTTAATGACCACTTATATACTCGGAGCCCAACTCAAAGAGCTTTGGTATTGTGAATCCGAAGGGCACGCGAAGGGGCTCTGGGACACGTGGTGGGAACAAGTGCAAGAGAGTGGAATTAAGCCATTGAAAGAGTTCGCACGAAAACTGAGTCCTTATCTTCACGGCATTATCGCATCGGCAAGTTATCCGTTGAACACCTGCACACTGGAAGGGATAAACAACAAGATAAAGTTAATCAAGCGAATGGGGTATGGGTATCGAGATACAGACTACTTCTTCTTGAAGATAAAAGCGGCTTTCCCCGGAAAGCCGCGATGAACCTTTTTTTATGATCTTTTTTGTGCCACAGAGACTATTACTCTGTGTCGAGTAGACAACTCATAATAATCAACGACATCACAGCGAGAGATAAGATCATGAACCGGATCAACCCAAAGAAGTTACTTCGTAGTAAATGGACCGCGGTTAGCCCAGTAAAGAAAGAAAAGCATTTTATGGTCACTGAGGTTGAGTTTGAAGAAGGGGAGGTGATTCGTTGCTTGATAGAAGCAGTGATGACCAAACGAGAGGAAGCCATTAATTGGCGAGATCTAACCGACAAGGAGCATGGGCTTCCAGGTTGGAAGTAAGGACGTGAAGTAACGAAGAGTATCTCAACTACGCCCGTTTTAACTGCCCGCTACCGTTTGCAATTGCCAGTATTTGAGTCCTTCTAACACACCTTCAGCGTGTGTTGCTCTGCTAGTATACACATTGTCTCGATCAGACAAGTGAGCGACCTCAGGATAATGGTTAGCCACTAATATTGAGTTTACGCCCTTTATCGTCAGCATAGAGGTGTCGTTGGCAGAGTCACCGGCAACGCACACTTCTTCAACGCTCAACTCATGTTGTTTAAGTAGATGATGAATCGCTGTGGCCTTATTGACACCTTTAGGCGTGATATCTAGGTACCAATCGTGAGAGTAAGTGAGGTGTACATCTATCCCGTGTAATTCTAAGCTCGATTCGATCAGTTCATGCTGAGGCTCTGAGAGCTTTCCTTCAAAAGTGATTTTGTAATCACCCTGATGGCTCTCTAAGCGTTCGCCCATGAAATCGAGTGGCGCCAGTGCTGACTCTACCTTTGATTTGTTCCAAGAAGCTTCTAATTGGTTGTGCCAAATATGATCAGGCTTTTGGGAGTGAACGTGATGAATTCTGGTGCCCACATCGCTGATAATACTGTGTGGTTTCGGGTAGTTATCTGATGCCAAACCCACCCGGATTGAGGGCAGAGTTCTACCCGTCGCGATGATAAAGCGGATATCAGGTTGCTCCGCTAAGTAGTCAAATAACTGATTAACCCCATGAGATGAACCCCCATCAAGCGTACCGTCAAAGTCACACACCAGCATTTTTATCATTCGAGCGCCTTGTCCTTTTTTTTAATAATCGCGGAAAGTATGTCGATTTCTTCTATAAATAATGGCTCAGCAATGAGGACTCTACAAGTTGTCTTTCGGCTTAGATAATCGACACTCATTAGTTTGCAGTAAGCATCACACTTGGCGTTATGTTTTGGATACTGAAGATAATTCTATCAATTTGACCAGTGTCAAACTTGGTTTATTCCATCGGCTATTTCTATTTTCATATAGTGACTTTCTGGCCCTCTATTGGTTTAAATGAGCGGTTGTGAATACCTCTGCGTTCTTGCCGAAGCTATACCGATCTTCTTGTTACATCGATAAAGAAGAAGGGGGGGAGGTTTTGCTCTCCGTAAAGAGCAAATTTCCAGTTTTTCGATATCGTTAAAACTACAATAAATAGTTTGTATTCGAATTATTTGTACACGAAGTATTTGCGTTGGATCCTAGTCTGTTTCACCCATTAATTTTTTTAATGTGAAATAAATATTCAATAATCTATCAGTAAGTAATAGATAATCTCGAACGCATTTATATCGTTTTAATATCCTTTATTATCAGTGTTTTGGTGGTTTTTGTCTGGATATTGAAACTTAATTTTGGTTGGCGAAATGATTGTTTTTGATAAGGCTTACCGAACGCAACCCCTTGATTTACAGCTCTACATTGCTTAGAGTGCTAATCGTTTTTCGAGCTTAAATAACCATTTTTAAGTTAAAATAGCTAAGAAAGGATTAGATTATATGGATCCCATACTGGAAGTTAAGGGACTGTACAAGGTGTTTGGTGAAGATACCGACCGTGCTTTTTCGATGATTAATGAAGGCGCGGATAAAGACAAAATTTTCGAAGAAACAGGGTTAACGATCGGTGTTAACGATGTTTCTCTTAGTATTCAAGAAGGCGAGATTTTCGTGATTATGGGATTGTCAGGATCTGGCAAATCAACCCTAGTACGCCTTCTTAACCGCTTAATCGAACCTACCAAAGGTAATGTGCTTCTTCGAGGCAAAGACATTGCCCACATCTCAGAAGATGAACTGCGCGAAGTCCGCCGCAACAACATCTCCATGGTTTTCCAAAATTTCGCACTGATGCCGCATATGACAGTTATCGAAAATGCTGCATTTGGCCTTGAGTTGGCAGGTGTTGAAGTAGATAAACGAAAACAGTCAGCATTTGAAGCGTTAGAGCGCGTAGGCCTTGGCGCATACTCAGAATCGTACCCAGATGAATTGTCTGGCGGTATGAAACAACGTGTTGGTCTAGCGCGTGCCTTGGCATGTGACCCAGATATCCTGTTAATGGACGAAGCGTTCTCGGCACTCGATCCTTTGATTCGTACTGAAATGCAAGATGAACTGATTCGTCTTCAAAATGACGATAAACGAACGATTGTATTCATCTCCCATGATTTGGATGAAGCGATGAGAATCGGTGACCGTATTGCCATTATGCAAAACGGTGAAGTGGTTCAAGTGGGCACACCAGACGAAATTCTTAACAACCCAGCGAACGACTATGTCGAAGCCTTTTTCCGTGGTGTAAATGTCGCAAGCGTACTTACTGTGAAAGATATTGCGCGTAAGAAACCGGCTGCGGTATTTAAAAAGTCAGAACACGACGGCCCAGCTTCTGCTCTGCAAATCCTAATGGATAACGACCGTGAATACGGCATCGTTGTTGAGAAGAGTAGTCTTTACTCCGGCATTGTTTCTATTGACTCTCTTCGCAAAGCTCACAAAGAGAACAAATCATTAGTGAGCGCGCAGCTCGATGATGGATTAACGCTGAACCCTGATTTACCAATCAATGACGTGCTTGGCCTTGTTGGTGGTGTGCCTTACTCAGTTCCTGTTGTGGATGAGCAAGGTAATTACTTTGGCGTGGTAACTAAGTCACGTTTGTTACAAACATTGGATAAGGGGTAGATCATGTCGTTTGAACAAACAAATAATGACCCATGGTCACAGTCTGCTCCTGCCGCTCAGCCATCAAGTGATCCTTGGGGTCAAGCCGCTGACACTTCACCATCGGCAGATTGGCTAAGCAGTGAAACTGTAGAAACCATTCCTTTTGATCCTCTTAATCCTTTTGCAGAAGCCGTTCTGCCTGTTGATACTTGGGTTGAGTCTGGATTGAATTGGCTAGTTGAACACGGACGACCATTGTTTCAAGCAATTCGTGTACCTATCGATTTCATTCTAAGTTCATTTGAAACGGCATTGGTGTCTACGCCAGCCCCATTTATGCTCATCATTTTGTTCTTGGTGGCATGGCAGTTTTCAAACCTGAAACTGGGTGTTGCTACGGCAGTATCTCTTACTATGATTGGTTTGATTGGCGCTTGGTCTGAAGCGATGACCACGCTTTCACTGGTGATGACATCTGTATTCTTCTGCCTGTTGATCGGTTTACCCATGGGGATATGGCTCGCCCGAAGTAACACGGCGGCTAAATTCGTTCGACCAATTCTGGACGCTATGCAAACCACGCCAGCCTTCGTTTACTTAGTACCCATCGTAATGTTGTTTGGTATCGGTAACGTTCCGGGTGTGGTGGTGACCATTATATTCGCACTGCCACCGGTGGTACGTTTAACTATCCTAGGTATTCAGCAAGTACCGGAAGATTTGATCGAAGCGGGTCATTCATTCGGTGCAAGCAAAAAGCAGATGCTTTACCGAATTCAACTGCCACTTGCATTACCAACCATTATGGCGGGCGTGAACCAAACACTGATGTTGTCGCTATCTATGGTGGTTATCGCATCAATGATCGCGGTAGGTGGTTTAGGTCAAATGGTACTGAGAGGGATCGGCCGTCTAGATATGGGACTGGCCGCTGTTGGTGGTCTCGGCATCGTTATTCTCGCCATCCTACTTGACCGCATTACCCAAGTTCTCGGGGTAAATGCAGGTAATACAAAATTACGCTGGTACCACATGGGCCCTGTTTCTCTTGTGCTCAATGCGATAAATCGCGGTAACAAATCAGAACTACAATTAAGGAAAAACACCAATGAATAATTCATGGAAGAGCAAACTTGCAGTTAGCATCGTTTCTACATTAGCAGTATCAACGAACGTGTGGGCAGCAAGCTTACCGGGTGAAGGTGTATCAGTTCAGCCAGTTCAATCGTCTGTAGCGGAAGAAACATTCCAAACGTTGATTGTTAACCGCGCTTTAGAAGAACTTGGCTATGACGTAAAATCAACACAAGAAGTGGACTACAACGTAGCTTACACCTCTATCGCAAAAGGTGACGCAACGTTCTTAACGGTAGGTTGGTTCCCGCTTCATGCTGATAAATACAAAATGGCTGGTGGTGATGAAAAATTCTACCGTGAAGGTCAATATGTAAGTGGTGCTGCGCAAGGTTACCTGATTGATAAGAAAACGGCTGAAAAATACAACATCACTAACATTGGTCAACTGACGGATCCGAAAATCGCGAAGCTGTTTGATGCTGACGGTGATGGCAAAGCAGACCTTACAGGTTGTAACCCAGGCTGGGGTTGTGAGATGGTGATTGAACATCAACTTTCAGCGTTCAAATTGGACGATACGGTGACTCACAACCAAGGTAACTATGCGGCGATCATCGCAGATACCATTTCTCGTTACCAAAAGGGTGAATCAATCCTTTATTACACGTGGACACCTTACTGGGTAAGTGGCGTATTGGTACCTAACGAAGATGTAGTTTGGTTAGAAGTACCTTTCTCAGCACTTCCTGGCGAGCGTTCGAATGTGGACACGACGTTATCTAACGGCAAAAACTACGGCTTCGAAATGAACTCAATGCGCATTATTGCGAACAAAGAGTTTGCTAAGAACAACCCATCAGCAGCGAAGCTTTTCGAAATCATCAAACTTAACATCAATGATGTAAGTGCTCAGAACATGATGATGAGTAAAGGTAAGAACAGCTCTGCAGATATCGAAGCGCACGTAAACGGTTGGATTAAAGCGAACCAAAGCACGTTCGATGGTTGGATTACAGAAGCGAAGAAAGCAGCACTGTAACTTTGACTTGTATTTGCTCTGTCTTACCAGACATTTTGATTTGAAATGATGAGCGTGTTGAGTGATTGTGTAGAGTC
Organism: Vibrio sp. QJM3NY_39; assembly: GCF_057785895.1. Taxonomy (NCBI): domain Bacteria; kingdom Pseudomonadati; phylum Pseudomonadota; class Gammaproteobacteria; order Vibrionales; family Vibrionaceae; genus Vibrio; species Vibrio sp. QJM3NY_39. The sequence goes on along the minus strand of NZ_CM173505.1, from coordinate 2,257,028 downwards.
ACTGAATCACCTTCAAATCAAGTGAAAAGGCGACAGAGTCAAACATTAAAAGGCCAGCAGTCCAATTTGGATTGCTGGCTTTTTGTTTTCTGTTTCTGTTTCTATTTTTGAGCTTTGAGCTTTGAGCTTTGAGCTTCTAGCTTTTAATTACAGCTCTAGCGTTCGCCTTGAACCTCAAAATCATCGCTGACTAAACGAGCGCAACCATCCGCTTCTAGTGCCCAGTGCTCACGATGTACAACACCAAACGCTTTGTTCATTGTCCAGCTAGCCGTAAGAATGTAGCCGCCTTCTGGGTGCTCTTCCCACTTAACATCGGTGTAATCAACGTCTTTGAAGCCTTGGTCGATGATATTTTGCCAAAACGCTTGAATCGCTTCACGACCTTCAAAAGTACCAAACGGACGCGCTTCCATTACACAGCTTTCAGTATATTGATCGGCACAGCCTTTCGCATCTTGGCTGTTGAAAGCTTTTTGCCACGCGTTAATGCCTTGCTTACATGCTTCTAAAATTTGGTTGTCTAACATTGTCTTTCTCCATAACAGTATTGTGTCGAGCACTGTTTTTTTGATTTGGTATCTCGATAAGTTGAATTGAGTTTAGTCTTGGAAATTAATTTGAAAAACAGAGATAATAGAAAATACTGTTTGTAAAAAGAGAACAATAAGATGAGTAAGTTAAAGCAGATGTCGATTTTCGCTCATATCGTAGAGCAGGGTTCAGTATCAGCTGCGGCTGAAAAGCTTGAGTTGTCTAAATCTGTCGTCAGTCAGCACCTCAAAATCTTAGAACAAGAGCTAGGCGCTTCTCTTCTCAAGCGCACAACACGCAGGCAATCGCTGACCAGTATGGGTGAGCGTTTTTACTTGAGTTGCAAAGACATCAACGTGATCGCTGAATCGGCTTGGGATATGGCAAAAGCCGAATTAGAAGAGCCACAAGGTCGGATTCGTATTACGGCGTCGAATGCTCTGATGGACTTGCTCGTCGTACCCGTCATTGCAGATCTGATGAAGCAATATCCGAAGCTAAAACCAGAACTGATAAGCGACGATCAGCATCTAGACTTCATGGAACACGATATTGATCTCGCAGTACGAGTGGGCAGTTCACGTGATAGCAACCTAAAGCAAAAGCGTTTAGGTGAATTTAAAGACGTGTTATGTGGTGTTGAAAGCATGCGATCTCATGAACTAGACGCTATTCCCTACATTGCAAATTCCTGGCAGGGAAAACAGGTGACTCATCACTTTAGTTCGCAAAATGAACAAGACTTTATTTACCAACAGCCAGCCAGCTGCATTACGAACTCCTTTCACAGTTGTCTCGCCTTGATCAAATCTGGCGTTGGTATCGGGGCTATTCCAGACTTTTACCTTCATCAGCTATCCGGTGAGGTGGTCGACATGATGCCAGCATTCCAACTACCGACCAACACGGTTTATGCGCTAAACCCATTCGCTTCAAATACGCCTATCGCTATCAAGCTGTGTATCCAAGCGTTGGAAGAGAAGCTTAAGAAGAATTTAGTATAAGCTTTCTATAGTTAGTAAAATGAGGTGCTTAACCATATTTATTAATGAATGCGATAACATTCTTGTTACTCAGTAATTCAATCTTGTCGATAGTTAGCACGCAGTAGCGGTAGTTTTTGTTTTTGAATGTGATGTTCGACTTTTCTTCTGTTGGTTCTGAAAATTTATAGATTTCAAATCCAATTTTCTTCATAATTTTCAGTGCATTTGGGTCTTTAATAAGCATAGAATACTTTTTAATCTTAGTGTTTCTTGCAAGAAGATTTATATCAGAAATTAAGTTCGCAATAGATTGTTCTCGCGTTTCAGAATGACCGGTAACCACCATGTAATTTAAATTCTGATTAGAGTCTAAAGAACAAGCTTGTTTAATATTCAGATGTTTGTTTTGGTATTGTTCGAATAGATCTTCGTTGAAGAAAAAGCCTAATCTATGACTAACAATATCACCGTTGACATTGACCATCTTTCTGCCATAAGCCTTTTTTTCACTGTAATATAAAAATAAATCGATAGTATCAAGCGCTGAAGGATCCACCTTGGTATATTGTGAAATCAGCTTTATTCTATCTATAATCGCTTTGTCATTCTGGCTTGTCATTAATGGCATGATCTGAAAGTCGTTATCTTCATTTCTCTCTCCTTTAACGATAGAAGATATTCGACTTTGAAATGAAAAAAAACGTTCATTAAGAAAGTCCTCAAGTATTGCGCTGTCTTCGATGTTTTCTGAATCAAAGGATTTCAATGTTGTATACAAGTCCAGGCCAAGACAGTTTAGTAGTTTCAGAGCTTTGTAATTACTTGGCTTTACTTTGTTATTTTCCCATCGATTTATTGTTACGACATCTACAGCTCTGAATTCATCATCTAATTGGTTGATGTATGCAGAAAAATCTTTTTGTGTCAGTTGCAGGTCTTTTCTTACTGCACGTAGTAAAGTTGGAAATGTTTTCATCGTTGAAGAATCACCTTTGATTAATGATATGACATGTCGATTTGTAAGGAACTTTAATTTATCGATACTCAATACACAGTATGGGTAGGATCTGTTTTTGAAAGTGATATTTGTGATGTCAGGTGAAGGTTTAGAAAATTTAAATAATTAAAACCCCATATTTTTCATTACCTTAATTGCTTTTGGGTCTTCTACTTGAACCGAGTATCTTCGTATGTTGTTGTACTTTGATAATAGTTTAATGTCAGAAATAATGTTATCGATGGTATGCTTTTTTTGTTCTGAATGTGAGCTTACAACAACGTAGTTTAAATCGTGATTTGATTGTAAAGAACAAGCCATGTTTAGCTCTATTCTTTTTGTTTTGTACTTCTCAAAAACATCACCTTTGAAAAAAAATCCGAGGCTATGGCTAATTATGTTACCGCTTGAGGCGATGATTTTTCGACCGTAAGCCTTTTTCTCATTGTGGTATAGAAATAAATCGATTGAATTTAATGGTGACATATCGACCTTCGTGAAATTAGAAATTAACTTTATTCTATCAATGAGGTCATGATCATGCCTATCTGTCATCAATGGGAGCACTTTGAAATCGTTATTATTTTTTTTGTTATGTAAACTTGAAATTGCAGAAATTCTACTTTGATAAGAAAAGAATTTTTCGGTAAAAAAACGGTCGATTAATACCTCTTTTTCCTCAGGCATAAATGCTCTTAATGTATCGTATAAGTCGAGTCCTAAACAATCCAAAATTTTCAAGATTTTGTAATTACTCGGTTTTACCTTTGTATTTTCCCAACGATTTATCGTTACGACATCGATTGCACTGAACTCATCATCTAAATGGTTTAAATACGTAGCAAATTCCGTTTGTGTAAATTTAAGTTCCTTTCTTACGTTCTGTAGCAACTGTGAAAATGCACTCATCGTAAAAAGCTTACCTTTTGATATTTAACTCAATGTACTTTTGATTCTAAATTATAAAATCAGACCGCTATTTAACATTGTCGGTAAATTGTTTTTTGTGAATGTTAATCGTTCTGGTTTTTTGAACTGTATGTTGACTGTAATCCTATTAGGCTAGAAGCCAAAATTGTGACGTCAAATATATGGCAGTGTGCCTATTGACTTGTCAACCTACTGTGAAGTGCGCGTTAATGTTCAGATACAACCTTGCCTTTTTATTATCCATTTTATTGTTTCCATTCGCCTCCTATGCGGATACGACGGGTCTAGTAATGGATCTATCTGTTGACCGTCCGTCTTATGACAATGATCAACAGGTGGTTTATACGCTTGTTTTAACCAATGAGTCGGATAGAACCATCGATGAATTTGATGTTAAAGATGAGCTATTAAACATCTTAACGACAGACGAGCAAGGGAATGTTGTTAACGCCTATACTGGGGCATCGATTCAAGCCCAGTCGAGCTTTCTTTCATCGCCGGGTACTTACAATCGCTTCGGAAATTTAGAAGCCACTGGCGTTCGAGTTACTGCTGGTGGATCTGTGACTTATACGATGTTAGCGACGGTTTCTAGCGATGCTGCAGGTACGATTGATAACGTTGCAAGTGCGAGATCTGGGCCTCTGGATTCTGTCGAATCCAATATGGAGTCGATTCAACGTAGCTTGTATATGCATGATGTCGTGGTATCTGTTGATAAGACAAACTATCAATTGAATAAAGAACTCACGTACACAATTAAGGTTGCTAATACTGGCGATATGGTGATTCAAACACTTGATGTTCAAGATGCTATTTCAGATATCAAGGCACTCGACATTGATGGCGTTCTTCAACCGGCTTTCTCCAACAATGTAAATTCTGCCGAGGTTGAAGGTGGTGAAAGTGATGCAGGTACCTTTAGTTCTTCAGGGGATTTGTCAGTCAACGATGCATCGATTGACATTGGAGGGTCTGTAACCTACAAAATTCGAACGACTGTTGCCGACAAACTCGTCGGCGACATTGTTAATGACAGCATAATCGCAGAAACGCGAGATGCGTTGGTCATGGGTGACGAAATTACAACGCCACCTACACAGCCTAATGTCACCCTGACACACACCTTGAATCAATCAGACAATTATCTTGTTGATGATAAATTCTCTTACACGGTTACCGTAGCCAACCAAGAAAACTCTGGTATCGCCTACCATTATTCTGTTCAGCAGCTACTTGCCGACATAGAGACCGGCTTAGGTAACGACATCAGCAACGATAAAAATGCTACCGATACCAAGGGTAATCCTTACGAATCTTGGACCAATCAGGTTATTACTATTGGGCCTAACAGTACCTCAGAACTGGTCGTTAGCGGCGTTGAATCAAATCGTTCACTGAACGATACCGTCTCAATTTACCCTGGTGAGGAGATCCTTTACTCGGTTGAGGTCGATGTAAGCCCTGTGTCTATTGGCGAAATTCCTAAAGTTATCGCGCGCGTCGTGGATGCTGAAGGTACGGCCGATTCTGCTGATGTAGTGACTAATCCTCTAAATACACAAGATGTTTTGGATTCTTCATCAAGCCAAATTACCCGCAACAAGAACACAACGGATACCACTTATGTGCCTGGAATATCGGGTGAAAGTGAAGTGGTTTACGACATTGTTATCTCCAACAAAGACACTGAATTTTTCGCTAACGATGTTGAAGTGATCGACAAGTTCGCTTGTATCGTGACAGAGCAAGCCGATGGTACTACCGATTCTGCGTTTTCCGAGTGGAAGCTAGAAGTGTATGAAAGTAGCGGTGAGGGTTCTAACTATGGCTCATTTAATTATGGGGCTTGGACTACAAACGACATCAACCTAAAAGTCGATCTGGCACCTGAAGGTTTTGTTCATTACAAGTTAACAGCAAAAGTAGCAGATACCAGTGTGGGTCAAATTGTTGATGATGGTACTGATGCAGGTTTGTGCCTAGGAGATAACCTTGGTGAGGTTGGTTCAGGCGTGCAAATGCCAAATTCCAAGTTAAAAGTACAGAAGGAAGTAGATTCACGCTACTACTCTGCAGGTGGCGATCTTAATTATGAAATTACTGTAGAAAACAACGGTGATGGCTACGCGATCGATGTGCCAGTATACGATGACATTGCATCAATCATGACCAAATCAATCACGGATGAGCCGACCAAAGCGTATTTGAGCTGGGTTGTGACGGCGAAATCTTATGGTTCGGATGACTTAGTCTCAATAAACAGTGATCCCGGTTTTAGCGGTGAAATTTCGGGTAATCAGAGTAATAAGAACATCTTAGATGTGAAGGCGAAGCTAGCCCCACACGACAAAATCATCTACAGCATTGCAGCGGTGGTAAACCCGATTGCCGATGATGAGATTCGAAATGAAGTGACGGTAGACAGCGTGCTTTATTCCGATAGAGGTTCATACCCACGAGATTACTACTTAGTATTGGATAAGCGTGTTGATGGTCATAACGAACAAAACGCGTATTCCGACACCACCAATACTGTTACTTATACGATCAGTATTACCAACCCAGAAGGGAACGGTTTTGCCTCTAACATCAATGTTAAAGATGAAATCAGTACGATAGAGGCTGAGTTACTGCATGAACCGGGTGAAACCAAGCCTGTGTTCTCATCGTGGACGATCAGTGCAGAAAGAGAAGCAGACTCTCCTTGGGTGAAAGCCGTAACTGACCCTGGGTCGTTCTCGGATAATAATGATTTGGATGCCACCGCTCAGATCCCGCCAGGTGCGACGATTACCTATACCATTGTTGGGACACTCGATCGTAGCGTAGACAGTGAAATTCTTTGGGGAGCGTTCACCAATACCGCAACAGTGACGGGACCAGATACTAACCTATCGGATACCGTTCGCACCTACCCAAATGAACCTAATCTTGTTGTCGCTAAGACAGCTCGTAATACCGATTTTGTTGTAGGTGAACGCGCTACGTTCGATATTTATATCTATAACCGTGGCATCGGCTACGCAAATGACGCAACGGTACAAGATAGCATTTCAGCACTTAATTTCTTTGATAGTTGGACTGTTGTTGGTTCAACCAACACTGATAAACCAGGTTCTCGTTACGGTGATATTGCTAACGACACTGACATCAATACCGACGTTGATATCACTCCTGGAGGGTGGGTTCATTACGAAGTGAGCGGTATTGTCAAGTCTGACTATGAAGAAGAACAAGTATCGAATCGTGTTGATGTTTACGATCCTATCACGGATCGTGACCACAGCTCTTCCGCTCAAATAGATAACTCACACAGTACCTATGACATCAATGTTTCACTAGCCAAAACGACCGATGTTGTTCGTTACACGCCGGGTGAAGATCTCACCTATACCATCGTTATTGGCAATAACAGCGACACTGATGAGACCGATCTTATCTTCATGGATCGCCTGAGTGAGATCACTACTACGCTAGCGAATGATAAAGATGGTGAAGTAGAAGATGTTCTTGAGCAAAACCCGTTTGACTATTGGTCTGTTGATACTGGTTCTGGTTTCGGCCCTCAAACGACTGAAGATGTGGAGTTTCCAGTTTCAATTCCCGCGAAGAGCTTTGTCACGGTGCGTATTAAGGCGCATGTCAAAGATAATGCGGTATCGAATGGCGTCGCAGATAGAGACGGCGGTATCATCCGCAACGAAGCTGTGTTGATTCATGATAACGATGCCGGTTGTACCGACGACTGCGAGTACGCGAAACGTGCCGTAGCTGAAAACCATCAAGTTCACAATAACGGTACAGTAGTTCGCACAACCAATATCAACCGTTACTCTCCGGGTGATGAACTGACTTACACCATCAAATACAACTCTCAAGATGGTCACGGCTATCGCAACAACGTTGACGTTAATGAACTGATCAATGATATCTCGGTTGAGTTACAAGATGGCACATCAGGCAATCCATTCTTCGACGATGCGGTGAGCACCAACAAGTTTACGGTTGCGGTAGCTAAGAGTGACCCAGCAAATGCAGGCACTACCGATGGTACAAAAGACGGTGAGGTTGTGGATGACACCAATATCGTGACCTCTATTGATATCGATGCCGGTGAAGACGTGACTTACACGGTAACCGGTACTGTTAGGCCTGACGCCGTCGGTGATATTCACTATCGAGATACCGTGGTCATCCCTGATGATTACCATTTAGATTTTGATAAAACCACCGATGAAGTGGTGTATGAACCTGCTCAGACGGTAACTTATCACTTGGTGATTGAGAATGACGGTAAAGGTAATGCTCACGATATTCCAATCGTCGATAACCTCGAAGATATTACGGTCAGCTTAGTGGATGGTAATACAGGACCTGCGTATTCAGATTGGACCATCACATCGATCGCAACCGGAACTGATTCTGAGTATGTTGACGCCGGTGCCGGTGCAGGCAATGTTTATACATCAACAGACAGTAGCTTGGATGTTGATGCTGATATTCCGATGGGAGCCACGCTTGAGTATCAAGTGGTCGCGACTATTAATGATAAAGCCAATGGAGGTGTTGTTAACGTTTTAACCGTTGATGGGGACACCATTTCACACGATATCCAGCAAACTGCTCGCCAAATTGATTATGAAAAGAACATTTTAGCTTACTACGATACAGATGGTAACGAAATACCGGGTGCGACAAGTTACATGCCTGGCGGTTACATTGAGTATGAAATCTATATTGAAAACATAGCAACAGCACACGTTGATGATATTAGTCTGCGTGACGATATCGACCAAATTAACACTCAATATTACGATGGAACTCGTGGGCCTGCATTTGATAGCTGGACTATTGACTCGTCTGCAGATAGTTCAGGGATCTCTGACCCAGATGTTGATAACTCGATCCAAGATAACCAACCGATTGATACACACTTCGATATTTCGGCGGATAATTTTGATCGTGTAATAGCGTCAGCTTTTGTGCGTTATGTCATTAAAGCCAAGATCAGTCCGAAAGCCGTTGGCTCGTTTACTAACAGAGCTTACATCGATGAAGATGATGGCAATGAACTGATTGCCATATCACCACCAGCAACGATGGCTGATCCTGACATTTCCTTCTCCAAAAAAGCATTTTATGATGCCGGTTTCTCCTCGGAAAAATTTGAATATTCTCAAGCGCCTGGCGAAAGTGAGGTTTATTACCGAGTTCAGATTAAGAATACGGGCAATGGCATTGAATATGGCTCTCATCTCGAAGATACCATTTCAGCAATTCAGACTCGCATTGCAGAAGACAGCACCACTTCAGGTGGTGATCCTGTAGGACAACCGTTCTTGGCTGGCTGGGAAGTTAGCCTAGATAAAACGACGGCGACAGGCTCTATTACCGACGCGATTGACTTTGTACCGGGCAATAACATCGATATTGATAACGACATTGTTATCGCACCTCAAGAAAGCCTAACGTTCACCATCCATGCTGTGATTCGTGAGGATGCGTTGGGTGATATTCAAAACAAAGCGAATTATGACGGTATGGTTCGCACTGCGACTCTAATGCCTCTTGGCAATAATATCAGCGTTGAAAAACGCGTGGTGTCGATTAATGGTAACCCGTTTAACGATGGAGGTACTTATCTGCCGGGTGATGAAGTTGAGTATGAATTTGTGGTCACTAACCCTGAAAACGGTTGGGCAAATGACATTCAGATCAAAGACACGGTAAAGGATATTCAAGTTGAGGTTATTGGCGGAACAATGGAATCTGCCTTTGTTTCGGGCGATATCACTCACGAAATCAGCAATGGTATTGATGCTAACGTAGATACCTATGTTCCTAGCTATAACCCAAACAGTAACCTAAATATTGAAACCGATATTGCCGCAGGTGAAGTACTGACGTTCAACTTAACGGGTGTCATCCGTGATGACGCTTTGGGGACCATTGAAGCCAACCGAGTGACGGCAGAAAATGAGTCAGCAACATCAGAAACGATTCCACCACAAACGGCTGAACTCGACTACTTCAAAACCTTGGTATACACCGATGGTGAATCGGCTGGCTGTTCAGTTCCTTCAAACGATGGCAGCAGCTGTACTTATGCACCACGTGGTGATGTTGAATATCAAGTCACGTTAGATAACACGGGCGATAGCATTGCCAATGATGTACGTGTTATCGATGCCATCCATACCATCAAAACGGAAGATGGCGATGATGCGTTCTCTGATTGGGCAACAGCGATTGCAGTTGAACCGGTAGGATCTTATGACGTACAGGGCGACTACAACGGAAGTGTCCCGTTGGATGTGACTGTCGATCTTCGCCCCGGCGAACGCATCGTGTTCGATGTTAAAGGCACGGTTTCAACATCGGCAACAGGTACCATTACTAACACAGCACAAGTGAACGGCGATGACACCAACGACATCGTACTTGACCCCGGTCGCTCGAATATCTTAATCGATAAGTGGACAGATACACCCACGTACGTACCGGGTGGAACGGTGAATTACTACATCGACATCACTAATGACGATGTGGATTCTGGCCTGTTCTCAATCCGCGACATCATCAGTTGCTTCGAAGTCGAAACGGTCGATGGTTCAATGCAAACCGCACTCACAGAGTGGCGTGTCGATTACGATGTTTTATACAACTCTGCACCATCTGATCCTGACGCGAACGATTTCTCAGAGTTAGACAAGCTGGTAGGAAAAAACAGTCCAGACATCGATTTACCTGCCGAATCCATCAAGATGGCAGGGCGTGACGATGCAGGTACGGGGGGCGGCAATAAGTACACAGTTATCCGTATTCATGTTCAAGGTAAGGTTCGTGATGATGCGATTGGACGCTTTACCAATACGGCTTATCTACGACATGGTTTGGACGATTCGAAAATCGCTCGCTTACGAGAAGGCTTTATCACGCCGAAGTCGGGTCAATTGGTGCTAACCAAAGAGACGACGCCAATTGCAGAACCTGATGCCAAATACCAACCGGGTCAACCAATCTCATACAAGATCACTGTGGCCAACACGGGTGAAGGTTACCTTGTGGATCAAGTCCTAACCGATCGTATCGACACCATCATGACAGAGGTGGCTAACAGCCCTGATCAAGAACAAGCGTTGACAGGTAATTGGGTTACTAGTGACGAACAGCTTGATGGCAGTGGCGATCCAGCACTGAACGCTCGTAAAGATGTGGTTAATAATACGCAGGGATATGGTGCGACTTACAGCATTCACCCAGGTGACAGTTATTCATTTGTCGTGACCAACACTGTTAATGATAAGGCGAAAGGCGAGATCACTAATGTCGTTAAAGTTGATAGCGACGACGGTGAGCACTCTGCCGACGCGACCTACATTCCAGAAGACGCGCAAGTTGAGATCACTAAAGATGTCGATAAAGCAGAGTACCTTCCGGGAGAAACACTTCAGTACACGGTAACCGTTAAGAATAACGGCTTAGGTTGGGCTGAAGATGTTGCTATTGAAGATACGCTGAAGTCGGTTGAAACCACGATTGCAGGTGGTGAGACGAATCAAGCCTTTGATCCTGCTTCAATCCAAATTTCAGCGGTATCGACGACGGGTGAAACGCCAGTACCAGACGCAACCAGTGGTGAAGACCTCAATGAGACGCTCGATATCGCACCGGAAGACAGCATTGTATTCACGATTCAAGTCATGATTAATCCGTTGGTGACCGGTGATATCACCAATATGGCATCAGCAACTTTTGACGGCATGACCTTTGATGACTCGGCAACCAGCATACCTGTGTTGGCGACGGTTTCTATCGATAAGACAGTCGACACACCATCTTATGAAGTGACCAAACTGGTTAACTACGAGGTAAGGATAACCAATAGTTCTGATGCCTTTGCTTCTGACGTTCAGCTGCAAGACATAATCAGTGACATTGAAGTGGATACCACAGCAGACAAAAAAGAATCGGCATTCCTAATGTGGGAAGTGAGTTTTGAAACTTCAGATGACCGCACGGTTGTGAATCCGAAGACTTTTGACCTCAGTGAAGATATCGACGTCAACATGGATGTTGCGCCACAGAGCACAGTGACTTTCCACGTTAAGGCGTTGATTCGTACTACGGCGATTGGCGATATCAGTAACACGGCAACCATCACTTACAACGGTACACCACAAGACTCGACGGTAATCATGACGCCGAAAGGCTCTGAGTTTGTTGCGACGAAAACCAACGTGCAGACCGAGTATGAACCGGGTGGTGAACTTGAGTTCCTGATCACCATTGAAAACACCTCAAACAACTACATCAATGATCTAAGCGTTGTCGATGATATGAGTACCATTGAGGTGAGCTATTACGATGGTACCACTGGACCTGCTTTTGTTGACGGAACCACTTCTTTGGTTGTTGACTCAACCACGGTCGGGACTACGACCGAGCAAGTTAGCCCGATTGAATACAACGTAGATATCGCTCCGCACGGTACGGTTGTGTTCCGCTCAAAAGGCACCGTAGTCGATACCGCGACTGGGCGTATCATCAATACAGCGCAAGTCGACGGCGGTGATGTGGTTAGCCCCCCGGTTCAAACTGTTGCCGCGGTTGTTCAAGCCGATCTCTTTACAGACGCACCTTATTACGTGCCGGGCGACCAAGTCGAGTATCACTTAGTGGTGCAAAACATTGGTCGTGGCATCGCTAAAGATGTCGCGCTTTACACCCAGTTCTCTGAGTCAATGGGTGATTACATTGATGGTTCTCGCAGCAATGCCTTCGATAATTGGACAATAACGGCAACGCTAGAAGGAGCTGAAACTCAACCGGGTATATATGAGAGCGACAAAGACCTCTTCACCTTGGTCGATATCGCGCCGGGCGGCAAGATTGATTACACATTCACCCTGACAGTTAACGAAGGCATGCTGACCAACATCGATGTGCTTGGCTATTACCTTGATTTAACCGGTAACCCAACGATGCGTGCTCGTTCTAAAGGCATGTTGGCATCAGAAACCTCGATGCAGGCAGTCGCCGATCAAGTATCAGCTCTGGATTTACCGCCAGTGGGTGCAGATCTGGTTGTCGAAAAGCGTTCAGACAAACCTGAATACACTGAAGATGACGACAGTGTCACTTATTACCTAGCCGTGACCAACAATGGTTTAGGTAATGCAGCGAACGTGCGACTCACTGATGAGATCAGCGAGCTGCAAAATAGCGTTGGCAACAAAGTGTTTACTGACTGGACGATTGAAGGCGTGGAAGTCGATGACACAGGCTCGGTGATTCAGCGTCATAGCTTCCCGTCGAGCAAAGACCTAGACACTACCGTTAACCTGAAGTCCCAAAAGCGAAATGCCTATGCATTTGAAGTGGTGGGTACATTAGGTAAAGGTTTGGATGACGACATTACCAATACCTTCACGGCGACCGAATCTGACGGTACCGAAACCTGCGACAGCGTAACCACTCACATCAAGAAGATTCCTGATAACTCTGGGGAATTGGAGCTGACTAAATCTGCACTGCAAGATACCGCGCAAGTCGGTGATGCGGTTGAGTACGAGATCATCGTTGAGAACAACAATGAATCTTACTTTAAGAATGTGGCGGTAGAAGACCGTTATCCGGGGGGCTTGAAGTATATCGTGGACACATCAGAAATCGTGTTGAGCGGTATTGATGGTGAGTTTGGTACGGAAGACGATCAGGTTCTTTCTCAAGAGCCATCAGACACTGGCAAGCTTATGTTCACTTCGTTGAACTTTGATCCGGGCGAGAAGCTACGTATTCGATACTTATTGCGTGTATCGGTAGGTGCCACCTTTGGTGACTACATCAACACCGCAGTCGCGAAAGTGGATGGCTCGGCTGTTTCCAATGAAGACACCGCTAAAGTGACCGTAGAGCCGGACAAAGTGTTCGATACCTCATCAATCATCGGTAAAGTTTTTGAAGATCACAACAAGGATGGATTCCAAGCTGATGCAACCGCTTTTGATGTTGAGTTGACTGCGAACCTATCAACGCAAGGCTACATCGCTGACTCGACACACATCATCCGTGATGGTCAAGACGTTGCTGTTCAAGATGGTGCGATAACCACTGGGCTTGAGCAGGGCTTGGATCTTGGCGATCTTTGGGGGCATTCAGTAAACCGAACACTGCCAGAAACCAGCAAAGTGGTGATTCAATTTAAGACTCGCACACAGCAGAGCTTTGATTTCTATGTCACAACCGATTCGGGCTCTCGTATTGAGTTCGACACAAAAGGTCAGATTCAGTTCAAGCATGAATCAGATAAGAAGAAGGGACTGAGCGCGGAAAACCTCAACGTAACCAGAAACCTGTATCGCGATGGCGAGGATTACCTGTGGGAAATCGTTATCGAGAACAAAGGTATTTACGAAGATGGTATTCCGGGCGTTAAGTTGATGACGGTTGAGGGAATCGTTATTTACACAGACCAGTACGGTCGTTACCACGTGCCCGACCAATGGGTACTCAATAAGAAAGGTAAGAACTTCCTAGTGAAGTTGGACACTGATTCGCTATCCACCTCTATGGAAGTGGTGAGCGAAAACCCGAAAGTGTTGCGAATTACCCCGAACAAGCTCACCAAGTTCAACTTTAGCGTTCATCGCAAAGATCAAGAAAGTGAACAGAAGTAAGCCATTGGAACCGTATCTGGAAATTGTATGAAAGTATTTAGTAAGTCTCGTTTAGCGACGTGTGTGTTGACTGCCATCCCAGTGATGGCGGTAGCGAAAGACACAGGTAAGCTTGAAAAACTCGGTTCTGAGACGACTGGCATTGAAATCACCAAACCGAATCAAGACCAAGACAGCTCACGTATTTACCTAGAGCAAGGCGCTATTTGGGCAAGCCGTGACATCACTCGCTTTGACCCAGTATTAGATGTCAGTGTCAGTGATGAATTAGAAGTCGAACAAGGCACACTGCGTGACAGCGTCGGTTTCACCATCACCACCAACTATGGCTATTACATCAAAAAGTACCAGTTAGAAGTGTATCGTGTCGGTGATTTTGGTTTGTCTGAGCCAATTGTTGTACTTGGTGGCGACAAACTGGCAAACGATTCTGATATCAACTGGGATGGCCAAACCGATGTTGACTACCAATTTGAAGTCGGTGAGCAGTTGATGTTCCGCCTAAAAGCGTGGGACAAAGATGGCAACATGGATGTGACCACGGTTGGTGTCACGGATTTGGTGAAGCCTGACTCTGAAGTCGATATTGATCGAAACGATAACGACGATGAAGAGAGCAAAGACAAAAGCTACGGACAAGCTAAGCTGATGCGTCACAATATCCCAACCAATGCGGGCTTAGCCAAGTTCATTGGTACCGGTTTAAAAGGCGTCGATAAAGTCATCATTGGTGAAGACGAATTTGACGTTGAAGACGGCAACTTATACGCAGAGCAGTACTTACCTACAGACTCCTATATTTTCCCAACCAAGGTTGTGTTTGATAACGGTGATGAACGCCGTTACAAGTTGTACGTTCGTATCCCAGATACTTATTACGCGCAAACGGGTTTGGCTGATCTTTATGTTGGTAAGAACAATGTTTCTGGCAATAGCGATGCATTAAGCGTCGATGACCAGTATCAAAATGACATCTATAATCAAGGTCGTTTAGCCTACTTTGGTCAAGGTAAATTTGGTGACAAGCTTCGCGTGACCACTCACTTCGATACTCGAGAAAGTGAGATCAAAGACATGTTCAAACATCCGTTCGCATCAGACGATTCGGATGTATTCGATATCCTCGAAGACGACGATGAGCTGTATTACGGTAACTATGGTGACAGCTCAAACATCGAAAAAGTGGTCAACACTAAGGGTAAGGTTTACCTCAATGTGGAATACGATAAATCGCAATACTTGTGGGGTAACTACAACACAGGTTTAACTGGTACTGAGAACAACGACTACAACCGTAGTTTATATGGTTTCAAAGCTGATTACCGCACTCGCGATACCACTCAATACGGTGAAGACCGCTTGAACGTGGTCGGATTTACGGCAGAAGCTGACTCCTTGTATGCGCATGATGAGTTCTTAGGTACGGGCGGTTCTCTGTATTTCCTTCGCCACGGCGAAGCGGTACCGGGAAGCGACAAGGTTTACGTAAAAGTAAAAGATGAATATGGCCTAGTACAAAATGAAATCCCACTTGAGCCGGGCGTCGACTATGACTTTGACCCGTACCAAGGTCGCATTATTTTGACCAAGCCACTCGACAACATCCTATCCGACAGCTTTGGCAGCGTGATTGAAAACGGCGACGACTACGAAAACTTTCTGGTTGTCGACTATGAGTACGTCCCACAAGGTTCTGACTCATTAGATGCGATGTCTTACGGTGGTCGTGCCAAAGGTTGGGTCAACGACTACGTTGGCGTGGGCGTGACGTATGCGACTCAAGAAAAGGACAACCAAGACTACGAGTCTTACGGCACCGACTTAACGTTACGTGCGACAGAAGGCACCTACATTAAAGCTGAATTTGCACACAGTGAAGGTACTCAAACAGAGTCGAATTTTGTTTCGGTTGATGGTGGTTTAACCTTTACGCCAATTGGCGACACATTAGAAGATCGTGAAGGTGACAGCATTCAAATTACTGCTGTGACGAGCCTTTACGATCTTGCCCCAACCATTTTTGGTGCAGTCGGTAATGACTTGAAACTTTGGTATCGAGACAAAGATGCAGGATACAGTTACGCAAGCAGTAGCGATGACCTAGAACAAGAAGCCTACGGTGCAGAACTTCGTTTGCAAGCGACCGATCGCTTGGCGGTTCTATCTCGTTTCTCTACCAATGAAGAGCGTGATGTCGACGGCAATTTAGAAGCGGATACTGAAACCATTGAGGTCGAGACTCAAGTTAAAATCACTGAACACATCAAGGTGTCTGCGGCGGGGCAACAAACTGAAGAGCTTAATCAAAACGACGAGCACAGCGATGCGACCTTAGCGGGTGTGCGTTTGGAATACATGTGGGACAG
Organism: Vibrio sp. QJM3NY_39; assembly: GCF_057785895.1. Lineage (NCBI taxonomy): Bacteria > Pseudomonadati > Pseudomonadota > Gammaproteobacteria > Vibrionales > Vibrionaceae > Vibrio > Vibrio sp. QJM3NY_39. Next base: position 2,240,533 of record NZ_CM173505.1, on the reverse strand, counting down.
TGACAATAGCGTCTACATTAAAGGCCAAACCACAGTCTCTCAATCGGATGACTACGACGAGAACGATAGCGCATCGATTGGTGCTGAATTCCAAGTATTGGAAGACTTGTCATTGGGTGGTGAATACACCGACGGCGACCGTGGCCAAGTTGCTGAAGCAACGGTGACTTACGATGTATCCGATGACCACTCAACCTACGTAACTTATGTAGATGATAACTACGAAGGCCAAAACAACGTGATTGTTGGTCAGCGTGCAGACCTGACTAGCAGTGTCGATTTCTACCAAGAGAACCAGTTCGTTGATGAAAACGATGGCCACGGTCGTATAGACTCGTACGGCTTTGGTTACGATGTGACGGAAGATGTCGAGATGGGGATCGGTTATCAACTTGGGGGAATTGAAGATGACCAGAACATCACCACAGAGCGTGAATCTATTAGCTTCAATGCTTCAATTGACCTAGGTGACATCACCTTAAGTCACAAATTTGAATATCGAGTGGATAAGAGTGAAGACGACCCTGACATCGCTCAGCGAGAGCTACAACAAATCGTGACGACCAACCGTTATACGCATCACTTAACGGAAGAGTACACATTGTTCGGTAAGTACAACTACTCCATTACCAAAAGCGAGACTACGGGCGAAACCATGGCGCAATTTACCGAAGCCACTGGCGGCCTCGCGTATCGTCCGATCTACAACGATCGACTCAATTTACTGAGCCGCTACACCTATATTGCAGATTACGACCAACTGGATCGCGATGTGGATTATCAAGACGAAACCAGTCAGATCATTGAAGTTGAAGCGATCTATTCGATCGACCAACACTGGGATGTCGGTACTAAGTACGCGCACAAAGACAAACAGCAAGCTTTTGAACGAGCGTCTGGTTCGAATGAGCTGGTTAAAAGCGATATCGACCTATACGGGTTAAGCGCTTCTTACCGCGTGATGAAAGAGTGGGATGTGACGGGTGAATACCACTGGAAAACAGACACTCTCAACGATGAGCTAGAACACGGTGCACTAGTTTCGGTGAACAAGCACATCGGCGAGAACTTCAAAATGGGGATTGGTTATAACTTCTCTGCGTTTGATAGTGACTTAACCAATGATGATGACTACGACGCATCCGGTGTGTTCATTAACTTAGTCGGTAAGATCTAAGCCAGCCCAAAAGTGGGTTGAAAGTTAAGAGTTGAGAATTCGAAGTGACAGTTAAGAGTAAGATGAAAACAATTATTTTCCTAATAAGCGCAGTGATGAGTACGTTGCTGCTTTCCGGCTGTGCAACCGACACGTACGTGAGTCAGGAGAACCGAGACAAGTTTGCTGGCTTAGATGTGTCTAAGTTTTTAATCAGTGAATGTTTGGCGCCTGAACGTGAGGTGCATGTTGCTATCGCAGAGCATTTTGCGTTTGATAAATACAAAATACGCGACTTAGATGCGATCAACTTAGATGCCTTTGTAGAAGAGATCAGAGGTCTAAAAGGGCGTATCACAATTGTTGGTCACACCGACTACAAAGGCTCATTGGAATATAACCAACGTCTTTCACAGCGTCGCGCTAAATCCGTCGCAGACTATTTGACAGCGCACCTCGATCCAACGAATTACGATTGGGAAGTGAAACACCTTGGTGAGACTCAACCTCTGTTGTTTGGTAAAACTGATAAAGACCGAGCGGAAAACCGCCGTGCATTTATCGTATTTGAAGAGGCTCAAAAGTACGAAGAGATGCCTTTCTGTGAACCACCAAAACCAGAGCGTAAGGTGTACATGGCAATGACGCCGCACTTTGATTTTGATAAATCAGTGCTTAAGCCAGAAGACTTAACTCAGTTGGATGATTTCACGGCTCAGTTGAGTGGCTTGCAAGGCAGTATCATGGTAGCAGGGCATACCGACCAAGCGGGTTCGCTCTCTTATAATGAGAAGTTGGCCGAGCGCCGCGCCGAAACGGTGGTTGAATACCTCAAAACCAAACTCGACCCTAAGCAGTTCATTTGGGAAGTGAAGTCGTTTGGTAAACTACAGCCAGCGATCAATGAGCGCACTGAGAAAGCTGATGCGCTAAACCGCCGCGCATTTATCGTATTTAAAGAGTCAGATATTACTGCGGAGCAGAAAATGCTTTCTGGTAGTCAGCAACAGGCCATTTCTGACAGCGATCAGGAACCACAAACTAATAGCCAATAGATTAGTGTGAGAATTAGATATACAAAAGCCCCATACATTGGGGCTTTTTGCTCTGTGGATTTTTGATTTATGAACTTGCATTAGTATAGTTATTACTCAGAAGGTAGATTCTGTTTCAGTTCTAACAACATTTGATACGCACTTTCCCCAGACATTTCATATGGATTAAATTGATCAGAGGTTGAGAACTGTAAATTCAATAATGCGGTCAAACTAGATTGTGGAATGTCACCCATTGACCAATCACCAAACTGTCGGCTATCAATTTCTTTGTAATAAAGAATCGTCACGTTGCTGTGGCGTGGGTCATTGAGAATGTGATTATAGGTATTATTGACCGCATCTCTTGAACCTTCAATACACTGAAGAAAGTACTTTTGATTATGGCTCAGGAGCCCCGTTAGATGGCTTTGCTTATTGTGGTCACGGGAAATATCCAAAATATCGTCCAAAGCTTTAGAATCGCAACTTTCACAAAGCGTGCTGACATAAATCAACCGAGTTAGGAACATAAACACCACTTCACTTTTTGTTTAAAGGTTACTTACAAATATAAGCCAAGTTGATGGAATTGCTAATCGATTGGCAACTTTTGGTTGAATATAGAGTGGTGTACTTGTCTGTATTTATCTAGTCAAAAGGAGTTGTCGAGACCGGAACCCTAATCAATAAACGGTGAGCTATATTATCTAAGCCCACCATCTAAGTAATTGAATCTGATATTTAGTTCTTCACTACCGAGATCGATTCAACGTTTGAAGAAGCATCAAAACGAACATTGACCAATACACTCTCTCGTTCGAAAGTCACATCATCAAAGTCAGTAGCCGCGATCTTGAATCCATTTCTTGCGAATAAACTCGTCACTGTTGTTCGTTGTTTCTGTTCCATAGCGCATGTCAGTAGTTCATTCATCGTGATCTCCATTAGGTAACCGTGTGCATAGCGCAAGCGTACAGTCTCTTTGTTATGAGATCAATTGCTTAATTGATAAGCTATGTTGATATGTTCAATTGAATGATTTTGGTATTCAAAAAATCAATAATCAAGAGGGAGGGTGGCTGTTCTGATTATGGAAGATGGAGCGTTATGTGACCGTGGTTCAGCATTCCTAGATCGTGAGATTCATTGCAAAAATCTCTTTGATATAAGTAGTTACAAAGCAGGGTGAACCATGCCCGCCGTTTAGTATGTTCGGTCGATTATCGGAATCACTATCGGCCTATATCTCACTTAACTAAAGTACACCGATTTATGATGAGTAGATTCCTTAATAAGCCTTCTTTCTATTGAAATTTAACATGTAAGATGGTGTTGTTATAAGTGTTATTAATTACATAAGCTTGATTTTAATATTGGTTTGATTTATAAAATAAGCGCTCGTTCATTAACTTCATGATTATATTAGTTTTTACTAACCTTTAATAACATGGAGAAAGGCGATGAAAAAGAATCAAACACGCAACAGGTTAGCGAATTTAGTGCGACTTCGTAGGTCATACAAAGCATCAGACTTTCTGGTGAGCTCTAGCGAACTCCGAGTTAAGAAAGATGTGTATAGCTTACGTAAAATCAAACAGTTAGAAATTCGTCAATTGGGTCTTAAAGAAAACGCAATCAATATCGTTTCGTTGGCTTTAGTCCTCTCGGCTGCGACTTGGGCATTTGTTCCTCAGTTCGGTTTACCGATGCTCGCGCTGACCTTTATCTTGGCGTTTGTTACATGGCGAAGATATGAGTTGCGTGCAGAGTTTAAAGGAGCCGATGAAACTGGCGACCATTGGGTTTCCGTGGCGCGCGGTTGTACTCGAGAAGAGTTCAAAGTGTTGAAAAACGTTGAATTGGCTTTACGTGGTCAGGTGTCTTAATACTTTAAATTTCTTCGTATTTGGGCCTTGTTAATGCCAGGGTCTTATAACCGTTAAGCTCTCATAATCAATAAGGCTCGTCATTGTATGGCGAGCTTTTTGTTTTCTGAAAAACATCGATAGAGCCGGTTACTTTGAGAGACCAATGCTTATATGTGTAATGGGGATCGATATGAATCTTAAGTTACGGCATTTATGATGCTTTTTGTGGTTTTGAATATAGGGAGAGGGTGGAAATGAATACACGAGTCAGTGAGGGTTCTTTTAAAAGGCTTATCCAGTTAGTTGGTTGTGTTTTGATTATAGTGTTGAGCAATAGCCGACTCTCCAATGCTCAAAGCATCGAGTTTCCTACTTGTGCGAAGAGTGAGGTTTTGAATACAGAGATCCATCTTTATGTTGATGAATCGGTGTTAGCCGAATACTCCAAAGCATTTGTTGCCTCTAAAATAGCGACATGGGAAAGCTATTCGAATTTGGTATTGAAGAACTCCTGCATCCCTATGACGAGAAAAGTTACCAAGGTGACTTATACGCCAGAAATCGACAGCCTTTGGTTTCAAGATTTGGGCGCAGCAGAGAGGTTATTAAAACTCTCGATGGATGAGCCGATTCCAGAAACAACAGAAGACGGCGTCCCCATTTTTACTGGGATAGTATTTTCTAATTATAATTTTAGCTTTGAGTCTGATTATTGTGGTATGTCATCTTCAGTATCCTACTTTTTTTCTTTAGCGGTAAACTGCCCTGATTACTTAATGGAGCATGAAATTGGCCATTTAAGTGGTGCTAATCATGACTATAAAACGTTATTGAAAGATTTTGATAGTATCGAAAGTTACATTTCTGGAACGTATCCAAGAGCTCCTCAATACTCCTTCGGCGCAATTTGTGCTGACAGAGGGACAGTGATGTCTTATGAGAGAGATGTTATACCTGCTTATTCCAGCCCGGACATCAGAGTGGATGGCATAAAGTGCGGGGATAGCAAATACCACAACAATGCGAGAGTGCTTAGAGAGTTCGCACAAGCTTATTTGACCCCATGATTGCCTCGCTGCTAGCCTGTTGTTTTATCGAACTTTATAAGTCGTGGAGTTCAAAGTGGTCACCTTGTGATCTTTAAATTTGGAACGAGCGTATTTCTCCCAGTTAATTAAGGAAGAGTATGTATGATGTTATCCAAAGAGAATGAATCAAGAATTATTGAAATGGCGTGGGAAGACCGAACGCCATTTGAGGCAATAGAGCACCAATTTGGTTTAAATGAATCACAAGTGATTCGTTTTATGCGTAGCCATCTCAAGCTTGGCAGTTTTAAGCTGTGGCGTTCACGTGTTTCTGGGCGCTCAACCAAACACGTAAAGTTGCGCAGTTCGGGCGTTTCGAGAGGTTATTGTCCGACTCAGTACAAGCACCGCTAGATAGGGACTTATTTAGTCAGTCCAATGACATTTCATTATGGAATTAGAAAGGTGGCGTAATGCACTGGACGCACAAAGACCCTCGTAATCATCACACTCATGGTTGGTTGAAGCATAACGGGAAAGTATACGAGTAAACACCTCCGAGACTTTTCCCTTCATGGCTATAAAATAAAAAGGAATTTTGATGTTTAAGCTAGAAACTGACAAGTTGATTCTTCGAGATATGACGCCTCAAGATGAGTCTACGTTTGTTGCTATGTCTCAAGACGTAAAGTATCAGCGTTTCTATGACGAAAGTGATTGTGAACCTAACAAATATCGAGAGCTAACTCAGTTGTTTGTTGCACAGGCTTTGGAAGTACCACGCCAGTCCTATCAGCTAGCGGTTGAAAGCAAAGATTCAGGGAAGTTTATTGGAATCGTTTGTTTACGTCTTGAAGGCAACCTACAAGCTTCAATGGGCTGCGCTTTCTCAAGGGAAACTCAGGGAAAAGGGCTTTCTATAGAAGCATCTGAAGCCCTCGCTAATTTTGGTTTCTCAGAGTTAGGCATACACCGCATCTACGCCGAAACCATCAGTAAGAACTTGGCAGCCATCAAATTGTGTCAGTCACTGGGAATGAAAGAAGAAGCGCGCTTTGAGAATCATCGATTTTTCAAAGGTCAATGGTGGGATACAGTTGTGTTGGCGGCTCTAGATTCTGATTGGAAAAAGGCTTCGTGATGGAAAGTGGCATACAGAAGCTAGATAGAGGGCTCGATAGAGAAGGATTTATTCAAAATCTTTATTCGCCAAAGAACATTGCGCCTGAATTTCAAGAAGTGGTGTCAGCAGTCGTTGATTCGTTGCTCTGATTTGGATGTTTCTATCGTACTCGCTACGCCTGTTGGTCAGAGAGAAAAGGAAGTATTTAACCTACTTTCCGACACCATACCCCAAACCTATCCTCAAGTGACTAAGCTTGATATTGATCCAGGGTCTCTCTCAGAGGTTCTGCAGCCCAACGAAGAATTCCATTGGCAGTTTTGGCTCAAGCATTGTTGCTGTTGTATTTGGGGGAATGATTTATCTATAAAGTTTCCACGATATAAGCCCAGTAATGAAATAGCCCAAGCTCTTAATGGTGACTTGTCTACTTTTCTTAAGCAAATGCCCTCGAGTTTCAAAACAATGACTAATGCGGATGTCGTTAAGGTAATTGGTAAAAAGTTAGTGCGATCGGCGTATTACTTTGTGGCCGAGCAAGATGGCAGTTGGTACACCAACCTGAGCCAGTGTGCTGCAGTCGCCAAGCGCTATTACTCCAATCAAAGCGACGATATTGAGCTAGCTCATCAATACGCTCTCGGAAACTTGATATCTAAAACAGAAGCTTTTGAATTGTATGAAAGGCTGAGCAAAAAGCTGATTCGAGAGTAGGTGAATCGGCTAGTCAATTTGGGGGAATGGTGGTATATGCATACCACTTCGCATTTGTTTTATAAATTATAGTCAGTTTAATGTTTTAAAAACTGATGTGTTGTAGTTTCTCTCTTTCGTTATCGATAAGTGCTTGAGGAACAAGAATGTACGCCAATAAGTATTCAAATTTTTGGAGACGCTTCTTTGCTATCTGGATAGATTCAATCGTATTTTTGCCATTGGAATGGATAGATGATTACGTGCTTTCTGGAGTGATTAGTTCAGGTGGTGTTTTTGCTTGGGGAATTGTGAATTCACTAATAGGGATTACTTACTACGTTGGTATGCATGCCAAATATGGACAAACGATTGGTAAGATGGTCACGAGAGTAAAAGTGGTCGATGTATCTGAAAGCAGAAACCTAACCCTCAAACAGTCTTGTATGAGAGATATTGTCCCAATCATGCTTATACCTTTTAGTCTCTATGCTTATGCACAACTGTCGTTCTACGGCCAAACCTGGGAAAGCTTAGAGCAAGGCCGAGTCTTTATTTTTGTTGGTTACGCAATGATAGGTTGGGTTCTTTTAGAGTTCATCTCTATGTTGTTTAATCACAAACGCAGAGCGATTCACGACTTCATTGCGGGTTCTGTTGTCGTAAAGAAAGTCTAAATATATAAACTATGGCCTAAGGAAACCCCCAATGGATGTACACGAGTGTGTTTCTTTTATCTTGCTCAACGAATCACAAGTATTGCTGGAGAAGCGAAGCGAGTCTAAGGAGACCGAACCTGGCCTAATCACCATACCTGGTGGTCATATTGAGCACGGTGAGAATCAGGTTCAGGCGCTGTTTCGTGAACTCGATGAAGAGCTTAATGTAGCTCCGATTGATTACCAATACTTGTGTTCGCTTTACCATCCTACGAAGGAACTTCAGTTGATTCATTATTTTATCGTGAGTGACTGGAAAGGAGATATCACCGCTCAAGAGGCTGATGATGTTAAGTGGTATTCACTAGGTTCAGCTCCTGTTGGTATAGCAGCCGATGGTATTGCTTTGAAAGAAGTAGAGCGCGTGGGTAGGTATCTTTAGTTTGGATTCGATAAGATGTTTTGGACGTTTTTTGAGGGCTCAAAAACGGTGAAACCCCGATGTTGGTAGTAATCTTAGCTGTATGGTATTGATTTATATGAATTTCATGTATTTAGAGTTGGTGGCTAAGCTCTAATTGGCCTAAAAAACGGTTAAAAAGGCCAATAAAATAGTCAAATAAAATCAATGAATTAGCAACTTGGTACTACTGTATTAGTCCACCCTAACGTGGGCTTGAAATCGATTCGTTGAATAGTTTTACGCTTCGGGAATCCTTTTCGTTAATTGCTGCGCAAATAGAATGTCACTGAAAAAATCGTGCATAGTTTTTCTACCAGTAGATGAAAAATCTTAATTTTCATGTAGTGAGAAAGGTAAGGAGAACGACATGGCGACGCGTAAAATCAGACCTAGACAATTTATTGATGAGTTTTACCCTGATTCAGGGATATGCAACACCACCATCATAAACTGGATTAAACATGGCAAGCTCGAGGGTACTAGAACGCCAACGGGCCGATATTTAGTCTGTGTTGACGACGAGATAGGGAACCCTGCAGACAGGGTGAGTGAACTTCTAAGATTCTTGGAGTCATAAATGGTTGGTAGAGCTAGAAGCAAAGAAACGGCTCATTACCCTCCATTCTTGGTGAAAATGAGCCATAGGGGGCAATCTCGATTTACGACCGTAGATGGTGTGAAGAAGCTATTTCCTATCGGGACTGTAGAGCAAGAAGCGATACAAGCTGCGCATGTTTACAACTTGCAATATCGTCCTGAGCTAGGAAGCGCGTTTTCCCTTTCTGAGATGACCCCATTTCGCAAAGCTGTCTCCAAAGGCCGTAAGGACAAATTTAATCGGCCTTTAAAAGAGTGGCTTCCATTAGTGTTGTCTCGTGTGAAGAAAGAAGAACGGCTTTCCAAAGACGTTTATCGAAATTTGGAAAGGGACTGTAACCGCCTTGATGAGTTCATGGGGCGGTTGCCAACCAAATCGATCAAGTTACAGCACATCAATGAGTTCCTTTCGAAATACTATTCAGAGTTAAGTAATCGTCAGCTCAACAATAAGATCAGTAACCTTAAAAAGGTATTTTCCTATCTTGCTGATGAGAGCGCTATTGAGAGTAATTTTGTACTCAATAAAAAACAGCGTCGATTGACCAGAGAAGATTACACAAAAGCTCGCCACGACCTAGATATCGAAAACTACCAAAAAGTCTACGATGCAGCACCACTGTTTCTTAAGGTTGCAATGAGCCTAACTCTTGAGACGACTCATGCTGTGAGGGAGATCTATAGGCTTCGTTATCGTATATACAAACCACGGGAAGGTGTTTGTGGGATTCTTTGGAACCCTGACAAAGAGGTGGAGTATGTTGATGGACATGCTGTGTATGGAATGCTTTATGTTCACCGAGAGAAGGTGAAAAAGTCCGATGCTTCCACTGTGGCCATTCCTGTCACCCTGACGATTAAAGACATTGTTGACCTTTCTAAAACATCGAGATTGATTTGCCCTTATATCGTTCACCGTAAACCCAAACAGCAGCAACGTGGTATTTCAAAAGAGACGGACCATCTTTACCAAGTACATCACCACAATATAAGTAAAGAGTTCAGTAAGGTTCGAGACTCTTTAGGGCTTTATAGTCACCTAAAGAAATCGTTAAGGCCGACCTATCATGAAATTCGAGGGCTGGCTGCTCGAATGATTGAACAGCAAGGGCAGAGTGCTACCGAGCGAATGGCGCATGCGAACGCTAAAACAACAAAAATCTATACAGGCACAAGTGACATTATTTGGCACCAAGTACCACCTGTTGAGGTTATGCCGAAAAGTGGTCAGAAGTGATTTGTGTTAGTTGTTTAGTTATGGGGGAATTCGGAATCTGAAGGCAGAAACAAGTCGCCAAAGGGGCCCAAATCAGAAGCGTTCGCGTCCTATAGCCTCGGTCCACAATATAACGACTTATTTCTTAACCAAGAGCGATCAAACGCTATCCAAACTAAAATCAAAGAAAGTTAGGAAAGATGAAGCAGTTTCAAAGATAAAGGGCGTTGGTAATAAAACGGGTGATAAGTCGGTAGATGAAATCGTTGATATACTGCACTGTACTAGAAATGTGGCTGTGGTATGGAATCATAATGCTCAGCTAGTGAGTTGGTATCTAGACCCTCAAAGTGTCCCTAATAAGCTCATCCTCGACCAAGACCTGATGGTAGGACTTATGAAAGGTGCGGACATAAAATTGTCTGGTGAGATCAGCCGATTATATAATGACAAGCACTATAAAGAGAAAGGCTCTAAGGTCAACCAAATGGACTGTCAGATGTACATCCTGACCGCTACTGATGATCCTGTAACGTTTGTAAGGAAAAACGGAACACGCATTTATGAGCTCGGCGGCTGGTTATCTCGCTATAAGTTAGACAAAAATAAGTTTTTAGAGCAAATAATTCGCGGGTTGGAAAAGAGCACCTAAGGAGCTCGGTGTTGAGACTTAGTTTTATCTATCCCTATCCCTATCCCTATCCTTTAACGCCCGAAGATAATTGAGGGCCATCATTAGTGTCGAGTTAAACGTTTGAATCTAAGTGTCACGAATGAGGTTAAAGAAGTGGCATTAATAACCGCCCCGTAGGTTTAAGGGGCGCACGCCTCTTAAAGATTGAGAGTGGCTGGTTTACTGGAGTTTTAGAGAAATTTTGAATGCTACACAGACTTTCTATGGTTTGAGATCTAGATTAAAACTTAAATCTACAGAACTATCTGGCAGGGACGAGTTGGATACTCTATTTGAGGATGATTGACTAGCAATGACGTAGGTAACAAACTCCTGTCAGCGTGAAATTTGAACTAGTTTTCCTTTCCTTATGCATTTCAGTTGTCAACGTATAAGTCACTAACCCTAATTGAATAGAGGACATAGTCCGATTTTTGAGAGATTACTTTATAACCTCAATCAGCTAACATATTGTGAACTTACCATTTTTTAGAAGCACTCTAGATTGATAGACGAGGAATATTGCGATATTAGTTAGCTATGACTTAAAATTTTGGTAACACTCATGGCAGATAACTCTATCGATAAATCCGTTTCATTCGCCTCTGTCATTGAATTAGTAAATGCCTATTCACTGTTGCCTGCCGCTTTGCGTGAACAGGTAGAAGCATCTAATCACTTTGATGGTATAATGCTGGAGGCTATTCAAAACAGCGCTAAGCTAACGTTGTCGGCTCGACTTCCAGAAAGCCAAATGGTTGCCTTATGGTCACTACTCGAACAGCACCATCCATCGCCCGAAATTGGACTCATCATAGGGCAAACTATATCTCCTAAATCAAAAGGTGTACTCGCAAGTTGGGTAAGCCAATGCGCGACGTTAAGAGATGCATTTAACACGTTCCAAAGTAATATTTTTCTGATGAATGCTTCGGAGTGTTGGCAAGTGGATGACGATGGACAGCAGTGCCGCTTAACCCTCTCCATTGAATCACGCCATGATTACCCTAGAGCCGCCATTGAACGCAGCATGAGTGCGATGGTGGCATGGGCAAGAATGCTGAGTGCCCAGCCTTTCCCACTAACCAAAGCTAAATTTGGGTATTTAACTCCGCACTATGTGGATAAATATCAACCCGCCTTTGGAGAAATCATTGAATTTAACAGTGCTTATCACCAGTTGATATTTGAGTCGAAATGGCTCAACCTTCCCATTGCGACAAGTAGTGAGTATCTGAAAACGATGATGGCAAAAACCGCACAAAGTCATCTTGAGACACTAACCAAAACCCAACCTCTCCAGCAGCAAGTCAGGACCATAGTAGCAAACGCACTAGAAAATGGAGAACTGCTCAGCGTAGACAAAGTTGCGCAGCAATTACACTTCAGCCGACAAACGCTCTACCGCAAACTGGTAAAAGAGCATACCTCCTTCCAGAGTATTCTTGATGATACTAGAAAACAGCTAGCAGTCCGTTGGCTAACTCAAACCCCGCCTCCAAGCCTTACCGAGTTGAGCTATCGTCTTGGTTTTAAAGATACCAGCAGCTTCTACAAAGCGTTCAAGCGCTGGCACCAGGTTACTCCTAAGGCTTACCTTATCGAGATAAACTGTTTAAATGCCTCTGCTGATCGCTCTGGGACCTCTTCCATCGGTAAGTGTCCAACATCGTCATACACAATAGCATAAGAGCCCCGAATATCACGCTCAAATCTTCTCGCATTTTCAGCTGGAAAATAACGGTCTTCCTTCCCCCAAAGAATAAGCGTCGGCTTAGCAATTTGTGTTATCTTTTCCGAGTCCTCATCCAGCGATGCCTTGACGCGACGTGTGAATCCCTGTCGGTTTTGTTGGTAGGTAGTCAGTTCGTAGTAACGATCAATCAACACCGCACCCACAAGTTGCGGGTCGAAGTAAACTTCTTTAAGCTCATCTTCGAATATAAACCTTGGAGTGACATGTTCCATTATTTTATCGATGACGGGCCACTGGGCCATCTCAATGCCTGGCGGCCACGATTCTTGCGGGTAACCTAACGCATTTATCAACGTAAGGGTTATAACCTGCTCTGGATGTTGCAAACCGTACTCCCACACTATGCGTCCTCCTAAAGAGCTACCTACAAAATGTGCCTGTTCGATGTCGAGCTCTCTCGTAAATGCGTTCAAAAAGGCAATATCGTCAGCGATTTCGTACTGGTTTTGAGGCAGATGCCCAGTCAAGCCAAAACCCGGCAAGTCCATACGTACGACGCGGTAGTCTTGTTTGAGGATTTGCGTCCATTGCTCCCACGCGTGAAGTGACGACGAAGTGCCATGCAATAAAATCACCACCTCACCCTGTCCTTCATCTCGGTAATGCACTCGTTTACCTTCAATAGTGGCAAATTTAGAAGCGTGATTTGTGTATTTCTGTTCAATAGCTTGTGAGCTATTTTGTGCGCCACACCCTTGTAGCAAAATGACCAAAGCCATCATTGGTGCCACATTCCAATTCATACTTTCCTCTCCCTATTTACTGCGTTTTCCATTCTAGAAACTTGAGTGTAGAGGCTATGGTGGTGAGAAATAGGTCTTAGGGTTGCAATATAGTGTTTTTAGGGCTTATTTGACTTTAGTGAGGGAACAAGAACGAAGGAGGTGAAAGGAAAGAGTGATTTAGCACACAGACCAAGCCATGCCGGCTTGGTCTGTTCTCGTCTGGTTAGCTGACCTTCGAAGCATCTGATAATGTTTTGCCTGTTCACACTTAAAATTGAGCATGATCCTACCCTATTTCATCGGATTAGATTTAGTATGGAAAAAGTCTGTGAGCAGGATATGAATGAGTGAAAGGTCTACCAAATAATGGGGCAATTCTGAGTTACGAACCATCAGACACGCTGAACTTTCACATAACTTCCAGTATCGCAACTATACGGGCAGCCATTATGCAGCAATCTAAATTAACTCATTCATTACATGTTGATATTACGAAACCTTTAAAAGGATAGAAGTAACTAACCGATTAGGTAGGGTACATTGTTGCTTGGCTTCATTACCCACATAGCTTCATGGATCAATATTACGCATTTGATCATGCTTAATCGATAAATCTTCTTGCAAAAAATCCAACAAGTATCGATGTAACTTAGGCTGGTATTGTCTTGAGGGATACAGCGCCCATATGCCAACAGGGTTCACTTGACAGTCTGTTAGCAGAATAGTGAGAGCTCCAGCTTGTGCTTCATTGTCAATAAAAGGCAGAGGTAAACATGCTATACCTTTGCCATTAATCGCTGCATTAAGAAGTATGGAACTATCATTTACAGAGTAGTTACTTGTGACCGTCACATTAATGGGCTGAGCAGATTTAGATCCGACCTTAGGAACAAACAGCCAATCATTGCCTATTCGTTTGTGGATCAAGCAGTTGTGATCGAGTAAATCTTCAGGAGATAAAGGAGCGCCATGTTCTGCTAGATATTGAGGAGAAGCGCAAACCACCGATGGGCAATCAGCCAATTTCTTTCCAATTAAAGATTCGGGTAGGTCGTTACTTAATTCAATTGCCATATCAATTCCATGTTTAATCAAATCCAGTGAATGATTCGACAACGTGAGTTCGACTACAATTTCTGGGTACTTAAGCATGAATCTCTCAATAGCTTGAGCAAGATAAAGCTGACCAAATGAAATGCTCGTTACCAGGGATATTCGACCTTTGGGCTGAGATTGTTGCTCTTGAGCAAGGCTATATAACCGGTCATTTTGCTTCAAAATATTTTGGCAAAAAGGTAATAACTCTCGACCTACATTTGTAATTCCTAGGCTTCTTGTTGAACGATATAATAAACGGACACCTAGCGATTTTTCTAACGCAGCGATGTGGCGAGTCGCCATGGAGCGTGATATTCCTAGCTCTTCAGAGGCCGCAGTTAGGCTACCTAATTCCACAATAGAAACAAATACTTCCATCGATATGATTCTATCCATACACCCTCAATAGTTCGATTTATGCAACAATCTATTGACGTATAGCATATATATCAACTTCAAACTAGGATTTATACTGACCTTATATTCCAATACCGAGCCGAATAAAATGAAAAAAACAATGATGTTAGTCGCATGCCTCAGTGCAGGTTTAATTCAAAGCAATACACTATTTGCCCAGATTCAAAATCCTGAAAGCTCAACTTTGGCAATCATTGAGTCTGGTAAGCTTATGGGAAGCAACCATGATGGCGTGGTCACATTTTATGACGTCCCATATGCGCAAAACCCTTTTACGGCAGATCGCCGATTTCGAGCACCGCAAGCATACGAAACTTGGAACGGAGTATTAGATGCAACAAAAGCAGGTCAACCTGTCCCACAGCCTAGCCGAGATAAAAACACCACCTTGGTGGGGGCTCCCGATGATCTAACTCTGAACATTTGGACACCTACGAGCGCCGTAGCTACCAACAACAAGGCATCAAATAAAAAACTGCCAGTCATGGTGTGGATTCCTGGCGGCGCATTCATCCGAGAAGATGCGGCAGAGTTAGCCTACGACGGAACAAGCTTTGCTCAGAATGACGTGATTGTTGTAACGATTAATTATCGTGTAGGCGTTGATGGTTTTATGCACCTTGAAGGCGCACCGGATAATCGCGGCATTCTTGATCAGATCATGGCTCTTGAGTGGGTACAAAATAACATCGAAGATTTTGGTGGAGACCCTAGCCAAGTTACTGTTGCAGGTCAATCTGCTGGGGCAGAAAGTGTTGCCATTTTATTGGGTACCGAAAAAGCAGAAGGCCTATTCCAGAAAGCCATTATGCAAAGTCCTCCAATGGCATTTTTAACTCAGAAAGAAGCTCAGCAAATCACACAAAGCTATACCAAAAAACTGAATATTCCAGCCACCGTTGAAGGCTTATCGACCATTTCATTTCCTAAATTAGTTAAGAACGTTATTGATATGGGTTACGCCATACAAGATCGCGACAAATGGGGAATGATGACATGGGGAGGCACCGCATTTTTGCCCGTTGTTGATGGCGATATCATTGTCGAGTCTCCAATGAAAGATCTCACTAAAGCTTCTCCTTCTATTCCGGTCATCGTTGGTAGCACCGATCAAGAGTCACGCCTGTACCTTGTACCAAGTCATGCCGTAAACAATACGAGCGAAGAAACGAAGTCGCTACTATTGTCTGACTTGTCACTGGAAGGCCGCCCTGATGATGTGTATTCAACAAAAGACAACGGAAAATCTATTGGAGACACTTTTGCCGACATCCAATCTGATTTTACGTTTAGAATGCCAGCACTTCACATTGCTCAACAGTTAACTAAAAACGACAATAAAGTTTGGCATTATAACTTTTCTTGGATGTCACCAGCGTTTGATGGTCACTTAGGAGCCGCGCACTTTGTTGACGTACCGTTTGTGTTTAATACAACTGACAATGAACAAGCAAAAACATTTGTCGGCTCACAGCCTCCAGTTGAACTTATTAATACCATGCACAACCAATGGTTAACATTCATCAAAACAAGCAAAGCTGCTTGGTCTCCATACAACTTCTCGGAACGACCAACAATGCAATTTGATGTTACATCGAAACAGATCAATGACCCTAAGAGCTCAGTTCGAAAATTGTGGGAAGATTTTAAATTCTAAGTGAAAAGATTCAAATATTGGATGATGGTTGCTGACACAATTCAGATTAGAAAAAACTAGGTCCTCACGTGGCTTGGTTTTTTCTGTTGATAGATTTAGCTAAAAGATAACGGGGCATAACTTTGTCGATGACAATGTGAACCCTATTAAATAGGGTTCATTTCGACTAACAATCAGTGCCTTCTGAAAGTAGCAATGCATCTTCTAATTCAACACCAAGGTAGCGGATCGTGTTGTCTACCTTTGTATGTCCCAGTAAAAGCTGCACTGCTCGAATATTTTTAGTTTTTGCATAGACCAGTGTCGCTTTCGTTCGTCTCATCGAATGAGTGCCATACAGGTTCGGATCTAATCCAAGGTTTGACGCCCATTTCCTAACTAGAGAGCGATAGTACGAATAGCTTATAGCTTTATGCTCACGCCTTTGGCTTGGAAAAAGAAAATCTCGGCTGCTTAGTGAAGCAATCAAAATCCATTTCATTAGGCTTTGTTGAGTTCTTGACATTATCTCAAATTGAACTTCAATGTCTGTTTTTCGTTGGATATGCTTAACGCGATTAAATATCCTATCTTGCGAAGATACATCGCAAATTCTGAGAGCGAGCAAGTCACTCGCTCTAAGCTTGCTATCAATTGCTAAGTTGAGCAACGCAAGTTGCATCAAATTATTTTCAATTTCTAATCTGGTTCTGATCCGCCAAATTTCCTCAAGCCGAAAAGGTTTTTTGACGCCACTACGCTTCGTTTTGTTGAAAACCACCATGATGACCTCCTTTTTGATTGGTCATCACGAGTGTAGTTGGAAGGATTTTGGACAAAAGTTTGTCAGCGAATTTCCTAAATTATAAATTTATTAATAAAGACAGGTGTGGAAAATCGTTAACTTTATGTCCAGTATCAAAGGCGTAGACCATTCGACATATAGTGCAGGCTACTCAACACCAAAGTCCTTATTTTTAGTTTCAAGACCAATTTGCACAAGTGTCTCCATCTGAATAGTAGTTTGTATCATGTAGTCGTTGCGTGACACTCTCAAATCTTTGGTGATTGAAGCCAAACTTAGCTTAGGGTGTTTACGCATTGCCATTGCAGCAATTGTTTGCCCAGTTCTTCCAACACCAGCTCGACAGTGTACTATCGGCAGTAGTTTATCTGGGTCATCGACCGCACGACTCTTGCGCTTAGTATAAAAACTTCTCCTTTCCAGCAATACCGACTCAATCATTACAATCAGCTTTTCTGTATTCGCTGGGGTGATTGTGTGGTGATCTGGCCAATTATGAACGTGTATCACTGGTACTGTTAAGTTTGTTTGATAACCATCTATATCGAGGTTGTAAGTTTTAGCTTCAATCGAATCGGTAAGATCCACTTTACCAGTTAAAGTTGAAGTCGCCGTTATAGCCCCATAGATACCCGAAACAGAAAAGTAGTCAGGCATTTGATCCTCTACAATATCTTTATTACTTGCTAGCACCACTAATACTGGGGTTCTATTATCTACCAATAACTGTAAATGTGCTTCCAACTGGTGATGGTAAGGGTACTGCGTTGCAATAGCGATATTCTCACCATTGACCTTAATATAGTTGGCATTTAAGTCTCTACGAATACTAGTTTTTAGACTGTGGGGATATTAAATCGGTCCCTCCTTGAGTCAAACCGAATGCGTCTAGCAGACCCTTTGATCCCCATCAGTAGCTCGGCGGTATCAGAACTACTTCCAGAAATACGAACTCTCATACTCTTCTTCTCCCTGTAGTTAAATCTTTTTTGTGTACGGATACATACTACTTGTTAGGCGTTAAATTGTCGTATTTCAAATTTTAATAACTAAGGGATTTTATGGTTGACCAATTAAAAATCAATTATTTCGGATAAAATTGAGTATGGCAAACGCCCATGAACAGGATGTGAATGAGTAAAAGGTCTAGCCAACAATGGGGCACTTTAGAGCTAGAAGAGCCAACTTTTTCTCTGTGATCAACTTTTTCTCGCCAATTCAACCTAATTTGTTGTGAACTATTAGTAAAAAGAGCCAGCACAGCTAGTTCTGGCTCAGCATTGGAGATCAAGTTACTTTGATAAGTGGCCTTTTCTCATTTTGAGGATTTACTAGGCTTTAACCCTGGTGTATTTCCTGGCGTTTTTTTATTGTCACGTCGACGTTGATCTGGCTTTCCTGTCGATTTAGCGATTGGTTTTGGACCTGGTTTCAAACTCATTACTATATCCACTCTACTGTTAAGGTTATTCCTCATTCACGATCTGTGGGCAGCATTGGGACCTTTCAAGGCATGAGCAAAAAACAAATAAAAAGAATGTGAGTTCAATCGCTGAAATACGTTTCATGGCACTTTTGAGTTAGAAAGTGCCACGGGTAAAAATTCAGCCTATGAAGGTTCTGAACAGAAGCGAGTAGGGTACTAAGGGCGAAGTCTATCCTCCGGGTTAATATGACTTACACCCAATACACAGTCTTGAATGCCCGTATAAAGAGCAAATAGTTACGGAATATATAAATACTGCTTATTACACGAAAATGATTGAGTCTACTTAACAACGATTTTTTCCTTCATTTTAATGATTCCGTACTGAATCATATCACTCCATGTTAGTTGTTTGCAGATCGTCCAATCACGGAAACAAGGCTCTACAGAGAGAACCCATATCACTGCAACTAAACAACAAAATAAGATAACCATTACTATGCCCATGATGAAACTATAATAAGCGGGATATACACGAGCACCTTCCGGTAGTGGTTTGAATTCTGGCGTGATCCTTCCTATTCCAATCTTGATATGCAAAGGTTTGATTTGTGTATAGGTCGGCTTATCTTTCTTATTATTATTTTTCCAATGCGATATGTTGGGTGATGAGACCCCACACAGGTCTGCGATATCCTTTTGCTTGAGCCCCATTTGGATTGCTAAATCATAGATATTGTCGAAATTTTCTACCTTTCGATTATCGTAAGCGGGGTCTCTTAACCACATTCCCAAAAACATATTTACCCTTAAGTTGTTGATATATAACGGAATAAGTAGATATTAGCATCAATTAAGTATAATTAAGTATTCAAACCATGACAATGTAACTAGTTTTATCAAGCAACTCAAATGTGAACCACTCAGGTTAGGTAGGAAAAAATGAAATTAAGTTATGACGAAGAGATACCAAAGCATGTTGTAGATTTATTGGTTTATGTATTTCTAGAGCAGCAGGAAGAGAAAGAGCCTATCGCTATCTTAAATGAATTGAATACTTGTTGGGACCAAAAAAATTGGGGCTTAATTGAGGGGCGTGGTCAAACACAGGAAGAAGCTTTCGACAATGCCAAACAAAAAATCTCAAATCGATTCAGTAAGAGATTGAATGAAGTTACTTGGACGGGTAGTTGTAATATGCATGATTATGATGAACGAATTCGATTGCCCTATTACACTAAGTTTCATTATTTATCGCATAAGTACAAGGTAACGATAGTATTAACACAATCTGAATTTAATCAGCTAAATGGATGCGTTATGAGTTTAGGTAGTATTAAAGCGGTTAACTACAGCGATAAGAAGTCTCGTTATCCGCATCCTGCAACAATAGAACTTTATGCAAACAAGATTATTCAACGTGATGATGAGTCAATATTTGTCGATTTGATTCGTTCGGTTGAACCTGTATCTCCTACAACGGAACAAAGATTGACTGGTCTTCAGAAACTACCATTTGATTTGCTCTGCGACATTGATCAAGTAGGCTTTGGTGGGGACAACATAGATAATCGTATTTTGGCTTATCTAGAAGACCTTGACCCGTCGATTATTAATGAAATGCGATAAAAGGAGATACGTGCGCAAAACTTTCCGAGTAAAAGTGGTACAAGGTAGTACTACTCACAGCCCTATCATAGCTAAATATAGGCATAAGATGCAGTGAGTAGTACTTGTCGAACTGACTGTTCTGGCGCAATAGCGTTTTATAGTAGCCACACTAAGACGATTTTATCTCGTATCTAATTGGAAAAAGGAGAGTCTCATCGGTCTATAGGATTAATTACAAGTCGTATTTCCGTAGTCATCTGAATAGCATGTAGTACCGTCTGAGAATGTCGTATTCCCATAATCATCCGAATAAGACGAAGTCCCATCACTATATGTAGTATTTCCGTAATCGTCCGAATACGATGATGAACCATTACTAAATGTTGTATTCCCATAATCATCTGAGTACGAAGATGATCCATCACTGTACGTAGTGTTACCATAATCATCACTATAGCAAGACGCGGCATTAACATGTGCCGCACCTGATATAAGGGCTAGAATAAGAAGTCTTTGCATGATTTTGCTCTTGTTGTGACTAATTGTATAAAGTGTAGTAAGGGTATTTTAGCTTAATTGAGTCGCTTCCGTCTCTAAGCGGACAGTAACATATATGCGCTATCTGGTTGAAAAACCTCGCTCTGTCACCAAAGTTAATTCGCCACAACGTTTGTCTAACATACATATAGTATCGACTGTATCGCAGCTATCTAAATTATTTCAATATGCCTAAGCTACCACATAGCTCTTCAACTTTTGTATACGCTTCTGCGCCGCTATATAAGTTCTGAGAGTAGTGTGCTGTAGGCTTCTTGTATAACTCGTAAAAATAGGACTTACCTTTTAAGCAAACCTTTTCACCAAGAAAAATTGCTTCTTCACTATAACCAATATATCCAATGTATCCGACGTAGCCTCCAGCGTATGACTGTCCTGTGAGTTTGAGAACCATCCCATCTTTAAATGTTAAGATCTCATTAGATTCACCTTCAATATTGTATGACGTTAGTTCAGAAGCTGCGGCACTTCCGAGCATTGATAGCGCAAGTGACGTTGCAAGAGCTAATTTTACGGGCAATGACATAGGTTGTTACTTGGTAAACAGAGGGGAGGAGTTTTACTCAAAAATTACTAGCTCCTTTTGATTGAGATCACGATGACTTCATTCAAGTCGCTTTTGTACAGAAACGACTTAGACAGTTTTTCCTATAGTTGAATTTGGTTAAAAATACGCTAAGATTTTAATCAAGAAAAACTACTGTATAAGTCCACCTTTCGTCCACCCTTAATCCACCCAAGCAAAACTGGGATAAAGTGGGGAAGAGGAAAGTTGATTATTTTCAGTGTATTGCGCGAGATTTACGACATTTTTGAGGGCTCAAAAACGGTGAAACCCCGATGTTGGTAGCATCGGGGTTTCGAATTTCTAGATTTCTCGACTGGTAAGATCGATTATCTTTTCTATGCAGAAGGCTTGGAATTATCCAATCTTATTCCTTGGTAGGGAATTAGATACGGATGAAGTCCATGTGCTCAACTTTAGGCTTGAACGCGTGACGTTGAACGTCTTGCGGCTTAACCTTAACTTCTGCGCCGTCAATCAACAGAGTGATTGCTTCGTAGAATTCAGGCTTATCCATTTGGTTGATCACTTCAGCGTGAACAAGTTCGATAGCTACAGCTGCTGCTTCGCCACCGTAGATTACAGCTGGGAATTTACCAGCGTGACGTAGGCGGCGGCTCGCACCTTTACCTAGTTCAGTACGTACTACTGCTTCAAATTTCATAGTTTTACTCTCAAATTAGTAAAAATTAACTTCACACCTCAATGCGACCTTGAGTATGTGGTAAAGCTTATGCATAAACGAGTTCATGCTTAAGCGAGCGCGGATACTAACATCACATTCAAATCTGAGCAAGTCAGAAGCCCATCTCAAAGTGAATTTCCTTCGATAAATGATTCGTTTGAAGATAAAACGTTCACTAACTCTTATTTACCCCATTTTATCGTCTTTTACATTGCCAATGTTATCTATTTATAGCGCTGCTAAATCATTAAGTTAATGAACGGAAAATGAATGTTTGCCTAAGACTTGGTTAAGGCTTGGTTCGTTAATCTTAGTGTTAATCAAACAGCAGAATGAATAGGTGAAAATATGGAACCGGTAAGCATTGTCGTAATTACGCTAAACGAAGAGAAACGCATTAGCCGCTTAATGGAAGAGTTGAGTGTGCAAACCCACCAAGAGTTTGAAGTGATTGTTGTTGACTCCAACAGTGAAGACAACACAAGGGAAGTGGCACAAGCTTATGAAAACGCGTTGCCAAAATTAACTGTTCATCATATGGAAAACCGTGGTGTGAGCCTTGGCCGAAACACGGGTGCTTCATTGGCGCAATACAACAGAATCCTTTTCTTAGATGCTGACGTGAGCTTGCCTCGAAACTTCCTTGCGAAAGCACTTTATGAACTAGAAGAGAAGAAGCTTGAAGTTGCGGGTGTGTACATGAGTTCGAAAGGTCTGCCGCTTGTACACAAGTTTGGTTACGGCTTATTTAACGCAGGCTTGTTCACTACACAGTTCTTTTTCCCGACGGCGATTGGTGCCTGTATTTTCTCGACTAAACGCGCGCATGATGAAATCGGCGGTTTCGATGAAGATATCGTCCTGTGTGAAGACTGTGACTACGTAAAACGCGCGAGCAAGACATGGCGATTTAGATTTCTGAATATGACCTTTGGCTTTGACCCACGCCGATTAGATCAAGATGGCGTTGTGAAGACAGGCTCAACTTACCTTAAGGCGAATATAAGACGTTTCTTTAAAGGCGAAATGCGTAACAACGAGATGAACTACAAGTTTGGTCACTACAAAGAACAGTAAGTATTGAGGTTGTTATGTTTGATGGACTAGGGCTGTTTCTGGGGGCATTGGGTGATGCTCTCATTGGTCCAAACCTATTTGTACCGGGAGAGCCCTTTTTTATCGCAGCGGGCTTTCAACTGTATTCAGGTGCATGGATGGCGTTGTTTTTGGTAATGCTAGGTGGTTTGCTTGGTGACCAACTCAGTTATTTCATTGGTTATAAATACGGAGCTAAGGCGCAACGAAGGCTCATTAAGTTTCGTCCTAAAACCAAAAGATTAATTGCGCGCTGCCGCTATCTGGTTGCTCGCAAAGGCACATACATCATTCTTTTTGCTCGCTTATTAGGGCCTATCGCTTGGGTTGTGCCATTTATAGCGGGTTCGCATCGTGTACCGTGGCGCAATTTCAGTGTATTGGCGTTTATCGGCTTGGCTCTTGGTGGAGGGCAGTTCATTGCTTGGGGTATGTTATTGGCGCACGGCGTTGAAAGCTTTCCGTGGCTTAATAGCCTTAAGATATTTATCTCTGAGCATAATAGCTTGATCGCCGGTGTGTTCACGGTATTGGTCTTCACCATTATTGGTTATCGAATGAAGTGGCGACGCTTGGTGCTTAAATCCAGTGCGCTGTTGTTGGCGTGGATATTGTTTGCGAACTACGCTCACTTTTTCTGGAAGGCCGATGATTTTCAGAATCAACAAGAGACGGTTCAAATTGAAAAAGTCGACTGGAATTCGGTGACCTATAAAGCATTCCCAGGCAAATCTTCATTCTACTCGGCACAAGCGATCAACGTAATTTATGTTGGAGCCACTCCCAGAGATTTAATGAAGCAATTAGGCTGGATAGAGAATCAAACGTTCTCCCGAAACGAGATTGAATGGGCAGGTTACCTCGCATTGCTTAGAGACAAAACGCCACCAGTGTCTGATTTGTATTGGCGAGACAAGCCACAAGATATGGCGTTTCAATTGCCGGGTAACTTGATGAAGCGTAGCCATATTCGCTGGTGGCGTGCTGGTGTTGATATTAAAACTAACCAGCCTCAGTGGTTAGGCGCAATTAGCTATGATGATGGCCTTAAAGTCACCCCTTACTCGGGTATTGTTACCATACTTCATAACATCGACCCTAATGTTGATGAAGAGCGAGATAGGCTCGCTAATCAGATACGAACGTCACTGCCAGACATCGAGTTAGTTAAACACCCATTAGCAACGGTGGAAGTGATCGATGAAGATCATGACTATTATACTGATGGCAGGATCTTGATGATCGGAGTAGCAACCTACCGCGATGATTCACAAGCTTTGGATGTTGCTGTGAACGATATATAGAGTCGTATATAAGGTCGAGTGAACTAAGCCCTAGCATTACGCTAGGGCTTATTGCGTTTAATATTTACTGGATGTGGTTAGCCTTTACTTAGTTTAAGCACCAGAGAGGCTTTCAATCCGCCCATTGAGCTCTTGCTGAGCGTTAGGCTGCCTCGGTAGCTGTGCGCCATTTCATTCACGATGTTAAGCCCCAATCCTGTTCCCGGTGTGGTTTCATCAAGTCGAACACCACGTTTGGTGACTTGCTCAAGCTTCTCTTCAGGAATGCCTTGGCCATCATCTTCAATCACCAATTCAATGTTGCCATCGTCGAGTTCATTCGAATGGACTCGGATAATGCTGCTCGCCCATTTGTAACTGTTCTCGAGTAGGTTGCCGACCATTTCATCAAGGTCGGTTTTCTCTACCGCAACTTCAATCTCAGAGTCTAGCTCGTTAATCATGGTGACTTCGTTGGCGGCATACACTTTATCAAACGCCATTGAGATAGCTTCAACACGCTCACAAGGTGATGACTTCACCGAAAGAATGTTCATTGCACCTGCCATGCGAGCACGGCCAAGATGATAATCTATTTGGTTCTGAATCTGATGAATGGGTTGTTGTAACAATGTTTTGTCATCGTCTGGAAGTCGCTCTATCTCATTTTTCAAAACCGACAGCGGTGTTTTCAACGCGTGAGATAAGTTACCCGCGTGGTTACGAGCTCGCTCCAATAACTCTTGATAGTGGAAGAGTAGGGCATTGAGGTCAGAAACTAATGGGGAAACCTCTTTCGGATAGTTATCGCTTAACCCTTGTTGCTCGCCGTTTCTTAGCATCACCAGTTCGCGCTGCATTTTACTCAGCGGCAGTAGTGACCAACTGACTTGAATACCGATGAGCAGCAGGACACCCACAAACAACAACATCAAAATAAGCCAAACTTGGCTTGTCAGTTGATGAAGTGTCGATTCGAGTGGATCTTCATCAAGACCAATAGTGATGGTAACGGGCTCATTTAGTTCAGGTAAGTAGATATCTTGCTCAATGTAAATCAGCTTCTCATCTTGTGGCCCTTTGACCGATGTGTGGATAGGTGATCGCTTAATGGTGAGATCTTTATCCCATAGAGAACGAGAACGAATGGTTTGATCTTGAGTGGCGGCACGCCAATAGATCCCACTATAGGGCTGGTTGAATCTTGGATCTGAAAGTCGCTCGGACATGATGAGGTTGCCACTATCACTGGTTTCAATATTGGCGGTGAGCTCGTCCATGGTAAGGCTTAATTGCTGTTTGACGTCATCGACCAAATAATCGTTAACCAATTTTGGAATTCCGATACCGGCAGCGAGTATCATTGCCCCTAGCCAAAAAGCCGCAGCGAGGAGCAAGCGGCTTTTAAGGCTGATGTTTTTTAGTGTTCTTTTTTTTAGATTCATACATTTCTAGCCTGCCTTTGCTCGTCGCGATTTATCAGCATTACGATGATCAGAACAGGCTATCCACTTAATGATGTGTGTATTTGGTTGATGATTGCACTTATTATTGGTGATGGCGCTAAATTGACGACTGCGCTATTCAGCGTTCAGTTGGTAGCCGAGGCCACGAACGGTTTTGATGATCTTTGGCGCGATTTTTTTACGGATACGTCCGATAAACACCTCTACGGTATTTGAGTCGCGATCAAAATCTTGTTTGTATATGTGCTCAACCAACTCCGTACGTGAGATAACCTTGTTTTGGTTATGCATGAAGTACGCAACCACTTTATATTCTAGAGCCGTTAGGCTAACGGCTTGACCTTGCCACAGTACTTTTGAACTGCGCGTGTCTAGGCTTAGGTCGCCAATTTGTTGAATAGGAGCGGCACTGCCAGATGCACGGCGCAACTGAGCGCGGATTCGAGCAATCAGTTCTACCATCTCAAATGGCTTAGTTAGGTAATCGTCAGCGCCTGCATTCAAACCTTCTACACGCTGAGTCAGCGTATCTCTAGCGCTCAAAATTACGACCGGTGTATTGATGTTTTCGTCTCGAATACCTTTCAATACGGTTAAGCCGTCTAACTTTGGTAAGCCTAGGTCGAGAACAATCACGTCCCATTCTTCTGATGTTGCACGGTAGAGTGCGTCAATACCATCTTGAGAAAGCTCTGGTACCCAGTCTGCTCCCTCAAGTGTTTCAATAATTTGTTGGCCTAAACGAGGTTCGTCTTCAACGACTAAAATTTTCATGTTTTTACTCTTCTTATTGTTATGAATTATTAGTTGGTGTTTTTTATGGCGTCTTTAAAGTTTCGGCCTTTTATCATCAACATTTCTAGCGTTTCAGCGTTGTATTCGACTTTAATGATGTTGTTTTGATGATTAATTTTGAGCTCGTAAACCCAAATGTCGTCATCTTCTTCAAGCTCTACTTTAATGATTCGACCATGCAGATCGTTTTCAACTGCCGCATACATTTCTGAGAAAGGGCGAATATAGCCTTCTTGTACTGCTTCGTAGACTTCGTCTTGATCTTCTTCAAATTCGATACGAGTTCCTGCTTTATGAACATCTTGTACAAGGTCATGACCGTTATGATCTGAGTCGGCCCAGACATTGGCAGAAACTAATAAGCCTAAGCTGATAGAAAACAAAGAAATCATAGCTTTACTAAACATAGCGAATCCTAGAGAAGGTTGATAGCGTTCAGTATAAAAAAGTGATTCTGAACAGAAAGTGAACCTGATTAATAATGAGATTTAGGTTCTCGAAAAGTGAGACGTTAGCGCTGTTGAAGCTCGTCTTCGAATATTTTATCTCTCATTTTCCAAAAGCGTCCGACTTTACGTGCAATCACGAATTGAGGTGGGCGGAATCTATGTTGGTGAGCGACTACTTTCGTAGGTGAAGCCTCTTCAAAAGGGCGATGCCTGTCTGCAAGATGAGGACGAACAAATTGATCTTTGAAGTTTTGTTTTTGCTTCTTGGTGGTTAATGACCAAAATTCATGCACTTGCGCTTGGTTTTCGCCACGATAGGTGACTTTAAGTTGTGATTTACCTTTATCGTCTTTGAGCACGTTAAGATCCATCTCTAAGCATTCAAACACTAAGGCATCTTTCAGGTTCAGCGCTTCTTTAAGTTTTTTATCTGGGTCGACTAAGGTGGCATCGCACTCATGACAAATACGTGCGGCAATGTCGTTGTCAGCGCCGCATTCACCGCAGTATTTGGCTCGGAAGCGATAATTACAGTGTTCGCGTTCGCCCGTGTCTTCATCGGTAAAGTAGCCTTGGCATTTACGGCCAAAATGCTCGAGCAAGAAGCCATTGCTGTCTAGCTTGCCCCAGAAGTTATTGTTGAAGCCGCATGCAGGGCAGGGGATGGTGATGATTTCACTGTCTGAGTCGGGTTTAGGGTCGCCCACTTCAGGTTGGTAAAGATCGTAACTGTTGCCAGCATAGTCGAGCACCAAACACTCTTTTTTACCCGGGGATAGGCGTAAGCCACGGCCAACGATTTGTTGATACAAACTGATGGACTCTGTCGGGCGCAAAATCGCGATTAAATCCACATGAGGCGCATCAAAACCTGTGGTTAATACCGATACGTTAACCAAGAATTTGATTTTACGTTCTTTGAAGTCACTGATGATTTGGTCACGTTCGAGAGTTGGTGTGTCGCCGATTACGATCGATGATTCACCTTCGGGCAGTAAGCCAAGGATCTCTTGTGCGTGTCTAACAGTGGCAGCAAATACCATGATCCCTAACTTGTCTTTGGCCAGTTCAATGATCTGGTCGACAATTTGTGGGGTCGCACGTTTAGATTGCTCAATCACCATATCGAGTTCGGCTTCTTTGTAACGACCTGTACTTGCAGGTTTTAGCTGTGAGAAGTCATAGCTCAATACTGGCGCATCGATCATGCGTGCTGGTGTTAGAAAGCCTTCGTCCAACAAGTAGCGAATCGGCAACTCGAAAATACAATCTCTGAAAAACCTAGGCTCTTCAGATCGTACTTGTCCACGCGTGTGATACTGATAAAGCCAACCCATACCAAGACGATAGGGGGTCGCGGTTAGCCCAAGCACCTTGATCCCCGAATTATTCTCGCGTAAGTGAGTGATCACTTTTTGGTAGCTACTGGTCTTTTCATCGGGAACACGGTGGCATTCGTCGATAACCAACAATGAAAATTGGTTAGAGAATGAATCGAGGTTGCGAACCACAGATTGAACCGAAGCAAACACCACTTGTTGGTCTGTCTCTTTTCGCCCTAAACCCGCAGAGAAAATTGAGCCTTTCAGCCCATAACCTTCATACTTTTCATGGTTTTGTTCGACCAACTCTTTAACGTGAGCGAGTACCAGCACTCGACCTTTTGCAAGCCTTGCTAGCTCTGCAATCACAAGGCTTTTTCCTGCGCCTGTAGGCAACACAAGAACAGCTGGAGTTTGGTGTTTTCTGAAGTAATGAATCACTGATTTTACAGAATCAGCTTGGTACGGGCGGAGTGTATACATATCGCGTCTTGTAGGGTAGAAAACAAATAGTGTGAAATAGCTCAACTAATTGAGCAAAGGTGACTATAATAGCCGACTTAGATTAGTTGAGGTATTCATGCGTTTAGATAAATTTCTGTGCGATGCATTAGGCGTCACTCGAAGAGAAGCAACACACTTATTAAAATCCAAGGCAGTGACAGTAAATGATGTCATTCAAAAAAGCGGTTCACTCAAAGTAACTGAAGAGTGCATTGTGGAATGGCAAGGCAATGAACTGAATGTTCACGGCCCACGTTACATCATGCTTTATAAGCCAGAAGGCTTTGTTTGTTCGCATGAAGATGGCGCAAATCGTATCGCCTTTGAATTACTCGATGAAATCAAAATGGACAAGCTGCACTTTGCTGGTCGTCTAGATATTGATACGACGGGTCTTGTGTTGATTACCGATGATGGTAAGTGGTCTCACCGCATCACATCACCAAAGCACAAGTGCGAGAAGACGTACCGTGTGTGGTTGGTTGAACCTGTTGAAGACGATTACGTTGAAAAATTCAAAGAGGGCATCCAGCTTAAGAGCGAAGATGGCCTAACACTTCCAGCACACTTAGAAGTTCGTGCTGAGCGTGAAGTACTATTAACGATTCACGAAGGCAAATACCACCAAGTAAAACGTATGTTTGCGGCACTTGGTAATAAAGTTGAAGGGTTACACCGTGAGCGTATCGGTGAAATCGAGATGGATGAATCTTTGGAGTTGGGTGAATACCGTTACCTAACACAAGAAGAAGTCGACTCTATCTGGAAGTAATCTTTTCTGCTGTAGATGTAGCCGACTAAGGATAGCGTCGGCTGATTATTTTGACTGGTACTAGGACAGTTTCAGCCATTATTGCTATTTGTGTATTGTTATGTGCGTATTCGTGTATTGCCATGTGTATATACGAATATTCGTGTATTTATGACTGCATGTTCATTCTTACATAAAACCTAGTACTTAGTCGGAGAGTTATGCAAACGTCTACCCAACAGACCCCAAGCTCACAACCACAAACTCCTCAGTTAGGTTGGATGCTATTTTTGGTTCTGGGTGCGATTGGTGCACTGACACCACTCGCCATCGATATGTACCTGCCTGCTATGCCAACGATCGCCAAAGATCTAGGCGTCACAGCGGGTGAAGTACAAATCACACTCACAGCGTACACCGCAGGTTTTGCATTAGGTCAGTTGTTACATGGTCCGTTAGCCGACAGTTATGGTCGCAAGCCTGTTCTACTGATTGGTGTATTCTTTTTTGCGGTCGCGTCTGTTGTGAGTGCGACGACTCATGGCATTGAAGCGTTAACGTTAGTTCGTACGGCTCAAGGTTTTGCAGGTGCTGCGGCAGCGGTTATTATCCAAGCGGTTGTGCGTGATATGTTCGACCGTGAAGATTTCGCACGGACCATGTCGTTCGTTACCTTAGTGATGACGGTTGCACCACTTATCGCGCCGATGATTGGTGGTTACTTAGCATTGTGGTTCGGTTGGCGTTCAATCTTTTGGGTATTGGCTATTTTTGCGGTGATTGTCATTCTCGCGGTGATAATCAAAATTCCTGAGACATTGCCTGTCGATAATCGTCAACCATTGCGCTTTAAAACCACGATTCGTAATTACGCTCGTTTATGTAAAAACCCGACCGCTATGGGCCTGATTTTCTCGGGTGCGTTTTCGTTCTCTGGGATGTTTGCATTCTTAACCGCAGGCTCTTTTGTCTACATTGATGTCTATGGCGTACGTCCTGACCTGTTTGGTTACCTATTTGGTCTGAACATTGTTGCGATGATTCTGATGACGACAATCAATGGTCGAATCGTTAAGAAGGTCGGCTCTCATACCATGCTGAGAGCAGCGCTGGTCATCCAATTACTGGCTGGCGTAGGTTTACTTGTCGGTTGGGCATTGGATCTCGGGCTTTGGGGAATTGTGCCGTTTGTGATGCTATTTATTGGCACCATCTCTACTATTGGCAGTAACTCTATGGGTCTATTGCTCAGTGGTTATCCAAACATGGCAGGCACGGCTTCATCGCTTGCGGGAACATTAAGATTTGGTACTGGTTCTGTTGTTGGGGCTATCGTTGCGATGCTGCCAAGTGACAGTGCTGGGTCTATGGCTATGGTAATGGCTGCGTGTGCAGTAATGTCAGCATTACTATATTGGACATTAGGAAAGAAGGCATAATGTCAAAATACTATATTGAAATTCAGAAGTTAGTGAATGATGCGCTAGGCGAGCTATATGCTCTACATAAGTCTGGTAAGGCTATTGATGCGCCTATCGCGAACAACCTTTACCTTGTTCGATGGGTAACAAAGGCGATTAAATCCCAAGCTTATGATCGTGTGATTGTGCCTGACTTGGTTCGTTGGCAGAAACAGGGTCGCTCAAAAGGCAATAACTCTGATTTAACTTTTATCTTTAAACGTATTTCTGCGTTTTACGGGCGTTTTTTCCCTGAAGGCGAAGAGCCTAAGGCGCTAAAAGACAGCGATGTTGAAGCGTTCATGGACAAAATGTACGAGATGGGTTGGAGCGTATCGAGTGAAGATGAGCTAACGACTGGCGGTAAGATTCAATTCTTCACCGATGGTGAGCACTCTTTTGCTTTGTGTGGAAAACAGTGTGACGACTCTTTCGACGGTGAGTTGATGGTTAAGCCAATGAACTGGTTTGTTCGTGGTAACCACGCCGAGTTCATTCAAGCGGCGATGGAAGCGGGTTTCATGCTTCACAAAGTAACGGACTACAAGTCTGCGGTGAAGTATCACGGTGAATACATTGTTTACCCTGCTAACCAAGGCAACCAACTTGCAGAGATCCCAATTAGCGTTATTGGCTAGTAGTGGATTCTGGATACGAGGTGAGAGATACGAAGAGCGGAATTATCTGCTCTTTTTTTGCCTCTCATAGCGCGTGTCGCAAATTTGCTGTTAAGCCTTTTCGCATCTCGGCACTCGAATCCGCTTTTAATCGTTTCTCATCCCGAATCCGCTTTTAATCGTTTCTCATCCCGAATCCGCTTTTAATCGTTTCTCATCCCGTATCCGATTTTAATCGTTTCGCATCTCGTTACTCGAATTCCGTATCTGCTTTTAATCTTTTCGCATCCCGCCACTCGAATCCCGTATCTGCTCTTTAGCCTGCTTCTCAATCGCTTTAACCATGCCTTTAAAGATAAACAGGTGGGCTGGCATCATCGCAAACCAATACAGTAACCCTAGAAAGCCTTTTGGATGCCACCAAGCTGATATGTTCAGTTCACGTGAATCACCGTGATCAGAGACGGTAATCTCGAGTCGCCCCAACCCTGGGCCTTTCATACCGAAAAGCAGGGATAAAAACTGATTCTCTTCACAACGAATAACCTTCCAAGAGTCAATTTTGTCACCGACTTTTAGGGTCGGTCCTTCAGGCATTTGTCTAACCGGCACACCACCGCCAAAGAGAAGATCTAACCATTCGCGTGTGCGCCATAGAGCATTAGCAAAGAAGTAACCTTGCTTCGGGCTTCCTATTTGCTGAGCGACCTGCCAAAGGGATTCTAAAGATGCGCTTGAGGTGATACTTGCGCCTGTTTTCTTAGGATAATAGCCGTACCCAGCTTGCCAGCGTTTGAAGGCGGTCTTATCAAAGCCCCAAACATTACTTTTCACGAAGTTTCCTTCAGCGTGAATCGCTTGCTCAACCATATTTTCGAACGAGATAAGCTTCTGAGGGTACTTTTCTCTAATGATGGTCGAACTGGCAATAAAGTCATGCTTTAAGCCCGCGAGAAGCGCTCTGCCTATGTTAGACGGAACAGAAGTCACAACACCTAGCCAATATGACGCAATTGAGGGCGTGAGGAGTGACGTCGCCCAAAGCCTGAGTGGGCGATCGGCAGTTTTTGCAATGTGAGCAAATTGATTTCGATAAGAGACAATGTCTGGCCCGCCAACTTCGAAGGTTTGGCTTTCGCTAGGCGTGTCCTGTGCGAGTTTTAGCAGATAGTGGTTCAGGTTCTGCAAGGCAATAGGGTTGGCTTTAGAGTCGACCCATTTGGGCGCAATCATGATAGGTAAGTTGTACACGAAGTCTCGCATGATCTCGAACGCTGCAGAGCCTGGACCAATGATCACGCCTGCTTGCAGTTCAGTGACGGGGACTGGCCCTTTACGAAGCAGTTCTCCGGTTTTCTTTCTCGCTTGAAGGTGTTCTGAATCACCCGTTTGCGGTTGAAGCGAACTCAGGTAGATGACGTGTTGATTCTTTGGCCCAAGAGCTGAAACAAAGTTACGTGCCAAATTCAGTTCATAATCAATAAAGTCGTGGCCTTCTGCCATCCCATGAACTAAAAAGAAGACAAGATCAAAGTCGGGAACTAATGCTTGTGTTGCGGCTTGATCTGCAAGATCAAGATACTCTAGTGACAAGTTGTCATGAGGTTCGGTTCGTGCCTTTAAATAGTCGATATGCCTTGCTGCAGCAGTGACTTGATAGCCTTGCTCAAGCAGGAGAGGGAGGAGCTGCGAACCAACATATCCAGAAGCGCCTAAAACCAGTACTTTCTTCATTGTTACTCCATTTATATCTGTGGTTAAAAACCGAACATTGATATAATAGCGCGATATTTATCTTTATTCATCAATACGTTCCGTTTAGGTATCTCTATGTTGCTCTCTTCAATTATTCATCACACTCGAGGTGATTTTGTTCGTAGGCTTATTGCGATTGCTTTGCCTATTGCTTTGCAGAGCATTATGTTTTCAAGCCGAGGCTTAGTCGATGTGTTGATGTTAGGTCAGCTTGGGGAAGCAGACATTGCAGCAGTGGGGGTTGCGAGCCGTGCAATGTTTGTGACGACCATTATGCTGGTGGGTGTCACTACGGGCGGCGCTTTGCTAACGGCTCAATATTGGGGCGCGGGTAACAAACAAGGTGTCAGAGAAAGTACCGCACTGACGTGGCTAGTTTCGACCCTGTTTGCGTTGCTGACCATTGTTTTCTTTGTTTCTTTTCCTGCGCAAATCATGGGCGTGACGACCGACTCTCAAGAAGTCATCAGCCTCGGCGTTGAATACATCGTCATCACCTCATTCAGCATGCTGGCGGTGTCGTGCGTCAGCAGTATGGCGGTAGGTTTGAGAGCGATGCATAAACCTGGGTTAAGCACTTTCTTCAGCGGTATCGGCATTCTGTCTAATGTGTTCTTAAACTGGGTGCTGATCTTCGGTAACTTGGGCTTTCCATCGCTTGGAATCAAAGGAGCAGCGATTGCGACGGTATTGAGCGGTGCCATTGAAGTGGCGACTTTATATGGCTACCTCTATTTCTCTAAACACCTATTAGCTTTTAAACTTTGTGATATCAAAGCGGCTGCAACCGTTGAGAAAGTCGTTCGCTTCTTGAAGTTGTCTTTGCCTACCACGTTTAACTTTTTAGCGTGGGCGGGTGGCTTGTTTGCTTACCACGCGATCATGGGACAATCGGGCGTTCAAGGTTTGGCTGCGCTTTCAGTCATGACGCCGGTTGAATCTATTTCATTGAGTTTATTGATTGGTCTGTCTAATGCAGCAGCTGTTTTGGTGGGTAACCAACTTGGCGCGAAGAACAATGAAGCGGTTTATTATCAAGCATTAGGCTTAACGATTCTGTGTTTCTTAACCAGTATTGTTGTGGCGATTTTTCTCTATTTCGTCCAAATGCCAATATTGAATGCGTTCAGTGCGTTGACTGAAGAGACCAGAGCCCTCTCAGAGAAATTCATTCTAATTCTCAGCGTGGGTATTATTATTCGCTCGGTGCCGTTGACTGTGATCGTTGGTGTGTTGAGAGCGGGTGGTGATGTGAAGTTCTGTCTCTATCAAGATTTGATTGCTCAGTGGGTGATTGGTATTCCACTGGCTGCGATTGCGGCTATCTATTTAAAGTTTACACCTGAGTGGGTGTATTTGCTTTTCCTCACCGAAGAAGTGATTAAGTGGGGTGGGTCGCTCTATCGCATGAAAACAAGAAAATGGATCAAAAACTTGATAGGAAGTTGAAGTAGGGCGCATCGATCACATCACTTTATCGTTGGTGTGTGATCTATCTTTCAAAATACTTCCTCCTAACAGGGAATTAGTGTAGATTCTCCTTCCAAATTCTAACTAATGTGAGCTGTTTAATGTTAAAGCTGTCAGACCTATGTAAAGGCTATGTCGACGGGGGGGAATTTCACCCTGTTTTGCAAGGTGCTGAACTAACATTAAACCAAGGTGACCAGCTTGCACTAATGGGCGAAAGTGGCTCAGGTAAAAGTACATTACTGAATCTTATCGCGGGTTTAGACCTAGTAGACTCTGGCGAAATTGCTTTCCCAAACTTCAATATGCACGATTCGACAGAACGTAATCGCACCGCATATCGCCGAAATAATATTGGTCACATCTTCCAGCAATTCAACCTACTTCCAACGCTTAATATTGCTGACAACATTCGTTTTTGTCGCCAGTTAAAAGGCTTGCCTGAAGACAAAGGCCTCTGGAGACAGATTCTTTCTGCTTTAGACCTTATGCCTTTACTTGGACGTTACCCTGAAGAAGCGTCTGGTGGTCAACAACAACGCGCAGCGATTGCTCGTGCTCTGTACATGGAACCTAAAATTCTGTTAGCCGATGAACCGACGGGAAGTTTAGATGAGCGTAATGCAGAAGCGGTAATGCGTTTGCTGACCTCTTTGGCTCGCCAATTAGAATGCACTTTGTTGTTGGTGACACACAGTGAAAAAGTAGCACAGCACATGGACGGCAGAATCCGCCTACAAGGAGGGCAACTGCATGTTATGGCCCGTAGTTAAGGCACTACTCGGTCACTATCGACGCTACCCACTTCAGATTATTTTGGTATGGCTTGGTTTAACCCTTGGCGTATCACTTTTGGTTGGTGTTACTGCTATCAACCAACACGCCAAGCAAAGCTATGCGCATGGCGAAAAACTCTTTTCGAATCCTCTTCCTTATCGTATTCGACCAAAACACAACGCCAATAAAATCCCGCAAGGTTTTTATATCCAGCTTCGCCGTGAAGGCTTTCAACAGTGTTCTCCTTTTGACCACCATCGTATCACTGATGAAAATGGCGCGAACTTTATGCTTATTGGCATCGACCCTGTGTCTATGCTTCAGCTTCTGCCGGGTGTTGCGTTAAAAGATCTCACTACGTTAAACCTTATGAAGCCGCCATACCCAATCCTTGTGAGTGATGATCTCGCAGAACACATGGAATGGAATAACGGTGACTACATTCCTCTCATGGATGGTTCTGAGCTTGGTCCTATCGCTGTTGATCAAAAAAACCTGATTGATGGTACAAGGCTGATTGCAGATATCTCTTTGCTCAGAATGCTCAAACGCAGTGCTGGGCTGTCTGTGATTGCGTGTTCAGATATGTCACCTGAGAAGTTTGAGCGTCTTAAAAACATGCTGCCTAATGGTTTGACGATCTCTCGCAGCTCTAAAGCTGAGCTTGAGTCGCTGACCAGCGCGTTTCACTTAAATCTAAAAGCGATGGGTATGCTGTCGTTTGTGGTTGGCTTATTCATTTTCTATCAAGCGATGTCGCTGTCGTTTATTCAGCGCCAACCGTTAGTTGGAATCTTAAGGCAGACGGGTGTGTCGGGTTGGCAACTGGCTAAAGCGCTTTGTTTAGAATTACTGTTATTGGTGGTATTGAGCTGGATCTGCGGCAATGTATTCGGTGTCATGTTGGCAAACCAACTGTTACCAGCGGTATCTTCAAGTTTAGGTGACTTATATGACGCCAACGTTGGATTAACTATCGACTGGAATTGGCGATGGAGCGGTTACAGCTTATTAATGGCATTGCTTGGTGCATTCCTAGCGTGTGCTTGGCCATTGGTTCGTCTGCTTCGTTCACAACCGATTCGTTTGACCTCTCGTTTATCTTTGATGCGCTTTGCTGGTACTGAATTCACTTGGCAGGCTTTGATTGGTTGTGGTTTCTTGGTTGCAGCTGTCGCAGTCTATCAAGCGCCTCAGACTCAAGAAACGGGTTTTGCGATTATCGCGCTGATGCTTGTTAGTGTGGCTCTTTTTACGCCGTTCTTGATGTGGAAGTTATTTAACAGCCTGTCTTATTCATTACGCTGGGTTCGTGCTCGTTGGTTCTTCGCGGATGCCGCTTCAAGCATGAGTTACCGTGGTGTGGCGACAATGGCGTTTATGTTGGCGCTAACCGCGAATATTGGTGTAGAAACCATGGTCGGTAGCTTTAGAGATACCACAGATAAATGGTTAACACAGCGCTTGGCGGCAGACCTTTACATCTACCCAACCAACAATGGTGCTGCTCGTATGAGTAACTGGCTGTCAGAACAGCCTGAAGTGGATTCTGTTTGGTGGCGTTGGGAGAAAGATGTTGCATCTCCAGTTGGCAGTATTCAAGTGGTCAGTACTGGGCCTTCTGAAGGTGAGCTAGAAGCGCTGACGATCAAATTAGGTATTCCTAATTACTGGTATCACTTACATCATTCTAAAGGTGTGTTGATCAGCGAATCGATGTCTCTCAAGTTGGGTATTCGCCCAGGTGACTACATTGATCTCTATGACAATCTTGGCTCTGGTTGGCAGGTTGTCGGTGTGTATTACGATTACGGTAACCCTTACCATCAAGTCATGATGTCGCATCGAAACTGGCTGTATGGATTTGCAGGGCGGGGCAATGTGGGCCTTGGCGTAATACTCAAAGATGATGTGAATTCCGTAGGGCTTCGAAGCCGCTTAGAAAGCGTGTTCAGGCTTGGCTCGGAGCGTATTTTCGATAACAACAATATTCACAGCCAAGCGATGCGTGTGTTCGATAGAACGTTCGCGATTGCAGATACATTGGGCAACATCACATTAGTCATTGCAGTCTTCGGCATCTTCTTCGCAACGGTTGCGGGTGAAGTGTCTCGACAAAGGCATATTTCGTTACAGCGCTGTTTAGGTGTCTCAGCGAAAGAACTGATTCTGACCGGTAGCTTACAACTGTTTGTGTTCGGGCTTATTTCCTCCTTAATTGCTATTCCGCTCGGCTTAGCGTTGGCTAGTTTGATCGTCGATATCGTGATCAAGCAGTCTTTTGGGTGGTCACTCGAGTTGCAAGTGATTCCCTGGGACTATTT
Organism: Vibrio sp. QJM3NY_39; assembly: GCF_057785895.1. Lineage (NCBI taxonomy): Bacteria > Pseudomonadati > Pseudomonadota > Gammaproteobacteria > Vibrionales > Vibrionaceae > Vibrio > Vibrio sp. QJM3NY_39. The sequence continues at coordinate 2,202,670 of NZ_CM173505.1, read as the reverse complement.
ACAGACATTTGCGTGGGCTATGGCAGCATTGATGTTAGCTGGTGCTCTGCCAGTGATGAGAATGATTCGGAACACCCCGATGAAATCACTGAGGGATGCGCTTTAATATGCTTCAACGAAATGGCTCAACGAAATTCAGACACCGATTTGTCTCCTCTCTATTATTGATCGGTTTCTTTGGCACCATTTTAGGTGTCTGGGCGTACTACTCTTACTTTGTTGATGTTGGTGAGAAAGGCGTGAACGAGGTCAATTCAGTGCTTGTAAGCGAGCACTTTAATGTATTCGAGCCTGTGTTACCTGACCGCAGCGTTTCGTTACCTCGAGACTTCCAATTCCACCCAGAATTTCAACACGAGTGGTGGCATTACTTTGCTTCTCTAAAAGGGGATGATGGCAAAAAGTACTCGGTTCAATGGAGCTTCTTCCGAATAGCGACTGATGAACGCGAGACGCCGGGGTGGCAAAGCCCACAGGTCTATATCTCAAATGTCGTGATCTCTTCTGATTCTAAGGTTTGGAAAGAGCAACGCTTAGCGCGTGGCGGTATTGGCCAAGCGGGAATGACCAGTCGTCCGTTTAGAATTTGGATTGATAACTGGAACTGGCGCGCCCTTGGCAACACACCATTTCCAGGTCGCCTTCAAGTGAAAACGGATACGTTTGGTCTTGAACTCGACACCATTGCGAAAGGGCCATATGTGCTCAACGGCGATAATGGTTACCAGAAAAAGCACGATTTATTACCTGTCGCGTCTTATAACTTCAGCGCTCCATTTTTATCCCTAAGCGGTGTATTGAATCTGGACGGCGTTACCAAGGAAGTAGAAGGCACTGCTTGGGTGCATAAAGAGTGGGGCAGTGGCTTGCTCGGAGTGGGTCAACAAGGCTGGGATTGGTTCGTGTTTAATCTCGATGATGGTACAGCGTTGAGCATTAACCGTTACCGCCATAATCAACAACTGCCTTATGTTTTTGGAACATTGGCCACTCGTTCGGGCAAGGTGTATCAGTTAACGGACTCCGATATTTCTATCAAGCCTTTACAGAATACGACGCTACGGAATGGTAGAAGAATGCCGCTCCAATGGATTATTAACGTGCCACAGCACAATATTAACCTCACGACACGCATTAAACGCCGAGATATGTGGTTGCCATTTGTCATACCATATTGGGAAGGGCCAATTATGGCGAGCGGAAGTCATGAAGCGACAGGCTTTATGCAGTTAACTGGTTACTAAAAACACCTAAGGCTATCATTTGATAGCCTTTTTTGTGCTCATGATTTTTGTGAGCCCCTGATTAATTGTGCATACAGCCTTTGTGATCTCATCTATACTTATTTTATGGTGCATAACAACATTATGGAATATACGACGTATTGTTTAGTGTTTGTAGGAAAAACCGAAGTTAAACATCCGAAGAAGTGATTATCTATCGATTACGCTTGGATATAAACTCATGGTTATTCTTTGTTATTCGTTTATTTAAATAATAAATATAAGGGCGAAATCATGACCGACGTCATCCGTGACTTCTTTAAAATGGAATCTGCTGGCGGCATCATACTAGTCATCGCTGCGGCGATCGCAATGTTTGTAGCAAACTCACCACTGAACGAAATGTACCAAGGCGTATTGCATAGTTACGTTCTTGGTATGTCTGTGTCTCACTGGATTAACGATGGCTTAATGGCTGTCTTCTTCCTTCTAATCGGCTTAGAAGTTAAGCGTGAACTTTTAGAAGGCGCATTAAAGTCTAAAGAGACAGCAATCTTCCCAGCTATTGCAGCTGTGGGTGGTATGCTAGCTCCTGCACTTATTTACGTGCTATTCAATTCAAGTAACCCTGAAGCGCTTCAGGGCTGGGCTATTCCAGCAGCAACAGATATCGCATTCGCATTGGGTATCATGGCTCTTCTTGGTAACCGAGTGCCGGTAAGCTTGAAGGTATTCTTACTAGCATTAGCAATTATCGATGACTTAGGTGTTGTTGTTATCATTGCATTGTTCTATTCAGGCGATCTATCAACGCTTGCACTAACGGTTGGCTTCATCGCAACTGGTGTGCTGTTCATGCTAAACAACAAGCATGTGACTAAGCTAAGTATTTACCTCATTGTCGGTGCAATTCTGTGGTTCGCAGTATTGAAGTCTGGTGTTCATGCAACATTGGCTGGTGTAGTTATAGGTTTTGCTATCCCACTGAAAGGCAATAAAGGGGAGCGTTCTCCACTGAAACATCTAGAACATGCTCTGCACCCATACGTCGCTTTTGCAATTTTGCCAATCTTCGCATTTGCAAACGCAGGTATCTCACTTGAAGGCATCTCAATTTCAAACCTTACAGGCATGTTACCGCTTGGTATCGCTATGGGTCTATTGGTTGGTAAGCCGCTGGGTATCTTCCTATTCAGCTGGGGCGCAGTGAAAACGGGTGTAGCTAAACTTCCTGAAGGTGTGAATTTCATGAACATCTTCGCGGTATCTGTGTTATGTGGTATTGGCTTTACGATGTCTATCTTTATTTCATCACTAGCATTTGGTCCAACGAACGCAGACTTTGATACGCTCGCTCGATTAGGTATCCTGATGGGGTCAACGACTGCAGCTATCTTAGGTTACTGCCTGCTAAGTATTTCTCTACCGAAGACTAAGCAACAAGAAGTAAAGCTATAATTGGTAAGTAAAAGCATAGTTGGTAAGTAAAACTATATTCGGTAGTAGGTTCACTTGATAGCGAGCCTACTCACTGAGTAACAAGTCAACTCCTGAGTAGCAAGAAGAGTCACAGAGTCATCCCTCGACTCATGTGACAACAAAGAACAAAAAAGCCGTGATGGGCAACCCCATCACGGCTTTCTTGATCTTGCTGTTAAGCTGTCTTTGTAAGATAACCCGTCTTATAGATATAGTGACAATGTCACGTTATTTTTCTAGCGTGGTAAAAATGGTCCACTCTTCAACGATTTGTTCACTTAACCCAACCACGGTTGCCGTTACCTTACGGTTTAGTGCATGAGAAGTAGCATCATCCCCCTCGTTTTCTAGGCGTTCTTCACCATAACCGACAATTCTCACTCGATCTGGCTCTATACCATTCGACAGTAACTCATCTTGAACATTGTTCGCTCGTTTTTTTGATAAATCTAAGTTGTATTCGTTGGAACCCACTTTACTCGCGTAACCTTGTATTTCAATCGACGCACTTTTGTAAGTCTCAAGGAATTCAGCCATCGTGCTGATTTGATCAGAAAATATTGGGTTCACTTCAAATGAGTCATGAGCAAAGAGTATTTTTAACTGTCTGACTTCTTCTGCTCGAATCGTTTCACCACAACCGTCATTGTCGACTTGTGACGCTTCAGGCGTTCCTGGGCAGGTGTCTCGAGCGTTTACCACACCATCGTTGTCGTCGTCTTGCAGGTCTGCAATCTGTTCTGCTTCAGGTGTCTCGATGTAAGCCTCTTCCTGTTGGCTAGAACAGGCAAATAAAGTCATCGTTAATACGGGAAGTAATAAGTAAGTTACTTTCATCATTAATACTCCATAGCCGTTGTCCACTCTTCTGGAATATCAACCAGTAGAGCATTCAATAAAGAACCTGTTGCGTTCATTACACGGTATTTAGCGTACTGTTCAGAGTAATGGGCATCTAGATAATCTTTGCGGGCTTCAAATAGTTCGTTCTCAGTGTTGAGCAAGTCAAGCAGAGTTCGTTTGCCTATTCGGTATTGTTTTTCATATGCGATAACGGTTTCCGAAGCTGAATCAACATGATCAGATAGGAAGTTCTTTTGTTGTAGCGTGAGATCTAAGGCGCTCCATGAAAGGCGAAGGCCTTCTTCCACTTGGCGATAAGCACGATCTCTCAGATCTTTTGCCTTGTTTAATTGGTAAGCAGCAGCTTCAGAATTAGCACTGTCAGTTCCACCGTTGTACAAGTTATATCGCATTCTCAGCATCGCGAGCGTTTCTTGACTTGAGCCTTCATCGCCACCTGCATCGTCACGCCATGACTGTGATGCTTCAATGGAGAAGGTAGGGTAGTTCACGCCTTTCGATTGTTTGTATTGGAAGTGCGCAGCGTCAACATCAGCTGCCGCGATTTTGATCACGGGGTGTTTGTCTAAGGCATCAACAATGGCGTCCGTTAACGACAAAGGAATTCTAGAAATATCAGCTCTTGGGTAAATTAAACCTAGGGGTTCTTGACCTACCACACGTCTAAATTGGGTATGTGTATCGATCAAATTATTCTGTGCAGCCAATAAGTTACCATGAGCTTTTGCAATCCTAGCTTCTACTTGCGACACATCCGCTGTTGAACCTATACCAGAATTAGCTCGTTTCTTAATATCTTTATAGATTTTTTTGTGTATTGAAAGGTTGCTTTCTGACAGTGCCAACACCTCAGTGGCTTTCACCGCGTCTAGATAGATTTGTGTCACCTCCAGCGCTTTGTCTTCGGCATCTGCGATCAATTGTAGACGAACCGACTCGGCTTCTGCGGCGGTACGATCAATGTCGTATAGAGTCGCGGAACCATCCCACAGCAATTGCGTGAGGGAAATCGTCGCTTCCTTTCTTGTTAGATCGGTATCGGGGCCGTTATTTGGTGCAGGATTTATGCCTTCGTAACCAATACCAGCATCAAGGTCGATGCTGGGCTTGTACGCTCCTCCAGATGCATCATTACGTTTTTTCACGCTCGCATATTCGTTGAAGATGCTTTTTATCTCTGGATTCGTTGCCAAGGTAATAGCGACAGACTGTTCTAGAGTTTGAGCGGTGAGTGGTGGTGCAGCAACTAAGCAACACATGATGGATAATTTAAACAATTTCAAAGTAGCTCTCCTTCTACTTTCAATGTCTCATCCGTTTCCCAACCTACGTTTCCCGTTAGATTGAGAGAAGGGTATTAAACGAAGCTTAGGACATTTACAAAAAAATGCGAAGTTTGTTGGTTTTTTTTTGAATGTAAGTCGCTATTGCTATTGACTAATTTGAAAACCGCCAGATTTACACGCCCCTAGTGAGTTGATTATCAATAGTGGCACTACTAAATTTAGTGTAGGAAATAGCCACAGCGCAGAGTGGGATTGAATCCGCGTTTGGCATGTTCTGGGCAGAAGTGGGAATATGGATATGGGAAACATCAACCTAAATATACTAGGTCTTGCTAGCGGGAGTGTTGTGCTCGACGCTCAAGGCCAAGTTAGACGTTTGTCTCCGGGCGAACAACCAGCGGCTAGCGACGTAATTATCAGTTTTGATACTAGTGAAGAAAATGTGCCAAGTGTTTCTGCACGTTTTGTAGATAACCAGGGCCAACAAAATGCACTAGATACTGATGATGCGATCGCTCAAGTTCAGCGTGCTATTGAAGAAGGATTTGATCCAACGGAACTAGGAGATGAGTTTGACACTGCAGCTGGTGAGGAAGGCTCGAGTTTGACCAACAGCGGTAGGATTGAACGTACTGGGGCTGAAACTCAAGCTGCCACGAATTTTGAAACTGACGGGTTTGAGTCTCAAGGATTGTCAGAAACTCAAAGTATTGCTCTTTTTGATATCATCGCTTTTGCGCTTATTTCAGGTGAAACTGACGTTATTGAGTTTGAGCAGGATGAACCAATTGAGACCGGTGGCGCCTTAACCAGCGACGACCCGGACGTTACTTTTATTGGTAAAAAGGTCGCTGGAGACAATGACCTCGGTACCTTTGTCGTCAATGAGGATGGTACTTGGACCTTCGTAGCCAACAGTCCTTATGATGAACTTGCTGACGGAGAGCAAATTCAAGATACAACCACAGTACAAACTTCTGATGGAGGTGAGCAAGTCATTACAGTCACAATTATTGGTACTGATGATGCGGCTGTAGCCACTGATGATTCAGGCAGTGTGACTGAGGACATTGATGTCGATGACATCACCAACCAATTAGTGACGTCTGGTCAGGTCGTGATTACAGACGTAGATAGCGACACTCCTACCTTTTCGGCTGATGGTGAGTTTAACCTCGTAGGTTCAACAAACGACTCACAACTTGGCTTATTGAGCATCGAACCTGATGGCGCTTGGACTTACGTAGTCAATAACGATGACGTGCAGTACCTAGACGACGATGAATTCGTGACAGAGGTTTATACCGTTACAGCCAGTGACGGTACCACGAGCGAAGTAACCATCACTATCAACGGTGCCGATGACCCATCTGATATAACCGTTGGCGAAGGTGATTCAGACACAGGTGAAGTGACTGAGGATGTGGATGTTGACCAAGAGAGCAACAACTTAACAACCTCCGGAACGCTCACCATCACCGATGTAGACGACAACGACGTTGCTGCTTTTGAACCAAATGGTACGTTTAATCCAGAAGGTTCGACCAATGATACCGCGTTGGGTATGTTGACTATTACCGACGATGGCGAATGGACGTATATCGTCAACAACGATCTTGTGCAGTATTTAGATGACGACGAGACAGTCACCGAGGTTTACACGGTTACTGCGATTGACGGAACTACAAGTGAAGTGACTATCACCATCAATGGTGCCGATGATCCATCTGAGATCACCGTTGGTGAAGGTGACTCTGACATGGGTGAGGTGACGGAAGATGTCGATGTCGATCCAGAAAGCAACGACTTGATGGCGACGGGAACACTGACGATTACCGATGTTGATGCTAACGATGTCGCGGCTTTTCAACCTAACGGAACGTTTAATCCAGAAGGTTCGACCAATGACACCGCGTTGGGGATGTTGACCATTACCGACGATGGTGAATGGACGTATGTCGTCAACAATGATCTTGTGCAGTACCTAGATGACGACGAGTTTGTCACTGAAGTTTATACAGTGACTGCGATTGACGGCACAACAAGCGAAGTCACGATCACCATTAATGGTGCCGATGATCCATCGGAAATCACCGTTGGTGAGGGTGATTCGGATATGGGGGAAGTCACGGAGGATATCGATGTAGATGAGATCAGCAACAACTTGATGACCTCAGGGACACTCACCATCACTGATGTGGACGCTAACGACGTTGCGGCTTTTGAGTCAGAAGGAACATTCAATCCAGAGGGTTCTACTAACGACACCGCGTTGGGTATGTTGAGCATCACCGATGATGGCGCTTGGACTTACGTTGTTAACAACGATCTCGTGCAGTATTTGGACGACGATGAATTTGTCACTGAAGTTTATACAGTGACTGCGATTGACGGCACCACCAGCGAAGTCACGATCACCATCAATGGTGCGGATGATCCGTCTGAAATTACCGTTGGTGAAGGTGATTCGGATAAGGGAGAAGTGACCGAAGACTTGAATGTCGACTTAGAGACCAACGAACTCATGACGTCGGGTACGCTCACGATTACCGATGTTGACACCAGTGATATGCCGGCCTTTAAACCTAATGGTGTGTTTAGCCCTATTGGGTCTACTTATGCACTTGCTTTGGGGATGTTAACGATTACTCCCGAGGGGGCATGGAGTTATGTCGTTGATAATGATGCCGTTCAATATCTCGGTGACGACGATACCGTTATTGAGAACTATGTGGTCACTGCAATTGATGGTGTTGAACATGTCATCGAAATAACGATCAATGGTGTCAACGATGCCCCTGAAGCAACAAGCTTTGTGGTGGTTAATGATGACGATGCCGTGATCCCAATTCTGTTCGACTCTGAAGATGGTGGCATGCCTGATTACATCTCAGATATAGAAGATGATCACAATGAGATACCTCTAAATGTTCGCATTAACACCTTGCCAACCAGTGGCACCCTTCTTTATACCGATGAAAATGGAGACACCAGGGAAATAGTGCAGTCCGATGTGGATAGTGGTGTGCTGTTTGTTCCAAATAATATTAGCTTTGTTGCTGGGCCTGGAGATCTGTTTGAAATGGGCTTCAGTGGCGATCCTGAGGACATGCCTGACCTTGTTGATGGCTTCTATAACTGGGGAGTGGCGGTATCTCCAACGGAAAGGCTGATCACCTTAGCTAACGGCAATACCATTACGATATCGATTGATGACAATAATGACAAACCCCTACAACAGTATCAAGGTGAGCAGCCTCATGTTGGTTATGGGATTGGTGATACTGATGGTAAAGGTATGAACATGCAGGAGACATTGATCATCGACTTTACCAACAACCCACTTGAAGTTGTTCATTTTGGGTTAGATGGTATGGGAGGAGAGTTCAATACCAATAGCAGTGTACATATTGAAGTTACTTACACCTTTGCTGACGGGACTACAGCTAGCGAACAATACCAAAAAGACGAAGGCGATACAGGCAACCAGCAGATTCTGTACGAGTTCAGCTACTCGTCACCAAGTAATCCGATTGTTGGTATGGAGCTTTCATCTTCTGGTGGTAATTGGGAGCTGCGTTATGTCCAAGGCAACGAGGCAGTAACCGATGATCCTCAGTTTGACTATGTCGCAGTAGATTCAAGTGGCGCTGAAAGTACAGTCGAAACGGTGACAGTTGATACTGAAGAACCACAGCTATACAACGTGATCAGTGCTGCGAGTAACGAACCGCTGTTTGCTGCTGCTGGCAATGATTTATTGATTGGTGATAGTGAGGACAATATCTTTACTTGGTTAGACTCAGCGCTCGACAACGGTACAGACATCATTAAAGACTTTGAGCTTTATACTAACGGCTCTGGTGATTTAATTGACCTCAATGATCTAATTGAAGACCCGCAAGACGAAACTCAAATGGCAGAATTGCTTGATATGATTGAAGTCTCGATTGATGGTGAAGATATTGCTTTGTCTATTCCAATCAATGGTGGAGTCGACGTTCAAACAATCGTGGTAGAAGGGATTGCTACGGAAATGGGCGCTTCGGTTGATCTTGGTAGTGATCTCGCAATATTGGGAGAACTTATCAAAAACGATGCAGCTTAGTCGGTATCGTGAAGTGTTCTATGGCTTAACGTAATGAAAGCCCTCGGTTTCGGGGGCTTTTTTGTACCCAGCATTAGCCGAAGAAAAATTGCCTGAATCATAAGCAAAAAAAAGCCCAAACCAACACGGTTTGGGCGGATACAAGTATAGGAGTTAATAAGGAAAATGCAGTAATTAAGAAAGCAGGGGAGAGACAAGTTTGACGGCCTGTTAAACTTCTAAATACTCTGTTTTCTACTTAATTTATGACCCTCCATTTCTATTTCAGTTCCAAGAAAATTCATTAATTTTTCCTTTTTTTGTAAACATGCATCGATTCAATCGCTTAGTGAATAAAGCGATTAACTGGTACGACCAATTTGTGAAAATGTGATGTTGCTTGCTTGTTAAATAAATGTACTAAGCGTATATTTCAAACAGTTGTTTAATACGAGTGATTGAAATGGCACCAAGAAGTACAACCAAAGACAAAATCTTAGATGTGGCTGAAGGCTTATTTGCTGAGCACGGTTTTAATGACACCTCTTTACGCACCATTACGGGTAAAGCCAATGTCAATCTTGCTTCAGTGAACTACCACTTTGGCGATAAGAAGACTCTGGTTCGTGCCGTATTAAATCGATACTTAGAAGCATTTATGCCTGCACTGCAAGACGCTTTAGTGAACTTAAACTTGAACGAAACGTATTCTATGAGTGATGTGTTTGAGTCTTTAAGGCAGCCGCTAAGAGCACTGAATGATGTAAGGCCAAATGGTACCAGTCGATTTATGTTACTCATTGGTCGAGGTTATACGGATGTGCAAGGTCACTTGCGTTGGTTCATTACCACTCGCTACAGCGAAGTACTGACTCTGTTTACCAGCTCAGTGATGAAAGCCAACCCGAACCTCACTCAAGAACAGTTATTTTGGCGATTGCACTTCACCCTAGGGACTTGTGTATTCACCATGGCATCTAGCCAGGCTCTGATAGAAATTGCAGAGAATGACTATGACAGAGAGATAGATGCTAAGGCAGTGGTCGATATTCTCATTCCATATTTAGCCGCTGGCATGTCAGCAAAAGAATAAAACAATAAAAAGCAAAATATTCACAAACAATATAGTGAACAAAAGGATCTGAACTATGAGCTCTCTAAGACAAAAATGGGTAAGTGACCCAGCTTTTAAACTCTTTAAAAAAGTACTACCACCACTATCTAGCACCGAGAAAGAAGCGATGGAAGCGGGTAGCGTGTGGTGGGACGGAGAGCTGTTTTCTGGTAAACCAGATTTCACTAAGCTTCACCAGTACCCAAAACCTCAGCTGACAGCAGAAGAGCAATCGTTCATGGATAATGAACTTGAAACTTTGCTCGCTATGCTTGACGACCACAAAATTGTGAAAGAAGACCGAGACCTTCCAGAGGAAGTTTGGAACTTCTTACGCAAAGAGCGTTTCTTCTCGCTAATTATCGCGAAAGGGTACGGCGGTCGTGAGTTTTCGGCGCACGCCAACTCTACAATCGTAACCAAGATTGCAACTCGTAGTATCAGTACTGCGGTTTCGGTAATGGTTCCAAACTCTCTTGGCCCTGGTGAGCTGCTGTCTCACTACGGTACTCAAGATCAAAAAGACTACTGGCTACCACGTCTTGCTGACGGTACAGATATCCCTTGTTTCGCACTAACAGGCCCTGAAGCGGGTTCTGATGCGGGTGGTATCCCTGATGTCGGCACTGTGTGTATGGGCATGCACGAAGGTAAAGAGACACTAGGTATCAAACTTAACTGGAACAAGCGTTACATTACGCTAGCACCAGTGGCAACGGTACTTGGTCTGGCTTTCAAACTGCACGATCCAGAAAAGCTACTGGGTGACAAAGAAGACATTGGTATCACTTGTGCGCTTATCCCAGCTGGCCACGAAGGCGTTGTGATTGGTGAGCGTCATGACCCTCTTGGTCTTGCGTTCATGAATGGTCCAACTCGCGGTCACGATGTATTTATTCCTATGGAGTGGCTAATCGGTGGCGCAGATTACGCAGGTAAAGGCTGGCGTATGCTGGTGGAATGTCTGTCTGCAGGTCGTGGTATCTCATTACCAGCACTGGGCACGGCGATGGGCCACCTAACTGCGAAAACGACTGGCGCATACGCTTATGTTCGTAAGCAGTTCGGTATGTCGATTGGTAAATTTGAAGGTGTTGCAGAGAGCTTAGGCCGTATTGGTGGTTTAACGTATCTATTAGAAGCGACTCGTACACTGACAACCACTTCACTGGATATGAAAGAGAAGCCGGGTATCGTAACGGCAATCGCGAAGTATCACATGACAGAAATGGCTCGTACTATCCTGAATGACTCAATGGATATCCACTCAGGTCGTGCAATTCAAGATGGCCCAATGAACTACTTGGCTGCGCCTTACCTAGGTATTCCAGTTGCTATCACAGTAGAAGGTGCGAACATCCTAACTCGTAACCTTATGATCTTCGGTCAAGGTGCGACACGTTGTCACCCATACGTATTGAGCGAAATGGAAGCGGCAGCGAACCCAGACGAGAAGCAAGGTGCAAAAGACTTTGATAGCTTGTTGTTCAAGCACATCTCACACGCCACTAAAAACACCTTCGGTGCTTTTGGTGCGGCACTAACGGGCTCTAAGTTCATTAAAGCCGACATGAGCGGCCCAACGAAACCTTACTACCAAGATTTGACTCGTTTAAGCCGTGCGCTTGCAGTCAGTGCGGATTTCGCAATGTTGACATTAGGTGGCGAACTGAAACGTAAAGAGCTTATCTCTGCACGTTTGGGTGATGGTCTAAGTTACCTATACATGGCTTCTGCTGCACTTAAGAAGTATGAAGACGAAGGTCGTCAACAAGCTGACTTAGACTACGTACATTACGCGGTTCAACACTGTTTCCACAACGCGGCTAAATCGCTACAAGAAGCGTACCGTAACTTCCCGAACAAGATGGTTGGGAAAGTACTTAAAGGTCTAGTTTTCCCTGTAGGTAACCACTTCGAAAAACCAAGTGATAACCTAACAGTTCAACTAGCAGAAAGCTTGATGACTCCGGGCGCACACCGTGAACGTCTGACTCACCTTTGCTACATCGGCAAGGAAGAGGATGATAGTGTTGGTCTTATGGAGAACGCTTTCAATGCGATGTACAGCATCAAGCCTCTGGAGCGTAAGATCTTCAAAGCAGTGAAAGAAGGCAAAGTGGCTCGTAAAGGCTTGCTGGCAGACAAATTGGCTCAGGCACTTGCTGCCGATGTTCTAACGCAAGAAGAAGTCGACCAAATTGTTGCTGCTGATAAACTACGTTACACAGCGATTCAAGTTGACCACTTCAGTCATGACTTTAGTGAAACTTTGACGCGAAAAGAGTTAAAACCTAAGCTAAATAGCGTTGCTTAGATAACGAAATGATAAAAGGCACCTATTAAGGTGCCTTTTTTGTTTTTGTCGTAGAAGTCTCAATAGAAGCGTTAACAAATGGCGACTTAGTCAGCAAATATCAGTTGAGTGCTCCAACCACTTGCATTTTCACCACATTTTTACAGAAATTAGATGCCATTTGCGCACGAAACTCTTATCCTTAACCTGATTTTTTAAGGAAGTTGAATATGATCATCAAACCTCGAATTCGCGGATTCATCTGTACTACAACACATCCAGTCGGTTGTGAAGCTAATGTAAAAGAACAAATTGCTTACACAAAAGCTCAAGGCCCAATCGCAAACGCACCTAAACGTGTACTAGTTGTTGGCTCTTCAAGTGGCTACGGCTTGTCTTCACGTATTGCGGCAGCATTTGGTGGCGGCGCTTCTACTATCGGTGTTTTCTTCGAGAAAGCCGGTACTGAGAAAAAAACTGGCACAGCTGGTTTCTACAACTCAGCAGCGTTCGACAAGCTAGCTAAAGAAGAAGGCCTGTATTCAAAAAGCCTTAACGGCGATGCTTTCTCTAACGAAGCAAAACAGAAAACAATTGACCTGATCAAAGAAGATCTAGGTCAGATCGATATGGTTGTGTACTCACTGGCGTCTCCAGTGCGTAAAATGCCAGAGACTGGCGAAGTAATTCGTTCAGCTCTTAAGCCTATCGGTGAAACGTACACATCTACAGCTGTAGATACAAACAAAGATGCGATCATCGAAGCAAGCGTTGAGCCTGCTTCTGAAGAAGAGATCAAAGACACTGTTACTGTAATGGGCGGTGAAGATTGGGAACTTTGGATCAACGCACTTTCTGAAGCAGGTGTTCTGGCTGACGGTTGTAAGACTGTTGCTTACAGCTACATCGGTACCGAGCTAACGTGGCCAATCTACTGGGATGGCGCGCTAGGTAAAGCTAAGATGGATCTAGATCGTGCAGCGTCAGCGCTTAACGAAAAACTAGGCCAAACTGGCGGTACTGCAAACGTTGCTGTTCTTAAGTCTGTTGTGACTCAAGCAAGCTCTGCGATTCCTGTTATGCCTCTTTACATCGCTATGGTGTTCAAGAAGATGCGTGAAGAAGGTATTCACGAAGGTTGTATGGAACAGATCTTCCGTATGTTCAGCCAACGTCTATACAAAGAAGATGGCAGCGCAGCAGAAGTGGATGAAGTGAACCGTCTACGTCTAGACGACCTAGAACTTCGTGACGACATTCAAGAGCATTGTCGTAACCTATGGCCTCAAATCACAACTGAAAACCTAAAAGAACTGACTGACTACGTTGAGTACAAAGAAGAGTTCTTGAAGCTGTTCGGTTTTGGTGTTGAAGGCGTTGATTACGAAGCTGACGTTGATACTGCTGTTGAATTTGATGTAGCTGACATCTAATTCAAACAATCGAATCAAAACGAAATAGGCGCTCATTGAGCGCCTATTTTTTTGTCTGTCGTTTGAGGTAAGAGATTAAAAGCAGATGCGGGATTCAAGTTGCGGGATGCGAAGAGATTTAAAGAGCAGATACGAATAGCGGGATGTAAAAGCTCTAAGATCAGACTTTGGATGCAATGAAAGCTGAGAACAAGTAATAAAAAATGCACTAACCCAAAGATGAATTAGTGCATTCGAAATATCTAAGCTTGGCTGCTTTTAAAGCCGCAGACGCTAACTAATTATGATGATGAAAGTACCTGCTAAGGTCATCAATATATTGGCTATCGCGTACGTACCCGCGTAACCCAGAGCAGGGATAGTTGAGCGAGCGTGGTCATTTACGATGTCCATCGCCGGAGCACAGGTTCGCGCGCCAATGATGGCTCCAAATAGTAGAGCTCGGTTCATCTTCAATACGTAAGCACCCACCAAGTAAGCGAAGAATACCGGTAGCACACTCACTACTAGAGCAATACCGATGACCTGAGGGCCTACTTGCGTTAAGTGTTCAAACATCTTACCACCAGCGCTCAAGCCGATACCGACCATAAAGAACATCAAACCTAGGTCTTTGACCATGTTTAACGCCCCTTGAGGCACGTAACCAAAGGTAGGGTGGTTCGCTCGTAAGAAGCCAAGCATGATGCCCGATAGAAGTAGGCCAACCGCATTACCTAAGCCAAATGACACCTGACCAAATGTCATGGTAATCAAACCAAACAAAATACCCAGAATGAAGAAGCTACAGAAGGCCATCAAATCCGCCATTTGGCTGTGGATTGAGATGAAACCAATTTTCTCAGCTAGGCCGTGAACACGACTCTTTTCACCACTGACCTGCAGTACATCACCTTTAGAAAGCACGATGTTTAAGTCCATCGGCATTTCAATCTGAGCACGTACTACGCGGTTAAGGAAACAGCCGTATTCAGACAGGTTTAAGTCTGACAGGCGCTTACCTGCGATGCTGTCACTCTTAACGACGATCTCTTCTTCAACGATACGAAGGTCGAGAAGGTTACGGTCGAAAACCTCTTTACCATTACGGAAGCTCGGGTCGAGACGCGCATGGCTATCAGGGAAGCCTACCAATGCGATCTCATCACCCTCTTGCAAGATCGCATCACCATCTGGGTGGGCAAGAATACCATTACGGCGAATACGTTCGATGTAACAGCCCGTTTGGCGATAAATACCCAGTTCACGAAGGTTCTTACCGTCTGTCCAAGATATAAGCTCTTGTCCTACGCGGTAAGCTCGTATGATTGGAAGGTAAACCTTACGTTGCCCTGAAGCACCTAAGCCACGCTCTTGGGCGATTTGCTCAGCTGAATCGTGTAGGTTAACTTTCTGAAGCTTTGGAATAAGGCGAGCAAACATAATCATACTGATTAAGCCAACTAAGTAAGCCATCGCATAACCAACGGAGAGGTTCTCGATGATCAGGCCTATATCCATGTTTCTTGGTAATTCTGCAAGCCCAGAATTCAGAGCATCTTGAGCACCTACTAATATAGGCGTTGCTGTTAAGGCCCCCGCCATCATGCCTGCGGATAAACCAAAGCCTAACCCAAGGTAGTGACTACTGAAATACGTTAAAGCAATTGCGGTAGAGAGCACCACAAGGCTCAGAATGAGATAGTGCTTACCGTCTCTAAAGAAGATACCAAAGAAGTTTGGTCCTGCTTCAATACCCACACAGTAGATGAAAAGCATGAAGCCAATCGTGAGCGCATCAGCGTTAAACGAAAAACCAAGATGTCCCATGATAAGGGAAGTAATCAGAACACCGATTGAATTGCCAAGTTGGAGGCTACCGAAACGAATTTTACCAATGGCTAATCCAATCGATAAAACAACAAAGATGAGGAGAATGGGGTTTTGTTCTAACAGAAAAACAACGTCGATATTCACAGTGGTCGCTCAATAATTGGCGTGAAACACAGGGTAAGTTTGAGAGGTGAATTGTATCTAAATATAAATTAAATATAAGCGATATTTTGCTATTTTACTTGATTTTGACTTTATTATTATTCCGTACGAAAACTGGTCATAAAAAAAGCCCGCTACAGTGAGCGGGCTTGATATAAATCGTACAGTCTAACGCGTAAATTAGTCAGCTGTTTAAGGCCGTAGCCTCGATTCTCGTATGAGAAATCCTAGCTTAGTCGAAAAGACCTAGGTTTTCTTTTGCGTATGCTTCAAATTCTGTGCAGCCGCCGATGTGGTCTTGGTCGATGAAGATTTGTGGCACTGTGTCTACAGGCTTACCAACAGTCTTCTCTAGGTCAGCTTTGCTGATGCCTTCAGCGTGGATGTCAACGTAACGGTAGTTGAAGTCATCGCGTTTAGCTTTAAGAGTTTCAGCATGCTCTTTTGCACGAACACAGAATGGGCAAGCAGGGCGACCAAAAATAACTACAAACATTTAATTTCTCCTAAATACGGGATGAGGCTCGTTAACTCAATTATGTTAACTATTCTTTAATGAATGCCACTCAAAATTTCTTAAAACCAACTATGCCTCAATGCCATGGGGAAATAAAGATGGAATTGCCTCTTAATACGATAGGTTTTGCCTATCAGCGCAAATATTAATCATAAAAAGGCAGGGTCGCGTTCACTGGCCTCTACCATTGTTAAGTACCCTTAATATTAGAGTGTGAATTACCCCTAAGATTGCGACTTTAATCCATCTTTAGTGTGACAAGTTGCACCTCGTCAAAAAAATCAAACACAGAACGAGGCATCTTATCATTGGGTATAGAACCATATTCGGTAAGCTGCCTGATGTAACCCCATTTTAGTCTGCTTGTATTTAAGATGCAGGCATTGTGTTGTAAGTACAAAAGTTACATTCCGAAGGTTAAATTCCAAAAAAACAAGAATTTCAAAAAAACCAAGAGTTCGTAGTTTTGTTTAGTCATAGGCGCAGGAGGCTCCATGTTTCAATTTATGACATCTACAAAGATCATCTTTGGTGATGGGGCACTTCCCGCTTCATTGTCTCTCTTTAATCAATACGGCTACAGCGTGTTATTGGTTACTGGAAATACATTAGAACGCACCTCACTTGTTACTGATTATCTAGATGCGCAGAGTATGCGTTACCAGCACATTGCCGTTTCCGGTGAACCCAATATCAAAATGGTTGAAGAGGCTGCCACGTCTGCTCGGCGATTTAAACCTGATATGGTGGTGGCAATGGGTGGTGGCAGTGCCATTGATATGGGAAAAGCGTTAGCTGCGGTTTTACCTAATCAAGGTAATTTATACGACTATGTTGAAGTGGTTGGGCGTAATGTTCCTCTTAAAACCAAACCACTGCCGTTTATCGCTATTCCAACCACAGCGAGTACTGGCGCTGAGGTTACTAAAAATGCGGTACTTAAATCAGGCCAAGACCAAGTCAAGATAAGCCTTAGAAGCCCAGACATGCTAGCTGACGTCGCGATTGTTGACCCAGCATTAACCCATGGCACTAATCCGTATTTATCTGGCCGCGGCGCTATGGACGCATTTACCCATTTAATGGAAGCCTATGTGTGTGGTGAACCGAATCCGTTAACCGATATGATTTGTGAAGAAGGGTTGCGTAAGCTGAGTCGTTCTGTCATTCAGGCGTGTATCTATGATGAACCTCAAGCGCGTTCTGATCTTGCCTTCGCTTCTATGCTCGGAGGAATGGCGATAACCAATGCTAAGCTCGGCGCTGCGCACGGGTTAGCTTCTGCGTTAGGAGGTAAAATTTCTGCGCCGCACAGTGTGATTACAGCGCGCTTGGCGCCATTTGTGATGTTAGAAAACATAGCCGTAGCGAAAGAGCAGCAAAGAAACGACATATTAGCGCGTTATCAGCGAATCGCTCAGATAGTGACGGGTAACGTAGAAGCAAAAGAAGAAGAGGCGATTGCTTGGTTATCTGAAGTGTTGGATACACTCAAGCTACCAAGCTTACTTGAATTTGGTGTCTGCGAAGCTCAGTTTGATGAGGTGTCTGCCGATGCGCTCAAATCAGTGGCGATTAAAGGAAACCCTTTACCGTTGAATCAAGAGAGGCTTGTACATATTCTGAAGCAGGTTTGCGAGGAGTGCAGTTGTGGAGAAGGGGATCATGAGGAAGCTTCAATGAATCAAGTTGTGCAAGAACAGGCTGCCGAGTCGAGTTTTACCATTATTAACTCTTATGCGTCTGAGAATAATGTTGTAGAGAAAGGCAATAGCTGGACGATCTAACGGTCTTCGAACAGTTCACGGCATAAACCATTATAAACAGATAAATAAAAACGGAGCACTAGGCTCCGTTCTTTAATTCAACTTGTTCTCAGTTCATGCCTTAACAGATTAAAACTGAGAATACTTCTCGTAACGTGAATCACGAAGTGACTCTTTCACTCGCTTTAGGTTCTCTCTGAAACCAGAACCACGACGAAGCGTAAAGCCTGTTGCTAGCACATCAATAACCGTCATCTGAACAACGCGACTTGCCATTGGCATGTAAACGTCAGTGTCTTCCGGTACATCCAATGAGATAGACAGCGAGCTCGCTTTATCTAATGGAGAGTCTTTCGCTGTGATAGCGATAACTGTTGCGCCGTTCTCGCGAGCTAAGTTCGCAATCTCAACTTGGCTTTTTGTGCGGCCAGTGTGAGAGATCAGAACAATAACGTCGTTGTCACTGCAGTTAATGCAGCTCATGCGTTGCATCACGATGTCTTCGAAACAAGTGATTGGGATATTGAAACGAATGAACTTGTTTTGAGCATCTTTGGCTACAGCAGAAGAGGCACCCAGTCCGAAGAATGAAATGCGTTTTGCTTGAGTCAGCAGGTCAACCGCACGGTTAACTTGCATCGCGTCTAGACTGTTTTTAGCTACGTCTAGACAAGCCATAGTTGATTCGAAAATCTTATGCGTGTAAGCATCTGGACCATCATCTTCTTCAACATTACGGTTCACGTAAGGTGTACCGTTCGCCAAGCTTTGAGCTAGGTGAAGTTT
This sequence comes from Vibrio sp. QJM3NY_39, assembly GCF_057785895.1. Taxonomy (NCBI): domain Bacteria; kingdom Pseudomonadati; phylum Pseudomonadota; class Gammaproteobacteria; order Vibrionales; family Vibrionaceae; genus Vibrio; species Vibrio sp. QJM3NY_39. The sequence goes on along the minus strand of NZ_CM173505.1, from coordinate 2,183,845 downwards.
GAAGTCAGGAAAGCCCTTTGTGTCTAAACGACGACAGAAGCGGTTAACTGTAGGCTCACTCACGTCAGCCATTTTAGCTAAGGTAGCAATGCTAGAATGAATTGCAGTTTGAGGGGAAGCCATGATTACTTCGGCTACCTTACGCTCAGACTTGCTGAAATTTTCCAGGTTTTTTTGTATTTTTTCTAATGTATTCATAGTGTTCACAAGGGTATAGAGAACAACTTGCTAGTTAATATCTTTTACCAGGGGGTATGGCTGAAGCAAATATCAGTAAACACAAAGCCAAAGTTATATTCGGTCTTGTAAATACTGCTGCATCAAATAGATATCAAGCTAACTAGCACCATAGAGTCAGTATAAACCCAACATACTATTTACTAATACAAAAACACGGCATGAATGCTTAAGAATATGACAAACCTCAACAAAATTTTAGAAAACTACAGAATTGGAAGAGAGTTTGAGCAAAAAGAATGCAAATTGAGTATGAACTGACAGCTTAGTTACATCAAAAAGAAAGAAATTTTCAATTTGATGCAACTAAAATTGAATGACTATGCGTTGATTTGCGTAACCAGTTTAGTGATTTTACTCATCAAGTTAGGTGCTAGTTTAGAGATTTCACGCTGTTCTTCAAGCACTGAAGAAAGAATATCATTACCTGTCAGTGGATTTGCTAACACTACCCGGAAAACGATGATTGGTTGATGCGCCCATGCTTCGGGATTTAAGCGCGTTCGCGATACGAAAGACTTGCCTGTTTCACGCTGCTTCTTTTGAATAAACTTGGTCAGTTCATTCAGTAGCTCATTCAGTTCAACGCGTTTTGTTGCGTCAGCTTTAAGCAGCGCCGCTTTAACTGGTTCAGGCACGTAGCGATAAGTCAGTAGGCACAGCTCAGGCTCTGAAACCAGTTCGAAATCGCTTTGATTTTTAATCAGGTCGGCAAAGTAGCGCGCTTTGTTGATGCTTTGGTCGATTAGCAGTTCGTAGCCAGGTCGGCTGATGATGTGCATCGACGCATAAACAAGCATTGCCATACCGGAACGAGAGCCTTCTAACGTATGGCTACCTAGGTCTTTCGAACCCTTACGCAATATGTATTGAGCATGATGTTCGATCGCTGTCATCGCATCTGGTTTCTTAAACAGCACCATACCCGCACCCATAGGGATATAAAGTTGTTTATGAGCGTCAATCGTGACTGAATCTGCTAGCTCGATGCCATCAAGCAGGTGACGATGATTGTTCGACATCAGAGTCGCACCGCCCCAAGCTGCATCTACGTGGAAGTGACAATCTGTTTCGGCACACACCTCAGCAATGTCTCTTAGCGGGTCGATATTACCAGTTTCGGTTGTACCAGCCACACCAATGACGGCGAAAGGTTTGATCTTGTTCTGCTTGAGTTGCTCGATCTTGAGTCTTAGATCGTCAGTGCAAATGCGGTTGTCGTTATCCGTCTTAACAGACACTAGACCTTCTTGACCAATACCAAGGACATCTGCGGCTTTTTTCAGAGAGTAGTGACCACGTTCAGAAACTAAGATGGCTAGGCCTTCGTAGTCGTAGTGTTTCATGGCTTTAAACAAGCCTTCTTTTTCTACACCTTTGAATGAGCCTTGTGCCTTCAGCGCATTGTTGCGTGCAACCCAAAGCGCAGTAATGTTCGCGATGGTACCACCAGAACAAAACGCACCCAAAGAGTGGTTCGCACTGTGCATCCAGCGTGAATAAAACTGATCGTCATCTTGGTAGATCAAGCGATGTAGCATACCCAGAACTTGACGCTCTAGGGGCGTGAAAGCTTTGGAGGTCTCAATTTTTACTAGATTCTGATTCAACGCAATCATGATTTTAGAAAGCGGCATCAGAAAGTACGGCAGAGCAGACGTCATGTGGCCAATAAAACTTGGCGAAGACGTATGAACCGAGTGAGACACGAGAGAATCGAGGAGATGCTCAGTATGTTCAGAAACAAACTCAGGCTGCTCAGGGATATGAGCATTTGAAAAATCTTTCTCAATTTCACGCAGCGGCTTTTCTTCAGCCACAATGTGTTCACGTAAGAATTGATTCAGGTTTCGTGAAAGTTTGTCTTCAATTTGAGTGAGTGTTGAATCTGGGCCTTCAGGTACCGTGAAGATACGTAAAAGACTGTCGAAGCTAACATCTGCTGTTTTTTGTTCCGTAACCATAGCAAGCGATTTATTTTTTTTTATATTGACGCGAGCGGGACAATCTAAACGAAAACGGGAACAATGTCCCGTCTTAATTATGAAATCCAACTTCTCAAAAAAGCATATTAAATGAGGGGTTATTTACACTTAATCGCTTCAAGTTTAGTAATTGACTGATTGTAGCGTTGCAGTGCCGTATCGATTTGCTTAGGGTGGCTAAGCAATTCTGCAAAGGCTGAGCGTAGCTCGTAGTTTTGAGCATGAGGCGTTGACTGGCGGTCGTCGAACGTTGTTTTCGCGATTTTACCTAGCTCATCATCACGTGTTGATAGCGTTTTAATGTCGTGTTGCTCTAGTTGTAGCCAACCTTCGACAGGTTGTTCTGTAGCCACTTTGCTTGAGTCGTTCACAAGGTAGTAGTTTACTGCAGCACGATTAAGCTCAAAGTGGTGCTTACGACCTTCTAGGAACCACTCACTGACTTCTGTTAGCTCTGGGTATTGCTCAGAGGTCAATGCAGCAAGGTCGGCATACCAATTCAAAGAGGCGTCGATGTACGCATCATATTTTTTTGCTTGGCACTGGTTTGTTTCAGACATTGAATCTGCTGCAAAAGAGAAAGTAGAAGTTGAAGCTAGCAGTAATGCGACGCAAAGGCGTTTCATAGTGGTTCCTTTTGTAAGTTTATTCTTTTTATAACTTTGTCGTTACAGGTTACCGTGATCGTTATTTGTTGAGCAATGACACTTAGTGTCTTTTTATTTCGGTAACTGTATCGGTGTCTTGGGCATGGGTATTCGAGTTGCATTCTAATCTAAAACAAACGCTATTCCTGCGATCTAGTTAGCAAGAGATACAAAGAACAACATCAAAATCGGGACAAGCAAGCTTAGGATAAAGCCACTGACGATAGCGATAGGCACACATCGCACACCGCCTGTTGTTTGAATGACAGGTAGAGTGAAGTCCATCGCCGTAGCACCTGCATAGCCTATAGAGGTACACGGATAGCTGCGAATCAGCACTGGAATCAGTACTAAGGCAACTAACTCTCTTAACAGCTCAAGCATGAAAGAAGCACCGCCATAAACAGGGCCAAAGGCGTCACCCATCAAGATACCAGCCAGAGAATACCAACCAAATCCAGAAGACATAGCCAAGGCTTTGAACAGAGGGATATCCAGAATGTAAGCCGCGATAACGCCACCTAGCATTGAGGTGATGATAATCGTGATTGCGATGACCATGCCGTGTTTGTTCAGCAAAATTTGTCGAAGTGTTAAACCGCTATTACGCAGTTGAATGCCAATAAAGAAGAGAAGTACAAACAAAATCCACTCACTGGCGGTATCAACCCAATCAAGGCCAATAGGGAGCACTAAGCCAGCGATAAGGCCTGAACCCACAACTAGGATCAGTTTGGCAGACTCCATCGCCATCGAAGAGAGGGGAAGCTTCTTTTTGCTGCTGTCGGTTTTGAGTGGTAGTAACTTATCAATAGCGGGTAGTGCCATCAGATTACAGACGCTTAAGCAGACAAAGAAAGTGACGGTGTAAAGAAGGATTGTTTGCAGATTACTGCCTAGGTTATCGAGGGCGGCTAAGCTTAGCCCCATTAACGCGAGAATCACGTAGATCAACCGCGATGTCGAGCGGTTGATAAATTCTAGCGTCTGATCGTTCGAAATAGAAAAAAGATACCCCACGACGAGTGGTGCAAATATAAAGATCATCCCTGTAAACATGCTTTCCCCATTGCATTTACTTCATATTACATTTACTTGTCACTTAACAGTGACTTAGAAGCCACTAGTATTGATCACGTCGCTTAGCTTTGCATTAAAATCATGTTTGCTCAAGTTGCTTAATTTATAAAGCACCTCTGCACCTGTCACGTTAAGTTCAACTTCGTGATCATCGATGTTCTCATCCTTGTTTCTGAACATCAGCAGGTGATTAGCGATTCGAGCAATATCCAAGTAAGACACTTCGCGTTCTTCGTGGCTATTAATGGTATTACTGCACACATCAATAAAGTCGCTGTCGAAGCCCCAACGATTAAGTACCAGTTTACTGGTTGCGGAACATTGGCCTTGGAATATTTGTAGGGCGATATCGTGGTCTAGGTAATTGCCATTTTCGAGGTAGAGATGGTATTCGCTAACTAAACAGAATAAACCAATGTCAGCCAGTAACCCAACAAGCAGTGACTTCTCATGTTCAAGGTAGCGGTATTCAATAGGGGAGAGTTCTTTGAAGCCGTTGGTAACCAGTACCATAGTGGCGCCGAGTTCTTTGGAGACAGAAGCGCTCTGAACCAGTAACTCATTACACTCTTTGCTCAGGTTGACTGAATGCTTGAGTTGTTCAATAGCCTGAGCCGTAACGATGTCACGCACTCTTAATATGCCAAGGCGTGACACAGCCGTCATCATATCGACGCAAGTAATGTTGCGTCTGTTGAATACGACAGAGTTAGCCACTCGAATGACGACAGCAGTGAGGCCGGGGTCTTCAAGTAAGCATTCGGCAACTTCGGCAATCCCGGTTGATTCGAGAGTGCAAAGCTTTTGAATTTTCAGTACAACGTTAGGGATAGGAGGAAGTGTTATTTTTCCCGCTGAAATAGAATGGCCAACAAGTTGGGCAAACTCTGATTCTAGACCCTTTAAGAGAAGAGCCTTATTTTGTGGTAGCCAGAAAAACGATAAATGATTCATAAAAAAAGTAACAACATGTATGTTCTGCCATTTTACAAGCCGCGATGCTGTGAAGCAATACTCATCCGACGACATAACCTTGAATAATTTGAACGGGTGTATCACTGGGTGTCGAAATTTAAGCATGGTTTGATAGTTTACTGTGATGTCAATCATGAAAAATCATAATACTCAATTGATTGATGTGAACTAAGCCCAGACTTATTTTTCTTTTCGAAGTATCATTTATTTAAAGGTGGAAAACGAAATCATAATATTCACCTAAAGAATAAAAAAATAGATTAAAAATTTTTCGCATAAAAAGCTGCTTGTCTGGTAATGAACCTAATCGGGGTAATTTGATTAAGGATCAACGGATATGACCGAGACAGCATTTATTAATTACGTGAATCAATTTGGTGAGCATCAAAAACGTTCTATGTTTGGAGGTATTGGCCTCTTTCAAAATGACGCTATGTTCGCTTTATTGAGTGAAGGTTGTTTATTCATCAGAGGTGGAAAGTCATTAGATAAAAAACTGACGGATCTTGACTGTGAAAAGTATCGTCATGTAAAAAAACAGACAACAGCTACCGTAAATTATTACGATATTACTGACCTGTTTACCTGCGAACATCCTGAATTGGATAGTATTATTCGTACTTCAATCGATAATTCAATTCAGCAACGTAGCTTTAAGAAATCATCCGCTAGCCGTCGATTAAGAGATCTACCAAACATGCAGCTTACATTAGAGCGCATGGTTAAAAAGGCGGGGGTGGATGATGTTTCAATGTTTATGCAGTTGGGCGCGCCTGAAGTGTTTAATAAGGTTCGCAAAGCGTACGGAAACGATGTTGACCTAAAACTACTTTGGAAATTTGCGGGTGCAATTGATGGTATTCACTGGAAACTATTACAAGAACCACGCAAGCAGCAATTATTAAAGGGCTGCCACTAAAGAAGTTTGCCTTATATGCTTAAGATTATTACTAATAAATAAAAACCGAGGAATGTCCTCGGTTTTTTTGTTTCTGTCTTAGCCGGATTTCTTAAAAGACTATGTATCAAAAGGCTAAGTGCTCATGGAGAGCTTATTTGCTAGGGCTTGAGCGTTAAGTATTAGTACTTGAAACGAGCCGTGAACATTAGCTGATCACCGTAGAAGTCGTTAATACGAGCTTCAGCACCTAAAGAGAAAAGCTCTGTAGAGTGGAAACGCGCGTAAACAGAACCCGTCCAATCATCGTTATCATCGATAGAAACGTAACCACCTTTACCACCCACTTCTAGTTGTGGACCAAGCCATTGGCGAACACCAACGTTGATTTCCATACCGATATCAGTAGAGCTTGAGTTTTCAGGCTGAACGATACGAGCTAGCATTTCACCTGTTAGGTCTGCCCAGTTGTTTAATGGAGCGTGGAAACCAAGACCTACAGCTGAGTCGTAATCGCCTTCAAATTCTGAATCGATACGTGCTATAGCGTGAGCATTCGGGTGAATTGACTTACTGAACGCGCCACCAAATGTTACTGGGCTAGCACCGATACGTGCTTCAAAGTAATCGTAGTTAAAGTTGCTCATTACTTGTGGTTGTTCATCAACAGCTAGTGCTTGGCTAGAAGCCAATAGCATAGCGGTAGTAAGTAGAATTTTGCGCATAACGACCGTAAACCTTTATTTAGTGTTAATTCCTTTGGCTTGAGAAAAATCAGGCAAACCATAAACATTGAGACAGTTTAATCTAACTCGTGGAAAAGTAATCCATAAAAATGCCAATCCTTTGCCATTTAGTTAAAAAATATACAATTTAGGCGCTGCTCTGCAACTGAGATCTCATGTTTATAGGACTATTCACCAAAATTTAAGGTCGATGCACAATGTTAGGTTATTCACCAAAGCTTGTTCGCTTGTTTGCCATTGACGTGAGGATGCGCTCGGTATCTAAAATGGAAGTCCAGTTTAGCAATTGCTTGTCGTTTGCAATGACATAGTCGGTCAGTTGTTGAGTAATCGTGTCTCTGAGTTGATCACCTTGCCAAGGCTTAGAAATATAGAAATCAAGCGCAGCGTTGTTAATCGCGGTCACCGTATCTTCCAGGCCTGCTTGCCCTGTGAGCAGTAGTTTGCGTGTCGGCTTAGTGTAATCGTTCTGATTGAGCTCTATGAGAAAGTCGATACCGGTTTTGTCAGGCATGATGTGGTCGCACAAGATTAAGGCGAGTTTAATGCCATCTTGTCCCATTTCTTTGATTACCTGCTTGGCTTCATAGACCGATTCGGCGCCTTCAACAATAAAGTTTTCTTCAAATGGTGCTAAGTCTTGAAGGACACTGTTGAGGACTTCAGGCTCATCATCGACACATAAAATTAGGTACTTATTCATGAGGTGCTCCTTCTTGTTTGAATGGAAGCCACACTTGCATGTGTGTATGGCTGCCTACCTCAGACTCCACCAAAATAAACCCTTGATGAGCCGAAACGATTTGTTGAGAAATAGATAAACCAATTCCTAAACCAAAATTGCCTTCTTTTTTGGTCGTGAAATTTGGGTTGAAAATGGTGCTGATGTCTTCTTTCGCAATGCCATGGCCGGTGTCGGAGATTTCCACTACAAGAAATGTGTCGTCACCTTGCGTCTGTTGAGAGGTAGTGATTGACACTTTTCCTCGTTCAGAAAGGGCATCGAGTGCGTTAGAGATCAGGTTTGTCCATACTTGTTGTAGCGAGAGCGACTGGCACAATAAAGGCGGTAATTCGGTGTCGTAATGTTTTTCGAGTTGGTGATGTTTGAGTCTGTTTTCAAAGATCACTAAGGTATCTTCAAGCCCTTCGTGAATGTCTGCGTAGTGGCGAACCTCTTCATCTTCTCGGGCATAGCTTTTTAGGCTTTTAACCATATCGGCAATACGCTTGCTGCATACCTGAATTGAGCGGATAGAGTTTCCCACATAGTGGTAATGCTCTAAGTCATTGAGCAGCTCTTTGCCTGCGACAGGGGAGTCTTTTAGGGTATCTAAAACCGCCGAATCTTGGCTTAGGTTTAGTCTCACGGCTTTTTTGGCTAGCGCACGATCATCGATAGTAGAGGTGAGGTGCTTTACGAGTTGTCTTTCTTGAGCCGTTGATAGTGGCTTGGCTAACTTTGAATGCGCCAGCACGTCAGTCCCTTTATTCGATTCTGGGAGCGACGAGTTTACGAGTATCTGGTCGAGATGTTCAGACAAGGTTTCAATACTTCGTAGAATCGCAGCAATAGGGTTGTTCAACTCATGAGCAACGCCCGCGACAAGTTGCCCGAGCATCGCCATCTTCTCTTTCTCGATCAATTGTTGATGTGCAGATTCCAGTGATTCGAGCGTTTGCTGCAGCTTGATCTTATTGGTGATGCTTCTTTGTAAGCGTCGGTTAAAGTGACGGAGCAATAGGTTGGTGAATAACGGCAGCAGGGTATTGTTTGAGTGCATCACTTGAGCAAAGCTATCTTTATCCAGCTTGATGACTCGTGTTTGCGTTAGGGTTATCGCGGTTGAGAATGAAGGTTCACCCGTCACAAACGACATCCCGCCGACAATGTTGCCCTTAGAGTGTCGTACCACTTCCCGTTGTTGCCCCAACTCGTCTTTTTTATAGAGAGCGGCTTCACCCTCAATGATCAGCCATAAAAAGCGATTGTCTTCACCTTCTACAGTGAGGAGATGTTCGGGTGAGTAGTCTCGAATAGCCTTGGTTTTGTCATCTTTTGAAAACACATCTTGTAATGCACTAACGACACGCTCTGCAAGGGCATTGTCAGAAAGCTGGTGGTAGTCGTGAATGAACCCCGATTGAAAAGAATGAATCTTTTGCTCGATGTGCGCTCTGAATAAGCGCTGTTGATCCAACGCATCACTGTAAGATAACAGGTTTTCTGAGTCGTATTGGATAACAAAAGAGGTCAGTTCTTTTTGCGCCGATTTGAATAGAACTTGATCTTGAACGGGTTTGGTTAGGCAGTGATTGAGCCGGCCTTCATTCACCGCGGTCAGAATGGATTGAATGTCTGACGAAGCGCTGACTAATATCGTTCTTGCGGTATTACTATGGGGCAGCTGTTCCAGTTCAATAAGAAATTGCACACCATTAAATCCAGAATGATGATGAGTGATCACTAAAGCAACGGTTTGGTGGTGATCATGGATATCTTCTAATGCGTGATGCGCGTCTTCTATGTTCTCGGCAGTATAAATATCGAATACAGAAGCTAACGGAGCCAGCTCCGAACGTATTCTTTCAATGCTAACCGGATTATTGTCCAAACAGATAACAGCGTATTGATTCACAGCTCAACCTTAATAGTAGCGACGTCTCTAGCCTAGCAAGAACCGCTGAATAAGGATGAGAGCTAGCCGTTAATTTATTGAGGCAATCGAAGTATCGAGCAATAGACTGATTTAACTCAATGTTTCTTGTTTGCTACTGATGGGTTAGACTAAAAAAAACAGACTAGTGTAGAAAGAGAACTCATGGAACAGTTAAGAAAAATTGGTGCAATTGGCGGAGCAATCTCATTGGCACTTTGTTGGCCATTAGCGGTTGGGCAAATTGGACAAAATGCGATTACTGATGGCGTTGCAAAGCTTAACAATTCAAGCATTCAAGCTGAGATCGTGGAATACGATAGAGGTTACCTTTCTTCTACTGTAACCACTCGCGTAACTGTGACGGATGAGAGCTTGAAAGAGCAGCTTGCGCTCGATGGCTTACCAAGTGAGTTTGTCATTAATAGTGCGGTGAGCCATGGCTTAGTGAGCTTAAACGCGCTGTCGACGTTTGAGAATACTGACATTCTGCCTCTTACTCTGACTACCAGCACTGAACTAAACGGCAACACGGATTTCAACTTCGAGTTAAGCCAGTTCAATCACCAAGGCTCAGAAGAAAATGGTACCTCGGTATCTATCACGAAGTCGAATCTGTCTGGCCACGCCACTGTATTAGGGCAGGTTGATTACCAGCTTTCTATCCCATCGGTTCAAATTGATTTTGAAACGGGTGAAGAGGTGACACTCTCAAATCTAAAAGGTATTGGTTCAGGCCAACAAGCGAAAGGTTACTGGTTAGGCACGCAAAACTTTACTATTGATAGCTTCTTGATTTCAGATTCTGCAATGCAGCCATTCATGACCATCGAAAACTCTAAGTACGATTTTGAATCGCATCTAGATGAAGCGACTAAGCGCTTGAGCAGCAGTCTTAAGTTGGATGTCGCCAATATTGAGACCAACGAAGGCCAGTTGAACAATCTAAACGTCGATTTTGAAATGTCGAAACTGGACAGCCAGTCGTTTGAGAAAATCTTTGAAATTTACCAGGCGAACCCTGTTCTGACACAAGAAGATGTGGCTGAGATCATTCCGTTCATCGACGTACTGTTTGCTAAAGGCTTCGACCTTTCAATGAACAATATGTCGTTAGAATTAGGTAAAGGTCAGTTTGAATCTAAATGGTTGGTGAGCGTACCGGAAGGCACAGAAAACATCAGCAGTAACCCTTCAATGATTGTTCCTGCATTAACAGGTAATGTTCAATCTAGCTTCTCAAATGAGCTTGTTGAAGAATACCCTTTTATCCGTGAAGGTATCGACGAATTGATCGTGATGGAAATGATCAAGCAAACAGAAAGTGGTTATGAAATCACGGCTGACCTAAAGAATGGAAATCTAGTGTTTGAAAATGGACAAGAAATTCCATTAATTGCACTGCTTATGCCGGCTTTTGTTCAATAAAAAGAGTCGGGCTTAATACTGATAGGGCGATCTAACGGGTTAAGTTAAACATTTTGTACGGTACGAAACAAAAGAGGTCTTAAGACCTCTTTTGTTGTTTTTATGTTGGGTAAAACATGGTATTACTTTCATAGTTATTATTTAGCAGGAGCAATTATCCCCATGGAACTTACATTAGATAACGTATTTAACTTTAGTGCTGGCCCAGCGGCACTGCCTAAACCGGTAATGAAACAAGCGCAAGCAGACTTCATTGATTGGAATGGTTTAGGCACTTCCGTTATGGAAATCAGCCATCGCAGCAAAGAGTTTATTCAAGTTGCCGATGAGTCTGAGCAAGACCTACGTGATCTTCTGAACATCCCAGACAACTATAAAGTTCTTTTCTGTCAGGGGGGAGCTCGTGCTCAATTCGCTGCTGTTCCTCTAAACCTTCTTGGTGACGCGACGAAAGCGACTTACATTGATGCGGGTTACTGGGCAGAAAGCGCAGTGACTGAAGCGAGCAAATATTGCGAAATCGATGTATTTAACGCGAAGACATCTATTGATGGCAAAGCGGCGGTTGTTCCGGCTAAAGATTGGAAAATCGACCCTGAAGCGGCATACGTGCACTTTTGTCCAAATGAAACCATCGATGGCATTGAAATCAGTGAGCTTCCTCAAACGGATAAGCCAATCGTCGCGGATATGTCATCTAACATTCTGTCTCGTAAGATCGATGTGTCTCAGTACGGTGTTATCTACGCGGGTGCTCAAAAGAATATCGGCCCAGCTGGTATCTGCATTGCTATCGTACGTGATGATCTACTAGAACTAGCAAACGAAGTATTGCCGAGTATTCTGAACTACAAAGTACTTGCTGAAAAAGACTCAATGTTCAACACACCGCCAACGTACGCTTGGTACCTATCAGGCCTTGTATTCAAGTGGCTGAAAGCTCAAGGTGGCGTTGAAGCGATGGAGTTGGTGAACAAAGAGAAAGCGGCGTTGCTTTATAATGCGATTGATAGCTCTGCTTTCTACAAAAACGATGTTCACACCGCAAACCGTTCAAGAATGAACGTACCTTTCCAATTGGCGAAACCAGAACTAGACGCAAAGTTTTTAGAGTTAGCTGATGCTGCGGGTCTGAAATCGCTAAAAGGTCACAGAGCGGTAGGCGGAATGAGAGCTTCACTTTACAACGCGATGTCTTTGGAAGGCGTGCAAGTATTAGTCAGCTTCATGAAAGACTTCGAAGAGAAATACGCTTAATCAATAACAGAAGTTTGAACAATAAACAGCATCCTTGCTTTTGATTGTGTCAGATGTACTAAACGAGAAGAATGCCGCTTTTGCGGCATTTTTTTTGGTTCATCGCGGCTTTCCGGGGAAAGCCGCTTTTATCTTCAAGAAGAAGTAGTCTGTATCTCGATACCCATACCCCATTCGCTTGATTAACTTTATCTTGTTGTTTATCCCTTCCAGTGTGCAGGTGTTCAACGGATAACTTGCCGATGCGATAATGCCGTGAAGATAAGGACTCAGTTTTCGTGCGAACTCTTTCAATGGCTTAATTCCACTCTCTTGCACTTGTTCCCACCACGTGTCCCAGAGCCCCTTCGCGTGCCCTTCGGATTCACAATACCAAAGCTCTTTGAGTTGGGCTCCGAGTATATAAGTGGTCATTAAGTCCTTATTGATATTCAATATTTCAGTAAGATAGCTATCTTGACGTGTATTTAAGTTGCCTCTATTTTTCAGCAGTACCCACCGTGAGCGCTTCACCCATTGCCTCGCTTTTTTATCTTGCTTGAGTTTGTTGGCTTGGTCGACTCTGACTCTATCCATCACCTCGCGACCGAACTTAGCAACAACATGGAATAAGTCGTAAACGATTTTTGCGTTCGGGCAGTGCGCTTGAACTTCAAGGTCAAAAGCCGTATTCATGTCCATCGCTACTGCTTCGATATTTACCCCATTCTCGCCTAGCTGCTCGAAGAACGGCCGTATGTCCTTGCGGCTGCGGCCTAATCCAACCCAAATGACTTGATGAGTCTTCGCATCAGCGATGACGGTGGCATATCGATGCCCTTTAAAGATGGCGAACTCATCCATCACGAGCTGCTTTAGCTCACCCCATTTCACTGGCGGCACCACTTGTCGAAGTCGGCGTTTATCTATTTCTTTAATGGTGTGCCAATGAACGCCCGTAATTTGGGATATATGCTTAATGGGAAGCAGGGGTAGCAGTTGTTCTATATAGCTTTTTAGGCGCTTTGTTATACGAGCATAAGGCTCTAACCAAGAGAGAGATTCTGTTTTTATGCCGCAGTCACGACACTTAATCCTTCGAGTTTGAACGGAAAGTTCAACAGGCACACCGAGCAACATGGCATCCTTTACGTGACGCCATTGATACTCATGGATAGCCTCGGCCTCAAGACCACAAAGGCATTTAGCCTCAGAGCTAGGTTTAAGAGTCAGGGTAATAAGTGATGCAGTCTGGAGAGACTTTACTATTTGAAAGCCTTCCCAGAATGAAGATAGGAAAGTATGATTCGGCATAGAAACGGTAGTTTGTGTATGATTTTTGTTTGGCGACTAAACCATATCACTTACTACCGTTTTTGTTTTTAGTTCCCGCTAATCCGCGATGAACCTTTTTTTTTGCCTAAAAAAGCATAAAGGGTATGATATGTTGCATTTTTTGTTCAGAGTTAAGTTGAACAAAAAGGTTTGGTTGTTATCGGGGAGAGCAATTTGTATCGATCGAAAAAATGAACAGATAGCTTGGTTTTTCTGTTTATTACTGACCTTTTACTATATAACGTCTTGCCCCAAAATAACGACAAACCCCAACAGCCAATGTCATCAGCATTCTTGATGATTTCTGGCGCCATTCGAGACATGATACTTTTCGCCATGAGGAATTAGGTGTGAGATTTTTGAGTATATTAGCGGCGTTGTTCCCCGTGGTTACTTGCGCCTCTACGCTCGAAATATGGGCCGGTATCAATTATGAAACCGCTGACTACGTTAAAGAACACATCGAATCGATGACTGATCATCGTGTTGAAATACGACCATTTGATATCAACAGTATCCGATCAGAGCTGCTTGTCGCAGATCCTCGAGACAATACCTTTCCTGATGTTATTTGGGTGCCTTCTGATTTCTTGGGGCTTACTGAGTATATTGAGCTCTCAACGTTACCTTCCGCTTGGGTCGATACTTCACGCTATGAGAAAAAAGCTCTTGATGCCGTAGTGATTAATGATGAACTAAAGGCGTTACCAGTAGGAATCGGTAACCAATTAGTTCTGTATTCGAACAAGCCGCAAGATCATGACATTACTTGGGAAGAGTTGATTCAACGCTCATCTGATTCGAACCGTGCCACTATTTTGTTCCCAAATCCAAACATGTACTTCTATTTGGCTTTCTTCCAACTGTTTTCTCAAGACATGCTTTCATCGATAAACATTGATGGGGAAGGTTTGGTCTCAATTTTTGAGTTCATCGATAAGCTTGAGAAAGCCAAAACCATTGAAGCGTTTTGCAATGAGACATGTGCGCGGCAACGTTTCATTACTGGTGAAGTCGAGTTTTTGATTGATGGTGATTGGGCTTTTAGCGAACTAGATCAGGCGTATGGCGAGCACTTACATGTGAACTCTTTACCTACCTATCGCGACAAGGCGATGTCTTCATTTAGTGGTGCCAAGATTTTTGCGATCACAAAGAAAGGGATGAACAACCCGGAGAAAAGAGAAGCATTAAAAGAAGTTGTTCAGTACTTACAATCGAACAGTTTTACTTATTTAGCGCATTCAAGCGCGATGATCTCGCCATTTCGTGAGGTGAACCAACGCCGTGTTGAAGAAGGAAACAAGACTTTCTCTAACATGTACGATGAATTTCAATCTTCGCAAATGATGTCGAGCGACTATAAAATGGCGATCGTATGGGAAGCTTCAGCACGAGCGTATGAGCGATATAAGTCGGGAATGCCGAAGCAAGAGCTGAACAAGTTTTACGATGACTTTGTAAGCTACTACTCAGCGAACATGGGGGCTGGCGATTGAAACTTTCATTGAAATACTCCATGGGTTTGGTGTTGTTGGCGTGTTCGTTATTCCCAGTTTATCTAGCCGGTCAACTGATACTGAATAAGCAGAATGAAAGCTCTCTTGAACAAAAAGAGATCAAGCTAGCCAACTCAACGGTAGGTATTCAGCAAACGGTGCAAGAGCAGCTAAACCTTACAGCCAGTCTCACGCAGTGGTATTCGCAAGATCGTTCATTGATTAAAGCGGGTGGGAATATCTTTTTCTCTAGTGTTGTGTGGGACAAGATGGAGAGCTTTAACGCACTAGCCGATAGCGTGTCCGCAACCTATATATTGGATAGTAACTGGAAGCCCATTTATGACAGCAAAGGTAGCTTGTATCATTTTGAACAAAGTCAATTACTTGAGGGTTTGAAGCTTCCTCATTCTGCGTACAAGCAAGGCAAGTTGTTTCACGCTGAGTTTATAGAGCCAGAGATCGCAGATAACGCGGATTCAGGTATCGTTTTTGTCGCGCCAATTTTGCCGTATCGGTTGATAGAGGGCTCAAGTTATACGCCGCAAGGCTATCTCGTCGTGCTGATGGGTTACGGCCGATTAGAGTCTAAAATGGCGCCTTTCCTGTATGACAATGAGTCAGTGGAGTTTGATTACTTGGCTTCGGTTAGCGATAAAACTGAACAAACAGGCACCCAGTTAATCTCTAACGACAATAAGTTGTTTTCAGAAGCATTAACATTAGCGGTGAAACACCATGTATCGGACAGTGCTCGTTTACAAGAGATGCAGCAATCTCAGGTAGTGTTCGTTCGAATATTATTTGCGACATTAGCCGTCGCAATTGTCTTCGCGTTAGTATTGAATCGCGCCTTTTCGAGACAACTTAATTTGCTCACAGGTTCGGTGGAGTCCTACTCAAACAACCAGCCCCCTGAGCACAATCCAGATAAGCATCGTTTTACTGAGTTCACTGTATTCAGCCGTTTATTGGAAAAGATGTGGTCTCGAATACAGAGTCAATTGAGTGAACTGACGATACGTAATAATCAGTTGAGATCCGCCTATCAACAGATAAAAGAGAACAACCACAAGCTTGAAAGTTTTAACACACAGCTAGAGCAAACGGTTGAAGAGAAAACGAGTAAATTAACGCATTCATTAGCCCGCGAAGAGTCACAGAAAAACCGTATTCTTAAGATCGTTAAGTTTGCTTCTATGAGACAAAGTGTCGAGTATCGCTTGATTCCTGAGCTGGTGGATCAACAACTGGAATCGTTGCTTCCTGATAGCTTAATCCAATTCAGCTTTAACTCTGTTTCTGATGGCGACATTGCTGATAGCGATATGACTAGTCGCGACAAAGATTTAAAAGATTCAAAAGGCACCACGATTGGTTACTTCTCGTCTCAGGGTTTTGGTTTACTGAGCGAGGAAGACTTATTGATTTTTGACCTATACCAAAAACAGTTAGCTGGTTGGATAGAGCTTGAGAACATTACTCGTATCAACATGCCAACAGGGTGCTACAACCGTAAAGCCTTCGATGAAGATCTGGATTTCTCTAAGCAGCGTGCTACAGAGTATAAAGACAGTTTGTCTTTGCTGATCATTGATATTAATGGACTAAAGACCGCTAACGATCAGTATGGACATGCGGTTGGTGATGAGTTGATCAAAGGCTGTACGGATGTGATTCGCAATCGGTTAAGCCATACCAGTAATCTGTATCGATTAGGTGGTGATGAGTTTGCTATTCTTACTTTGAAGTCTGCTGAGCAACACGCGCAAGGCCCTCACCAACTCGCTGAACAGCTGTATGCGGATCAAATCGATCAGGCTATCGAAACGCAAGTCGGCGTTAGCATACCGGTTAGATTCTCGATTGGCGTCGCGTCAACGGAATCGACAGAAGTCGAGCTACTGTTTTCTCAAGCGGATGAAGATATGTACCGCCAAAAGCGTCGTTATTATCAAGATCTAGCTGAAGTAGCAAAGTAGCAAAATAGCGTAAGTCACCTTGTAAATTAGAATCAGGGCCTAAAGATAGGCTCTTACTACCTTCTTCGACCATTTAAGCGAAACTGCTGCGGGGTTACATCAAAAGATGCCTTGAAAGCTTTAATGTAAGACGAGTCGTTTTGATAACCGACTTGATCAGCAATATTCTGGATTGAGAACTCTTCATCCAACAAAGACAACGAGTAAATCAGGCGGATTTGTTGTCGCCATAACTGAAATGACGTGTTGAACTCTTTTGAGAATAAGCGCGATAAGGTTCGCTCTGATGCACCGACTTTACCTCCCCATTCCTTCAACGAAAAGTCCAACGTTGGTGCCTCTGTCAGCGCTTCAAAGATAAGCTTCAATCGTCGGTCTTCGGGTAGCAACAATTGATAGGTCTGAACGTTGTCTTTCATGATCTGATCGTGCAATACCGAGAGCAATCGCGATACCTCTTCATCACTCACTAATCCTTCGCACTGTCTGCGAATTTCCTGCAATAACTCATTCAAAAACGGCGTCAGGGTAATGGTTCGCACTTGAGGCTCATACTCAATACCAAAGGCTGGATTAAGGTAAATACCGACAAACGTCGTATGGTTCAATGCGATAGATTCATGTTGAATCCCTGCAGGCACAAACAAAGCAGAAGTATGGGGCACAAGATGCTGGTAGTGATCGGTTTTCGTTTGCAATAGGCCTTTGAGCGGGAAGATCACTTGATGCCATGTATGTTGGTGCATTGCATCGACGTAGCCCTTGGGCATATCGATGGTCTTCACTAACGCTGGTGAATTAGGATTAGCGACCATCATCTCATTTGAGGTGATGATTCCGGAGTGAGAATCTATTTGGCGGGTTGGCATGGTTAAGTGTCTTTATGTCCCTATTCTGACGTGGCGAGACTAGGCTATCATGCCCGGCAGAGTGAATGAAGTAGAGAGGGCACGCGTATGCGATATCAAGTTGAAATATCGAAAGAAAACCAACTACTATTCAAAGTCGAGATTGAAGGTATTAACCAAAATAAGTGTGAAACATCGCTCGAAACGGTCTTGGCTAAGTTTCCGAAAACAGAAGGTTATCAGCGTCATCTATTGCTTTCGAACAGCGAAACGCGTTACTTAAAGAGCGCAGAAAACCACATTGAAGTATTAGCAGCGGTTCCGGTATTTAAATCACTGGGCGAGCAATAAGTTGGCTTTAGCTCGTATAAAACAGCAAATAAGTTTAGGTAAAAGGGAAAGATATGAAGAAGTTAGGCTTAGTAAATAGCGTATTGGTAGGTAAAACTGTTGCCTTTGCACACGGTGCAAATAGTGCCATCAACAAGCAGGTTTCACCTGAGCGTCAGCATGCCACAGAACTTGGTTTTACCAATGATGAACAAGGCGACCCTCGCTTTCACGGTGGTATTCAAAAAGCCCTTCATATCTACCCAAGCGAGCACTACCCAGTTTGGCAGGAAGAGTTAGGTGACAAAATCATCTTTCAATCTGCAGGCGCATTTGGCGAGAACCTAAGCTCAAGCGGCGTCACGGAGCATTCCATTTGCTTGAAAGATAAGATTCGTATTGGTTCAACATTGTTGGAAGTCTCGCAAGGGCGTATGCCGTGCTGGAAGCTGAACGTGAGATTCGATCAAAATGATATGGCAAGAAGGCTGCAAGATACGCTAAGAACTGGCTGGTATTTCCGTGTATTGGAAGAGGGTGATATCGGCGCTGGAGATGAGATCATTCTATGTGAAAGACCTTATCCAGAATGGCCGTTAACTCGCATCATGGGGGCGGTGTTTACAGGTTGTTTGGATAAACAAGAGCTCAAAGAATTGGCGGAGCTACCTTTAGTCGAATCTTGGGGAGCACTTATAGATCGTCGCCTTGAAACTGGCAAAGTCGAAGATTGGGAAATGCGATTAGTTGGTCCGACAGCGAAGTAAGCTTTTCCTAATACGCAAAAACAAAACGCTCACTATTTAGATAATGTGAGCGTTATGAGTATTAAGGTGTAAAACGGCTAATGGCTAGTCGCTTCACGTACGATTTAAACAGTATTTAAATCTAGCTATAACCAGAAATCTTTAACCGGCATGTCAGGGCTAAAATGATGCGCAATCTGCGCTTGTAGTAACTCTGCGGTTGCAATTGCATCCGTTAATGCATGATGCGGCGTGTAGTCGGGTAAGTGGTACCGACGGCGACTCTGACCAAGCCTTACTGATGCTGGTTTCTTTCCTTTGAGCTTATTCCATAAGCCGCCAGCCAGTTTGTTCTGGATTTGAGATTCAATCTCGAGTGTGTCGAGGACTGGAAATTCGATCCCTTCACCTAATCTCACTTTCAGTGCGTTATCCAAGAAATCACGCTCGATACGACGGTAATGAACCACTGGGATGTGACCCGCCAGTGATTCTAATATCTCATCTAACACCTCGCTAAGGTCTGGTGCGTCAATGATGTCGTTGTGAGTAATGCCATGAATAACCACAGAGTCTTCTTCTAATTTCTGCTTTGGTCTCAGTGTCCAGTGTTTGGCTTGTCGTAAGTAAATACGATTTAGCGTAAACGGGACAAGGCCAATGGTAATGATGCCATCTTTGTTTGGGTTTAAACCCGTAGTCTCAAAGTCGACAGCTAAGAAGGTTACTTCTGATAATGGCGTATCAGGTACAGGAAGAGGTTGGCTATAAAATTGCTTTAAACGCTCGTCTCTCGCTCGTTCCAGCTTTTGAGCAAACTTAAATGGCCAGTCGACCGCAGGTGATCTGAATAGTTTGTTCATAGGCCCTACTTAAACTTATTGCTGGCTTGATAACGGAACTTAAGGAAGTTCTGCGCATTACTTAATATTTGGAATGCGTCCTTTAGGTTGCGTCGCTCGAAGTCAGATAGGTTCTCTGGCTCAATGTTGTTATCCGGTTCTATGTTGTTGTCGACATCGTGTGCCTGGTGGCGAATACGAACTAAGGAGATAAACTCCATCGCATCTTTCAAATCTTGAGCTCGGCCTTTTGGCAGAATACCTGCGTCGATAATGTCATCCAAACGTTCGAATGAGTTCTTCGAACGAGATGCTACCGCCAAAGAGTGAACACGAATTAGATCGGCAAGTGGTGCGGTACCACGACGTTTAAGGTTGATCGAGTTGTTATGACGACCATCTTTTTCCATAACGAAATCTTTGAAGAACCCGAGTGGCGGTGTGCGGTTAAGCGCATTACGAGCAAGACATGCTAAGAAACGGTTGTTCTTACGTGCTCGGCGAACAATAAAGCTGTTCAGTTGTTCCGCCCATTTCAAGCGGCCGTAGACACCGTCTAAATCAAAGAAAATAGAAGCGTTCAATAGCGCTTTCGGGTTTGGATCATCAATCCAATCGGCAAAGCACTCTTCCCATTGGCGACGAGTCATACGCCACGTTGGGTTGGTGGCCATGATGTCACCAGTACAATACACGTAGCCACACTGATCTAAGCCATCACAAATGAAGGTTGATAACTCTTCAAAGTATTTACCGTGCTTTTTCTCGTCGTAGGTGTCATCAAGAATAATGGCATTATCTTGGTCTGTTACGAGCAATTGCTCATCGCGCCCCATTGAACCGAGCGCAAGGAAACAATAGGGAATGGGTGCTTTACCCAATTTTTCTTCACCAAGCTCGATAATACGCTGTTTAAAGCTACGGCCAATTACCGACATAGCTGTGCCAACCATGTGGGCGTTGGCATCTTCGTTTACTAGGCGAACGAAGCTGTCTTTTACTTGTTCAGAAAGTACTTTAAGATCTTCAATGCTTTGTTGCTGGAAGATGCTGCTTACCAATAACAGCGAGTTTTGAGACTCGTAGCGAACAATATCGGTCGCTTCGATAATACCGATAGGTTTCTTATCTTTAAGCACTGGCAAGTGGTGCACGTTGTAGCGAAGCATAGTCATCATTGCTTCATATACATAGGCATTGTGGTCGAGTGAGATAACCTCTGGTGTCATTACACTGGATACTTCATCTGATGGGTCAAGGCCTTCGGCTAGAACGCGAGTACATAAGTCTCGGTCGGTAATGATGCCGATAACAGGTGTTGAATCGTCTTCATCATCTTCAACAATATCAGGGTCGATGATCAGTAGAGAAGAGACATTGTCTTCTGCCATCATGGTTGCTGCTTGTTGGATAGTGCGCGTTTTCTCGATCATCGGCGCTTCGCTGGTCAAGAGCGTTTTGACCTTAGATGTCGATAAATCGTTGGCGTCGTTGCTGTCTGAGTTTGCTTGGCGAAGTCGCGCGTTATCTTCCACCTCGACAAAGTCGGCGAATGAATCATAGTTGTCGTAGAGCTCTTGGAAAATCGGCTCAGGGATGCAGTAGAGAAGGGTATCTTCGGTCGCTTTAACTGGGAAGCGAACTTTGTTGTTGGTCAGCAGCCCCATTTGTCCAAACACATGCCCTTCATCAAGGCGATTATAGAGTTCGCCCTTACGACGATAGACTTCAACTTCGCCACTTCGAACGATGTAGAGATCATGAATTTGATCACCAAAGTGAATGATAGGGGTATCTTGGCGGTAATAAGAAATTTCCACACTACTGGTCACTTTCACCAATATCTCTTCAGGAAGTTCAGAGAAAGGGGGGTATTGTGCCAGAAAGTTTTGAATCTCTAATAACTCAGCATCCATAATGATCATCCATTGGTTTGTATGATTTCATGGTACAACATTTGATAATAATTTTCCGGCACAAATCAATCTGTGAGCTAAAACCTTTTTAAAGTCTTATGGATAGACTAATCTTTCAGTTAATGGAGTGACAGTTGAAGGATGATAGGAATGTCGAAGTGGAAGCTTAGTTTGGTACCTGTAGTTTTTATGTTTTCTCCAAGTTTGTGGGCGGACACTAACGCGGTGGATATTCTTGATTATGACCATATATATGCCACCGCGCATTCGGGCAGTTTAAATGAAGATGCAGGTGGCAATAATAATGCCTCATCGTATGGATTAGGCGTCAGTTACGCGATGACGGATGATTGGTTGTTGTTGGGCGACTACAGTGCGCGCTTTATTCACCCGGATGACACGACAACTCGAATTGATACGCTTATGCCAGGTGTTGGTTACCGTTACAGCATTAAGAAAGATTTAGATATAGTGGCTTACTACCTGCTTGGTATCACTAAGGGGGAGGTGGAAGATAACGATACCAACCGAACTGAGTCTTCAGATACCGAGTTTATCCAAGGGATTAAAGCCGAACTTAACTATGGCTTCGCCAAACGCTGGATTGCGAACGGTAGTGTGCAAGCAAATCGCAGTGACCTGTTTGATGAAGAGATCTATCACCTAGGTTTACGCTATCTGGTGACCAACAAGTTTGCGATTGGTGGCTCTTATCAACACCGAGATGGCGAAGGTAAGATTCGTAGTGAGCGTACTAACGAGCTAGGTGTAGAGTTCTTCTTAGAGTACTAACCAGTAACGCAGAGGCTAAGCGTTAGTACACAGAGACAGACACAAAAAAGCCAGCTTAATCGCTGGCTTTTGCATATCTATAGGTCGACAGATAAAGGTTTCGCTTTTCGATTAAAGAACCGCAGCAAGACCTTTACATAGAGGACCCATGTTTGACTTAGTCATGCCAGCAACACTGATACGGCCAGAACCAACAATGTAGATAGCGAATTCGTCTTTCAGGCGAGTTACTTGCTCTTTGCTTAGGCCAGAGAACGAGAACATGCCGTTTTGGCGCTCGATGAATGTAAAGTCTGCATCAACACCTTCAGATTTCAATGTTGTTACGAATAGCTCACGCATCTCTTGGATACGGTCACGCATTTCTGCCACTTCCGCTTCCCATTCAGCACGTAGATCAGCATCACCAAGGATGTGAGTTACTACAGCACTACCGTGCGCTGGTGGGTTAGAGTAGATAGAGCGGATGATGCTCTTAACTTGAGAGAACGCTGTCGTTGCTACGCCTGCAGATTCTGCAACTAGAGTAAATGCGCCCACACGCTCGTTGTACAAGCCGAAGTTCTTAGAGAATGAGCTAGCAACAAGGATCTCATTGTTGTATTGAGCAAAAATACGTAGACCAGCTGCATCTTCTTCAACGCCTTTTGCAAAACCTTGGTAAGCAAAATCGAATAGAGGTAGCAGTTTCTTCTCAGCAACCAGTTTAGCCAGCACTTCCCACTCGTCAGTTGTTGGGTCGATACCTGTTGGGTTATGACAGCAACCGTGAAGAAGAACGATATCGCCTGCAGATGCTTTCTCTAGGTCAGCCACCATACCAGCGAAGTCTTTGTCTTTTGTTTCAGCGTTGTAGTAGCTGTATTGAGCTGTTTCGATACCTGCAGCAGCGAAAACGCCGTTGTGGTTAGCCCAAGTTGGGTTACTGATCCAGATTTTTGCGTCGCCTAGTTGGCGCTTGATGAATTCGCCCGCTACGCGAAGTGCACCTGTACCACCTGGAGCTTGTGCTGTTTTAGCGCGTTGAGACGTTACGATCTCTGCGTCTGAACCGAAAAGAAGTTTCTGAACCGCTAGGCCGTATTCAGCTGTACCTTCAATTGTTAGGTAAGATTTGGTTTTTTCGTTTTCAAGAAGTGAAGCTTCTGCTTTCTTTACTGTTTTAAGAACAGGCGTTTGACCATCTTCATTTTTGTAAATACCAACACCAAGGTTGATTTTTTCTGCGCGAGAGTCTTTTTTAAACTCTTCAGTAAGGCCGAGGATAGGGTCGGCGGGAGCAGCTAGCACTTTTTCAAACATAATCTTCATCCATGTCAATTGAGAGGGGATAGTATCTATTGGTAGTTATACCTGTATGAAATTTTTAAGACAATACGAAGTGAACAGAAAGACCAAAAAAAATCCATTTCAATCAGATTAATTGACTAGAGAGGGTATTTGATAACAAAACACCCTACGGATTAACCTATAGGGCGTAAGAAGTTAGTGCTTTTTGACAGGATTATGCAGGTTGAGCAATGAAGCTTTCTCGCTCAAGTTCGCTCTGAACATTTTTGCCATCTTTGTAGATCGCGGCAATCTCTACAAATTGCGATTCAACGGCAAGAAACGCGAGTACAACTTGCGGGTCAAAATGCGTCCCATTGCCCTCTAAGATGATCTGCTTGGCTTGCTCATGAGTAAAGGCTGGCTTATAAACTCGTTTCGATATTAGCGCATCATAGACATCCGCTAATGCCATTAATCGACCAGACAAAGGGATCGCTTCTCCAGACAGTTGATTGGGGTAACCGCTGCCATTCCATTTTTCATGGTGAGTCAGTGATATTTCTTTTGCGACTTTTAAGAAAGAGCAGCTTCCCAACTGCTTTTCTGCGATAGACAAGGCTTCAGCGCCAATTGCAGGGTGGCCCTTCATTATTTCAAATTCTTCGTCGGTTAATTTCCCCGGCTTTAGTAAAACATTGTCAGGGATACCCACCTTGCCGACGTCATGCAGGGGAGCCGACTTATAAAGCAACTCGATATAATTTGGTGTTAACAAAGTAGAGTGCGTTTCAGATTTGCTGAGTTCTTGTGCGAGTACCTTAACGTATTCTTGGGTTCTTAGAATATGGGCGCCAGTTTCATTGTCTCGAGATTCTGCGAGTGCAGACAGGCTTACAATTGCAACGTCACGGGTAGTTTTGACTTCGTTTTGTGCCGTTTCGAGGCTATCAAGCATGATGTTGGTCATTGATGCCATTGAACCCAGCTCATTGTAGCCGAAAATAGGTAAGCGAACGCCTTGTTCGCCACTGGTAACCTTTCTCAATGCGTGTTCTTGGCTTAGGAGAATTCGCTTAATCAGCTTACTCCATAAAGTCATAATGGTTATCGCGTATCCACCCAGAACTACTGCCAAATAAATGAACTCTTTAATCACGCTGATCTTGCCTGTGCCATCCAACAAGCGTTCAGGGTTGTGCTCTAACCAGAAGATGTCTTTAACTGCAATCATCGTCAGCATGGTGGTCAGTGTAACCAGAAGTACGATGACTAAACCGACCATTTGTTTAACTAATGAACTTCGTTCGCCAATCAGTTGGAAGTCAAACTGCCCAGAATGTTCCATTTTGTCCATTTGCGCAAGTTTAGCTTTCAACTGAAGAATGCTTCCAGTAAAGAAGCCAAATAACGTCATTCCAAAGAGCACTTTTAAATTGCTATCGATGGTGAAGTCATAACTTAAGTTGTAATAAAGCGCAAAAGGGACACTAGCAGCAAAAAACAACAAGGTGTCGAGCTGCGCAAACCGACCTTGTTTAACTAAAGCATGGCGGGCTAATAGGTAATGGCGCACAAACCAGACTAAGGCAAAAACGACACTCACTTGAGTGAAAATTTCTAACGTCGTTAAGGTGTCGAGCATAGGGCATACCCGACTGCCATAGGTGCCAAAAAGCACACCAGCGATGGCATATAGCTGGGTTGTTAGCGATTGATTATAGTTTGATGTATCCATCGATAAGCCTTTGTTCAGTTTCGTTTCTGGTCTGTATAATTCTTACTAGATTCACGACTTTTAAGTACGCATATTTTACTTTGCAAGACGCATTGCTTGCTTTGAAATATACATAACTTGAATGACTTGCGTAAATAGGACCAGAAATTCTATCGATAGCTTTCGCTGAATGATACAAGAAACTGGTTTGTGTTAGTGATTTGTTAGCTAGGTGGGGGTTATTGCAGCATTACTATGAAGATACTTGAATAGCCTCGTTAAGATTAGAGGCTATTCAGTCGGTATACTTGAGTGGAATCGCGAGTGATTGAGTTCGCTATCTACTTTAAAACAATTACTTTTTCAGGTTGATTTCAGCTTCGATAGAACCTGTTTCAATCTCAGGGTGAGATGCTAGTTTGTCTGATGCCCATTGGTTAAGGTGTTTCAGAATAGCAGACACCGCGTGTTTCTCAGTTGGTGCTTGGTCTTGATCGACGTCGATCTTCTGCTTTGGATGTGAGCCTGTTGCATCTTCAGCGATATGTAGCCAATCTGGGTGCCAGTAATATGGCTGGCCACTCGGTGTTGTCCAACTATGAACACCGTTTGACTCTCCTTTATAACTTAACTGGTCTGCTTCTATTTTTTTCATTGTTATCTCGCATGTTTTTTGGGTTACATCAAATTATAGAGGCGTAGAGCGAACTTGGCTCCCGCCTTGGTTACAAACTTAGCAAAGCATACAAAGTTATCTGTGAACCAATTCACACTATTATAGAAATTAGGTCCAATCATATGGATAGCAGCAATAGTTGTTAACGTTAGTGATAAAATCCTCGGCTTATTAGAATTTATCTAGGTAGTACAATTAGATGGCGCGTTATGAAGAGCTTGCAAAGGATATTCGAACTCAGATCGCTAATAACACTTGGCGATCCGGAGAGAAGATCCCTTCGGTACGCATGAGTTGTCGAAATTACAACGTCAGTAATAGTACTGTCTTACAAGCCTACCAATTGTTAGAAAGCGAAGGGTGGATCATCGCTAAGCCTCAGTCGGGCTACTTTGTTGCACCACGTGTGGACGGCGTTGATTATGAACTGCCGTTAGTACACCAAAAGAAAGCCATTAATGATCGCTTATTCGACTTTTTGAAGTCGAGTTCCGCAGAAGGTGTGATTCCTTTTGGCTCAGCATTCCCAGACCCTGATCTGTTTCCTTTACCTACCTTGACCCGAAATCTCGCGAGTGCTGGCAGAAAAATGACTGGCGCGAGTGTCATTAATAATCTGCCACCGGGCAGTGAGTCCTTAAGAAGACAAATCGCGCAGCGTTACCTGCAACAAGGCATTACGGTTAACCATCAAGATATCGTGATTACCTCTGGCGCAATGGAAGCGCTTAACTTAAGCCTGCAAACGGTTACTAAGTCGGGTGATAATGTTGTGATTGAATCTCCTGCTTTCTATGGTGCTTTACAGGCCGTAGAGAGGTTAGGACTCAATCCTATCGAAGTGGATGTTTGTCCAATCAATGGATTGAATATTGAGCAGTTTGAAAGCGCACTACAAAACCAAGATGTAAAAGCGTGTTGGTTGATGACGACGTTTCAAAACCCGACAGGGACAAGTTTGTCTGAAGAAGCGAAGCGCCGTGTGGTTGAGATTGCAGAACAACACGAAACCTACATTATTGAAGATGACGTATATGGTGACCTCTACTTCGAAGGGCATAAGCCCAAGCCACTAAAAGCCTTCGATAAGACCGATTCTGTTCTGCTTTGTGGTTCGTATTCAAAAAGTTTATGCCCAGGTTATCGTGTGGGGTGGGTTGTTAATACTCGTTTCAACGATGCCATTCAAAAGCTTCAGCTCCTTTCTACGTTATCAAGCAGTGCGCCTGTTCAGCTTGGTGTCGCACACTTTTTAACGCATGAAAGCTATGACAATCATCTTCGTAAATTGCGTAAAAATCTTCTAGTGAGAAAAGAGCGATTCATTGAGGTCATCAAGCAGTACTTCCCGCATTCCGTCGAGATTGAAGAACCGGCTGGTGGATACTTCATATGGATTCGTCTTTCCACCAAATTCGACAGTCAACAATTTTACCAACTAGCGATTGCTCAGGGGATCAGTGTCGCTTCAGGCGATCTGTTTAGTGAGCAGGGCAGAGTAGATAACGCGATCAGATTGAACTTCTCTTATGAACTCACAGAAGAGAAAGAACAAGCACTAATCTTGCTTGGCAAACTGGCACATCAACTTACGCATTCGTAAAACCTTAAGTCACTCATAAAACAGACCATGATTTCAACTGTACGGATTGTTTCTGGCGCAACTGTACGCCTTGTACAACAAAGAGTTGTGATTCAATACAGTTAGACCAAATATTGGAGATACCGTTATGTTGAAAATGACTATGGGAAATGAAGTTAAGCTGATTATCGTCGCGATTGTGTGTGCGCTTCTGCTTATTCTCGGCCACGTATTGCTGGCAAAAGCCTTCGCTGATATGGCTTGGGCGGAATACACAACTGCGGCTATCCCGTTCGTTATGATGGCAATCTGCGGTCTCGCGATAAAATACGCTATCGACCAAGATGTAGATTAAGCCGATTATCCAGTCGAATTATTTTAAGCCCTGCCAGAATTTGGCAGGGCTTTTTCGTTTCAAATAACCTGAATTTTTGAATAATGGCATCAAACCTGAGCTCTGAAGGCTATCTCATACTTTAATGCCACAGGCTTTGTAAGTCTGTGTAAGCGCGAAATGGTGATTATTTGGAATATGCATCACCTTTAGTCAAAAACTTGGCTTATTGGTTGTGCTAGGAAATAACCAGAGCCTACCTTTCATTGTTATACATTCACGTCAATTATTGGTCGCTGTGCGATAAAAGTGACCCAGTTAAAGGCTTACAGTACCTTACAGGTTTAAATTCCCCATTTATTACAATTGGTTATGACTAATTGAGGTGCGGGATTATGAGATTGAAATATACAAAAACAAACCTGTGCATGTTGGCTTTGATAGCCACTAATGCTTCAGCAAGCGAACTCGATGTTGATTTAAATCGACTAAGCAATTTTTCGGAAGTTGGTACTAATAGACTGTCTATTACCAGTGAATTTATCGGCTATGAGCTTGATGAGGGAAAGTATCGTTACGCAAGAGAGGTGGATCTAAATGGTTTGGATTGGGCATTTTTGTATGGTGATCATCAAAGAGTTGAGAAAGAAAATATTGATCTGATAAGCGATGTAACCGTGAGTGGTGAATTAAATCAGATCATTAATTCAGATAGTAAAAACGCCTTTGGCAATCGTTATTACTGGCAAGGCGGTGACTCTAACGATTATAAACAGGAACTATCTTTTGCTGGTCTAATTCAAGGTGCTGGTGGTTTTGATTTTCATGTTAAACCGGGGAAACAAGGGCGTTTTTCTGTTGAACTGTACACGCACAACTGGCTGTCTTCTGCCAATGTGACGGCGTGTATTAAAAAGCAATGTAACACTATCAAAAATGATATTTCCTTTCACATGACCAGTGTAAAAAACATCGTCACCTTTGAAACCCAATCTCCAGATGACATCGTTGAAATCTCATATTCACGCCAATATAGGCAGTTTGATTTTGAATCGAGACAAGGCTATCACGCTATTGAGGCTATCCAGTTGAGAGAGGTTGAGTAACATGAAAAGAATCATTCTAGCATCAGCAATTGTAGCGACTTTTTCTGCGCACGCGGGTCTCGGAAAAATGGATCGTTCGGTCACTCAACACAAAACGTTCGCTCTACAAACTCAATTCGATTTTGCATGTCATATGAATGCAGGCTCGGCAACGTTGATTGACCCTTACTGGGTGATAACGGCAAATCACGTATCAGGCTCTAAAAGTGAAGGGTATGAAAATGCAGTAACTTGTTCTTCTTATGAAAAAGATGAGAACGGTAAGTACAACGTTATTCATACATCACGTGCGACTACTGACCCTGATGGTGAGTGGGGGGAGTATGAATTTACCGATGGCATTTATGATTTCGCTCTGGTGCGCTTAGACACGCCAATAACCGGTATTAAACCTGCGAAGTTACCAGAGAAAGGGATGTTCGATCATTCAGAGGTTTATGAAGTAAATAGCGTTGGCTTTGGCAACTACAACGGCCGTAATGGCGGAAAGAAATTTGTTAAGTACAATGACACAGATAAGAAATGGTTAGCTGAATATAAATATAACCCGGTGATCATGCCTCAAAGTGATTTGCAGTGGCTGATCATCCATGGCGACTCAGGTTCAGGCATTACGATTGAACGAGACGACGAGTTTTACATTATTGGAGAAATTGGCCTTCAATATTATGGCGAGCTTGGTTGGCAAGATACCTTTGATGATGTTTTGGGGAGATTAGATTCCTTAAACAAGGATATGAGAACGCATGGGTTTAGTTACTCGAAGCCAGTAAATCTTGGTGACGTAAGATGGACGCCAACGACCCAGAACAGTATCGAAGATCTTCATGCCTTTTACAGCTACTGGAAAGCTGGAAGTATGGACTTTAATGGTACTTATTGGACGAAGGATGGCGGTATTTACAACACCGCTTATGCGCAAGAAGGTGAAACGTACACTTTTGAAACTGTCATTCCTGCAAACCCAAAAGCGCCCGCTTTTGATGTGTTTGTAAATGGTCGTCAGGTTGCTCATAACATTAGGGCGGATAAGGATAGTTTATTCTTTAAAGTGAATGCTTTTGAGCAAAAGGGTGATCAGATGGTGATTGAATTTAAGCCGCTAGAACAGACGGGCGAGAAGATACTTTTAGATCACTTTTTGGTTCGTACTGTCGAGTAGATTGAGCAGTTAAGCTTTTATCAGTAGGCGCTTATCAATGGCGCTTATGAACATGCCCTTATAAATGAGCGCGTATAAAAAAACCTCCGTATATACGGAGGTTTTTATCTATCTATACTGACTTCTCTGAAAGAAGAAAGCTGAGATTAGAAGTTAGCAGAGCGTGGCGTACGTGGGAATGGAATCACGTCACGAACGTTGCCCATACCTGTTACGTAAGATACTAGACGCTCGAAGCCAAGACCGAAGCCTGCGTGTGGCACGGTGCCGTATTTACGTAGGTCGCGGTACCAGCTCATGTGTTCTGGGTCGATACCCATGCCAATCATGCGCTCGTCTAGAATGTCTAGACGTTCTTCACGTTGTGCACCACCGATGATTTCACCGATGCCTGGTGCAAGTACGTCCATTGCTGCAACTGTTTTACCGTCGTCGTTTAAGCGCATGTAGAAAGCTTTGATGTCTTTCGGGTAGTTCTTAACGATAACAGGAGCTTTAAAGTGCTCTTCAGCTAGGTAACGCTCATGCTCAGAAGACATGTCGATGCCCCACTCAACGTCAAATTCAAACTTCTTACCAGAGTCTAGTAGGATTTGGATTGCGTCAGTGTAGTCAACTTGTGCGAAATCAGCGTCTACAAATTGCTCTAGACGAGTGATTGCTTCTTTGTCGATGCGAGAAGCGAAGAACTCAAGGTCGTCGCGGCGCTCTTCAAGAACAGCAGCAAAAACGTACTTAAGCATGTCTTCAGCCAGTTTCGCTACATCGTCAAGGTCTGCAAACGCAACTTCAGGCTCAACCATCCAGAACTCAGCTAGGTGGCGGCTTGTGTTTGAGTTTTCAGCACGGAACGTAGGACCGAACGTGTAAACCTTGCTTAGTGCACAAGCGTAAGCTTCAGCATTAAGTTGGCCAGATACAGTTAGGAAAGTCTCTTTACCGAAGAAATCTTCGTTGAAATCAACTTTGCCTTCGTCAGTGCGAGGTAGGTTTTCCATGTCTAGCGTAGATACGCGGAACATTTCACCAGCGCCTTCTGCATCAGATGCAGTGATAAGCGGAGCTGAAGTCCAGAAAAAGCCTTGCTCGTGGTAGAAACGGTGAATCGCTTGAGATAAACAGTTACGTACACGTGCTACTGCGCCGATCACGTTTGTACGTGGGCGTAGGTGAGCAACTTCACGAAGGTATTCGATAGAGTGACGTGTCTTAGCCATTGGATAAGTGTCAGCGTCTTCAACCCAGCCTACAACTTTAACGTCAGTTGCTGCTAGTTCGAAGTCTTGACCTTTCGCAGGAGACTCAACAATCTTACCCGTTACTTCAACAGAGCAGCCAGTTGTTAGCTTTAATACTTCGTCTTCGTAATTATTAAGATTATTAGGAACCACGGCCTGAATCGGGTCGAAACAAGAGCCGTCATAAATGGCAAGGAAAGAGATTCCAGCTTTGGAATCACGACGTGAACGGATCCAGCCGCGAACAGTTACTTCACTGTCTACCGCTAGCTTGCCGCCAAGTACGTCTGTTACAGGCGCGTAAGTCATGTTGGTTTCATTCTCCATTGAGGGACAAATTCAGCTCAAAGTTACTGGCATTAATACAAATAAATAGACATTTGCACAATAATTAGCCGAAACATTGAGTTGTATAAACTTTTTAAATCGATTGAACATATTACCTGTCATACGGACAGCTTCAACCTTTATTCTTGCTCGACGAAAGAAATATTGTGTCTACAGACAATAAAAACCACTAAGGGTTGTTTTTTTGTTCGATTTCATGCGGTGTAATTGCCGTTAGACGTTTATAAACGTCATGCCGAAGTTAGGTTATTAAACTAGGTTAGTAACGGTTTTAGTGAATAGCAGTAACCGTTTTAATGAATAGCCGTAACCGTTGACGAGCTGATATAGGTTTGGAATCTTTGTTTGCAATAATGAATGTGTGATTGCATCAAGACTCACTTTATATTGGCGCGGCTCAAGATAGCTCAATGCTTACGATCCAACTTGATACTTACGATCTAGTCTAATGTTTACTCGCTAGCTTAATTTTTACTGTTTACCTTAGTGCCTATTATTAATCGGCTTGAGCTTACTTGATCAATAGCAAACCAATCACAAACCAGAGGAGTTTAATATTCACGTGTTAATTACGCCGCCTTAGCCCCTGCATTCTCTCTACACCCGCACTTTTCGAGCGCTCGCTCATTCAAGAAAAACAGTCGATCAAATTATGTCTCAACAAGGCAGGGATGACTGTATAAGTAAAAGAGAATTACATGCTTAATTATTTAAAAAAACACTGGTTATCAAATGTTAAAGGAGATTCATTATCTGGGATTGTCGTTGCACTTGCATTGATCCCTGAAGCTATCGCATTTTCAATTATCGCAGGCGTAGATCCAAAAGTAGGGTTATACGCATCTTTCTGTATTTGTGTCGTCACCGCTTTGGTTGGAAGTCGTCCGGGAATGATCTCCGGAGCAACAGGCGCAATGGCGCTGTTAATGGTTACTTTAGTTAAAGACCACGGGCTAGAATATCTACTCGCCGCTTCATTCCTTGCTGGCGTGATTCAAATTGCCGCGGGTTATCTCAAGCTGGGTAACTTAATGAACTTTGTTTCAAAATCAGTCATAACGGGTTTTGTTAACGCACTCGCGATTCTTATCTTCATGGCGCAACTCCCCGAACTCATCAATGTGCCATCAAGCGTTTACCTGTTAGTCGCTCTTGGTTTAGCCATTATTTATCTGCTTCCTTATTTCCCTAAA
This sequence comes from Vibrio sp. QJM3NY_39, assembly GCF_057785895.1. Lineage (NCBI taxonomy): Bacteria > Pseudomonadati > Pseudomonadota > Gammaproteobacteria > Vibrionales > Vibrionaceae > Vibrio > Vibrio sp. QJM3NY_39. The sequence continues at coordinate 2,151,041 of NZ_CM173505.1, read as the reverse complement.
TTAGGCAGTGCGATACCGTCTCCATTGATTGCCATCGTAGTACTTACTATCGTCAGTCTGCTCCTTGGTTTGGATGTCAGAACAATTGGCGATATGGGTAAGCTTCCCGATTCACTCCCGGTATTTTTGATTCCTAATATTCCATTCACGTTTGATACGCTGGCGACCATACTTCCTTATTCTATTGCTCTGTCCCTCGTAGGCTTATTAGAGTCCTTAATGACAGCGACGATCGTCGATGATCTGACTGATACAGAAAGTAATAAAAACAATGAATGCAAAGGGCAGGGTGTAGCGAATATCGTGGCCTCTTTATTTGGTGGCATGGCGGGGTGTGCGATGATCGGCCAGTCGATAATCAATATCAAATCTGGCGGTTTGACGAGGTTATCAAGCTTAATTGCAGGTGTTGTCTTGTTGTTGATGGTGGTGTTTGTTTCTGATTGGTTGAAGCTGATACCGATGGCCGCTTTAGTGTCTGTGATGATCATGGTTTCAATCGGCACGTTTTCATGGCGTTCCGTTGTTGAGCTTAAAGACCACACACTCCCAACTAACGTAACCATGCTAGCAACCGTGGCGGTGGTGGTGTTTACTCACAATCTCGCAATAGGTGTTGCGGTTGGCGTGGTGCTATCGGCTCTATTTTATGCGCATGCTAGCAAGTCGATGGTCTTTATATCCGATGAGGTCGTGACCAACGAACTGCACACCACTCATCGAGTAAAAGGCCATGTCTTCTTTGCTTCTTCGGATGCCTTTGTCGATCTATTTGATTATGACAACGCCACGTCTTTAGTGACGATCGATATATCGGATGCGTCGTTCCTAGATAACACGTCGGTTGAGGCGCTTGATAAGGTCGTGTTTAAGTTCCGTAAAAAAGGCGCTTATGTAGAGGTCGCAGGAATGGATACCGTGAGTGCGAATCTGATATTCAAACACGCGATGTACCACAAGCATAAAGATTTAACCGCGGTTTCCATTACGCATTAATCATGGTTTAAGGTATTTTGAAAGCCTGAACTAGACATTGTTATGAAGATAAAGCGCTCATCTTTGAGCGCTTTTTTTGTTGATGTCGGTCTGGGAGTTCTAACGACCTATGACTGACCTTTATCGTTGGTGTTTGAGTTCGATAAGGTGAATTGGTTGATAAGAGATTCAAGGTGATCAGACAGCTCTTCTAAATCATTACTGATTCCACGAGTCTCAGCCGCAGACTGCGATGTGTTGTCGGCGTGAGAAGTGATGGTTTCAACTTTTTGTTGAACATCTTCAGTTGCGTGTGTAGTGGATTGCGTCTGTTGTTGAATATTTTTCGCATGAGCCAGCACTTGTTTCATTTCTTCAACGACACCATTCATTTCAACGGACAGAGCGTCGATATCTGTTGAGCTTTGATGTGCTTGTTCGCAAACACGGTCGGCCGAAGTTAACGACTCTTCGCTACCTTGTTGGAACTGATGGATAATCGATTCAATACTGCCTGTCGCTTCAGCCGTTCGTGATGCAAGATTACGAACTTCATCAGCAACCACAGCGAAACCACGGCCTTGTTCGCCTGCGCGAGCAGCTTCAATCGCTGCATTTAAGGCTAGAAGATTGGTTTGGTCGGCAATGCCACGAATCACACTCAATATTGAAGAAACCTCTCCGGTTTGCTCATTGAGTGTCAGTATCTTGTGTTTCACTTCTTCTATGCTGCTGACTAGGTTCTTTATCTCACTACTTGCATCATGTGCTTGGTTAGCACTTTTACAGGCCACATCAGCGGTATGATTGATGAGCTCTGAAGCGGTTAAAGTGGCTTGTTCTACATTGACTTGCTGCGCCTGTATCCCTTCGATATTGTTTTGTACTTCAGCGGTTTCGTTTTGTTGATCGCTGGCGGCTTGCTCGGTAATTTGTGCAACACTGGTCAGTTGGTTGGCAGACGCATTCAGTTTGTGCGAGGTGTCTTGTACCTTCTCTAAGCTGTAGGAAACGGTGCCCATGAACGAGTTGATGGAGTTAGCAAGCGTGCCAATTTCATCCTTGCTTTGCTCTGGCAGCCGAGTTGATAGGTTTTTATCACTGCTGACTTGGGTCATAAAGCGAGAGGTTTGTTGAAGCGGGCGGACGATTATCTTGCGAATCAATCCCATAGTAAGAACGAATCCGGCAAAGGAGATCACCGCCATGATACCGATCGCTGTCATCGTTTGAGTATTGATCAGCGAGTTCACATGGCTAAGGTTATATTCAAGTCGAATTGCACCTAATACTTCCCCTTCTGGCGCCATATGACATGCCACACAATTGGTGCCGCGATAGTTCTCGCTCGACTTCATTGGCAGAGCAATAACCAAGCCTTTTCCCCAATCGGCTGAAAAGGGTTCGATAACGGTTTCACCCGCTAGCGCTCGTTTATCAATATCATCCACAGGTGTTTGGTTGTCATTGCCAGGCCCGTATAACTTACTTACCGCATCAGCACGCAATACACGAACATTTTCAATGCCTTCTTGAGCTAAGGCTTTCTGACGAAGGGTCTCTTTTTGTGCCATGGTGCCAGTGAGCATCATCATATTGAGGCTATCGAAATAGTTGCTCGCTTTATCGTGAAGCTGCTCACTTAACACTGAGTTTACAAGTTGCTTTTGCTGCGAATATTGAAAGTAGGTCGATATTGCTAATAGAAAAGTGAACACAATGGCGAGGGCCACTAGGATTTTAAAGGTGATTGTTGAGCGCATAAGGTGTTTGTTTTTATTAATTATAATGACGCGCATACTTTACGTGTAAGAGACTCTACCACCTATGAGGTATAACCGATTGTGTGACCACACTCCGGTTGTGGTTATGTTTCTGTGATGTAGCGAGTTTGTGATGATGTTCTTTGGGCGAATGAAAGGGAGTTTATCGTTAAATTTGAAGGGTATGAAAAGCCCAAATAAACGTACATGACTTGAATAAACATATTCAGCGGGCTGTCTTTATACTGGCCAAGCGTCAATATTAAAATCCACCTGCCAAAACAGGTGGATTTTTACTTTTACTTTCAGTTGTCGATTGACAGTTAGCTGACGGTTGAAAGGGGAATGGCGTCAGAGGTTGATTTCTCTAATCTGATGGCAATAAATTTTGAGGTCGGAGTAAAGGTTCGTTCACCATAGCTGTCTAGAGGAACCAAAGGGTTGGTTTCAGGATAGTAAGCCGCCGCCTGACCCTGTGGAACGTCATAAGCTACCAGGGTAAACCCTTTCACTTTTCTCGTTACACCATCTTCCCAAAGCGACACCATATCGACCTTGTCACCCGGTTCAAAACCGAGCTTCAATATATCAGCTTCATTGATAAACAAAACTTCGCGCATACCAAAGACACCGCGGTACCGATCATTCAAGCCATATAGCGTGGTGTTGTATTGGTCATGGGAACGCATGGTTTGCAAGATCAAATCGGGTTTATTACCACCTTGCAACACCGCTTCATTAATCAGTTGTTTTGGTAGTTCATTGGAGCCAAATTGCGCTTTGCCGCTGAGGGTGTTCCATTGACGATTTGCGGCAGGATTGACTAAATGAAATCCACCCGGATTTTCCAGTTTCTGATTGAAGTCAGTAAAGCCCGGAATCGTATCTGCAATGAGGTCTCGAATATGCCCATAATCTTGAATGACCCAATTCCAATCGATTGGATGGCTGCCCAGTGTGGCATTGGCAATACCCGCGACAATGGCTGGTTCAGAACGTAAATGCTCTGATCGAGGTTCGAGCTGTCCGTAAGAGATGTGAACCATGCTGAAGGTATCTTCGACGGTGATGCCTTGTGGCCCATTAGCTTGTGTATCGATTTCCGTGCGCCCCAAACATGGCAAAATCAAGGCATCTTGACCGGTAACAAGGTGAGAGCGATTGAGTTTGGTTGAAATATGAACGGTTAGGTCACAATTTTTCATCGCCAGATGCGTGCGAGGAGTATCGGGTGTGGCTTGCGCAAAATTACCACCTAAACCAATAAAGACTTTCGAGCGTTTTTCCTCCATCGCTTTAATCGCTTGTATGGTGTTGTGGCCTACATCTCGCGGGGCATTGAAGTTAAAGCGGCGTTCTATGCTATCAAGAAATTGGTTTGACGGTTTTTCATCGATGCCCATTGTACGATCGCCTTGGACATTACTATGCCCCCTAACTGGTGATAGCCCAGCACCTGGCTTACCGACGTTGCCGCGCAACAATTGCACATTGGCTACTTCTTTGATGGTTTGTACTGAATGACGATGTTGTGTTAGCCCCATAGCCCAACACATGATCACCTTTTCTGAACGGCGGTACATGTCTGCGACCATTTCTATTTCGCTTAAAGCTAACCCTGATTGTTCAGCGATATGCTCCCATGTTGTCGCATCAACTTCTGCTAAGTATTCATCAATACCTGTGGTGTGTTCGCTGATGAATTTACGATCAAATATGGCTTTTCCTTCGGTTGCGAGCGCATCACGTTCCCATTGCAGTAAATACTTAGCCATCCCACGAAAGACCGCCATATCGCCACCTAATGCTGGTCTTAAATAAGGTTCATCGCGGCTTTCCGGGGAAAGCCGCTTTTATCTTCAAGAAGAAGTAGTCTGTATCTCGATACCCATACCCCATTCGCTTGATTAACTTTATCTTGTTGTTTATCCCTTCCAGTGTGCAGGTGTTCAACGGATAACTTGCCGATGCGATAATGCCGTGAAGATAAGGACTCAGTTTTCGTGCGAACTCTTTCAATGGCTTAATTCCACTCTCTTGCACTTGTTCCCACCACGTGTCCCAGAGCCCCTTCGCGTGCCCTTCGGATTCACAATACCAAAGCTCTTTGAGTTGGGCTCCGAGTATATAAGTGGTCATTAAGTCCTTATTGATATTCAATATTTCAGTAAGATAGCTATCTTGACGTGTATTTAAGTTGCCTCTATTTTTCAGCAGTACCCACCGTGAGCGCTTCACCCATTGCCTCGCTTTTTTATCTTGCTTGAGTTTGTTGGCTTGGTCGACTCTGACTCTATCCATCACCTCGCGACCGAACTTAGCAACAACATGGAATAAGTCGTAAACGATTTTTGCGTTCGGGCAGTGCGCTTGAACTTCAAGGTCAAAAGCCGTATTCATGTCCATCGCTACTGCTTCGATATTTACCCCATTCTCGCCTAGCTGCTCGAAGAACGGCCGTATGTCCTTGCGGCTGCGGCCTAATCCAACCCAAATGACTTGATGAGTCTTCGCATCAGCGATGACGGTGGCATATCGATGCCCTTTAAAGATGGCGAACTCATCCATCACGAGCTGCTTTAGCTCACCCCATTTCACTGGCGGCACCACTTGTCGAAGTCGGCGTTTATCTATTTCTTTAATGGTGTGCCAATGAACGCCCGTAATTTGGGATATATGCTTAATGGGAAGCAGGGGTAGCAGTTGTTCTATATAGCTTTTTAGGCGCTTTGTTATACGAGCATAAGGCTCTAACCAAGAGAGAGATTCTGTTTTTATGCCGCAGTCACGACACTTAATCCTTCGAGTTTGAACGGAAAGTTCAACAGGCACACCGAGCAACATGGCATCCTTTACGTGACGCCATTGATACTCATGGATAGCCTCGGCCTCAAGACCACAAAGGCATTTAGCCTCAGAGCTAGGTTTAAGAGTCAGGGTAATAAGTGATGCAGTCTGGAGAGACTTTACTATTTGAAAGCCTTCCCAGAATGAAGATAGGAAAGTATGATTCGGCATAGAAACGGTAGTTTGTGTATGATTTTTGTTTGGCGACTAAACCATATCACTTACTACCGTTTTTGTTTTTAGTTCCCGCTAATCCGCGATGAACCAAAAAAAAGCCCCTGCAGTTGCAGAGGCTCTTGTAAGAGTCGTTAACGCTCTTTATTCCAAGCGCAGTACGCATTATTCCAAGCGCAGTACGCTTTATTGAGAGCGCAGCACGCTTTATTAGAATGCAGTACGCTTGTAGCGACGGTAAACCGGCTGCCAGAAGTGCTGGTCAATCGCTTGTTGAAGAGCTTCTTCAGTGATCTCTAGTGCAACACCTTGTTCAATCGCTTTTTTACCAACGGCAAGAGCAATCTTCTTAGATACGGTGTGAATCTCTTCCAATGGTGGAAGTAGCGCACCTGAACCATTGATAGCAAGTGGAGAACACGTAGCAAGCGCACGGCTTGATTCCATCAGCATTTCATCAGTGATACGTGAAGCATTCACAGCCAATACACCAAGGCCAATACCTGGGAAGATGTAGCTGTTGTTACATTGAGCGATTGGGTAAGTGGTGCCGTTATGAGTTACTGGCTCAAACGGGCTACCTGTCGCAACCAGTGCTTGGCCATCAGTCCAACGAATAATGTCGTTTGGAGTTGCTTCAACACGGCTTGTTGGGTTAGACAGTGGGAACACGATAGGGCGTTCACAGTGTAGGTTCATCTCTTTGATGACTTCTTTGCTGAACAGACCTGGAGCACCAGATACACCAACTAATACTGTTGGTTTCGCGTGGCGAACAACGTCTAGTAGAGAGAAACCAGTGCCGTCGCTTTCCCAGTCTTTGGTGTTTTCGTTGGTTTGAACGAGACGCTGTTGGAAATCAAGCAGGTTTTGCATGCCTTCCTGTAGCAGACCCCAACGGTCAACCATGTAAACTTGAGAGCGTGCTTGTGCATCGCTGATACCTTCAGACACCATTTGAGCAATGATAGCTTCAGCAATACCACAACCTGCAGAACCCGCACCTAAGAAGGTGATGCGTTGATCTGAAAGTTTGCTGTTTGCTGCTTTACATGCTGCAAGTAGAGAACCAACCGTTACGGCTGCTGTGCCTTGGATGTCATCGTTGAAACAACAGAGGCGATCTTTGTAACGCTCAAGCAGTGGCATTGCGTTCTTTTGTGCGAAATCTTCGAACTGAACTAATGCATCAGGCCAGCGGCGTTGAACCGCTTGGATGAACTCTTCAACGAATGCATCGTAGTCAGCACCTGTGATACGAGGGTGACGCCAGCCCATGTACATTGGGTCTGCAAGACGTTGAGGGTTGTTTGTACCCACATCGAGCACGATAGGTAGCATGTAAGCTGGGCTGATACCGCCACAAGCTGTGTACAGTGCTAGCTTACCAATTGGAATACCCATGCCACCGATACCTTGGTCTCCCAAACCAAGAATACGCTCACCATCCGTAACCACGATAACTTTAACGTTGTGGTTTGTCGCATTGTTCAGTAGGTCATCGATACGATCGCGGTTCGGGTATGAGATAAACAGACCACGGCCACGACGGTAAATATTTGAGAAGTTCTCACATGCTGCGCCAACCGTTGGCGTGTAAATGATAGGCATCATTTCAGAGATGTGGTTTTGAACTAAACGATAAAATAGCGTTTCATTTGTATCTTGGATGTTACGAAGGTAGATATGTTTATCCATATCGCTTTCGAAGTTGCAGTACTGCTTATATGCACGTCCAACTTGCTCTTGGATTGTTTCGGTTGTTTCCGGTAACAAGCCTTCAAGGTTAAAAGAGCTTCGCTCTTCTGCAGAGAATGCGCTGCCTTTGTTTAGAAGAGGAGTACTTAGTAGAGCAGGACCTGCATAAGGAATATATAGAGGGCGTTTATCGTTGTTCATTGGATGCCTAATATGGGAGAAAGAGTAACTGAAAAATGATAACGGTTTAGTTATTCAATTGTAAATAGTTTCCCTCCGATCTTTGCAAACAAAATGATATTCTTACTTCTGTCCCACACTTATCGAATTCGAACGCCATAATTCGTTATACTTCGCTCACACTTTTTTGCGACTCTTCCTTTTTATGTCACAACTTCCCATCGATGCTTATCAAAATACATTCCATGAACAAATCTCAAATTCTCATCTCGTAGTAGAAGCAGAAACGGGATCGGGCAAATCAACACGCCTACCTATTTGGGCCTCTCAGCATGGGCGAGTGCTCGTGGTGGAGCCAAGGCGAATCGCGTGTATGTCACTCGCTAATTACCTAGCACAGCAGTCGGGTGAGAAGCTTGGTGGTAAGGTTGGTTATGCGATTAAGCTTGAGTCGAAGTACAACGAGCAAACCAATATTGTTTTTGTGACTCCCGGTATTGCGTTGCGTTGGTTGTCAGAAGATGGACTAGCCGGTTTCGATGTGATCGTGGTGGATGAGTTTCACGAGAGGCGCTGGGACATTGATCTGCTGGTGGCGATTCTCAAACAAAAAGAGAGCCATCGCTTGGTGATCACTTCAGCAACTATTGAAGGGGAGCGTCTTGCTCATTACTTGGGGGCGAATCGAATTAGCTGTGAAGGCCGAACTTATCAAGTTGCTATTGAACACAGGGCGAATGAATCAAGAGCATTGCCCGATATTCGATATCTAGAGCAACGCATTGCTGAAGAAGTGAATCATCAACTGATCGCTTCACATGGCGATATCTTGGTTTTCCTGCCGGGTAAAAAAGAGATCGTGCAATGTGAACAAGCCTTGGCAAAGAATCCAGATATCCAAGTGGTGAAGTTGCATGCTTCGGTCAGTGAAAAAGAACGAGATTTAGCGTTATCGGGTCGTAATATCAATACTGAAGGTAATGGCCTGAGAAAGGTCATTCTTGCTACTAATGTTGCTGAAACTTCCCTCACCATACCTGATATTGGCGTGGTGATAGATTCAGGATTAGAAAGACGCACCGTTCAACGAAACGGAAGAACCACACTGATGCTTAAATCCATATCACGAGCGAGTGCCAAACAACGAGCTGGCCGCGCGGGTAGGGTGATGGATGGCATTTGTGTTCGTCTATATGGCGAACATGCGGCGTTAGAGTTAGTCACACCACCTGAATTGCAGCGTGAAGAGCTTACTGAACCTATGTTGGCCGCGGCATGTTGTGGTGCTCCGCTTGAGAGCTTGCCTTTCCTTGATCCTATTCCTGAGAAGTCATTAAACAGCGCGACTCAAACCTTGCTCACGATGGAGGCGATTAATACCGACCATCAAATTACCGAGCATGGAAAGAAACTTTACCCGCTGCCAATTGACGCTTTGTATGCCGATATTGTTACTCGAATCAAAACCAAAGCATTAAAAGAGGCGATGGTCGATCTCACTGCCGCGCTGTCCGTTCCTGCTCGCTTGTACCAATTACCAAACAATGCAGAACATCTTGAAGCGCTGGCTCAACAAGAGAAAGAAGGGTGTGATCTAAGCCTGTTAATTCAGATTGTTCGTGGTCGCGATTATCCGCATTTAGAAATCGACCAGCAGGCATTGAATGAAGCACAAGGATTGGCTAAGCAAATGCGTGAGGTGTTTGAACTTCCTCAGCTAGAAGTCGCGTCACGTTTCCAACGTATTGAACTGTTTAAGACTATTGTGAACCTTCATCCTGAGCTGGTGTTTGTGCGCCGACTGAAGAGGAAAGAAGCTTTTGCCAATGGAGTGTTAGAGGTAGTACTCGGCCGTCAGAATCGTTTCCCGGACAATGCACAAGCGATGTTGGTGCTTGATACCCATAGTTTGCCGGGAAGAGGCGTTAAGCAGACATTGACGTTGGCCACAACTACCGCGCCTATTTCTCTTGAGCTTGTCGTTGAAGAAGAGCTAGGTGAGTGGCAGCAAGGTGAAACGGTTGTGAACGATGATGGCGTCTTTACTGAGATGGTATTGGTGTATGCAGGTCGAACGATTGCCACTAGATTGGTCGCCGCTGAAGGTCAGTTATCATTGAAGCCAATCGTCGATCTTGTGTTAAAAGGCGTCCAGCTTCCCGGTTTTGCAAAGGTTCGTACTCAAGAAATCAGACACTGGCAGTTGTATGTAAAACTTGGGTTCGATGAACAAACAAAATATACTCCTGAGATCGAGCAACTTAGCTTTGAACTATGGTTTATACAACAGCTTGAGGTGTTAGGGGTTACCGATGTCAGCGAGCTAGAAATGTTTGAACATTCAGACATTCCATTTGATGGTATCCCAGAATGGCTTTATTCAGAGTTTTCGGAAAAATACCCGTTTGCATTGAGCCTTGCCGACTTGCAACTCGATGTAGAATATTTGCCCGCGCGAAAGCTGATTTACGTTCACTATCAATCGGGTAGCCGAAAGTTATCGCCAAAACGTTGGGAGCTGCCAACATGGTCTGGTTGGCGTATTCAGTACAAAAAAGCGAGCCGGATTATTGATATAAAATAGATAGATAACTTTTATCTCTAAAATATTAATCAAATAGGTGCATATATGATTTTTCAGTGCTTATTTTGTTACAAAATTGATTTTTATATGCCTTTTTAACCAATCAAAAGGTCATAAAAGACTATTCTTCTATATCCTATTGCTATAAAGAAAGAGTTGGTGGATATTGAGTATATTGTGTTGCCAAAGTGTCGGGGGACATCATGGATAAACAGGAAGAGACGCGTGTAGAGTTTGATTACACAACATTTCTTGGCGCATCATGCAGTAAAAAATGGACTTTTCTGGAAGCACTAACCACGATTGCGCCAGTATTCAGCACTGTCTGGAGAGATAGCATCAAAGAGCTAGCAACCCCAGAAGACCGTTTATGGCAGATGGCTTTGAAATCAATGTCTACGCGTAAAAGTGATGAATCAAACATTGTCACCTTACTTAAGCTTGCCAAGCTAGAAGGGATAAATGAGCTCAAAGTTGTTATGCCGTATTCTCTTGAAGAAGAGCAGATTGATTACATAGAATCACGTAGCCATTTAGTGATTGCAGATAACTCTGGTGAAGAGTTTACTATCAAGCTGTGATCATAATGTTTTTAGTCCTATGACTTCAAAGTTAGTTCATTGAATTCAAGGCTAATTCTATGAATTTAGTGAAGTGTATATCATAAAAAAGGGCCTCAATGATGAGGCCCTTTTGCGTATTTTAAGACGAGGTATTGATTGAACAGTGCTTAGTCTAAGTCTAAGCCTAAAGCCAAATCGTATTAGTCGATTAGACCATAGTCGGCACGCAATACATCGACTATCTCTTGCTTAGGATTGTCGCTCAATACAATCTCGCCGCCTGTAATTTTTGCCGCGATATCAAGGTAAGTACGAGAAAGAGACATTAACGCATCCAATGGAAGTTCATTGTCACGAGCTAATGCTTCACGCTCTGGCATACGTTCTTTGTTCAATAGAATGTCAGCATCAGGGAAGTAGTTAAGCAAGAACTGACGGAAACCCTCTTTAGAGTTTTCAACGATGTTGCCTTTGTTGTATTCCTGAGTATCCCAAATGCGAGATGAATCTGGAGTACCCACTTCGTCCATATAGATCAGCTTTTCTTTACCTTGAGCATCGTTGACGTAACCAAATTCAAACTTTGTATCCACAAAGGTTTGGTCGACTTTCGCGAGTGCTTGGCTGATAACGTTGAAGCCTTCTTTTAGCAACTTCTCGTAGTGCGCGATATCGCTTGCTTGAGTAAAGTTGAACGCTGCGAAGTTATCTTCGATGTTGTTACGCGAGATGTTCACATCGTCAGCTTCTGGAACACCAGGGATACCTTTCAAAATCCCTTTTGTTGAAGGCGTGATCAGTAGCTCAGGTAGCTTCTTGTCTTTCTCGAGGCCTTCAGGCATCTCGATACCACAGAATTCACGTTCGCCGTTTGCGTATGCACGCCACATTGAACCTGTGATGTATTGACGACAAATCGCTTCGATCATGACTGGGCGAGCTTTTTGTACAATCCATACGAACGGGTGAGGGATATCAAGAATATGACTGTCAGCAAGTCCGTGGTCTTTAAACAATTTGAACCAGTGGTTAGAGATAGCATTCAGAGCCGCTCCCTTACCTGGAACACCTTTAAGATTACCTTCACCACGCCAGATACAATCAAATGCAGAGATACGGTCACTGATCACCATGATTGCTAAAGGCGCATCTGGTGCTACATCGTAGCCTTTTTCTTTGATTAGTCGTTGACTATCTTCTTCAGTTAACCAGTAGACTGAGCGAACTTTGCCACTGTGGACAGGTTTGTCAGTACGGATTGGTAGGTCATCATTTACGGCAAGAACTTGATCAGCAAGGCTCATTTAGACATTCCTATCTTTTATCAAACGTCATACAGAGAAGTGCGGTGTGCACATGATTAGACGGGCATTATACTCAATCTACTATTTCCTTCCAGATAAAAAGCAAACGATTGCTAAATCTATTATTTAAATAAAAACCCCCGCCTAACAATTCGACAAAAAATAGGCGAATTGTAGGGCAGGGGAAGGCAGTATATTTGGACTGTGTTTTGGAGCTATGCGGTTAACTTAAGTTTGTTAGCTAAAAGATTAAGCTATGTTTGTGAGCCAAAATGTTATTAAGCAAGGTGGCTTAGTGAATACGCTCTGAATTCGCATCCATAAAGAAGACCTCGCACTGAAAGCGCATTCCTAATGTTCTTAGGTATTGCTGACTGAATTGATCAATCGATGCACTTGCCACAATCGCACTCGCATTCTTAGAGCGAATGGCTTTCTCGACGGTTTCTACCTCAGTCATTTGATGAGAGGCTTTCATATGAATAACTCGGTCGCAGCAAACATTATGTTGCTTAAGCTGCTTAGCCGATGGTCTCGGTGTTTGAGCGGTAAACAGTAGCCACTGATGTTGGTTGGACAGCAACGCCATTCTTGCAAATAACGCTTCCTCGTTTGAATTTTTTCTTTTACGAGAAACTGATGTAAATGCGCAGTGAACTAGCGGGCTAGAGTGTTGGGCTTTAACGTGTGCTTGAATCATTTTGCTGTCCTTATATACATGCTGTATGTGTATACAGTAGTTTCAGTTGCTTATAAGATCAAGCGTTTTTTGCGGGATTATTGGACGATTTTGTCTTAAGTTATAGATTGAACATAGTTAAGTTGTTGAAATTAAATAATAAATTAAATTTGAATGAATTTGCTGTTTTGTCTCATAATTTGAAAAAATGTGAGCCTTATACAGGTTTATACAGTGGTTTTGACAGAAAAGTACTGTATACACCTGTATAGAAGAGAGAAGAGAGAAGAGAGAAGAGAGAAGAGAGAAGAGAGAAGAGAGAAGAGAGAAGATCTAAAACCACAGACACAAAAAAAGCGCCTTAGGCGCTTTCTTATATTTCAACGGTGTTGCTTATCTCAATGTCGCTTGGGAGAGTTTTGCTCTCATTTCCATTTCACCAATATTGAACTGGCGAACATCAATGGTTGCAATATCATTGCACTCTTTACATGCATGATGACACTTACCATCTAGGTAGTCGTGCTTTTTAACTAGGCTTGGCTTTTTGCACCAATCACAAACGCCTTCTATTGTGAACATATTCTCTCCTCACCTGTTTAAGTCAGGTGTATTTTCGGCGCAAATTATGACACAAGTAAGACCCATTAGTTAATAGTTTGTTACCCGTTTTTGAGAGGGGGATCGATTGCAACACTAATAAAATCGATATCTTTGCGACCTTGCAAATTTAATATGTGTAGTTGTTTACGGTTTTGTAACATTTTGTAAAATGGTTTTTAGCGCATTGTTCAAACGTTTCATTTCTTCGTCACATCCGTGACCATCTGGATGGTAGATCTTTGATAATTGTTTGTATCGTATCTTGATGCTTTTCTGGTCCGGAATTGAGCTAGGCGTGTAGCCAAATAGCGCACAAGCTACCTGAAAATTGTTCAAGCTCTTGTTGTTTTTCTGCTTCTTCAGTTCGTTATAGATAGTGTGAAGTTGGCGCTTTTGCTGCTTAATGGTGAAGTCTTTCGCGCTAAGTTGCGCTTCAAGTGTCTGCTGTTGCTGATTTAACTCACCAGACTTCAGAATCTGTCGCTTTCGCGATACAACCAGAGTCGCGCTGATACTCACTATTGCAATTAAAACGGCCAGTACTGCGCCGATCATATAGTCATAGTTTGTTAGGTTAGAACGTGTTGCTTGGTCTCTAGAAGTTAGTGCCGAAGGGAAGGTACTTGGTTGATTCGTATTGGCTTCTGCACTGACGTTGTCATTAAGCTGCTCAATCGAAGAGATCTGCTTGGCGCGTTGTTGGTTGAATTGGGCTTCGAGAACGCGATTGTAACCATCTTCTGCATCAGGGTTGTCTTTTAGGGCCGCTTCATACCATAGCTGTGCTGCATCTAATGGTTGGAGTAGATCTTTCTCAAGTGAGGACTCATAGATCTTTGCGACCTCAACTGAGGCGCGTTTGTTACCTTGCAATGCTGATTTGATAAACCATTCTAAAGCTAGCTTGTTGCTTTGTTCAACACCTGTTCCTGCCAAGTACCATTCACCCAGTCTAAATTGCGCGTTTGGGTTGCAATTTTCTGCTGACTGCGTGTACCAATACAATGCATCACTAGTGCTAACAGGAACGTCGATACCCGATTCATAAGCTTGAGCTAATTGGTATTGAGAAACTGGATCTTGAGGTTGTGACTCTTGAGATTGTGGAGCTAATGAAAATTCATCACTGCTTTCTGCGTGCACGAAATGTGTGGTGGACAAAGGTATCGTGGAAAAGATGAGGGCTAGAAATAGAGCTCTAAGAAGTGATGATGACAGAATGTTGGATAGGATCAGCAAAAGATAAGTCTCGTAAAAAGCCCAGAATCGATATGTCAGTATGAATACGCTATGTGGCTGAGCGTTAAGTCGTAACGCTTAAAATAAGCGATACGAATGACAAGCAACTATATAGTGGTTAATTCAATAGATAAAGGTAACTGGGCTTTAACCGTGCTACTTAAGCGGCAATATTTGAATTTCTACGCGACGGTTACAAGCGCGACCTTGAGACGTGTTGTTGTCACATAGAGGGTAACGTTCACCGTTACCACGAGCAATGGCACGACCGGCAGCAACGTCTTGAGAGATCAAGAATGCACGAACAGATTCAGCACGACGCTCAGAAAGGATTTGGTTAGACGACTCGCTGCCAGTGCTGTCAGTGTGACCGTCGATCACTAGGCTAGTGTCTGGGTATTCAACTAAGATACGAGCAACACCACGTAGTGTGTTGTGAATACTAGACTCTAAAGCGTAAGAGCCAGAACCAAAACCAATGCCGTTTTCTAGGCGAAGTAGAAGCTGGTTCTCACCAACGCGTTCAACTTGAACACCAGAGTTCATGAGTTCTTCACGAAGTGCAGCTTCTTGTTGGTCGAAGTAGTAACCTATACCACCACCAACGGCGGCGCCACCAGCAGCACCAATGAGTGCACGTTTACGGCGATCTTTAGAATCGTCACCAGTAGCAGCACCAGCAACGGCACCAGCGATTGCACCAATTAGAGCGCCTTGAGTTGCAGAGTTCGTCTCAGATTCGCCTGTTGTAGCATTTTGGCGTTGAGTTGCCTGACAACCCGTTAGAGCGACAGTAAGCGCTAGGGCTAGTGTGATTTTTTTCAACGTATTTCTCCATCATGTACTTCTGTCAAACGCATGGATTGCGAATGACAAACATATAGTCCTATAAGTATTATTGATGGTTGTAACAATGTGCTGAGGAAATGTAAAGAGCAAGCATTATGATTTAGCTAAATGGCATGCTCTACGATTTGGTGATTTTTTTAGCCGCTTGAGTTCCGCCAACAGGGCGGTTTACCGAGAGCTTACGACCTTTCTTCAAACCAACTTCATAGTCAGCGGTGAGGTTTTTCATCGCCTCTCTGAGTTGTTGTTTGAAGGTTTCACGGTCAATATTTTCAAATTCTTTATCAATGTAGTTATTGATTTTGTTGTTTGACTCGTCATCCGGGGTAATGATTGGCAACTTTTCAAGCGCACCTTCTACCCAACCAGAGACGTAAGAGTTCACACGACGAGTGACTTCGAGAGTTCCTGTACCAGATCCTGCAAAGCTGTTTCTGAATTGACCCGTATGCTCGTTCAATTCGCGATAAATAATATCGAAAGCAAAGGCAGCAAAGATCGCTCGATCAGCTTCACCAATGAACTCCACACGCTTAAGGCCTTTGTGGTTCAGTAATACGGCTTCTACGCCAAACTTGGTGTTAATACCGCGAATAACACGCAGCAGTGTAGAGCTGATATTTGCAGGTAACAGATGACTGGACTGAGTTTTTCCCATCTTGATAAATTCAATATCGTCTTTCTCGAGACCATATTTCAGCATCAAGTTATGCGCCATTTTTATCGCATTGGCCGCTTCATTGACGTTCGCAGAATTTCCAAGCTCAAGGCACTTGGCAATTTTCTTTAGGGCTTTTTTCTTATCCATCGACTACTTAATCATTACCGCAAATTTTGAAAAGTCCGACATTTTACATGTTTTGGCAGGTAACAGCAAAGTCAAAAGTCATTTGTTATTACGCGGTGAGCCATTATGAAGGATGGAAAAGGCGGCTTCTGGGTAATACAAAAACGCCATCAAGCGTATTGATGGCGTTAGTGACACGATTTTCCGGATTAACTAGAGCATTAGCAAACTAGATACCAAGTTCATCGAGTAGATCGGCTGCCGAATCATTACCTGAACTTTGAGCGGGCTTATTCGCTTCCTGCATTTTTTTCTGAGTAGCCTCAAGAATACTGTCTGGACATTCGTCTTCAGCGATCTCAAATTCTTCTAATTGGATGAATTCTGTCTTATCCATTGCAAGCTCTAGATAGAAGATGTTGTTGTTTGCAGTCGAGAAGGTCACTCGGCGAGCTTGTGGACGATCTAGGTTAGTATCAACAGAAAGGTTTACTTGCTTGTTCAATGCCAGCATTTTCGGTTGGTTTTGTGTGATGTTGGTTTGCAGTTCTTTACGGATTTTATTGGTGAAATCACCAACTAACTGGTTCATCAGCTCACCTAAAACATCGCCCACTTCGTCTGAAGTGTGCAGTACCGCCAGCTCATCTTCTGGCATGCCCATGTTACGCATGTAATTGGTATAGATCTCTAGCGCGGCTTTAGACGTAAAATTGATGACAACAAGACCAGAAAAGCCACCGTCAAATAAGACGAAACAACCAAAGTCTGGCTTCAGACTTGTCTTGTTGATCTTTTGAACCATAGCTGAATAGGACACCTGAGAAGCCGTCGCTGAAGTGAGTACGCTTGAGACTGATTGGCATAGCTTAAGAAGAATATCTTCAGTTGTGACTGTTTTGTTTTTTTTCATTGTGATGTGCTCATGGAGATGTCTTAAACAAAATGTTATTCAGTATATTGGACTGAATTAAGACGAAAGTGACTATTTCTCCATTCTTGCACTGAGATTCTGATTTGATCACCTTTTTATATGATCTTAATAGTAGTAAAGTGACGAAATTCAAAGAAAATTATTAAAAATCTCAGATAACCCAATGCTGATTGGATCAGCGAAGTAGGGGCAGGAAGCAAATGTTACCAAGACTTCAACTTAATGCTGATGTCGATCCAGTAGTCGTACGCTTTTTAGATGAACTAAAAACAGCGGGCTTTACTGGCGACATTGAATCTCAATATTCTAGCCGTTTGGCTGTGGCGACTGATAACAGTGTCTATCAGCAATTGCCGCAGGCGGTCATCCTTCCTAAAACAACTCAAGACGTTGTGTTGCTCGGTCAAGTGGGTGCTAAATCCGCTTACGAACGTGTGACCTTTTCCCCTCGTGGTGGCGGTACCGGAACCAACGGTCAATCGTTGACGAAAGGTGTCGTGGTTGACCTTTCACGACACATGAATAAGGTTCTTGAGATTAACGAGAAAGAGGGCTGGGTAAGAGTTCAGTCTGGCGTCGTTAAAGACCAATTGAATGATGCGGTACGTCCCTACGGTTACTTTTTCTCTCCAGACCTTTCTACCAGTAACCGAGCAACCTTAGGTGGCATGATCAATACCGATGCTTCGGGCCAAGGGTCGTTGAAGTACGGAAAAACGTCCGACCATGTGTTGTCGCTACAAGCGGTGTTCGCGGATGGTTCGTGTCTAGAGTCTGATTTATCGCACGGCTTGCCAGTTGAGGGTGAATTTGCTCACCATGCCCTTGCGGTTACTGAAGCCGTTTGTCGAGACAAGCGCGCTCAAATTCTTAATAAATTCCCACCATTGAACCGCTTCTTAACAGGTTACGACCTAAAGAACGCAATCAACGAACAAGACGACAGCTTTGATCTGACTCGCGTCCTATGTGGTGCCGAGGGCTCATTAGCCTTCATTACGGAAGCAAAGCTCAACCTAACGCCTATTCCCAAAGCGCGAACGCTGGTCAACGTGAAATACAACACGTTCGATTCTGCGCTGCGTAATGCGCCGTTCATGGTAGAAGCGAAAGCGCTGTCTGTTGAGACGGTTGATTCAAGAGTATTGAACCTAGCGAAGCAAGACATCGTTTGGCACACTGTGAGCGACCTGCTTATGGATGTTCCCAATAAAGAGATGCTTGGTATCAACATGGTTGAGTTTGCAGGCCAAGATGAAGCGGAAGTTGAACAACAAGTTCAAGCACTGACCGCGCAACTTGAAAGCATGCTAGAAACCGAAGAAGCAGGTGTGATTGGCTTCCAAGTGTGCAGCGACTTAGCGAGCATTGGCCGAATCTACAATATGCGTAAAAAAGCGGTGGGTTTGTTAGGTGCGGCGAAAGGCAGAGCTAAACCAGTCGCTTTTGCTGAAGATACCTGTGTGCCACCGGAAAACTTGGCTGACTTCATATCTGAATTTAGAGTACTGCTCGATTCAAAAGAGTTGAACTACGGCATGTTTGGTCACGTTGATGCGGGCGTATTACACGTTCGTCCGGCACTTGATCTGTGTGACCCGATGCAAGAAGCACTGATGCACGAAGTCTCTGACGAAGTGGTTAAGCTGGTGGCGAAATACGGTGGCTTGATGTG
The DNA here is from genome assembly GCF_057785895.1 of Vibrio sp. QJM3NY_39. Taxonomy (NCBI): domain Bacteria; kingdom Pseudomonadati; phylum Pseudomonadota; class Gammaproteobacteria; order Vibrionales; family Vibrionaceae; genus Vibrio; species Vibrio sp. QJM3NY_39. The sequence goes on along the minus strand of NZ_CM173505.1, from coordinate 2,132,187 downwards.
GGGTGAACACGGTAAAGGTTTCCGTTCTGAGTATGGCCCTGACTTCTTTGGTGAAGAGCTGTTTACTGAGTTAAGACGCGTTAAAGCAGCATTCGACCCGCACAACAAGATGAACCCTGGCAAGATCTGTACGCCATTAGAAAGCGACGCTGAATTGGTGAAAGTCACCGATACCAAGCGTGGCTTCTATGACCGTCAGATCGACGTACAAGTGCGTGACAGCTTCAAACAAGCGATGGAATGTAACGGCAACGGCCTATGTTTCAACTACGATACAAGCTCGCCAATGTGTCCTTCGATGAAAGTCACGGCAGACCGTCGTCATTCACCAAAAGGCCGCGCAGGCTTGGTAAGAGAGTGGCTTCGTCAGTTAACTGAGCAAGGCGTCGATATTCTCGATTTAGAGCAAGAAGCGCTGAAGGACAATACTCCGGTTAAAACCATGGTTGAGCGTGTTCGCAATACGATGAACAAACGCCATGAGTACGATTTCTCGCATGAAGTTCACGAAGCGATGAACGGTTGTCTTGCGTGTAAAGCGTGTGCGAGCCAGTGTCCGATTAAAGTCGATGTGCCGAGTTTCCGTTCTCGATTCTTGAACATCTATTACTCGCGTTATCAGCGCCCAGCAAAAGACTATTTAGTTGCCAACATTGAAACCATGCTGCCGCTAATGGCGAAAGCACCGAAAGTCGTGAACGCAGCATTGGGTCAAAAGTGGATACAAACCGCAACGGCTAAAACAGTCGGTTATGTTGATGCACCATTGATGTCGGTGCCTACGCTAAAAAATCGTCTGGCGAGTAAAGAACTGCAACTCTTCGACTTACAGTACTTAGAAGGCTTGTCTTCTGAGCAGAAGAAACAGCATGTACTTATCGTTCAAGACCCGTTTACTAGCTTTTATGATGCAGAAGTTGTTGAAGACTTCGTTACCTTGGCTCAGAAACTTGGTAAAACACCGGTACTACTGCCGTTCAAACCCAATGGAAAAGCGCTACACATTAAGGGCTTCTTAAATCGTTTTGCTCGAGAGGCGAAATCTACATCGGATTTCTTGTCGATGGTGGCGGATATCGGTATTCCTTTGGTCGGTGTTGACCCTGCACTGGTGCTTTGTTACCGCGATGAATACGTCGAGATCTTAGGTGACAAGCGTGGCGACTTTGATGTGCTGACCGTGCATGAATGGTTAATGCCATCGTTAGGTGAGTTCGAAGCTCGTTCTGAAAGTGAAGAGATGTGGTACTTGTTCGCTCACTGTACTGAGAAGACCAAAATGCCGAACGCTGAAAAAGAGTGGGGCACTATCTTCAAACACTTTGGTGCTGCGTTAACCAGCGTTCCTGTCGGCTGTTGCGGCATGGCGGGCACCTTCGGGCACGAAGTCGATAAGCTACAAATGTCGAAAGATATATACGGTTTAAGTTGGAAGCCTCAAATGCAAGACTTACCGAAAGAGCGTTGCTTAGTGACGGGTTATTCCTGTCGAAGCCAAGTGAAGCGTTTTGAGGGTGAGAAGCTTGCCCACCCATTACAGGCGCTCGCAAAAATTCTTTAATACATTTAGCCCAGCAATTGCTGGGCTTTTTTCTAAACTAACAATGGAATTGTTAATAAGGAAAGCTATGAGATTTCTAGAGTTAAAAGTACCACCCGTTGCACTATTCATTATTGTATTCATGGCCTCGTACTTCTGTGCTCAGCAGTTGAGCCAAGGAACATTGACACTGCCTTATGGAATGGCTGTGCTCGGTATCGGGATTGTATTGAGTGGCGTTATTGGAATATCAGGCATATGGGAGTTTCGAAAACAGAAAACCACTGTTAATCCGATCAAAGTCGAAACCGCTTCTGCAGTGGTGGACAGTGGAATCTTTGGCTATACACGAAATCCAATGTATCTAGGTCTATTCATCCTACTGTTTTGCTTCGGTTACTTCTTCCAAAACCTATTCAGTGTTTTGCTTAGCTTTGTATTCGTGATTTACATGACTCAGTTCCAAATTAAGCCAGAAGAGCGCGCTCTAGAGCAATTGTTCGGTGCGGAATATGTTGATTACAAACAAAAGGTTAGGCGCTGGATTTAGTATTGACTTGAGTGCAGGCTTGAGTGTCTTCGTGTAGTCAGGGATCGTACTAAAAAAGCCCAGCTTGAGGATATCAAGCTGGGCTTTATTGATCTTATTCTAGAGCTTATTTACATCGAGATGTGTAAATAAGGATGCTGATTAAGCGGCAGCTGCAAACTGAGCTAGAAACATCTCTTTACGCTCGTTGAAGCGGTTTACTAGGTCGTCGACAGAAGCTTGGTCGTATGGCTTAAGGCCACTTGCTACCATGCGTTTTACGCCTTTACCGACTACTTCGCCGTCTTCTTTGAAATCAAAGTTCAATGTCACGATGCCACGCTTGCCTTCAACATCAAAAGTTGCACCTGAGAATTCAACTTCTGGGTGAGATAGGTCTAGGCGAGTAAACTCAACTTCCATGCTCTCGTAAATAACAAGAGGACGTTGGCAGTTGATCATCATCTGTTGCTCTTCCATAAGAGGAACCATGATATGTGGGAAGTTCATACCAGAGAACTTGACGTAGTTTGTTACTACGTGCTCAATGAACGCTTGATCGTGGCTCTTTTCACCTTCACAAGACATGTGTAGGTACTCTTTGCCTTTCTCGTCAACCAGTGAGCTTTCTTTCTCACACTTGTTGTCAACGCTTAGCGCAATACCGTTACCCACCATACCTGAAAAATCAAAACGCATTTTTTGGCTGATGCCTTCTTTTTGCAGAAGTACTGCAAACAAAAGATCGCCAGGCACGCAGAAGCGCTTGTTGTCTTCATCGTGAATTGGGTTGAAGTCAGCGGCTACTTTTTTAGCAAAGTGGCTAGCCTGTTCACGAGTGAATTGAAATTGATTGTCTTCAGTTGAAAAGTAAGGTGTCAGAAACATAGTATCGCTATTAGTCATCAAATCTGGCGTGGATTATAGCTAACTAACTTCGATCTAATGGTCTATCCAGTTAACTTTGTTTATATATCAGTCAATTAGATAAATGCGTTGGATGGTATGTGACGATTTTTAAGAGGGTATGGTCTTTGACTCAATGCAACAAGGGCTAATTAATAGCCCTTGTTTATACAACACTTTAAGAGGTGTTGTTTAGAGTGTTTTTGCTTTAAAAACTACACAGAGTGCCTTCTGGCATTAGATGGTTATGAACGGACAACTTAAGTAACAGATTCGCTTGTTCAATATCAGGTGAGAAGTAGCGATCTTTGTCGTAGAAGCTGACCTTCTCACGCAGAATTTGTTTCGCCTCTTCTACGCGAGGAGACGAAAGGTTTGGCGCTCGGAAGTCTAACCCTTGTGCTGCAGCTAAATATTCTACGGCCAAAATCCCTCGTGTATTTTCGGCCATGTATCTAAGCCTGCGTGCTGCGAAGGTGGCCATCGATACGTGGTCTTCTTGGTTTGCAGAAGTTGGTAGGCTATCTATTGACGCCGGATGAGCCAAGGTTTTGTTCTCACTTGCTAATGCTGCTGATGTTACTTGAGCAATCATAAAGCCTGAGTTCACGCCGCCGTTATCGACCAAGAAAGGTGGAAGTTTACTTAGCGCGCTATCAATCAGCAGTGCCATTCTTCGCTCTGACAAACTACCTATCTCGGCGATTGCCAATGCAAGGTTATCGGCTGCCATTGCGACGGGTTCGGCGTGGAAGTTACCACCTGAAATGATGTCACCGTCTTCAGCAAAAACAAGTGGGTTGTCGGATACGGCATTTGCTTCAATGTTTAAGGTTTCTGCTGAATTACGAATCTGCTGTAAACACGCCCCCATAACTTGAGGCTGGCAACGCAGCGAATAAGGGTCTTGAACCTTTTCACAACAAGTGTGTGATTCACCAATCTCACTCTTTTGATCAAGCATGTGACGGTAAGCAAGTGCTGCATCCATTTGGCCACGATGACCACGAACGCGGTGTATACGAGGGTCAAACGGACGACGACTACCTAGCGCTGCTTCTACAGACATCGCACCACACACGGTTGCAGACGCAAACAAGTCTTCAGCTGCGAACAGACCTTCTAATGCAAAGGCGGTTGATGCTTGTGTGCCGTTTAACAGCGCCAAACCTTCTTTAGGTGCTAGTGTGATAGGCTCCAAGCCAGCGATTTGCATTGCTTCTAAGCCTGTGATGATTTTTCCGTTGTGACGTGCTTGGCCTTCACCTAGCAGAACGGTACTCATGTGTGCAAGGGGAGCGAGATCTCCAGATGCACCAACTGATCCTTTCTGTGGAACACATGGGTAAACTTGTGCGTTCACTAGATCGATAAGAGCGTTGATGACCTTGAGTCGGATACCTGAATAGCCACGAGACAAGCTGTTAATCTTGAGCACCATCATCAAACGCACAGTTTCATCAGACATGAATTTGCCAATGCCCGCCGCGTGAGAAAGTACGATACTTTTCTGCAGTACTTCGAGATCTTCAGGCGCAATTTTGGTATTTGCTAGCAAGCCAAAACCCGTGTTGATGCCATACACAGTACGATCTTCAGCAATCACTTGTTCGACAACGTGCATGCTCGCTTCAATATCAGGAATGGCTGCAGGATCGAGCGATAAGTTTACAGGGCTACGGCTAATCTTACGCAGTTCAGGTAGGCCAAGAAGTCCTGGTTTAAGTAATAAATTCAACATGTTTTCTCCAGACATTAAAGGCGACGAAGTTCTTCGTTTAGCATAGGTAAATCAAGCATCTGCTCTTTAGCACACTGCTTGGCAATATCGTAACCCGCATCAGCATGACGCATAACGCCAGTTGCCGGGTCATTGTGAAGTACACGAGCAATACGTTGTGATGCATCTTCACTGCCGTCACAACAAATCACCATACCTGAGTGTTGTGAGAAGCCCATGCCAACGCCGCCACCATGGTGGAGAGAAACCCATGTTGCGCCGCCTGCAGTATTTAACAGAGCGTTCAATAGTGGCCAATCTGATACGGCATCTGATCCATCCATCATGCCTTCTGTTTCGCGGTTAGGGCTTGCAACAGAACCTGAATCTAGGTGGTCACGACCAATAACAACTGGTGCTTTCAGTTCACCATTTTTCACCATTTCATTGAATGCTTGGCCCAAACGTTCACGGTCTTTCAAGCCCACCCAACAGATACGAGCTGGTAAACCTTGGAACTGAATGCGTTCACGCGCCATGTCTAGCCAATTGTGTAGATGTGGGTTGTCTGGAATCAGTTCTTTTACTTTTTGATCTGTTTTGTAGATGTCCTCTGGATCGCCAGAAAGAGCAGCCCAACGGAATGGACCGATGCCTTCACAGAATAAAGGACGAATATAAGCAGGAACGAAACCTGGGAAATCAAATGCGTTTTCTACGCCTTCTTCAAGTGCCATTTGGCGAATGTTGTTGCCGTAATCTACAGTCGCAGCGCCACGGTATTGAAGATCTAGCATGGCTTGTACTTGAATCGCCATAGATTGCTTAGCGGCTTTCACTACTTTCGCTTCATCAGCTAAACGTTCTTGAGCCGCTTTTTCCATTGTCCAACCTTGAGGTAAGTAGCCGTTCAGTGGATCGTGGGCAGAGGTTTGGTCAGTCACTACGTCAGGCGTGATGTTGCGTTCAACTAACTCTGGGAATACATCAGCAGCGTTGCCTAATAGGCCAACAGAGATTGGCGTGTCTGATTCTTTAATCATTGCCATTGCTTCATCGATGCTGGTGGCTTTTTTGTCGACATAACCAGTACGCAAGCGATAATCGATTCGTGATTCATCACATTCAACCGCAATCATCGAGAAACCTGCCATTGTTGCAGCAAGAGGTTGAGCCCCACCCATACCGCCAAGGCCACCAGTAAGAACCCATTTGCCGTTTGCTTCGCCTTGGAAGTGCTTCTTCGCGATTGCAACAAATGTTTCGTAAGTACCTTGAACGATGCCTTGAGAGCCAATGTAGATCCAGCTGCCTGCTGTCATTTGGCCGTACATCATCAAGCCTTCTTTATCGAGCTCGTTGAAGTGCTCCCAGTTCGCCCAGTGTGGAACAAGGTTAGAATTCGCGATCAGTACGCGAGGTGCGTTTTTATGAGTCGGGAACACGCCCACAGGTTTACCTGATTGAACAAGTAACGTTTGGTCGTCTTCTAAACGCTCTAATACTTCAACAATCTTGTCATAACATTTCCAATCACGCGCAGCGCGACCAATACCACCATACACAACCAGTGCATGTGGGTGTTCTGCCACATCAGGGTCTAGGTTATTCATCAGCATACGCAGTGGTGCTTCTGTTAACCAAGATTTAGCGCGCAAAGTGGTGCCATGAGGTGCGCGAATTTCGCGAGTCGTGTCGAGACGAGGGTCACTGTTGTGGTGTTCCGTCATTTTGGAATTCCTTCTGTTTCACGTTATATCGTTGTAGTTGTAGTTGTAGTTATCGGTATAGCTGGATTAGTCGCTGGCCATTGCACTGGCTATATCCCAACACAAACGTGCCGCCAACCGAGCCGTTTGGCCATCGATGTCGTAGTCTGGGTTGTATTCTGCAATGTCCGCGATAATGAGTTTTTCACTGTGTTGGAAAATCTGTTCTAGAAAAGGAGCGAGTGCTTCATAGCTCACGCCTCTTGCCGCTGGTGCACTTACGCCCGGTGCAGTCGCAGCGGGGAACACATCAAGATCAATAGTGAGATAGAGGTAATCACACTCAGTGATGAATTTTTGCAACTTAATGAGTTGAGCGACTTGGTTAACTTGGGTCATGTTGCGGTCGTGTTCATACCAAACGCCCAGTTGGTCAGCTTTATTAAACAGCGCTTTGGTATTACTAGCGGCACTCACGCCAAGGCAAGCGTATTGGAATGGCCATTGATGTTTGTGGCAGTAATCGCTGATCTGATTAAAAGGCGTACCTGAACTGGGTTTAACATCTGCAATGTCGCTTTCAAATTCACGAAGATCAAAGTGAGCATCAAAGTTAACGATGCCGATCTTAGGTTTCTGTTCTGGCTGATCTTTATCAAGACGTTCTGCTTTATCTAGGTTTTCCACTTTATGTAAATGTTCAGCGAGGCCTTGGAACGATGCCCAAGCAACTTCGTGACCACCGCCAAGGGTAATCACTTTGTTGGTTGCTAAAGCATTGGCAATCACAGAAGCACACTGTTTTTGACTGACTTCAAGTTGGCCATCATTGCACTCGATATCACCAAGGTCTGCGATGTGAGCGTCACTGTGCCAAGCCATATTAGCCAACGCTTGGCGAATCAGGTTGGGGGCTTGTTTCGCGCCTACGCGTCCTTTGTTTCTTGCAACGCCTGCATCGCTGGCAAAGCCGACCAAAGCGATAGCGCCATCAGTAAGCTCGTTACTTAAATCACTACTTTGCACTTGTTTAGTAACGTGATGTACGCGTGTGCCGAGTGCGCCATCTTCAAGGTCATTGCGTCCCGTCCACACAAAGTTATGTACGGTTTCTGCGTTCTTTTGAATGCTGTTGGACTTAGATTGAGTCATATGACACACCTCGCCATTAACAATGCGTTTATGAAGATGAGGAACACCGACTTGATAGCTTAAATCGGCAGGGTGCTCGATATTCCAGATAGCTAAATCAGCGGCATAACCAACTTCAATTTTGCCTCTAGTTTGTGAGTCGCCAATAGCAGCCGCAGCATGACAAGTCACACCGCGTAGCGCTTCTTCAGGCGTTGTGCCAAATAGGGTGCAGCTCATGTTCATCATCAGTGTTAAATCAGCAAAGGGAGAAGTACCGGGGTTTAAGTCGGTCGCGATCGCCATTGGAATGTTGTGTTCGCGAAGCAGGGCGACTGGCGGCTGTTGAGTCTCTTTAAGGAAATAGAAAGCACCGGGAAGTAAAGTGGCAACTGTGCCTGATTTCGCCAGTGCTTTGACTCCGATTTCATCAAGGTATTCAACATGGTCAACAGAGAGTGCGCTGTATTTTGCTGCAAGCGCACTGCCACCCATATTCGAAAGTTGTTCAGTGTGGCCTTTAATCGCGAGCCCGTGTTCTTGGGCTGCTGCAAATACACGTTCGGTTTGTTCTAGATTGAAGCCGATAGATTCGCAGAACACGTCAACTGCATCGGCGAGTCCTTGCTCTGCAGCTTTAGGAATGATCTCTTGGCAAACCAGATCGATATAGCTGTCCGGTTTCGCTTTATATTCTGGTGGAATAGCATGGGCAGCAAGGAGAGTGGTCGTGATCTTAATACGGCGATGATTCTCTAACGCTTTGGCTGCACGCAGCATCTTGAGCTCATCTTCAAGTGTTAAACCATAGCCAGATTTTACTTCGATGCTGGTTACGCCACTTCTTAGCAGACCATCAAGTCTCGGCAAGGCCATTTCAACCAGTTCGGATTCTTGCGCTGCGCGTGTTGCAGTGACTGTCGCTAGAATGCCACCGCCTTGCTTGGCGATGTCGGTGTAAGACACACCATTCAAACGCAGCTCAAACTCGTTGGCGCGATTACCCGCAAATACGAGATGAGTATGGCAATCAATTAACCCAGGTGTTACTAGCTTGTTTTTGCAGTCATAGGTGACGTAATCCAAAGAACCATCAACACTTACTTGTTCTAATTCAGAAGCAAGTGCGCTTTGGTTTGAACAAGATATGGACACGATCTTACCGTCTTCGATAAAGATATCTTGAGGGGAAGAAGGCTGATAACCATCGGCTCCCGAACTCATGGAGACCACTCGTGCGTTTTTGAGGATCAAATTCATAATCACCTAGATCTTTGCTAAACATTAAATGTATATACAAATAAATAGGCTAAACGCTGACCCGAATCAAGTTGATGTTGCAAAAATGTGATCGGCGATCAGGATGATGTTCTTTAATCTAGAAGTATCTTGGAGCTTAATTTGTACTTAGAACCAGGATGGTAGAGCAATGCAAAGCTGATGAGGCGTTCTTTGCTCCATGTTCTTCTATTCAAAAGAAGGCAAGGCTCTGATTCAGAAAGCTTTAGTGATGTTCTGATTTGCAAGTCTGGGATAATGGCTTCAACCGTGTGCTCTATAGCACTTAACGGGCAGCTTTTTGAAAGGTATTCATTAGGTGTCGAGGTTGAAAAGTCTTGCTCTAGATATTTTGGAGCGGCTTGAGAATTCACCCAGCGTGCTTCCAATTGAATCGGTATGTTGTCAGCAAAGTGGATGATTTCACTATAGAATACTTCGGCATTGATCATGACACCTAACCGTGTGGCGGTGCTTTCATCAGCCTTGATGCTCTTGTGCTTGATAACTTGACTAGCATACGTTTGGCCTCGGTCTTTGATCTCTTGCGCGATGTTGTTGATATCAAGTAGGGGAGATTGCGCTTTTTCGTCTGGTTCACAAACGAACGTCCCCAGCCTTGGCTTCCTAATGAGCTTACCTTCAGACACCAGATCTCGAATGGCTTTATTTACAGTCATTCGACTCACTTTGAACTGCTCGGTGAGTTCTAGCTCTGTGGTTATCTGGTAACCCACAGGCCAGTGACCACTGGTGATATTATCGTCTATGAATTGTTTTATCTGAAGGTAGAGCGGCGCTTTCGACATAATGAAACCTTATTTGACTATACAAATAGAGTAACGGAATTTTTCACGATTTCAACATTTCCTCGGGCAATGTGACCTTATTCAACATAGATGGGGCAAATTGCTTGATTCTGTGAGGCAAGTGTCGCAAATTGTCACGCAATAACTATTAGTAAATCAGATAATTAGAAAGGGAAGTAATATGTTTAAGAAATTAAAGGCTTCGTTGGGCATCGGTGCAGCAAAGGTTGATACTGTCTTAGATAATATTGAAGTTTTCCAAGGTGGAGAGTTGTCTGGCAATGTTCACATTGTTGGTGGTGACGTTGAGCAACAAATCGACCTGATCAACTTGGTTCTCAACACAGAAGTTAAAGTAGAAACAGAAGATAGCACCAGTTACGAAACCTTTTCACTGGGTTGCATTCAAGCCGTAGAACCTTTCGTTATCCAACCGGGCGAAACCAAACTGGTGCTATTCCGTCTCAAGTTAAATGATGAAACGCCAGTCACCGCGTTGAACGCACAAATGAACCAATGTCATGTGTGGGTTGAAACCAACCTAGATATCGGCTTCGCGATCGACCCTAAAGACCGTGACTTTATCTCCGTACACCCACTGCCAACAGTTGCTAAAATCATCCAAGGTGTTGAGGCATCGGGCATGGCCATGGTGAAAGCAGACGTAGAGAAGGGTTTCTTAAAAGGCAACAGCTTTGCTTCTCGTTCGGGCTGTTACCAAGAGATTGAATTTCGCAGTGGTGGTTTCATGAACAAAAAAGAGATAGAACTGTCATTCATCGTTGAAGGTTCAATGGTTCACTGCCTAGCAGAAATCGACCGCTCAATGAGCTTTCGCGGCGACCAATACATCTCATTCAGCTTGCCTGCGAACGCAGCCGATTCAGACATTCGCAACGCAGTCTCAAGAATCATGAGTGCGTAGTTGCTCTCTCTGTTAGTAGTTACTCTTTCTATTAATAGAGACAAGATAGTACGATTTCTATAGCCGAACTTAACCGTTCGGCTTTTTTGTTTGTAAATAAAGACAAAGAACCAATCATTGAACGTTAGCTTAGGGTGTTAGAAGGTCCTATATAGAAGATACATTTAAGTTATGTAGTTTTTGTGGCGCTGTGGGACTAACATTGTCATTTCATATAATTTCGTTACAATGTTCGGCTACTCACAAATGGGGCATCTGTATTTGCTTTTATGTGGGTATCTTTATTATGCATATATCTCCGATCAACATACTTGTTGGTTGAAAAACATATATTAAATATTTTCATGTGTTGCTTGGTGTGCAACACCACTGTAAAGGACAAATAATGCCAATTATTACTCTTCCTGACGGTAGTCAGCGTCAATTTGACAACCCTGTATCAACTCTAGATGTTGCCCTATCAATCGGTCCTGGTCTTGCGAAAGCAACCATTGCTGGTCGTGTAGACGGCGAGCGTGTTGATGCTTGTGATCTTATCGAAAACGATGCAAGTCTAGAAATCATCACAGCTAAAGATGAAGTTGATGGTCTTGAGATCGTTCGTCACTCTTGTGCTCACCTTTTAGGTCACGCGATTAAGCAGCTTTTTCCAGAAGCGAAAATGGCGATCGGTCCTACCATCGATAACGGTTTCTACTACGATATCGACCTTGAGCACTCTCTAACGCAAGAAGATCTAGAAAAGATTGAAAAGCGTATGAAAGAGCTAGCGAAGACCAAGTATCAGGTTGTTAAGAAGAAAGTTAGCTGGCAGGAAGCGCGTGACGCATTCGAAGCTCGCGGCGAGACTTACAAAATCGAAATCTTGGATGAGAACGTTTCTAAAGACGATCGTCCAGGCCTGTACCATCATGAAGAATACATCGATATGTGTCGTGGTCCACACGTTCCACATATGGGTTTCTGCCAACACTTCACACTACTTAACGTAGCGGGTGCTTACTGGCGTGGTAACAGTGACAACAAGATGCTTCAACGTATCTACGGCACTGCATTCCACGACAAGAAAGCACTTAAGGCTCACCTAGTGCGCCTAGAAGAAGCGGCTAAGCGTGATCACCGTAAAATCGGTAAGCACTTAGATCTATTCCACATGCAGCAAGAAGCACCAGGCATGGTGTTCTGGCATCACAACGGTTGGACTATCTTCCGTGAGCTAGAAGTATTTATTCGTCAGAAGCTGACTGAGTACGATTACCAAGAAGTAAAAGGCCCATTAATGATGGACCGTGTTCTTTGGGAACGCTCTGGTCACTGGGATAAGTACGCTGAAGCGATGTTCACTACTTCTTCAGAGAACCGTGAATACGCGATCAAGCCAATGAACTGTCCTGGTCACGTTCAAATCTTTAACCAAGGTTTGAAATCTTACCGTGATCTTCCGCTACGTATGGCTGAGTTCGGCTCATGTCACCGTAACGAGCCGTCTGGCGCACTTCACGGCATTATGCGTGTTCGTGGCTTCACTCAAGATGATGCTCACGTATTCTGTACTGAAGACCAAGTTCAACAAGAAGTGAAAGCTTGTATTGAAATGGTTTACGATACTTACACAACTTTCGGCTTCGATAGCATTGTTGTTAAGCTATCTACTCGTCCAGAACAACGTGTAGGTTCAGACGAAATGTGGGACCGTGCAGAGGCTGACCTTAAGCAAGCGCTAGAGGCAATGAACATTGCATACGAGATTCAAGAAGGCGAGGGTGCGTTCTACGGACCTAAGATTGAATTTACTTTGCATGATTGTTTGGACCGCGCATGGCAATGTGGTACAGTGCAGCTCGATTTTGCATTACCAGAACGTTTAGGTGCAACTTACGTAGGTGAAGATAACGAGCGTCACACGCCAGTTATGATCCACCGCGCGATTTTAGGTTCACTAGAACGCTTCATCGGTATTCTTATTGAAGAATACGCTGGCTTCTTCCCAACGTGGTTGGCGCCAGAACAAGCAATTGTTATGGGCATTACGGACAAACAGTCTGAATATGTACAAGAAATTGCGAAAAAACTGCAAAAAAGTGGATTTAGAGTCAAAGCAGACTTGAGAAATGAGAAGATTGGCTTTAAAATCCGCGAACATACTTTGAAACGTGTACCGTTCATGCTTGTGTGTGGTGACCAAGAAATGGAAGCCGGCGAAATAGCAGTACGTACACGTAAAGGTAAGGACCTTGGTAAATTTAAAGTGGATGACTTTATTTCATACATCCAAGCCGAGGTTTCAAACCGTAAGCTCAATCTGGAGGAATAGCTATTAAAGGCGGAAGACGTGGCCAACAACCGGCCAAACAAAACCAGCACCGTTTAAACGGTGACATTCGTGGCGTTCGTGAAGTGCGTCTAACTGGCGCAGACGGCGAAGCTGTTGGTGTAGTAACAATCGCTGAAGCGATGGAAGCTGCAAATGAAGCTGGTATGGATCTCGTAGAGATCAGCCCTAACGCCGAGCCGCCAGTTTGTCGTGTGATGGACTACGGTAAGTTCCTCTTCGAGAAGAGCAAAGCTGCGAAAGAGCAGAAGAAAAAGCAAAAGCAGGTTCAGATCAAGGAAATTAAATTCCGACCTGGAACTGATATTGGAGACTATCAGGTAAAACTACGCAACCTGACTGGTTTCCTTGAAGACGGCAACAAAGTGAAGGTAACAATTCGCTTCCGTGGCCGCGAAATGGCTCACCAAGAAATCGGTGTTGACGTTCTTAATCGTTTGAAAATCGATACTGAAGAATTTGCAGTTGTCGAATCTTTCCCAACGAGAATTGAAGGTCGCCAGATGATCATGGTGTTGGCCCCTAAAAAGAAGTAATTAACGGCTTTACAAGTAATTAAACCTTGCAGCCATAGGCTGTAGGGTTTTATTCGCCCTAATTACTATGTTATTAACAACTCAACAATGCGGAGTTATTCATCATGCCTAAGATGAAAACCAACAAAGGTGCTGCTAAGCGTTTCCAGAAAACTGCTGGTGGTATTAAGTTTAAGCACGCTGGTAAACGTCACATCCTGACTAAGCGTACTACTAAGAACAAGCGTCAGCTTCGTCCGAACTCAATCCTTCCAAAATGTGAAGTGGCTGCAGTTCTACGTATGATGCCATACGCTTAATTCTTTTTAGTTTATAAATTCGTTTAGTTTAGGAGAAGCATAATGCCTCGCGTAAAACGTGGTGTACAAGCTCGTGCACGTCATAAGAAAGTTCTAAAACAAGCTAAAGGTTACTACGGAGCACGTTCACGTGTTTACCGCGTAGCTTTCCAAGCAGTTACCAAAGCTGGTCAATACGCTTACCGTGACCGTCGCAACAAGAAACGTCAATTCCGTCAACTTTGGATTGCACGTATCAATGCGGCATCTCGTCAAAATGGTCTATCTTACAGCCGTTTCATTAATGGCCTTAAGAAAGCATCTATCGAGATCGACCGTAAGATTCTTGCTGACATCGCAGTATTCGACAAAGCAGCATTTGCTGTTCTAGTTGAAAAAGCGAAAGCATCTCTATAATTTAGAGTTAGCTTAAAGGTTTAAGAAAAGGAGAACTTCGGTTCTCCTTTTTTATTGCCTGCTATTTGGCTCTGCCATATTCTCTCGCATCTCGCATCTCGCATCTCGCATCTCGCATCTCGCATCTCGCATCTCGCATCTCGCATCTAATTTTTATTCGCTTGAACAAGCATTCTGGTATATAAACATCTACCTAACCTTTAAATGTTAAGCGACCGAGATAAATGACCGCACCTACTACTATGACGTTCTTCGAACGTTTTGAAGCCGATATCCTTTCAGGCAAAAAGACCATTACGATTCGTGATGAATCTGAGCGCGATTACCAGCCGGGCAGTGTTGTAGAAGTATCAACGCTAGAGCAGGGACGTGTATTCTGTAATCTTAAGATCATTAGCGTTGAACCAATCCTGTTTGACGAATTAGGTGAGTTCCATGCTCAGCAAGAGAACATGACGCTAGAAGTTCTGAAGGGTGTGATTCAAGATATCTACCCAGGGATCTCTGAGCTTTATGTTGTCTCTTATGAGTTGGTAGCTTAAGCCTTATTGGATTGGATTGGATTGGATTGGATTGGATTGGATTGACTGGCTAGGGATGGCGATTAATGAGTAATAACCAGCAGACACTGCTTCAGCTTTACTGTCGTGAACAACAAGACCAAAAGTTACTGTCTAAAAATGACCTTGATAGTGATCTGAGTGAGAGTACCGATTATTTAAAATGGTGCGAGAGCAAAAGAAACTTTGTTGAAGAAGATGTATTAGGGCGGACTTGGGTAAAAAGTTGCCCAGCAGGGTACATTACCGAGGTTCACTTTCATTCTGATGGTAGTCTAACGGAATATCGTTTGTTTGACCGATTTGAAACCGAAGGTCATTGGTTGCTGAAAAGCGGGTTGCTGCAAGTCGAAATCAATAAAGGTGACAATCGTTACCAGTTTGATGTTGTCGCGTGTAAAGACCTCAATATCCACTCTGCGGTTGAGTATAAGAACGGTGAGCTACATTCGTACTTGAAGCTTGTTCAAGTTGAAAGCTAAACGCTGATTCGTTTTATGAGCAAATAAAAAGCCAACAGTGATGTTGGCTTTGTTGTTTTCAATTCGACCGAGTACTTCTGAACAATGAACTATTAAGCTTCGAAGTTCGCCAGTTTAGTATAAAGCTCGCTGTCTTGGTCTTGCTTTGCACATACGGTCAATAGGTCTTCAATAAAGTACTTGAGAGCGCGAGCTTCGATTTGTCGAATGCCTTGTTGCTGCTCTTCTGTTAGGTAACCGTAGATAGTCGCTGCTCCAAAATCGCCAAAGATCATTTGGCCTTGCTCATTGACTAGGGTGTTGTGCGCATACAAGTCACCGTGACAAACTTTATTGGCATGAAGGTGTTCAAACACATCAATCATTTGTTTGGTAATGCTGTTGATTTGAGTAATTGAAAGCTCGAAGTCTTCGTTGAATGTGTCGCGAGTACAACTTTCAAGAGTAGGGGGCAAGCCTAGGTTGTAATAGTTGCTCGGGATAAGCTCCATCACCAATGCTAGGTAGTTCTCTTCATCAACTTGAGCGATAGACTTCACTAGGTTGCTATGATGACCTGCTTGAAGGCACGCTTCGAGTTCATCGTGTGGGTAACCGTCGCTTGTTACTTCGCCTTTGAATACTTTAACCGCCACTTCTTGTGGGAAATCAAAGTCACCATTTAACCAGTTAGCATGAGAAATTACACCAGACGCGCCTTGGCCTAGGACTTGATTGAGTGAGTAGCATTGTAAGCTTACTGCAGGCACGCTATCTAAGCTGCTTGGATGTTTGCAAAACGGGTTACCCGCAAACGCTAACCAAGCCAGTTTTGGTAGCTTGATAAGGAACTCTGGGAATTCAGTCAGTTGGTTTGCAGACAGACGAACCAGTTCAAGGTTTGATAGGTTTTCCATGCTTTCTGGCAAAACGCGAATCTTGTTACCTGCCAATGCGAGCTTTTGCAGGCGTGGTCTTTCACCCAACGAGTGAGGGAGAACCTCGATTGCATTGTCTGTCAGGATCAACCAACGTAATTGAGTAGGCAGAGACTGTTCGCTAACGGTTTTGATTTGGTTGGTTTTGAAGCCAACCATTTCGAGCTTAGGAAGTGACCCCAGAACATCAGGCAGGTGCGTGAACAGGTTATTCGACGCGAAGATAATACGCAGGTTAGTCAGCTGTGATAGCTCTTCTGGTAAATCTGACAGTTGGTTACCTGAGAGGTCTAGAATCTCAAGAGAATCAGCAAGTTCCAAGATCTCTAAAGGAAACTCAGTGAGGCCTTCTGACAGTTTTAAGCGTTTAATACCGTTTAGTTGCCCTGATTTTAGTTGTTCTAGAGTATGCAAACCTTAGCCTTATGAATAGATGTTTGAGGCGCGTAGTTTACTTGTCTCAATCGAGAAAGGCGAGTACCGGAACGATGCTCGCTTAACTAAACTAAGTGAACGATTTTACAAAGGTTAAAGTCGCATATGGTTTTGGCTGACACCGACCTCCTCAACAAAGTCGCTGTCATGACTCACTAAGATAAATGCACCTTGGTATTCACGTAAAGCGGACGCCAATATTTGCTTTGAGTCGATGTCTAGGTGGTTGTCCGGTTCATCGAGTAATAGAAGTGGGGTGTCTTGCTTATGGCTAACGATCAACATCGCCAGTTTCATTTTTTCACCACCACTTAAATGAGCCACTTTTCGGTATACGGAGTCTCGCCTGAACCCTATTCCAGCGAGCAAGGTTCGTGCGTCACTTTCTGTTAACCCAAAGCTGTGTGTCATCAAGCTATCGAACATGGTGTCGTTGGTGTCTAATAAGCCAAAGTGTTGATCCAAGTATACGGTCGCCCCTAAGCGCTTAATGGATCCGATATAGTTCGAGTGTTGGCCGTGAATGGCTTTTAACAGTGTCGATTTTCCGCACCCATTAGCCCCAGTTAGATAACATCGTTCCCCTTGTGATAGAGAGAAGCTAATAGGAGCACCAGAACCAAAACTCAGGCGACACTCTTCAATGGTTAATAGTGAGTGTTTTTTAGAACTATTCGCTTGTTGTAGGTACAACGCTTGCGGCTTCAGTTGCTCTTGCTGTTCTTGATCCTTTAAGTGCTTGTGGCTTGTTGCCGATGCACCTTGGGTTCGTCCTGCTTTATCTTTCATGGCATCCAATAATATCTTGGGTTGGCTACCCGACTTTCGGAGTCGGTTACCTTGAGACTCACGTTGTTGAGCTTTTTCCTTGTTAGTCTGAGCTTGGCGCTCGAGTCGTTTCTTCTCCGATTGGTGATGCGTTATCTGCTTGTCCAGTGCTTCACTTTGACTCGACATTTGCGTGAAGTAATCATCGTAATTCCCTTTATAGAAACGCATGCCCAAATTGTTGAGGTGATAGATCCCTTCCATGTGTCTCAACAAACTTCGATCGTGACTGACGACAAGCACTTTGCCTTCAAACAACTGGCACTGTTCTAGTAACCAATTGCGTCCGTCGCTATCCAAATGGTTTGAAGGTTCGTCGAGAATCAGTATGTCGTGGTTTGATACGAATAAACGATGAAGCTGTAAAAGGGCGAGTTGCCCACCACTCAATGTATGGCACGGTGTGGTCAACCCACTGGTTATTTTCAATGTGGCTAAAAGTTGCTTCGTGTTCGCTTGTAAATCCCAATCCTCGCCAACGATATTGAAGTGCTGAAGTTCGCAGCTGCCTTGTTCTATGGCGTGTAATGCGTCTAACTTTTCGGTGATCCCTAAGAAGTCAGCAATGCTGGTTGTGCTATCTAATAGCTTTGAAGGTAACTGGGAGTAAAAGCCGATCGAGCCTTGTCTGGAAATACTGCCTGATGTGGGTTGTGTTTTCCCGACCAGTAACTAAAGCAGTAGTGACTTTCCAGCCCCATTTCTTCCGACTAAGCCTGTCAGACGACTGCTCAAACTAAAGGTGATGTCTTTGAATAACCACTCACCAGTATCGAGCTGGAATGAGAGATTGTTGGCTAATATAGTAGGCATAAAAATACCTCCCTTTACGTGTAAACGAGTAAAAGGGGTGAGGCGCTTTTCTACATAGACTCCAACATAGGAGTCTAAGAATAGGTCGCCAAGACGTTACTTAGGTAGATGACCAATCAAAGATAGAAAAGCTGCGCTGAGATAATTTCTGTCTTTGAGGTACAGTTCTGCAAGATACATGTTGTCAAAAAACGGATCTTTAAGAACTTGATTTGTCGCGAAAATAGATGACGAAGTAACGCCCACTAACCCCGAGTGTCCAAATGATTTTTATAAAAATAAATCGGATGTCAGGATGTTAGTACTTCATTATGGCGTTATTCTCTTTTGAAATGATGGTGGGATGTTACTGAAAGAGGGTGCTTAAAGTCAATATAGTGATGTGATTAAAATGTATCCAAATAATTAAAGCGCCTCATGCCTATATAGATATAACCATGAGGCGCTTTAGAGTGTTCTTTGAAAGCAAGAGCTTCAAAGAATTTGGAAATTACAGGTTTTGTCCGCCGACAGCACGCCAGCACATGTCAAAGCTATCGCTAATGTACTTGGCTGACTGCTCTGGTGGTAACTCATTCTGCTCAATCAACCAGTTTGCACAAATCAAAAAGTGGCTGTGGATGAAGTGCCTAACAAGGCTGATGTCTAACACCATCAGCTCACCGGCTTCTTGTCCTTTCAAAACGATTTCATCTAGCGATGCGAACATCTGTGAGACGATAACTTCTCGAGTTTGAGTCGTCGGATCGAAATGAACATTGGTGAAGAACTTCATCGCAACTGGATTTTCTAACGCCCACTCAAGCCCTGTGATCCACATGAACTTTAATGCTTGATAGCGATCTTGTTCAGAGACATCTGTGTGTTTAGCCAGCGTAGTGAATAGCTCAAGTTTCAGTTCGCGAAATAGTTCATCAATTAACAGCGACTTATTCTCGAAGTGGTGAAACAGTGTCGCTTTCGCTACGCCTGCCGTTTTCGCTATTTGTCCGGTAGATGTGCCCTCTAGCCCTTGCTGAGAGAAGAGTAAGAGCGCAGCATCTAAGATTTTTTGCCTTTTTGTAATCATCTATTTAGTACTTTGAACAGAAGCTTTTTAATTGGGTTATTGTAAGGAGGGTGCATTAACTTGGTGAAGTTAATTTTGCCTCTGCTTAGAACGGTTTTAGCATGGCTAAAGGTCTTGAAGCCTTCAATGCCGTGGTAGTGTCCCATGCCTGAAGGGCCAATGCCACCGAACGGTGCATCTTCTGCTGCCACATGCACTAGAGAGTCGTTAATACAAACACCGCCAGAATGTGTGTTCGATAAGAACTGGTCTTGGGTCTGCTTATCATGACTCATCAGGTACAAAGCAAGTGGACGTTCTCTTGCCGTGATGTAGTTGATCGCTTCTTCAATAGAATCATAAGGCACGATAGGCAGAACTGGGCCAAACAGTTCTTCTTGCATTGCGACCATGTCGTCGTTCACTTCGGTTAGAAGATGCGGTGTCATTCTATGGTTCACATCGTCTTGTGCTTGTTCGGTTACCGTGTGAACAACTGCGCCTTTCGATTGCGCATCTGTAATCACACCCTTCAAGCGATTGTATTGACGCATATCGATCACTGAAGTTAAGTCTTTGCTCTCAATGCCTGCTTTATACAGCTTTTTGAAGTATTGCTTATAAGCTGTGATGAACGCATCGACTTTTTCTCGTGGCAATAAGATGTAATCAGGCGCTACACAAATCTGGCCAGCATTTAAGCTTTTTGCAAACAGGATACGCTCAACGGCGTCAGCGATATCAAAGTCAGGGGCAATAATCGTTGGAGATTTGCCGCCCAATTCTAAAGTCACTGGCGTCAAGTTGTCGGCTGCTGCTCTCATTACGTGCTTACCCACAGAGGTCGAGCCTGTGAATAGGATATGGTCAAACGGCAGTTGGCTAAATTTCGCGGAAACGTCAGCTTCTCCTTCGATGATCGCAACCTGATCTTCACTAAAGCCTTCAGCCAACATTGCTTTCAAAACTCGATTGGTCGCAGGAGTAAACTCGGACATCTTGAGCATTGCAGTGTTGCCCGCCGCTAATGCAGTGATGAGAGGGCCTAAAGAGAGCATTATAGGAAAGTTCCAAGGAACGATAATGCCCACAACGCCTACCGGTTGATAGTGAACAGTGATCTTCGCTGGTGTCAGCATCAAGCCTGCTTTTCTACGAGATGGCTTCAACCACTTCTTAAGGTTCTTATCACTGTAATTAATTTGGTGAAGAGAAGGGGTGATATCAGCAATCAAGCTGTCGTGTTTTGCGCGATGACCATAATCTTCAGACACCGCATCAATCAATTGCCCTTGGTAGCGCATTAGCAACGCTTTTAATTCCGAGAGATCTTTTATTCTCTGCTCAAGCGACGGATTAACATTATTACGGTAGTGATCTTTTTGTCGGTTGAACATTTGATCCATGTCGTTGATGTTCGACGTGTTTGGTTCAAGGTCTAGATTATGACTCATAGTATTCCTTAAATTCGAAGGCTGACCGATTGATTGGTCAGTTAAAATTACAAGAATATCTAGCTGAATACAAGATATGCGCGAGAAAAGTTCAATAATTGAGCGTTTACAACATTGAAGTGAGCGAGTTTTAGTTGGAAGAACGAAGTGTTAATAGGCATCGAATCGCGGGATACAAGTTGTGTTGGTGATAGCGAGAGTTGTGGTAGATAAGTGGTTATATTTGGCACAACCCTGACTTAACTTGACCAGAATAGCTAAGAATTTTATGTGTCTTTGGTATTTTATTCACCTGAGTTTTTGTTAGAAAGTGCTTTAAATCTCATGTGCTTCAGACTGTTTTTTGGCCTAAAACCTTGTAATTCCTTATCTGTCACTTTAAGTCTGATCGTCGATAAAAAAACGTAATCGTAACCACAAATATCAATGGTTGGACTCATTCTTAATAATATCGGTTAATGCAGCCAACAAATCGTTTTTGAACGTTTTTTGTTGGGTTATACCTCGCTATTCCAATGAGGTATCTTCTGTCGATGGCCCTATAGTGTGAGGTCTCTAGAATTGGAAAATTCGGTTAATTTGGAACGCATCCGTGCTGAGTATAATGTAAAGCACTGGAGCCAAGGTTTTTATGGAATTGATGATAACGGCGAGGTGTATGTTTCACCGAGCGAAACCGATCATCAAGTTCCGCTAAGTCAGATCGTAAAACAGTTAGAGCTGCGAAATATTGGTTTGCCTGCTCTTGTGCGTTTCCCT
The DNA here is from genome assembly GCF_057785895.1 of Vibrio sp. QJM3NY_39. Lineage (NCBI taxonomy): Bacteria > Pseudomonadati > Pseudomonadota > Gammaproteobacteria > Vibrionales > Vibrionaceae > Vibrio > Vibrio sp. QJM3NY_39. The sequence continues at coordinate 2,110,781 of NZ_CM173505.1, read as the reverse complement.
CAAATTGTGCATCAACGTGTGCATAATATCTGTAACGCATTTAACCAAGCGATCGACGAATATCAGTACGACAACCGTTACCTGCTTGTTTATCCGATTAAAGTTAACCAACAGAAAGAAGTGGTTGACGAGATCTTAGCGAGCCAAGCTCAATTAGAGCAGAAGCAGCTTGGTCTAGAGGCGGGCAGCAAGCCTGAACTATTAGCGGTATTAGCGCTGGCTCAAAAAGCGAGCTCAGTGATCGTTTGTAACGGTTATAAAGACAGAGAATACATCCGTCTTGCGCTGATTGGCGAAAAGCTAGGTCATAAAGTATTTATCGTTCTAGAGAAGCTGTCAGAGCTTGATCTTGTTCTTTCTGAAGCGAAAGCGCTTGGCGTGAAACCTCGCTTAGGTTTGCGTATTCGTCTTGCTTCTCAAGGCGCTGGTAAATGGCAAGCAAGTGGTGGTGAGAAGTCGAAGTTTGGATTGTCTGCATCACAAGTATTGACCGTTATTGAACGTTTAAAAGCAGAAGACCAACTCGATGTTCTCGAGTTAGTGCATTTCCATCTTGGCTCACAAATGGCCAATATTCGTGATGTGCGAAATGGCGTGAGTGAAGCGGCGCGTTTCTATTGTGAACTGCGCGATATCGGGGCTCAATTGAAGTACCTCGATGTGGGTGGCGGTTTGGCGGTGGATTACGACGGCACACGCAGCCAGTCTTCAAACTCAATGAATTACGGTTTGCTTGAGTACGCTCGCAATATTGTGATGACAGTAGGGGACATTTGTAAGCTCTACAATCAGCCACAACCTGTGATTATTTCGGAATCTGGTCGCTCACTGACTGCGCACCACGCTGTGCTTGTGACCAACGTGATTGGTACCGAGAGCTACTCTCCAGAAGACATGGCGGCTCCAGAAGCTGACGCACCAATGTTGCTAAACAACATGTGGAAGAATTTCTTAGAGCTAGATGCGGGTAATGATGACCGAGCGTTGATCGAGATCTACAACGACACGCAGAGCGATATCGCAGAGGCGCACAACCAATTTGCCACAGGTATGCTGAATCTTCAGCATCGTGCTTGGGCAGAGCAGATGTCTTTGCGTATTAACTACGAACTTAGCTCTCGAATGAGCACTAAGAACCGTTACCACCGTCCTATTTTGGATGAGTTGAGCGAGCGTTTGGCTGATAAGTTTTTCGTGAACTTCTCGTTGTTTCAATCGTTGCCAGATGCTTGGGGTATCGATCAGGTATTCCCTGTATTGCCTCTAAGTGGTTTGGATAATGCGGACGAGCGACGCGCTGTGGTATTGGATATCACATGTGATTCTGACGGTACGATTGATCAGTACGTTGATGGTCAAGGTATTGAAACAACGCTGCCAGTTCCTGCATGGAACCCAGATGAACCTTATTTGATGGGCTTTTTCCTAGTAGGCGCATACCAAGAGATCTTGGGCGATATGCACAACCTATTTGGTGATACGCACAGCGTAGTGGTCAACGTTGACGAAAGCGGTGAAGCGAACATCGATTACATCAACGAAGGCGACACGGTTGAAGACATGATGCGTTATGTTCACATCGATACAGATCTGATTCGTCAGAACTACAAAGATTTGGTCACGGCGAAAGTACCAGCACAAGAGCAACAAAGCGTACTTGAAGAGTTAGAGCAAGGCTTGATGGGTTACACCTATCTTGAGGATTTTTAATGAACGATCTATTTACTAAACCAGATTACTCGCTGTACTCCAATGCAATGACGTTTATGCGTCGTCCATTGGTGAAAAATCCAATCGACAATGATGCTGATGTGGTTGTGTTGGGCGCGCCTTTAGATATGGCGACGTCGGGTCGTCCGGGCGCGCGCATGGGACCAGATGCGATTCGTCGTGCGTCAGTAAACTTGGCGTGGGAAGGCAAAAAGTTTCCTTGGGACTTCAATGTATTCGAACATACCTCGGTGATTGATGCGGGCGATCTTGTGTTTGATTGCGGTGATGCTGAAGACTTAACTCAACGTTTAGAAGCGGCTGCTGATGCGATTCTAAACAGTGGTAAAACATTGTTAGGTTTAGGTGGCGATCACTTCATTACATTGCCTTTGCTAAGAGCATACGGCAAGAAGTACGGTGAGATGGCGCTGATTCACTTCGATGCACATACTGACACGTACAGTCAGGGCAGTCGTTACGATCACGGTACCATGTTCTACCATGCGCCAAATGAAGGTTTAATTTCGCCTGAACATTCAGTGCAAATTGGTATTCGCACAGAGTACAAGCAGGAAGGACACGGCTTTAACGTTATTAACGCGATGCAAGCGAACGACATGAGCGAAGACGAGATCATTGCTCAAGTAAAAGGCATTGTTGGTGATAAGCCAGTTTACCTAACGTTTGATATCGATTGTCTGGATCCTGCTTTTGCTCCGGGTACAGGTACTCCGGTATGCGGCGGTTTGAATTCAGATAAAGTTCTGAAAATTATCCGTGGCTTGCAAGGTATCAACATGGTTGGTATGGACGTTGTAGAAGTGTCTCCTGCCTATGACCAAAGCGAAATTACAGCATTGGCTGGTGCGACGATTGCTCTCGAGCTGCTTTACGTTTGGACGGCGAACCGCCTTGCTAAATAGTTGTGTGTCATTGCTAACAGCATAACGCTATATACTGATTTTAAAGCCCACTAAGGTTCAACTTAGTGGGCTTTTTTTGGATACCTCGAAATATCCATTTGCAACTTCTACTCATTGTCCCTGCGTACCCATTCAATACTCTAACGGTTGTATATGTAATTGACGCCATATACGGTGTTTGAACAGTTTCTCATCAGCTTTATGCTGCACCTTGTCTCAAATATGGGATTTAGTTCTTCTTTGGGGTTTAGGTATATATCGACCCTATCAATCGCCCATAAATCCTAATGATTTATCAACTTTATTACTGTATATATTTATAAAAATTTGAGGTGTAATTAAGATGTGCGTTTTATTGCATATTAATCAACACCCTATAAACTTTTGCTTAGTCCATGAACAAACTAAAGTGAATGCCTAGATTTGTGAAAAGAAGTCACTTCGCACACACATGACATTTCGGATAAGAAAGACTAGGCTTAAGGTTAAGTCAACTATAAAAAAAAACAGGCGAAACGGAACTGACTCATCACATACATCAGTCTACGTAATTGATTGTTAATGAAGAGAATAAGTTCTGAATATAATTTAAGCCTGAAACCGTTATTACTATCATTTTCACGATGTTGGGCAATACAGCATTTTGTGACCTCGGGGGATATATGGGTATTGAAGTTTCGCGCCAAGCTGCAGTTGTAGAGGTAGTGAGTGGAGAAGTCATTGCGGTTAAGTCTGACGGAAGCGCACGAAAAATTTCAGCTGGAGATATTATTCGTGAAAACGAGATTGTTATCACTGCCAACCAAGCAGAGCTTGTATTAGGTACCCCAAACGGTGTCACTGAGGTGACAAGCAATTGTGTTGGCTGTGTTGATCAAGATTTAGCGTGGGCTGATGCTCCGATCGCTGGAGAAGTTAATTTTGACTTACAGCAAGCCGGTGCTGGAGATTTTGATGATGATGAATTTGCTGCAATCCAAGAAGCTATTTTAGGTGGTGCCGATCCGACTCAAATCTTAGAGGCAACAGCGGCTGGTGGCGGACTAGGCTCTGCGAATGCCGGCTTTGTGACGATTGATTATAACTATACAGAAACTCATCCATCGACATTCTTTGAGACCGCTGGTTTAGCAGAACAAACCGTTGATGAAGACAGAGAAGAATTCAGGTCGCTCACTCGTTCCTCGGGTGGTCAATCAATCAGTGAAACACTGACTGAAGGCTCCATATCTGGCAATACTTATCCCCAATCTATAACAACCACAGAAACGATTATTGCTGGCAGCTTAGCGCTCGCTCCTGACTCTTTCGTACCAGAAACGCTATCCCTAGCTTCACTGCTTAGTGAATTAAACACCGACATTACTTCAAGTGGTCAGCCCGTCACCTTCACGTATGACGCGGCGACTAATTCTATCGTTGGTGTTCAAGGTACCGACGAAGTATTACGTATCGATATTGATGCCGTCAGTGTTGGTAATAACATTGAGCTTTCTCTAACCACAACGATTTCTCTGCCGATTGACCATGTACCGTCTGTTGGCGGTGGTCAGGTTTCTTACACTGGCGATCAAATAGATATTGCTTTTGATATTCAAGGTGTAGACACCGCTGGAAATCCGCTAGCAACATTCGTTAACGCACAGGTTTCAGTGTTTGACGGGATAGATCCGTCTGTTGAAAGTGTCAATATCACTAACGTTGAAACTAGTAGCTCGACAATCGAAGGGACGTTCTCAAATATTGGTAGTGATATCCTTCAATCAGCCGTATTTGATGCAAGCGCACTCGACCAGTTTGATGGGTTGCTCAGCGACAATCAAAACACGCTTGCGAGACTTTCTGACGATGGAACAACGATTACTCTGTCCATCCAAGGTCGAGGTGAGGTTGTTCTCACTATTTCTCTAGATACCGATGGCACCTATAAATTCGAGCAGTCTAATCCGATAGAACAAGTGGGTACCGATTCACTGACGTTCGTTTTGCCAATCACGATTACTGATTTTGACCAAGATGTTGTAACCAATACCATCAACATTGCCATTACTGATGGCGATAGTCCTGTTATCACTAATGTTGACAGTATTGATGTTGATGAAGCGGGTATTGTTGGCGGCTCACAAGAGGGCACGGCGCCAGTGTCTGGTAGCGGCAGTATTATCGCGGATATTTTTGAAAGTGACATCATTGACCATTATGAACTTGAGCCGGCAGAATTTAATACTGGTGGCAGCTTGGTTTCAAATGGCGAGGCTGTGCTACTTGAGTTGATTGATGAAACCAACGGTGTAAGAACCTACGAAGGTTATGTTGAGGTCAATGGTTCGAGAATTACGGTCTTTGACGTTAAAATTGACAGCCCTTCATTAGGGAGCTACGAATTTAATCTGTATGAAGACCTTTCACATCAAGGCGCTGAAGATGCGCTGCTGACCTTTGCATTGCCAATTTATGCCGTTGATGCGGATGGTGACCGCTCTGCATTGTCTGGAGGTTCGAACACACCAGAAGCCGCTGAGATCCTAGTCAATGTTAAAGACGATGTCGTTGAGTTAGTTGATAAGGTTGAATCAGTCACCGAGCCGACCTTAGCGGGCGATACCGTTGTTTCGTATAACCTATTCAATTTCGAAGGCGCCGATGGTTCGACAATTCAATCGTTCAACTTCGACGGTGTTGACTATTCGTTAGATCAAAGTTTATTACCTGATGCTGATCAAACCTTCAGTTTTACGGAGGGTGTGGTCACTATCTCATTGAATGGTAATTTTAGCTTTGAAGTGGCTCGTGATATTGACCATACAAGCAGTGAAACCATCGTCAAACAGTTTTCATTTTTGGCCGAAGATAGTGATGGCGATACTGATACATCAACGCTTAAGTTAAGTATTACAGATGGTCAGAACCCAACGATAGATTTGATTCCACCTGTAACATTATTCGAAACCAACCTTGCTGATGGTTCTGCACCAAGCGGAAGTGCAGTGAGCGCGACTGAAACGATTACCTTTACTGCGGGCAGTGATGATGTGGCGAGTTTCCGTATTGAGCCAACCGAGTTCAATGTGGGCGGTGCACTGAAATCGAATGGGTTTGCGGTAGAGATAAAAGAAGACTCTGCTAATCCGGGCACTTACATCGGTTTTATTACCGATGGTTCGAACACTGAAATCCCAGTGTTCACCATTAGTTTTTCGGCAACAACATTAGGCGAATACACCTTTACTCTAATTGAAGCGTTAGACCATGTGGATGGTCTAGATAACAACGATCTGAGTTTCGATCTGCCCGTTTATGCAGTTGACACAGACGGCGACGATTCACTGGTGTCTCAACTTAATGTGACCATTGGTGATGATGTCCAAATCATGCAAGACGGTACGTTAGATATCACCGAGCCAAATTTGGCTGACGGTACGATCACAACCAACACCATTGATGTCATGCCAAACCAAAGTGCCGATGGCGCGACGATCACTCAGTTCACTTATGACGGTCAGCTACGAACACTTGATCAAAATGACAATGGCGAGCAGCAGTTTAGTTTCACGGAAGGCGAACTGTTTATCACCCTTGAAGGTGAAGTGCGATTTGAGCCGAACCGCGACCTAGATCATTCCGTTAGTGAAGACATTGTGAAGTCGATAGTGGTGACTTCAAACGACTTCGATAACGATCCGGTGACTTCAACAATTACGCTAACCATTACTGATGGTGACAATCCGACTATCGATTCGGTACCGAGCGTTGTACTTGAAGAAGCTGATTTAACTGATGGCTCATCGCCAAGTGGCAGCGCGGTTAGTCAAACGGAAACCATCACTTTCACTAATCAAAGTGACGATGTTGAGAAATTCCGTTTAGAACCAAGTGAATTTAATACTAACAACGCGCTCAAGTCCGATGGCTTGATCATTGAGATTCGAGAGGAACCAACAGGATCAGGCAATTATATTGGTTTCACGACCGATATTTCGAATGTCGAAACCACTGTGTTTACACTCGATTTCAGCAGTACCACTTTGGGTGAGTACACCTTCACGCTTCTGGAAGCGATTGACCACACGCCTGTTCAAGGCAATAACGATCTAACATTCAACTTGCCAGTCTACGCGGTTGATAGCGACGGTGATGATTCGCTAATGTCGCCACTGGCTGTAACTATCACTGATGATATTCAAGTGATGGTTAATGACTCTCTCACAATTGAAGAGCCAACGGTTGCAGATTTGGCAGCAGGTACTCCGACGACAACTACCGTTAATGTACTTGATGAAGAAGGTGCTGATGGCACGATTATTACTCAGTTCACTTATGATGGCGGTGCGGTATTAACGCTTGATCAAAACGATGCGGGTGAGCAAAAGTTTGTGGTTGCTGACGGGTCTTTGTATATCACTCTGCAAGGCGATATTCGTTTCGAACCAAATCGTAACTTAGACCATACTAGTGGCGATATCGTGAAGTCGATAGTCGTAACCTCAAGTGATTCTGATAACGATCTTGTGTCTTCAACGGTAACGCTAACCATTACCGATGGCGATATCCCAACCATTGACACAGTGCCAAGCGTTACGCTATCAGAAACGAATCTGAGTGATGGCTCTGCTCCAAGTGGCAGTGCGGTTAGTTCAACTCAAACCATTACCTTTACCAATCAAAGTGATGATGTGACAAGTTTCCGTATTGAACCAACAGAGTTCAATATTGGTGGTGCTCTCACATCAAACGGATTAGCGGTTGAGCTAAAAGCCGACCCAACCACTCCGGGTGGCTACATCGGTTATGTTACAGATGGCTCAAACGTTGAAACCAACGTATTTGCGATTAGCTTCTCGGGTACCAATTTAGGTCAATACACCTTCACCTTACTTGAAGCGTTGGATCATGTAGATGGCTTAGTGAAGAATGATCTGACTTTTGATCTTCCTGTTTATGCGGTTGATAGCGATGGTGATGATTCACTGGTGTCTCAACTGAATGTGACCATTGGTGATGATGTACAGGTCATGCAAAACCAAGCGCTTAATATTATTGAGCCAACGGTTGCTGATTTGGCTGCAGGTACTCCGACGACAGCTACTGTTGATGTTATGCCTAGTCAAAGTGCCGATGGCGCGACAATCACTCAGTTTACTTACGATGGCGGGGCGGTAATAACGCTCGATCAAAACGATACGGGTGAACAAAAGTTTGTCTTTGCTGAAGGTTCACTGTTCATCACATTGCAAGGTGAAGTTCGCTTTGAACCCAATCGTAATTTAGACCACACGCTCAGCGAAGATATCGTGAAGTCGATTATGGTGACTTCAAGTGACTTCGATAACGATCCAGTGATAGCAACGGTTACGCTGACGATTACCGATGGTGATATCCCAACCATTGATGCAGTGCCGAGTGTTACTCTATCTGAAACTAACCTTAGCGATGGCTCTAGCCCGAGCGGTAGCGCAGTAAGTCAAACCGAGACGATTAGCTTTACTAATCAGAGTGATGATGTGACTAACTTCCGTATTGAACCAACAGAGTTCAATGTGGGCGGTGCACTAAAATCGAACGGTTTTGCGGTCGAGATAAAAGAAGACTCTGCTAATCCGGGTACTTACATCGGTTTTATTACCAATGGTTCGAACGCTGAAGTTCCAGTGTTTACCATTAGTTTCTCGGCAACCACGCTAGATGAGTACACCTTTACCTTACTGGAAGCGTTAGACCATGTAGATGGCCTTGCGAATAACAGCTTAAGCTTTGACCTGCCTGTTTACGCTGTCGACAGTGATGGCGATGATTCACTGGTGTCTCAACTCAATGTGACCATTGGTGATGATGTTCAAATAATGCAAGACGGTACGTTAGATATCACTGAGCCAAACCTTGCAGACGGAACAATCACAACCAACACCATTGATGTGATGCCAAATCAGAGTGCCGATGGTGCGACGATCACTGAATTCTCATTTGGCGGTATTGTCAAAACACTCGATCAAAGCATCGTAGGCGAGCAGCAGTTTAGTTTCACAGAAGGTGAATTATTCATCACTCTTCAAGGCCAAGTGCGCTTTGAACCTAATCGTGACCTTGACCACTCTGTCAGCGAAGACATCGTGAAGTCGATTGTCGTTACTTCAAGTGATTTTGATAACGATCCTGTGACTTCAACCGTTACGCTAACCATTACCGATGGTGATATTCCAACCATAGATGCAGTGCCAAGTGTCACGCTCTCAGAAACAAACCTAGCTGATGGTTCTGTACCAAGTGCCGGCGCGGTCAGCTCAACACAGACGATTACTTTCACCAACCAAAGTGATGATGTGGTTCGCTTCCGTTTAGAACCAACCGAGTTCAATACTAACGATGCACTTAAATCGAATGGCTTAGCGGTCGAACTGCGCGAAGAACCTCAAGGCTCTGGTCAGTACATTGGCTTTACCACCAGTTCGTCTAATGTTGAGACAACAGTATTTACGTTGGACTTTAACTCCGGAACCTTAGGTGAATACACATTTACTTTAATCGAAGCTCTGGATCATCAAGATGCGCGTGGCAACAACGATTTAAGCTTTAATCTACCTATGTATGCGGTGGATAGTGATGGCGATGACTCGTTAGTCTCGCAGCTTGGCGTGACCATTGGCGACGATGTGCAGTTGATGCAAGACGGCACAATCACCAGTCGTGAGCCTGCAGCAAGTGTTGAAACATCAAATACCTTTGATGTGATGCCAAACCAAAGTGCTGATGGAGCCAAAGTCACTTCATTTGTTTTCGATGGTAAGACTGCAGAAAGTCTTGATTTGAATGTGAATGGTGAACAAGAGTTTGTCTTCACGGAAGGCTCGGTATTCATTACGACGGAAGGTGAGATACGTTTCGAACCTGTACGTAATCAAAATCATGCTGGTGGTGATATTACCAAGTCGATTGAGGTGACGTCTGTTGACCTCGATGGCGATATTGTTACATCGACCGTGACGCTGAAGATTGTTGATGGTGACCTTCCTACTATTGACCTTGTTCCCGGAATTACGTTATCTGAAGTGGACCTGGCCGATGGCTCTGTGCCAACCGGTAATCCAGTGACAATGACACAAACCATTACCTACACAGCGGGTAGTGACGACGTAAGCCATTTCAGAATTGACCCTACGCAGTTCAATACTTCAGGATCTTTGAAATCGAACGGTCTAGATGTCGAAATAAAAGAGCAGCCAGCTAATTCTGGTAATTACATTGGCTTCGTTAAAGACGGTTCTAACGTAGAAACCAACGTCTTCACGATCAGCTTCTCGACGAGCAATTTAGGGCAATACACGTTCACACTACTTGAAGCGTTAGATCATGTAGATGGATTACAAAACAATATACTAAGCTTCGATGTCCCTGTTTTAGCGGTTGATGCGGATGGTGATGATTCTGCAATGTCGCCAATGACAGTTGCGATCACCGATGACGTACAAGGTGTTCAAGATGGTACCTTGAGCATCATTGAGCCTTCATTAGCTGATTTGGCATCGGGTACGCCACCTACGACACCAATCATTGATCTTATGCCAACGCAGAGTGCTGATGGCGCGAAAGTGACACAGTTTACTTACGATGGTGGCACAGCTGTAACGTTAGACCCAAGCATTTCTACAGAACAAGTCTTTACCGTAACCGATGGCTTACTGTACATCACCATTGAAGGGGAGGTTCGTTTTGAGCCGAGCCGAGATCTTGACCATTCATCCGGCGACATTGTAAGAACGATTGTCGTCACCACCAGTGATTTTGATAACGACACAGATACCGCGGACGTCACTTTGACGATCAAAGACGGTATCGATCCAGTTATCGACGTGGTTCCAGATGTTAACTTATCGGAAGTCAACCTAGCGGATGGCTCTACGCCAACTGGTTCTCCGGTAAGTTCGACTCACACAATCACTTACACCGAAGGAAGTGATGATTTTAGTCACTTTAGAATTGCGACCAACGAATTCAATCCTGGCGATCTGTTGAAATCAAGTGGTCTTGTTGTTCAACTAAAAGAAGATCCTGCTTCTGCTGGTGACTACATTGGTTATACCGATGATGGTATGGGTAACGTTACCGATGTATTTACCATTAGCTTTGATAGTGCAAACAAAGCTCAGTTTATATTTACCTTGATTGAGGCGCTTGATCACCTTGATGGTGTGCTTTACAACGATCTTACGTTCCGTTTGCCTATCTATGCTGTTGATACAGATGATTCTGAATCAACGAAGCGCGATGTGGTGGTTACGCTAGAAGATGACATCCAGCAAATGCAAGATGGCTTCTTAACCATTACCGAGCCAAATTCTGGTACTCCAACAACAACTACCGTTGATGTGATGCCAATACCAAGTGCAGACGGCGCGAACATTACGCAGTTCACGTATGACGGTGGTTCTCCAATTACTCTGAATCAGAACATCAGTGGCGAACAAGAGTTTGTTTTCACTGAAGGTTCACTGTTTGTAACATTAGATGGTGACGTAAGGTTTGAGCCAAATCGAAACCTTGATCACTCTGCGGGTAACATTGTTAAGTCAATCGTGTTCACGTCTTCAGATTTTGATAACGATATCTTTTCCTCAACAGTCACGCTCACCATTATTGATGGCGATGGCCCAACGTTAAATGTTGTACCGAGTGTTAGCCTGTCGGAAAGCTTGCTTGCTGATGGTTCTACCCCTGGTACAGCCGCGGTCAGTGTGACTCAAACGATCACTTCACTTGCAAGCAGTGATGATATTGCTGAAATAGTGGTGGAAGTAGGGTTGTTCAATATCAACGGCGCGTTGAAGTCGGATGGTTTGTCACTGAGTTTGCGTGAAGACCCTGTAAATTCTGGCGACTACATTGCATTTACTACTAATGGTTCGGGTGTTGAGAAAGTAATCTTCACTCTGGATTTTGATGATACGAATCCGAGCCAATACACATTTACTCTGCTTGAGCGTTTAGACCATGTTGATGGTTTAGGAAATAACGATCTGAGCTTTGATCTTTCTGTTTACGCGGAAGATACTGATGGTGATATTTCAGCGTCTAAACCGCTGACTGTCACCATCACCGATGATGTTCAGCTGATGCAATCAGGTGCGCTCAACATCACGGAGCCAATTACGGGAACACCAACTACAACAGTCTTTGATGTGATGCCTGCGCAAAGTGCAGATGGCGCGACAATCACTAAGTTTGTGTATGACAATCAAGCTGAAACAGCCTTGGTACAAACCGACACGGGTGAGCAAGAATTTGTGTTCACTGAAGGTTCCTTGTTTATCAATCTCGAAGGGGATGTACGTTTTGAACCTAACCGCAATCTAGACCACTCTAGTGGCGATATCGTCAAGACCATTACGGTGACATCTGAAGATAAAGACGGCGATATCGTGACGTCTACAGTGACGTTAACTATTGCCGATGGCGCGCCACCAACTATCGACACCGTACCGACTGTCGCGTTGGCTGAAGCAAATCTGATTGATGGTTCTTCACCGGGTTTACCTGTTAGCCAAACTGAAACCATTACTTTCACAGCAGGAAGTGATGATGTGAGCCACTTCCGTATTGATCCGGCTCAATTCAACACATCAGGCGATCTGAAAGCGGATGGTTTGGTGGTTCAGTTAAAAGAAGATCCTCTAAACAGCGATCATTATATTGGTTACGTTGAAAGCGGCGGTGTTCAAACGGATATCTTCACCATCACGTTTAACAGCGTAGTTCTAGGAGAGTACATATTCACTTTGTTGGAAGAGTTAGATCACCTGCCTGTACAAGGTAACAATGATCAAATCTTCACCTTGCCAGTAATCGCAGTCGACAAAGACAACACTGATTCAGTGATGAAACCCCTTACCGTGACCATTACCGATGATGTTCCAACCATTACTGACACCACTGTCGCGAGTACGTTTGTGGTTGATGAAGATGATTTGGGCACTCTGGCACAAGCGACGGGTTCGTTTGTAACCACAGAAGGTGCAGATCAAGTCGAGGTTTACGAACTACGTAATATAGCGACTCTAGAAACTACGCTTACCTCAAGTGGTGAAGCAATTTCGATTACTGAGGTCTCTGGAGCAGCGAACACAACCATCTATCAAGGAACCACCACAAGTGGAACACCGATTTTTACTCTTGTTTTGGGTAACGATGGGTCATACACATTTACCTTACTTGGTCCTCTAGATCATGAGCCTAGCTCAGAGGCGAGAAATAAGCTGCCTATCTCCTTTGATGTAGTGGCTGTTGACAGTGATGGTGATGATTCCAACCAGTATAAATTACCCATCGAAGTTATTGATGATGTACCGGTAATGACGGCGCCGACTGGTGAAACGGTTGTTGATGAAGACGATCTTACTGGCATTGGTTCCGATCAATCTGAAGACACCATCATCAATGGATTGTTCACAGTCGATGAAGGTGCCGATGGCGTTGTGAAGTATGAGCTTGTTGATGAAGACCTAGTGCTTAGTGGCTTAACTTCAGACGGCGAAAGCTTAGAGTGGTTACCTGTTTCTGTATCAGGCAGTACGTTTACTTACGTTGCTCAAACTGCCACAGGTCAAGTGCCTGTTTTCGAGATTATTTTTGATACGTCAGATAACAGCTATCAATTTGAATTGTTTAAACCGCTTGAACACCCTGACGGTGCCGATGAAAACAACATCGAACTTGATTTCTCGGTCGTGGCTGAAGATTTTGATCAAGACCAATCAAACGCAATCGATTTGAAAATTACGGTAACCGATGATGTTCCGTTAGTGACAACTCAGTCGATTACTCGTATTGAAGGTCAGAATTACAATGGTTCTAAAGTCGATATGTTTGCCAATGCGACGGATGTGGGGGCTGATGGCGCGGTACTGAGTCGAATTGAAGGTATCTCAAGTAACGGGGCTGATATTGTTTTTCAACGAGGTAACAATACTGGCTTTAGCGATGGCTTGAATGTTCAAAGTGGACGTCGAACTATCCGTGTTTATGAGCAGACCGATGATGGCAATGGTGGTACTCAGGAAAGGCAACTGGGTACTTTACGTATCAACTCAAATGGCGAAATAGAATTTAGAGCTAATGGCTATCTAGATCATGACGGTGATGACACCATCGACTTCTCGATTAACGTGATTGCGACGGATGGAGACTTAGACACCTCTGAAACTCCGTTAGATATTACGATTACTGATAAGGACTCTACAAGAATCGCGCTGAAAGTGACGACCTTCGAGGATGCGGGTAGAGATTCAACCATACTTTACGCAACAGGCGATGCACCGACTCTAGAGAACGTTCAAGATAACCAGAGTGGTTTGCCTAATGCCCCTGCACAAGTCACGTTGCAGGTTAACCTGAAGGACCAAGATAACAACGAGTCCATCGGCCAATTGACGATCCAAAGTGGCAATCACAGAGGGACGTTCTATTACTTTGATGGCGTGGATTATCACAAACTAGTGGCAGAACCAAACGGTGATATCTTGTTTGGTCCGCCTCAAATGCAGCAGAGCTTTGCTCCAAGCTCGAACCAACCATTAGACACCATCGCGACAATCGACAACTTGTTCTTTGTTCCAGACCAGAATTTTGGCTCTGGTGAAAATGGGGTTCGAATCAATTATGAGCTCGAAATTGATAATAATGGTTCGCTAGACCATACCGTAAACTCAAACTTCAGAATTGAGATTGAAGCTGTAGCTGATATTGCAACTTGGGATGACACCAGTAGCACGTATCAGTATCAAGTGAACGAAGATGAAGACAACGTTACCCTACAATTAAACGCAGAATCACAAGATAACAGCCGCACTGAAACCATTACCTACGAGCTCGAAGTTGTTCAGGGAGATGGGAAGTTTGAGCTGCTTGATCAAAATGGCACAGTGCTTACGCCAGTTAATGGTGTTTATATCATCACATCTGCTGATATCAATAGCACAGTCGTTAACCCAATCGACAACTTCTCTGGGCAGATTGAGTTCAAAGCGACGGCAATTACGGAAGAGACGCTTAACCCATACGATGACTCAGCCAACGGCGGAGCAAACGATAAGACGACCGCTCGTTCTGTAGAGCAAAATATCATTATTGATGTCACTGCTGACGCCGACCCGGGCAAATTCAGTGTGAGTCGTATCCAGATCAACGAAGACAACATCGATAACCCTGATTACATTGGTCCTTTGGACAATAAAGACGCATTCACGTTAGACGAAGTCATTACCATGACAGGGTCGGTGGACACAGATGGCTCTGAAGAACTGTTTGTCCGTATCAGTAATATCACAGAAGGCGCAGTGCTTTACTTTGTAGGTACAACCACGGTAGTTCCTACCGTTAATGGTACCAATTATCAAGAAATCGCATATTCCGATTTGGCTAATGTTGAGGTTGTTCCAACTAAACACAGTAATGTAGATTTCACCTTTGATGTTACCGGTGTAGTCAAAGATACTGCAAACTTGTCAACCAACCCTCAACAAGTTGATGAAGAAATTCTGGGTAATAAGACGGTCAACGTCGAGGTTAAAGGTGTTGCAGATGTTCCGTATGGTGGGACGAATGGTACCGATTGGACCTCAATTACAGATGGTACTGCAAGCGGCGTTCAAACTACGATTCAAGAGAGTCAAAACGGCGACAGCTTTGCTCTGCTTGATTTCACGGTATTGTCGGGTGAGAGAAAGCCTGCTTCAGGCACAACACCATTACCGGACGATGGTTCCGAAGCTATCACTGTCATTCTATCGGGTATTCCTGATGGCGTTATAATCGAGGATGGTGACGGTACGGTAATTGATCTTAACTTTGTCGGTTACGAAACCGGACCTGGCGGTAGCCCTGATTTATCAAAACCTATCTATGAAGCGAATATTACTGATGCGGGCAAAACGTCGGGCATTCGTATCAGACCTGTTGACTCTTCGACCGAGAATATCCACATTCAAGGCAAAGTGGTCGTAACGGAAAACGATGGTCATACGCTTTCTTTTGATCAGGAAGTTCGAGTGTTGGTAGAGCCTAGGATCGATACCTCAGCAACTTACAATACCGTGACCAACGGCGACGAAGATACGGCTATCAACATTGATTGGCACCCAGAGGGTACTGACTATATTGATGATGATGAGCATTTCACTTCTATTGTCATCAGTGACATTCCAACGGATGTTGAAAGTGTTGTGGTTAATGGCGATGTAATTTGGGTTTACGATGCTGCCGCAGGCACTTTAACCATCACACCTAAGAGTGGCCAGACGCCAGAAGAGTTCACTCAAATTGCGCTGAACAATAACTTCATCCAAATCACTCCAGCTCAAGACTCAAGTACTGATTTCACGCTTGATACCGTTGTAATGATCGAAGAACGCGATCATGAGTATGTTGATGCAACTAATCCTGGTCAGGGCATTGTTACCGCGACGACTAACGGTTCTATCGATGTTCGAGTTCGACCTGTAGTTGAGCCTGAAGATGCGAGCAACAAGCTGGTTGTCTCTAATGAAGATGGTTCTGGGGACTTATCGACTATCGTCGCTGACGAGAATGGTGTCCTCAAATTTACAACCAACAGTGACAATACATCGGTAACGGATGAGTTTGTTATTCGTTACGAAGAAACTGATGCTTCGTCCGCTATCGAAGAAGTGGACCAGTTAGTTATCCAATTAACAAACGTGGACGACTCGGCGCTATCAGATGATGTGCTCAATCAGTTACTTGTTATCGGTGCTGCATACGAAGGTAATGGTCGCTGGGTTGTAACGAATGAAGACATATTTAGCATCAGTGCACCGAACGGTCTTGCTTTTCCACCTCTATCAGGCACCTCTGGCGTTTTCAATGACATCAAGATGACCATCTTTAGTACAGTGGTTGATCGCGGTGATGGTGTTGAAATTGAGTCATCAGCGGCGGTTCAAAGGGAAGGTGAAGTAAATCTATCGTTCCCAGAAGTGCTTGTTGGCGGGAATGAGGTGGCTGCAGATATTACGATGACACCAGATAGCGTTGTCGATGCTATAGAAGACACACAGCTAGACTTAGGATCTGCGCTAAATAGTTTGATCACTTTCTCTGGCGAGGATGCTTCAACAGACCAAGTGACCATCATTATTGATGACTCAGTTACTATTAATCCAGGCGGCACCTTCCCAATCAGTTTGTCGGGAAGCAGTGAAGTCGACTTCGTTAACGGCAAATATGTATTCGAAACAACAGTCGACCAAGGCGTTTCAACGGACTTTTCTGGGCTGTTACTGAACCTACCAGCGGACTACTCTGGTGACTTTAAGTTACCACTAACCATTGTGACCAAAGATCTCCTTTCAGGTGATGAAAAAACCTTGGAGACCGATGTGGTAATCAAAGTCGCGCCAGATGTTGAAGGCAACCCAGACATCGACGTTACAGTCACAGGCTCATTGGACGACTTGTTTAATCCTGTCGATACCGATGGCCAGGCTGGGCAAGATCCAGTTGGCTACGAAGATACCTATATCCAGCTTGATTTCAGCTCAACTATTACTGACCAAGTAAGTGGGGTTGAAGGTGGTGACGAAAAATTCACATCTATTACGCTGACTTTGGATGACACGAGTGTCGGTGCGTTTTATACCAGCGCGGGTGTATCTCTTGGCACAACGGTGACCTTCGATGAAGCTCAGATTAACGCGGGTGCTCTAGATAACGTCTTATTCAGAGCTGCTCCTAATTATCCAACGGGTAATGACGTTAATCAGGTTCAAGTGAATGTCAGTGGGACGATTACCGATACGGCTACCTACAATGAGACAGCTTCTCCTGTTGGCAGTGCAACCGACACGGATACTTTCTCTACGAGTGTGAACTTTGAAGTGGTTCCTGTCGTGGATGATGTCCTTGTCACAGGGCCGGGCAGTGATCCGGATGTTATCGAGATTACAGGTAACGAAGACCAACTTATTTCCTTGTCAGGTACGGGGCCTGTATCGATCGCATTGACTGACCTTGATGGCTCAGAGCAGTTCGTTTCGATTAAGTTCACTGGTGTACCAGATGGCTTCTTAATGAGTGCAGATGCTGCCTCAACTTATACTGTGAAGAACAACGGTGGTGGTGAATGGAGTGTTCAACTGCCTCAAGCATCAGGACTGTCATTCGACCTGAGTGAGCTGTCGATTTTACCGCCGAAAAACTTCAGTGGTACGGCCGAGTTTGGCGTTGAAGTCTTCACTCAAGAATCTTTGTTGGGTGTGCCTACTGCGGCGGCAAACTTGCCAAGCTTCAAACTGCATGTGGTACCTGTTGGTGATGATGTCGATACTAACCCGACCGACTCTGTGACAGGCAATGAAGGCCAAAACATTGATATCGAAATCAATGCGACGATTTTGGACAAAGAGCTGTCGGCAACAGGAAGTGGAACGTTTACTGAAAATGCACCTGAAACACTTCGAGTTGAAGTGGCGGGTGTGCCTCAAGATGCTTCTATTTTCTATCCAGATGGCACGACCTTGGGCAGCTACGATCCGACGACACAACTATGGACACTTGATGTTCCTGCTCAGTCGTTAGATAAGATCGTATTCAACTCAGGTGAGCACAACAGCGATACGGGCAATGTGCTTGGCATTAACGGACCATTGCAGATTACGGTTCGCTCGGTGGATACCGACGCTGACAACACCGAATATTTAGGTACACCAACCAGCTTCGATGTTGATTTAGTGATTGATCCTATCAATGATCAACCGACGTTTGTGAATGTGACCAACATTGAAACGGCGGAAGATCTTAGCATTGCTATCGACAACTTCAGTATCTACGATGTTGACGCAAACTTTGATAATCCAGATGCTCCGTATGAACTGACGCTTAAAGTCGACCAAACACTGCCGGGTGCACAGGGCGAGTTTGTATTCCCAAATAGTATCTCTAATGGCGTGACGTTTGTCTTGCAAGCTGATGGCTCACTTGTCATGACGGGTAAAGAAGCCGACATCAATACCGTTCTAGCTAGTGGTGACGTTACATTCAAACCGGACCCTGAACAGAACTACCTCAATCAGGGAGGGTTAGTAACGATTAACGCTACGCTCGATGACGGTGGTAATAACGGTTTGATTGATGCGGGTGATCCCAATACCGCTCAAACGAATCAAACTACCTTCACTATTAAAGTGACAGAAGTGAACGACCAACCAGTGGCAACCGATATTGATTTGGGCACCATGCTTGAAGAAGGTCAGCTAATCATCAAAGCTGAAGACCTGATTACAGCGACGACCGACCCTGAGGGACATGCCATTTCGGTTACTCAGGTCGCTATCGACCAAGGTCAGGGGCAAATTCAGAAGTTTGAGAATCTTGGTGGGACAGACGACAACTCGATTAATGGTCCATACTGGGTATTTACGGCGGCTGATGAATACAACGGCAACGTTAAGTTTACCTACACCGTAGAGGATGATGGTACCACCAACGGCAGCAATGATTTCCTAACGGATACAGCGGAGATCACCGCGATTGTCGAAGGAGTGAACGATACGCCTGTTGTTAATGGTGACAGTGTCACAACCTCTGTCGATGAGGATGCTGGTCAGCTGTTGAGTGGTATCAATGTCAGTGACCCTGATTATGTAAATGCATTCTCTGATGACTTAATGACAGTCACGCTGACGGTGGATTACGGCACATTAAACGTATCGCTTCCTGCTGTGACGACGGTTGTCGTTAACGGCAACAACACGGGTTCAGTCATCTTAGTGGGAACATTGAGCGACCTGAATGCGTTGATTGATACGCCAACCAGTCCAAATGGTGTTTTCCTTGATGCGAGCCTGTCTCCAACCAATAGCATTGGATTAGAAGTTGTCGCCAAAGACAGCGGAAACCCTTCAGGTATTGCGATAGAGACAGCACCTGTGGTTTACAACATCGCGGTGACGCCAGTGGCGAATGCACCAACCCTGTCTATCGATAGTGCGACTAATTACGTGAGAAACATTACTGCGAGTCAGTCGGTGAGTGCGAGTGGCATTCCTTTGGTTGGGATTATCGCGGCCTTAACGGACATTACAGAAGAGCTAACGCTGCATATTAGTGATGTGCCTGCTGGCGCTCAAATCACCAGTGCTGCGGGTTCTGTAACGGATCTTGGCGGTGGTGTTTGGGTCGCAACGGCGGATGCAATTGAAAGCTTACAAGCGGTTGGGCTTTCTCAAACTCCAGGTAACTATACACTGAAAGTTGAGGCAGTTTCTGAAGAGACTGACAACAACGATACGGCAACCTCTACATCGATTGACCTGAATTTGAACATTGTGTCTAACGCGGTTGATATTAACTTGGCTTCGGAAACCGATGATGTTCAGTTACTGGCTGGTTCTAATGCGACTGACTTAACGGGTGGCTCAGGTAATGATCGACTGGAAGGTGGCGCAGGTGATGATACGCTCGTGGGCGGTGATGGTAACGACACACTCATCGGCGGCGGCGGTTCAGATATTCTAACCGGTGGCGATGGTATGGATTCGTTCGTATGGCTTAATGTTGAAGATGGTGTTGAAGATACTATTACCGACTTTGATTTGTCTGAAGGGGACAGTATTGACTTGAGAGAAGTGTTGCCAGAGCTTAAAAACACATCTCCAGACATGACCGCGTTGCTTCAACAGATAGACGCGAAGGTGGAAGGTAATGATATTGAGCTTACGATCAACCCAGATGGCGTAGGGACCACGGAACAGGTGATTGTGGTTGAAGACCTTGCTCCTCAGTTAACACTAAGTGGCACTATGCCTTCAGATATTCTGGATGCATTAGTCCAGCAGAATGTGATTACTCACGGTTAACGCGAACCATTAAGCCAAAACGAAATAGGCAGCAATGCTGGCCTATTTTTTATCTAGAACGATAGAAGATTATTTCAAAGAGTTGTGGATCAGGAACTCTTCTTCAACGCCTTTCAATTTCATCTCATCCATAATGAAATTCACTGTGTTCAACAAACGTTGTTCGCCTTTAGGAATTAGGTAACCGAATTGGCTATTGGTGAACGGAGTTTCACAACGGGCTGCTTCAAGGCGTTCGTCCGTTACTTGATAGAACAGACCTTCAGGGGTTTCTGTCACCATCACATCAACTTTGCCTTCCGCAACGGCTTGCGGCACATCTAAGTTGTTCTCGTAACGTGTGAAGCTTGCGCTCTGCAGGTTGGCGTCTGCAAACATCTCGTTAGTGCCGCCAATATTCACGCCTACACGCACCGAAGATAGATTTACTTTTTCAATGCTGTCGTACTGTTCTGCTTTGCCTTTCGCGACTAAGAAACACTTACCAAAGGTCATGTATCCCTGAGTTTGCTCTGCGTTTAATTGGCGTTGCATTTTACGCGTAATACCACCCATCGCGATGTCGTATTTATCGTTGTCGAGGTCGGTCAGTAGATCTTTCCATGTGGTACGAACAATCTGTAATTCGACGCCTAGCTGCTCTGCAACATGCTTAGCCACGTCAATGTCATAACCAGAGTAGGTTTTGCCGTCGAAGTAAGAAAAAGGTTTGTAGTCGCCTGTGGTGCCGACGCGAAGTGTGCCTGATTTTTGAATGTCTTCTAACTGGTCAGCTTGCGCTGCGCCGGAAAGTACCAGAGTAATGGAAGCAAGTAATAGTGATGTTTTTTTCATTGTAATTATCTGTTGTGTTTGTCTAGTTGTTAAAAGTAACAGAAAGAAAAGCAGAAAGAGATCAAACCATTGGAAAGTTTAAAAGAAAGTGCGATTACAAAAAATAGAGGTAAGAAAACTCTGTCTGAAAGAAGGGTGTAACGGGTGTAATTGAAAGGTTTAGGGAAGGGGAGAAGACACATTAAAGTGCTATTCAGATTTAAAAGTATCAGAAATTTTGAGTGGTAAACAAAAAGCCCATGTTATCGAATAACATGGGCTTCATATTGGTTTAACGTGTTAGATGCTTTCTTTAGCGATTGGGCTATTTAGCAACTGACTCGTTGGTCATCTTAGCTGTAGCTCTTGATGCGTTGATTAATAGTATACCTACTGTCAAGACGATTGTGCCACACAGCACGAACATTGAGCGACCAAACATGTCGTTTGGAATCAATGCCATCAATAGAACACCAAGGCCTGCAACTGAAATCAATTTACCAAGCATACTGCGTTGTTTCATATCTAACTGTTGCTGCTCTGCACCTTCTGAGATAACAGGTGTATTCCAGTTTTCAAACAGCTTTTCAACTTCCGCTTCGCGCTCTGGCGTACGGCCTTTATAGAGCAGCATTGTTAGCAAGAAGAAACCACCTGTAAAGATAACATGGGCAGCAAGACTGAGACCTACTTTTAAGTCACCCCACTCACGTGCTGTTAATGCTTGATCTAGGTTAAACCAGTTTTCAATATCTTCTGCTTGTAATGAAATACCAAAGATATAAGAAACAACACCACCAACAACTAATGTTGCCCAGCCAGACCAGTCTGGAGTCTTGCGAATCCACATACCCAGCAAGATTGGAATTAGCATTGGGAAACCAATTAATGCGCCGATATTAAGTACAATATCAAACAGACTTAGGTGACGCAGTGAGTTGATGTATAAGCCAAGGCCTATAATGACCAAGCCCATAAAAATTGTCATTGCCTTACTTACTATAACCAACTCTTTCTGCGAAGCATTTGGGCGAACAAACGGGTTATAGAAGTTAACAACAAAAATACCTGCATTACGGTTAAGGCCAGAGTCCATTGAAGACATCGTCGCAGCGAACATTGCAGACATCAATAGCCCAACCATACCAGCTGGCATCACATTTTCCACAAACGCAAGGTAAGCAGCATCTGCGCCAACACTGTAGTCACTTACAAAATCTGGCATAAATGCAGAAACGTACCAAGAAGGAAGGAACCAAATTAGCGGGCCAACAATTGCTAGAACTGTTGCTAAGCCTGCAGCTTTACGTGCGTTTTCGCTGTCTTTAGCACACAGGTAACGGTAAGCATTAATACCATTGTTCATTACACCGAACTGTTTAATAAGAATGAAAACAATCCATAGAATGAAGATACTCATGTAGTTGAGATTGTTACCAACCCAAAAGTCACCAGTAAAGTTTGTAACAATGTTCGATACACCACCACCGTGGAAGTATGCTGCCACAGCACAGGTAATGGTTACTGCCATTATAACTAACATCTGCATAAAGTCGGACGCAACAACCGCCCATGAACCACCAGTTACCGACATGATCACTAGTACAACACCAGTGAAGACAATCGTCACCTCCATCGGAATGTTGAATACGGCAGATACAAAAATTGCGATACCGTTTAAGGCAACACCCGCAGAGATCAAGCTATCTGGCATACCAGCCCAAGTGTAGAACTGTTCTGAACTTCTACCAAAACGCTGACGAATAGCTTCGATTGCTGTAACAACACGAAGCTGCCTAAACTTAGGCGCGAAGTAAACGTAGTTTAAGAAATAACCAAATGCATTGGCCAAGAATAGGATTACAACGACGAAACCGTCGGTGAATGCGCGTCCTGCGGCACCTGTAAACGTCCATGCTGAAAATTGTGTCATGAAGGCAGTTGCACCAACCATCCACCACAACATTTTGCCGCCACCTCTGAAGTAATCACTAGTAGAGGTGGTGAACTTACGGAACATCCAACCAATAGCGATCAAAAAGAAGAAGTAGGCGAGAACAACAAAAGTATCAATAGTCATCTTTTCAGCCTTTTAAATATCATAATTAACTGCGCTTAGATTAACGCGTCTAAAGGCTTATTTGTACTATAATATGTCTTTAGTATGATCTAGGTCGCATTGATTTTTTATTCATTGGTAAGGGTTTGATTAAGTCATTGTTTTAATTGGATTTAATTGGATTTAATTGGTTATGTATTTTGTTTTATATATGAAATAAAGTGAGGGGTAAATGTTTATATGTATTACAATATAAGCAAAAGCGCTTACTTTACTTTATCTATAAGATTTTAATTATAACCGTAACAAATGTGCTACAAATTGGTGTATTGTGCGACGCCATTCACGTTGATTTGGAACTCTATTCTGGAAATTCTTATATTAGGATTTCAAGTGTAGCTCATTGTTTTCACCTCGCTATTTTGTGTTTGTCTGCGGTTCTGTAGCCTTTCCATGCTATTGATTAATTTTTTCGTGCTAGAGAGACGCGTATTTGGAATGTTTGTCACTGAGTGGGCGTTAAACTGGACGACGGGACACACTTTCGGCTCACTTTGTCTATTGTGGTCTTCAGTGCATGCTATGAGAGATGTTTGACGACGTATTAAAAAGGAATATTGTCGGATAAGGGGATGGATAAGGAGCTGGATAAGCGGTAGAGAGCACCAGTAACGCTTCGCTAGATGCATACTGAGGTCGCTTGAAAGCCTTACATCACTCGTTCTTGCCTGTCTTAGTCACGGAGCTGTACGAGGCCATAGGGAGAGCGGCGGTAGGGTATGGGGAAACAGAGCGTTGATTGAGCGTGTTTTACGGTTAGTCAGCGCAATAAACGCCAGATAACAAAAAGCCCCACCGAAGTGAGGCTTTATCACGAAATCTAAAACAGATTAAGCGTTAACGTGATCAACTGCGTCACGAACAAGCTTGCCTAGTTCGTCCCACTTACCTTCATCGATAAGGTTAGTTGGAACCATCCAAGTACCGCCACACGCAAGTACAGAAGGGATCGATAGGTATTCATCAACATTCTTCAAGCTTACGCCACCAGTAGGCATGAATTTAACAGGGTAAACGGCTGTTAGTGCTTTAAGCATGCCAGTACCGCCTGAAGGCTCAGCAGGGAAGAACTTCAACGTGCGAAGACCCATTTCCATTGCTTGCTCAACTAGGCTTGGGTTGTTAACACCCGGTACGATTGCAACACCTTTATCGATACAGTATTGAACAGTACGCGGGTTGAAACCTGGGCTTACGATGAAATCAACACCAGCTTCGATAGATGCGTCAACTTGCTCGTTAGTCAGTACCGTACCTGAACCGATTAGCATGTCTGGGAATTCTTTACGCATGATGCGAATCGCTTCGATTGCACATTCTGTACGTAGTGTAATTTCTGCACATGGCATGCCATTTTCAACCAACGCTTTACCTAGAGGGATAGCGTCTTCAGCACGGTTGATCGCGATTACAGGAATTACTTTTAGGTTTGCTAGTTGTTCATTTAATGTCGTCATGAATTCTTTCTCACGTTAAATGTGGGCCTGCTTTCAACTAAGCAAACCCTTGATTAATAGTTAAAGTGCGTAATTATAGAGACAGATCAGGCGTCGCTTCTAGAGGAATGATAGCACCTGGATGCTGAATCACGGTTCCTGCCACAATATGACCTGCAAATGCAGCATCACGAGCACTACCGCCACTCAAACGCTTGGCCAAGAAGCCTGCACTGAACGAGTCGCCGGCGGCAGTCGTATCAACGATGTTGTCTACAGGGTTGGGTGCAACGTATTGAGCGCTTTGGCTTTCAACCACTAAGCAGTCTTTCGCGCCACGTTTAATGACGATCTCTTTCACACCAGACTCAGACGTACGTGTAATACACTGTTCAATGCTTTCGTCGCCGTACAGCTCTTGCTCATCATCAAACGTCAGCAGGGCCGTATCTGTGTATTTAAGCATTTTCAAATACCAAGAAATCGCTTCTTGTTGGCTTTCCCAAAGTTTAGGTCGGTAGTTATTGTCGAAGAATACTTGGCCGCCTTGAGCTTTGAATTTGTCTAAGAAGTTGAATAGCTGCGTGCGACCATTTTCTGTCAAGATTGCCAGCGTAATACCACTTAAGTAAACCGCGTCAAAAGAGAACAGCTTATCAAGAAGAGCAGGCGTATCTTCCTGATCAAACATGAACTTCGCTGCAGCATCACTACGCCAGTAGTGGAAACTGCGTTCACCAGTTTCATCGGTCTCGATGTAGTAAAGCCCTGGTTGTTTGTGATCCAACTGAGCAATTAAGCTAGTGTCGATACCTTCCGCTTGCCAATTTTTTAACATGTCGGTACTGAATGGGTCAGTGCCTAGTGCAGTTACGTAGCTCGTGTTGATATCTTGCTCTTTTGTTAAGCGTGACAAGTAAAGTGCAGTATTCAGCGTATCACCACCAAAACTTTGCTTAAGCCCGTCTTGTTTCTTTTGTAGCTCAACCATGCACTCGCCAATGACCGCGATGTTTAATGATTTCATATGCTTACCTTAGCAACTGAGGTTGCGCTAGTTGTTATTTTAGGAAATCTTCACGCGCAGGGTTGAAGATATCAAGAAGGATGCTGTCTTGTTCTAGAGCAACTGCACCGTGCATCATGTGTTTACGAGCGAAGTAAGCATCGCCTTCTTTAAGCACTTTCTTCTCGCCGTCGATTTCAGCTTCGAAGCTACCACGAACAACATAACCGATTTGGTCGTGAATTTCGTGAGTATGAGGGTGACCAATCGCGCCCTTATCAAAACACAGGTGTACAGCCATAAGGTCGTCAGTGTAAGCAACGATTTTACGCTTAATGCCGCCACCAAGTTCTTCCCATGGGTTTTCATCTAGGATAAAGAAAGAGTTCATTGTGTATCTCCTAATCTGTTTAAATCTTTTAAGTGTTACTTAACTTGCATCCATCATAAGGTAATGAGCCTAATTGTAATACAATATATCTAAATTTGTGTGATATTGATCAAGCGATAGTTTATATAGCGTAAATGAATCAACAACTTAAGAAATGCTTGGTATCTGGCATTAGTTAACTGCATCAATGGCTTACGGTGAATTATGTGACTCTACTCATCATTTGGCGACGAATAGGTATAATTAAAGCTCATATTGTATTACTTTATGTGGAGTTTGAAAATTTAATCAAAGTTTAAGCAGATAAACTCTTTATTGAGGGTGACAAAGAATATGACGACTAAACCAGTATTGTTGACTGAAGCTGAAATCGAACAGCTTCATCTTGAAGTGGGCCGTTCTAGTTTAATGGGCAAAACCATTGCAGCGAACGCGAAAGACCTAGAAGCATTCATGCGTTTACCTATTGATGTTCCAGGTCACGGTGAAGCAGGGGGTTACGAACATAACCGCCATAAGCAAAATTACACGTACATGAATCTAGCTGGTCGCATGTTCTTGATCACTAAAGAGAAAAAGTACGCTGACTTTGTTACAGAATTACTAGAAGAGTACGCAGACAAATACCTAACGTTTGATTACCACGTACAGAAAAACACCAACCCTACCGGCCGTTTGTTCCACCAAATTCTGAACGAACACTGCTGGTTAATGTTCTCAAGCTTAGCTTACTCTTGTGTTGCTTCAACACTGACACAAGAACAACGTGACAACATTGAGTCTCGCATTTTCGAACCAATGCTAGAAATGTTTACCGTTAAATACGCACACGACTTCGACCGCATTCACAACCACGGTATTTGGGCAGTAGCCGCTGTGGGTATCTGTGGTCTTGCTTTAGGCAAGCGTGAGTACCTTGAAATGTCAGTGTACGGCATCGACCGTAACGACACTGGCGGTTTCTTAGCGCAAGTTTCTCAACTGTTTGCACCTTCTGGTTACTACATGGAAGGCCCTTACTACCACCGTTATGCGATTCGCCCAACGTGTGTGTTCGCTGAAGTGATTCACCGCCACATGCCTGAAGTTGATATCTACAACTACAAAGGCGGCGTGATTGGCAACACAGTACAAGCGATGCTTGCGACGGCTTACCCGAACGGTGAGTTCCCGGCTCTGAATGATGCTTCTCGTACTATGGGTATCACAGACATGGGTGTTCAAGTTGCCGTCAGTGTTTACAGCAAGCATTACTCTTCTGAAAACGGCGTAGACCAAAACATTCTCGGTATGGCGAAGATTCAAGACGCAGTATGGATGCATCCATGTGGTCTTGAGTTATCTAAAGCCTACGAAGCCGCTTCTGCTGAGAAAGAAATCGGCATGCCTTTCTGGCCAAGTGTTGAGTTGAACGAAGGCCCTCAAGGTCACAACGGCGCACAAGGTTTTATCCGTATGCAGGATAAGAAAGGCGACGTTTCTCAGCTAGTGATGAACTACGGTCAACACGGCATGGGTCACGGCAACTTCGATACGCTGGGCATTTCTTTCTTCAACCGCGGTCAAGAAGTGCTGCGTGAATACGGCTTCTGTCGTTGGGTGAACGTTGAGCCTAAATTCGGCGGCCGTTACCTAGACGAAAACAAATCTTACGCTCGTCAAACGATTGCTCACAACGCAGTAACGATTGATGAAAAATGTCAGAACAACTTTGATGTTGAACGTGCAGACTCAGTACACGGTTTACCTCACTTCTTTAAAGTAGAAGACGAGCAAATCAACGGTATGAGTGCATTTGCTAACGATCACTACCAAGGCTTTGACATGCAACGCAGCGTGTTCATGCTAAACCTTGAAGAGCTAGAATCTCCGCTACTATTAGACCTTTACCGTTTAGATTCTGAGAAAGGCGGCGAAGGCGAACATCAATACGACTACTCACACCAATATCAAGGTCAGATTGTTCGTACTAACTTCGAATACCAAGCAAACAAAGAGCTGAACACTCTAGGTGACGATTTCGGTTACCAACACTTATGGAACGTGGCAAGCGGTGAAGTGAAGGGCACAGCACTTGTAAGCTGGCTACAAAACAACACTTACTACACGTGGCTAGGTGCAACGTCTAACGACAATGCTGAAGTGATTTTTACTCGAACAGGCGCTAACGATCCAAGCTTCAACCTACGTTCAGAGCCTGCGTTCATTCTACGTAACAAAGGAGAAACAACACTGTTTGCTTCTGTTGTTGAAACGCACGGTTACTTCAATGAAGAATTCGAGCAATCAGTTAATGCACGTGGTGTAGTTAAAAACATCAATGTTGTGGCTCACACCAATGTCGGTTCGGTAATAGAGATTACGACAGAGAAATCAAACGTGACAGTGATGATCAGCAACCAACTTGGCGCGACTGACAGCACTGAACACAAAGTAGAACTGAACGGCAAAGTATACATCTGGAAAGGCTTCTACTCAGTAGAGACAACTTTACAAGAAACGAATTCAGAAGAACTTAGCACTGCAGGGCAGGGGAAATAATAATGAGCTATCAACCACTTTTACTTAACTTTGATGAAGCAGCTGAACTTCGTAAAGAACTTGGCAAGGATAGCCTATTAGGTAACGCACTGACTCGCGACATTAAACAAACTGACGCTTACATGGCGGAAGTAGGCATTGAAGTACCAGGTCACGGTGAAGGCGGCGGTTACGAGCACAACCGTCACAAGCAAAACTACATCCATATGGATCTAGCAGGTCGTTTGTTCCTTATCACTGAAGAAGCAAAGTACCGTGACTACATCGTTGATATGCTGACAGCGTACGCGACGGTATACCCAACACTTGAAAGCAACGTAAGCCGTGACTCTAACCCTCCGGGTAAGCTGTTCCACCAAACGTTGAACGAGAACATGTGGATGCTTTACGCTTCTTGTGCGTACAGCTGCATCTACCACACCATCTCTGAAGAGCAAAAACGTCTGATCGAAGACGATCTTCTTAAGCAAATGATCGAAATGTTCGTTGTGACTTACGCACACGACTTCGATATCGTACACAACCACGGCTTATGGGCAGTGGCAGCAGTAGGTATCTGTGGTTACGCAATCAACGATCAAGAGTCTGTAGACAAAGCACTATACGGCCTGAAACTAGACAAAGTAAGCGGCGGTTTCTTAGCGCAACTAGACCAACTGTTTTCGCCAGACGGCTACTACATGGAAGGTCCTTACTACCACCGTTTCTCTCTGCGTCCAATCTACCTGTTCGCAGAAGCGATTGAACGTCGTCAGCCTGAAGTTGGTATCTATGAATTCAACGATTCAGTGATTAAGACAACGTCTTACTCTGTATTCAAAACGGCATTCCCAGACGGTACATTGCCAGCTCTGAACGATTCATCGAAGACAATCTCTATCAACGATGAAGGCGTTATCATGGCAACGTCTGTGTGTTACCACCGTTACGAACAGACTGAAACTCTGCTTGGTATGGCTAACCACCAACAAAACGTTTGGGTTCATGCTTCAGGTAAAACATTGTCTGACGCGGTTGATTCAACAGACGACATCAAAGCATTCAACTGGGGTAGCCTGTTTGTAACCGACGGCCCTGAAGGCGAGAAAGGCGGCGTAAGCATCCTTCGTCACCGTGACGAGAAAGACGACGATACGATGGCGTTGATCTGGTTTGGTCAACACGGTTCTGATCACCAGTACCACTCTGCGCTAGACCACGGTCACTATGATGGCTTGCACCTAAGCGTATTCAACCGTGGCCACGAAGTACTGCACGATTACGGCTTCGGTCGCTGGGTAAACGTTGAGCCTAAGTTTGGCGGTCGTTACATTCCAGAGAACAAGTCTTACTGTAAGCAGACGGTTGCTCACAACACAGTAACGGTTGATCAGAAAACGCAGAACAACTTCAACACAGCATTGGCTGAGTCTAAGTTTGGTCAGAAGCACTTCTTCGTAGCAGACGACCAGTCTCTGCAAGGCATGAGCGGCACAATTTCTGAGTACTACACAGGCGTCGACATGCAACGCAGCGTGATTCTTGCTGAACTTCCTGAGTTCGAGAAGCCGTTAGTGATTGATGTTTACCGCATCGAAGCTGACGCTGAGCACCAGTACGACTTGCCCGTTCACCACTCTGGTCAAATCATCCGTACTGACTTCGATTACAACATGGAAAAAACGCTTAAGCCATTAGGTGAAGACAACGGTTACCAACACTTATGGAACGTTGCTTCAGGCAAAGTGAACGAAGAAGGTTCTCTAGTAAGCTGGCTACATGACAGCAGCTACTACAGCCTAGTAACCAGCGCGAATGCGGGCAGCGAAGTGATTTTTGCTCGCACTGGTGCTAACGATCCAGACTTCAACCTTAAGAGTGAGCCTGCGTTCATCTTACGTCAGTCTGGTCAAAACCACGTGTTTGCTTCTGTACTAGAAACGCATGGTTACTTTAACGAGTCTATCGAAGCCTCTGTAGGCGCTCGTGGTCTAGTTAAATCAGTGTCTGTTGTGGGCGATAACAGTGTCGGGACTGTTGTTCGCATTCAGACTACTTCTGGCAACACTTACCACTATGGTATTTCAAACCAAGCTGAAGACACGCAGCAAGCAACTCACACTGTTGAGTTCGCGGGTGAGACATACTCGTGGGAAGGATCATTTGCTCAACTGTAAATGATTAACATACATGTCGTTTAACGACGACATGTATTGATGTGGTGCTTTGCGGGAACGAAGCATCACATTGAATTCAGTCGTGATTGCAAAATCGTTCGTTGATACCAACAACGACTGAATACATCGGGAATAAGTCAAACCGAGTAACTCACTGTGAGTTACTCGGTTTTTTTATGCGTGTAGGAAACAAATGGAACGTTCAACAAACGAAAAGCCTACTCTGCAAGTAGGCTTTGATAGACATCCATGATGTATTGATTAGATAAAGGCTTTTCTTGCTTTGGCTGCTAACCATTCAGAGAAGACGACTGTCACTAAAATCGCAAAGAAAATCACAGTCACTTGAGGCCATGCCAGTATTGCCATCGACTCTTGCAGTTTTAAGCCGATACCGCCAGCGCCCACCAAACCTAACACTGTTGACTCTCGAATATTGATGTCCCAACGGAACAAGCTCGTGCCGATGAAACTTGGCATTACTTGCGGAAGAATGCCGTAGTTCAATACTTGTAGTGGGGATGCCCCCGACGATTGAATCGCTGACATCTGCGTGACGTTTACTTCTTCAATCGCTTCGTACATCAACTTAGCTACGAAGCCAATCGAGCGCAGCGCAATCGCGATAATACCTGCCAATAATCCCGGGCCGATGATAGCCACCAACAGGAGCGCCCAAATTAGGGAGTTGATCGAACGACTTGCCGCAATGATGAACAGTGCGATAGGCCTGATAAACGTTGTGCTTGGCGTTGTGTTGCGTGCGGCTAAGAATGCAACTGGAAATGCCAGTACGATTCCTAACAGTGTGCCAAGTGTTGCGATGTTGATTGTGTCCCACAAAGGGTTCCAAAGTGACTCTAAATAACTCCATCTTGGTGGCCACATACGTGACGATATATCAGCAAGTTGGTTGGGCGAATCAGTCACAAAGTACCAAATCGTGTCCTTGTTCATGACTTGCCATGCAAAAACCGTCAGGGCAACAAAGCAAAGCCAGCCTAGCCATAGCATTAGGCTGGCTTTGCTGTCATAACGTTGCCATTGGGTACGATTCATGGCGCTTGAAGGTGTGTCATTTAGCGTGCTCATTTAGTCGTTCCTTACTGCACATGCTTGCGAATGATGGTCGATAGATATTCACACAACATCACGATCACGATAATAATCAATAGAATAGCGGCCGCTGCGCTGTATTCGTAGCGGTCCATGGCGGTGTTCAATGTTGCGCCGATACCCCCTGCGCCAACAATACCGATTACAGCAGATTCACGGAAGTTGATGTCGAGTCGGTACATCGAAAGCCCGATAAAGCGTGGCATTACCTGTGCTTGAATCGCATAGTTCACTTGTTGTAACCAACTCGCGCCAGTCGCACGCATTGCGGTGAGCGGCGCTGGGTCAATAGCTTCAATCTCATCGGCAAACAGTTTTGCGAGAAAGCCGATGGTTGCGAATGTCAGCGTGACAAAACCCGCAAACGTACCAAAGCCAAACAGAGCCACACACAGAATCGCAACGATGATCTCCTGTAAGCTACGAGCGATCGAAATAAACGCACGGCAGAATAGATAAACGGGAGTAGGGGCAAGGTTTTTGGCTGCGCCTAATCCGAATGGGATTGAAAGAATGACACCTGCCACGGTTGATGTGAGCGTCATGGTTAAGCTCTCAATTAAACCTTGTGAGATGTTGTTCCAACGGCCACCAAAATCTGGGTTCATGAAAGCTAAAATGAACTGCCAGCCACGCTCGCTGCCTTCGTAGATTCGAGCCCAGTTTACGTGTACCGATTGAGTCGCAAGGTATAAGTACACCGCGACAATGATGATCAAACTCCAACGTAACCATGAGTTGGATATCAGTGGCGGCTTCGTCCACTGTGTCGGGTATTGTTTGGGATTCTGTTGTGCTGACTTCAAATGTTGCTGAGCTTGATTTGGATATGGCTGAGTCATATTGTTGCCTCAGACAAGCGAGGGTTCATGATGATGAGATCATCTTCCTCTTCTTCTGCTTGTTGGCTCCAATCTTCTTCACCGTAGATCTGTGTGAGTACGTCTTCGGAGAGTAGGTTTGGTTTGTCATCAAATACCACACAGCCAGCATTTAGGCCGACAACACGGTCGACAAACTGTTTCGCTAACTGAACATCGTGAATATTGATGATGGCTGGGAGTTGTTGCTCTGAACAAATCTCGCTAATCAATCGCATGATCTGGCGCGCAGTACGTGGATCAAGTGCCGCTGTTGGCTCATCAATCAACAGTAATTTTGGCTTCTGAGCGAGTGCACGTGCAATACCAACGCGTTGACGCTGGCCACCTGATAGGGCATCGGCTCTTTTATTGGTGTGCTCTAATAAGCCAACGCGGTCGAGCAGAGCATAAGCGGCTTGGATATCCGACTCGGGGAAGCGACGAGTAAAACTTTGCCAGAAGTTTACGTATCCCAAACGCCCTGAAAGCACATTTTCCATCACCGTTAAGCGCTCAATCAATGCGTACTCTTGGAAAATCATCCCAATTTCACGTCGTGAATGTCTTAGTTGTCGCTTAGACAGTGTCTCTAGGTTGGTGTTGGAGAAGATAACTTCGCCGCTGGTGGGCTCGGTTAGTCGGTTAATACAGCGAATCAGCGTTGATTTACCCGCACCAGATGGGCCAATCAATCCAACGACTTCGCCGGCATTGACCGATAAGCAAACGTTGGTCAGGGCTTTGTCAGAACTTGAGTAGTGCTTGGTAAGCCCTTTAAGGGTAAGAGTAGACATAGAATTCCTATAAGAGCGGTGTACTAAGAGTTCGCCTGAGACAGGCATGGAAAGTAAACCGAAAGAGTGATGAATAACTGCAGGCGCGTAAGCCCGCAGTTAGTTTTATCAATGTGTGATTGGCTTTTTAGTTCGGTTGAACTTAGCTACACGTGTAAGACACTTTATTAGCGGTATCGATAGTGCGGATCACTTCCCAGTGCTCTTGGTAAGTGATCGGAACAAACTTCGCTTCGCCGTTACGCTCAAATTCTTCTTGAAGTTTCGTGCCTTCCCAGTCGAAAGTGAAAAAGGCCTTTTGAATCTTCTCTTGAAGCTCTGGCGTTAGGTTGTGCGCTGTGCCGTAAGCCGTTGTTGGGAAGGTTTGTGATTTGTAGATGCTCTTGATTTGACCTTCTTTCACCACTTCACGTGAAAGCATGCGGTTTAGTACTGAGTTAGCGACGGCTGCTGCGTCGTAATCTTTGTGCGCTACACCCAGAATTGAGTTGTCATGGGCACCAGAGAAAGCCGGTTTGAAATCACGCTCAGGTTGAAGCTGGTATTCAGCATCCAGAATCGCAGAAGGGGCTTTGAAACCAGAGTTTGACGTTTGCGATGTGAATGCTAGGTTTTTGCCTTTTAGGTCTTCAACCTTTTCGATGCCTGAATCTGGGTGCGTGATGATTTCCATTTCGTAACCGAAAGAACCATCTTCAGCGGCCATCATTGTAAATGGAGCAAAGCCAGCACAGTTAACCGCTAGTGGCGTTGAACCAGTGTTGAAACCTGCGATATGTAGACGACCTGAACGCATTGCTTCAATTTGAGCTGCGTTATTTTGAACAGGGAAGAAACGAATCGTTTTTTCGGTTGTTTTTTCAAGGTGGCTCAAAAACTCGCTCCACACATCAGCGTATACTGCTGGATCTTCAACTGGCGTGTAAGCAAAAATTAGCGTGTTTGGATCCACCCATTGTGATTCATCTTGGGGTACATCGGCGACCAAGTTACCAGAGCGGTCTTCGTATCGCGTATCCATCGCTAATGCAGAACCAGAAAAAATCAGCGCAGCAGTAATCGCGCTTTTAAGCGTGAGATTTGTTTTTGTCGGTTTCATTATGTCAGTCCAATTGAGTGATTTGTTGGAAGGAAGTATAGGAATCGAGGATGACAGAACCGATGCTTTTTGATGACGGATTTATGAATGGTGTAACATAATGTTTCTAGCAGAGTAGAATTAGCTACTTTCTAAGTGTTTGATTAGGCAACTAAATTAATAGTCTGTGATTCGTTTGGATTTTACTCAATTGGCTGTAGGTTGAAATACTGTTATAGTGATCCTTAAATAATACATAAACATAACATATAAAATAAGTGAACTTATGGTTACCACTTTTAATTCAATTTCGGGCTCGAAGCGCAGCCTGCACGTGCAAGTAGCTCGTGAAATCGCTCGTGGAATCTTGTCTGGCGAACTGCCACAAGGTTCTATTATTCCTGGTGAAATGGCGTTGTGTGAACAGTTTGGTATCAGCCGAACGGCACTTCGCGAAGCTGTTAAACTATTGACCTCTAAAGGTCTGTTAGAGTCTCGCCCGAAAATCGGTACTCGTGTAGTCGACCGCGCATACTGGAATTTCCTTGATCCTCAACTGATTGAATGGATGGACGGCCTAACCGACGTAGACCAATTCTGTTCACAGTTCTTAGGTCTTCGCCGTGCGATTGAACCTGAAGCGTGTGCGCTGGCGGCAAAATTTGCGACCGCTGAGCAACGTATTGAGCTTTCAGAGATCTTCCAAAAGATGGTCGAAGTGGATGAAGCTGAAGTGTTTGACCAAGAGCGTTGGACAGACATTGATACTCGTTTTCACAGCTTGATCTTCAATGCGACCGGAAACGATTTTTACCTGCCATTTGGTAACATTCTGACTACGATGTTCATCAACTTCATCGTGCACTCTTCTGAAGAAGGAAGTACGTGTATCAATGAACACCGTAGAATCTATGAAGCTATCATGGCCGGTGATTGTGACAAGGCGAGAATTGCTTCTGCCGTTCACTTGCAAGATGCTAACCACCGTTTGGCGACTGCGTAATAGAAACGATTTAGAGTGCATCTGAGCCATCTCACATTGAGATGAACAGCCACACGCTCAGATAAACGACTTAAAAAGGTATGCCAAGCGCATGCCTTTTTGGTTTTTAGGCCTCGTGTTGCACCATCTGTAGCACTATTTTGGGGCAGCCTTTTCGCTACGTCTCTTAAGCTATTCTTCCACGTTACAATCCGCCTTATTTTTAACGTCAACGTAACAATCCCAAATCATCGTTCTAAACACACATTTTTAGACTGTCCGTATCAGACAAATAGTTATGCGACAGTCGGGATTTTTTACCTCTAAGTATTCTAAATCTGCGATAACACAAACAGGGTTCGTGGATTTAGAATACTTAGATATTTGAATTGAATTCTAATGATATTACCCGCTCGATTTCGATAAAAAACACTGGTTTATTGTGTGATGAATGATGCGGATTTGGTCACGGATTCTCTTTTATTATTTTTTAGGTCTTTATGTTTATATGTGTTTGGTTGTATTTGTTAATAAGTGTGCAAAGTCTCACTTTTATTTTAAGTTGTTGTTTTTAAAATTAAATTTATTTTAAGTGTTTGATCTTTTGGGTTTTTACCTAAAACCCTAACAATTTCCTTAATGGATTAGCCATATTCCATCCTATGTCATATATATAATTAACTTAATCAATCAAAATAAGATCACCATCACTTATTTGGATTATTGTACTACAAATAAAGAGTCGAATTTCCTATAGTCCTCGTAACAAATTAAAACGGACAAAGGATACACGATGGAACTCAACACGATTATTGTCGGCATTTATTTCCTATTCTTGATTGCGATAGGTTGGATGTTTAGAACATTTACAAGCACTACTAGTGACTACTTCCGCGGGGGCGGTAACATGTTGTGGTGGATGGTTGGTGCAACCGCCTTTATGACCCAGTTTAGTGCATGGACATTCACCGGTGCAGCAGGTAAAGCGTATAACGATGGTTTCGCTGTAGCGGTCATCTTCGTAGCCAACGCATTTGGTTACTTCATGAACTACGCGTACTTCGCGCCGAAATTCCGTCAACTTCGCGTTGTTACGGTAATTGAAGC
Source organism: Vibrio sp. QJM3NY_39 (assembly GCF_057785895.1). NCBI lineage: Bacteria > Pseudomonadati > Pseudomonadota > Gammaproteobacteria > Vibrionales > Vibrionaceae > Vibrio > Vibrio sp. QJM3NY_39. The sequence goes on along the minus strand of NZ_CM173505.1, from coordinate 2,073,882 downwards.
GATTCGTATGCGTTTTGGTGCGACCAACGAACAAGTATTCACTTGGTCTTCAATGCCGAACTCAGTGGTATCTGCGGGTGTGTGGTTAAACGCATTAGCAATCATCGCTTCGGGTATCTTCGGTTTCGACATGAACATGACTATCTGGGTGACTGGCCTAGTGGTCTTGGCGATGTCGGTAACAGGTGGTTCATGGGCGGTAATCGCATCTGACTTCATGCAGATGGTTATCATCATGGCGGTAACGGTAACTTGCGCGGTTGTAGCGGTTGTTCAAGGTGGTGGTGTTGGTGAGATTGTTAACAACTTCCCAGTACAAGATGGTGGTTCGTTCCTTTGGGGCAACAACATCAACTACCTAAGCATCTTTACGATTTGGGCATTCTTCATCTTCGTTAAGCAGTTCTCTATTACTAATAACATGCTTAACTCTTACCGTTACCTAGCGGCTAAAGACTCAAAGAATGCAAAGAAAGCCGCACTGCTTGCTTGTGTGTTGATGTTGTGTGGTGTGTTTATTTGGTTCATGCCTTCTTGGTTCATTGCAGGCCAAGGTGTTGATTTATCAGCGGCTTACCCGAATGCAGGTAAAAAAGCGGGTGATTTTGCTTACCTATACTTTGTACAAGAGTACATGCCAGCAGGTATGGTTGGTCTATTAGTTGCCGCGATGTTTGCAGCGACAATGTCTTCAATGGATTCTGGTCTAAACCGTAACTCAGGTATCTTCGTTAAGAACTTCTACGAAACAATCGTTCGTAAAGGTCAAGCATCTGAGAAAGAGTTAGTAACCGTATCTAAAATTACTTCAGCGGTATTTGGCTTCGCTATTATCCTTATCGCACAGTTCATCAACTCGCTTAAAGGTTTGAGCCTGTTTGATACGATGATGTACGTAGGTGCGTTAATCGGTTTCCCTATGACGATTCCTGCATTCCTTGGTTTCTTCATCAAGAAGACTCCGGACTGGGCTGGTTGGGGTACGCTAGTTGTTGGTGGTATCGTATCTTATGTGGTTGGTTTTGTTATCAACGCGGAGATGGTAGCAGCGGCGTTTGGTCTTGATACTCTAACAGGACGTGAATGGTCTGACGTTAAAGTTGCGATTGGTCTGATTGCTCACATCACGCTAACTGGTGGCTTCTTCGTACTATCTACGATGTTCTACAAGCCTCTATCAAAAGAACGTCAAGCGGATGTTGATAAGTTCTTTGGCAACTTAGATACACCATTAGTAGCAGAATCGGCAGAGCAAAAAGTGTTGGATAACAAACAACGTCAAATGCTTGGTAAACTGATTGCGGTAGCGGGTGTTGGTATCATGTTGATGGCTCTTCTGACTAACCCAATGTGGGGACGCCTAGTCTTCATCTTATGTGGTGTGATAGTTGGTGGTGTCGGTGTTCTACTTGTGAAAGCGGTCGATGATGGCGGCAAGCAAGCGAAAGCAGTAACCGAAAGCTAATACATAGAAACGTTTATAATAGAATGCGACGACTCGAAAGGGCGTCGCATTTTTTATTCTGCGGAACCGGAAAACCGTCAGGTGAAAGATATCTGACCTAAATCACGAAAACTGTACAAAGTGGTTCAATCGAATCGAAATATATTCAATTGTCCTACAATAAGACGTATATTATTGCTAATTCCTTTCAATCAACTTGAAAAATAAGTGAGTTAGAATGAGCGACCAAAAATCTCTTGATGCAATCAGGAAGATGAAGCTGGAAAACGATACTTCAGCAGGTAATCTTGTAGACCTACTCCCTATCGAAGTTCAAACACGTGACTTTGACCTATCATTCCTAGACACCTTGAGCGAAGCACGTCCGCGTCTTCTTGTTCAAGCTGATCAGTTAGAAGAATTCAAAGCGAAAGTGAAAGCTGATGAAGCTCACTGCATGTTTGATGATTTCTACAACAACTCGACAGTTAAGTTCCTTGAGACTGCGCCTTTTGAAGAGCCTCAAGCGTACCCAGCTGAGACGGTAGGCAAAGCTTCTCTATGGCGTCCTTATTGGCGTCAAATGTACGTTGATTGCCAAATGGCACTGAACGCGACACGTAACCTAGCGATTGCTGGTGTTGTAAAAGAAGACGAAGCGCTCATTGCGAAAGCAAAAGCTTGGACTCTAAAACTGTCTACGTACGATCCAGAAGGCGTGACTTCTCGTGGCTATAACGATGAAGCGGCTTTTCGTGTTATCGCTGCTATGGCTTGGGGTTACGACTGGCTACACGGCTACTTCACAGATGAAGAACGTCAGCAAGTTCAAGATGCTTTGATTGAGCGTCTAGACGAAATCATGCACCACTTGAAAGTGACGGTTGATCTATTGAACAACCCGCTAAACAGCCACGGTGTTCGTTCTATTTCTTCTGCTATCATCCCAACGTGTATCGCGCTTTACCACGATCACCCGAAAGCAGGCGAGTACATCGCTTACGCTCTAGAATACTACGCAGTACACTACCCACCATGGGGCGGTGTAGACGGCGGTTGGGCTGAAGGTCCAGACTACTGGAACACACAAACTGCATTCCTAGGCGAAGCATTCGACCTGTTGAAAGCATACTGTGGTGTAGACATGTTTAACAAAACATTCTACGAAAACACCGGTGACTTCCCACTTTATTGTATGCCTGTTCACTCTAAGCGCGCGAGCTTCTGTGACCAGTCTTCAATCGGCGATTTCCCAGGTTTAAAATTGGCTTACAACATCAAGCACTACGCAGGTGTTAACCAGAAGCCTGAGTACGTTTGGTACTACAACCAACTGAAAGGCCGTGATACTGAAGCACACACTAAATTCTACAACTTTGGTTGGTGGGACTTCGGTTACGACGATCTTCGTTTTAACTTCCTTTGGGATGCACCTGAAGAGAAAGCACCATCGAACGATCCACTGTTGAAAGTATTCCCAATCACGGGTTGGGCTGCATTCCACAATAAGATGACTGAGCGTGATAACCATATTCACATGGTATTCAAATGTTCTCCGTTTGGCTCAATCAGCCACTCTCACGGTGACCAAAACGCATTTACGCTTCATGCATTTGGTGAAACGCTAGCGTCAGTAACAGGTTACTACGGTGGATTCGGTGTAGACATGCACACTAAGTGGCGTCGTCAAACGTTCTCTAAAAACCTTCCACTGTTTGGCGGTAAAGGTCAGTACGGCGAGAACAAGAACACAGGCTACGAAAACCACCAAGATCGCTTCTGTATCGAAGCGGGCGGCACTATCTCTGACTTCGACACAGAATCTGATGTGAAGATGGTTGAAGGTGATGCAACGGAATCTTACAAGTACTTCGTTCCTGAAATCGAATCTTACAAGCGTAAAGTCTGGTTCGTTCAAGGTAAAGTATTCGTAATGCAAGACAAGGCAACGCTTTCTGAAGAGAAAGACATGACTTGGCTAATGCACACAACTTTCGCAAACGAAGTGGCAGACAAGTCTTTCACTATCCGCGGCGAAGTTGCGCACCTAGACGTAAACTTCATCAACGAGTCTGCTGATAACATCACTTCAGTTAAGAACGTTGAAGGCTTTGGCGAAGTTGACCCATACGAGTTTAAAGATCTTGAGATCCACCGTCACGTTGAAGTGGAATTCAAGCCATCGAAAGAGCACAACATCCTGACGCTTCTCGTTCCTAATAAGAACAAAGGCGAGCAAGTTGAAGTGTCTCATAAGCTTGAAGGCAACACGCTACTACTCAATGTTGACGGTGAAACGGTTTCAATCGAACTGTAATCCGCTGAAGTAACAGAAGCTAGATACTAAAAACTCCGAGTGAAAGCTCGGAGTTTTTTTGTTTGTCTAGTTAGTTAGTTAGCTAGTTAAGTTGGATAAGTGGCAACCCGATCAGGTTGAAAGAAAACTTGATTGGCCTGGTGGAAACCACCGTCTTAAGTAACTCAAGCACTGAGCCCAGTCTTACAACGGTTTAGTTAGCGTCACGGCGGTTTAGTCAGTTTTACCGTGAACTACCTTCGTCACTGGCTGAGTAAGGGAGTAGTGAACTATACATAGGTAAAGGCGTAGCTTGTTCTTACTAATCGTATGACATTTAACGTATGTTATTTCATCAATAGACGGTTTTTTAGGTGGCATATAGTTCCTGTAAGTACAAAGCGTGCCCCATATTTTCTCGTAAAGTGAACCCCCGTCACAACTTGCGTCTAACCATCAAATCAATGCCCTAAAACTATTGCGAAACGAGAAAGACGTAGTTATTATAATGAGCATATAATCATACAATACTATATTTGGAGTTTGAACATGACTAAACCTGTAATCGGTTTCATTGGCCTAGGTCTTATGGGCGGCAACATGGTTGAAAACCTGCAAAAGCGCGGCTACCACGTAAACGTAATGGATCTAAGCGCTGAAGCTGTTGCTCGCGTTACAGACCGCGGTAATGCGACTGCATTCACTTCTGCTAAAGAACTCGCTGCGGCAAGTGACATTGTTCAGTTTTGTCTTACAACTTCAGCTGTTGTTGAAAAAATCGTATACGGCGAAGACGGTGTTCTTGCGGGCATCAAAGAAGGCGCAGTACTAGTAGACTTCGGTACTTCTATCCCTGCTTCTACTAAGAAAATCGGCGCAGCTCTTGCTGAAAAAGGCGCGGGCATGATCGACGCACCTCTAGGTCGTACTCCTGCACACGCTAAAGATGGTCTTCTGAACATCATGGCTGCTGGCGACATGGAAACTTTCAACAAAGTTAAACCTGTTCTTGAAGAGCAAGGCGAAAACGTATTCCACCTAGGCGCTCTAGGTTCTGGTCACGTAACTAAGCTTGTAAACAACTTCATGGGCATGACAACTGTTGCGACTATGTCTCAAGCTTTCGCTGTTGCTCAACGCGCTGGTGTTGATGGCCAACAACTGTTTGATATCATGTCTGCAGGTCCATCTAACTCTCCGTTCATGCAATTCTGTAAGTTCTACGCAGTAGACGGCGAAGAGAAGCTAGGTTTCTCTGTTGCTAACGCTAACAAAGACCTTGGTTACTTCCTTGCACTTTGTGAAGAGCTAGGTACTGAGTCTCTAATCGCTCAAGGTACTGCAACAAGCCTACAAGCTGCTGTTGATGCAGGCATGGGTAACAACGATGTACCAGTAATCTTCGACTACTTCGCTAAACTAGAGAAGTAATCGACGTACGACCTCGCTAGGGTATCGCTTGTCTTCTGGGCGGCGATACCTTAGCGAGGTTCGTTTTTATCTGCCATATCCAATCCTTTGTTCCCTGTTTAAAATCTTCTACTTCTACTTCTACTTCTACTTCTACTTCAATTCCCTCAGCTACACCTAATCAAAACTCTGTTTAACTCTGCTACTGCCTCAATTCCTGTTTTTTTCTATATCTATATCTATATCTATATCTATTTCTAACGGCAAATTCAAAGCCTTCTAGCACCCACTCGTTCACTCACTTTTCCTCGCAAGCTTAAACCAGTGCACTTAACTGACTGTTGGCGATGGGTTAAAACGGCTCGTATATTGGGTCTGAAAAGAAAGTAAAAAAAAGCCCACACAGCTGGTGACTGTGTGGGCGTATTCGGACTAGCCGTCTGGAAAAACCAATGAACAAGACAAGTAAAATAACGATTAACGAGATCCCCCGACAGTCTCTACATTAAACGTGTTCAATGACCTTAAAGCGCGTTGCTTCAATTACCACTTTGAATTGCACAAAAGCATCCAGAAATAACTTAAGTTATGATTCAAATACACCATACATTAGGGTTTATTGTATTACAAATAAATCTAAGGGTTGAATGCCTTTAGTGAATGGTTGGTTAGTGATAATGTGACTTAAGGCTCACTTTCTAGTCAGCGAGTCGAAATTGATATGAATAATTTAAGTAGAAGCATTATCGGCGAATTTGTTTGGTGTTTATTTAAAAGTCGATCATTTTTCATGATTTACTTGCTCTTTCCCAATCGCGTTAAAAGCCAGGACTCATAAATGATACCTATGTCACAGGGTGGTTTTAGCCAGTTTTAATATGTCAATATCGCTCACAGAAAGTTCCGTTAATTAAACATACAATATTAATTAAAATAATGGTTGTGACGATGAATCGGCATGAACAAGTTTCGCTTCCCGTATCTTCGAAAATGTAAAAAATGACCATTTCATTCGGATGAAAATAATAGACATAGGTTGATGTGGATGATGAGTTTTATGAATTCAAAATTGTCTCTAGGGTTTAAAGGAAAATTGATTTTAATGGTGGCGATCGTCAGTTCTAGTGCGTTGGCATTTACGAACTGGTTTACGCTTGACTTAGCAGCAGACCAGGTAAACCAAACGATTTATAACGAGATTGACCACTCGCTAACGATAGAAATCAATCAAATAGAAAGTACCGTTCAGCGCACTATCGATACCGTAAACTCTGTCGCACAAGAGTTCATGAAATCCCCATACCAAGTGCCTAATGAAGCGCTTATGCATTACGCAGCCAAGCTCGGTGGCATTGATAAAATCGTAGTTGGTTTTGACAACGGCCGTTCTTACACTTCTCGTCCGTCAGAGTCTTTCCCTAACGGTGTTGGAATCAAAGAAAAGTACAATCCAACCACTCGACCTTGGTATCAACAAGCGAAATTGAAATCAGGCTTATCTTTTAGTGATCTGTTTTTCACTAAGAGTACTCAAGTGCCTATGATTGGTGTGACGTACTCATACCAAGATCGCGTCATCATGGCCGACATACGTTTTGACGATTTGGAAACGCAGCTTGAACAGTTGGACAGCATCTACGAAGCCAAAGGCATTATCATCGACGAGAAGGGCATGGTGGTCGCTTCAACAATCGAAAACGTACTTCCGCAAAGCAATATATCTTCCGCAGATACGCAGATGAAACTCAACAGTGCCATTGAACAGCCTGATCAATTCATTGAGGGTGTGATTGATGGTAACCAGAGAATATTGATGGCCAAGAAAGTGGATATTGGCAGCCAGAAAGAGTGGTTCATGATCTCTAGTATTGACCCTGAACTCGCGCTCAATCAGTTGAATGGCGTGATGTCGAGTGCACGCATCCTTATCGTGGCTTGTGTGCTTGGCTCGGTGATATTGATGATTTTGCTTCTAAATCGTTTTTATCGCCCAATCGTGTCACTGCGCAAAATCGTCCACGACCTATCTCAAGGTAACGGAGACCTGACTCAAAGGCTTGCTGAGAAGGGGAATGATGACTTAGGACATATCGCCAAAGACATCAACTTGTTCATTATCGGCTTACAAGAGATGGTTAAGGATGTGAAATATAAGAACTCGGATCTCGATACCAAGGTACTGAGTATTCGCGAAGGCTGTAAAGAAACCAGCGACGTACTGCAAGTTCATACTGATGAAACGGTTCAAGTGGTCTCTGCGATTAACGGCTTGTCTGAAGCATCGAATGAAGTAGAGAAGAGTTCTCAGTCCGCGGCAGAAGCAGCAAGAGAAGCGGCTGTGTTCAGTGATGAGACTAAACAGATTAACACCGTGACGGAAACCTATATCAGTGATCTTGAGAAGCAAGTCTGCACCACTTCTGATGATATTCGCTCAATGGCCAATGAAACGCAGAGCATCCAGTCTATCGTGTCTGTGATTGGCGGGATTGCGGAACAAACTAATTTGCTGGCATTGAATGCGTCAATTGAAGCGGCGAGAGCGGGTGAACATGGTCGAGGTTTCGCGGTGGTTGCTGATGAAGTCCGTGCGTTAGCCAACCGAACGCAAATCAGTACCTCTGAAATTGATGAAGCGTTATCTGGCTTGCAGTCTAAATCAGATGGTTTGGTTAAATCGATTGAGTTGACCAAAAGTAACTGTGAACTGACTCGCGCTCAAGTTGTTCAAGCTGTAAACATGTTGGCGAAGCTAACCGAGCAGATGGAAACAGTAAGTCGTTTCAACAATGACATTTCGGGTTCATCTGTTGAGCAAAACGCCCTTATTCAGAGCATTGCTAAGAACATGCATAAGATTGAAAGCTTTGTTGAGGAACTTAATAAGCTAAGCCAAGATCAGTTGACTGAATCAGCAGAAATCAAAACACTTAACGGTAGCGTTAGTGAGTTGATGAGCAGCTTTAAGGTTTAATCTTTCTAATATTTATATCTAAAAATCAACATACTAAGTTTAGTTGTTGATCTGAGAGCCACTCATTAACTGTCGAGTTTAGAGTGGCTTTTCTGCGTTGTTCTTGAATCTAATTCTACGCAATATCCGTTAATTTCACTTCATTTGCCGCATCTCACATTCTGATAAATAGATAATTGACATAAAATAGTACAAATATACATTATCACTCTACTCTTATGGACAAGTGAGATAAATGTGAATAAGCCAATCATCATCGTTGCGCTCGCTTCGCTCACATACGGCTGCGGTGGAAGCAGCTCAAGCGATAGCAATGACTCTTCTGATAACACCAGTCCAGGTACTTCTTATGGTGTTGTTGCGCCTTATGATATTGCTAAGTATCAAAACATCCTCTCGAGTTCTGACCTTCAGGTATCGGATCCTAATGGCACAGAGGGTAATAAAACTTCTGAAGTTAAAGGTGGGGATTTCGATGGCTACATCAGTGATTATTTTTACGCGGATGAAGAGACGGAAAACCTAATTCAACATGGCGAACTATAAGATGCGTTCAGAGGTTCGTGAGGGAGAAAACTTCGATATCAATGAAACTGGTGTAAGACGAAGCCTGTATGCGGAAATAAGCTTACCTGATATCGAACATGCAATGGCGAGTTCACCCGCTGATCATGATGAAGTGACGTTGCTACAGATACACAATAAGGGCACTGACGAGAATGGTACGGGTTATATCCCTCATCCGCTATTGCGTGTAGTTTGGGAGCAGGAACGAGATGGCCTCACAGGTCACTACTGGGCGGTCATGAAAAACAATGCCATTGACTGTAGCAGTGCTGCTGACTCTTCGGATTGTTACGCCACTTCATATAATCGCTACGATTTGGGAGAGGCGGATCTCGATAGTTTCACCAAGTTTGATCTTTCTGTTTATGAAAACACCCTTTCGCTCAAAGTGAACGATGAAGTTAAAGTCGACGAAGACATCACCTACTGGCAGCACCTACTGAGTTACTTTAAAGCAGGTATCTATAATCAATTTGAAAATGGTGAAGCTACGGCCCACTTTCAGGCTTTGCGATACACTACAACACAGGCCAACGGCTCAAACGATTGGGATATTAATGATTGGAAGTTGACGATTCCTGCGAGTAAAGACACCTGGTATGGAAGTGGGGGTGACAGTGCGGCTGAACTAGAACCTGAGCGCTGCGAATCGAGCAAAGACCTTCTCGCCAATAACAGTGATGTCTACGACAGCGATATTGGTCTTTCTTATTTCAATACCGATGACGGAAGAATGCACTTTAGAGCTGATATGGGATATGGCACTAGTACACAAAACTCTAGCTATATTCGTTCTGAGCTCAGGGAGTTGTATCAAAGCAGTGCTCAAGCGGATTGTAGCACCAGCGATGAAGATACAAGTTGGTATTTGGAGGACACTAGAACGAACGCTACCAGTCACGAGTTAACCGCAAGCTTACGAATTGAAGACTACCCGAACATCAATAATCAAGATCCAAAAGTGGTAGTTGGGCAAATCCATGGTTGGAAGATCAATCAAGCATTGGTGAAGTTGTTATGGGAAGGAGAGAGTAAGCCAGTAAGAGTGATACTGAACTCCGATTTTGAACGCAACAACCAAGACTGTAACCATTGTGACCCATTCAGTGTCGAGTTAGGTACTTATTCGGCAAGTGAAGAGTGGCGATATACGATTCGCGCTGATCAAGACGGTGTCTACTTGGCGACTCATGATTTAGATGGAACCAATACTGTTTCTCACTCAATCCCTTGGGGACAAGATTACCCAGATAAAAATGGGGACACGGTCTCGTTGACGTCAGATTGGACATCGACAGACATCGCTTTCTATTTCAAAGCGGGCATCTACCCACAATTTAAGCCTGATAGCGACTATGCGGGTGAAGTGTTTGATGTGAGCTTTAGTTCTCTAAGAGCAGAGCATCACTGAGTTCTCTGATGTTTGATTAGCCATGTCGGTAATGAAGAAGACCATATTGATTCCTAACAATGTGGTCTTTTTTTGTTTTTGGACACTTACAGTGATGTGTTTGTAGGGACAAATGTTCTGCTTGAACCCTGCAAATACATACGATTACAGCTCGCTTGCTCTGCCCTTGCTAGCTCATTTCGCATTCTAAATTCTTATATATTGTCTTTTATCAATAGGAAATGTGATCCAGTTAAAGTATGGAAAAATCGGAAAGTGTTCCTAGTCTCATTTATCCAACGAAGTGTTTTATTTGTATTATAAGATTACGTAATATTTTCATGTTATCGCAAATACTGATAGGCGAATCGCCTTATAGCTCGTGTTTGCTGATTTAGCTTTCGCTTACGAACGCTGTCTTTGTATTATAATAATGGATTAAATATGAAACAAATTACTCTAAAAACTTTACTCGCTTCTTCTATTCTACTTGCGGTTGGTTGTGCGAGCACGAGCACGCCTACTGCTGATTTTCCAAATAACAAAGAAACTGGTGAAGCGCTTCTGACGCCAGTTGCTGTTACCGCAAGTAGCCATGATGGTAACGGACCTGATCGTCTCGTTGACCAAGACCTAACTACACGTTGGTCATCTGCGGGTGACGGCGAGTGGGCAACGCTAGACTATGGTTCAGTACAAGAGTTTGACGCGGTTCAGGCATCTTTCAGTAAAGGTAATCAGCGCCAATCTAAATTTGATATTCAAGTGAGTGTCGATGGCGAAAGCTGGACAACGGTACTAGAAAACCAACTAAGCTCAGGTAAAGCGATCGGCCTAGAGCGTTTCCAATTCGAGCCAGCAGTGCAAGCACGCTACGTAAGATACGTTGGTCACGGTAATACCAAAAACGGTTGGAACAGTGTAACGGGATTAGCTGCGGTTAACTGTAGCATTAACGCTTGTCCTGCTAGCCATATCATTACTTCAGACGTGGTAGCTGCAGAAGCTGCAATGATCGCTGAAATGAAAGCGGCGGAAAAAGCACGCAAAGATGCGCGCAAAGATCTTCGTTCTGGTAACTTCGGTGTAGCAGCGGTTTACCCTTGTGAGACAACAGTTAAATGTGAAACACGCACTGCGCTACCTCTACCAACGGGCTTACCTGAGACACCTCTAGCAGGTAATGCACCTAGCGAAAACTTTGATATGACTCATTGGTATCTATCTCAGCCTTTCGATCATGATAAAAATGGGAAGCCTGATGATGTTTCTGAGTGGAACCTTGCAAACGGTTACCAACACCCTGAAATCTTCTACACAGCTGACGACGGCGGCCTAGTATTTAAAGCTTACGTGAAAGGTGTACGTACATCTAAAAACACTAAGTACGCGCGTACAGAGCTTCGTGAAATGATGCGTCGTGGTGATCAGTCTATTAGCACTAAGGGTGTTAACAAGAACAACTGGGTATTTTCAAGCGCGCCTGAATCAGATTTAGAAGCGGCAGCGGGTATTGATGGTGTTCTAGAAGCTACCTTGAAAATCGATCACGCAACAACGACAGGTAATGCGAACGAAGTAGGCCGCTTTATCATTGGCCAGATTCATGATCAAAACGATGAGCCAATTCGTTTGTACTACCGTAAACTGCCAAACCAAGCAACGGGTGCGGTTTACTTCGCACACGAAAGCCAAGACGCGACAAAAGAGGACTTCTACCCTCTAGTTGGTGGCATGACTGCTGAAGTTGGTGAAGATGGTATCGCGCTTGGCGAAGTGTTCAGCTACCGCATCGCAGTTAAGGGTAACACGATGACTGTCACTCTAATGCGTGAAGGCAAAGACGACGTAGTGCAAGTGGTTGATATGAGCGAAAGCGGCTACGACGCAGGTGGTAAGTACATGTACTTCAAAGCGGGTGTTTACAACCAAAACATCAGCGGCGACCTAGACGATTACTCACAAGCGACTTTCTACCAACTAGATGTATCGCACGATCAATACAAAAAGTAATCTAACCGAATAACACTTAATACTAAAGCAATCGCAATAGCCTCCAGTCTCAGGGTTTGGAGGCTTTTTTGTGTCTATTGTTTGGGCGTAATATTATGATTTAATTAAGTAAAAGTAGGGAGGCTATCAGTTACACAGAATTTGGGAGATTATCATCAAGCTCATTCATTATTAACTTGAGTCACTATCAGTTTTAGTCACCATTAACCCCCCAAGCGCCGATCACCATTAACCTCGATCATGATTAATCTCAGTTACTAATAGGCCAACTTGTCGCGAATTCAAACCCAAATAATGTCGTGATGTTTATCGAAATCACCATAGCTCGAAAACTTTGACCTCGTTCTCAAGGCTTTGCCAATGCACGAACTTATTATTGTGCGTGGTCTACTTATAAACGTTAGCTCGGCTGACTACTCCCGTACTGTTCTTGAAACCGTCACTTTTGGGTTGTTTAGTAAGACTCCTAGTAACAGCCATAAATAGTGCTTTAACTTTTTCATAATTAGAAGGGTAGGGTTAGCCATCACTCTATTAGCTCTTATGCTTTATGAAATACATAGGTAGGTTCAAGTCGATAATCAAACGACTCTAACAGCTCACGGGTATGCGCTTTAGCGTTAGTTATTTGCAGGCCGTAAATGCTCTGTGACGCTGAATAACAATTTGTGGGTTGAGTATAGAAGTGAGGTTTTTTGTCTATCTATTATAGATGCAGGGCTTTGATAGGGCTAAATATGTCGGCAGGTGTATCCCTTACTAGCAGCATTGGTGCTTATTCAATGTTGAAGTAAAGTTCCGCTGAGTTAGAGAGCTTAACTGAATCGCCAATCTGCTTTTTATTCTTGAGCTGAGAATAAAAAAATCCCTATCAAATTACGTTGATAGGGATTTGTTTTATCTAGCAATCAAGTCAAACTGACTTTCTAGTGAGAACTAGAATAGGTCTGAATCTAGGTTGTCGAAATAGGTGTATGTCCCTTTTGAACCATTGTCACCAGTGTATAGTGCAATAGCGGTTGGGGAACCACCTGCATTTTCAGCTTTTAACCCAGTGTAGTCTGTTCCATCAACATTGACGGTAATGTCTGTATCTACCCATGAAATGGTCACATCTACCCATGTGTCTTTTGAGTATGGCGCAAGGTCAACTTGGCTACCTGTTTCGTTGCGGAATTTAATCATACTAGATGTAAACACAAATTCAGTGAAGCGGCCACTAGATGATGCATCGTTATTAGAACCTAAGAAAATGTATGATGCTTTTACATAGCCATCGCTAGGGATGTATACAGATGTAGAAACAGAGCCAGTTTCCGCTGCGCCATTAGCAAAGTCACGGCCAACGATAGGTTTGTTATTATCAGTGGTTGAGTCCGCACCATCTTCAATGCGTAAAGAATTAGAACCCGACTTGGCAAAGTCACTACTGATCACTGCTGTATTTAAAACCCCATCAACATTTTTTGTTTTGTATACAGAGTTAGCCACATTAATCTGCGTACCTACAGTATAAGAATCGAAGTTGTCTGTCACTTCTCCCGGCTCAGGATCCGGATCTGGTTCAGGTTCTGGCTCAGTACTGCCACCGTCAACAATAACAGTCGCTTCCGCTGTGTTGTTGTACGGATTACCTGACAACAGTTGCCCATTCGGATAGTTATTAAAGTTATCTTCAAACACTAACTCGTCAGTAGTCGTGTCATTCGAATAAACTTTAAAGTTGTCAGCGTTTAACTCGTAGTGTGTTGTGTTAGAAGTATCACCAAGCTTCAATGATACGATAGTAACGGCAGCTTTGTCGAAAGCCTCAAAACCGTTGCCGCTATTGTCGTATACGGTGTCATTGACCTTGAATGTGTAGTAACCGCTCGCCCAACTAATTTCAACCGCGAGATCTTCACCTAAAGTGTAAGTGCCTACAGGCTCATCAGGAATTTGAGGTTTACCGCTACTATCGGTAACCGTGGAACGGTAGAAAATTTCTCCAGAGTTAAAAATGACTTCGCCGTGTAAATTAGTGTTAGAAGTACCAGAAGCGTAGAGACTAATATAAGCGTTGTTACCTGAACCATTCGCTTCTTGCTCGGTGTCTTCATCGACTTGGTAGATTAAGTCAACGGTTACCTTTCCTGATGCGATACTGTCTACTGTTGCCCCTGTGCTGCTGTCAGACAGTTTCAAACGTAGTTCGCCCACATCATTCTTTACACCACCATTGTTGGTGTCTAGAATTTGAACATAACCATTAATGCCACTTGCTTCATTGGCTTCACTTATAGCTTCTTGTACGGCGTCAGTTGCTGTTTGATCAGAGCCAGAGTAGTCAATTCCATTAGTTTTGTCTGAAATACTCAGCACACCTGCGTCATCGAAAGAAAAAACGCCATCTAAAATTTCAAGAGTCGAGGTGCCAGTTTCATAATACGTGAAAGATACTGTTCCGGCTTCTTCATCATAATTATTGGTAGAAGCACTTGCATCTTTAATTGTGTACGTGCCTAAGTCATCATCATCGTCATAGTATTTATGATTACCGTCTTCTTGGAAAACATACACGTTTGGTAGATCTGCGTTAGATGACGCGGATATTGAAGCGGAGTTACCATCACTAATTTGCCAGTAACCTGTTGTTAGTACTGACTCTTGGTTGCCGGCACCAGAATCCGTCGGAATAGGTAAACCATCACTGTTACAACCGAATAATAAACCTGTCGAAAGAGCGACAGCTGTAGCGACTTTAGAAATCTGCATAAAATATTCTCTTTATGATATTAAATCCATATGTAAATCACATAAGAAATAGATAATGAATAGTCGTTAAATATTATTAGGATGAAGCTAATTCTGATTAGAACATCCTAATATTTAAAATAAAGTAATTAAAATATGCCCAAATAAATTACAAGAGGAGAGGGCCATTTTATAGTTTGACTATTTTATTATTAGAATGAGTAAGCAATACCAACACGGTATTTAGCTTCACGATCTTTAGACGATGAACTGATATCAGAAGACCAGATTTCAGCAAAAGGTTTCCAAGAACCGAACTTGTAGTTTACTTTTAAGCCAGCATCCCATTCCCAGTCATCACTATTATAAAGAAGTACGTTATCCAAAGATTTTACATAGTTTGCTTCGTAGGAAAGGCCAAGCTTAGGTAGAGATTCAATTTTGTAAGAACCCGTCAGTGTAACTTTAGACTTTTGAGCTGATTCTAAACGTTCGCCAGTTTCAGAATCTTTGTCACCAAATTGTGTGTGGTTGCGGAAATCAGCATATTCATGACGATAACGAATAGCGGTCGTTAAACCCATGTCTGCTTTATAACCAACGCGGAACTGAGGTTTGAACGTAACCTTCTTCATCTTCCAATCGCCATCATTAGCATTAGGTTCATCCCAATCCCAGGCAATAGGCATACCCATTTGTAGATACCAATTGTTGTCTATTTTGTATGTCGCTGTGTTATCAATCTCAATACCATAGATGTACCAATTGCCATCGTAGAAGCTTTTACTGTTCGCTGATTTAACAGAACCTGAATCTTCATCGTAGTATGAATCATCAGTGTGAAACTTAAGTTCTAGGCCAGTAGAGTGTTTCCACTTGTCTGACAGCTTAAAGCTTTCACCTAGCTTAACTCGGTGTTGATGGCGAGCGTCTACGTGAGCCGTATCACCATTAGTCTTTGTATAATCCGTCGCAGCACGATACTCGTAACGATAATCAAGAGATGCACCAGCAGCTGTGCCCGCTAAAAGAGTACATGCAACAGCTGCAGCAATTTTTGTAACAGAATTCATACCTTTGTCTCACTATTATTTTTTTATTTTGGATACATCCAATGTACCCCTGGCTCACAAACCAATACCTTACGTGGTATTAAATTAATGTATGACAAATATGGTATTTATTCCTAGGGTAGATTTCTGTGAGATCTATCAAAAGTTCCGACTAATGGCCTATTTATATAGCTAAATGTTATGAATATCTCAATTTAAGGCTTACCAATCAAATCAATCATGACTCAGTTCTCATATTAGCAAACCTTGTAAGCTCAGTTGGTTGCATGTGTTAAAATAATACAAATATAAGAATATTCCCACGCTTTCATATCGATATTCTAGTTGTTGTGGTTTAAACATAACGGGGCATGTTGAGGATATAGATATAAACCACCGCCAAATGTTTGGTAAAAGTTAAAAGATGGCGAAATGTAAATTCTATTTATTGGTTGGTTTATTTAAGTCGAAGAGAAAATATTTAGTACTAATTCGTGTTCAAAAGTAGTTTTTGTGCTGAGAGTGTACTCAGTATCTGTTAACAATAAAGGATGAGTCATGTTTAAGAAAAACATATTAGCAGTGGCGTTATTCGCGACTGTACCAATGGTTACTTTCGCAAATAACGGTGTTTCTTACCCCGTACCTGCCGATAAATTCGATATGCATAATTGGAAAATAACCATACCTTCAGATATTAATGAAGATGGTCGTGTTGATGAAATAGAGGGGGTAGCCATGATGAGCTACTCACATAGTGATTTCTTCCATCTTGATAAAGACGGTAACCTTGTATTTGAAGTTCAAAACCAAGCGATTACGACAAAAAATTCGAAGAATGCGCGTTCTGAATTACGACAAATGCCACGAGGCGCTGACTTCTCTATCGATACGGCTGATAAAGGAAACCAGTGGGCACTGTCGAGCCATCCATCAGCAAACGAGTACAGTGCGGTTGGCGGTACACTAGAAGCGACACTAAAAGTGAATCACGTTTCAGTTAACGCAAAGTACCCAGAAAAATACCCAGCGCATTCTGTTGTGGTTGGTCAGATTCATGCTAAAAAACACAACGAGTTAATCAAAGCAGGAACCGGTTACGGTCACGGCAATGAACCACTAAAGATCTTCTATAAGAAGTTTCCTGATCAAGAAATGGGTTCAGTATTCTGGAACTATGAACGTAACCTAGAGAAAAAAGATCCTAACCGTGCCGATATCGCTTATCCAGTGTGGGGTAACACTTGGGAAAACCCAGCGGAACCGGGTGAAGCGGGCATTGCTCTTGGTGAAGAGTTTAGCTACAAAGTGGAAGTGAAAGGCACCATGATGTACCTAACGTTTGAAACAGAGCGTCACGATACGGTTAAGTATGAAATCGACCTGAGCAAGGGTATTGATGAGCTTGACTCACCAACGGGTTATGCTGAAGATGATTTCTATTACAAAGCGGGCGCATACGGCCAATGTAGCGTGAGCGATTCTCACCCTGTATGGGGGCCTGGTTGTGGCGGTACTGGCGATTTCGCTGTCGATAAAAAGAATGGCGATTACAACAGTGTGACTTTCTCAGCACTTAAGTTGAATGGTAAATAGTACATAGCATAACCAATAAGCTAACTAGACGCAGTCCTTAAGGAATATTATCGAAGACCACTTAACCGATTGTTGAGTGGTCTTTTTGTTTTATATGAGCTTTAAGATGACCTTGGTATTAATGTGACCTTGGTGACAATTTGACCTTGGTATCAAAGAGGGTGTACCTGAAGCCTACCAATGAAAAGTACAGCTAAAACAAAACAACCTTGTCAAAAGACAAGGTTGTTTTAGAAAGTTCGAGTAAAGCTCTGGTGGCAATTAGATACGGAGTTTAGTCATACATCAACTCTTTGGCTTTGTTGGCATCAAACTCTTTAAGAGACTTACGAGCCAAGTGACGGAATGGGAAAGCTTTAACTATCTCTTCGAATGGTTGGATAGCAAACGCCCAAAAGATAGAACCGTCTAATCCAAAGATGATCAATGCACACAATGGAATTGAAATTACCCATTGACCAGTAAAGTTGATTTTGAAGACTGCGGTCGTTTTTCCTAGGGCTCTTAATACATTCCCATGAACCGTGTTGTAGCCACGAACAATCGGTAAGAAGATGTAGAGTGGGGCGATAACGGCCAATGCTTGATAGGTAGACTCATCCAAGTTCGGGTAAATGTCACCAATAACCAGACTTAATCCTGCGAACAAGATTGCACACACAAAAGAAATGACAACCGCAATATCAATACTGGTATCGACATTTTTGACTAGGTCATCCATCTTTTTAGAGCCAATCGCTTGGCTGATAGTAATCGCGGAAGAGTGAGCCCAAGCAGTAATAAATTGAGAGACAGCCCTGATCCAAGGCATCACTAAAGTAATCGCAACATACGCGTTGATGTTAAGTTGCGAATACAGTAACTGATAAATCGTTGCGCCAATCAATAGCATGGTTACATTTGCTGCGACAGGGAATATCTCGATAAAGTGACGACGAACGTTTGTCATGAACTCAGATCGCTGGGCGTCTAATTTGAGTGAAATTGCTGAGCTCAAATACACGCAAAGAACCAGATACACAAGGCGAAGGGTGATAGCAATAACACTGCCTAGCGCGGCGCCTTGAACACCAATACCTTCGAAATTCGAAAAGCCGTGAATGAGTCCATAAGAAAGTACAGCGTTGATCGGCAATTCAATCAAATACCCTTTAAACGGTATTTTGGTTCTTCCTAATGCATTAAATAGGGCGATAATCACTTGCGTTAATGCTGTGAAAATGACGAGATACTTTGAGATATCAAGGTAGTGGCTAATTTCTAGGTAAAGGGCTTTATCGTCGGTTAAGGCTTGAATTAAAGGCTGTTCAAAAAAGGTGAGCAGAAACCAAAATATTGTCGCGATACCTAAGTTGATGAACAGACCTGCCCAAAACGCTTTGGATAATGAAGCGGTGATGCCAGAACCCACGGCGCGGCTCAATACTAGCTGAGTGCCGTTTGCCAGCGCCATTTGAATACCGAGTACAAAGGCAACCATAGTCGTCGCAATTCCCATGGCAGCCAAAGGTATTTCACCAAGAGGAGAAACCAGCAGTGTATCGATCATCAACATCGACTGCATCAATATACCGTTTAGGGCTAGGGGCCAGGCGAGAGAGAAATTTTTCCTTACATACGATTGTGTAGACACAAACAACACCTTATGTGTGTAACCGTAAGTTTTCTCTGAGAGGACCCGAGTTCAACATTTAAAGATGAAACACTACGGTAATGGATGGTTAAAAATGGGTGCGAAAACATGACTGACTCGTGTATTGGGATACACGAGTCAGTCTGGTCAATCTTGGTTATGCGATGGCTAATTCAACTCTAGACAGCTTTTGATTTTCATCATCAAGTAAAGCTTGAGAGGCTACTCGAGCCTGATTCGCATTGCCTGACATAATCGCGTCGTATATCGCTTTGTGCTCTTCTAAACAGAAACGACCGCCTTCGGCAGAGTGGTCGATAAATTGTTTGAAAATCGTCGACAGAATGTTCGCGAACGGAATGTAAAACTGGTTACCCGTCGATAAGAAAATCGTTTGGTGAAACAGATGATCGTTGGTTGTCCACTCTTGATAATCAAAGCCGTTTGCCGCGATGGTCATCTTTTGGAAAAGAATCGAAAGCTCTTTGCGTTGCTCTACCGTAGCGTTGGATGCCGCAAGCGCACACGCTTCTGGGTCAATCGCTTTTCTTAAGCCTAAGAATTGAGATAAGAAGGGTTTAGTGTCTTCTAAGTCTTGGATCCAAGACAGTAATTGCGGATCTAAAAAGTGCCATTGCGTTCTTGGTTTGATACGAGTGCCCACTTTAGGCTTTGATTCAATCAACCCTTTTGCTGAAAGCAGCTTAGTGGATTCTCGAAGTGCAGTTCTGCTGACTCCAAAGATCTCACACAGCTCCATTTCGCTAGGTAACTTCTGATTTTCTTTCAACTCGCCAGACAAGATTTTGCGAGCAATTTGTCTCGCGACTTGAACATGAATTCGGCGGCTTGAATCTTCCACCAATGTAAATATTGACATTTAAACCACCTGAAATTGAAACTTTGAAAACAAAAAAAGCCAGACGAATCTGGCGCTTAGTGTCAGTGTATACGTCTAATATAGTGTGAGGTTTTTCCTCATCTACTTGGGTCTGATGACCTTATTTAGTGTGACGATCTTAACGACTTTATATAACTTAATGAGTTTATATAAGTCAGCTAGCTAGGGCGTTATTTGTCCGCCGTTAACATCTAGGATTTGCCCTGTGATGTACCCGCTGCAAGCGTGCGATGCAAAGAAAGCAAATGAAGGGGCAACTTCATCAATATTGCCAAAGCGTCCCATTGGAATATTGTTAGCAATGGTCGCTTTCAGATCGTCGCTCTTGCCATCGTGAAATGCGGTGTCGATAGTGCCCGGTGAAACAATGTTGAAACGGATATTGTCTTGCGCGAACTCTTTCACCCAATTGCGGTGAATGTCGTGTAACCACGCTTTAGATGCGGCATAGATACCAGCACCCACACCACCGCCTTCGCGAGCGGCAATAGAGCCCGTGCTAATCACACACGATGTTTGCCCCGATAGAGCAGCAGATGCACGCAAGTGTGGTATAGAGAACTTAGTTGTCATCAGCGCGGATCGAACATTTAGATTCATCACTCGCTCATAAAACTCGTCATCGATATTTTCTAGACTTGCACGCCCACCAAGGCCACCTGCGTTGTTAATCAACACATCCATGCCGCCAAAATGGTCAGTGAACTCTTTGACTAACCTTTCGCACTCTAATGTGTCCATTAGGTTTGCAGGAAAAAACGCAACATCGCCACCCAATGCGGTGAGTTCGGTAAGAACGTCATCGACTTTTGGGCTGAAAGCACGACTATTGATGCCAATCTTTGCGCCGTACTTTGCAAAAATGCGTGCAGTAGCTAAGCCCATACCAGCAGTAGAGCCAGTAATTAAAATGCGTTTGCCTTTTAAATCGTTAAACATCAGAGTCGCCTATATTGTAGATTATTTGCGTTAATAAATCATACAATAACACTTGCTATATTCAAGAGTGTTCATCTAAAAACTGATCATTACCGACATAAATAGTGAGAGTAAGAGTGGTTTTGTGAGTTCGCGCATACAAAAATGTGTAAATAAGAACTATTTGTATGAATAAATGGGTTTGTTTTGTTTGATGATCTTAACACTTACAAGATTATCAAAATAATGCTCAAGCCTATATTGGTCGTGACCTCACGTTATTCTGATGCTGAGTTGGTAGAGATATTAATCGGTGTTATAGTACGAATTAAATAATACATATCTAATAAGTAAGTAGACACATGGCTGGTCATTTCAATTCTATTTCAGGCTCTAAGCGAAGCCTTCATGTGCAAGTTGCACGTGAAATCGCCCGTGGTATTTTGTCGGGCAATTTGCCTCAAGGTTCTATTATCCCTGGTGAAATGGCTCTGTGTGAGCAATTTGGCATCAGTAGAACAGCATTAAGAGAAGCGGTTAAGCTTCTTACTTCAAAAGGCCTATTAGAATCTCGCCCTAAGATTGGTACTCGTGTTGTTGACCGCGCGTTCTGGAACTTCTTAGATCCACAATTGATCGAATGGATGGACGGTTTAGCTGACACCGACCAATTCTGCCATCAGTTTTTAGGCTTGCGCCGTGCCATCGAACCTGAAGCTTGTGCGTTGGCCGCAAAATTTGCAACTGCGGAACAACGAATTGAACTATCAGAAATTTTCCAAAAAATGGTGGAGATATCTAGCGAAGAGATTCTTGATAAAGAGCGTTGGCTAGATATTGATATGAAGTTCCATAGCCTAATCTTCAACGCGACAGGGAACGACTTTTACTTACCGTTCGGTAATATTTTGACGACTATGTTTGTTAACTTTATTTCTCACTCTTCTGAAGAAGGAAGTACCTGCATTGAAGAACACCGCCAAATTTATGAAGCAATCATGGCGGGGAACAGTGATAAAGCGCGTCAAGCGTCAGCGAGTCACTTGCTAGAAACGAACCACAGGTTACCAATCGCTAGTTAATGGTTTTAAAAAGATTTTTACTTTGAATCTTTGTTGGAACTAATTCATTGGAACTAAAAGGCACACCAGGAAAGCACGTTTAATACGTGCTTTTTTTGTATCTAAATTTGATGGAAACCTGACTGATGTCCAATATTTGACCTATTCTTTGCTGTTTTGTTAAAACCACTAGCAACCAGTCTTGTTAGTTATATAATAATACTAATCAAATTATTGCGAGTGTGATTATGCCTCAGTCTTTATTACCAAATATTCTTCAGTTTATCGGTCAGATAGACCCTTTCGATAAGATCCCTAAAGAAGCGCTGCGTGAACTTGCCTCTAATGTTCAGATAACTTACCTCGGCAAAGGGGATGTGGTTGATCTGTGTGAATCGGGCAAGGAAAAGTCGCTCTATATCATTCGAACTGGCTCTATGGAGCAACGAAAATCGGACGGTGTGCTTCGTGCACGTCTAGGTAGCGAAGACTTGTTCGGTTTTACATTCTTAGATTCTGAAGTTAACGATGAGAAAGGCTACAGAGCCATCGCAATTGAGAACACCTTACTTTATGTGATTCCACACTCGGCACTTCAAACGCTTTTCAAAGCCTTTCCAAGTTGCGCAGAACACTTCGCTTCACAGGCGCAGGTTCGCTTAAAGTCAGCATTGGATGTGGTGTGGTCAAATAAAGAGAAAGGCCTATTCATTCGTAAAGTCGAGGAAGTAGCAAGCGGGCAGGTGGCCATTGTTAAGTCTGAGCAAACCATCCAGTCGGTTGCGGTTGAAATGCTTCATCAACGCTCACCGTGTGCGGTGATCTATGAAGGTGACACCATTGTTGGTTTGATCACCGACCGAGACATGACTAAGCGAGTGATCGCCCACGGTGTCAGCACTGATAGCCTGATCTCAGAGGTAATGACACACTCTCCACTCACAGTGAAGCCGGATGATTTAGTGCTGCATGCTGCATCTATCATGATGCAATTCAATATCCGTAACTTGCCCGTCGTGAAAGAGAATAAGGTCGTTGGTCTCCTCACCACGTCTCACTTAGTTCAAAACCACCGTGTCCAAGCGATCTTCTTAATCGAGAAAATCAAATACGCGGGCAGTGTGAAAACCATGTCTTCGTTTACCCCAGAGCGACAAGCTATTTTTGAAGCGCTGGTGGAAGGCAAGGTAGCACCGGAAACCGTCGGTAAGGTAATGACCATGATCATGGATGCCTACACCCGCCGATTGATTCAGATCGCGATTGATAAGTTAGGCCCACCACCGTGTGATTTCTCTTGGATCGTAGCTGGCTCACACGCGCGTAACGAAGTTCACATGCTGTCGGATCAAGACAGTGCGATTGTACTGGCTGATGATGCGACAGACAGTGACCGTATTTACTTCAAACACTTAGCGATGATGGTGACCAACGGGTTGGCAAGCTGCGATTACCCGTTATGCCCAGGTAAATTCATGGCAGCGACGCCAAAATGGTGTCAGCCACTCAATGTTTGGAAGCACTACTATAAAAAATGGGTCGCAAACCCTGAGTACGAACGCCTACTCAACATCAGTGTGTTCCTAGAGATCCGTACTATTTATGGCAACAGTGAGTTCGAAGGCATTCTTCGTGATGAGCTGCATACCAATATTCGCGGCAACCGTGAGTTCCTAAGTACGCTCGTGAAAGATGCGGTCAATACCAATCCACCTTTGGGTATCTTCAACAGCTTGGTGTTAGAGAAATCGGGTGAGAACAAGAAAACCTTGAACGTGAAGAAATACGCCATCAACTTGATTATTGATTTAGCACGTATTTATGGCCTTGCTGTAGAGTGCGACTTGTCGGCCACTGATGAACGTTTCGCTGCTGCCAATGAAAAAGGCATGCTGAGCGATGACGCATTTAAGAACATTCTGGGTGCTTACCAGTTCATTCTCTCTTTCCGATTTGGTCATCAACTTGAAGCGCTGAAGAACGGGGATGTGCCTGACAACAACATCAACCCAGACAGTTTTGGTAGCTTTGAACGTAAGCACTTGAAAGATGCCTTTAGGATCATTGCTGATCTCCAAGAGGCGGCGAAGATTCGTTTCGGAGCGCGCTAATGAGAGCATTGTTAAATTATTTTCATCCGCTTGAGCGAGTCAAGCGCAAGCGAAAACAATACCTAAACACGGTTAAACTGCCTGAAGCACTACACGATCTTGTTGAACAGCCGTGTCCAGAGATGGCGGACTTGGCCAAAGACAGTGACTATATCGTGTTGGATCTTGAGACCACGGGTCTAGACAGCGAACAAGATCTGATTCTGTCCATGGGTTGGGTCGATGTGGTCAAGGGGCGAATAGACTTAGCGTCCGCCAAGCATATTTACCTGGATAACGATTCGCAGATCAACGCCGAAACCGCCGTGATCAACCATATTACGCCGCAAATGTTGGAAGAGGGCGCTTCTATTCATGATGCGATGCTGACGTTCTTCGAAGCAGCGAAAGGCAAGATTATTGTCGCGCACGCGTGCATGGTAGAAGAGAGGTTCATTAGCCAATATCTTCTTCGTTGCTATGGTTTACGAGCGATTCCTCTGCTTTGGCTAGACACATTGTGTATCGAAAAGAGTATGGAGAAAGCGATCAGCAACCATCAAGAAGTGGATTTGACTCTAGCAGGCACTCGCCAAAGATACGGGCTTCCTGAATACAACAATCATAATGCGCTTGCTGATGCAGTATCAACTGCAGAATTGTTTTTAGCTCAACAAAAGAGAGTTGTGCCTAACGATGACGTGACCGTTGCATTTCTCTATCGGATCAGTCACTAGAGTTAGGAGCGTTAAGTACTCGGCTCTTATTTGAACGAATCGATTTGAAAGGAAAAAAAGCCAGCGATTAAGCTGGCTTTTGTTTAGGTCTAAGAAAATTAGGACAGTAATTATCTTAGATTATTTATATAGCTATCGATTAGAAGCTGTAAGTTAGACCAACACGGCTACGTAGTTCACGAGTCGCTTTAGTCGATGAAGTACTCACATCACCAAACTCTACATATGGTGCCCATTGGCCCATCATGTGGCGAATACTTGCGTTCAACTCGTAGTTGGTGTCGTCGTTGTCGTAGATGTCATATCCATCCGCTTTGTAGTAGTTACCTTCTAAACCAAAGCGCCAGTTTTCCATTGAGTAGTTAACGTTTGCCGTTAGACGGTGGCGACGCTGATTAGAAACGTTTTTATCAACCGTGATTGGTACACCGTCACTATCAACGATAACGTCGCCATTACTATCGAACTGGTACTCTGAGCTGCTCGTGTTTTGTCTCATATCGTAACGGTAACGTGCACTTAGGCTTAAACCGTCAATGCTATCCAATTTATATGTAGCACGAACTTGAGGTTTGTACGTAACACCAGATTCGCGACCTTCAATTGGCATACCGTAAGTCATTGTCCAGTTATCGTTTAGTACATGACGGTAATTTAGACCAAGCTCCCAACCGTTATTCTTCAAATCTTCCATGAATTTACCGTCTTCTCCCTTGAATTTCGCTTCGATATCTACAAGGAAGTTGCCAATGCTATCGCCCAGCTTTACACGAGTAGCGTGTTGATCTGTATGACTCTTGTATTCGTGTCTCATATCGAAAGACGCCGCAGATACAGAGCCAGCAGCGAGTACAGATGCCACAGCAATCACGATTTTAGTTTTATTCATGGTATTAATTCCATATTTATAGGTTGAGTATTGGCCATAATTACAAGCCAAATAGAGTAGTTCTTGTCTTCAATGTATTTTTTTGTTGAAACGATTTCTCAGCCATTTCAAGTTTGTTTTGCATTTAAATAATACAAATATGCTAACGATTTGAAGGTGCATGATCTGTGAATTGGATCGTGTTGTGGAGACAAAACCACTATTTACAAAGGGTTACAAAGTTAGTTTGTCTAGGTAAGTTTATGATTTTTAGTGTTTTATTTGTCTGTTGATAATGGTTTTTAAGGGTTTTGTTCATCAATTAATGTGCGCTACAGCAAAAAATTGAATCTTTAGATGTCATTTTTATTTGTAATACATTATTATTTACTAGCTTTCAGCGGCGATACATATGTTTGACATGTTGAATGTATGCGCATGTAGAGCGTGGATAGGTGAACTGATGGTTCATCTCTGAATTTCCAAGAGTGGATTACAAGTTAAAACGCTTTAAAAGCGAACATGGTTTAAAGGCTCTAAGCGGTTGAAAGGTTATAAAGGTTATAAAGGGTATGAAAGGTGCAAAGCTAAACGTGGTTTAAAAGCTGTAGTGATTTAAAACCTACGGCATTTTGAAACTTAAAGTAGCTTAAAAGCATTCGGCATTTGCTTGAGGTGATTGAAAGCCTCAAACAGAGAAGGATTGAAGTGTAGTAGGCAAGTCAGTGACATAGCCTGCTATATAGGTCTGACTTTGGTGCGATTGGGAACAGTAGCTCTAAACTGATGACAAAAGAAGAAATCGTTGAAATGCTCGTAAGAGCATTTTGATTATTGCTCCCAACTATTCTAATTATAACTTCTGCTTTCCTTTAGAGAGGTAGGAGATGACAGTGAAGATCTGTCTTTGCGCTCATGTTGATACAGGCAACATGGGCGTTTTTTTTGCTTTGAATTCATGGGGTAGTAGGTGGTAGGACTGAGGCGGGATGTTCTTTTAAATTTCCAGAATCATTGGAGTTGATATCGTTGTATTAATATCGATGATTTTGTGTGCTTATTTCACTCTATTAAACTCTATTGAACTAACCGACAAGAAGCACTCATGCGTGATGACATGAATGCGTCTTGGAGTAGGTTTAGTCTATAAAAGGTTAACTTTCCGTCGGCATCCAAACCTGCTTAGACGTGACTTTGTGGTCTTTAAAGGTCAGTTCTTCAACCTTGTCTCCGTTAGCATTCCAGCGAGTGAGTTTCCCGTTTGCTACTTCGCCTTCATCAAATTTCGCTTGGCTGGCCTTATTGCCATTAGGGTAGTAGTCCGTTACCAATCCATCTTTTTGCCCGTCACTGAATTCGGCTGTTAGGCTTTGTTCGCCATTCGGATACCAGCGAGAGGCAACACCCGACAGTTCATTGTCTTTATAGTTGAGCTCCGCTTTTTTCTGTCCGTTTGGATACCAGGTCTCGGCCTTACCTTGCAGTTCACCTTTAACGTAATTCACTTTAGAGGCAACTTGGCCATTTGGGTACCAGTTGGTTTCTAACCCAAGTTCTAGGCCATCGGCAAATTGAGCTTGGGTCGCGACTTGGCCGTTATCGAACTTCTCTTCAAATTGACCAGTAAAGGGTTTTGAGTGGTTTACTTGATAAGCCACACCTTTGCGCATTTGTAAGTAGTCAACAGCATCATCGCTGGTGGCTGCATAGCTCATAGAAGATACCGTACTAAGAGCAATTAAGATTGGAACGTATTTCTTCATAATGACACCTTTTTAATGGACGAGGGGAAAGTGTAACTGGTGTGTTAAAAGCATTTCACTTCCGAGAACCACTGTCAGTATCTAATAATGGTTTTCAAGTTTGCATTAATGACGGACGCATATAGGGAACTTTTTAGAGCAAGTCTTCATTTGTATTTGTAATACAAATGTATCGATGTTATTCATTTTTATAAATTATATTTAGCGATATTTCTGTTGCTTTCCTTCGATCTTTGATCGTGACGAATGATGGTTTTTGTCGATAATTATTCGATAATTATTCGGTTATTAGAGAGATGGTTCATGTTTTTTGGGGTTTTTGTCGAAATTTAGTGCGGATGGCTGCACTCACTTGAGGAAGTATGATCGCAGGCGGTGCAACTTTGAACTCGATCACTTGTATGATTAATTGAGTCTCGGACTGTAAGATCACTGTCACGCATTTGGATTATTGTAGTACAAATGTGCTTGTCATCTATCTATAGTGAACCTAACAAAAAAACATAAATAAAAGGTCTCAAGATGGAACTCAATACCCTGATAGTTGGCATCTACTTCCTATTCTTAATTGCAATAGGGTGGATGTTCAGAACGTTTACAAGTACGACGAGTGATTACTTCCGTGGGGGAGGTAATATGCTGTGGTGGATGGTAGGTGCAACCGCATTTATGACCCAGTTCAGTGCGTGGACATTTACTGGTGCAGCAGGTAAAGCCTTTACTGATGGCTTTGCAGTAGCGATTATCTTCATCGCTAACGCATTTGGTTACTTGATGAACTACCTATACTTCGCTCCGAAGTTCCGCCAACTGCGCGTTGTGACGGTTATTGAAGCGATTCGTATGCGTTTTGGTAAGGTTAATGAGCAAGTGTTTACTTGGTCGGGCATGCCAAACAGTGTTATCTCTGCGGGTATCTGGCTGAACGGCCTTGCTATCATCGCATCGGGTATCTTCGGCTTTGACATGACGACAACGATTATCCTAACGGGTTTGGTTGTATTGGTGATGTCAGTAACAGGCGGATCATGGGCAGTAATCGCATCTGACTTTATGCAGATGGTTATCATTATGGCAGTGACCGTAACGTGTGCTGTAGTAGCGGTCTACCACGGTGGCGGCGTTACACAAATCATTAACGACTTCCCAACTGATTCATTTATCACGGGTGATAACCTTAATTACCTAAGCATCTTCAGCATCTGGGCAGTGTTCATCTTCTTGAAGCAGTTCAGCATCACGAACAACATGCTGAACTCTTACCGTTATCTTGCAGCGAAAGACTCAAACAACGCACGTAAAGCAGCTTTACTTGCCTGTATCCTGATGACGCTTGGTCCAATCATTTGGTTCATGCCTTCTTGGTTCATGGCAGGTCAAGGTGTTGATTTAGCAGCCGCTTACCCTGAAGCTGGCAGCAAAGCTGCTGATTTCGCATACCTTTACTTCGTTCAAGAGTACATGCCTGCAGGTATGGTTGGCCTTCTGATTGCCGCGATGTTCGCTGCAACCATGTCTTCAATGGATTCAGGTCTAAACCGTAACTCAGGTATTTTTGTTAAGAACTTCTACGAGCCGATTCTTCGCCCTAAAGCGACAGAGAAAGAGCTAATGGTCGTTTCTAAACTCACGTCTACTTTCTTCGGCATCGCGATCATCTTGGTTGCACTGTTCATCAACTCGCTTAAAGGTCTGAGCCTTTTCGACACCATGATGTACGTGGGCGCGTTGATCGGCTTCCCAATGACGATTCCAGCATTTTGTGGCTTCTTCATCCGTAAAACACCGGATTGGGCAGGCTGGGGCACGCTAGTTGTCGGTGGTGTGGTTTCTTACTTCGTTGGTTTCGTTATCACTGCTGACATGATCCAAAACTGGTTCGGTTTGAATGAACTGACAGGCCGTGAATGGTCTGACCTGAAAGTGGCTATCGGTCTTATCGGTCACATCATATTTACTGCTGGCTTCTTTGTTCTTTCAACGCTGTTCTACAAGCCATTACCGGCGCACCGTGAGAAAGACGTAGACAAGTTCTTCAACAACCTAGCGACACCATTAGTTGCTGAAAGTAATGAACAGAAGAAACTGGATAACAAGCAACGTCGTATGTTGGGTTCACTTATCGCGGTAGCGGGTGTGGGCGTAATGACTATGTTTGTACTGCCAAACCCAATGTGGGGACGCATGGTATTCGTTCTGTGTGGCTTGATTGTGTTCTCTGTTGGTCTGTTACTTGTTAAAGCAGTCGATGACAAAGTCGAGCAACAAGACGAAGTGACTCCAGCCGAAGGCTAATTTAATACGCATCCTAAATAACATCACGGCCACCTAAATGGGTGGTCGTCATTTTTATAATCCAAACTTTCACGTGAGATGTACGATGAACAAAAAACTATTATCGGTAAGCATTATTAGCGCGTTCACGCTCGCTTTTGCAACTGGCTGTACAACACAAGAAAAAACAGCACCGGTAGTCAGTGTCGCTGAACAAGCTACGCCTGCTATTAGCGAAATCGACCGCAGTTACTTATTGAGTAGTGACCGCTTAACTGAGGTGGATGGCAATACAATAAATGTTGCATCAGAAGAGCAAGTAGCCGCGCTTAAAGCACAATTTGAAAACCTAAAAGATGGCGACGAAGTTGTTATTCCTAACGGTAAATACGCGAACTTAGGTCAAATAACTATTACCGCGAATGACATTACCGTTAAAGCAGAGCAAGCCGGTTCTGTATGGTTAACTGGCCTAGTTCAGTTTGAACTTAAAGGTGATGACATCACGCTAGATGGCTTAGTCTTTACCGAAGGTGGTCCAAACGAAAGATTTGGCGGCGTTCGAATGATGGGCGACAACAACACTTTACAGAATTCAACCTTTTACTACTTTAACCACGCTTATGAATATCAACCCGATGAGCGTCGTTCTGAATACCCGAGATACCTGTGGGTTTCTCTGTGGGGTAAAGACGGCAAAGTGATCAACAACCGCTTTGAAGGCAAACAAAAGCGCGGTACGTTGATTGGTGTACAGAAAGATGATTCTGCAGACAATCACTTGATTGCTAATAACATCTTCATGGATCAGAAACCGAATCAATTTAATGAATTCGACATCAAAGAGGCGATTCGTTACAACGGCAATAGCTGGGAAGCACTTCGTATTGGTGATTCAAAATCCTCTCAGTGGGATTCCAATTCAAAATTCGTTAATAACTTGATGATCGACATGGATGGCGAGCGCGAGCTTGTCTCAGTTAAGTCGGGTGGCAACACAATTTCTGGTAATACAATTTTTGAAAGTTCTGCTTTGATTTCTTTGCGTCATGGTAAAGGAAGTAGTGTTGAAAATAACATTATTCTAGGTAATAAAAAGAACTTAACTGGTGGCATTCGAATCTATGATGAAGACCATGTTATCCGTAATAACTACATTGCGAATACACGTGGGCGTGACGGTGTGATTGAAGGCAATGCTGACCTACGTGGTGGTATTGTGATTAATACAGGTATCATTGATGTGGCAAACGGCGAAGAGCTAGATCAGTCGGTTAAAGGTAAAGAGCTTAACAAACAGTGGACGCCTAAAAACATCACCATCGAGAACAACTCGTTGGTTGATACACAGTGGGGCATTATCTATGGCAATCAAACTCACCGTGTGAGCCTGTTCAATAATGCCGAAGTTGAAAAGATTTATGCCGGTGTTGATATCGCGTTTAATAATAACGTTGTCGACAATTCAGAGTCTCCAGAGTTTGTCAGTGTTCGCGCAACGGAAGATTACCCGTTAGTGGGTGCAACGTATGACAATGAAACATATGTTGGCCAAGTGACAGCATCTGAGCAGATTTCGAGCTACTCGGTTGAGCTGCCAAAAATGACGGTTGAGAATGGCATTAACGCTTACCAAGGCGAAGGTGCAGACGTGTCTAAACTTGCGGTTGTGACGGCTGAAACAGCGGGTCCAGATTACGTGCTTGTGAATACAACTAAGTAACTTATTGGCTAATGCTAAACGTTAAACGCTTAATGGTTTGAGCTATCAAACAAATTTACGATAGCTGTCTGGGTCATTAAAACTTAAAAAGCCTCAACGGGTAATGCCTGTTGAGGCTTTATCGATCTTACATCGTGACCATCTCAATCTTACGTCGTGACTACTGTTATTTATACTTATGCAGCAGATCCCAAGGAATATTGCACAAGTGATGGTCTTCAGGGAACTGGCTAAGGTGATGCTGGTGGATATCGTCACTGGCGATGTATTTGGTCAATGGCAGGATCTCGAGAGCGATTCGGTCTGCATCATCACGAGATGTAATGTAGCACTCGGCTTCCGTTAGGTGCAGGGCGTTAGTGCTGTAAACACCAGTGCGATACTTCTCACCCACATCGACGCCCTGTTTATTGACGCTGTATGGGTCGATGATCTCAAACAGATGTCCCATCAGAATGGTTACTGAAGTGATGCTTGGGTCAAACTCTATCTGGACACACTCCGCGTAGCCATCATAGTCACTATTATTTGATGTACCGTTTTCTGTTGTATTACTTTTTACGGCATCGATTTGTGTCTGTGCGGAGTTTCCATTCGCACGGCCTGCTTCTGTGCTGATGACACCTGGAACGTATTTGATAAATTCTTGTACACCCCACAAGCAACCGCCCGCCAAATAGATTTGTTCCATACTTACCTTTTACTTCTCTGTGTTTGTTGTTCGTTCGATGCGTGAATCAATATAGTGATATGCACATATAAAAAAGCGTGTATACAAAATAAGTGTGCACATAAAAACAAGTGTTTAGGTATTGTAAACCTGTGCGACTGAACAAACATAAGTCTAATAGGATTTGTGATTATATAAGCTAGTATTGCGTTGTCACCACCCCGAATTTCAAGATTAAGTGAGCGTTAACCAACCATGTTTGATCAAATAAAAGATTTCATCAATCCGAGTAAGAATCCAGACCTCACACAGGCTCAGGAATACCAACGTAAGCATCTGCCGACGCTGTGGCTGTTGGGCAAAACGGGGGCGGGCAAGTCGTCGTTTATTCAAGCGGTCACGGGTGATTCCTCTATTGAAGTGGGGAATGGCTTTGCTCCATGCACTATGACGGCAATGTCGTATGAGTTTCCTCAAATTAAGCCGGTAATGCGATTCCTCGATACCAGAGGGTTGGGTGAGGCGGATTATGATCCTAAAGAGGATCTAGAAGAGATCGGCCAAGCGGGTAATGCGTTAGTCGTGGTGATGAAAGCTGATGAGCCTGAACAGTCTGCCGTACTTACAGCTCTGAAACAGATTAAGAAACAAAAGAAAATTAAACACTTGTTGCTTGTTCATACTGCAGTTTTGTCTTCCAATGAAACAGACCGCGCAAGACAAATTCAATTCAACATCAACCAAGTAGAAACGGTTTGGGGTAAGGGATTGGAATCGGTTGCGGTGGATTTCGAAACGGATGACTTGAGCAATAACAGTGGCTCAGTTTACAACTATGACGT
Organism: Vibrio sp. QJM3NY_39; assembly: GCF_057785895.1. Lineage (NCBI taxonomy): Bacteria > Pseudomonadati > Pseudomonadota > Gammaproteobacteria > Vibrionales > Vibrionaceae > Vibrio > Vibrio sp. QJM3NY_39. The sequence continues at coordinate 2,040,927 of NZ_CM173505.1, read as the reverse complement.
TTTGTTAGAAAAGCTGACCAACATCCTTCCTGTTATTGGAATGATGGTGGTAGACAAAGAGCATTCCACTCAAGAAGAAGCCAACTTTGACCAAGTCGAAAACGAAGTGCTTTGGTACGCGGGAAGCGCAGCGGCGAGCGACCTGATTCCGGGTGTTGGTTTAGTGTCTGTACCTGCGATTCAAGCGAAAATGCTTCACAGTTTGGCGAACCAATATGGGGTTGAATGGAACAAGAGAGTCTTCAGTGAGTTGATAGGCACTTTGGGAAGCAGCTTTGCTTTGCAATACGGAATGAAGCTGGGCACTCGACAGCTGATAAAATTGATTCCGGTTTATGGTCAAACGGTCGGAGCGGTTGCAGCCGCAGCCATGAGTTTCGGTACCAGCTATGGTTTAGGTCGTGCGGCTTGTTTTTACTTCTATCATAAGAACAAAGGCGAAGAAGTCTCTGAAAAAGAGATGCAAAAGATTTACAAAGAATCCCTGAAAAAAGGTAAGGCGGCGTCGGGCTATGAAGAAAATTAGAAACCTATTTCGATTATTGGCCGTTCTGTCTAGTGGACGTTGGGGCATTGCTCTGATTTCGGCCATCTTCCCGAGCATCATCATGATGGCCTTTGGTCTTTTCTTGGCGATCAAATATGGCTACCTATTGGAAATGTCGATTGCCATTGCGGTGAGTACCTTGGTGTTCACCATTCCTTTATTCATTTCTAGTCGCTTTTCGCGTAAACCAACTTATAGAGACTCTTCTTCACATGATGAAAGTGACGTTCAACCTGAAGCCGCAGCATCGCCCAAGAATTCAGACATCAATGATGCGCTGGTTAAAGCGTCTGATGAATGGTCTCAAGCAGAGCTATCAATCTGGAACGCCTCGAAACACCATGTACGACAACAGTTAATGGTCGACATCGAGTGGGGTAATCTCGACCAAACCGGTTTAGAGGTACTTGAGTTCGTCGCCAAAAAGTTTGATAAGAAATCACTCGATTTTTCAATCCCTGAAGGGCTGAAGCTGTTTGAAGAAGTGAGCCGACGATACAAGTTAGTGGTACGGGAACATATACCGGGAATTGAGTATCTTAAGGTTTCCTATATCAAAGCGGGCTACGAAGCCTATGACAAGTACGGTGAGCTAGGGCAGAAGATCGTTAAAGCCGCTATCTGGGGCAATCACCTTAAGAATCTGTATTTGAACCCGCTAAAAGTTGTTTCTGATTTAGGTCGAGAGCAAGCGACATCATCTATGACCAAAGGCGTGGTGGATGACATGCAATACGCCGCGAAACAAGCCTTACTCGATGAGGTGGCCGCGGTAGCGATTGATCTCTATAGCGGTCGATTCAGCATTGAAGATGAAGCATTAAGAGCATCTGATGTTTCTGAAATAGATGAACAACGCTTTGCACCAGAATTAGAGCCAGTAAGAATTGTGCTGGTGGGGCAAACAAGCTCAGGTAAATCGTCACTGATTAATGCGCTCAAGCAAGAGCTCGTTGCCGAGGTGGATGTATTGCCATCAACCGACACTTCAACCGTATACAACGCGTTTGTCGATGACAATGATGTTCGAGTGGTTGATCTTCAAGGGCTGGATGGCAATGCCAAAACCGAAGCTCTGATGCTTAAAGAGATGACCCAAGCCGATGTTGTGCTTTGGGTTCTTAAAGCCAATCAATCGGCTCGTGAACTGGATAAGCAATTGAAGGGCAAGTTTGATGCTTTTTATGACGATCCTAAAAACATCTCACGCAAGAAGCCAATCGTTGTTTCGGTTGTGAATCAGGTCGATCGATTAAAGCCTGTTGATGAGTGGCAGCCTCCGTATGACTTAGAGAACCCAACATCGGCCAAAGCGAAGATCATTGCTCAAGCACTCGAATACAATCATATATTGCTGCAGTCTGATATCGTGTTGCCGCTCGCTATTGCGCCAGAAAAGACGATTTTTGGTTTAGAAGCACTCAAGCAGATGCTAATCGAAGGCATAGCTGATGCTAATAATGTGCAAAGAAACCGCCAACGTTTAGAAGCCATGAAAAGAGGGACGTCGGTTAAAGGCCAACTGAACAAAGTAGTGAAGGCCGGTAAGAAGGTAGCACCAAGTGCACTGAAGGCAGCGACACCAAAACTGGCTGAAATGGCCATCAAGCAAGTTGTGAAGAAAAAGTAAGTCATTCACTGCGAATACGGTTCTGGTGGGGCTTGAGGCTCATCAGAACTTAGCTATTCTAGATCGGCGAGTTTTAGTACTTGGCTTTATTAGATGAGAGCTTTTTAGAAAACAGCCATCTTCGCCCCTTATTAGATAAGTATTGAGTTTAAAAGAGATTCGATATTATTAAGTAACTCAACGAACTAGTTTAATAGTATATAAACTGATGGGATTCACAATTTATATGACACGCTATGGTATTTAATTGCCATTCTAAATATTGATCACATTTATACTTTCTTTCGCTGTATTTATAAAACAATTACACTATATTTAAATTTCGGATCACCTTGATTTCAACGTAGGGATATATTGTGAACATGTATCTGAAATGGCAATCAACCACATGGCTAACCTTGTTAGCTTGGTATACCTTAGATCACCAACTCTCGTTCCGCCTTTCTTCAGAGTAGTACCCTCTAGGCGTCACGCGCCAGCAGAGCTCTTGAGCTTTGCCAATCCTGTTAATTTTATCTTTAAGAAACTTCGTAACCCATGCGGCCGCTATTTGTGTTGTTGTGCATGAAGTTCTTATCTATTCGTTATTATTAATTGGATCCTAATCAATACGTTATTGATTAATAAATTATTTCTAGCTATTAATTTTTCATCGTAATTATCACGAGAGTGATCGTGCGTGAAATTAAATTAATGGTGATGACTCGTGACATTTAAAAATAATGAATTTGGCTTTTCCCGTTTAGGCTGAATTTGTTGAAAGGTACTATTATGGAAAACTTCAAGCATCTACCAGAACCGTTTCGTATTCGCGTTGTAGAGCCAGTAAAAAGAACAACCTCTGCATATCGTGAGCAAGCCATTGTTGACGCGGGCATGAACCCATTCTTACTGGATAGTGATGATGTGTTTATCGATTTACTGACCGACAGTGGTACAGGTTCTATTACTCAGCGTATGCAAGCAGCGATGTTAATGGGGGATGAAGCTTACAGTGGTAGCCGCAGTTACTATGCATTGTCGAATGCGGTTAAGGATATCTTCGGTTACGAGTTGACGATTCCAACACACCAAGGGCGCGGCGCCGAGCAGATCTACATTCCTGTTCTTATCAAGAAGCGTGAAATGGAAAAGGGATTGGATCGCAGTAAAATGGTCGCTTTGTCGAACTACTTCTTCGATACCACGCAAGGCCACACTCAAGTGAACTGTTGTGTAGCGAAAAACGTCTACACCAAAGAAGCGTTCGATACTTCAGTGAATGCCGACTTCAAAGGCAACTTCGACGTTGTGAAACTGGAAGAAGCGATCTTAGAAGCGGGCGCTGTCAACGTTCCTTATATCGTGAGTACCATTACCTGTAACTCGGCTGGTGGACAGCCGGTATCAATCGCGAACTTGAAAGCTGTGTATGACGTGGCTCAGAAGTACGATATTCCAGTGATTATGGATTCTGCACGCTACGCTGAAAATGCCTTTTTCATTCAACAGCGCGAAGCGGGTTATCAAGATTGGACAATCGAGCAAATCACGCGTGAGTCTTACAAATACGCGGATGGTTTAGCGATGTCTGCAAAGAAAGATGCGATGGTGCAAATGGGTGGCTTGTTGTGCTTCAAAGACGATTCTTTCATGGATGTGTACACAGAGTGTCGAACACTGTGTGTAGTTCAAGAGGGCTTCCCAACCTATGGTGGCTTAGAAGGTGGCGCGATGGAGCGTCTTGCGGTTGGCCTGTATGACGGCATGCGTCAAGATTGGTTGGAGTACCGCATTGGCCAGGTTCAATATCTCGTTGATGGATTAGAAGCAATGGGTATCGTGTGTCAGCAAGCCGGCGGACATGCTGCGTTTGTGGATGCGGGTAAACTGCTTCCTCATATTCCGGCTGGTCAGTTCCCAGCACATGCTTTGGCGTGCGAACTCTATAAAGTAGCGGGTATCAGAGCGGTTGAGATTGGTTCATTGCTGCAAGGCCGCGACCCCGCAACAGGTGAACAGCACCCATGCCCTGCGGAGTTATTGCGCCTTACCATTCCTCGCGCTACCTATACACAAACACACATGGATTTCATTATCGAAGCATTTGAGAAAGTAAAAGAGAATGCTGGGAAAGTAAAAGGGCTCGACTTTACCTATGAACCGCCTGTGTTAAGACACTTTACAGCGCGCTTGAAAGAGGTAGAAACCAGTATCAAACAACCTATAAAGAAGAGTAAACCAGAGCTAGAAGAAGCTTAAAGTACAAGGAAATACATTAAGGTCTGTTGAATTTTCGAACTGATTTTTCAGTGAAAGCTAAACAGTCATTAACACAAAGGCTCCTATTGGAGCCTTTGCTTTTTTTGAGCAAGCAGAACTAAAACCGTAGGATTACTATTGTTTTAATACTGAGCTCAGCGTATCAAAAAGCCATTGATTCAATGGAGCATCTTTCTGAGAACGACGGCAACTCATCACATAACTCACATCAATCGTGAGCTTTTCTGGTAAATCAATGCTGCGACACCCTTCTGGCACACTGCCATCTAGGGTGATTCCAAAATAATCGGACTTCAGCACAATATCGTGGATCATTGCGGGGTGATCGGCTTCCACTTTTGGATCGATATGAAATCCGATATTTCGAAGGCGATCGAGAATAGGGTATTTATTGTCATTCCAGCCCGGGGTTTTAAATAAGATGATTGGATAGTTGACGAGCGATTTAAAGCTTTGTGCTTTATGATCTTCTCTCACAAAGAATACGACTTTTCCTTTTCCAATCTCTTTCTGTGAAATGGACTGCGGCAGGCTTTCATCAAAGTAGTGAACGGCTATTGCGTCTTCACCCTCGATGATTCTGTTTTTTACATTAGTGCTCCATCTCTCCAGTGAGAAGCGAACATGCGGGGCTCCTTTACTCAGAGTGAGATAAAGCTTAGAACCAAAGCGCTCCCAAAAAAGTGTATTGGCGTAGATTTTCACATCCCCCTGATAAGATACAGGGCAGAACTCTTGATGCTTTATCGCCTCGACACTGCTTAGTATCTGCTCAAAATTATCAATATTGTTTTCAATAAATGTCGTTGGTTCGAACCCATGCTTGGTTTGAATGAACAGTGGGTCGTCCAGTTGTACTCTTAATTTCGAAAGGTTCTTACTGATCGCCCCTGGGGTTTTTCCTAGCGATTCTGCAACTAAGCCAACATTACGAAGCTCATACATACGTTTGATGACCAAGATATTCTGAATATCGAGATTGATGTCCACAAGCACTCCGAATTGCTTAGATGATAACGATGCTAATCTTTGGCGCAGTGAAAGCCTAAAGATCATCTGACTCTAATATCATAATCATCACTGCCAGTTTTTAAGACAGCACAACGTCAAGATGTGAACTATTTCTTTGATTTATCAACGAGTTTCCATTTAGTAAATATTGGTTTTCCTCGAAAAGCAGATATTCGGTTGTTAAAGTTATTTCAACAAAGAAACACAACAACCAAACAAATATAATATTAAAAAATCATAAGAGGTGATGTATGAAAAAGTTAATCGCACTAGGCTTGATGGCTATCTCAATGAATACTGCTTTTGCTGCTGATGGAACTTATACAGGAACCATCGATATGACAAGAAGCGAGGGTAATCAGGTAAACGCAGAGCGTGTCGAGTCTGACCTTACTCTTGAAGGAAGAAATGAAGCGGCTAATGGTGGAATAAAATTCCAAAAGAACGTTGATCAAGACCAAGCGATTCAGTTGAATGGCCGTCGAGATTAATGTATTAACCTTACGATCATTGTCATAAGAAATGCTGCGCCCTCGGGTGCAGCATTTTTTGTTTTGGGATTTGGAGTGTTTTATAAACCCTAGTGATCTAGCCTTGGCATGTTGTGTAACGTGTGGCATTTTGTTCTCTAACTCTAACTCTAACTCTAACTCTAACTCTAACTCTAACTCTAACTCTAACTCTAACTCTAACTCTAACTCGCAATAAGGTGTTGGTTAAGCATTACAAGCCAGTAAGCGAACGATTCGAAAAGGACAAGGAATGACTCAAAAAGAAACGGGAATGATTCGTCATATTCTACTGATTAAGTTTAAAGAAAACGCAGAGGCTTCAGAGGTTCAAAAACTAAAGATGCTGTTTGAAGCGATGCCAAACAAGGTTGAAGGTGTGACTTCAGTGGAGTGGGGGTTAAATGACAGCCCAGAGAATAAGAACCAAGGTTATACCCATTCCGTTTTAATGACGTTCGCAGATGAAGCGGGGCGTCAAAACTATCTTCCGCACCCAGAGCATGATGCGCTGAAAGATGTATTTCGTCCTTTGTTAGATGACATCATCGTGTTTGATTACTCCCTGTAATTGGTCCTCTCTGCATGCTCCCCAAAGCCTAAAGCCTAAAGCCTAAAGCCAAAGCCTAAAGCCTAAAGCCAAAGCCTAAAGCCAAAGCTAAAAGCCAAAAGCGATAAAAGCGTATATACCTAAAGTTTATTTACACAAGGTATATACGCTGAGTCATCTCGAATAACGAAGCGTTAGGGCTTGTGTGGCAGAGCCCTAACCGAGAAAGCCCTAATCAAGAAAGTACCAACTACTCTGTAGGAGAGATAGTCACCGGGGCGAACGAAGCTACTGCATTTCCGCCGGCACCTGGGTGATCAACATAAGAGGTGTTTTGCATTAAGGTGTAGTACACGTCCACAAAGTCATCATCATTCACTAATACACCATCAGGTATCACATCGATAATCTTGCCAGTAATCTGAGGGATGATCGCATAACCCTGAACTTCAGGATCAGGAATCATCTTCAGTATCTCTTCTGCGGCTTGAACTAAGAGTTTTGCTAGCGCTTTATAGTCTGTTCCATCATCGTGCTCCATTAAGATCATATCCGCAGCTCCCCAGCGGTAGCGAGGCCAGAAAATGACCGTTTGATTTGGATAATAAGTCTGCTTGTCATAATCCAGATAAGGCATTTCTACTAGATCTATTTGTGGCTCTAAGCGGCTTGAATCTACACCTGTCACAATGGCGTAGATTTCAGCTTTGCCAGAGATCCACGGTTCTTGGTCTACAGCCAAACGGATCTTTTTCAACTGAGTGGTATTCAACGGCTCAGGTTCTGACATAGCCATGGAGCGCGTAGCCTTACCAATAAATGTTTGTGTCTTAGTGCTACGGCTTTCATTGTTGCTGCTTGTGTTTTTGGAGCCTGAATTAATTTGTGTTGTTGTACCCAGCTTCTGCATTTCAGCCTGCATTGCCATTAAGCCTGCTTTGAGCTCTTCAGCACCGTTGCTATCGACGACAAATACTGGGACGTCTGGCATTTGGTACACATCGAGTTCATGAACCTGTCCGTACACGTCATACGCTTCAATGTATTGCCAATTCGAATCATCACCTGATGGTTCAAACGCAAATAATGGGCTTTCGCCGTTTTTCCAGGCTTCAATCATCGCTTCATCAGCCATGCGAATTTCTAACACAGAGTCGCTGAATTCGTTGATCCCTTTCATCTTGCGATAACCAAGGTCCGCTTTCTGCATCCTGCTTGAAAATGCAGAGTAGGGCTGAGTAGAGCTCAATTTATCGACAGGCGTGGACAAGTTCTTTTCTGAGATTTGAGCCTTTAGGGAAAGCTCAAGATCGGAATAACGCTCGCTGATTTGTAAAGCCAAAGATTGCTTTTGTGCTGAGGCGTTCTCCGAAAGAGAGCGTGAGTTTACTGTGTCGATATTGTTTGCATAGGACTGGAAGCCAACCACTGTCGTTGCAAGCACCATACTGATAGGAAAAGATGGTCTCATAAATAATCCTTATTTTAGTTTTTATCATTAATAGAGCATTTGCCCTATAAGGATTAACCTATCAGTAACGTGAATGTGTTCAAAAGTTAGTCAGTTATTTTTGTTTCGTTGTGCAGCACAGGATCTCAATTTAAACTGTTTTTATAAAACAACGCCTAAGTAACCTTGATATTTATAAATTAATAAACGTATCAGTAAATAATTTACAATATTATTAACTACACTGGTGTTTCACGAAAAAACCTACTCAAAGTGAGTAGGTTTTTATTTCGCGGTTAACCGCTAGTTCTTCGTTTTATAACCTGTTTAAGAGGCTCGCTCTAACTCAATCTAAACGTAATGTTAGCCCTGAGTAGTTCGAGTATCCGCGCAGTAACACATGATAGGTTACGCCCGGTAGCGCGCTCACACTGCACTGTTCGTTGTTTCCAGCACGATAAGGGCGACAGTCGTAACTTGATGTGGTTGGCTTGCTTCCCGATTTCACATAAAGGTCAGCATCACCTGAGCCGCCAGACATTGAAACCGTCACGTTTGATGCCGAATCAACGGTGAACGTGTAGAAGCTCTCTGAAGATTGATTCCCGCTTAGGTTCGCAATCGGTGTGCCTTTCGTTAATACATTGCCAGTTGGAGGCGTTCCACCACAACTTGCATTAACGCCTACCGTGTTAAAAGCATCTTCAACATCAGCAACCACATAACCCATGTCTGCTGCGGCTTTCGCTACGCCACAAGCACCAGCGTCAAAGGTACTGTTTGCCGTCCAATACAATTGGTTTGCGACCGTGAATATTTCAAAGCCCTTACGTACATTCCAACCCGATTTGTTCGCTAAAAGGTAAAAGGCACGGTTGTAAACACCGCTAGATAAGTGAACGTTCAAACCATCGTAGTATTGAGAGGCATGGTCAATCGATCGACCATCTTTTGAAGGTTGATCGAAGTAACGCAAACCACCTTCAGATTTGAAGATATCGCTACCGACCACCCAATCCACATTGCCACGTAAGTAGTATTCAGCGGCTTCACCCGCAATATCGGAGAACGCTTCATTGATACCGCCTGACATGTTTTGGTACACAAGGCCGGAGTTTTGCTCAGTGAAGCCGTGGCTGACTTCGTGAGCACTCACGTTGATATCGACCAATGGGTAAAAGGTATTTTTTCCATCTCCAAAAGTCATTGATGTACCATTCCAGAAAGCATTTTCATAATCGGTACCGTAATGAACACGCATCGTCAGCTGGAAAGTCAAAGGCGATGTGTTCATCCACTCTTTGTACATATCGAATACGACATTACCAAAATAGTGCGCATCGTTAAGAGGCGAATAAGCCCCGTTAATGTATTTATGATCGGTGTAGTTGGTGCCGTCGGCACAGTTGTAACTGTAGGCTGCGCTGCCGGAGGTTCCGTTCCTCAAATCGACGGTCTTAACTGAATCATTTTCTAACGTACAAGTCGTGCCTGTTTTGTCGATGGGAAAGCTAGGGAAGTCGCTGCCATATTCATATCGAGTGGTTTTGAGGTTGCCACCTGGGCCAGTACCTAATGCTTTAGCGTGGTTTAGTCCATTCCATTTTTGGAGTACATCGCCAGTCGTGGCATCAATAAAGTAGAAAGGGCGCTCTGGCATTGAGGACGCGATAAAGAAATCGACCAGATACACCACTTGGGCGACTTGGTTCTCATCCAATCTCACCATCAGTTTCGCGTTTTTATTTTCAATGGACTTTTTGCCGACGGTAAACGTGCGATGAGCGGACAGTGCGGCTTCTATAGCTTGTTCCTGATTCAACTTCGGTGCGATGCTGGATAGGTCACCACTGATCCCCTGTGCCATGGAACCGAACACTTGAGTGGGTTGGTTCTTGGAAAGGGTGGCCACGACCGAAGTATCAAAGACGGGTAAACCTAAGTGAGTTTGTTGATAGCGGACTTTGGTTTTTCCATTGGGCAGTACCACCCGTTTTACTTCAGAAAAACCCAATTCAAGTGGGGCAACACTCTTCGACTGCGCGACGAGGCTTTGTTGTAGTAATGCATCATTATCGACTCTGACCATTTCTGCAGCGTGTGCATTAAAGCCAAAAGATGTACCTAGAATAGCTGCTATTTTCCAGCTTAGTTGACGTTGTTGGTTCATTTCTCGTTCCTGATTTTAATATAAACTCCTTCTTCCCAACGGCTTTATAGGAAGTCTATATGCAACACGCTAATGCCATGTGTTGCGAATCAAGATTGGAAGAGCATTTGAAATTATGACAAGTTTATCAGGGAGATTTATTTTTAGAGTATGTAATTCAAAGTTTACAAAAGTTCTTATTGATCAAATTGTTTTTATAAAATTAAATTTTATTATTTGTCGTAACTCGATGATAGGGCGGGAGTTATTAAAATCCGCTTTGTTTTAATTTATAGAATGAATTTCTCTAAGTTAATTTCGATATTTCTTTGTTTTTACCTTAACTACAAATGAGTAAATAAGCCTATTTTTGGAAGTGATGATATTGTCTTTATTGTCAATAGCAATCTTGTTTTAACAATACTCTCCAGATAAGTTATCAAGTTTTCTTCATTTAGTTTTTTTAGATAGAAAAATCCTTACATTTCCTTGTTCAATCACAAATCAAGAGTGATAAGTCGTTGTTATAAATAAAGTAAGTCGATTAATATATACGGCATAGGAAGTTAGGGACTTTTGGGATGCAGAATATGAAGAAATCGCTTTTCGCGAACAAGTTTCAAATGCACTATTACTTTGGTGATGATTCACACACCATGGATGCTTTAGTTCGTAATCGTTGTGAAGCTGAAATCATAGCAATACTTACGGAAATTGCTAAAACACTAGATGAAAAAATCCTCATTGAATGTGAAGCACATAGAGAAGGCGGACTGCGTGATATATGGAAATTAACTAATGCTAATGCTGGAGTACTTTCTGTCATTGTCGGTGTTGCAGCTATCGCTGTCCCATTACTCCCTAAATCCGACTCCGAATTAGAGAGGCTACAAAAAGAAGATTTGCGCTTAAGTATCGAAGAGCGCAAGTTAAGGGTTCAGAAGCTTAGGGCTGAGATCAAGACTGATAGTGTTCAGACTGAAACAGTTGCAGAGGTCGCTGAAGTAGTAAATGAAAACTATAAGGTTATCACTCGACGTTCCAATTTATTTAAACACTTAAGTACTTATAACAAAGTTACTAAATTAGGTGTTAATAGTTTATTACCTAATGGGCAGGAGATGAATCCAGAGTTTGAAATTGCTCGCGGCAACTTCAAACGCTTCATATTAAGCTCAAATGTATTACCAGTTGAAACAGTTGAAGAGGCTATCATTGAAATTGTTTCGCCTGTCCTGAAGCGAGGTAATTATAAATGGAAAGGTATTTTTGATGGTGAAGCCATTAGCTTTTCAATGAAAGACCAAATTTTCAAACAAGACGTACATGATGAGCGAATTAGTTTCCAACATGGTTCATCTATAAAGTGTGCTTTGAACATTCATAGTAAATTGGACGAAGTTGGTGAAATAGTAACAACTGGGTATTCAGTAGAGACTGTGCTCGACAATATTAATGGGCGGGAAATCAACCAAACCTCTCAAGGGTTAGCTTATAGGCACAAAAGGACTTTACAAAAAGCGCAAGGAGATCTGTTCGCAAGCTAAATAAAGCCTCTAACAAGCACTTCAAGCTGACAACCAACGCGTGGCACTTTCGTTTTCAGTCAGTTCAGTGCTATGGCGTTTTCTTTTAGCTCTATACTGCGTTGGTTGTAGTTAAAATGGGCGTTAACTGTCTTCATTAGAATAATATGAAAATTAAAGGAAAATTATGAAATCACAAGTTCAAAACTTGTACAGAAGAACCGGTATTACTAAAGAAAGTTGTTTTCAAGCTGCGCGTAGGCTCGATACTCATAATACTTTGTCTTTGTGGTCACTCACTACATTAGCATTTAGCTTGATAGTGATATCTTTAATTACTCAGTTATACGCAGATAATCATTTTATTATTGAGTATGAGCGTTTCTTGGACTTTGCAATAACAACACTTTCAGTTTTTGCTATGGTGATTTCGGTAGTTGTCCAGAAAAGTGACTTCTCGCTCAGATCGGATAACTTTCGTAGACAAGCTATGGAAATTAACGAGTTACGTATATCCTTCCGTCACCTAAAAGACAAAGATTGCGCAACCTCGGAAGAAACTGAAGAACAGCAGGAATTGTATGAAACTAACTCTAAACTTTATTCGGGCATACTTGATAGAAACTTAGTTCATGGTCAGATCGACTACTATGTTTCAGCTACGGCGGGCGTTGAGCATAAGTACCATTTTACTAAGTTAGTAGTGACTCAGTATCTTGGTTATCTGCTAATAATTCTTTCTTCCATTAGCTTGTTAGCATGGTCATGTTGGAATACTTATCTAAATACGATACTAGCTACCTAATAAAGCAATTAAGTTCGTGTCGACTCTTTTAGGGATAAATATAGCATGCGTCCATTCACCGCTTATTTCGGTTTTAGATAGCAAGAGGCAAATTTGAAGTACATAGAAAGAACATTAATTTGGATGCTGTTGGTTTTATCGACATTATTGCTCTTTAAATCCTCTGATGAAAGTGTAATTTCCTTAATTAAAGATACGACACTAGCTCCAGCTTTCTATCAATTTGCAAACGGTAACTCGATAATTTTTAACCTAAGTGTAGGTTACATAGTCAGTGTGATGTTCTACATCATAGTCGTAGTCATTCCGGAGCGTCGAGAAAAGCAAAGCTTAAAAAATGAACTGGGGCAGGCAGTTTCATTTGTATTTGAAGCATTTTTTCATGACAGGCGAGATCTAGGTATTATGTACCATTGGAGTAAGCACATCGTTCATTGCAAGCCGATTGGTGAGCATCTAAAAGTAATCGATAAGTTTAAATCTGATTCGAGTTATGAACGTTTGGATGCAGCAAAAGCAAATATGCTTGTTCAATCAGTTCATGAAGTTGTTCCAACTTTTGAGCAACTCGTGCCTGTAGCTTTTCAAATTTCCCATCGCCATGCAATGCTTTGGCTGAGTATGACTAACTCATTACGTCAGATAGCATCATTATACGAAATTCCTGTAGACGAACGTGATTGGGGGATTTTAGATCTCAACTTAGGAGAATTTGTAGGATATGTAGGTGAATTTTACGAGGTTAGCTAACAAGCGCTTCAAGTAAGATTTTGCAACGCTTGGATTTGTAATGTTTGGTCTTCGTTTAATATTGAACGTGGTGTGTTTCTATTGCATTGGTTGCACCTATTTAGGACGTTATGTGTTTCATGAAATTGGAGGTAGATCTTGTTAGATAAGCTAATTGTTGTGGTATTGGGTGGTCTAGTTGGTTTCTCATTAACCCTCGTAAAGGAATCACTTGCAGCAAGAAAGTCTAAAGCCGCAGAGACGCACTATCTAGCTATTATCGTTACTAGTAGTCTTGAGCGTTTTATTATTGGTTGTCGAGAAGTTGTCACTGATGAAGGCTATGAAGATCAGCAAGGTTTAATGCGTTCAAATTCCCTAATTCCGACGTTCGAACCGCTAGAGTTAGAGGTTGACTGGAAAATACTCCCTCAAGATTTACTCTACAGCTTGTTAAGCCTCCCTCAGTTAATCAACGAAGCTAATGTATATATCTCTGCAACCAGTGAGTACGTGGCGACACCTCCTGATTATGAAGAGTATTTTGAAGCCAGAAAGACGAAGTATGCTTCTTTAGGTATGTTGGCTATTCAAATGTCTGAGCAACTTCGGCTTTTAGGTAACTTGCCTAAACGGAGAATAGAAGAGTGGGGAGATAAACAGGCGTTCCTACTGGCGCTAAAGGAGATCGGAGAAAGAGAGGTTGAACGGTTAGAATCTCGAAAGAGAATGTTCGATTCATTAAAAGCTCAAGAATACGGAAAATAAACTGTTCAGTACTAAGATCCAACGCTTAGTACTATCCATTTAAATCAGTGTTTCTCGATTAATAGAGTATTCTTGCATAGATGATAGCGCTGCTTGCACCTCTATTCATCATCAGTTTCAAGGAGGAAACATGACAAGCGACCAACTATTGGAAAAGGCGCTTTATAGCAGTGCCAGTATCCACCAACCTCATTCTCTAAAAGCTTATTTGGCTGCGAATTATCTGAATGGGTATTTCGCTAAAACAGACAATGTGTGGCTTAAAACGAGTGAGCTGATAGACCAAACTGAGATTGAAGTTTTAGGTGAGTACTCTACAACGCTAAAAGCGCCCAAGTTCTCAGATTTTCGTATTCAAAGGATATTGGATAACGGGGTATACCCAGCGGCGTATGCTGCTTTAACGCAGTGGCATGAGAATAAGGGCTTTCAAGATATCTTCTCGCATTACGTTTCACAGGCTTCTCAAACAAGCGAATACCTTTCCCACAATGTGACTATCCTATTGGCGCTGAACCGTGTTTACAGTGGTTTAGAGCCGTCTCAAGTTCCAGCATTCCTTAACCGCTTCACTGAATTTGTCACATCGACCCGTTCTGACGGCGACCGAAGCGCTGACACAAGTGAAGTCGTAGAGCTCGACAAGGTATTACAAGCATGCTGCAAACAGTTTGGTTTCTTTGGACACAACCTAATTACGCTTACGTGGATATTGCGTTGTAAGGAAGATCTGTCGAAAGAGCAATATGACTCGATGCTTTCTAATCTTTATCGACAGGCCAATAGCCCATTGGAAGATCCTGACGATGAGATTGATCAAGCTATCTTAGCGCAGTGTCAAAGCTCAGATAATTCAAATGAGCTCTATGACAATATCCACCGATTGGTTTTTGGTTATACATCGAATCTACACCAAATAACGCTAGCGGATGCATTGTGCTTTCTTCACGAACAATTCCCTGCACATACATCGGAGCTAAAGCACATTGCCGAGTATCAGTGTCGTCTGTTAGAAAAGTGAGTTTAATTAGGACGTTGCATTTAACTTATGCAACGTTATCAGTCTAGTTAGCGCAGAAATACAACTTACACGCGAATCAGATCTCAAATTGAAAAAAGCGCTACTCGATAATGCAGCTATGTTCTTTATTTCTGAAAGCCAGTCAGGTGCCAAATTTGGCTCACATATTACGGATCTCCCACGCCAAAGCGAACGTTTGCTTTTTGTTTCTCGGAATTTAATTGCAACAGTAAATGACACACAAACGTAGAGGTAGCGCACAGAAACGAAAAAGGGGATATCGCGATTACGTAATCATTGATCTAGCCGATAGTGAGATAGTGATAAGAGGTCGATAATTCGTTGTCGGATCTAAATTAGAACTTTAAATCTAATTTCTAAGTAGTTGTTATCTCAGGAAGAGTTTTTGTGCTATGCGCCCCTATATTAAATACATTATCCCTATTTTAATTCCTTTCATTATCCTCGTAATGCCGCTATCAGCGTTTCCATTTGAAGGCCTTACGATTATTCAACAACGCGTTATCGCGATCTTTTTATTAGCGGCATTGTGCTGGGTGTTCGAGCCTATCCCGATCTACGCGACGTCTGTTGTTGTTATCGTTCTGCAATTGTTGATGTTGTCGGATAAAGGGCTGATCTTTTTAAGGTTTGAGCATGGGCAGGAACATTTTGGTGAGTTGTTAAAATACAGCGACATCATGGCGACATTCGCCAGCCCAATCATCATGCTGTTTTTGGGCGGTTTTTTCTTAGCGATGGCCGCCACTAAGTATCGATTAGACGTAAACTTAGCCCGTGTATTATTGAAGCCATTTGGACAAGACCCAAAGTTTGTGATGCTCGGCTTAATGCTGATCACTGGTATCTTTTCGATGTTTATGTCTAACACGGCAACAACGGCAATGATGCTATCTATTTTAACGCCGGTACTGGCTGTGTTTGGCCCGAAAGACCCCGGTCGTATAGCGTTTGCGCTTTGTATCCCTGTTGCCGCGAATATCGGTGGCATTGGTACCCCGATCGGTACCCCCCCGAACGCTATCGCACTTAAATATTTAGTTGGCGATAACCTCATTACGTTCGGTGAATGGATGGCATTTGGTGTGCCGTTTGTCGTTATTATGATGGCGTTAGCGTGGTTTTTAATAGGCTTTATGTACAAAGCTGACCAAAAGAAAATCGAGCTAAGCATCAAAGGTAAATTCCTTAAAACGCCCAAAGCCATTGCGGTATACGTCACTTTTGCGCTGACCATCATTCTTTGGTTAATGGGCTCAAGCCATGGCATGAACTCTTATACCGTCGCTCTGATTCCTGTCGCTGTGTTCTCACTCACAGGGATCATCAATAAAGAAGACCTAAAAAAGATTTCTTGGGACGTATTGTGGCTTGTATCAGGTGGTATTGCGCTTGGTTTAGCTCTCGATAAAACTGGCTTAGCAAGGCTCGTGGTACACAGCATTCCGTTTGATGCTTACTCACCATATGTGGTGTTGTTCGGAGCGGCGTTCTTGTGTTTGGTAATGGCAAACTTTATGTCTCATACCGCAACGGCTAACTTGTTAATGCCAATTATGGCTGCATTAGGTTCGTCTATGGCTTCACTCACGCCACTAGGCGGTGAGTTAACGTTAATTCTGGTTGTGACTTTTGCCGCTTCATTAGGTATGTCGCTGCCAATCAGTACGCCACCGAATGCGTTGGCTCATGCCACTGGTCATGTGCAAAGTAATCAAATGGCCAGAATCGGTATTATTTTGGGTGTGGTTGGTGTGCTACTGAGTTTTGTTATGGTGTGGGTGCTACATTCAATTGGTCACATAGGATAACGATACGTGTATCAACAAAAGCTAGAAGCACTTATCGATCGTTATTTTAATCAGACAGAACGTCGGGTGACGTGCCGTGCCGGTAACACCATTATTGAACAATCAGCGTTAAACACTCGTTTGTATTATGTGTTTAGTGGAGAACTGGAAGGGTTTTATTCCGAAGCGAATACACCGCAAGTGCGAGTGTTTAGCGCGGGTAGTGGGGCTTTTATAGGTGTTCATAGCTTCTTTTCAGGTAATTGGACAGCATCTTCAACGGTTGTTGCCAAAACCGATGTTGAGTTAGCGTGGATCGATAAAGATACGCCGGCAGAAGATGAACGTAAATTTGGCCCTCTTACCGCACAGTTTACACCTGTGATTGTCAATGAGTTGTCGCGTCGTCAACGCCGAGCAACACAAGAAGCGATAGCGAAACAAAAAGCGCTAGAGAAGTTACATACTGCTGAGCAAATGACGACCTTGGGTCAATTGGCTGCAGGGATTGCCCATGAGCTTAACAACGCTATTGGTGTAGTAAATAGTAAATCTGGTCGACTTGAAACGGTCATCATGGAGCTACTTGAAGAAGTGCATCCAGAAGCCAGTCAATTTTTCGATTTTGGGTTAATGCATGGTCAGAAAACGTCGTCGTCAGAAGCACGAACACGTGGGCGACAATTTGAAAGAAAATATGGTTTAGACAAAAACATTGCACGCTCTCTTGCAAAGGCGATTCCAATTGACGCTTTATCTGCAACAGACGTTATTTCAAAACATTGGCTGAAAAACCCAGAAGAAGCGATTCGCTTTTGGCAGATGGGCTGTGATTTACATGATTTACGTTTGGCATCTAGACACACTGTTGGCATCGTAAAATCGGTTAAACAACTTGGCAGAATTGATATTGACACCGAAGAGGCGGTTGATATTAACGACTCCATTAACCATGCCTTATCGTTGTTACAAAGTGAGTTACGTAGAGTGTCTGTGCGATTGAGCCCAGCAGATTTGCCGACTTTTAAAGGCTCGAAAACAGAGCTCGTTCAGATTTGGGTCAACATTGTAAAGAATGCTTGTGATGCAATGTCGAATTCAGACGATGCTGCAATAGAAATTCAAACCAGATTAAGTAAGAAAAGAATATTAGTTACGATCGCGAATAACGGCCCCGAGATAGACGAGGGGACTCGTAGAAAGGTATTTCAGCCCAACTTCACCACGAAAAAAGGTGGTTTATCGTTTGGATTGGGCTTGGGTTTATCAATCGTTAAGCGGATTGTGGCGGGTTATGGCGGAAGTATCATTGTGAAAAGTGATGCTTCTAAAACTGTATTTAGAATCAAGTTACCAGTAGAGGGTGAACATGGAGAAGCTTAATTTAATCTGTGTCGATGACCAGAGAGAAGTACTGAGCGCAGTGGTACAAGATTTAGAGCCGCTGGCGAGTTGGCTGAATATTGAAGATTGTGAATCAGCGCAAGAAGTGCTTGATCTCATTGATGAACTTGACGCAGAAGGCGAACACATTACCGTCATCGTGTCTGATCATGTGATGCCAGGGAAAACGGGTGTGGAGTTACTCACTGAAGTGTTCCATGACAGCCGCTTTCCGAATACAAAGAAAATTTTGCTTACGGGGCAGGCCACTCATACCGATACCATCAATGCGATTAATGCAGCAGGCATCGACCGTTACTTTGAAAAGCCTTGGCAAGCAAGCACATTAGTTGAGTGCATTCGTACTCTTGTCACTGAGTACATATTTGATCAAGGGCTTGATTACACGGACTATCAGAATGAGCTCGACCAGCAGGTTGTGTTGAGACGCTTGCGTTAGTCTCTTATGTTAGCGACTTACATTAGTCACTAATGTAAGTCGCTTGAAATTATATGCACCGAAGGACGCTTTCTGAAGGATTTTGTCTTTGAAAGATGTAATTATTCGGTGCATATATTGCTCCTCTCATTTTAGTCTTAAATGAGACCTCAACCTGCTTGGTTCTGCGACTGATGCTGGTGTAATGTGGACAACTTAATGGAACATTGGCAAGTCTAAATATCGAGTCGATAAATCCTTGCAGCGCTCTCAGTGGTATAGAAAAAACTCGCTTCGCCATGAACGCAGTCGTGATAGCTAAATCACTGAACCGACGTGGCCTCCCGTGCTTATTATGTTTGCTTTTCGCCCACCCGCTTATCGCCTCTTCACCAATCCAAACGGTCAGAGATCCGCGGTTAATGAGTGATTGGTTGTATTGCTTCCAGTTGGTCGTTTTGTTATGAGGTTTAGGCATGGTCAAGGTATGGTTTTTGAATTCCCTGGAGGTTCAGTTGATTCCGGTGAGTCGGGTAGCCAAACCGCAATTAGAGAATTGTGGGAAGAAACGGATCTTGAAGATTTACAACTGCTCGGCACTCATCAAGCTCTGAATAACGTCGGTGGTGAGATTCATTATGTGGTTTTGAATACGGATCAGAATGATGAGCCTAAAATGGTCGAAGCAGAAAGACAGCAAATTTTCTATTGGCTAGAGCCCTCAGCTATTTCTCTTGATGATTTTTATCGCGCAGATATCGAGTTTATAGAGCACCATTTGAGCCGGTTTGCTTCTCAAATACGCTAGTCACATCACCACCATCTTTATTCATCGTTAGTTTCACGGAAGAAACATGACAAGCGACCTTCGGTTAACGCGAGCGATTCGCAGTTTGTACTTGTTCTATTGAGTGAAAATAAGTCTGGTGGACGGATGTGAATATCTAACTGGGACTTACCACATTAACGCCGATATATATGTTTTGAAGTGAGGCTGGATTCATAATAGGCTAACTCGTCGTGCTTGCGTAATACGGGCTCACGTCTCAGTCGATTTTTGTGTGTACGATGAAACAGTTGATGTGGATGTGTCTCTCACTAACGTGACGTTAGCACTAAGAGCCATACTACAAGGAGGTTTTATGTTTCCATTAGATATATTTGTTACTTACACGCTGGCTTGTTTACTGTTAGTTATCTCGCCGGGGCCGGATAATTTGCTTGCTATAGGTCGAGGTTTAAGCCAAGGCCGATTGGCAGCAATAATGTCAGGTATGTCTTCTGGGGTGGGGATTCTATTTCATGTCGTTGCCGCGACCTTTGGGCTTACCCTTCTCATTCAAACTTCTGAAGTAGCGTTTTACGTTGTTAAACTCGTTGGCGCAGCTTACCTAATTTGGTTGGGTGTGAGAGTGCTTCGTACGAGAAATTTGTTCACATTAGAACCAGCGAAAAAACAGCCTCTAAAAGTTATCTTTTCTACGGGTTTTCTATCTGCCGCGCTTAATCCAAAGCCAGGTATGTTTGTTCTTGCTTTTGTACCTCAATTTGTAAACCCAAGTTTAGGGTCAGTGACAACTCAAATGATCGGTTATGGCGTTTGGTTTGCTTTATTAACGGCAGTTGGCTTTAGCTTAATGGGTGTTTTCTCGTCTCAATTATCAGAGTGGTTCAGGAATAAGCCTAAGTTAGTATCAGGGTTGAATATTGGTGCAGGTATTACATTTGTATCTTCTGGGTTAGCTGTGGCGTTTATGAAGCAGCGATAATCTGTGCGCTAGGCATTGATTTGGTAAGATTCACAACGTTTGGCATTTTTACTTTGGGTGCCAATCGTTTTAGTTGGTAGTCGTAATCACAATTCAACAGAGCGCTCGGCTGCAATGTGATTTAAACAAAACAGATAGGATATTTTATGGACAATGAGCAATTAGGGTATGCAGGCTTTTGGGTGCGATTAGGAGCTGCGTTGATTGATACCTTCCTGTTCTTGCTGGTGACTATGCCTTTATTGTATTGGGTATATGGTGATTACTACTTTGATTCAGATGAGTTCATCTTAGGCGGCTGGGATGTGTTGTTAAATTGGGTGTTCCCTTTTATCGCAACGGTTATATTCTGGGTTTATCGATCGGGCACTCCAGGCAAAATTGCTTTGAAGCTTCAAGTTGTGAATGCGGAGACCGGAGAGGCACTTTCTACGGGCAAATCAATTTTAAGGTACCTTGCGTATTACGTAAGTATTCTTCCACTGTGTTTTGGCTTTGTTTGGATTGCGTTTAGCGCAAAGAAACAAGGTTGGCATGATTTAATTGCCAATACAGTCGTTGTTAGGCCTACAAATAAGGGCATTGAACCCGTAAAGTTTGGAAAGTGAGCTTAAGAATAATTCCAACTGATAGTTAATGCATGATGTTTTGTTGTTCCAACTTGGTTTGGTGTAATTGGTATAACTATCGTTCTGCATACGTACCGACGATTTGCATACGTAGTGGTCCTGATGACTTCGCCAGACCGCGGTGCCTTTGATTTAGGTTAGTTCTCAACTTCTAGCGAATTATGTATTGCTCTATAATGATCGCGCATTACATGAGAAGAAGATATTGATGAACAATAATAGAGAAATAATTACATACCTCCGCGAGAGTATTCCAGTTTTTGAATGCGTTAAGGGCTGTCATGATTGTTGTGGGCCAGTAACGACTTCTTCTGAAGAAATGTCGCGGCTACCAGTGAAGTCTGACGCCGAACATGAAGCTGCCTTAGATGAATATAACTGTGTGCATTTAGGGCCTAATGGGTGCGAAGTGTATGAAGAAAGGCCACTAATCTGCCGATTGTTTGGCACAACACCTCGTATGGCATGTCCAAATGGGTGTCGTCCAACAGAGATGGTCGATTTAAAAATTGAACGTCAGGTGCATTACTTCATCAGGAATACTCGTCAGGTTTTAGTGTAGTTGGCTCAATAGCCAACAGAGTACCCACAATCACATAAGCATTAAAGATAGCTCACTTAATAGCATTTGTAGTTTCGTGCTTACGGTGGCTTTGTGTGGAAATAGTGCTGCTAACGGCGATTTAATAAAGCGCTAATCGATAGATATTAAATACGAAGGTCGATCATGAAAGGTAAAATCATCGAATGGAATGATGACAAAGGTTACGGTTTTATTTCCTCCCTAGGAGGAGAGCTTAAAGTATTTATTCATGCATCGTCGGTTAAGAATTCAAGACGCCGCCCCGCGTTACATGACAACGTGACTTTTGAAGTAAAGGAAGATAGTAAAGGCCGATTCAATGCCCGAAATGTAGTGATTGAAGGGGCAAATGGCTTTCCATTTACAGTATTGTTTGGTTTTAGCTTTTTGGTAGCGGCAAGCGCGTCGATAGTTGTTTTTGATGGGTTATTGATACTAATCCCCGCATATTTAGTTTTGAGTCTATTTACTTACCTGATGTTTTCTTGGGATAAGCAAGCAGCCCAAAAGGGAAATTGGAGGACACCAGAGAAAACCCTTCACTTGCTTTCATTATTCGGAGGTTGGCCTGGTGCGTTATTGGCGCAATTCCAGTTACGGCATAAGTCGAGTAAGCAGCCCTTCAAATTTGTTCTATGGGTTACCATCATACTAAATATTTGTGGTTTTATATGGTTACTTACAGGCGCTGAAGTCAGTTTTATAAACAGCATTCTGAGTAGACTTTAACTCGTGTTTAACTGTTTCCAAGCGAGCTAGTAGGGTTGGATATACCTAGGTAAGTGAGCAATAAGTTCATTTACGAGTGTTTGGTGAGAACCCCGCCATTAAGCTTTATCAATCAAAAGGTTTTACAAAGGTTTCTGAAGTTAAAGGGCTCGTTGAAATGGAGCTGCTTTTAGGGTCATCATTGAGAGGGTGTCATGGATAACCGTATCCAATTAAATTTTGTTAAATATACACTGTTTGAGTTCGCACTCGCTGCGTTCTTATTGTTGTCTGTTTATTGGTTATTTGATGGTAACCCTCAATCACTGCCTACTATTGGGTTGATACTCAGTTCTGTTGCGGTATTAAAAGTCGTGACGCTATGGTGGCAGTTTCGCAATCGCTCTTTTGAAATATCGAACAACCATGTTTGTTTCGATGGTCACGCTTGCGATATCAAGTTACAGGGCAGTATTCTTCCTTTTGGTATCGGTTCCGTTATCAAGCTTTCATACACGAAAGGAGCGATGCAAAAACGCAATATCTACCTTCCTAAAGGTGCTATGAACCAAGAAGAATGGAAGCGTGTGTTAGCGTGTCGGACATAGTTTTACGGCTTTAGTTTGTGTTGTGTGTCAGTTTGTATTTCGGATGCGGTTCGTGTGCTAGTATCGCCTTTTTTGCATCGAGCTAATCTATGACTAACGATCATTTCAAAGGTAAATATGAGGTTGAGCTGAAGTATCAACTTAGCTCTAAGTCTGAGTTCTTGAAAACTTTGAACCTAATTCCTCATGAAATAATGCTGCAAGACAACCTAGAATGCGATTGGTATTTCGATAGCCCTGATAGAAGCTTACAGGCTCAGAACAAAAGCTTGTGTATTCGTACTATGGAGCCGTCGGGCATCAAGTTATGGATTGTAAAAGGCCCTGAGCCTGATCGATGCGAAGCGACAAATATAACCGATGCGACGAATGCCAAGAGCATGCTAGAGAACTTGGGATACGATGTGATTCTTAAAGCGCAGAAAACTCGCAGTATTTACTTTGTTGGAGAGTTCCATATCACGGTCGATTCTCTTGCGGGTATCGGTGATTTTGCTGAGTTTGCAATCATGACGAATGATGAGTCTAAGCTATCCGCCTATAAAGATGAACTTGAGTTATTGGCGAGTCAATTTGGGCTAAGGCGATCTGCGTTACAGACTAAATCATATAAGCAAATGTTTGAAGAAATACTCGCATAGCAAAGCGTTTCAGAGGGAAGTATGGATACGATTATCAAACAAGCAATCGAATTGCGAAAAGAAGAAAAGTATCAAGAGTCTCGTGACTTATTGGCGACGCTGCTAAGCGATAAAAGTTATGCAGCGAAAGCACATTTACAGATTGCGTGGTCTTACGACAACCAAGGTAAAGAGCAACAGGCCATAGAGCACTATGTGTTGTCTCTGTCTGGTGTGCTTTCTTCAGTAGAGCGTTTTGATGCGCTGTTTGGCTTGGCCGAGTACTTATCGAAGCCTTGGCCTTTATGCAGAGGCTTTAAGCTATTTCGAACAGGCTATGGCTGAGTATCCTGACTCGATAGAAGTGAAACCTTTTTACGCAATGTGCTTGTACAATTTAGGTCGCCATAAAGAGGCGACATCGCTGTTACTTGAGCTTTTGGTTTCCACGACTAATAGTGAAGCGATCAAAGAGTACCAACGAGCGATCTCTTTATATGCTCAAGACCTAGATAAAACCTGGTAAACAGCCGCGTATAAAGCTCATCTGTTTGCTTAAACATGATGGTCTTAGCCTTGTTTTATCTTCTTAGGGCGAAACTTTTTGCCATCCATAATATTCAAAGACATCAGTGTTAGGTTGGTCGCGCCTGCTATCAGTTCTAAAACCTGAACGCCATAAAACACTGAGTCGAACTCTCCTAAACTTGCCCATTGATTCAAAAAGTACGCGGCCGGAATCAAAATAACGATCCCGTTGAACGCGATAATTGGCATGCGTTTACTTTTACGCTCAACTATTTTCCCTTTACGTTGTTTTGCCATGGCTGCGCCGGTCGCACCTGTGATAGCAATGGCTGGGACAAGAATAAACAAGCCGGGAAAAACGATCATCGACTTGACTAGCTTCACTGATTCCAAAGTGCCAAACAGTTCTACAAGCAATGTGCTGGTAAAGAATGTCGCGACGCACAGTGTTGCTATTAATGCTGCTGTTCTGTGGATTATTGGTTTCATATCATTTGCGCCTTTAATTTGGTAACATGTTGTCAACTTGGTTTAAGTTTAATTTAATGACAGTATGTTGTCAAAGTGAGTGTTATGGATACGAATGGAGAAGTTTTCACAAAGATCGCACTTGAGATCTTTAAGGTCAGTGGTCTATTGAATGCTGAGGGTGACAAATTAACCGAAGAGTTAGGGTTAAGCAGTGCCAGATGGAAGGTGATGGGTGCGATCGAAAAGTCGGATGATTTGGTCACGGTTTCTCAAATTGCTCGTATTATGGGGCAAAGCAGGCAAGCGACTCAGCGTGTTACCGACATCATGGTGAAAGATGGCCTGCTAACTTGGCTTGATAACCCGAATCACAAAAAAGCAAAGTTAGTTAACATGACTGAAAAGGGCAAGGAAGCGTATTCGCTATTAGATAAAAAACAGGAAGTATGGGCTGAAAGTGGCGCTGAAGGCATTGAAAGAGACGAGCTTGATAAGGCGCTAATCACTCTGAAGAAGATGGCTACCTTCTTAGATAAATAGATAAATAGATAAATAGATAAATAGATAAATAGATAGAGAATGGCAGTTGAGAAGAGTACGGAAGCCTAAGCATCAATGTGATACTTAGGCTTCAGGACATAGTTTTTGTTCGTTAGGGAAGCGTTACGCTGAAAGCTCTTTACGAACGATCTCTGCGCCAGCACTGAGCGCATTAAGCTTCGCTGAGGCAATTTCGCGAGGCAGGGGAGCCATGCCACAGTTGGTGCAAGGGTAGAGCTTATCGGCATCAACGTACTTAAGTGTTTCTCTAAGAGTGCTAGCCACTTCTTCCGGTGTTTCAATCGAGTCGGTTGCCACATCGATTGCACCGACCATCACTTTCTTACCTCGTACCAGTTCAAGTAGCTCAAGGGGTACATGAGAGTTGTGACACTCTAAAGAGATGATATCGATATTCGATTGCTGCAGCTTAGGAAATACTTCTTCGTATTGGCGCCATTCGGTGCCTAGTGTCTTTTTCCAATCCGTATTCGCTTTAATGCCGTAGCCATAACAAATATGCACTGCTGTTTCGCACTTAAGCCCTTCAATGGCTCTTTCCAAACAAGCAATGCCCCAATCGTTCACTTCATCAAAAAAAACGTTAAACGCAGGTTCATCGAACTGAATAATATCAACGCCTGCTGCTTCTAACTCTTTCGCTTCTTCGTTGAGGATCTTCGCAAATTCCCACGCCAGTTTTTCACGGCTTTGGTAATGCGCATCGTAAAGCGTATCTATCATCGTCATAGGCCCCGGCAGAGCCCATTTGATCGGTTGGTCGGTTTGCTGGCGTAAGAACTTAGCATCTTCGACAAACACGGATTTCTGACGAGAAACAGGGCCAACGACTGTCGGTACACTTGCATCGTAACGGTCGCGGATTTTAACGGTTTCACGCTTTTCAAAATCAACGCCATTCAAGTGTTCAATGAAGGTCGTTACAAAGTGCTGACGTGTTTGCTCGCCGTCACTCACAATATCAATGCCTGCTTGCTGCTGCTCGTGCAGGGAGACACGCAGCGCATCTTGTTTGCCGTCTGTGAGTTCGTCGCCTTGAAGTTTCCATGGCGACCAAAGCGTCTCTGGTTGTGCAAGCCAAGACGGTTTCGGCAAACTGCCCGCTGTTGAAGTCGGTAATAGTGTTTTCATAATAATACTGCCTATCCTTGGATGATTTGAGCGCGCAATAGACGATTAAAGTGCGTAATTTGCCGACCAGTTATCGAGAACTGATTGGTATGGCTTAATGAAATTCTCTTCTGCGAATTTACCTTGTTCAACCGCTAACTGGCTTCGCTCCTCACGGTCGTACACGATTTGAGTTAGCGAGTGATCCAAGTTTTTCAAGTTTGGTTGGTAACAGTTGCCCGCAACCGCGTTCGCGTTGTAAATCTCAGGACGGTAGATTTTCTGGAACGTGCCCATGGTACTGATGGTGCTGATAAGCTCTAGGTTCGAGTAATCGTTCAGTAGATCACCAAAGAAATAGAAAGCCAAAGGTGCAACACTGTTTGGCGGCATGAAATAACGAACCTGTAAGCCCATCTTCTTAAAATATTGCTCAGTTAAAGAAGACTCATTGGGCTGGTATTCAAAGCCTAATACTGGGTGTTGGTTTTCAGTGCGGTAATAGGTTTTATTATCTGACACACTTAAGCAAATAACAGGTGGCTTATTAAAGTTCTTTTTGTAAGCTTCAGAGTTAACGAAATATTTAAATAGCTTGCCGTGTAAATCACCAAAATCTTCTGGAATGCTGAATTTATCTTGGCCTTTATTATGATCCAATAGACGTACGCTAAAGTCATAATCTCGAACATAAGAAGAGAAGTTATTTCCGATAATGCCTTCAATGCGCTCGTTCGTTTTACGGTCTAGAATATTGGTTTTCAGCACTTCAATTGAAGGGAATGCTTCGCCGTTGCTTTCAATGTCCATATCAACAGAAATGATTTCAAGCTCAACAGAGTAACGGTCACCCTTAGGGTTGTCCCAGTGTGCTAACGCGTTGAAACTGTTATCGATCATTTGCAGTGCATTACGCAAGTTTGCTTGACGACTGTCGCCTCTAGCCAAGTTAGCAAAGTTGGTTGTGATACGCGTGCTGTCTGCAGGCTGGTAGTTTTCGTCGAGGCTAATGCTCTTAATCGTAAAATTAAATTCTTTATTCATGCTGATTTGGTATCCCAATTTGTTTTCTGATTCTCTCGGTCTTTAGTATTAAAACGGCTTTTATTTTTAGCTTGTGACCGGATTAAGAATCGAAGGCTATGCTGTCTGACATTAATGCTTAGTAGAATTAATGTCGTATAAAGTTAATCGCTTAAGGTTTTTATACGTTGATAGGTTCACCATTAACAATGGTATTACTTCACATTGAACATGAGGAATATTCATGATCTATTCTGTTTGAATAATTAAGTCGGTGTCAGTTATATTAATTAGCTTGATGGAAATATAACCACATTAATAGTGTGTTATTTAAGACAATTAATTTAATTAAGAGATGGATGAAATGAGTGAATTGCTGTTGTTGATTTTATACTGTGCATTATTAGGCAGTGGTGTTGGTTTTCTTGCCGGGCTTTTGGGGATTGGCGGAGGGCTGATCATTGTTCCGGTGCTAAGCAGCATTTTACTTCACTTAGAGATTCTACCTGCGGATCAAGTGGTTGTTGCGGCCATCGCTACCTCGTTGGCATCGATACTGTTCACCTCAACTTCTTCTGCACTTGCTCACCACAAGAATGGAAACGTGCCTTGGGATTTGGCGCCTTGGATCATGCTCGGTGTTGCTCTTGGCGCATTAGTTAGTGGCTTTATGGCGGCTTTATTGCCAGAAAAAGTTGTTCGTATTGTGTTTGCAATGAGTGTGGTTCTTATTGCGATCAAGATGTTCTTAAGCAGTAAAAATGATGCACCTAAGGAACGAAAACTGCCAAATAAGGGCATCTTAACCGTCTTGACAACGATCACGGGCGGCTTGTCTGCGATGATTGGCATTGGTGGTGGTGCATTACTGGTTCCGCTGTTGACGTTCTTCTCTGTCGATATGAAAAAGGCTATTGGCTGCGCCTCAGCTTGTGGCATTGTGATCGCGTTGTTTGGCTCGATAGGTTACATCAGCTCAGGCAGCAGCCACTTTGCTCTATCAGACGGCTTTGCTGGCTTTGTTTATCTGCCTGCGCTGCTGGGTATTGTGTGCACGTCTTGGTTTACGGCTCCTTTAGGCGCAAAAGCCACCAATCATTTACCGGTTCCAACGATTAAGAAAATCTTTTCAGTATTGTTGGTGGTTATCGCGGCAAGCATGGTGGCGCGTTAATTAAAGACCGCCCTCTGGCCTGTACTGATTCAGTTTCTTTATCAATTAGACATTTAGGTGCGAGAAAATGCATGTAAATGTCTAATTGCGATCTGAGTCTATCAATCGCCGCATTAACGCCTTTTAATGCATCATGGCTCATAATAGAATTGTCCTGTTTTATAAATATTTTAAATTTGATCAAACACTTACCCAAAGGAATTTATGATGCCGCGGGAAATCTCCAACATGAGTTATAAAACAAAGCTTAAAAGGGCATTTTTGCAACTCCAAGCCGCCAAAATTCTAAAATGGAACTACAACCCGCCATTGCATCAATGGTTAAGAAAGGCAGGACTTAAGTTAAGGCCGCCTTATTATGTGTCTTTTGGACGAAATGTAGTGGTGCGCTTTGTCGAATTCTTTGTCTTTTTCCTTCCTTTGATATCGCTGTTAAGTATATCGAGAGAGGGAGTGACCCTTTTAAACTTGCTGTACGAATCATTCATCGCTGGTGCATTTTATTCTGTTTTTATGAGTGCGTATTACCTTTGGACATATCGGAAGTGCGATCTGACAAATTGGGAAGAGTTGTAAGCTAATAAAGCGATATAGAAGTAAGAACTATCGTTAAATTCAAACAAAAAGAGCAGTCACGAGGCTGCTCTTTTTTGTTTGCCAGTCTACATTTATACGATTATGTATATGAGTATGTTGATGAAATCTTGTTGTTTAACGGGATTCACTGCTATAGCTAAATGTATCTTGTTTGATTCAACGGAATGCTATCAATGAGTGGTTTATGGATCCTTTAACGCAGGGCGTATTAGGCGCTTCTTTGTCACAGTCGGCAAGCAAAAAACAGAACTTGGTTGTCGCTGGGGTATTAGGTCTACTCTCTGGATTGGCTCCAGATTTAGATGCACTGATTAAGTCACAGACTGATCCTTTGTTGGCTTTGGAGTTTCATCGACAATTTACCCATTCACTCTTCTTTATCCCCATTGGCAGTTTGATCTGTGCCTTGGTTTTGCATCATCTCATTGCAAAAAGGCGCGGGCTTTCTTTCAAACAAAGCTGGCTGTTTTGTACTCTAGGTTACGGCACTCATGCACTGTTAGACGCTTGTACCACTTATGGCACGCAGTTACTTTGGCCTTTGACCAACGCGCGTTTTGCTTGGAATACCATATCAATAATCGATCCTGTTTATACGCTTCCCATCTTAATTTTACTTGTGTTTGCAACGTTGAAACGAGCACCTTGGCTAGCACGTGTCGCATTTGCTTGGGCTTTGGTTTACCCAACATTAGGGATGATTCAGCGAGATAGGGCAGAGGCGATTGGGTGGCAATTAGCGGAAGAAAGACAACACACGCCGATTCGATTAGAGGCAAAACCGAGCTTTGCTAACATCTTGGTTTGGAAAGTAGTGTACGAAACAGAGGCTCATTATCATGTAGACGCAGTGCGGGTTGGTACATCGGTAAGCACGTATCCCGGAGAGTCGATCGCTAAGCTGAGCGTTGGCAGGGATTTACCTTGGCTTGACCTTGATTCTCAACAAGCCAAAGACATTGAACGTTTCCGCTGGTTCTCGAATGGTTATATTGCTCAGGACCCAACAGACGATCTGCGTATTATCGATGTCCGATATTCAATTGTACCGAATCAAATGAAAGCACTTTGGAGCATCAAGCTATCAAAAGCAGTTGATGCAAACACGCATGTAAGATACGAAACTCATAGAGACAACACACCTGAGTCGAGACAGTTCTTCTTCGATATGCTCACTGGCGATAAATGAGCTAGTTTTAAAAAGTAAAAAGGCTGAGTCAGATAATCTGCTCAGCCTTTTTTATTCGTCTATTCCCTAGTTTTCTTTGTTCGAAAACTCTTTAATAAAACACTAAAGGTAACGATTTCTCAAATGATCTTTGAAGTATTGCGCATTCAAGGTTTCACCGGTTGCGCCTTTCACCAAGTCATCAGTGGTCAGCAGGCTGCCTTTGCTCCAAATGTTCGATTCTAGCCAAGCGAAGATAGGCGATAGGTCACCGCTTTCAATTACTGAGTTCACATCTACCGTTTTCTTCATTGAAGCCATGAACTGCGCCGCGTACATCGCCCCTAGTGTGTAAGATGGGAAGTAACCGAATGCGCCGTCTGTCTGGCGAACACTCATCACTATTTTATTCTCTATATGCGCATGATTTATATACAGACTTTAACTAGGGATTGTTCCTAGAGGAGTGGTTGTAAAAGGGTTCTTAGCACTAATGTAAAAACTATAAATCACCTAGAAAAACTTTTGACAATCAAGGCAACATGCGATAGGGTTAAGTTGCTTTCTGAGAAATCTCTCTAAAGCACTGAATAATATAATAATAGTTAAAAATAATAACGATAAAAATATAGGCTGTAAAAAGCCTCAAAAAGTTATTACTTAAACTCATTGTATTATTCGGAGGAAACATGAGAGAGTTGAAGGTCACATCATATAAGCTGAAACACATAGTTCATTACTATGTGTCTTTACGCGATAAATCAAGACCACTACAAGATTTTTATCCTTTTCTGCTTACCATAAGCAGACTTAATGATTTATACAGAACTCCATTGCGTAATTTAATAAACGTTGGGGGCCTGTGTCATGTTTAAGCCCAGCCCTTATCCAGAAGTTTATTCTTACAGAAGATTTTCTAACATCGAGCAAGAAAAAGGTTCATCTTTAGCTCGACAAGATAAATATGCTTACGACATTGCAGAAAAATATGGTCTGACAGTCAATAAAGATTTAGTCCTTACTGATAAAGGCTTGTCAGCTTTTCATGCTGAGCATAAGACAAAGGGGTCATTTGGTGTATTTCTGAGCTTAGTTAAATCTAAGCATGTTAAGTCAGGTTCATACCTTATTGTTGAGTCGATGGATAGGATGAGCAGAGAACAAGTCTTTCAAGCTCATGCGACTATGACAGAACTAATAATGGCAGGTATAACCGTAGTCGTAGCTAAAGAGGGCAAGGTTTTCAATCGTAAAACAATGAGTGCTGATCCCCTCGGTACAATGTTGTACGCAATACTGGAAATGCAACGCTCTCATGAAGAGTCTCTGAGAAAACAGGGCTTTAGTGTTGATTATATATATCAACAAGTCGCTAATTTTAAAGGTGGATTGGTCTCTGATGTCGCTGGTAGTCTTCCTTTTTGGTTATCTCGTAAACCTAAGCCTCACCCTAAAGTCAAAACAGGCTTTGAGCTAAATGAACACAAAATTACAGCTTTGATGATAGTGTCCCTATATCTGAATGAGAGAATGGGGCTTGGTGCGATCAGACAAGAGCTTAGGCGTTTAGGTATTAAGTCGCCAACTGGAAAAGCTATTTGGGGTGTTTCGACAATCAGTAGTGTATTAGCCAATCCGACACTGTGTGGAAGAAAAGTATTTAGTATCAGTTACTTGAAGTATGGTGAGACTGAAAATGAAAACTTCGACCTTCATAATTATTATCCTGCCTTAATCTCTGAAGATGAATATGAAGCAATTCAAGCGTTAAAGAAGCGAAAGTACAACGCTATGAGTGGTGATAAGTCGGCTGTATCGGATGATGCTTTAGTATATTTGCTTACAGATTACGGTAATAAGTCATTTTGTTCAAAGTGTGGTAAGAGCATTGGTTCTCAACCACAAAAGCAAAAATATAGGATTAGAAGACGATTAAATTGTAGCACGGAAAAAGAGTCAAAAAATTGCTGTAAGAGCATTATTCAAGACTACTTGGAAGATGCTTTTTTGGTGGCGGTTTCAAGACATATTGATTATGACTTGATTAATAAAGATATAGATAGCACAGCTAAATTAACTATAGATGAGAAAATCAAAGAAATAGATCAACAAATGAATAACATATTAGATACTTTGACGATTATCTCACATGGAGAAAAGAGGGCTACTGAAAAAGCAAAATACCAAGATCTTGAGAAGAAAAAAGATGAACTGAAGAAAGAGTCTGGTGAATTTGAAACATACCGCATTAGCTCGGAATCGATTAAAGCATTTATCTCTAATGTACAAGCAGCTCGTGACTATCAAAATCGTGATGCTCGTTTGATTGTAAAAGATGTTTTGGTGAAATCAATCAAAAAAATATCTGTTCATATGGAGGCAGAACCACTGTCATTTTATGGGTACGAGAACATTTTGGATAACAGTTTGGTCAATGTCATTGATGTTGAGTTTTACTCAGGTCGAGAAATATCGATTTTTGTATCGAGTAATAAAGATGATAGTAAATTGCTGTTTACTCGTATCCATGATGATTTTGTTGATGACGCCCGTGGTAGCTATACGTCAGCACAGCTGGATAACTGGAATGAGCATGGCTTTGATGCATTACTTGAATGTTTAGATGAAGCCCAAATAACGAATGATCCGAGCGACCCTGAAAACATTTGGGGTGGCTATGATCTGGCGGGTGCTCTTGCAGAGATGGTTACTGAAGAATTGATAGACAGCGAATAAAACAAGGAATGAAAATGAGTAAATATGCAATTAATGAAGACCTGGTTTTCTCAGACCGTTTCGCTGGTTTCTGCAATCATGATTATTCAATAATAATGAAGTTTGGACACTAAAATTATCAAAAAATGTAAGGTAAATAAATGAATTATATAGTAGAACTAATAGAAGATTGTTATCGAGATGCGGGATATGATGAGGGTTATATTCGCTCAAAAGTCTCTAAAATGAAAGATGATGAATCAAAATATCATACGTTAGCTCTTAGAGGGGCAAATCTGGATATGCAGAATAGAGAGCGTCTTGCTCATAAAATGAATGTAGATCCGAGAGAGTTGAGTTTTGTAATCGATTTTATCGCTCAGCGAGTGTGAGACGTTTGCATCACATTGAGTATTTAGTGTGATGCATGTGTCCTAATTTGTGCTATTTGAAACCTAATCTGACAAATTACCCACTTTTTGACTCAGTAGCTGTTGGTTTAAGAAGCAGCCTTGATGTAACGATACAACGTAGCAATACCCACTCCCGCAGCTTTCGCTGCCTTTTCTTTGCTCATGCCGTGCTCAACATAGCCAATTGCTTCCTGGCACTTTTTCTCCGTTTCTGGAGATGCTTGTTTACCTTTGTACTTACCAGCCGCTTTTGCCTCAGCTATTCCAAGAGCTTGTCGTTCCAGAAGTAGCTCTCGTTCCATCTGAGCAACAGAAGATAGAATGCCAAGAATCATCTTTCCCGATACAGATGACGTATCAATACCGATATTCAGGATCTCAAACTCAACTCCCTTGGCTTGATACTCTTCGATCATTAGCATCAACTCTCCTTGAGAGCGTCCAAGGCGTGACATTTCTCTTACTACGACTTTGTCACCACTAGCGAGGGTATTGAGTAGTTTTTGAAGAACAGGGCGGTCAATACTTTTACCAGATGCTTTCTCTCGAACGATACTTGCACCTTCGTACTTATTAAGAATTTCATTCTCTTGAGCTGTAGTAGATTGTTCTTTAGTGCTGACTCGTACATATCCATATATCGTCATTGATACTCTCTCAGTCTATCATTTAGGATTCTTAAGATAATACTATCATATAAGTTCTTTTGTTTCTATAAGATAGGTGTGGGGAGAGCTATATGATAGGTATACCCAAATGATAGGGTAAGGTAGTAAATTGGCGATAAAAATGATTAGGTAAGAGTTACATTAGTGGTAACGAAAATGAGGTATAAGTACTTCAACAGAAAATCGTTATGCTGGCTTTAACTAGAGCAATCAAAACCTCTGGTTTTGATTTAAAGCTACATTTGATGGAGAGCAAATTAATTCTTTTTGCTATAAAATGTAACCATCTCACTCATTGAGTTAAATCGCCTGCCTACCTGCTTCCATACACAACTCCCGCAAAGAAGTCCTTTGCCATAGCTAGCGCTATTGCTGTTGCAGCATACGCAAATAGATGTGTTGCCGTTCGGTGCAAGCTTTTCTTCGTGTTCAGATGCTTCAGCTTGCTCTGTCGTTGATTCAGGCCAGCGAAGCATTTCGACTAGGTCTTCCCAATGATTTAAGAGGTAGTTGAATACTTCTTCAGAGTTTAAGAGTTTAACTGGGCTTTTAGATGGGTAAAGCTGCCGAGCCATCATGTGTGTATCCACCTTTAGGATTATGTCGATATCTTTTGGGACAGCTTCTGGTAATAAATCAGGGCTGCTCTCAAAAGGGATATCCATTATTACCGATACATTAGAGGTTAAGTCCTTAGTGTATGCGTCAACTTGAATGCCATGCTTAGTGCATTCAATGTCCCATTGCACATCATTGAAGTCCCACTCATCTAAATCAAAGTTAACTAGGGTTGGAAGTTGCTGTCTTACAATTAATGCCAGCGCTGTAACGGGGGAGAACTCACATTCAGAGCTTGTTGTATTATTATCGGTGCGGTGAGCAAAGTGCCACTGATTGATGTTACCCAACCTCGCTGTTACAGGAGTTCCACATGACAAACAGTGGCAGTTACAGCCATCACCACGCTTCACTTGCTCAATTCCTACTATTTGGTTTGAGCTGTTACTACGAGCAAATGGCATCAATACTTGAAATGAAGACATACATAACCCCTTTATACAGCTTGTTTTAGATGGTCAGTAAACTCGATCTGTTTGATAGATGGGTCTGTGTTGGGTGAGTTACTAATGGATACGCCCCACGGATAGGGAATTTTGTGATCTTTTTCGTATTGATAAATCGTAATCTGAGGAAGATTTCGTCTGTCATACGCTTGACCAAATCTGAACGCTACACTGTTTTGAGAGGCTAATATGAGGTGTATATCATCATAGCCTTCTTCCATGATTTTTTTAACTTCTTCAATGAAATCATAAGCTAATCGAGTTTGTTTTTTGTTCGACCAGTGATTATCAAAACGTTTTTCTTTTAGTTTTAGGTGTACCTGTGGAATGTTTGGAAAGCAAAGGTTAATGGCTTCTTCATCTACATGGTAGGAGAATGAGACAGCAAGAACGATAGAACCTTTGTGGCCAGCATGGTTGGTTGTTTTCTCGAACTTCTCATTATCGTCATTAATAGGATCGAGTTCTTTCCAGCTTGATAGTTGTCGATCCCAGTCGAGCACCTCAATTTTTGATTCATCATCCAGCATATATCCTGATAAGAAAGCAAAGGGAATAGGAACTAAACCACTATAAATAATGTGAAAATCTTTAGCCGAAACACTATTCCTACGCTCTGCAACTGAATGTTCAAGGTTGAGGAATTTCTTAAGTGCTAATGCAGGTTGGCTGACAGTACCGTTCGCAAGATTATCTCGAATATCTATCACAATTTCTGAGATGCTTTTTCCTTTATGTTTCTTCTGAATGTAATCAGATAGGGGAGAATCTGATGTGTTTACCAAGCCTCTTTGCTCAATGGCGAACACTAATTTTTTAGTGAGCCTTCTGTGCTCTATAATTGAACGTACTACTTCCCAAATTAATCCAATTAGTATCAGGACTGTACCAAGAGCGAAACCGCCAAAAACGAGTACTGTAGGTACATCAGAGCCAGCGACATCGAGTTTGATAAGTTGAGTAGCCGTTTCATACTGAACATTGAATGCCATGCCTCCCACTAGCGCTATCGGGATAAAAGAGGCTCCAGTTCTGAAAACTAACAAAGCAGGAGAGCGTTTTCTGAATAACCAGTTGATGGTTTGAACAATGATATAAGTTAGCAGCTTCATAGCGTTCCCTTATTTTGTGCCTGATGAAGAGAATTTTTTTGTTGTGCAATGTATTGTTCTATCGTGAGTTCTCCAGGGTGAACACCCCCACCACGCCATTCACCATCCGAGAGCCACAGCTCCCAGTACCAAAGCCATTCTTGTGTCCAGGGGATGATTGATTCGGCAATTAACATATTGGGAGTCCAGTCCTTGGAACTACCGTTATTAAACATGAGACACGGCTTGGTATTTCCTTTGGAGAAGAATTCATGAGGTGAACGCTTTCCTCCTGATAATTCTTTAAGGTTTGGGGACAGTATTTCTACTTCTGGGAGGCAACCTAATCCCGCCCAGTGGACGAGTACCGAGTATTCTCGGCTAAGTCTCGAAGGTTGCAATTTCTGTCTCCATTCTAGCTTTAGGCCTGTTTTGCTTTTAGTAATTCGGCCTTTACCACCTTGATAACGCTTTTGTAGGGCATCAAGCTGTTTGCTGAGGTCATAACTCATCGATTACTACCGTAGAAATCATGTTTAGGTACGGATTTTGCCGTTGCTGAATTAGATAGACCTAAGCCTACAGAGGACACGGTTGCACGTTCCATAGCTCTGCGAGTGGTGAGAGTATCTGCCAATTTTGTTTCTAAACCTTTCGCAGCTTGGTTACCAAACATTGATTTCGTACGTGTGATCGTATGGTCGAGGCCTTGCCCGAATTCTAGCAGTGCAGTTAAGTCACGAGTAGCTTGCTGATACCAAGCTCTAAATGCCTGAGCTAGCATTGGTTTTTCATGCCATTTGTCAGCAAAGTTTTCTGTCGGTAAAGCTGGATTGAGAATCGTATAGGTTAGAGTTCCATCGGACTGGCACTGCTGGGAAATATAACTTGGCATAGCTTCAAGCACGTCAAGCATCAGATCAAATGGGTTCTCGTATTCTTTTTTTGACCTTGAGCATTGCTCATAAGCAAGTCCTGCAAGTGTGGTAATGATAATGCTGATAGGTGCGTACTGGGCGTACACGTTATTCATGTCCTTCTTCCACATATCTCTATGTCTCTTAAGAAGTTGAACAACGATCTGAAGTACGGTCTTTCTTCTTTGTCCAGGTAGTTCTTCTACAGTTCCAGCATAAATCTGGCGTTGGGCTTTATAGCTACTCTTCCTGCTCCATCGAATATCTTGACTACACGCACTCCGAAACCAACTTCTATAGCCATAAGGGTGGGACGGGCTATTCGCATCTTTAATATCAGCAACTCTTACGTTGTTCTTATAATTAGGAAAGTCAGCGTTTTCTGGCATGCTAGGAGTGATATCCATGTGAAACCCTTGACCTTCAATACCACCATATTGAAGAGTTACACATCTTCGTTTCGGCAAGCCTTCAACTTTGTTGCCATACCGCTGCGAGTGCTTTAGGACATGGATCACACTGAAAAGTAATTGGTTCGCTTCATCTGTGGTCAATGGATACTCTTCGTTTGGTAAATGGAGTACAAGGTCTATATCCATGTCAGAATCTTCATCGATTGGTTTCACTGAAGTCCCAATCCCGACACTTCCCTGAGCATAAACATGACAATCAGCGAACTTACCTCCTTGGTTAGCTAGATAGGAGCCGATTGCACGATAGGCTGTCGTTAGTTGTGATAATTGCGTTTCCGTAAGATCTAAGTTGGATGTGATCTTTGATATCATCTCGAAACAAAACTCTTTATCACTTGAATTTAGTTTTCTTAATGATTTGAAGTCTTGGTTTTGCACAAAAATTCCCTCGTCAAATTTGGTTTAATAATGACCATCGGCTCGATAGGGTTTATATTAACAGATCGAAATGATACGTTTCAATGATCTTTTTGTGTATTTTGGTTGTATTTTTATTGCACGTAGATCGTTTGTTGTTATGATGTTAGTAATGATTAGATAGTGATGGAAAACATCATGGAAAACAGTTCTCAACCTGACATAACAGTAGAGACAACTTCTACGAATGCTCGACTGGCGTATATCGACTTTAAATTGCTTTTCACAGGGCGTGTTACTAGAGCGGATCTTAAAGAAGCCTTTGGGATTGCAGAAGCGGCAGCATCTCGTGTTTTAAGTGAATACTCTAAACGTAGGCCTAATAACAAGACACAGAAAACGAATGCTATTGTGAGAAGTTCATTTTCACCATTAACTAATATTGATGGGGAACTGGCTTTGGGAATGCTTGCTAACGGTTTTAATAGCAACAAAATTTTCGGTGTAACAGAACTTGCTTACGAGAAGATTGGTAAAATCCCGAATCAATTAAACACGAATGAAGTTGCCATGATTACCCGTGCGATATCTGGAAAATATGCGATTTCATGTAATTATTATTCTGAAAATAGTTCTAACCATCAAATGAGAACTCTTGTTCCTTTAGCCGTTATGCATGATGGGACAAGTTGGATGTTTAGAGCGTATGATCGCTCTGAGAGTAAAGAAAACAAGTTT
Source organism: Vibrio sp. QJM3NY_39 (assembly GCF_057785895.1). Taxonomy (NCBI): domain Bacteria; kingdom Pseudomonadati; phylum Pseudomonadota; class Gammaproteobacteria; order Vibrionales; family Vibrionaceae; genus Vibrio; species Vibrio sp. QJM3NY_39. The sequence continues at coordinate 2,002,352 of NZ_CM173505.1, read as the reverse complement.
AAGAACTTTCACTTTGCTCGTGTTAGGAATGTGACGGAAGAACATGATAGCAAGGAATTTAAACAGCATGCTTACGAAGCTATATCACAAGATCAATTATGGAATTTGAGGTTACCTTTAATCTTGAAGTTACATCCTTCTCTATCAGAAGTAGAGAAAACCAAAGTCAGGATTGACTTTGGTATTGCTAGCGATAAGGATGAAATCTGCATTACAGAGAGAGCTGCTTTTAGATGGATTCTAGAGAAGAAATGGTATGTAGATGCTCGAACAGCCGAAGAAAAATCAAACAATCAACAGAATCGTTTCTACAAGTTTGAGTTGAATAATTTGGACATGATTAAAATGATGGAGCAAGCTACCAATTGATTTTTCGGTCACCATATTCTTTTAAACCGTAAGCATTACAGGTCACGGACTTTCTATGCGTTTTCATTCATGGGTTCAAGTAGTGAGAAAAGAAACATATTACATAGTGCTTTTTACGCAATTATCAACTTAGCTAGATTAGTCTTAACCGATCAAGACTAAAATTAGTTTGTAGAAGATCGGGTTTCTACATAAGAGTTAGATTATCGACCAAATTCAGTGGCTAAATAATCAGTGCGCAATAGAAACCTCGAACTGGAGCTAAAAGTAAGATTAACTTCAAGTACGAGCGGGTAATCGAAAATACCAAGCGTAGTATCCCTTTAATAGTGATATCTCATGCTTTCCAGTTTCGTTTCGCTCACCGTATAGCAGCGTGCGGCACACTTTAATTTAGCTAAGTTTTAACAGGGTATTTATGTTATCTGTAGAAGAGAAAAAAAGGCTTGAAGAGCTTGATGATTATGGTATTGAAGAGCTTTTTACTAGTCAATGTGAATCATGGTTCACCGCAGATGTAGCATGTTGTGAGCTATGTGTTGATGATTATTTAAAGTCTTGGCCTTTTTCTGCAGGGACTGAAGACTTTCAAAACAACGCTATGGATATCGAACATTTTTATGCATCCACAATTTTACGAGACTGCTATTCACTTGAAGACTATAAGCAACTGATGCAGTTAGTAGAGTGTCCTAGATGTGATGAGGCACTTACAGGATATTTCTATCCATATAGTTTTCCATTTCAACCTATTGATTTTTTTGAGGATATTCTTCATGAGTTGAGTGCGCTTGCTCACAAATCGCCGTTTGTTATGTTGAAGCACTATTTTGCGTCTCAAATTTTAGAAGCTATCGGAGAGTTGTCAGAGCAAGCTATAGCTACTTCAATCGTAGGAAACTTGTTCAGAGCACGTGTTGCTTCTCAGATAGCAGACCCCAAAGCTGATGATTTTGATATTACACCCAAGCAATATGCGTCTGAGGGGCGTTATAATCATGCAGGGTTACCTGCATTTTACTTAGGTAGTGACCAGCAAACTTGTTACGAGGAAATGCGCCAAGAAAATTGTTATATCGCAGAAATTAAGATCAATAAACAAGTAAAAATCTTAGATCTTTCTGCTACATACGACAATCATAAGAAACATAGTGATATGCTAGATACCATGGTTCACTCAGCTTTAGTGAGTGCCAAGCATAATGATGAAGGGCAATATAAGCCGCAATACATTTTTTCTAGATTCGTTGCTGATTGTGCGAAATTTTCAGGTTTTGATGCTATAAAGTATCCATCAACTAGAACAGTTCATGGTTGTTTTAATATTGTATTTCTCAATGCTGACTTTGGGCTTGGTAAAGGCTGTGAGCTAGTAGAGATACATAATTATCCACCTAAAAAATAAATCATATAAAGGTCTAAGCGGAGTTAGGTTAACCAATAGGAGCTGTCTAGATGCAACGTCCGATTATAATTGAAAACAACATGTTAGAAAGTGACTCAGAGCATCACTTCAGAGCTGTTTTACCTAGAGGTTGGACTGCACATAAGCCTAATCCTGATATTGGTGTAGATCTGGTCGTTGGGGTTATTGAAAACAACCGCGCTTCATCAAGAGAATTGCTCGTGCAATTAAAAGCATCACAAGAATCGAATGTAACCGCTGATGGGGCATATGAACGAATTATATTAGATGTATCAACGTATAACTATTTATGGGATCTTTTGCCAGTTGCGCTACTTGTGAAATATGTAGCTTCTGAACAAACGGCTTATTGGCAGTTATTGAGTCAAGTGCCAGCTCCCAATCAAGATAACTTGACCATGACAGTCAAGATACCTAGGAATCAGGAGCTTGATGAAAGTAGCTGGCAGATTATTCGTAGGTATGTAGAAGCGGTTCACTTGAGGAAACTAGGTGCTAGAGAGAGAGTTAATTTGTCAGAGTACACCTAATAAATTATTGTCCAGCTGTGACTTACACACGGGTGTCTAAGCTCGGGAGTGAGTCACTATACCTTTTAGTCCTCATCAAGTAGATCTATCCTGTCTTCAGGCAATAAGTCATTCACATCGCACTCCAACACGCGTGCAATCATATATAGTTTCTCAACCGTAATTCTTACCCCGTCTTTTTCTACTTTATTCATATAGCTGCGGCTAAAGCCCGCTTGGAGGCTAAGCTGTGTACTTGATAGGTCAAGCATCTCTCTTTGGCGCTTGATGTTTTGAGCGATCTCTTTAGCTAGTTGATTCATTGATTGTTTTGAAGTTTTATTATTTCCACTACTTTATGATATTTGGTTGACTAATACTATAGTGCATAATATATTATGCAATGTCAGCAGTGGAAAGGAGTTCGTGAAGATGAGAATAAGCACCTACAAGTTGTTTAAGATTGGCACCAGTTTGATAGATAAACTCGAAGAGGGTGCTAATTTTGATTTGTACTATTTTCAGTCACTGTTGAAGCCGCTCATCGAGCCTTACTACGATCCTGATAAGCAGCTTGACCGATTTCGCAATCATTCATATCGTATGATGAAGGTACTCGAAAGGAAAGGGATTGTGATACGTTTGAGTGGAGCTTGTGTTAATAATGCCAAATACTCGATTATTGCAGAATCTTCTCAACTTGAAGTTGAGTTTGAAACGGAGAAAAGGCCTACTATTATAAGTGAAGAGTTATCGTATCAAGCCCAATTAAGGTCAAGTAAACTGCAATTAAATCATTTAGTTATTGCACATAAACAGCTCTTAGAGAAGTTCCCTTGTCATTCTGCCTATCTCAATGAAGAACTAGTAAAGCTTGAAAAGGAGATCTCAATATTAGAGTGTAAAGCTCTCGTAATTGGAAAAATAATTAAGCGCAATGAAAAAGGGGCTGCCCTTTAAACTCGCTGTAGAGCTGTAATTTAAACATAAATTAATTGTAGCAGCTATTTTTGAAGAGGCCTGGAACACTGTTCTAAGTGCGTTAAGTATAGAGTTCACACTGCCGTGGCAGTGTGATTATCGTGAAAAAGCCAAGAAATTTTATGGTAGGGTATATCATGATTGTCTGAGGTGATTTTTGAGTGCTATTGTCCATATCTACGTTCTATATAGAGTTGTTATTATATAAGCGATCATTTGGAGGTTTAAATGGAAAAAAAGCTGATCAAAATTGGAAATTCGACAGGGTTGACAATTCCTTCGCAGTGGCTGGCAGAAATGAATTTAAGTTCTGGATCTAAAGTCACGTTAACCCGTGAGTGTGGGGGAATTACTGTTAAGGCATCAAATGTAAAGACAAAGCCCAACCTAGAAGATCTTATGGCGAACACTGATTTCGAAGCACAGCGCAACGATCCACACCTTCAGGCTTGGGCTAATAAGCACAAGAATGGTCGTGAAAATTCATAAAATATCAGCTCCAAGTGTGGAGCTGATTGATCGTAGATGCAAAAATGCTATACCGTTAATTAGCGTTGTTTTCTACTGATCCAAACTTAGCTATTGAAGAGTTGACTACACTCGATCAAGGTGTTGTCTTTTGGCATGCGTATGCACAGTGTATTCTAAACTTCGTAGCAGAACGTTATCCACAAACATCCAAGCAACTACCTAAGGTTGTTGGTGGCTTGAGCTTTGATTGTCAGTTTTACAAAGATCTTGGGCGATGTCCGTAGTGAAAACTGGATCTAACTCAGGAAGTCAGGTCGATGCTTCTAAGCATGCGATTACAAATAGACTACTCGAAGAAAAAGAATTAGATAACTTAATTTCTGTTTCTTATATCGCAAAATAGTCAGATTTATTACGACCCGCTATATATAACATAGCTGAAAATAGGAAAGTATAATAATGTTTCAATTAATACTATAAATAGTATTAATGTTCGTAATTGTTTCCATTTTTAAATTTTTTAAGATCTATTATAAAAATATTACCACTGAAATAAATAATTTGATCTATTTTAGATCTTCATTCCCTCAAAAAAATGTGTTATAACTATTATAACTGTTATAACTATTTTAAAGTTATAATTTTAATATAAGGCTCATTGAAAAAATCCTTAATTAAATTCTAAAACATGTCAATTTTTTTTAAAAAAGTAGTGCGTCAAAACGCACTTCTAGTGCGCGAAACAGCATTTCCACTGCGTGAGAGCGCATTTTTAGTGCGTTATTAAGTACTTTGCTCAAAGCGGCACAATAATTCGGAAAATCTGTGTTGCTATACCCTATAGCGAACACCTTTGATGTGTCGCTTAGGTAGTAAGCGTACAGTTTATTTCTGTTGCTTTAAATTTCCATTTAAATAGGTGAGAGTTTATTTGTTTTTCTATAAGGAAAGCTTATCTTTAATGTTTAAGTGATTGACCTATCTGGTCACTAATATCTAATAAGAATAGAAAAATTTAAACCTGTTATTGTTTCATAAACAGTGATTTTTGGTTTAGATAAATCATTAAGGCACATAGAACACTGTTCACAGATTTGTTGATTTATTCTTTTATCGATGTCTAATAAAAAACAAAAAGATTCAGTTTATTAAGTACACTAAAACAGTGTTCAAGCTCTTTTCTGGACAAAGGCGTGTTAGTGTAATAACACTAACACAACCATAGTAGACTTAGAAAAAGTACCGTAGACCTAAGCAGTTGGTTCGGCGATTGTTTCTTCGGTGGACTCTTCTTCCGCGCTAACATCACCACTTGAGATACCAAGCATTAAATTTATCATTTGTACTAGGGAGCATGCCTTTTGCCCATCCTCCCAAGCCAACTCTAACGCATGTGATACTGCTAGAGGGTTTTTCAATAGACCTTTAGCTTGACCATATTTAGATACCGCTGAATCTCTATGTCCTTTCCACTTTTCACCTAATTCTTCTTCGAGCAAGTCTGTTATATTTGTTTTCCAAATGGTTATATTATCGAGAAAAACATGCTCTTCTGTAGGCCACTTGAACCCTTCAGGTTGCCCACAAAGTTGCAATATTGAGCCATTATCTTTTTTGTGTTTAGTAATCTCCCCATTTAGGAAATTAGCCTTATCGGCTTTTTCTGGATCATCCTTGATAGCATCATATGATGTTTGTTTATTTGTATCGCCATCAATTAGCACAAATGTCGGTATGTCCAGCAACCGAGCAATACATAGAGGTCTTAAAATCTCGCTTTTCCCATGTACTGGCACAATATGACCACCTTGACGCCTAAATTCTCCATATACACCCATTAAATGCATATAGGTCGTCAATATAGAAACGTCTTCTACGCCTTCAACAAATATTATCTTTTGTGAAAAGAACATTTCATTCAATTCAGGGCTTAATGTTGGTGATACCTTAGCGACTAAAGCTGAAGGGTTAGTTGGCTTAGATTCTACCGTATTTAATTTGTCAGCGATTTCCTGATAAGTAACTCGCGAAATTATTGATTCACTTGGATTTCCAGTTTCACGAACCATTCGAATACTTGAAACATTATTCGATGGTACAAAGTATGGGCTATGGGAACATAGTAAAACCTGAGCTGTATCCTCAGAAAGTTTGAACAGGGTTTCAGCTAAATACCTAACTTGAGGAGGGTGTTGATACAACTCTGGTTCTTCGATTGCCATCAATAGCTTGGGACTTTCCGAGCTATCTATGTTTACAAGCTCTTGTAGCAAAGCAAAAATGTACGAGCGCTGCATTCCATGTCCGAAGCGTGCCAATTCACCTTCATATCCATTATCTCCAATAACTACTTGTGCTATAGGTTCCTCGACCTTAATTGTTTTTTGCTCTTCATAGTTCCATTTTACATAAGCTTGTATATCGGGCTTCGACCATATTTTTAGTCGCTCCTCTATAGAATTGGAGACAGATGCAAGCACACTTTGTTGCGCTGCTAACATTTGATTATATGCACTTCGAGCATCGTCATAAATTTTTGCCAACTCAGTATCAAATGTAATTTGAGAGCGCACAGTCCTGTCTAGCAATATGCCTAAGGCTGAGTTTTTAGATTCTTCTGCTTCCTTTGAAATATCCTTAGTTGCAGGGATAAATACCCACTGTATATGAGTAGCAAGACGGTTACTGCCTTTTGACGCACCATAGAACTGATCTTCACTAGGAACATATGTACAAAGTAGAGGATTTGCCTCTTCAAATTCACGAAGTGCAGCTTCCATATCCGCCTTTGTTTTAACATTAGCCAAAGTGCTGAACGGTGACTGTGCTTTAATACCCTCATATATAGATTTTAGAACAGGTACTTTTTCACCAGACTTTTGAGCTGAAAACCAAGAGGCAAAGTCAGCAATTACTTTTCTTTGACCGTATTGTTTTACCACTGCATTGCCGCTATTGGCGTCATAAGTAGCTTCGGCAGTAATCGTGAGTTCGTCTTGGCGAACATAAGCCGAAAGATCATCTTTAGCTTGATCCGAAAGCTCTCCAAACGTTACGGTAATTCTTATTGGATCATTTGTATTTTTGTGGTGGAAATCATCTTCTGAAAGTTTAATCAAATCGGTTTGCGAGTTTTTGTTTTCTCTAAAGAAAAGGTTTAGCGCATTAATTACCGTTGATTTACCTGAACTATTTGCCCCAATGAAACAACTATAATCAGATATATCCACCTCTTGTTCTTTAAATGCTCTGAAGTTCTCGATTTTTAATTTTGTAATTTTCATGATAATCCCTAACAAAACATGCTGATTTATGAGAGCGCCTAACGCTCTTGCATAATGTCCATGGTGAAGATATTGGTTATGAAACTCAATGATTTACTATCTATATTGTGAGTCTAGAGCACAGCATAGGATGAAACCGTACTTGGATTAGATAAATGAGACCAAGCAGTAAGCTGTAGAACTACTGTGTGAGTAACTAATCTCGCAAACTTTGGGGAAAAGGTGAGTTTATTGAAGACTCAGATCAAAGTTGAACAGTGTTCATAGGCTGCATTAAAAATTTATCTCAATGAAGACTCTAAATCTCAACGTGATTGATATTTAGAATCAATACCCTTTAAGAAGGGGGCTGTTTGCCTAATTCTTCCATGGAAGCTCTCTCAGAATATATGAGTTTATAATCATCAAGACGAGTTGAGTGCCTCTTCTAATTTATCAAGCCCTGAACGCCTTGCATTCATGCATATCATAATGTTTGCTAGACATACCATTGCTTGCATGGAGTGATTGATAAACTATTCTTCGAGAAAACGAACTCTTCAAAAAAGCAAGAATCAGAAACATATTCGCCATCAGCAAAAGTGTGTTCAAAAGCACTTTTACCATGCAATGTGCGATGTAGTCCGTCATATCGGAAGACCAGATGTAGGATAGGGGATAATTTCTAAGATTGACGGTCATAATTGCGATGTCTTATTTTCTAAAGCAGAGCGGTACTGTAAAGCCTAGTCGATTGAGTAATAACTGAAAGGTCGACAGCACCTTCATGAGCTGAACTTTACCCGTGGCATTTCCTAGCACGAAAATGTCCCCAAGCTTGCTACAGCAATATTGTGAATGATTTACTGACCTACAAAGTCGACCAAAGTATGGTACTACGGCAAAATATGCTGCAAGCGTCTGGTTTTCTGAGTTATTTTCTGATGAACTGAAGGTAAAGAGGATAAACTAAACTGATTTAACTTTGATGATTAGTGAATTGCAACGCATAAATCAAAAGTATACGGGCGAATTATGAGCGCGAAAAAACAAACAACAGCTCAAAGTAAGTTAATCGGTGAACATCCTAAGTCGGGTTTGTTTTTTGATTGGTTTGAGTGTGAAGATACACTTGCAACAGCCAACAAAAAACATAGAAAGCTTACAAATAAAGGTATAAGCAGCGCTACTCTAGTTGAGCATTTGTCGCAATGGGTAATTAAACATCATGCAACCGAAGCTCGTATCGCTAGGATAGAGAGGAAAAAACAAATCCTAGCTAAGCATGGCTTCGCTCAGTATATGGAAGGAAAAGTTCCTTTTCCGATTAAGTCTGCAACTACGCAAAAAGGTAATCTAGGCGAAATAATCCTTGCAGAATACCTTACTGAAACATCAGGTTTAGAAATCCTTGTGTACAAACTGAGGTACAACCCGAATGTAGAGCAGTCTATGAAAGGAGACGATTTATTACTATTTGAAAAACAGAATATTCAAAATAGAGTAATAATGGGAGAAGCAAAATTCCGTTCGACTAAAAACAAAAAAGCTTTAGATGATATTGTTGAATCGTTATCGAATAAAAATTTACCCATATCTTTGACCTTTGTTAGTGACAGACTGGAAGAAATGGGAGATGACCTTTTAGCAAACGAAATTGATGATTTGATCACGAACCTCCATACCCAAAAAACTCCAGTTACATATGTTGGCTTTTATCACAGTGAAGCTTCTACATATAAGACTATAGAGAAACACTTAAACTCTAATAATAAAAACCTTGTCATAGTATCTTATGGTGAAGATAACCCAGCTCAGCTTGTTAAGAATAGCTTTGACGAAGCACTAAAAATGGTGATGGAGTAGAAATGGATACCGTAAAAGCTCAGAAGCTGTTTGATAAGCTTGAAAACGATGAATTCGCTCAGAACTTAATTGCGCAATCCAACGCGAAGAATATTCTTTTAGCTGTCAAAGAAGATGAAGCTAACTTTCCAAATTTTACAGAAGGATTAACGGATAGGGTTAATAGTATTGCCTTCGCATATTTGTCTATAGGTTGTGCCATAACTGAAAAAAGTGAAATTGATGATGTTGCTCTGCAAGCATTTGAGAAAGCAGGCGACATTATACATTACATTCACGCCCCTAATACTGAGCTTAGCAAGAAAAGTAGCTTTTACTTAGTTGTTAGTAGTTTATCTTTTTACCTAGCTTCTCAATATTCAAAATCGTTTATAGCGATTAAAAATGTCAAAGCTGAAACGCCATTAATTAATCTATTTAGCAGTTTTCTGAGAAAAGATCTGCAAGCACTTATTCACGAAATTAACAACATTCAGTTTGACGATGAATATGATAAAGTTTCTGAGGACGAACTGGAACAGAACAACAAGCATTATGCAATTATCTTATCTAAATCCCTCAATTTAGTGCTGGAATACATTTACTCGGGCAAAGAAGAATATCTTTATCTCGGACAAGAATCTTTAACTGACTTGAAAGAATTGGCTTCTATTGATGACGAACCTGCTATTTGGTGGTTATCGAGGTTGTTAATAATATTGCTTGATGTATTCAAGCAGTACTCATTTTGGAATGTGATACCAAAATTAATTAAGAGTGATATTACAAATGATTATGTAGCACAACTAGCATTACGAACACCACCAATTACGGAGTTATTCTTTGCTCAATATAATGCACTACAGGCGATGCAAGATGAAAATGATATTGTCCTGAGTCTACCAACAAGTAGTGGCAAAACCAGAATAGCTGAGATCGCTATTTTGGAAGCTTTGATTGATAACCCTTTTTCCAAAGTACTATATCTTGCTCCATTCCGTTCATTATCTTATGAGGTAGAGGAATCAATGGAGAAGACATTAGCCCCCTTGGGGTTTTCTACTACGTTCCTATATGGCGGAGGACAATTTAGTAAGCTAGATAAAGCACTAATCGAAAACTCAAATGTGATTATTGCAACCCCTGAAAAAGCCAAGGCGATAGTCAGGGCAGATGAAGATATCGCCAATGGAATTAGTTTGCTTATTATTGATGAGGGTCACCTTCTTGGGGCAGAAGAAAGGTTAATTAAAATTGAGTTGTTTATCGAAGAGCTAAAGCATCACGTCAATAAAAATGATGGCAAGATTATGCTTCTTTCCGCTGTCCTACCTAATACAAATGATATTGCCCAATGGATAGCCGAGGATAGTAGCAGTGTTTATCAAACCGATAAGACAATTGCAGACAAGCGATTTGGAACAATTAAGTGGACTCACGCTAAAAATGTAACAATAGAATGGTTTGGCGAACCAACCTCATTTAACAAAAATTTTGTCGAAAAGTTCTTACCACCTCGGGCAAGAACTAAATATTTTCCGAGTGACAAAAATGAAGGAATTGCAGCTACAGCATTAAAGCTATCGCAACTTGGGACTGTCTTGATGTTTGTTGCTCAGGCCAGATATGTTGTATCTTCAGCTAATAGGGTACTGAAGGCAATGGGAGGTACTCCCGAATTACACAACTATAACAATGAAGTACTTTTTGAGTCATTTAGGCTCGCTTGCGATGAAGCTGGTGTTAGTAACATATATGAGCTGGCTCGATATGGAATTCTATGTCATTTCGGAAAATTACCTACCGATGTCCGAATTTTGACTGAGCAACTAATGCGAACGGACAATGTTAAGGTTATTGTTTCGACCACTAGTCTAGGGCAGGGAGTTAATATAGGCATATCAACAGTAATTTTTTCTGATGTATTTATGAATCACCAAGACGAAGTGAAAATAGATTCAAAAGATTTTTGGAATATTGCTGGTCGAGCAGGAAGAGCCTTTACAGATATTGAAGGAAAAGTATTGTATTGTATTGATGAGACTAATTGGAGTTATCAAAGGGATCTTGGTTTTTGCCATGAATACTTTGACTCATCGAAAATGGAACATGCAAAGAGTGGATTGCTGGCACTAGTAAAATATTTAAAGAATATATCAACAGAATGTAATGTTAGTTTTGAATTATTGTTAGATTTAGTTGCTACTAATGATTTCTCTCAGTTTAAATCTGATAATAAAGATTACTCAAATATATTTCCGCAAGTATTCGACTGGGTTGATGACACACTGTTAGCATTAGACTACAAAAATAAAGCACACGAATTACAAGATCCTTCGAACTGGATTGACACAGTTTTTAGGAACTCATTGGCTTATATTCAAGCAGGAGATGATGAGGTGGTATCTCAAGAAGATATCATTAATTTTCTTAAAAGCAGAAATAGAGCAGTGATCAACATTGCTGGTGATTATGTGAATTGGGAAGGTATGGTTAAGTCTGGCATTCCATTAAGCTCGTCAAAAGCATTAGACGATTATATTGACCCAATAAAAGAGAGCATAAAGGTTTACAAAGAGTCAGAAGGTTGTGCTACTGACCTAGCTGAATTTTCAAAAAGTATTGAAAAGATAGTTCAACAACTCCCAACAGTTACTTTTAAGCATGATTATGAAGAAGCAGAGTTGGATGAAGTCCGACTGAAATGGTTTAGCGCAAAACCACTGTCACAAATAGCTATTCACGAGAATGGTCAAGAGATATGTGTTTCCTATTTTTCAATGACGCTACCTTGGGCTATTAATGCAATTACAAGAAAGTTATTTGATTTAGAACTAGATGACGAAGCTAAATTGCTTGAAGAATTAGCGCTTTATTGCGAAATAGGCGTTCCTAATATGGATTCGGTGAAGATCTATTTGGCGGGATTAAAATCACGAGTAGCAGCATTCGAACTTTCTAATATACTCGTAGGAAAACTTACCAGTTTAAAAAAACTAAAGTTAGTCAAGTTGCTAAAAGATAATTCAGTAAACATTGAATTACTCTGCGATGAAGTAACAAAAAAATGGGTAGAGTTGTTTACTAGGGAGCAAGATGGCAAAGAAGAAGATGAATTGACTCAAATTAGTAATTTTGTTTTAAAAAATACTGAGCCTGAAAGCCATCAGCTAAATGTTCGTAGTTTCAATGGTAGCCTATATTTATGCAATGCAGATTTGACTGAGAAAATATTGATATCTTCCAGTAAAAAATTCCCGTTTAAATCCATCGCTGACAACCCTAAAGTCTACTTTGAAAAAGAAGCCTCGTACTGGGCTATGAGAGTCAGAGCCAGTCGGAACTAAACAATATAGTATTGAAGTCTAAAGGTGTCTTCTCCAGTGTATATCAAATGAGTTAGCTTTTTTCTAACTCTCTCTTTTTTTGTCCAGAATCGATTTAGGTTCTAATTCTCGCTGAACAGGAAGGGGTGGGTTTCAATAAATCTGGAAGAGAAGCTCGCTTCTCTTTTTCTATCCATAGTCGTACGATTGATTTCTACTGAGTATTTTGGGCAGAAGTTGTTTCATTTAGCTCATCATTATAGATTGTTGCTGAGTTTATGTTGAGTATTGAGATGGTGTTCACAATTACTTAAGCTAGTCTGTGTTTTCTTGGTTACATAATCACTCAAATAATTATGCATGTTATACGAATGCCAACCCAACCAATGACGGGTTGTGTCTCACACAGCACGCAGAATAACCCCAACCTATGCTGGGGTTATTTAAACTATAAGTAACGATTCCTTAAGTGCTCCTGGAAATGCATAGGGTTTAAAATTTCACCTGTAGCTTGTTTAACTAACTCATCAGTAGTTAGCAACGACCCTTTCGACCAAATATTTTCTGATAGCCACGTAAAGATTGGAGTCATATCTCCAGAGCGAATCGCCTCATCAACATTAACGGTTTGCTTCATTGATGCCATGAATTGAGCCGCATACATAGCGCCAAGCGTGTAGCTTGGGAAGTAGCCAAAACTTCCATCGCACCAATGAATGTCCTGCATGCAACCATCTCTATAATTATGTTTTATAAGTCTTTTATCTGATTTTGAAGAGCTTGATAAATTAGTGTTTAGTGTTCGCTCGCCGTCTGTCCAGTGAATATCCTGCATACAACCATTAGTGAAATTGCCTTGAGTGCTTAAGCCAAGGTATGACTGCATCTTGGTATTCCATAACTCTGGAACGTCGGTGTGTTTGATCTTTCCGTTGATCAAATCACGTTCAATTTCGTAACGTAAGATAACGTGTGCAGGGTAGGTCAGCTCATCAGCATCGACACGGATGAAATCTTTCTTCACGCGAGTGTAGATCTTCTGGAAGTTCTCTTTCTCAAACTCTGAGCCTGAGAATTGCTGACCAGCGAGGTTTGCTAAGTGCCCGATGAACGGGTCGCTACGACCAACTTGCATCTCGAAGAACAAAGATTGAGATTCGTGGATACCCATAGAGCGAGCTTCGCCAGCAGGTTGGCCAGCTAGGTGTTTTGGTAAGCCTTGTTCGTAACGCGCGTGTCCTGTTTCATGCACAATACCCATTAAGCTTTGAACGAACTCCGCTTCGTCGTATCGGGTTGTGATGCGCACGTCTGAAGGCACGCCGCCACAGAATGGGTGAACACTTTCATCTAGTCGACCGTGTTCAAAATCGAACTGAAGCAGCTTCATGACTTCTAAACCAAGTGCTTTCTGTTTCTCGGCCGAATAGATACCCGATGGCGCATTGAATGGCTCGCTCGACTGTTTTTCGATCACTTCGTCGATCAGGCTTGGTAGCCATGTTTTAACGTCTGCAAATAAGGTATCAAGTGAAGCAGAGCTGGTGCCCGGTTCATAAATATCCAGCATGGCATCATAAGGCGTTAGGTTCGCTGCGTCGGCACGGATCTGCGCTTCTTCACGAGATAGCTCAACCACTTCACGCCAGTTCTTTTCGAATCCAACCCAGTCGTTGTTACCACGTTGGCTGCGCCATGCATGTTCACATTTTGAACCCGCTAGAGATTTCGCTTCAACCAGTTTTTCTGGAAGTAGGTTCGCTTGTTGCCATTGGCGTTTAATTTCACGTAGAGACGATTGTTGCTGGCCATTTAGCGCTTCGTTTTCAGCGTCTGCAATCCAATCGCCAAGCTGTGGTTGCGTCATCAACCCGTGAATATGAACCGAAAGTTCGGCCATCGCTTCACTACGAGCTTGGTTACCACCGGCAGGCATCATGGAAGCTTGGTCCCAACCACAAATAGAGGCTAGGTGTTGAAAGCGTGAACATTTTTGAGAGTTCTCGACTAGTTTTTTGAATGCGCTCATTTGACTACTCTTAATTTGGTTTCTTTAAATGATCCCTAGGACAGCGTCAGCTTTAAGGTTCATCTCTGGTGTACTTTGATTATGGCTCTGCTTTTTAATGACGCTGACCTTCGCAGTCGAAGATATAGCGATAAAAGCATGAGGCAGTACGATGCCTAGAATTTACTATTTCTTAACAAATCAAACTGTTCCATTCTGCACAAAATCAGTGACTTGTATAGCAGATGGCAATTGTTGCTTGCGAATTGTTCAGATAAGCGGTATTGATGATAGATCGCTGAACAACAATGACAATAATATGGATATTTTGAACTTTGAGGCATTTCTAATTGCCATCACTATTTTAACGCTAACGCCGGGCTTAGATACGGCTTTGGTGATTCGCAACACGAGCCGCTCGGGTTTATCTGACGGTGTAATGACCAGCTTTGGTATTTGTAGCGGCCTTTATGTACACGCCTTTTTCTCTGCTGTGGGTATTTCTGCAATTCTTGCCCAGTCTGCTGAACTCTTTCAAGCCGTTAAGATGGTAGGTGCAGTTTACCTCATCTGGCTTGGCTTAAGCAGTCTACGCGCTTTGATGAAAAATGGCGGTGGGATGCAGGTCGGGGAGCAAGCTAAGCAAGCATACAGTGCCAAGCGCTCTCTACGCGAAGGCTTCTTATCTAATGTGCTGAACCCGAAAACGGCGGTTTTCTATTTGGCTTTTCTGCCTCAATTCGTAAACCCTGAAGGATCGCCTTTATTGCAATCTATGCTGATGGCTTCGGTGCACTTTATGATTGCGATGGTGTGGCAATGCAGTTTGGCTGGGGCATTGAACTCCGCTAAAAACTTGCTTAAGAACGCGAGCTTTATGAAGTGGATGGAAGGTGTGACGGGTATGGTGCTGGTGGGGCTGGGTGTTAAGCTTCTGATGGAAGAGCCAGTATAAGCTGAACCGTTTTGGGTATAGGTTATTGAGAGTCGTCCTAAAGGCTCTACACAATTGAATTAAAAAGAAGAAAGCCCACGTTAGGTTTGTATATAAACACTGCCGTGGGCTTTTTTTTGGTTCATCGCGGATTAGCGGGAACTAAAAACAAAAACGGTAGTAAGTGATATGGTTTAGTCGCCAAACAAAAATCATACACAAACTACCGTTTCTATGCCGAATCATACTTTCCTATCTTCATTCTGGGAAGGCTTTCAAATAGTAAAGTCTCTCCAGACAGCATCACTTATTACCCTGACTCTTAAACCTAGCTCTGAGGCTAAATGCCTTTGTGGTCTTGAGGCCGAGGCTATCCATGAGTATCAATGGCGTCACGTAAAGGATGCCATGTTGCTCGGTGTGCCTGTTGAACTTTCCGTTCAAACTCGAAGGATTAAGTGTCGTGACTGCGGCATAAAAACAGAATCTCTCTCTTGGTTAGAGCCTTATGCTCGTATAACAAAGCGCCTAAAAAGCTATATAGAACAACTGCTACCCCTGCTTCCCATTAAGCATATATCCCAAATTACGGGCGTTCATTGGCACACCATTAAAGAAATAGATAAACGCCGACTTCGACAAGTGGTGCCGCCAGTGAAATGGGGTGAGCTAAAGCAGCTCGTGATGGATGAGTTCGCCATCTTTAAAGGGCATCGATATGCCACCGTCATCGCTGATGCGAAGACTCATCAAGTCATTTGGGTTGGATTAGGCCGCAGCCGCAAGGACATACGGCCGTTCTTCGAGCAGCTAGGCGAGAATGGGGTAAATATCGAAGCAGTAGCGATGGACATGAATACGGCTTTTGACCTTGAAGTTCAAGCGCACTGCCCGAACGCAAAAATCGTTTACGACTTATTCCATGTTGTTGCTAAGTTCGGTCGCGAGGTGATGGATAGAGTCAGAGTCGACCAAGCCAACAAACTCAAGCAAGATAAAAAAGCGAGGCAATGGGTGAAGCGCTCACGGTGGGTACTGCTGAAAAATAGAGGCAACTTAAATACACGTCAAGATAGCTATCTTACTGAAATATTGAATATCAATAAGGACTTAATGACCACTTATATACTCGGAGCCCAACTCAAAGAGCTTTGGTATTGTGAATCCGAAGGGCACGCGAAGGGGCTCTGGGACACGTGGTGGGAACAAGTGCAAGAGAGTGGAATTAAGCCATTGAAAGAGTTCGCACGAAAACTGAGTCCTTATCTTCACGGCATTATCGCATCGGCAAGTTATCCGTTGAACACCTGCACACTGGAAGGGATAAACAACAAGATAAAGTTAATCAAGCGAATGGGGTATGGGTATCGAGATACAGACTACTTCTTCTTGAAGATAAAAGCGGCTTTCCCCGGAAAGCCGCGATGAACCATAAAAAAGCCCGCATTTATTGCGGGCTTGGTGTTCAATCAATTCAAGTTATGCTTCAACGGCTTCACAATCATTTGAAGAAGTTAAAGGTTTGAAGAATAGCTTTGTTTCTTCGATGACAACGTGGCGTAACAAGATAAGACCGATTAGGTTAGGAATAGCCATTAGGCCGTTCACGATATCAGCCATCAGCCAGATCATGTCGAGCTTTAGGAATGCACCAGAGGCAACCAACGCAATGAAGATGATTTTGTAAGGTAGTACGGCTTTGGTACCTAGTAAGAAAACAACACAGCGCTCACCATAGTAGTTCCAGCCTAAAATCGTTGTAAACGCAAAGAAGATTAAGCCAATCGAAACTAACATTGAACCTAGAGTATCGGCGTTTAAACCTACAGCGAATGCATGAGTGGTCATCGCAGCACCAGAGAGGTCGGTTTGCCAAGCACCCGTTAAGATAAGCGCCAAGCCTGTCATCGTACAGATGATGATGGTGTCAAAGAAGGTACCTGTCATCGAGATAAGGCCTTGCTTCACGCACGAGTCCGTTTTAGCCGCTGCTGCTGCCATAGGCGCACTACCTAGACCAGATTCGTTCGAGAATACACCACGAGCGATACCTGATTGGATAGCAAGCATGATGCTTGCACCAAAGAAACCACCGGTTGCAGCGGTGTTGGTAAACGCAGAGGTAACCACAAGGGTAATGGCATTCAGTAATTGGTCTGCATTTGAAACCAGCACGCTCAAACACGCGACGATGTACATAATTGCCATGGTTGGAACCACTTTTCCTGCCACCTTCGCGATAGATTGAATACCACCAAGGGTTACAACTGCCACCAGTATCGTAAGAACGACAGCAGATATCTCACGAGAAGCACCAAATGAAATTTGAGTTGCGTCTAAGATAGCGTTGACCTGTGGGAAGGTACCAATACCGAAGCAGGCAACACCTAACGCGAAGACAGCGAACATTACCGCTAAGATTCGTGAGCCGACACCGTATTGCAGGTAGTACATTGGGCCGCCAACCATTTCGCCATTGCTATCGGTTCTGCGGTATTTAACGGCAAGTAGACATTCTGCATATTTGGTCGCCATACCAAATACAGCGGCAAGCCACATCCAGAATAGGGCACCAGGGCCACCAATCTTGATTGCGGTCGCTACACCAACGATGTTACCTGTACCAATAGTTGCTGAAAGTGCTGTACACAAAGCGGCGAAACTCGATACGTCACCCGTGCCGGATTTGTCTTTGGTGAACACCATTTTTAGTGCGGTTGGGAGGTGTCTAAACTGGAGTAAGCCTAAGCGAAAAGTAAAGTAGATCCCCGTTCCCACTAGCAGAATAAGCAGTGGTGGTCCCCAAACGAATTGGTTGATGGTTTGTAGTGTAGCTTGTAGGTGGTTCATAGATTCCCCTTAATAAATATAAAATTTAAGGAGAAGAGGGAAGGCAGTGCGGATCTCAGGGATCGATAGCACTACTTAATACAGACGGATTTCTAGATAGAATTCTTTTGTTAATTAAGGCTGTTGCTTTCCACTCCTCTGTCCTTTTGCCTGAGAGTTTCACTTAGCGAATCACTTATAGATAAGTAACGGGCACTAAGCTTGCTCCTTCGGCGACCGCTTGCTACAAAAAAAGTAGTACGGTTCTCTCCAGAGGTTCCTCCAACGACAGTCCTCACTTTTCTGGATTTCTCCAGCATAAAGCACCTGAAAGATTTACTTCTTCGGCGGGTCAATCTAACTAAATGTTAATATTTAGTTAAAAACCACTCTCCTGCAGTCTTCATCGGAACAATTACCTAAATAATTAGGTAATCTGTAGACGTATCCTAGATCATATAAAATGTGATGTCAGCTACAAAATATCTGTTTGCTTAAATGTTGTTCAACTAAATGATCAAACAACGAGTCTCTGACGTAACTTGCTTATTTAAATGGTATAAAATAGAGAAACAAGGAGGAGTTATGACTCGATTAATAGCGATTGTTTTTTTATTGGCTTTGGCATTTGTGCTGTTTCGTTACCGGACAAACGAAAAACTGCAAAAATGGGTAGTGATTGTTATCGTTAGCAGCTTCCTTTTGTATACTGCCAGCCTGATGATTTCGGAGTTAACTCGTTAAATCTGTCTGTGAGCAGATAGGATAAACGTGTTAGCAAAGCTCAAGTGCTTCTGGCTTGGGCAATAGGTTTAACTGAGCTTAAAGTATCAGTATCAGTATTAGTGACCGTGTAACGTTAAACAAATTTTTGGGAGTACCCGCTAGTGAACCAGCAATCTGGACAAAGCGAACAAGATGAAGTGGTTGTTATTGAAGAACGCGATAAGCGCAGTCAGCTTTATATCGGCATTGCTGCGGTTATAGGTTTGGCGTTAGGTGGCTTGATCGGTTCTACAATCACGGCTTCGAAGTGGGAGTCCACTTATCAGGTACTCGAAACTCGTTATCAAGAACTGCATGACAGCAAAACACAGTTGATGACATCCGTTGAAACTAAAGTGGCAAAAGTCGATACCGAAATCGATGCAAAAGTAGAAGCCGCTCTAGTAAAACAAACAGAAGAACATCAAAAAGAGCTCCAAGACCTAGCGAAGCAGTCTTCGGTTTTGGAGAAAGCGAACTACTCATTAGAGCAGCAGCTAAACGAACAGAAGCAAACGTTAGAGCAAACTCAGCAAGACAACCAGAAACTTAATCGTCAAGCTGATATGCAATCGACCTTGTTTGAGCGTTCGCGTGAAGTTTTCCGAAAAGAATTACAGATCTCTCAAGAACTTGAAAAGCTTGAGAAAGAAAAAAATGAACTTGAGCAGAACCTTGGTTCTCTGAAGGAAGCGTGCGACGTTTTCTTAGATGGCACATCATGGGATGCTAAATCTGACGCGTGTGAGAAGCAGGATAACGCTAACTCTCGTCTGAGTGATATCAGACAAATGATTGAAGTCCACACCATGGATCTTAAGCAGATCAAAACGCTCACTGAAGAGATGGGTCTATAAGCCACAGGCTTTAATCAACCCAAAGATAGTTTACAGTAAATATTGAAACGCCCACATCACACACGTGATGTGGGCGTTTTGCGTTTTCTCGGGAGCATAGAACCGGTGCTTTCTCATTATTGATTATTTGAGTGTTTTCATTGTTTTCTTAGATATTTGTGAATAGTTACGTATATCCGCAGTGATATGTTACTTGTTGTCTATTAAATGACTTTGCATACATATTTTTAGATCAGAGTCGCTGCATAATAGTGTTGTTCAGGATGAACACGCAGTCGATTGCTAGCTCGCATTTGGCTGCTTTGACGACAAGGGATGAAGTGATGCCAGAGTACCTTTGTGAGAACTGTACCGTAGCTTATTGTTTCGATGATTGTTGTTCGCCATTAGCGCAAAAAGATATGATCGAAGTAGAAGAATTAGTTCGTCGTTTCGACGTTGAACACGATGATGAAAAGAGTGAAAAGAGTGAAAAGAGTGAAAAGAGTGAAAAGAGTGAGCAGGGCATTGAGGATAGCAAATAGCCCAACCATTTAGGCATAAAAAATCCCCACAAGCAAAGCTAGTAGGGATTTGGATAAGTTGCAGTCCTGTTCTCGCTTTCTCAAGCAAAGGGTCTTACAAAAATTTTTAGAACAGTCTCGTTTATTAGAACTGTATCGTTATGAGACCTAAACTAGTTATCAGATCAACATCATTCCACTAAACGTTATTTATCGTAAGTTTTGATTTCACCTGATTTCACACGAGCAACAAATGATTGCAGTTCTTTCTTCACAACAGGCATTAGGAAGTACAGGCCAAGAATGTTGAAGATAGACATCGCAAAGATGGCTGCATCAGAGAAGTCGATTACCGCGCCAAACTGAATCGTCGCACCAATAACAACAAACACACAGAACATCACTTTGAAAATCAGTTCCGTTGTTTTGCCTTCACCAAATAGGTAAGTCCAAGCCTTAAGACCGTAGTACGACCAAGAAATCATCGTCGAGAACGCAAACATGATTACCGCGAGAGCAAGTGTGTATTTGAACACTTCTGCCGTTTCAGTAAACGATGCAGCAGTCAGCGTTACGCCCGTTAAACCTGTTCCATCATATGGACCTACGTTTAAGCCAGCGATAGTGATTACCAATGCCGTCATTGTACAAATGATTACCGTATCAACGAATGGTTCTAGTAGTGATACAAGACCTTCAGTGATTGGTTCTTTTGTTTTTACTGCTGAGTGAGCAATTGCTGCTGAACCTACACCTGCTTCATTTGAGAATGTTGCACGTTTTAGACCTTGGATTAGGGCACCAATGAATCCACCAACCACACCTTCACCGGTAAATGCACCTGTAAAGATTGCGCTGAACGCAGGGCCAACTTGATCAAGATTAGAACCGATAACAATCAGAGCCATACCGATATACAGAGCAGCCATCCAAGGAACAACTTTTTCCGTTACAGATGCGATAGAAGGCATACCACCAACAATCACAGAGAAAACTAAAGCAGCGAGTACAAGGCCAGTGATCACACCGTATTCACTCGGTACATCGAATGCGTAAGTTAACATGGCATGTGCTTGGTTAGCTTGGAACATGTTACCGCCGCCCAACGCACCTAAAATACACATTAACGCAAAACCAATTGCAAGGGCTTTACCTAGTCCACCGAGTCCTCTTTCGCTTAGGCCTTGGCTTAGGTAGTACATTGGACCACCTGAAACAACACCGGAAGGTAGAATAGTTCGGTATTTCACACCTAAGGTACATTCACAGAACTTAGACGCCATACCCAGAAGACCACACAAGATCATCCAGAATGTCGCACCAGGACCACCAATTGCGAGTGCAGCACCCACACCGGCAATATTACCAAGCCCAACAGTTCCAGAAAGCGCGGTTGTTAACGCTTGAAAGTGAGAAACTTCCCCTTCGTGTTTGGAGTTAGGGTCTGTGTACTTACCTTTAATAATGTCTATTGCCATCCCGACACGTTTAAATTGAACAAAGCCAAAGTAAACAGTAAAGATGATCGCAGCGAGCAATAGCCAGCCAACAATGATTGGGAAGTTTGCTTCACCAAGTGGAACACTTTTAAATATTAATCCAACGAACCAACCTGTGTAGTCATTGAAAAAACCATCAACACTTTGGCTCAAGTTACTGATACTTTGACTAAATGATCCTTCTTCTGCAAATGCACTGGAACTAAACAATAATATAAACCCAAAAAATAATTCACGTAAGTTTTTCATGGTTTTCCCTGTCTTTTTATTAAATTATGTTTGCTGCTGTTGTGTTTGTTTTTTATTTGATTTTTTACATTTCAGTGATTTATCTACTTCATTCGACGGCAACATAAACGGCTGTAGCTAGGTCGAAAAACGAAATAAATATAAGTACTGATCTTGCTTTGTATGGATATCCTTTTGGTATGTGAACCAATAAGACTATGGTATTCGGCCTACCAAGCCCCACTGATAATCCTATACATAAAAATAATACCCTCAAAGAAATTTTTACAATAAATTTACAATTGTTCGGGTTTTGTCATTGTTTTGGAATAAGTCGGTGCTTTTTAGGTTGCAAAAGGCATATGCAGTAGCTGTTATAGCGACGGGCTAAGGTGAATTATAGTGGGGGGATCACAGGGAAGTCGGCGAGTTTGAATATTCGATATGTGCTTGTGAAGTGTTTAAACAATTGATGGCTGAAGATGGAATCAGGCCAGAGGGTATTAAAAAGGCCCTTTATCAGAGCCTTTTTAATGGTTTACGATGAACATGAACATGAACATGAGGCTTAGCGTTTAGAGACTAGAGTTAAACGGATCTAGTAATACGTTTACTCGACTTGTGGTAAAGCTTTAGTGCTAATAACGAACCCCATAAAGCGACTTGTCCCCATAGCAATGTCCATTGAGACGCCACTTCTTGCCAAGATGCACCCATCTGATTAAGCGCTAAGAAACCTTGGATAGCTGGTGTGCTTGGGAATAACTGTGACAGCAGTACTAACCATTCAGGCATCATTTCAACAGGCCAGATAAAACCTGAAGAGAAGATCAGCGGCATTGAACTGATTAACACCACAACCGTGACTAATTCTCTTCTTGGCACTAGCTCACCAATAAAAATCCCGATCAAACAGCTGGCCAATAAGAAGGGCAGCAGTAAAGTCAAAATCTGTGTCGTTGAGGCGAGCAAATTTATTCCATACATCGAAAAGCTCGCGCCGAAGTAGTACATCGACAACAAGTAATAAATGCCGACTAAGGTACAACAACGAGCAAGCATCAGTTTTGCCGGAGAGGTCTTACTCCAATAGCCAAACGTAGATTGAGCGTTTTGGGTTGCCCCAACTAAACCAGAAGCCATGGCTAAGGTTTGTTGCAGGATCAACACAAAGACGGCTGGAACTACGTAATCGATGTATCCCATGCGGCTATTGAACGTTGGTTTTAGGTTCAAGCTAAACGCGCTGTAGCCTTTGGCTGCGGACTCTAAAGGTACTCCTTCTACTAACAAGTGACTGACCTTAACTTGTGCAGCTAACGTGCCACCCGCCTTGGCAAGCCCTTCAACAATGGTTCCATACACTAAGAAGTAAGAAGCATCGCCGGCGTAAGAAAGCGTCGGGCTCTTACCGAGCAGCAGGTCTTTATAGAAGTCTTCTGGAATGACGAGGAACCCACCGATCTCTTGGTTAAGTACGGCTTGTTTTGCATCTGCGATGCTGGAGTCTCGACGTACCAATTCGATTTGAGAGGTGGCATCCACCATTCGTTCTAATTGGTAGCTGCTTTGACTCTTGTCCAAGTTTACTACCGAGGCTCTAAGCTGCTGAGGAACTTGGTGCGCGTAAGGCAATGGATACAAGAATGAATAGAAGACCACACCACCAAATACCGTAAGAAGTACAACAGGGTTACGCAGTACCGCTAAGAGTTCTTGCTTGAGCAGTTGAGTAAAGCTCATCGTTTTACTCCTTGTGGTGCTGATTGGTCAGATTTCTCTTGCTGTGTTGAAGGTGTTGAAGGTGTTGAAGGTGTTGACGGCGTCGCTTTTGCAGATAGAGCTGCTTGGGCTGTTAGATCCGTTTGTGCAGACAGATTCGATTGCGCCAAGTGTTTCTTAATCAACAACATCACCACGAAAGCAGGAATCGCATACCAAAACATTGAGGAGAGGCTGATAAGCGACTGTGCCGCGCTCACGCCATAACTAGACTGTGCCGTTTGTACTTCGATGTAGTGACTCACGGGCAATAAGCTTCTCCAGATTTGCGCTGCTGTGTTCATGTCGGTTACTGGAAAGGTAATCCCCATGAACGCAAAGCTTGGTGCTGTAAAGGCGCCAGCGAAACTCATCGCCCTTGCAGGATCAAGCGTTAAGAAGAAAAATAAACAACCCATGATGATACAACTGATGACGGTAAGCAGTTGGGCGACAGTCAGTGCCACAAAACTGCCGTTAAACGGCCAGTCTAAGAGGACATAGAACCAAAAGCTAAACGCGATACCAAACATCAAAAACAAGACAAGGTAGGGCGCTAGTGTTGATGTTAGTGATTTCATCGGGGCGTTGGATAACCAAGCATGAAGACCACGAGCTCTAACGTTCGCCGTCAAAACCAATATCGTGCCCACCACAATCATGATCTGCCATAGTGCAGGAATAACCGCAGACACCAAGAACTGAGCATAACTGGTGTTCTTGTTGAACAGTGGCGTGATCTGGCTTTGCACTGTTACTGCTTGGCCTAGTGCGGATTGCACCGTGGTATCACCGTGTGATAACTGCTTAACGACCTCAAGTTGCGCGTTAAAAGTCCCCTGAGCCTGCAACAACGCTGAATTCACTAGCTTACCTATCAAGATAAATTGGCTGTTGTAGAACACAGACACTTGCGGATTCAATCCGAGCAGAAGGTCTCGGTCAAAATGCCTTGGTATCACAACATAACCGTAGATATCGCGTTCAATCATCGCTTTCGCCGCTTCACTCGCCGA
Organism: Vibrio sp. QJM3NY_39; assembly: GCF_057785895.1. Classification (NCBI taxonomy): domain Bacteria; kingdom Pseudomonadati; phylum Pseudomonadota; class Gammaproteobacteria; order Vibrionales; family Vibrionaceae; genus Vibrio; species Vibrio sp. QJM3NY_39. The sequence continues at coordinate 1,977,762 of NZ_CM173505.1, read as the reverse complement.
GCTGTATTTCTGAGTGACTTGCAGCGTTGGTGATGCATCAACAAGACGTGTGAATTGTTGCGAAATTTGGCTGTGTTCCAAGTCAACAACCGCAACCGGTAAGTCACGAGCGATCCCTTGCGAAAAAATCAGCCAAATACTGGCAGCAAGAAGCAAAGGTATCCAAGTTAGGCAAGACAACAACCATTTGTCTTTGCGGACAATCGCCCACTGCTTAAGCAAGGTATTCTTCGCTCTATGATGCTCAGTTGATTGCGATCTTCTAGATTGCGAGGCTGTAGATCGCGAGCCTATCGATCGAAAGTTAGCAGACATACGTCACCTAAAGCTCAACCACTAGGCTCATGCCCATACGCAGTGTTTCGCTCGTATCGACAGGGTGCGCTTCTACTTCAAAAGTACGTAAGTCGAAGCCTTGTGCTGCGTCTGTTGAACGCCAAGTCGCGAAATCACCCATTACGGCAATGTGTGTCACTTGGAAAGTTAATGATTTATCCAGAGCCGGTAGGTACGCCTCAAACTGGCTGCCTTTTTCGAAGTGCTTAAGCATATCTTCACGCACGTTGAGCACGGCCCATGCATCCTTGCTGTCGATAACAGTCACAACAGGGAAACCTTGTGGTGCGAGCTCACCGCTGCTTAATAGCACCTGAGACACTTCGCCATTAAACCAGCTGTGGATCTGCGTGTCTTTTGCGTAAGCTTCAACTTCCGCCACCGCGCCTGCCGCCATTAACGCTTTTTGAGCGGCTGCCACTTTGGTTTCGTCACGAGCGCCTTCTCGTGCTAATTGATACATTTGGAACGCAGCGCTTTCCGTGTACTTCGCTGCTTGCCACTGTGTTTTGGCTTCATCGCGTTTTTGCTCGGCAACCACACCATCGTTGTAAAGGTTATTGACACGTTGATAAGTTTTGTCCATGAGAACGGCGGCTGCTTTTGCCTTCAACCACTGGTCTTTAGCAGCTTGGATCTGTTGAGTACGCGCACCATTCTCAGCTTGTTTTGCTAATGCGCCCGCAGCTTTTTGACCTGCTTTTGCTTGTTCTAGCTTCGCGTCAATCTCAGGGCTAAGAAGAGAAAAGATCAATTCGCCTTTTTCAACCGAATCGCCTTTACGCACGAATATTTCATCAATTCTGCCAGGTACTTTCGATGAGATGCTGTATTGCTGCGCATCGATTTGACCTTGAAGCTTAACCGGCTGAGGTTGGTAAGCTTGGTAGAAACTGTATCCGACCCAGCCAATAACGCCGATACCAACTAAAGATAGAAGAAGGGGCTTAATAGGTTTCATGAATTATCCTTTTGACTGGCTATCGGTGTCTGTTTTTGAGTCGAAGTCAGACGGAACAGAAGAGGTTAAGTAACTCGAGTAAGCATTCATTTCGCTGGTTAGCGCTAATAGCTTGTTCAGAGAGATTAGGTATTTGAATCGCGCAGCAGATTGCTGGGTTTTGATGCTCGCAAGGTAGAGCTCTGCATCAACCACTTCTAGCGAGTTCGAGAGTCCTTGAGTGAAGGCTTTTTTACGGAGTAATAGGTTTTCTTGAGCCAAAGCCAAGCTTGAGTTGAGGCCTTGAACCTCTTCAATTGCTTGGTTTGCTTCAAGGTAAGTCTTCTGTACCAACACGGTTAAGTCTTGCTTAGCTTGCGACTTCAGGAATTGAACCTGTGAGACAGCACTGTGAGCGGCGGCTACTTTGTCTGAACGGCCAGAAGTATCAAGCAGCGGCACATTCACACCAATGCCAACTAACCAATCGGGTTTCATTTCGCTGGCGAGAGAGTCATCTTCATACAGGCTGTAATCACCGTAAAGGTACACTTCTGGATAGTATTTACCTTTCTCAGCTTTAATTAAGCTGCTTGCTTGTTTCTCTTTTGCATCAAGAATTTTAAGGCCGGGATAGGTCATGAGTGTTTGATCAATGAACACATCCATATGAGGCAGGTTCTTATTGATAAACAGTTGCTCTGAAGGTTCTACACTTTGGCTCTGGCCAAGGATTTGAGTCAGCGCTAATTGAGCAATCTTAAGATCGTTTTGAGCTTTAGTTCGCTCGACAACTGCTTTGTCTAGTGAAGCATCCGCTTGCAAGCGTTCTACTCGTGCGATTTGCCCTTGTTGTTCAAGCTTGATGGCGAAATCACGATGCTGAGTTAAGCCAGCTTCAACGGCTTGACGCGTTTTCACGACGTCTTCCGCTAAGATCACCGAGAAGTAATATTTACTTAAGTCTTCGTAGCGAGCTTGTCTTTCCATCAACAACTGGCTTTGCGCTTCTTCGCTTTTACCTTCAGCAGCATTTTGCGCAGCGGTAATTCGCCCGCCTGTGAAGATAGGCCAAACCGCGCGAATGGAAGAGCTAAAGATGTCTTGTTCTGTAATGGTTGAGGTAACGCCGCCAAGCCCACTTAATATAGGCTGAAGAATACCTCCAACTGCGCCTAAATTTGGCACGCCACTTAAGCTGTCAGTGAACTGCTCACCATTAATCGTCACGTCACTATCAAGGTGCGTGTAGTTAGCCCCTAAGGTAATAGAAGGCAAGTTGAGGCTACTCGTTGAGTTCTGAAGGTGTTGATAACGTTCAACATTGGCTTGTTGAGCCGCAAGTGAGTTGTTGTTTTCTTGTAATATTTGCCACGCTTCAGAAAAAGTGAGCGGGGCAGCATAGCCTGGCGAAGTCACAGTGCCGAGAAGCATACTGGCGATCGCAAGGTATCGAAATTTTGGTTTGGTCATCTGCATTAAATACCAATTAGAGTATTAACTCTAATGTTAACAGGGAAATAGTCATTTGTCTTGATTAGATTCTCTCACACTTGGAGACAGTCTCATAACTCGTTAACCAAGTGTAAATAAGATTGAGTGATGAGGGTATCAGAGATAAATGAAACTTAAAAAGCACGCATAAGCGTGCTTTTTAAGTTCAGTATAGAAGCGTTTTTACAAAATGAAATGGCTTATTTAAAGCCAGGACAATGGTGATCGGCGCGCCACACCAATTGTCTCGAGCCTTGCATTGTTTGTAATAAATCTCTGCCCGACATTTGCGGGAACGCTAACAATACCTTGAGATCGAGAGGGGAGGTACCGTCTTTCTCATAGGCTCTTACGTGAGTAAAAGTCGATTGCAAGTGTTTGAACAGCATGGTCTTAGTAAGACAAATTCCAAAATTATCGCGTTTCATTGCCTGGTTTCCTTTTCAACAATGTTTATACGTTATGTTTTTAATCCTGTTTCTATTGGACGTTGCCACTGATCGATACTTCCTGCTCATCAATGTTTTATTATTGGGCGCTGCTTTATCAGGCACCTCTGAGTTGTCATGCTGGCCTATAGTGTGAATAGAGATGTATGAATGAGGTTAGGTTGATAACCTGTTTGTTCAACAACCCTAGCGGCGAGCGTGCAACGTTTCGTTATAGATACGTCCAGTGAGCGAAGAGTTGTTGTCTTTTTGTTAACCGAAATTTCGATTTAAAGCAGAGTCTGAAAATCATGACTGATGGCTTGGCAACAATAAACTTCTTCATATGCAACTATTATAATTGTATTTATTTTAAACAACCTAAAAAACACCTAAAAGCTTAGTGATCTAGCTCAATATTTATTCGTTTATTTTGATTTTTAAGCTAATCCGTTCTAAAAGCGAACGATTAATCGAGGTGAACAACGTAAAGGATTATCAATTAATAATCTGCTCAATTATTTAGTTGAGTAACTGTCACAAATTCACGTACGTCGAAAGGTCATCTAATTAACTTGGTGTTAACATTGCTCGTCTAACACTAGGGACGGTGGAATATGAAATGGAGTAGTATCAGCTTCCGTAAAAGGCTGCTGATTATCATGACGGTCACTGGTCTTGTTGAACTTTTGATACTTTCAGCGGCTGGTTTTTATTATATCAAACAATCTCAAGAACAAGAGATGGGTTTGAAAGCGTTAGGCGTTGCTGAATTTCTGTCTGAATCGCCACTTGTCGCCAGCATTATTCAAGAAAATGGAACGATGGGCCCTAATGGAGTTTCCTACGTTCTGTCTGAAGAAACTCAAGTTAAATTTCGAAACCTTACCCAGCTCATTGGCGCGGCGTTTATCGTTGTGGGAGATGACAAAGGTATCCGCCTGATTCACCCTTATGATGACAGGCTTGGTAAACCAATGCGCGGTGGTGATAACCAAAAAGCATTGGTGTTGGGTGAATCTTATGTGTCGACGGCCAAAGGATCACTTGGTTTTTCTGTCCGTGGTAAATCCGCGGTGAAAGACCCACAAGGCACCGTTATTGGAGTGGTGTCGGTTGGCTACTTATTGGATTCTCTGCAAGACCGAATCGAACCTTATTTAGCCTTTTTGATTGTGATGGCGTTGCTGGTGGTTGCGGTCAACGCTTTGATTTCGAGTTATGTATCGCGCCGTTTTCAGCGCGCTATCTTGGGCTTTGAGCCTGAAGAGATAGGTCGCTTATATGTAGAACTTGATGTGACTATGAGTACCGTGAAAGAAGGTATCTTGAGTATTGATAAGAACGGTATTTTGCGTTCAATAAACAAAAGTGCTTGCGATATTTTGTCTATCGATAGGGAGTCTGCACTCAACCAAAAGCGCCTTTCTGATGTATTAGCGGGCAGTGACTTAGAACTGCTGTTAACGACTGGCGATACCGATCATGATGTTGAGCTGTACCTGAACAATAAGCGAATCGTTGCCAACCTCAGCCCAATTATCGTGGCGGGTGAAGTCGTCGGTGCGGTATCCAGCTTCCGATTGCGAGATGAGATTAACGATTTAACCGATCAGCTTTCTCAGACTAAAGAGTATGCAGATTTACTTCGTTCGCAAACGCATGAACATCAAAACAAGCTCAATACGATCAGTGGCTTGATTCAAATGGGTGAGCTGGACTCTGTTCAACAATTGATTGGTCAAGAAACCGCTCATTACCAGAGCTTAATTGAATTCTTAAGAGAGACGGTGAAAGACCCTCTTATTGCAGGCATGCTTTTAGGAAAAACAGAGCGAGCTCGAGAGATTGGGTTAGAGCTTAAAGTTGAAGAGGGATCAAGGCTTGAGGCATTACCCGCTTGGTTAAACGCAGAGGATGTCGTGACGATTCTTGGCAACCTGATAGATAACGCCTTTGATGCCACTATGACGGCTATTAAGCAAGAGGGTCAAATTACTCCAGCGCGTCGAGTTATTGAAGTTTCAATCAGTGATTTTGGTAATGAAATTATCGTAGAAGTAGAAGACAAAGGGTGTGGTTTGCCGAAAGACTTGGCGACGAAAGCACTCACCGAAAAAGGCGTATCAAGCAAAGCGAAACAGAATCGCGGCGTCGGTTTGTATTTAATAAAGCAACTGGCAGACCGATATCAAGGACAGCTTGAAATGGTCGACAACCACGATTTTGGTACGCGAATGACGGTTTATCTGCCAAAAGAAGCACAATAATAATTAAGCGCGAAGTGATCGAGTGAAGATCATCGTGACGGAAAAAGCATGGTTAAAGGAAGAACATAAATGAGCGCAATCACGAGAGTCATGGTCATTGAAGATGATATTGCGATTGCAGAGCTACACCATCGTTATTTAGAACAGATGGGTGGCTTTGATGTGGTGGGGATTGCGACTACGCAGTCTGAAGCGTTAATGCAATTAGACATATTAAAGCCTGACTTGGTTTTGTTGGATGTGTATCTGCCGGATGGATGCGGGCTTGATATTTTGAACCACGTTCGTGGTAGTAATCAGGGTTGTGATGTGATTTTGATTACTGCTGCGCGAGACGTCGATACCTTGCAACAGGCAATGCGCGGTGGAGTCGTGGACTATCTGCTGAAACCTGTGATGTTTCCTCGCTTAGAAGCGGCGCTGAAAAAATATCAATCGCAGCTGCAAGAGTTTGAAAGTGTGTCTGATTTGAACCAAGGTTTGGTCGATAAGATGCTGCAAGCCAACGCGAAAGCGGACTCAGGAAAAGTGTCTACATTACCCAAAGGGATTGATGGCGTAACGCTTGATAAAATTAGAGCCATTTTTCAACAAGCCGACATTGCTGATATTACAGCAGATGAAGCAGGTGAACGGATTGGAGCGAGTCGAACCACCGCTCGACGCTATTTGGAATTTCTAATCACGACTGGCGAGTTAGTGGCTGACTTAAATTACGGGTCAGTAGGCCGCCCAGAACGCTGCTACAACAAAGCTAGAAGATAGATTTAGCGACAACAAGTTACAAAGACAAACGCGATGCTGTCAAATAAATATAAAGCCAGTTGAATAGGCTGGTTTTGCCTTTCTCTCCATTTCCTATTATTCACTCCACCGACCAGATACCGTTCTTTCTTGACTACAATGTTTGAGAATACCGATTTGTTTCACTCTCGGGCTCGGCTAACTGAGCTATCGATTAGAATTTGTTCGAAATGAGTCAATATTTAATCGATTGCTTTCACAGTGGTTGATGTAAATCAAATACTCATAGACAATACTGTCCCGAATAGAGGTGATAGCTTTCACCCTCATTTACCAAACGCATTCTCAAGTGTAATAGGCACTCGCTATTGATGTAATAGCCAAGACCTATTATCTATTTTCGTATGTCGCTGATACCTTTGGCGAATACTAAAAACCTTGTTTTTATAGGAAAGATGATGGTAATACCTGAAAACAGCAGCATCGTTATTTTTGGTGCATCGGGAGATCTAACTTACCGCAAGTTAATTCCTGCTTTGTACCACCTGTATGCTAGCAATCAACTACCAAAATCCTTTGCGATTCTTGGAGTGAGCCGTACTGAGTACAGCGATGAGTCTTACCGTGAGAAGCTGAAGAAGTCTCTTCAGGAAATGGAAAAAACTGAGCCAGAGACGCTGAATGCATTTATTGAACATCTGCATTACCAAGCGATCAACACTTCAGATGTAGACGACTACGCTCGTTTAGCACAACGTCTAGACAAGCTTGAGCAAGACTACCAATTCGAAAACCATAACACATTGTTCTACTTGGCAACCCCGCCAAGCCTATACGGTGTGATTCCAGCAAACCTTGCTGCGCATGGCCTGAACGATGAAAAGAACGGCTGGCGTCGTCTGATCATCGAGAAACCATTTGGTTACGACTTAGCATCAGCTCAAGCGTTAGATGAAGAGATCCATCATCACTTCCAAGAACACCAGATCTACCGTATCGACCATTATCTTGGTAAAGAGACGGTACAAAACCTTCTAGTGCTTCGTTTCTCAAACGCGATGTTTGAACCACTGTGGAACCGTAACTTTATTGAATACGTTGAAATCACAGGTGCTGAGTTCCTTGGCGTTGAAGAGCGTGGCGGGTACTACGACGGTTCTGGCGCAGTTCGTGACATGTTCCAAAACCATTTGCTACAAGTATTAGCAATGGTTGGCATGGAGCCACCAGCTCAAATCAATGCGGATTCAATTCGTGACGAAGTGGTTAAAGTACTTCAGTGTCTGAAACCACTGGAAGAAGATGACCTACGTAAAGACTTAGTATTAGGTCAATACACAGCATCAGACGTTCGTGGTCAGCACTTGCCTGGTTACCGCGAAGAGCAGGGTGTCGCAGATGACTCTCGCACTGAAACGTACATTGGTCTTAAAGCACACATCAACAACTGGCGTTGGAATGGGGTTCCTTTCTATGTACGTACAGGTAAACGTTTACCAACACGTGTGACTGAAATCGTTATTCACTTTAAGAACACGCCACACCCAGTGTTTGGTCAAGATGCACCAGAGAATAAGCTGATTATCCGTATCCAACCGGATGAAGGTATTCAGATGAGTTTTGGTTTGAAAGAGCCGGGTGCAGGTTTCAAAGCAAAAGAAGTGAAAATGAACTTCTCTTACTCTGACTTGCCTGAAACTCAAATGCTAACGGCTTATGAGCGTCTTCTTCTTGATGCACTGAACGGTGATGCGACTCTGTTTGCACGTACTGATGCAGTAGAAGCATGTTGGAAGTACGTTCAACCAATCTTAGACTTTAAACAAGATCCTCAAGCACTGTTTGGCTATGCTTGTGGTACTTGGGGCCCGCAAGAAGCGGATGAGCTTCTGCAACGTGATGGCCGCGCATGGCGTTTCCCATGTAAAAACCTAACAGACACGGATTACTGCGAACTATGATCAACCACAAGATCTTTGCAACGCCAGAATTGGTCGTTGAAAACCTAGCAAACGAAATGAAAGCATACAGCGAGCAGGGCAAACCTGTTCACATTTCATTGTCGGGTGGCAGCACGCCAAAAATGCTTTTCAAGCTTTTAGCTCAAGCACCATACGCAGAAGGCATTCAATGGAATAACCTTCATTTCTGGTGGGGCGACGAACGTTGCGTGGCACCAGACGATGCAGAAAGCAACTTCGGTGAAGCAAACGCATTGTTGTTTACACAAGTAAACCTGCCTGCTGAGAATATCCACCGCATCCGTGGTGAAGATGAGCCTAAAGTAGAAGCAGAACGTTTCGCAAAAGAGATGGCAGACGTGATTCCAACAGAAAACGGCACGCCAGTTTTTGATTGGATTCTGCTAGGTGTTGGCGCAGACGGCCACACAGCTTCACTATTCCCGGGTGCAACTGACTACCAAGATGAGAACCTATCTGTATTAGCTTCTCACCCAGAGTCGGGTCAAATCCGTGTTTCTAAAACAGCGAAAGTTTTAGAAGCAGCAAAACGAATCAGCTACCTAGTGCTTGGCGCAGGTAAAGTCGAGATCGTTAAAGAAATTCATACAACTCCTGCTTCAGAACTGCCTTACCCGGCAGCGAAAATCCAGTCTAAAACTGGCGAAACAGAGTGGTTCCTAGATTCAAATGCAGCAAGTGCTATCGCATAAGTGCGAATAGCCGCAAGGAGATATAAATAATGAAAGGTGATATCGGTGTAATTGGCCTAGCAGTAATGGGTCAGAACCTTATCCTAAACATGAACGACCACGGCTTCAAAGTTGTGGCTCACAACCGTACTGCTGCGAAAGTAGACGAGTTCCTAGAAGGCCCAGCTAAAGGTACTAACATTGTTGGTGCTTACTCTCTAGAAGAGCTAGTTGAGAAGCTAGAAGCGCCACGTAAAGTGATGCTTATGGTTCGTGCTGGTGACGTTGTAGATACGTTCATCGACAAGCTTGTACCACTTCTAGACAAAGGCGACATCATCATTGATGGTGGTAACACTAACTTCCCGGACACTAACCGTCGTGTTGCTGCTCTTCGTGAGAAAGGCATCCACTTCATCGGTACTGGTGTTTCTGGTGGTGAAGAAGGCGCTCGTTTCGGTCCTTCTATCATGCCAGGCGGTTCTCCTGAAGCTTGGGAAGCGGTTAAGCCTATTTTCCAAGGTATCTCTGCGAAAACTGACGCGGGTGAGCCTTGTTGTGATTGGGTTGGTAACGACGGTGCTGGTCACTTCGTTAAGATGGTTCACAATGGCATCGAATACGGTGACATGCAGCTTATCACTGAAGCATACCAGTTCATGAAAGATGGCCTAGGTATGAACCACGACGAAATGCAGGCTGTATTTGCTGACTGGAACAAAACTGAGTTAGACAGCTACCTAGTAGAAATCACTGCTGACATCCTTGGCTACAAAGATGAAGACGGTGAAGCGCTAGTTGAGAAAATCCTAGACACTGCTGGCCAAAAAGGTACAGGCAAATGGACTGGTATCAACGCACTAGACATGGGTATCCCACTGACTCTAATTACTGAGTCTGTATTCTCTCGTTGCCTATCTGCACTTAAAGATCAACGTGTTGAAGCTGAGAAACTGTTCGGTAAGACTGTTGCTCCAGTTGAAGGCGATAAGCAAGAGTGGGTTGATGCAATCCGTCAGGCTCTACTTGCTTCTAAGATCATCTCTTACGCTCAAGGTTTCATGCTAATGCGTGAAGCGTCGAACGAAAACGGCTGGGATCTAAACTACGGTAACGTTGCACTTATGTGGCGTGGCGGTTGTATCATCCGTTCTGCATTCCTAGGCAACATTCGTGATGCTTATGAAGCGAACCCAGAGATCGCATTCCTAGGTTCAGATGCATACTTCAAAGGCATCCTAGACAACTGCATGGGCGCTTGGCGTAAAGTTGCAGCTAAGTCTATGGAATCAGGCATCCCAATGCCATGTATGACTTCTGCACTAACGTTCCTAGACGGCTACACAACAGCTCGTCTTCCAGCGAACCTTCTACAAGCTCAACGTGACTACTTCGGTGCTCACACTTACGAGCGTACTGACCGTCCACGTGGTGAATTCTTCCACACAAACTGGACTGGTACAGGCGGCGACACTGCTTCTACAACTTACGACGTATAATCGTTAGTTAGAATCAGTAGAGAACAAATTTGTTCTTTCAGCTGCAAACTAGAAAACAAAAGGATGCCTCAGTGGCATCCTTTTTTGTTGGTTTACGTTCTCTTACTTAGGCTTGAATAACAAAGAAGCCATAGTTTAAGCTGTCATTAAGTGCGGCTGAGCATCGTCATTGTATTGCTCCCGAATTGCCATAAAGCCGTCTAGGTTCTGTTTAAGAGCCACAACACACTCTGGGTCGAACATTGAACCGTTCTGCATTTCAATGTATTCCATCACTTCGTCGAGTGTCCACGCGTGCTTATAAGCTCTTTTGCTCATCAGCGCATCGAATACATCGGCTAATGTCACTATTCGAGCTTCGAGTGGTATCGCTGTGTTACTCAAAGCATCTGGTAATCCAGAGCCATCAAACCGTTCATGATGGTGGCGCACAATATTCTTAATGAATTGAATCTCTTCACTGCACATCGAGCTGTGGTGGGAAAGGGCAACCACGTCATCAATCATCTCTTCGCCATACAAGGTGTGATTGTTCATGATGTTTCTTTCTTCTTCGTTGAAACGCGCGCTACTGAATAGCACCTTATCTGGAATTCGATACTTTCCTATGTCGTGAAAGGGTGCATACAACCGGATTCGATGAATGAATTGGTGGGTGATTTCTCTTTTGGTGTGCGACAGAGTGCGAGCAATTTTTTCACTGTATTTACCCATGCGAATTAGGTGTTCTTTGGTTTCTGGATCTCGAGCATGACCCATGTTTAAAGCTATCGCTAAAGAGGATTGAAAGTGACGTTGGCGCTCAAACCACTGAACGAAAAGGCTAGAGATGACTTGAGTGAGATAGGCGATATCACACTGAATAGTTTGGTTAGCAAAAAATCCTGTTGATGAAGCATTGATAAATACAAACCCAAGATTACTTTCTTGATGATGAATCGGTGTTGTATAACTACTTTGATGACCGAGATCGAGCAGGTGAGATATTTGTTTGGTTGAGCTAATGGTGGTGAGGTCGTTGATGATCCGGGTATCTAAAGACTCAGCCATGCGCGACAAAGCCGATTCTGGCGTAAGTTCTTGCTCAACGTAGCGATGTTCGGCTTCTTGGCACAGAGTGTCCGAAACAAAGTAATTCGACGCTCTATTTTCGTTGCATAGCACAACCGAGAGCCTAGACAGAATGGGGTAATGTTCGCGAGCTAGCCGAAAGAGATCATCAACGATGGCGATAATGTCTTTATCTTGGGCGGCTACTCTGCTGATTTTTGAGTAGTCAAACATGGTCAAAGCCAACCTTTATTTATAATTATATCATTGTTTAATATCGTTATTTGTAGGTTTCTATACCACTTCTAACATAGCATCGTGCTGTTAATTAGCAATACTGCGTTCTAATAAATTCATAATTCATTACTTAAATTATGGATATTTCATGCTTCTATCATGGTTTTTGTTAACTTGAACGAATTTGGTCGAAATCTAAGAGAGGCAATAATCGGGAGTACATGGCGGTATTGCACGCGACATTAGGATAGTAAGTGACCATTTTAAAATTAAATTGAAAGATAAATAGGATAACGAGCATGCTTTATGCCATCATAAAGGCATAGATAAGGGCAATGGATGTAATGCCCAAATGATTGAGCTAGATATGGTCAGTGATGACGGTGTTCTAGAGTATATTCAAGGCCGTGAGCTGCCTTGGAAAAGGTAAAGATATGACTGAAGACGAAAGAATCGAACTGCAACAAAACAACCCACTGCACGGCTTAAAGCTAGATACTATGATCACTGAATTAGTGGATCATTACGGTTGGGAAATTTTGGATGCAGCAATGCGCATGAACTGCTTTAACACTAAGCCAACGGTGGCAAGTGCTGTTAAATATCTGAAGAAGACTGAATGGGCTCGTGAGAAGGTTGAAAACTTCTACCTTTACCGTTTCAAGCGTATGCCTAAAGCATCTGATATTGAATACCAAATGCCTCCGCGTTCACGTACGTTCCGCCACGGGTTAGAACCTCGTGAGCCAATGGAATTGACGGTTGAATCGATTCTAGCATCACAAGCTAAAGCAGCGTCTGCATTTAAAGAGCGCCGTGGCGGTAACGGTCGTAACTTTCGTCGTTAATAGAAAGGCGTCGCTAGCAAAAGGGCGTCGTTAATAGAAATACGTCGCCAATAGAAAGGCATCGCTATAAAAACCGTCGAAATAGCGTAATCAGCTAAAACGATAAGCATAAAATACAAAAGGAGCCTAAGTGCTCCTTTTTTAATGCGTGTCGCTTTAGTCGTTTGCCTTAAGCTTCGCGATTCTTTCTTTGATTCTTCCAAAGGTCAACGACATAGACAATGGCGCTGATCAGTAAGAATAACGCTGACACAGAAAACAGAGCGGGCATTTTTAGGATCCACGCAAATGTGGCAGCAAGAAAAGCGACAAAGCAAATGAGTCGACTTGATGACATGACATGACCGAGTTTAATGTTCATAACGCCTCCTAATGAAGTCTCACTTTCGACAGGAGAATTATCCCACCTTTGGTAAAATAAAGGCTAAAAAACAGTCTAAATTGTTATCAAATTTGCTAATTGAAGGACTCGCCTCACATATTTCACCTTGGCTATTTTATGAGCAATGAAATAGCGAAATAGGTATTGAGAGAGTGGAGTCTTTTCGGTCTGTCTTTCATGTTGAAAGCCTTATTGAACTGAACGTCTAGTTAGCATAGAAAAAGTAAGCGGTGATCAAAAAGCTAGCGATGATCACTGTGGTACGAACATATTGTTGTGGGATACGGCGAGAGATTTTTGCTGAATAATAACCACCAACCAATGTACCAAATAATACAGCCATGCCAGACGGCCAATCAATCGAACCATTCACAACAAAGAACACGATTGCCGCGAGTGATGCACACGCAGACACCAACAATTTGATGCCATTCATTACATTAATGTTGGTGTAACCAGCCAGAGCTAAGTAACTCAACGTTACTATCCCCAAACCTGCATTAAAATAACCACCATAAATACACACGATCAAAAGTAATACAGCTGAAAATAATACCCCTGCGCTGGTGGCGTGTTTGTGTTTAGCCGTAACTTTTTTGAGCCATTTATTAAGCGTTCCGCCAAAGGTGAATAGAAGTGCTGCAAAAAGTAGTAACCAAGGAACGGATTGAGTAAATAGGGCTTCTGGTGTGTGCAATAGTAAAAACGCACCAATACCTCCACCAATTACACACAAACCAATGGTCAGTTTTAGCTGCTTAGTACCAGATTGAATTTCGTGGCGTAGAGCGTAGGCTCCGCTCATGTAGCCAGCGCATGAAGCAAAGGTATTGGTCGCGTTGGCCGCTATTGGTGGAACACCAGCAAATAATAGAGCGGGGAAGGTGATGAAGCTGCCGCCGCCCGCAATTGAGTTAAGCACACCGCCAATCACCCCTGATAAGAATAGAATCAACCAATCCATAGTTTTAGAATCCAATACGTTAACTAGCTGGTTACCTTACTTGAATTTGTTATGAATATCAGCGCCGAGTGTGTTGTAAAGGTAGGTTTGTGAGTTTGCTACCATCTTTAATCGCTAGTTCTAATTGAGGTCCTAAATGAAAAAAGGAGCCAATGGCTCCTTTCGTTGAGGTTTCGTTGAATTGGTAGAGTTTTACACTTCTACTGGCTTCGATTTAAAGCTTCTAAATAGTTTTACTAAGATTGGGCTAGATAGTACCAGCACAGCTAGAATAGTGAATGTCATGGTGATTGGTCGTTCCCATAGGAAGCTCAGCTCGCCATCGCTGATCATCAATGCACGTCGTAGGTTCTCTTCCATTAATCCACCAAGGATAAAGCCTAGGAGTAATGGGGCAAGTGGGAAGTTAGCTAACCTCAGCGCAATCGCAACCATCGCAACAATGAGCATTACAAAAACATCCATCGTGTTGAAAGACACCAAGTACACGCCTGTGATTGAGAAGAAGATAATCATTGGCAGTAGTACCGTTCTTGGTACCGCGAGCAGTTTAGAGATGTAAGGGATTAAAGGCAGATTCAAGATAACCAGTACGATGTTACCAAAGTACATCGAGATAATTACTGACCAAAATACATCTGGGTGTTCAACGAACAAGCGAGGACCCGGCTGGATACCGTAAGCGATTAGGGCGCCAAGCATGATTGCGGTAGTACCAGAGCCGGGAATACCAAGCGTCAGTAGCGGAACGAATGAACCACTTGAAGCTGCGTTGTTTGCAGATTCAGGAGCAACAAGACCACGAATACTGCCTTTACCAAACTCTTTCTGTTTGTCTTTTGGCGCAAGGCTACGTTCCATACCGTAGCTTAGGAATGCCGCAATAGTTGCACCTGCGCCCGGTAACACACCCGTAAAGAAACCTAGAATAGAGGAGCGAATCGAAACTGGTGCCACTTCTTTGAACTCTTCTTTGGTAATTTTCATGCTACCAATATCAGCCATCTTTTGGCTTTCTTCGCCACTAGTGTCTTTCTCTGGTTTCAAAATACCCATTAAAGTCTCACCTAAAGCGAATGTTGCCATAGCAAGAAGTAGGAAACTAAAGCCATCCATCAGATCCGTTAGGCCGAAAGTGAAACGTTCAACACCAACCCCTTTATCGATACCAACAGTAGATAGCATCAAACCAAGAATGGTCATCATCCATGCCTTGATCACCTGACCTGGGCCCGCAAACGCCGCTACTGCCGATAAACCTAAGAGCATCAATGCGAAGTAGTCTGAAGACTGAAAGCTCAATGAGACGCTTGCTAAAGCCGGAGCCGCAATCAAAAGCATGATTGCCGAAAGCGTGCCGCCAGTGAAGGAAGAGTAAGCCGCGAGTGCAAGTGCTTTACCAGCTTGGCCTTTTTGTGCCATCGGGTAGCCATCGAATGCGGTTACTACCGTTGAAGAACAACCTGGAGCGTTGATTAATATTGATGACGTCGAGCCACCAAATACAGCGCCGTAGTACACACCAGCCATCAAGATTAGGCCAGAAGAAGGGTCTAGGCCGTATGTAATCGGGATCATCAACGCGATTGCTGAAATTGGACCGAGTCCCGGTAGCATTCCAATAAAGGTACCAACAAAACAGCCAACAATTACCATCATGATGTTCATTGGCATCACGGCGGTCGAAAGTCCTTGTAAAATTCCGTCTAACATAATGTTATCCCTACCAAAGAGTGAAGATTAAACCAGGCTCTAGGTAGATATCTAAGCCTTGAGTTAATAAAAGAAAGAACGCGATAACGAAAGGAAACGACGCGCCAAATAAGACAGCTTTGCGGCGCTCACCCAGTAGGTAAAAGCCTGCAAGTAAGAAGAAGCTGGTTGCTAAAACAAAGCCAAGATAAGTCAGCCCAACACCGTACAGAGCCATTAACACCAAGAAGCCAACAAGTAGTTTCCAGTTCAGCGGCGTAGTGTCGCATGTGACTTTTTTATCCGGCTGTCCGGTTATAAGCAGGATCAACGAAAGGCCAATGCCGATAAACGTTAGCAGGATAGGTAAGGTTCTTGCTGTGAAGGGTTCGTACTCGTCACCGGGGAACAAAGGAATCAGCGTGGTTTGGTAGCCATAGCATAAACATGCAAGCATAAAGAGCATGGCTCCGATGCGATCCTTCGAAAGCAAAGATTCCTTACTCAGAAATTTGGTTGGTAAGTCCGACATATCCAACTCCATTTGGGGTGGTATAAAAAATAAAAAAGCCGTACATGAGCGAGTCAATGAAATGTCTGGGATCACTAACCAAAGGTAAGCGAATTACGGTACTGGTTTATCAGCCACTTGCGTTTACAACGAATCGGCAAGCGTTAGTAATACGTCTACGAATAAACAAAGGAGTTTGAAGTTAACTCATGTACGGCGAAACAAGGAAAGAGTAAGAGGGCACATAGGCCCTCTATGGTTGTTAGTTATTTCAAGAAACCAAGCTCACGCATTAGGTCGCCCATCTGTTTTTCTTGATCTTCTAGGAAGGCGTAAAAATCTTTGTCAGCTTTGTAGTTGTCGATCCAACCGTTACGGTCACGAACCACTTGCCACTCATCGGTTTTGTACATTTTGCCAAGCGCTACATTCCATTCGTCAATCTTCGCTTGGCTTGTGCCCGGTGCTGCAAAGAAACCACGCCAGTTAGCGAATACGGTTTCGTTGCCGTACTCAGTCAGTGTTGGGATGTTAGGTGCAGCGTCAAGACGCTTTGGTGCCGTTACAGCAAGCACTTTCACTTGGCCAGATTTAGACATCTCTAGCACTTCACCAAGGCCAGTAGAAAGAAGCTGTGTTTCGCCAGACAGTAGCGCTGCCATTGCTTTGCCGCCTGCATCGTAGGCGATGTAACGTACTTTCTTAGCGTCGAAACCTTCGCCTTTGAACGCCGCTGCTACCACAAGGTGATCCATGCTGCCACGAGCTGAGCCGCCAGCAATTTTTACTTTACGTGGGTTGGTTTCGAACTCTTTAACGACGTCTTCCCAAGTGTTGTACTTCGAATCAGCAGACGCCACGATTGCACCGTAGTCGGCAATAGTTGCTGCAACGGGTGTCAGGTCTCGGAAAGATTGTGGGAAGATACCCGTTAGTGAACGAACAACGATAGGCGTTGAGTTCACCATCAACGTGTCTTCTTGGCGTTGAGCTGTTTCGATTAGGTGTGCAATGGCTTTACCGCCGCCGCCACCAGACAAGTTTTGGAAAGAGACATTTTCTACGATGTCTGATTTCACCAATACATCACCCGTACCACGAGCTGTCATATCCCAACCGCCACCAGCGCCGCCAGGGATTAGGAAGTGGATTTTTTCTAGGTCAGCAGCAAAAGTGTTGAAAGAAAAGGTTGCTGCGATAATAGAAGCCGCAAGAGTAGGTTTCAGTGCCTTGAACATGATTCACGTTCCTTATGTAGGGGATCTCTTCAATGGAGAGAAACTTATGTTTTATTTCCAGCTACTAAGCAGATGAGTAGGATATTGCTTAGCAGATGAAGCTAAAGTTAACGGTGTGTTAATGAAATGTCTATAATGCGGCGATATTGAGAATAAAGAACATTGGATTAATATTGTTCATAAAGTTCACGGAGGCGTGGCTATAGGACTCTTCCAGGGCTTTGTTGCGTAATTCAATGGAACTAAATCAAGAGCCTACGATCTGATCAGCTACGTTCACTCCTTCTCGTAGCTCTATGCCTAAACCTCGTTACAAAACAACCAACTGGAAGCAATACAACCAATCACTTATTAACCGTGGCTCTCTGACCTTTTGGATTGATGAAGAGGCAATAAACGGGTGGGCGCAAAGCAAACAGAGTAAGCGCGGGAGGCCACGTCGGTTCAGCGATTTAGCTATCACGACAGCGCTCATGGTGAAACGAGTTTTTTCTATGCCACTGAGAGCTCTGCAAGGGTTTATCGACTCAATATTTAGGCTTGCCCATGTTCCATTAAGTTGTCCGCATTACACCTGCATCAGTCGTAGAGCAAAGCAAGTTGAGGTCTCATTTAAGACTAAAGCGAGAGGAGCAATACAGCACCTGGCCATTGATGCAACTGGCCTAAAGGTTTATGGCGAAGGTGAATGGAAAGTCAAAAAACACGGGACAGATGGCAAGCGTAGAGTTTGGCGAAAGCTGCATATTGCCGTTGATACAAGCACTCATGAAATTATCGCAGCCGAGCTAAGTTTATCGACGGTTACAGATGGAGAAGTCCTCCCGAACTTACTGAAACAAACACGCCGAAGTATCCTTGAGGTGTCTGGTGATGGAGCTTACGACACGAGATTGTGTCATGCTGCTATTAAGAGTAAGGGAGCCATTGCGCTTATTCCCCCAAGAGAAGGGGCAGCCTTCTGGGAGCGTGGTCATCCTCGAAACCTCGCCGTGGGTTGCCAGAAGTTATACGGCTCAAATAAGTATTGGAAAGAGCGGTATGGGTACCACAGACGTTCACTATCAGAAACAGCGATGTATCGAGTTAAACAGTTACTAGGAGGACGATTGAGCTTAAGACATTACAATGCGCAGGTGGGTGAGACTTACGCGATGATAAAAGCGTTGAACAAGCTTACTGGGTTAGGTATGCCTGAAACTTGTCGTATTGACTAAGAAACACACGAAATGGGGTAGCTCTATCTATAAATTTAATTACGCAACAAAGCCCTCTTCCAGCAATAATAACTAGGTTTTTCTTGAGTTTATGTGAACAATTTTTTGACTGCTGGTCGCTTTATACTGCTGTGTATCATTAAAGAGGGTACTTATTGCGACACAAAGAGTGATATGGAGAGGCGCTCTTTAATATATAGAATAATATGTTGCTAGGTGTGCAGTGCTACTGTAATAATATGATTATAGCTGGCACGTTACATTTCTGAGCTAGTGGTTATTCAAGGATCGAATAATGACAGACAAAAAAATTTCGTTACGATTTACTGTTGGAGGAATGTTTTTACTCGCGACATTTCTTACCGCTGTTGTTGCGGTTTCACTGCAATATTACTTCAGTAAAAAAATGGCGACTGAGAATACCCTATCAAAGTTGACGATGGTGTCCCAAGAGCTGAGTAACTATATCGGCGCGGTTGATTCTGACGCAGCCAATACCGCGCGTTTACTTTCTTCAGTGAAACGTTCTATAAGTAACAAAATATCTAAAGAAGAGTCACGTACTATTCTTTCAGAAGCAATTAAAGATAACCCTCTCTTTTATAGTATTTACATTGGCTCGTCTAATGAAAACTTCTTCCAAATTATTAATCTAGAATCTGCCCCTGTCGTTAGAGAAAAAATCGGTGCACAACAAACGGACCGTTGGGTTGTGGTTGAGATTCATAATATAGGGGAGGAGCGCGTCCGTACGACGAAATATTTTGACCAAGAGTTTACGCTAAGAAACTCAACTACGGAGCAGAGCAACTACCTTCCAACGACCAGGCCTTGGTATGTTTCTGCTAATGTTCAGTCGGTCGAAAAAACTCAGCCATATCTTTTCCAGCATTTACAAATTACCGGGCAAACTTATTCTTTAGCGTTTGATTCAAAAATAGAATCTGAAGTTCAACATGTGATTGGTATTGATATTGTGTTGTCTTCTTTGGCTAGCAAACTATCAAGTGCGGCGCTTGGCTTAGCAGAAGACAGTAAGGTGGAGTCTTTCTTATATTCGAAATCGGGTAATATTATTGCGTCTAACCTCAAGGTTAACAATCAGGAATCGGAGTTTGATGTACCAACATTGATGCTATCGTCTGAGCAGCAAGCCTTGGTTAACGATACCCCTCCGCTGTTAGTGTCTAATCAAAATGATTGGGGGCCGATGGACTTTTCAGTGGCGGGAAAACCAAACGGCTATGCGATAGACCTTCTTAAAATGATTGGTGAGATGACAGGGATCAAGTTTGAATTTGTTAACGGTTTCTCTTGGGGCGAGCTTGTCAGTAAGTTTCAAGAAGGAAGTATTGATGGCTTGCAATCGGTTCAAAATTATAAAAATAATGGCATAGATGGCCTATACACGACTCCAATTTATGAATTGCCATTTTCTATCGTGACAAGGGTCGGCGCGAAGGTTGTCACTAATTATGCCGAGCTTGAGGGTAAAAAAGTTGCCATTTTATCTGGGTGGTCAATTATTCCTAAGTTGAGAGAGGATTTTCCGAACATTGATTTAGTTGAATTTGAAAACCTAGAGTCTGCATTTAATTCAATTGAAAGCGAAGAGAACTTTGCTTTCTTAGAAGCAGAACCCGTAC
This sequence comes from Vibrio sp. QJM3NY_39, assembly GCF_057785895.1. Taxonomy (NCBI): domain Bacteria; kingdom Pseudomonadati; phylum Pseudomonadota; class Gammaproteobacteria; order Vibrionales; family Vibrionaceae; genus Vibrio; species Vibrio sp. QJM3NY_39. The sequence continues at coordinate 1,957,613 of NZ_CM173505.1, read as the reverse complement.
TCTCGTTTGCATTAGATAGGTTTTTCCAGCCAGGCCTTGTTGTCAATGGGACTCTAGAAGATCTAAAACAGAACTATTCAAACCAATTCCATTTGGTGCTGCAGAGCAAGCATAAACAATTGCTTCCAATCATTGATCAAGCTATCAGCAAGTTAAGTGGTGAACAACTTGATGCCTTAGCGAAAAAGTGGCTGCATGATACCGGCTTTAATACGAATACGACGGTTCCTTATACTGAACTTTATGATTTGACTAAGGAAGCAACGGTTGAAGGCAGTATGGTAAGGGTAGAGTTGAATGGCGAGATCAAACATCTCTATTTAAAGAAAATAGACACGGGCGAACACTACTCTGAGTATTTTGCGGTATTGATTCCCGAATCCGAAGTCTTCAGTACAGTCAATAAACGTCTAGCAACCTCTGTTGGTGTAACGGTGTTACTGATGAGTTTGACGTTGCCTATTGCTTGGGCTTTTGGTGCGCCGATAGTGCATCCAATTCGCCAATTAGAGGAAGAGACTCATAAGGTTAAGCTGCGTGATTATGACAACGTGACAATTCTTGATACTCGAATCAAAGAAGTGTGGGAATTATCTGTTGCCGTAAAAGATATGGCTATGGAGATTAAACGACATGAACAGATGCAAGAGGCGTTTGTTGAGTCGTTTATCAAGCTCATTGCTCAAGCGATCGATGATAAGTCCGCTTATACGGCAGGGCATTGTAATCGTGTACCAGAACTCGGCTTGATGTTGGCTGACGCGGCTGAACAATCACAATCTGAGCACTTCAAAGACTTTGAGTTTAAAAATGATGACGAACGCCGTGAGTTTAGAATTGCGGCTTGGCTTCATGATTGTGGCAAGATCACGACACCGGAACACATCGTCGATAAAGGTACGAAGCTAGAAGCGAACTACAACCGAATCCACGAGGTGAGAACTCGTTTTGAAGTACTTTGGCGTGATGCGGAAATCACTGCTTTGAGAAAACAACTTGAAGGTACGCTATCAACGCAACTGATAGCCGATGAGCTTGCGGCAACGAAACAGCAGCTACAAGATGACTTTGCCTTTATCGCGATATCAAACGTTGGTGGTGAGTTCATGAGTGACGACAAAGTTGCTCGTATTCGTTCGATAGCTGAGACGACTTGGATGCGTAACTTTGATGATCAACTTGGTCTATCACCGATAGAAGCCTTGAATCGAGAATCGAGTTCAATTTTTCCAGCGACAGAGCTGCTGTTAAGTGATAAGCCTGAACATATAGTGAAAAGAGATAGGCCGTTAGAGTTTGACCCGAAACATCAAATCAAAATGGATGTGCCGGAGCATCTATACAACTTAGGCGAAGTCTACAATCTGAGCATTGCACGTGGTACGTTAACTGCTGAAGACCGATTCAAGATAAATGAGCATATGCTTGGCACGATTAAGATGCTTGAGAATCTGCCATTCCCAAAAGAGCTAAGCCGTGTTCCTCGCTATGCTTCGACGCACCACGAAACACTCAAAGGCACAGGATATCCAAGGAAGTTGACTGGCGACGATCTTTCAATTCCAGAACGTATTCTGGTGATCTCCGATATTTTTGAGGCATTAACCGCTGCGGATAGGCCGTATAAGAAAGCGAAGCCGATTAGTGTTGCTGTCGATATCATGTACAAAATGGCGTTGGACGAGCATCTCGATATAGAACTGTTTAGGTTGTTCCTAACTAGCGGGACACATATCCGTTATGCCGAAACGTATTTAAAACCGGAACAGATCGATCATATAGACCTATCAAAATATGTAGTTGAAGGCGTCGCTGCTTAACTTTGCCAGAAAGCATGAATGGCTGTTGACCTCACTTCATGTAGTGAGTTGGGGTTTCTCCGGTGTGTTGCTTAAAGAAATGAATAAACGCACTGTCACTGGAGAACTCTAACTCGTGGGCAACCACAGAGACACTCTTTTTTTCTGACAATTGCTCAATGGCACTTAACAGCCTCCATTGTTGACGCCAAGCTTGGTAAGGCATCCCCGTTTCTTTGATGAATAATCGGCTAACGGTCTTGCTGCTTGCTCCAATATGCTTGGCCATTTCATTGAGTGGTTGAGGTAACTGTGTTCCTAGTTTTACTTTTTCTAACCACAACGCTAATCGTTTATCTTTGGGTAAAGGTAGCGTTAGCTCGTTCCTTTCTGCGTAAGAAAGTTCTTCGCAACACAACGCCAATGTGTTTTGTTGCTCTTCACTAGGTTTATCCCAATCCCAAAAAGCCATTCGTTCGATCAACTCCTTTAGTAGTGGTGTGACGTTAAGAATACTTAACTCTTCAGGCAAGTTTTTAATGTGAAGAGGATCAAAATAAAGCGAACGATAGGCCACGACATTGGTCATGGTTGCACAATGCTCAATTCCTGCGGGTATCCACGCAACTTTGGTGGGCGGCAACACACAATGCATTCCGTCGAGGGTAATACTGATGCAACCATGTGGTGCAAATAACAATTGTGCACGGTTGTGTGTATGCATACCAGAATCGTGCCTGCCGACTTGGGCGGCAATGCCGACAAAGGGATAGGGCATTCCATCAACATAAAAAGGTGTGTTGTCATCGATTAACATTATTTGTCCTTATTTTGATATTTGTTGTTCTACTGTTGATATTTGAACATAAATGAAATTCATATACTTCTCTTATTCCAGTTTTAGAAGAGAATAATATGAATAAAAAACCCCATATGGGACTGATCATCGTTCTGCTGATGTTCCCCCAAATTGTTGAAACTATCTACAGCCCAGTATTGCCGCACTTAGTTGATTATTTTGGTGTATCGATGGCAAGCGCTAGTCAAACCTTGTCGATTTACTTTATTTCTTTTGCTATGGGTGTTGTTTTTTGGGGACGAGTTTCTGATCTTATTGGCCGAAGAAAAGCGATGTTGTGTGGTTTGTTTACTTATGGCGTTGGTTGCCTTTTAGCTATCACGGCAACTCAATTTGATATGGTCATGATTGCGCGGGTTGTTTCAGCTTTTGGGGCGGCGGTAGGCTCAGTTATTGGTCAAACAATATTGCGAGATAGCTATGAAGGCAAAGAGCTAGGGAAAGTGTTTTCGCTAGCAATTGTTGCAGTCTCAATCAGCCCTGTTGTTGGTTTAATGTCAGGAGGATTGATTGCTGAATATTTTGGACACTTAGTGGTGTTCAGTTTACTGCTTGTCATGGCTTTTATATTGCTGATCGTATCGGCCTTTTCCTTACCCGAAACGAAACCTGCTGATACTAAAACAGTCAGCTTTATTGGTATTTTCACGGTAATGGTAAAAGATAGAGATATTTGGAAAAGTGCGATTCTTGTGGCTTGCTTTAATGTCATGATGTTTAGCTATTATTCTTTAGCGCCATTTATGTTCAGCCAGTTTGGCTTAAGTTCCATTGAATTTGGTTACAGTGGCGTGATATTAGCGGCAGCATCTGTTTTAGGAAGCTCGATGAATAAACGATTGCTAGTAAAAGAATGGGGTTCCCAAAGACTCATTCAGATCGCGGTGTTAATCAGCTTTGTTGGGGCTGTTCAGGTGTACTTTTACCAAGACAGCCTTTGGTTTCTTTTAGGAATGGCTGCTGTGGTTGTAGGGTTTGGTATGGCAAGTCCTAATATATTTAGTACGGCGTTGGTCAATTATAAACAGCAAGTTGGCACAGCAGGGGCGGTTCTAGGGTTGTTGTATTACTGTTTAATTGGTGGGGGATTAGGGCTTGCTGGTGAGATTGGTAACTTAGGGGTAGTGCTAATAGGAATGTCTTTATTGGCAAGCACTATGTTGATGTCTCGTGATTAACCAATTTTGAGAGTGTTAATCTTGTGAATAATAAAGAGAGGCGATCATTGCTTCTCTTTTTTTTGGTCTAAATCGCTGATGAGTAGAAATGAATACTATCTCTGAAAGTTGACTGTCAGTTGTCGACACATTGTTTTCGAGAAAATTTGAGGTGGGTAAGGGTTTGAAGCTTGCTCACGATTTAACTTAATGAATAACATCTATTTATTTTCTTTTATGGCTTCGTTTTACTACTTCTCTACCGATTAATAAAAGTACTACCTTAGTCTAAATTGTCGACAATCTACTTGATTGTCGACAATTTGATCGTGTATTTTATGTTCATGTTATGAAATTGTTGACAGTTAGGGTCGGCAATCAGAAGTGAGCAGCGTGAATATGAATACTGCGATAAAAGATCTCACCTTAAGTGCAAACACGAAAACACGTATCAGTGACAAAGAAAACACCAAGTCGGAAAATCTGACAGAGTATCTCGTTGAGGCGATTGTTAACGGTGAATTACCACCGGGCAGTAAGATCTCGGAGCCTGAACTGGCTAAACGCTTCGAGGTAAGTCGAGGTCCATTACGTGAAGCGATAATGCGTATCGAAGGGCTTGGCCTGATTGAGCGAATTCCTCATGTCGGCGCTCGAGTTATTACTTTTTCGGCAGACAAACTGCTAGAGCTTTACGCGGTGCGAGAGGCATTGGAAGGCATGGCGGCGCGCTTAGCAGCGCGACATATCACACAAGAAGCGCTTATCGGGCTTGAAGGATTATTGTCGACACACTCAAAGCACATCGATGAAGTTGAGGGTTCTTCTTACTTTCATCAACATGGGGATTTCGATTTCCATTACCGCATTATTAAAGCGAGTCGTAACAGCAAACTCATTTCGTTGTTGTGTGACGAGCTTTATCACCTATTACGCATGTACCGCTATCAATCGCCTAGGGCTCAGTCTCGACCAAAAGAGGCGCTCGATGAACACAAATACATCCTACAAGCGATTCGTAATCGCGATGAAGAGCTAGCAGAAATGCTAATGCGACGACACATCTCGGGCAGTCGATTGCTAATAGAACAACAAATTCAATCCAAAGATCTTGATTAAGCGACCATTGGAATCTGTCAGCGGATCAGTGCTGGCGATAACCAAAGGTATAAATCTTAAAGATTAGCTAGAAATAAACAATTAACAGGGAGCGTCATTATGAAGTTATCAGCAGGAGCAAAGTTCCGACAAGCTGTGCAAGACAACGACCCATTGCAGATCGTCGGTACGGTGAATCCGTATTGCGCGATGATGGCAAAGAACTTGGGGCATCAGGCGATCTATTTGTCGGGTGGAGGTATCGCCAATGCGTCTTATGGTTTACCTGATTTAGGTATTACCACATTGAACGATGTGTTGGTGGATGTTGAACGTATTACCAATGCGTGTGATTTGCCATTGCTGGTGGATATCGATACGGGATTTGGTGGCGCATTCAATATCGCACGTACCATTCGAGCGATGGAGAAGGCAGGCGCAGCTGCAATTCACATGGAAGACCAAGTCGCTCAGAAACGTTGTGGTCATCGACCAAATAAAGCGATTGTAAGCCAGCAAGAGATGGTCGATAGAGTCAAAGCGGCAACCGATGCTAGAACCGATGAGAGCTTTGTGATTATGGCGCGTACCGATGCATTGGCGGTTGAAGGTATTGATAGCGCGATTGAGCGAGCGATAGCTTGTGTTGAAGCGGGCGCAGACATGATCTTCCCTGAAGCGATGAATCAACTCGATCAATACGTGAAGTTCTCGGCGGCGTTGAAATCAGCAACGGGTAAGCACGTGCCTATTCTTGCGAACATCACTGAGTTTGGCCAAACGCCACTCTACAACTGTAACGAGTTAGCCCAATCAAGTGTCGACATGGTGCTTTATCCATTGAGTGCGTTCCGTGCGATGAACAAAGCGGCGGAGAGTGTTTACAAGCACTTGTTAGTTGAAGGCAATCAAGAAGCTCTGTTGGATTCAATGCAAACCCGTAAAGAGCTTTACGAACACCTGAATTACCACGACTACGAGAACAAGCTTGATCAGTTGTTTTCAAGTGAAGGGTAAACCAGTTTCAATTAATCAAAAATCAACTTAATCCAATAACGTGAAATGGTTAGTCGCCATATCCAGTACCGATGATAAAGATCATCGGACATATAACCAGGCAGCACCAAAGAGTGCAGGCGGCTAACACAGAAAAGGAGTTCACCATGTCTGTATCTTTGAGTGATAAAGCAGCTGTCGAAAAGGCTTCAACAGAAAACCAACAACAAAGCGAAAAAATAGCCAGCGCACCTGCAATCGGTGGTGCTGGTCTACGTGGCCAAAGTGCGGGAACCACCGCGCTATGTACCGTAGGCCAGTCAGGAACGGGTTTAACTTATCGTGGTTACGATATTACCGACCTTGCTAATCATGCTCAGTTCGAAGAAGTGGCGCATCTGCTACTAAGGGGTCACTTACCCACTGAAAAAGAGCTCGATGATTACAAAATATTGTTGGTTGGTCTGCGCGGCTTGCCTCAACCTTTGAAAGCAGCACTAGAGCTTATCCCAGCAGACGCTCATCCAATGGATGTGATGAGAACGGGCTGTTCAATGCTAGGTAATCTAGAGCAAGAGTCTGACTTCTCCGAGCAACTGCCTGCGACTGAACGAATGCTCGCGCTTTTCCCTGCCATTATTTGTTATTGGTACCGCTTTAGCCATGATGGCGTGCGAATTGATACTGAAGATCAAAGTGAAGCCTGTCTGGGTGGCTACTTCTTGAAAATGCTAACGGATAAAACACCTAGTGAACTTCATAAGAAGGTGATGCACTGCTCGCTAACCCTTTACGCGGAACATGAGTTTAATGCTTCAACCTTTGCGGCTCGAGTTTGCGCATCAACTTTATCTGACATTCATTCTTGTGTTACCGCAGCGATTGGCACGTTAAGAGGCCCATTACACGGTGGCGCAAATGAAGCGGCGATGGAAATGATCCAAGATTGGCAAATCGTTGATGAAGCGGAAGCGAACATCATGAATATGCTCGCTAACAAAGACAAAATTATGGGCTTCGGTCATGCCATTTATCGTGAGAGCGACCCACGAAATGCTCTAATCAAGCGTTGGTCAAAAGAGCTAGCTCAAGAGGTGGGCGATAAACAGCTTTATGCTGTATCTGAACGTGTTGAAGCGGTAATGAAGCGAGAAAAAGGGCTGTTCTGTAATGCCGATTTTTTCCATGCTTCTGCTTATCACTTTATGGATATTCCAACCAAATTGTTTACTCCGATCTTTGTGATGAGCCGCCTTACAGGTTGGACGGCGCATGTGTTCGAACAAAGAGAAAACAATCGCATCATTCGTCCAAGTGCAGACTACACCGGGCCAGAGCATCAAGAATGGTTACCTATTCATCTACGTTAGCCCTCTATAACGAGCCGACTTATGTCTTGAGGTGACTTCCGTCTTCATACGACAAGGCCTCAAGAACCAACGAATAGAATTTAACAGATAATGGTGGATGTATGTCTGATGTGAAACTTGAACAAGCTCAGTACCTTGATAAAAATCAGTACCGAAAACTTTTACCCGGAACTCATTTAGAATATTACGATGCTTGCGAAGCGGTAGAAGCGATATCTCCGGGCAGTTATAAAACCTTGCCTTATACGTCGAGAGTATTGGCAGAGCAATTAGTAAGACGCTGTGATCCTGAAACCCTTGAAGACAGCTTAAAACAGATCATTGAACGCAAGAGTGACCTTGATTTCCCTTGGTATCCTGCGCGTGTGGTGTGTCATGACATTCTTGGTCAAACAGCCCTAGTAGATTTGGCTGGATTAAGAGACGCGATTGCCGACCAAGGCGGAGACCCTGCCAAGGTGAACCCCGTTGTCGAAACCCAACTGATTGTTGATCACTCTTTAGCCGTGGAACATGCAGGCTTTGATAGTGAAGCCTTTGATAAAAACCGTGCGATTGAAGAACGCAGAAACGAAGATCGTTTTCATTTTATTGAATGGTGTAAAACCGCGTTTAAAAACGTGAGTGTGATTCCTGCGGGTAATGGAATTATGCACCAGATTAACTTGGAGAAAATGTCTCCAGTGATTCAATCTAAAGAAGGAATCGCGTTTCCTGATACCTGTGTCGGCACCGACAGTCATACTCCTCATGTTGATGCTCTGGGTGTTATTGCAATAGGTGTAGGTGGCTTGGAAGCTGAGACTGTGATGCTCGGTCGTCCGTCGATGATGCGTTTGCCAGACATCGTGGGCGTTAAACTGACGGGTCAACGACAAGAAGGGATAACCGCAACGGATATCGTGCTTGCGATTACAGAGTTTCTTCGCAATGAAAGGGTTGTCTCAAGCTACTTGGAATTCTTTGGCGAAGGCGCACGTGCACTGACCATTGGTGACCGGGCAACAATATCTAACATGACACCAGAATATGGTGCGACAGCGGGTATGTTCTACATCGATGAACAGACCATTCAATACCTAAAGCTGACAGGTCGTGAGCCTGAGCAAGTTGAACTAGTCGAACGCTATGCCAAGCAAACCGGACTTTGGGCTGATGATTTAGATTCCGCTCAATACGAACGTGTGCTTGAGTTTGATTTGTCTAAAGTTGAGCGCAACCTTGCAGGGCCATCCAATCCCCATCGTCGTTTACCAACCAGTGAACTTGCCAAACAAGGCATTAGCCAGTCATCGTGGAAAGAACAACATTCGGCGAAATATAGCGATGAACAAATGCCCGATGGTGCTGTGATTATTGCTGCAATTACTTCTTGTACAAACACCAGTAATCCAAGAAACGTAGTCGCCGCAGCATTGGTGGCTAAGAAAGCCAATCAGCTTGGATTAGTTCGTAAGCCGTGGGTGAAAACGTCATTTGCGCCGGGTTCTAAAGTTGCCAAGCTCTATCTCGAGTCAGCAGGTTTGCTTCCTGAGCTGGAACAATTAGGTTTTGGTATCGTCGGTTATGCGTGTACGACCTGTAACGGGATGAGCGGGGCGTTAGATCCTAAAATCCAACAAGAGATCACCGACCGCGACCTGTACTCAACCGCTGTGTTATCTGGGAATCGAAATTTCGATGGTCGAATTCATCCTTATGCTAAACAAGCGTTTTTAGCGTCACCGCCATTGGTGGTTGCTTACGCTTTAGCGGGTACGATTCGCTTTGATATCGAAAAAGACAGCCTAGGTACAGACAACAATGGTAAACCAATCTATCTAAGTGATTTGTGGCCAAGTGATGCAGAAATTGATGCGGTTGTCGGTGAGCATGTTAAGCCTCAGCAATTCCAACAAATCTACGTGAAAATGTTCCAGCCAGACGAAGAACAGGTAACGACTGAACCGCTTTATGACTGGCGACCTCAAAGTACCTATATTCGCAGACCACCTTATTGGGAAGGAGCTCTTGCGGGAGAACGAAACCTATCTGGTATGAGACCTTTAGCGATTCTGGGTGACAACATTACTACGGATCACTTATCCCCTTCAAATGCGATTCTCGCTTCGAGCGCAGCGGGGGAATACCTCACCAAAATGGAAGTGCCGGAAGAGGACTTTAACTCTTACGCGACCCATCGAGGTGATCACTTAACCGCGCAACGAGCAACCTTCGCCAACCCTAAGCTGTTTAACGAAATGGTGAGGGACGCTGGAGAAGTCGTGCAAGGTTCATTAGCAAGGGTTGAACCCGAAGGTCAAGTTACGCGAATGTGGGAAGCGATAGAAACTTACATGAACCGTAAACAACCCTTGATAGTGGTTGCTGGTGCCGATTATGGACAAGGTTCATCACGTGATTGGGCTGCCAAAGGTGTGCGTTTAGCGGGTGTTGAAGTGATTGTGGCAGAAGGGTTTGAACGAATTCACAGAACCAACTTGGTTGGCATGGGTGTACTGCCTTTGCAATTCAAAGCGGGGACCAATCGCAACACCTTAGAACTGGACGGCACCGAGCTTTACGACGTGTACGGTGACATTGAAGCAGGTTCTGATTTGGCTCTAGTCATCACTCGTAAAAACGGTGAAAAGCTTGATGTTCCTGTGACCTGCCGACTAGACACGGCAGACGAAGTGAATGTTTATAGCGCTGGTGGAGTGTTGCAACGTTTCGCCAAAGACTTTCTTGCAAATTAGGAGCTAGTTATGAACATCAAACAGATAAAAGTACCTGCTACCTATATGCGGGGCGGAACAAGCAAAGGTGTCTTTTTCAACTTAAGTGACTTACCTGAAGCTGCGCAAGTTGCCGGAGAAGCTCGAGACGCATTACTTCTGCGCGTGATTGGTAGTCCAGATCCTTATGGCAAACAAACCGATGGCATGGGTAGCGCAACATCCAGCACCAGCAAAACCGTGATTGTTTCGAAAAGCAGTAAAGCCGATCACGATGTTGATTACCTATTCGGCCAAGTAGCAATAGACAAGCCGTTCGTTGATTGGAGCGGTAACTGCGGCAATCTGTCTGCTGCCGTAGGCCCATTTGCAATTCATAGTGGACTGGTCGATTCGAATCGTATTCCAGAAAACGGTGTGGTCGAGGTGCGAGTATGGCAAGTGAACATAGAGAAAACCATTATTGTTCATGTACCTATCGCTGGTGGCGAAGTTCAAGAGTTAGGTGATTTTGAACTCGACGGTGTGACTTTCCCCGCCGCTGAGATCCAAGTTGATTTCCTAGACCCCGCCGATGCGAGTGGCTCTATGTTCCCAACAGGGAATGTTGTCGATTTTTTAGATGTTCCCGATCTGGGTTGCATCAAAGCGACATACATTAATGCTGGGATACCCACCATTTTTGTTGATGCTGAATCGGTTGGTTACCAAGGCACTGAACTTCAATCAGATATCAATAGTGATACTAAAGCCTTGGCTCTGTTTGAATCCATACGAGCACATGGTGCAGTAGCGATGGGTCTTATTGATTCTTTAGAACAAGCTGAATCACGTCAACATACACCTAAAGTCGCGTTTGTTGCTAAGCCTCAAGCGTACCAAGCCTCAAGTGGTAAATCGGTTGCTGTCGAAGATACTGACCTTCTGGTGCGTGCTTTGTCTATGGGGCAACTGCATCACGCCATGATGGGTACGACAGCGGTCGCCATTGCTTCAGCTGCGAGTGTGCTAGGTACGTTAGTGAACTTGGCAGTCGGTGAGGGTTCCCGAGATTTTGTGACCTTTGGTCATCCATCAGGAACCTTAAAAGTGGGTGCTAAAGCTATTCAGACGGAAAGCGGTTGGAAAATAGAACGGGCAATTATGAGTCGTAGTGCCCGAGTGATCATGGAAGGTGCCATTCGAGTGCCTTTTCCTAAGTAAAGCGATTGTCGTGAACGGTTAAATGCTCACGAACACAACGCTGAGAAAAGAGTGCAATCAAGTGCTACTGCCAAAAGCTAGGCGGTTGGACTAATGGATAAATCATGGAGGAGGCACTATGTCTGCTACGAATCGAATGAACAGAAAAACAGACTATATCACCGAGTATCAATGGGCTAGGGAAGACCCCAATTCGTTTTGGGAAACACAAGCACAAGCGATAGATTGGTTTGAACCACCAAAAACGATATTACAAACTGACGATAACGGTATTGAGCGTTGGTTTCCTGATGGGGTAATGAATACGTGCTGGTTGGCGCTTGATTATCATTGTGAAAATGGGCGAGGTGGCAATACGGCGCTGATTTACGACTCTCCAGTTACAGGAACTCAATCCTCGTACACTTACAATCAATTGCGTGACCAAGTGGCTAAAGTCGCAGGTATGTTAGCCACGCAAGGCGTGACCAAAGGCGATCGAGTGGTGATCTACATGCCAATGATTCCTGAAGCGGCAATGGCAATGCTGGCTTGTGCTCGACTAGGCGCGGTGCATTCGGTGGTGTTTGGCGGTTTTGCTCCTCATGAACTTGCAGTTCGCATTGAAGATGCTGAACCTAAGGTGTTGATTACAGCGTCTTGTGGAGTCGAGATAAACAAGGTTCTACCATATAAGCCAATGGTTGACAGAGCGATCATGGACAGCCGTTGGAAACCAGAAAAAGTCGTGGTATTCCAAAGAGAGCAGTCTCTAGCCGAATTGAACAATGAACGTGATGTACTTTGGCAACAAGCGGTTAGCGATGCATTACCTCATGTGTGTGTGCCTGTTCTAGCTACTGATCCACTATACATATTGTATACATCAGGGACGACGGGTAAGCCAAAAGGCGTGGTGCGTGATAATGGTGGTCACGCGGTCGCGATGAAATACTCGATGAGCACTATCTACGATATGCCGCAAGATGGTGTGTTTTGGGCAGCTTCTGATGTCGGTTGGGTCGTGGGGCATTCCTATATTGTGTATGCCCCACTGATTCACGGTTGCACCTCTATTCTGTTTGAAGGCAAGCCGGTAAGAACACCCGATCCAGGCGCATTCTGGCGTGTTTGTGAAGAATACAATGTTGATGTGCTGTTTTCTGCCCCAACAGCGTTTAGAGCAATCAAGAAAGAAGATCCTGAAGGTGAGTTGCTCACCAAGTATGACTTATCATCGCTCAAGTCGATTTTTATGGCGGGAGAGCGTTTGGACCCGCCAACATTGGATTGGGTCGAGTCTCATACCAATAAACCGGTTATCGACCACTGGTGGCAAACCGAAACGGGTTGGGCTATTTCTGCCAATCCAACAGGGCTTGAATCTTTGCCTGTAAAAGCGGGTTCTTCAACCAAGCCAGTACCCGGTTACCAAGTGGAGATCCTCAATGAATTGGGTGAAATCGCACAAACGAATCAACAAGGGTTTGTGGCACTTAAACGACCATTACCGCCTGGTTGCTTACCTACGGTATGGCGCAATCATGATCGGTTTGAGTCTGGCTATCTGAGCCAATTCCCGGGCTATTATGTTTCGGGTGATGGCGGCTACCTTGATGAAGATGGGTATCTATTTATCATGGGTCGTATCGACGATGTGATAAACGTAGCGGGACACCGTCTGTCGACCGGAGAAATGGAAGAGATAGTGGGTGGTCACCCAGCCATTGCAGAATGTGCGGTAGTCGGTATTCACGATGACTTAAAAGGGCAGCTACCTCTTGGTTTAGTTGTGCTGAAAGATGGCGTAAAAGTCGATGGCATTGAGTTGCAAGCGGAGTTGGTTGGCAAGGTTCGCAATGAGATTGGTGCGGTCGCCTGTTTTAAGCAAGCCTTGGTTGTTGAGAGGCTACCTAAGACACGTTCAGGTAAGATCTTACGCAGAACTATCCGACAGATCGCAGAAGGTGAGCAGTATGTGGTGCCCTCGACGATTGACGATCCTACCAGCTTAACTGAAATTGCTGAAAAGCTCGGTAAATAGACGTTGTAGTTTAGGTAGTATCATCTTCGGCTTGTTGATTTATACATAAGCCAGCGCGATGGTTCAACTAAACTCTACTTTATTCATCCGCTTATCCATTGCGTTTACTATGACCTCATTATGAATCCCACATATTGAGGTCTTTTTATGCGAGCTTACTTTTTTTTGATTGCTTTACTGGTCAGTGGTGCTGCTAGTGCCAGTATTTCAAAGGATGAAGCGAGTAGAGCGTTGTTAGAACCTTTGAGCCATCCCAAGGTATTTAAATGTGTATCCAAGACTGGCGTCGATCTCTATCAAGCGGTTTTTGATATTGGAGTGGGATATGAAGCCGACCCGATTAACTCGAAGATGATCGTTAATTCAAGGAAAGGTCGCTACGAATATCAAATCTTAGGTGCGGTAAGATCTGAAAGAGCCGGAGAAATTGTCGTGTTGACTCGTCATGTGGGAGACGGTGTTAAAGTTGCCGCTATGATTGATGAGGAAAATGGCCAGGTACTGGGTATAGGAGATAAAAATCATTATCGAGATTGCGGTGTTAGGCCACCTCCAAGTACTGCGGATATGCAAAACTTTTGGTCTAAAGGCTAAGAGCGACATCTGAAAGAGAAGAATTATAGAGAAAGAGCGATTGAGGCGACCTAATTGGTCGCCTTTTTTGTGTCTGATGGATTAAGTACACCAATGCGATTCGTCATAAATCGGTTATGTGTTTACTACGAAATACATAGCTAAGTATGATGTATCGTCTAAAGGTAGCTTTATTTATCTGGTTAACAGTTCTGCTTAAAATGGCTCTACTCCAAACGAAGAACTAAGCGAGACTCCTATGAAATTCACTAAACCTTTTCTTTTAGCGACACTGATTGTGACTCTTTCTGGTTGTGCATCACCTGCAACTGACAACGAAAATGAAAACGCAGCGCGTAATCGTGGTGCAATAGGTGGTGCTTTATTAGGAGCGACAGCCGGTGCTCTAACTGGAGATGCGAGTTTAGCTGTGAAGGGCGCTGCATTAGGTGGCGTGACAGGTGGTGTTGCGGGTTCTATGAAAGACACTGATGACGCACGAAATGCTCAGCGAACCCAAGTCACTGCCGATGGTCTAGCGCAAGATAATCGTACTGAAGCTGAAAAGCGAGTTGCTGAAGTAGAGGCTGAAATTAAGCTTATTGAACTAGAACAACAGCTTGCCGAACTGAAAACTGAGAAAGGCAACGACGGAGTGTAGCTGCTAGTTCTTATTCTCGTTTTATCAGTTCGAAAAAGTTAATTCAAACAGAATGGCCACGTAATGTGGCCGTTTTTGTATCTAAAATACTAACTTCAAACAATGAATTAATTCAATAGCTTGTATAGATACTCACGCCAAGTAAACTAGACTCAGTTTAGATATTAATTTGGTTTGAGAAGCGCAATAGTCATGAATGTTACCTTAAGGGCTGCAAAGCACGCGGATTTGGAACAACTTAACGAGTTAATGTTTGATCTCCACCATCATCACCACCTTGCTAGCCCAGAGCACTTTAAAACGGCAGAAGAGATTGAACAGGAAAAAAGCATTGCACGGTACTTGGATGACCCTGAATGCTTGGTTTATGTGGCGTTAAAAGGTGAGCTCATTGTTGGCTTTATCTCCGGACATTTTTGTGAGCTTATCTCAACGGTGAGCAAACCAGTGCCGATGGGGAGCGTCGATGAACTGTTTGTCTTATCTGATTATCGAAAAGAATCGATTGCTGAAAAATTGTTTAGCAAAATTGAAAGCACTTTTGATGATTATGGGGTTGAACAAGTCTTTGTAGAGGTTTGGGACTTTAATTCACCTGCCAAGGACTTCTATCAAAAAATGGGGTTCACACCTCACATTCAATGGATGAGGAAGTCTTTGCACAAAACGTAGACAGCGATTTTGTGTGACTTTGATTACAATAGATGCATTAGCAGTCTTAAATTTCTTCTATTATTTTTTAGGTAAACTCGTTGGTTATTCGATATTTATTAGTTTTCATATTGTCTCTTTTGAGTACCACTTCCGCTTGGGCAAGCAACACTTTTCCCGATCATATCGCGGGCGCTTTGTGTGTAGTACGTGCCGATAACCAAATTGTGTTGGTTGATGAATTGATCACAGGTCATTTATCTCTTCCGGGTGGTACTGTGGTTGCTGGTGAGTCGCCAGCCGTAGCAGCGCAGCGTGAAACATGGGAAGAGGCTGGGTTGTCTGTTACCGTCGGTGATGTGTTGGGTTATACAGACAGTGCCGTTGTGTATGATTGCGTCTCTGACTCTGAAGTGATCAGTTACAAAGCTCGAAATGAGTTGGGTGGCTTTGAGCTGCCGATTTGGTTTGCGCCTCATTACGGCGTGGAAGTGAGTCGAGCGATGTTATTACCTCCAACTGAGTTGCAAGCTAACCAATACCGTTACCCAGATCAATGGTCTGAGATTAACGAGCTGTTTTTATCCGCGACGGACCAACCGGTGACGTATGTGACTGAGCTGGTGGGTGCGGCACCCAAAGTTCATCAAGTTGAATTAAATTGGATTGTGTCGCTCCAAAACGCGTTCGATAAGATGCCAAGCATGTTTGCGAATGCTGTGCTTTTGACAGACTTGTTAGCGAAGCCATGGGTTTTCATCGTGATATTGCCGCTAATTGCTTGGCATTTTGGGCGTAATTTCTCATTGAAGTTTGGCTTCACTTTAATCTCGGTGACGTTGCTTACTTTAATCGCACACCAAGGCTTTGGTTTTCCGCGTCCACACGCTTACTTGCCAACGTTGAAACTGGTGATGAGCAGTGGGTATAGCTTTCCAAGTCTGCTGGCTGCGTTGTGGGTGAGTTTAACTTTGTTAGTCTTTTGGAAACTAAAGCGCCTATTAGATCAAAAATCGATTTTGATAGTGCTCGCTGGCCTACTGTGGATCATGCTATTTAAGTCTTACTCAGGCAGTGCGTTCTTTAGTGATGTGGTAATGGGAGGCGTATTGGGCGCGTTAACGACTTGGCACATCGTGAGATTAGATGCGAAACCTGATGTTGATATTAGTGCTTTACTGAGTTCTAAAGGTGTCTGGTGGGCATTGTGCTTACTTTCCATCGTTCTCACGGTGATATGGCCACTGCCGACATTCTCATTCTGGGTCGCTATTTTGATGACGATTGCATGCCTAGTGACGTTAACAGACTCGAAACCTTTGGTCGGTCAGTTCTCATTCAAGATTGTATTTGGAGTGATGGCGATGTTGTTAGCGGGGAACCTGCTGATTAGCTGGGCAGGAAGTTTTGTCTCATTCAGTGGCATCGCTTCATTTATTGTTGATACCTTACGTTTCCCAATCTTGATACTGTTTGGCGTCGTGGCGTTTCGTCTGCCATGGAAAAGAGAGTAGGCGAACCGAATAATATAAAATCAAAAAAGGCTGTGCAGTGCACAGCCTTTGTCATTTGTGCCACAAGCAAAAAGTAATTCTCACTATAGCTGCTGAGCGTTTATGAGTTGAAGATAAACTTCTCAATCGCGACCGCTACACCATGGTCGTCGTTGCTCGCTGTAATGTGGTCAGCTAGCTTCTTGGTTTCTTCCATTGCATTGTCCATCGCAATGCCAAGGCCAGCGTATTCAAGCATATGGTGATCGTTTTCAGCATCGCCCATGCAGATCACTTCTTCCGCTTTAATGCCTAAGTGTTTAGCTATTGCTTTAATGCCGACACCCTTGTTTGAATTAGGGTTTAGGAATTCTAAGAAGAATGGTGCACTTTGCACGATAGTAAACTGGGTCTTAAGCCCTTGTGGCAACTTGCCGATGATTTCAGTCAGCTTGCTTGGCTCGGCGACAATCATAGTTTTGATGATTTCGTGGTCATCTTCTAGTTGAGGAAAGTCGAACTCGGTAATCTCTAAGCCATTAATACGCGCTTCAATAGCTGTGTACTCATTGTTTTCAGGCGTGATTAAGCCATGAATCTTGCTGAATGCATGAACATAACCGCCAAGCTGTACAGCGAGGGCTGCGATCTCTTTCGCGGCTTTACCATTGCTGATCTCACTGTGAATGAGTTCTTTTGTAGAGACGTTTTGAACCATAGAGCCGTTGTAGAAGAGCACAAAGTCATCTTCGCCCTTGATTGAAAGCTCGTCTAACTTACTCTGCATGCCTTCTAAAGGACGACCAGAAGCCAGAACCACTTTCACACCTGCAGCGCGTGCTTTGGCAATCGCGTCTTTGTTCTCTTGAGAAATTACTTTATCACTGTTGAGCAGTGTGCCATCCATATCAAGAGCAATCAGTTTGTACATGTTGTTCCTTACTAAAAAATTAAAAGCTAACGAAATCTAATGGGCGAAAGGATAAGGGAACTTGAAAGTTCAGGCTAGGGCTTTGATCAACTCATTTATCAGTACTCATTTGTTTGACCAAAAGGGGCAAGTGCTTTAAGGTCTGCGGTTGATTAATTTCATCAAATGATTGAGCTGAGGGTAAGTTGTACAAGATTAATGAAATGTTTGAAACCATCCAGGGCGAGGGCGTATTTACCGGCGTTCCTGCTGTTTTTGTTCGACTGCAAATTTGCCCTGTAGGCTGTTCTTGGTGTGATACCAAACAGACTTGGGAAGCGTTGCCGGAAGATGAAACGAGCCTTGGTGATATTATGGTTAAGACAAAGGATTCACCGACTTGGTCTGCAATTGATGCGCAAGGAATCGTGAATGAATATATCAAGCAAGGTTACACCGCGAAGCACATTGTGATTACTGGTGGTGAGCCGTGCATCTATGATCTTGTCCCTCTTACTGAAGCATTTGAGCAGCACGGTTGTCGCTGTCAGATTGAGACCAGCGGAACATCAGAAGTAAAAGCCACACCGGACACTTGGGTTACGGTGTCACCAAAAGTCGCAATGAAAGCCAAATTGGATATCCTTGATAGCGCACTCGTTCGTGCGAATGAAATCAAGCACCCTGTTGGTACAGGTAAAGATATCGAGCAACTAGATGCTCTTATTGCTAGAGCCGATGTTCCTGAAAATACAGTCATTGCACTTCAACCTATTAGCCAAAAAGAACGTGCAACGCAACTGTGTATTGATACCTGTATTGAACGTAACTGGCGTTTATCTATTCAAACTCACAAATATTTGAGCATCGCATAGGTTGCATTTGTTTACTGGCCTAGATAAGTCGCTAGTAGAAGATTCTCGTAAGGATTTAAGATGAAAAAAGCAGTCGTAGTATTCAGTGGTGGTCAAGACTCAACAACGTGTCTTGTTCAAGCTTTAGAAGAGTATGATGAAGTTCATGCGATTACGTTTGACTATGGTCAGCGCCATAGACTCGAGATTGAAGTTGCGGAGTCGTTGTCGAAAGAGCTTGGTGTGAAAGCGCACAAAGTGATGGATGTGACTCTGTTGAATGAACTGGCTATCAGCTCTCTGACTCGTGACGATATTCCTGTGTCTCATGAGCTACAAGAGAATGGACTACCAAACTCTTTTGTTCCTGGTCGTAATATTCTGTTCTTAACTTTGGCAGGTATTTACGCTTACCAAATCGGTGCAAATACCGTAATCACGGGCGTGTGTGAAACTGATTTCTCAGGCTACCCTGATTGTCGCAATGATTTTGTAAAAGCGATGAATTCTGCGCTTGTACAGGGCATGGACAAGAAGCTTGATATTAAAACACCACTGATGTGGCTGAACAAAGCTGAAACATGGGCGATGGCCGACCAATATTCAGCACTTGAGCTTGTTCGCAATAAAACCCTGACTTGCTACAACGGCATCATCGGCAGTGGTTGTGGTGATTGCCCTGCATGTGAACTAAGAAAAGTTGGCCTTAACGATTACCTAGGTGATCGCGAAGGTATTATGGCTGAGTTGGTTCGCAAACAGGCTGAGAATAAATAACATCAGGTAAGTCGATCGGGTCGTTATAAGCATCGATGATGCAGTTTCGGCCATTACTCTTCGCTTGATAAAGTGCTTGGTCAAGAACCGAGTACAAGTCATCAAAGTCACTTAATGCGTTTGAGGTTGCTAGATAAGCAAAACTCGCGGTTACATTAAGTGGCTTTTTGCTTTCTGTTAAGAAGACGGTGCTTGATATGGCGTAATGTAGCTCTTCGACGCGCTCTCGCACGTCTACAGGCTTGGTATTGGTTAGCATGATGAGAAATTCTTCGCCTCCTAAGCGACCAAACAATTCGTCATTCATTAAGTGTTTTCGTATTTGCTGGCTAATATGGACGAGCGCTCTATCACCGGTAGGGTGTCCATGTTCATCATTGATCTTCTTGAATCTATCCAGATCTAGCAAAACCAGAACGTGTTGCCTGTTCGCGTCTTTACTGCGTTTCACTCGTTTGATTCTTCGTATTATTTCGGTTCTGCCGTACGCTTTTGTCATTGCGTCAACAGCCGCTTTCGCACGAACCGTTTTGTTCACCAATATCGTAAAGCTCGCAGTACACAGCAATAAAATAATAAGGATGTTGTACATCAATCGCTGGTGTTCCATTTTTTCGATTTGAAAGCGGTCAATTCGTGTTTGATTGGCCAAGAACGAGCTTTCTAGTTGTTGCTCATACTTAGCGTGAGTCAGGTCTAGTGCTTCAAAAGCTAATCGATTATCGATGTCTCGCGCTTCCATCTGTATCGACGAGTATCGTTGGTAAAAGTAAAACGCCTGTTGGTAATCGATCAATGCTTGATGAATGTCAGAAAGCTGAAGAAGGGCTTTGGCAATGTACTTATGCCTTGTGACTTGCTCAGCCAACTCTAAAGCTTGCTGTGCATAATTCAATGCTTCCTGAGTTAGCTTCCTTTCTTCGAACATGTCGCTGATCGCTAAGTACGCGTTGATGCGAATGACATCGTTGTTTAGTGCGTTGGAGTCGGACAGAGACTCGACTAAATAGTCTCTCGCCAAATCATAGTTGTTGGTTTGTGTGTAGGCTTTGCCTAAACCAAGGTTTGTCAGAGCGATGCCGTAGTTATGAGATGAGGTACTCAACAGTACTTTGGCTTGCTTAAAGTGGGAAATCGCTAGGTTGCTTTGACCTTGACTAAGATACAAGTCAGCCAAGCTATGATGTACTTGAGCTTTCATCAAATCTGAAGCATCGGCTCTGAGTTCGAGCGCTTGTTCTAGGTACTGCGCTGATTTGTCGTATTGCTTGAGCTCTCTGAGCAAATTACCCACATCGTTATAGATACCGGAAATATCATGTCCTTGTGGGAACACATTGATCAGTGCGAGGTAGGTGCTTAATGCTGCTTGATAGTCGCTACGAAAATGGTGATTGTTGGCGATGACTCGATAAGTTCCAAATTTAGGCAATACTGGATCTGCGATGTCGTGTAAGTCCGATTGAAGTGCAGAACAGTAATAATTCGCTTGATGGTATTTTGCTTGCTCGTTCAGAGATCGACATAGTTGGTACTTTAGTAGGGCTCTTCCAGTCAAATCACTGCGCGACTGCATTTTGGCTAATAGGCTTAAAAAGCCTTGTTGCGCTTCGTCATATTGGCCTTGGCCGTCTTTCATCAATGCAGAAATAAACGTTTCTTCGATTGCTTGGTATTCGCGGTCGTTTGAAGCGATTCCATAGAATGGCTGATCTCGGTGGCTCATGTATTGATATAGAAGAGACGATAGGTAAAGCTTATCCCCGTATGTTGTTGAGCTCGTATAACGTGTTTGCAGAATGTTTAACGCACGCGATGGGGAATGAGTTAGAGTCGAGAGGTAGAGTGCATTCCAATCAGTATTTGGAGTCGTGTTTGAATCCAAATTAGATGAGTTGAAAGGAGAGCCCTGGTGACGATCTTGTGTTGATACTTGGCCATGAGAATAAAAGCTAATGAACAGTAGAAGGGTAATAAAAACAGAGTGAGTCACAAGAAACTATCTATAAGATAAAGAACGATATTCTATTATTAGTTTGATGTTGCTTCAATTTTTGAATGGAATAAGTAGGAGGTTATGCGAGGTAAGTCTCTAATTTGTTGATATTTATCAGAGGTGTATCGGTCGTACTGTTCGCACGACCGATATCGGAAATTAGATGTATAATTTCGCTAGGTCAGAAGGCTCAAGTTCTTTGCCTTCTAATGTTGCATTCCAGTTAGTACCAACAAGAACGCCGTCTTCAGCTAGAGTCAGTAACCAATCTTCTACAAAGATATCTAGTGGAATTTCTAATACTTCGAAGTCAGCCCACTCTTCAACGTTGTGAGTCTGAGCGTCTTCTTTTGAAGACCAAAAAGGCATCACTTCGCTGCTTTCGAATTCACTTGAGTCACATGCTAGCCAACCTTCTTCATTACGAAGGCCCCATACC
Organism: Vibrio sp. QJM3NY_39; assembly: GCF_057785895.1. Lineage (NCBI taxonomy): Bacteria > Pseudomonadati > Pseudomonadota > Gammaproteobacteria > Vibrionales > Vibrionaceae > Vibrio > Vibrio sp. QJM3NY_39. The sequence continues at coordinate 1,936,037 of NZ_CM173505.1, read as the reverse complement.
AGTTTAGTTTCTTGTGTTTCAGAAACGAAAAGTTCTAGATTTGCTTGAGTATCAGCTGTTAGTTTGCTCATGGATTAATTCTCTATGTTGATAACGAGGCAAGATTAACATTATAGACGGCTTAGGTACATGCTATTCAAGGAATTATCACCATACTGAAACGTTAACTAAAGATCACGTTTCAGTATGGTAAGCGCAGGATAGATCCTACTTTTTTATTTTGGTGAAGATGTGCCACTCTTCTTTGATGTTGCCTTTAAATCCAACAACGGAAGCGACAACTTTTCGATGTAGTGCGTGATTAATTTGGCTGTCATCACTGCTGAATTCAGAATCACCATGACCCACGATGTTGACTCGAGATGGTTGAATACCATTACTGATAAGGGCTCGCCTTACGTGGGATGCTCGCTCTTTTGACAGTTTTAAATTGTGTTTGGCATTGCCCACTTTACTGGCATAACCTTGCAACTCAATCGATGTACCCTCGTAACGCTTCAAAAATGCAGCCATCTGGCGTATCTGCCCTAGGAAAACAGGGTTAATTTCCGTAGAGTTATTAGCAAAGAGTATGTGGAGCTCTTTCTTTTCTGACGATTCAAAATATGAACCACAACCGTCGTTATCGATCTCTGCACCAATTTGCGTATCGGGACATAGATCTCGCGCGTTAATTACGCCGTCATTATCATCATCTTCGAGATCATAAATTTGCGTGATGTCTGGAAGAGCCCGATATTCAAATTCTTCATTGCTTGTTTCAGCTAAAACGTTGGCAGAGACAATCATGAGACAAAGCGGAAATACAGTCTTTATCAGCTTCATTAGTATTCTACCTTTTCATTCCATTCTTGAGGGGTTTCGACGCGTAACCCAGTTAACAGGTTTCCTGTTGCATTCATTACTCGGTACTTCGCGTATTGTTCGTCGTACTTGGCATCCAGATAGCCCTTACGGGCTTCGAATAGTTCGTTCTCGGTGTTAAGCAAATCAAGAAGGGTACGTTTACCGATACGGTATTGTTTCTCATAAGAGATAACGGTGTCTGATGCCGAGTCTACGTGGTCAGATAAAAACTCTTTCTGTTGAACGGTTAAATCAAGTGCGCTCCATGAAAGACGCAAGCTCTCTTCTACATTACGGTAAGTACTCTCGCGGAGGTCTTTCGCTTTGTTTAGTTGATAAGCGGCACTTTCTGCACGGTCTTGGTCTGAACCGCCGTTGTAAAGGTTGTATCTTAAACGAACCATCGCAGAAAACTCGTCACTGCTGCCTGGAGTGCCACCGGCATCATCGCGCCAGGTTTGAGCGGCTTCAAAAGAAACCGTTGGGTAGTTGGTGCTCTTAGATTGCTTGTATTGAAATTTCGCTGAGTCTACATCGGCTTGTGCAATCTTAATTACTGGGTGCTGATTAAACGCTTTTGCTAATGCGCCATCAACCGTGTAAGGGATAGCGCCTGCATCTGCACGAGGGAAGGTTAAGCCTAACGGAGATTGACCCACAAGCCTTTTGAATTGTGTATGAGTGTCAAAAAGGTTGTTTTGCGCCGCAAGTAAATTACCGTGCGCTTTAGCAATACGTGCTTCTACCTGTGACATATCTGCCGTTGAGCCAATACCTGATTCAACACGCTTGCGAATATCGCTGTATATTTTTTTGTGGGTTGCGAGGTTGTTTTCAGAGAGTGAAAGCACTTCATAAGCTTTTACCGCATCGAGATAAACCTTGGTCACTTCTAATGCGATATCTTGAGCATTAGATATCAATTGATAACGCACTGATTCCGCATCTGCCGCGGTACGGTCAATATCATTCGATGTATTAGCCCCATCCCAGATAAGCTGAGTTAGCGTAATTGTCGCTTCTTTCCGAGTCAGATCGGTCGTGCTTGAGTTAGTTGCTAGATCGGTATGTTCGTAACCAATACCTCCATCCAAGTCTATACTTGGACGATAAGCACCGCCAGAAGCATCATTAAGATATCGCTTGCTGACATATTCGTTATAAGCACTTTTGATTTCAGGATTACTTTCTAAAGTGAACGCAACGGCTTGCTCAAGGGTTTGTGCTGTCGTCGGTAAGCTCATACTTATAGCTAACCCTAATGTTGTCTTTTGAAGCCTATTCAATGTGCATCTCCCTAAAGTTAGCTCGCATCTAAGTCTTGAATTTGTGCTGTTATATACGAAATTTAGATGAACCGCCAAAAAAATTACGATCGCTAAGCTGGCGTTCGCAAATGGTTGTCAAAATGTTAACCGATCAGCGTGCGTTTTATGGTGTTTTTATACACGTCAATCTTACGTTTTTAAATCTATTATTTTCCGCAAACACAATAACTTATATTACTGGTGTGAGCACTAAGATTGTTATGCGATGTGATCACCGTCATTAGCTTGTCACTCAAGTTGTTAAATACTAGATTCATAACTAGGAATTATATGACTTTAAGTGTTATATTTTAACTAATATTATAAATATAATGTCACTATTTTGACGTTAATGACAAGAAATGCTTTTTTAGGGGTTTATATGGACATGACAACATTGAATTTGGGTGGTGCATTAGCACTTGGCCAGCGCATTGTTATCTCGGTAGATGGTACGATTAAAGTCTTAGAAGAAGGCCAACCACTACAAACAGGGGATGTCGTTCTTGAATCCCAGAACGGATCCAATGAACCTCAGGTATCAGTAAAGCGTTTTTCACCAGAAGAAGGTGGGGAAGTTGAACTTGACCAAGACATAGCGAATATTTTTGCTGCATTGGAAGAAGGTCAAGACCCAACAGAGTTAGGTGAAGAGTTCGCTACCGCTGCTGGTCAGAATGGTTCTAGTTTGGCTTCTAGCGGAACTATTGAACGTGATGGTGAAGAAACCATTCCTGGTACAGAGTTCGTGACTACGGGTTTTGAAGCACTGGGTATGTCTCGTACTCAAAGCTTGAGTCTTCTAGATGCCTTCCGTTCGTTTGAGCAACCTAATGCCGATCCCACTTTTGTTGATAACAACAACTCACCTATCGGTGACACTGTCTCTTTTACCACAAATGAAGATACGCCAGTAAACGGAACCTTGTCGGCTTCAGACGAAGATGGCGATTCTCTGTCTTTTGTTAAAGCTACAGATCCTTCGAACGGCACAGTCGTCGTTGATGAAAACGGCGATTGGACTTATACACCCAATGAAAACTACAACGGTGATGACAGCTTTACGGTAGAAGTCTCTGACGGCCAAGGCGGCACAGACACAATAACCGTTAATGTCGGTGTTACTCCTATTAATGACTCACCTGTCGGTGAAGATGTCTCTGTCACCACAGATGAAGATACTCCAGTAAGTGGATCACTCACTGCAACCGATGCAGATAACGATCAGTTAACGTTTAGCAAAGGCACAGAACCATCGAATGGCTCAGTAGTCGTTGACGAAAATGGCAATTGGACATATACCCCAGACGAGAACTACAACGGCAGCGATAGCTTTACAGTTGTTCTTGATGACGGAAAAGGTGGTACAGATACCATTACGGTTGATGTTGGGGTTAGTCCTGTTCCGAGCGTGAGTATCAGCAGTGTGAGTGCGGCGGTTGACGCGGATGGCAATGCGGTAGATGAAGGCGATAGTGCGACGTTCACCGTGACGCTGAGTAATGAAAGTACGTCGGCGCAAACTTACGACTTCAGCTTGTCGAACGGCACAGCGGGCAGCGACGACTACGACACAGACCTGTCGAACGTGACGTTCAGCGACCCGGGCATCACTTACGATGCCGTTACAGGCAAGATCACCGTCCCAGCGGGCGTGACGGAGTTCACGGCGACCGTGGCGACCACAGAAGACACGATCGACGAAGCGAATGAAACGTTCACGTTGAATGTCGGTGGGGAGTCAGGCACAGCGACCATCATCGATAACGACGATGCCCCGACCATCAGCAGTGTGAGTGCGGCGGTTGACGCGGATGGCAATGCGGTAGATGAAGGCGATAGTGCGACGTTCACCGTGACGCTGAGTAATGAAAGTACGTCGGCGCAAACTTACGACTTCAGCTTGTCGAACGGCACAGCGGGCAGCGACGACTACGACACAGACCTGTCGAACGTGACGTTCAGCGACCCGGGCATCACTTACGATGCCGTTACAGGCAAGATCACCGTCCCAGCGGGCGTGACGGAGTTCACGGCGACCGTGGCGACCACAGAAGACACGATCGACGAAGCGAATGAAACGTTCACGTTGAATGTCGGTGGGGAGTCAGGCACAGCGACCATCATCGATAACGACGATGCCCCGACCATCAGCAGTGTGAGTGCGGCGGTTGACGCGGATGGCAATGCGGTAGATGAAGGCGATAGTGCGACGTTCACCGTGACGCTGAGTAATGAAAGTACGTCGGCGCAAACTTACGACTTCAGCTTGTCGAACGGCACAGCGGGCAGCGACGACTACGACACAGACCTGTCGAACGTGACGTTCAGCGACCCAGGCATCACTTACGATGCCGTTACAGGCAAGATCACCGTCCCAGCGGGCGTGACGGAGTTCACGGCGACCGTGGCGACCACAGAAGACACGATCGACGAAGCGAATGAAACGTTCACGTTGAATGTCGGTGGGGAGTCAGGCACAGCGACCATCATCGATAACGACGATGCCCCGACCATCAGCAGTGTGAGTGCGGCGGTTGACGCGGATGGCAATGCGGTAGATGAAGGCGATAGTGCGACGTTCACCGTGACGCTGAGTAATGAAAGTACGTCGGCGCAAACTTACGACTTCAGCTTGTCGAACGGCACAGCGGGCAGCGACGACTACGACACAGACCTGTCGAACGTGACGTTCAGCGACCCGGGCATCACTTACGATGCCGTTACAGGCAAGATCACCGTCCCAGCGGGCGTGACGGAGTTCACGGCGACCGTGGCGACCACAGAAGACACGATCGACGAAGCGAATGAAACGTTCACGTTGAATGTCGGTGGGGAGTCAGGCACAGCGACCATCATCGATAACGACGATGCCCCGACCATCAGCAGTGTGAGTGCGGCGGTTGACGCGGATGGCAATGCGGTAGATGAAGCCGATAGTGCGACGTTCACCGTGACGCTGAGTAATGAAAGTACGTCGGCGCAAACTTACGACTTCAGCTTGTCGAACGGCACAGCGGGCAGCGACGACTACGACACAGACCTGTCGAACGTGACGTTCAGCGACCCGGGCATCACTTACGATGCCGTTACAGGCAAGATCACCGTCCCAGCGGGCGTGACGGAGTTCACGGCGACCGTGGCGACCACAGAAGACACGATCGACGAAGCGAATGAAACGTTCACGTTGAATGTCGGTGGGGAGTCAGGCACAGCGACCATCATCGATAACGACGATGCCCCGACCATCAGCAGTGTGAGTGCGGCGGTTGACGCGGATGGCAATGCGGTAGATGAAGCCGATAGTGCGACGTTCACCGTGACGCTGAGTAATGAAAGTACGTCGGCGCAAACTTACGACTTCAGCTTGTCGAACGGCACAGCGGGCAGCGACGACTACGACACAGACCTGTCGAACGTGACGTTCAGCGACCCGGGCATCACTTACGATGCCGTTACAGGCAAGATCACCGTCCCAGCGGGCGTGACGGAGTTCACGGCGACCGTGGCGACCACAGAAGACACGATCGACGAAGCGAATGAAACGTTCACGTTGAATGTCGGTGGGGAGTCAGGCACAGCGACCATCATCGATAATGACGATGCCCCGACCATCAGCAGTGTGAGTGCGGCGGTTGACGCGGATGGCAATGCGGTAGATGAAGGCGATAGTGCGACGTTCACCGTGACGCTGAGTAATGAAAGTACGTCGGCGCAAACTTACGACTTCAGCTTGTCGAACGGCACAGCGGGCAGCGACGACTACGACACAGACCTGTCGAACGTGACGTTCAGCGACCCGGGCATCACTTACGATGCCGTTACAGGCAAGATCACCGTCCCAGCGGGCGTGACGGAGTTCACGGCGACCGTGGCGACCACAGAAGACACGATCGACGAAGCGAATGAAACGTTCACGTTGAATGTCGGTGGGGAGTCAGGCACAGCGACCATCATCGATAACGACGATGCCCCGACCATCAGCAGTGTGAGTGCGGCGGTTGACGCGGATGGCAATGCGGTAGATGAAGGCGATAGTGCGACGTTCACCGTGACGCTGAGTCATGAAAGTACGTCGGCGCAAACTTACGACTTCAGCTTGTCGAACGGCACAGCGGGCAGCGACGACTACGACACAGACCTGTCGAACGTGACGTTCAGCGCCCCGGGCATCACTTACGATGCCGTTACAGGTAAGATCACCGTCCCAGCGGGCGTGACGGAGTTCACGGCGACCGTGGCGACCACAGAAGACACGATCGACGAAGCGAATGAAACGTTCACGTTGAATGTCGGTGGGGAGTCAGGCACAGCGACCATCATCGATAACGACGATGCCCCGACCATCAGCAGTGTGAGTGCGGCGGTTGACGCGGATGGCAATGCGGTAGATGAAGGCGATAGTGCGACGTTCACCGTGACGCTGAGTAATGAAAGTACGTCGGCGCAAACTTACGACTTCAGCTTGTCGAACGGCACAGCGGGCAGCGACGACTACGACACAGACCTGTCGAACGTGACGTTCAGCGACCCGGGCATCACTTACGATGCCGTTACAGGCAAGATCACCGTCCCAGCGGGCGTGACGGAGTTCACGGCGACCGTGGCGACCACAGAAGACACGATCGACGAAGCGAATGAAACGTTCACGTTGAATGTCGGTGGGGAGTCAGGCACAGCGACCATCATCGATAACGACGATGCCCCGACCATCAGCAGTGTGAGTGCGGCGGTTGACGCGGATGGCAATGCGGTAGATGAAGGCGATAGTGCGACGTTCACCGTGACGCTGAGTAATGAAAGTACGTCGGCGCAAACTTACGACTTCAGCTTGTCGAACGGCACAGCGGGCAGCGACGACTACGACACAGACCTGTCGAACGTGACGTTCAGCGACCCGGGCATCACTTACGATGCCGTTACAGGCAAGATCACCGTCCCAGCGGGCGTGACGGAGTTCACGGCGACCGTGGCGACCACAGAAGACACGATCGACGAAGCGAATGAAACGTTCACGTTGAATGTCGGTGGGGAGTCAGGCACAGCGACCATCATCGATAACGACGATGCCCCGACCATCAGCAGTGTGAGTGCGGCGGTTGACGCGGATGGCAATGCGGTAGATGAAGGCGATAGTGCGACGTTCACCGTGACGCTGAGTAATGAAAGTACGTCGGCGCAAACTTACGACTTCAGCTTGTCGAACGGCACAGCGGGCAGCGACGACTACGACACAGACCTGTCGAACGTGACGTTCAGCGACCCGGGCATCACTTACGATGCCGTTACAGGCAAGATCACCGTCCCAGCGGGCGTGACGGAGTTCACGGCGACCGTGGCGACCACAGAAGACACGATCGACGAAGCGAATGAAACGTTCACGTTGAATGTCGGTGGGGAGTCAGGCACAGCGACCATCATCGATAACGACGATGCCCCGACCATCAGCAGTGTGAGTGCGGCGGTTGACGCGGATGGCAATGCGGTAGATGAAGGCGATAGTGCGACGTTCACCGTGACGCTGAGTAATGAAAGTACGTCGGCGCAAACTTACGACTTCAGCTTGTCGAACGGCACAGCGGGCAGCGACGACTACGACACAGACCTGTCGAACGTGACGTTCAGCGACCCGGGCATCACTTACGATGCCGTTACAGGCAAGATCACCGTCCCAGCGGGCGTGACGGAGTTCACGGCGACCGTGGCGACCACAGAAGACACGATCGACGAAGCGAATGAAACGTTCACGTTGAATGTCGGTGGGGAGTCAGGCACAGCGACCATCATCGATAACGACGATGCCCCGACCATCAGCAGTGTGAGTGCGGCGGTTGACGCGGATGGCAATGCGGTAGATGAAGGCGATAGTGCGACGTTCACCGTGACGCTGAGTAATGAAAGTACGTCGGCGCAAACTTACGACTTCAGCTTGTCGAACGGCACAGCGGGCAGCGACGACTACGACACAGACCTGTCGAACGTGACGTTCAGCGACCCGGGCATCACTTACGATGCCGTTACAGGCAAGATCACCGTCCCAGCGGGCGTGACGGAGTTCACGGCGACCGTGGCGACCACAGAAGACACGATCGACGAAGCGAATGAAACGTTCACGTTGAATGTCGGTGGGGAGTCAGGCACAGCGACCATCATCGATAACGACGATGCCCCGACCATCAGCAGTGTGAGTGCGGCGGTTGACGCGGATGGCAATGCGGTAGATGAAGGCGATAGTGCGACGTTCACCGTGACGCTGAGTAATGAAAGTACGTCGGCGCAAACTTACGACTTCAGCTTGTCGAACGGCACAGCGGGCAGCGACGACTACGACACAGACCTGTCGAACGTGACGTTCAGCGACCCGGGCATCACTTACGATGCCGTTACAGGCAAGATCACCGTCCCAGCGGGCGTGACGGAGTTCACGGCGACCGTGGCGACCACAGAAGACACGATCGACGAAGCGAATGAAACGTTCACGTTGAATGTCGGTGGGGAGTCAGGCACAGCGACCATCATCGATAACGACGATGCCCCGACCATCAGCAGTGTGAGTGCGGCGGTTGACGCGGATGGCAATGCGGTAGATGAAGGCGATAGTGCGACGTTCACCGTGACGCTGAGTAATGAAAGTACGTCGGCGCAAACTTACGACTTCAGCTTGTCGAACGGCACAGCGGGCAGCGACGACTACGACACAGACCTGTCGAACGTGACGTTCAGCGACCCGGGCATCACTTACGATGCCGTTACAGGCAAGATCACCGTCCCAGCGGGCGTGACGGAGTTCACGGCGACCGTGGCGACCACAGAAGACACGATCGACGAAGCGAATGAAACGTTCACGTTGAATGTCGGTGGGGAGTCAGGCACAGCGACCATCATCGATAACGACGATGCCCCGACCATCAGCAGTGTGAGTGCGGCGGTTGACGCGGATGGCAATGCGGTAGATGAAGGCGATAGTGCGACGTTCACCGTGACGCTGAGTAATGAAAGTACGTCGGCGCAAACTTACGACTTCAGCTTGTCGAACGGCACAGCGGGCAGCGACGACTACGACACAGACCTGTCGAACGTGACGTTCAGCGACCCGGGCATCACTTACGATGCCGTTACAGGCAAGATCACCGTCCCAGCGGGCGTGACGGAGTTCACGGCGACCGTGGCGACCACAGAAGACACGATCGACGAAGCGAATGAAACGTTCACGTTGAATGTCGGTGGGGAGTCAGGCACAGCGACCATCATCGATAACGACGATGCCCCGACCATCAGCAGTGTGAGTGCGGCGGTTGACGCGGATGGCAATGCGGTAGATGAAGGCGATAGTGCGACGTTCACCGTGACGCTGAGTAATGAAAGTACGTCGGCGCAAACTTACGACTTCAGCTTGTCGAACGGCACAGCGGGCAGCGACGACTACGACACAGACCTGTCGAACGTGACGTTCAGCGACCCGGGCATCACTTACGATGCCGTTACAGGCAAGATCACCGTCCCAGCGGGCGTGACGGAGTTCACGGCGACCGTGGCGACCACAGAAGACACGATCGACGAAGCGAATGAAACGTTCACGTTGAATGTCGGTGGGGAGTCAGGCACAGCGACCATTATCGATAACGACGATGCCCCGACCATCAGCAGTGTGAGTGCGGCGGTTGACGCGGATGGCAATGCGGTAGATGAAGGCGATAGTGCGACGTTCACCGTGACGCTGAGTAATGAAAGTACGTCGGCGCAAACTTACGACTTCAGCTTGTCGAACGGCACAGCGGGCAGCGACGACTACGACACAGACCTGTCGAACGTGACGTTCAGCGACCCGGGCATCACTTACGATGCCGTTACAGGCAAGATCACCGTCCCAGCGGGCGTGACGGAGTTCACGGCGACCGTGGCGACCACAGAAGACACGATCGACGAAGCGAATGAAACGTTCACGTTGAATGTCGGTGGGGAGTCAGGCACAGCGACCATCATCGATAACGACGATGCCCCGACCATCAGCAGTGTGAGTGCGGCGGTTGACGCGGATGGCAATGCGGTAGATGAAGGCGATAGTGCGACGTTCACCGTGACGCTGAGTAATGAAAGTACGTCGGCGCAAACTTACGACTTCAGCTTGTCGAACGGCACAGCGGGCAGCGACGACTACGACACAGACCTGTCGAACGTGACGTTCAGCGACCCGGGCATCACTTACGATGCCGTTACAGGCAAGATCACCGTCCCAGCGGGCGTGACGGAGTTCACGGCGACCGTGGCGACCACAGAAGACACGATCGACGAAGCGAATGAAACGTTCACGTTGAATGTCGGTGGGGAGTCAGGCACAGCGACCATCATCGATAACGACGATGCCCCGACCATCAGCAGTGTGAGTGCGGCGGTTGACGCGGATGGCAATGCGGTAGATGAAGGCGATAGTGCGACGTTCACCGTGACGCTGAGTAATGAAAGTACGTCGGCGCAAACTTACGACTTCAGCTTGTCGAACGGCACAGCGGGCAGCGACGACTACGACACAGACCTGTCGAACGTGACGTTCAGCGACCCGGGCATCACTTACGATGCCGTTACAGGCAAGATCACCGTCCCAGCGGGCGTGACGGAGTTCACGGCGACCGTGGCGACCACAGAAGACACGATCGACGAAGCGAATGAAACGTTCACGTTGAATGTCGGTGGGGAGTCAGGCACAGCGACCATCATCGATAACGACGATGCCCCGACCATCAGCAGTGTGAGTGCGGCGGTTGACGCGGATGGCAATGCGGTAGATGAAGGCGATAGTGCGACGTTCACCGTGACGCTGAGTAATGAAAGTACGTCGGCGCAAACTTACGACTTCAGCTTGTCGAACGGCACAGCGGGCAGCGACGACTACGACACAGACCTGTCGAACGTGACGTTCAGCGACCCGGGCATCACTTACGATGCCGTTACAGGCAAGATCACCGTCCCAGCGGGCGTGACGGAGTTCACGGCGACCGTGGCGACCACAGAAGACACGATCGACGAAGCGAATGAAACGTTCACGTTGAATGTCGGTGGGGAGTCAGGCACAGCGACCATCATCGATAACGACGATGCCCCGACCATCAGCAGTGTGAGTGCGGCGGTTGACGCGGATGGCAATGCGGTAGATGAAGGCGATAGTGCGACGTTCACCGTGACGCTGAGTAATGAAAGTACGTCGGCGCAAACTTACGACTTCAGCTTGTCGAACGGCACAGCGGGCAGCGACGACTACGACACAGACCTGTCGAACGTGACGTTCAGCGACCCGGGCATCACTTACGATGCCGTTACAGGCAAGATCACCGTCCCAGCGGGCGTGACGGAGTTCACGGCGACCGTGGCGACCACAGAAGACACGATCGACGAAGCGAATGAAACGTTCACGTTGAATGTCGGTGGGGAGTCAGGCACAGCGACCATCATCGATAACGACGATGCCCCGACCATCAGCAGTGTGAGTGCGGCGGTTGACGCGGATGGCAATGCGGTAGATGAAGGCGATAGTGCGACGTTCACCGTGACGCTGAGTAATGAAAGTACGTCGGCGCAAACTTACGACTTCAGCTTGTCGAACGGCACAGCGGGCAGCGACGACTACGACACAGACCTGTCGAACGTGACGTTCAGCGACCCGGGCATCACTTACGATGCCGTTACAGGCAAGATCACCGTCCCAGCGGGCGTGACGGAGTTCACGGCGACCGTGGCGACCACAGAAGACACGATCGACGAAGCGAATGAAACGTTCACGTTGAATGTCGGTGGGGAGTCAGGCACAGCGACCATTATCGATAACGACGATGCCCCGACCATCAGCAGTGTGAGTGCGGCGGTTGACGCGGATGGCAATGCGGTAGATGAAGGCGATAGTGCGACGTTCACCGTGACGCTGAGTAATGAAAGTACGTCGGCGCAAACTTACGACTTCAGCTTGTCGAACGGCACAGCGGGCAGCGACGACTACGACACAGACCTGTCGAACGTGACGTTCAGCGACCCGGGCATCACTTACGATGCCGTTACAGGCAAGATCACCGTCCCAGCGGGCGTGACGGAGTTCACGGCGACCGTGGCGACCACAGAAGACACGATCGACGAAGCGAATGAAACGTTCACGTTGAATGTCGGTGGGGAGTCAGGCACAGCGACCATCATCGATAACGACGATGCCCCGACCATCAGCAGTGTGAGTGCGGCGGTTGACGCGGATGGCAATGCGGTAGATGAAGGCGATAGTGCGACGTTCACCGTGACGCTGAGTAATGAAAGTACGTCGGCGCAAACTTACGACTTCAGCTTGTCGAACGGCACAGCGGGCAGCGACGACTACGACACAGACCTGTCGAACGTGACGTTCAGCGACCCGGGCATCACTTACGATGCCGTTACAGGCAAGATCACCGTCCCAGCGGGCGTGACGGAGTTCACGGCGACCGTGGCGACCACAGAAGACACGATCGACGAAGCGAATGAAACGTTCACGTTGAATGTCGGTGGGGAGTCAGGCACAGCGACCATCATCGATAACGACGATGCCCCGACCATCAGCAGTGTGAGTGCGGCGGTTGACGCGGATGGCAATGCGGTAGATGAAGGCGATAGTGCGACGTTCACCGTGACGCTGAGTAATGAAAGTACGTCGGCGCAAACTTACGACTTCAGCTTGTCGAACGGCACAGCGGGCAGCGACGACTACGACACAGACCTGTCGAACGTGACGTTCAGCGACCCGGGCATCACTTACGATGCCGTTACAGGCAAGATCACCGTCCCAGCGGGCGTGACGGAGTTCACGGCGACCGTGGCGACCACAGAAGACACGATCGACGAAGCGAATGAAACGTTCACGTTGAATGTCGGTGGGGAGTCAGGCACAGCGACCATCATCGATAACGACGATGCCCCGACCATCAGCAGTGTGAGTGCGGCGGTTGACGCGGATGGCAATGCGGTAGATGAAGGCGATAGTGCGACGTTCACCGTGACGCTGAGTAATGAAAGTACGTCGGCGCAAACTTACGACTTCAGCTTGTCGAACGGCACAGCGGGCAGCGACGACTACGACACAGACCTGTCGAACGTGACGTTCAGCGACCCGGGCATCACTTACGATGCCGTTACAGGCAAGATCACCGTCCCAGCGGGCGTGACGGAGTTCACGGCGACCGTGGCGACCACAGAAGACACGATCGACGAAGCGAATGAAACGTTCACGTTGAATGTCGGTGGGGAGTCAGGCACAGCGACCATCATCGATAACGACGATGCCCCGACCATCAGCAGTGTGAGTGCGGCGGTTGACGCGGATGGCAATGCGGTAGATGAAGGCGATAGTGCGACGTTCACCGTGACGCTGAGTAATGAAAGTACGTCGGCGCAAACTTACGACTTCAGCTTGTCGAACGGCACAGCGGGCAGCGACGACTACGACACAGACCTGTCGAACGTGACGTTCAGCGACCCGGGCATCACTTACGATGCCGTTACAGGCAAGATCACCGTCCCAGCGGGCGTGACGGAGTTCACGGCGACCGTGGCGACCACAGAAGACACGATCGACGAAGCGAATGAAACGTTCACGTTGAATGTCGGTGGGGAGTCAGGCACAGCGACCATCATCGATAACGACGATGCCCCGACCATCAGCAGTGTGAGTGCGGCGGTTGACGCGGATGGCAATGCGGTAGATGAAGGCGATAGTGCGACGTTCACCGTGACGCTGAGTAATGAAAGTACGTCGGCGCAAACTTACGACTTCAGCTTGTCGAACGGCACAGCGGGCAGCGACGACTACGACACAGACCTGTCGAACGTGACGTTCAGCGACCCGGGCATCACTTACGATGCCGTTACAGGCAAGATCACCGTCCCAGCGGGCGTGACGGAGTTCACGGCGACCGTGGCGACCACAGAAGACACGATCGACGAAGCGAATGAAACGTTCACGTTGAATGTCGGTGGGGAGTCAGGCACAGCGACCATCATCGATAACGACGATGCCCCGACCATCAGCAGTGTGAGTGCGGCGGTTGACGCGGATGGCAATGCGGTAGATGAAGGCGATAGTGCGACGTTCACCGTGACGCTGAGTAATGAAAGTACGTCGGCGCAAACTTACGACTTCAGCTTGTCGAACGGCACAGCGGGCAGCGACGACTACGACACAGACCTGTCGAACGTGACGTTCAGCGACCCGGGCATCACTTACGATGCCGTTACAGGCAAGATCACCGTCCCAGCGGGCGTGACGGAGTTCACGGCGACCGTGGCGACCACAGAAGACACGATCGACGAAGCGAATGAAACGTTCACGTTGAATGTCGGTGGGGAGTCAGGCACAGCGACCATCATCGATAATGACGATGCCCCGACCATCAGCAGTGTGAGTGCGGCGGTTGACGCGGATGGCAATGCGGTAGATGAAGGCGATAGTGCGACGTTCACCGTGACGCTGAGTAATGAAAGTACGTCGGCGCAAACTTACGACTTCAGCTTGTCGAACGGCACAGCGGGCAGCGACGACTACGACACAGACCTGTCGAACGTGACGTTCAGCGACCCGGGCATCACTTACGATGCCGTTACAGGCAAGATCACCGTCCCAGCGGGCGTGACGGAGTTCACGGCGACCGTGGCGACCACAGAAGACACGATCGACGAAGCGAATGAAACGTTCACGTTGAATGTCGGTGGGGAGTCAGGCACAGCGACCATCATCGATAACGACGATGCCCCGACCATCAGCAGTGTGAGTGCGGCGGTTGACGCGGATGGCAATGCGGTAGATGAAGGCGATAGTGCGACGTTCACCGTGACGCTGAGTAATGAAAGTACGTCGGCGCAAACTTACGACTTCAGCTTGTCGAACGGCACAGCGGGCAGCGACGACTACGACACAGACCTGTCGAACGTGACGTTCAGCGACCCGGGCATCACTTACGATGCCGTTACAGGCAAGATCACCGTCCCAGCGGGCGTGACGGAGTTCACGGCGACCGTGGCGACCACAGAAGACACGATCGACGAAGCGAATGAAACGTTCACGTTGAATGTCGGTGGGGAGTCAGGCACAGCGACCATCATCGATAACGACGATGCCCCGACCATCAGCAGTGTGAGTGCGGCGGTTGACGCGGATGGCAATGCGGTAGATGAAGGCGATAGTGCGACGTTCACCGTGACGCTGAGTAATGAAAGTACGTCGGCGCAAACTTACGACTTCAGCTTGTCGAACGGCACAGCGGGCAGCGACGACTACGACACAGACCTGTCGAACGTGACGTTCAGCGACCCGGGCATCACTTACGATGCCGTTACAGGCAAGATCACCGTCCCAGCGGGCGTGACGGAGTTCACGGCGACCGTGGCGACCACAGAAGACACGATCGACGAAGCGAATGAAACGTTCACGTTGAATGTCGGTGGGGAGTCAGGCACAGCGACCATCATCGATAACGACGATGCCCCGACCATCAGCAGTGTGAGTGCGGCGGTTGACGCGGATGGCAATGCGGTAGATGAAGGCGATAGTGCGACGTTCACCGTGACGCTGAGTAATGAAAGTACGTCGGCGCAAACTTACGACTTCAGCTTGTCGAACGGCACAGCGGGCAGCGACGACTACGACACAGACCTGTCGAACGTGACGTTCAGCGACCCGGGCATCACTTACGATGCCGTTACAGGCAAGATCACCGTCCCAGCGGGCGTGACGGAGTTCACGGCGACCGTGGCGACCACAGAAGACACGATCGACGAAGCGAATGAAACGTTCACGTTGAATGTCGGTGGGGAGTCAGGCACAGCGACCATCATCGATAACGACGATGCCCCGACCATCAGCAGTGTGAGTGCGGCGGTTGACGCGGATGGCAATGCGGTAGATGAAGGCGATAGTGCGACGTTCACCGTGACGCTGAGTAATGAAAGTACGTCGGCGCAAACTTACGACTTCAGCTTGTCGAACGGCACAGCGGGCAGCGACGACTACGACACAGACCTGTCGAACGTGACGTTCAGCGACCCGGGCATCACTTACGATGCCGTTACAGGCAAGATCACCGTCCCAGCGGGCGTGACGGAGTTCACGGCGACCGTGGCGACCACAGAAGACACGATCGACGAAGCGAATGAAACGTTCACGTTGAATGTCGGTGGGGAGTCAGGCACAGCGACCATCATCGATAACGACGATGCCCCGACCATCAGCAGTGTGAGTGCGGCGGTTGACGCGGATGGCAATGCGGTAGATGAAGGCGATAGTGCGACGTTCACCGTGACGCTGAGTAATGAAAGTACGTCGGCGCAAACTTACGACTTCAGCTTGTCGAACGGCACAGCGGGCAGCGACGACTACGACACAGACCTGTCGAACGTGACGTTCAGCGACCCGGGCATCACTTACGATGCCGTTACAGGTAAGATCACCGTCCCAGCGGGCGTGACGGAGTTCACGGCGACCGTGGCGACCACAGAAGACACGATCGACGAAGCGAATGAAACGTTCACGTTGAATGTCGGTGGGGAGTCAGGCACAGCGACCATCATCGATAACGACGATGCCCCGACCATCAGCAGTGTGAGTGCGGCGGTTGACGCGGATGGCAATGCGGTAGATGAAGGCGATAGTGCGACGTTCACCGTGACGCTGAGTAATGAAAGTACGTCGGCGCAAACTTACGACTTCAGCTTGTCGAACGGCACAGCGGGCAGCGACGACTACGACACAGACCTGTCGAACGTGACGTTCAGCGACCCGGGCATCACTTACGATGCCGTTACAGGCAAGATCACCGTCCCAGCGGGCGTGACGGAGTTCACGGCGACCGTGGCGACCACAGAGGACACGATCGACGAAGCGAATGAAACGTTCACGTTGAATGTCGGTGGGGAGTCAGGCACAGCGACCATCATCGATAACGACGATGCCCCGACCATCAGCAGTGTGAGTGCGGCGGTTGACGCGGATGGCAATGCGGTAGATGAAGGCGATAGTGCGACGTTCACCGTGACGCTGAGTAATGAAAGTACGTCGGCGCAAACTTACGACTTCAGCTTGTCGAACGGCACAGCGGGCAGCGACGACTACGACACAGACCTGTCGAACGTGACGTTCAGCGACCCGGGCATCACTTACGATGCCGTTACAGGCAAGATCACCGTCCCTGCGGGCGTGACGGAGTTCACGGCGACCGTGGCGACCACAGAAGACACGATCGACGAAGCGAATGAAACGTTCACGTTGAATGTCGGTGGGGAGTCAGGCACAGCGACCATCATCGATAACGACGATGCCCCGACCATCAGCAGTGTGAGTGCGGCGGTTGACGCGGATGGCAATGCGGTAGATGAAGGCGATAGTGCGACGTTCACCGTGACGCTGAGTAATGAAAGTACGTCGGCGCAAACTTACGACTTCAGCTTGTCGAACGGCACAGCGGGCAGCGACGACTACGACACAGACCTGTCGAACGTGACGTTCAGCGACCCGGGCATCACTTACGATGCCGTTACAGGCAAGATCACCGTCCCAGCGGGCGTGACGGAGTTCACGGCGACCGTGGCGACCACAGAAGACACGATCGACGAAGCGAATGAAACGTTCACGTTGAATGTCGGTGGGGAGTCAGGCACAGCGACCATCATCGATAACGACGATGCCCCGACCATCAGCAGTGTGAGTGCGGCGGTTGACGCGGATGGCAATGCGGTAGATGAAGGCGATAGTGCGACGTTCACCGTGACGCTGAGTAATGAAAGTACGTCGGCGCAAACTTACGACTTCAGCTTGTCGAACGGCACAGCGGGCAGCGACGACTACGACACAGACCTGTCGAACGTGACGTTCAGCGACCCGGGCATCACTTACGATGCCGTTACAGGCAAGATCACCGTCCCAGCGGGCGTGACGGAGTTCACGGCGACCGTGGCGACCACAGAAGACACGATCGACGAAGCGAATGAAACGTTCACGTTGAATGTCGGTGGGGAGTCAGGCACAGCGACCATCATCGATAACGACGATGCCCCGACCATCAGCAGTGTGAGTGCGGCGGTTGACGCGGATGGCAATGCGGTAGATGAAGGCGATAGTGCGACGTTCACCGTGACGCTGAGTAATGAAAGTACGTCGGCGCAAACTTACGACTTCAGCTTGTCGAACGGCACAGCGGGCAGCGACGACTACGACACAGACCTGTCGAACGTGACGTTCAGCGACCCAGGCATCACTTACGATGCCGTTACAGGCAAGATCACCGTCCCAGCGGGCGTGACGGAGTTCACGGCGACCGTGGCGACCACAGAAGACACGATCGACGAAGCGAATGAAACGTTCACGTTGAATGTCGGTGGGGAGTCAGGCACAGCGACCATCATCGATAACGACGATGCCCCGACCATCAGCAGTGTGAGTGCGGCGGTTGACGCGGATGGCAATGCGGTAGATGAAGGCGATAGTGCGACGTTCACCGTGACGCTGAGTAATGAAAGTACGTCGGCGCAAACTTACGACTTCAGCTTGTCGAACGGCACAGCGGGCAGCGACGACTACGACACAGACCTGTCGAACGTGACGTTCAGCGACCCGGGCATCACTTACGATGCCGTTACAGGCAAGATCACCGTCCCAGCGGGCGTGACGGAGTTCACGGCGACCGTGGCGACCACAGAAGACACGATCGACGAAGCGAATGAAACGTTCACGTTGAATGTCGGTGGGGAGTCAGGCACAGCGACCATCATCGATAACGACGATGCCCCGACCATCAGCAGTGTGAGTGCGGCGGTTGACGCGGATGGCAATGCGGTAGATGAAGCCGATAGTGCGACGTTCACCGTGACGCTGAGTAATGAAAGTACGTCGGCGCAAACTTACGACTTCAGCTTGTCGAACGGCACAGCGGGCAGCGACGACTACGACACAGACCTGTCGAACGTGACGTTCAGCGACCCGGGCATCACTTACGATGCCGTTACAGGCAAGATCACCGTCCCAGCGGGCGTGACGGAGTTCACGGCGACCGTGGCGACCACAGAAGACACGATCGACGAAGCGAATGAAACGTTCACGTTGAATGTCGGTGGGGAGTCAGGCACAGCGACCATCATCGATAACGACGATGCCCCGACCATCAGCAGTGTGAGTGCGGCGGTTGACGCGGATGGCAATGCGGTAGATGAAGGCGATAGTGCGACGTTCACCGTGACGCTGAGTAATGAAAGTACGTCGGCGCAAACTTACGACTTCAGCTTGTCGAACGGCACAGCGGGCAGCGACGACTACGACACAGACCTGTCGAACGTGACGTTCAGCGACCCGGGCATCACTTACGATGCCGTTACAGGCAAGATCACCGTCCCAGCGGGCGTGACGGAGTTCACGGCGACCGTGGCGACCACAGAAGACACGATCGACGAAGCGAATGAAACGTTCACGTTGAATGTCGGTGGGGAGTCAGGCACAGCGACCATCATCGATAACGACGATGCCCCGACCATCAGCAGTGTGAGTGCGGCGGTTGACGCGGATGGCAATGCGGTAGATGAAGGCGATAGTGCGACGTTCACCGTGACGCTGAGTAATGAAAGTACGTCGGCGCAAACTTACGACTTCAGCTTGTCGAACGGCACAGCGGGCAGCGACGACTACGACACAGACCTGTCGAACGTGACGTTCAGCGACCCGGGCATCACTTACGATGCCGTTACAGGCAAGATCACCGTCCCAGCGGGCGTGACGGAGTTCACGGCGACCGTGGCGACCACAGAAGACACGATCGACGAAGCGAATGAAACGTTCACGTTGAATGTCGGTGGGGAGTCAGGCACAGCGACCATCATCGATAACGACGATGCCCCGACCATCAGCAGTGTGAGTGCGGCGGTTGACGCGGATGGCAATGCGGTAGATGAAGGCGATAGTGCGACGTTCACCGTGACGCTGAGTAATGAAAGTACGTCGGCGCAAACTTACGACTTCAGCTTGTCGAACGGCACAGCGGGCAGCGATGACTACGACACAGACCTGTCGAACGTGACGTTCAGCGACCCGGGCATCACTTACGATGCCGTTACAGGCAAGATCACCGTCCCAGCGGGCGTGACGGAGTTCACGGCGACCGTGGCGACCACAGAAGACACGATCGACGAAGCGAATGAAACGTTCACGTTGAATGTCGGTGGGGAGTCAGGCACAGCGACCATCATCGATAACGACGATGCCCCGACCATCAGCAGTGTGAGTGCGGCGGTTGACGCGGATGGCAATGCGGTAGATGAAGGCGATAGTGCGACGTTCACCGTGACGCTGAGTAATGAAAGTACGTCGGCGCAAACTTACGACTTCAGCTTGTCGAACGGCACAGCGGGCAGCGACGACTACGACACAGACCTGTCGAACGTGACGTTCAGCGACCCGGGCATCACTTACGATGCCGTTACAGGCAAGATCACCGTCCCAGCGGGCGTGACGGAGTTCACGGCGACCGTGGCGACCACAGAAGACACGATCGACGAAGCGAATGAAACGTTCACGTTGAATGTCGGTGGGGAGTCAGGCACAGCGACCATCATCGATAACGACGATGCCCCGACCATCAGCAGTGTGAGTGCGGCGGTTGACGCGGATGGCAATGCGGTAGATGAAGGCGATAGTGCGACGTTCACCGTGACGCTGAGTAATGAAAGTACGTCGGCGCAAACTTACGACTTCAGCTTGTCGAACGGCACAGCGGGCAGCGACGACTACGACACAGACCTGTCGAACGTGACGTTCAGCGACCCGGGCATCACTTACGATGCCGTTACAGGCAAGATCACCGTCCCAGCGGGCGTGACGGAGTTCACGGCGACCGTGGCGACCACAGAAGACACGATCGACGAAGCGAATGAAACGTTCACGTTGAATGTCGGTGGGGAGTCAGGCACAGCGACCATCATCGATAACGACGATGCCCCGACCATCAGCAGTGTGAGTGCGGCGGTTGACGCGGATGGCAATGCGGTAGATGAAGGCGATAGTGCGACGTTCACCGTGACGCTGAGTAATGAAAGTACGTCGGCGCAAACTTACGACTTCAGCTTGTCGAACGGCACAGCGGGCAGCGACGACTACGACACAGACCTGTCGAACGTGACGTTCAGCGACCCGGGCATCACTTACGATGCCGTTACAGGCAAGATCACCGTCCCAGCGGGCGTGACGGAGTTCACGGCGACCGTGGCGACCACAGAAGACACGATCGACGAAGCGAATGAAACGTTCACGTTGAATGTCGGTGGGGAGTCAGGCACAGCGACCATCATCGATAACGACGATGCCCCGACCATCAGCAGTGTGAGTGCGGCGGTTGACGCGGATGGCAATGCGGTAGATGAAGGCGATAGTGCGACGTTCACCGTGACGCTGAGTAATGAAAGTACGTCGGCGCAAACTTACGACTTCAGCTTGTCGAACGGCACAGCGGGCAGCGACGACTACGACACAGACCTGTCGAACGTGACGTTCAGCGACCCGGGCATCACTTACGATGCCGTTACAGGCAAGATCACCGTCCCAGCGGGCGTGACGGAGTTCACGGCGACCGTGGCGACCACAGAAGACACGATCGACGAAGCGAATGAAACGTTCACGTTGAATGTCGGTGGGGAGTCAGGCACAGCGACCATCATCGATAACGACGATGCCCCGACCATCAGCAGTGTGAGTGCGGCGGTTGACGCGGATGGCAATGCGGTAGATGAAGGCGATAGTGCGACGTTCACCGTGACGCTGAGTAATGAAAGTACGTCGGCGCAAACTTACGACTTCAGCTTGTCGAACGGCACAGCGGGCAGCGACGACTACGACACAGACCTGTCGAACGTGACGTTCAGCGACCCGGGCATCACTTACGATGCCGTTACAGGCAAGATCACCGTCCCAGCGGGCGTGACGGAGTTCACGGCGACCGTGGCGACCACAGAAGACACGATCGACGAAGCGAATGAAACGTTCACGTTGAATGTCGGTGGGGAGTCAGGCACAGCGACCATCATCGATAATGACGATGCCCCGACCATCAGCAGTGTGAGTGCGGCGGTTGACGCGGATGGCAATGCGGTAGATGAAGGCGATAGTGCGACGTTCACCGTGACGCTGAGTAATGAAAGTACGTCGGCGCAAACTTACGACTTCAGCTTGTCGAACGGCACAGCGGGCAGCGACGACTACGACACAGACCTGTCGAACGTGACGTTCAGCGACCCGGGCATCACTTACGATGCCGTTACAGGCAAGATCACCGTCCCAGCGGGCGTGACGGAGTTCACGGCGACCGTGGCGACCACAGAAGACACGATCGACGAAGCGAATGAAACGTTCACGTTGAATGTCGGTGGGGAGTCAGGCACAGCGACCATCATCGATAACGACGATGCACCTAATGTTTCAAGCTCCCACGTTGTGGGGATAGAAGATACAACGTACACATTTAAGTCGTCAGACTTTAATGTGGTAGATCAGGACTCGTCTAATTTAACGATTGTAATTACAAGTGAACCTGCTTCTGGAACTCTTTATTATCTTGACGGGAACTTATGGGTCGAACTAACAGGGCCGGTTATTGGGGCTGATGGGTATGAAATCACTCAATCAGAAATTGACTCAGGCAAGTTAGTTTTTGTTCCTATTTCGGACGAATCTAGTACGTCAATGCTTGATGACGAAGGAACTTCCGGGAATAATTTAGGTGATTATACCAAATTCAATTTCTATGCATCTGATGGGGTAAATGTCAGTGGCGGTTCGATAATGTCTATTGATATTTCTGCCGTTGCAGACGCTCCGACTTTGACTGTAAATAGCGATAACGTTACAGCGGCAATTGACTTTGATGATACAAATTATTCCGGAAGTTGGGGTAGTGTCAATATCAACCAAGTATTCGGCCCCGGAACTGTAGGAGAGTGGCATAGCAGTAATGGTAACCGTGTCGAAGTTGGTAGAGAGTCAACATATCGTTCTGGCGGTGACTCAACAAATACTGTTTTAGAAATAGAATATAACAACGTTGATGACGTTGTTTATACGGATATCGATGTGGAACAAGGGCAATACTATTCGTTCAGTTTTGATATCAGCGGTCGTGATAATTCAATTTCAAATGGGAATTCCGATCTCAATGTTGTTTGGATCAATATGGATACAGGTCAGGAGACAGTTCTTTATGAATTTAGACCTAATGATGAGGATTGGTTGAGAGATCAAACAGTTGTACTACCATCAGATGTTGGCGGTAATTATCGTCTATTACTTGTTTCAGCAGATACACAAGCTAGTAGTAGTGTAGGTGCAATTTTAGACAATTTGGAAATTGTTAAAGCTGACTCTCAAGGGTTTGAAGATAGCTTTATAGCTCTGCCTGACTTTGAAGCTGCATTGAACGATATCGATAGCTCGGAAGTATTATCCCTATCATTATCTGGTCTTCCAATTGGTACACAGATTACTGATGGTTCGGTTACAATGGTTGTTACTTCAAATAGTGGCGTTGATATATCTAGTTTAGATATGGACAATTTATCCGTAATTGTAGATGTTCCCGGGGTTTATAATTATTCAATAACCGCTACTGCTACTGAAGTTAGTAATTCTGATACAGCATCAACCACTGCTGACTTAGTCCTTACAGTGTTAGAGTTACCACAAAGGCCTGACGTAGGTACTAGTGAAGCAAGGATTGCCGAAGAAGGGTTATTGACTGGGTTACAAGATGATATTGGTATTACCAATGGTTCCGATTTAACTAATAACTCGTCATATTCTGGGGTAATTTCATTACAAGACAATAATGGCGATATGTTAGAAGTGAGTTTAGTTGAACCAACAAGCAATATTTATACTAGTAATGGAACCTTAGTTGAGTGGTCTGTGTCGTCAGATGGACAAACTTTAATTGGTAGTGCAAATACTGACGCTAATAATTCAACACTAAATGAAACCATCATCACTGTTGTAATTGATGATGATGGTAACTATAACGTCGAGCTTAGTTCCGGGCTTCAACATGATGACCCATCAGGTGAAGATATAATTTCATTCGAGATACCAGTTAAGGCTTCTGACGGAACTCTTACGGGTAGCGGCTCAATTTCTATAATTGTTGAGGATGATAGTCCACTCGCTGAGTCAATAGTCCATGATTTGAATCCAGAGATTCTTTCAAACTCAAATGTACAGCTAGTTCTTGATATGTCAGGCTCTATGTCGTGGGACGCAGATCCAAATGATGGGTTAGATATAGACCGACTTAGTGTTATGCAGGAATCTGCGATTAAACTACTGAGAGAGTACGAAGCTAATGGCGAGACAAAAGTTCAAATTGTTTTGTTTAGTAATGGAGCAAATGTCCAACAGCAGCAGGGCTCAGTATGGATGACAGTCGCTCAGGCAATTCTTGTTATCGATAATTTGTCAAACCCAAAGAATGGAACTTTCTATGATAGAGCTTTAGAAAAGGCAGATGTTGCATGGGACCTTGATTCAAGTGATAGACTTGATGGTGCAACCAATGTTAGTTATTTCTTATCCGATGGGGAGCCATCCGACAATCATGATGCTGCTGATAACGTACAAGCTTGGGAACAACACCTAAAGGAAAATGGAATTACCGCTTTAGCTTACGGGATGGGAAGTGCTGCACCAACATCAGATTTAGACGATGTCGCCTATGATGGCTTAAATAAACAACAGGTCGACTCTGTCGTTGTAGAGGATATCACTCAACTACCACCTGTACTCCTACAGTCAGTTATCAAAGCTATAGAAGGTAATATCCTTGACAACGGTAATGGAGTAATAGGAGGCTTTGGTGCTGATGGCGGTTATGTTCAGAGAATTGAAATAGATGGCGTAGTTTATTTATTTAATGGAAGTGATCTAACTAACCCTTCAGTTAATTTATCTTCTAAACACTCATTTGATGGTTCAAGCAATACTCTTTCTGTATTTGTTGATAATGAACACTCTATTATTGTTAACTTGGAAACTGGCGCATACGAATTTTATGGCGCTAGTGTAACTGTAGATACTACATTTAACTTTAGCTATACACTTGTAGATAGCGATGGTGATACGAGTACAAGCTCAATTCAATTCAATATAACGGCTCCACCTATTATCGATGTGAAGTCTGAGGGAGATGTTGTTGATTCGGTTCAAGTAGTATGGGCGGAAACGCAATTGGAAAACACTCAATGGTCCCCATCTGGTCAAGTAGGTAAGGCTTTTGACTTTGATGACACAAGAGCTGGCTTAGTGATAGATGTTGGCTCTGCAGGTGATGACGTATATCTTGGCTCTGGTGATGACACTATTTATCTTGGCGATAGTCATGTAAATGGTCTTGATAATGACGCTTCCCACCAACAAAAATTAGATAATGCTCAAAATCTTTTAGATGAGACCTTTAGTCAAGGTAGTGACAGCTCACACTTACAAGGTGGTCTTGAATCTGGTAGTTTCACAACGCTGACTGCATCTTCAAATGCTTATATTGATCTCGGGCATGGTGGTGGTGGTGACGATTCTATTTATGGCCAAGGTGGCGTTGATATTATCTATGGTGGGTCAGGTAATGATGTATTAGATGGTGGCGAAGGCAATGATGGTTTAAGAGGTGGATCGGGAGAGGATCGCTTAACTGGTGGATATGGAGAAGACATTTTGATCGGTGGTTTGGGTGATGACATCTTAACCGGTGGTGGTGATGACGACATCTTCAAGTTTGTTGACCAAGATACGTCTAACAGCAAGATTGATATTCGCAATGGAGAGCAGGATATAATCACTGATTTCACGAAGGGTAAGGATAAAATTGATATTTCAGACTTACTACATACTGATTCAAACGATACCATAGACAGTTTACTTCAAGCTAATAAGGTAGATTTAACACTTGAAGCCAGTGATAATTTATCAAATGCAGACCTAAAGCTCACAATCAATGATGGTGGCAACAGTCAAGAAGTTATTATTCAAGGTGTTGGCTCCCAGTTCAGTGATTACATTGAAAGTGGGAGTATTACCAACGTGAGTGGTTTATTAAACGATATTATAAATATTCCTGACATAAACAATTAGACAAAAGGGCCGAAAGGCCCTTTTTTAATACGTCTGTTTTGCTATAAAAGCTAGATTCTAAAGCTCTAAAATTAGAGAACCTTACAAGCAAAACCTTTTAGGTAGAAACCTTCTGGGTAAGCTGTATCGATCAAGTGATCGGCAGCTTGCTCGAAGCGTTCAACAAACTTCACTGTTCTGCCTGCATCTAGAGCGGCATCAGCAATGATCTTTTGGAATAAGTCAGCCCCCATCAAACCTGAGCAAGAGTAGGTGAGTAGTGTTCCACCTGGCTTCAGGATTTGCATTGCTAGCATGTTAACGTCTTTGTAGCCGTTAGCGCCTGAAGTTAGGTTGTTCTTGCTTGAAACAAACTTTGGTGGGTCCATGATCACTACGTCAAACTTAGTGCCCTGGTCACGGTATTCTCGAAGTAGTTTGAATACGTCAGCGTTTAGGAATACAGCACGCTTTTTCGAGATATCAAACTCGTTAAGTTCAGCGTTGAACTTAGCTGTATCAAGAGCAAGTTGAGATACGTCTGCGTTGATCACACGCTTCGCGTCGCCTTTAAGTGCGTAAAGGCCAAAGCCACCGGTGTATGAGAAACAGTTAAGGACATCTTTGCCTTTAACGTACTTCATAGATTCTTTGCGACTATCACGTTGATCCATGTAGAAGCCCGTTTTGTGGCCTTCCATAATGTTCACGCTGATCTTCACGCCGTTTTCTTCAATGACTACTGACTTAGGTGGCTCTTCGCCATGCAGTACGCCGACGGTTTGCTCTAAACCTTCTTTTTTACGAACAGCTACGTCAGAGCGTTCGTAAATATTACATTCAGGGAAGCATTCAACTAAAGCTTCAACGATAACGCTTTTGTTGAATTCTGCGCCAGCACTCAGTAGTTGGCAAACTAAGAAGTCTTGGTACTTGTCGATAGTAATACCTGGCAGGCCGTCAGATTCAGCCGCTGTTAATCGGTACCCCGTTAGGCCGTCACGTTTGATGATATCGTCACGTAGTGATTGTGCGTCTTTAAATCTTTTGATGAAAAACGCTTTATTGATTTCTTCTTTTTCAAATGTCCAAACACGAGCGCGAATTTGAGATTCTGGTGAGTAAGCTGCCTTTGCGAGCCACTGACCATTTTGAGCATATACGTCTACAGTTTCACCTTGTTGTGGTTCGCCTTCGACCTTATCGATACCGCGTGAAAATACCCAAGGGTGTTTACGGCGTAGTGATTTATCTCGGCCTTTAGCTAGATGAATTGAAGGAGTCATAATTTACTCTGTTTGTTGAATTTGAAGGAGGGGTATTGTCGGGGAAGTGCAAGGGAAAAGCAAATAAGAAAGGGCTGCAGAAGCAGCCCTAGCAATGACTAATTAACACATAGTGGTTAGATGTCAGTATTAAGCTTTAAGACCTGTCAGCAAACCTTCCATCGTATCGCTTTGCTTACGAAGTTGGTCAACATTTACATTACTCTTACTGATCATTTCACAGATGCTGTCTGATTGATGACGAATCTCTTCAACACTTTGTGCAATGTTGTCAGCAACAACACCTTGCTCTTCAGCAGCAGTAGCAATTTGAGTGCTGCTATCAGAAATAGATTGGTTCTTTTCAGCTAACGAGCCGATCTCAACGTTTACTTCCGACATCAATGTTTGACCTTCGTTAGCATTGCTAACAGTCACTTCCATCAATTTTGTCAGTGATTGGCTGTTACGTTGTAATGATTCGATCATGCTCTGGATTTCAACCGTTGCTTGTTGAGTACGGCCGGCAAGGGCACGGACTTCATCGGCAACAACAGCAAATCCACGACCTTGCTCGCCAGCACGTGCAGCCTCAATGGCAGCATTCAGGGCTAATAGGTTAGTTTGTTCAGAGATGCCATTGATGGTTGCGACCACTTCATCAATTTGCGCTGCGTTAGCATCAAGCTCTTCTACCGCCTGCGAAGCTGATTGAATTTCTTGAGATAGGCTTGAGATAGATTCCAATGTATTTGAAACTTTTACTTGGCCACTCTGTGCAACACCGCGAGCGTCCATAGTTTGAGAGCTAGACTCATGAGCAAGGGTAGCGACTTCACGAATCGTAGCTGCCATTTGTTCCGTTGCACTTGCTAAACTATTCAGGTGTTCTTGTTGGTTACCCGAGATGTCTGAGCTCTGTTGTGTCGACTGGTTTAAGTCAGAACTGATCTGCTGCATGAGTGCGACAGACTCTTGGATTGATAGAACCATGTTTTGTTCACGTTCTGCTACTTTATCAATAGTAATTGCGATTTCACTGAACTCATCACGAACAAGGAAGTAGTTCATACGGCAGGTGAGATCACCACTCGCTAGCGTGCTTAACGCTTTGTTCATAGAGAACATTGCGCCACCGATGAAAGTCATGATGTAGTAAACACCTAGCGCGATAAGCGTTAGGGTTACTGCGATAATTGAAACCTGAGTCGTAGATAGAGCTGACCATAAGTTTTGGTCATGGTTCGCAACCAAGCTGAATGCACCGTTCATAACTGAGACGGAACCAACACCATAGCCTAAAGAGATGGTTTCAGAATTACTGACAAGTTGAGCAACTTGATCTTTCGTCAGTTGACCCGCTTCGATAAGTCCTTTCATCAAGAGCATTTCTTCTTGATAAAGATGAGCAAGTAAAGAGTCTGCGGCGCTATCTAAAACAAGAGTTAATATAACCAGGGCGAGAAGAGGTAATAAGAAGAGTAGATAGAACTTTTCTTGGATTTTTAGGTGAATGAGATATTTGTCAATCCAACGAAATGGGATTTCTTTCATAATCGTTATACTCGAAGTAAGTCCACCAATAAGCGGTGAATGAATAGAGTCGCAACTATATCATTCATACAATTTATGAGGCAACGTTATGGAAAGTTCACAATATATTTTTGTCGTATCAGGCGTAGTTCAGTGTGTTGGTTTTCGCTATCACACCAGTAGGCAGGCACAAGCTCTGGGCATTTCAGGCTATGCAAAAAACCTAAATGATGGCAGAGTTGAAGTGTTAGCTGTCGGAAAGGGTAAGGAAATAGAGAAGTTCCACGCATGGCTCGATATTGGCCCTTCGAGTGCGACAGTAGACCAAGTAGTGATGCATCGAGTTAAAGAAAGTGAGCGACAGGATGTACGTATAGATGAGTTTAAAATACTGTAGCTAGCGCACTACAGTATTTGTCTTTTTACCTTGAGAGTAACCTAAAGCTGTTTAAGCTTTACAAGCATTTTGCTGGTTTAGGTAAACCCGCGAGCTTGGTTGCTTGTTTAGCGGGGCCTTTCTTGAACAATTTGAATAGGTACTTACTGTTACCTTTCTCTGGGCCGTGCGCTTTTTCCATCGCTTTAACGAGCATACGAACAGCCGGAGAGGTTTTGAACTCTTCGTAAAAGCTTCTTACAAAATGTACCACTTCTAAGTGCGCATCAGTCAGTTCAATCGCCTCGTCTTGAGCAAGAATCTCAATCATACCTTCTTCCCATTGTGTGTAGTCCAATAGGTAGCCTTGAGCGTCGGTTTCAATTTGTTTGCCATTATATTCAAACATGTTTAGTCCAGAATCAGTTTAACTCAGTAAATAGGGTACATGACCACGTTTGCCTTTCTCAAGAAATATCGTCGTTATCTCTAGGAATATTGCAACTATAGATACAAAAAAGCCCAAGAGACAGGCTCTTGGGCTCAATTTTGAACGAACTATGATTAGTCGTTGCTGTTCATAATACCTAAGATGCTTAGTAGGCTGATGAAGATGTTGTAGATAGAAACATACAAGCTAATCGTTGCTGAGATGTAGTTTGTTTCACCGCCGCGGATGATGCTTTGCGTTGTTAGCAAAATAACACCAGTCGAGAATAGGATGAACATACCGCTCATTGCTAACGACAGTAGAGGCATTTGTAGGAAGATGTTTGCAACCATCCCTACTAGCAGAACAACAAAACCAGCTATTAGCATACCGTTAAGGAATGAAAGGTCACGTTTAGTCGTCAGTGCGTAAGCTGATGCACCCATAAATGCTAATGCTGTACCACCAAGTGCAGTAAGGATGACATCACCCATACCTGCGCCAACGTACATGTTTAAGATTGGACCAATGGTGTAGCCTAAGAAACCTGTAAATAGGAATGTGAAGACTAGACCCATGCTGTTGTCACGGTTCTTTTCTGTTAGGAACAGTAGGCCGTAGAAACCAACTAGCATAATGATAAGACCAGGGCGAGGAAGGTTCATCGCCATAGATACGCCTGCTACTACAGCAGACCAAAGTAGTGTCATAGACAGTAGTGCGTAGGTGTTACGCAACACTTTATTGGTTTGCAGAGCACTTTCTTGAGATGCTGTGCGTGAAAACATAGGGCTGTTCATAATCTTCCTCGTAAGGTGACTTCAATAGTTATTAGTACATTTATGGGGCTGAAAGTTCGAAAAATCAAGTCTTTCATTCCTTTTGTATACCTAAAATAATAATCAAAATAGTCGGTTAAGTGTTTCTTAAGGTGTAACAAAGTGTTTCTAATGACGTATAAAGTGTCGCTAATACTCGATGTTCAAACTTTTATAGTTACTGGTTAATGATTTATAACCTTTGAAAAACTAACTATAACCTTGAAAAATAAAGAGGCGACCTAAGCCGCCTCTATAGTTTATGCATCATAACACATTAATGGTGCAAGATTTGGCTCAAGAAGTTCTGCGTTCTGTCCGATTGTGGGTTTTCAAAGAAGTCGACAGGGTTGTTCTCTTCTATGATTTCACCTGCATCCATAAAGATAACGCGGTCGGCAACTTCTTTAGCAAAACCCATCTCGTGCGTTACACACAACATCGTCATGCCTTCTTCGGCAAGCTCAACCATAACGTCTAGTACTTCACGAACCATTTCCGGGTCGAGTGCCGATGTTGGTTCATCAAACAACATGACTTGAGGGTTCATACATAAAGAACGAGCGATTGCCACACGTTGTTGTTGGCCACCTGAAAGCTGTCCTGGGAATTTATCCGCTTGCTCAGGGATTTTTACACGTTCGAGGAATTTCATCGCGATGGCTTCAGCTTCCTCCTTCGGCATCTTCTTCACCCAAATAGGGGCCAGAGTACAGTTTTCTAATACCGTTAGGTGAGGGAATAGGTTGAAGTGTTGAAAACACATACCTACATCTCTGCGCACGGCTTCAATGTTCTTCAGATCTTCAGTCAGTTCATTACCTGAAACGAAGATATGACCTTTTTGGTGCTCTTCTAACCGGTTGATACAACGAATCATCGTGGATTTACCTGAACCAGAAGGGCCACAAATAACAATTTTTTCGCCTTTTCTAACTTCCAAATTGATGTTTTTAAGAACGTGGAACTCACCGTACCACTTGTTCATGTCTTTTAACTCGATCATAAGACCTTGAGAGTTGTTTTCTGTTTGCTGCGTCATAATACGTCCTTGATCTTGTTAATTATCGTTTGTGACCGGTGTGAAGTCTGTTTTCTAGCCAAATCGAGTATCTCGACATGCCAAAACAAAACACCCAGAACACTAACGCGACAAATACATAACTTTCTGTTGAAAACCCAAGCCATTCAGGATCGGTATTCGCGGCTTGGCCAATTCCCAATACATCAAACATACCGATAATCAAAACCAGACTGGTATCTTTGAACAAACCAATAAAGGTATTCACAATTGAAGGAATCGTGATTTTAAGAGCTTGAGGTAGAATGATAAGCCCTGTTTTTTTCCAGTAGCTCAACCCTAAAGCATCAGCGGCTTCATATTGACCTTTTGGTATTGCTTGCAAACCGCCGCGGATTACCTCTGCCATATAAGCCGCACTGAATAGTACTACCCCAACCAGCGCTCTGATCAGTTTATCGGTTTCCATCCCTTCTGATAAAAAGAGCGGAAGCATTACCGAGGCCATAAATAGAACCGTAATCAGCGGTACACCACGCCAAATTTCGATGTAAACGGTACACATACTGCGGATGATCGGCATCTCTGAACGACGCCCAAGTGCCAATGCAACGCCAATAGGAAGTGACACTACAATACCAACAAGTGCTATGATCAGCGTAACCAGTAGACCGCCCCATTTATGGGTATCAACAACCTCTAGTCCAAATACACCACCGTATAATAAGCCAGCAATGATAAACGGGTAGATGTTTACGAAGAACAACCAAATCCACGTGCGCTTAGGTGTTTTTTCGTAAGCTAACAAAACGACAAAAATAGCTAACGTTGCGTAGAAAAGGCGAGGGCGCCACAGTTCAGCTTCTGGATAAAAGCCGTACATGAATTGGTCCCAACGAACACTAATGAAAACCCAACAAGCACCGTCGCTAGTACAGGCATCGCGTGTTGTTCCAATCCAATCAGCATTAATGAATGCCCAATCTGCTATTGCCCACAATAAAGTGAAAGCAAAATAACCAAGGACCACAGTGACGACACTGTTAATTGGTCCATTAAATAGATTTTTTCTTAACCAACCGACAGGTCCAACAGTATTCGCTGGAGGCGGAAGATCAGGTTGAAATTGATGTGTACTCATCTTATCTCTCCACCAACGCTACTTTGCGGTTGTATATGTTCATTAGAGCGGATGTTAATAGGCTTAGAGTCAGGTAGACGCCCATTGTCATCGCGATTACTTCGATAGCTTGTCCAGTTTGGTTCAATGTTGTCCCTGCAAATACAGACACAAGATCGGGATAACCAATGGCCATCGCAAGTGATGAGTTTTTGGTCAGATTCAAATACTGACTGGTTAATGGTGGAATGATAATTCTTAATGCTTGTGGAATAATCACCAACTTGAGCGTTCGTGTTCTAGGGAGACCTAGAGACATCGCAGCCTCTGTTTGCCCATGGTTTACCGCGTTAATACCTGAACGCACAATCTCGGCGATGAACGCTGCTGTGTAGATACTTAAAGCAAGCATCAACGCTGCTAATTCAGGAATGATGCTAATACCGCCCTTGAAGTTAAACCCTTTCAAAACTGGGTACTCCGCAGAGATAGGCATGCCCATAACAAAGTAAGTTACCAACGGTAAGCCCACAATCAGTGCCGCAGCAATTCGCAACATTGGTGTTTGTTGGCCAGTTAGCTTTTGTTTGTTATTAGCCCAGATGTTGATAACAAAAGTAGCGATGACACCAGTAATCAATGATGCGATCACGATGCTACTGCCTTGCTCTAACACTGGTGCAGGGAAGTACAAACCACGTACGTTCAAGAAAATGGCTTCACCAAGGCTCATACTTTGACGAGCAGAAGGTAAGGCTTGTAGAACGGCGAAATACCAGAAAAAGATTTGCAACAGAAGAGGGATGTTTCGGAATATCTCAATATAGATAGCTGCAAATCGGCTAACTAACCAATTTGACGAGAGCCTTGCAATACCCATACTAAAGCCCAGTACCGTGGCTAACATGATGCCGAGTACAGAAACCAAAGCGGTATTGAGAAGACCGATAAAGAATGTACGACCGTATGAGAATGTTTCGTCGTATTCAATCAGTGTTAAGCCGATACCAAAACCAGCTTCTTGGGATAAAAAATCAAAACCAGTGGCGATACCACGGGAATCTAAGTTAGTGAGTGCATTATTTACAATGGTGTAGAAGAAAGCACAAAGGGCCCCGACAGCGAGAATTTGGAAAACAATTGAGCGAAAAGTGGGGTTGTAAAAAAGGTTGGCACTTTTGGGCTGTGGCTTTGCCTGAGCTGGAGAAATAGTTTCATTAGGTTTCATACTGCTATAACCTCAAATCCATTTAATAAATAGGGCGGAAAAGTCCGCCCTAATTGATGCTTGTAAATTTATTAACGGATTGGTGGAGCGTACATAAAGCCGCCCGCATTCCATAGTGCGTTTACGCCACGAGAGATCTGTAGTGGTGAACCTGTACCAACAGTACGTTCGAAGCTCTCACCGTAGTTACCAACTTGTTTAATGACTTGGTAACCCCAATCGTCACGAATACCAAGGCCTTTGCCTTTAGGACCGTCTACACCAAGAATACGTTTGATGTTTGGATCTTTTGACTTAAGCATTTCGTCAGCATTCTTAGAAGAGATACCGTACTCTTCTGCGTTAATCATTGCTGAAAGTGTCCATTTAGCAACGTTGAACCACTTGTCATCATCTTGACGAACAACAGGGCCTAGTGGCTCTTTAGAGATGATTTCAGGAAGTACCTGTGCAGATTTAGGATCAGCTAAGTTTAGGCGAAGTGCGTATAGACCAGATTGGTCAGTCGTTAGCACATCACAACGACCCGCGTCGAAACCTTTAGATGTTTGTGCTGCCGTATCGAATACCACTGGCTTGTAAGACATGCCACTGTTTCGGAAGTAATCGGCTAGGTTAAGTTCAGTTGTTGTACCTGATTGAACACATACAGAAGCGCCATCAAGTTCTTGGGCACTTGTAAGACCGAGTGCTTTCTTAACCATGAAGCCTTGACCATCGTAGTAGTTAACGCCTACGAAGTTCAGACCTAGAGCAGTGTCACGATGTAGTGTCCATGTTGTGTTACGAGATAGTACGTCGATTTCGCCAGATTGAAGCGCGGTAAAACGCTCTTTTGCTGTTAGAGGTACATACTTAACTTTAGTTTTGTCACCGAGTACAGCCGCTGCAAGCGCTTGACAATACTCAACATCGATTCCTTCCCATTCACCTTTTGAGTTAGGGTTAGAGAACCCTGGAAGACCGGTACTTACACCACAAGTTAAAAAGCCTTGAGATGTGACTTTGTCCAGAGTGCTTTCTGCCGCTGATGCTGATGTTGCCATCATCGCAGTTGATGCAGCTACTACTGAAGCAAGAAGTGTTAGTTTATTTGTCATTTGTATCCTTCCTTGTTAACCAGGTGACACCTGATACTCGTGCTCATTTGAGTTTTTCTATATGTGTTTAGTTTTCTATGACCTTGTTACTCAAATCAAACTGGTTGCATTTTGCAAATGAAACTGTGTGCGATTTAAACAACTATTTATAAGGTTAGGAAAGGATCCGTACTTTCACAAATGTATAATTTAAAAAGAATTTTGAATGAAATCACAAATCCGAACACAATTAGAATGACCAAATGTTAACTTAATGTAAATAGTGCAGCGCTTCACACTGTTGGTGCAACGAGATTTAGATTTTTATATTGACAATTGACTAGGTTAATATTCTGAATCAATGTCACAATGATGAAACATTAAACTTCAAAAAGATTGAAATTTGGTGAATAAATATTTTTATTGCACTTGGATAGTTATTAATATGCTCCAAATTTGGTAGCATGGCTGAATAGTTATTGAAGTCACCTCAAGGAAGAACATGCGTTATTTCCCAATGTTTTTAGATGTAGAAAATAAGCCGATCTTAGTGGTAGGTGGGGGTGAGGTTGCTTGCCGAAAAGTCGATAGCTTGTTAAGAGCTGGGGCGGATGTCACGTTAGTGTCCCCAAAGGTAGAGCCTTACTTAAAGCAGCTTGTCGATGATAATAAATTACATTGGATTCAAAATTTTTACTCTTCACAACTTATCTCGAAAAACTACTTACAAGTGTGGGCAACAACAGACAACCCAAACCTAAATCATCAAGTATATAATGATGCAAAAAAAATGGGTATTCTTGTCAATGTGGTCGATGACTTACCCTATTGTGACTTCATCACTCCTTCAATGATAAATCGCGGAAGAATCCAAATTGCGATCTCAAGTGGGGGCGCATCACCTGTTTTAGTGAGAAATATTAGAGAAAAACTCGAAACCGTCTTGCCTCAGAATATTGGTTTGATCGCAGACTTTGGTGCATCAAAACGCAATTCGATTAAAGAGTCCTTTCCTACGGTTGATGAACGCCGCAAATTCTGGGAACGCTTTTTGGCATCCAGTTTTATCAACCAAGTGACGGATAGGGAGCAACTTGAATCGTATTATCAACAGTCGCTGACGGAGCAAGTTGATAATGAAGGTCAGGTAACTTGGATTGAATTTGAGCAAGACGTTGAGTTATTACCTATGAAGGCCCTCCGTTTGATGCAAGAAGCTGAGTTAGTGCTTTCACCGAGCGATTGTCCGTTTGAATTTGTTGACCTATGCCGCCGAGACGCAGAAAGAGAAGGTTATGCTGACAGTGGAGAGCTGTCGACCAAGCTTGAGCAAGCGAGGGCCGAGAAATTGCGAGTGTGTGTCTTTATTCCACCAGCGAGTGTTGAGTTCAATTTACTGGCCGGCAAAGACCTTAAACTGTCTGTTGCCAAAGTGCTCAGTTGAGTTGATAGATTTTAGTTGAAGTGAGCGCTTTCTAGTTGTTTGAAATCGGCTAGAGACGCTGAATAAGAATGACCCGATAAATAAAAAGCCACTTCCCAAAGAAGTGGCTTTTTGCTATTTCGAACACGACATTGTGCTGATGAATGAGCAACCCAAATAAGCGGTCGCTCAAACTCAAAAATTAATCACGGAAGTTGTCAAACTGGAAAGGTTGACCAAGTTCACCGCTGCGAACTAGAGCCATAACAGCTTGTAGGTCATCACGCTTCTTACCGGTTACACGAACTTTGTCGCCTTGGATAGAAGCTTGAACTTTAACTTTGTTGTCTTTGATTAGCTTAACGATTTTCTTAGCGACATCCGTTTCGATGCCTTGCTTAAAGATAACCGTTTGGTGCCAAGTGCGACCTGTTTGGTCTGCCGCTTTCGCTTCCATCGCGTTAGGATCAACATTACGCTTTGTTAGGTTGCTACGAAGGATATCGCGCATTTGCTTCAGTTGAAAATCGTCTTGAGCAGTCAATTTTACTGATTCATCTTTGTAATCAAAGCTTGCTTCAACGCCGCGAAAATCGAAACGAGTCGACAGTTCACGGTTTGCGTTGTCTACCGCGTTACGCAGTTCTACTGCTTCTACTTCAGAGATAATGTCAAATGATGGCATTGTGTTATTTCCTTAAGCTAAGTTTCTATCTTTAATTGCTGTTGCAAGCATATCTAGCATTGTTGCAGTATCTTCCCAGCTTAGGCATGGGTCAGTAATAGACTTGCCGTATTCTAGGTTGTTGATATCTGTCATTGGCTGGTTGCCTTCAACAATGAAGCTTTCTGCCATGATGCCTGCAATTTGATTCTTGTTAGATTTGATTTGCTCACAAATGTCTTGTGCAACTTCTAACTGTTTACGGTGTTGTTTCTGACAGTTAGCGTGGCTAAAGTCTACAACCAAACGTTGAGGTAGATCGAATTCAGCCAGTTGCTTACATGCGTTATCTACAGATTCAGCATCAAAGTTAGGGCCTTTATCACCACCACGTAGAATTACGTGACCGTATGGGTTGCCAGAAGTACGGTAAACCGTCATACGGCCGTTCTTATCTGGAGAGTAGAAGTAGTGTGATGCATGCGCAGCACGAATCGCATCAATAGCAATTTTGATGTTGCCGTTAGTTGCGTTCTTGAAACCAACTGGGCAAGACAGTGCAGAAGCCATTTCACGGTGAATCTGAGATTCAGTCGTACGAGCGCCAATTGCGCCCCAAGTGATAAGGTCTGCGATGTACTGACCGGTGATCATATCAAGGAATTCAGTCGCGGTAGCTAGGCCAAGCTTGTTGATATCTAGTAGAAGCTTACGAGCTTTGTTCAAGCCTGTTTCAAGTGCATATGACCCATCAAGGTTAGGATCGGTAATCAAACCCTTCCAACCTACAACAGTACGAGGTTTCTCGAAGTAGGTTCTCATTACAACGAACAGTTCACCTTTGTACTGGTCTTGAATCTGACTTAGACGCTCAGCGTAATCAAGTGCCGCTTCTGTATCGTGAACAGAGCAAGGGCCTACGATAACTAATAGGCGGTTATCACGACCCGTTAGAATATCTTCGATTTGGCGGCGAGAATTTTTAATGCGCTCAGCAACGTCGTCAGTAATAGGATGTGCATTGCCTAGTTCGGCAGGAGTTGGCATAGGACCCAGAGCTTGGGTTCTCAACTCATCAGTTTTTAATGGCATGTGATGGCTTTTTTATTCTATTGCGAAGTGGTTAAGATAACGGAATTGAACAGAGGAATAAACTCTCTTAAGTCAAAGTTATCTCTGTTATTGCTAATATTCTTATTTTTATCAGCAGGCCAGCGCCAAATAAGGGATTTTCACTTGTATTAACAGGCAGCTATCGGTATTTTCGTTTGAACACAACATAAAAATGCTGGAGCAGCAATGACTCAAGAAAATCAAAGCACTTTGCACCCAGAACTAGTCTTAGGTGATGTGCTGCCTTCTTACAACGATAATAATAATTCTAACCACTTATACGTTTCATTATCTGAATTGGTTATGGATCGTATCTTCTATCACCCAAGTATTGAAAGTC
Organism: Vibrio sp. QJM3NY_39; assembly: GCF_057785895.1. Classification (NCBI taxonomy): domain Bacteria; kingdom Pseudomonadati; phylum Pseudomonadota; class Gammaproteobacteria; order Vibrionales; family Vibrionaceae; genus Vibrio; species Vibrio sp. QJM3NY_39. The sequence goes on along the minus strand of NZ_CM173505.1, from coordinate 1,897,350 downwards.
ATTTAGATACACTGACTGATATCGAAAAAACCTCTTTAGATGCGATCCTTGGCGATAAAACAGTCGATGAGCATTTTGTTTCGACCTTAGTGATTGCCATCCAAGCTGCCGTTCAGCCAAATCATACCTCTGTTCGTATCGCGTTAAGTAATGCTGACAGCTATGGCTTCCGTTCACTACTTGGTGGTAGCTGTGAAGCCGAAGAGATAAACCCGGCACTAGGTGTTCGAGGGGTTGCTCGTTATGCAACATCAGAGTACAGCAAAGCATTCGCTTTAGAGTGTCAGGTAATTAAAGCGTTGCGAGAGCAGGGTATTAACGTTGAAGTGGTTGTACCGTATGTACGAGCATTAAGCGATGCCGCTAAGATTATTGATTTGCTTGCAGAGCAAGGCTTACCGCGAGGCCTTAATGGTTTGAAAGTACTGTTCTCGTGCGATGTGCCGTCTGCAGTGCTACTGAGCGAAAGATTGCTGCATTACTTTGATGGTGTTGTAGTGAACGTTGATAGCTTAGCGTCTTTCACTTTAGGCGTGGACAAGCACAATGAAGCTCAGCAACACGCTTTTGATCCACAAAACGAGGCAGTTATTACCTTGTTGAGTATGATTGTTAAAGCAACGCTGAACGCGAAGAAGCCCATCCTGCTTGTGACTCAAGGCTTGGTGGACTACCCGCGTCTACAAGGCTTCATCGCTGATCTTGACGGTGTAGAGACAGTCGTTACTGCATAGACCAGCTTATTGTCTAAATAAATCAACTTGCTGTATGAGTTTATTTAAAGCAATAAAGCTTTGAGAATGAAAGAGATATCATTATGCGATGACATCTCTTTTTTGTAACATTTTTTTGACATCTCTAGCGCTAATCGATTAACTGGTCTGATGACTTATTTGACTAGGTAACTCGAATGTTGACCCCTCTACAAAAAGCAAATTTCTACTTGAGCATGTTTGGCTTTTTCAAAGTGCCTCTGATCTGGCTATGCCGACCAAAGCTGCTCGCGCTGGATAATCATCATGTTGAAGTGAAAATTCCTCTCAAAAGACGAACTAAGAACCACCTCAATAGCATGTACTTTGGTGTGTTAGCTGTAGGTGCTGATGTGGCGGGAGGCTTTCTTGCAATGAGTAAATCCCAGCAGCAAGGCGAAAAGATCTCGCTGGCATTCAAAGAGGTGACAGGTAACTTCTTGAAGCGCCCGGAAGGTGACGTACACTTCACTTGTAACGATGGTGAGCTGATCAACACTATGCTGGCTGAAACTATGTCTACTGGCGAGCGTGTGAATCAACCCGTGACCATAATCGCGACTTGTCCGTCTTTGCATGGCGACGAACCAATGGCGGAGTTCACGCTGACGCTTTCGATTAAGAAAGTTCCTTCTAGAAAATAGCTCGGAAGTATAAGGTTGGGCGGAATCTGAAGATCATAATTCAACAGAAGGCAATCGTTGAATGAGTGGAAGGGCGGTATGTGAATCTAGTATCCACATACCGTAACAACGCTATGACTCTTGAGTGATTTGCTCGATATCAACGATCTTTGAACGGTTCATTACGATTTTCCAACGGTAATAGGTCGGTTCAGTATCGTGATTGTTCTCTTTAATGATCAGGTTGAGCAGGTGACGCTTTTCGACAGACTCACGGCTTACTTGCCCTTCATTCAGGCGATATACGTTATTTGATCCCTTGTCCATCAAGCGTGTCAGCGCTCTCAGGCTGATCGATAACGTTTCACGAGTCTCCTCGTAACCACTCATGAATGTTGACGTCGACATCTCGGTATGTGAACGATAGTGCAAGACTTGCTCTTCACGCTGAACGACACGTTTCTTACGTATTGATTGAATACGGTCAGCTAACTTGGAAAAGTTCGCATAGTCCAACCATTCAAGCTTGTGGCCGACAGATTTATTGGTTGTTGGGTCAAAGTAGCGACGCTTCCACTTGGGTTTGCCTTTACGAAGCCAACGCCAAAGGATGTCTCTCAAGTCATCTTTAAATATTTCACGCAGTGCGTAGATAAATGACATCGACACGATGAAAGAAGCGGTAATCTCTCCTAGAAAATCACGAGCCAATATGACGGTTGTCGTCACGACCACCATGACTAAGCCTGTCGCAATACCTTTAACTGCACGCTTAACGTTTTTACCCATGGAGGTGGTCTTCTCCTTGAGTACGATAGGGTGTTCTATCAAACGTCGCAGCAGTCGCATCTTGTTACTCAGGCGCGTTACGTCTTCACGAACTTTGGCTGAGTTATAGCGGTTAAGTTTACGATGGGCTGTCTCTTTGTCACACAGCGTCAAGAGTCGCTCTTTTATCGTCGAGTACTCACTGCCACGCGGCATATGAGAGACCAGAGATAAGAATTTTTGCTCTGTGTACCAAGAAAGATAGTTATCAATGTTTGCGTAGTAGCGTTTGAGGTTTTCTTCATAAGGAATACTTCGGCGAAGCTTCTTCAAGATGTCTAACGCGAGCTCAATGACTTCATCAACCTCATCCGCTGTTACGTCGTCACTATCAGTCTTATTTAAGCTGCTCACGGCTTTATCTAAAGCAATAACATATTGATATGCGAACAAACTCAAACTCACACGATACTGTGTCGTTGATAAGCGTCCACGTTTTGCCAAGCGACTGTGTACCAAAGGTAACAGTGTCTTGTCACTGTAGTAGGCGCGCTTTTGAGTAATTGAGCTGTAGAAAAAGGCACTTTCAGAAAGTACTTCGGGAGTGAGTCCGAGTTCACCGGGAATGAATAGATAAACGTCCATGTCGAGCTTTTTGGTCTTCGCCATTGCATGGTTAATTTTGAGTGTTATCGCATCTTGTTTATCAACGGTGATCAACGATGTCTCCTAGAATGTAAAAATATGAATGAAACTAGCGAAAGCATATCAGAGATCACGTATAATCACCGCCAAATTTAAAGTAGAGAAAATCTTGATGATTAATATTGGTCAAATAAACAACTTAGAAGTAGTAAAGCAAGCCGACTTCGGTGTATTCCTTGACGCTAGCGACTATGGAACCGTGTTGCTGCCAAAACGATTTACTCCTGAAGGTGTTGAAATTGGTCAAAAACTGGATGTTTTCTTATACATTGATTCTGACAACCAGATCGCTGCAACGACTGAAAAACCAATTGCTCAAGTAGGGCAGTTTGGCTTGATGACGGTTGAAGGCGTAAACAGCACCGGTGCATTCATGAGCTGGGGCGTGAAAGGTAAAGATCTTCTTGTTCCTTTCAGCGAGCAACGTGGCCGTTTAAACGAAGGTCAGTCAATCTTAGTATATGTGTATATTGATAAAGCATCTAGCCGCATTGTAGGTACAACAAAGTTCAACAAGTGGTTAGACAACACGCCTGCGACTTATAAGCAAAACGAGCAAGTGGATCTCATTATCGCTGAGCGCAGCCAGTTAGGTTACAAAGCTATCGTGAACGGTGAGCACTGGGGCATGATTTTCCCATCAGACATCATCGGTAAGCTGTTCATCGGTAAAGCGCTAAAAGGCTACATTAAAAACGTTCGTGAAGAAGACGGTAAGATTGACTTGTCTCTTCAGAAAATTGGTGTGGCTAAAATGGATGACCTAAGCACTAAGGTTCTCGATCTGCTTGAGAAGAAAGGTGGTTACTTACCTTTGAATGATAAATCTTCTCCGGAAGTTATTTTCTCTGCATTCAGAACCAGCAAAGGTACGTTCAAGAAGACAATTGGTGGTTTGTACAAGTCTGGCAAGATCACTATCGACAAAGAAGGCATCAGCCTAGTTAAATAAGCGAGCTTGTCGGTCAAAAAAAAGCCCAAACCTTCCTGTTTGGGCTTAGGGGAAAGGGCTCCGAAGAGCCTACGCTAATCGTTTTAATTCTTTGACTGTTAGACTGAAGTCTAGTTTAAATTCCCTAATAAGCGATTTTTGTTATTGGAAATAGTGACTTGAATTGATATTTGTGTAACTAAGTGTTGATTTTTCAGTGCTTCCCTTGAAGTGAACTAGCCGACAAGAATAGAAAAAGCCCAAACAATGAAGGTTGTTTGGGCTTTTTGTTTTTCTGAGTACAGTGTGAGCTTTAATCGAACGACTAGAACAGGTTTTTGTCGCGAACTAGCTCTCTTGGTAAGCCGTTCTTCACTCGGTTACCTACCCATTTACCAAGGCCGATAATTGCGCCGTTGTATTTTACTAGCACTTCGCCTTTGCCTGACAAGCCTTCTGGGCGAACATCTCGTCCCATGAACCATTCTCGAGCATCTTCGATGCTGAGGTCGACAATGTTAGCTTCATTACCTGTCGCGAGTGTTGTCGCAACTTGGTGCTGCCAGCGGTAACCTTTTTTATGGGTTTCGGCGATCTTGATGCCCATGCGAGAGAAACGGAACTCACCGATCATAGGTTCTAGCGCTTCCGGGAATAGCCAAACGTCTTTGTCACGAATCCAAACTTGAGTATCTCTTGGTAGTTCGATATCGAGTGCGCCCAGCAGTTGTTCAGCGACTTCTTGCTGAGCTTTCTTTGACGCTTTTTCAAATGGGAACTTACCCATGCGTTTTTTAACTTCTGGTGGAGTCACAGATGCTAGTTTACGGATACGTGCAACAAAGAAACCTTCAGAGTCATACACCTGAGGGAAGATGTGAAGAAAGCCTTCTTCAGTCGTCGTTGCTTTTGCGTTGTCGAACAGTGATTCAAGAGATTCAAACTCAACCGCATCACCAAAGGTTTCTTTTAGGTGATGGCACACTTGTTGGTTCTCTTCAGTGCTTAACGTACATGTTGAGTAAACCAAAACACCATTAGGTTTAAGAGCATGGAATGCACTTTCAATCAGGTCTTTTTGCGTGTCGGCAATATCGACTACAGATTGATACGTCCAGTTCTTCATCGCATCAGCGTCTTTACGAATGGTACCTTCGCCAGAGCAGGGTGCATCCAGCAAGACAGCATCAAACTGTTCTGGCAACCAACCACCGAAAACTCGACCATCGAAGTTACTGAGTGCGGCATTACGAACGCCACAACGTTCGATGTTGGCGTGAAGTACTTTCACACGGCTTGCAGCGTATTCATTGGCAACCAACACGCCGCGATTATTCATTAGCGCAGCGATTTGCGTTGTTTTAGAACCGGGTGCAGCAGCAGTATCTAGCACGGCTTGGTAATCAGCTTCGCCTTGGAAAAGTGCAGAAGGTGGCATCATAGAACTGGCTTCTTGGATGTAGAAAAGACCAGACATGTGTTCTGCCGTATTACCTAGAGGCGCTTCACTTTCATCGGCTGTAATCCAAAAACCTGTTTCACACCAAGGTACAGGTTCCAGTTCCCAGCCTTTCTCTTTTGCTCGTACTAGGAAGTCTTCAACACTGATTTTCAGTGTGTTGACTCGAATACTTTTACGAAGTGGTTTTTGGCATGAGGCAACAAAAGAAGCCATATCTAGGTGACTAGGCATGATCGCTTCGATGTGCGTTAGGAATTCTTCAGGAATATATACGTTAGCGTGCAAAAGAGTATCTCGAATTATTGCATTAATGCGGGGAGTTTAAAGCAAAATGAGGTCGTCCTAAACCATATTTACGGCAAACAACAAAAATGCAGCCGAATGGCTGCATTTTGATGAAGAATTAATCTTCGTTAAGCTGTATTAATTTGCATGGGGCTTCTGAGGATTCACTCTATGGGCGAGGAATCGCTGTTCTCCATGACTTCCACTCATCTTCTGCTTGTGGATATAGGTAGAAAGACTGATCTTCGCTTGCCACAGGCTGAAGTTCACTCGTCGGAGGCGTTGAGAAGGTAATTCCGCCTCTTAATAAACTGTCGACCGTTCCGGCTTTGATGTTTGCACCAGAGAGACCGATAGAGACATCGACACCCGACACGTTCCAGAACACTGTGTTTGCGCGGATCAGATACGCGTAGTCAGGCTCTATTTGAATCGTAGAGATGATGCGGTCAGCAAACTCGCCTAGTTGAACATCGATAACACTACCGATTTCTAGTTCACGGAATAGGATAGGTGTGCCTTCAGACACCGAGCCTCGCGTTTCGCTTTGTAGCTGGAATATCTTGCCTTCAGGCTGCACTGGCCCTTTGCTAAGCTTAAATTTCGTACTTCTGTCACCATTGCCTGGATCTACGTTGATGTGCTTAGAGAGAAGCGCAGAGACGTTTTTGATGCCATTAAGGCCGATCTCAGGTTCTGCTAACCAGAAGTGACTGTTCGCCACGGCAATCTTGTCAACGTACTCCGGTAAGATTCGCGCGGTAATTTCAATGCCGCCTTTATTGAAGTTAGGGATCACCAAAGTGACCTCACCTACAGTGACACCTTGGTATTTGATCGCCATACCCTTGCTGACTTCTTGATCGCCAGAAGAGGTAATCGTAATCGCGCGGCCAAATTTTCGAGCGGATTTAGAATCTTTGTACAGCTTCCACACATCGCCAAGCTTATTGTCTATACCGGGAAGCGAATCAAAAGCAATACCACCCTGAATTAGCGTTTTAACGGGTGCCGCTTTAATACTAATACCCGATAGCGAAGCATCAATTTCAACGCCTGAGCGGTTCCAAAAAACGGTATGTTTATTGAGTAAGTGCGTGTAACGATTTTCGATCGTGACTTTGATTCTTACACCACCATCAGCAAGCTGAAAATCTGAAATGCTACCCACTTGTAGGTTACGGTAGAGCAGTGGGCTGCCTTTAGAAATTGAAGGTAACTCACTAGCAAATAACGAAAGCGTCTTTGAGCCTGACTGATTAAACTTAGCGATTTCTGCTAACGATTTGCTTTGGAAAAGTTGGTAGTCAGTTCGAGCTTCAGGTTTACCTTCACTCACAAAGCTGATCGAGCCAGTAAGAAGCTGTTTTGCCGGTGGAACAGTAACACTTAGACCTGATTCGGTCAGCTCTGCGGTCGCACTGCCTGTCACAAAGAAACGGTTGTGACTTTTGATTAGGTGCGCATATTCGTTATCGATAAGCGCATCCATAAACACTTCGTGCTTGTCAGAGCCAGTGCCAACACCATCAACTAAGCCAACTTGAATGATAGAGCCAACGGCAATGCCTTTGTAGAGCAGTTGTGTACCGACATCCAATCCGAATGAGTTGTTTGATGTTAAGCGAATCGCGACTGACTTTTCTTGTTCCTGACTGAACTCGTTTTTACGAATCGCAGTAAATCGACGTGCCTTTTCACCTTCGCCCGGTACTAAGGTTAAAAAGTTACCTGTCACTAAGTTGGCAATGTTTTTCATACCAGTGAGTGACAATTCAGCTTCTTCTAAAACGAATTTACTCCCGCTATTTAAAAAGTCGCTGAATGCCGGTTGGATAGCGGCAGATGCAACCACGTTTTCGCGACCTTCGCTTAAAGATAAATCAGTGATCTGACCGATTTCTATGCCTCGATACATGATCGGAGCGCCAGTTGCGCTGATCTTGTTGTCATCTGGCACGGCGATTTTGATAGAGATGCCACGACCGGCAGTTTTCAAATCTGGGTAGAGCTTGAACTTGGTGTTCATCTCGACGGGCTGACCTTCTCCGGGAGAGTCAACCGCAATTGAACCGCCAAGCAGCGCGCTTAGGCTTTCTAAGCGCACATCGACGCCTGAAAATCCAATACTGGCACCTAAGCCACTGACATTCCAAAAACGGCTTTGGTCGGTAATGATATGGCTGTATTCATCTTTAATCGACGCTTGGATCGTAACGGACTTCGCGTTGTCGTTTAATTGGTAGTTGTAAACCTCACCAATTGGAATTTTACGATAAACGATTTGAGAGCCAACAGACACACCGCCCAGATCTTTGGTCGTCAGTGAGATATTTAGACCTTCAGAGGCCAATAAATCAGAAGGGGAGGATTCTAGAGCTTGGAAAACGGTTTCTAGTTCTTCTTTGGTTTCGCTAGGATGAATAGCAATGTAGTTACCCGAAACAAGCGCGTCTAACCCTGAGATACCAGACAAACTCGCCGTTGGTTTTACGAGCCAGAAACGTGTGCCCTTTGAAAGTAGCTTCTTCGCTTCTGGGTAGATGTCAGCATCGACATAGATACTCGATAAATCTTTGGACAAGGTGATGTCGCGCACCATACCCACCTCTAAGCCTTGGTAACGAATTGTTGTTCGACCTGCGACTAAACCTGCGGCATCTGAAAAGTATATCTGCACACGTTGCCCTGCATCGTGTATCGATTTCATGACTAACCAACCGGCTAATGCGACGGTTAATATCGGCAGAATCCACAAAGGTGAAATGCCTTTGTTTTTCCTTACTTCTGGTGAATATGACGTTTGTGATTGGTTATCGTTGTTCATTCACTGACTCATCTTTAGAGGTGTAGTTATCCCAAATTAGCCTAGGATCTAAGCTTTCCGCTGCCAGCATCGTGAGAACAACAACGACACCAAAAGCGACTGCACCATAACCTGGTGTAAAGTTTAAAATTTGTCCACGGTCGACCAAGGTCATCATGATCGAAATAACGAACAGATCCATCACCGACCATTTTCCCACCCACTTCACAATGAAATAGATGGTCATGCGCTGCCTATGGTAAACCGCGCGCTTCATCTTGATACAAATTAAGATGTACGTTAGACCAAGTATTTTCGCAACAGGCACGACGATACTGGCAATAAAAATGATCGCTGCGATACCATACATGTCGCTATTGATTAGCGAAGCGACACCAGAAATTATCGTGTCTTCTAGCCTTTGTCCGTTTGTAATAAGGATAGAAATAGGAATAACGTTGGCTGGTACGATAGCCACTGACGCAGCAAACAACAGAGCCCATGTCTTCTGTATAGAGTAAGGCTTACGGTGATATAAGTCATGGTGACAACGTACGCAAGTATGACCGTCAGGTTGAGAAAGATGGCAGTTGTGACAGTGTACGTTCTTACTTTCTACAAAAGAGTAATCAGACTCTTGAGCCCAAGCTTCCCAATAGCGACGCACACTGATACGGCTTACCAGTAATACACTGAAAAGCTGCAGTAAAATCAATCCAACTAAACCAGGGCCGACAAAAATATCTGAGTAATCCTGCAGTTTGAAGCATGAGACAGCCAAACTTACCAGAAATACATCCAACATCATCCAATGCTTTAATGTTTGGATGATGGATAACGCATACCTAAATGGCGTGAAAATCTTAAAGCGCAGTGCTGCATGAGTGACGAGTACAGAGGTACAAACGAGTAACGGGGCGATCGAACTACAGAATAGGATGAGTAGGCCTAGTAGAGGGAAGCCTTCACCCATTAAAGTAAAGACACCTGATGGTAATGTCGCAGGTATCATGACGCCAATCAGACGAATACTGATAAATTCAAAAAAGTGTGAGGGGATAAATAGCAATAAGCAGGTAATCGCGATTGCTAGGTTTCCAGACAGGCTAGGTGTACCGCCTCGGTAAAGCTGAGTGCCACACCTTGGACAATATGCGGATTTCCCTAGAGGGATATCCATTTTATCAACGGGGAGTTCACAGCCCTGACACAGACGTACAGAGCTGCTGTCGCACAGGTGCTTGGTTCTTAACGGAGACTTAGTTGTCAACGAGGACTTAGTTGACAACTGGTGCTGAGTCGATAAAGAGTTGGTTTCGGATGGGGAGGTCACGCGACCTCCCAAGTTGAAACACCAATCAGACTTTTAAGCTGATTTAAATGCCTAGGACTACACTGACTTAAATCTCTAGAACAATAAACATCAGGCGTGCGATTGCACACTGCCATAGAGTGTTTGATATAGTCCTTGTTGTTCAACCAATTCACCATGCGTTCCCGTCTGTGTGACTTGCCCATCTTCTAAAACATAGATTAGATCGGCCTGTTTCACCGCTGATAATCGATGAGCCACTATCAAAGTTGTGCGATCTTTCAAAAACTCGCTTAGTGCTTTATGCAGTGCTGACTCTGTTGCTGTATCCAGGGCAGATGTCGCTTCGTCAAGAATAACAAACTTAGGATTACTCAGCACCATGCGGGCGATCGCTAAGCGTTGTCGTTGACCACCAGACAGTCGAACGCCATTCCTACCAATTTGCGTATCCAAGCCATTACTCAGCTGTTTGATTACATCTTGCATTTGAGAGACTTCAAGCGCCCGCCACAACGACATTTCATCGTATTCAGCACCAAGGGTCAGATTATGCCTTAATGTATCGTTAAAGAGTATAGGTTGTTGTAAAACAACGGCAATTTGACTGCGTATTATGTCAAAACTGATGTCGTCCGTTGTTTCACCATTAAAGCGTATACAACCAGAGTCCGCCTGATAAACCCCAATTAACAACTGGATCAACGTTGATTTACCACCACCGCTAGCACCCACTAGGGCGACTTTTTTTCCTGCTGGAATGTGTAGCGATAGCCTATTTAAAACAGTGTTTTCTAATGTGTAAGAGAATGTAACGTCTTCAATGTCGACTGTCACTTCTTTATGGTCATCAAAAGGGTTTACCTTGCTAACAGGGCGATGTTCTTCTTCTAGTTGCAGTAGGTCGTTAATACGTTGCAGCGCTGCTTTCGCGCTATACCAAGAGAATTGAATCCCTAACAATTCTTGGACAGGGCCTAACATGAACCATAAATAGCCGAACACCGCAAAAATCTGACCTATCGTCAAGTCACTGAATAACACCATCAACATTGCAACAGCACGGAACAGTTCAAAACCTAATAGAAACAATAAAAAGGACACTCGACCTGCAGCTTCCGATTGCCATGCGTATTTATCGGCATCAATTCTTACTTGGTTTGCTTGAACTTTAAGTTCATCAAGAAAGATACGCTCCTTATTAGCGGCGCGGAGTTGATAGATGCCATCCAAGGTTTCCACTAAGCGATTCTGAAAACGCTCAAAAGACTGGTTCTCATATTTTTTGAGGTGTTTAACTCGGCTGCCGAGTTTACGAGAAAAATAAATAACAACAGGATTGACCAGTAAGATAAATAGCCCAAGTCGCCACTCTAACCATAGTAGGACGATAGCGGTTCCGAACACCGTCAAGAAACTGATGATAAATTTAGAAAGGGTCGAGCCAATGAACTTATCAATGGTCTCTATGTCTGTAATTAGGTGGGCATTAATACCGCCGCTGCCCTTGGTCTCATATTGTCGGATGCTAATGCGGCCAAGTTTATCGATCATCTTGCTACGCATCTGGTAGGTGATCGTTTTGGAAACCAAAGTAAATTGGCGACCTTGTAGAATATTCAGCGCTTGGCTGGCCGAGCGCATTAAGATAACCAACAAGAGAGTAAGCGCAATATAACCAGTCGGCGTTTGCAATGAGACTGGAAGTAGCTGATTCATCATCTCTAACCCTGAAGCTGGCTTATCAAGCAAAACTTCATCGACCATGAGTGGCATAAGTAGAGGGATAGGGACGCTAATTAGGGTTGCAATAATGGCAACAAAGTTAGCAAACAGTAATTTGGACTTGTGTTTTTTTACTTGAGTTATCAACCAAGAACGGCTAATAGTGTCTTCTGAATTGTTCATTGTAATGAGAATAAGTCCTATTTAGTTTGATGGCCGCATTTTACTGCGTTCTCTTGATAATGGAAGTCTCAATTTAATTGGAAGTTAATATGAAAATAGAACATTACCAACGCTTAACCAAACAAGCCGTTGCATTAATTGAATCTGAAACCGATCTAATTGCAAATCTTGCAAACATTAGTTCATTATTATTCATGGAATTGGATGAACTGAATTGGGCGGGTTTCTATTTAATCAAGCAAGACCTAGCTAAGGAAAAAGACGAACTAGTTCTGGGTCCATTCCAAGGTCAACCTGCCTGTGTTCGAATTCCGGTAGGGCGCGGTGTGTGTGGAACTGCGGTTGCGACAAATACAGTTCAGCGTATTCATGATGTGCATGAGTTCGAAGGTCACATCGCTTGTGACGCGGCAAGTAACTCAGAAATCGTTATTCCATTCTCTATTGATGGCAAAGTTGTGGGTGTTCTTGATATCGATAGTCCAAATATTGGTCGTTTTTCTCAAATTGATGAAGACGGATTGACATTTTTTATGGCTGAAGTGGAAAAGGTGCTTAATTCGCACGCGAACAAGGCATAAATTATTCTCTTACTGTGGTTTTTCCCAAGCATCTCTCTATAATACGTAAAAATATTTTCTTAATGCTCGCGGAAAACCGCAAAAACCAGGAACCCACATGGAAAACACTGAAAAGTTAAAAAACAGCAAAGAAGTTATCGCATATATTGCTGAATGTTTCCCTAAATGCTTTACTCTAGAAGGTGAAGCAAAACCACTTAAAATTGGTATTTTTCAAGATCTTGCTGAACGTCTAAATGAAGACGAAAAAGTAAGTAAGACTCAGCTTCGTGCAGCGTTAAGACAGTACACATCATCATGGCGTTACCTGCACGGCGTAAAAGCTGGTGCAGATCGTGTTGACCTAGACGGCAACGCGTGTGGCACATTAGAAGAAGAGCACGTTGAGCACGCTAAGGCTACACTTGCAGAAAGCAAAGCGAAAGTTCAGGCTCGTCGTAAAGAACAAGCACAGAAAGCTCGTGAAGAAGGCAAGGCGAAAGCTAAGGCGAAGAAAGCTCAACAGCCTCGTCGTCAAGCGCCTAAAGCACCGAAAGTAGAAAAGCCTGTAGAAACACGCGCTTTGAACGCTGACGAATTCATCGCTGGCAAAGAAGTAAATGTGAACATGGGTACAGGAAACATGGCTGCGACCATTGTTGAAATCAATAAGGAAGATGTGCGTGTTCAGTTAGCAAACGGCCTACAAATGGTTGTTAAAGCGGAGCACTTGCGCGCTTAAAGGAGATACTCCTACGCATGAAATGCCGTTCAAAATTGACACTGATTGCTGCTAGCTTTTGTCTAGCAGCTTCAGCTCAGGCTCTTGAAGCCAAATTAGATCAGGACGATTTACCTTTACTCGTTCCTGAGGCCCAACACGAAACTGCTAGTAAACGTGTTACTTCTCGATTTACTCGTTCTCACTATAAACACTTCAATCTCAACGATGATTTCTCTCAAGCTATCTTTAATCGTTATTTAGAGATGCTGGATTATAATCGTAATATCTTCACTCAAGCTGATATTGACTCTTTCTCCTCATCATCTGTTCAAATTGATGATCAGCTGAAAGCGGGTAATAACCAGATTGCTTTCGATGTTTATAATCTTTCTATGCAGAAGCGTTTTGAACGTTTTCAGTATGCGCTGTCTTTGCTAGACACTGAGATTAAGTTTGATACCGATGAAAGTATTGAGCTCAATCGCAATGAAGCGAAATGGCCAAAAGATATCGCCGAAGTGAATGAGCTTTGGAGGAAGCGTGTTAAATACGATGCGTTGAACCTAAAACTTACTGGTAAAGAATGGCCAGAGATTCAAGAAGTTTTGGAAAAGCGTTACAACAATGCGATGAAGCGTATCACGCAGTCGCATAATGAAGATGCTTTCCAAATCTACATGAACGCATTTGCGCGTGAAGTTGATCCTCACACCAGCTACCTTTCTCCAAGAAATGCAGAGCAATTCCAATCAGAGATGAATCTATCTCTAGAAGGTATTGGTGCTGTACTTCAGATGACTGACGACTACACCGTTATTCGATCTCTCGTTGCTGGTGGCCCTGCGTCAAACAGCAAACAATTGAGCGACGGCGATCGTATTGTTGGTGTTGGTCAAGATGGCGAAGAGATTGTTGATGTTATCGGCTGGCGTCTAGACGATGTAGTGCAATTAATCAAAGGACCGAAAGGGACCAAAGTTAAGCTACAGATCTTGCCAGATGGTAAAGATGCAAAAAGTCACGTTGTCACAATTGTACGCGATAAGATTCGTTTAGAAGACCGCGCTGTTAAATCAGAAGTTATCGAGAAAGATGGCAAGAAGATTGGTGTACTCGAAGTACCAAGTTTCTATGTTGGTCTTTCTAAAGATACAGACAAACTGATCACTGAGCTTAAAGGGCAAGGTGTTGAAGGTATTATTGTTGATCTGAGAAACAACGGTGGTGGTGCACTCACTGAAGCAACTGAACTCTCTGGTTTGTTTATCAAAGAGGGACCCGTTGTTCAGGTGCGTGATAGCTACGGTCGTGTCAAAGTGAACAGTGATACTGATGGCGAAATTAGTTACCAAGGCCCACTAACGGTATTGGTCAATCGCTACAGTGCTTCAGCCTCTGAGATCTTTGCGGCAGCGATGCAAGATTACGGTCGTGCAATCATTCTTGGCGAAAACTCTTTCGGTAAAGGAACGGTGCAACAACATCGCTCTTTGAATCATATCTATGATTTATTCGATAAAGAATTGGGCTATGTTCAATACACAATCCAGAAATTCTATCGAATCAATGGTGGCAGTACGCAAAACAAAGGTGTAGTGCCTGATATTGCTTACCCAACGCCAATTGATCCTGCTGATACTGGTGAAAGTGTTGAAGATAATGCTCTGCCTTGGGACAGTATTGATAAAGCAAATTATTCAGTGTTACAGCGTAACGATGAAGAAATAATTGCTTTGACTGCCCAACATCAAGCTCGCATTGCTACTGACATGGAATTCGGCTTTATTGCGCAAGATATTGAAAAATATAAGGCAGATAAAGACGATAACGACCTTTCTTTGAATGAAAAGGTACGTCAGCAAGAGAGCGATGATGCGGATACGCTTCGTCTAGATCGTATTAACCAACGTCAAAAGGCCGCTAAATTAGAGGCATTTAAAACGTTAGATGATATTCCTAAAGACTATGAAGCCCCGGATGCTTATCTTGATGAGTCTGTTGCTATCATGCTGGATATGATCAAGAAATAGAGCAAATATCTGTTAAAGGTGATTGTTTAAAGATGCACAATTTAAAAAGCGAGCCTAGGCTCGCTTTTTTTGTGTCTATGATTTGACAGGAATACCTGATTGTAACCGTTGAGATTGTCGCAAAGAACACTCAATACTCAGGGTCATTTAGCTCTATTTTGCATCGAATAATGACATTTAAGTTACTTTGCACTTAAAATTTAGTGACTTGGATCATATTTTTTCGCTTTCTATTCATTACGTGCCTAAGCTTAAAGAAAACGAGGGGGCGCGTATGAAATGGATTCTACTATTTTTATCTTGTTTAAGTTTTGTTGCTTTTGGGAGTGAGGTTGCTGCTTCGAGCGATCAACAATCAAAAAGTGATAGCAATCTATCTCATTTTGACCTACCTCTGTTGCTTGGTGATTGGTATTTGATGAACCCAGATCCTGAGCAAGGTACTGAAAACTTTAGAGCAATCAAACTGACTCTCGATTCAAACTACTCTTTCTCTATTGATATTCAGAAGAAAGACTATAGTGTCGACCATTGGGAAGGTTTGTATAATGCCAATGAAGACACGATTATTTTGGGTTTAAATACTTCTGAGCCTCAGGTTTACGCTTACAGCAGTAATCACAATATGCTGAATCTTAACGGTGTGATGTTCACCAAAGCCTTGCCCAACGCCCTGGCGGGAATATGGTCAAGCGCAGAACTTTCCGGGAGCGATTTGCGTGCCAGTAACATTCAAACAATGGATTTAGTGCTTCAGCCTGACTTTATCTTCATGTTCCGAGTGTCCGATGAAGAAGGGGGGGAAGTCATTCGTCGCGGAGTGTATTACACCGAAGGCGACCAGTTAGTACTGCTGTATGAAAATGGCGAACACGGTACTCGTTACACACTGAACAGTGATGTGTTGACGCTTCAAGGTGAAGAAGGAGACATGTTTGCGGTGCTCAATCGCATTCGTTAAGCACTATATCTCGCTGTAAAGTCGGGCTCGTTGATAATATGGTTCACAGTTCATTTCTTAGCCGTTCCTGTCTGATTTGATTGATAAAATAGCAAAACATGGAGGCATTTTCCTACAATGCCTCCTTTTTTTAATATTCCCCTTGTTTTATTGGCGCTCAACCTTTAGATATATACAGTTAAAAAATAATTACGTATAACGATCAAAAGGAACCCGTCATGGCACATACACCTCAAGCCAAGTATCGTAAAGATTATCAATCACCATCTCACACTATTTCTGAAATCGATCTTACTTTCGATTTGTACGATTCAGCATCCATCATTACCGCTGTTTCTAGTGTTAAGCAGGAGAAAGAAAGCTCGACATTAGTACTTGATGGTGAAGGCTTGAAGTTGGTGTCTGTTTTGGTTGAAGGTAAGGAGTGGGCGCAGTTCGAACAGTCTGAAACTCTACTTACTTTGAATGATCTTCCGAAAGATTTTACATTAACGATCGTTACGGAAGTTGACCCTGAAGGGAACAGCGCACTTGAAGGCCTGTACAAATCGGGTGGTGCGTTCTGTACTCAATGTGAAGCTGAAGGTTTCCGCCGCATTACTTACTATATGGATCGCCCAGATGTGTTGGCGAAATTCACGACAACAGTCATCGCAGACAAAGCTGAAAACCCATTCTTATTAAGTAATGGTAACCGTGTAGATGAAGGCGAAGCTGAAAACGGTCGTCACTGGGTGAAATGGCAAGACCCACATCCAAAACCTGCGTACCTGTTTGCTTTAGTTGCAGGTGACTTCGATGTACTTCGTGACGCATACACAACACAATCTGGTCGTAATGTTGACCTCGAAATCTTTGTCGACAAAGGCAATCTAGACCGCGCAAACCACGCGATGGTTTCTTTGATTAACTCAATGAAGTGGGACGAAGAGCGTTTCAATCTTGAGTATGACTTAGACATCTACATGATCGTAGCCGTTGATTTCTTCAACATGGGTGCGATGGAAAACAAAGGCCTGAACGTATTCAACTCTAAGTTCGTTTTAGCAAATGACCAAACAGCAACTGATACAGATTACCTAGGTATAGAAGCGGTTATCGGTCACGAATATTTCCATAACTGGACTGGCAACCGAGTAACGTGTCGCGATTGGTTCCAGTTAAGCTTGAAAGAAGGTTTAACTGTATTCCGTGATCAGGAGTTCTCATCTGATCTTGGCTCTCGCGCAGTTAACCGTATCAACAATGTTCGCATTATCCGCGGGCCACAATTCGCTGAAGATGCGAGCCCAATGTCTCACCCAATTCGCCCTGAAAAAGTGATAGAAATGAACAACTTTTACACATTGACGGTATACGAAAAGGGCAGTGAAGTGATCCGAATGATCCACACATTGTTGGGTGAGGAAGGTTTCCAAAAAGGCATGAAGCTGTACTTTGAACGTCACGATGGCACGGCTGCAACGTGTGAAGACTTCGTAGCGGCAATGGAGGATGCATCGGGTGTTGACCTGTCTCAGTTCCGTTTATGGTATAGACAATCAGGTACCCCGACACTTTCTGTTGAAAGCCATTACGACGCAGAGAAAAAAGAGTACACGTTAACGACTCGCCAAGTAACAGCGCCAACTCATGAGCAAACTGAAAAGCAGGCTCTGCATATTCCTCTAGATATCGAGCTATACACAGCGTCAGGTGAAGTGATTGAGTTACAATGTAACGGTCAACCAGTTCACAATGTATTAGACGTGAAAGAAGCGGAACAAACGTTCGTGTTTGAAAACGTTTCAGAGCAACCAGTTCCATCTCTGCTGCGTGAGTTTTCTGCGCCAGTGAAACTTGAATACAATTATTCAGACGAAGAGCTGATCTTCTTGATGGTGAATGCTCGTAACGAATTCTCTCGTTGGGATGCAGGGCAAATGCTGCTAGCGAAATACATCCGTAGCAACGTAGATAACGTTCAACAAGGTCAAAAGTTTGCACTTTCTTCTGAAGTCGTTGATGCATTCCGTGGTGTATTACTCAGCGATTCGTTAGAACCTGCGTTTATTGCAGAGATGCTTTCTCTACCAAGTCATAATGAAGTGTCTGGTTGGTATGAGCGTGTCGATATCGATGCGGTTGCATCTGTATTGAAAGCGATGAAAGTGACGCTAGCGAAAGAGCTCGAAGATGAACTTGCTGCGGTTTACCACAGTCACGCATTAACAGAATACACGATTGACCATGATTCAATTGGTAAGCGAACTCTGCGTAAAGTTTGTCTAAGTTACTTGGCTCATACTGAAAAGGGTGATGACTTGGTTGTCGCTATGTACCAGCAAGCAAACAACATGACAGACACAATGGCAGCAATGGGCGCGGCGAACATTGCACAACTCCCATGTCGTGAAACTTTAATGGCGGATTACAGCGACAAGTGGAAACATGATGGTCTTGTCATGGACAAATGGTTTGCTCTTCAAGGAACAAACCCAAGTTCAAATGCACTTGAGGTGATCAAGGCGTCTATGTCACACCAAGCATTCAGTTTGAAGAACCCGAACCGTACTCGCAACTTGGTTGGTTCGTTCTTAAATATGAACCCGGTCCAATTCCACAACAAGTCAGGACAAGGTTATGCGTTTGCTGGCGAGATCCTACGTGAGCTGAATAGCAGCAACCCGCAAGTGGCTTCGCGCTTGATTGACCCGCTGCTTAAGTTCCGTAAATATGATGATGAACGCCAAGCTCTAATCAAGAAAGAACTTGAGACGCTGAAGAACATGGACAACCTAGCGAATGACTTATTCGAGAAAGTGGCAAAAGCACTAGAGGCTTAAGCTCGCGCTCATTCACGTAACTGTTTGTTAATAAGCGGCTTGCTAACAAACGGTTTACTAATAACAAAAAGTCATCAGTGGTAGATAATATCTGCCACTGATTTTTTTGTTTCTGGGTTATCGAATTTTCGATAAGCTAGAGCAGTTTCAAGCTCAGTTGTACAGTCAGACATCGTTAAGTGCCAAAAAGCACTGGTACTGTATATTTACACAGGTATTGTATGAATCGCTATATTTTCCAACTTAACATCTCATATCAGCAGTTTTTGGCCAGCTATTCTGGTGCGGCAAGTAAAGTCCAAGTGATAACGACTACTGGATTACGCCTACAGTTACCTGCAACTCGGTTCAGACCTTTTCTTACACAAATAGGGGTTAGAGGGCAGTTTAGACTGACAACTGACCAAAAAAATAAGTTTATTAAGTTGGAAGCTCTGTAAACCTTGGCGTGCCTAGTGAGTTAAAAGGAATCTTAATCACATAATCAAACATTTCACCTCTTACCACCTCCAAAACAATTAACTATTTATCAATAATGCTTTTACAATAAATGAATGCATTACCTTTGCTTAACTCGTTAGTAGGAAAGAGCTCAACGGCTCAATTCAAACACTAGCTTAAGTAAGCCCCCTAATAATAAAATATAATTCTAATTGTGGAGTGTGACTATGACCGCACGTGAAACTGTGGTTCCAGTTTTACTTGAAAAAGTGTACAAACTGATTCAAGACAAACTTGACCTTGCTCATCGACCTCTCGTAACTCAACTTGCTCAACACTTGTTTAGTAACGTTTCTCACGACGACCTGACTCAGAGAAACGAATCCGATTTATACGGTGCTGTAGTTAGTTTATGGCATCACATCAATGAAAAGAAAGCCGACGAAATCTCTGTCCGTGTTTTTAACCCGACAGTAAGTCGCCAAGGCTGGCAATCTACTCACACTATCGTCGAGATAGTGGTACCAGATAGCCCATTCCTCGTTGATTCTGTAAAAATGGCATTAACTCGCCTCGACCTCTCTTCTCATCTTATGCTTCACAACCCAACACAAATCTCCCGTTCAGATAAGGGAAGTGTTGTTGGTGTCAGTAACAATGAAGGTGCATTCCAATCGCTTTTCCATATTGAGGTTGACCGTCTTAGTAGCAAAGCTGAAATGACAGCGCTTAAAACCGAGCTGCTGGATATCTTTACCGATACTGGCCTTGTTGTTAATGACTGGCTACAAATGGTAGAAAGACTTGAAGAAGTAACCAATCAAGTTGAACAGCAAAAAGAGACGATCCCAGTTGATAGCCAGCGTTTTGATGAAACTCTGGCGTTCCTTCGTTGGTTAGGCGAGCACAACTTTACGTTTATGGGCTACAAGGAATATGACCTTGTTTCTGTAAATGGCGACACGGAACTACAACCTACCAAGGAGCAAGGCCTTGGTTTGTTCGCAAATTCAGATCGTGTACGCAACGTTAAGCTGTCTGAGTTTTCTGACTCGGCACGCTTAGAAGCAAAAAAACCGTATGTATTGATCGTAACCAAGGGCAACACGGCTTCACGCATTCACCGCCCAGCTTACAATGATTACATCGGTATCAAGAAGTTTGATAAAAACGGCAAGGTTATTGGTGAGCACCGCTTTACGGGTCTTTACACTTCTGCCGTTTATAACCAAACCGTTGAAACCATCCCTCTAGTTCGCGAGAAAGTTGAGCGTATCTTAGATGCAAGTGGTTACCGTAAGGGTTCATACTCTTACAAAGCTCTGCACAACATTCTTGAAAACTACCCACGTGATGAACTGCTTCAAGCTCGAGAAGAGGAGTTACTCGAAGTGGGTACGGGTGTAGTACAAATGCAAGATCGCGACCTTCTGCGTTTGTTCGTTCGAAAAGACCCGTTTGGCCGTTTCTTCAGCTGTATGGTTTACGTAACAAAAGATCGTTACAACACCGAGCTTCGTCGTCAAACCCAGCGCATCTTGAAGCAATACTTCGGTTGTGAAGAAGAAGTCGAATTCACGACATACTTCTCTGAAAGCCCACTGGCAAGAACGCACTATATTGTTCGTGTTGATAACAACAACATGGATGTGGACGTGAAAACAATTGAGCAAAATTTAATGGAAGTATCGTCTACGTGGGATGACCGCCTGTCTGAATCAATCGTTGCTAACTTCGGTGAGAGCAAAGGTCTTCCGTTATCTAAAGAGTACATGCGTGCATTCCCACGTTCGTACAAAGAAGACATGATGCCTGGTTCTGCGGTTGCAGACATCGAGCGTCTAGAAGCACTAAGTGAAGACAACAAACTTGGCATGCTTTTCTACCGTCCTCAAGAAGAGGCGGCAGATTCTAAAGCTGTTCGTTTGAAACTGTTCTACCACAGTGATGAGCCAATTCACCTGTCTGATGTTATGCCAATGCTTGAAAACTTTGGCCTGCGCGTTATTGGTGAATCACCTTATGAAGTGCGCAAGACCAATGGGGTGACTTATTGGATCCTTGATTTCTCGATGCTTCATAAGAGTGACAAGACGATTGATCTTCGTGAAGCTCGCGATCTATTCCAACAAGCTTTTGCTGCGATTTGGGCGGGTGAGTTAGACAGTGATGGTTTCAACCGCTTGGTATTGGGTGCAGGTCTTTCTGGCCGTGAAATCTCAATCTTACGTGCATATGCGCGTTACATGCGCCAAGTTGGTTTCCCATTCAGCCAACAATACATTGAAGACACATTGTCTCATTACCCAGATCTAGCGAAAGGGTTAGTGAGCTTATTCGGCAAGCGTTTTGACCCTAAATTGAAAGGCAGCGCGAAAGGCCAACAAGATCTTATTAAGAAGATCACTGAACAGTTGGATCATGTGGAAAGCTTGGATGATGATCGTATCATTCGTCGTTACATGGAAATGATCACAGCAACGCTTCGTACTAACTACTATCAGTTAGACGACAACAAACAATCTAAACCTTGGTTGGCTCTGAAAATGAGACCAAGCGAGATCCCAGATATCCCAGCGCCGGTTCCTGCGTTTGAGATTTTCGTTTACGCACCAGACATTGAAGGTGTGCATCTACGTGGCGGTAAAGTCGCTCGTGGTGGTTTGCGTTGGTCAGACCGTCAAGAGGATTTCCGTACTGAGATTCTAGGCCTAGTTAAAGCACAGCAAGTTAAGAACACAGTCATTGTACCGGTTGGTGCAAAAGGTGGTTTCGTTTGTAAGCGTCAGCACACGATGTCTGGCCGAGACGAGATCTTCGCTGAAGGTCAACGTTGTTACAAGCGCTTCATCCGTGCACTACTAGATGTATCAGACAACATCATTGAAGGTGAGGTTATCCCACCGAAGAGCGTTGTTCGTCATGATGAAGATGATCCGTATTTGGTTGTTGCCGCCGATAAAGGTACCGCAACGTTCTCAGATCTAGCAAACTCAGTATCTGCTGAATACAACTTCTGGTTAGGCGATGCATTTGCCTCTGGTGGTTCTAACGGTTACGACCACAAAGCCATGGGTATCACCGCGAAAGGTGGTTGGGAATCTGTTAAGCGTCACTTCCGTGAAATGGGCATCAACTGTCAAACAACGGACTTTACCGCTATCGGTGTCGGTGATATGGCGGGCGATGTATTTGGTAACGGCATGCTGTTGTCTAAGCATATTCGTATGCAAGCCGCGTTTAACCACATGCATATCTTCATCGATCCGAATCCAGAGTCAGCATCAAGCTGGGTAGAGCGTGAGCGATTGTTTAATCTGCCTCGCTCAAGCTGGGAAGATTACAACAAAGACCTGATTTCTCAAGGTGGTGGCATCTTCTCTCGTCGAGCGAAGTCTATCTCTCTGACGCCTGAAATTCAGAAAATGCTAGGTACTAAGAAAGCATCAATGGCACCGAATGACTTGATCAAAGCGATCTTGTCTATGCAGGTTGATCTTCTTTGGAATGGCGGTATCGGTACTTACGTGAAGTCTTCAAACGAGACTCACACAGATGTAGGTGACCGTGCAAATGACGTGCTTCGTATCGATGGCCGTGACCTGAAAGCTAAGGTTGTTGGTGAAGGCGGTAACTTAGGTATGACTCAACTGGGTCGTATCGAATACGCACTAACGGGGGGCCGTGTTAATACCGACTTCGTTGATAACGTTGGTGGTGTTGACTGTTCGGATAATGAAGTAAACATTAAGATCTTCTTGAATGGTTTAGTTTCTAACGGTGATCTAACCGTTAAGCAACGTAACCAAGTGCTTGAATCGATGGAAGATGAAGTTGGTGAAATCGTACTAGACGACGCATATTGCCAAGCTGAGTCTATTTCGGTTACTGAGCATCAAGGTGTTGGCTTAGTAAAAGAGCAAATCCGCTTCATCCACACTATGGAAAAAGCAGGGTACTTGGATCGTGGTTTGGAATACATCCCAGATGACGAAACATTGCTTGAGCGTGAAAAGCAAGGCCAAGGTCTAACAAGACCAGAGCTTTCTGTACTTGTCGCTTACGGTAAAATGGTACTTAAAGAAGATCTTGTTAGTGATGATATCGCTAATGATGAATTCCATGCCCAACAGCTTATGCAATACTTCCCAACAGCGTTACGCCGTAACTATTCTCAGCATATGGATAACCATCCACTACGCTCTGAAATCATTGCGACGGCACTGGCTAACCAAATGGTTAACGAGATGGGTTGTAACTTCGTTACTCGTCTGCAAGAAGAGACGGGCGCAAATATCGTTGATATTGCCAATGCATACGCGGCATCACGTGAAATCTACGGTCTTGGCAAAGTTCTGAAGAGCATCCGTGAACTGGACAATGTTTCAAGTTCTGAAGCTCAATACGAATTGATCTACCATGTTCGCCGTACACTTCGTCGCTTGGCTCGTTGGCTGCTAAGAAACCGTACCGGTAAACAGTCAGTGAAAGCATTGATTGAACTTTACCAAGGTGATGTTCTTACTATCACAGAGAAACTGGATGAAAACCTGGTGGCTTCTGAAGTAGAAGAGCATAACGCAATGGCACAGCTATGGATTGACCAAGGCGTTAACGCTGAGTTGGCTAATTCAGTCGCGCGTTTGTCTAGCTTGTATTCAGCACTGGATATATCCACAGTGGCTCGTGAAACAGGTAAAACGGTACAACAAGCGTCTAAGCTTTACTTCAACCTTGGCGACCGTTTGTCTCTGCACTGGTTCTTGAAACAAATCAATGGCCAAGCAGTCGACAACAACTGGCAAGCGCTGGCACGTGCAGCATTCAGAGAAGATCTGGATTGGCAGCAACGTCAGCTAACTGGCCAAGTGCTTAACTGCGGTTGTGCTTCAGATCTTGATGTGATTAAAGCGCTTGATGATTGGATGGAAAGTAACTCGGTTTCTTTACATCGTTGGGAAAGCATCTTGAACGAATTCAAAGTAGGTTCGGTTCATGAGTTTGCCAAGTTCTCAGTAGCACTGCGTGAATTGATGCTATTGAATCTAAACTGCATGTCGACAGACTAGCGATTAGATAAAACGAAAGACACAAGGGCAGGCCATAAGGTCTGCCTTTTTCGTTTCTATAAAGTGGCATCAATAGGTCTAACGATTTTTGACGGACCCACTTCGACGGACACCTTGTTTGTTGTTAAAAGAGCGGATGGCTGTAATATGTTAGAGACTAGAGACTAGAGACTAGAGACTAGAGACTAGAGACTAGAGACTAGAGACTAGAAATGAGTAAACTGACTGCAGAAACGATAACGTTTGCTTAATAAAGAACCTCATTCGCTAACAAACTCGATTATCTTACCCTTACAGACAGTAATAGATTGAATAGTTGGGTAAATAAGTAAATAATATCGCCCCGTTTACACGGGGCTTTTTTCTATCGGAGGCACAATGCTCTACCGTCTAGCCAGAACTGGCTTTTTCCAACTTGATGCCGAAAAGGCACATGATCTTGCAATTCAAAATTTCAAACGCTTCACAGGCACTCCTATTGATCTTTTGTATCGCCAACAATTACCTAATCGACCTGTAGAATGCATGGGTCTTACTTTTAAAAACCCAGTTGGCCTAGCTGCCGGCCTAGATAAAAACGGCGAATGTATTGATGCATTTGGCGCAATGGGTTTTGGTTTCGTAGAAGTAGGAACGGTGACTCCTCGTCCACAAGCGGGTAACGATAAACCTCGTTTATTCCGTCTTGTTGAAGCTGAAGGTATCATCAACCGCATGGGGTTCAATAACCTAGGCGTCGACAACCTTATTGAGAACGTTAAGAAGTCGAACTACGACGGCATCTTAGGTATCAACATCGGTAAGAACAAAGACACACCAATTGAAAAGGGCGCTGAAGATTACTTGATCTGTATGGAGAAGGTATATCAATACGCTGGTTATATTGCTGTGAACATCTCTTCACCAAATACTCCTGGACTTCGTTCTCTACAATACGGCGAAGCTCTAGACGATCTATTGTCTGAACTTAAAGCGAAACAATCTGAATTAGAAGAGAAGCATGGTAAATATGTTCCTCTTGCTCTTAAGATCGCGCCGGATCTAAGTGATGACGAAATTAGCCAAATTTGTGAATCATTGATCAAAAATAAGATCGATGGTGTGATCGCAACAAACACAACATTGGATCGTTCAATCGTTGAAGGCATGAAACATTGCGATGAAGCGGGTGGCCTAAGTGGACGCCCAGTTCAATCTCGTAGTACGGAAGTAGTTCGTAAACTTCACGAAGAACTTGGTGACGCATTACCGATCATCGGGGTAGGTGGTGTTGATTCGTATGTTGCTGCAAAAGAGAAAATGATGGCAGGCGCGAAGCTTGTACAAGTTTACTCTGGTTTTATCTACAAAGGCCCTGGTCTGGTAGGCGACATCGTTAAAAATTTATAGCCCCCCGAAAACCAGAGCTTTTATAAACCCAGTACTTATAAACCCAGAGCTTATATAAACAGAGTTATCAAAAAGATTTGGTTATCTTAGGAAAGTTATAATTTGGCATCGTCTTACTAAAAGAGACACTGTAACTCACTGAGTTGTAGAGAAAAGCAATAAGAAAGAGGAATTCATTTCCTCTTTTTTTTTGCCTATCGCACAGTAAAATTACTGTAATTGAAGGTAATTTTGCGTTTTACCTAATGGAATGGTTCAACAGTGTGAGACGAAATGATGCTTAAACCTAGCGATACATGGAGTTGGTATTACGATGAGCAGCAATGTTCATTGATGCTAAACCTCGGAGAGGATATGATTTTTAAAACGAATCTGGTCCGCAATAAGCTGGTGGACTGCGCTTTTAAAGATAATGAATTCACTGTTGATGATGCATCTTCCTACCAAACCTTCAAAGAACAAATTTCTGGCTTAGAACTGTCTGAGCCACGACAAGCTGAGCTTGCACTTTATTGTGTGGCTGCAAAGCGTTTCCATAAGCCTGTGCAGCCTAAAAGCTGGTTCTTCGACTCACAAGGCGCTGGCCATGAATATCCTCAAGAAGGGGATATTGTACAAATGAATAACGAGCATAGTCTTGGTTACTTCATTGTATTAGAAGTAGGAGAGTGTGCGAGCTTATGTGCATTTGTAGACTTAGAAGAGTTCCTGTTAACGCCTTCAAAAGGGTTACGCTTTGGAGACTCGATTAAAGTCATGCACGATAGAATGACTGACGCAAATGCCATCCTTCATCAAACGCATATTGCGATGGTGGGTTAATCTCTAATCTCTAACCTAGAGCATCACTAGAGCATCACTAGAGCATTATTTCACCCAACCATCGCTACGAATAAACCTGTAATACCTTCCCCATAATCGGCTTAATAGCCGATTTTTTTGTGCCTAAAAAAGCCTATCTCAATAAATACGACGTAGTTCATTCATTTGAATGACGTTGTTCACTTATTTAATTTGTAAAAAACGTATCTTTTTTAACCTCAATTTCGACCGATTCTCTTATTATCGATGGTGGATTTCCTCTGTTTATTCCCTGTTTGGGGTCTTTTGTTGCTAAATTTCAACCTAAATTTACCTCTGGTATATACCAGCTTTAGGATGAATATAAATGCACTTAATGATTTAAGCCTATCGATGAGTGTTATTTCTGTGAGATTGAGAGTTGTTGTGTTGTAAGGGGATGCGAGTAAGCGATCGCTTCATGACTGACCATTTGCTAAGCAGTTAGTAGAAAGATTCAATGAAAAGACGAGTTTAGTGTGATGCTCTAATAGCAAATTCAGGTATAATCGAGCTCATTTTTATCAATAAAAGAACACTATGAATCAATATCTAGCGGTTACCTCAAATGGCCTTGAGAATTTATTAGTTGAAGAACTAACCCAACTAGGGATTACAAACGCAAAACCTGTTCAAGCAGGTGTTAAATTCAAAGCCACCAATGAGCAAATTTATCGTTGTTGTTTGTGGAGCCGTTTGGCTTCTCGATTTGTACGTGTCCTTTCAGAATTCACTTGTATGGATGACATGGATCTTTACCTATCGACCACTGCGGTTAACTGGGTAAATCAATTCCATAGCACCAAGCGTTTCGTTGTTGACTTCAATGGTACGAACAACGAAATCCGTAATAGCCAATACGGTGCGATGAAAGTAAAAGATGCCGTTGTAGATTGCTTCGAGAAGAAGTCTTTACCGCGCCCATCTATTAGCAAAGAAAATCCAGATATTCGTATTCACGTTCGTCTGCATCGTGACAAGGCGATCCTTGGTGTAGATATGGTAGGCAGTGGCCTTCATCAACGTGGCTACCGTCCAGAATCCGGTCGCGCACCATTGCGTGAAACTCTTGCTGCAGCGATTCTTCTTCGTAGTGGCTGGGATGCAACCAAACCTTTCCTAGATCCTATGTGTGGTTCAGGTACGTTAGTAATTGAAGCTGCGATGATGGCTGCAAACATGGCACCTGGTGTGAAACGTCAGAAATGGTGTTTTGAATCACTAGAAGATTTCGAACCTGAGCTTTGGGCTGAAGTTAAAGCTGAAGCGAACGTTCAAGGCCGTCGTGGCGTTAAGAAAGTAGAATGTAAGTTCTTCGGTTATGATAATGACGAACGCATGATCAAAACGGCGCGTGACAATGCACGTCGTGCTGGCGTTGAAGAGTTGATTGAATTCGAAGTAGGTGATGCTGCAAAGCTTAAACGTCCTACAGAGTTCAATGATGGTGTGATTGTGTCAAACCCGCCTTATGGTGAGCGTTTAGGTACAGAGCCTGGCTTAATTGCACTGTACACAGCATTTGGTGCTCAACTGAAGGCTGAGTTTGGCGGTTGCAACGCTTCTATCTTCTCAAGTTCTGATGAATTACTTAGCTGCTTGCGTATGCGTGCAGATAAACAGTTCAAATTGAATAACGGTGCGTTACCGTGTCACCAGAAGAACTACTCAATTTCAGACCGTCCTATGTCTGAGCGTCCTACTGGCGAGCAAGAGCAGCTGATTGCTCCTGATTTCGCGAACCGTCTTAAAAAGAACATCGGCAAAATCGGTAAGTGGGCTAAGAAAGAGCAGCTAGATTGCTACCGTATCTACGATGCTGACTTACCAGAATACAATGTAGCGATTGACGTATATCCGGGTCACCTTGTGATTCAAGAATACGCAGCACCTAAAGATGTGCCGGAAGACAAAGCTAAGCGTCGCTTAACCGATATCATCCGTGCTTCTATCCAAGTGACTGGCGTTGAAGCGAACAACGTCGTGCTTAAGGTTCGTCAGAAGCAGAAGGGCCGTTCTCAATACCAGAAGATGGCTCAAGACTCTTCGAACCTAGAAGTAAACGAATATGGCGTTAAGCTGATTGTTAACCTTCATGACTACCTAGATACAGGCTTGTTCTTAGATCATAAGATCACTCGTCGTCGTATTGGTGAGATGGCTGGTGGTAAAGACTTCTTGAACCTGTTTGCTTACACAGGCAGTGCTTCTGTTCATGCTGCAGTCGGTGGCGCTCGCTCTACAACGACTGTAGATATGTCGAACACGTATCTTGAGTGGGCAAAAGAGAACATGGAGCTGAACGGCCGTGTTGGTCGTCAACATCAATTCGTTCAAGCTGATTGCTTACAATGGTTGGCGAAAGAGCAAGGATCTTACGACTTGATCTTTATTGATCCACCGACGTTCTCAAACTCTAAGCGTATGGATCAATCTTTTGATGTTCAACGTGACCACATCCAGTTGATGGAAGATTTAAAGCGTCTTCTAAGAGAAGAAGGCACGATTGTGTTCTCTAACAACAAGCGTCATTTCAAGATGGATATGGAAGGTCTGGAAGAGCTGGGTCTTAAAGCTCAGAATATCTCGTCTAAGACGTTACCTCTGGATTTCTCTCGCAACAAGCACATTCATAACTGTTGGTTGATTACTCATAAGTAATTAAGAGATTGTATAAGGATATATAGTGCTGACTCTCTACAGTACAGAAGGGTGCCATCTATGTGAGATGGCATTCAAACTCACGGAACAGCTGAATATAAGTCATCAGATCAATGTGGT
This sequence comes from Vibrio sp. QJM3NY_39, assembly GCF_057785895.1. Lineage (NCBI taxonomy): Bacteria > Pseudomonadati > Pseudomonadota > Gammaproteobacteria > Vibrionales > Vibrionaceae > Vibrio > Vibrio sp. QJM3NY_39. The sequence continues at coordinate 1,868,178 of NZ_CM173505.1, read as the reverse complement.
GGATATCGCATTGGATGATGAGCTCTTCTCCCGTTACGGGGTCACTATTCCGGTACTCAAATTTGAAAGCTCTGACTTGTCTAAACACTCAGAGCTTAACTGGCCTTTTGGCTTGTTAGAACTTAACGATTGGTTAAAGAAGAATGGCATTACTTACAATTCATAATGGGCAATTAGCGTTTGGCGATCACCCATTATTAGACGGTGCGGATTTCGCACTGCAAGAAAACGAACGTGTGTGTTTGGTTGGCCGTAATGGTGCAGGTAAATCAACGTTGATGAAGATTTTGTCTGGCAACATCATCATGGATGACGGCAAGATGCAGATCACACAAGACGTGGTTGTATCTCGTTTAGAACAAGATCCACCGCGTAATGAGCAAGGTTCTGTTTACGAATACGTCTCGGGTGGTTTAGCTGAGGTAGGTGAGTTGCTTAAGGAATACCACAACTTACTTGATGTGATTGCAGAAGATCCTAGCGAAAAGAATTTAAACCGCCTGACTCGCGTTCAAGAAAAGTTGGATCATGCGAATGCTTGGCGTTTTGAAGATCGCGTAAGTAATGTTCTTGCTGCACTTAAACTAACAGCAAATACCAAACTGACGGAACTGTCAGGTGGTTGGCAACGTAAAGCTGCACTTGCACGTGCGCTTGTATGTGACCCTGACGTATTACTGCTTGATGAGCCTACCAACCACTTAGATGTAGCAACGATCGAATGGTTAGAAGCTTTCCTAAAAGACTTCCGTGGTTCAATCATCTTTATCTCGCACGACCGTGCTTTCATCAAATCAATGGCTACACGCATTGTCGACCTTGACCGTGGCAAGCTAAGTTCTTTCCCTGGTGACTATGACAACTACTTGCTAGAGAAAGAAGAAGCACTACGTGTTGAAGAGATGCAAAACGCAGAATTTGACAAAAAGCTAGCGCAAGAAGAAGTTTGGATTCGTCAAGGCATCAAAGCGCGTCGTACGCGTAATGAAGGCCGTGTTCGTGCTCTTAAAAAGCTTCGTGAAGAGCGTCAAGACCGTCGTGAAGTACAAGGTAAAGCGAATATCCAAATCGATACGTCTGCACGTTCAGGTAAAATCGTATTTGAAGCAGAGAACCTTAACTTTGCATTTGAAGGCAAAGAGATCGTTACAGACTTTAGCTTCAACATCATGCGCGGCGATCGTATCGCACTTATCGGGCCAAATGGTTGTGGTAAGAGTACGGTTCTTAAACTGCTTCTTGATCAACTTAAACCTGATTCGGGTCGCTTGCATTGTGGTACTAAGCTGGAAGTGGCTTACTTCGACCAATACCGTGAAATTCTAGACCCTGAGAAGTCGGTGATTGATAACCTGGCTGATGGTAAGCAAGAAGTAACCGTAGGCGGACGTGAGCGTCATGCACTGAGCTACTTACAAGATTTCTTGTTCTCTCCTAAACGTGCTCGTACCCCTGTTAAAGCACTGTCTGGTGGCGAGAAAAACCGATTGTTATTAGCTCGTATTTTCCTTAAATCGAATAACTTGTTGATTCTCGATGAACCTACCAATGATTTAGATATCGAAACATTGGAACTTTTAGAAGATTTGCTTGCCAACTATGAGGGTACGTTGCTTCTCGTGAGCCACGATCGTCAATTCGTTGATAATACGGTAATGACGAGTTGGATATTTGAAGGTAACGGTGTAGTTGAAGAGTTTGTTGGTGGTTACCACGATGCTCAGAAACAAAGAGCACAAGCACTTGAGTATCGTCAGGTTGAAAAGCCAGCAAAGACTGACAAAGTTGTTGAGGAAACTCCCAAAACTGCGCCAGTTAAAGCTAAACCTAAGAAGTTATCGTATAAGCTACAAAGAGAACTAGAAGCGCTACCAATGCGTTTAGAAGAATTGGAAACTCAAATTGAAACTCTTCAGGAAGAAGTCAACGATCCAAGCTTCTTTTCAAAATCTGTAGAGCAGACACAACCAGTATTAGATAAGCTATCTGCAGCAGAGCAGGAGCTTGAAGTTGCTTTTGAGCGCTGGGAAGAGCTCGAGGCACTACAACAGGAAAGTTAAGACGTAATAATGACTTGTACTAAATTTAAATTAACAACAGTTGCAGCATTAGTTTTTGTTGCAACTAATGCCAACGCTGCGCTTTATGACGTAGTTGAAGTCAAAACTTCGATTACTGGTGCATCTGAAATCTTTGGTGTTGCGATAGAGCCAGCAGCGTTTCCTACAGTAGCTCAAGATCTCACAGCTACCTTAGGTTGTTTTGGTGGGGATAGCATTGATGGCAAGGCATGTTCATCATATGTATTAGCTGGTGAAACTCGCGATACTCTTGAAGCTGTAAGTTATCGTGAAGAAGTTCCTTTCGCAATGGACGCACCGTTCCAATATATTCAAGAGTTCGATGATTTTGAAAACTATTGTTACCGAGAGTTAAGATATTCTACCTGTGAGAGTTGGGCTCAAAATCGTTGGAATGATACATGGAGTAAGGAAAGAAACGACCTTACTTACGTTAATGCGAAAGCCTTTGTTGAAGGTGGGGATACATTCACGGATCGAAATACGGTCATTAACTCACTTTTTGTGAACGATGCATTAACTGTCGAGCCTTTGGGTGTTAAATCAAAAGACGGTATCCGTAACAATGCTCTTCATACTGCTTCAGTAGCTCCTGAGGGTTCTTCGGAAACTCGAGCATGGCGTGCGATAAAAGCGAGTAACGGCAAAGTTTACAATGTAGGTAGTGTATCTGAGGAGTTTAAGCCGACAGATACTTCTGAACCAGATAAGGCCTTTGCCTCTAAAGCCGCGATTTGGGATGGCACCACAACAAAACCAATCGCTTGGATAAGAAGTGGCAATGCTCAACAAGGAGACTATTTTGCTCAAGGCAGTATGCGCTCAATTGTTGAGTCGAACTCTGTTTTTTACGGTGTAGGCTATAACACCGCAGATGGTAATGGTGACCTACAAGACATGAATGCAAGTGTTTTTGTGAGTAGCTCATTAGATCTTGATACTGCAACATGGACTACTACACAGATTAGTGGTGCAGAAGTTAAATCTGGTTCATCGAATGACGATGCAAGATACAGTAACTCTGTAGCGACCGATATTAACGACAACTTGTTTGCTGTTGGTTATTCCAAACGTAACGGCTATGTACCTGAGAGCGGTAGTGCAGGTAACAAGATTTTCGTTGTAACGGATGCTAAAAACCCGACTGCAACATACTTGTCTGGTGGTATCTTCTTTGGTGGTGCTAGTGGTGAAGCTAAAGCCGTCAATAACTTCAATGAGTTTGTGGGTCAAATTGATGCCGAAACAACTCGTGAAGTAGATGGTAGTGAGCGTCGTCATCGAGGTTTTATTTATCCGTATCAGACGACTGGTACTGATGCATCAAGAATAGCGTTGTTTGAGAGCAAAGCTTGGTGGTTAGATGATCTAACGAATGATGGCAACGCTTCTGGAGAAAACAACAAGTTTCGAATTATTGACGCTTCAGGTATCAACGATGCAGGTGTGATCTCAGCAACAGCTATCAAGTGTACCGTTGGTGGAACAACACAACCATACGATACAACGTCACATAACTCATATTGTGGTGGCGCTGCATCTAATGCAGTCGAAGAGGTTGTTGCTGTTAAGTTGATTCCGATTGCTGGAGCTAGCAAAGCAGATATTCAAACTCGTAGCGCTGACTCAGAGAAAGTTGATCGTCAAGGCGGTAGTCTAGGTTGGTTAGGTTTGACTGTACTTGGTCTGTTAGGGTTCCGTAGAAAATTTAAATAATTTTATCTCTTGAGCCCGAGTTCACAATTCTGAACTCGGGCTTTTTTTCGCCTTGAGAAAAGTTCAAAAGTGATCGATTCTTAAAATTGGAGTCAACAAAACTCCACGAAGTTGTAATCATTGTATGTTAGTAAACGAACACCCGTATGAGGACTGCACTATGAAGAGACAAAAGCGTGATCGCCTAGAACGAGCACAATCTCAAGGTTACAAAGCTGGTTTAAATGGCAGGTCACAAGAAGCTTGCCCATATAGCCAAATGGATTCTAAATCGTATTGGTTAGGTGGTTGGCGTGATGCCAAAGATGATAAGCATTCAGGTCTCTATAAGTAGATAGGGCGAACATATTCAAAGGTCAAGGCTCCATGTTGTATAACAGCTGGAGCCTTGTTAGTTTCTGAGAACCATACAAGGCTTATAAACCGAGAACTGGCTGATTAGAAAGTGATTTAAGGTTGTTTCGCTGGTGGACATATAATTGATGAAATTTACTTAGTTACACCTTAGTGCACTATAACTAAATGTGTTGGAATGAAAATAAAGCAACCATTGGCTGCTTTATTAAAAATCTAACTATTAGACTAGAATGCTGATGTGTCTTGGAAAAGACCAACTTTCAAATCTTTAGCAACATAGATCTCTTTACCATCAACAAGAACGCGACCGTCTGCAAGGCCCATTACTAGGCGACGGTTAACAACACGCTTCATGTGAATTTCGTAAGTTACTTTTTTAGCCGTAGGTAAGATTTGGCCAGTGAACTTAACTTCACCAACACCTAGAGCACGGCCTTTGCCTTTGCCGCCAACCCAACCAAGGTAGAAGCCAACAAGCTGCCACATTGCATCAAGGCCTAGACAACCAGGCATTACTGGGTCGCCAGGGAAGTGACAGTCGAAGAACCATAGGTCAGGAGTAATATCCAGTTCAGCAAGAATCAAACCTTTACCGAAATCACCTTCAGTCTCAGACATTTTAGTGATGCGATCCATCATCAACATGTTCGGTGCTGGTAGTTGAGGACCTTCTGGCCATAGTTCGCCTTGGCTTGATGCTAGAAGATCTTCGCGAGTGTAAGAATCACGTTTGTTTTGCATTATCAATTACTCCGATTTTTGATAGGTGCATATTAGTGAACAGGTGTACGCTAAACAAGTCCGATCAGTACTAGACAAACCAGTTTTTAATGCGTCCAACGATTCCAATAGGGTGCTCATGTCTTTCAAAGTTTTCAATACGTTCCGCGATTTTACTCAGAACGCTTTCTTGTTCTTCGTCCCTAAATGGTGCGTTCATAATAAGAGGAATCGCTTCATCTACATTAGACACAGACCAGATATGGAACTCTTTGTTTTTGATGCTTTCAATTAGGTCTGGCTTCAGAGCAAGGTGTCTTAAGTTAGATCTAGGAAGGATCACACCTTGTTCGCCAGTTAGCCCGTTGTGTTTACATACATGGTAGAAGCCTTCGATTTTCTCGTTTAGCCCACCAACGGCTTGTACACGACCGAATTGGTCGACAGCACCGGTTACCGCTATCTGTTGATTGATAGGGTATTCCGACAAAGCACTTACCAGAGAGCAAAGCTCAGCAAGGGAAGCGCTATCGCCATCAACTTCGCAGTATGATTGCTCAAACACAACAGAAGCAGCATATGGCAACGGATCTTCAAGGTTTAGCGCGCTGCTTACGAACGCTTGCATGATCATCATGCCTTTAGCGTGAAGGTTGCCACCAAGCTCTGCTTTTCTTTCTACATCGGTAATGTCACCATCGCCAAAGTGAATAACACAGGAAATACGAGCTGGTTCACCATAAGAAATAGGGTGTCCAGGAACGTCAATAACCGTCAGGCCGTTAACTTGTCCTACTTGCTCACCCTCTGTTTCGATGATGACTTGGCCATCTCGAATATCATCGAGAGCACGTTCAGGAAGGTAAGACTCGCGGTTGTATTTGTGTTGTTGAGCTTGCTGAATATGGTGAATATCAATGTCACCATTGTCCGCTTCAACTAAAGCTTCGCTCAATAGCGCATTGTGCCAAATAGGACATAAAGGGATATAGCTCTGATCTTCAGTCTCACGCGCGCCAGCGGTAAGAATCCCAATTAGTGCCTGTTGCGTAATATATGGGAGGTTATAACGTTGCTGAAGCCATCTTAGATACCCAAGATATTGGGTTAAAGTATCGTGTGAAAGCTTAATATCTTGTTCTATTTCACTGAATAGACAAAACCCTGTTTGAATATCGCCATCTAGATAATCCAGATCACCAAGTTGAGCGCGGTCTCCGACAACAATCAACTTAATGTTGTATGTCAGTGCAGCGATAGGCGTTTGATTTAGATGCTCTGGAAAACTGCTAATTGGTTCGACTGCTTCACCGAGAAGTGCGGATTTCAATAACAACCAACTTCCTGGATTTGCAAGGATCAGATTCGCTGAGACAACGAGGTAACCATTGTTCGATCTAGAAAGTAGACCAGGCTTTGTTGCTACAATTTCACCATTTTTAGACTGAACTTGGTCAAATAAAGCGGCTGCATTTAAAGATTCGGTTTTTATAACAGGCTGAACATCGTCATTTAACTCTGTCGTCAAAGATTCAACGATAAGTTGACGATAGATTGAGTTGTCAGGCGCATTAACAAGTAGAACTCGTGAAAGATTGGATAGGCGTACAAAACGGGTTAGCGCATCTCTAAATCTATGTTGAATGTCTGAGAATGTGGAAGGAGAGATGTCAGGAAATTGCTCTAGTTGAGCGCTATATTCATCGTACTGAGGCGTTACATGTCGCCAATCTACTTGAGTCATTTAAATGTCTGATTATGATAATAAGGTAGGGAGTATATAGAAAAACCGAGGAGGCATATAGGTCTATGTTGTAGTTACTAAACACTAAGCTAATATAAGTATGATCTTGGTCTATTCTTTCAAGACAATAATTGTTAAGTGACCTATTATGGGTTACGCTGTCACTAGGTTAACTCTCGAGATTAGACATGAAATATCAGCAGCTTGAAAATTTAGAATGTGGTTGGAAATGGAACTACTTGGTAAAAAAATGGAAAGAAGGTGATTCGATCACTTGCCACATTGATTCAAGTGAAGCTGATGTTGCCGTGAAAGCTTTGTTGGAGCTAGAACACCAACCTACAGGGGTTCTTGAGTGGATCTCAAATAACATGTCGCCTGAGCTTGATAACAAACTCAAGCAAGCGATCAGAGCCAAACGTAAGCGCCATTTCAACGCTGAACAAGTTCATACTAAAAAGAAGTCTATCGACCTTGATTATCGAGTCTGGGAGAAGTTATCTCAACGAGCAAACGAACTCGGTTGTACGTTATCTGATGCGATAGAGTATTTGGTTAGCGAAGCGTCTCGAAGTGAGCAAGCCAGCAAGACAGTTACTAGCCTTAAAGAAGATTTGAGTAAGCTCCTTTCTGACGATAAATAGCCGTCAACAGTAGTGGTGACATTATGATGTATGTAATCTTAATTGGTGCAGTGTTGGTTTTCTGGTTAGTCGCAGTTGATCGGCCGGTATTGAAAATCAAATTTAGTGACGGGGCGATCGAACAAGTTAAAGGTCATCTTCCACCGAGCTTTAAGCACAACCTTCAAGAAATTGGCCACAACAACGCCTTTAAAGGTGAGTTAAAAGTGTATGCTAAACGCTCTGGTTACAATCTCAAATTTACTAAAGATGTACCTAAAAGCGTTCAACAACGTATTCGTAACGTATTTCCGCATAATGGATTTAAATCCAAAGGTTCAAAGAAAGCGTAATTGTCGAGAATTACGCGTTATCTAGTAAAACGTCATACTTAGTTAATTCTTCAGCCCCCTTAACTGTAAGCATACTGTTCTCACCCCCAATAAAGAGAGAGCAGTATGAGATATCTAATATTCTTGTCGTTTTTTTTATCCCCATTTGTTTTTGCCGACGATGCATTGGTTAACCCCGTAGCCAAAAAAATCAAAGCCACAGTACTGAAAGGGCTCAACAAGAATAATATTGATTTTGATGGTTATTGCGACCTGATGATAGAAATGAAGCACTCTAAAGGTTATGCAAGAATTAAAAAGGTTAGGGCATCTGGCGATAGCAAAGCATGCAAACAAGCTAAAAAGCACTTACCGAGGAAGAAAAAGTTCAAATACAGCTTTCCTGAAAAGTACATCCGCCTCCATATCACATAATAAGCCGATCTAATGCACTATAACTAAATAACCTTAATTTTATTGAAACAATTACGTGAACCAATCTCTAATTTCTATTAATATTAGTTTTATTATAAAGGCAGGATATGCCGACAAAAGAGCATTTAGGGCAAAGGAAAGTCACGGTTGTTGTTAGCACATAAAAATTACCCCCCAGAAGTGATTGAGATATCTAGAAAAGTCTCAATCAATGTTGAGGCTCGCTTTAATCGGTGGCTGATCTCTCCGGAGTATAAACTCGAACAATCTACGGTAGATACATTACTGAGTTTGGAAAATAGATACTGTGATAGCGTTATATTTGATGAATCTGACCGCATATCTCACAATCAACGTATTTTATTGCGTTGTGAACAAGATAGAGTTAACGCTCATCGTGAGAAAGTCGTCGCGAAGCAACAAACACTGCGTTACGTGGTCGATGATGTAAGTAATGCAGCCTCGGAGCTTATGCTTGAGAAGCTTCAAGGGACCTTAATAAGCACATTGTTTTCAGAGCTACCAGACTACAACCAGTTCGCTAATGTTGGCTATTCGCCATCCTTAAACTTTTCTAAGCTCCATGAAATATCAGCCAAAAGTAGTGCATTGAGTTCAAGCTTAATCGAGTTTGTTTCCAATCGTGAGTTCACTGAAAAGTACGGTAAAAAGTCCAAGGTAATTCTCGATCCTAAAGTTGCAGCGCGCCAAATCGGTATCGAGAACTGTCGTTTGTTGTTTCCATTACTGATGAGCCAGCAGCTTATTAAATGGAGTGATGGCAACATCAAACACATCTCGCCTAAGGTTTGGCAGCATCTGGTAGTGACTTCAAATGCGACTCGAATTCGACTTCAAGAAACGTCGGTAAAAGATCCTAACGTCGGTATTCTACTTGGTGTTTTGAGAGTTCTGCCTTTATTCTTGATTTGTAACCACTTTTCTTCAATTTTTGAAGATGCATTGGTAAAAACGATGCTTGGCTATCGTGAAGCAAGTGACAAGCATGATGAATATTATGCTTGTACAGAGGTGATACCAAACACACAATTTCTCGAAGTAATGGTAGAGAAATTGGAGCTTAAGCTACTAAAAAATCTCGTTGAATTTGTAGATTGGAGCCCAAGTAATCTGTTCATTAAGAGGGCGCTTCTAGAGGAAGTGAATGATATCCCCGTGCTTGAGCGAACAGTTTATGGCGCGGCTCTCGCCCAAGGTCGAAAGTTTTCTATTTTCGAAGCGTTGGATAACAGCGAATTGTTTAACGTTAAGCATCGTCCTTATTGGTTTTCCACAGTTCAAATGTCTATAACGACAATTGAACAAATGCAGGGTAGAGTGCCTGGACAACTGACGACGAACATGTAAATAAAAAGGGAGCTACATTAAATGTGGCTCCCTTTTTGTTACGCAGTAACCTTTGGGCGGTTACTGGATCAGTTGGTGTGTTATTTTAACTGACCACTTCGAATGTAAACGACTCTTGTTTGGCTGTTGCGTGTTTAACGGGAATACCAAGGCGTTGGCAAGTCATCAGAACTTTAAGCTTCCTGTCGGCAGGAGCGTGTTCAGAGAGGATCACAGAGCTTAGGCATTCTCTATTAAGGTACAGCTTATTGCCGAGCATCTCCTGATTAGGCAACACCCAGCGATATTCCTTTTCGTAACGCCAATTAGAATGCTTGATCTTAAATATTTCTGCTTCCAATTCAGATGTTTGGAATTCATTCAACGATTCTAATTGGAACATGTTTGGGTCGTCTTCATACTGTACTTCAAAGCAATTGAGCTTGGCCTCACCATTATAACAATTGAGATCATACTCGATGCACATGCCTTTAAAGTTGTCGCCATACTGAGACCATAGTATTGGGTGGTCACTTGACTGAGAAAAACACACAACCTTGAAATCGTTCTGAAGTTCTTTGTCGAGCAGATGGTTAGACTCAAATGGGTTATTAAAGGTCTTAGCGTAATCAAACCATAACGAACATTCGGCAATAGATTGTATGTTTCTGTCGTGGAGCGATCTGAACTTATAAAGTTTAGGCAACATATCAAACACCTAGTTTACAACATTTCTTGATGTTAACACTTTAATTCATAACTCATACCCGAATGCATAGCATTTGATTGCTCAATCACCAAATTTATTGGCACAACTGTTTGATAGAACAAAATTTAAACACGAAATAGTGACCGGTTTAAGTGGTTTGTTTTGCAGTTAAGCAATAGCGAACTAAAGTAGGTTAGTTGAAGATAAGATACAACGTAACTTTTTTGTTTGGACTAAATGGCTTAGAGCCTGTATTTGAGAATCGTAAGGTTAATTTAATAAAGGAAGTGTTCTAGTTGACTCTTGAGGGTTTCTTGCACTTGAAAATATCGTCGAGTTCTTGCTTGGACTCTCGAACCGGACGATGCATGTTTTTCGGGTATTGTGCGGGTTTAGCAAAGCGGTGGTTAAAATCGGCGATGAAGTAGGGAAGCCAGGCGTTGGCTTGTTCTATGGTGTCGATGCCTTGTAAGCGCATCTCTTTAACCAGTCGGTCTTGCAGCGTGAGGTTGGCCAACTTGTTTGTGTTTCTCCTGATTCACTCGAAAAATCGAGTGCTTGTCACTGTAAAATGCGATGGGTTTACCGTGCTCATTAAGGTATTCACGTGTGGTCAGCATGTAGTCAAACGCGGATTCGGTCTCACTGAATCTTAGGTTCATCAAGCGGCCAGTTGCATCATCAATGAACACCAATAGGCAGCATTTGTCGCTGCGGCCCTCAAACCAGTCATGATGTGAGCCATCTATCTTAATCAATTCTCCAAGACAGTCTCGACGGTAACGAGGTTGATAGACCCGAGATTTGCGTTGTGAATGTGGAAGCCACAGTCCGTCGGCGATCATCCATTGACGTAAAGTTTCGTTTGATATGGGCAAGTTGTGCAGCTCAGATAACTTTTCTTGAGCGAGTGTTGGTGAGAAGTCGCTGTAGTTTTCACGGACAAGGCTTAGCACCGAGTTTCGATAACCACTTGAATAACGATGATTGCTAGGCTTACCGCGAGCGCGATGAGCCAATCCGCTCGCACCGTATTTACGAAGTCGGTTCATCAGGCGTTGGATGTGACGGACACTCAAGCTGAGGATCTCGGCAGCATCGGCCCGACGTATCCGTCGCTGACACACATCTTCAATTACTTTAAAACGATTGATCTCTGAATCACTCATAGTCACCAGCATGTTGTTATGTCCATAGCGTTTACCAATATCAATTAAGCCTAGTGGTGATGAGCTAAAGGGACATTTTAACTTTGGAAAATAGTGACATTACAACTTTGCGCTTACAATCTCAGTGCGTATTATGGGTCTAAATTATGTTGAGTGGTTTGCTTTGCTTAACTGAATAAGAACGTGGGTGAGTAACATGCTCAATGAGGAGGTCAGCTTGTCTGGCCTTTTTGATGCCCGTTAGGAAAATCGTTGTTAGAAGTTAACCCGTAACATAATTTGCACAATGCGCACTAACATTCTGAGTTTGTTATTGCATGACATACCAGTATGTTAAAAAATGACATACCACTAGTTTTTAAAATCTCTCCTTGCTTACGTTCCTAGCTTCATTAGATTCAGTTTCTCTTTTTATCTAACAGCTGTGCGCGTTTTGGGAGGGGCCCGTTTCGTCGGGAGGGACCCAAAACGCGCACAGCGTTTTGGATGGAGAGTACACTATCTTTAATAGTGTACTCTTGTACCATTTCGGTATTAACGCTTTGCATTCCTTTTATTATCAATAAGTTAGATTTCTTCGTTTTTGCCTGAAAAAAGCATTTGCGAATCTCTTGTAATTGCAAATGTCGTCTGTTATTCTTTTTGTGATTTCAATGCAATTGCAATAGGGTGCTTTATGTCAGATATACCTAGTCCTTGGGACACCAAGAAAGTGCGCCAAATTAATGAGGATAGAAACAAGTCTTACTCTGATGATTTGGATTCGAATTTTAACTTTCGTTGTAACTCTGAGCTTAAGGAGGATTTTAAAAAGCTATGTAAGCGCGATCAGTCTTCTCCGACAGTTGCTTTGAAGAGATATATGCTGTCTTGCCTAAGGAAAGGTCGTATAGATTGATTTTTTTGCTGTGAGCATTCAGGGACGTTACAGCGTCCCTGAATGTATGAAACCCCAACCACGAAAATTAGGAATAAACATATGAATACAATTATTGTAAACACTGAAAGCAATAGCAATAGCTCGGATATTTTAGAGCTATCTATGGATAAGAAAAAATCATGCGATAAATTCACTCTGGATGATATTTCAGACCAGGTTAACCGTCTGCATAGTATTTCTATGTTTTTGGAGTCTGGGGCTTATACAGATGATATTCGTGCAGGGATTACGGAGCATTTGCTTAATGAAATAGAAAGCCTGCAAGGCGTTCTTATGCATGCTCGCGTATTTTCGTTGGCTTCTGGTACTCATGATAGTTAGATTAAGCTCGCTTTCTGCTGCTATAAGCTTGCTTGTAGAGCATAAAGGAGCAACAAACGTAGTTTGTACTGTCTCACTTAATAACACGCTTAGTGCGTATTATGTATATTATGTTAAATTGGTTTTGGTGTTTATAAGGCAGGTATCTTTGTGTGATGCCCTGCCTCTTGTTTATCTACCAAATTGGCGTTCTATTTAACAGTAAAGCTATTTACCATAAAATACCTAATAAACATATATCCTAATCTTCGATTAAGAATACGTTTATTAGATTTCAAGCATTAATCGATCGATAGCCTCTGTGATCTCTTTGGTTCTTACTGGTTTGGTGACGAAATCATCCATGCCTACATCTAAGCACGAATATTTATCTTCTAGTGATGTGTGTGCTGTTAGCGCGACGATTGGCGTTTTGATGTTCGCGTCTCTCATGTATTTAGTTGTCGTTAGGCCATCCATTACGGGCATCGACACATCCATCAAGATAATATCTATCGAGTCGTTTCCTCTTTCAACAAATCCAATTGCTTCTTCACCGTTACTTGCGATAAAAACTTCGTGGCCTTGTCGCGTTAGAATCAATTTAATCACCATTTGATTTGTAGGATTGTCTTCGACAACTAAAACTGAATAGCGACTTCTGAGTTCTCTTGAAGATTTGTCCTCTTCACTGTGAGCTAGATTGTTCGTGACTCTGGTAAGCACTGGTAACTGCACTTCGAATTTAGAACCTTTTCCGGGTTCACTCTCTACAGATATGCGTCCTCGCATCAGTTCTACCAGTCGCTTGGTTATCGCAAGGCCTAAACCGGTGCCACCAAATCTGCGTGTGATTGTACTATCAGCTTGCACGAATGGGCTGAATAGCGACGAAAGTTGTTGTGAGCTAATGCCAATCCCGGTGTCTTCTACTGTTATATAGAATGAGCTCTGCAGGTATTTGATAGAAACATGAACATGCCCGCGTTCAGTGAATTTTATCGCGTTACCGATCAAATTAAATAGGATTTGTGCCAAGCGACTTGGGTCGATGTAATGAAGTTCACCTTCAGGGATATCGCTAGCTACCGTTAGCGCCAACCCTTTATAGTCTGCTGTCTTCTTTTGTTCAGATAATACAAACGTTACAGTGTCTCTTACGTTGCTCCATTGAGGTGCTAGTGAGAAACATCCAGATTCAATCTTAGAAAAATCCAATACGTCACTGATAATTGCCAATAAAAGCTCTGATGATGTGCTCATATTAAGCAGTATAGACTGTTGCTCTTCGTTCAGTGATGTGGATTTTAGGGCGTCTATCAAGCCAATGATGGCATTTAGCGGTGTTCTTAATTCATGACTCATCATTGCGAGGAATTCAGACTTGGCCTTGTTGGCTCTTTCTGCGTCTTTTCTTGCTGTAACAAGCTCTGCTGTACGCTCTCGAACGGTTGCTTCAAGCTTTTCTTTGTTTTCAATATCGAAAACAGCACGCTCAATTAGTGGTCTAAAGCGGTTTAGGGTTGCTTTTGTTTCAACACTAAAGTGCTTGGTATTGGAGTGGATAAAGATGATTACGGATTGTGTTAGTCCGCTATCGATACCAGTAATTAGAACAGAGTTGATTTGATCGAGGATAATGGGGTGTAAGGAATTGAATTCACCCAGAGACTTGGGTTCAAAAAGGATGGCGCATTCTCCATTGATCACTCGAGATAGCTTGCCACAATCACTCCAATTCATTTGTTCGAAGACTTTGTTATTGGTTAGAAGGGTTTTGAAATTACCTTCGTTCCCTACCCTAGATATTACGATAAAGTCATCAAACTTAATGTATTTTTTGAGCACAAATTCAAGACTATAAAATATCTCAGATATGTTACTTGCCTTACTGATCGCAGAGATGGTTGATAAGATCACCCTGTTCTCTTCAGCCAGTTTTCGCTCACGGGCTTTTAGTTTTTGCAGTTCAATACGTGCTTCTTGCAGCGCTTCTTGACCTTCAGAGCCCATTATTTTTTCAACCTATAAAACGTTGCAGACGATACCATTAAATTTCCGTGCGCACTCTCACCGCCAGATAACCTTCCTTGTTCACCAAAGGTGAATGGGCATATGTATGGGAGTCCGTTAAGTGCTTGATTTATTTGATCGCATACATCGTCCATATCTTGCTTAAGGTTCAACATTGGACCTGCGCAGAAGATATTGATCGCACCTAGTTTCTCTTCTAAATCCATGTCGTTGTAGTAAGAAGAGTGAATAATATTAGCGGCACGGCTTATCAATTGCTGTTTAGACCCCTGCATCAAATAAATGGTGTCGCCTTCACTGATGTCTGTGAATAGCTCGATTCCATTGCACTCTGTTTCTCTGATTGAGTGAGACAATTTGAAATATGGGTAGTCGTATGAAGAGCCAACTTTTCTACCTAGTGGATACACGGACGACTTTTCGAATATATAACCATCATCACTACCACCTAGATGGAAATTGGTCCATTCGTTATAAACGGTGACGGCTGGTCTATGGTCAATCTCCAACAATATTCGGTTTCTTACTTTAGTCACGGTCCCAGAATAGCGAGTGGGCGTATGACCTGCACTAAAAGACGAATAGATGGACTGAGAAGCAAATACCACAGTTAAAGACACGCCATTGATAGAGAGTGACTCTTCGGTAAAGATACTCCAGTTTCCAGAAACCTGATTATCCGCCGCGCTGCCACCAATAATAGGTACCTCAGTACCAAACTTCTTATCGATCGCTGCCATGACCTTCTCTTCATTGCCTGGAGTGGAATGCAATAAGATAAGATCAGGGATTTCACCTTCTCGGTTGGCGTTCTTAAGTGCTTTATCGATGGCGCTGAAGGTACTTTGGTTTATGGAGTCGCTAAAGTGCTCGATACCCGTACCATAGGCGTTGATCCCAGAGTCATAGATGATGAGTACGCCTATCACTGGGCCGGAGTGGAACCCAGTTTCGGTCATAATGCCGTGACAAGTGGTGCAGCCATGTATTGGGGTGTTAGGGAGAGCATCTACGAAATATCTCTGCACAGCGAGTGTTGAGTACTCTTCTGTGCAGTAGCAAATAAGACAGGCAATATCGTCAGGGTTTTCTACTCCACTGAGCAACTCATCTACTGCGATTTTATCGTCTAGGGAATAAGAGACTTTTGATAGAAATTTCATAGATTCCGGGAAACTTTATTAATGTCCTCTTTATAACACTTTAATGCATGGTGTTTCACTGATTTGGTACATATTTCTATCAAAAGAACCGAGGCGTGACTCAGTTTTCCCTCTATTACTCTTTAGAAAGGTTTACGGAAAACGTGCTTATCTGTTGTGGAAATGTAACTGTTATTGAGGAGGTCTTATCATTAGTTTGTAACAGCCAATTCGATGGCCCTTTTTCTTCTAGAATTCCACTCTCATTGTAGCTAATGATAAATTTGCCAGTTTTAGATGTTTCGATTGAATACCCTGATTTATCGCCCGAAATTAAAACATTATGATTATCAATACCAAATTCACACGGTTTTGAAATTATACAGCTTACTGTTTCGTGAGTATCGTATGTTACTGTTCTCCAAGTAAATGCCGCTATTAAAATAACCAACATGACGATAATTTGAACAAGCCTGCCTTTTGTTAGCTTTTGTGCCGCCATTATAATCTTTACTCCTTGTTACAAAGTTCAAAGTTTTTAAATAAAAATCCAATTCCAGACCAAGCGTAAGGTTACTACTCTGTCATTGATTTGTTAATTCAAGTATAGTGTCGCGTTGAAAATGCCACTTTTTTTCAAAATCAGCAAGTGGAAATAAAGCCCTGAATAGGCTGAATTTCCTTTTCTAATTTGGGTGGCATTACGACGTGAGTCGTGTTGGAAGTAAAGTGTAGTAAATAAGAAATTGGAAGCATGCAAATGAGCCAAGAAAAGCAGCTTGAACAAAACTACAACTATACGGTCGTCCGTCAATTTACCCTCGTTACAATTTTGTGGGGTATTGTCGGTATGGGCGTTGGTGTTTTGATTGCCGCTCAATTAGTTTGGCCACAGCTAAACTTTGATACGCCGTGGTTGACGTACAGTCGTTTACGTCCCCTGCATACTAATGCGGTTATTTTTGCGTTCGGTACAAGTGCGCTGTTTGCAACATCATATTATGTTGTGCAACGTACCTGTCAGACGCGTCTCTTTGGTGGCCCTCTCGTAGCCTTTACCTTTTGGGGGTGGCAAGCGATTATCCTGTCCGCTGCAATTACTTTACCGTTAGGTTTAACCTCTGGTAAAGAATATGCAGAACTTGAATGGCCAATCGATATTGCTATTACTCTTGTGTGGGTAGCTTACGCAGTCGTGTTCTTCGGAACCATGATTAAACGTAGGACATCGCACATTTATGTAGCAAACTGGTTCTTCGGAGCCTTCATCATCACGGTTGCCGTGTTGCACATAGTTAACAGCTTAGCTGTTCCTGTATCTGCGTTTAAATCTTACTCGATTTATGCAGGTGCAATTGATGCAATGGTGCAATGGTGGTACGGACACAATGCGGTAGGCTTCCTATTGACAGCTGGTTTCCTAGGTATGATGTATTACTTCGTTCCTAAACAAGCTGGTCGCCCTGTTTACTCTTACCGTTTGTCGATTGTTCACTTCTGGGCTCTTGTGTCACTGTATATCTGGGCTGGTCCACACCACCTACACTACACTGCACTTCCAGACTGGACTCAGTCTCTAGGTATGGTTATGTCATTGGTTCTGTTTGCTCCGTCTTGGGGTGGCATGATCAACGGTATTATGACTCTATCTGGTGCGTGGCATAAGCTTCGCTACGACCCAATCCTACGTTTCCTAATCGTTTCTCTATCATTCTACGGCATGTCGACTTTCGAAGGCCCTATGATGGCAATTAAAACGGTTAACGCACTATCTCACTACACGGACTGGACCATCGGTCACGTTCACTCTGGTGCGTTAGGTTGGGTTGCTATGGTTTCAATTGGTTCGGTTTACCACTTAGTTCCTAAACTATTTGGTCAAGAGCGTATGTACTCTGTATCTCTAATCAATGTTCACTTCTGGTTAGCAACGATTGGTACAGTTTTCTACATTGTTGCAATGTGGATCTCTGGTGTGATGCAAGGTCTGATGTGGCGTGCAGTTAACTCTGACGGTACATTGACTTACAGCTTTGTAGAATCTGTAGAAGCTTCTTACCCGTTCTACTTTGTGCGTTTCTTAGGTGGTCTTATCTTCCTATCTGGTATGTTCTTACTGGCATACAACACGTACAAAACTGTTTCTGCACCTAAAGATAGTCTTAAAGCTATCCCTCAACCGGCTTAAGGAGATTTAGAATGAGCTCAAATTCAAAGAATCGCCATGAGTTGGTCGAGAAAAACGTTGGTCTACTCGCGATCTTAATTGTTATCGCAATCAGCTTTGGTGCTTTAGTAGAAATCACTCCGCTTATTTTCCAAAAGCAGACGACTGAGCCTGTAGAAAACCTACGCGTTTACTCTGCTCTGGAGATGGAAGGTCGTGATATTTACATTCGTGAAGGTTGTAACGTATGTCACAGCCAAATGATTCGTCCTTTCCGCTCTGAAACAGAACGTTACGGTCACTACTCTGTGGCGGGCGAAAGCGTTTGGGAACACCCATTCCTATGGGGTTCTAAGCGTACTGGCCCAGATCTAGCGCGTGTTGGTGATCGTTACTCTGATGAGTGGCACCGTGTTCACCTTCTCGACCCTCGCGAACTTGTTCCTGAATCAAACATGCCTGGTTTCCCATGGCTTGCTGAGAATGTACTTGATGGCAAATTGACTAAGCAGAAGCTTGAAATCTTCCGTAATCAATTTGGTGTTCCTTACACAGACGAACAAATTGCTAACGCTAAACAAGATGTTGAAGGAAAAACAGAGATGGATGCAATCATCGCTTACCTTCAATCGCTTGGCCACGCAATGAAATAAGGAATAATTATGGACATTATTACATTTCAAAGTGTTTGGACTGTTACTGTTTTTGCTTGTTTCATCGGCATCGTTTGGTGGGCTTTCGGTAAAAATCGTAAGTCGCGCTTCGACGAAGATGCAAACCTAGTGTTCTCTGATGAAGCACCTGCGAAAGATAAAAATCAAGGAGTGACGAAGTAATGAGTACATTCTGGAGTATTTGGGTAACAGTCATCACAATCGGTACGCTGATTGGCTGTGCAGCCTTACTTCGTTGGTGTTCCAACGATAAAACAGGTGTAGAAGAAGGTCATGACATGGGCCATGAATACGATGGTATTCGTGAGCTTAATAATCCACTACCTAAATGGTGGACATACCTTTTCGTTAGCACAATTGTGTTTGCAGCTGTTTATCTTGCTCTATACCCGGGCCTTGGCAACTTTAAAGGTCTACTAGGTTGGACGAGTTCAAACCAAACAGTTCGTAGCGTAGAAGAGTCTCGCTCTTCAATTGCGGCAGCTCAAGCTAACAAACAGTTAGATGAGTACGCAAAAGAGCTTGATGACGCGAACACTTACTTTGGCGAAGCATTTAAGAAGCTAGCTCATGATGAGAACGGTCTTCGTTCTGTTCCTGACATTGCATCAGATGCTGACGCAATCAAAGTTGGTCAACGCTTGTTCCTGCAAAACTGTTCTCAGTGTCATGGTTCTGATGCTCGTGGTCAAAAAGGCTTCCCTAACTTGACTGACGATGCATGGCTATATGGCGGTGAACCACAAGCGATCGTTACTACCATCATGCATGGTCGTGTCGGTCAAATGCCAGCGTGGAAAGACGCACTTGGCGAAGAAGGCGTTAAAGAAGTGGTTAGCTACACTCTTAGCCTTTCTGGTCGTAGCGTGAACGTACGTGAAGCAGAAGCTGGTAAAGCACGTTTCGTAGTGTGTGCTGCGTGTCACGGTACAGATGGCAAGGGTAACCCTGCTGTTGGTGCTCCTGACCTAACAGACCGCGATTGGTTGTTTGGCGATTCTCGTGCTGATGTAACTGAAACAGTAATGAACGGTCGTTCTGGTGTAATGCCGGCTTGGAAGGATATCCTCGGTGAGGATAAGGTACAGCTCGTCGCTGCCTACGTCTGGAGCCTCAGCAACTCAGATAAAGAGTAACATAATAATAACAGCCCCTTCTTAAGGGGCTGTCTTTCTTTTACAGTTATAACCTTAAGTGTTTGTAAAAATTAGTTTTATTTCATTGGATATATTGAGAATAATAATATGGTACAACCTTGGTATAAGCAGTTTTGGCCGTGGTTTTTGATTTTCCTAACCGTTGGCGTTTCTATGCTAACATTGGTTCGAGTCGCGATACTTACCAACCATTCAGTTAACGTTGTCACTGAAGATTACTATAAAAAAGGTAAAGGTATTAATGTCGACATTTCAAAAGTAAACGTTGCTAAAGAGCTTGGCCTATCAGCTTCAGTTAGCGAGAAAGGTAACTCAGTTATCATTACCCTAGACAAAGGCAAGCTAGACCACTTTCCAGCTATTAGCGCAATGTTCGTGCACCGAACGCTCCCTGACCGTGATTTTACTCAGCTACTGACCGCTGATGCGAGCGGCAACTACACGTTGACTCTGGACCATGAAATGCAAGGTCCATGGTTTATCGAGCTTTCTCCGCATGATTCTGAATGGTTAGTGCAAGGTCGCATGAACTTCCCAATTGATACTCCTACTCAACTAACGAACTAAAGCTTATGTGTGAATCCTGTTATCACTGCGGTGAAGATGTACCAGCGGAAACGGATTTTAAAGTAGAAATCTTAGGATCGGTTCAACCGATGTGTTGTCCAGGTTGCGAAACCGTAGCCCAGACAATCGTTGATAGCGGTTTGGTCTCTTATTACCAATATCGTACCGCTCCGGCTGAAAAAGCGGATCTCGTGCCAGAGCAACTTCTAGCACTCAGTCATTACGACAACGAAGATGTTCAATTGGAGTTCGTCCGTAACTCTGAAAATACATCTGAAGTGACATTGTCACTCGAAGGTGTCTCTTGTGCTGCTTGTGCATGGCTTATTGAAAAGCAAGTCTCTTCAAAGTTAGGGGTTGTTAGCATTAGTGTTAATACCACGACTAACCGCGCCCTGCTCAGCTGGGACAACACTCAGGCTAAACTGAGCGAGCTGTTGTCTACAATCCATACCTTAGGCTACAAAGCAGCACCATTTGAGGCTGATCAACAAGAAGCCGCCTATCATCGTTCGATGAAGAATTATCTCTATCGTCTTGGTATTGCTGGTTTAGCGACCATGCAAGTCATGATGTTAGCTGTAGCGCTCTACCTCGAAGTATTTGGCAGCCTTGAACCTGAATTCAAAAGTTACTTCCGTTGGGTAAGTCTGATCTTCGCAACCCCTGTTCTCCTATACTCTGCGTTACCTTTCTATATTAATGCGTGGCGCAGTATTAAAGGCCGAACATTGGGTATGGATGTACCCGTTTCGATCGCTCTGCTATTTGCTTACGTTGCGAGTTTAGTGGCAACAGTGACAGAGCAAGGTGAAGTGTTCTTTGAATCTATCTCGATGTTCACCTTCTTCTTGTTGCTTGGTCGTTTCCTTGAGATGCGCGCGCGTCGTAAAGCGGCAGCAGCTAGCGGTAACCTGCTTAAGCTCGTTCCTGCGATGGCGACAACGCTAGACGGTGAGCAAGTTCCGGTGAAAACCTTAAAAGTTGGCGACCAGATTCGCGTTCTACCGGGTGAACATATTCCCGCAGATGGCAAAGTATTGTCTGGCAGAATTCATATCGATGAATCCATGCTGACTGGCGAATCTATCCATGTGGTTAAGAATGAAGGTGATACGGTCTTTGCTGGCACATTGAATGGTGATGAATCGTTTGAATTGGAAGTGATGACCTCTAAAGCGGATTCGGTGATTTCTAATATCGTTCGCCTTCAAGATGAAGCTCAATTGTCTAAACCCCGAATTGCTGAAATCGCCGATGTGGTGGCTCGATACTTTGTCGCGGTTATCTTAATCATTTCATTCGGGACTTGGTTCTACTGGCATCAAACACGACCAGAAGACGCTTTCTGGATCATGCTTTCAGTATTAGTAGCGACCTGCCCTTGCGCTCTGTCTCTTGCGACGCCGACGGCGATTACGTGTTCAACATCTCGTATGGGTAACTTTGGTATTTTGCTGCGCAAAGGCCACGTATTTGAAACCTTGTGCAAGGTAAACCACTTAATCATCGATAAAACGGGCACTCTCACTGAAGGTGATATTCGTATCAGTCAAGTTGAGACGTTTGCTGACCTTGATAAAGACACTTGTTTGCAAGTTGCAGCAAGCCTAGAGCAACACGCTAACCACCCTATCGCTAAAGCGTTCAAAACTTATATTTCTGATGGTATCGAAGTAGAGTCGGTAAACAACGTGATTGGCTCGGGCATTACTGGCGAGTTGAATGGGCAAGAAGTGGCGATTGGTAGCAGCGAGTTCATTCTAGGTGAAGCTCAGCCATCTAAAAGTAACGGTATTTACTTGTCGATGTCTGGTCGTCATATTGCAACATTCACTTATGAAGATCCGATTCGTAAAGAAAGTATCGAGTTCATTAAGCAATTCAAAGAAGCGGGAATCAAAACCACGCTGCTGACTGGCGACTCTTTGATCAATGCGAAGCCTGTTGCAGCAGAGATTGGTATTACTGACATTGTTGCTAACGCGAAGCCGGAAGACAAGCTGGCTTATTTAAACTCTAGAGACGCAAGTGACATCACCATGATGGTTGGTGACGGTATCAATGACGCCCCTATTCTTGCCGGTGCTCACCTGTCTGTTGCTATGGGCGGCGGTACTGATGTGGCGAAAGCCTCTGCGGATATGGTGCTATTGGGTGATAAGCTCGATAGATTACTTAAGTCCCGTACTTTGGCGCTAAAAACGCGTAGGATAATCCGTGAAAACCTAGCTTGGTCACTAGGATATAACTTACTTATTCTTCCGTTGGCTGTTGCAGGTTTGGTTGCTCCATACATTGCCGTTGTTGGCATGTCTGCTAGCTCTATTATTGTAGTATCTAACTCGTTAAGGCTTTTAAAAGAGCAAGGTAAATAATGGAAAGTTTATACATACTCATTCCAATTGCGATCGTACTTGTATGTATCGCGGTTGGAATCTTTCTATGGGCTGTGAAGAGCGAGCAGTTTGAAGACCTTGAACGCCAAGGCCATAACATTCTGTTTGATGAAGATACTAATGTTCATCATCATTCTGATAGTAAACCTGTCAAGAATGAGAAAGCTAACGTAGAAAGCCAAACTAACTTAGACAAAAAGAACGATGACGCCTGATTGGATTGGCGCTTTTGTTGTTGGATTGATCGGAGCAGGCCATTGCATGGGAATGTGTGGTGGTATTGCGTCGCTTCTTTCGATTGGCAACAGTAAACCTTCCCCTGTCATTCCCCTGCTTTATAACTTAGGGCGCTTGCTAAGCTATGCTGTGATTGGCGGTGTTATTGGTGGTGCAATCTCTTCGATAGGTCAGCTGAGCGATTTTAATGCTCTGCTGGGCTGGCTGCGTTTGTTTGCTGCTGGTTTTATGATCGTCTTAGGTTTGTATATTGGTAAATGGTGGTTTGGCTTGTTGTTCTTTGAAAAAGTTGGACAGAAGCTATGGCGTTATATCTCTCCTTTAGGCAAATCATTTCTACCATTGAAGCACCCTAGCCATGCTTTACCTTTTGGTTTTATCTGGGGTTGGCTTCCATGTGGTCTTGTTTACTCAATGCTAACGTGGGCGGCAGTGTCAGGAAGTTGGTATAACGGAGCGGGTATCATGCTTGCTTTCGGTTTAGGTACTCTTCCAGCGATGCTCACGGTTGGAATGGGTGCCAATTTCCTCAAAAAACTGCAACAAGCTGACTTATTTCGCCAGTTTGGCGCAATTTTAATCCTCATTTACGGCTTCTATACCGGTTATATGGCGCTACAGCTCATTATTTATACCGTATAGTGGTGTCTTTAATCCGGTTTTTTTACTACCCTTTAGGATTAAGGAATGCTAAAATATTGACGTATATCAAATAGTGAAAGATTGTTATGATTTCTGAAAAGCCTGTGACGAAACGAGTTCAGTCTGGTGGCTGTGCGATCCACTGCCAAGATTGTAGTATTAGCCAACTCTGTATCCCATTTACGTTGAATGAATCTGAGCTAGATCAACTTGATCAGATCATTGAAAGAAAGAAACCTATTCAAAAAGGCCAAGAGCTATTTAAAGCGGGAGACGAACTTAAGTCTCTTTATGCTATTCGCTCTGGAACGATTAAAAGCTATACGATTACCGAGCAAGGTGATGAGCAGATTACTGCATTCCACTTAGCGGGCGATCTTGTTGGCTTTGACGCGATCACGGGTGATGAACACCCTAGTTTCGCTCAAGCTTTGGAAACTTCTATGGTATGTGAAATTCCATATGAGATTCTCGATGACTTATCAGGAAAAATGCCTAAATTGCGTCAGCAGATTATGCGTTTGATGAGTAATGAGATTAAAGGTGACCAGGAAATGATTCTGCTTCTTTCTAAAAAGAACGCGGAAGAGCGCCTTGCGGCATTCCTTTACAACCTTTCAACTCGCTTCTCTCAGCGTGGCTTCAGCCCTCGTGAGTTCCGCTTAACGATGACTCGTGGCGATATTGGTAACTACCTTGGTTTGACTGTTGAAACAATCAGCCGTCTGTTAGGTCGTTTCCAAAAAGCGGACATCTTGAGCGTTAAAGGCAAATACATCACTATCGAAGATCACGATGCGTTGATGGAACTTGCTGGCGTTTCAAAAGAATAGTCTAGATATCAATGATGTAGTTCAATAATGAGCTACATCATGTTTCTCTCTTAAAACCTCTTATATTTCTCTTATTCTCTCCATAACTACGCTACATTATTTATATGTTCGGTCTGAAAAGTAGGCTTAGTTATGAGTATCTATAACAAAATTTTAGTTGTCGCAGACATTAATCACGATGAGCAACCTGCTCTAGTTCGTGCTATCCAACTTGCCAAGAAAAGCACCTCAACAAGCCACATCACTTTCTTTTTGTCGATCTACGACTTCTCGTATGAAATGACATCTATGCTCTCTGTCGATGAGAGAGACGCAATGCGCAAAGGCGTAATTCATCAGCGTGAAATTTGGATGAATAAGGTTGCTGCTCCTTACCTTGATGATTCTATTGAATTTAACGTACAAGTGGTTTGGCATAATCGCCCGTATGAAGCGATCATTGCTGAGGTTTACAGTGGTGAGCATGACATTTTGATCAAAGGCACGCGTAAGCACGATACCTTAGAATCGGTCATCTTTACTCCAACCGACTGGCACCTATTAAGAAAGTGCCCTAGCCCAGTCCTGTTGGTTAAAAAT
The DNA here is from genome assembly GCF_057785895.1 of Vibrio sp. QJM3NY_39. Classification (NCBI taxonomy): domain Bacteria; kingdom Pseudomonadati; phylum Pseudomonadota; class Gammaproteobacteria; order Vibrionales; family Vibrionaceae; genus Vibrio; species Vibrio sp. QJM3NY_39. The sequence continues at coordinate 1,843,274 of NZ_CM173505.1, read as the reverse complement.
GATTTCTGGCCAGAACACGCGAAGATCTACGCTTCCGTTCATGTTGGCTCTGAAACAGAAGCTCACTTAGAGCTCAACGATACGATGGTCGACAGATTACTTGAGATCACTGGTCGTTTGGATGCTGAACCGTTCTTGGTGAACGCCTACCCGGTGACACCTGCGAATATCACAATCGAATTGCCAGAGTTTGACCCAACCTCTTATACTGATGCAGTTCGCGGCCATCACTTAACCGCGATGAAAGCACTACGCCAGAAACACGGTATGTGTGAAGAGCAAACCGTGGTTGAGCAAGGCTTGCCTGAAGATGTTATTCCTCGTGTAGCGTCTGAACACAATGCTGCTATGGTTATCCTTGGTACAACAGGTCGTACTGGCTTGTCTGCCGTGTTTATCGGCAATACTGCGGAACATGTCATCGACAAGATTAACTGCGATGTACTGGCTCTTAAACCGTCAGGTTACGTTAGCCCTCTCGATCCGAACCTGTCTAAATAGCTGATTTTTAATTATAAAAAAACGCCTTAAGCAATGCTTGAGGCGTTTTTGTTTATCTAAAGCTTACGCGATTCCAACAACAGAATCGTTTATATCGCGTTATACGTTAGTTACGTCGATGAACATTGACTCATCAATGTTTGAAGACGAGATTTCAGCTTCTTCGAATTCGTATGCTTTGCGATCTTCGCTACGATCCAGTGGAAGGTTAATGAAATCAAACAGCTCGCGGTCTGCCAATTGGCTTGGGCTCACGTTCTGAATTGACTTGAAGACCTTCTCAACACGGCCTGGAGTCTGTTTATCCCAATCAATTAGCATCGCTTTGATGTTTTGACGCTGTAGGTTTTCTTGAGAGCCACATAGGTTACACGGAATGATCGGAAACTCTTTATGCTCTGCGTATTTGATTAGGTCCGTTTCGCGACAGTAAGTCAGTGGACGGATTACAACGTTACGACCATCGTCAGAGCGAAGCTTAGGTGGCATAGCCTTGAGGCGAGCACCGTGGAACATGTTCAGGAACATAGTCTCAACAATGTCGTCTAGGTGGTGACCTAGAGCAATCTTCGTTGCGCCAATCTTCTCTGCAAACGAGTACAAAGTACCGCGACGCAGACGTGAACAAAGGCCACAAGTTGTCTTACCTTCTGGCACTTTTTCTTTTACCACTGAGTACGTATCTTTATCTACGATGTAGTAAGGAATGTTCAGAGTTTCAAAGTACTCAGGAAGAATATGCTCAGGGAACCCCGGTTGTTTTTGGTCTAGGTTTACGGCAACAACATCAAATTTGATGGGTGCTGCTTCACGTAAACGTAGCAAAATGTCTAGCATCGCAAATGAATCTTTACCGCCACTAATACACGCCATTACTACGTCATTCTCTTCGATCATGTTGTAGTCGACGATGGCATTCCCAACATTTCTTCTTAGAAGTTTCTGAAGCTTGTTGAATTCAAGTGTATCTTTTTTATTTTCGTTTTGGTTCATTGCGACTCTCACACCGTCGTATTACCGACTGTAGATTGCTAGTGGGACTGTTTTAGGGCGTGGATTATACGGATTTTTATTTCAGGTTGGAACAGTAATGGCAGGATAAACAAGCCAAGCAGGAGAAAGATTCCGCCTTATCATAAGATCTGTCCTCTAGCGGTGAGAAAAATATGTCGCAATAAGAGGTAAGAATCAAAGATGAAAGGCCGTTGATATATGTGATTTGGCAAGATTTAGAGGTTTAGATTTAAGACTTTAAACGAAAACAGCCTGTTTAAAGAAGAACAGGCTGTTTCGTCAAGATTTTAAGCTGAGCAAACAGCTTCTGGCTGGTCGCTATTATTGCGCTGGTATGTAAGGCAAAACGCGAACGGTGGCTTCTGGTAACGTGATGCTGTCACTTCCGTTCAGTTCGTCCAGCGTGAATTTCGCACGCCCTTCTTCAATTGGGATTTGCTTACCATTAGACAGAGCAATATTGCCTTCAAGTTTACTATCAAACTCTAGCGTCAAACCTTGAATATCAGGAGTAAACCAACTAGAGAACATGCCGCTGACGTCTTCTAGCATCGCTTGCATCTGTGGTAATAGTTTTTCTAACTGTGCAACCTCAACCGTTTCAGCCAAAGGCTCCTGAGTCATTACAACGAGCGAATACGCACATTCTTGTTCTTGGGTTTGTACAAAGATAAGAGGGTTTGCTGAGCGTAGGTTTTTATCTACCGGTAGAAGCAGCTCATTCGCAGGAGACACTTTTAACTCTTCGTAATGCTCTTCTTTCTCCATCCAAGCTTTGCTGATGTGACAGGTTTTCTGTGCTTGTTGGTCAACAAAGAAGACCGCAACTTTGACATCATCGTGCCCTTCTTTGGTGTTGTTTTTCAGCTGAGTATAGAGTTTAGAATACGTGAACATGTATTCTTGCGCCGAAGCAGGAAGAGAAACGCCAAGGCTTAAAGTGGCTAATAGAGCGAGTACTGTCTTTTTCATTATTATAATCTTGTCGAAGTTGAGCGTTTATAAATAGAAAGAGCAGCCAATGAGCTGCTCTTTTTGTGATGTTACTGGTGTAAGCCGACTTTCGAAGGCAACCAAGTTGGTATCAAAATGAGTTACTTTTTCCAGTATACCTCGTTGTGACGGATCATAGCTTGTAAATCAGTCACATAGTCTGAACCTCGCTCAGAATATTTTAGCAAGCCGTTGGTTAGCTCTGTCGCAGATTCAGTAGTTAACAAATCGTCGCCCTGAGTAGCCAGTTTTGCTCGAATCGCTCTTAAATCGGCATAAGCACGATTACGATTCAAGTTCATGAAGTAACGATGAACCGATTCTTGGCTTGAAGAGAATGTAGCCACTTCATGCGAACTACCTTCGTTACGTTGTAGCGGAACAAGTCCACAACCTTTGGTGTAACACCAGTGTCCGAAATAGTTGTTGGCTTTGGTGGCGAAACGCGATGTCCCCCAAGCCGATTCATTAGCAGCCTGTGTCAGTACTAGCGCCTCTGGCAGCACGTTGACACGGCTCAGCATCTCTGTCAGCCATGCCTGTTCTAAACCTTCACTAGGCACTGGTAAGCTGTACAACTTCCCTAGCCTTTTCGCATAAGACGCGTCTTCAGAGTCAATATTGCTCAAACCAGATTCAGATAGCTTAGTTAAAAACGCGCGTTCTTTGGTGATACGTTTGTTTTCAATATTGATGCTTGGGCGAAGGAACGAAAAGAATGTGTCTTTTTTCACGTTCACATCTTCGATAGCAGAAAAATTTGGTCGATCTGAAGCCACAGTCAAATCACCAAACTCACTTGATGTATTTGAACTTTGGTCTGCTGAACGTCGGCGCTCTTCTTCTTGGTAAATGTACGGGCCAACCAGTGAGATAGAACCCACGATCGCCAGTGCAGTTACCTTTAGCGCAAGTGATTTACTTGCGCTGCCTTTGACATTATTACGCATCGAACACCTGAGGGTTTTTGTTTTTGTTACCATCGTTACTGTTGTTGCCGTCGTTGTTACTGTCACCGTTGCTGTTGTCGTCATCACTATTATGTCGATCTGACGCAATAACCTTCAGTTTGATACCAAACATTTCACGGTAGATGATGCCTTTCACATGAAAGAAAAACGGAAGAACGAATATCAAGCCAATGCCGTACATCATTGCCGCCACAATGAACATCAGCATAACCATTAAGTAGATAGATGCGACGACGAAGATTTTCTTATTTACCGCTCTTAGAGAAAGCAGCAACGATTGCATTGGCGGTACTTTCTTATCACAAATCAGCAGAATTGAATTGCTGAATGCTAGTGAGAAGTAGATAGACAAAAATGGCAAAAGCATACCTGCGATGCCTTGAAGCATGAGGCTGAACAAAGTAACGAGAATGACTGGAACCGTGAACTGTAAACCTTTTCCGATATGACGCACTTTGGTTTGTAAGCCTGCGACGTGGCTCATTGCCATTAAACAGATGCCAGCATAGATAGGCGCGCTGATTACTTCGTAGCTAAAGTTAGCAATAAAAATGGATTCAACGACCTGTGGTGTAAATGCCTCTGGGTCGATAACCGCGTCTAAGATAATCGCGGGGTCACCAAGCTGCAGTTTTAGTGCGATATAAAAGATAGCCAATTGCACGAACATCAGCGCAACAATCGCAGGGGAAAACGAAAGAAAGTGACTTATCGTATGTTTCCAAGCTTCTTGGAATACAGCCGTTGCTTTGAGCTCATAATCGCCGGAAAGTGCACGGTCGATACTACCGCCCAAATTAAAATCTTTTTCGATGTCGTTGTTCATATTGATACCTAGGTGCGCCAACTAAACGAAGCCACCTAACTTATTGATAAAAAATTGCCTTCATTATACCCATATGTCGGCTGCAAACTAAAATATGAATCTGTAACAAGGCTTGCTTTTGCGTCTTAATGGTTAATAATTAGACACTTGTTAGGGTGTGAACCCAATAAATAACAGTATGGTAAAGGATGTTTACTTTTACCTGCGAATTTTTTTATCTATGAATGGTAAAAAATGCTTTGAATTCACGTTTTTGGTGATTATGATGCGCGCCTTAAAGGTGTATAGCAACAGGTCTCAAATAGAACCAAGGTGGAGAAAAACAGACGTTGAACGCTAAAAAATCAGTAGGAAAGCCAGTCGTACAGTTAACTGGCATTAGTAAAAGTTTCGATGGTAAGGAAGTCATCGGCAATCTTGATCTAAACGTAAATCATGGTGAGTTTCTCACGATATTAGGCCCGTCCGGTTGCGGTAAAACCACGGTACTAAGGATGATTGCAGGGTTTGAAACGGCAGATAGTGGTGAAATACTATTAGCTCAACAGAATGTAACCCAAGTTCCTGCTGAACAAAGGCATGTTAACACTGTATTCCAAAGCTATGCCCTATTCCCACATATGACCGTTTTCGACAATGTGGCATTTGGTTTACGCATGCAAAAAGTGCCAAACACCGAGATTGAACCTCGTGTCATGGATGCTTTAAAAATGGTGCGCCTAGAACAAATGGCACAACGAAAGCCACACCAGCTATCCGGTGGCCAACAGCAACGTATCGCAATCGCTCGTGCTGTCGTTAATAAGCCTAAAGTTCTTTTGTTGGATGAGTCTCTCTCTGCTCTAGATTACAAACTACGTAAACAGATGCAAATCGAGCTTAAACAACTGCAACGCCAACTTGGTATCACGTTCATTTTTGTAACGCATGACCAAGAAGAAGCATTGTCCATGTCTGATCGTATTATTGTTATGCGTGATGGCGTGATTGAACAAGACGGAACACCAAGAGAAATCTACGAAGAGCCTAAGAACTTATTTGTTGCTCGTTTCATTGGTGAAATTAACGTATTCGAAGCGACAGCGAAATCTCGTCAAGATGAAAAGCGCATTGTTGCGACAATCGAAGGTGAAGAGTCAATTATCTATCATGATAAAGACGTGGCACCGGGCCAAAAACTGCAAGTACTACTTCGCCCTGAAGATCTTCGTATCGAAGAAATTAAGGAGTCGGACCAAAGCGGTATTGTCGGCCACATTGTCGAGCGAACCTACAAAGGCATGACATTAGATTCAGTCGTAGAACTTGAATCAGGTATGCGTGTCATGGTTAGCGAATTCTTCAACGAAGATGACCCTGATGTTGATCACTCACTGGGCCAAAAAGTTGCAGTAACTTGGGTTGAGAGCTGGGAAGTGGTGTTAGAAGATGAGCAAGAAGTTTAATTTACAAAACGCGATTGTTGCTTTAATCACAGGTTGGTTAGTGCTGTTCGTGATGATTCCAAACATCATGATCATCGGCACTAGCTTTCTAACTCGTGATGAAGCGAACTTGATCGAGATGACCTTCACTCTCGATAACTACTTGCGTTTGGCTGATCCGCTGTATTTTAAAGTGCTGATGCACTCTTTCTATATGGCGATTGTCGCAACCCTACTTTGTTTAATTATTGGTTACCCATTTGCCTATATCGTGGCAAAAATGCCTACGAAATGGCGCCCAATCATGTTGTTCTTAGTGATTGTGCCATTCTGGACCAACTCTTTGATTCGTACTTACGGGTTAAAAGTGGTTTTAGGTACACAAGGTGTGTTGAACAAAGGTTTGTTGGCGTTAGACATTATCGATAAACCACTTCGTATTATGTATTCAGAAACGGCAGTAATGATCGGGTTAGTGTATATCCTATTGCCTTTCATGATTTTACCGTTGTACTCAGCGATTGAAAAGCTAGACTATACTTATTTAGAAGCGGCTAAAGACTTAGGTGCAAACAAACTTCAAACGCTATTGAAGGTTGTTTTACCCCTAACGATGCCAGGCATTATCGGTGGTTGTTTACTTGTATTGCTCCCTGCGCTTGGAATGTTCTACATTTCAGACTTGTTGGGCGGTGCTAAGAACCTGTTGATCGGTAACGTCATTAAGAGCCAAGTGCTGAATGCCCGTGATTGGCCGTTTGGCGCCGCAACCAGTATTGCACTGACTACCGCTATGGCCGTGATGCTTTATGCCTACTACCGTGCAGGCAAGTTATTGAATAAGAAAGTGGAGCTAGACTAATGGGTCGCACAGTTAAGTTCAGCTTTATGGCGCTGGTATACGCTTTTCTATACCTACCTATTATCGTATTAATTGCCAACTCTTTTAATGCCAATAAGTTTGGTATGAAATGGGGTGGCTTTACCACCAAGTGGTATGACGCGCTGATTAACAACGATAGCCTAATGCAGGCTGCGTGGCACTCGATCAACGTCGCGGTGTTCTCAGCAACTGCCGCAACGATTGTTGGCAGCCTGACAGCAGTAGCCTTATTCCGTTACCAATTTAAAGGTAAAGGCATAGTCAATGGCATGTTGTTCATCGTGATGATGTCTCCAGATATCGTAATGGCGATTTCGCTTCTTGCGCTATTCTTAGTTATGGGTGTACAACTTGGGTTCTTTACCCTACTTGCAGCGCACATTACTTTCTGTCTGCCGTTCGTTGTTGTTACGGTTTACAGTCGCTTGAATGGCTTTGATGTGAAGATGCTAGAAGCTGCAAAAGATTTAGGGGCAAGTGAATGGACGATTCTAAAACAGATCATCTTGCCTCTTGCTAAGCCAGCTGTTGCTGCGGGTTGGTTATTGAGCTTCACTCTGTCTTTGGACGATGTGATCATCAGCTCTTTCGTAACGGGCCCAACGTATGAAATATTGCCACTGAAGATTTACTCGATGGTTAAAGTCGGTATATCTCCAGAGGTCAACGCCCTAGCAACAGTGATGTTAGTGGTGTCGTTAGTACTGGTGATTATTTCCCAGTTGTTAGCGAGAGAGAAAATCAAGTAAGTCTCCTACTCTTTACTGAGACTGACTTGATAAGAAGTTAAAATACTTCAAGTTTAAAAAAATGTTAATCATAAACAGAATGGTAAATTGCCATTCTGTTTTTCTATCTACTGCCTTCGGGCAACGTTTAGTTTGGAGCTAACGTCAATGAAAAAATGGGCTACTCTATTAGCTGGTAGTGCATGTGCGCTTTCAATGTTATCTGCACCATCATTTGCAAAAGATAATAAAGAATTGGTATTCATGAACTGGGGACCTTACATCAATAGTGAGATCTTAGAACAGTTCACTGATGAAACTGGCATCAAAGTGATTTACTCGACTTACGAATCGAATGAAACTTTGTACGCAAAATTGAAAACGCACAATAAAGGTTACGACCTTGTGGTTCCTTCGACCTACTTCGTGTCTAAAATGCGCGACGAAGGCATGCTTCAAAAGATCGACAAAACCAAGCTAAACAATTTTGCGAATCTAGATACGAACTACCTAGATAAGCCATATGATCCGAACAACGACTACTCGATTCCACATGTTGTTGCTATTACGGGCCTAGCTGTTAACACAGACATGTACGATCCAGAAGATTTCCAAAGCTGGGCTGACCTATGGAGCCCTGAGCTTGAAGGTCAGCTGATGATGATGGATGACACGCGTGAAGTGTTCCACATCGCACTGCGTAAGTTAGGTTACTCAGGTAACACGACTAACGAAAAAGAAATCGACGAAGCCTACGCTGAACTGCGTAAGTTGATGCCGAACGTTCTTGTGTTTAACTCAGATAACCCTGGCGCGCCATACATGTCTGGTGAAGTGGGTCTTGGTATGCTTTGGAACGGTTCTGCTGCTGCAGCGCAAAATGAAGGTCTGCCGATCAAACTGGTTTTCCCTAAAGAAGGTGGCATCGGTTGGGTTGATAACTTTGCTATCAGTTCTGGCGCAATCAACGTAGAAGCGGCTCATAAGATGATCGACTTTCTACTTCGCCCAGAAATCGCAGAGCAAATCTCTCGTGACACCGGTTACCTAACGGCAGTTAAAGCGTCTAATGAGAAGTTCAAAGACAGCCCTGCTCTGTTCCCGTCGCAAGAAGATCTTGACCGTGTTGAATGGCAAGCCGCGGTTGGCGATAAGACAGTGAAGTACGAAGATTACTTCATGAAGCTTAAAGCGGATCAGTAAGCGAGTTCGTTATCTCATTGCTCCGGTCAACAGACGCTGATAAGTAACTGGTTTACTTAACAACCTGAGTTAGGTAATCAACACGTTAAAAATAAGAATATCAATGAATAGGCAGCTTAGGCTGCCTATTTTGTTATATCACTGCTATAATCTAGCGCGATTTTTAGAAATCCATTTACTTTGGGTTCACTACCCAGCTCCAAATCAAACAAATGAACGGAACAGTAATGAAAAAAACACTGTATACCGGCGCATTGTGTGCTGCTACTTTACTTTCTACACCCTCTTTCGCAGCTGACCAAGAACTGTATTTTTACAACTGGTCTGAATATATTCCAAATGAAGTACTAGAAGACTTCACAGAAGAAACTGGCATTAAAGTCTATTACTCAACTTATGAGTCTAACGAAAGCATGTACGCTAAGTTAAAAACTCAAGGTACGGGTTACGACTTAGTGGTTCCTTCTACTTACTTCGTTTCTAAGATGCGTAAAGAAGGCATGCTTCAAGAGCTTGATAAAGCTAAGCTAAGCCACTTTGCAGATTTGGATCCAAATTACTTAGATAAGCCATTTGACCCAAACAACAACTACTCGATCCCATACATCTGGGGCGCAACGGGTATTGGTATCAACTCAGATATGCTAGACAAGTCTTCAGTTAAAAACTGGGGCGATCTGTGGGATACACAGTGGGAAGGTCAACTGATGATGATGGATGACTCTCGTGAGGTTTTCCATATCGCACTGTCTAAACTGGGTTACTCTCCAAACACAACGAACCCTGAAGAAATCAAAGAAGCGTACGAAGAACTTCGTAAGCTGATGCCAAACGTATTGGTATTTAACTCAGATTTCCCAGCAAACCCTTATCTAGCGGGCGAAGTGTCTCTTGGTATGCTTTGGAATGGCTCTGCTTACATGGCACGCCAAGAAGGCGCGACAATTGACATCATCTGGCCAGAGAAAGGCGCTATCTTCTGGATGGACAGCTTAGCGATCCCATCAGGTGCTAAAAATGTTGAAGCGGCACATAAGATGATCGACTTCCTTCTTCGCCCTGAAAACGCAGCGAAAATTGCTCTAGAGATCGGTTACCCGACGCCAGTTAAAACGGCTTACCCTCTTCTTCCTAAAGAATTTGCTGAAGATAAGAACGTTTTCCCACCGCAATCAGTGATGGATAACGGCGTTTGGCAAGATGAAGTTGGCGAAGCGAGCGTCATTTATGACGAGTACTTCCAAAAACTTAAAGTAAACAACTAGATTGTTACTGATAGGTTAATAAAGCGGCGTAAGCCGCTTTATTTTTATCTACACTTTATATAGGATTGCACCAAACAATATAGAGTGCGATTTAATATGCCAGCAAACCCTATTTTATTGGTTGTGACACTGATGCTTCTCGCGTCATTCTTGATGCTTGGCCTCAGCTCGTTTATTCATATCGACTCAAATTACGACCTGTTTTTCGAAACAAACACGCTCGTGATTACCATGTATATCTACTACGTTTCTCGCCACGCCATTCGTCCCCATAAAACCCTTCGCTACGGCGCTCTGCTGCTTATTTTTGGTTCATCGCGGATTAGCGGGAACTAAAAACAAAAACGGTAGTAAGTGATATGGTTTAGTCGCCAAACAAAAATCATACACAAACTACCGTTTCTATGCCGAATCATACTTTCCTATCTTCATTCTGGGAAGGCTTTCAAATAGTAAAGTCTCTCCAGACAGCATCACTTATTACCCTGACTCTTAAACCTAGCTCTGAGGCTAAATGCCTTTGTGGTCTTGAGGCCGAGGCTATCCATGAGTATCAATGGCGTCACGTAAAGGATGCCATGTTGCTCGGTGTGCCTGTTGAACTTTCCGTTCAAACTCGAAGGATTAAGTGTCGTGACTGCGGCATAAAAACAGAATCTCTCTCTTGGTTAGAGCCTTATGCTCGTATAACAAAGCGCCTAAAAAGCTATATAGAACAACTGCTACCCCTGCTTCCCATTAAGCATATATCCCAAATTACGGGCGTTCATTGGCACACCATTAAAGAAATAGATAAACGCCGACTTCGACAAGTGGTGCCGCCAGTGAAATGGGGTGAGCTAAAGCAGCTCGTGATGGATGAGTTCGCCATCTTTAAAGGGCATCGATATGCCACCGTCATCGCTGATGCGAAGACTCATCAAGTCATTTGGGTTGGATTAGGCCGCAGCCGCAAGGACATACGGCCGTTCTTCGAGCAGCTAGGCGAGAATGGGGTAAATATCGAAGCAGTAGCGATGGACATGAATACGGCTTTTGACCTTGAAGTTCAAGCGCACTGCCCGAACGCAAAAATCGTTTACGACTTATTCCATGTTGTTGCTAAGTTCGGTCGCGAGGTGATGGATAGAGTCAGAGTCGACCAAGCCAACAAACTCAAGCAAGATAAAAAAGCGAGGCAATGGGTGAAGCGCTCACGGTGGGTACTGCTGAAAAATAGAGGCAACTTAAATACACGTCAAGATAGCTATCTTACTGAAATATTGAATATCAATAAGGACTTAATGACCACTTATATACTCGGAGCCCAACTCAAAGAGCTTTGGTATTGTGAATCCGAAGGGCACGCGAAGGGGCTCTGGGACACGTGGTGGGAACAAGTGCAAGAGAGTGGAATTAAGCCATTGAAAGAGTTCGCACGAAAACTGAGTCCTTATCTTCACGGCATTATCGCATCGGCAAGTTATCCGTTGAACACCTGCACACTGGAAGGGATAAACAACAAGATAAAGTTAATCAAGCGAATGGGGTATGGGTATCGAGATACAGACTACTTCTTCTTGAAGATAAAAGCGGCTTTCCCCGGAAAGCCGCGATGAACCTTATTTTTAATCTATTCTATGACGTGACCACAGAGCTTAAACATCTCGACGAATGGGCAGACAGAAACGAATTGCTCGACACTTTCCTAGAAGATGGTTTATTGCAGATCGCCTTCCTACTTATCGCCTACGGCATTACGGAACTGACAACCAAGTTGAAAGATCAGGGTAAACAAGATGAGCTGACAGGTTTATACAATCGCAAGAAGTTCGACGCGATTCAGCTTAAGGAATTCGAGTTGATCTATTTTGATTTGGATGGGTTAAAGCAGGTTAATGACCGTAAAGGTCATCAAGTTGGCGATCTAATGATTGTTCGCTTCTCTCAGGCTTTAAGCCAAGCGGTATTGGAAGATGAAATGGTGTTTCGAGTTGGCGGCGATGAGTTTGTCGCGACTGCACAACTTGGCCGTGGTGGCGAGTTTGTAAGCCAAGTGACGAATCTATTACATGGAGAGAACATCGGCTTCTCTTACGGTATTGAAGTAACGAGTCGAGAGAACTTTAAACAGGCGCTTGATGAGTCAGATAAAGCGATGTACGAAATGAAAAAAGCGCAGCGAACAGATCAACGAGCCTAATTACTCCATTATTTAGTGGCTGATTTGGCCGTAAGGCAGGTAAAAAATAGAGACAAAAAAGCAAACATACATACGACTCTAATTCTCTTTAGGTCAATGTATATTTGCTTATATATAGTGGATAAAGATTAGTTAAGCCGTTAAAGAGCCTTTCTCTAAAGACAACAGCTCACCGACTAATTTCGGCACTTCAATACTGGCTTTACCGTAACGTTTCTCTTCAAATTCGCTCTCAACCGCACTTGGCTCGAGGTTGATTTCAATTGTATGTGCGCCATGCATTCTTGCGTCATGTACAAAACCAGCCGCTGGATAAACCACACCTGATGTGCCGATCGAGATAAACAGATCAGCTTCTTCTAACGCTGAATAGATGTCGCCCATTCTTAATGGCATTTCGCCAAACCAAACAATATGAGGACGCATTTGAGCTGGTATTTGGCAACAATGGCACAATTCACCAGTATGGATGTCGTCTTTGTGCTCTAGAACTTGATTTGATTCGCTGCAACGTGCCTTAAGAAGTTCACCATGCATGTGAATAATATTGTTGCTACCGCCTCTCTCGTGCAGGTTGTCGATGTTTTGAGTGATTATCGTTACTTTGCCGTCTAGCTTCTCTTCGAGCTCACCTAGCGCCTTATGGGCAGAGTTTGGCAGAATACTTTCGTTCTGTAAGCCATGGCGACGCTTATTGTAGAACTCTTGCACCAAGTCTGGATCTTTTGCAAAACCCTCTGGTGTCGCGACATCTTCGATTTTATGGTTTTCCCATAATCCGTCTTGTGCTCGGAATGTTTGAATCCCCGACTCCGCAGAGATGCCGGCGCCAGTAAGAATTACGATATTTCGATATGGGAAATGCATATAACGTCCTTTTCAATATGTCACTTTGTAACAGCTTAGCACTGTTCAAATTCCAACAATAGTTTTAGGGATTAGACCATAGTCTTAGCCAACTGAATTCATTGATTATTTGTGACATAACTCGCTTGTTCTCCTTCGTTCTTTCTCAATCTCCTTTCTGACTGACTCGTATTGCTTTCTATTTCCCATAAACGCAAAAAAGCGGCCGAAGCCGCTTAGTTATAATTTAATTTGTGTCTAGCAAGGGCTTAACACTCATCAAGATTGATGACGTTAGTCTTCGTTAATCGAAGAGATCTTATGGATTGAAAGATCCGCACCGTTGAACTCGTCTTCTTCACTTAACCTTAGGCCAGTTACTTTGCTCAACACACCGTAGACAACCAATGCACCGATTAAAGCTACTGTAATGCCCGCTAGCGTACCAATCACCTGAGCACCAAAGCTCACGCCACCTAGTCCCCAGAGTGCTTGCTGGCCGAAGATGCCAGCTGCAATGCCACCCCAAGCGCCACACACGCCGTGCAATGGCCATACACCCAGCACATCGTCAATCAGTGTTTTGTTCTGCATGTAAGTAAACAGGTAAACGAACAATGCGCCCGCTACACCACCTGTAACGAGAGCGCCAAGTGGGTGCATTAAGTCTGAACCTGCACAAATCGCTACGAGACCAGCCAAAGGACCATTGTGGATGAAGCCTGGGTCATTTTTACCTGCGACTAAAGCCGCTAGAATACCGCCGACCATCGCCATAAGTGAGTTCATGGCTACTAGGCCGCTGATGCCATTGATAGCTTGAGCTGACATCACGTTGAAGCCAAACCAACCCACACATAGGATCCAAGACCCCAGTGCTAAGAATGGGATGTTAGATGGTGCGAAGTTCGTGTGTTTACCTGCACGAATACGACCTTTACGCATACCTAAGAAGTAAACCGCGACCAAAGCAATCCAACCGCCAACGCCGTGAACTACTACAGAGCCTGCGAAGTCATGGAAGCCATAACCGAATTGTGCTTCAAGCCAATCTTGGAAACCAAAATTACCATTCCAAATGATGCCTTCAAAGAATGGATAAACAAACCCAACGGTGAAAAGTGTTGCGATGAGTATTGGATAGAAACGTGCACGCTCAGCGATACCACCAGAAACGATCGCTGGAATCGCCGCTGCAAACGTCATCAAGAAGAAAAACTTCACCAGCTCGTAACCATTACCTTGCGATAAGGTTTCTGCATCTGCAAAGAAATGCGCACCGTAAGCCACCCAGTAACCGATAAAGAAATAGGCAATGGCAGAAACACCGAAATCCGAGAGGATCTTAACCAGCGCGTTCACTTGGTTTTTCTTTCTTACTGTACCGACTTCCAAAAATGCAAAGCCTGCGTGCATTAAGAAGACCATGATGGCGCCTAATAATAGAAATAGAGTGTCTGAACTCTGCGTCAAGCTCTCTACTGCGTTATGAACTTGGGTAACCGTTTGACTCATTAAAGCTCTCTCCCTTAGCTTTGTCTCAATTGCACTAGAACCGTGCGAATTGATGTCGTAATTAATTAAAGACTCAACAGTAAACGCAAGATGCGTTCCAACTTGGTTACGCAAAAAACGTGCAACAGATTTTGATTTTAAGTTATTGATTCTTTGTGGTTAATTTCTAAAGTGGACTTTGTTGGTTCTCAAGGAGAGAAAATGTTCGATAATTGATTGCACCAATTGAGGGAGTTGCACCATATTGATGCGGTTAATATAGAGCATTAGATCAGTTACCTAGCGACCAAGCGACAAAAAGCCCAGTGAAATGAATCACTAGGCTTTTAATGTCTTTCGCTGATTAGAGTTAACTCATCGACAAAGGAGCTATTATCGAGTTTGGTAACCCAAACGACTTACATATAAACGCTTAAAGGTTTGGGCCTGTTGTCGGGTTTTGCGGTAGGTTTTGACTTAAACGCTGCATGCCTTGATACATACGAATAAACCACACCACAATCGCCACACCACCAAACAACATACCGACATAGGGAATGTAGTAAGCGATATCATCGATTATATGGTTTTGATACCAGTAATCGTTCACACCGATCAACACGCCATTAGAGGTCGCTACCGTGACGATAAGCACAACAAAGAACGTCAGGTTCAAGAAGAACGAGCGAATTAAGCCGTAATAATGCGTATCCACGACTTCGCCGTCTTCCCCTTTATCTAAACGATAGCCTGCGTAGATAATCGCGACCACACCAGAGAGAAGACAAGTAAATGGTGTAAAGCAGCTTAGGATGTAAGCGACCCAAATACCTTTATGAGGTTTGTTCATTCTTATTCACCTCTTCTGTTTTCTCTGTTGCTGCGTTTGCGCTTTGTTCAGCGCCGTTTTTCTCTTGTTCCATCACTTCTTTGTACCAAAGGTCATGGTGTTCTTTAGCCCAAGTTTCATCAACTTCGCCTGTTACCATACCCTCAAGTGCACCTTCCATACCGAACAAGCCGATGTAGATGTGGAACACAAAGCCGCAGATAAGGATCAGAGCAGCCAACATGTGGACTAGGTTTGAAAGCTCCATATCACGACGGGTTTGGCCGAAGATTGGGAAGTCTAAAACCAAGCCACTGATCGCAGCTACACTACCCATAACAATTAATAGCCAGAATAGCGCTTTCTCACCCGCGTTCGAAAACTCTGCAGATGGATGAGAACCTTTATGTTTCCCGACCATACCACCCAGTTTTATAAACCACTGGATATCGACCATTTTGAAGATCGACTTGCGCCACCACTTGATGAGAACAGCCATCAACAGCACATAGAAAATCGGGCCGATGTAGTTGTGGTATTGCTTCGCCAATAGAACGATGAAGCCCCATAAATCGGTTGGGATATAAGGTTTCAAGAAGTGTTTACCGTAAACCAACATCAAACCACTGAACGCCAGTGTTAAGAAGGTAAACGCCATGCTCCAGTGCAGTGCGCGGTCCAGTCGCGACCAACGTTTGATCTTACGGCCCGTTCTTGGTGCACTCAGCATTAATGGGCCAATTACAACGTACATTAGAGTAACGAAAGCAATACTGCCAAAGATAGCGACAGCACCGGCTGGTGACATCCACTTCTCTTTCAATATGTACCACGTTTGACCTGGGGTACTGATCAACACACCGTGCTCAGCCGATTGAGATGTGGTGTAACCTTCTTCACCGTTTCTTACTTGTCGCCAAAAATCAGCGCCAGCAAGTTGTGTGATTTCTCTTTCAGCAGAGCTCGATTGAGTTTGTGATGAGTTCGTCTCAGATGCATGACTCAAAGGAGACAGCATTGTTAGTGCTGCCAACATTGGCAGCACAACAAGGAAGAGACGCTTAAACATTGTAAGCATATGTCTCTCCTAACTAGCTCTTCATCGCATCGTAAGAAAGGTCATTGCCGTCTGTCCAGCCTGCACCCTTCGCACCACGCTCAACAACACGCTGACGGAATACATCAGAGACTTTCTCTGCATCACCCGCTAGCAGTGCTTTGGTTGAACATAAAGAAGCACACATTGGTAGCTTGCCTTCAGCAATACGGTTCGCACCGTACTTCTGGCGTTCTTCCACAGAACCTGGCTCTGTTTCTGGGCCGCCAGCACAGAAGGTACATTTATCCATTTTACCGCGCTCACCAAAGGCTTCCTGTTTAGGGAATTGAGGTGCGCCAAACGGACAAGCAAACAGGCAGTAACCACAACCGATACATAGATCTTTATTGTGAAGTACGATGCCGTCTTCTGTATGTTCAAAACAATCTGCTGGGCAAACTGCCATACAAGGTGCATCAGTACAGTGCATACACGCTACTGAGATAGAGTTTTCACCCGGTTCACCGTCGTTCAGTGTTACAACGCGACGACGTTGAATACCCCACTCCAGAGCATCATCATTTTCGTTCTTACATGCAGTGACACAACCGTTACATTCGATACAACGTTTGGTGTCACAAAGAAATTTCATTCTAGCCATTTTAAGACTCCTTACGCTTTACGAATATTACAAAGGGTTACTTTCGTTTCCTGCATCAACGTGACAGGGTCGTAACCATATGTGGTTGCTGTATTGGCTGCTTCGCCAATAACGTAAGGATCAGTGCCTTCTGGGTACTTAGAACGCAAATCTTCGCCTTCGAACTTACCACCGAAGTGGAACGGCAAGAACGCTAAACCCGGTTTAACACGACGAGTAACCATCGCTTTTACCTTGATACGGCCTTTCTCAGCACCTTCAACCCAAACATCATCGCCATCTTTGAAGCCAATGTCGTTTGCGTCTTTCGGGTTCACTTCAACAAACATCTCTTGTTGAAGTTCTGCTAGCCATGGGTTTGAACGTGTTTCTTCACCACCACCTTCGTACTCAACCAGACGACCAGACGTAAGAATAATCGGGTATTCACCAGACTTATCTTGGTCTTGAATGGATTTGTACAGCGTAGGAACACGGAAGATTGCTTCCTTGTCATCCCACGTTGGGTAGTCAGCGACTAGATCACGACGTGGTGTGTAAAGTGGCTCACGGTGCAGTGGTACGCGGTCTGGGAATGTCCAAACAATCGCACGCGCTTTCGCGTTACCAAAAGGAATACAACCATGCTTGATAGCAACACGTTGGATGCCACCAGAAACGTCGGTTTTCCAGTTTTTACCTTCAGCAGAGGCTTTCTCTTCTGCTGTTAGGTCGTCCCACCAACCCAGTTGTTTCAGCAGTTTGTCACTGAACTCTGGGTAGCCATCTTTAATTTCGCTGCCTTTTGAGTAGCTGTCTTCAGCCAATAGGCTTTGACCTTCAAATTCGACACCGAAACGAGTACGGAAGTTACCGCCACCCTCAGCAACAGGTTTAGACGTATCGTAAAGGATATGCGTACCTGGGTGTTTCATTTCTGGGTTGCCCCAACATGGCCAAGGCAGACCGTAAGTCTCGCCATTCGCTGGACCACCTTCTGCAGCAAGCGTTGTTTTGTGGAACGTGTGCCAGTTTTGTTGGTGTTCTTTCAAACGCTCTGGGCTTTGACCTGTATAGCCGATCGTCCACATACCTTTGTTGAATTCACGAGTGATGTCTTCAATCAATGGTTGGTTGTTCTCAACACGGATGTTTTTGAACAGTTGATCAGAGAAACCAAGCTTCTTAGAAAGAAGGTACATGATTTCGTGGTCAGGCTTAGATTCGAACAGAGGATCAACAACCTTGTCACGCCACTGTAGAGAACGGTTTGACGCCGTTACACTGCCGTAGGTTTCAAATTGAGTGGTTGCTGGAAGCAAGTAAACGCCGTCGGTGCGATCGTTCATTACTGCCGCGACTGTTGGGTATGGGTCAACGATAACCATCATATCCAGCTTCTGCATCGCCTTCTTCATCTCTGGACCACGAGTCTGAGAGTTCACCGCGTGACCCCAGTAGAACATGGCGCGGATGTTTTCGCGTTGGCGAATCTTGTCTTTGTCTTCAAGCACGCCATCAACCCAACGAGAGACAGGAATACCTGCACTGTTCATTGGTTTTTGACCACCGTATGCGTTGTCGTCAAATCGTCCCTTAACCCAGTCAAAGTCGATATCCCAAACTTTAGACCAATGGCGCCACGAACCTTCAGACAAGCCGTAGTAACCCGGTAGCGTGTCTGATAGTACGCCAAGGTCAGTTGCGCCTTGTACGTTATCGTGACCACGGAAAATGTTTGCACCGCCACCTGATTTACCTATGTTACCTAGCGCAAGCTCAAGGACACAGTAAGCACGTGTGTTGTTGTTACCCGTAGTATGTTGAGTTCCACCCATACACCAAACGATACAACCCGGACGGTTCTCTGAAAGCAGTTTTGCTGTGTGGTAAACGTCTTCTTCGCTAACGCCTGTTACACGCTCAACTTCTGCAGGGCTCCACTTTGCGACTTCTTCACGGATCTCGTCCATGCCGAATACACGTTGGCGGATGAATTCTTGGTCTTCCCATTTGTTAGCAAAGACATGCCATAACACCCCCCAGATAAACGCAACATCTGAACCTGGGCGAAGGGATACATAGTGATCAGATTTCGCAGCAGTACGAGTACGACGAGGATCCGCAACAACGATCTTACAGTTGTTCTTCTCTTTCGCGATCAGGATGTGTTGCATCGCAACCGGGTGAGCTTCTGCAGGGTTTGAACCAATGAACAGCATCGATTTACAGTTGTGCATGTCATTGAACGAGTTTGTCATTGCACCGTAACCCCAAGTGTTCGCAACACCGGCTACTGTGGTTGAGTGACAAATACGAGCTTGGTGGTCAACGTTGTTGGTGCCCCAAAGCGACGCCATCTTACGGAATGCGTAAGCTTGTTCATTACTGTGTTTTGCACTACCCAAGAAGTAAACTGAATCAGGCCCAGACTCTTTACGAAGTTCTAGCGCTTTGTTACCGATTTCTTCAATCGCTTGTTCCCAAGAAAGCTTCTTCCACTTACCGCCTTCCAATTTCATTGGGTACTTAAGACGACGTTCACCGTGGCCGTGCTCACGAAGTGCTGCACCTTTCGCACAGTGTCCACCAGCGTTGAATGGGTGATCGAATGCAGGCTCTTGACCTGTCCAAACACCGTTTTGAACTTCAGCGTAAATACCACAACCCACAGAACAGTGAGAACAGATAGTACGTTTCACTTCTGTTTTCGCTTCTGGATCGACTGATTTAGCCTGTGCTTTCTTCATCATGCCCGGTGCGAATAGACTTGCGCCTACTACCGCGCCACCAGCCGCTAATGAAGTGTTTTTCATGAAGGCGCGACGAGACACACCTAGCTGATTAGTTTCTTTGCTCACACTATCGGAGCGTTTGACAAGTTTCATCCGTTATCTCCTAAAGTGTGTCGTAGTAATCGCGAATATGTTGCGTTTCACGATAGCCTGTCTTCTTCACGTCTTCTTTCGAAATTTCAACCGTTTCTGAAGCAGTTGCCACTTTGGTTGTACCAGCGACAACGGCACCAGCAACGGCTGCAGTTGTTAAGCCTTTGAGTAAGTCCCTACGGCTTGTATTTATTTCTTTATTATCTTTCATCATTGCTTCCTTACCTTACGGTAGATCTTTTTGGAGGCTTAATGCCCCTCTATCGATATAATCGCGTACTGCTCGATTACTCGTAATCAGTGACGTTTTTCACATCAATCTTTAATTTGTGCTTACTGCTTTTTGTATTCACGCTAAAACGTACTTGTTCTAACGTTAAGAATGCTTCACACAGCTGGGCTGCTGATTTGTAGAAGTTGGCGCTTTCTGCTGCTTCAAGCTGACGCGTGAAAGAGTTAAACCAAGGGCCAAGGTGCTTATTGAAAACCGCTTGTTGTAGCGCTTCTTCTTCATTGCTTAACATTGCCATGACTTCACAAAGTGCAGCGATATGATCTTCTGGCTCTTTCACTTGATCATCACGCTCAATGCCTAAAAGCTCTAGGTCATGACGAATTTCTGCTAATGGCTTTTCCATCATGGCGCCAGTGCGATGCCAAGAACCAAATGGAACTATTTCTCCACGGCCAATGCCAATGAACAGATCTTGATACTCGTCTTCTAATGCTGCGCGGTTCGATTCAGTGGCAGCTTGTTGAATGGCAATCCAAGCCTTTTGCATGGCACTTTCAGATGCTTCAATATCTAGCGTCTTTAGAAAATCAATCACCTCTTCAGAGGGTGCGCTGCGAAACAATGCTGAAAGAACCAAATAGATTTCGGTTCTTAGTGTTTGTTCTTGTTCTTGATTGTTTTGCGCTTGTTTTGGCGCTTGTGCTTGACCTAAATTAGTATCCAATGCCAACTCCTAGTATTTCAATTGATTCAATGGGTTTTGAGCCATTGAGTCGAACATGTCCACCACACGACAGTCTTCACACATCGCAATACGATTAATCGCAGTTTCATCTGAAAAATGAGAGTGACCGCGTAACTTGTTCTGCAACATATCAATCATAGATTGTGGTGCGAATGGCTTATGACAACGCAAACATTCCGCGGCTTTCTCTTCATGAATCACAACCGCTTGTTGACGTTCTTCTTTCACCCAATTCATACGAGGTGTCAGAGTAAGAACATTCTCAGGACATGCCTTTTCACA
Organism: Vibrio sp. QJM3NY_39; assembly: GCF_057785895.1. Taxonomy (NCBI): domain Bacteria; kingdom Pseudomonadati; phylum Pseudomonadota; class Gammaproteobacteria; order Vibrionales; family Vibrionaceae; genus Vibrio; species Vibrio sp. QJM3NY_39. The sequence continues at coordinate 1,822,286 of NZ_CM173505.1, read as the reverse complement.
CAGACCACATTGAATACAGTCTTGTTCTACAAACTTAAGTGATGGAGAAGCACCGTCGGTATGAAGAGCGCGTGTAGGACAAACCGCAACACAACTCATGCATAACGTACAATCTTTGCTTTCACACGAAACCGTGCCGTATGGTGCATTCGAAGGAAGTTCAACGATATTCTCGACAGGAATGCGAGATGAAGACATCGCATCGAGTGCAGTGAATAGACGTTGACGTTTGTTGCCTTGAAGATCGCCAAGTGCAAGGTCGAAAGAATCAACGCACAGTGTTGGAGGCCCTTCACGGAGAGATTCTAAATACAGGATATCGATGGTTTCTTTTGGAACACCGATTTGGTCTAGTAGCTCTTGTGCAATCCCTACTTCGTTATTCAGAACACGAATGATCGTCTCTGGCATAAAACGAGAAGCAGCAAACAGAACCTGAGTCGCCCCATTTACCAGCGCGGCAAACCAAGTATCAATACCAATAGAAGGCAGTTCTTCAACAACGATTGGAATAACGTTATCTGGTAGTGCTTTTAGCGCGATTACATTGTAAGTCTCATGACGAGAGCTACAGATAAGTACGATTGGATCCAGACCGCCCGCATGTTCATAGTTAGCTAGCGTACGTTCAATGAACTTTTGAGTATCGTCAGGGTTTGGAAGCGCATAGGTAATCGCTTCTGTAGGACAGCTTGTTGCACAAGTTCCGACGCCTTGACATAGATAAGGGTTAATCTCGATCTTGTGACCTGTTTTGTCTGAGCCTTCACTTGATAGCGCGCCAGCAGGACAAGCATCAACACAACGTTCACACCCTTTTACGCCACGAGAACTGTGCGCACAAAGGTCAGTGTCTAAACGGAAGAACTTAGGCTTATCAAATGTACCCATTAGCGTTGGAATCTCTTCCAGTGCTTCGGCCAGTTTTGGATAGCCTCGGCCCACTGGGTAATAACCCGGTACAGGCACTTCTTCTGTCATGCAGCTATTCAGACATAGGTCTAGAACAACATCGAAACAATCGTGATTAATCGCGATTTTCGCTAAGTTGCTTGATGTGCCTTTACTCTCAATCACAACTTCAAACGTACCAAGGAAACCGGATACTTGAACCGAATTCGCGAAGTACAGTTCTGGGTTTTTGCCCTTTTCGCCGTCTGTCGACAATAAGGTTAAGCTCGTCAATTGAGGTAATTGAGCCGCAGCACTTTCAATGATCGCAGTTGGACCAATAACAAGAGTATTACCGCCGCTTTCGTAGCTAACAGTAGGTGGAATCAGATTTGTTAACTCAACTGTATTTTCAAATGCATACAGTCTTGCTTTAGCGTTATTTGAAGTTGCTTGTTCTAATAATTGTTTAAGCATTGCTCAGTTCCATCTTTGGACATGGATAATCTGTTCAACCTTCATTGTAGTAAGCGATAGAGAACTTGCTGAGTAATCCGTTAACAACTAACCCTTTAGCCAGTGTCTCGCTCGTCAGACTATGAATTCGTCTATCTACAAAAAAGTTGATAATAAACGTTATTTAGCAAATGCCATGCCAATTTAATAAACCTTATATATCAGTAATTTAATTCTTTATAGCGTTTATTGTGCGTATAAAAAAACCGCTTGGGACATTTTGTCGCAAGCGGTTCATTGAGTATTTAGTCAAAATGTACCTATTCTTTGTGTGGTATATTTTGTCCCATCTCTTTCAGGTCATCTTCGTCTGATGTGGTAGCGCTTTTATCTGATGCTGTGTTTTTATACAGTTCATTTTCTTGTTCGGTTATTTCGGCACTTTCTGAAGTTTCAAGTTCATTATCAGATGCCTCAAGATCGCTTTCAGAAGTTTCTAAAACTGAGCCTTCATCTTTATTATCAATGACTTGGTCTTCTTCTGGCGTAGTGTCTTCTTCCGTTTTATCTTTAACCCAATCACGCAGGGTTTCCGCAACCCCTTCAGAAAGAGACTTTAAATTACTGTAATCGTCGTCGTAATCATCTAAACCATCACGAACATTGAATTCTTCTGAGAGGAATAATTTACGCAATGCGGCTTTTTTTACGCTTTCTGAGGCTTCTGATACCAATAATTGAGCAACAGACAAGTCTTCAGTGGCTTCTGGTGCGGGATCTTGAACGTCAGCAGCATGAACTTCTTCATTGGTTTCTAAAGGATCACTATCTAAAGACTGAGGCGCTGCTGCTTCCATTTCAGAAGAAAGATCAGCAGACGAAATCTCAGAAGATGAAGAATCAGAGGAAGTGAGTTCCGGTGCTGCCAGTGTTTGCTCTACTTCCAAAGCTTCGTCAGTGGATTCGTCAAGCTTTCGTTGAGACCAACGGCTAAAGAAGTTAGTTGCCATTTGATCTACCCGCACCTTTACGCTTCTTACGTCTTGCTTCTAGCAACTCACCATGACGGCCTATGAATGCTTCCATCCAAGCCTGTACGGGCAAAGGAATGTCGTATGAAAGGACTTGATTGTCACCGTCCATGTATTGCCCTGCAACGGTTTGTGATGCTGTAAGTAACTGAATAACTGGCTTAACACCAGAATCGACATTATCCATCACTAAGAAAAGCTTAGGTTGCTGAGAGCTTAGGTTGAAACGATAGTCTGTACGCTCGTCTTTATGTAATTGGAGTAAACAAACGTCTTGGGCATCGTCTTCTGGCGACAGTTCAAACCCCTTCAATTCCCATTGTGTCGTTACCCAGATACCTGTTTTGATCTCTTTCTCTATTCTTTGGACACCGATTGGCCAAGCTGCTTCTGTTTTTTCATATTGTTCTTTGAATTCTTTTATCTCAGACATACTTCACCCAATTGATTTTCTTTGGTCTGAATGCACTTAGGACATTTTGTACTGTGCGCAATCATATACACCCCATAAAGCAATAAACACGCCAATACGGATTAACTGCGAGAGCGTATCTATAGCGTTCGCTATCAAGTTGTCACTATAACGTTAGTCGATACTGGTTATTTCAGACAACTCCACTCGGTGAACTCTCATATTTTGCGCTATTTTAATCGAATGCTTCATGTTTTCCTGAATACCCGTTATTTTGGAATAAGATTTGCTTTAAGCATGAGTTAAAGAATCGATGAACAAGAACGGCGTTAGACCCTCTTGTTACAACCCTATCTCATTAAGTAGGAAGTGATTGTGGTAAAACCAAACATAATAAAAACTAGCGAAAACCCACTTCAAACAATCGAAGTTGAAGTGTTTGATGAATATGGTGAGAAGCTAACCAAACAGATCGCTTGTGAACGCCCTCTTACCGTTATGTTGAACTGGAAAGAGATCGTAACCCTGATGACGCTTGGCTCGCGCCCTGAATCTTTAGTCTTGGGTTATTTGAAGAACCAAAGCTTCCTTTCTGACCCTGAAGCGGTTGAATCTATCATCATCGATTGGGAAACCAGCTCTGCAGCGGTTATCACCAAAGAAGATACGAGCCAGCTTGAGCAAGCGCTTAAGAAGAAGACGGTGACCTCTGGCTGTGGTCAGGGCACCATGTTTGGTAACGTGATGAAGCAGTTGGAAGATTACCAAGTGCCTCAGACCAAAATTAAGCAATCTGAAATTTACACGGCTTTAGAAGCACTGACTCATTACAACGACACGTACAAGAAAGCTGGCGCGGTACATGGTTGCGCTGTTTGCAAAGACGACAAGGTTCTATCGTTTGTTGAAGATGTTGGCCGACATAACGCGGTTGATACTTTGGCCGGTGAGATGTGGCTTAACAAAGAAGACGGTACAGACAAGATTTTCTACACCACAGGTCGCCTTACCTCGGAAATGGTCATCAAAGTAGCGCAGATGGGTATTCCTGTTCTGTTATCACGTTCAGGCGTAACGCAAATGGGTTTAGATTTGGCTCAGCAATTTGGTATCACAACCATTGCTCGCGCTAAAGGCCTGCGTTTCCAAGTGTTCACTGGCGCAGAGAAGATCGACTTTGATGTGAAAGGCGAACAGGCTTCGTCTGAAAGCTAGATTCAAAAGCCCAGCTCATGCCTAATTAAAGTTGATTTTAGGCGAACGATATAGCTAAACAACAATGCCGCTCACAACCTTGATGAGTGGCATTTTTTATTTGTTCAAAGTTTATTTCAAGATATGCCTAGTAAGCTATATAGCTTGGAGGTTTCTCTCAACGGTGCCCACTGATTTTCGCTTGTAGATAAATAACGGCTCCCTCGACCTTAGTTGTAAACGAATCTTGCTTTAACAACCTGATAGGCTATCAGTCACACATCCATCATTTTAATGAATCTATTAATTACAAAACAAAGATGAATATTAACGTCACTGGCTTAAAGGGAATTAACCATGAGTAATCCGTCGGAACCTCAGCGTCGTTCGCTGTCTCTTTCAATACGCAGTAAATTTATTCTAATCAACCTCACCTTGTTTGTTTCAGTTTTCATATACGCCATTTACGAACAGTTTAGCTTAGACAAGCTTGAATCCTTGGAGCGCGCTGCGACTGAAAACCTCAGGAGTTCAGTTGACTTGCTAACGCTCAGGAGACACGAGAAAGATTTCTTGTCTCGCCACGATCAAAAATACGCAGAACGCTTCGACAAAACCGCCAACACCCTGAATCAACGATTGGTGACTTTGAACCAAACTCTAGCTTCACACGAGCTTCATTTGTCCGACCAAATGACGCGGATTTCGGACACTCTTCATCAATATCAAAAGCAGTTTCATCGAATTGTCGAACAAGTAAATAACATTGAACGTACGACCACGCCTTTAGGTTTTGTCGCTGCGTTAGATGGCAAAAGAACCGCGTTAAAATCAGCGATCGAATCTGAATCAAGTTTGGCTTTAGAGCTTGCGTTGTTGGAGTTGATTGAAAAAGACTTCCACTATCTCGCTCATATCAATGACCAAACACATATGGCGTTAGCTGATGCTCTTAAAGAGTTTGAACCCTATTCTCAAACGTCGGTTGCGACAGAGCAAGCCTATTCGGACTACAAAGTTGCGGTTGAAACGCTTCTGCTGGCTAACACCAATTTAGGCTTGTCGGCAGAGATCAGCCTTAGAGGCGCCTTACGTAGCAACGTCCACCAAACAGAACAAGCCATTGAAGCGGTACAAACCGAGATAAGCCAAGCTATCTCAGCGGCGAGTACACATACCAAAAACACACTACATCTTTTTGGTGCGGCTATCGTAGCTCTGCTCTCTCTGTTGTTAGTGTTCATTGGGCGCAACATACTTGCGCGAATCAAAGCGATAAACGTGATGATGGAGTCAATTGCGAATGGAGATGGTGACTTAACCGTGCGCATGAATGCCAAAGGCAACGATGAACTTGCTCAGTTGGCGCATTCCTTCGATACCTTCATCAATAAACTGCATGGCAATATTAAAGAGTTGTCTGGCGTGATGACGGTGTTGACCGATAGTTCGTGTAGCTCTGAAGAAGCGGCAATCAAAAGTATGAGTAATGCTGAAAAGCAGAAGCAACAATCTGAATCAGTAGCGACGGCAGTTAATGAGCTGGTGATGACCAGTAATGAAGTGACGGCGAACATAGAAAACGCAGCGACGAACGCTGAGAAGATCAAAGACAATGCACATCAGGCGTTACAAGAAACCCACGCAACCAATGACAGCATTAATGTGCTGGCCGAGAATATTGCAGAGTCTCAAAACCTAATTGTTCAGCTTGAAGACCAGAGTCGTGAAATCAATCAAGTCGTCACTACCATTCAAGGTATTGCGGAACAAACTAATCTACTCGCGCTAAATGCAGCGATAGAAGCTGCGCGCGCTGGCGATCACGGACGTGGGTTTGCAGTCGTGGCGTCTGAAGTAAGAGAGCTTTCGCTAATGACCAATGATTCAACCCATCAAATTGAATCGACCATTCATGGCCTAACGTCTGGAATAGCAAAAACGGTCGCTAAGATGTCGGTAAGCCTAGAACAAACGGGATTAGTTAAACACCAAACCAAAGACGTGGTGAATGCGATTGAAGGTATACACTTTCAGGTTGGAGATATGTTCGACTTAAACAGCCAGATTGCCACGGCGTCTGAAGAGCAATCCATGGTTTCAGCGGACATCGATCGGAATATTACCGATATCGCTCATTTAGCCAATGATACTCATACCGTGATTTCAGGTTCAGTTCGTTGTAGTGAACAAGTATCGAGCGTGAGTGTGAAGCTTGAGAAGATTGTCGCGCAGTTTAAGTATTGATGAGCATAGGTATTTTCGACCAACCACTCGACGTTTTTTAACACAAAGAGACTGATATAAAAAACTGATATGAAAAACAAAAGGCCTCTATCTTATTCATAAAGATAGAGGCCTTTTTAATCAGGGGTACGTACTAACGTTGTATTACGTATTCATGTTTAATGCGTACTAAGCGCGTGCTTTCAAGAACTCAGCGTAAGTACCGCGGAAGTCGTTGATCTTGCCGTCTTTGATTTCAAGAACACGAGTCGCTAGAGAGTCTACGAATACACGGTCGTGAGAAACGAAGAACAATGTGCCTTTGTAGTTCTCAAGAGCCAAGTTAAGTGCTTCGATAGATTCCATATCCATGTGGTTCGTTGGTTCATCCATTAGCAGGATGTTTGGTTTGTGCATCATGATCTTGCCAAGAAGCATACGACCTTGCTCACCACCAGAGATAACCTTTACCGACTTTTTGATGTCGTCTTGGCCAAACAGCATACGACCTAGGAAGCTACGAACAACTTGCTCGTCTTCGCCTTCTTGACGCCATTGGCTCATCCAATCAAACAGGTTTAGATCTTCTTCAAAATCATGTGCGTGATCTTGAGCGTAGTAACCGATGTTTGAGTTTTCAGACCACTTATATTCACCAGTACGCGCTTCTAGAGCACCCGCTAGTGTGTTAAGTAGTGTTGTTTTACCCACACCGTTCTCACCGATGATAGCAACACGCTCACCAACTTCGAAAATCGCATCGAACTTGTTGTATAGGTCTTCTTCAAAACCTTGAGATAGGTTTTCAACCACAAGTGCGTTACGGAATAGCTCTTTAGACTGTTCGAAACGGATGAATGGGTTTTGACGGCTAGACGCTTTTACTTCATCTAGTTGAATCTTGTCGATCTGTTTAGCACGAGACGTTGCCTGTTTCGCTTTAGATGCGTTAGCAGAGAAACGAGAAACGAACGTTTGAAGTTCAGCAATTTGTGCTTTCTTCTTCGCATTATCAGAAAGTAGACGTTCACGAGCTTGTGTCGCTGCTGTCATGTACTCATCGTAGTTACCAGGGAACAGACGAAGTGCGCCGTAATCAAGGTCAGCCATATGTGTACAAACTGAGTTTAGGAAGTGACGGTCATGCGAAATGATGATCATTGTGCAGTTACGTTGGTTTAGCGTATCTTCCAACCACTTGATGGTGTCCATGTCCAGGTTGTTCGTTGGTTCGTCAAGAAGCATGATATGCGGGTCTGCAAACAGTACTTGAGACAATAGAACACGAAGTTTCCAACCCGGTGCCACTTCGCTCATTAGACCGAAGTGCAGTGATTCTTCAATACCTACCGCAAGAAGAAGCTCACCTGCTTTCGCTTCTGCCATGTAACCGTCCATTTCAGCGAACTGAACTTCAAGATCAGCCACTTTCATGCCGTCTTCTTCGCTCATTTCAGGCAAAGAGTAAATGCGGTCACGCTCTTGCTTGATCGCCCAAAGCTCTTTGTGACCCATGATAACCGTGTCGATTACCGTGAATTCTTCATAAGCAAACTGGTCTTGGTTTAGCTTAGCAACGCGCTCATTTGGATCGTAGCTTACGTTACCAGCACTTGGCTCAAGTTCACCAGAAAGGATCTTCATGAACGTCGATTTACCACAGCCATTCGCGCCGATTAAACCGTAGCGGTTGCCTTCGCCGAACTTAACTGAAATATTTTCGAAAAGTGGCTTAGCGCCGAATTGTTGGGTGATATTTGCTGTGGAGATCAATGCCGTTACCTTTTTAATGTGAAAAACGCCGCAACGTTACTTCTTCGGGGCTTTAACTGCAAGTCTTGATTGCAATTACTCGCCATTAAGTGAGTGATAACCTAGCCGAATCATAGTTTGAGCTGACTCACATTTTTGATTTTCTATTTGTCGTTAAAAAACCATCTACTTTCAGGAAAAACAAAATATCGAACAGCACCCCATAATGGGCGGTATATAACGTCCCAAATCATGCCAACCATTGAATATATCGTATGCTGATTGGTCACAGTAAAACTAACCCGATCAAAGCAACAACAGACATAGGCAAGACTAGCCTAATCTCTGACAAAATCAGCCAAAACGGGAATAAAGTACTCGCCCCCGATACGGGGTTTGATTTCACAAAGTAAGATTAACTAACTATAGTAATCCTAACCTCATAATTCTAAGAGACTTTTATGCGTTCACTTTCGCGCTTCTTAATCTTCACTTTGGCCATTCTCTCTTGGCCGAGTCATGCCAACTTGGAATATGACTTACAATCTCAGCCTCAGGTCTCTAATACTGCTGTAGATCTGGATAAGCGTATTGATTCCCTACCTGATCCCCTCTTTATGGAGCAGTCGGATAGACGCCAAGTCAACATTTTACTTGCCGAAGTTCTGCGAGTTCAAAAGCTGGAAATCAAAACCTTCGAGCAACAGATAAAAGCCTATAGAGATAACAACGACGCCGAACAATGGTTTTCCGTGCAAACGAGCTACGTCACATTGAATAGCTTGAACGTAAGTAAACAGAATCTTTTAGAGCAGACAAACTCCGCAAATAAAGAACGCTTAACTGGTTTTGGCCCATACGGCGTGACTCAATTTAAACAAGAGTGGGAATTAACCAAGCTCAATATTGAGTATCTTGTTTACTTCCAAATTCGTAGCTTTAAAGCATTAGTTAAAGACATTTTTATTTCTCCAGTGCCTGTCATTTGGGCTTCTCTAAAGGTGCTGTTCATTTACTTCGGTTTAGTATGGTGGCTTGCCAACAGCACTCGCTTGATTGAGTTGTTTAGAGTTAACTTTCTCGAAGCGAAAACGAACCCTCCTTTTCTGGTTCGTGTGATTTGGTATATCAGCCGCGCTGAGCGTGCGATTGCTTGGTTAATCGCTATCACACTTTCTTTGAGAGTGCTTTCTAGCATCCCTAGCCTGCAGCACCTGATTTTCCTAGAAATATTCACGTGGTGGATTCTAGGTGGTTCGATTGCTATCAGCTTTATTCTTGAATTTGCGTATCGCTTGGGTCGCACATCAAATCAAGAAGTCATCGCGCTGAGACTATCGACTATTCGTCGCTATGTTTGGAGTATTATTGTTGCAGGTCTGACTTTGCAGATATCGAGCATCACACTGGGTAAAGGCACCATTTACAGCTGGATCTACAGTGCGCTGTTTTTCTGGTTCGTGCTGGTCACGATATCGGTACTTAGATTATGGAGAGCGAAAGTCTTCGATACGCTGCAACACATCTCTGATCGTCCGGTGTGGGTTAACTGGGCGGTAAACCGCAAGGAAACCTTCTTACTTAATATACTCGCGACGGCAATTGGAATCGTGTGGTTGAGTGTTTACAACTTCCAACATCGAATCATGGCATTGCTTTCTAGTTACACGTTGTTTAGTCAGGCCTTAGCCTATCTCTTTCGAATCGAAGTGGCTAAGCAGTCGGATCTTGATAAAAACCAACAAAACTTGGTTCGAATCAAAGGAGACAAAACCTATGAGTACATTCTGCCGGGTAATATCGATAGCACCTTAATTGATTACGCGGGCGATGAGGTTAAGCAACTCTCTCGTTACTTAATGTCTGACAGCCCTGCTATTTGTATTGTTTCAGGCGAACGTGGTGTGGGTGCGACAACGCTGCTTTATACCTTGCTGCATAAAGTATCCAACGCAGAGCCTGTTTACGTGAGTTGCCCTTACGCGGGTTACCAAGAGCTCTTAGCGCATCTAGCCGTGAGCATCGGCTTGGAAGAAGAAGCGACTGAGATTCAGATATTGGCGCACCTACGTAAAAGTAACACCACGTACCTAATTGCGATTGATAATGCCCAACGATTAGTTAAGCCAATGGTCGGTGGCCTGTCTGATTTGATTCGTTTAACCAACCTTCTCCGTCGTTCTAAAAAGAATCACCGTGTCGTAATATCGATTGCCAAATCAAGCTGGCGATTTGTTGATAGAGCGCGTGGCGAGCGTCTGCTGTTTGACTTGGTGTGTTTCCTACCACGTTGGACAGAGAAACAAGTTGGTGAGCTACTGACTAGCCGCATCAATACCGATCTTGAAAAGCCGTTATCGTTTGATGGTTTAGTTGTCCCTAAGCAGTGGGATCAAGATGACATGAGTGAAGAAGAACGTGCACGCCAAGGCTTCTATCGAATCTTGTGGCACTACTCTGATGGCAACCCTACCGTTGCGCTGCGATTCTTTAGGCTCTCTTTGAACCGCAATAAAGAGACAGATCAAGCCGTGGTGCGTCTGTTCCATGTTCCTGAAGCGCAGGAACTAGAGAATATGCCAAAACCTATGCTGGCTGTACTTCGCTCTATCGTACAACTGGAGATAGCGTCTCCGGAAGTGTTGTCTGAATGTACTCAGCTGAGCATTGCAGAGATAACCGGGATTCTACGTTATTTTGAAAGCCGTGGTTATATTGGTTGGCATGAAGAAAAGGCTCGAATTTCTGAGCACTGGTTCCGCCACATTACTAATGTTCTCGACCGTCAACATCTACTGGTGAAGTAAAATGAAGAAGTTATTTATCCTACTATTTGTTGGCTTGGCAAGTGTTGTCAGTTTCCCGACCTTCGCGACGGAAGAGTTAGCTAACGTAGAAAACATCTCAAAGATTGCGAGTTTAGTGCGTTGGAGCGGCGTGTTCTTCTCCATGATCGTTATTGCCGCAATGTGGTTGTTACTTAAGTTCATCAATTCGTTGGTGACCAGCTTTGGTAGTCAGTTCGTGCAATATCGAATGCTGCTACAGAAACTGCAGTCGTTTACTCAGTTCTTTATTTACGTGAGCACCGGTCTTATCGTGTTTATGATGAGCTTTAGAATCAACGATCAAATCTTAGCTTTGATTGGTGGTACCCTCGCCGTGTCGGTCGGCTTTGCGCTTAAAGACTTGGCAGCATCGTTCATCGCGGGCATCACGGTGATGATTGACAGACCTTTTCAAGTTGGTGACCGCGTCACGTTCGAAGGTAACTATGGCGACATCATTACCATCGGTTTGCGTTCTGTTCGAATGAGAACCCTGAACGATGACATTATCACGATCCCAAACAACAAGTTCTTAAACGAAGTAACGACCAGCGGTAACTATGGCGCGCTGGATATGCAGGTGGTGATTCCATTTTATGTCGGTATGAATGAAGACATCACCCTAGCCCGTGACTTGATTCAAGAAGCGGCGTCTTCAAGTCGTTACATCCATTTGCCGAAGCCTGTTACGGTTCTGGTCAAACAGACCATCACGGATAATTACTTGGCGATACAGCTAACTTGTAAGGCCTATGTGGTCGACACGGCGTATGAGAAGCTGTTTGAAACCGATATTACCTTGCGTGTGATGAAAGAGTTTAGAAAACACAATATCAACCCTCCGAAGATTTCAGTGACTGCACATTAACAAGATTGGCTTAACGCTCTTCTTTTTCTTAACGCTCTTTTTTTGTTGAGCGAGTTAGCAATCCAGTCATCTACAAACGAAAACACCTCCGAACTTATCTCAAGTACGGAGGTGTTTTGTTATGGGCTTCTTGGATTCATCTCTTGAAGATAAGAAACCTGTGACCGGCATAGTCCGTTATAAAAAAACTTAGCGGTTAAACCTTAAAGTACTTCAACTGATCAGTAAGGTGTTCTGTGGTATTGGCCATTTTCTGGCTATCCTCAGCTAACGACTGTGAAGCTTGCAGTACTTCGTTAGCCGCCAGATGAATCCCAGTAACACTTTCGCTCATTTCAGTTGCTACCGTACTCTGTTGCTCCGAGGCGGCGGCGATCTGCGCGACCATGTCGTTAGCGTTGTGCAGCTCATTCACAATCACATCGAGTTGTTGGCGAGTTTCGTTAGACGCGACAACACTGTGATCGACTTTCTCGTTACTGCTTTGCATTGCCTTGAAGGTGCGCTCTGCTTGTTGAGTCAGTTTTTCAATCGTCGATTGCACTTCATTGGTTGAGTTTTGAGTGCGGCTTGCGAGATTACGTACTTCATCTGCGACTACCGCGAACCCTCTTCCTTGCTCACCCGCTCGCGCTGCTTCTATCGCGGCGTTAAGTGCTAACAAGTTAGTTTGTTCAGAGACATCACGTATCACGCTCACCACTTGGCTTATCTCTGTGACACCAGATTGCAAGTCTCTGACGAGATCGTTCGCGGTCGAAATGTTTTCTGAAACCTGAGATATGGTTTTAGACGTTACTTGCATGTTTTGGTCGTTCTGGTTTGCGTGCTCGACAACCTTATTGGTGCTTGCGGCAGTGTTTTCAGCATTGACCGCGACATCAGAAATCGTGGCACTCATTTCTGTCATCGCTGTCGACAACAACTCAAGTTGCGCATGTTGTGAGTTAACACTGGTCGCCGCCTCTTCACTGGCTTGTGCGATGTGACTCGCCATGTTGCTGGATAAACCTGCTGATTCATTAGCTGTACGAAGCGTGCTTTGTAACTTGTTGAGCATGGTGTCAATTTGATTACTCATATCGCCCAGTTCATCTTTGCGTGTCATGTTCATGCGCACACGAAGATCCCCATCTGCAATCTTATGGGTGTTGTCGATAAGCTTGTTAAGTGGCACAAGGATATTGTTAGAAATCGCGTAGCCCATAGCAAACAACAGGCCTGATAATACAACCGCGACCAGTCCTTCTTTGAGCGCTAATGCATAGAAAGCGTCTTGAATATCCGCAACTAAGATTCCCGAGCCAACAATCCAATTCCACTCAGGGAATAGCTGTACATATGAGATCTTGTCTTTGAGTTCACCTTGCGGGCTCATCCATTGATAATCAAGAAACCCTTTCTCCTCTGGGGTACGTGAAATGTTGACCATCTCACGCCAGTGGTGTTTACCTGCACCATCTTTAAAGTTACCTGCGTTTTTGCCATTGAGTTCAGGTTTTAATGGATGGATAACAACGTTGAGTTGTTGGTTTAAGATCCAGAAATAATTGGTGGTGTCGTAACGAAGCGTTTCAATTGCTTGCAGCGCTTGTTTCTTTGCTACTTCTTCACCGAGTACGTTACGTTGGCTGTAATAGTAGCTCGCTAAGCTGACCGCGGTTTCGACTTGAGCACTGAGTTTATCTTGGCGCTCTTGCATTGAGCTTTCACGTTGTTGCATTAGGTTGAAAGATGACGCCATTACCAATAGAACAACCGATAAAATGACGATGGAGATAAGTTTTGATTTAATAGAGAGATTACTTAATTTCATAGCTGACTGACTTTATTATATTTTTTGATTATGAATTTGGGGTCAATGTATCAAAAATCCGTACAGTTCAGATGATATGCATCAAGATCAAAAGATATACACTGTGTTACATATTCAAAAAGAGGTGCTCGTCAAACAGTCAGAGGTTGAGATTTAGTTGGCGATAGTTTAGTAGTGCAGGATTTTCGTGCTTGGGCTGAAACGTTCATGTAACCGCCCAAGCGCAGTAGAGATATTATCGGGTGATAATATGGTTGGATTCGAGCTTAAAGCTAAAAAACTTATAGGTTTGAGACCAACAACTGTGGTGTCGCTTTTTGCTGAAGGTAGATACTAAAGCGGCTTCCCTTGCCTACTTCTGATTCGACACGTATCTCGCCACCTGTTTGACTCAAGATACTTTGAGATACTGACAAACCTAAACCTGTACCGTCTCGTTTGGTGGTATAGAAAGGCGAGAAAATACGTTTCAGTTGCTCTTCTTTGATACCACAGCCTTCGTCTTCAACATGAACAATAGCCCCATGAGACACGCCATTTTCAACCCAGTCTTCACTTGAAATAGTTAATGTGCCCTTTCCGTCCATAGCGTGAATCGCGTTCATCTGTAGGTTAACCAAAATCTGCAAAAGTTGGTTTCGGTTAACTTCCACAGACGTTTTCGCATGCAGTTGTGATATGTAGACAATGCCTTTCTTTTTCGCGCCTGTTTTTACGAGCGTAATACTTTCATCCACTATTGGATTGATATGTTGCCACGTAATTTCGTCTTGTACACCGCCGTGTCGGCTGTATTGAAGCAAGCTTCGTGTGATGTTTCGGATTCGGTCAATCTGCTCCATGATGGCGTGGACTTCTTCGTCTACACGAGCGACTTCGTCACCGAGTTCAAACTTCATTAATTCGACATTGCCAAGAATCACCGCTGTAGGGTTATTAATCTCATGGGCAATGCCCGCGGTTAATTCTCCTAGCGCGGCTAACTTTTCATTGACCACCAGCTTGTCTCGAGCTTGATTCAACAGCTTGATATGCAGTTCTAATTCTTCGGTTTTCTCTTTCAAGCTAGCAGTTCGAGAATGAACCTTACATTCGAGTTCTGAAGCAGCTTGTTGGATCTCTTGATTACGTTCGTGCAGCAAATCTAACATCTTGTCGAATTGTTTAGCGAGCAAAGTCAGCTCGTGTTGATCGTTCAAACCAAGAGTACCAATTCGCTTGTCTTGCCCCATCTGCACTAGCTTGACGACTTTATGAATGCGTTCAATAGGATTGAAAAGATCACGCGCACCACGGTGAACGATCAAACCAGAAGCCAGTAATAACAACACAATCGTAATACTGATTTCACCAAGGTTGGTTAAGTAAGTTTCCACCAATGGCCAAATCAGATAACCGGTATAGAGCATGCCGATGACGTTATCGAATTGGTCATGAATCGGTTGATACGCAGTAATGTACCAAGCGTCGTAAACATACGCTCGATCTAGCCACTCTTTGCCTTCATTCAATACTTTAGAATGAACCTCGTGAGAAACACGAGTACCAATTGCGCGCCCTGTACTTTCTTCGCTGCTTAACGGTACATTAGTGCTGACACGTAGGTCATCAAGAAACACAGTGACGGTACCTATGCGGCGATTAAAGCCCTCGCGTTGCGGATAAATGAGACTGCTGATCTGATCAACCAACTGTGTGCTGTTATTAAGGAGGATCCCGCCATCAAGAAAACCAATTACGTGATCATTCTTGTCACGAATCGATACAACGGTGCGACTAACCAAACCCCGAGTTTCAACATTTCGACTATTGAGCATTGGGACTTCGGCTTGCCTGGCAAGGTTTTGGTCTAAATCGTTGAGTTCGTTTTGGCTCAATACACTAAAGAACGACTCTTTGTGTGTCATGTTGAGGTATTCAAGCTTTTTCTCCATGCTCTCGACGCTACGCCAGCGCAGGAAATCGAGTTCATAGCGAGATTTGTTTTCAGAAACCCAACGTGTGAGCTCTTCTTTCGAAATATCACTCGTGAGTTTGATTCGGAAGTTGTAAGACTCAGCAAATGCTTGAACGTTATAGGCCTGTTGGTTCTGAATTAGATGGATACTGTTGTCGGCAACATCCAAGCGCTCATCGACATCAATCAGAGCACCCTGCCACGTGTAATGTACTGACCAATACAGTGTTATAGCGACAAGCGCACACAAGGTAAGAATGATGGGGGCTGATGTTAGAAATAGCAGGCGATAACGCACCATGGTTTTGAACCGGAACGCCCACTTTGTCCACCAATGACGTCTAATCGGCATATTCAGAGCCCTCTGTGTTCCACTCTTTGTACTTACGCTCTAGTGTTTTACGTGCCACACCGAGATCTCTCGCAGCTGCAGATTTATTGCCATCATGGAAACTCACCAGTTGTTCTATGTGAGATTTTTCTACTTCTTTGAGTGTCCAAGTGTTCGGGTAACCCTCAGCTGCGTCTACATTATTCAAGTTTGGTATTTCTGCGCCATGTGACACCGTCACTGAAATGCTAGTTGGGGCTGGATCGCCATTCACTTCGCGCCAATAGTGTGCTGGTGGCTTGTCTAAAAGAATGCATCTTTCGACTAAGTTCTTAAGTTCGCGAATATTTCCCGGCCATTCGTATTCATTCATTGCCAAGATATCTTCATGTGCCCAGTTTGGAACCGGCATACCCAGTTCACTTGATAAAAGACGAGTGAAGTATGGAACAAGCTCTATCAGATCAGACGGTCGTTCTCTCAACGGCACAACATCAATCTTAAGCACATTGAGTCGGTAGAACAGATCGCGACGGAAGTGGCCTTTATCGACTTCTTCTTGAAGGTTTCGGTTAGTCGCCGCCACTACACGTACGTCAACGGCAATTTCTTTCTCACTGCCAACTGGACGAATAGTACGTTGCTCTAGTACGCGTAACAGCGCTGCTTGCATTGGCAGTGGCATTTCACCTATTTCATCAAGGAACAAGGTGCCACCACTTGCGACTCTGAATAGACCTTCACGGTTTTTCTTCGCGCCGGTAAATGCGCCAGAGGTATGCCCGAATAGCTCACTTTCTAGAAGTTCAGGCGCAATTGCACCACAGTTGATTGGCACAAATGGGCCACTACGCTTGCTGGCTTCATGTACACCACGAGCAACCAGCTCTTTACCCGTACCTGACTCACCTTCTATAAGAACTGATGCTCTCGACGGTGCAAATTGACTGATCAGCAATTTGAGCTGTTTAGTCTTGTCTGAATTGCCGATCAATTCGGTCTTGATATGACGGCTAACATCACGCTTCAACGCATACTGCATTCTTTGGTCAAGGCGCTTGTCCATACAACGCAGAACCGCTTGTATCATTTGTTCGAGGTTGAACGGCTTAAGAATAAAATCTGAAGCACCAAGCTTAAGCGCAGATATCGTCATCTCTAAATCAGCATAACCTGTCATGAAAATCACATCGGCACGTTTGTCGTTGTCGTTAAACGCCTCTTCCCACTCAATACCAGACCGACCTGGCAGGTTGATATCAAGAACAATCAGATCAAAATGCTCGCTAGAACGCAGTATTTCGGCTTCTTCAACCGACCCCGCACTCGATACCTTGCCAAAGAACTTACCCAGTGCTTTCTTTAAAATAGCTTGCATACCTATTTCATCATCCACAACCAAGACGGAAAACGCTTGATATTGAGTCAATGTATTCGGGTTGAGGTTGGGTGCAGATGAACTAGGTAAAGACATAATGATTAGCCGGTGGGGAAAGTTGGGACAGAGTGTACCAATTAACCTTTTGTGCAACAGGGACAATGTGCGACATTTTGTCCTAGCTCATGTTTTGATTCATTTTAGAGGGCTAAATGACGCAGTTTTGTCCGAAATAACAGCAATTTAATGAGATCTGATGCATGATTTATTGGCATTAAGATTGCTTATAAGGTGTAGATTTCTAATTACAACAATTAGCGTCTTATGCACATGCCCTTTTTTGAGCCCTTTAAAACTGAAGGCATGTCATTCATTTATAACAGAATGGACATAATAATAATGAAAGCAATTCCCCTAACTATTGCAGCTCTATCTATCGTCAGTTACACGGCTAGCAGCGCGGAAGACACCACCCATATCAAATTGGCGACCACCACAAGTACCTACCACTCAGGTCTACTTGACTACTTATTACCTGAGTTCGAAAAAGATTCTGGTATCAAAGTTGATGTTTTAGCGGCGGGTACAGGTAAATCACTTCGCATGGGTGAGAATGGCGATGTAGACCTAGTGATGACTCACGCACCAAAGGCTGAAGCGAATTTCGTTGAACAAGGTTACGGGGTTCTACCTCGCAAGCTGATGTACAACGACTTTGTCATTGTTGGTCCTCAAAGCGATCCGGCGAAGATTGAATCTCAAAAAGCAGTGACTGATGTGTTCAAAGCAATCGCGAACAATAACGTGACCTTCGTTTCTCGTGGTGACGACTCTGGTACTCATAAGAAAGAGATGGGTATTTGGGCACAAACTAAAATGGAACCAAACTTCGGTGGTTATCGCAGTGTTGGTCAAGGCATGGGCCCTACTCTGAACATGGCGTCAGAGATGCAAGGCTACACCATGACAGACCGTGGTACTTGGTTGGCTTACCAAAACAAATTGGATCTTAAAATCCTTTTCCAAGGTGACAAGAACCTGTTTAACCCTTACCAAGTGATTCTTGTTAACCCAGAACGCTACCCGAGCATCAACTACCAAGCTGCGAAAGTATTCAGTGACTGGCTGGTTAACCCTAAAGGTCAGAAACTGATTAACGACTTTAAACTGCACGGCAAACAGCTGTTTGTTGCGAGCGCAGAATAGTTGGTTGTAAGTAAAGCGTAGCGTTGAAGGTCTAGCCAAAACTAACAAGCACTACACTTAGCTAAACAGTTAACGAAACACTCTTAAAAACAATAGCTGGCCAATTCAAGCTCAAATAGTTTGTGTCAGCTATGATTAACATCAGTCATTACCGATAAAGACCTATTATCGATTCACACGAGATACTTCATGACCCTATGGCAAACAACGATTGATGCAATGAACCTACTAGTGAGTTTTGACCACGAATTGTGGAAAATCGTCGCGGTATCTTTCAGCGTATCTTTGTCCGCCATCTCATTAGTGATTGTTCCTGCAATCCTTATGGCTTTCTTATTGGCTTATACCGAGTTCCCCGGGAAGTGGGCATTGTTATCGGTGATCAACACCCTGCAAGCTATCCCAACCGTGGTTATCGGTTTGTTGATGTACATGATGCTCTCTCGTTCTGGCCCGCTCGGTGATTGGCAATTACTGTTCACCCAAAAGGCGATGATTCTAGGTCAGATGCTGATCTGTTTTCCAATCCTAGTCGCGATGATGCATGGCGCTCTCCAAGCCAGTGACCGCCGAGCGGTTGAAACGGCGCGCACGCTTGGCGTATCAACGACTCGTGTGGCGTGTACGTTAATTTGGGAAACGCGCTTCCCTCTTTTAGCTGCAACTATCGCTGCCTTCTCTCGCATCGTCACTGAGGTTGGTTGTTCAATGATGGTCGGTGGCAACATTATGGGGATGACAAGAAACATCCCAACAGCTATCGCTATGGAAAGCCACAAAGGCGCATTCGCTCAAGGCGTCGCCCTCGGTATGGTGTTATTAGCATTGGCATTAGCCCTTAACTTTTTCCTTTCCAGTGTGAGAGGAAAAGGCTATTTAAGAACTTAGGAACGCTGTCATGAGTATAAAAATAACAACGCAGCAAATTTCAATGCGCTACAAAGAGCGTGTTTTGTTCCATATTCCCGAATTGTCGATCGGCCCCAACGATGCCATTTATCTCAAAGGAGATAATGGTGTGGGTAAAACGACCCTACTTAAAATATTGTCTGGATTGATTCAGCCAAGCTCCGGCCGCATTCAGTCTCCGACACAAAGCTGGCAGCAGATCTTATTCCCTAGGCTCAAGTTCAAAGACATTATCTACCTGCATCAAACCCCCTATCTTTTTGATGGTTCGGTGTACCAAAATGTCGCTTATGGCATTCGCTTTAACAAAGAGAGCCAAAAAGATAAGCGAGCTCAAATAATTAATGCGCTGAGAATGGTAGGTTTAGAAACCTTGGCAGATGAACACATTTCTGTGTTGTCTGGTGGTGAGCGTCAACGCGTTGCAATGGCACGAGCTTGGATTCTTAAGCCGTCAATCTTGCTTATGGATGAACCAAGTGCTTCTTTAGACAAAGAATCTATTGAAAGATTGGTGATAATGGCCGAAGATCTTCTTCAAAGAGGCGCGAGTTTAGTCATCACTAGTCACCAAACTAACGCGTTAACCGACTTATGTAAGAAGCAATGGTGGATCAAAGACAATACTTTGACCGAATCGCCGCTTCTGCAAGTTATTCAGAAAGATAAAGCACAAGAGAATATTTATGCTGCTTCCAACGCAAACTAGTTGGGTTATTTTGGCTGGCGGACAGGCCAGCCGCATGGGCGGAAAAGATAAAGGACTTGTTGAGCTCAACGGTTCTCCGCTTATTCAATACGTTATAAACAAGCTGTCACAACAAGATGTCAGCATCACCATCAATGCCAACCGTAACTTAGACAGTTACCAAGCATTTGCCCCGGTTGTCTCCGATTCTTTCCCTGACTATCCAGGTCCATTGGGCGGTATTCATGCTGGCCTTAAAAACGCGAGCACAGACTGGGTCGGCTTTGTCCCTTGCGATAGCCCACAAATCAGTGACGACCTTGTTGAGCGTTTTTGTTCTGCAGTTAAAGAAGACAGTGACATTCTTGTCGCGCATGATGGCGAATTTAAGCAACCTGTATTCACCCTATTCCACAAACGTGTTCTGCCAAAGCTAGAAGCGTTTTTGGAACGTGGTGATCGTAAAATCATCTTGCTATACAAAGAATGTGTTACCGAATACGTTGATTTCAGCGATTCTCCTAACTGCTTTGTTAATCTGAACACGCCAGAAGAACTCACCCAATTCGGAACGCTTCAATAATGAAAGATTCTAAACAACGCCCTAACCTTCCTCTATTGGGCTTTGCAGCTTATAGCGGTACAGGCAAAACAACGGTACTTGAAGCTCTGCTTCCGTTATTGACTGAATCGGGTTTAAAAGTGGGTGTGTTAAAACATGCTCACCACGATTTTGATGTCGATAAGCCGGGTAAAGACAGCTACCGCTTACGTAAAGCGGGCGCGAATCAAATGTTGATCGCTTCTCGTAACCGTCACGTGATGATGACAGAAACGCCAGAAGCCGAAGCTGATTTTGATTACCTTCTGACACGTTTCGATACCAACAAGCTGGACTTGATTCTGGTAGAAGGATGCAAGAACATTGCTTTCCCTAAAATTGAATTGCACAGAGATGAAGTCGGTAAACCTTGGTTATACCCGAACGATGACAACATTATTGCCATTGCTGCAGACAGCCAAGTGGAATCCGAACTGCCACAAATGGCGATCAGTGACTTAGAAGCGATTCGTGATTTCATTATTGAATATGCTCAGTCGTTTGACGGTTCCTCGAAAATAAGCGAAACCGCTTCTTGTTCGTCTTCCAGAGACAACACGCCCGCAGTGTGTTGTGATTCGTTCTCTCCTGCTGGTTTAACCGTTACTCAAGGCCAACAAAAGATTGTTGATAGCATTGACGCGCTCGATCTCACAGAGAGTGTTGAACTATTGCAGGGCTACGGTCGTGTTTTGGCTGAAGATATAATCTCGCCAATCAATGTGCCTCAAAACACCAACTCAGCAATGGACGGCTACGCAATTCGTAGTGAAGATTTAGAACTGGATAGTTACCAACTGGTTGCTGAAGTTATGGCTGGTCACAGCTACGAGCAAACTGTTCAACAAGGTGAAGCCGTTAAGATCATGACGGGTGCACCAATGCCTGAAGGCGTTGATGTTGTTGTGATGCGCGAACAAGCCGTCCAAGATGGCGATAAGGTTAGCTTCCCAGGTGCGAAAATCTCAATTGGACAAAATGTCCGTATGGCTGGTGAAGATTTAGAAATCGGCCAACCTGTCTTTACTCGTGGTACACGCATCGAAGCACCTGAAATGGGCATGATGGCGTCGTTAGGTTTTGGTAGCTGCCCTGTTCTACGTAAGGTAAAAGTCGGTGTGTTCTCTACGGGTGATGAAGTTCAAGCACCGGGTAGCGAGCAGAAGCCGAACTCTATCTACGACTCGAACCGTTTTACGATCATCGGCATGCTTCAAAAGCTAGGTTGTGACATTGTTGACTACGGCATCATTGAAGATGACGAACAAAAGATGATGGATGTACTTCACGCTGCGTCGTTAGAGACCGATATGGTTCTGACTTCTGGTGGTGTGTCTGTCGGTGATGCTGATTACATCAAACTCGCATTAGATAAGCTGGGTGAGATTAACTTCTGGCGCATCAACATGCGTCCGGGTCGCCCTCTTGCTTACGGCAAAATTGAAGACAAACCTTTCTTCGGTTTACCGGGCAACCCAGTTGCCGTGATGGTGTCGTTCATTAACTTTGTAGAGCCAGCGATCCGTAAGCTACAAGGTCAAACCAACTGGACACCAGTTAAAGCGAACGCGGTAGCGACTGAACAATTGCGTTCACGCCAAGGTCGTACTGAGTTCAGCCGTGGTGTGTTTTCGATGAATGAATCGGGTGTGCTTGAAGTAAAAACGACGGGCAAGCAAGGTTCAGGTATCCTGCGTTCAATGAGCGAAGCAAACTGTTTAATCGAAATCTCACCAGCGGTTGATACCGTGAAAGTTGGTGAGACGGTAACGATCATTCCTCTTCAAGGGCGTGTTTAATTCAAAGCTTAATCAGCTAAGTTGACTTACCAGATCTTTAATTCACTTAGAAGTTCTTCGCCAAGACATAGATGAAGCCCCTTCTATCGAGCTTTCGATGTTATGGGGCTTTCTTTTCTGTTCGTTTTGTAAAAGACAATCTGTTCGTTCCTTTAAATGCAAAAAGCTTAAAAAGCCTTAAGCGTGAGAGCGTTAATCTTAAGATTTTTTATCATAACCTTGAGCCACGTACTGTTTTTATGTAGAGTGCGCGCAAAGTAATAATTCTATTGGAGAGCACCATGGCTCGTACCATTCTGTACACTTACAAAGACGAAGACAAAGAGTTACTGTTTTCGAAACAAGAACACCGCACGATCCAAGAAGCTGTCGCTGCAGCTGAAGGTATCGACATCACTGAGTATCTAAAAACTGAGCAACAGCTTGAGTTTATTTCTGATACTAAAGCGGTTCGTAACTACCAAGACAACTATTTCCGTAAGCTAGGCTTCACTAAGCTTACGTTGAAGCAAAAAGACAACCTTGGTGTTGGTAAAAAGAAGAAGTAAGTCCTCTGGCTTCTTTTTCTCCATCTGTAGTTTCTAGCTTTTCGTTTTCACTTGAAAACTAAGAAGTTAAGAAGTTAAGAGCTAAAGAAACGGAAACACCGAACAATAAAAAATGCCGCAACCTCTTTTGAGATTGCGGCATTTTTATTTATGCTTTTAACTATCTAACCTTAATTAGCTTAACGGTAAGTAATGATTACTTAATGTTAAGGAATGCTGCGCCACGAACGCCGCCTGAATCACCGTGCTTCGCTTTGATGATCTTCGGACATTTCGCTACAGACAATAGGTATTTAGGAACACGCTTTGGCATCTCTTCGTAGATAAGTTCGAAGTTTGAAAGTCCACCACCCAGTGCTACAACATGCGGGTCAAGTGCAGTAAATAGGTTTGCGAAACAGATAGCCAATAGCTCCATGAAACGGTCAACGTGCTCAGCTGCTTTTGCTTCGCCTTCGTTGTACGCTTGGATGATTTCAATCGCTTTCTTTTTCTCACCGAAGTAGTGCTCATAAATCAGTTCAAAGCCGCGACCAGATAGGTAGCTGTCTAAACAACCTTTCTTGCCACAACCACAGCCTAGTAACGGTGCGTTGTCGCCAAGGTGGAACCATGCATCAATAGGAAGACGCATATGGCCGAGCTCGCCAGCAACGTGGTTACGTCCTGAGAATACTTTGCCATCAAAAACCAAACCACCACCAAAACCAGTACCTAGAATTAGGCCAGCTACTGATGGTTCATCTTTCAATTCATCATCCCACGCTTCAGACAGCGCAAAACAGTTCGCATCGTTCTCGATTTTAACACTACGACCAATCAGCGCTTCTAAGTCTTTGCGTAATGGCTTACCTGTTGAAGCCGGTACGTTAACAACAAGCATAGTGCCGTCGTCCGCATCTTCCATACCAGGAAGACCAAGGCCAATTTTGCCTTCGCAAGAGAATTCGCTATCGTATTTTTTTACCAAACCGGCAATCGTATCAAGTAGCAGTTGATAATCTTCAGTAGGCGTTGGTACGCGTTCGGTTGCTACTCGCTCAAGTTTTTCATTGAACGCACCAAACTCAATTTTTGTGCCGCCAACATCAAAGCCGTAATACATGAAATCTCTCCAATTTTTCCCTAAATTCGGGCAAATAAAATTTTAAAATTAAACAACTAGGAAGCATTATCCATAACACTCCCCCTACAAACCGTGATAGATAACAAACTTATCTCGTGTTCGAATCTGTTTGAACAACAAGTCAGCACAAAGCGGTTAAAGGTTAGAGTGACGTCTCACTTTTAGTATGCTCTATGAAAGCATTCAGGCTTGGTTTGGTTGGATCCGATTTATAACGTGTCTTACTCAACATGTAGCTTTCACGAAATGCTTCAAACCATAGCTGTAAAGTCTTAGCGCCCTGTTCTTCACCGGCTTGTTTCAAAACTAAGCTCGCGACTTCGGCCGTTGATAGATGTTGTTCGTTGTCTGACTTACGCATCATGTATTGAGAAACCGATTCCGGTTCAATCGACAACACCGGTAAATCTTGCAGATACTCTGAACGACGGAAGATACGTCGTGCTTCGCGCCAACTGCCATCAATGAAAATCAGCAACAGTGTTTTGTTTGGGTCGCGCATTTGTGGCAGATCTTGAACAACACGCTTTTTGTCGTCGGTATAGTCTTCAGGAAATACGATCACAGGTTGGTATTTGTCATCTTTGAGGACATCCAACATCTCTTGATTTGGCTCAGTACGATGCCAAAGGTAGGCGTAACTGTCTTTAACCGTATCAACAATCAAACGACCAGTGTTACTTGGCTTTAAGATTTCGTTGTCTGACAAGATCAACATAGTCGCGACGTTCGTATCAACGTTAGGTTGATGTTCACAGATACAGCTGTCTTGTTTGATTTTACAGAATTCACATCGCACGACTTTACACCCGCGCGCATTAAACGGTTTGGTAGCAATGGACAAACGATGTTGATATAAACGGTGAAAAGCGTGGATTCTCATGGACAATAACGATAACTCTAGAAAAGTGGCACGATTGTACTTACAGTGTCCTTAGAATGATAGAAGGAATTCCCATGCAAGACCCATCACTGCTTCGCCTTGTTTGTTTTATTGTCGTTTTTGGATTGTGTGCGCTTTGGGAATACCGTTTTCCGCGTAAAACGCTGACTCAAAGCAAATGGTTTCGTTGGGGAAACAACTTTGCGTTGGTTGCTTTGAACAGCTTTCTATTAGCCACTCTGATTCCTATCGCAGCATTCCAAGCGGCGGTTATCGCACAAGAAAACCAATGGGGTCTGTTCAATACCCTTTCACTTCCGAAAGAGCTCACCATTCTGGTCTGCGTATTACTGTTAGATTGCGCCATTTACCTGCAGCACTTGGTGTTTCACCGAGTTCCTTGGTTATGGAAGCTACATCGAGTTCACCACGCAGACCTAGATATCGATGTCACAACCGGAACGCGCTTTCACCCTATTGAGATGATTCTTTCAATGCTCATCAAAGTGAGTTTGGTAATCGCACTTGGTGTCCCTGTCATTGCGGTCGTGATATTTGAAATTGTTCTTAATTCGAGTGCGATGTTTAACCACAGCAATGCGCGTCTACCGCTGTGGATTGATAAGCGGTTGAGAAAAGTGATTGTGACACCAGACATGCACCGCGTTCATCACTCGGTCATTGTGAAAGAAACCCACTCAAACTTCGGCTTCTTTTTATCTGTGTGGGACATCTGGTTTAAGACTTACCGCGCTCAGCCCAAGCTTGGCCACGATAAGGTGCATATTGGCGTTCCAGAGATTCAAGATGGTAAAGAACAACGGTTAGATCTGATGCTACGTCAGCCATTTACTCAATTCCCGACGACGAAAAACTAGGTTCTAATACACCTGAGTTTCAAGCTTGTATTGAGATCGAACTTACTTAATTCCCAAAAAACGCCCTTAAATTCTTACAAGAATCTAAGGGCGTTTCTGTATCAATAGAACTAAAAGCGGCGGTAGATTAGTGCTTCAACTATTGTACTGTTTGGCTAACTCGGCAGAATCGTTTACTTTATTTCAGCACGCTCGTTTACCTCAGCACGTACTTGTGAAGCATAGCTTGTTGGTGTCCTGCTATCTCACCAACTTGCTCTGAACTCTCGATCATAGATTCAAGTTGCAGCTTAGTATTCTCACCCTGCTCAGACACACGAGTGATTGAATGCGTTACATCGGCAGTCGCACGGGCTTGTTGTTCGGTTGCAACCATGATTTGCTCAACACGGCCTTTGATCTGGCTAACCGCGAATTCGATTTTCTCGAAGGCCTGCTTTACATCGCCACTGGTTTCCAGTGCATTCGCCATTTCGCTTCTCGATTCCGTTACAGAAGCACGTGAGCGATCAGCCGCCGCCACCAATTCGTTCATCATATTACGAATATTAGTAGTTTGCTGGGAGGTACCACTCGCCAGTTTTCGTACTTCATCGGCAACCACTGCAAACCCGCGGCCTTGATCTCCTGCTCGCGCTGCTTCTATTGCGGCATTCAATGCGAGTAAGTTGGTGTTTTCAGCAATACCACTGATCACGTCGACCATTTCACGAATCTGTTTAACGCGAATATCCAAGTCCGTCATCGATTCTTGATTCAGGCTAAGAGATTGCTCAAGTGCTTGTAATCGCTTCTGATTAAGGCCGATCACTTGGCTACCATTGACTGATTCGTTTTTTGCTATCTGCGCGTCGTCATTCGATGCGTTAGAGATACGAGCAATCTCACCAATGGACGCTTCAAGTTCTGTAATTGTGGCGATCATATTCTGTAGTGATTCGTTCTGCTCATTCAAGCTTGAATTAGTTTGCTCGGCAGCATCATGACTTACTTCAGCGGTTTGATAGAGCGTTTCACAATTACGCGTTACCAAACGAACCGAGTCAGCGGTGGAATCTACGACCGTATTGAGTTTCGAAGTAATAACCTGTAACTCTAGCGGCCCGAGTAGTTCACTTTGTTTAGAGAAATCATGATCTGCAAGTGAACTCAACTGGTGAGTAATATTTTTAAGCCCTTTATTCATCCAGCGGCGTAACACGAACCATGAGATCACAATAATAAAGGCAATCACTAGCCCGCTGATAAACAACACACGATCAATATTGGTGATGGTTTGATTTACAACGAGTTCACTTTCATCAATCAGTTGGGAGGCTGTAGAAGACAACTGATTCAGTGTGCTGATGACGGTATTCGCTAGGGTGATGACTTGCGTTAAGTTTTGCTCTTGCTGCTGAACCAGTTCGAGTTTCAAGAGGATTTGTTTGATTATCCCTTGCTCGGTGAAGCCTTCTTTCACCATTTCGTAAGGCGCCGTCAAGCTTGCGAATTCAGCGATGTCTGGGTGCCAATCGGCAAAATCGCTGTAAGCCAAGTTAAGGCCTGCGATTCGGTTTCTCAATTGACGATATTCGTCTTGTGCTTTATCAATGTCAGATTGCATCATCAACATCAAGAAGGTATTGGCCATAGCGGATGCACTGGATGTAAATCGGTTCGCTGCATCGCTCGCTTCTGGGTTGTCTTCAACCAAGAATGAGCTGATTCGGTTCATTTCAGGCCCGATCGAGCCAACACCATAACGAAACTCGCCCATTTTACTGTCGATTAGGTTTTGCTTACTTTGAATCTCAATCTGTGCCAGCAATACCGTATTAGTCATGGTTTGCAGTTGCGTCATATCATCAATAAGGTTTTGTTGTTGCTCTAAAGAGATCGCATCAGGAAAAGATTGGGAGATAAAAAGGAGTTCCTCAAGCGTGGTATTACTCTCTGTTGCGAGTTGGTCAATTGAAACCCTTGTCGAATTCAGCGCATCTAAGTCGGTTGACTGGGTGCTATAAGTGAGAAGTTTCACTTGCTCTAATACGCTTTGCGTTAATTCGGCGTTGTGCAAGGCAAGGGGTAATGCTTGTTCTGAAAGTGCGTCAAAATGTCCCCCGACCCGTTCAACTCCCCGAATGCTAACCATTGATAAAAAACTAACGAGTAAAAGTATGGAAATAAATACAGCAGTGACGGTTTGAATGAGCGAAAATGTATAACGTGAGGGTTTTATTGATAAATTTGTGTCGGGCATGTGAAATCCAGTTTGACTACGAAAAGAGATATCCTTAAGTTAGTTCGTATACTAGAAGTCCTTGATGACGTTTTTATTTCAGTTTTTTGTCAGAAGAGTTACATATGAAATTCAGAAAAATGGCTGTAGTTACAATAACTTTAGCAACATTGGCTGCTTGTAGCTCGACGCCATCCCCTTCTCAGCTTAGTCAAACCGCACAGAAACCCCTATCAAAGTCAGAACAATTGACTACCAATGCGTATATGAGTGTGTATGAGCAGTGGAAAGGTGTGCCATACCATTTTGGTGGAACATCATTTCGAGGCGTAGATTGCTCCGCTTTTGTTCAAATTGCCGTGCAAAATGCCACTCAACAAGCCTTACCAAGAACCACAAAAGATCAGAGTAAAAAGGGAAAAGAAATAGCGTATGGGCAAGCAACAAGCGGAGATTTGGTATTTTTCAAAACGTCGATGACGGTACGACACGTAGGTGTGTATTTAGGAAATAATCAATTCCTACATGCTTCGACATCGAAAGGTGTCATCATATCGAGGTTGGATAACCCTTATTGGGCTTCTAAGTTTTGGCACTTTAGGCGTTTATAGCGGTTTAAAGACTTAACCGCTAAACGAGGTGACTTTTAAAGCTACGACGTAAACGCCTATCATCGTGAACATAATCATCGTGAAAAAATGACTAACGAGGAAATGGACAAATAGTTAGTCGTATTTAGCGACAGCAGAATCAAATAGATTCTTCACTAGCGCGATGTATTCATCTAGAAATACAATTTGCTCGTTGGTCGCTTTCTTAGCCCATACACCCGCTAATACTTCGCCTAAATCCGCTACCACAGCATCGGCTTCTTTCAAAAGTTGAAAACGAACACTCGAATGCAACTCTGGATTTTGCTCAAAAATAGCCATGATGTTTGTTGAAATCATGTCTGTGATGATGTCTTCAACACTCTCATTGCCTGTATCGCCATTACTATTTGTAAAGACATCCAGATTAAACGATAAGTGCTCGATCAGAGCCAAATAGCCATCGGTTTCTACAACCACAATAAATCTCCGTTTTAAGCTCAAGAGCAGATTAATACGTACTTGCTTAATACTATGTAAATGAAGCGATTTGTCATCACTTTATTACCAAAAACCGTATTAAAATGATCCTAGTTAGTATTTCAGCTTAAATATTAAACCAATAGCTGAATATATACGTGTCGCTAGATGTCTGTTGGTCAAGATACTTGCAGACTCAGCACGCCATCATTACTCGGCTATTAAAGAGTCATAAAGAGCTAGCTAGCAAGCTGAGATGGTCACGTGCCCTATCGTTAACTATAGTCGTTTCCACCTACTCTAATAGCACATTTAAGTTGATGCGTAGACAATAACAAGCTCCAACTACTTTTCCAGTTTGTTTCGACCAAAAACGTTTCGATTGTGAGACCAGTTCCAAACAATTATATAACGTCGCATTGCCGATTTCTGTTTGTATTTCAAAGAGCTTGAATCAGGCCGAGTTCACAAATCAGCCAATTGCTTCTACATAAGATCAAGAACAGATAAGAACATTGACGAGTACGTCTATAAATTGCTCAAATTTATCCTAAACTATGGCTAACAAACAGTATTTCTAACCTTCAATTTTTTAACTTTCAGTCTTTGAGGATTTCCTATGTGGCAGGCCATTTCTCAACAACTTTCAGATACTCTTCTATTCAACTTTCAGATTACTGAACGTACCAAGGTTTCTGGTGGTGACATTAACGATTGCTATATGATTAGCGATGGTAATGAACGCTACTTCGTAAAAGTGAACCAGCGAGAATTTTTACCTAAGTTTGAAATCGAAGCTGAGAACTTACGCTTGTTAAGAGAAACTTCCACCGTTTATGTGCCTGAGTTGGTACTGATTGGTAAAACCAAAGAATGCTCATTCATTATTCTCAATTACTTGCCAACTAAGCCGCTTGATACGGGTAATAACAGCTTTGATTTCGGCGTGCAGCTTGCTCAGCTTCATAAATGGGGCGAGCAAAAAGAGTTTGGTTGTGACCAAGATAATTATATCGGTAGTACGCTTCAGCCTAACCCTTGGCATAAGAAATGGGGTCGCTTTTTCTCTGAACAACGCATCGGCTTCCAACTGCAATTGCTAAAAGAGAAAGGCATTGAATTCGGTGATATTGATGACATCGTTGATGTGGTGAATATGCGTCTTGCTGGCCACAATCCTCGCCCTTCTTTACTTCATGGTGACCTCTGGAACGGCAACGTGGCAAATTCAGCCTTTGGGCCAATCTGTTATGACCCCGCTTGTTATTGGGGCGATCATGAATGTGACTTAGCGTTAACGGAATTGTTTGAAGGGTTTCCAAAAGAGTTTTATGAAGGTTATCAGAGCGTCAATCCACTCGACGTTGGCTATACTGATCGGAAAGACATTTACAACTTGTACCATCTTCTTAACCACTGCAATCAATTTGGCGGCGAGTATTTAGCACAAACTGAAGCATGCATTCAGAAGATACAGGCCGTTTAATACCAATCACTGCTAGCTAAGTCGTTCTATAAAGCTACTACGATCTATACAAGCTACTGCGATCTTTAAAGCTAATACGATTTGGACAAGATACAGTGAGGAGAATTAGCCATGCATAAATACACAGAGAAACATGTCTCGTGCCCCCACTGTAGGCATGCAATCAGCATAACGCTCGATGCTTCTAATGGGAGCCAAGATTTTTATGACGATTGCCCTGCGTGTTGCAATGCCATTCACCTCGATATGCAGGTGGATGAAGTCAGAGACAAAATTAATCTCTCGATTGATGCAGACGACGAACAAGTCTTCTAACACCTACTCTCTTGTCGAGTTGGAGCTACGCTTCGATTTAGAGCTTCCCCTCGATTTTGAGGCTAGCCTAGAAAAACAAAAATACACAAAAATAGAAAAGAGCACCTAATGTGCTCTTTTTTAATATCTTCGACTTTTACTTAGTGTCGCTTTTTGGGCAAATGCTATTGATAAACCGTCACTACAACTTCTGGTTTGCTAATACGCGCTCAACAGTATCAACAATCGCCTGTGTTTGAGGGTCGAACTCAATATTTACTTGATCGCCTACTTCACGGCCGCCAAACAGAGTACGATTCAGTGTTTCTGGGATCAGGTGAACAGAGAAACGGTTCTCTTCCACTTCACCGATTGTCAATGAACAACCATCAACGCCAATGTAGCCCTTGCTCAACACATACTTCATTGATTCTTGCGGCAGCTCAAACCAAAGCGTACGGTTATTTTCTGTCTTAATCACATCAACGAGGTTACCCATTAGAGTAATGTGGCCAGACATGCTATGTCCGCCAATTTCGTCACCAAACTTTGCAGCACGCTCAACATTCACTTTGTCACCAACATTCAGTTGGCCCAAGTTCGTCAATCGCAATGTGGCTTGCATTAAATCAAAAGCAATATGATTGCCCGAAATTTCCGTTACCGTTAAGCAACAACCGTTATGAGCTACTGAGGCACCAATCGCTAATCCCTCAACCATTTCATCTGTTAACTCAATGGTATGAGTCTGAAACAGCTCTTTTTTGTTTATTGCAACCAGTGTTGCCATGCCTTGAACGATACCTGTAAACATAAGATTCCTATTTAGCATTCTAATAACAGTTTTTCATAGCAGTTATTGTGACATTTCTTTATGATTCGTCCAGTGGAAGCTTAAGATCATTGCCTCTGATTCCTTCAGAATGTCCTTTCCTACACTATTATTCTAATTTTCCCTCTTATTTGGAGTTGTTTGTGCATCGTTACAAAGAAGAATCCTCGAATCTAATCAAACTTGCGACCCCAGTTTTGATTGCATCTGTTGCACAAACCGGAATGGGTTTTGTTGATACCGTGATGGCCGGTGGCGTAAGTGCTATCGATATGGCAGCGGTTTCGATTGCAGCAAGTATCTGGCTACCATCAATATTATTTGGTGTAGGTCTTTTGATGGCGTTGGTTCCTGTTGTTGCACAACTGAACGGTTCAGGCCGCCAAGTCAAAATTCCATTTGAGATTCAGCAAGGTGCATTTTTAGCGCTCGTCATCTCGTTACCTATCATTGGCGTGCTGTTCCAAACGCAGCTGATATTGGAATGGATGGACATTGAGCAACTCATGGCAGACAAGACCATCGGTTATATGAACGCGGTGATGTTTGCTGTGCCTGCGTTTTTGCTGTTCCAAACATTGAGAAGTTTTACTGATGGCATGTCTTTAACTAAGCCTGCCATGGTGATCGGTTTTATCGGCTTACTATTAAACATTCCGCTAAACTGGATGTTCGTATACGGGAAACTTGGAGCCCCTGCTTTGGGTGGTGTTGGCTGTGGCGTTGCAACGGCTATCGTCTATTGGGTGATGTTTGCTCTGCTGTTCGCTTACGTTTTAACATCAAAGCGTTTGGCTAAAATCAACATCTTCGGGACGTTCCACAAGCCGCAACTTAAAGCTCAAATTCGTTTGTTTAGACTTGGTTTTCCAGTTGCTGCCGCTATCTTCTTCGAGGTCACGCTGTTCGCAGTGGTTTCCCTATTGGTTGCCCCATTAGGTTCATTGGTTGTTGCCGCACACCAAGTCGCGATTAATTTCTCTTCTCTCGTGTTTATGATTCCAATGAGTATCGGTGCCGCCGTGAGTATTCGTGTTGGCCATAAGCTTGGTGAAAACAACACTGAAGGCGCGAAGATCGCAACACACGTGGGTATCATCGTCGGTTTGGTAACCGCCTTTATGACAGCGGCATTAACAGTATTGTTTAGAGAGCAGGTTTCGTTACTTTACACGGAGAACACGGCAGTAGTTACCGTTGCAATGCAATTGCTGTTGTTCGCTGCGGTTTATCAATGTACCGATGCAATCCAAGTTATCGCTGCAGGTGCTTTGCGTGGATACAAAGACATGCGTTCGATCTTCAACATTACCTTCGTAGCGTATTGGTTACTTGGTCTTCCTATCGGCTACATCTTAGGAATGAAAGATTGGATTGTTGAACCTATGGGCGCACATGGCTTCTGGATTGGTTTCATTGTCGGCCTAACATCAGCTGCCATTATGCTGGGTATGCGTTTGCATTGGATGCATAAACAAGACGATGATGTTCAGCTAGAATTTAGCTCTCGTTAGATTCGTACTCGCTAAACCGATATCGCCGTTATCACATACAAAAAGAGCTCTGATTTTCAGGGCTCTTTTCGCTTACGTCTGTAAATGATTTAGGGGCGATTAGTTTATATTCAGGAGATTAGTACTCACTCTTTTCTCGAACAAAACGCGCAAACTTGGGCTTTCCGTTTTGCGTAAAGCCGTTATACCGGAAGGTGATTTGACTGCCAATTTCAGGCGGTGCAAGTCTCATCTGGTCACTGAACCCGCTTCCAATATAAAATTCAACACCCTCTTCTGTGTGAACCAAAATCGACCCCATCATCCCTTTATACTTCCCTGTTCCACCTTTGTAACCAATAACCGTGGCTTCCGCATCGTGATGCCTTTTAAGCTTTAAAAGGTCATTACTTCGGCCTGCTTGATAGCGACTGGTGATCTTACGAAGCATCAAACCTTCACCATTACTCTCATCGACATTATCGAGTTGATGGAAAAGAGCTTCTTCATTGTGAATCGGTACATGTTCGATGTAGCTGACATGAGGTTCTCCAATCGTGCTTACCCAATGCAAGATGTTGTAATAGCGCTTTTGATAATCACCAGCTGCCCCTGGCATATCAAACAACATGAAATCTATTTGGCGCCACGCTACGTCACTAGGCGTATGATCAAGGACGGTAGATTGGACTAAGTGGAATTGACCTCTTCCTGCCCACAACTCCCCTTCGAGATGTACCTTAGGCAAGTTTTTTGTAAACCACTTCGGTGAGTAAATGCGATTCCCGTTTCGAGTATAAAGGTGTTGTCCGTCCCAAAGAGCCCGAATCCCATCAAGCTTTTCACTCTTCCAGTATTCAGAAACATCAATGCCTTGCTGGTATGTATTGGCGAGTACCAAATGGTCGGGAGGTAAATAGGATGAATGAGAAGAAAGCGAACACGCCCATAGAGTTGCTATCGCCAATTTAGTTAATCTCATCATCTGCTCCGTATTGATATCTGTAGTGGTCAACAAACGCCTTTAATCCTAAGCGTTCTGACACGTAGGTAGACAACCTTTGCTAGAAGATGCGATCCACACATCAACCTTATTTAACTTTCAATTTCATTCATATAATTAATGACTTATGGGTCTCAAATGTTCACCCATTTTTAGTTCTCATATTGAGAAACCGACTTTCTCAATATGAGATAGAGATTAGCGCTTTATTTAAGTTATTGAAAAATATAAACATAAAAGTTGGCACATTCAGTGCAATTGTCCATACATACTCAAAAGGAGATATCGCTATGGAACTACGTAAGATTGATTTAAATACAACGACACTGACTCTTTCTATCTTCGGTGATTTAGATGCAGCAGGTAGCCGTGATGCTCAGACCGATATTGACGATGTAATCTCAAATGATGGCCACCCTGAAATCGAAGTTGATTTTAGCCAAGTTGAGTTTTTAGATTCATCTGGTGTTGGCGCGATTGTTTACATGTTCAAACGCCTAACTGAGCGTGAGCGCAACATGCGACTTGAAAATGTGACTGGCCAGCCTCTTGAAATTATGAACTTGCTACGCATTGGCCACGCTATTCCAGTAAATTCAAAAAATCCTACAAATTCATGAAGATCCACTAAGCTAGAAGTAACAAAACATAATAATAAAAAGTAAAAACATAGGACGTTGGCATGAAAATACTGAAAAACTATATAGCCCTTTCTCTGTCTGCTTTGGTTCTAGGTGGCTGTACTAGCTACCCTGAACAAGGCACCGGCGGTTTGGCTGAAAGTTATGACTCTATTAACTACCAAAATTCCGACTTTTCTCCTGTCATGCCAGACGAACCTCTTGGTCCTGAACACGGACTACGTTTTGATTGGCAACTGGCTAAATTACATCTTGATGCCTTGATTCAAGAAGGCGCACGTTGGTGCTTCCCCGCTGCTGTTGTGCAAGCGATAGAGAAGCAAAATCGTATCGCTCGTGAACTGCAAGGTGGCCTGCTTCTAGATGCGGCCAACGACCTAGTCATTCAAAGAAAACGCTTAAATGAACTTGAAGTCCAACTCGACTATGTGACCTCACAAGCCCGCTGTGAACCACCAAAAAATGAAAACCAATTTAGAATGCAATTGTCGGTTATCGAACAGTTGCACGACCTGCTTAACGTTGACAACCAATTCGCGGAAAACTCTACTGAAGTCAATCCAAAGTACATGGGACGACTTGCCGAGGCGACCACACTACTGAAAGAGCATAAATCTCTAGACCTTGTAGTTACGGGTCATGCCGATGCCACGGGTACCGAAAAATTTAACGATGATTTGGCACTTGGACGTGCTAAACAAGTCGAACGCTACCTGACTATTTTTGGCTTAGGTGCTCAGCGAATTAAAGCCGTGTCTGTTGGTGAAACGGTTCCTCTTTTTGAAGGCGAATCAGACGGTACGCGTTTAACTAACCGCCGAGTGAGTATCGAAATTATTTCCCCTAAAAATGCCGAGAAAATGGGAGGTGGATTATGAAATTATTGATCACTTTTATCATCACCCTATCGTTAAGCTTTACGAGTGTCGTGAATGCGAGCGAAGAGTTTTCAGACGCGGTTCAAGTCGGTGACCTTATCCAAGTTAACGTACCCGGTGAAAGTACGTTGAACACAGGGTTCCAAGTGGATAAACGTGGCCGCATTACCCTTCCTGAAGTTGGCGCCGTATTTGTTGCCGGTTATGACAGTGAGCAACTTAACAAAGTCGTTCTAGAATCACTGGCTACCGCTTATAAAGATCTTTCGAACGCTTCGGTGTACGTCAAAGAACAACAAATCATTATTTACGTTCAGGGTTATGTCGAACAGCCTGGCGAATACACACTGGCATTGGGTTCTAGCATCCAAATGGCGCTTTACGCAGCCGGTGGATTACGTCCAGGAGCACAACTGGACAAATTGATTCTTAAGCGAGGCGCGGACAAGAAAGAGTTTAACTACAAACGTTTCCTTGATTCAGGTGACGAATCAACGCTACCTACTCTGCAATCACTGGATTCGCTTTTTGTTCCAGCATCGCCATTAGTAGGCAATATTGAACAAGAGTTCGATGCAGCAAAGCTTGCTAACTCTGGTGACAGTGCCGACTCTCGCAATTCAATTAAAGTATTTGGCGAGGTAAATGCACCGGGTTCGTTTACTTATAAAGAGAGCACTGATCTTGTCGACGTACTAATGCGCTCGGGCGGTGTGACTCGTTATGCCAGTGTTGAGCAAATCCGAGTAATTTCAAACAACACGCCTACGCTGTTCAACCTCAAACGTTATTTAGATTCTGGTGACGAAAGCCTACTTCCGATCTTACGCCCGGGTGCAACCATTTTTGTGCCGAAGCAAGAAGAAGAGATCAAATCCGGCGCCAACATGGTTTACGTCATGGGTGAAGTTGCCGCTCCCGGCGCTTTTGAAGGAAAAAGAGACGCCACCTTCATGGATATCCTTGCGAATGCTGGCGGTCCGACTCGATTTGCAGAATCGCGCCAAATACGTGTGATCAAAGCGGATGGCAGAGTACTTAAATTCGATTTAGCGGCTTACACAGAAGGTCTACCTAACTCTAATCCACCAAGCATTAAAGCCGGTGACGCTATTTTCGTTCCAGAGAAAACCGACATGAACGAGAAGTCTTGGTTGAAGATTGCGCCAGACAGAGCGGTTAACGTTATCGGTGAAGTCAACCGACCTGGTCGTATTGAATGGTCAGATGAAATGAACTTCATGGGATTACTGGCTCATGTTGGCGGCCCTACGCTACGCGCTGACACATCAAAAATTGAAGTTGTGACGGGTAGAAAGATGGTTGTGTTTAATCTTGATGATTTCATCAGAAATGGCGCGCCACGAGATCTGATGCCGCAAATTCGTGCCGGCTCTATCGTCCGTGTCCACGAC
This sequence comes from Vibrio sp. QJM3NY_39, assembly GCF_057785895.1. NCBI lineage: Bacteria > Pseudomonadati > Pseudomonadota > Gammaproteobacteria > Vibrionales > Vibrionaceae > Vibrio > Vibrio sp. QJM3NY_39. Next base: position 1,785,175 of record NZ_CM173505.1, on the reverse strand, counting down.
CTACCACAAGATCCTTCAGACAATAAATCTCAATGGGTACGTCAAAGCTCTGATGCTTCGATCTACATTTTTGGACAAGTGAATGCGCCGGGTCGTTACCGCTTCACCAAAGACATGCACTTTCTAGACATTTTGTCTGCGGCTGACGGCCCTACCAAGGATGCTGATATACACAACGTTCGTGTCACGCATCGTGATAAAACCTACTCTAAAGTAAGCAAACTCAATCTTTCACTGTACTTTGAAACCGGTGACGAATCATTACTGCCCAATGTAACCACCGGTGACACCATTTATATCCCAGAGAAAGGTAAAAACTGGTTAGACACACCGAAAGAAGAAACCGTTCGCGTGCTTGGTGCGATTAACAACCCAGGTCGCTATGTGTTTAACGACAACATGACCATTCTAGATATATTGGCAGAAGCGGCAGGCCCTACCGACAATGCTTACGTAGAGAAAATTACCATTGTGAATATGTCTTGTTGCCAAGGTCAAGCTCGTACCTTCGACCTTGTTGAATTCAGCAAAACAGCCAATATTTACAACCTACCTGTGCTACGCGCTGGTGACACTATCTACATCCCCGATCGCCGTGAGAGCTTTATGGAAAAAGCTCGTGTAGGTCTAGAAGACATATTACGTCTAACAACAATGATCGTCTTAATAGGAGCTTTATAATGACAATTTCAGCGACCCATGCCGAAGTCGAGCAACTGTATTTAGCTTCTGAACTTAACGGACAGAAATCGATTTGTGTGACTGCCTGTCATTCAGGTGACGGGGTAACCTCTGTTGCTACTGCATTAGCAGAACGTTTTCTTCTTGCTGGTCATTCCACGCTTTATGTTGACCTCAACTTATACAACCCCGCTTTCAAAGATTTGAACATGTTAGAAGACAGTCAACAGGGGCAGTTAATAGAACATGTTGAGTCTCACCGGATGTTCATTGGTGTCCCGGCACCTCAAGTGGCATTAACACAGCTTGCTTATAAAGACCCGACAACGTTACAAAAAGTAGTCAACAAATGGCTAGAGAAATACGACAGAGTCATCATCGACACCTCACCGCTTCTCAACATTAACAAAGGGAATATCCCTGCACAGTCTGTTGCGAGTGCCTGTGACAGCACATTGATGGTTGTCGCCTATGGTGAAACGTCAACTCACCACCTAGAACAAGCGAAAAAGCTGCTTGATGCTCAGAGTATCAATCTAATGGGTAGTGTGATGAACATGAAACAAACACCTAGCTTTGCACAAGAGTTGGTAAGACAAATCAATCGAATGAAATTCCTTCCAACTAAACTTCGCGATAGCTTGGCAAACAAGCTGTATCAAAATGAGTTTTTAAACCTGCCGATGTAAGTTTTTCGCGCCACTGTAACTTTCTTGTACAACTATAGCTTTCTTGTACAACTGTATGGCTGTCATTGATACGATGACAGCCGCCTATCCTATTAAATTTCAAGCAGCGACAGCTCTAAACACCCCAAAACCAAATTGGGTGTTTTTGGCGAAATTATTATTGAAAATAAGATTTTAAAAACCATTCAACGCATTTCACACACGTCAACCATGGTCTTACCACCTTTAAATCCCTTCAAAAATCAACAGCCCCATGCCTAACTTTAGCGGTAATGTGACACAGACGGTTAAAGTGCCATGTAAATCGCATCAAAGATGGAATTCGTACGATTATTCCCTAAGATTATAAATAGAGGTGGTTTTTGACGAATTTGTAATAGTTTGACAAAGTTATCCGATGGCTGTTGAAACACAGTGGATGAATTGGCAAATCACACTTCACTGACTTTGCACGTTTATCTATTCAAACTTCACCCATCCCTCCTTCTGCTCAAATGGTTCAAATACACGGAAAGGATCACCATCGAGCAATTTAGATAATCAATTTACCTTGGTTACCTTAGTTGTATTATTAAAGAGAAAGGAAACTCAATATGAAATACAAGTTAAGCTCCGTATTTTTGTTAGTAGCAGCAGCCAGCGGTAATGCTAACGCTGGAGAATGTGGCAGCGTAACAATCGCAGATATGAACTGGAACTCTGCAACACTGATCGCCAATATCGACCAATTCATCCTAGAACATGGTTATGGGTGTGATGCCGAACTTATCCCTGGCGACACCATGCCAACAGGCACATCCATGATTGAAAAAGGCCAGCCTGACGTTGCACCTGAGCTTTGGAGCAACAGCTTAAAAGATGCATTGGACAAAGGTGTCCAAGAAAAACGTCTTCGCTACGCAGGTAAAGCACTTGTGAATGGTGGTGAAGAAGGCTTTTGGGTTCCAGCTTACTTAGTTAAACAATACCCAGAGATGGCAACCATCGAAGGTGTACGTAAAAACGCTAGCTTGTTTAAGCACCCTGAAGACCCAGATACATCAGCATTCTACAGTTGCCCAGCAGGCTGGAACTGTCAGATCAGCGCCGGAAACTTGTTTAACGCTCTTGAGCTGGAAGACAGTGGTTTCACGATTGTTGATCCAGGCTCGAGTGCTGGCTTATCTGGCTCTATCGCAAAAGCTTATGAGCGCGAAGAAGCTTGGTTTGGTTATTACTGGGCGCCAACTGCCGTTCTAGGTAAATACGACATGGTTAAAGTTGACTTTGGCAGTGGTGTTAATGAGCAAGAGTTCCTAAATTGTACCACTAAAGAAGACTGTGATTCACCTAAAGCGACCATGTACCCGCCTTCACCAGTGCACACAGTTACTACAGAAGACTTCGCATCGAGAGCACCAGAGGCTTACGACTACTTCACTAAACGTGGTTTCACTAACGACAAAATGAACTCACTTCTCGCTTGGATGGAAGACAACCAAGCGGATGGCGAAGAAGCGAGTATCCATTTCTTGAGTGAGTTCCCAGAAATATGGCACCCATGGGTTTCTCAAGAAGTGGCTAAGAAAGTTGAAGCAGAGCTGTAAGAGCTTGGTTTAATAACAAGCAATTACGCTTCAATAATACGGAAATAACGTCGCTATACTTGATGTTATTCATGATTCGGAGCCCTTTTCACAGGCGATACCTCATCGCATGAACAAGTGGCTCCGAACTATAAGGATATAAAATGGCTGACACCAATTGGTTATCAAGCTTTCCAGAGATGGAACGCGCTGATTTACGAACCATAAAAAAGACGCTAGATGGCGCATACCGTGAATTCTCTCGTGAATACGGTGAAATGATTGAATCTCTATTTGACCCTCTTCTTTCATTCCTTGTTTGGTTTGAAAAACTTCTTATCTCAACCCCTTGGATTATAGTCCTCGCCGTTTGTACCAGCCTTGTCTACGCCGCAAGTCGTTCTTGGAAACTGGCTTTAGGTTGTGTCGTTTCTTTGCTCCTTATTGGTTACTTTGGAATGTGGGAAGACACCATGCGGACGCTCAGTATCATTACTGTTTGTACCTTGGTTTCGATATTCTTAGGCATTCCGATTGGTATTGCGATGGCTCGTTCAAATCGAGCTCAATCTATCGTTACACCGATGCTTGATATCATGCAAACCATGCCAGCATTCGTTTACTTGATCCCAGTGGTGATGTTACTCGGCATCGGTAAAATTCCAGGTCTAATCGCCGTGGTTATCTACGCTATCCCACCCGTGATTCGTTTAACCAACCTAGGCATACGCTTGGTCGACAAAGAAGTTCTTGAAGCCGCTACCGCATTTGGTGCGAGCAAAAAACAACGCTTATGGGGTGTTCAACTTCCCCTAGCAATGCCAACGATCATGGCGGGTATCAACCAAACCATCATGATGGCACTGTCTATGGTTGTTATCGCATCCATGATTGGCGTGAAAGGCCTAGGACAACCAGTTCTTAAATCCATCACCAACCAATATTTCACATTAGGCTTGATGAACGGTTTTGCCATTGTTGCCCTCGCAATTCTTTTTGACCGCGCTTCACAGGCATACGCAAGAAGAACCAATGCGCATTTAGGAGGACTCAAGCATGACTAAACCATTGATTGAAATTAGTGGTCTATACAAAGTGTTTGGACCGAAGCCGATGTCTGTTATGAACCGAGTTCAGGACGGTGAACACAAAGATCAGATTCTTGCGGACACAGGTCATACCGTCGGTTTAAAAGAGATTAATCTCGAGATTAACCGCGGTGAAATCTTCGTTATCATGGGGCTTTCTGGCTCGGGTAAATCGACTCTAATTCGCCACTTCAACCGTTTAATTGACCCAACGCAGGGTAAAATCATGGTTGAAGGCATTGATGTAATGAGCCTTAACACCAAGCAATTAGAAGAGTTCCGCCGTCATAAAATGTCGATGGTATTCCAACGCTTTGGCTTAATGCCTCATCGCACTGTGGTAGAAAACGTTGCGTACGGGTTGGAAGTACAAGGCATCAAAAAAGAAGACCGTTTAGCGAAAGCCAATGAATGGTTAGAAACGGTGGGTTTGAAAGGTTACGGCAAGCAGTACCCTGCCCAGCTTTCTGGTGGTCAGCAACAACGTGTTGGCCTTTCTCGCGCTCTGTGTACTAACGCTGAAATCTTGTTAATGGATGAAGCCTTTTCGGCACTCGACCCTTTGATTCGAAGTGAAATGCAAGATCAGCTTATCGAACTTCAACAGAAGCTTCATAAGACGATTGTTTTCATCACCCACGATTTGGATGAAGCACTCCGTCTCGGCGATCGAATCGCAATTTTGAAAGATGGCGAGTTGGTACAACAAGGCACACCACATGAGATTCTGCTGAATCCAGCCGATGACTATGTAGAGGCGTTCGTTAAAGACGTAAACCGTGCTCGTGCATTGACGGTTGAAACGGTTATGCAGCCCCCTCTCTATCGAATCACTTCAGAAACGATTGAAGGTGCTCTGGCACAAATGAAGATGCTGAAAAACGATTACGCTTATCACGTAACGGATGACGGCTATCAAGGCCTAGTCACACAAGAGAGCCTACAAGACGCCGTTGAAGATGCCTCTGTTCATGACTTCAGTGATGAGATTTACGAAGAGGTTCCTGCTGTTTTACCTGATGCTGTCATTGAAGAAGTTCTACCAGACACCATGTCTTGTGACTACTCCCTTCCAGTTGTCGACGAAGATGGAAATCTGAAGGGTGAATTAGAGAGAAGCGCCGTTGCTGATATCTTCTCTGAAAGTAGCGAGGAAGAAGTAGAAGCTGACCCAAAGCCAAAGATTGATAAAGCTTCGTAGCCTAAACTACTTAACCCCTCTAAGACCACTGTTGTTAATTCACTGCAGTGGTCTTTTTATTTGTATCGGCCTCGTTTTCTCCTGAGCTCTACCCGCCCTTTACGTTTATAGGCACCTAAGTTTATATTTCATAAGAGAAAACAAATTTAAATCAGTCCGTTAGGCTTGTCACAAACCCTGTAGCAATATGAGTGAGATAGTAATTAATTGCTCTGTTTATACGGCAAGCAGTTGAAATTATTCTAGAAAATGACTAGAACTTATTAGTACTCATGGATATTAGGCTCAATAGAAGGACTTAGTTTGATGAATTCCACTTTAGCGTCAGACACAGCTGCACATCTAAACTCACAAGAAGTTAGCGAGCTTGTTGATGAAAGCGTTCTAGAGCAAATGATTCGAGATACAAGTGCGGATATTATCCCGATCTTGATCGACCATTATGTCGAAGAATCACAAACACGCTTGGTCGCCATAAAAGAGGCTGTCGCTCAGAAAGACGCTCAAACACTTGAGTTCGAGGTCCACACTCTTGGCAGCACCGCGCTCTCATTAGGTAATCGCCCCTTGGGTGAGTTAGCTCGCGCTCTAGAGAAGCAATGTTTAGAACATAATCATGATGCGGCATTTCGACAAGTTGACGAATTATTAGAACTAGCAGAGTGTTCAATCAAAGCCTTGCTTGAAAGAAAAGAGGCTGGTTTCAGTTAACTTTGGATGTTCATCATAAGTATCAGACAAAAACTCAACATAGTCGTTATCAATATAGTTACCATTAACATGTACTCCGGCGTGACCAACAACGCGAGAAGTACATCTATAGTTTGTTAAGAGATTGCATGCGGTAGATAACAAATAAACAAGACTCGTATTGATGGATGCATACCACTATGTTATTGATTGGTTAGGATAAAGTTTCAAAAGGAATACACAATGCGCCCTAAGGTATTGTTAGTTGAAGACTCAACCTCACTCGCCGTACTCTACAAGCAGTACGTAAAAGACGAACCCTACGATATTTTCCACGTCGAAACCGGCGCAGAAGCTAAGATCTTCATTGAAAGGCACTCTCCACAGCTCGTTATTCTCGATCTTAAGTTGCCCGACATGCCAGGTGAAGAAGTACTAGATTGGATTAGCGAAAATGAAATACCGACCGCCGTCATTATCGCGACAGCACATGGCTCAGTTAATATTGCTGTAGACCTTATCCAACGCGGTGCGGAAGATTTCTTGGAAAAGCCAATTCAAGCCGATCGACTTAAGACCTCTGTCCGCTTGCATTTGAAACGAACTAAGCTAGAGAACCTCGTTGATGACATGCAAAGCAAGTTTGATCGTGACCGCTTTCATAATTTCATTGGCTCTTGCCTACCTATGCAGGCTGTCTACAAGATCATTGATTCGGTAGCGCCAACCACTGCTAGCGTGTTTATTAACGGCGAAAGTGGTACGGGTAAAGAAGTGTGCGCGGAGGCTATTCATCAGGAGAGTCAGCGTAACGGCAAGCCCTTCGTTGCCATTAACTGTGGCGCTATCCCTCGAGACCTAATGGAGAGTGAAATCTTCGGTCACGTCAAAGGTGCGTTTACCGGTGCGACAACCGACCGTAAAGGTGCTGCAATGCAAGCACACGGCGGTACCCTATTTCTCGATGAGCTTTGCGAAATGGAACTGGAGATGCAGAAGAAGCTCCTACGATTTTTGCAAACAGGTACGTTTACTCCACTCGGTGGTAATCGCGAGATTAAAGTAGATGTCAGAATTATCTGTGCAACCAACCGCGACCCATTGGTTGAGGTCGAAGAAGGACGTTTTAGAGAAGACCTTTACTATCGTGTTCACGTTGTGCCTATCGAGATGCCACCACTTCGTGAACGAGGAAGTGACATTGTGACTTTGGCTAATCACTTTTTGAAATTGTATGCGAAGCAAGACAAGAAGAAGTTCAAATCCATAGACAAAGAAACGCAGAATCTACTTAAACGTTATGTGTGGCCAGGCAACGTGCGTCAGTTGCAAAACATCATCCGTAACATCGTGGTGTTGAACAATGAAACGAGCGTGACCAAAGACATGTTACCGCCTCCGATTAATAAAGTAGACGCAGCTCCAACTTCGAAATCAGTGACACCGATTCGAGTAGCGGCGCCCCAAGCTGCTGTTGTGGAAGCACCAGAAGCTAAGTTGCCACCGATTACTCCTGAAGAGTTGGAGCAATCGTCAGTTGTTCCCGCTAACAACGACCCGATGACGCCCGCATTTACAACAAACGAAGGTGCTATTCGTCCAATGTGGCAAATAGAGCGCGAAGCCATTCAACACGCGATCAATCATTGCGATGGGAATGTGCTAAACGCTGCTGTGTTGTTAGAACTTAGCCCTTCTACCGTTTACCGTAAGAAGCAGGCTTGGGAATCGGAAGATGAGTACAATCAAGCCTAGCCAAGGTGTACTCAACGTAAACCTTCATGAGATCTGGCTGTTGATCGACAGCCAAACTTTTGGAGGTATAGAAACGCATGTTTTAGAATTAGCACAAGGCCTGATATCTGAAAGCGCTCAGTATTCAGATGCTGTTCGAATCGTCCTTTTGACTAAGTTTAAGCCTGAAGCGATAATCGTTGAAAAGTTGAATACGCTGAACATCCCTTTTAGTTACCTCTCCGACTTAGCCTTATGCTGTTCAGATTCGAGCGACAATAGCGCGACTCAGCTTAAACGTGCAGTTCAACATTATCAGCCAAGGCTTATCCATGCTCATGGTTACAAAGCCAGTTTGGTCAGCAAGCTCATAAAACTCTCACCTCGTTTAAGCAATACCAAACAAATCACTACTTATCACGCAGGTGAAACCCCAACAGGCAAAGTATGGCTTTATGACTGGCTCGACCGTTACAGCAGCTTTCTTTCTGATCAGTCGCTCGTGGTCAGTGAGAAGATCAAAGCGAAAGTGCCGAGTAAAACCCATCAATTGAATAACTTTGTTAAAGTGCCAACCGGGTTAACAAATTCCGCTTCGTCAAGCCCATTCCATGTTGGTTTTGTGGGCCGATTAAGCCACGAAAAAGCGCCTGATCGATTTATCGCATTAGCTAAACAGTTTCCTGATGTTCGGTTTGAGCTTTTTGGTGATGGACCAGAAATGGAGGATTTAGTTAAATCGCAGCCTGATAATGTTACCTTTCATGGGCATCAAACCAATATGGACGACGTCTGGAGCCAAATCGATTTGTTAATCATCCCTTCCCGCTTTGAAGGCTTACCTATGGCGGCATTAGAAGCCATGATTCGCGGCATTCCCGTTCTCGCCACCTCAGTTGGTAACTTGCCTAAGCTCATCGTGCACCAAGTTAATGGTTACCTCGCCAATTCAGAATCTGATTCAGAAACCGCGTTAGTTCTAGAGCAGAATTTATCCTCATGGATGTCATTGACTCGCGAACAACGTGACTCCCTCAAGAATAACGCGATAGAAACCGTCAAACACCAATACTCGCCACAAGCCGTTGTCCCGCAGTTGTTGGAAATCTATCAACTCGACCGTTAATACTCGTCTTAGTAGATAACTGGTTATTTGGACTTGATGATTTAAGTACTTTAGTCAGTTTTATACTGATTCTCAAAATGACAAAACTCAACTCAAGGTTAAGCCCTATCCTAATAATCTAAAGCTAAATCAGTTGGTTAAACAAAATGCATAACTGGCACTCGCTTTGCAATATTTAACATCATGTGTAACTACGTCTCAAAAGATTGCGAGCCGAGTCATTAAGAGTTTATTTGCGAATAGAGGTCACAATGGTCAATCCTGAAGCCAATAGATTGCCTGTCATCATCACGATCAGCGCATTGTGTGTCGGGCTCGGTATTGTCTGGTACTTCGTGCCGCATCCCGCTGTTATTGTTGCGCTAGCCCTTGTTCCTTTGGCTGGAATGTTTGTTATTAACAAAACCTTTTGGATGGTGATACTGTTCGTTGTCTTTTCATTTTTTCGAATCCACGAAGCGATACCTCAACTCTATTCGTTAAAGATACCGCTATTACTCTCGCTAGGCGCGCTTTCCGCTTTGCTCTGGCATGCTTTCATCAGCAAAGAACTTAAAATATTCTGGCACCCTACATTGAGCTGGCTTGCTGTTTTTTGGGCTCTCGTCTTTATCGGCCTGATCTTCGCGTCTAACCGTCCAATAGCGTTAGCTGAATTTAAAGGCGTGTATTGGAAAATAATGGTGATGACACTCGCTATCGTGTGGCTGGTAAACAGCGTCGAAAACTTAGCAAAGACATCGACAATCATCATGATGGCCGGTTCGTTAGTCGCACTTATTGCAATTAACAACTCAATCAATGGTATCGGATTAGTCGAAGGGTCACGTGTCACTATTGGCCGCGATTTTGGTTCGATGTTAGGAGATCCTAATGATTTAGCACTGGTTCTTTTGTTTCCACTTGCGTTTGCGCTCAGTCAGACGACCACCCATGGCATTCATGCTTTTAAGCGTGTATTGAGTATTGGTGTCGCTGTATTGTTACTTGCCGCTATCGTTGCAACCCAAAGCCGTGGTGGATTACTTGGTGCGCTAGCAGTCGTCGGGATTTTTGCGTTCAAAGTAATACGATCAAAATCACTGTTGATCACTTTGGGCGCGATCGGAGCGATTGGCCTTTACTTTGTTGCTGGAATTTCAGACAGAGCATCAGGCGGTGCTGCTGAACAAGGGGTTGATGAATCTGCAATGGGGCGAATCTATGCATGGGAAGCCGCGTTCAAAATGGCATTGGATAACCCTTTAACCGGAGTCGGCCTAAACAATTTCTTTTCTAATTACTTCTTTTATAGTTCGCACTGGGACGGACTGAATCATGCGGTTCACAGTACTTGGTTTGGCGTGCTCGCTGAAACTGGCTTTCTAGGGTTGATTATCTTTCTGATATTGATTGGCTCACTGATCAAAACAATACGCTCGACACTCAAACAGCTTTCAGAGACGACCAACGTAATCGACCCAAATCTCAATGCCGCGGCTTACGCCGTATATGCTGGGTTAATTGGCACCATCGTCTCGGGTACCTTCCTAACACAAGGCTTCAACTGGCCTATCTATATCCTTTCCGCATTGATTGTTGCTGTTGCGAACGTATCTCATACTGCCTGTCAAAATGAGAAAATCTAAAAGCCAACTTGTAACACATTGAAAATAATAAACTTATTAAATGGCACAATATATGAAAGTACTTCTATATAACAAAAAAGAGGATTTTCATTATGACGTCAGTATCTATACATCAATTCAAACATTGGCTTAAGTTTCACCCTAATTCTCGAATTAGAAATGTGTTTATCATTTTGAAAAACATCAGAAGCGCAGAGCTACCTACCCCCCAACTACTTAATCGTTGCCTATACCAAGCACACAAGCTTGTGGTGAATTTGGTTTCTGGTTTTACTCGATTCTTCTACTGGACACCAGCTTTCAAAGGTCGTGTCGCTCAATGTGGGAAACGCCTGTATTTATACGGTGGCCTCCCTTTCGTGAGCGGTCCGGTACAAATTACGATTGGCGATAACTGCCGTATCTCTGGCCACACGACATTCTCTGGTTGTACCCAACCACTTGAAGGCTTGGAACACCCACTACTGTCGATTGGCAACAATGTAGACATCGGTTGGCAATCGACTATCGCAGTTGGAGGTAAAGTCGTTATCTCCGACAACGTACGCATCGCTGGCGGCGCGTTCCTATTTGGATACTCTGGACACCCGCTTGATGCAAAGCGTCGAGCATTAGGTGAAGGCGATGACCCTCAGCAAATCGGCGACATCATTCTTGAACAAGATGTATGGCTAGGCACCAATGTTACCGTTAAAGGTGGCGTAACCATCGGCGAAGGTGCCGTAATAGCCGCAGGCAGCGTGGTAACAAAGAACATCCCTGCCTTCGCAATCGCAGGCGGCAACCCTGCTCGAGTTGTCGGTCAGATTAAATCCGTTGAAGTGACCGAATCCGATGTATTCGATTCGTTAGAGACTCATGGAGGCGACCATGCGTGATTTAATCGTATTTGGTGAAGACTTTGGTGGCCTACCTTCATCGACTCAACACTTGGTTCGCCACTTGGCTAAACAACATAAAGTCTTATGGGTAAACTCTATTGGTCTTAGACAGCCAAGACTGTCAGTTAAAGACATCACTCGTGCGTTCAATAAACTGACAGGGCGAAGCAACGCAATAACTCAAAACATGCTGGATCCACAAAACGTCGCTGATTCAAACGACCAAGGCAACATAACGGTCGTGAACTTGAAAACCATTCCTGCGCCTTCTTCTAAGTTGTCTAGAAAACTGGCTCAGCAAATGATGTTACGCCAGTTGAAGCCAGTTATTGCCGAGCTGAAGCTTCATGCTCCTATCTTATGGACTTCCCTTCCTACCGCTGTTGATTTGTGCGGACACTTAGGCGAGTCAGCGGTTGTTTATTACTGCGGAGATGACTTTAGTGCACTCGCGGGCGTTGACCACAAAACTGTCGCACAGCATGAATTGGAATTGATTGAAAAATCAGATCTGATCTTCGCTGCTAGTGAAAAGCTGATGGGCAAATTCCCTAGTGAGAAAGCTCAACTCTTACCACATGGTGTCGATGTCGGGCTATTTTCTACACCAGCTCCAAGAGCACACGACTTGCCAAGCCACCACCGCCCGATTGCAGGTTTTTACGGAAGCTTATCTCAATGGCTGGATTACGACATGGTCAAACATGTGGCGACAGCAATGCCGGAATGGGACTTTGTATTCATCGGCCCTAATGAGCTTGATACATTGTCGTTGCCTAACCTCGATAATGTTCATTACTTGGGGCCTCGCCCACATCACACGTTGCCAAGCTATTCACAACACTGGGATGTGAGTCTATTACCTTTCATTGATAACGAACAAATCAGAGCATGCAGTCCATTAAAGTTGATGGAATACCTAGCCGCGGGAACTCCTATCGTGACCACTCCTTTTCCTGCAATGGTTCCTTATAAGAATCACGTTACGTCCGTTGATAATGGACAACAGATGGTCGAAGCTCTCGAGCAAAGCCGTCACCTTGAAAACTCGCCAGTATCTGTTGTCTCCAGAGACAGTTGGCAGAACCGCGGTAACTTCGTACATTGGATGTTGGAGCTATTATGAATAATCTGAAATTGCGGTTATTAGTCATCATCAATGCCATGTGGCGCCAACGCTACGTTATTGTTCTACCAATCCTTATTTTGCCCTTTGTAGGCTTTGGTGTGAGCAAGTTGGCTCCGACTAAATATGACGCGCATACCAGTATGTTGATTCAAGAAACGGCCAAGATGAATCCATTCTTGGAAGACATCGCCGTTTCTACCATGCTCAAAGACCGCCTTAACGCGTTGAGAACACTACTTCATAGTCGACATGTGCTTTACTCGGTCGCTGATGAACTGCAATTAACCACGCCCGATATGCCTGAAATTGAGAAACAAGAGATCATTACTGACTTGTCTCAGCGTTTATCAGTTACTCAACTTGGAAAAGACTTTCTAAAGATAAGCTTAACGTCAAACACACCAAATGGAATGGAACAAACGCTTCGTTCGGTGAGTGAACATTTTATTGAACAATTGTTAGCACCAGAACGTTCTTCGATTGAAGACTCAAGCAACTTCTTGAAAATTCATATAGATAAGCGCAGTGCTGAACTTGAAGTTGCAGAAGAAGCCCTTGCCTTATACATGAATGAGAATGTTCATTCGACGCCTGAAGTGCAAAGCCAAAGCTTGAATCGCTTAGCGTCACTCAAACAAACACTGGCGGAAAAAGAGGCGGAATTATCGGGTGTCGAAAAAAGTTTAGGGTCAATCGATCAACAGCTTTCAAAAACCAACCCCGTGATAGGTCGAATAGAAGATCAGATCATCGACATTCGTAGTGAACTGGCTCTACTTCAAGCAAAATACACAAACAAACACAGTGCCGTACAAGCTAAAGTTCGTGAGCTAGACAGACTTGAAAACGAGAGAAAGAGTTTGCTCGATATAACCCAACCAACGATGAACAGCGACCAGCTTTGGGACATCGCGAGTAGTACGACACTGAACAAGCTTTCTGATACCCAACCTCTTTTGGTCACCCAGCTACACAGCTTACAACTGGTTCGAGCTCGCTTTGAATCTTTGACAGAAGAGACTAAAAGCCTTCGTACTATGATCTTTGAATTAGAACACAAGGCGAATAACTTCGGTGAGAATGCAAAAGAGATGTATCGCCTTAAACGTCAGGTAGACATCAAGCGCCAGCTATCCGATGAACTCACAGAGCGTTATGAAATGGCTCAACTAACGGGTTCACTTGGTGTGTTCGAGCAAAACAAACGTGTGAAGATTATCGATTTGCCCTTCACGCCTAGTATCAAATCTAACATACCTTCTTTTGTATTTGTTCTGGCTGGTTTCGTTGCCGGTATCGGCCTTGGCATTGGGTTGGCGATATTGTTTGAGCTGTTTGACTCTTCAATCAAGCGTAAAGATGAAATTGAAGAAATCTTAGGTGTCCCTGTGATTACTGTTATCCCTAAAATGAGTTGATTAGCCTTAAAGCCATTTTTTAACTTGCTAGCTTCCTAGCTTCCTAGCTTCGTGTTTCCTAGAGCAAAACGCCAACACTCGGTTGGCGTTTTTCTTTTATAAAGCCCCAATTATTAATCCCACTTTCGACTTCCCAAAGCGCCACGATTCAAATAGTCATTCACTCGTATCTTGTTTTGATTCCCATTTTGAGAAACGAAAATCCCCCTAGAACCATTCACCATAAACCACTGAAATATAATAATTATTTAATTGGCACAACTCCTGCAACCTCCTTGTGCAGTCAAACGTTTTAAAGAAGTTACTTCAAGAGAAACGTCAGAAAGGCGAAACAAGAATTATAAAGGCAGGGTCCAAATTATGAATAACCAGATAACAAAGCATGGCAAGAAGATCATACACGTTGTTCAACACCTTGCCCCAGGCGGATTAGAAACCTTAACGTTAGATTTGCTTCGCCTTGCTAAACCAACAGACCAAGTGTTGATCGTCAGTCTTGAAGGCACGAAAGCAGAATCCATCGCAAACTGGCCGAAGCTGAAGCCTTACCACAACCAAATCGTGTTTTTAGACAAAGAGCCCGGTGTTCAATTCAACATCATCATAAAACTCATCAAAGCATTTAGAGGAATTAGCCCTGATGTTGTTCACACGCATCACATAGGCCCACTGCTCTACGCGGGTTACGCTGCCCGCGTATCAGGGGTTCCTACACGAATTCATACTGAGCATGATGCATGGCATTTGAAAAATAACAAACGTCGTCGCTTACAAGCATTAGCACTTAAAGCCGCTCAGCCAACTTTGGTGGCCGATGCAACCCGTGTTTACAACCAACTTTGCTCTGCCTTTTCATACAACAATATCATCACGATCAAAAACGGTGTGGATTGCGAGAAGTTCAAACCGATGTCAAAAGCAAACGCGAGAGCAACACTCGATCTACCAACCGATAAACACATCGTAGGTTGTGCGGGACGTTTAGAACACGTGAAAGGTCAAGACCAACTGATTAAAGCGCTTACCTTACTTCCTACTAACACCGTTGTCGCATTGGCTGGTGATGGTTCAAAACGCAAGCAACTGGAACAACTTACTGACCGCTTGAATTTGAGCGACCGTGTGATATTCCTTGGCCTTATTGAAGACATGACCACCTTTTACGGCGCTTTGGATACCTTCTGTTTACCTTCTCGTCATGAGGGGTTGCCACTTTCTACACTCGAAGCTCAGGCGTGCAACATCCCTACCGTCGCGATGAATGTAGGAGCTGTCGATGAAACCTTATGTCCAGTCAGCGGCGCCCTCGTCAAAAGCGGCAGCATTGTGGGGTTAGCTAGTGCGCTATTAGAAAAGCAAAATGAACGCTTTTTGTCACCTCGTCGTTACGTACTCGACAACTTTGACATTGTAAAAATGGTTGCCTCTTACAACGATATCTCAGAAGGAGTTTGCGCATGATCGACTGGTCGCTTGCAGGACTTTGCTTATTCTCTGGTGCGCTGATTGTCTACCATCACGCTGCCTATCCACTGTTACTGCGTTGGTATGCGAAAAGTCACCCGGCGCGTCAAATTGAAGAGAGCCATCGTTGTTATAAAGACGAACAACAAGATTGCACACTACCCACCATTACCATTCTTGTGCCGGCATTTAACGAAGAGCAATGGATCGCAGATAAAGTTCGCAACCTTGCTTCATTAGATTACCCAAAAAAGAAGCTACAAGTGATTATTGCTTGTGATGGCTGCACTGATAACACGGTAGAAATCGCCGAAATGACGATTCAAGAAGCGATGTGCAGCGATATCTATTTCGAGATACATGACCACAAGACCAACCGAGGAAAAGTTGCGGTTATCAATGAAGAAGTGACAAGTATAAAAAGCGATATTACGGCGCTAAGTGACGTATCAGCCCTTATTTCATTGGATGCATTGCTTATTGCAGCGGCTCATTTTGAAAGTGACAAGGTTGGTGTGGTAAACGCAACGTATCAACTATGCCCTACAGGCAATGAAGGCGAAAACGCCTACTGGCAGTATCAAACAGCCGTTAAAGAGTCTGAGGCATCATTAGGTTCTAGCTTAGGTTCTCATGGCGCTTTCTACTTGTTTAGAACACACCTGTTTGAACTGCTTCCACTCAACACTATTAATGACGATTTCATCTTACCGATGCAAATCGTTAAACAAGGTTACATCGCAGAATACGAAACCCAAATGGTTGCATTAGAGCTAGAAGAATCAAATTTAGAAACAGACTTCAAAAGAAGACTTCGTATATCAGCGGGCAACATGCAACAAGCGATTCGATTGTTTGGCTTATTCAGCCCTAAGTTCAAGGGCATCGCGTTTGCGTTCTTCTCAGGAAAAGGACTTCGCCTCCTAACACCATATTTAATGATCGTGTGTTTAGTGTGTTCCATCTTGCTTAGCAACTACTTGGTGTTTGAAGCACTGTTATGGGCTCAAGTTACCGTTTATACCATTGGCGTACTTGGTTGTATCTTGCCAAAGCGTCTAGTAAACAAACCTATTTCATTAATCTCTTATTTGATAGTTGGACACTATGCCAACTTCATTGGTGGCATTCGTTACCTAATCGGACTAGAAAACTCACCTTGGACACGAGCGAATCATTAAGGACTTATTATGATGAACATTGAACAGCTATCTACTCAAAACTTATACCAATACAAAATCTCACGTGCTAAACGTACGTTCGATTTCGTTAGCTCATTGATTGCGGTGATTTTGTTAGCGCCAGTATTTCCATTGATAGCGATGGCAATTGCACTTACTTCTCGCGGTCCTATTTTCTACCGCCAATTGCGTGTCGGTAAATCTACGCCGGAGAAAATGGAAATCTTTGAAATCATGAAGTTCCGTAGCATGTACGAAGATGCAGAAACGCGTTCTGGCGCAGTCTGGGCTACCGCGAATGACCCACGAATTACGCCCGTTGGACGCTTTTTGAGAAAGACACGTCTTGATGAGCTCCCACAGCTGTTCAATGTATTGAAAGGTGAAATGTCTCTAATTGGTCCACGCCCGGAACGCCCTACTTTTTACACCAAACTAGAGAACGAAATCCCTTACTTTGCTGACCGTACATACGGCGTAATGCCTGGTATTACGGGGCTTGCACAAGTAAATCAAGGTTATGATACCTGTATTGATGATGTACGTCGTAAAGTGGGCTTTGACCATAGTTACGCATTAAGCCTATGTTCTGTTAAGTCTTGGATTGCCGCTGACCTCTCCATCATTTCTAAAACAATCATTGTGATGGTCGACGGTCGAGGTCGCTAAACTGATATGGTGTGAGGAGAAAGAACAAGTTGCCAAGTCCAAGGTAAAAAATAGAGCAGTCTTGTCCGATGTGAACACAAAGCCAGCTTTGATAATGGTTGATCAGCTGGCTTTTTACTGTCTTAAAATAAGCCAAAACCAAGAACGCTTCGATTTTAAAATCCAATTGGTATACGATGCCAACATACTGTTCTAAAAACGATTAAATGCCGTTGTTATGAAAGTCGAAGATCTTAAGCTATTTACCACTGTAGTCGAACTGGGTAGTTTTACTGCCGCAGCCAATGCACTTGACCTTCCCCGAGCTAACGTTAGCCGTAGAATTAACGACCTTGAGAAGTCTCTCGGCATTCAACTGTTTTTTAGAACTACACGAAGCCTCTCCTTAACCAAATCTGGCGAGCTCTATTACAAAGAACTACTCAATGCATTAAGTGCGCTCGACAAAGCGAACCATGTCGCTTCCAACCTTTCAGAAGTTGCACACGGGCAAATAAAGATTGGTCTATTGCCTGAAACCAGCGACATCATGCAGTCGACTCTGTTTAAATTCCAAGATATGTACCCCAAGGTTGAGCTTGATATTCGCAACATTAGTAACGGCTTTGTCGACATGTACCGTCAAGGATTAGACCTTGCTATGCATGGTGGTACGTTGAGCGACGCTAACGTGGTTGCTCGTAAAGTGATGGTTCTCCAACGTATTTTTGTCGCAAGCCCTGAATTTCTAGAGAAACAAGGTACGCCCTCAAACCTAAGAGAGCTCACCAATTACCCATTTGTTTGCTTCAGGTGGCCAAGTGGCGACATCGATAAACAATGGGACATCAAAGATCACACCATCAAAGTTGAACCTTCGGTCGTCAGCGACAGCATTGGGTTCGTGAAAGGCGGTGTAATTCGACATAGAGGCATCGCGTTGTTACCAGAACTCTTGGTACGACAACAACTCAAAGACGGCACCTTGATTAACCTGTTCCCCGACGAGAATCTTCAAAGAGAAGAAGCATGGCTGCTCTATCCTCAGCGCAAAGCGTTGAGCCATTCAGCACAGCTTTTGATTGATTATTTATTACAAGAACTTCCAAAACTATAGTTATTGTAACGAATGATGTGACAGTGTTTCACGTGCAGACTAGATTATCTAAACAAGACTGAAAGATAGAATTACTCCATAAATTGACAGGAGTAATCCATGAAGCCTATATCTCAACATTCATCTGTTTTGCAGCGTTCGTCTATCTTTCAGCAGACACCTACCTTCAAATACACAGTCATTGCACTAAGCCTAACCGCTCTGTTTGGTTGTAATGACTCTGAGGCAACGATAACTCAAAAACAAACGCGACCGATTCAAGTTATCCAACTTGAACCTCTTTCTCATCAAGTTGAAAAATCCTTCACGGGTAAATTGCAATCATCAGAAACGGCTGGCGTCGCATTTCGTGTGCCTGGCACTATTCAAAAAATATGGTCTCGGTTGGTGATTCAGTTAAGAAAGGCCAACCGTTGGCACAACTCGACCCGCACGATTACCAAGTGGCATTGGAAGAGTTACAAGCACGAGCACTCGAAGCGAAATCTGCACACAAATTAGCGAAATCCGAACTTGTACGAGTAAAACAAGCCATCGCTGATAATGCGATTGCCGATGTTAACCTAGACCGTGCAATCAGCGGTTATGAACGAAGTGAAGCGGCGGTTAAAGTCGTAGAACAGAACATACGCCGCGCGAAAGATTCGATTCGTTATACCCAACTGCTCGCACCCTTCGACGGCGTGGTAGCAGCATCGAACTTCGATCAGTTTGAGCAAGTTCTGCCGGGCATTTCGGTTTTCACCACCCACAACCCAGATCAGCTTGAAGTTAAAATCCAAGTCCCAGAAAACTTGATCCATGAGTTCGAACCAAATCAAACCGCTGTTATTAATTGGTATGGCTCAGAGGAAAAGTTGATTGGGTACGCCGCTGAAATTGCAACTTCACCTCACCTGATCAAGCAAACCTACGCGGTAACTTACCATGTAGAAACAACCAACAAGTCAGTATTGCCAGGAAAAGCCGTCACACTGACAACTCAACTTGGCGAAGCTAGCAGTAATTTTTGTTTACCGTATTCAGCGTTGGTGAATCAATCTGGCATCGAGCAAGTGTTCACGGTTAAGAACGAGCAAGCTCATGGCGTGACTGTGGACGTGGTTTCGATGTCCCAAAATACCGTATGTGTTGAATCAACGCTCAACGATGGTGATTTCGTCGTGGTGAGTGGTGCTCAGTACGTCATGGAAGGCCAACACTTCTCCGATATTCAAGTTAAGAGTCTGTAGGTAAATCATGATGAATCTAGCTGATTTTGCGATCAAACAACGCACCTTCATCCTGTTTTTCACTGCATTGAGTGTTATCGCAGGCCTGTTTTCTTACTTTGATCTTGGCAAGCTCGAAGATCCAAGCTTCACCATCAAAACGGCCGTCGTAGTAACGCTCTACCCCGGTGCTTCTGCGGAAGAAGTGGAACAGCAAGTTACTGATACCGTCGAAACTAAACTGCAAGAGATGGGATCATTAAACCGACTTCGTTCACTCTCTCGCCCTGGCATGTCGATGGTGTTTGTCGATCTCAAAGAGTCTCTTAATTCAAAGGCACTTCCTCAAGAGTGGGACTTATTGCGTCGCAAAGTCTCTGACATGAAGCTGTTACTGCCTTCGACTGCACAGATCAGTGTCGTACAAGACGAGTTTTCTGAAGTCTACGGCATGCTTTTCTCTATCCACAGTAAAGATGCATCGCCAGCTGAACTAAGACTTTACGCAGAAGAGTTGCAACGTCGAATTAAAACCGTCGATGGTATTAAGAAGATCGAATTACACGGCGTTCAACCACGCGTTGTTCATATCGACATCCCAGATGAAAGGTTAGCGCAATACGGCCTATCTATCACACAAGTTTGGTCGCAGCTGAATACGCAAAACATGGCGTTCGATGCCGGTAAGTTTTCAGCAGGAACTGAACGAATCCGAGTTCAACAGTCGAGTGAGTTTGGCTCATTAGAAGACATCAAAAACCTGATGATCAAAGGCGGCGTGAGTGAATTAGGAACCAGCTTAATCCGCTTAGGCGATATTGCAGACGTCACCATGGGCTACCAAGAGCCAATGATGACTGAGAACCGCTACAACGGCGTACCTGCAGTCACATTAGCGATGAGCCCAGTCACCGGCGTAAACGTGGTATCACTTGGTGATGAAATCAATCAAATCGTCAGCGATTTTCAAGCAACCCTGCCGTTAGGTGTTGATATCGCGACAGTTGCTAACCAGCCGGAAGAAGTTCAGAAATCGATCGACAACTTCGTAAGTAACTTGCTAGAGAGTGTCGCGATTGTATTCATCGTCCTGTCTATATTCATGGGGCTAAAAAGCGCAACCATTGTCGGCTCAAGCTTACTGCTGACTATCTTGCTGACGCTTATCTACATGAACATCGCGTCAATCGATTTACACCGAGTTTCGCTAGGTACCTTCATTCTTGCGCTCGGCATGTTGGTGGATAACGCCATTGTCATCACCGATATGATGATTGTGAAAATCAACAAAGGCATCGACCGAACCAAAGCCGCAATTGATTCTGTTAAAGAGACCGCTACACCACTCTTTGGCGCGACAGTCATTGCTATCATGGGTGCGAGCCCTGTTATCTTTTCAAAAACTGATGCCGCTGAGTTCGCAAGCTCAGTATTCCTAATTATCGCCTCTTCATTGTTGTTGTCATGGTTTGTCGCAATGACCTTCACAGCTTTGATGTGTTGGTTCTTCATCAAGCCAACTAAGCAAGCTGACAACACCAAAGTGAGCTTATACCGTAAGAGCGTAAACTGGACGGTAGATAACCCACTCAAAGCACTGACGGGGCTTATTCCGCTGATCTTGGTTACTGCATTAGCTATCCCGAATATTGCGGTTAACTTTATTCCACAGGCCGACAGACCCATTCTGTTCTTAGATTACTGGCTGCCCAATGGCGCCAAGGTTGAACAGACCTCAGAAGACATGAAGCGTATCGAACAATGGTTGTTAGAGCAGCCGGAAGTCGAGAGTATTTCATCGTACATTGGTGCTGGCGCTCCTCGTTTCTCAGTGACGATTGAACCAGAGCCGTTTGACTCTGCTTACGGTCAGATCTTGATTAACGCGACCGATTTCCCTTCACTCAGCCCCTTGATTGCGCGTGGCGACAAATGGTTAATGGAAGAGTTTCCAAACGCCGATCCTCGCTTTAGAAGCTTAAAGCTTGCGACTTCGGATAAATTCAGTGTTGAAGCGCGTTTTTCAGGCCCAGATATCGAGGTACTGCACGGCTTATCTGAACAAGCGAAAGCTATCTTTGCTCGACACCCAGACACCAAGTACGTGCGTGACGACTGGCGTCAAAAGAGCAAAGTGCTAGAACCTGTCATCAACCAAGACAAGATGCGTCTTGCAGGCATTAACCGTGCAGATATTGCATTCGCGATGAAACGCGCGTCAGAAGGCATGCCGCTAGGTCGTATGAACTTAAACGACGAACTGGTGACGATTCAACTGCGTGGTACAGACAGCTCTATTCAATCGCTAGAAACTTTGCCGGTACGTTCTTTACTGGGCATCCACAGCGTTCCACTAGGTCAAGTCATTGACGGGTTTGAGCTTACAAGCGAAGAGACCATGATTTGGCGTCGCGACCGAGTAAAAACCATCACAGCACAAGCTGGCGTTGGTCGCTACACCACACCTGCAGCAGTGAGAGACTCAGTTAAAGAACAAATAGAATCCATTCACCTTCCACACGGTTACCACTTGGAATGGGGTGGCGAATATTACGACGAGCATAAAGCGGTCAGCGATATTCTTAAACAGCTACCTAAAGCGATGTTGTTGATGGTGATCATCCTAGTTGCGATGTTTAACGGCTTCAAACAGCCAGTGATCATCTTCACCACCCTACCGCTTGCGGCGACGGGTGCAACATTCAGCTTGTTGCTGTTGGACAAACCGTTCGGCTTCATGGCGTTGATTGGCGCGGTAACGTTGACAGGTATGATCATCAAGAACGGCATCGTGTTGATGGACCAGATCGAGCTTGAACGTAAAGACGGTCGTTCACTGTCAGACGCAATTAAAGAAGCAACCGTGAACCGTACTATGGCGATCTCGATGGGAGCACTCACCACAGCACTTGGCATGATCCCGTTGCTTAGTGACCTGCTGTTTGATCAGATGGCGGCGACCATTATCGGTGGCTTGGCGGCGGCAACCGTGTTGTCTCTGTTTGTAATGCCTGCGCTGTACAAGCTCTTCTATCGAACTGAAGAAAAAAAGACAGTGGCTGAAGCCATTAAAGATGCTGTAGTTGTGCTCGATGCGACGCCTCAGTCTACAAACAGCGGCACTACAACCTCATTCAACAAGGAGAAATAAACATGTATCCATTAACTAAGTTTAAAGTGGCTCCTATTGCTCTTGCCTTGTTGCTAACAGGTTGTGCGGTTGGCCCTGATTACGATGAACCGCAAACGACTATGGCTGAGACCTTCTTATATAGCCAAGGTGATGTGAACCAAGAAGGCGCGAGCCAAAACGAACAACACAACCATTGGTGGACACAGTTCAATGACCCGACGCTCAATCAGTTAGTGGCCGATGTTCAAAACCAGAACATCCCACTTAAACTGGCCGCTGAGCGAATCAACATGGCGAACTCATACAAAAGCGTGGTCGAATCATTCAAAGTCCCGACCATCAATGTCGGTGGCGGTTATTACAACTACCAACTGAGTGAGAACGACTCCCTACTCGGCCCGGTATTTGGCGCCTCTGATGCGGTTGAAGCAGCAACGGGGATGTCGTTGCTGGAAGCGCAACACGATGGCGGATTCTTAGGTGCAAGCATCGCATGGGAAATGGACTTGTTTGGACGTATCGATAAGCAATCCAACGCGGCGACGATTCGAGTTGAACAAGCCGAGATATTCCAATCCGGTTTGAACACCTTGATCACCGCCGATGTCATTCACAACTACCTGCAATATCGTGGCGCTCAAGAGCGAAAAGCGATCGCACTAGAGAACATTTCCGACCAAAAGCAGACTTTAGAACTGGTCACCAAAGTGGTTCGCAGCGGCTATGGCTCGGAGTTAGATCTTGCTCAAGCCAAAGCCATGCTTGCCGCGACTGAATCCATTGTTCCTCAACTTGAAATCGCAGAGCAAGTACACAAACAACGGATGGCAGTGTTGTTAGGCGAATCACTTACGAGCGTGAACCAACGTTTAGCGGGTGAATTTACGTTACCGAGAATGAAGGATGTGATTCCTACAGGCTTACCTTCTGACTTGTTAGAACAACGCCCAGACATCCGAATTGCAGAACGCGAAATGGCAGCCATTAACGAAGAACTCGGCGCAAGCATTGCCAATCGCTATCCAAAAGTCTTCCTAACGGGTACGCCAGGAGTAACTGCAGGAAGTTTTGATGACCTATTCAGTAGCGATTCATTCGGTTGGGCGGCATCTGCAGGCATCAGTTGGAATGTATTCGATGGTGGTCGAGGCGAAGCCATGGTGGAAATGAACGAAGCAAGGTTCAGTTCTGCAGCGCTTAACTACCAACACTCGGTAGACAGCGCCTTTGCAGAAGTCGATTCAAGCTTGTTTGCCTATGGCCGAAGCCAAGAAAACCAAAAGCGCATCGATGAAGCTACCCTTGCCGTTGATAATGCGGTGAACAAAGCAAAGTCGCTATACAAAGCGGGCCTAGTCGATTACTTGTCGGTGTTAGACGCACAAAGACAACAAAAAGCGATGCAAGATCGCCAAGTAGCCGCCAAGCTTCAAACCGCCAACACCACGATTGCGGTGTATAAAGCCTTAGGTGGCGATTGGAAAGTAGCTAATGAAACGCAGAGTGTTGAATTAGCCCACTTTAACTAGGCTCTTTGTTCTCTACTTAATGATGTAATAAGCGTAAAAAAATACCGCCGTTGATTACGGCGGTATTTTTGTGTAAGCACGTTATGCGTTTCGAGGGCCGAACATAATAATCGCCATACCGAGTAGTGCAACTGAGCCACCGACCAGGTCCCACGTTGTCGGCTTTTCGCCATCAACAAGCCACAGCCATATCAGGGCAACAGAAATATACACACCGCCATATGCTGCATAAACACGACCTGTCGCGGTTGGATGAAGCGTCAATAACCAAGCAAACAATGCGAGGCTTATCGCAGCAGGAATCAATAACCAAATGCTCTTGTCTTCTCTCAACCAAAGATAAGGTAGATAACATCCTACAATCTCGGCGACCGCTGTAAGTACAAAAAGACCGACCGTTTTAAATTCAATCACAACTTACCTTTATCAATTTAAATGCAGAAAACACTATCGATGATCCATCCAACAACAACTCCCACACACCACAGATGCCCCTCTTTTAGTTTCAATGGAACATAACGTTGGTTGGACGAACGCTATTTTGGCGCTTCTGATGCTGTAAAGTTGGTTTTAAAAGTGAAGGCATACGGCGAATCACCAATTTTTCTGAGGTGTTCAAGCCGCTCTATCGCTTCTTCGAGTGTGGGAATATGGTCTGCTTCAATCCACCAAAGCACATAGGTATCTTCAGGTAAACGATGAAACCAGTCACCCTTTCGGCGCATAAAATCACGGTGATGTGTGCGGAACATGAAGTTCTTTAACGAATCCACAGAGTCCCACACCGACATGTTCACAATCATATTAGGATCATCGAAAGCTTGGACGTTGGTGGCGTCACCAGATTCATCTTTCAGACGCCAAACGAACCCTTCACTGCTTTCTGCGATTCCATTAACCAACTCTAAGTTATCGACAAACTCTTTTATTTCTGGCGCATCTAACGGGTATTTAGCCAGAGCGATATTTAACTGAGCTAATTTCATAATGTTTCTTCCTTGATAAATTATGAGTAAAACACTTCGGATACACTTAACCTTCTAAGCCCCCGATTTTATAACGAATCGAAATACTCACGCCTAGAAGTAATCTGGTATTCGTCCATCAAACTCAGAAGAGTCGTTTGAAATATACATACAATCAGAACCTACTATGCCCACAAAGCCAAGCCTATTATAAAATTGATGCTCAATGTCGCTGTGTAGGTATAAAGCCTTACAATTATGATGAATGAATAACTCCGTTTTTAGCAAGTTGATCAACTCAGACGCATAGCCTTGGTGTCGTAATTTTTGTGGCGTAGCCACGGAGCCAATACCGAAACATCCTTTTGCAAGGTCAAACATGTAACGGTAAACGATAAGAGATGAGACGACTCTACCCTTCTCGACTAACACATACCAAGTACCAGATAAGTACTTTTTACTGTTACGACAACCGATTAAGTAATCGTCTAACGTCAAGCCATCACCCCAAACATCGAAGCCCATTGTATAAATGGTATCTAGCTCATGAAGCTGTGCTTTTCTTAAGTGCATTACTCTAAATATCCTGAATCAACTAACCCATGTAATGCGGCATTACCTAGACAACTACGGCAACTCACAAACTCACAAACTCACAAGTACTAAGCAAACTAAAGAACAGCGACGCCTTCAACTTCAATTACTGAGTTAACATTAGCGCGCTCGATTATCTTGAGCAGCGTCGTTTGGATTAGCTCATTATCTCGGATTTCGGTTTCACAAGAAAAACGCTCTTCTTGAACACCATCGCCCTCACCCAGCATAAATTGAACTGCGACTTCCGTTGCAAGATTTTTGGTCGCCCCGTAATACGCTAACGTGATTTTTGGGTATCCGTTGTCGCCTTTTTTAACCTGCTTTGCGATACGTTTCTTGGCTTTATCTAAATTCATACAACTTCCTTTTAAGGCTAAAACTAAAATGAACAAACGTCTGATATTTCTTAGCTTTACTATAAAGCATTACCACAGTCACTACATGATTTAATGGATGACAATCCGCTTTTTCTTACGTTAGTTTTTCCACAAGAACCACAAAATTTCAAAGAGTGGATATTGTAAATAGACATTAAAGTGACCAGCGGAATCCAAACCAATAATTCTGGCCCATTACCACCAGTCCAATAGATAAAACCAATCGAGAAGATACCAAAAACAACAGACTGCAAAGTCCACAATGTTTGTTTGTACTTTGCATCTTTGATAATAAAAAACGTAAAAAGGCCGATTAAACTACTGATAGCCCCATAAACAGCAAACCCTATAAAGGCTTCTTGTTGATTCATAACTTTCCCTGTCCACATACCACTTTACGGCCCGAGCAACGCCATTAACCTAAACCATAAGACGTTAAACACTAACCTAACATTAAACGAGAAGTGCCAAGCCTTGTAAATCAGTGGCTGGCATACTTTTCAAATTCTAACCACATTCAGTTAAGAAGCTGACAACACGTAAAAATCACGCGCCCAGAAGCGGCAGATGTTTTCGTTGCTGATAGGTTAAGGCCAGCTCCAAGCACTGCTTGATTGGTGCTTTGGGAAGTGGTTCAGTTAGGTTCAAGACGATTGCCCTATTACCTTGAAACGCCAATGTGCCGTCGTGCAACTCCCTGAATGTGTCGATTAGCTTCGTTTTACAGTTAAAGAACAAGTAATAGTTGTTTGGTGATTTTAATTTCCAGTCAATTCGAATTGGGCTGCCCGTCTTAACGCTGTAACTCGGCTCGCCCCATTTCAGAGACTCTTCGAGTTCACCTAAATCCAAATCAGAGCAAAGCTCTAAGATTAATGAACGCAACTCTTCAAGCCGAGCTCGAACATCATCGGGATACTCGTCAAAATGTGTTTTGATTGTTTTGTCCATTGAACCTCCGATTCACTTGTTGCGATATTAAGGATCTGCTAACTCAAACTAGGCTTGGCTATATAACTTGTTAAGTGTCTTGTTGGACCCAAACAACATTTTCGTTTGAAGTGGGAACCTCAAACCAAGACCAAAACAGATCTAACATTTCAGGTGTCATTTCATAAGACTTACCATTCAGTTCCGAGTTACGGCTAAATGCTCTCTGCTTGCAAGTCTCAAAGGGAACATCAAGGTAGTGAACTTCGCTGTCCACACCTAGGTTTGATGTCCAGCTTTTAAAAGAATCTCGGTCAGACTCACGCCAAAAACCAAAGTCAAAAATCACAGGAACACCTAAGGAAAACAGCTGCATTGCAGACTCCTTAAATAACCCTTGAAGCGTAGCCAGCCGGCGATCAAAAACTTCACGCTCCATATGCTCGCCATACAAAGGAATCATCCACTCATCGATCGAGAAACGAAAGGCGCCATGCTTTTCTGCAAGCGCTTTAGAGTAAGTCGTTTTACCCGAACCGATAAAGCCACATACGAAGTAGATTTTAGTCATGATTCCTCTTTTGCTCATAGTTAGAGTTGCAGTGTGAACACGCTGACACCAAGCCTAAGCACTACCATAAAACTGTGGATGCCAAGCGTCAAAATTCACTCTTCAAAGCGTTCTTGTCCGCAAATTCTCGTGCATAGTGTCATCATTGTTTCAGACACAGACTGTCCTTCTATAAGATAACAACCTGGGACTTCTCCAATCACTTCGAAACCACATTTCAAATACAAATTTTTTGCAGGAAGATTATTCGAGAGAACATTGAGATCTAACCAATCGATACTTGGGCTCTCGTTACAAAACTCAGTCACGCACTTAATCAGCTCTACACCTAACCCCTGCTTTCTTAAGCTCGAATCAACACCCATGCCGAGAAGCACACGATGAAACTTATACTCTTCACTGTAATGACGTAAGTCTATATGACCAAACACTCGTTCATTAGAGTCTTTGATTACCCAGAGCTTTCTCCAGCCATGTTCACCAAGGCTTGCCTCAAAACCATTTCGAAACTTATCTTTAAATCGTTCTGAAACTACACAATTCTCTTTAGAGATCGGTTGGAAAAGTGGAGAATCATCATCCGCATTTTCAAGAAGCTGCGCTCCTATGTATTCGAAAAAGGATTCTAAATCCGACAGAACGGCTTCCGATATTCTCATGTAATCTCCTTCTTGCGCATGATTCTTTCTTTTAGAAGTGTACCAATACTGCTAACGACAAACGTAAAAGCAAACGCCACAAGTGGCTGATAGAAATCAAACGCACCATCCGTCATAAAAAAGTACTGATGAATGGCAACACCAAAACCAACACCTAATGCCAACTTGAGATTCTTGAAAATTCCTTGTTTCATGTTCATTCCCTCGCAGTAAAAATTTGGTGTATAGATATGAGCAGTGCCAACTAATTTGAACTTAATCCAATGAAAACTCTAGGTTTGAGCCGCCCCATTGATAATTCAATTTATCTGAATCGATCCAACAAATAAGTAGGCCATAGTCTTCCTTTTCAAATGATCTAAGTCCCATATCTCCCTCTTAGGTTATAGCGCTAAGTTCGTTGCTGATGGTCACGCAACGCGTTTTTAATTTTTTTCATTGCTACGTAAGTGATTGGAGTGCACTTTTCTGGCAATTCGTCGAGGTTGAACCAACGCAACTCTCGACACAAGTTAGGTTCTGCGTTCTCTATTTTGCCAACCCAATCAAAACATAGGTAAAAGTAATGACGAATCGGCAAACTAGGGTCAACCAATTCAGCCGCTAAATTCAATTCTTTAGTGCTAACCGAAGTTTCCTCCAAAGCTTCGCGTTCTGCTGCGTCTAGAGGAGATTCACCGTCCTCTATGCGCCCAGAAGGAAAGCCCCAATACTGGTCAAACGCTTCAGTATTTTGGCGGAAGGCGAGCAATAACTGATTTCTAGAGACAAAGACAAGTTGAACTACATTTTTCATTTATATGAATCTTCCTTTGGAAAACAATACTCACGTTGAGGGGGCTACAAACGCTTGCAATACTGTAAGCTAAACCGGCAAGCATTAAAGTCTCCCTTAAACCGGTTGCTATGCCTATAGTTATACCTTGTCTGCAAAGTAGGCCATGATTTCTTCGGTGGTCATTTCCTTAGTTTCATTGGAAAAGCAATAGTAACCAGGTCGCATGTCACTAAAATATTGCATGTCCATTTCCAACCCTTCCAAATTTGGAAACAAGCCCACTGGCATATTGTACTCGCCTGTTTCTTTGAATTTACAAAATAGGTGGGTTCCACATTCTCTGCAGAAACCTCGTGAAGCCCAAGAAGAAGATTTGTACATCTTTACTTTATCTTCACCTTCCAGTTTCACTTGAGTACCACATTTCAAAGCAAAGAACGGAGCACCACCCCAAGTTCGACATGACTGACAATGGCAAACTGTAAACTTAGGATCGATGTTTTTAGCCGTAATTTTAACAGAACCACAAAGGCAATTAGCCTCAGAATAATACATTGAAAGAGCTCCTAGATTGATGAAACATACACGCTGCCCTATTGGTGAGCAACGCAATAACTAAGCCGCTAAAAGGAACCTTAATAACTAAGACCAATGCACAGTGAAAATGCCAAGCATTGAGAATCACTTTTAAAGTTCTTGTATGTGGTTAGTTGACCTATGCGATCACGCAATAAGCTAAAGGGAATAAACTAGCGAGTAAAAAACGACCACCTAACCCAGTACTTTCAAGCTTAGTTACAACAGTATGTTTAGAAGAGTTATTTTCAATCAAACTACTTGCAGCTACACCCGCCACATTACTTGGATCGCTGTAACCTACTTTGTGCCCCGAAAAAGAGAAGATGCTGCCGAGCCCAATAAGTAGGAGCATTGAGTAAAAGGCGTAGTCACTCAAGAACTGGATTGCTAAAGAACCTGTCAACCGTTCGAACAAATAAACAAAACCAAGAGATAGAAAGTTTGACGTAACTACAAATGACATTAACTTGTTCATTATATTTATCTTTTCCTCATTGTTACAAAACGCAAAGCTAAGGTGTGATCAAGGTAATACTGAATCTTGAGTGGACAACCTTAAACACAAACGTAACGCAAAGCTAAAATGCTAAGTGTTAGCTGCTTGCTTTAGCAACTTTCGATATGAATTTATACAGCGCACAGATGATTTAAAGGAGCCCAAGCTAATTCTTCCGAATTACCTAATTTATAACTCCAGATCTAGCCGTTTAATTCATGTTCTTTTACTAGAATGTCACCAACTATCAAACGGTGTTCCTTAGCAAAATAGTCCTCAAGTACGGTTACTTCACTGTTATTTACAGCTAATATGTGTTTTGGAACCCAGCCTTCTTTATTTTTTCCTCGGCAAAAAATCCAATTTTCCCAATCACCTTCTGGGTTGGATTCTTCTACAAACTGCAATTTTTCACCTTTTACGATTCGAATAGGTAATTCTGGATCATCCTTATAATTTTTAACGACGTTGTATTCCATAGCTTATTTCTGCTCCATTTAAATAACGTTAAGCTGTGAGTGAACGTGTGCCCAAATTGGACCGAAGCGAGAATAGTATGCTTTCACGAATCATACTTAAGCGCCTTGTTAAGTTTTCACCAACATAGTTCATATGAACCGTTTCTGTTTTCAATTGCCAGATCTGAAAAGCTATTAACAATTAGATCAGCTAAAGCTAATTCAGATTCTTTATGACTAGTTAATATAGCAACAGTAAAACACCCTGCTTCTTTAGCCGATTTGACACCCGCTGGCGAATCTTCAAAGGCAACACAGCTCATCGCATTCAAACCTAGATTTTCAGCGGCAAGCACAAATGGTTCTGGGTGTGGCTTACCGATGCTAACATCTTCACCACATATCATAATCTCAGGTAACTCAAACCCGGATGCACGTAAACTTGTCTCAGCCACATTTCTTGGACCACTCGTTGCGATTGCCCATGAACACTTCGGTATGGTTTTTACAAAACTCAGTGCTCCATCAATTTCAGTAGCTGATTCCATTGCTTTTATTGCGATTTTTTTAACTACGTTTTCTTCACTCGCATTTGCATATTGAAAACCTACTAATTCTAAAGTTTCGCTAATTTTTCTGCCGTGAACGTGTGGATGTACTATTGAAAAATCAACTCCTTTTTGCACTGCCCACTCTTTCCAAATATTATTTATAACCAGTGTGGTGTTTACAAGAGTTGCATCTACATCAAATATAAAACCATTGCATGAATATCTATTTATCAAACCTATTCCTTAAATGTGCAAATACGAACGTGGAAATGAAACATAACGCCTTTAGGTACATCCAACAACCAACGCCTAGCCGAGAGAGTTAGCACACGCTGTTTGGACAATCTTTTGAAACTCTCGGACCGTTACCTTGCCTTTAATTTTTGGCTCAAACTCTTCTTCATCGAAATAAACGATCAGGTCGACTACATCTTCGTCTTTAAGATCAACTCCAATAGCCTCTTCCATATCAACAACTACAGTTATGAGATCTAAAACATCAATATCAAAGTTTTGACCATAAAATGTACCATCAATAGCAATTTCATCCACACGAACATCGAAAGCCTTAGCCATTGCATTTAATACTTTATCGTCTATTGCATCACAGCCATTAGCCCAAACGAAATTTGAATACGTGATTGCTAACACTGAACAGAACACAAGTTTGGGATGTTTCATATTTTCCTCTTTGATGCCTAACACCCAATTGAGTAGCTAACAACCCCGCCAATACGCAGAATTGACAAGTAGAGCTAACACCTTGTTAAGGGGTGAACAACGAAACACAAAATTACCACGTGCCATGCGTTGAAAGTTATCATGAAGCAGCTTGCATTTATAATAAGCACTCCAATCGGGTAAGGTGAGACCAAGACTTGCTATACGTTACTTCCAAGCTCTGAATTTGGCCTCAACTTATTGCTAAAAACGAACAGACAACTAACCAAAATGCCTATCTCGAAAAGCTGACATAGAAAAGATGCTGTCTTAAACACCAGACCAGATTCCATCCAGGGCATCGCTATTTCGATTAGCGCAGCGGCAAAAACCAAAGTATACCCAACCCATTGATGCCATTTACCTAACATTGGCGAGAAATGATAGAAAGCTAACAAATAGAGCACCGAAAAAAAAGGCATTATAAACCAAGTGAAATACTCAAGAATTTCAACTAACGAGCGACCACCTTCGCCCAAAGTCGCCATTAGAATCGGGATAATAAAATTGAGTATCATGTAAAGAAACGGATAGATAAGAATACCCAAGGCAAGATACCGAACTGACTTTTTAACTCTAGTTTCCACTTGTACTACCTTCTCAAGTTGGAGTAGCGCATAACGCTTAACTCCCAATTAACTTGTGCAGCAACGCAATGCAAAGATTCTGCATTGCGCCTTAAACACTAAACCTGACTAGAAGTAATACTGCTACGCGTTGCGAGTCAGGTTAAATTGTTTGTTATAATTTCGTAACAAGTTCTATATTTGATTTATCTATTTTTAACTGGCGATGCACAACCAAACATTAGTAGTCCTGAGATAATTACTGAAGAGATCTTTAACGCATTCACCTTTAAATCACTGATTTAATTACAAAAGAGAGCTCAATATACATATAGTGGATTGTAAATCCAATAACATAAATCTAATTTTTCAATATTACATCGATAAATCATTGATAAGGAATATGAAAGTTATAACACCAAGCGTTGTGAATCACTCTTAAATTTATTGTTATATGCGTGGTGACATCGGCGCGAAAGGCATTTCGCATATTTTTAAGTAAGGCTTCTCACCAAAAGGAGACTCTGGTAATTCAATCTCTCCATGCGATGTATAAACGTCAAACAGAGCATTACTTTTCACTAAGTCACTTTCAAGTTCAGTGACTCTATCATTAGCACTACTGCACCCTCCGCGCTGCCCACCTTTAAAGGCTAAATAAATTTCATGCATCGACTTAACTGCAAGAGCACAATGAATCTGCTCATGCCGATAGAGCTTTTCTAGATATAGGCGAAACTCCTCCGCCGATTCAACTGAAATCTTAGACATTTCGAACTTCGGAAGTGTATAGGTAACTTCCAGCTTAAATTCATTAATTTCGCAAGTATCATCATTAGTATTGAAGTCATATTTCCATGCGGTGTACCCGTCAAAGCCTTCATTTACGAGAAACTCAGGTCTAGCGTTAAATGAGCGTTCAATTTCTTCAACACTATTACCGCTAATCTCATACACTTCAAACTTTTTCTCGAAGGTAAAGTCTAGCTTAACGTCAGCATTTGCCAGACAGGATGTCATTAAACAAACTATTGAAAGTACTATTTTTTTCATCATCTTCCTTGAAGCATATAGCGAATGACATGGATTCCCCTCCCGAGGATCTGCCACACTTATGTGGTACTTAAATGCACCGGAGGCACCATGTCTGATTATTCTTATTTCTGCGGTATCGACCTAGCCAAAAAACACTTCAGTGTTCATGCTGTAGACCAAAATGGTAAGGTCATACTTCATAAGACAGTAACCTCTGATTCAAAGCGACTTATGCTCGACTTTTAGCTGCCGGAAAGCCTAAAAAAGTCGCAATAATCGCGTGTGTCCGAAAGATGGTTGTGACCCTTAACTCTATGCTGAGAGATGGCGCCATGTGGGATGGAAATACAGCCAAAAACTAATCATTGACGCCATAGTCGTTTGTTAGTTGCCTATTCCAGCTCAGGCTCTACATATCGTTCTCTGAAATCGTAGACCTCAGAGTTTTCTGTAAACAATGTAACACTGCTTTCTGCTATTTCTATGCGGTTTAATCTGTAATAACGCAACTCATATTCTTTATCATTGAGTATGTGTGTCAACTCGATGAGAAAATCACTATTTTGAAACCTTGCACCAAAAGTTCGAAGTTCTGCAATAAACTCTGAGACTGTTTTGTGTGACAAATATGGCTCTCGTTCACCAAGTACAATGCCTGGAACATCTGTTTGTACCTGCCCAACAACATAAACCTCTGTCATAACATCCATAAATGGAATCGAACAATAGACTAGTTCACTCCCACTGATTTGCTCTAGACTTTCTAAGATATTCGCTATTTCCATGATTTACCTTTGAGCAACTAACGCCCTGTTAAGGTGTGAGCAACGCATTACCGAAGCTACCGCATACTACCTTAAACACAAAACGCAACGCATAGTAAAAATGCCACGCGTTGCGAATCACTCTTAAACAGATTGTTATGCCTATTTACTTGCCATTTTTGTCATTAGGATTTTCTTGAATGACTTCTTAGCCCTTGCTACAAACTCTTCTTCGGATTCATTTGATAGTGGTGCTCCCACCTCTTCACTCAACTCTGACATCACGTCTTCGCTGCCCGCTAATTTTGTTACTTCTTGTCCAAATTTTTCAGCTTTACTTTTAGTACTGACCACACCACTTTGTAATACTGTACTTGCTACTCCAGTAGATACATTTTTAAGAGCCAACTCTTTAGAGTTCGAGCTATCTTCAGTTGCACTCAGAAATTCTTTCAAATTTTTCATCTACTCCTCCGATTGCTTTGATGAGCGATAAAATGCTTTGAATATATGTGTAAAAGAATCCACTATCATATCTACAATCTTTTCCTTATCTTCGTCAGATAAATTACTCCATAAGCTCAAAAGCCAACTAAAAAAACTAAGAATTTTACCAAACATAATTCATCCTTTTTGTATTCTCCCAGATAGGCATAACGCCGCACTAAGCGGACTAAAATTGTGGGTTAAAATGTGTAGCGAAGCGAAACGTAACCCACTGTTTTAGTTCCGTTTAAGTGACTTGTTAGCAGTGCACTACACAACTGCTAGAACCCTCATTTATATAGCCGTAGCCTTCAATGATTACTGACTTAGGTTTTAACCCATAAACTGGGGTTGAAGTTGCTACAATTGGAAAATTAAGCTTAGTTAAGTCAGCTTTACTTGGTTTAGAAATACCAAACCAAAAACCTACAACCTCATCTTTTACGAACATACATGGTTGAGAATATTCAATCTCAGTTAAACCGTAATTTATAAAACCAACAAACTCAAAGCCTTCTGAATCGAGAAATTTAGCTCTGACGATAATGTTTGAATTAGGATCTAAAGCATCACTTTCACTTGCAGGAACAATAACGGTTTCATCAAAACTATCGTCTTTCCACATAGGAAACTGCCAGACACTATGATCCGATAAGTCTTGAACTGTGATTTCCCAAATTTGCTTGCTCATAACTTCCTTGTACTGCTAACAGTTCTTAGACAGAAAAATTCTGCATTTAAATACAGAAGTATTCTATCTAGTTTCATATGAGCGGAACTCTACCACAATTAATCACAGTATTTCAGTGACTTAAAACATAGATAGGCTCATTGAATGACAAAATGCAGAATATTTCCATATAGTATGAATTTCGCAAAAAAACCGAACAACTGGATATAACAACAGTACCCGTGCGCATACCCCAAATACAAAAAAGCCTGCCATCTATGCGAACATAAATGGCAGGCTTTATACGTTAGTTAACCTTTGGAGTGGCTAGATTACGCGGCTTCGAATGCGAGGGCCTTCTTCTCAACCTGACGGAAGATCAGCGTTAGCACGCCATTCACAGCTAAGTAGAATGCGCCTGCAATACCGAACACGGTTAACGTGTCGTAGGTTTGGCCGTTGATACGCTGAGCGTAGCCCATCAAGTCCATGATGGTGATGGTGCTTGCCAGTGACGTGCCTTTGAAGACTAGAATCACTTCGTTCGAGTATGCTGGAACGGCGCGGCGTAGTGCGTATGGCAGTAACACTTTAAGCGTTGCGATTTTGTCCATGCCTAATGCGCGACATGCTTCCCACTGCCCTGCAGGTATCGCGTTGAATGCGCCTCTAAACAGTAGCGTGCTGTATGCCGCCGTGTTCAAAGCCAATGCCAACATCGCACAGAACCAAGGTTGACTTAACCATGTCCATAGGAAGCTTTCACGAATCCAATCGAACTGACCCGGGCCGTAATACACCAAGAAGATTTGCACCAATAATGGTGTGCCGGTGAACAGCGTAATAAGGCCACGAGTGAACCAATGTATTACTGGTAATCTAAGGATCAGCGTTACTGTCATTAACAACGATAAGATACAACCAACCAGCAATGAAGCGCCTGTGAGTTGAAGGCTAGTCGCTAAGCCTTCAAGCATTTGAGAGAGGTATTGTTGATTCATGCCATTGCCCCTTTGTTACCCAAACCTTGAATAGAGAACTTACTATCAATCACTTTTACCAATCTTTGTGTGATTAAAGTGATGACCAAGTAGATTGCTGCTGCTGTCGCGTACCAAGTGAATGCTTCGTGCGTTGCAGCTGATGTTAGTTGTGCTTGTTTCAGCAAATCCGTTACGCCAATTAGCGATACTAATGCGGTGTCTTTCAGTAACACTAACCATTGGTTGGTTAACCCAGGTAGCGCGTGTCTTACCGCTTGAGGTAACACGATACGAAAGAATGAACGAGACTGAGAAATACCAAGCGCGCTTGCTGCTTCTCTCTGCCCTTTGCTAACTGCTTTCAAAGCACCACGGATGGTTTGTGAAGCGTAAGAAGCAAAGATAAGTGACAGTGCAACAACACCAGATAAGAACGGGCTCACTTCTATGAAGTCGCCAGTGATCATAAACAGAACTTGTGTCGAACCAAAGTAGATAAACAGCACGACCAGAATTTCTGGTAAACCACGAACAATCGTCACAAATGCAGTCGTTGGCCATTTGATTGCAATACGACGAGACATCTCACCACTTGCAAATAAAACTGCTAGAACCAATCCAACCAATAGGCTTACGAATGCAAGCTGAACAGTCATCCAGCTTGCTTCGACGAGCCCTAAAGAGTAACCCGTTAATTCCATAAATTACTTACCGAAGTACTTGTTGAAGATCTTGTCGTATTCGCCGTTCGCTTTCACTGCTGCAAGTGCAACGTTAAGCTGGTCTACAAGTTCTTGGTTGCTCTTGTTTACTGCGATACCAAAGCCGTTACCGAAGTACTCTTGGTTTGTTACTTGGTCGCCAACG
The DNA here is from genome assembly GCF_057785895.1 of Vibrio sp. QJM3NY_39. Taxonomy (NCBI): domain Bacteria; kingdom Pseudomonadati; phylum Pseudomonadota; class Gammaproteobacteria; order Vibrionales; family Vibrionaceae; genus Vibrio; species Vibrio sp. QJM3NY_39. The sequence continues at coordinate 1,748,010 of NZ_CM173505.1, read as the reverse complement.
TACGTTAGGTTGTCTTCTTTCTTGAACCATTCAGCTACAACGGCTGTGTCACCGAATACAGAATCGATACGACCGTTTTTCATGTCGATGAATGCATCTTGGTAGCTTGAGTAAGGTACCGCTGTTACGCCAGTCATTTGCTCAAGTAGGAAGCTCTGGTGAGTAGAACCGTTTTGAACACCAACACGCTTACCTTCTAGTGCTGCTTGGTCTGCTACTTTGCCTTCGAAAGAGATGAATGCTGCAGAGTTATCGTAGTAAGCGTTAGAGAAGTTCACTTGTTGAAGACGCGCTTCTGTGATGTCCATTGCCGAGATAGCTGCATCGTAACGTTTGAATTTAAGTGCAGGGATCAAGCTATCGAATGCTTGGTTGTGGAAAGTACACGTTGCTTTCAGCTCTTCACAAAGTGCGTTTGCTAAGTCTACGTCAAAACCTTGAATTTGGTTGTTCTCATCCATGTATTCGAATGGTGCGTAAGTTGCTTCCATTGCGAATTTGATTTCTTCTTGAGCAGCTGCGTTAAAAGAAGCAAGGCCGATAAGTGAAGCTAGTAGAATCTTTTTCATTTTGTTACTCCGAATACTGTGTAATAGCGGCCTGTGGCCATTCTTATAATTTGATTGTTTTAATTGATGTTGTGTTTAGCTAAATCTAGTGAGTCAACTTTCTTTAAATACGTGACTTACTTAATGAGTCAAATACTCGGCAAACTCAGGTGTCTGCGGATTAACGAATGAATCACTGGTGCCGTGTTCAACGATGTACCCTTTCTCTAGGTACAGAACGTGGCTAGCAATCTTCTTCGCGAAGTCGACTTCGTGCGTCACGACCACTTGGGTAATGCCCGTTCCGCTCAATTCTTTAATAATGCTCACGACTTGGTTGGTGATCTCAGGATCAAGCGCCGCTGTTGGCTCATCAAACAACAACACATCCGGTTTCATCATCAGCGCACGTGCAATCGCAACACGCTGTTGTTGACCGCCAGACAGTTGAAGTGGCCAAGCGTCGGCTTTGTCGGCAAGTTGAAGTGTCTTTAGCACTTCTTGAGCTTGCTTGATCGCCTCTTGCTTATCCAAACCCGCAACTTTCGTTGGTGCTTCAATCAAGTTTTCCATCACCGTCATGTGTGGCCATAAGTTGTATTGCTGGAACACCATGCCGACTTTACGACGAAGTTTAAGCCCTTGCTTCTCTTGGATCTGACCAGCAAAGTCGAATCGCTCGTTAGCAATATCTAATTCGCCGTTGTCCGCGATTTCTAGCAGGTTCAAAACACGCAGTAGTGAACTCTTGCCCGCGCCGCTTGGGCCAAGCAATACCAAGGTTTCGCCACTCTCACAGTCGAAGCTGATGTCATGAAGAACTTGGGTATCACCGTATGATTTGTTGATGCTCTTTACTTGAATACTCATGCCACAATACTGCATTAATTGTCATTTGTTGGTTATTCTATTCAATCCGAGGTTTTATGCAAGAAAAATGTATAAAAAACTACTTTGTTGAATTTTTGTAACAAATATTGCACAAAAAACAGTCGCTATAACTGGTCTTACAACCAAAAATTGCAAGCTATTGATAAGGTTAGTATCGAGATAAAAAGCAAACGTTTTTCTATCAATTTATAAATCATAACTCGATTACTAGTTTATGAACGCACTCCCCTATTAACGCTAATTTACTTGCATAAAAATTAGGGTTAAACCCCCTACTTTCCTATCGAACCGACTGGATCAGAATGCTTAGTTTTCCTTTAATGTCGTTTCGAACTATTCACTTGGTGATGATCAAATATCGGAAATTGAGTTTCCTAGGGAGCGTCACAGCGCAATAAATGCTTTAATGGGTTCTATTCTCAACAACAAGTACTTCCCAGCGAAAAAAGCGCAGTACAGGCAATAAGTCATAAACCATAAGCAATTAGCCATAAGCAATAAGCAACAAGCAACAAGCCATCTATTTTTAAAGCGACAACACATTAAGGCAGTCATATGCAAAACGATGTCTCTTCTACGCTCGACTCAACTCAGCGATCGACTCAAAAAGCGCCAGAACCCAAACCTGAGAAAAAAAGCCTCAGTATTCTGTTCGAGCTCAGCAAATTTATTCAGCCTTATAAAGGTCGTGTTATTGCTGCGTTGATCGCGTTGATCTTCACGGCGAGCTTAACCCTTTCAGTCGGACACGGTATTCGCCTTCTTATCGACCAAGGTTTTAGCCAACAATCACTCTCAGATTTAGGCAGCGCGATTCAATTCATCATGGTCGTGGTCGTGTTGATCTCGATTGGTACTTTCTTCCGCTTCTATTTGGTTTCTTCTGTTGGGGAACGCGTGAGTGCGGATATTCGGTTATCGGTTTTCAATCATGTCGTGACGCTGCACCCGAGTTATTTCGAGACCAATGGCAGTGGTGACATCATGTCGCGTATCACAACGGATACCACTCTACTTCAAAGCATCATTGGTTCATCGTTCTCTATGGCGATGCGCAGCGCGTTGATGTGTATTGGTGCAATCATCATGCTGTTTGCGACCAATATTAAGCTGACGTTGATTGTATTGGCGTCGGTGCCGTTTATCTTGATTCCGATCCTTGTCTATGGGCGCCGTGTAAGAGCTTTATCTCGCCAAAGCCAAGATTCGATGTCTGATGTCGGGTCTTACGCAGGTGAAGCGATTGAGCATATTAAAACGGTGCAAAGCTACAGCCGAGAAGCGCAAGAGAAAGCTTCATTCGCGGTAGAAGTGGAAAAGGCTTATGAGATTGGACGCCAGCGCGTTAAACAGCGCGCGATTCTTATCTCTGGTGTAATTGTTATCGTGTTCAGCGCAATATCAGGGATGCTGTGGGTTGGTGGTAGTGATGTCATCAATGGCACCATGTCGGCGGGTGACTTAGCGGCGTTTGTGTTCTATGCGATTATGGTCGCTTCGTCATTAGGTACCATTTCTGAAGTGATGGGTGAACTGCAACGCGCGGCAGGTGCGACAGAGCGTTTGATTGAAATTCTACAAGTTGAAAGCCACATTGTGGCGCCTGTAGAAAACCCAACATCACTGGATAACGTGACACCAGAAGTTGCTTTTGATGATGTGACCTTCTGTTACCCATCAAGACCAGACCAGCCCGCAACAAGCAACCTCACGCTAACGGCTCATGAAGGTAAAGTGTTGGCATTGGTTGGCCCGTCAGGTGCAGGTAAAACCACCCTATTTGAACTGCTGCAACGTTTCTACGACCCACAAGTAGGTAAAGTAACATTAGGCGGTGTTGAACTGAATCAGTTTGATCCGAATGAACTGAGAAAGCAGATGGCTCTGGTTCCACAACAACCCGCTCTGTTTAGTAACGATGTGTTCCATAACATTCGATACGGAAATCCAGATGCTACTGATGAACAAGTTATTGAGGCAGCTAAAAAAGCGCACGCTCACGAATTCATACAGAACTTACCCGACGGATATAACAGCTTCCTTGGCGAACGTGGCGTAAGGCTGTCTGGTGGCCAGAGACAACGTATTGCGATTGCTCGTGCCATCCTAAAAGATCCAAACATTCTATTGTTGGACGAAGCAACCAGCGCACTAGACAGCGAAAGTGAACATCACGTTCAACAAGCTTTAGAAGAGTTAATGCGTGGCAGAACGACAATCATTATCGCTCATCGTTTATCAACAATTAAACACGCCGACCAGATTGCGGTGCTCGATAAAGGCCAGCTAGTAGACATCGGCGACCACCAGTCTCTCATCAATAGCTGCGAATTGTACCAACGCCTAGTTGAACTGCAATTCAAACACCTTAATGCGTAATCATTGAATGGATGTGCGTAAGTCGTTTGTTTAGTGAGACACTAATCAATAAGTAACTGAAAGTTAAGTCACTGACATTGTGTGGTTTCAAGCTTCAAAAACTTAAATCACACGTGTTGCAGTTTTGTTAATTTAGCGGTAGGGTTTTTATTCCAATAACAACTTATCCCGATGAAGGATAAGCCAATAACGTTAATTACCCAGATAACATTAACGACACAGATAACAATAAGAGAGTTCGCATGGAAGCACTATTATCTGACTACCCGGTAGTAACAGAAATCCCTGTCGCTTGGGGAGAAATGGACGCACTCAATCACGTTAACAACGCCGTATATTTTCGCTATTTCGAAACCGCTCGCTTAGATTTTTTCAAGCACGTTGAGCTGATGGAAGAGATGGCGATTACCAAAGTAGGCCCTGTTCTTGGTGACACTTACTGTAAGTATTTCCGCCCAGTCACGTATCCAGATACGTTGATGATTGGCTCTCGTGTCACTGATATTCAAGATGACCGATTCACCATGGAATACGCGATTGTCAGTAAAACTCAACAGAAGCTAACGAGCATAGGCACCGCGACTATCGTGATGTTTGATTTTGCTTCGAATCAAAAAGCCCTGCTCTCGCTGCGCTTAACCAATGAAATCGAAAAGATGAACACGTTGAAAAGCCCATGCTTCAAACAAGAAGCCGTGACGGAATAACGTATTCGCTGATTCAAAACGACTCAGACATTAAAAAGGCCACTCGATTGAGTGGCCTTTTGTTTATTGGTTCAGAGTACTTATAAGCGGCTATAAACGGTTATAAGCGGTTAATACTTTAGACCTTGAATGCTGAACGCTCTTTGCTTTAGAAGCTATAAGCCGTGCAGCCTATAAATCTATAGACCTACAAACCTTGAACCCTATAGACCTTGCACCCTATAAACCTTGAACGTACTGAGCATTAGTTCGAACTTCAACCATCTGCTCTAGGTTCTGTTGTGAGCCATCAACGCCGTCAATCAAACCTTGGAAGTGCTTAATCAGCTCTACTTTGTCTTGTACTTCTTTCGAGCCCGCGCCGATGTTGGTTAGGTCGATGAAGAACTCGTCGAACAGACCCGAGAAATCTGTTACAGCGTCATGGTTTAAGAACTGCTCGTGGTTGTAAATGCTTGGGTAGCCACCCTTCTGTTTATCCACCGCGAAAGAGATGCCTTTCACGTTGGTAATCGTGGTCGCTTTCTCACACTTCAACATACAACCGGCTTCAATGCTTGGCTTGTTACAACCCACAGTTCTTTGGAAGAAACACTGGCGGCTGGTCATCATCAAGATTGGGTGATAGATGCTGTAGAACAGTTTGAAGTTCTCTGGGCGGCGAATATGACGAATCTGACCTTTGTTGATCTCGTTCGAAATGAAAGCACCAGCACAGTTCAGCTCTTCTTTCAGCGTAACCAGTGCGTGAGAGTTGGTCGTGTTCATGAACGGGCCAGCAACCCACTCAATACCCATTTCGTAAGCTTTGTAAGCAATACCCGTGTTGTTGGTCACGATGCGAGCTGGCTTGATCTCTTCAAGAATACGAACCGCTTCGTCGTAATCTTTGCCGATCAATACTGCTGGGAACCAAGGAATCAAACGTGGGTTTGCTGCCAAGATGTCAATGTACTTGTTACAACGCTTCTTGAAGCTTTCAGGCAATTTGAAGTAAACATCCGCGTCAGTTACGTCACACAGGTGCAAGTCTTCCACATCAGCGATAAGCATCGACATGGTTGGCTTCTCGTTAACCTTTGGTTGCTGAGGCAGTGCTGGCACTTCAACGTGCTTAATCACTTTCACAGAACCGTTTAAGATGAAATCGATTTCGTCTTTTAAGACCGACACTTCTTTCAAAGGAAGAATCAGACCTTCATCTAAGTTGTCGTAGTTACAGTTTTCAAGCGTATGAACAGCACTCTTCACTGATTTGAAACGCTTCTCAAGTAACGCCTGAGTAATCGCAGTCTCTTTAGCTGTTGCCAATAATGATTGAGATTGAACTGTAAAGTTTTCTTTTGGTGTGTTCACTGTCACCGTAAATGGTTGACCCACCTTAGCGCTAAACGACAATGACACGGGTGTTTTACGAATATCAAGGAACTCGATCTTGTCGCGCATTTCACTGCCTAGGGCATTTTTCGCTTCATAAAGATCGCTGGTCACTTCTTGAATTTGTACCACTGAGATTTCATTGTTCTCTTTCGTCGCTTTATCAACGGCGTAGTTCATGCTGTTGTCACGAGGATTATCAATGAACATGTCTTTCGTTAGGTTGCCCTTAAGGAAAGAGTTAGTGAAATCACGGTTGAATACTTTGTGCAGGTTTGAATCGTCTTCGATCAACAAACCACTTTCTACAAAGCTATCAATTTGTTTGCGCCACGTATCAACCACTGTGTATACGTAGTGTGCGCCTTTGATACGGCCTTCAACTTTCAATGAGTCGACTTTCGCGTCAACCAATTCAGGTAGGTCGTAGTACGCTGAATTATCTTTCAGATTCAGTGGGAACTTGTTTCCTGCATCAGTGATTTCGTATTCATCACGACATGCTTGGCTACAACGGCCACGGTTACCTGAGTTACCCACACTTACTGAGCTTGAGTAACATTGGCCAGAGAATGCGATACACAAAGCGCCATGTACAAACACTTCGGTTAGAACATCGTGGTCGTGTGCCACTTCCGTCAGCATTTTGATTTCTGGCAGGTTCAATTCACGAGACAAGTTAACGCGTGTTGCGCCAATTTTAGACAAGAACTTAATCTGGCCTTCGTTGTGTGTCGTTAACTGAGTCGATGCGTGAACATCTAACGATGGGAAATGCTTTTTCACCAAATCGAACAAACCAAGATCTTGGACGATGATGCCATCAAGCTTAGTGTTCACAAGCTGGTTCAACAGTTTAGTGATGCTCTTAATTTCATGCTCCAGCAGCACAACGTTAAGAGTCAGAAACACTTCACAACCGTATTCATGAGCAAGGCGAATCACACCATTCAACTCATCTAACGATAGGTTAGAGGCTCTGTTACGAGCGTTGAAGGTGTCTAAACCGCAATAAACCGCATTAGCACCCGCTACGATAGCTGCTTTAATCGCCTCTACATCGCCACCTGGGGCTAATAACTCAATCTTTCTGCTCATTTTTGAAGTCGCTCACTTACTTATAATTTTTAAGCCGCGTATTCTACCTACATCACGATCTCTTTACCACCTAACAACACTTTTCAAACTAAATGACCTCAATAATGCCAAACGAATCCGATTTACCTATCCTTTATTCTTTACGTCGCTGCCCTTACGCCATGCGCGGACGAATGGGCATCGCACTATCACAGCAAAAAGTGTTACTTCGAGAAATCGTTACCAAAGACAAGCCTAGCGAACTATTGGCCAGTTCGCCAAAAGGTACCGTTCCGGTATTGGTGTTGCCAAATGGACAAATCATTGAGCAGAGCTTGGATGTGATGAACTGGGCACTTCAGCAAAACGATCCTCAAGATCTTCTTCGTTCAAGTAATCCAACACTGAGCCAACAAGTCCAGCAGCTCATCAAAATCAACGATGAAGATTTTATTGGCCACTTAGAAAAGTACAGAGCGTCTGTTCGTTACCGAAACATCGATGTTGAACTACGTCGACAAGCCTGCGAAGCGTTCATTAGTCAGCTAGAAACGCTACTCACCGAACAGCCCTACTTTTTCGGAGAAATCCCAAGCTTAGCCGACTTTGCCGTGATGCCTTTTGTCAGCCAGTTTGTACGAGTCGAAAAGAAGTGGTTTGTACAATCTGAGTACCAAAACGTAGGACGTTGGTTAAGAGCGCACTTGGAAAGTAAGCTCTACACCCAAGTCATGAAGCAATACCCTTTGTGGAATGAAACCAAGCAAGATTGTGTTTTTGGGTGACTTAAGGGAGTTTGGGGTGAGCTAGGGAAATTCAGGGTTAGATAAGGCGTGGGTATTAAGGTAATTACGTGACACTGTATCTTATTTGTAATAAACAGATATTCAAAGGCTTAACTGGTTTTTCGCAGTCTCTTTACCGGTAACTACTGTCTCTTAACTGGATACTGCAGTCCTTTAACCGGATGTTAGAGTCTAAGTTAAGCCTTTTGTTTATTTTAAACTGATCACTGAATCGCTATCGAAATCTCGACTTCGGTTTCGCCTTTGTAGAATTCAAAATCTGTCGTGTAAGTTCGAACATGTGGGCAATCCACTGCGTTGAAATACGCCCACACTTCACCCCATAGGTCGATCACTGCTTGAGGGAGTTCACCTTCAGCAGAAAACGTTAAGTATTTGCCTGCTTGTATTTCGGTTTCGACAAGCGCATCTAAATTGTTATCGGTGAGTGCGCTAGTACAAGCGATCACATCAAATTCACCCGTAAAGTCAGACTCGTAGTTTGTGTAGACACCATACACCTTTGAATCTGGTGTCAGTTTAGGAAACGCTTGGTCAAAAAAGCCCTGCCACAATTGCCCTATCTTGGCTTTGGCTGAGTCAATCTCATCGGTATTAGTGGTTCTTACTGAAAAACCATACGCCTTTACGGCTTCAATCGTTTCTACTCTCATTCGTTTTATTCCTAAGCCAATTGACGATCTAACTGTATTGAATCCAATGTTTTGTAAAATAACGCGACTAATCTTGTATCTCTTTATGGCCACACTTTTCACAGACAAGGTGACGAGAAAACTCATCCATTGACGCGATAAACGGGCCAAGGAACCAACCTTTTATCATGCCTGCCCAAAACTCGCTTCGCTTTTGGTTAGGTTTGTCTGCAAACGCACTCGTCTTTCTGACCAACACAACAACGTGTTGTGTGTCTTCTCTGCACGCGGTGCAATAGCATTGTTCTATGGTGTTATTCATTTGAAAGCCTATGACGTTTTGAATGAAATCTGCTGAAAATGAGGATTGTCGACACAGACTTCTAGTGTGGAAAGATCAGTGAGTACGACAAGTTGTTCTACACCTTGAATACTGACCTTAATGCACTCTTCACGGCTATCATTGCGTTGAGTATCTAATCCGACACATTCAATCTGCTCGCCAGACTTCAGCGTTAATTTGATTGGGTATCGGTGCATACACACAATCTCAATATAATCGTAATCGTTGCAACTAATCATAATACCCCTCCAATTCATCCACCACGCTAATGCGACACGCCATACTATGCAATATGCATATAATCAATCGTTTACCTACATCACATTGATGTTCGTCCGCAACTAAACTTGTTTCTAATCCTATTTCTAAACTTGCTTCTAAACCTACTTCTAAACTTAGCTTAATCTCGCTTTACCCATTCACGTTTCTTCTACTCACATCTGCTTATTCTTTCATTGTTAAATAATAATTGAGAACAAAACAATGAAAACCATGAACCATTTACACGTGTTAGCTTTCTTAGGTTTAGTCGCTTCAATGATGACGTGTAATGCAAGTGCCGCCTCAGAAATCGATGCGAGGCACTTCGCCAACGGTAAAGCCAAATACACGCAGCTTTGTCAGGTGTGTCATGGCGACAAAGGACACGGTGATGGCCCCACTGCCGCTTCATTGCCACACAAGCCCGCCAATATCGCTAATAAACTAGGCGGCTTTTTTACCAGTCCAAGTTCTTTGGCAGATGACGTTTTAGAAGGTAACGTAGAACAAGGTATGCCAGTGTGGAAAGGTACAATTACCAAGCAAGATGCTCTGGATATTCTGACGTACGTTGAAACCATCCAATAGTAAACGCTGTTCCATTCGCCTTTTGAACCGATATACCGGTTAATACTCCTCGTTCTATTGCGCTATCTATTTGATTGATTACACTCAATTTAATGGATAGTGAATAATACGGAATGTTATGACCTTTAAGCCTTTAGCACTAAGTAGCCTGATATTTTTTTCTACGGCGACACACGCCGTCAGCTTTATCGATGAGATCGATGGCCAACTCGATATGGGAGAATACCTCGCAGAAAATGCCTACGGTTTTCTTCCTGTGCCAATTCTCATTACAGAGCCTGCGGTAGGATACGGTGGCGGCTTCACCGGTATCTTCATGCACGAATCTGAAGAGCAAAAAAACACGCGTAAAGAACTCGCTGAAAAATCCATCGATGGTGGTGCTCAACTTCTCACCCCTGCAATCACTGCGATTGGCGGCTTTGCGACAGAAAATGGTACTTGGATGGCGTTTGTTGGTCACAAGCGCAGTTGGAATGAAGACTCAATACGCTACCTTGGTGGATTAGGTTATGGCGATATCAACATGACCTTCTATCGACAAAGCTCTCCGAACGCCTTGTCTCCACTCGATCCAAACGAAGGTGTTGAGCTTGGACTCAAAGGCATGGGCGGGATACAGAAACTCCAATTTAGAGTACCCGACTCCAAATGGTTACTGGGGTTTTCTCAACAGTTCTTCGCACCAACACTCTCACTTAATAATCATCCTAAAGCGCAAGAAATCTTAAACAACATTGGCAACACGTCACCGACCTCTTCCGGTTTGGGTCTAATCGCTGAATACGACAGCAAGAACAGCTTCTTGAATCCGACGCAAGGATACAACTATGTCGCGGAATACCTTTGGTTTGGTGATGCGATTGGCAGTGACTACACCTACCAAACGTTTAATGTGGAAGGGCTGAACTATTGGGAGTTAAACAAGGTGTGGAACCTAGCATTGCGAGGACAGTACAAATCATTGTCGACCAATGAACGAGTGCTTTCTCCTCAATATTACCCAGACATTGAACTGAGAGGTATCGCCCGCAATCGCTATCAAGGTGAACACACGGTCGCGGCAGAAGTTCAAGTAAGCAAACAATGGACACCACGTTGGTCAACCGCGGTGTTTACGGGAATTGGCTATGCGGGTGACAGCGATAAAGACATGTTTGATCAAAGCTCTCACGCTGCTTACGGCGTCGGTTTCCGTTACCTGATCGCAAGACGCTATGGTTTAATTTCGGGAATTGACCTCGCGATACCGCGCTCTATTTTCAAGTTGGCGCAGGTATCTAGCTCACGTGCGTTTATTTAGGCGCACTTGTAATTTCAGCGAGCCTGAATTTAAGATTGCGCGAACACTTTCCAATATTGATAAAGCCCATCGATATCTGAAGAACAGATCAACGACATTGCGCCTTTGATCTGTTCTTCGCTCCACTCCCACCATTTCATTTCTAGCAACTGAGCGATTTCAGTCTCATTGAAACGATAACGGATGTGACGCGCTGGGTTTGAACCAACAATCGAGTATGGTGCAACGTCTTTAGTCACAACTGCTCGACTTGCGATGATTGCTCCGTCACCGACCTTAACACCACTCATTATCATGGCTTCGGTGCCAATCCACACATCGTTACCAATCAAGGTATCACCAGAGCGTTCGAAGCCGTCTATCGCATCTTCAAATTTCTCGTCGTCTTGATAGAAGAACGGGAAGGTACTCACCCATTGATTTTGGTGGCCTTGGTTGCCCGCCATCATAAATACAGCGCCAGAACCAATCGAACAATAGCTACCGATGATCAGCTTATCGATGTCGGTTCTATCCGGTAATAGGTAACGCGCACAGTCATCAAAACTGTGGTTATGGTAGTAACCCGAGTAATAGCTGTGCTCGCCCACGATGATGTTTGGGTTGGTCACTTGTTCTTTGAGTGACTTTCCGACAAACGGACTCTCAAAATAGTTTTTCATGTTTATACTCTTAGTTTCGTTCTTTTAGTTAGGTACTTTTGTTGCGTGTTTATGGTTTTTACTGATCTATCTTAGTGTAAAAGCTAACGAGCCCTATCGCCCGCCCGCAATATCAATGAATGATCCAGTGACATAAGAAGCTTCGTCTGACAGTAACCACGCGATAGAGTTAGCGACTTCTTCTGGCGTGCCACCTCGTTGTAATGGTAACTGCGAAGCTAGTCTGTCTACGCGATCAGGCTCTCCGCCGTCTGCGTGCATTTCGGTGTAGATACAACCCGGTCTGACACCATTAACTCGGATATTACGCGCAGCCAATTCAAGCGATAAGCCTTTGGTTAGTGAATCCATCGCGCCTTTCGATGCTGCATAATCGACATATTCAAACGGCGCTCCTGTGCGAGAAGCAGCAGATGAGACATTCACAATAGAACCTGCACCGTCCGCTTGTTTGATAAAGGCTTTACTGCACAGGAAACAGCTTGATACATTCGATTTCATCACCTTCTCAAAGCGATCCAATTCGATATCAACCAATGGTGACTGGGTAAACAAGATCCCGGCATTATTGACCAAGTGAGTCACTGGACCTAGCTTGTTACGAGCAATCTCGAATAAGGATTTCACGTCCGATTCAACAGACACATCCGCACGCACGCTTATGGCGGTTCCGCCTTGTTCGCGAATCTCGTTCACTAGATCTTCAGCTCGCGACTCATTGTGTATAAAGTTAACGCATACGGCATAGCCTTTACTGGCCAACAATTTAGACGTCGCTGCGCCAATGCCTCGGCTTCCGCCTGTTACAATCACTACCTTGCTCAATGAAACCTCCTAATGCCACTTGTTTGTTATAATCTGATTGTTAGATGCACCTGATTGTTCGTTACAAACTGATCGTATCGATACAAACTAATTGCTCGATACAACCTCAACCCACTGCGATCGCCACGCCGGTGCTTCAAATGGGTCTGGCCAAAACTCAGTTTGCTTTTGAATAAAACCATCAACCACCGTGTGAAAGGTAATCACTCGGTCTTTCAATACACTGTCAGTAACCGAAACGTCTGTTACTACGGAATCTCCTTCACAGACAATCGAATTGAGGGTGAATTCCCAAACACCATTGGCTGGGTATTCGGCGTTGATTGCAGTGAAGTTGTGGCGGCCTACCGTCAATTCAGACGACTGAGGCCAATAGCCTTCAAAATCTGCGGCTAGCCATTCACTCGCCTTTGCAAAATCATTACTGCGCATTGCATCCCAAAAACCTAATACCACTTGTTTTGGTGTCATTATTCTTCCTTAAAATCGTTCAGTTATAACGAATTTTTTACATAGCTATTTAGGCACCTGAAGACATCGCTTTAAGCGTACTTAAGCTGTATACCTCTATGCGTACTTACCGATAATCGTTAAAAGATCATCGACATGGTTGGCAATATAATCGGGCTTGGTTTGCCAGTTTTCAGGCTCAGATCGGCTATAACCGGCGGCCACGGCAATCACTTTTGCGTTCTTACCCAATGCTGCTTCAATATTGCGAGCAAACTGTGTGTCCGCTTCATGGTCACCGATGTACATCAAACAAAGCTCGTTAGCCTGATCGACGCCAAATATGTTCTCAACACATTTCACGCCACCAAACGGGTGTGGCTTTTGGTGGCCGTTCGAGACATCGTCATAGCCCACTACCGATTTAAACAAATCGCCAATGCCATAACTGTCGAGTACACCACGAATATTCAATTGAGAGTTTTGAGAACAAATCCCATGAGGAAGATGAGCAAACTGACTTACCACAGTGTTCATCCCGTCAAACAAGGTGACAGCAGTTTGATTTTTCTCTTGATGCTCTGCCCACATTCCACCGGCGATCAGCATTTCGTCATGTGATAGGCCATAATAATCGACATATAAAGCTTGCCAGTTTTTAGCACCGTGGTTGGCTTCGTGATAAAGCGTTTCGCTGAGCAGATATTTAGGTAAGTTCTCACCGGATAAGTGTGGCGCGACCACAGAGATAATATCTTTAGTAATTGCGATATTCTTTGGAACTGAATTCACTAAGGTTCCATCGTAATCCCACAGGATGGCATCTAACTTCATGGGGTATCTCGTTGTTTAAATTGACGATTTAAATTTATCACTTGAAGCCCTGTTAAGGGAAACCTTATTGTCTTGAGTTTCAAAATTAGTCTAATTAGAACAAAGCAATAAAACAAATAATTGCTAGCAAACAAAAACCAACAATCTTTACTCACATCACTGCTTTATCAATTGGAATATATGCGTATAATCCCCCGCTCTATAACGCTACCTAGCATAGGAATAGCGTCATCCCAAATTTTGTGAGTACCCAATGTCGAAACTATTTTTCAAAGGCCGTATCGAAACAAGACAGAACCACGTTCTTGCTGGCTACAATGTAAACCGCGATGTTAAAGTGGGTACTGAAGAGTCACCAGTTGCGGTAATGGTTCAAACTGAAGCTCGTAAAGCAGAAGTTGAAGCAATCGCGGCTGAGCATTCAATCTTTGTTACTGTATCTGTTGATGCAACTAAAGAAGAAAACACGCTTGAGTTCGACACGTTGCTAAACAAGCCAAAAACAATGACATTCGAAAAGACACCTAACCGTAACGACCCATGTTCTTGCGGCAGCGGTAAGAAATACAAGAAGTGTTGTGCATAAGGCTTCTCACTCAAACTGCCAATAGCACGATGAGTTCAGTAATACCTAACGGGAAGATCATTGAGGTCTTCCCGTTTTTATTTGCCTAAGCCAAACTCACAAACTCAGTCTAGGTTGTCTGGTGTATTCAGATATGTTCCACATTGGGTACATTTGTAATCACCTGTCGCGCCCGAACCTGTTACACCAAAAGATAGAAGCTCCGATAAAATTCGTTGGAGTAAGCTCGGTTCTTTATCTTCAGCTTGTGGTGCCTTTTGCACTTGGCTACTGAACATCGTGTACCTATGCAGTGTAAGTTCCTTACAGTTACAGCAGAACGCTCTCGTCTTCTCACTTCCATACATAATATCTATCGCCTTAACTCAAAGCACAAATTCAACACATGGCAAATATGCCACATGTTGAATTAAATCTAAATATTTTCATGAAGTTATGAGCAAATTAAAGCGTTTCAAAGAAAGGTAAGCTCTCACCTGTTAAGTGACGTGTTGGCGGACAAAGTTATTCAATTCACTCACGCTTCTGATGATGTGAACCTCTTTCTCTTTTGCGCGTAATTCTAACCGTAGTCTAAAGTCGTCATTCCAAAACTTAGGGCACAGTTTTAGTGTCTTGTAACTTTGTATCGTGCCTTTTATCACTGAGCTTCCATCAGGCCAGCCTTCAGGTTTAACGAACAACCCTTTGAGCATTCGCTTGGTAACAAACCAGTAGCTAATTGGATAAGGAAGGTCGATATAAACCAAAGTATCTGCGGCTTCTAAACGTGTGTTGAATGAGCCTAGAGGGCCAAAACCATCGATGATCCAGCTTTCAGAATTGATTATGTTGTCGTGTGCTAGGTCGAACACTTCACGTTCAACAAACTCTCCGTTGGCCTTATAAACAATAGAGTCCAACTGGTGAAGCTCTATCTCTGTAGCTAGAGCTAAAGCTTTGCTGATTGTGGACTTTCCGCTCCCAGGCTTACCAAAAACCGCGATCTTTTTCATATGACTTCCTCTATTCAGATAAAACCCATAAGACAGCGACAAAAAACCCACCTTACGGGTGGGTTCGATAAACAAAGCGCATCAACAATCCCACCACTCCTATGGAGTGATGATAATTCGTTGGTTAGATGGCGCTAAATTCAGTTTCATAACACTACTTTTATATATTGTTGCTTAGTTGTCAATGCAGCCAACATTGATTGGGAAGCTATATCATCGTCAAGTCGCACCCATTAATGGTCTAAATGAGTGCTTGTTGGCTCGGCTATTCAGCTTTCGCCACTGTCGCTTCTGAAAGCTTGCTTAGTACACCCGATATCTTCTTAACCACTTCGTCACAGCCATTGATTGCGTGACGCTCTACCAAGTAATTAGGATCGTTGTAAGATAGCCATACTTCTTTATTAGAATCCTCAGTGACTAACACCTTCTGCGGTAAGTCTATCGCGACATCTTGAGCGCATTGCATTAATGGTGTCCCTACTTTTGGGTTACCAAAGATGATGACTTCCGTTGGTCTCAATTCAAGATCGACCTTACTCGCATTTTTCTGATGGTCGATTCTCGCAAACAAGGTCAAACCTTTGCTTTTGGCGATTTCTTCAAAGCGGTCAGCAGTCTCTTTCACTGAGTAATTACTTTGGTATTTAATCAAACCATCAGAAGCCGCAGCTGAAAATGATGCCGAGAGTAAAATGGCGCATAGTGGTAGTAATTTTTTCATCGTCACCTCTGAGATTTAACCTAATCAAACTTACATTCATAGCGCCACTTCCAAAATCAGCGACGTAACCCATGTCAGTATAGACGCGTTTCCATTCTCAGTTTGCAGAGAGGATCACTTTTCTAATGCGTCTTATTATCATCAGTTTAGGCTAACTCGACGCTAACCATTGGCTTTGAAGCTTGAATGTCTGGTCATCAAAATCAATAGTGCCTTGCACACCTAGTGGCGTGACTAGCATAGGATGGGTGTGGCAACTGTCGAAGCCATACAGGATCGGGACATTTTTACCGTTCAACACTTCAAGAAGTACATCGAGGGGTGTTCGCCCTGTCCCTTTGTCATCAAAGAGCTCATGTTTGCCGAGTACAATAGCGCCTACTTTATCGAATACTCCGCAAGCCAATAAGTGTGCGAATGAACGCTCTACCGCTTCAATGCCTTTTAGTGAATCTTCAATAAGGAGAATATCGCCAGGCTGAATTTCTGGCATGTATTCACTGCCCCAAATCCCCGCCATGGTACTCAGATTGCCACCAATCACGCGACCGCTTACTTGACCTATTCCCATGAAGTGCCATTCGTTATTGTAAACTGGCTTTGCCGAATCTTGAGTTTCCCAGTCGTGTTTGATGTCCGTCCAACTCTCAGGCATCGTGTACTGATGTTGGCTTGAATCCGAACATAAGATGTCAGTAAATGATTGGAAGGTTTCGTCGACTAACGGCGGGAACTCACCAAATGACGCGACGAGTGCTGGACCATAGAAAGTCACCAATCCAGTTTTGGCGTAGATGCCTAACAGTAATGCGGTGGCATCTGAATAGCCGACGATGATCTTAGGGTCGTTTCTAAGGGCATCATAATCGATGTATGGCAACAGTGAGTTGCTGTTGTTACCACCAATGGTCGACATAATGCAGCGCACGTCAGGATCTCGAATGAGCTGATTGAGTTCTTCGGCTCGCGCTGAATATAACCAGAACGATACCCTTCTGACTCTCCAGTTAACGAACCTTCAACTAGAATAAAGCCCTGCTTTTCCAAATAATGTTTAGCACGAGCAAATCGATTAGGTGCAAAGACAGTTGCTGGCGATGACGGTGAGAAAAATCCGACTTTGTCACCGATATTTAAAGCGTTTGGGTATATCACTCGTTTGTCCTCCATAACAAAATAGGAATAATACGCCTGATTGAAACTCACTAATTCTTAAAGCTAACGAATTCTTTAATAGAGTTGATTTCGGGATTAGAGCTCAAAAGTTAAGGTTGAATCAAATTTTCATCCCCAATTAATGCCATGATTTAGTTCCACATTTCTCACATTGGTATTCGTAATCACTGTCGACATAAAAACCGGGAACATTATGGTCACCTCTAAACAATAACGTCATCAGGTATTCCATCAACACGCCTAATTTCCATTGTTTCTTTTCAGATTCAGCGTCCGCTTTAGATTGAGCATCGGAAGGGTTAACAGCAAGGTGCGGGGTAAGCGCGTTACACTGTTCACAGTGATAAGGGTGTTTAATATACTTATTATCAAGCATTTATATAAGCCAACTAACATTTATAAAGTTGATGCATACTAACAACTTATCACTCGGTTCTCGAACTTATTGTCGTCCATTAGAGTTTTATTAGAAAGAAATGAGACACAAGATAATACCATGCGTCATGCATCTACTTTAATTGGCATTGCGGTGTTCAATAACAGAACAAAAAGAGTAACCGTGTATCGTTTGAAATTTAGTTAAGCGCTTTAATTAGAACCGTGTATTTCCACAGGTTTGCTTCATCTTCTCCAAGCTCGATACTTGCTTCTCCACCCTCTTTATCAAGAATAAAAACAGGCATCTCACGACTAGACTCACCATTTTCATAATCGCATGACATTTTGGCCTCTAATAGAATAGCGTTAGCTTCATGCTTAGAAAGAACACCCGAATAAATGCATTCTTCAGTTTGAGATGAGACTTCCTGTCCGAAAGAGTCGAACTTAAAGGTTGGGAAGTTGAGTTTTGATTCAGAATCCTCGACAGTGACCGACACTTGGTAATCGATCGCTTCAATATTGGTTGCAAATGCACTACCAGAAACACTAAGCAACAATAAAGCTAAAGCAGTGGTTTTCATGTGGTTCTTATTCCTTTAACAATGGGCTTGCTACGCTGAAGTAACACTATGAATTCTCAAGTTTAATTTAAACGTTGTTAGGTTGAAACTTCTTTGTCATTCCTTGGCAAGATAGTTAATTTTTACTTTAATAGCCCTTTGTCCGCAGCCCCTTCAAGTTGCACTTCTAGCTCTTTCCATAGAGCACGACTGCCTTTAGAAATACGCTCGCCATTAAAGGTCAGTACTTTATCTTTAGATATGTTGTGCTTCTTCCAGCTGTGACCGCCTCCATGGATGTTATGAAGCAAAGGTGGCACTCTATCGATCGCCTTACCAAATCTGGCTTCCGGTGACTCACCCGCTTCGAACTCAAGCCATAGATCCAAGTACTCAGCGCTTAAATGGCTCGGCAATGATTTCAGCAAGCGCTCGACGCAGTTTCTCTCTTTGAGCTTGTTTTCTTCGGTTTCACTGGCATAAATGATGGTGTCTCCGGCATCGATTTCCCCAAGGTCATGAATCAGCAACATCTTCATCACTCGCGTAATATCGATTTCTTCATTGGCATAGTCTTTCAACATGAGCGCGCTCAAACAGACATGCCAACTGTGCTCAGCGGAGTTTTCATATCGAGCCAATCCAACTGGCTTTGTTTGTCGATGAACATCCTTTAATTTTTCAATTTCGACCATGAATTGTAGAATGCCTTTTATTTCTTCCACGATGAGCTTCCTTAACTTAAGTTGATGATTTAGCGGTGCGGAGGGTTAACCTAGCGACAGAGAACCGTTACTCCCAATCAACCGACATTTTGTAATACGCGACACCCGATTTTTCAAATTCAGAGCCTTCTACAGCCATCCCAAACTTTTGATAAAAACCTAAAGCCGTTGTACGTGCATCGCACCAAAAGTATTGGATGTTTAAATCTTTGAGGTTAGAGATCGCATGCTCAATCACGTTGGAACCGATTCCCTGCCCTTGGAATTCAGGCAGCGTAGCAAACTTTCTCAACCTAGCTTCATTGTCTTGAATATAGATAGATGCGACACATACCAGCAGCTCACCAACAAACGCGCCGTAATGCGTTGCTTGTTCGTCATCTGGCACCATGCAAAACGACATCGGTTTATCAGGCCAAAGCACTTGATGCCTAACCGGAAGTACCTCAATCGCTGAAAGCTGTTTTATTTCCATATTCTCTGTTTAAACTCCCGACTTGATTACCCTTGTTGTAATTGCAGGGCTTGTGATTGTTATGATTGTTATTACTAAACTTATTATTACAAAGCTTAGTACGTCATTAAGTGATAATGCTCTAACCCCTCTCCCTCTGTGGACGAGATAACAAAGCCTTGCGACTGATAAAAGCCAATCGCATTTTCATTGGCAGTCAAACACTTCAATGTCAGACCAGAGTAATGTTGTTTGCAGGTATTGAGTAAAGCAGAACCAGCCCCAGAACGTAGCGTTCGCGGGCAAACATAGAGGTGATGGATGAAGCTTTCAGGTATCCAAATAGAGGCAAAACCTAAAACCTTATTGCCAGAAACAGCGACCCATATTTGCTCACCTTCTGTATCTAAGTCGAAATCGGATAACTTAAAAGCGTTAGTATCAGCCCAATGAAAGGTTTTCTGTCTCGATTCTAAATAGATTGCCTGTAAAGCGGTTAAATACTTGGGATGATACTTTGTGACTTCCATGTCGCTCCTGTCAATCCGTATGACTAGAATTAGGGTTGTTGACTAAGCTATTCTACCTATTAGCCATAGGGTGTTCAGGGTTTAACTGAAGCAGATCCCACAAGTTACCGTAAAGATCTTCAAACACAGCAACGGTACCGTAGCCTTGCTCTTTTGGCTCTCGGACAAAGTTAATACCCAAAGATGTCATGCGTTCGTAATCACGCCAGAAGTCATCGGTGTTTAAGAATAGGAATACACGTCCACCAGCTTGGTTGCCGATGAAATCAAGTTGCTCTGGCTTGGAAGCTCTAGCAAGTAACAGGCTCACACCGGTTGAATTTGGTGGAGCAACAACAACCCAGCGCTTATCTTCTTCTGGTAGATACGTGTCTTCGATGAGATCAAACTTAAGCTTGTTTACATAGAAATCAAGCGCTTCATCGTAGTCTTTTACCACGAGTGCAATGTGGACAATATTCTGTTTCATAACATACCTTGTTGGGGTTTTAGCTGTGTGGAATGATGCCATGAAGCCGGCAAAGACACTAGGTGTCGTATCATAAATCGCAGTATCTCGTCCTTCACAATCTAAAGGCTATGTATCACCTATAATTCCCAGAATCCGAGCTCGACGCCACCTTGAATAACAATTGCACACATGCCGTGACGTGGTAACTCTACTGGCGGTACTGCGATTTCGGCGCCTAGTTTCTCGGCTGCATTTACTGCAGACTGAATATCCTCAACCAGCGTGTAATGTCGAACAGTTGGTTCTTCAGTTTCACTAAGCGGTGCTCGAATACCTATTACCCCACCATTAGATAGCTTTGCAGTGCGCGCCCCACCAAGGTTCACATCAGCACCACTAAACTTCACGTTGTAGAGCTGAGCGTATGTTGCACAAACAACATCGACTTCTGGGGTAACCACTTCAAGATATTGAACCTTCATCAAATTTCCTTTTCGTGCTCTTTAAAACTCTCAACCTGCATACAGCTGTGCAGGTGTTTCTCATCAATAATTAGTCGGTATAATATTACTAAGCGATTCGACCGCTCATGATAAATTGCGGGCCTGCTGCACCACCTAAATACTGCTCACTGGTATCTTCGAAGCCGCCTTTCTTATAACAGTTAAATGCTACGGGATTTTTGCAATTCACAGTTAAGTAAATCGACTCATACGCTAAGTAATTCGCTTTTAAATACGGAAACAAAGCCTTCACCGTGCCTGTTCCCAAACCTTTACCTTGCTGGTTTTTATCAACAACAAAGGCTCTTAACCCAATGCTTCCTTCAGGGCAAAACTCATAAGAATCTGCGTAAGCGATATCCAGCTTAAAGAAACCAACAACTTCGTTATTAGACTTAATCACGTGCAAGTGCGTCGTTTCACTGCCGTCTATTAAAAACTCTGCAGCTGTGCCAGCGAACTTGACCTGTTCATCGGCGAGTTGGATGGCCTGAACTAACGTCACATGTGATTCTTCAAGCCTTTCGATAGTTATCATTGTTCTTCCTTTTTATACAAATCACATAGTCCCTTATTGAGAGGCGGGAGAGGTTCTAACCTCGTAAGCCAATTAGGTTACCAAATGGGTCCTCTACTTGGCACATGATTAACCCACCTTCTATGGCCATTGGACCACGATATAACGTTGCCCCAATTGACTGAAAATAAACAAGAGATTCTTCAACGCTGTCGACTGACCAATACAGTACTGTTCCTTTTTTACCTGCATTAACTCTATTGTCAGCTTGCACAACTTCAATAGAGAACCCATTAAGATCCAAAACTGTAAAATCAGAATCTGGATGATAAATGGCAACGGCATGTGGAAATGCTTTCTGGTACCAGTTCAGCCCTTCTTCAATATTTGGGACATGGACAAGGATAGCGATTGGACTCAAATTTACCTCTTCTTCGTTGTTACCGATGATTCAGAATAAAACAAGTTAATATGAACCGACTAAAGCTCATCACTAGTATCTCGAGAACCGTAGTTTGGGAAGTTGATATTAAGAACATTATTGTCCTCAAGAGTGAATAGCACACTTCCATTCTCTACACCGATTTCGTTTCTATCTGAACAGCCGAGAAATAGCTCCCAATCAAACGAATATTGAAGTCGGTATTGATTCGAATTGATGTGTAGAACGTCTTTGATTTTAATACCGTTCACCACATGTGCCATATCATCGATGTATGACAGGTCAGGGATTAACTTTTCTTCGAAGTCACTCTTATGCTCGGTTAAGAAATCGAGCAGCTCAGAACATAACTCGGAGCCATGAACCAATGATTTAGACAGACTAGAAAACAACATTTCTAAATACTCCAAGGATTTTTTGATATTAGACGGATGCGCGCGAACCTGTTGCAAATTCAAGCTCAGCCAACGCTAACTTATAAGGCTAAACGTTACTATTATCCGAGCTATTAAACGAGTACATTCGAACTTCATCTCGGGGAAACCAGCCCAACTGTTCGTAAAACTGTTGAGCATTGATGTTGTCGTTATAAACAAACAAGTGGGTCTTGGGAATACCTAGCCCTGCAAGTGCGTTAACCGCCTCTGCGACAAGCTTACAACCTAATTTTTGCCCTCTGAAGTTGGCCGAGACAGCTAAATGTTGTAAATACCCACGACGCCCATCCGTTCCGACCAACACAGCGCCAATGATCTCGTTGTTGCTTTCAGCCACAAAACTCAGACCGGGGTTACGAGCTAAATAGCTCGCAATGCTTTCTTTCGAATCGGAATCTCGAATACTCATTCCTTCTGTCTGGCACCATAACGCGATCACTGAGTCGTAATCTGAAATTGCCATTTCCCGAATGTTGACCACTCTACTCTCCTTGTTTAAGCAGGTACTTAGTTAGCCATGTTTCTCGTAGTAAGTAACCAATAATATTTATGTGTTAACGAATATCTTGGCTGAACCTAAAGAGATAACCGTCAGGAGTTTGAACGATGAACTGCTTCTGAGTCGCGATCGAATCCCCACATTGATAAGACTTTGACTCTAACGCTAAGTAAATAGAATCAGCGGCGCTTTCGTTAACTCTCTGATATAGAGGTTCGATATCGATAACATCCCATTGGAAGTTAACACCACGCCCTAACGGAAACCCCAGATCACCTGAAAGCCATTTTCGACTTTTTCCCGCAATCCCTTCAAGCATCACATCAACACCATTAAGCGTTAGATAAACAAACTCTTCATCTGGGCGCTCGTATTTCACTTCAAACCCCAACACATCGACAAAGAAGGATTTGCTCACATTAATATCGAAACAATAAAGCTCTGGAACTACTCGTAATGTCATGATTTACCTGTCTCATTATTTTATTGCTGATTAGTCATCTTCTTTTAATGCTAGAGGGCTATTGCGTTACTTTCTTTATTGGCTGACACACTAACAGCACGTAAAACAATGTAAAACTAAGCACCATGGCACCTAAAGTGCTAAACCCTGCATAATTCATTGAAATCGAAACCGTAAAAGGGGCAATAAAAAAGAGTGAATAGTAATAAATAGTAAAAGGCTTCAATACTTGAGCGCATTGTTTACATGGCATGTGCTTGGAAGGATGTAGCTTCGATTTCTCTTTAATAGAAACCGACGCCCCACAATTTGGACACTTGAACATCGAACTTCTCCTTAATACGACCAAATCTACCGTTTCAATACTGCAAGGCGTAGTGAAAGTACCTTGTTAGTTGACTTAGTACGCTGCGCCGTTGATCTTACGAACTGGGATGGCTTGCAAGCACTTCATTTTCGGCCATTCTCATGTTCACAGCCAAGATATCTGCGGAGCATTTCTCTGTCGTTACGTAATGCGTTAAACATCCACACAACTTGCAGCGATGAAATTCGACTTCTTTATCGCCCCAACAATAAAACTCAGTTTTATCGCTCAAGTTGATTTGAACTTGCTCCGGAGAAAAATACGCCCAAACGGCAGCATAACGACGGCAGATAGAACAATTGCACTCCCCGACTTCATCTGGAAGCGAACTCAGTTCTAAACTCACGCTTCCACAGTGACACTTTAGTTCCATTTGATTACTCCCTGTATTCACATAGCAACGGCCTAACAATTTGTTTTACTGCGCTAACTTCCCAAGGATGACCGGATCGTTAAGCAAATTCGTCAGAGGAAGAAACAGTGGTTCAGGTAACTCATCTAGTTTAAACCATTCCCATTGCTTACATTTATCAGGCTCTGTCACCTGCGGTTCGCCGTTAGCATCAGAAGCAACAACAAACAGTGTTATATAGTGCTTGTTCTCTTTCTCAAAAATATCATTGGTAAAAGTGAGCTTCTCAAATGCACTAACGACCAAGCCAGTCTCTTCGAGTGTTTCACGTTTAGCACACTCTTCAATGCTTTCACCCCATTCAAGGTGTCCGCCCGGCGTTGCCCACGTATGAGCCCCGTGGGAACCTATTCGCTCTCCAAGTAACACTCGTCCTTCACGTAGAATAACCGCAGCTACACCTACTCTTACTTCCTGACTCACTTAAAACTCCTTAATTCTTACCAAGTGACAAACGTACAGCTAAGTGATTAACAATGCTGAGATTGCGTTCAAACTTACCACTGACGCCAAGCCGAGTTAAATACCAAATGTTGAGAATAATCTCGTAAAGCTCTATCGTTCAATCCCAAGGGATCACTTTTACTTGCTGCCATCGGGCCTTATAGCCAATGGTCATTTTGTTGTAATTTGCTTCTGTCATTGCTCGCTTATTCGGCTTAATCAGCATATCAAAAGCGTCCTCTACACCGTATGGTGCAAACAACTTGATATCGCCTGAATCATCCAGAGTAAAGCCAATAGCAAACGCAGAGAGCCAAGACTCGATACCTTGCTCCGCACGTACGTATGGTTGAATGAAGCAACCGAACTTCTTAGCGTAATGCTCATGAATGGTCGCTTGGTTCTTTACGTCCACGTCGACACAATGACTTAACCGCGAACGAATGCGGCTTTTGAACTCATCTTCGGTGATAGCTGAGGTACTATTGAAATAGACAACATCGAAGTCTTTGACTTGATCTAGAAGCGGTTTGTTTTCGATATCATTCCAGATGATTTGAGTGATAGCGCCGCCTGCAATATAGAAGTTTGGCAAGCCCACCTCACGACATACGTTGGCTGTTTCGATTAGCTCAGGAACTTGTTGAATGAGGCTCTTTAGTTTTTGTTTATTCATCGTGACCTATTAACACCCAGTAATGGTGCATTTTTACAAAACGTATCGCCACTTCCCATATCGAATAAGATCTTTAGCTTCTCGGTTTCAATATGCAGTGATAGCCCGCGCTCAACGGTTAAGCCTTTCCGATTATCCAGTCGAATATTATCAACCAGCGTCGTTATTTTCATACTTCGTCGCAGTCCTTACGATCACTGTCTTCTCCATCGGTGAATTTATTCGTTGTCGTCTAATGCTTGTTAATCGATGAAAAATGCCACGCGTTACAAATCAACTTGCTGGACCAATTAAGTTTTTTGTTTCGCAGACGTTATTGCTTGGGCTATTTTAGTCCTATGACTCGTTTCCCACTCAGCGAGTGTTAATGAAGCTTCGTCACTTACTTTCTTTGAAGCCATTAGAAACACTTCATCTTTTCTTGATTTAGGAATAACGACAATACCCTCTACATCAGCAACAATGATATCTCCCGTAGAGACCTTTGCTCCCCCACAAGTGATTGGAGCGCCCAATTCAGAATAGACCTCTTTCTTTCCCGGTACTGGATGAACACCTTTCGCAAAAACTGGAAACTTCATATCTGAAATTTCACTCAAATCTCGAATGACACCATCAATAATAAAGCCTTTGATACCTCGACTCTTAGCGACTGCGCATACATTCCCACCGGCTACTGCATATTCGCTATCAACTCCATCCACTACAATGATGGAACCTTCTGGTGCTTCGTATATGGCTGAATGAAGCATTAAATTATCACCAGACGTTAACTGGACAGTAAACGCTTCTCCAAAAATTGGCGGCATTCCCTGCCAAAGAGGACCAATACTAAAATTAATAAAGTGGTCGTTACTTAATATGTTTCCGTACTCGGTTGTCGCAAGTTTTGAAAAATCTGACTTCATATTTTCACTCCATGTTTAAATGAAACCTGCCGGTCTATGTATGTTGCTTGATATGTTGAGGCTACCCGCTTAGTTTCTTAGACATATTGAAACCGGTAACTTCAAAGCCAACTTCTTTATACAACTTAAGCGCCCGCTCATTATGGTATGCGACCCTCAGTTTTATTTGATTGATACCAATAGTGAGTAGTTGGGTCTCTAACGCAGAAATTGATTGAGTACCATAACCTAGACCTCGATGTTCCTTCGAAATGAAAAAGTCATAGATAAACGTAGATTTATCCCCAATATTGACTGAGTGCCATAGGTAACCCACAAGCTTACATTCACCATCGACTTCAGCATCAATGCATAATAGCGAATGCTCATTGCCCTCTAGTCCATTAGGGAAGCTACGATGCAAGTCCTTCTTTGCCAATTCGACTGCAACGTCTAAAGAATGCCCATAGTTTCTAGCTATTTCCTGACTGTAATCGTCAATAAAATACTGACAATAAGCTGGATATTCGTCTTGGAGCATTCCTCTAAGTACTACCATGTTCATCCTTTATAAACGTTGAATTCAATTAGTAACATAACGCCCGCTTGAGCAGATTGCAACGCTACCAATACTCTCAAATTTAACAGCTAACCCACTGAAGTTAAAACGATTGGAAACACCAATACCGCCGCATGCCAAAAATGCCACGCGTACCGAATCGCGCCTAAGTTGTTTGTGATAACGAAACATCTTCGTTTACTCACAGCTTAACTGGTCTACTGACACTTTCTGTGTCTAACGAAGGTCACAACCAAAGCCATCAACGCAAGTAGCTCAAAAAGCCAAAATAGAGGAATAAGCCCGAATGGCTCAACCAACAAACCATTTTCATCTACGTATGAACCTATGGTGTTATAAGCAATGAAACACAAAAGGCCACTAACACAGAAAAGAAAGCTGATTTTATACTTACGGAGAAAATTCATCGGAGCCTCAACATTTGAATATCTAAAATGTCAAACACTTTGTAAGAGAACATGGTTCACTCGGATAACCATAATTGGATAGACGAGTTATCGCCGCTTGAAGTGGCTGACATCGCGACCACCTCACCTCAACCATGTACCGAAAACACTAAAGTTGATTCGATCTAGAAATGCCAATCGTTTAGCATCATCCTGATATGGATATTAATCACTTGTTATGTGCTTTCTATTGAGGCCTATCTTCTGGTTTAACACGATACCAGGCTTCGAGCAGTTCCCGATCATAGATGACTTCTGTCTGCATATGCATGTAAAGAAGGAATGCAGCCAATAGAAAACTAACTCCATTCAACCACCTTAATGCTTGTTTACGCTCTGCATCATAGAAAAACATACTGACACCAACAAGAAAGAAAGGATAACAACCGATAAGAAGTAACAACCAGCCAAGGTAACTTGATATTGCCATATCTGTCATTTCCGCCCCCTAAGAGCCATTAGAAAACTCAGTGTATATTAGAGTAACTATTCAGCTATTCGGAGTTCACACAATCGAGTTTCGAGGCACTTCAAATTGGGGGTTGATGCTGGGACGTTAAGCGTGAGCAACGCTACTACCTAACCAGAACACCGCAAATACAAAACTCGACCGAAACTAAAAATGCCGAGTGTTGGGAATTAGTCTTAAGCTAATAAAAACTAAGTGCTACTCTCCACTTTCAAAGTGAGCAAATACTTCTGCACCAGTCATATTTTGTGTTTCATTTTTAAATTCGTAGTATTCGGGCTTTTCATCGATGAATATTTGATGAGTTAACTTGTAGTCATCCCCAGACATCAATAACCCGACAGGAAGGTGATACTGATTATTTGGCACTAAAAAATAAAACAAGTGCGTACCACATTTACCGCAGAACCCCCTCTCAGCCCAATCGGACGACTTATATCTCACTACATTTGATTCACCTGATATTTTGACGGAATCAGCGCAATCAATGACTAACATCGGACCGCCAGACCAATTTCTACACATACTACAATGACAAGCCCCCAATTCATTACTGGCGTACTCTACTTCCAACTCAACCGAGCCACATAGGCACTTTCCTTTACCTTTCATGAATCCTCCAATCTTTGCAATGTGTGTAAATGAATAGCAGATAACGTTTTTTATACCTATGACTTAATAAGAAAAGGCTATTTTTTGTTTTCCTTATCCAACAGATGCGTTGCATACTTTTTAGAGATACATTGGTGAATATGGAGCCCTGTTTTACGAACAAAATACCAGTCTATAGCAGCTAGAATCACCAAACCGATTACAGTTCCCATTATAAAACCTCGTGTGATGCTTAATGCCGTATTTACGGATGGCAAAAAATGCTAAGTGTTGCGATTCTCTCTTAAACAGATTGTTATGTTAATTTTTCAAGCTTAGTAACACAGGCAGTTCAATTACTTTGGCCTGAACTAACCCGATAAATGCTAACACTAGTGTAAGAGCGATCATAAGCCACTGTTGAACCACTGAAACTTTATGCCGTCTAGCTTCAATTTGAAAGTTTTCTAAGGTAATGATTGCTCTGCCCGTTAAGCGATAAGCACCGTTATTAAATACTAACTCCCCTGTTTGTACGAATGAATCAAGTTGTAGGTCTAGTAATTCCTTAAGCTTATCTTTATCTGGGTGACGAAACATGTGTGCACTGTAAACCTGATGCAACAAAGTTATCAAATGAAACTCTTGTTTCATGCTGCCATAATTCCCTATGAGAAACTTAAGGAGTTCGTGCCGCTTTTTGCTTTCAACTTGGCGCTTATTAAATAGATATTGTGCAAGGTTACTTTTATTTCTTCGATAAAAAGCAAGTAACGCCATTAGTTTGGTATTTTCGAACAGGACGAAATCCCATAAACCTGTGTAGGTTACTGAAAAGTAGCCAATGTATTGCTCAATCTCTAAGCTATCGTTAGTAAGCCAGTCGACGTGGATAGTTACTTCTTCATCATACCTATCAAGCTCTTTGCTATATTGGTAGCCCGTTAAGTTCTCACCATCAAAGTCTTTTACCAATAACTCGTATTGCCCCCCAAGTTTTATGTATGTTGAGTAACACCGAATCTTAGCTCCAGCTTTGCCAGAACGAGGAATACGAGTAGGACAATTGTTTTTGACCACTTTCGCTAGAGTTCGCTTTAGCAGATACTTTTCTAATTTGTCCATGGAACCTCTGAATTAATTTAACAGCTATTAAACCGAAAAACTCTGCACTTAACTCCAGAATAATTTTGTCTAGTTTCTAAGATAGACAAGCAATATACAACCAAGCCATTGCATAACAATGGCTTATGTCACAGCTAATTTCAGGCGTGTGAAAAATCGCTTACTTTAGTTCATCTGGAATGCGGCGATCTTTATGGTAATACTCTCGGTCGTGCTCATTGATTTCACGTACCACTTTGCAAGGGTTTCCAACGGCAACCACATTAGCTGGGATGTCTTTGGTGACTA
The DNA here is from genome assembly GCF_057785895.1 of Vibrio sp. QJM3NY_39. Classification (NCBI taxonomy): domain Bacteria; kingdom Pseudomonadati; phylum Pseudomonadota; class Gammaproteobacteria; order Vibrionales; family Vibrionaceae; genus Vibrio; species Vibrio sp. QJM3NY_39. The sequence goes on along the minus strand of NZ_CM173505.1, from coordinate 1,718,599 downwards.
TGCTGCCCGCTCCGATAACCGAGTTTTCACCAATGGTGACACCAGGAAGTACTACGCTGTGTGCGCCAAGCCATACGTTCTTGCAGATACGAACAGGCACATTGAACTGCGCGGCTTTGAGCCTAAGTTCAGGGCTAATGGGATGTGTGCCTGTCGCGATAGTTACGTTAGGCGCAATCATCACGTTATCGCCGATGAATACGTCTGTGTCGTCGACCAGAGTTAGATTGAAGTTAACGTATACGTTGTTGCCTAAGTGGGTGTGACGCCCCCAGTTCGCGCGTAACGGCGGCTCGATGTAACAGCCCTCACCGACTTCGGCGAACAGTTGCTTCATGATTTGTTGTCGTTTATCCCCTTCACTAGGACGAGTGTGGTTAAAATCGTATAGCACTTCTAAGCATTGAGTTTGCTCAGTAACCAAATCAACGTCGTCACAGTAGTAAACGTCTTGGCTGTGCATTTTAGCCTTTATATCCATGTTTGAACCTATTTTATCATTGCCTTATGTCGGCATAAATAAAGAAACAGATGAATAATTTGAAGTTTTCACTGGCCTCAATGCAAGTTGGATGAATTAACGCGGCCTGATGTTTTCAGCCACACGCCACAGCACACCATTTGGGTCAGTGATACAAAACTCAAGCATTCCCCAAGGCTGCTCAACAACCTCGGAAACAGTAACTTCAAATTCCGACACTACATTAGAGTTTTGGATGTGTTGATACCAACTTTTTATGTCTTCAACCAGCAAGTGCATCATGTAATTGTGACAGTGCGCAGGTTCATAAAAGTTTTGCAAAAGGAAGGCACAACTGCCGTATCGTAGATAGGCGATATCGTGAAATTCAGACATCACTTCGAAGCCGATTGACTGGTAAAAACGTTTAGATAAATCGAAGTCTTTCGTGGGTACGAAAGACTTAATTTCTGAGACTTTGAGGTTTTCCATCCTACATCCTTATAGGGTTGATATTCTGCTCCTGCCACGCTTAACGCCTTAAGTGGTTACAGCGTTTATTCAGAGCCCTGCTGAAATGAGTCGACTTCGGCTTGGGTTAAATAACGCCACTGGCCTGCTTCAACATCTAAACGAACATCACCAATCTGTTCACGGTGAAGGCCAACAACTCGATTCCCTACCGCGGCAAACATTCGTTTTACTTGATGAAACTTACCCTCTGTAATAGTCAACAGCACTTCTTTACTGGTAATCACTTCGAGCTCTGCCGGACGCGTCAGTTTTTGCTCGCCTTGCAATTGAATGCCCGCTTTGAACTTGTCAGCGACATCGTCTTTGATATCTCGTGACAATGTCACGCGATAGACCTTCTTACATGACTTGGTTGGCAGCGTGATATTGAATGACCAGCGCCCATCATCGGTAATCAAGACTAAGCCTGTTGTGTCTGCATCTAAGCGCCCTGCGATGTGCAGTTCTGATGCTTTGTCTACCTCGATGTAGTTGAACACCGAAGGATAAACCTCATCGATATTGGAGCAAATAGTACCCGCTGGCTTGTGCATTAAAAGGTATCGAAATTCACGTAACTCAAGCTGCGTCCCATTTAACAAGATGGTGTTGCTTTCATGAACCTGAGTCGATTCATCGGTGACAATCTCGCAGTTTACGTTCACCTCGCCATTATGGATGCGTTCAATCGCTTCAGGCTTGGTTAGTTCAGTGCTTTTGCATAGGTATTTATCAAGGCGCATTAATCGTCAGCGCCACATTTTGCGCATGGCTTGTAGGTACGTTCGCCTTGAGCAATCACCACATAGTCTCGAACGCAGTTATCACATAGCGCCAACTTTGGGTAAGCGTCTTTCTGTTTCTTTGCGTTGATATCGCCTTCGGTGGTGTATACGGTTCTCATTTCTATGCCTTGTTTTAATAACTTACTAGGCGCAAATTGTATCACTGTTTACAGCCTTGTTTGGAGTGGTGTTAGGTAGTTAAAGTAATATTAAGTACTTCTATTTTAGGCTCCTTCCCGAAACAGTTTAACCATGAACAACAAAGTCAACGTGCCACGCCTATCAGTGGTAAAATGATAAAAGCTCACCAACCAATGAAGTCACTAATGAAAAATTGTAATCAATGCGGGAAATGCTGTATCAAATACGGAGATGGTGACCTTGCCGCAACGCAAGAAGAGATTGATTTGTGGGAGTTGTTCAACCCAGACATCTTTGAATATGTTCGAGGAAGCGAGATATGGTTCGACCCTGAATCTGGTGAACGTTTAACTCGCTGCCCTTTTCTGGAGCTAGTTCCGACGAAAGACACCAAGGCTCAAGCCAAGTACACCTGTAGTATTTACTTAGACCGACCAGAAGATTGCAGACACTATCCAAGCCTGATTAATGAGATGGTACGAGATGAGTGTGAAATGATTGAGGTGGTGGATTTACAAGACACGAAGAAAGCTCAAAGAAAACTCGACATTCTGATGAAAGACAGTCGCCCTTCAAGCTTTTCATAAGCACTGATCTATAAAGATCCTGACTAAACAGTCGTTTTGTATTAACGAACCATTATTTACTGATAAGTGGTAAATACTGGTTCGCTTCTAACCAATCAAGCGCAACCAGTGCCGCCAGTGAACATACTGCTCTGTCGTTGCCATCCACAAACTTAAGCTCTTCAATTTCGGCATCTGGAGACAGTTCGCCAGTATAATCAGCAAGATAACAAGTCAATTGCACCGATACGCCTTCTGCTTTACCGTCAGCTTGGCCTGTAAACGTCTCAACGTATTTGATGGAATCAGGCACCAAATCTACCGAGATCTCTTCTTTGATTTCGCGAACCAGTGCTTGCTCATCACTTTCGCCCGCTTCACGCTTACCACCCGGTAGATAGAACAGTTCTTTGCCTTTTGATCTCACCATCAACAACTTGCCGTCTTTGATGAATATCCAAGCCAGCTTATCAATTACCTTATGCATGTCGTTAGACCTTATTTTTGTTTTAATTCTCGTTTTTACTGAATCTGGCCGCGCTACTAGTCACGACCAAACCAAGCCTGCGTATGTTACACGCTGGAATGAATATGCTCTATTGAATCGAATAGGAAATATCATAACCAAAACGAAAAATGACAGCGTTTGAGACAATGCTCATCAACTGTCATTGGCGATGTTTACGAACTACTCTCTAGCTGCCCGCGAATAGTATCAATCGACTAGCCACTGAAGCGCAGAGTCATGCTCTTCGAATGACTTTATCTCACCGGACACAAACCAGCCCCCTACTTTTGAAGCGAATTCTTGCCAGCTTTTATCACCATAAATCGCGATTTTGTCTATCTTCGAATTGAGCTCTAACCCCAATTTGAAATCATCCCAAGCAGCACGCAACTCCCACCCCGTTAAAGTGGAGATGTCGACAAGCATCTTGAGTTCGGATGAATCGAGTTCTTCTAGCGTGGTATTTAGAATTGGCATCATTGCTTGATAGTCATCATGTGTGAGTTTACCTTTCGCTTTAAACACAACAATGGTTTCACCACTAACACGTTCAATTCCAACCGATATTCCGTGACGTTCGATATTCATAGCCTAGCCCTCATAGTGGAAACTAGACTTAGCTTAGAGGATTAAATAACAAAGAGATGAGAAGTTGGTGTCAAAACGGACAAGCGAATTATCTGAACTTAATATCAGGTAGTTAATCGCGCTTCTCCAACAGTGCACTTAGACTTTGAACTTGCACGATACGCGGATGCTCTGACTTAAGCTCAACTCCTTCCGTATTCAACCACACCGCTTGCAAACCCGCTTCAAGTGCTGGGTAAATGTCTTTCTTTAGGGTGTCACCCACCATTGTGATGTGTTGTGGTTCAACACCGAGCTTAGAAATGATGGCGGGATAGAACTCCGGTTCGAACTTAGAAAAGCCAATGCTCGCATTACAAAAATAGCCCAAGATATATTGAGACAGGCCAACACGCTCAAAGGCTCGAATGATGTCGTTTTTACTTGAATCACCGGCATTGGTGGCAACATAGACTTGATGATTTTTGGAGAGTTCAGCCAGTAATACACGAGCACCACTCACTTCTTGTACGGTTTCCCAGCCACACATCTTCCCTTGTGCGTCGGGGAAATCGACCATTAGCGTATTGCCCCAGTCGAATAAGACTATTTCTGTTAATTCGATTAGCTTTGTCATCTTGCCTCCTGCATACGATGAATTATCTAGTATTTAAACGAGCCTATAAAAACTTCTCAATAAGGATCTCATCAAAGTACTGGTCGCCGATCTTACCGTGTTTCTTAGCCGTTCCGACTATTTCAAAACCTTGCTTAAGGTATACCGCTAACGCGCGCTCGTTGTCTGCTCTTACATAGGCGAAAAGCTTTTCATAACCTTTGGCTTTGGCTGCTTTGAATGTGTAATCAAACAACTGTTTTGCAACACCCTGCCCACGGCTATTTGCATCAACATAAGTACCAATAATACCAACATGGTCAAAGGCCTTAGTGTAAGTAGCAAATGGTTCTACATTCTGAAAACCAAGCAGCTGACTTGTCATCTCGTTGACTGCAACGCTAAATACACCACGTTCTGGAAACGACTCAATGAATGCCTTTTCTTCATCAACAGTAAAAGTCTGATCTAAGATCGTATAACGCGCTTCGATAATGATTGGATTCAATACATCAATAATGCCTTGTGCATCTTCTACCGCGACTTCTCTGATTGTTGAGCTCATACTTCTCTACCTCTTTTTTTTTTGCTTTGGGCAGATTCTATCGCTATAGGCCATCTCTTTGATAGGACAGAATGTTGTTGAAAGCGATATCAAAGTAGAGTTCGTAGCTATTTTGTTCAACATAGCCCAAATGTGGAGTCGCTGTGACGTTTGGTAAGGACAATAGCGGTGCGGTATCTAGTTATCTTGCTTTAGTCAAAGACACCTAAAGCGCCAAGCCTTGTGATTCAATAAGACACTCACGGTTACTGTATTACTGATAAACTACTTTGAAGCGCTCTAACACAAGTAACATGTCTTCACTTGGTGAGATCTTGAGTTCTTCACATTCACGAGAGAAGAAGTTCCAGTGAGCTTTTCTCCACCATTCTAGTGTTTTATCACCCTCGCCTTCTGCAGCAGCAAACTCCGCACTCACTTCGTTGTATTTGCACGACGACACCGACGTGATCTCAACAATACAGACAGGCTCACCATCCCAATCGGTGACGACTTGTAAGTGACCTACTATGGGTCTCGTCTCGCCTTCATAGGTATACCAGTGTTCAAGGCCGCAGGACGCCTGTTTTTCACCTTTTAAAATCAACTGCGCGCAAAGGTTGGCGTTGTACTCGTCGGCGCAGTAATAATCAGCACTAAAGGAGGTGTATTGCGAGGCAACGTCCGCTGGCAATGTGTTGAGGTACCTATCAAGATAAGCTTTACTTCTTTCTTCCATGATCTTTCCAAGTTCAATATTAGGTTGAGCCGATAAATACTTATAGATTAAGCATCTGGCTGCATTGGGAGTAACCTATCAAGTCAGGTTATTGCTGTAAACCGAGTGAATATCAAAATGTGGGCTGAGAAAGAAGAGTATGGGTAGGATTTCGAGGCCAGTACAAGAAGAGCCAAAAAGTTAAAAGAGCTAAAAGCGCCTTTAGGCTGTGCTTTTAGCTCTTCGTATCTCGTTACTAGTACCTCGTAACTGAGCAGGAAATTAACGTTTTAAGAAGTCGACCGCTTTGTCCGGAAAGTCGGTAAACACACCATCGACTTTGACTTGGTTGTAGAAGACATCCAACATGCCATCAAAGTTATCAGCATAAGCTGGGATTCTTCCTGGATCAGCACGGAACGTGTACGGGTGAACGTCTAAGCCAGCGTCTTTTGCTGACTTCATCAATGGTTTAATAATGATGTTATCTTTGGTCGATGCATCGTCCACCAGCATAGGTTTCCATGGGCCAATACCATCAGCATAGCTAGCGACTTTTGCCATTCCGCCCTTCTCAAACATCCAGTCATAGCTGTACGGCGTCGCTTTATCGCCCTTGTAAGTCATGGTTTCATTCCAGTCTGTGTAAGCCATCAACTGAACGAGCTTAAGGTCCATTTCCATAGCTGGCATTAACTCATCATTAATGCGTTGCAATTCATTGGCGTCGAAACACTGCAAATACACTTTGTCGTCTTTCGATAGATACCCATATTGTTGCAAGGTGGCAAGCACAGCTTTAGAGATGTCTTTTCCTTCATGACGATGGAACCAAGGTGCTTTAATCTCAGGATAAATGCCCACGTCATAACCTAAGGTCTTGTTTAGGCCTTGGATCAGCTCGATTTCTTCTGCAAATGTAGCGACACGAAAATCAGACTGCCACATTGGGAAGCGTGCTGGGAACCCAGCCACTCGATTACCTTGGTCATCTAGGTTAAAGCCTTCAGTCACTTTTAATGATTTGATCTCGGCAAGCGTAAAATCAATCGCATAGTAACGGCCATCTGCACGAGCGCGTGTTGGAAAACGATCCGCGACATCGGTGACGCGATCTAAATAGTGATCATGCAAAACCACCAATTGGTCATCTTTGGTCATCACTACATCTTGTTCGATATAGTCAGGTTTCATTGCGTAAGCGAGTGCTTTAGCCGGTAATGTGTGCTCGGGCAAATAACCAGAAGCACCACGATGTGCAATCACTAAAGGATCGGCGAACGCATTTGCAGATAAGCTAAGAGCTAATAAAGTCAGAGACAGTGACGTTGTTTTCATTATTGTTTCCCTTGATAAAACAGAAGCAGGATATACCTGCCTCTGTTGTTTATTAGTATGACGTTGTCCAGTTAATGAACTACTGAGTTAATGCTTCTTTCTGTTGTTCGAGTTCTTTTTGTTTGTGGTGTTCACGCTCTCCTAAGAAGGCATAAAGCAGACAAATTATTGAAGCAACACAAGCACCGACCAAGATAATGAAGCCGCCATCCCAGCCGTAATGGTCAACCATAAAACCAAGCACGGCATTGGCAGCAACTGCGCCACCTAAGTAACCAAACAAGCCAGTAAGACCCGCAGCCGTACCTGCCGCTTTCTTAGGTGCAAGTTCAAGTGCATACAAACCAATTAGCATTACTGGTCCATAGATAAGGAAACCAATCGCGATAAGTGCCAGCATATCAACCGTTGGGTTACCTGCCGGATTTAGCCAGTACACTAATACAGCGACAGTAACGAGAACCATGAACAGGATCCCTGCTGGTGCGCGTCGGCCCTTAAACAACTTATCTGAAATCCAACCACACAGTAGCGTTCCAGGAATACCTGCCCACTCATACAGGAAGTAAGCCCAAGACGATTTATCTACTGAGAAGTCTTTTGCTTCTTTTAAGTAAACTGGAGCCCAATCGAGTACGCCATAGCGGATAAGGTAAACAAACGCGTTAGCAATCGCGATTGACCACAGTAACTTGTTAGAGAAAACGTACTTAAAGAAGATCTCTTTCGCCGTCATTTCTTTCTCATGGGACGTGTCGTAGTCGTCTGGGTAATCGTCTTTGTGTTCTTCAATCGGTGGTAAGCCACAAGATTGAGGTGTATCTCTTACGGTGAACCAAACAAAAATAGCAACGAGAGTGGCAAAAAATGCAGGAACATAAAAAGCGGTTCGCCAATCATCGTTAAAAGCCCACAGTCCCAATAAGAACATTGGGCCAATCAAGCCGCCACCCACGTTGTGAGCAACGTTCCATACCGATACGATCTCACCACGTTCTTTACGCGACCACCAGTGAACCATGGTTCGTCCACAAGCCGGCCAGCCCATGCCCTGAAACCAACCATTCAAGAACAATAGAATAAACATTGCAGTGATGCTGCCTGTTGCCCATGGCATGAAACCAAAGCAGAACATGACCAACGCCGACATTAACAAGCCGCCACTGAGGAAATAACGAGGGTTAGAACGGTCAGAAACGCTTCCCATCAAAAACTTAGATAAACCGTAAGCGATGGATACTGCTGCTAAAGCAATCCCTAGCTCTCCTCGACTGTACCCTTGCTCAATCAGGTATGGCATCGCCAAACTGAAGTTTTTGCGGACTAGGTAGTAACCGGCATAGCCAACAAAGATGCCGAGAAAAAGCTGCCATCGTAATCGTGTGTAGGTGCTATCGATCTTATCGGTAGATAAGCGATCGATATGCGCCATAGGTTTGAATATTCCAAACATAGGAACCTCATGTGTATTGGGCGATAGAAATAAAATGCTCGAACGAAAAAATTTAGCGCTCATTCGAAAGCCTGGGAATTGTATGTGCTTCAGGATTATTTTCTGTGATAGAGATAGCCATTAACAATAAATAACCTTAAATACAGCACTTTAGTTTCATTTAATTAGACTGCGCTTCATGTTTTTGTTTGTTGGTTTCTTATTCGAGGAAGGCATTTGTATATAAATCATACTTTCGAGTGAGCAATTTATTATCAATTTCACTTAACAGAATGTTCGGAACTTCAGTGTGGTAGTTATCAGATCAATAGATTGGTACACATAGAGCATGCATAGTGAATGAGTCAGAATATAAGCTTGCGCAATGCATCGCATAAATAACACATAGCAGATCGTGATGTATTGTATTTCTTTTCGTTTATTTATCGAATTACCAAGGTTGTTTATTGTACACCTCAAGCGATGCAGCAATGTCTATACACAAGGTGTATACCCGTCACCTTGTAGTGAGGTTAGTCAGTGAGCATCTTACGAATTCAACAAATGATAGGAAATATCATGAACAAATCACTTATCGCACTCGTTCTTACAGCTGTTTTAGCAGGTTGTTCATCTGGCGGTGGTTCAGAACCAGCACAACCTCAATTTGATGGTGATTATGGTTTCGAAAATATCGATCCAGGTTTTGGACTAGATGATTCAGATAACGATGGCGGTTATGAGAACCCTGAATCCGACCCTGGTTATGGTGCCGATGCCCCAACGTTAAAAGACAGAATAGCTCAAGCAGATTTAGGTTTTGTTCATATTCCTGAGTTGGGAGACATTCCTTTCTTTAATAAAGACAACGGTGATGCTCATATAAGCGCCGTTAAACAACGTTCTAATGATGAAGAAACGCTATACAGCATCTACGTAGATGACAAGCCTGTCGGTGAAATCATCGTTCGTGAAGATTATGTGACAATCAGGTCTGGTGACAAGATGATCTCAGGTGAGAAGGAATCTTATCTTGATACTGAACATACCTTTTGGACAGTTAGAGACACTAGCGGAAATGTAGTTGGCGACTTTAAACGCCTAGACGATGGTGTTTGGGTGTTCCGTGAAGAAATAGAGCGCGAGACATTTGTGGTCAAGTATCACAACGGCCAGTGGAACTTTATCCCAGTTGCGGATATTAAAAATAAGGTTAAAGACAACTTGCCTTCTCAGGCAGAAGTTACCAAAGTTCGTGCAAAGATGCAGGTCAATAAGCTACGTACTTTAAAATAACGATTACCCCCATTCCCATAACAAATAGGCATCCTCAAACCTAAGAGGATGCCGTTCAAAACATCTACGAAGAAAACACTAACAAAAAGCTCAAGGAAGATCCGGACTAGGTGACTAATCTACTGGCGTTCAATACTTTGAATTCGCCGATATTTTGTATACATAAGCGAGAGATCCAATGACCATCAAAAAGCTTCCCATTCTGACATTAGCCGCTGTCTTGTTGTTCACTATGTCTAACGCACAAGCCTATGAACAAAACCAAGAGGAAACCGCGATTACATTTGGTCTATCGGCTGAACGTGGTTGGCGTGATTGGTCTGCTTCTTACATAAAATATCGCGGCCCGGGTAGCATAGGTTATGGTATTGAATTTACTCGTTCGGCTTATAACGAAGACGAAGAATCTTACGAATACAAACAACGTGACAACGAATATCAGTTTCACGCCCCTATTGGAATCACCGAAAACTTGTACATCACTCCCGGTTACGGGATTAAGCGAACACATACAGACGTAACTTTAGATAGCCGCGAGTTCTCTAACAGATCAACCAAACAGGTGGGAGGCTTAGATGCCACCTATATTATGGACAGCGGCTTTGTAGTGACAGCAGGATTCGATAAAGCAGAAGGTGAAGACTTGGAATTCTCAATTGGTGCTGGTATCGCCTGGTAAAGGTAATAAGCCTAATAGATTTAGCAAACAAAAAGGGTCTAGATTTCTCTAGACCCTTTCAAGTAATAACTCTTAGTGACTCTATGTTGGCTAATTAGACAAAACATTTGCTAACTACACGAAGTATTAGCGCGTCACACAAAGCGATTATTCTTCGATGTAAAAAGCTTCTACAGAGCCTTTTAGAGTAATAAGCATTGGCTGACCACGGCGGTCTAGCGCTTTTGGAGAAGGGATCTTAACCCAACCTTCGCTGATGCAGTATTCTTCAACATCAGTACGCTCTTTACCATTTAGACGAATGCCGATTGGGTATTCGAAACACTCAGCCACGTGGTGTGGGCTGCGTGGGTTACCTGCTAGATGATCTGGTAAAGCTGGTTTTGAATTAGTATCGCTCATGTTCATTACCTGTATGTACGTAAATAAAAAAAGTGCGCCATTCTAGTCAATATAGGCTTTGTGCTCAACAACTGCTGCAATAAATCGTAGTGATCGTTTTAATCAACAGCGAGTTGTTTGATTTAAAGGCGATATAGGTATCATTTCAAACGAAAATTTAACAGGATTATACGTTGTTGATAAAGAGATAGGTTCAATACTCGATAGGTAGATAACCTAATAGTCGGCTTTGCTCTAAGCTTATCGAATAAGCTCTATACTCATCACTTTATGGTTTGCTTCTGAGTCGATATCGACGACTGACCAACCTAACCCTTGGTAGAGTTCCATTACATTGGTGTACACGTACAGTTGAGTTTGTACTGTAGAAGAAACCTGTTTTACACCACGATTAATCAATTCACTTGCAATACCTTGGCCTCGCCATTGAGCATCAACACACATCTCTTACTTGATGAGGTTCCTGAAAATGGGAATATGCCAAGCCACCAATGACCACATTATCGCGAAGCACTACTATTACTGGAGGGAGTTGTACGCAGTCTTTATAGGTATCTTTAAACTTAAAATCCGACCATTCACTTTGAAACAAGCGCTCTAAATCACTCCAATATGGCGAACTCTCATCGCAATTTCTAAAGATTACTTTCTGCATGTCTTCCCATCCTTTGAAGGGCTAATACGGCCATCCTAGCCTTGGTTTATATCAGTGTAGATAAAGTTACTCTTCTTCGTCGTAATCGTCTGCAGGGTCTTGATTGATCTCTTCACCACACCCTAAGCATTCGGCTTGCAAACCTGTTGGCATGACAATAATCAAACCACAATGCGGGCATAAATCGCCTTGTTGAAACATCCTGTTATTCCTTCTACTTCACAGCTATTGCTTCGGATACTTTTGCTTACTCGCTTCTAACCAATCATGAATAACTTGGCGAGCAGACTCCGATGGCGGTGCATTTCGTTTCCCGCAAATTTGGTCAATCTCAAACGGAAACGCTTTGCTCGGGACACGACGTAGACCTATGGTTAAACGCTGAGGTTTGAACATGCGGAATACCACATAGCGATCGCTCATGATTCGATTGTGATAAACACCAATGCAGTGTTTTTGCTCCACGCCTTCTTGTTCAAGGTCGTAGTAATCAGTAAGTGGATGAATATTGTCGTTACCTAGCAAAGGAACCGGGTAAGGAATGTCTTTATCCATTGGGCGGTTACCTTCTAAACGACGCAGTTGACGTTGCTCTGTCCATCTATCGTGAAGTTGTTCGAACATCGCAAAAGAGTTCTGACTGGTAATGGCGCGTAATGGATCATCCATCTCCAAATCTAGTCCTAACAATATCGCATCTTGGAACATCGCCATTTTTGAAGGCGCATTAAGCCTACCCTCTTCCACCATCGCAATGCCCAATCGACTGCCGGTTAGAAATGGATGAACTTGGTCCAAACGAAGCGCTGTGTAGCCAACTTTGGAGTAATGCTTGAATTTAAGAACACGTCTTTGCAGGGGTTCGAGAATTCGCACAATGTGGTCAAGCTCATCACCGACGTTGTAATGAAGCTCTAGCTTATCGATAAATTTGAGTGTGGCTTTACTGCCGTCTAAGCCCAGTTTGGTTAAGATTCTCTTCTGCCCTAGACGACTCAGTTCCAATGCTTTCTTGTTATCGACACTGTGTTTCATGCAGATTAACGCCAAGATAACCGGTCTTAACTCAAGCAGTTGAGCAGCTTCATAAGTATTCGCCGCGAGCCACAACATCTGGTATTGATACTCTGGGAAATCATCGGTGATCTCACGATAACGAGCTGGCAATGAATCTAACCAACGACCATTCACATCAAACTGCTCAACGAGGTTTAAGCTCAAGCCAATACCACCATCGAGCGGTCGTCTACCATCTTCAAATACGTGAAAACCGACAAGTTTTTGCGACCAATCGCGGATCTCAATATCGTAGTCAAAGCCTAATGTTCGAGTTGGGATGGTGAGTAATGCTGTCATTGATGCCTCTTGGTTATTGACGAGTTGGACTATCGAGCTTATCTAATAGCAAAAAGCGTAAAGATCGAACTCACTTCACTATAACAACCTTTTGTAAATTTCTTATCAATCAAAGCGATATAAATACGAGAGTACTTAGAAGATCTTTGAATGATAATTTTACGCAATATGAGACCTCTTCGATATCATTTACTTAGAGAGAAACTATGCTTGTAACATCACTAATAACAAGAGGCTTTAATTATGGAATACCGACATATTCTGGTCGCACTTGAAATGTCTGATGACTCAAAAATACTCATTGATAGAGCAACCTTCTTCGCGAACAAACTAGAAACGGAACTTTCATTTGTTTATATCGACGGTACTCACGGAGAAATCTACCCAGAACTCGTTGATATTCAAGAAAATGAGAATGACCTACCTGTCAATGAAGATGCCATAAAACAACTAAGAGAGTTTGAGGCTTACGCTAAACAGCCGGTTCAGCACATCTTTGTGGGTACGGGTGATTTGAATGACAAGCTCAAAGACACCGTAAAAGCGCACAACATTGACCTGATGCTCTGTGGTCACCATCATGATTTTTGGCATAAGATCATCTCGCACTCGAAGCAATTGATAGACTCTTCTCCTGTCGACATACTCGTCGTTCCTATGGACTAGAGCTCGTTCCTAAAGACTGACTGCTTCTATGAACTAGAGTTTCTATGGACTGTCTGCTCCTAAAAACTGTCGCTCTTAACAAATAGCTGTTTTGGCTTATAAAGCCAGACTTGATGAGCCAACCTCTATCGGTATTATTGGTTGGCTTCTATTCTCTCCTCAATCCTCTTCTTTCCCCAAATTCAACCATTACCCATTCGGCGTAATCATTTGTGATCTTGTTTGCTCATCCACTCGTAACCGTCTAATAACTAACAAATCACGAGTGCAAGCAATGAAAAAGATTGGTCTCTATCTTTTCACAAACGACTTAAGAATCAACGATAATCAGTTGCTTCACCACGCCGCGCAGGTGGTCGATGAGCTCATTTGCGTTATTGTCGAACCTACGCTATCTCGCTTCTCTACTGAATTTGCACAAGAGCACAGTTATGGCGCGCATCGCCAAACCTTTATTTCACAATCGATAGCCAATCTAGAAGCCAATTTAGTGAAGTTTGGACAGCAACTGGTTGTGATCCGCAGTAACCATCTAGCACCCGACACTGCCGAACAAACACTCAGCCAAATCATTGCTACACAACACGTCACCCACTTTTTTGCTAACGCACATTGCGGTTACGACGAGCGACAATTGATTCATTCAGTACTCCGTCGTCACGCTGAGTTGATAACACGCTTGCCACACCACGCCACCTTGTTTGACTCACATGAGCTGCCTTTCGAATTATCAAAAGTCCCCAGCTCATTTACCAAGTTTAGAAAGCTAGTCGAACACTTGGGCGTTAATGGCGATGAGACGGTTATTTCACGCCTTCCGCCAGCAGCGACACCAATAGCGATATCAGCACCGACATCGGCAACCTCACTATTCAGTTCACCAACTGACGAAAGCGCAATAACAAGTGATTATTTGGGTGGAGAAGATGCAGGACTAGCGCATTTAGAAAACTACTTTTCACATGATTACGCCCTTAACTACAAACAGACTCGAAACGCATTTGACGGCATCGAAAGCTCAACCAAGTTCTCGCCGTGGTTAGCGCTCGGTTGCGTTTCACCTAAAACGATTTATCGCCATTTGAAACAGTTCGAAACCGAACATGGCAGTAACGATTCAACCTATTGGATCTACTTTGAGTTGTTGTGGCGCGAATTTTTCTATTGGAAGTGTTTGTCACTGGGCTCCTCGTTGTTCGGTGAAACCTCAAACCATGAACTCCACTCTTCAAACTCCTCAGCGACGTCGAACCTGAATTTCGCCAAATGGAAGAGTGGCAATACCAACTATCCGGTTGTCGATGCATGTATGCGTCAGCTTAATGCGACTGGCTACATGTCCAATCGCGGAAGGCAGTTAGCCGCAAGCTGTTTGATTTACGAGTTGGGCGTCGACTGGCGACACGGCGCAGCCTATTTTGAGAGCCAACTTATTGACTATGACTTGGCATCAAACTGGGGTAACTGGGCATATATAGCCGGAGCCCTGAACTCTCAGGTAAACACCCAAGCCAATAAGCAAAATGATGCTAAGCAACCTAAGCCTAAAACCAAACCTAAATCACGACATTTTGATTTGGGTAAGCAAACGGATATGTACGATCCAGACCATGCGTTTATCAACAAGTGGAATGCGAGCAGCAAAGAACCTGTCTTAACTAACAATCAGGATGTGTTATGAACTTCAAAACCGTGCGCCTTGTCTTAGGCGACCAACTCAATATCCAGCACTCTTGGTTTCAACAAGTTGATGACGACGTCATTTATATCATTGCCGAACTTAAGCAAGAGACCGACTACGTTGCATCTCACATTCAAAAAGTGGCCGCGTTTTTCTCTGCGATGGGCTACTTTGCCGACGAGCTAAAACAACAAGATCATCAGGTACTCCACCTAACTCTGGATGACACGACTCAATTTGAAAATCTCGATGCTCTATTGCAACACTATGTACACGAGTTTGCAGCTGAAAAATTTGAATACCAACGGCCAGATGAATATCGACTTCTCCAACAACTGGCAAAGCTGAAGTTAACTGGAGTAACCAAAGGCTGTAGCGATTCCGAGCACTTCCTGTTTCCGTTTGACGAGATTGAAACCCAGTTTCCTAAAGACAAACACATCATGATGGAACACTTCTATCGTCGAATGAGAAAGCGTTTCGACATCCTGCTCGACGATGGTAAACCGGTTGGCGGAAAATGGAATTACGATGCAAACAATCGTAAGAAGCTAAAGAAGCAAGACATCGAGAACTTGCCGCAACCATTAATGTTTGCCAACGACATTTCTGCGATTTTAGAACGCATCGAGCATCATCAAGTTCAAACCATTGGTGAAGTTGGCGAACAGTTATTATGGCCAGTCAATCGAGCGCAAAGCCTGTCTCTGCTTGCTCACTTCTGCCAAGTCTGTTTACCGCTGTTTGGTCAGTTTCAAGATGCAATGACGACCGAGCATGATTCAAAATGGAGTTTGTACCACTGTCGCCTCTCCTTCTCGTTGAACAGCAAACTGCTAAGCCCCCAAGAAGTGATTGATGCGGCACTTTCGGCTTATCAGGCTTCCTCTAAGCTAAATGCACCCACTATCGATATTGCACAAGTCGAAGGGTTCGTACGCCAAATTCTAGGTTGGAGAGAATACATACGCGGTGTTTATTGGGCGAACATGCCTGCTTACGCAAACAAAAACCACTACGCAGCAGACCGTCAGTTGCCTCATTACTTTTGGGATGGACAAACCAAGATGAATTGCATGAAGCACGCGATTGATCAATCCCTCGAGTTTGCTTATGCGCACCACATTCAAAGGCTTATGATCACCGGAAACTTCTGCTTAATTACGGGCATTGCTCCGGAGCAAGTCGACAGTTGGTACCTTGGTATTTATGTTGATGCGGTTGAGTGGGTCGAAATGCCGAATACGCGAGGTATGGCACTTTTTGCCGATGGCGGGATCGTCGGAACCAAACCATACTCTGCCAGCGGTTCTTACATTAATCGCATGAGTGATTACTGCAAAGGCTGTCATTACCAAATTAAAGAGCGCAGTGGAGAGAGTTCTTGTCCATTCAACAGCTTGTACTGGCGCTTCATGAACAAACATCGCGAGGCCTTAAATCGCAACCCTCGAATGGGGATGCTTTATCGTTCTTGGGACAATATGGACGAGCAAGACCAACAAGCGATTCTCGACACCGCAGAACAACGACTGACTAACTTGGAGAACTTATAATGGTGGAACAACTCAGATTACACATATTGGTCATTGGTGGCAGCGGCGGTATTGGTTTCGCCGTGGTTAAGCACCTACTGTCTGAGCTGTCTCGCTTTGATTTTCTCGATGTACATGTCGACGCGACTTATCATTCACAACGACCAAAATTGGAAGATAACCGTTTGAATTGGCACCAAGTCGATGCCACCAACGAAGCTGATATTGAGCGGCTAAGCACTCAGTTCGAGAGATTGGATTGGTTAATAAATTGCGTGGGTATGCTTCATACACCAGATCTAGGGCCTGAAAAGAATTTGTCCTCTATCGACCCAGAATTCTTCCTGAAAAACATCTCGGTGAATACCCTACCCAGCTTATTACTGGCAAAGCACTTCACGCCGATCCTCAAAGCCAGTGACAATCCAAAATTTGCAGTGGTATCGGCCAAAGTCGGCAGTATTTCAGATAACCGCTTAGGTGGTTGGTATAGCTATCGGTCATCGAAAGCGGCACTCAATATGTTTATCAAAACCATGTCGATTGAATGGCAACGTACCATAAAGAAAGGCACCGTGTTAGCGCTACATCCGGGCACAACAGACACGGCTTTATCGAAGCCTTTTCAGACCAATGTCCCTGAAGGTAAGTTGTTTGAGTCGAGCTATGTCGCCCATCAATTGGTCGATATCATTCGCACTGCCACACCGGACAAAAGTGGGCACTTCTACGCTTACGATGGTGAGCAGTTAAACTGGTAGTGAGGAATACCAATCGCTGGCTTTGATGAATGGTAAAATTTGATGAGTGCTAAAAAAGAAAACCCAACGAGTGTTACTCTGTTGGGTTATTTTTAGAACGAATGCATCAATTATTTAGGGATATATGGCTGATGCTTAACTAAAGCTCAAAACGGGTCATTACGACTACTCAGCCCAATTGAACTTGCTGTCGTCGACACCTTCTTTTTCTTCTTTAACACGCTCGCGTCGGTGTTGTTCTTCAATTCGCGCAGCGTCTATCTCTTGCATAATGGCTTCGATGTCTGCCAAATCGTCAGTTTCTGTAAACTCGCCCGTCAGCTTGCTGTCTGGCTTTAAGTCGCCTTTCTCGTATAAAGCCCACATTTCCTTGGCATACTCGGTTTTCGCCAATTCAGGGGCAAACTGAGCGTAATAATCACGGATGTTATTGATGTCACGAGCCAACATCCACTCGGCGTTGTTATTAGCCGAAGCGTCGACCGCTTGCGGTAGATCGATAATCACAGGGCCGTATTCATCAACCAATACGTTGAACTCAGACAAGTCACCATGGATCAAACCAACGCAAAGCATTTTAACCACGTAAGTCATCATCACTGCATGATCTTCAATTGCTTGTTCTGGCGGCATCACAACATCGTTCAATCTTGGAGCAACATAACCGTCATCATCAGTGACTAGCTCCATAAGCAGCACGCCATCAAAACAGCCATAAGGGACTGGCACACGAACACCCGCTTCTGCCAGTTTATACAAGGCATCCACTTCAGCGCTTTGCCACACTTTCTCTTGTTGCTCACGTCCAAATCCTGAGCCTTTTTCCATCGCTCTGGCACGGCGGCTGTTTCGGACTTTTCGTCCTTCACGATACGCCGTTGCTTTTTTAAAGCTGCGCTGGCTTATTTCCTTATATACCTTGGCACAACGGATCGTATCGCCGCAGCGTACGATGTACACTGATGCTTCTTTGCCACTCATTAATTGGCTTGTCACCTCGTCGACTAAACCATCGTCAACTAAGGGCTGTATTCTTTTAGGTATCTTCATGCCGCCTTTATACATTAGTTGTCTTACAGATAGAAATATTAACTTAAGAAATGAATGACGAAACTATTAACGTGTTCTAAAAACGAACAGAAATTACGCCAAAGTTGGCTTATGACGACGACAACGTTCTGAACAGTAGATCACGTCATCCCAACAGCGCTGCCACTTTTTACGCCATGAGAAAGGCTTTTGGCAAATAGGACATGTCTTAGTTGGTAAATGGGGCTTCTTGTGCATGGCCGTATCCTTTTTGATGAGTCCACTCCCTGCGTTTACTAGAGATTCCCTATTACGATCGTCCCTCGCTTTAGGGAATGACGATAATTATTATGTTCGTTCCATGTGTTAGGGAGTACGAGACATGATTGATGACAACTCCCGACTCCTTCATCCTCGAGAAGGAGGAACGACTGAGTCGGGGATCTGCTTGGTCTAGCTCTATTTCTGCGCTAATGAATATGGCTAGGAGTTAAGCGACAACCTTGTACTGCTTCTCCATCTCACTCACACCTAAGCCAGAGTGTTTTGTTACTTTAAGCTGAACAGGCACTCGCTCTTTCAATGCTTCAACGTGACTGATGACGCCAATCATCTTGCCAGATGCATTCAAGTTATCGAGCGCGTTTAGCGCAATGTCTAAAGTGTCGCTATCCAACGTGCCGAAACCTTCATCCAAGAACAAAGAATCAATACTTGTTTTGTAGCTCACAAGATCAGAAAGCGCTAAGGCCAACGCCAAGCTCACTAAGAAGCTTTCGCCACCGGATAAGGTTTTGGTGTCACGCATCACATCGCCCTGCCATGTATCAAGCACTTGCAGTTCTAAGCCATCATCGGCTTTACGTTTTAGCTCGTAACGACCATGCAAACGCTGCAGCTGCTTGTTCGCAAGGTACACCAAATTCTCTAGTGTTAAACCTTGGGCAAACTTACGGAACTTGTCGCCGTTCTTAGAGCCGATAAGTGAATTCAGACGTGAGATGTCATCAAACTCGACCTGATGCTCGTCTATTTGCTTAAACAGATCTTGCTGATTACTGCGGTTCTGGTTATCCGTTTCAAGATTGGCAGAAATCGCGCCGATCTTTGTCGCATGGCTTTGTTGTGCGTTTTGGCATTCAGTTGTCGCGTCTTCAACTTGCTGTTGGTCTTGCTCTTGCCATGCTTTAGCATTTTCGTGGTTTTGTAGCTCCACTTGCGTCGTTTTGGCGGTGTTCAACCTAGCTTGTGCACTGACAATCGCTTCGTCTAAAGACTTCTTCAGGCTTTGAAGTTGAGTTCTAACCTCTTCATCCAACAATGCTGCTTCAAAATCAGCCTCACCTTCGAATGGGCTCGTTTTAAGCGCTTCTAACCAAGCATTCGATACTTGTGTGTAACTTGACTGCTTGCTGGCCAACTCTTCAGAGAAGCTAATGTGTTTGGTTTGCTCAGTTCGATGTTCCAGTTCGCAGCGGTTAAGCACTAACTGCGCTGCATCAAATGCATTCACCGCTTCAGTGACTTTTTGCTTCATCGCATTGCTGGTGGCTTGAATGTCTTTGTCACCAAACAACTCTGCCCTTTCAGCACTAATACGAGTCAGCTCTAACACTAAAGACTCACTCTCTTGCGTCAGTGTCGCGAGCTCTTTCTCTGCGCTACTTAGCTTGTCATCTAAGGTTTTCAATTCGGCATTTTGAGTAATCAGTTGCTTCTCAATATCGGCCTGTTGCTGTTTGGTTTGCTGCCATGTGCTTGATGCTTGTGATTTCGCAGTAAACCAATCATCGATATGTTCAAGTTCAGGTGCTTCGATAGCGGTTTGAACAATGCTCTCTTTCAACGAATGCCATTGCTGATCTTTCGCTTGAGCTATCTTAGCTACTTGTTCGTTTGTAATGTGGTTTTGCTTATTCAGATCCGCTAAGCGTTGCTCGGCCAACTCAAGGTTAGATTGCGCCTTGTCAGCCATAACACTTACAGACAAGCGTTGTTTCTCAGCTTCCGCATAGTGCGCTTTGGCATCAGCCAATGCTTTAAGCTGCTGCGAGATCTGACTTAGTTGAAGTTCACACTGCTGAGCAAAGGTCACGACTGTAGCTTCATTGCCTAAATCGTTAATCGTTAGCAGAGCTAGCTCTGGAGCCGTGCCAGCGAAATCTAATAAGCCCTGTTGAAGCTTGCCGACAACGCCTTGCCAATTCATTTGAGCTTGCTGAATATCCGCTTGCGCACGTTGAATGCCATCGTTAAGTGCTGCAATCATAGGGGCAAGAGAATCTAACTGCTGACGATGCTCTTGGCCTTCTTTTTTGATGGCCGTTAACTCTAGGTTTTCTCTATCTTTTTGAGCAACCAAATTTGCAATATCTTGTGACTGTTCAATCGAATGGTCTGTTGAACCACACAGCGGGCACTCAGAGCCTGATTCTAGAGCTGCACGGTATTTCGCCAACTCGCCTTCTTGATCAATCAAACGCGTTAATCGCTCAAGCGAAGTCTCTTTCTCTTTATATCGCTCCACCAACACTTCACGCTCTTTCGAAAGCTTGTCGACCAACTGAGTGTTAGTTTGATGTGTTTGTGTTTTAACGTACAGCTGTTGTTGGGCATTTAGGAAACCACGATTGATCTCAAGTAATGAGTGCGTATTGCGATTCCAAAACTCCAACAGATCTTTTTGCGCATGCAATACTTGTTCGCTGGTGTTGCCTTGCAATGCTTCCCACTGTTGCTTTGCACTACTCTCTAGCACAACCAATTCACTTAAAGTTTTGTCTTGCGTTGCTTTAGCTTGTTGCGCAGATTTGATGATCGTTTGCTGAGTATCAACCGCAGACAAGGCTTGCTTCGCTGAGTTTAACTGTTCTGCATGCTGACGCTCTAGAGTACGAACTTGCTCTACCTTTGCTTGCCACTGACCTAAGTATTTTTCCAGATATTGGTCAGCTTGATGTGTATTTAAGTACTCAGTGCTGAGTTGATATTGTTGCTTCAGTGCATCAGTGTTTTGAACTAAATCGACCTGTTGATTACGCTGCTGCGTGTGTTGCTCGTTTAGCGTATTCGCTGCATTAACGGCCGCAGTTTGCTTATCTTTGAGTACAGCAATTTGGTTATCTAGAGGACGAACCTGTTCAATGATCTTCTCTTGATCTTGTTGTTCGGTTTTTATCTTCTGAACAGCGTCACTGCTTTGAGTCAGTTGAGTTTGCGCGTCTTGCTTTTCCGCATAACGAACAGCAAGTAACTTGGTGCTGTTATCTAAGTGAGCTTGAGTAGTGTTCACCTCTTGTTCGCAACGCTTTAAATCTTTGTGCATTGGGCGCAGTTTTTCGGCAGGTTCACTGTTTGCCAAACGCTCTAGTGAGGGTTGGTTACGGTCTAGCTCATCTTGAGCTGTTTTAAGATCGTGCTCGCTGGTCGCAATAATTTGCTCAGCTTTGGTCACGTCTTTCCACCAGCTAAGGTGAGCTTGCCACTCTTTTAACTGCTCAGACAAACGCTTCTGCTCGACTTCTAGCGTTTCACGCTCTGCGGTTAGCTCTTGGATTTGCTCTTCAGACAGTAAACTCACACCCTCAGCTTTTGCTTTCAGGTGATTAAGCGACTCTTCACTAGACTTGAAATGATCGTAGATGCGCTCAGAAATCAGGCTATAGACTTCTGTTCCCGTCAGCTCTTCAAGTAGCTCTGCGCGGTCGTTCGCATTGGCATTAAGGAATGCCGCAAACTCACCCTGAGACAACATGATGGATTTGGTGAAACGAGAGAAATCGAGACCTGTTACCTGCTCGACCAACTTGGTCTTCTTGGTCAGCATGGTTTCTAAGACTTTGTCGGTGTCAGCATCGGCAAATTCACACGTTGGCGTTTGTAATGCGCCATCGTGCTTTCCACGCGCTCGCTTTTGATGGAAGTTAGAGCGGTACGTTTTGCCCTGCACTTCAAATTCCAGCTCAGCGAAACACTCACCTGTACCACGTGTCATTAATTCATTGTTGCCTTTAGCGATACTTTTCAAACGTGGCGTGCGGTGGAACAGTGCCAAACAAATCGCATCAAGAATGGTGGTTTTACCTGCCCCTGTCGGGCCAGTAATCGCGAACAGACCATTTTCTGCAAACGGTGATTGGGTAAAATCGAGCTTCCAACGCCCTTTCAAAGAGTTCAGGTTTTCAAATTCTAGGCTTAAAATCTTCATGCTGGTTACTCTTCTACTTTGTTTGGTGTTTGAGCGCTTTCAGACACTTCAACCATCACTTGTTTAAACTTCACCGTCATTCGCTCTAAACGTGCTTTTTCATAATCGGTTTCAAATTCTTCTAAGGCAATACGCTTGCTAAAAACGTCCATCGGGCTCAATTCTGATAGTGTTTCTGCTGACTCTTGCTCTAATGCTTGATTGCGACGTTCTCTTGCTCTGCGCAATTGAAGCACTTCCACATTCAAACCTTCTGTTAGTGCGCGCATACGTTCTTGAAGATCCGACAAGTAATCTTGCGCTTGCACTTCTATCGATAACCAAACGCTTTGTTCGCTATCTAAGCCTACATATTGATTCAGTTGAGATTCGATTTCACTCAAGTCGCCTTTGATTTCAGCTAGGGGTTGGAACGTTGGAACTGGCAATTGAGAAATGGTGCGCACTCCCTCAACAAACTCAACCACACACACTTGTTTCTGAGACTTAAGTTCATCAAAGCTTAATGGGATTGGTGAGCCGCAGTAACGAATGTATTCACGCTTTGCCACCACTTGTGGGCGGTGGATATGACCAAGTGCAATATAATCTGCGTCTGGGAAGCCATCAGCGGCAAAACCATCAAGGTTACCGACATAGATATCGCGTACCGAATCCGATTGTTGAACGCCCATCGCCGTTAAATGACCCGTAGCGATAATCGGCATGTGCTCGCTGTTTTCAAACGTCGCACGTTTTTCTACAGCGGCATCATAAACACTTTGGTAGTGCTGTTTGATTGCATCTCCGAGTTGCTTCTGACGCTCAACGCCAGTGACACCCGCCTGGCTGGTCAACACATCGCGAGGGCGAATAAAAGGAATGGCACAAACCAGCGCTTCTACATCGCCGTTCTTGCCTTTTAGTTCGACAACCTGAGTCGCATGATCTTCATTGGTATTAGGAATCACGTCTGCACCCATGTATTTGAGCAGCTGTTGTGTCTCTTTAAGCACAGACACCGAATCATGGTTACCACCTAACAACACCAATTGGCAGCCGATCTTGTTCGAGTCGACCACGAACTTGTTATACATCTCACGAGCGTAACTCGGCGGTGTGCTGGTATCAAAAATATCGCCAGCAACAATGATCGCGTCGATGTCGTGCTCTGTAACTTGCTCAAGTAACCATTGTAAAAACCGTTCATGTTCATTCTTACGACTTTTATTGTAGAAGTTTTGGCCAAGGTGCCAATCGGACGTGTGAAGAATCTTCATTGCTGCTCACTGGAAGTCTGTAATACCTTTAATCTACCAAAATAGTCGAGATAATTCCCTTTTATAAGCTTGTGAAAACCAACTAATTTCAGGCTTTGGACCAACTCCGCCCACAGCGTGAGCAATCGTTATTTTTGACATAAAAAAACCGCTCAACGTTAGAGCGGTTTTGGGTGTCCATAGCTTTAGCTTTAAGCTATTTAACAGAAGCCATTAGAAATTGTATGAAGCACCCAGAGTTACTGTGCTAAAGGCTACATCACGGCTTTCCAATCGATTACCCGTTGTTCTATCGAAGAATTCGATGTTTACTGCGTCTGCTTGTGATATCAAACGTAATGTTAGGTTTTCTACTGGCGTGTATTCAACACCAATACCGAAATGAAAGCCGGCACCAGAATCATCATCAAAAGAGCTAGCGTTGTTTGAGTTCAAATCTACGTAGCTCAAGCCCGCTAGTACAAATGGACGAATTGAGTTATCGAAGGTGTAGCCAAGGTTTGCTGCAACAGAAAGCGATGTTGGCGAAAACACCTTCGTTCCAAATGATTCATAGTCAGCATAATCCGTGTAACCAAGTTCGATACCTACAATGCGGTTAAATTGGTAACCACCGTAAAGGCTATATCCCATGCTTTCAGCATCTAAATTACCTGCGCCGTCAGTGTCTGAGTCTTGATACACGCCAAGGCCAGCGCCAATGTATGGACCACCCTCGATACCAGCAGCAAATGTAGGAAGTGAAACTAAGCCAACTAGGCCCAATAGAAATGATGATTTAAGCATGAAAATACCCTTTTTTTGTCTGTCCTACAGTAACGTTGATCAACAGCCAATAGTTTCCGACACTATTTCACCTGTTGCGTTACTGTTTAAAATAAATTAAATAACCAGCCCCTAATGAATAATAAAACACTGTTCATTTACGGAGCGAATGAGAAAGTACCACAAGATTTTTAGGTCATCAAACGAACAATCATAGATATTTAGTCCAGTCTTATTTATGAGACAGATGTATTTCCTGAGAAGTAACGAGTACTAAAAAACGTATAAACCTGATAGTAAACCTGAGCATCATCAATATTAAGTTATTTATAATCATGTCGTTACCGTACTAACTAAATTGTTACTCGTTCTCAAAAACAACCTGAATCTTCACGCCTAAATATAAAAATTCATCCTGCTCCTCTCTTTTTCCAATAAAAGATATAAAGAGAAGAATGAGTTTAATTTTGGGAGGGTATTTATTTAGAACGGTCTGCCGTTAAAATATATTTCAATTTAATTAATATTATTAACGAGCTTCAGCGAGACTAGCCAAATAGTTATTCGTTAAATAAAAGCCGCTGAACTTCTCAATAAAGTCCGCAGGAACGGTTTTATCGGTCAAGCCAGATTCAATCAGCGCCGCTTGCCACTTCTGTACTTTCGGAAAGCCTTCAAGCATATCAAAACCTGAGCCTTCTTTAATCACTGACGCTCGGTGTAACAGTGGTAGCCAAGCGATGTCGACGTTAGAGATGTAATCGCCTTTAAACAAGTCGCTGTCACCCAGCTTGTTCTCGGCCTTTTGGAAGGATTTTTGAAGATTCGCTAAACGTATCTCAAAGGTTTCTTTATCTTTACTGCCCATCGTTCCACATTGCGGCATGTAATGTTTGCTTGCCTGATAAGACCAAGCGCGATCTAGTGCTTTTTGCTCTGCAGACACCTCTTCTATCGGCGCATATTTATCGTCTAAGTATTCAACAATTGCATCTGACTCAAACAGAACTGTGTCATTTTCTGTAATCAATACTGGCACTTGTCCGTTTGGCGAAATATCTAGGAACCATTGAGGTTTATTGTTTAGCTCAATGTATTCAATTTCAAATGGGACACTTTTCATTACTAAAGCACCCATTACACGTTGAACGAATGGGCAGTTTTTAAAGCTAACAAGTTTAATCATGGTTGACTCCGAATTAGGTCATTAATTTGTATTTGTACCCCTAAGACGAACGCCAAAACCGAAAGACGAAAAATAATTCCATTTTTGTGGAAATAATTAAATACAAAGGCAACTAAAGACAGTCATTTTAAGTCGTCACTTTAAGTGGGAACTTTAGATAATATATTTGAATGCCTAATTACGAGTAACTAGACGATCAAAGATATTGCAATAGATGCCATGATCACGCCAACGACAAACTCCAACACCTTCCACGATCTCGGGTTCTTAAACATTGGAGCCAAAAAGCGTGCTCCATATCCAAGTGAAAAGAAGAACACAAACGACGCCGATACTGCACCAGCGCCAAACAACATTTGGTTAGGTTGATATTGGGTTGAGATAGAACCCAGCAATACCACAGTATCCAAATACACATGCGGATTAAGCCAAGTGAATGCCAAACACATCGCAATCGCTTTAGTTAGCGAGTCTTTGGTTTCAGCAGTGACTTCTAAGGCGTGGTTTTCAGTAAATGCTGAACGGAAGCTTAAGAATGAATAGACACCCAAAAAGATAGCCCCACCATAACGGGCGAACTGCTCAATTTGTGGGAACTGCTTAACGATTGCGCCAAAGCCCGTCACACCAAAGCTAATGAGTAAGGCATCAGAAATCGCACATACAGCGCAAATTGCCAATACGTGTTGGTTCTTAAGCCCTTGCTTTAAAACAAACGCATTTTGAGAGCCAATCGCAAGAATCAGCGAAAGCCCCAGAGAGAAACCAGCAAAATAAGTCGTCATGGAAAAAGATCTGTAAAAGTAGTGACGGTAATAATTGACACAATACTGCCAATTAATCAGATTGTTAACAAGTGACTCTGTTGCTTATCAATGACACGTTTCGTGTATTTTTGGCCATTAGAGTAACCAAAAGACGAGGAGCAGACGCATACTTCGACTCTACTCGGAACGAGTTACCCTACCCTCCGATACAATAATTAACAATCCAATCAATTGATTTTAAACGCCTTTAATCCTAATCTTTATTTTATAAATATTGGTTTTATTAATAGAATTTAGCTCAAAGTTTGAGAATTAAAAATCGATCACAGTGAGATCTTCCTACCATTTCATTGACCAAGCGAATGATACAAGTCTGATTGCATATTACCTTTTAACTGCGTTTTGAGCGGGCATTTCCCTCTCACTTAACTGACTTATTGCGCGTTGTACACTTCGTTTCGAAGAAGTCAGCGTTAGTCGCACAACTATTTAGTCGCACAATGATAAGGATGCACCACAGATGAATCACGGACAAAGACTTACCACTATAGCCCTAGCTATTATGGCTTCGACCCACGTATCAGCTACGACTCTGAACAAACGTAGCCCAGAGCCACAACCCATCAACTCACCTTTTATTCAAGATGTAAAAGGCACGATTGTTGAGGATTACTCACGAGAAACCATTCAACCTTCGTTCTTCTCTATGAGAATGATGAGTAACGCCGATGAACAACGCGGCGATTGGTTTAACTTATCGGCGAGCTACACAAGACTTCAGGGCGTGGGTTCTGATGTGGTATACGACTACTTGATGCCCCCTCTTCAACCACAACCTGTCATCGTTGCCGTTCTTGATTCGGGTGTCGACGTTGAACACGAAGACCTCAAAAAAAAACTTTGGACCAATGAAGACGAGATCCCAGACAACGGGATTGACGATGATGGCAATGGTTACATCGATGATGTCCACGGCTGGAACTTTCTGGGTAACTCGTTAGGTATTAACGTTGATCAAGATACATTAGAGGTCACCAGAGAATACAAAAAGTACCTCGAGTTAAAAGAAAATGGACATTGGATTCCTCGAAAGAAACGCAAGTACTATCAAGGTGTTGAATCTGATTATTTGTCGTCTCTAAAAGATGACCAAGATGCGTTGAATCGCGTAACATCAGCAACTAATCAAGCTAATGAGTACAAAGAAGAGATTCTTAAATTCGTCGATCAAAAAGACTTTTCTACTAACGGTCTTAAAACACTGTTAGATAGTGAGAATGCTAGCGTCGTTACAGCAGCTGAAGGGCTTTTGAGCGTATTTGATTCATGGTACTCCTTTGAATATCTAGAATCACGTCGTAGCCGTTATCAAGACTCTCTAGATTTCCACCTTAACTTAGATCTTGATACGCGTGGCGATATTGTATGGGATGACATTTCTAACCCTTGGGAAAAAGGCTACGGCAACAACGATGTAAAAGGCCCTGTCGGTTCGCACGGTACACACGTTGCTGGAATCATCGCTGCTGAACGCGGCAATTTTATTGGTATTGAAGGTGTCGCGGATCATGCCCAAATCATGGCGGTACGCATGGTGCCAAATGGCGATGAGCGAGACAAAGACATTGCTAACGCAGTGCGCTATGCCGTCGATAATGGTGCGAAGATCATTAACATGAGCTTCGGAAAAAGCTACTCGCCACGTAAATACATCGTCGACCACGCGTTCCGTTATGCCGCTCGTAAAGGCGTATTGATCGTTCACTCTGCGGGTAACAGCCGCAACGATAACGACATCAAACCAAGCTTTCCAAACCGCTACGCTAAGCACTACCGCTCGAAGCCTATTTCAACGTGGTTAGATGTGGGCGCATCAGCGAAATACGCAGACGAAACCTTGGTCGCAAACTTCAGTAATTTCGGTCAGAAATCGGTTGATGTGTTTGCACCTGGGTACCGCATTTTATCAACCACTCCGGGAAACACCTACGGTTCGAAAAGTGGCACAAGTATGGCTGCACCTGTTGTTTCCGGTGTCGCTGCGTTGGTGTGGGCGCGCTATCCTGATTTATCGGTAAAAGAGCTAAAGGCGATGTTAATGGGTGAATCAAAAATCTACCCAGAGCTGCTTGTTAAAAAGCCATCAAGCCCAGAAGATTTGGTTCCTTTCAGTACCCTTTCTATCTCAGGCAGCATTGTGGATGCAGAAGCGATATTTGCAGAACTAGAAACACGCTAACGCTTTAACTATTAGTCATTGATACAGGATATTCGTCATTCCCTAAAGCGAGGGACGAGCATTATAGGGAATCTCGCTTTGCGGTTAGAGATTCCACATACCTCGTCCCTCGGTTCTGGAATGACGCTGGGGAATCAAGTCAATGTTGTGCACGTCACTTCCTACTGTGAGGCGCTACAACCACCTCACTCTTAACAGCAAGGAACTACAACCGTGTCACTTTCTGCGTAGAGATACACCCCTCCTCGTCATTCCTTACAGTGAGGAACGAACGTGATAGGGAATCTTTCTTTGACTTCGATCTACAATTTCGACCGAATCTAACGCAACTCAATACTCATGAACTGGCTATGCGGATCCAACACATAGTCAGCAAAGGGTTCGCAGTATCCAAAGCCAAACTTTTCATACAGGTTACGCGCTGGCTTAAAGTAATCTTCTGAGCCTGTCTCTAAACTGATTTGTCGATACTGGCGAACGGTTGCTGTGTCTATTACATGCTGTAACAGTTGGCTTGCAACACCTGACTTTCGAGCAAACTGTGAGGTTCTCATCGATTTCAGTTCAGCATGTTGGGTATTTAGCTCTTTAATGGCAACACACCCAAGCAATTGGCTGCCTTTCCAAGCGCTGAAAAAGGTAATTTCTGGCGACTTGAGCCCATCCAGATCCAATGCATGAACGCTCTCAGCCGGTGACGTGGCATACATATCGGCAAGGTGTTCTTCAAGCAATTCAACGACCTCCCCACCCGACAAGTCATCAAGCTTAATTTCTATTGATGTGCAGCTTTCCAATACTGTTCCGTTTCCCATTGAATCCTGTGCTTTTATTTCTGGTTTCATTACCTCAACTCTCCTTGTTTAGTTCGCTTATTTAGCTTGAGTGATTTGGCTTTAATTACTGGCTTGATTTCCTGATTGTTTTCTTTTCAAGAACTCGGTTTGAATCAGTAAAATTACTGATTAATCATGAAATTATAAATGCCATACTGACCTTACCTAGATAGCATATTTTTCTTATCTAGTCTCTTCATAAAAGTGTTCCACAATGCCTGTGTGGTCGCTACGCCGAGGAACAACACCTGTTTCAATTTAACGAATAAGTAGCCAGGTCGATATGAGCATTCAATTAGATTTAACCACCACGACACCCTGCCAGAACTTCGATTCCGCGCAAGGGCGCATGACACTGCAAAATCACCGAATTATTGATGTCGACAACGAAATCGCTCAGATCTTTGGTTACCTAACCCGTGAAGAGCTGTTATTGAACGTTGAATTTGTTTATGCGTTAGTTCCTGACAGTTACCAAGAGTTAGCCAAGAAACGTTACTTAGAGGCCATAAAAGGCAAACTAAAAAAAGGAAAATTGTACACCGATATTCCAGCCAATGGCCGCAACATCTCTATCTTTTGCCTATCACACATTATTGAACTCAATAGTAAACCCGCCCTCCAAGTCACTATCATCGACATCACATCCGTAGTCGAAGCTCAGCGCAAACGTAACGAAACAGATCGCATGTATCGCAAGCTACTTAATACATCGAAACAAGGGATCCTGATCCATAGAAACTTCAAACCTTTAATGGTCAACCAAGCATGGGTAGAACAACAAGGCGCGGACTCAATAGAGCAAGTGCTTGCGATGGACTCCATCCTATCCATCGTACCTGAAGATCAGCGTTCAACGGCCATCAGACGCTGCGAGAACATTCTCAATGGCAATACACCCAACTTTAGTTCCGTGGTGTATAACCAATGCTTTGATGGCACCCACAAATACTTCAACCTCTATGACAACGTGATTAACTGGGAAGGTGAAGACGCCATTCAAGTGATCCTTGAAGAAGTCACCGATAAAGTATTACTAGAACGGGAGTTGCTGCATCGAGCGATGCATGATGACTTAACGCATGTGTTCAATCGCCGTGCTATTTACGGTTGGCTCAAGAAGCCGGTTAATCAGCATATGGCGATGTCATGTCTGTTGATTGATATTGATGACTTCAAATCGATTAACGATCGATTTGGGCATACAGTGGGTGACACGGTGATTAGGCACTTAGCAGACACCATTAAAACTCACATTGAATTGTTAGGTGGCGTAGTTGGACGTTGGGGTGGCGAAGAGTTTATTGTGTTCATTCCAAAAGCGAAATCGGCCCATACCAAAATCATCAGCGAACGAATCTGCCACACCTTTAATCAACATACCTTCTATGGCATTAATCGCCGCGCTTTTACAACGAGCGTGAGTATCGGCGTTACCAACCAGTGCTTGTGCCACTCAGCCAACACCATTGATACACTTATTCGTGTTACCGATGATGCACTATATCGTGCGAAAGCGAATGGTAAAAATCAAGTCTCGATCAACGATGATGTGGTTTGCTATGAAGCACTAGCTTGATCGCAGTTCCCTGCTCTCCTTCATGTTCCTCTGGCTATCCGGCATAACCCACCAACTCTCTTTCATAATCCAACGCCTTTTTAAGCTAACGCTAAATGAGTCGGCTAACCATACAAATTGAGCACAGCCGCACATAATTAAGGTACAGCCACCGAGAATTAAAGCACATAACTTGATCGAATATTTGGTTGCGATTTCGACATTTCAGTATATGATGCGCCACCCTCATTATATCAGCTAACGCTGTAGGCACTTATGTCCGCCAATATGTCAGCTACTATTTCTTCCAACGCACTTTATACCGACCTATCCAGTTACTACGATTTAATGTGTGTTGATATTGACTATCAAGCGCAAAGTAACTGCGTACGTAGGCTACATCAAATTTTCGGAAATGGTGGAAAGACTCACCTCGACTTAGCTTGTGGCACTGGTCCACACGTTCGTCACTTTATCGATTTTGGTTACCAAAGTAATGGACTCGATCTCAACGCGCCAATGCTAGATATCGCTAAGATTCGCTGCCCCGAAGCCAATTTCTCGGTGCAAAACATGAGCAGTTTTGAAGTGGCAGAACCTCTGGATTTGATCACCTGCTTCTTATACTCAATCCATTACAACGATGGTTTCGAGAAGCTAAAAGAATGTGTTGAGAGCGTACATCGCGCTTTAAAACCAGAGGGAATTTTCTGTTTTAATGTGGTGGATAAAGACAAGATCAGCAATGATCTTTTTGTTCGACACACCACCAATCTTGAACAGGATGATTTCACGTTCAGTTCAGGCTGGTATTACTCTGGCAAGGGTGACAAGCAGGCGTTAAAACTCAGTATCGAAAAGACAACATCCGGTGAGACACAAGTTTGGAATGATGAACACCCGATGGTGGCATTCTCGTTTAAGGAGTTGATCGAGATATTGAAGCCCTACTTTGAGGTTCATATTTTTGAGCACGATTATGACAAGCTGTTACCTTGGGATACCAAATCAGGTAATGCTCTGATCGCTTGTGTAAAAATCTAGGTCAGTCGATACAAAACGAATTAGCCAGATTCAAGCACAGACAAAAAAGAACCCGCACTCGCCGTACTCTTTATCGAGCATCCAGCCAGTGTGGGTTCTTTTGTATCAAGCTATCGGTGTTCGAACTCTCGATTAGAAGTCAGCGGTCATACCTAAGTAGTAAGTGCGTGGCTCTTCAACATAACCCATGCTCTCTAGCTCTTGTGATACCGCTTCGTCAGTCAAGTTAGTAATGCCTGCGCGTACTCTAACCGAATCATTAATGTTGTATACCCCACCAATATTTAGCGTAGTGTATGCTTCTTGAGTCAAATCAGTTTCGATATTACGCTCACCTCGGTAACGCGCACTAACAAAGGTGTTCAGGTCGTAAGTTGGGCTCCAGTTCAGTTTAACTAAACCCGAGTGCTTGTAACGCTCAAGCAGTTCTTCACCAGTAGACTTATCTTCAGTGTCTAAGAAAGTGTAGTTACCAGATACGCCCCATTCATCCGTTATTTGGAATTGGCCAGTAAGCTCAGCACCTTGAACCACAGCCTCAGACACATTGGTATAAGTACGTTTGCCTTTCACATAGCCAGTTGAGCTAGAACTATCGGCACACCCTTTACCCGATTCAAACATTCCGCCGTTCTCGCAGTAGGTTTCGTCACGATCAATAAGGTCGTTGATTTCATTGCGGAACAAGGCACCTTCAACGTTCCAACGAGGTTGGCTGTATATCGCTGCAATCTCATAGTTCCAGCTCGTTTCAGGCTTCAGGTCTTCATTACCATATAAATCACAAGCACCTTTACAACTGTTAACTGTGTAGTCGGCTTGGTTTTGAGTCAATGTTGGTGCTTTAAATGCTTTACCCACCCCCCCCTTAATGATCAGGTCATTCGTTGTTTGATGCACCAAATACACACGCGGGCTGAACTCTTCACCGTACAATTCGTGCTTATCTAAACGACCACCGATGGTTGCTGTTAGTTGCTCAGTCATCAGCCATTGATCTTGAACAAATAACGCACCTTGATACGCTTCTGATGTGCCATTGACCAAGTTTTCTTTGTTGGTTAATTCGCTCAACTGATAGTCCATACCAAACGTTACGGTATGATTCTCACCAAGATAAGTCGTCGCTGATGCTTCTGCTATTTGAGTTAACTCTTCTACGTCACTGCTGTAGTTAGTATCAGAATCCGCAGCGTCGTTGTCAGTCACGTTTTCGCGTGAGTAGCGAACTTGTGTATCACCCCAGCTCCAAAAGCCACTGTGCGTAATCGCTTGGCTCTGACGCACTACTCGTGTGTCAGACTCGATCACAGACGATACGTTTTCTGCAGATGATTCACGTTCGTCGTCACTGTAGCCAAAATCTAAATCGATGGTTTGGTTGTCTGTTGCATTCCATGTCAGGCTCGCGAGTAAGCTTAATGTCTCTCTTTCTTCTAACGCAGTAATGTCTGAACGATCGTAACCAGAGCTATGTGTACCAGAATAAGGTTGCCAAGCATCACGGCTAGTTTGGTTCACAGAAACGCGTGCAAACAATTCATCTTCAATTAACGCGCCCGATGTTGTGAAGCCCATCGAGTACTCTTCTCCACCATCACCGTCTAACGGCGATGAAGTGTCCATGCTTAACGTAGAGCTCCAGTCATTTTCAGGAGCCTTGGTGATGATGTTGATTGTGCCGCCCATGCCATCCGAACCGTAAAGTGCAGACATTGGGCCGCGGATAATTTCAACGCGTTCAATTGAATCAGCAGGAATGGTCGATAGGTCGAAGTCGTTACCTCGGATGATGGCACTCGCCGAGCTTAGACGACGGCCATTCACCATGATAAGCGTGTAATCTGAATCCATACCACGAATAGAAATCATCTGACGCCCAGCACGTGTGCTATCAAAGTCAGATTCGACACTGGTTGATTCTGCAACGATGTCAGCCAAAGTAATACCAGGGCTGTCTTCAATGTCTTGAGCGGTGATCACTGACATTGAAGCCGGCGCTTGTTTCAGTGCCATTTCAGTGCGAGTTGCCGTAATAACCATTTGCTCATCTGTTGCTTGCGCTTCTTCTTGCGCCAACACGTTAGCCGAAAGTGAGGTACAAATAACAGCGACTGCGATCGAAAGGCGTTTACGAACCAAAAGAGGTTTGCGAATCAAAAGAGATCTCTCAGACATGATATTTATTCTTATATGTGATTGGTAATGATAATGGTTTGCATTAAACAACCAGTTACCATTCTTATCAACGAAAGTTTCATACCAAAAATTGATTCTCGTTATTCAACTTTCAAATAATAAAACCAATACATATTCATTTTAATAGCATGACCTCAATAGCATTCACCACCTAGATGGATTGGGTATATATCTCTTTAAATAAATCACGAACCCAACGACACATAGGGTCATTATGGAAACGTTTATGCCAATAGAGATAAACATCTTCTGATGGGCTTCTGATCGCTTTGGGAACGCGTTTACAAATTAAATCTCGTTGATTGGCAGCTTGTGTCGCAAATGGTGTCGGCAAGTGAAAGATGATGTCGGTCGTCTCCGCAATATCCGCAGCAATATTGAAGTTGGACAACTGAATTGGGATCGATAGTTGGCGCTGCTTATCAATCAAGCCAAGGTCTTTAAATCGACTTTCAATCGAGAGTTTTTTGTCACCTTGCAGCGAAATCTGGCCAAGCTGGCTATTCAATAAGTCATCAACGGTGATCTCTTTATCCGCCAGAGGATGGTCTTTGCTCATTAATAACCGATAATCGCGACTGATTACGAACATTCGATACAGGTTTTGTTCAGAACTTAATGGCTCATGCGTCGACAACACAAAGTGCGCATCACCGGATAACAGAGGCTCAAAGTGTCGTTTAGGAATTGAGTCGATATCGACAACCATATTCGGCGCTTGCTGGCGAATTTGTGCCACTACTTTTGGCAAAAGGTGTGAGACCTGAGGAACCAAACCAAAAAAACGAACCGTACTATCACTCGTTTGTGGTTCAAACACGTCTCCGTGAACCAGTTTCTCAAGACGAGTAAGCACAGAGTTGAGGTCTTGCTTGATGACCTCTGCTTTCGGGGTCAATTCATAGCCATAAGCAGCTCGCACCAACAAATCATCGTTGAACACAGTGCGAAGTTTTTGTAGAGATCGGCTCACCGTAGGTTGGCTCATATCCAACGCCAACGCCGTGTTGGAAACGTGCTTCTCTTCAAGAAGGTGTTTAAGAATAACGAGTAGGTTTAGGTCAACTTGGGCAAGATTCATTATGCAAATATTCACAACAGAGCAAATTCAGTGTGCGCATAGTGCATCTACCACCTCATTAATACAATTGATAATCACTCTTATTTTGATCTAGAGCAAAATGCAGAACCGAGTTTGAGGCTAGGAAAGGTTTGAAGCTCTAAGTTAGAATTGTTTAAAGCTCTAAGTCAGAAATGTTTGAACATAAAAAAAGAGAGGCACAATGGCCTCTCTTTGATCGTCTACTTTATATTGCTAACGTCGAGCTATCAGACTACAGCTTTGTCCAAGCATCTTGCCAGTATTGGCTTTCTGCTGGTGCGTAAGATGCGCTTGCACACCAAGCCGTGTATGGCCAAGGCTTACATTCGTATAGACCATTGTCGCTGCCTACCACAATGTCACCTGCTGCGTAATTTGTGCCTGCTTCATACGGAGGGTAATCACCTGGAGGTGGAGTCGTTCCGCCACCGTCTTTAACAGCGAACGAATCATTTACCATCACCATTTCACCGTCAGATGCTTTACCGACCACTTCAAGTGCATATTGCCCTTCAGCTACATCGTATAAGTCCATGGTAATAGCGCGGCTGTCCGTTAAGTTAACCTGAGTTTGCTCAACCACAGTCCCTGCACTGTTGATCACCATAGCCGTAACATCTAAAGCTTCATTTGATGTCAGTGTTAGGTCTAAACGAACATTGCCGTTATCTGGCGCATATTCTGACTGAAGGCCTGAAACTGCAAGCTCTAAGTCATCGCCCGGATCTGGGTTACCACCACATGAAGAGTCTGAAACTTTTCTCCAAACGCCCCACTCACCTGTTGTTCCTGGCTCTTCGCCGCGAGTGTACCAACCTGCTCCCCACGTTGAACCATCATGAGAGACTTGATCACCTTCAACATAAACGGTATCGGCATCCCATGCAGCTGCACAGTTAGAACCATCCGTCACAGACACTTTACGGTCAGCGGTTACAGTTTGGTTCGCGCTATCTGTTACACTATACACAAGCGTGTAGTTGCCGATTTCATTTACATCGACACTGCCAGTGTGTGTGATGGTGCTTGTTAGGTCGCCATCTTCAGCATCATTCGCCGTTACGCCTGCCATAGCATCAAATGCAGTTCCCAACACAACAGTAGTGTCAGACACACCATTAAACACAGGCTTCTGGCTGTAAACCTCTACCGTTCTCGCTTTAGTGGTTTCGTTGTTATCGCTGTCTTTCACTCGGTAAGTTAGAACGTAAGTGCCAATCACACTGGTTTCCACGTAACCTTCAACATCGATTGATGACGTTAGATCACCATCTTCTTTATCGATTGCCGTTACGCCTTCCATTGGGTCAAACGTTGTGCCGTGAAGAACACGGGCATTTTCGACACCTTTAAGAACTGGCTCACCCTCTACTGGTGGTGGCGTCACTTGACCGTGGACAAACGGGCCATAATCTTTAATAAACTGCTCGTTGTATTGTTGACCGTTTTTGTTAGTACCCATGTCCCAGTTGATAGACCAAGTCATTACACCACGCAGGGGTTGGCCTTGAGTCGTTAAGGTCTCGAACGCGTCGTATAAATCTTGAGGATCTTGCACAAAGCCGGTTGCTGCAGCATCAATGCTAGAAGGAATACCAAACACCAGCTTGTCATGTGGAATTTTGTGGAAGCCACGCGTTCCGTTGATAAGCGAATCAGAGATGTAGTAGATGAATTCTTCTTTTAATGCATCGTTGTTTTGAGCAATCCAGCCCACACCGTCAACCCAGATACCGTCGCCACCTTGGTTGTAGAACTGTGGGTTAATCCAGTCGTAATAACCTTCTAGATTATCGATATAAGGAACGTACTTACCGCCTGTCGTTAGGTACGGAAACTCAGGCGCCATAGTAATAAGGAAGTTTCTACCTTCGGCACGGTAGTGGTCTTTCACTAGCTTAAGAGCATCAGGAATCACGGTTTGGTTGTTTGCTGCGGTTACAGCTGCTTGTTCAAGGTCGATATCTAGGCCATCGAAACCGTAACGCTCAGTAAGACGGATAATCTCATCAGCAAAGGCTCTTTCATCACCAGTTTCTAGCTCTACGTGTGCATCAGCACCACCTAGCGCTATCAGTACAGAACGGCCTTGTTTGTTGAGTTCAGAAATTTGGTCAATAAATTGTTCTTCTGAAAGCCCAATGGTTGGGTCCAGTTTAAAAGTTGGGATTCGACCATCAGCCACATCGTAAACCTTCATGAATGACACATTCACGATGTTATACATTGGGTTTACTTCATCCAACGTCACGCATGGCGCATTACCACCTTGGTAGCCACCACCGTCACACCAGTTGTGCCAATACCCGACCACGACACCAGAATCTGGATTCGTCATATCTGAACCATTCGCATAAACAGCGCCAGACATTGCGGCCATGCCGACCGATACAGCTAATTGTAGAGCTTTACGTTTCAACATTAGTCCCACTTCCTTACTTAACAGCTGTGCCAATCACAACCGAACCAATTCATTGTAATCATGAATATTTATAGAGAAGTAATGGAATTTATAGGAAAAGATGACCTTTGATTTAACTTGTGATTTTAAGTCACAGATTGAATATCAGAATCAATATGATTTTGACTTTTCATTCAAAATGAAATGCTAAAAGCTGTTGTTTTCGGCCGGACACATTGACCATGCAAATATTTAATCAACCTTAATTCACATAGATAATTAACCGAAAATATAAAAAATCACCAATGGGAAAAAACGAACTTTAAATCGACAAAAATCGATTCAAAAACACCGTAATTACTGACCTCAGACCAGATACCATTGCGAGTGATATCACTAAAATAGCTTGGATTTAGTCGTCATACATGTGCTAGAGATACACACGTATAACGGAATATAGGAGTGAAAATTTGTGGAATTTTGTATGATCACCCCGACTATTTTTCAGTTAGCCTTTAACATCAGGCGAATAATAAGTATCAATTAATGAAATTAAATTCATCTTATTTTCTTCATTGAGTTGATTGATACCCGCTGCTGCTTTTCTTCCACCACCCGTATCAAAACTAGAACAAATTTCGTCTGCGCCCGTTCTGTTTGATAATGGCGCCCGTAAGCTCACCGTGTAAGACAAGCCATCTTGGTTTTTCGTTAATACTGCTTGCGCTCGGTTTGGATCTTGATTAACGATTTCATTACCAAATACACCACTGATGCGCCTTGCCCACGTCTCACCTGGCAGTTCAAACACACGTGCGACTTCACTTTCATAAACAGGAGCAAGGTTTGATAGCTGTTGGCGATCATTTTGATAGGCAGTTAGTAGTCGATAAAATACAGAGTTTTTATCATCCAAAAGATCAAGCGGATTTGGGTATTGATAAAGAATTTTGTAGAGCTCAGCTGGCGTGAAATGCAAATCACTGAGTGACGAACCGTAACCGTTGTAGTTCACCAAGGTACCTAGCTCTTCCAAAAACTCTGTTTGAGATTCATCGAATCCATTTTCATCCGCTAGCCGCGCGGCCACTGTTTTTAGATTATCACCAAAAGCAGCCGCGATTGCCCAAGCCACATGCGCACCATTCAATTTCTGGTTAATTAGTAAGCTCGTGCAGCTCTCTGGCGCGGTATCAATCAGAGTATCCAAATAGCTAGAGTCAGGTACCTCACCAGTTCGATGATGATCGCAATAAAATACATGGATGTTGGCGTCTAGCAGTGAATGCAATGCTGTTAGATTTTTCTCCATCGACACATCTAAAACGGTAACGGAAGAAATGTCACCTTGCTTACCCGGCTCCATAATTTGAGTAACAACTTGAGTGACCAACTTAATATCACGCTTTACACCAGTGATCAGTACACTTTCTTTCGGCTCATTTAAGCGCAGTTGCAGTAAAGCAATGATGCCGTCTGCATCTCCATTGAATACGTCGTAGTGCATGTTGTTCCTCTTCCTATAGATTTAACCGTTTGCCAGAAACGCGCCAATACTTTCGTTTATTCGATAGTCTGTCATTATTTTAGTTATATTTCACAGATACTTAAGTCTATTTTGGAATGCCTTATTCTCATTAGATTCAAAAGATAAACACATTAATAATATTGTATGACTTATATCACAGTAAAAGAACCTGAAAAGATTATAAAATAAGCGCCTCCCACTTAATGATAAAGAGACGAATGAACACTACCACCACTCTTGTTTATGACACTTTGAAAAGCCTTGCTGCTCACGCTCCTGAGCAACATGCCGAGATTCGCCAGCGTTTATATGAGCAGTTGAGCCTGCCATTTAACAAGCAGCTCTCGTTATACGCTAATGTGCTTGGTCCTATCAGCTCAGGCAAGTTAGCGGGATGCGACAATATTGATAAAGCGGTTGAGCTGGCACTGGATGTGCTGGAAGGCCGAAACAAATAATTCCCCCCTTTTAAATATGTAACATAACGGCCCGAATCTTCCCCCAGATAGGGCCGTTTTTTTGTTCGCGCCTTCGGACTAGTGAATTTCAGGTACAAAAAAGGCGTAGATGATCCACGCCTTTGGTTTAGTTTACTCTAAATGTTTAAGAAGTCTTGAACTGCGCCACCGCTTTATCCATCTCATGGGCTTGCTCTGCGACTTTATCCACTTCAACTAAGCAATGCTGCGCCGAAGCGTTATTGTCGTTCGAGATAGTGTTCAGCTCAGTGATTGAGTCGCTCACTTGTGCCATAACAGCACCCTGCTCTTCAATTGCTGATGCGATACGCTCAGAATTACCTTGGATGCTTTCCATATCGCTTAAGATAAGCTGCAGGCTAGCATCGAGCTCTTCCGAATCTTTAAGAGTCAGTTGGCCTTGTTGGTTACATTCACCAATCTCGGTCATCGAAGCGTTCATTTGGCTTTGAATTGCTGTAACAACGCTGGTGATTTCGGTTGTTGATTGATGCGTTCTGCTTGCAAGAGCTCGAACTTCATCTGCAACCACGGCAAAGCCTCGGCCTTGTTCACCGGCACGAGCTGCCTCAATAGCTGCGTTCAGTGCCAGCAAGTTGGTTTGTTCTGCAATGCCTTGGATGATGTTTACTGCATCGCCGATTTGATCAACATGATGATTCAGCGAGCTTATTGAATCTTGGCTGCTTGAAAGGCGCTCAGATAACTGGGTAATATTGCTGATCGTATCGACCACCACTTCACGGCCTTTATCAGCATTCACTTTTGCTTGATGAACACCTTCAGCGGCAACTGATGTGCTTTCTGATATTTCACCAATGGTGAGTACCATCTCTTGCACTGACGTTGTCATTGTAGAGGTGTGATTTGCTTGAACTTCAAACTGTTTGATGACTGATTCTAGCTCGTCATGCATGTTCGACGTGCTTTGGGTCAGTTGCAGTGACTTAGATTGAGATGCTGCAATAAGCCCTTCAAGTTGATCAAGTAATTGGTTGAAGTATTGACCTAACGTGCTCAGTTCGTCTTTGCCATCAAGGTGCGAACGAATAGACACGTCGTTCGAATCAACGATGTTGCGAATCACTGAGAGTAATGACTCAATCTTGCCGATAATAGAACGGACGATTAACCAACTGAACAGAATGATCGACACGAGTAGCGTGACGCAAAGGATGTTGTTGATCAGCGATAGTTTGTCCATCTCTTGTTGGGTTTGTTGGTCTAATACCGCTGAGAACTCTTTAAATTGAGTTTCGATAGCATGAGAACCCGAACGAGCTTGCCCAAGCAGACCTTCGTTGTGCTTCAAGCCAATCACTCGCTTCTGTTCAACCACTTGGCGCGCAGCATCTATCAAAGCAGTTGAGCTTCCAGCACTAGAGGTAATAGAAAGAACACTCGGATCAAACTCACCCTTTTCAATTAAGTCATTGAACAGGTAAAGCTCGATTTTTTGTTCAGCACTGGCTGTCGCGCTGATGTTATCGAGCAAAGTATGAAACTCGCCTAGCAAGCCTTTGTCACGTGCTAACCCATACACTTCACTCGCTTTTACTAAGTTAACAAAGCTTGTGTGGTAGGTTTCAATATCTTCACGTAGGTGTGCGCTGTTGGCTAAACCTAAATCACTGAGCGCTGCATTGAGCTCAGATTCAGACGCTAAGAATTTATTGTAGTTTACGTCGAACTTGGCGAGGTACTTCATATCACTACGTAATAGGAAATCTTTCTCGTTACGGCGAAGATTAAGTAGTCGCACTTCAAGTTCTTTGGTGATTTGTTTGGCTTGGCTCATTTGAGCGGTGGTGTCTGCAAATTGCGATGTGGTAAACAACAGTGAAATCATGCCGAAGATGGAGAACATCCCCAACGAATAGAGCTTTTTCTTTATATTCATATACGTGGCTCGTCTTTACTAAATTAACTATGAGTATCTAATTGATCGCATCGAAGCATGGAATACAACTCGTGCGACCTGGTTATTGTTATGGTATTTGTATCAGTAATGAGCACCAAATCTAGCGACTGTTCAGCCCACCAGCAGTGACATTCTCAATGGTATTCAAACAGAGAATAAATCTTTTCACTAAAGATAAAAGCATCAATAACACAAATTGAATACATGTACATTAGTTGAATGATAAAAGTGAGAGACAGCTATTTGACGGAACATAAATAGCTTGAACGCCATGGTATACAAGACATTGAATTAAAAGACTTTGACGCACATTCGGACGCATTATTTATGATGACATTTTTTTGGCTCTCCAGAAGAGCACGAGCGAAGCACAATATTGGAGGTTTTGACTTGGTTTTTAAACAGTGAATCCGTCTATTGATGATTGTACAGTCGAGCGTAAACGGCAAAAAAATGGACCTACTCAATTCGAGTCAGGTCCATTTTTTTTATTTTCTAGTCAATCGCTTTGCAGCTAAAGAGTTAGGGTGCGAACTCAAGGCTGACTAAAACGCTTTTACCATCTTGGTTAGGCACTTCAATAACACCGCTTTCTCATCTTCTTCGATGTCTTGTGTTAGTCCATTAACCAAATTCAAGTGAAGCTGGTTGTGGTGAACGTGTATCTTCTGCCCTTCATCCGTCAAGGCAACCACAATCGCACGACGATCGGTTGGGTGTTCATGGCGCTCAATCAATTCAGCTTTAACCAACTTTTCGATTTGAACGGTAAGCGTACCCGTGGTGATACCCAACTTTTCAGCGAGCTCTTTCATTCTTAACGCGCCATGCATACCAAGCACTTCAATGGTATGTACTTGAGCAAGGGAATAACCTGTCTCTTTGACAACAGACTGCTCCCACGAAGACATTTTATCGTAGAACTCAGTCAGTATTTGGTTAAGCTGTTCTATATTTCGCATGGTCGTTTGAATGCACTTCAAGAGTAAGATGATTAATCTTATCAAACTTGGCGAGCATTTGTTTATATTCAGAGACGGTTTTATCACTGTTTGATTCAAGAGTAATCGCTGCTGAATAGTGATGCCCACTCACCTTCCACATGTGTAAGTCGGTTACGGTCGCATAAGGCGTTAAGGTTTTGGTCACTGAGTCACGATAATCTTGGTCGATATTCTCATCCAGCAGGATTGGGCTGGTTTGTTTCATAAGGTTCATCGTCCACTTGGCAATGACAAATGCACCAACCATTCCCATTGCTGCATCTAACCAGTTCCAGCCGTAAAACTTACCAAATAGCAGCGCAACAATCGCAAGCAGAGATGTCAGAGTATCCGCCAACACATGCATGTAGGCTGCGCGTAGGTTGTGGTCATGATTGTGCTCACCATGTTTATGACCATGGTCGCTGTCGTGATCATGGCTATGTGAATGA
Source organism: Vibrio sp. QJM3NY_39 (assembly GCF_057785895.1). Taxonomy (NCBI): domain Bacteria; kingdom Pseudomonadati; phylum Pseudomonadota; class Gammaproteobacteria; order Vibrionales; family Vibrionaceae; genus Vibrio; species Vibrio sp. QJM3NY_39. Next base: position 1,675,425 of record NZ_CM173505.1, on the reverse strand, counting down.
CCGTGCGAACGGCCATGGTTCTTACTTTGATCATGGCCATGCTCGTGTCCGTGGTCATGATGGTGATCGCCGAGTAAAAACATACTCACCACATTCACGGTTAAACCAATACAGGCAACGATGATCGCTTCATTGAACTGAATCGCTTGTGGGTTAAATAAACGATGCACTGATTCCACCAGCATCAATAATGCCACAATCCCCAATGCAATCGCGCTGGTGTAGCCCCCTAGCACACTAACTTTGCCAGTACCGAAAGAGAAACGTTCGCTCTCGGCATGTTTCTTCGCATATCGGTATGCAAATAAGGTGATACCAAACGCTGCAGCGTGCGTCCCCATGTGCCAACCATCGGCAAGTAACGCCATAGAGCCGTAAATAGTACCGGCAACGATCTCGACAACCATGGTGATGATAGTTAACAAGAGAACGTAGAAAGTACGCTTTTCACCTTGGCTGTTATGTGAAGAAAAGTTGTGTTGGTGACGTGTTGGAAAACTCAAAATGGCGTCCTTAGCTCGTGTGTTCAATGTTAGGAGTCGTTACTGATTAATTTTAGTCAAAAAAGTGCTTTGACTCACAAGTAGTTTGATTATCAAATCAATAAATGGAATTTAGTTTGATTATCAAACATTGTCAACGATGAATTTTGAGACTCTGATTTGCCGATGTAATAGTTGATGGCGAACTCCAGGTCGTTCCAGAGCCAATAGATGCGGTAAAAACTGCGCTTTGCAGACACAAAAAAGCCCACACGAGGTGGGCTACTAAGATCAGAAGGAGTTATTGGTTTTGCAACAGAGTAATCTCATCATTCACCCAACCTAACAATTGCTTGGTGGCTTTCGACAACACTTGGTTCTGCCGAACAATATAACCAAGACTGGTGCTAGAAAAGTTCATCAACGGTGTCACTTTCGAATGCAGATGCTGCTTGGTGGATACCGCAAATTCAGGAACAATCGCCACACCAAATCCCGCTTCTGCCCAGTCGATTTGAGCGTCGACACTCCCTACTTCCATCACCCTATAATTAGGCAGATTAAGGCTTGGTAAACCTTCATCAATGAAGTCACGCGTTCTCGTATCATGGCCTAGTAGAATTAAGGTGAGTTCAGAATCATCTTCTGAGCCTTTAACCTGATGTTTTATCTTTCTATCTGACCCTTGAGAATCAAACCCATCGCCAAGCGCACACCAAGAAAGCTCTTGTAGCTTAGTGAAATACAATGACTCGTTGTGCTGTTCTTTAGCTATAACAAACCCAAGATCCGCCTGAGCGTTCTTAACTAAACTCGATGCCTGAGATGACGTGGTATTCAGCAACGTGAGATCGATACCCGGATACTGCGCTTTGAACTTTTGGAAAGGACGAATCAACAAGAATCGGGAAATAATGTCACTTACGGCAATAGTTAACGTCCCTATTTTTAGATCGTTAATGGCGTTGAGATCGGCCTGACAAATCTGCAGTTCGAGTAGCGTTCTTTGGCTCGTTTCTAATAGCCTTTCGCCTGCTTGAGTCAGTTGAAACGGACTTCGCTCTATCAACTTAATGCGTGTTTGTTTTTCCAGTTGTTTTAGGTGCAAACTCACATTGGGTTGTGTCATGTGCAGTGCATTGGCCGCTTTCCCAAAATGCTTATATTCCGCTAGCGTCACAAACGTCTTCAACAAATTAATATCGAGCATCATGTCCTCTCTCTCGTGTCACTTACATCATTCCCTAAAGTAAAGAATGCCCCATCGTCATTCCCTACAGTGAGGAACGAACATGATAGGGAATCTCGCTTGTAGGTTAAGACTTTAGGGATATATGGAATCCTTATCAAGATAATAAAGATAATTAATTTCTCTTATCCACTTTGTAGGCCTAACATGATTTCTCAATCAGTTAGGAGAAAAATTATGCCATCTATCGTTGTTGTGGGCGCAAACTGGGGTGATGAAGGCAAAGGCCGCATCGTCGATTTTTTAGCAGACCAAGCTTCTGCTAGCATTCGTTTTCAAGGCGGAAACAATGCCGGCCATACCGTAGTAAACGACTTCGGTACGTTTAAACTGCACCAACTACCAAGTGGTATTTTTAATCCTGATTGTACGGCGGTTCTTGGCCCTGGCATGGTGATCAGCCCTGCTGCGCTAACTCAAGAGATTGCAGAAGTACAAGCGGCTGGCATCACAGTGAAAATGGCGATCTCAGATCGTGCGACACTATGTCTGCCTTTACATGCCCTTGAAGATACGCTTGAAGAAGAACGTTTAGGTGACGGCGCTTATGGCTCAACACGTCAAGGTATTGCACCAGCATACGGTGATCGCGTGATGAAGAAAGGCATTCTTGTCGGTTGGTTGAATCAACCTGAGATTTTAGAGCAACGCATTCAATTCCTGCTTGATTGGAAGATGCCTCAACTGAAGGCTCTATACCCTCAATGTGATTTCACTCAGACAGCTTCTGAAATGACAGAATGGCTACTTGAAGTAACTAAAGCGTGGCGCCCGTTCATCTGCAACGTAACTGAGCCGCTAAAAGCACTGCAATCGCAAGACGCGAACCTACTGTTTGAAGCTCAGCTAGGTGCAGGTCGTGACCTTGTCTACGGTGAATACCCTTGGACAACGTCTTCGAATGTAACCGCAGCTTATGCAGGCATTGGTAGCGGTTTACCTGCCCTTCGCCCTGAGCGTATTATTGCCGTTGCTAAATCGTTCAGTTCGTCTGTGGGTACTGGCACGCTCGTTACAGCAATGGAAGAGCAAGACAGCTTCCGCGAAAGCTCTAACGAATATGGTGCAACGACGGGTCGCCCACGTGATATGGGTTACTTTGATGCTGTAGCTACTCGCAACGGCGTTGACCTACAAGCCGCGACTGAAATCGCACTAACTAAGATTGACTGCCTATCTGGTTTGTCTGAACTTAAGATCTGTACCGCTTACTCAGGTGAACATACTGAGAACCCGATTTGGCCACAAACGGCCGAGCTAAAACCTGTATATGAAGATATGGCAGGTTGGGATGAAGATATCACGGGTTGCCGCACGTTTGAGAGCCTTCCTCAAGCCGCACAAGATTACGTAACTCGCATCGAAGAGTTGATGGGGGTGCCAATCGTGATGGTATCGGTAGGTCCAGAGCGCGAGCAAATGATCATTCGAGCTTAGTTTAGAAGACTACTACATCTACATCTACATCTACATCTAAGCCCACACTAGTGGGCTTTTTTACGCCTGTCACGAACATCTAAATCTTGTTCTTCTTATTGAGGTACATGTTTTCATCGGAAGACTTTATTAGATTTATGATGTTGAAACTTCGGGAATCCGCGATACCACAACCATATGAAAAACCGAGTGGCACCTCATCATCACAACGAAAGCTTTCAATGAAGTCATGAAATTCAGCGTGAATGTTATTGACCAACTCAGAAGCATAACCAGCCTCTTCTGAATGTATGACGACAATGAACTCATCACCACCGACCCTAGCCGATATGATGTTGTACTTTGCATTGTTTTTTATGCATGACGCAAAGCCAGAGATATAGTCATCACCTTTGAAGTGGCCATAGGTATCATTGATATACTTCAAATTATCCAAGTCGAAATACAAACAAACGATCGCACCATCGCTTATATTTGCTTTGTTGAATTCATGGAAGAATCCCCTTCGATTAAGCAGCGTTGTCATGATATCAAAATGACTATTCTTGTATAAAATCCGGCTCTCTTCTTTCATTAGAATTTCAGAACGCAATAGAGTCGATATGTTTTCAATCAAGCTAACTTGGCTCTCGGTATACGCTGTTGGGCTTAAATCAAACACCAAGAGCACCGCAAACACTTCGCCATCGATATCTCTTACCGGGACGCCGCAAAACGACTTATAGGCATCCGCCCCATTCGCAGAAACGGAATCACCACCAGCATGACCACTCAAATAGACCGTGCGATTTTCGTTATGCACATACTCACAAAAGAGGCTAATTTTGCTCTTATGTTGGTTACACGATATGTTTGAGGAGCTCCAAACACTCTCAGAACCAGAGCAACTCAAATCAGAGATCATGATGATGCCCGCATTCGATGCGTCCATTATGTCTCGTATGTTATCCAATATAGATACCCAAGTATCGACATCGATATTTTTTTGCATCCCTTCATAAGAGAACTTATCAAAAAGCATTAATATTTCTTTAGTATCAGATAGTTAAACTTAATCGAACATTCATTAGTATACGTTGTAACAAAAATCCCAAGAGCGACAATCTAGGGCGGTTATTACCTAGTACTAAGCAACAACCAAGCACTAAGCAGAACCAAGCAACAACCAAACCCTAAATCTTAATTTTCTACTTTAGCGGCATCGTTCGCAGAGGCCCAAATTTCTGAGCGTCTATTCTTGGCTCTACCTTCTGCCGTTGCGTTGGACGCAATAGGTTTACTTTCACCAAATGAGCGTATAACAAGGCGATTCTTCTCTACACCATCCGCGATTAAACCATCCGACGTCGTCAGTGCTCTTTGTAGACCCAATGCTTGGTTGTAACCTTCTGCGCCGGTGCTGTCAGTGTGTCCATCCACCGTAACCGCACTGCCGTTAGCCTTTAGCTCGCCTGCAAGTTGGCTCAGTGCTTTGCTGCCCATCGGCGATAAGTTGTGTTGGTCAAAACCAAAATGAAGTCGTGCTAGTAGCCCTTGGCGATCTTGGTTACTGATCCAAGTCTTACATCCTGACTGGTTCATACCTAGATTGGATTGACCTGCTAACGCTTGTTTTAGCTCACGGCTGTCAGACGGCTGCTCTATTTGTAATAAGCCCTGTCTGTGCTGTGCAATGCCAACGACATCATCAACCGTGACACTGTGTTGATACTCACTGAACGCGGTATCGCAATAAACACTGATGCCTTCTGCATTGGCGATAAGGCTAAATTGCAATGTCGATATGACGATTGAACCGATCATTAACTTTTTCATATTTTCCTCTAGTACAACTTAGTTATTCCGCTTGTTTTTGAGCCTTTACGGATGAGTTCTTCTATCTTTTCAATCAATTCATCTAGGTTAGATACGTCGATGATGTCTTCATTTGGGTCGACAACGCAGTCTTGAAAACCACTTTGTTGAGATGCTCGAAAATCGATACCAATAACACCTATGTATAAGCCCGGTATTTCCTCTCTTGCTTTGTTACACATTCCTCTGTCGACTAACCCTTTAAGGATGCCGTTATTCGGACTCTCCTGCCCATCGCTTAAGATCAGCAGCATCTTGATTTTCTTGTTGTAGATTTGCTGCTCTTCTTGATCGGAACTGTTCGGGTCACCGTCATGAAGAACCTGAGAGCCTCTCAAAATACCTTGAAAAGCCGCAGTGCCACCGTCTGCCCACATCGAATTAATCGGGTCTAAATCTGAGAGCTTGTTCGATAGGCGAATGTTCGAAAGCTGCGATGAATTGGAAGAACCATGCGCGTTAAATAAACTTGTTCCACTCACACTATAGAAATCGGGCTGTAACCCCGACTTGTCAGTAAACATCGTCGACACTGATGTCGATAAATCTACATAGTTGTATACGTCTGCAACCAAGTAGTTATCTTGATAAATCACATCCTTAATACGTTTGGCGTACTTTTGATTCTCCGATTTTGGATATGAGCAACGTGACTGCCGGTCAGCACATCTAATCACGTCATTTTGTGAATAGGTACGCCAGTAATCCCAGTCAACATCGTTGTAGGAATATGGTGATACATTCGTTTTATAGTTGTCTTTGTAGCTCAACTGGCTTGTCGCCCGAGCTTGATTTCCCGAGACAATCTCCCTCGTTCGAACGTTAAAAGGCACAAAACCAACTCGATTAAGCAGTTTGTCTCCGGTTGTATCTTCTCCGGGCTCATCACAAACGTATTTCCACTCGCCATCGACATAGTCCTGTTTAATCGATGTGCAAAGAATTTTGCTGGATATTGCGTCGATGGCTGTCTTTAGATCGTCGATTTTTATGTGTCGACTTGAACCCCACCTGTCGTTCATTGAACCGGAAAAGTCCGATACAAAAACAATATCGATGTTGTTATCACCAAGATAAACGGGGTACTTTCTCGCTAACGAACGTCCCGCTAAGTCCTGCTGCTGATCAAACGAAGGGATAAAGCTACTCGCAAACCAAGAGTCATGCGTGGTCTTGGCATTCACTGTGTATTGGATGTATTCAAGAACCCCAGCGCCCTCATCTTCCGCTTGATGGAGTCGTTCTGCTGAGAGGTTGGTTGATTTGATGTCTCGAACGTAGTTTTCGACATACTTGGTCGCGAGCCCACGAGCCTGATCCGGTTGGTCTTCAATGGTTACCGCTATCGCCGCAGCCTCTGCTGAATCTCTGAGTCGGCTGGTCTCTTGTACATAGCGTGTGCCCTCAACCGCCCAAAAAGTCATGCCCATGATTGGAACAAGCAATAAACCCATCCAAACCGCGGCAACCCCTTGCTGTCTTTGGAGACTGAGATGCTGGCGATTGATATGGCGATCGTGCTGCATTTTCATTTCATTATCTCCCAGGCATTATTGAAGAAGAGCCAATCTGAACCGTGGTACTGGTGCCACTGTTGAAGAAGGGTTTAAACCAAGAACTCTGCTCTTCACAAAGACTGATTCGGTACAATGGATACACAACGCCCTTTTCTACCGGCGCTAAATCTGCATGATCGAGAATCGAATCAGTTTGGCAATTTAAGCTTCTGTACTTGCTGGTTGAGAATTCAGCGACATTAACTTTATTGGTCAATGACTCTATCTTGATCGCCACGTTATCAACTGGTGTATTGAGCATTCGACTTGCCACTTTAGCCATGTCTTCTAACTCTGAATTAGTTACAGGTAGGTTTTGTCCTGCCAATACATCGGCTTCAAAATAACGAGTACGCTCTTTGATCACATTGACTAAAGCAAAGCTGGATCGATCGAGCTTGGCGCGCGCGAGTAATTGATAGCTCAAGTCTGCGCCAAACAGGTAAACGCCCCACAAGGCCACTAGAATGAAAACTAACTCAATCGTATACGAGCCTTGTTGGTGTCTTTTAGAAAGCACACGTTGTTTACGGAGCATCATCTTTCCACCCCTCGTGTTCTAGGTTCAAAACCATAGTGCTTGAAATATCCCTATCCGCAGCACCAGCCAGTTTAATGACTGGGGTGTAGCGGTAGGTCACGGTGATCTCGGCTAAGTTGTAATTGAAGTTCAACCCTTGATCAGAGTGTCCCCTATTCGCGATAAAATCATCATAGGTTTTGAAGTACTGACCTGCGATAGAGAACCTTGAGCTATCAATTAAGAAACTCCATAGATTGTCATCATCTTCGATTAGCGATTTGAACTTAGTTTCGTACTGCTCGTTGATCCCTTTACCTTCATATATTTTGGTATTCCTGATGGTTTCTCTGAGCGAATACTCGGTCATGTTCACGACGTAAATTTGGTAACTCGATTCGAAGATCGCAAAGGTGGCGAAAAACAGAACAAGCGCACCCAACACAAACTCAATCGCTGTCACGCCCTTCTGCTTATTAAGAATCTTCATCGTTAACTCCTAGCTGAGTTAATTCAGCGGCAATGCTCTTGATCTCTTCCGCTGAAAAATCGCCTTTAAGTAACTTTTTGGCCGAGTCGATTTGCTGGGTTTTCATTAGTGCGATAGCTAGGTTCGCTTTAACGATCTTATTCGCTGGGTCTTCTTTTAAAACCGGGGCTAACGTTTCGATCGCCTGTTGGTACTCGCCATTCGCCATTTTAATCATCGCAATGTTGTTCTTAACAACGACATCGTCATAACCGCGTAAACGGGCTCGATTCAGTTCTTGGTAAGCTTCATTAAATCTTCCAACTTTGGTGTATGACACACCGAGTAAGACGTGAATTTGACCCGTTGTATTTCCCGCGTCGATAGAGGCTAGATAAGCGGCAATGGCTCTTTCAACGTCATTTTTAGCATCAAACACTTGTCCTTCTAACTGGTACAAATTGGGATTTTCAACACCCTCTTTTTGCAAGTGTTGAACATAGAAGTCTGCCGACTCGATATCCCCTTTATGAAAATATGCCCATGCCAGTTTCTCTTTTACCTCTGGGTCTTCGGAGCCCTGCTCTAGCTCGGATTTGTAATAACTAATCAAGCCGTCATAGTTCTTCACTTTTTCCATGCTAGTGACGTCGGCAAGCTGCAAGTCTTGTGCTGAAGGGGCCGATTGACAGCCCGCCAACACACTCATCGACAACAAAATGAGACAAAAACGTTTTCCAATCACTCGTCGTGTCCCTATATATTCAATGTCATTTGCATGATGCTCGGCGCGAGAATCAAGATAACGATCGGGAACATGATGAAGAGGATCAATGGGACACTCATCTTCGCAGAGAGCTTACCTACCTTTTCCTCGACCGTAAGAATTTGTACTTTTCGCATGTCTTCCGCGAGGTCACTTAACACACTCGCCACGGATGTACCGTATTGCAGGTTTTGAATGATGGTCAGTACAAAACTTCGTACTGGTGGTGTCGGGATACGTTCACTCAGATCATTGAGCGCCTTCTCTAGTCCGTGTATTTTTGCAGAATCAGATGTGCGCTTAATCTGGTAACAAAGGTCTGAGTCAAATTCAGCCAGCTCCTTGCCCAAATAAACCAGCGCCGCTTCAATCGTCATACCGGTTTGAACACATACCGACATCATGTCAAGCAAATACGGCAATTGAGCTGAGGTTCGACTGATCAACATCTTGCGGCGCATTTGAAGCATTGTATCTGGGACGACAATGACGCCAATCAGCGAGAAAATAACCACGATCAGTTTGTTGGTGGATGTCATATCCCCTAACAAAACCAAGCCTGAAACCAACGCCAATACCAACAACTTGGCCGGAAAATAAAATTTGGCCCAATCCGTGTTGTAATAACCCGCCTCTATCATTTTTTGCTCGAGTTCATGGCGATATTCTTTACCAAAACGAACAAAAAAGCGATTTACGCGTGAAGGTGCGCGAGCCGAATTATCCCCGATATAGAGCGCAACCTTCTTATGTCGTTGCTCTTTACGAATAGAGTCGATAATCAAAAAGAGTAGCGAAAAAAACAACACAATAAGGGAAGCCAATAACATCATGCGCGAACTCCTCTCACTAACAACCAAACAAGAAATAGACCGAACAGTTCACTACCAAGCACGTAAAACAATACAAGCCTTCCTTCTGGATCGTAGAGAACAAACTCCACATTATCGGGATTAACGTAGTTGAGAATAAGCATAAAAATCAGAGGAATAGCCGCAACTATTTTGGCGGAAATTCGAGCCTCCGAAGTCATCGCCATTTTCTTTTTCTCTAGCGTTCGAGAGTCCACTAGCACTCTAATCAGCCGCGCCATCACGCCCTTAAGTTGCCCACCTCGAGCTATATTCGCCCTGATAGTCACGGTAAAGAATAGAAACTCTGGGTAGGGGTAGTTCTTGCACGATCGTTGAAGCACCACCTCTGGTGACTCACCCAACTTAAGTCGGTCGCCCATTAGCTTAAATTCGCGGCCTATCGGGTTGTACATCACATCGCCTACATAACTGATGGCTTGCATTAAGCTGTCACCGGCAGTGACCGCACTCATTAGAATATTCAGCGCATCTGGGAACGTATTCTCAAATTCGCGACGTCTTCTTGTCACTAGGAACCGATAACCGCAAAGTGTAAATACCATAGATGAGCCCAGCACTAACCACGTATTGGTGATTGATAGCAACTCAACAACAATGTACCAAGATGCGATGATGCTGCCCGTAATATAGAGCGCAATGTAAAGAGAAGAACGCGGGCCTAACACCATTAACGTAGGTGATATGGACTCTTTGAACTTTTGCCAGTTTTGCTTACGAACCAAAGACTTGACGTTAATGGCATTGAAGTTTTCAGCTTCTACTTCTTCAATATTGAAAAACTGATTAACCTTTTTCACCTTTGAATCTCGGATCAAAAGCAGCAGGAATGCAAAGAGGATTAACGAAAGCCAAAGCATGCTAGGCCCCCTTAAATGATGCTTTCAGCTCTTCATAGAGCCCGAAGAATTGCGCTTTTTTCACAAGCTCAGATCGTTGCATAATGCCATCGGTGACGAATTCGCCTTTTACGGTTTCTCCATAATGGGCATCGTCAGAACGAAAACGATAAATCTCTTCCATCACCACGCTGTCGCCTTCTAGGCCAACGATTTCCGAGATGCTTGTGATCTTGCGAGACCCATCGCGCAACCTGTTAACCTGAACAATCATTTGAACGGCACTCACGATCGTTCTTCTAATCGCATCAAGAGGCTGATTTAGGTTCGCCATCATCACCATCGATTCAACACGGGCAATCGCATCGCGCGGCGTGTTGGCGTGCAACGTAGACATCGACCCATCGTGTCCGGTGTTCATGGCTTGCAGCATTTCAAACGCTTCAGAACCACGACACTCGCCAAGAATAATGCGGTCTGGACGCATACGAAGCGCGTTAATAACCAATTCACGCTGCGTTACCGCTCCGGTTTGCTCAACACTTGAGGTTCGCGTTTCGAGTCGAACCAAGTTGGGTTGTTGCAGACGCAGTTCAGCCGCATCTTCAATGGTGACGATACGTTCATCCTCAGCAATGTATTGAGATAGCGCGTTAAGTAAAGTGGTTTTGCCTGAACCGGTACCACCAGAAATCAACACATTGATACGGCAACGAGAAGCGATCATCAGCACTCGCGCCATATCTGGAGACATCGACCCAAAGCCAATCAAATCTTCAAAACCGATGTTTTGCTCTCTGAACTTACGAATTGAGATCGATGTGCCATCCAACGAAATGGGAGGAATCACTATGTTCACACGGCTGCCGTCTTCTAACCTGGCGTCGACCGTCGGTGAAAGTTCATCCACACGCCTTCCGACACGTGACGCAATGCGCTTAGCAATGGCTAACAACTGTTCTTCATTCACAAACGAGACTTCGGACTTTTTCACCTTGCCGTGTCGTTCGAAAAAGATGTTGTTGGGCCCGTTCACCATGATGTCGGAAATGGACTGATCTTCGACCAAAGGCTGTAAAGGCCCTAAGCCAAACAGCTCGTCGATTAGGCTTTTCACTAACCCGGACTTCATCATCGAGGTGATCGGTCTTTGGTAGCTATTTGCTAACAAATCAACCGCCGCTTGTATTTGGGATTCAAGGTCTCTGCGGCTCATTTTCTGAACCGCTTCTGCATCTAGGGCTTCAAATATCTGGCCACGAAACGCGAGGTATAAGTCTTTGTTAGAACTCATTTAGCACGCACCTTTTTCAACCAAGAGTTCATGCCCTTCTGATCCATAGGTTGACCATTAATCAGCTTCACCAACTGTTCCATAGAACGACTAATGTGACGGTCATGCTTATGCCCGCGTTTTCCATCGATAATGATGTGCGCCAGCGCTTTGCAGTAGTCGACTTCGAGATCGACTTCTGCGCCTAGATACTTAATAAGATCAGGCTTTTGTAAGACGTAAGCGTTTTCCGGGCGATGGTAGTTCACCACCGTAATCACGCGAGTACGCGACGATAACGAAAGCTGTAAGTTGGAGACTTTTTCATACAGTCGTTTTGCACTTCTTACTGAAGACACAGATGCGTCTAACACCAACACAACCACATCAAAGTTTTCTACCAAGAGTTGAGGTTCAACTTTGAAATCCACACCACCAGAAAAGTCTTCGATAATGAAATTGGTGTTGCGCGCTAACAACTCGCACAAGGTTTGGTTGTAATTAAGAACATCGCTTTGGCTCATGTCACCATCAATCGCCAACAGTCGTAAATTTTTGCGAGCGTTGATGAGGTAACTCAACGCCCCTTCTTCATCCATTTCGTGCAATGGTGCCGTGAACTCGTCGATGGTTCTCGGCTTAAAATCTTTTAGGCCGAGCAAAACATCAATGTTGGTATCCGCATATTGATGATCGACGAGAATCGTGTCCGAGCCTTGCGTCGATAACAGTGAGCTCAACTCAGTTGTGATAAACGATGCGCCAACGCCACCTTTTGAACCGACAATCGCCACGCGCTTCGCTTTACGTTTTTGACTCACACCAGAGAACGTCTTCAGGTTCTTGCTAACGTGGTTTAAGAAGTCAGCAAACTCCTGCTTATTCACCGGCCAGAACACGTAGTAAAAACCCATGTCTTTAAGAGAACGAAGCGTAGAAATAGCATCCTCTTTACCAATCACCACCACGCCTTTGTGTGTGGGTAGTTTGCTGGCAAAGGCTTTAGCATCCTCAACAACATTGGTCGATTCATTAAGTTCCAAAATAACGATATGGCTACTCTGTTGCTCTGTCAGTTTGGTCAAACCCGCTTTGGCTTTAACACATGCAGGATCATTCCACCCTTCAAATCGAAAGACTTCTTGAACAAGATCTAAACACTCTTGAGATTGATAGAACAAAGTACACCCGGCAACCCCTGTCGTTCCGGTTTGCACTGGCTTGGCCTTTGTTGTTAACGCTTTAGTCAGGTCAAACATTATTGCTCTCCTACCAATCGAGACTTGTAAGCCACTTGCTTCAAGCGCATCGATTCAGCAAAGCAGTCTGGCTGCCTCAACCGAACGTGAATCTGTGCTGGCGCGCATTGTTGAGTCTTCAAACGCGTTAAGGTCACCTGAATCTTTAAGTCGCTTGGTAACAACGGAGCGCTTCGATACGAGACTCTTAGTGGCGCGATGACATGTGACGGATATTGATCGAAGATCTTTTGCAACATCGCTTTGCTGCGGGTTGATTTGTAATCCACGACATAAGTGGCTTCTTTGTCCGTTGATTCGATATCTTGAATCAAAGCGGTAATCTGCTTGGTGGTTTCAGCGCGGTTTTTCATCGCAAACTCAAAGCTGTGGTGTTCTTTGTACACCAAGGCTTCAGCACCATGTCCGACAAAATATTGCTCAGAGGCGCAGCCTAAAAGTGACGTGGTAAATAACGCCATTAATAGTAATTTCTTCATTGGATAAATCCTCCTTGCGACAACAGACGAATCGTTGCATCGGAAGACGTTACCGACTTGCCGTCCCACTTAATGTTTAGCCAACGCGCTAGAGTAGAAGTCTTCTTGATGTAAGGCAGTTGAATGTCTTTCGGTTTCATCGGTTCAACAAGATTCACGGTGGCAACGATGATCAATTCAGTGCGTTTTCTTTCTGTGGTTGCTTTGCGGAAGGCGGCACCGAGTACTGGTATGTCGCCAACAAAAGGGATTTTTTGCATTTTTTCCAAATCAGCACTGCTCATCAAGCCACCAAGGACGAAGCTGTCGCCATCGGCTAACTCAACGGTTGTCATCGCACGTCGTGAAGCCAGTTGCGGAACTTTGATTCCGGCCGTTTCTATATAACCTTCAACTTCGCTGACTTCTGGCGCTAATTGCATGCGGATTCTGTCTTGGCTAAGCACTTTCGCGGTGAGATCGAGTTTGATGCCGAACTCTTTGAAGGAAATGTTCACATTGTTACTGGTAGTAACGATAACGGGCACTTCGCCGCCGACAAGGAAACTTGCAGACTCACCGGACAACACGGTTAAGTTAGGTTCAGCCAGAACCTCAGCAATTTGATCATTACCTAATGCAGTGATTAACGTGCTGAGGTTTGCCGCATCGAACTGGTCGAAAACAAATTCGCCAACACTTGAACCGACGGAGCTCCAATCAACACCAACAGTTTGTCCAAATGATTCGGTGACTTGAGCCACTGATATTTTGACGTTCACTTGTTGGGTCGTTGCGACTTCAATACGTTCGATGATCCCTTCCCACGTCATGTTGCGGGCAAACACCATACTTTCGGGCTCTTCATAATTTGAGTTGTCGGACTTAAACTCCAGTTTCACCGTTTTGTCCCATTTCTCTGTTTTTTCCCGTCCAAGTAGAGTGGCAACCAAACGATAGATGTCGTCACGAGTCGCTTCGGAATCAACAAGACCACTCACGGCGACTTGCTCTCCCACAGACTGAACCTTGACTTTGGCATCAGGGAAATGGAATTTAATTTGGCGTCTAATATCAGTTAAATCCAAATCAACAATGATGCGTTCGGAAAGCAGAACATCATCATCAATGCCGTAGACGATAAGTCGTGATTGCCCAATAGCATTGGCAAACACAACAAGTGTGTTGTCGTTGATTATTTTGTAGTCGACGATATCGGGGTTATTAATGAACACTTGGCCAATCGGACTTTTTAGCTGGATGTGCTGACCATCGTTAAGCGTGATGGAACGATCAGCGGCAAAAGCGTTTGTTATAGAAAGTAAGCCAATCAGCGGTGCTAGAATGGAAGCAAACAGTACTTGCTTGATTCGATGGTGAATCATCATCACAAAGCCTCTCTCGGGTTGTTCTCGTTACCACGTAACTCAGCAATCCCGGTATAGTTATCGATAATATTGCGCACCTCTGCATACTCAGGTTGCGTGTAGGTTTGGCTTCGGTAAATTTCGATGTGCATTGTTCGTTGCGCTAATGCAAGTTTTGGTAACTCGTCGGGGCTAACTTCGATGACCACCGTAGTCAGTCCATCCTCTTTAATCGGGGCGCGTGCGGTAATAGAGCTATCGCCAGTTGCATCATTTCCAATGTTGAGTACTTTGACGTTTTTAAGAAACATCGACGCCTTCACCCCTCTAAAGCGCTTCGGTTTATCGATATTTCCAGCTAAGTTATCGTTTGGAGAACTTACAGTTAAGATATCGATGGACGTTCCAGGACGGATGTAATCGTTGATTAGGTTTTTGTCACTGACTTTAAGTGGGTATAACGTCATACCTTCCGCGATCAAAAGGTCGATGTATCCGGGCTGGCCAGGCGTCACTTGATATTCAGGTAGCACAACCTCACCTGCGCTAAGACTGCGATTGAGCAAAATGGAGGGTGAAAAGCTGATTTGTGCGTCTTCTCTGACGCCAAGCATTAATGCTTCACTAAGAGGGAGTTGTTGTTTAACGACACCTTGCGCATCGATCGCACGCCCTTTTTCATAAGGTTCCGTGGTCATCCAAACGGCAACATGTTCTTCGTTTTTTTCTTCCACCACTTCAGCGGTCGTTGTCGGTTGAGGTTCACTCTTGAACAAATCGACAACGCCTAGCGCGCCAACTATTAGGGCAGCAATGGCAACAAGTAATACCAGTCGAGATCTCATAATGTTCTCATTCTTGGGGGTTTATATATGTGGCATGTTTTGAGTTAAAATTACCAAGTAGAATCCAACGCTAATCGCTATCCCATATGGAATACCTTGTTGGCTGTTCGACGTTTTTCTTACTAGCCTTTTACTTATCAGCTTGTTGTATACGAGATAAATAACGGCTAGAAATCCACCGGCAAAAGCCGTCATAACAAACGCCCAAAGTAAATCACTGAGAGGTATGGTAAGTGATAGAACCGCGGCATATTTAATATCGCCAGCTCCAATCCAAATCAGGGCGTAAACAATCAACCCTCCCCCTAACACCAGCAGAAAGCTCATAATTTGAATGTCTAACGGTGACAAAAAACATTGTAAAAAGAGCAATATCAACAAGGTGGGATTTTGTATCTTTCGATAGAGAAAATCGGTAGCCGATACATAGACACACACGATTACCAAAATCAGTAAATACACGTCAAAACTCAAAATTAGAAATATCACCTAGATTTATATGGATTGACGTAAACATGTATTAATTGGTATTCCCAATTAACTGAGCCAGACCAATGAAAACATAGGTCTGGCACAAATATCTTTCGATATATTCTACATTAGCCAATAAGGCTTGATGTTAGCTGCTTGCAGTATCGATAGCAGTAGCTACATCTTCAAAAGCACCTTCAAGTTTGCCAATGAAACCATCAGCGCCTACTGCAGTAGTTACTAATACAGCCATTGCTACTGCAATAAGACCATATTCAATTGCAGTTACTCCGCGCTCATCGTTCTTGAATTGTGATAGAAACATGCTTGTTTTAACGTATAGCTTAGTAATCATTATTATGTCTTCTTATAAGGGCTGTTGAAAATTCGTCGCCATTATAATTAGCACCACCAATCTATGGAAAATACCCCCTATCGATTCAATCTATAGGTCGTGTAAAAAATGATCAAAACAAACACCTTAAAAATACCAACAGAAATACAAAGTCCATACATGACAAACACTTACATCAAAAAGTAGCTAAAAAACAAAATGAATATTTAAATTTATAAACTTGAAAAAATAAGACATACATCAATGTTTAACTTAATACAAAATTTATATAAGCTTTGGAACTAGCCTAATAGATAATTCATCGATCTTTATTACTCCTTATAAAACATGTTGAAATACAATTATCATCACGCTATTGTTCTTCGAATCAACAAACCATAAAAAATATAATTTCTTTGTGTCAAAAGGTTAGTCGAATCATGAAACTACATTTCGAAAATATTGTTTCGTTCATAGCAGTAGTTGAAGAAGGTTCATTTAGCTCTGCTGCACGTAAGCTTGGCAAGTCTCAGTCAACGGTTAGTACCGCTGTGCAAAACCTTGAGTCAGACTTAGGTTTCAATTTATTTAATAGAGAACACTCTAAAGTCTGGTTAACTGAGAAGGGAAAACGACTATTCCAATTATCTTTACCTGTGGTATCGAAATATCGTGAGTTAATCACTATTGCAGAACAAATGAATCTATCCGACCAGATAGTTTACCGCGTGGGCATCGATCCATTAGTTTTCAACAAAAACGTAAAAAAGGCATTGTTGGCATTTTCAGAGGCTTTTCCTAATGTCGACCTACTTGTTGTGACTAAACCAAGTTTCGTTTTAGGTAATTACGTTAATGAAGGAAAGATCGACCTAGCGTTAGGTAACCCCTATCACAAAACAAATAACGATTTTAATATAGAAGAGCTTTTTCACGTTAACTGTTGGTGGGTGGCACACGAAGACTTGGTATCCTTGAAGTCTCATGCGCCATATCAGCGCGTTCTATTAATGGATGGCTGTGAAGAGCTGCTGAACTTGTCGAACATCGCCTCATATAATCTATGGCGACTGGATGATTTAGCTACCATTATCGAACTGTGCAAAGCTCAAAAAGGCATTGCTTTTTTACCGGGGTTTCTCATCGAAGGAAACGTAGAAGACAGTAAACTTAAGGTGATTACAGATCACCCCGATTTCTTTGGCAAGCGAGTTATTGCATCCCTTTTCTGGCAAATACATTCTGACTTTAGCTTGTTTAATCAATGGATTAAGGACGAGCTGAAAACAAGCTCCAGTTATAAACAAACATTTATTGCTGACTTAGCCCAATAATGTTCTATTAAAATCATGACAATCACACTCTATTGCACTCTCCCGCTTCGAGTGTGATATTTCAATACCGATATTTATTCGAATATAAACGCCAAGCAAAGTATGTAAAATACATATAATTAACATCAGACATATCATTTAATATATGCATTTATATTTACTTAGAATTCTTCATTACCTAGCCGTTCATAAATCTGTAATAAAACCTAGATAGACACTAGCCGATAAAATTATTAAGCACTTAACTAATACTTAGTGTGTCACCAAATCTCGAACAGTGCTTTTAAGCTTTGAACGCAGAAAACCCGCCATAAATAATAACGTTCGATAATAGAATAGCTTTTCTGTAGTCACGTCAGACTAGCCCCAGCTATCAGATTTTTTTACGATGATATCGACAATGTCCGCAAGCTCTTTTCCTTTTTCTGTCAGACCATAATATACAGTCACAGGAACGGTTTCTTCTTGCCTGCGCCAAATGAAACCTTCTTTGCTGAGTAACTTCAATCTTTCACTAAGAACTTTACTGGACACTAGAGCCAACTGCTTTTGAATTTGTCCAAAACGTATTTCGCTACTCTGACCTAAGATCCAAACTATGTGAGCAGTCCATTTAGTAGAGATCAATGCCAAATATTTATCGGCGCTGCAGTAACCTTCAGGTTGCTTACCCTGTTCGGCGTTGTTGCTTAAATCAGTTGAACCTTTACCAAGTCCTGTGATCTGATCCTTTATGGTGCTCAGAACTGTGGTGACATGGATAAAGCGAAAAAGAAGATAACTAACTGGGCGGAATACAATAAGGCTCTGTGCAAGCGTGGATCGGTGACGTTTTGGATAGATGATTCAGCCATAGATGCATGGCGATGTGCAACCCATCATGGTAAGCGTGGTAAAGGTTTCCAGTATTCTGATACCGCGATTGAAACTGCCTTGATGATTAAGGGGATCTTCTCTCTGCCATTACGTGCTCTTCAAGGCTTTATTGATTCTATCTTTGAGCTATTGGATGCTCCGCTGACTACACCTGTATCAGCAAACGTTCGAAGACAGTTCAGGTCAAATATCGCAATAACTCCAAAGGAGCTATTCGTCATATAGCCATTGACTCGACTGGTCTCAAAGTTTTGGCGAGGGTGAATGGAAAGTGAAAAAGTACGGCGCCGAAAAACGTAGAACTTGGCGCAAACAGCACTTAGCTGTTGATTTAGAAACTCATGAGGCTATTAGGGCAGAAGTTAGTCTTGTAAGTGTTGGCGATAGCGAAGTGCTACCAACATTACTCAACCCCTTGCGTAGAAAGATCCTGACGGTATATGCCGATGGAGCACATGACACTAAAAGCTGCTATGAGACTCTGAAAAATAAGGGTTGTACTCCGCTGATACCTCCTAGAAAGAATGCGGCGCTTTGGAAAGATGGGCATCCCAGAAACGAAATTGTAGGGGTTCTGAAAAATGGAACAATAGCGGAGTGGAAATCTGAATCTGGTTACCACTATCGCTCAATATCGGAGACCGCAATGTCTCGATATAAAGGACTAACCAACGGTAAATTGAGCTTGAGATGGGCTTTATTGCGTAATTCAATGGAACTAAATCAAGAACCTACGATCTGATCAGCTACGTTTACTCCTTCTCGTAGCTCTATGCCTAAACCTCTTTATAAAACAACCAACTGGAAGCAATACAACCAATCACTCATTAACCGTGGTTCTCTGACCTTTTGGATTGATGAAGAAGCAATAAGCGGGTGGGCGCAAAGCAAACAGAATAAGCGCGGGAGGCCGCGTCGGTTCAGTGATTTAGCTATCACGACAGCACTGATGGTCAAACGAGTTTTTTCTATGCCATTGAGAGCGCTTCAAGGATTTATCGACTCGATATTTAGGTTAGCTCATGTACCGTTAAGTTGTCCGCATTACACCTGCATCAGTCGTAGAGCCAAGCAAGTTGAGGTTTCATTTAAGACTAAAGCGAGAGGAGCAATACAGCACCTGGCCATTGATGCAACTGGCCTAAAGGTTTATGGCGAAGGTGAATGGAAAGTCAAAAAACACGGGACAGATGGCAAGCGTAGAGTTTGGCGAAAGCTGCATATTGCCGTTGATACAAGCACTCATGAAATTATCGCAGCCGAGCTAAGTTTATCGACGGTTACAGATGGAGAAGTCCTCCCGAACTTACTGAAACAAACACGCCGAAGTATCCTTGAGGTGTCTGGTGATGGAGCTTACGACACGAGATTGTGTCATGCTGCTATTAAGATTAAGGGAGCCATTGCGCTTATTCCCCCAAGAGAAGGGGCAGCCTTCTGGGAGCGTGGTCATCCTCGAAACCTCGCCGTGGGTTGCCAGAAGTTATACGGCTCAAATAAGTATTGGAAAGAGCGGTATGGGTACCACAGACGTTCACTCTCAGAAACAGCGATGTATCGAGTTAAACAGTTACTAGGAGGACGATTGAGCTTAAGACATTACAATGCGCAGGTGGGTGAGACTTACGCGATGATAAAAGCGTTGAACAAGCTTACTGGGTTAGGTATGCCTGAAACTTGTCGTATTGACTAAGAAACACACGAAATGGGGTAGCTCTATCTATAAATTTAATTACGCAACAAAGCCCATTTTCGCCGTAGTTTCATTATTAAAACTAGCGATAAAACAAGTCTGGTAGACCAAATCAATTTGTAGGCTTTGCCATTACTAGCACACTGCAAATAAACGAGCTTATGGTATAGAGTAAAGTAAGCACAGTTCTCTTGGTATCTGACCCTTGTTTACTTTGAGCAGAAAGATGTTACTTAATACTGAATCCAACCAGATTGAAGCAGCTCAACAACCTCTGAACTCCAGCCTTTTTCATATTATACGGCTGAAAAACCAGTCCTAAAGCCGTGTGTTGAGTCAAAATTACATCACGGAACAACCTAGATCTCACAAACGATTAGTAAGAATATTCTTACATGAAAAAATCTACAGTTCCATTATGCTGAAAGAAAATCACTCTGAAATCGTAGACTATTATGAATCCCCCATCTAAAGAACTTTCTGAAGAACTAGATAAATTATTAACTCTTGAAAATGATGTCATCTGCAAATTAACCCTATTATTAGAGCAGGTTATATCTAACCTAAGAGTTAGTTTACCATTAACCGATAAGTCAACGGTGGAAAGTAACCTTTACTCACTTAAAAAATTATCTATTCAACTGGTAACTGGGATTGAGAAGTTAGAAAATGACAGCTCAATAAACCTCGATATAACTAACTTATCTAAACTTAGTTATGAGTTACAGCACTTAACTGGGTACTACTATCGATAGCTACTTTAAGGAACCCCTTCCCCTTAAGGAGCGAGTAAGAAGGCTATCATTCAGTGATAGCCTTTCTGCGTGATAGCGTGGGCGTGGCAAGTTATGGTTTGTGGTATCAGGCTGATTATTAAGAATGACACACCAAAACAATCAAATTCAAATATAATTTAATATAGAAACTATGCTATTAATTATTACCATACAATATAATGTGATATTTTCCGAGATATTAAACCAACTTAGAAAACACAGAACCCGACATTAAAAAAATAAATCAATCGAGAATAATGTATATGAAAGATGTATTAATTATAACAACTGAAGGGGTGGTTTATCACTACCTTAGAAGTATATTTGGAGGTGGATGTGTAAAAATAAGTTTTAAACAAACCAGATCTTTCTTATTATCTTCAGATAAAAAATTTGAATATGCATTTTTTGATGTCGCAAATAATCAAGGAATGTCAATCGAAACAATAGAAAAATTAAATTCAAAGGCAAAAAAGACCTTCTTTCTTATTGCCAACGGTGATAAATTGCAACTAAGGACCTTTCCATTTTACATGTTTAATGGGTTTTTAGAGTATCCAATAAATAGAGAAAGTGTTCTTAGCTTGATAAAAAAAGAGGATAACTTTGAAAAAACAAGGAAAATCACATCTAGCTACAACAAGGGAGACTTTGATAATTTGGTAGCTAATTACTTATGTAGTGTAGATAATGAACATGAACTTTTTCATATGTACGACTCTTTATTAAGTTTAAATAAATTACCCGAAGCTGAGGATTTGGTTACAGATTTCTATAAAATAAACAAAATACCTAAGCATCCCAAAATATCAATCCTCCGTGAGATTCATGTAGGCGAGAACTTTGAAAAAATACAATCAACAATAAGAGACAGACCTCTAATTTTTTGTAATTCCATTGACGAACAGATCATACTTAATTCATTCGGAGTTATAATAAATAATGAATACAAAAGTATCATCTCCAAAAGCTTAGGAAGGCGAATTATTTACCTAAATGAAGTTTTAAACAGTATAACCGACCTATTAAGAGATGGGATCATCAATAATGAGAATGGTAGTGACATTATAAATTTTTTGATTTTTAGAGATTTCTTAAATTATGAAAAAATGAGCAAGCTAAACCAGTCAATAATTATATCTCTCAGCTTAAGTTTGAACGATTACAACTCATTAACTTTTATCCTGTCTAAAAAAAATAAATTCAAACCAATTATCAAAGCAATAGTTAAGAAGGTATTAGAACGAAAAATCAGCGCTATTAGTACTAATGGTATCAATCACAAGTCCGACTTCGACAATAACAATATACATTTAGAGTTTCTAAGAGGTTATAAAAACATTAACTATAGTAGAGATAAGGAATTATTGTTAGCTTCAGTCTATAAAATATCTTTGGTTGATAAAGGTGACAAACTTAAATCTACGATAATTGGATTGTCTGACTATTACAGAACAGATGAAGTTATTAAATCTTATGACAATGGTCAATATGTTAGATTTTCACATAACTCCAAAGCTTTGTTGTTTAATTCAGTTTAGAGATAGAGTCAACCCATTTAGTTATTCGTGTGGTTATTTGTCAATACGACAAATAACCACACCAAACCCAGTAAACTCTTAAATAACGAATAGTGGTTAGGTTCGCAAGTTTCTCGGCGTGATTAGAACCTGTGTGCCATTGCTAATCACGCTGAACACATTACAGTCTCAAAGTACGATAAACTTCTATTGGGTATAGTTAAAGTGGGTATAGTGTAGTGGTCAACAAATTCCGGACACTGACTTAAGCCGATTTTCGGCATTTACTGGCGACAGCCCATCATTTGCTTGATGAGGCCGTTGCCTATAGTAACTCATCAGGTAATGGCTGATGTCTTTCTTAGCTTGAGCTTGTGTCAGGTAACCTATTACTGGTATCCACTCGGTTTTCAAGCTTCTAAATAGCCGCTCCATGGGAGCGTTGTCCCAACAATTACCACGACGACTCATGCTTTGAGTTATACGATATCGCCAAAGCCTTTGGCGATATTTACGGCTGCTATATTGGCAGCCTTGATCTGAATGGAACATCACGTTCTTCGGACATCCTCGTTGCTCCTAGGCCATCTCCAAAGCTTTAGATACTAATTCGGTATCGGGCTTATCGGATAAAGACCACCCCACAACGCGTCGGCTAAATAGGTCAAGCACTACCGCTAAATAGGTCCACTTCGAACCTGACCAAATATAAGTAATATCGCCACACCAAACGCGATTCGGAGTACTGACAGAAAACTCACGCTTCAGTAGATTTGGAATATCTAGCCTTTCTACTTTTGTATGCTTATATCGATGCGAACCTGGCTGTTTACTCATTAAATCAGCTTCACGCATTATCTGGCGAACCTTGAATCGTCCGGCTTTTATGCCTTCTTCGCTCAGCATCGAGACAAGAGTACGACTGCCAGCAGAGCCTCGACTCATGTTGAAGAGTTCTTTAATTTGGCTAGCTAGACGAATGCGACTGGCATCCGGCTTGCGTTGCTTAAACTCGTAGTAACAAGACGAAGCTACGTTGAACAGTTCGCAAAGCATTTTGACCGATTCATGCTCCCTCAACTTGTCTATTAACGAGAACGTTCGAGTTCGTCCGACATTAAGAGAGCGGTGGCCTTTTTTAATATGGATTTTTCTCGTTCTAGCCGGTTAATCCGGGCTTCTAACTCTTGGATTTTCTTTTGCTCAGGCGTGAGGGCTTTGGTCGTTGGAGTCATCCCACCTCGCTCAACTTTGAGTTGGTCGACCCATCGCCGTAAAGCCGTTTCACCTACGCCCATAGAGTTAGCTGCTTCAGGTATGGAGTACCCTTGATCAAGAACCAAACTTGCAGCATCTATTTTGAACTCAGTAGAAAATGTACGTCGTTGTCGTTTTGTCATTGAACACCTCATTTATGGTGGAGACTTTACCACCTAATTTGGTGTCCGGGATCATTAGATCCACTACAGTAGTTAAAGTTAAAGTGGGTAGGTTGTGGGTTAGTTGTATGGGAGTGTACAACTAACCCACAACCTTAAGGCCCTTTTTACCACTCATCGACAAGCTTCCCTTTGCTGCCTCTTCAATATGGTCGCTCCACCGCGCCATGGGAACTTTACGACGTTCAAGGTAGTCTGTGCGGTTATATGCGCTTCTCATCTTATCTCTATCAACATGAGAGCGCGCAGCTTCAATAATATCTGGGTCAAAGTTCTGTTCATTTAGAGTGGCACTGGCTAATGCGCGTAAACCGTGAGAGGTTTGCCTGCCCTTTATGTCCATTCTTACTAATGCTTTATTTGCTGTCTCTTTGTTGATGTGATTTTTGTTTCTTTTGTCAGCAGGGAAAAGGAATTCACTATCCCCCGTAATGAAATCAATGGTTTCTAATGGCCTAGAGTTTGTTTTGTTAAAGGGACGGTATGTACTCTCCCCTTTTTCATTCGTTCTGCAGGAATAATCCAAAGCATCTCTTCTCTGTCAATTTCATCCCAACGTGCCCCAGCCGTTTCAGTTGGTCTTGTCATGGTATGAAGTTGCCATTCGAGCAAGCAGCGAGTGATAGGTTTAATCGATGCATAGCTTATGGTCTTGAGGAGTTCAGGAAGTTCATCAGGAGTTAACGAAGCTTGATTGGTTACCTTGGCAGTTTCAAAGGCTTTACCAATACCTACGAGCTTGTTGTGCTCAATCACACCCGTATTTACTGCAAAGGTCATTATCTCATTGAGGTTGCGACACCATCGCCCTACTGTTTCTAATTTACCTTGGTTCGCAATGGGTTTAATTGTCTTGATCGCTTGGGGGGCAGTTATGTAACCAAGAGGTAACTTACCAAGATCAGGTAAGAGGTACTTCTCAATTCTTTGTTCTAGTTTCTTGGCCGTTTGCTCTTTGACACTTGTTTTCTTAACTTCAAGCCAGTCATCAAATACCGACTGTAACGTATTCGACAATTCTAACTGTTTTTCTCTGAGTGTAGTGTCACGGTGTTCTTTAGGATCAATACCATCAGCAACTAATTCTCTTGCTTCAATAGCTTTGGTTCGTGCTTTAGCAAGCGATATAGATGGGTATTTACCAATACTTAGATTTGCTCGTTTCCGAGTAATTGAACGGTAATAGTTAAAGAGCCACAATTTGGAACCATTGGGCTTTATTCTCTGTGCAAGACCATCACCATCGAGCAGGCTATATTCCTTTTCTTTGGGTTTTGCTTGTAAGATTTGAGTCGCAGTTAATGGGGTTGTTTTCCTAGCCATAGTAACATCACCAATCCATATTTCCCGTAGTGTTACTTTAAACGATGGATTTTACAACATGCCATGGAATCTTATAGGACCAAGAAATAGCTAAAATCCTGATAAAACAAGGAATTACAGGCACAAAAAAGCCCACACTAGGTGGGCTTTCTTTTTGAATTTGGTGCCTCTACTGGACTCGAACCAGTGACACCTTACATGTCATGCAAGTACTCTAACCAACTGAGCTAAGCGGGCGATGTTCTAATTTCTTATTACTACCACTGTGACAAATACAATAGTTATGCAATAAAAATAAATAAGGAATGGTGCGTCCGAGTGAACTCGAATCACCGACCCCCGCCATGTCAAGACAGTTACTGTTTTTATAAAAAATTGCCAGAATTCAACATTCACACGCAATTTACCAGAAAATCAGCCACTTAAGCACAACCCACTTTATAACAATGACTTATGTTATTTAATGATAAAGTTCTTTATTTTTGAATTTGGGCACATTATTGTCACAGCCATTTATTACAATGAGTTAGGTTATAAAATTTCAAATTGCGGCTTAAGGAAGAGGCATTTGACAGATTTATTTACTAAACTAGAGAAGTATGATACTACACTACTCTCCAATGCAGAGCTCTCTGACGTTCATCTTTGTGACATATATATTGATCCCGACCTCGCTGAAATCATTGCAGAATCAAATCCAATTTCAGCGTTAAAATCAAAGTCTATTCACTCAAAAAGTGTAAAGATTATGACCAACATTTCCGCCTTACAATCACCCATTTGGGTCTACAAAAAACGGAATCAATACTATCTTGTTTCGGGACTTTTAACCCACTTTCTGCTCTTAAATACTATCAATAGTGAAGATTCAATCACTAGGACAACCCCCGTTATTTTGCTCAACAAGAAGCCTCAAAATGATATCAAGCGCCTGCTATTTTTGTCTGATTTAACTACTCAATTACTACAAAAGCTGTTTATTACAAAAGAGAAAAACGTGAAATTTTTCTTAGAAAAGTGGTTTCCTAATGATGAACCGCAAGGCTCTTATCTGCAAAACAAAGAGTGGCAAATCATACTTCCTGAGATCAAAACCAAGAAAGAGTTACCCTACATTTTAAGTACTTCAAATAGAGACTTATGACCATGAGAGAGCGTATTTCTAGGCAAGAGCTATTGGATGAAAATGTTAACCTCAGCGAAGAAGATTTTGAAAGGTTTTACGACTTTTTCCTTCTAATTGAGTGTCCAAAATCATTTCGAGCTCTCAACGAAGTGCTCAGCAATCTACTCGAAATATCGCAGCAGTATCCACAATTTTTGAAGCAGTTTTTCTCATTTCAAGAAATGATTTGGCCCATTTAACTGAAGCTATTTCTGATTCAAACATCTCAAGAAAAGAAGATTTTTTAAACCATCATTTCGAGCGAGGTTGGTGCCAGACTCATGTCATTTACGCTTTACTTGCTCAATACAAAATGTTCGCTTCAACTTCCAACCGTGCCGTTTTTACATTAATATTTTTAGAACATTTTTTAAACATGTTAAGACTATTTCAAAGCTTGAAAGAGAAGAAGAAGTAACGAGTGCCTTCCGTAACTTAAACCGAAACAAAACATTTAACTTACCTGATTTCGACGACAGTACTATCGATGAAGTAGTTGTCAGCTTTGACTCATTACGAACAAAGAACACGCTTGAAAACTCAATAAAAAATCAGCTTCGACAACTCTGCAATTTTTTCAATTTAAGCTGGAAAAATAGAACAAAAAGGAAATCATCATCTCGAACGGTGCTGAGACAACGATTCAACAATAAGCAGCTCGAACGTGTGATCGGGACCGACGATAATGTCTATACAAGCATGATAAAAAACCAGATTGATAAAACACAATCAGGTATTGAACAGACCGAAGCATTTCCTTCGATTAGCTTCGTAAAAACAGAATCAGAAATAGACAAAAAACCAGAACATGAGATTGCCGCTATTTCACAAATTAATGAAAAGTCATCTCAATTAAAACAAATAGCAAACATATCTAACATCATCCAGCGAGCTCATAATTCAACCACTCTGGACAAAAGCATACTACAAGCCCATGACCTTTCTTTGCTACTCTTTCAATTGCAAAAGAAAAAAACTACCAAAAGCATATTGGTGTCGTTGAAACTAGAATAGTCTGCCAACTCATCACGCCTCACTCTATTTTTCTAAATCAATTGAAGATATTTGCTCACTTAAGATTCTAAACACACACTCAGAAGAAGGCGAAGGTTTTGTCTGCATCGATAATACATGGCACTTTAAAGCTGTATATACTGACAGTCTTACCGTCGCAGAGTATTCGAGATCGAGTGACCTGCTTGAAATTAGTGACTATTCACTGACTCAGGTACCAAAGTTTGTTATCTCTATATTGGCTTTGAAGCAGAGTAACTTAGGGGAGCTGTTTAAAAAAATAACAAAAAGCCGTTATCGTGACAGTTGCACTACATTCCTCAAAAAGTTGTCAGATACGCATGGTGTCAGAATAAGTCTAAAAGCAGTTCAGCACTTCAATCATAACTTCAATGAAGCCAACCAGTTAATCGACCCTGTTATTTTCGATTTTGCTTTCAATCACACCACTTACAAAACAAGAGCTAGCAGGCACTGCACTCAGTATTCATTTTCGACAATGAGCTCAAAACTCTTTTATTTTTGGACATTTGTTCTAGAAAGCATAACTTCTTTGGGGTTCATGCCCTGTATTGACGTTGGAAGGGTTAAGGAAATTACCTATCAATCCACTTGTGCCTGTGACGTTGTCGGATCGAGGTTTTTGCCGTCTACAACATTCTTTCAAAAACGTTATACCTCTCTTCAGGTCAAGCTATCTGACTACCATCAACTCGAAGTGCAGTCTTCTTTTGACAAATTAATTCACTATCATAATGATTACGTTTTTTACGTAAGCTCAATGTTACTGGCAATGACAGGTTATCGCGCTGTCTATAATCCTCTCCCGTCATTAAATTTACGGTTAAGCCGATATAAAATGCTCATAATCAGTGATAAAGATGATATCGACTTTACTCACGCACGCATCGTTCCACTTGCAGATAACCTTAATCAGCAAATCAAGCATTATCAAAACCACCTAGAGCAACTCACCAACTTTCTTCATATACTGCAACCTGAAACCGCATTCCACGCGAAGAAACAGTTAGAAGAATTGGGGCATTCATTATCAACAAAGCCATCAGAGGCAACATCTTGGTTTTCTACAATAAAGAACTCAAAAATACACCCTGGAGTACTGTTCTACTTCTCTAGGAACCGCCATGGTATACATATGAAGAATGTTCATCCAGCCTGGCTCTGTGAACAAGAAAATACAGACTTTCCCCTCAATGCAACCCGGCATTTCTTACGTACATTTTTGATAAAAAGTAAGGTAGACCCAGAGTTAATTGCATTCACAATGGACTTTGTTGCGTAATTAAATTTAGATATAGAGCTACCCCGTTTCGTGTATTTCTTAGTCAATACGATAAGTTTCAGGCATACCTAACCCTGTAAGCTTGTTCAACGCTTTTATCATCGCGTAAGTTTCACCCACCTGGGCATTGTAATTTCTTAAGCTCAGTTTCCCTCCTAGCAACTGTTTAACTCGATACATCGCTGTTTCTGAGAGTGAACGTTTGTGGTATCCATACCGCTCTTTCCAATACTTATTTGAGCCGTATAATTTCTGGCAACCCACGGCGAGATTTAGAGGGTGACCACGCTCCCAGAAGGCTGCCCCCTCTCTTGGGGGAATAAGCGCAATAGCTCCCTTAATCTTAATAGCAGCGTGACACGCTCTCGTGTCGTAAGCGCCATCACCAGACACCTCAAAGATACTTCGGCGTGTTTGTTTCAGTAAGTTCGGGAGTACTTCTCCATCTGTTACCGTTGATAAACTGAGCTCGGCGGCAATGATCTCATGAGTGTTGCTATCGACGGCAATATGAAGCTTTCGCCAGACTCTACGCTTGCCATCCGTACCGTGTTTTTTAACTTTCCATTCATCTTCGCCATAAACCTTAAGGCCAGTCGCATCAATGGCTAGGTGCTGTATCGCTCCTCTCGTTTTAGTCTTAAATGAAATCTCAATTTGCTTTGCTCTACGACTGATGCAGGTGTAATGCGGACAGCTTAATGGAACATGGGCTAACCTAAAGATCGAGTCGATAAATCCTTGAAGCGCTCTCAGTGGCATAGAAAACACGCGTTTCACCATGAGTGCTGTCGTGATAGCTAAATCACTGAACCGACGCGGCCTCCCGCGCTTATTCTGTTTGCTTTGCGCCCACCCGTTTATTGCCTCTTCATCAATCCAAAAGGTCAAAGAACCACGGTTAATAAGTGATTGGTTGTATTGCTTCCAGTTGGTTGTTTTGTAACGAGGCTTAGGCATAGGGCTACGAGTTAGAGTGGAGGTAGCTGATCAGATCGTAGGTTCTGGATTTAGTTCCATTGAATTACGCAACAAAGCCCAGAGAACGCTGAAGAATTTGGGTTCATCTCTAAAAAATTGAAACCTTACCCTCAACTTCGTTTAGTCGCTTTGATGTCAACAGAAACACGAATGATTATGGGGGCAGCTTTTGATGGTTGTCATGTCGGTGAAACGACCTTGGCTAAGCGCCTATTCAATGATATCCCCGCACACTCATTGACCTTACTTAATCGTTGTTATTTCTCGGCAGACCTTTTGTTGTCGTGGCAAGAGAGTGCGGAAAATACTCACTGGTTAATGCCTGCAAAACGTAAACTACGCTATGAAGTGTTGGAGAAATATGCGGAAAACGACATGCTCATTTCAATGCCTATCTCTCCTCAAGCTCAACGGCAGAATCCGAATTTACCCGCACGTTGGGAAGCCAGATTAGTCCTATATCAAGAGCCAAAAGGTGAGATAAAAGGTTTTATTACTTCACTTACAGACCCTAGCAAATACTCGCTAGAAAGCCTGCTGCGTGTTTATTGGCAACGCTGGGAGATTGAAGAGGGTTATGGTGAAATTAAACAGACTCAACTACAAAGTCACGTCACTTTACGAAGTCGTTTTTCAGCCGGAGTGAAGCAAGAGCTTTAGGGCGTATTACTTGCCTATAACTTAGTGCGATTAGAGATGGTTAATATAGCTTCAGAAGCCGGGGTTCGAGCTACTAGGGTCAGTTTTACCGCCGCAATTAACCTTATTGATGCGCAATTACGTTGGCTAGCTTTAAGTCCAGACGGAACCCTACAAGTCAAACTTAAAAGGATGAGAGAAAGTCTGAGTCACTTCATTCTTCCAGATAAAAGAAAGGACCGAACGTTTCCACGTTCAGTCCTCTTTGTTCCAGCCAAATATCCGTTTAGGTTCAAGCAGTAATGCTTATCCGAACGGCATTAAATCAATGCTTTGGGCTTTTTAAGGATAATCTGGCGCGGATATCATCGTGGAGCAGGGAAGCTAGTGCTCCCAACAAGGACTCCGAATAAATTAGCGCAAACCAACTCCGTTATTACTTAATTGTAGTTGCAATAACGGGGCGGACCATACATTTTTACGTCTGTCACGAACATCTTTCAAGCCTAAATCAAATACTGATTGAGAATCTTAGTCAACTTTAGTCGTCAAATCTATCAGATATTGAACTGGTGTTAATCTTTTCATTTTCCCGACTCAACCGGAGTTATCGAATTCGACAAATAATTACGTAATCGTTGGAAGTCAATAGGTTTTTGAATCACCTTGTCCATACCAGCTTCAATGCACAATTGATGTAATTTCTTATCAACTTCAGCGGTCAAACCGAATATACTTACGTCGCTGTTCTCTGAATTCTTACGGATGATTTGACAGGCTTTGATCCCCGACATCACGGGCATCTGCAAATCCATTAAAATAAGATCATAACGTGTTTTGCTAGCCATTTTTACTGCTTCTAGTCCATTGTTTGCCACCTCTATATCGATAAAGTTCATTTTACCAAGCTTCTTCATTACCTTGGAACTAATCTCAAAGTCTTCTGCTAACAAAACGTTGTATATGACTTGTGACTCATTGGACTCATTTACTACAGGATTTGCGTCGCTCTGCACCAATGCCTTTATCTCTGGCACCCTACAAAAAGGAAGGTGTATAGTGGCCGAAGTTCCTCTATTCAAAGAACTATAAATAACAAGCTTTCCGCCTACACGACTACATAGCATTTGTGTCAGATACAACCCTATACCTTGTCTGGATTCAGAATTCATACTACTATTTTCTGTAGTGTTCTCTTTGACAAAGCCTTTCCCATAATCAACAAACGTAATTTTAAACATTAGATCCGAAACGGATATCTTGACACGAATGATTGAAGCTCCCGAATGTCTGATAGCGTTCCCTATCAAATTAAGAGAGCATTGATACAGAGCTTCTTTTGGTAAAATCAACTCATTAGGCACAGAATCTTTAACTATTACTTCTAACTTGATCTTGTTACTTCTCATTAATGGGCGCATGATATCGACCATAGTTCTCGTGAAAACACTGACTTTTAATTGAGATGGTGTCTTTATATTATTTATGCCCTGCTCATCTAGATCATTTATAGAGTTCAAGAAATAAAAAAGATACTCCACCGATGTTTTCATATCTTGCACAGTATTCCGGTCTGCTACATTAATAGATTCGATAGATAAAGAATCTAAACCGAGTTTAATTGCATTGAGCGGTGTTTTTATATCATGACTTAATGTAGAGTAGATATTAGTCTTTTCAAAAATAGCCGCTTTCAATTCCACAGAAAGCTTACTTTGCTCCTTTTGGTACCAAAGCAAATTATAAATCAACATGCTAATATTTCCTTGCATCAGATTTATACTTAACAGCAATCCCTTTATTTCTTTTGCTGGCTTATTTTTAGGAATATCACACTCTTTCAATGGATTCATTATTAACGACGTTGCAAGATTTGACGTAGGAATAATAACTTTGAAGTAATAAAACCATAAGCTTCTGAATATGAAAAATAACAGTATATTAATAAAAAGTATAGAAACGAAAATAATAGACAAAAACAACCGTTTCATCTGACGTAATTCGTAAGCGATAAAAGATGATATGCGTTCACTAACACCCGAAATCTTACGAAAAGTAATATTCTTACGGTCTAAATATGAAACTATGCCCTTGCTATATTCCTCAGGGAGACGTGCATCCATTTTTACTAAATAAAAACGTTTGCTAGAGTCAAAATGCAGTTCGCGATTATCAACGTAAAATCGATATAGTTGGAGCATAAAACCTTGGTTCTTTGTGAGATACTTCCTAGCCAGATTGAGTTCTCGCACTTCGTCGCCAAACTGATGTAAATCGTTAGAGTAATCCTTAACATCATCGATTAGCATCTCAAGTTCATTATCAAGTTCCGAAAAAACTTGTTCCCAAGAGCTTGACGGCTCTAAAACGTCAACGTAAAAACTTTGCGAGCGTAATAAATTGAGATCCTCGATAAAATTTTCGATATGAGAGAGACGACCTACAAGATTCTCTTTTACCTGATACAACTCATTATATCGCGAAGAAAATATGAATGCAAAAATCAATGTTGTTATAAAAAATATAATAATCAACATCAACAAGAGCGATATTAACAAGAAGTTTCTCCTAATAGATAGCCTTATTTTCACTAAGATAACTCCAAGTTCATCCTATATCCTATACCTCTGATCGTGACGATTTCGAACGACTTAAATGCAGCAAGCTTCTTCCTTAATCGACTCACAGCTAAATCTAGACTACGAGAGTAACCATCGTATAAAACCCCGTGACAATATAATGCAATATCATCTCTGTGAGTAGTTTTACTCAAGTTACAATATAAAACCGTAAATATCTTCGTATCCATAGTAGACAATTTAAGTTGCTTACTTTCAAAGACCAGTGTGTTCTGTTCTATAACGAGCTTGTCGCTATGTTCTCTTTTTTCTTTATTCGGTTTATCCTTATCACCGATAAGGGCATCTACTCGTGCAAGTAGTATGTCGACTCCGCGACTTTTTAAAACGTAGTCATCAACTCCTAACCCAAACCCTTGAATTTCATATTTCTGCTCAGAAGACGAAGTAAAAATAACCAACTTAGCTTTTGTCAATTTTTTTATTTTATCTAGCACCTCGAAAGATGAACCAGATGGTAAATGAAGATCAAGTATCAATGTATCAAACTGGAATCTAGACAAATTTAAAAACAACCCTCCTAGGTCCGATGTGTGTCTGACCGAGTGACCTGCCTGTTCAATTTTTTTTATTAGTATTCTTGCTACAAAAATATCATCTTCTACAAGAAGCAACTTCATTGACCTTACCTATATACAAATCTAGAACACATAATATATGATTTCTAATCCTACCTTTGTTAAAGTCGAAAGAATCTTCGACTTGAGCTAAGATATTGACCTCTGAACTCAGTTCAGATAATCCCATTACATCCAAAGCTCCTTTGAGTTTGTGCAACCATTCGTTTTCCTCAAGATCACTACGTTGGCAATGTTCGATTAAATGATATCTTAGATCAATTAGTAAAGATGAGAGCTCTTGGGCATCACCACCAAACATTACTAGCATTACAGTAAGTTCAGACACTTGCTGCTCCTTTCACTGTGTAAGGAAAATTATAATATATTAGAAAATTATAATATATTAGAAAATTATAATATATTAGTAAATTATTTCAAGCATATTACCTGATATATTCCCATTATAGTTAATATTTGCTATTTATTTGTAACGTAACGACCAAGTCACCCTCTCCATATTACAGAATGTAAAAAACACCTACAAAGGGAGATTAGTAATTATTTCATGAAATAAGATAAAATTTTTGAGGCTAAGGAATTTACCTCAACAAACTAACCTCACTATAAAGAGCTTATACTTCGAATTCCCATTTATTCTAACGTTCGGTCTTATAACGAAATATGCGTCGGAATTATTAGAGATTGCCCTGGATATATATAATGACCGTTGTTCGCCACAATAGGCTTTATCCACTCATTTAACTCCATCAGCAGCTGCAATGTTATACAATGTCTATCTGCTATTCTAATCAGCCAGTCTCCACTAATAACCCGATAACTAAATGTCTTTGCTATAATTCCCTGATCTCGTGCGTATAGAACTTGATTGCATTTTTTATCTTCACCAACTATCATTAATGTGGTTGGCTTCGCTAACTCTTCAACTGATTTTATAACTTCCACCGGTTCACTAATATATTTCTGTGAATGCCCCTTCGAACCAAAATTATAGTGAAGATTAATTCCACCAGAATACAAATCTCTTTCCTTATTTCGAGTATAGTCATAACTAATATCTATAGCAAACTCCTCAGAAATTGAAAATTCAATTCCTAAACCGAGTTCAAGAGACTCAACTCGATCATTCAGTCCAATTTTCGAAAATAATGTAACATCTTCGATTTCATAATTAGGCTTAATATATAGAGACAAACTATTTTCATAGTCTGAATCATAGGTGGTATAATTTAAACCGAGATCAAAATATTGAACCATATTATTTTCGATGCCTATCTTATATAAAATAGAACTATCATCTATACTCGTCACATAACCACTACCAAAATAAATGCTTGTCCCCAGAGCAGAAAATGATGTAAATATACTACCAATTCCAATCAGAAACCATGAACAGACTCGCATTCTAAAGATATTATTTAGTTTATATAATCTCATAAAGTAGGCTCGAACATTAAGATTAAGTTATCCCTATACGTACCTGTCACCAAGTTTTCATAATCAATTTGCTCAAAACCAAACTGTAGTTTCGCACTTAGATTATTTGCGTCTCCATTATTTAATTGAGTTTCTCGGTTGAGTACCTTACCACTATCGTCAACGAGTTGATCTTTATCACAACCCAGACAGGAAACCCAATAGGGAATCTCTCGATTTCCAGGTCCTATCAGTGCATAATCACTCGCGCGCGCTTGTAGCGACATGGTAACGCCATTGCTAAACAAACCTGTAACATTTAATTCAACTTCCGATCTACCTGATGTAGTTTTGCTTGGAACATCATAAAATGGAAAGATTATCGACTCACCGAAAAAACTTACGTCCGTAATGTAAGCGGCCTGATAGTGGAAATTTAAATTCACAATCATCGGCCTAATGTACCTCGCCCTAACTCCAGAGTTTTGGGGATAATATTCATTAAAGGATTTTAGTGAGACAGTACCAGTATATGTACCAGTTGGCTTACCATCGAATGCTTTGATCAAAGCTTGCTCGTTAACTTCAAATATCGGACGAATCAGTGCAAAAGGATTTGTATAGCTAGTGAATAGATACTGCAGCCCAGAAAGGCAACCAACTGAACCTTCAAATTGGAAAAGGTTATGGTCCTGATTCTGACAAAGTGTGCCACCTGCATTATCAATTTGCAGATTATAAGAAGTGCCAGGACCTGCATAATTAACACCTTTAAAACTAAGCGGGATTATCACACTTTCTCCACCAGATGTAAGTGTGACTGCCCCTCCATTATCTTCCATCAACCCTCCCGGAATAAAAATTTCAGTCGGAGGTACATCATTAAGACTTGAGTACATTGCGGTAGTCATAGAATCATTGTTGAATGGCTTAACAACTGACAGCCATTTAATATCAGTTGCAGTAATATTTGCGTTGATCGATAACGACGCATGAGCGTTAAATGATAATATTACTACAAGTAATGTGATTACACCGAACGTTCTT
The DNA here is from genome assembly GCF_057785895.1 of Vibrio sp. QJM3NY_39. NCBI lineage: Bacteria > Pseudomonadati > Pseudomonadota > Gammaproteobacteria > Vibrionales > Vibrionaceae > Vibrio > Vibrio sp. QJM3NY_39. The sequence continues at coordinate 1,639,631 of NZ_CM173505.1, read as the reverse complement.
TTATTTGCCATTACTTACCTGCCTTTTTAACTTCAAAGCTCTCACGATAACGACCAGTGTTTGTGTTAACGTCTAAATTTATGAAATCCTTGTCCATCACCTCAGGCAGGGGGACTGACATTTTCCTTCCTGACAATAAAGTCACTATCTTAGAGCAATCTCCTCGTTCGCTTCCAACACAGTTATTCAACCTCGCGGTAACAAAACTCCCGCCTAAGTTCTCTAATTCTATGTTACGACCAGTGAACTTTGCACGCACGTCAATTGGGCTATCCTGACCAGGTGAAATAAAAACAGCTGAGAACCCTATGGCCATCTGAACTATTTGCTCGGCTTCATTTGCCTCAGCTACGTAAGGTGTCGGTACGAAAGCAACTTTGAAGACTTTGTCGGAATTGTCATTACAATCTTTGCCACACGTTCGAGAAACCCTCAAACTTTTTTCAAATCCAGCATCAATGATGGTGCGTGCAGGTTGAACCTCTAATCCCCATTCATCGATGTTAGTGCGATTGTATTCTATAGTGGAAAGCTTGCCATTTATTACGCTGACTTCTTCTATAGATGTATTTAAAAAAAGGCGCTTACCCTCAGTATTTTTTACTACAAATGTTGCAGAGTTGCTCGTATCTGCCACTTTTAACAAACTGTCGATTTGTATCGCTTGTACGGCAGGCACAAAAACCAAAGTAAACGCTAAACTCAATTTTGGAAAATGTTTTATCATCTCGTCTTTACCTATTTAGATACACGAAGTTATCCATATCTTCTAAGTTCATTACATATATTTCGAGTTGCTTTAACGACTTATACTGGCTCTCTGTTAGATTCAAATGAGAGTCGCTATCGATATAAATATATGACTGTTCGTTAAGCTCTACCTCAACAAACTCTATATCGATTTCTTTCAACTTAGATACAATCGAAGCTCTAGCTTCACCTTTTTGAAAGACTCCGACAAATTTTTTCATAGTACCATCGTCAACGGTGTAACTTTCAAGCTCACCTAATTCGAAACTAGCCAATCGTTCAATACCAGGCAGACAGTAACCTTTACGGTATGAGCTATTTCTTTCGTCCTCGAGTTCACAAATTCCTTTTTTCGATACCAATCTAAAATCTAGTCCTTTTTTTGAACTTACTCTATAGACACCATCCATAGAAACCTGCTCTACAACACCACATCCGGGACCTATGCATTGAAGATGACTAATAGGAGTGCCATTAACATCGTCTAAAATTAACAACTGAGTCTCCATGGAGATAACTTTTGCATCTACATCAAGAACCATTCCCGGTTGAACGAAGCCATTATAACGACCACCAGAAACTAAAGTCGAAGAATTGTATGATTCGCTATTCAAACCAACGACACTATATTCATCGACCGGTATCAGGCGTGTCTCGGTTTTAACATCAACTCTACGTTGGTACTTCCCCTCTTTACTGACGTTAGACGTATAACTTCCGTCTTTATCCGAATCGTCTTTATCAGTATTAATCTTAACGTATGAACGAGACCTCTGACTTGTTGCGGCCAACCCGCTACTAGAAAGTGTTTGTCCGCTATTTAAATTCAATGATAAGTTCTTTTTCCCCATATCACTTAGATATAACGTACCACTGCCGTCTAAATAGTCAGTATTACCACTCACAGTTGTTGATAACTCACTGCTTGGACCATTAGCTTGTTCGTAAATAGCACCAACTGAGCTATTTACACGAACATCTTCACCGTTGCTATTGTGTCTAATATAGTGAGAATACCTTCCAACGCCATCGCTATCTGCGCTCGCCATTATTTGTGTACTGAGCCCAGTATCCTTCCCTAATGGTCGACTCCATGAAAAGTTAATTCTTCCTTCACTTTCTCGTTCGTAATAGTCATAGTCATAGTACGAAATATCAAAGCTGAATGAGTCCTTGCCCAACGATTTCGAAAAACCAGCAGTTAAGATTTTAGTGCCTTCCCAACTTTGACTGTTAGGATCGTATTGTACCAAACCTCTATCCGACTCATTAATAGAATATCTAAGATAACCGGGCAATCTGAATATATCGCCTGAAATACCTACAGAAATATCTCGATAACTTCTGGTACTAAAAAGTTGATTGGAAAGAGAAAATTCAGACTCATCTGTAACAAACTTTCGATAGTCAAAATACAGATTCCACAATGAAACCCTGTTATTTAGATAATAGTCATCATTGGTAAACCAACCGAGATTAGCATCAAGTTTAAATGCATCTACTGGTTGGTACCCAACAGCAGCTTGAATAAATTGTTCGTTGTTGCTTGCAGTAATGCCTCCGCCAATCATCAAATCTTCTGTGGCTCGATAGGACATAAGACCCCTTACAAAATCTTTATCGAATTTTGTATAATTTTCCGTATCGAATCGCTCTTCAAATTGACCTGCGGATAATTGATAATCGATGTTACCTATTGGAAGAACAAATCGACGTGAATTGACAATTTGCCGACTATCTCTCAAAATAACATTATCCCCTACTCTAAGGGTAAAATCGATATCATAAGAACCCTCGGGGAGTTCGTTGTAGTTAATACTTTGACGACCTTGTGAGACGCTCCTACTTAAAATTAATCGCTCGTCTCGATATACTTCTAATAACGCCGAACTTGGTGCATAGAATTCAATCTTAGTGTTATTTTCAACCTTGGATATAGAGAGATTTTGGCTAGAACCAAAAACTAACATATCACCAGATGCTTGAATTCCTACATTAAGAAAGTCTGAACTATTAAGTGATGGTGTATATCTGTTACGTCCAACAGTAAGTTGATGACCTTGGAGATCTAAATTATAGGTTGCACCGTACGTGCTGAAATCATCGCTATTCGAGGAGTATTGAGTATCGAAGAGTAGGAACCCAACGGGCAATCCAATTGTCGTATCGTTACTCCACGTGAGATACGACTGTTCGTCAAGATCGCTAAAACCAGTAAAACTTGACCAGTTCACGAAAGCACTTGCAGTAGTAGTTACGTTGTGATGGCCGTCGTTTAATTGCGAGCCTAACAAATTTGGACCAACAAATAAGCGCAATAGTCCGCTATCAAAGTCGAATACGTAGTTTACCTCATCACCCTCTGATATGATCAAACAGCGCTGAATATTTCCATCACATCGAGAATCCGTTCCAACACCTTGTTTTAACTCTGCAGAAATCTTTTGAATAGCTTTGTTAGATAAACCTTTATCACGAAGAAAAATCGCTATATGGTCTAATTCCTCTTCAGATGTAACACGAAGTTGATCATAACTAACAGTAGCATTAAACTCGCTACCTTGATGGTCACCTGCAATCTCAAATAAAATTTGCTGTTCATCTTCTATAAAGAAGTCCGAGAAATTATCGGGATAATCATTAGCTACTGCGAACGCACTGATCAAATAAAGGCTTAAAATAGTTATCTTAAAAATCATATACTAATACTAACCCCAAGAACCACGTTGCCTACACAGCTGATTGCCATTGCCTTCTGAATTATTTTAGGGAAAGTAACTTCCATTGAGTGATAACTCCAAGCTTTGCCAGCAGTAAAATTTACGAATGAAACGGGTGGGAGTTTCCCTCCAGCATCAATCTCTAAATCATCAATTGTGATAGCGACATCAAAATCATCTTCACCACAAACATGCTTTGATGGAAAAAGTTCAAATTCATATCGTGAACCGCTATTAGCAACATCACTTGTAACTGATATACCTGCTATTAAGGGGTCAAACATCTGTTCTGCCACCCTGTAATTAGTTTGGAAAACTTCTCGTTCGAAACTAATCGAAATATTTGGTGACTCTGTAGGAATAACTAAATTGGTTTCTATTGGAATAGTTAGTGGATAAGGAGAGCTAAACACCAACCCACTGAATAAAAAAAAACACAAACCAATGTCTTTTTTAAAGACCAATGCCTTGCCCTCCGTAATTTTTTTTAAAAATTTAATTATTTCGCTGACTGGCTGACTAACACCAATCAGCGAAAATGGATTGCATTAGATAGAAGCGTTTTCTATAAGAATAGTTGACTCAACGCGGACTTCATCACCAGCTTGAAGCATAGTTAGAGTATTTGGCGATTCTAACTTAAGGGTTTGGTTGATGTCGCCATTACTCACTGAGTTAGTAGCCCCAAGGTCAAGCTTGTTGCCATCACGGTCAACAAGAACAAATGCTGGGTTATTTGGGTCAATTGGCGTATCTAAGCCACCACCGTATTGCATGCTCATATTTTTAACTGTTACTTCATAATTCTGCGCACGTTGCCAATCGGCTGCACCTGCAGCAGATTCAAACTCTACATAGTACTCCATGGTTGTTGAATCTTGTAGAGTAAAACCATTTCCGTCTTCTTTGAAGATGGCAGTACCTGCGTCAAAAGGCTTTCCCGCACTAACAATACGAATAGCATTTTCTGTAGATTGACTAGGAACTGTACCTACCCACTTAAATGCACTTGTAGCATCTGCCGCCATTACGCCAGCAGAAAGACCCATTAATGATGTAAGTACTACGGTATTTACGAACAATTTCATGTTTTGATTTCCTGTAATTAACATTTAAATTTCATTTCTCACTTTGAGAACGTTGATTATGCAGCAAGATAAACCAATCTTTGTAACAGGCGTGTATCAACACATTTATTTAATTTCGTGATTGGCATCGAAATCATTGCAAAAAATGGATATCACACCGGCGTTGTTGCTTAAATCAGTTGAACCTTTACCAAGTCCTGTGATCTGATCCTTTATGGTACTCAGAACTGTGGTGACATGGATAAAGCGAAAAAGAAGATAACTAACTGGGCGGAATACAATAAGGCTCTGTGCAAGCGTGGATCGGTGACGTTTTGGATAGATGATTCAGCCATAGATGCATGGCGATGTGCAACCCATCATGGTAAGCGTGGTAAAGGTTTCCAGTATTCTGATACCGCGATTGAAACTGCCTTGATGATTAAGGGGATCTTCTCTCTGCCATTACGTGCTCTTCAAGGCTTTATTGATTCTATCTTTGAGCTATTGGATGCTCCGCTGACTACACCTGTATCAGCAAACGTTCGAAGACAGTTCAGGTCAAATATCGCAATAACTCCAAAGGAGCTATTCGTCATATAGCCATTGACTCGACTGGTCTCAAAGTTTTGGCGAGGGTGAATGGAAAGTGAAAAAGTACGGCGCCGAAAAACGTAGAACTTGGCGCAAACAGCACTTAGCTGTTGATTTAGAAACTCATGAGGCTATTAGGGCAGAAGTTAGTCTTGTAAGTGTTGGCGATAGCGAAGTGCTACCAACATTACTCAACCCCTTGCGTAGAAAGATCCTGACGGTATATGCCGATGGAGCACATGACACTAAAAGCTGCTATGAGACTCTGAAAAATAAGGGTTGTACTCCGCTGATACCTCCTAGAAAGAATGCGGCGCTTTGGAAAGATGGGCATCCCAGAAACGAAATGTAGAGGTTCTGAAAAATGGAACAATAGCGGAGTGGAAATCTGAATCTGGTTACCACTATCGCTCAATATCGGAGACCGCAATGTCTCGATATAAAGGACTAACCAACGGTAAATTGAGCTTGAGATGGGCTTTATTGCGTAATTCAATGGAACTAAATCAAGAACCTACGATCTGATCAGCTACGTTCACTCCTTCTCGTAGCTCTATGCCTAAACCTCGTTATAAAACAACCAACTGGAAGCAATACAACCAATCACTCATTAACTGTGGCTCTCTGACCTTTTGGATTGATGAAGAGGTGATAAGCAGGTGGACGCAAAACAAACAGAATAAGCGCGGGAGGCCACGTCGGTTCAGTGATTTAGCCATCACAACAGCACTGATGGTGAAACGCGTGTTTTCTATGCCCCTGAGAGCGCTGCAAGGATTTATCGACTCGATATTTAGGTTAGCCCATGTACCGTTAAGTTGTCCGCATTACACTTGTATCAGCCGTAGAGCCAAGCAAGTTGAGGTTTCATTTAAGACTAAAGCGAGAGGAGCAATGCAGCACCTGGCCATTGATGCAACTGGCCTAAAGGTTTATGGCGAAGGTGAATGGAAAGTCAAAAAACACGGGACAGATGGCAAGCGTAGAGTTTGGCGAAAGCTGCATATTGCCGTTGATACAAGCACTCATGAAATTATCGCAGCCGAGCTAAGTTTATCGACGGTTACAGATGGAGAAGCCTTCCCGAACTTACTGAAACAAACACGCCGAAGTATCCTTGAGGTGTCTGGTGATGGAGCTTACGACACGAGATTGTGTCATGCTGCTATTAAGATTAAGGGAGCCATTGCGCTTATTCCCCCAAGAGAAGGGGCAGCCTTCTGGGAGCGTGGTCATCCTCGAAACCTCGCCGTGGGTTGCCAGAAGTTATACGGCTCAAATAAGTATTGGAAAGAGCGGTATGGGTACCACAGACGTTCACTCTCAGAAACAGCGATGTATCGAGTTAAACAGTTACTAGGAGGACGATTGAGCTTAAGACATTACAATGCGCAGGTGGGTGAGACTTACGCGATGATAAAAGCGTTGAACAAGCTTACTGGGTTAGGTATGCCTGAAACTTGTCGTATTGACTAAGAAACACACGAAATGGGGTAGCTCTATCTATAAATTTAATTACGCAACAAAGCCCTTGAGATGTTACAACGCTCAAGTGGGCGAAATCATGGCGAATGTCAAAGCTATAAACAAAGTCATAGGACTAGGTATGCCTATTAGAAGCTAGCGGTTAGTCATATATGGCATCGTTGATCTTCGAGCTGATTTGATCAACAACGCCCATTTAGCCTGAGATTCAGGTTTTAGAGTAAGGGTCAAAGCCCCCTTAAACATCAAATTTAGTTGAAAGGATATCAATTGATAACCCACTAAAAACTAAACCCGCCTTCCAAGAAGGCGAGTTTTCTTTACAGTTTCTTCAAGTCTGTTGGAGACATAATTATTAAAGAAAAAATTTATTAGTAATTATATCATATCTCGAATAATAACAAGACATCAGAATTGATATAAAACTCAACCACTCAGAATAAAACACTGAGTTTAGTTGCAAAATCATAAGTTTTCTCTTTTAATTATCTCTTTGTAAACTCACCACTTTGAGTTAATACACATAACACTCCATTTATTATCTCCAACTTTCACCGTTGCATCATGGTACTCTGAACTCATCCCTGTGTTTTTATCATAGACAGCTAAAAAGCGACTAATATCACCACTTTGTTCTCTATCATTTGTTATAAAATTTGTCCGAGATAGTCTTAAAAAACGAATGTCGTCTTTTATTGTGTCGAATATCATTTGATGCTGATTTAGGGATGCAGGATGATACTCCGAGCCATAAACATCTTGACAAATATCTAGAATTTCTAAACCGGTCATCTCCTCATCTATTTGGTCGTCAGAAACAGGTATGACATGATCATAACCTATGTCAAATGGTTCAAGAAAATAATCAGCAGCACAAACAGGGTGATACCAATTTTGACTCCAAGCATTCCAAGTATTTAAATCTACAGCGTTTATAGTATTATGGTCTGTACCACCTTCTGCTTCCATCCAATAATAACGATTAGTTGTGGGATTAAACCATTGATAATCGTTAATGACATCATGATTATTCATCATATCTACCATATTTATCCGGCCGACCAATTTAGCATTTAAGTTCATAATCGGGGCAACAGTATTCTGGCAATAATACCGAGAGTTACCCATAGTGCCACGTGTATAGTCTTGAGGCATAATGCCCCAATTATCTTTTTGTAACCGTTTTGCCAAGTCGCCGTTAAGTGGACCCACAAACAAAACACCTTTATATACAATTGTTTTATAACAATCATCGTAGGTTGATTTTGTAGTGTTATTAAATTCATTACCACATAAACCCACCTCAGTAAAATAGTAATCCTTCACAATTTCACTTTTATTTCCACTGACACCCGTATAACCAACTGTCACGTCACCTGTTCTAAGTTGATCATAAGAAAAGTTTAATAAGAAATCATCACCATCATCTGTTATATCATAACTTTGGACACCGGTGACGACTATATCATTTTCCGATATATCGCCGTTAGACAATGAGTTATTGTTAATATCAGTAAAAACCAGCTTGAAAATATTCTTATCGGAAGCATCTGGGTATGCTCCATCTCTGATTTCTATAACATCGGAAATTATTGCTGTTTCGATGTCTGCGATATACTCAACATTAACACCTTTTAAATGACCATCAACATCAGCGATTACTTTGACTATTTCAGCCTTTTGATTTGTAATTGAGACTGTAACATCACCGTTAGCATTAGTGCGCTTATTAGACGATCCTACTATACTTGCAGAGCCAGATACTTCAACGCTCACTTGAGTATTAGGTACTTTGGTGGAAATAAAAACATTAACTTTATCGACGCCATCTGCAATTGCTCTGTCTTTATCAGGATTAATAATAAAATCCCTATGCTCATCGATTACGCAAGTCGTATAGTAAGTCAGAGACTGATTTGGGTCGCTTAGAACTCCAGTCTCCAATGAATATACACGAGGAATATCATCGTCCATAACCCAATAGTCTATTTCCTTTGGCCAGAGATTTAAGTCACCGACACCGCTGTTATATAAGGATTCCAATTGGTTAGCTTGAGGTAATAGTCCCTGTGTATCACAATATGAGCTAGCCTCATCAAAGTTAAAAGAAGAAACTATTAAGCTAGGGTCATAGCTATATTCAATATTTTGTCCGGATGAAATAAAGCCAATAGAGCCAAGCTCATCTTTCGTCTTCGGCGATGAAAAAGTGGTGCCATTTAAGTTGATATCGTTCCAAACAGCCTGTTGATTGCCATAAGTAACATCAACTCTTATGCTGCCTAAAGCAAATGAATTATTATGGTCAGATATAACGTAACTTACATCGTGACTTCCGGCTATTAAAGAGTCAAAAACGACCACTTTATTGTTAACATCTTCTGGGTCTTTAGGATTAACATTAGCTTGAAAACTAAATACATCGACAACTTGCCATTCAGTAGATGACGTGTTTTTAACAAACTGTTCAAGGTCTATTTCTTCCGTTTGTCCTACTTCAACAGCTGTAGGATAGACAGAGAAAGGGATAGGTGTTGGGGGTTCAGCTAATGAGCTTGATACAACGTAATAGATTACTCCAACGTAAGTATCGCCAGAGTCTGTATCCTCATAAGAATATATCAACCGAAACGAACCATTTACATTTGACCTGAAGCTCACCAACCCTTCAGTAACATCAATATTTACATCTACTTCATTAAGGTCATATCCTTCCAGTTGAAAATCTGGATTGAGTTCAAATTGTGTCCCTAGGTTGAGCTTTTCTTTCAAGTCAGTCTCAATAACATCCCCTGCCGAGAAGCCGGACTCAACGATAGGAGGTAAGATTGGGGTAGATGAACTATTACCTACAACATGAATCACAGAACTAGCTTCTGCCGAATTATCATTGCTTATCGTGTATGAATAACTACAAATCCCATTTATCTCTACCGAAAACTCAGTCCCTCTCAAAACGGTGGCTTCAGAACAAGATGCATTTGATAAGCTATTGGCAAGTGCAATATTAGAAATATTAGCTGTCGTTTCCCCTTGAATATACTCTTTAATGTTAACAACACTAACAATGTCCGGCTTAACAAACGAATAGCCTTCCTGTACTTTAAGATCATTTATTGGAGAGGGTGTGGAGGTGGGTTCCTCATTATAACAGCCCAATATTGATAGAGCACTTCCAAAAAAAATAATTTTGGTAAACTTATATAGCATAATGTTTCCCTAATTCTATAAAAGAATTATTTTAAAGAAGCACCAAGGTTTAGTGTAACAATCATGTATCAACCCAGGCTTTGTTGCGTAATTAAATTTAGAGATAGAGCCACCCCGTTTCGCGTGTTTCTTAGTCAATACGACAAGTTTCAGGCATACCTAACCCAGTAAGCTTGTTCAACGCTTTTATCATCGCGTAAGTTTCACCCACCTGTGCATTGTAATTTCTTAAGCTCAGTTGCCCTCCTAGCAACTGTTTAACTCGATACATCGCTGTTTCTGAGAGTGAACGTTTGTGGTATCCATACCGCTCTTTCCAATACTTATTTGAGCCGTATAATTTCTGGCAACCCACGGCGAGATTTAGAGGGTGACCACGCTCCCAGAAGGCCGCCCCTTCTCTTGGGGGAATAAGCGCAACGGCTCGCTTCATCTTAATAGCAGCGTGACACGCTCTCGTGTCGTAAGCGCCATCACCAGACACCTCAAAGATACTTCGGCGTGTTTGTTTCAGTAAATTAGGGAGTACTTCTCCATCTGTAATTGTCGATAAACTTAGCTCGGCGGCAATGATCTCATGAGTGTTGGTATCGACGGCAATATGAAGCTTTCGCCAGACTCTACGCTTGCCATCCGTACCGTGTTTTTTGACTTTCTATTCTCCTTCGCCATAAACTTTAAGGCCTGTCGCATCAATGGCTAGGTGTTGTATCACTCCTCTCGTTTTAGTCTTAAATGAAACCTCAACTTGCTTGGCTCTACGGCTGATACAAGTGTAATGCGGACAACTTAACGGTACATGGGCTAACCTAAATATCGAGTCGATAAATCCTTGCAGCGCTCTCAGGGGCATAGAAAACACTCGTTTCACCATGAGTGCTGTTGTGATGGCTAAATCACTGAACCGACGTGGCCTCCCGCGCTTATTCTGTTTGCTTTGCGCCCACCCGCTTATCACCTCTTCATCAATCCAAAAGGTCAGAGAACCACGGTTAATGAGTGATTGGTTGTATTGCTTCCAGTTGGTTGTTTTATAACGAGGTTTAGGCATAGAGCTACGAGAAGGAGTGAACGTAGCTGATCAGATCGTAGGTTCTTGATTTAGTTCCATTGAATTACGTAACAAAGCCGTCCTTGTCACGTATCATCACGGTATCGTTCAAGACCCCACGTCTGTCCACATTGTTTAAACAGCCACTCTGCCCTAAACGCTGCCTTGCTTGATTTAAGTACTTTTTGCTAACAACTCTTCATCAGCGAAGCCAACGACACAGACATTCATCCTTCGTGCTACTTCGGCAATAGGTTCATTACGAATGAAATCCATGCCGACAATTAACCATAAGACCATGTCACTTGGTAATCGACGGCGGCGAATAGCCGCTTTATCGGAAAGAGTGGCTGCCTTAGCAACCCACTCACCTGGGATATGTTCAGAGAACGTGGTGAGTTGAGCGATATCAACGGGATTTTCTTCGAGAAAATCAGCAAAACAGTTTTGAATAGACATAAAAAATCGGAAACCTAGAAACAGGCTTCCGATTGTCTCTTATCAGTAGGGTCGGTCAACCGATCCTTATCTAATCTACTTTGCCTAATTCGAGGGGCTTTTGATAATCTTAGTCATCTCCAAGGATGGCGTTCTATTGATAATGGATTGGACAAACATATGGGTACACTTAGGGGTAAGCGGTAGACTTAATGATGGCTCTGTTATCTCAAGTTCTAGTAACAGAGGCTGACCATTTTTATCCTCTATAAAGTCTAACCTTGCGTACAAAGTGGTTCATTAAGACCTAAACTGCTCTGAACCAAGTTCAAAATCCTAATCGCTAACGCCTTCTCTTCATCACTTGCTTCTTTTATTTTTCGATATTCCATATCAGGGGTTTTAGTCTCTCCATGTTGCGACAGTAGAGCCTCCTTTTTTATGGCGTGCGAGTATGTATTATTGAAATAAATCATATTCGTTTCGCCGTGCTCTTCTATAGTATGAAGATATGGTTGAACAATGACACCTTTATCGAGTTCCAATAAGTAGGTTACATGTTTGCGTATTTTGTCGATGTCTTTGACAGAAAGTCGAACTACACCAAACGAGTATGCGCCAATAGTGGGTTTGATCACTACCTCCTTGACATCCCAATCGCACTTCTGAATTCTATCCAATGCATGGTGTATTTCAGTTACTGAGTAAATGATTTCAGTTGGTACGATTGGAATACCTTGAGCCTCTAATTGCTTCAAATAGTTCTTGTTGGAATTCCATTCAATAACCGACACAGGGTTGAGCAGAACTGAGTTCTTTTCTATGTTTTGGCAGAACTCAATAAATGGCTGTATCTTCTCCATGTAAGTCCACGGTGAACGTAACACGACTGCGTCATACATAGACCAGTCAGGGTTTGACTCGTCCCAAAAAACCACATCTGCTTGAACGTCAGTGTTCTTAAATGCATCTGTGATTAAAGGCATATCGTAGTCGACTGACAGACTATCGCTATCAGATATTAAGGCGACCTTCTTTTTTGCGTTCATTTAACTATTCCTTTTACTACCACGGGAGAACGGATTTCATATGAACAAACTGACCACTCATTGAGTTCTCAGTATCAAGCGCAATTTCAATCGCAGTTATAGCGCCTTCCTCTGGTGTAAAAACACCATCGCCATCGTTCAAATCAGTTTTCGTATAACCTGGGTGGACACTATTAACAGTGATCGAAGTGTCTCGAAGTTCATAGGCAAGATGAGCTGTCCAAGAATTTAAAGCGCTTTTTGAAGCACTGTAGGCTGGTAAAGATTTGAACTCGTCAGAATAAGTGTATGAAGTACGATCACTATGTAGAGTTATCGAGCCCAAAAGACTCGATACATTGAGAATTTTCCCGGCCTTTGAGCGCTTAATTAAAGGCAAGAAACTACATGTTACACTCACTGCGCCAAACAGATTTGTATTAAAAGTTTCCCGCCATTGCGCAAGAGGTTGTTCAGAAGGAAGCTTGCCATACTCTTCCACTCTTATAGCGGCGTTGTTAATTAGTATGTCTAGCTTTCCAAACATACTTTCAACATGACTAGCTGCTTGTTCAATTGACTCATGGTTAGTGATATCCATTGGCAAGCAGTAAGCATCAATACCTTGCTCTTTCAAGTCGGCGACGGCTTGTTTGATTGCTGGCTCATTTCTGCCAGCAAGAAGTACTTTGTGGCCTGCATTGCCAAGCTGCTTAGCAATTTCAAAACCAATGCCTTTGTTAGCTCCTGTGATGAGCGAAATCTGAGAATCTGACATGTAACCTCTTTAGTTTCTAGCTTTAATCAAGGGAGCTTGTTTTCTGTTTCTTATCTCTATCAGCTTGCCAAACCCGATGACGAAACTAATAGCGAATAAAAGTGATAGGAAAGTCATCATCGCCATCCAATTCCCAAAGCGTTGCGCCACTAGACCTAAAGTGATTACAGGTATAGAAAAACCAATATAGGAATATATATACATACCTGCTGCAGCACGAGCCTTATCAATGCTGTGCTTGCTTGTGAACTTAAATAGGGCAGCCATGTATGTGAGCCCGTAGCTCGACAGACTTGTGCCAGATGCCCCAATCAGAATTATCGTAATTGACTTCTGATGGTATCCAAATGCTATGAGACTAAAGCCTATTATTGTCAAAAAGCACCCACAAATCAGGCTTACACTTGAAGGTATACGCTTAGCAATGTGCTGTATAAAAAAGCCAGTACAGATTGAAAGGAAAACCATCATTCCCGTCCAGTCGCTAAATCCGATTTCACTTAATAGAACCGGTACGATAGCGATTACCATGCCTGTAGTTGCCCATGCCATCATCATCCCCAATCCATAGGTCCATGTATTGGGGGGAAAGCAAGGTGAAGTGATGATCTTAAGATCTGGCTTGATGATTTGATTGGTAGGTAGTCGAGAAAGCAATACCATCAAGATAGGAGCCAGTAAAAATAGACTTAGATAACTGTAGGGAAGCACTGTCACTCCAGTCACACTTAGACTCGTGCTGGTTGCAAGCGCACCACTACCAAAGCCAATTGATGTGGAGGCAGCAACAAGCAAAGTGCCAAACTTCAGTTCTTCTTCGTCGATAAGATCATAAATATACGCAGAGACGGAAGTGGTGGTTAACGCAGTAGCGACACCTAATAACAGTCTTGCAATAAATAAGGAGTTCCAGTTTGGCTGCATGACTAGGAGCGCTGTTGCACCAACGCTCAAAACTAAGGCAATGAATATCGGCTGCTTTCGGCCTACCTTGTTTGATATACCACCCAATAAGAACAAAGTAGGTAAAAGCCCCAATACATAAGCTGCAAAGGCCACGGTTAAAGCCGCAGTACCCATATTACTATTTTCGGCATAGAGGCTATAAAGCGGAGCCTGAAGATTCACAGAATAGGTCACGCTGAACATAACCAGAGCCAAAACACTTAACGATATTCGCTTTTCCATACGCTCATTCCTTTAATTAGTATTGAGTGAGATTACGTGTCACACTCAGCAGTAGATCGAGTTTCACTCCATGTGGTAATGCAGCTATCCGTTTCTTCATTTCCAAGATCACCAAATAGCTCTGTTGATAAATATCTCTCTCCGGTATCAGGTGCCATAGCTAATATGACGCTTCCTTCGGGGGCAGTCTTAGCAAGCTCTAACGCTGTCGCTACGGTCGCTCCTGCTGAAATACCAACAAGAATTCCTTCATGTCGGGCTAAATCTCGTGCAGTAGTGATTCCTTTATTGCCATCGATTACGACGAGGTTATCCACCACATTTTCATCAAGAACACTTGGTAAAAAATCCGGTGTCCATCCCTGAACTGGGTGAACCGTCCACTGATTTTTTGCCAGAATACGAGCGCCTTTAGGCTCAGGTACGACAATTTCTACGTCAGGTCGCGCTAGCTTAAGCATCTGTCCAATACCTGTAAGAGTTCCGCTTGTACCAAATCCAGTAACAAAATAGTCCAACCGTTTCCCAGCGAAATCACTGAGTATTTCGCTCGCCGTAGTCTCACGGTGATAGGCAGGGTTATCGAACTGACGAGGTCTAAACCAACCATTTTCTTCAGCAAGTTAATCTGCGATTCGATTTCCACCGCTACTACCTTGTTCACTCGGAAATAAAATGACTTCTCCGCCGTATGCTCGAATTAATTTTCTGCGCTCTAGTGAGTATCCGTCGCCCATCACGGCAATAAACTTGTAGCCTCTTGATGCGGCTACCATAGCAAAGGCAATTCCAACGTTGCCCGAGGTGCATTCAATGATCGTGTCACCTTTCTTGAGCTGACCCTTTGCCTCTGCATCTAAAACGATTGAGAGCGCAAGTCTGTCTTTTACTGAGCCTCCCGGGTTGAAAGATTCAACTTTTACGTATACCTCAACTCCTTTGGGAGCTAAGTTGTTAAGTTTGACGATAGGAGTACGTCCAACGGTTTCAGTTATTGAGTTGTACAAAGTCATTAGCTTTCTCTCTCATCATTTGTGTTATTTGAACGGACACTGACTCGGTCTAAGAACATTGG
Source organism: Vibrio sp. QJM3NY_39 (assembly GCF_057785895.1). Taxonomy (NCBI): domain Bacteria; kingdom Pseudomonadati; phylum Pseudomonadota; class Gammaproteobacteria; order Vibrionales; family Vibrionaceae; genus Vibrio; species Vibrio sp. QJM3NY_39. The sequence continues at coordinate 1,624,247 of NZ_CM173505.1, read as the reverse complement.
TTTCTTGCAACTGATACTGTCGCCACTCAAGGTTCTCTTCGTCACCATAAAAGCCAAGTTCAGTTGGCATAAGACCATCATTGTAATTTTTTACACGACTTCGAATGCGTTCCCTTGCCTATCTTCCACCTTTGGTTTCTCCATTGGCGACAATGTCAAAGATTTCTCTCGCGTTAACTACGAAGTTAAGATGCGAGCCTAGATTCCTATTTTTAAGTTGATGATGTTGATTCGTGCTCATGTTGATAAACAACTCGACGCCATTAAAGCAATAAGTCCACTCTGATGATTCGGGTTCTCTAGGCACATGGCTTGGCCACTCGTAGATGTCGTGCTGGTGAGTCCAGTTAAGAATGTCCCAACCTAGCTCATGCCCAGACAATGAAGGCGAGATGTCAGGGGCAAAGAAAACGACTAATGGTGAAAACATGCGCTTGTTGACTGGAGTGGCATTTATCATGTCTGTGTAAGCGATTAAGCCATGCAAAAACTGATAGTAACCATTGTGTTCATCCGCATCGCAAAACAGCAAATGGATAGATTTAGAGCTCCAAGCTCTTTTACTAAACAAACAGGGAAATTCTGGCGAACTGACTCTAGAGCTGAATTCTTCCCATGCTTCTTTTTTCCATACTGATAATTCATCCTACTTTAGTAGGAGCTCTGCATGCGTGAGAAGAGTTTTATGGCGTTCATTACAAGCAGGTATTGATAGAGGGCTTTCGATGGTTTTCATTATAAAGAGTCCTTATTCTGTTTGAATAGGGAATCCACTGCTTGAGAGATTAGATCAAGTCCTTCTGAGTTAGCTGCTGATAAATGACTGTCAGCGCAAAATTCAGCAAGTTCTAATCCCATAACTTGAGCACTAGGTAGTGATTTGAAAAGTTCTAATAACTGAGCAAACTTCAGCCCACCTTCGACTTTGAAGTCAGCTGAGATCTGACCCGGGTCCATAACATCCCAATCTACGTGTATCCAAACTTTGGAGTCTCCAATGAAATTAACAACCGAATCTGGAGTCAATTCGGCTGGTGGTATGTGTAATACTCCAGCGGAATTAACATTGCTAAACTCTTTTGCGTCGATATCATGAACGCCAATTAAAGCAACATTTTTAGAGTTAACGCCCACTCCGTAGCCGCTATCCCACAGCCCACAGGTTGCTGCCAGCACCATGCCTCCAAGGTAGCCACTTTCTGTAGTCTCCGGTGTGTTGAAGTCGCTATGTACATCAATCCACAAGACTTTGACATCTGGATAGCTAGAGGCAACAACAGGGAGCGTTGCTAGGCTTGCAGAGCAGGTATTTGAGGCAAAGATAACAGGGACGTTACTGTTTGATAGACATCGAGACAGCTCACTCTGCAATTGATCAAGCGTTTTTCCTGCTTCAGGTAGGGCTACACTCCAATCATCGTTTTTAGCAGGCGACCTCTTGCCTATATAGTTCGGTGTAGTCTCATACTTTTGAGCTAGTTTCTCAGCTGTAAGTTTTGCACCTTCTAGCATTCGATCAGACCTATCTCCGACATGGCCTTGAGAGCATATAATTTGAAAGGACATTTAAAAGACTTCCATAATATTAAAAAGGAAGTGGGTTTATAACTCATTTCAAACAAACTTAAAATATATAGAAAACACTGACTGTTAATTATTAATAGCACATCAAACCTAAAACAAGAAGATATTAAGATGTATCTATAAAAAGATAACGCTTGATTGACTACAATATATTATATGCACCTTGATTATTAACATAACAATCCAAATTAATACTTGTGATATTGATCTAACAAAAAACGAAAATAAATTAAAACTCATTAATTTCATATATTTAAAGCAATCAACCCAATTAAGCCACTTTAGTAAATAAGGCTACCATTGGAATTTTAAATATTATTTATCGAATTTATCTAGGGAAAATTGTATCTATTACAATTCAGAAATTGAATTAGGAGTCTATGTTTTACTGATATAAAAATAGGGATAATGTATTTATTACAATATTTAAATTACCATCATTGCGACAATAATAACGACGAAATAGATTACTGGCATATATACGTTTATTAGCACCTAACTGATATAGAACATCCGCAAGATAAGTCAATCATAACTAGATGTTAAACCCTTGTATCTAAGTCGCTAATCTTGTAAAAAGGTCAGAGAGCCAACACAGTTTCATGTTTTAAAAATCAAACAGTTATGAGGTCTAATAGTGAAAGCTAGATACAAAAACATTGTTGATAGATATGCGGACGCGATTAGATCTGGTCGTTTGCATTCTGGGACAAAACTGCCTACACATCGTAAGCTTTCCTCTGAAGAGTCGATTTCATTAGCGACTGCAACGAGGGTCTACGCTGAATTAGAGGTTATGGGGCTGGTAAGTGGCGAAGTAGGTAGAGGGACGTTTGTGCGGGACATTAGTCTTCCCTCAAATCATGGTATGGATCAGCAAATGATTGCCTCTGATGTTGTAGACCTAAACTTCAACTACCCCTCATTGCCTGAACAAGGGGAGCTTCTGAGGCATGCACTGCGTTCTTTGTCATTCTCAGGCGGCATTGAGGCTCATCTTCTATATTCACCTCATGCGGGCTCATTGAGCGATCGCGAAATCTTTGCTCTTCATTTTTCAAAACATGGCATGACATTTAGTGCCGAAGAACTTTTAATCGTAAATGGAGCTCAGCATGGGCTAATGGTAGCCGTTATGGGCTTGTTGCAGCCCGGAGATGTCGTCGGTGTAGACGCATTAACTTATCCCGGATTTAAAGCTTTAGCACAGCTCTATCATATTGAACTAGTGCCAATCCCATTTGATACAGATGGCCCAAATCTCAATGCACTTCGCCAGCTTTGTAACCAAAGAAAGATGAAAGCAATCTACACGATGCCAACCTTGCATAATCCACTAGGCTGGGTGTTAAGTGCTCACCAGCGTATTGAGATCGCTGAAATTGCTCGCCTGCATGACTTACTGATAATTGAAGATACAGCCTATGCCTATCTAGTTGAGAACCCACCATTGCCGATTTACCACTATGCGCCTGAGCGAACGGTAATCGTAACGGGTTTTTCAAAAAATGTTGCCACAGGCCTGCGCATTGGGGTTGTAATTGCCCCTAAGAATCTTAGAGCTGTGCTAGAAAGAGCAATTCGTGCTACCACATGGAACACGCCATCCATATTAACTACTATTGTCAGAAATTGGGTAGAAGACGGGGTCGTTAAGGAGCTAGAAGAGAAAAAGAGAGCAGACGCGATATCGCGGCAATTCTTAGCGAAAGAGATCTTAAGCCCACTTAAATATATCAGTCATCCCACATCATATTTCATTTGGTTACCTTTAGAGGAAGGCATTCGTTCTGAAAATATTACGTCAACTCTAATAAAGCACAATATCTCTGTGTCTACAGCGGCCCCTTTTTCTGTAACCAAAACGATTCCGCATGCACTAAGAATAGCACTTGGTTCTGTTAGTACATCGTCACTACAGTCTGCTTTACAGACAGTAAGAGATTGCATTATTGACATTGACTTAAGCTCTCCACAATAGCGGCAATAAGGACAATAAATCCTAACTGAATAATTTGAAAAAGCCCCTCGCATTAGGCTGTGTAGATTAGATAAGGATCGGTTGACCGATCCTACTGATAAGAGACAATCGGAAGCCTGTTTCTAGGTTTCCGATTTTTTATGTCTATTCAAAACTGTTTTGCTGATTTTCTCGAAGAAAATCCCGTTGATATCGCTCAACTCACCACGTTCTCTGAACATATCCCAGGTGAGTGGGTTGCTAAGGCAGCCACTCTTTCCGATAAAGCGGCTATTCGCCGCCGTCGATTACCAAGTGACATGGTCTTATGGTTAATTGTCGGCATGGCTTTCTTTCGTAATGAACCTATTGCCGAAGTAGCACGAAGGATGAATGTCTGTGTCGTTGGCTTCGCTGATGATGATCTGCATCAGGCAGATTAGACACCAAGTTAAGCGACTTTCCATACTTGTAGTTATTCATTATTTTCTAATTTAGCAAAATCGCTAGCAAACTTTTTGTCCAATTTTGAGTCACGATGCCAGCGGAACGTGTGTACGATTTCATCGTGACTTATCAGCAAAGTTGTCAGAACAAGTATGAGCTAGTGCGGTTAAAATGTGTGAGCTATACGTTGCTTTTTCACTCCCATGCAACTAACCCACAACCTTAAGGCTCTTTTTACCACTCATCGACAAGCTTCCCGTTGCAGCCTCTTCAATATGATCACTCCACCACGCCATGAGAACTTTACGACGTTCAAGGTAATCAGTACGGTTGTATGCGCTTCTTACCTTATCTCTATCTACATGAGAAAGTGCAGCTTCAATAATGTCTGGATCAAAGTTCTGTTCATTTAGAGTAGTACTAGCTAATGCGCGTAAACCGTGAGAAGTTTGCCTGCCCTTCATGCCCATTCTTACTAGTGCTTTATTTGCGGTCTCTTTGTTGATGTGATTTTTGTTACTTTTGTCTGCAGGGAAAAGGTATTCACTATCACCTGTGATGAAATCAATAGTTTCTAATAGTTCTAGAGTTTGTTTTGTTAAAGGGACGGTATGTACTCTCCCCTTTTTCATTCTTTCAGCAGGAATGACCCAAAGCATCTTTTCTCTGTCAATTTCATCCCAACGTGCACCAGCAGTTTCAGCTGGCCTTGTCATGGTGTGAAGTTGCCATTCTAGCAAGCAGCGAGTGATGGGTTTAATGGATGCGTAGTTGATTGTTTTGAGGAGCTCTGGAAGCTCACCTGGGGCTAACGAAGCTTGGTTGGTTACCTTAGCGGTTTCAAAGGCTTTACCAATGCCTGCGAGCTTGTTGTGCTCAATCACACCCGTGTTTACTGCAAAGGTCATTATCTCATTGAGGTTGCGACACAAGCGCCCGACTGTTTCTAGCTTACCTTGGTTAGCAATGGGTTTAATTGTTTTGATCGCTTGAGGGGCTGTTATATCACCAAGAGGAAACTTACCTAGGTCAGGTAAGAGATATTTCTCAATGCGTTGCTTTAATTTCTTAGCCGTTTGCTCTTTGACGCTTGTTTTCTTCACTTCAATCCAGTCATCAAATACCGACTGTAACGTATTCGACAATTCTAACTGTTTTTCTCTGAGAGTTGTGTCACGGTGCTCTTTAGGGTCAATACCATCAGCAAGTAGTTCTCTCGCTTCAATAGCTTTGGTTCGAGCTTTGGCTAGTGAGACGTCAGGGTACTTACCTAAGGCTAGGTTCAAGCGCTTTCGTGAAATGGGATGATAATAAGAAAAACGCCATAGCTTTGTTCCTATAGGCTTAACCTTCAATGATAATCCATCACCGTCACCTAAATTATATTCTTTCTCTTTAGGCTTTGCTTGTTTGACTTGAGTTGCCGTTAAAGGCTGTACTTGTTTCGCCATCGTACCCCCCTGAAGTAACCTCGAAATTGCTTAGATCTTAAAAGACTACTTCAGAGATTACTTAAACGGTGGATTTTACAACACATCATGGGAACTCTTGGGACCAATAAATGGCTAAGGTCCTGATAAAGCAAGGGATTAAAGGCACAAAAAAGCCCACACTAGGTGGGCTTTCTTTTTGAATTTGGTGCCCGCTACTGGACTCGAACCAGTGACACCTTGCATGTCATGCAAGTACTCTAACCAACTGAGCTAAGCGGGCAATGCTGTGAAACTTGTTTAACCGATTTACTAAGTGGCTAACGCTTCAGAACGAGATGGATAATAACGAGTGAATGGGTAGCGTGCAAGGATAAATTTGCACAAAACGGTTCGTTTGCTTTTAAAAACAACAATCAGAATAAATTTTAAACACAAAGCAGATCAATGGCTTGAAGTAGATCACATTTCGCCTCTAGTTCAATAGCTATATACATCTGCCTGTTTCGTGTCTTACCCCTCTGATAAAGTATTTTAACTCAAGATATTAGTTAGAATCTTCATCCACATCGAATACAACGTTGTAGTTCTCTGTATACGTACAGTTTGGCTGACGGCTGCAAGTGAAGAATCGTCGGCCTTTGTAATCGCCTTGGCTGGCCAGTTTGATGATCATCGGGCTGCCGCACTTCTTACAGAATCGAACTTCTTTTGATGGCTCGATTAAATCGATGTGTGCTGCCAGTAATCTCTTCAAACGGCTCACTTGGTAGCTGTGTTTAATAGATGCACCAATCAGTGGCAAGCCTGCCGATTTACACACGTGGATCAGTAGCTTTTCTCGATCGGCCTTTCCCTTGTTGAGCTCTTTGCCGTTATCAAGTTCGATGATCACGCGGGGCTCTAACGTTCGCGGGTCGCACACGACAAAATCAAAGTAGCTACGTGAGATTTTGTTGTTGGCGATAAACCAATTCTTCTTGTTGTTCGCCTTAGCAGGAACAAGAACGTTCGACATGCTGACCTTGGCAAACACTTCGCCATGGTTACCCACCGCGGATTTAAGTGCGTTATAAAATGTCGCCTGTTGCGCCGACATCAACGATCCTTTTTTCTGATAAGCATGATCTTTGGTGTCGTCATGCTTCACTAGATACTTTTGGATAAAGTAAAAGAACACAACCAGAACAATTACAACGATAAAGATATTAGTCATTTTCCAACACAATCACGTCTGTATAGGGATTAAGAGAGTGGCTAGCGTATGTAGAAAAGCCTCACGTGGCAAGCAAAAGAGCGAGAGTTGCCAACCAGAATCACGACCTTTGAATGCTGTAATCAACAAGAGGTCGCTCATACGCTAGACACACCTCTCCTATTTGATAATCAAATCATCAATTACACTCTAGATTGATTTAGATCAATTTACCTAAATTTGTGATCAACTAGTCTGAAAAACGTTAGGCAAATGTTAATAAGGAAATTGATATGGAACTCAAACAAGACCCAAGATGTTATACGGACGTATGTGTAGACGGTAAATGGTTCCACTATGACCACTGCGGAACTCGAGCTTATATGTTAAAAGGCGGTGCTTCCGCGGTGATTGAGCTGGCAAGAGAACCGGCTACAGAGGGCGAACTGGTTGAAATGCTGCAAGGTGCCGCTAAATAACTCATTTAGAAAATGTTGATATAAATAAACTCGACATATCGCTAAGTAAACCCCACTTCTCACTCAAATTTTGATATTAGCGATCTCAGAGTGTTCCAGAAGCCATTCTTATCTCACGAAGATCAGAATGGCTTTTTGTTTCCTGATTAGCGATTAACTTTCAGCGATGATGACTTGATTCCTACCCGACTCCTTCGCTTGATATAATGCATCATCCGCGGCTTTGAGGTACTTCTTGTAAGTATCTTGATTGAGTTGCTCATGAGCAATACCAATCGACGCCCCTATCGATGTGGTGAGGTCTAAAGAACCGGAGTGCGTATCAATTGGCGTTTCAGCAATGCCTAAACGAATTGCGTTCAATTGTTGTTCAGGATCGACGGATCCAGATAGCAACAGGACAAATTCTTCACCGCCCCAGCGAGCCACTACGTCATTCGGAAGCAAATGTTGTTTAACTCGCCTTGCGACTTCCACCAATACCTCATCACCAACATCATGTCCAAAGGTGTCATTAACGCGCTTAAAGTGGTCAAGATCTAAAATAACTAAACTGATTCCAAACCGTGAAGTATTAAATGTCATTGGCTGAGTTAACAACTGCTCTAGATAGCGTCGGTTGTATAAACCCGTTAGCGCACACGTTGTAGATTGGGTAACCAACGCTTTATTTTTACTTTGAATGCTGCGAAGCCTTATCAACAACAATGCGACACTGATCATCACCATTATTCCCAACGCGACAACAATTCGATTTCGTAACTGCTGCTTATCTAACGTCAGCTCACCAAGCTCCTTTTCTGCGTTAAGCAGTTCATTTTCTTGGGCTAATGATGCCGTGGTGAAATCTTGCTCTAGTAAAAAGATATCGCTCTGACGCTTATCAAACAACAGCGCTTTGTTACCTTTGTAGTAGAGTTTAAAGTAACGAAGTGCGTTTTCGCTGTCGCCTCTCGAATCGTAATATTCAGCAAGAGTTCTTAAACCGAGGACTTTCCAACTGCGAGTACCCACAACGTCGAACATTGCAGACGATCGCTTAAGATCAGCAAAGACAAAATTATCTCGGTTCAAACCGATATTTGCTAAGGCTCTGTTTAAGTAACACTGACCCAGTTGAAGTGTGTATTTGTCCACTCCCGGATATCTGAGACACAAATTTGCGACCTGCCGTGCTAACTCAAAGTTCTTTTCCGCCAACAACACATCACTCTCTGCTTTCAACAAGATGATTTTGTATCGCTCACTCACATTATCGCCATTGAGCTTAGCCGCACTTTGATACGCCTCTCGGCCTTTAACCAAATCACCACTGCGCAGATAAGCAAAAGACTCATTTACATGCAGCACACCGATGGTAGAAGCTTCTAGTAGTCCACTCTTGTAATAGAGTCTTTTAGCTCTTTTAATCAACTTGAGCGCTTTAGGCCAGTCTTCTAAATAGATATAAAGCAGTGCCATATTTGACACTAACTTACTATTATAGATGTGTTGAGGGTACTTCTTGCCAAGCTCTAAGCCTTTATGGAAAAAATATTGAGCTTCAGGAAAGTCATTGCGGATATTATTGATGACACCAGCCGTGTTATAGGCCTTAATCAACAACTCTTCATAGTGGAGTGATTCCGCGATATCTATCGCTGCTCTGATTTGGATTTCAGATTCCGCTAGCTCGCCCTTACTGATGTATTCGATCGCCAGTTCAACAAGAGATTGGGCCTTTAGCCAACCCATATGTTCGTGTTGTGCGAGTGTTTTAATCTGTCTGACGTATTCTGAAACCGCTTTGGTATCCAGCTTGTGTTGGGCGAGGTTCGACAAAATCATCAATTCATAGGCACGATAGATGGCTTTATCTTGATGGGGGAACTTAGCTCGCAGAGCCTCTAGTTGTTGGGCAGCTAGATTAGGATCACCACGAGACACATCGAGAATATCAATCAATGTAGCTCCGTATTGAGAGAGTAATAACTCTTTCTCTGGACTATAAACACTCGGATTTTCAGGGCGAATGTGCTTTAAATCATCGTCATAAGTTGGATAGAGCAAATACAGCCCCAGCACAACACTCATTAGCACCACTAAAAGGAATGAACCTAACACATTGTTTCTATTCATTTATCAGTGCCATTATTGATTACATTCCAATTTCATCGACGTTTTTTCAAAGCGGTTAAACATTATACCCGACAGATATACAGATTAAAATCCTGCGCATTGGAGAATCTGAGTTGGCTTTTTCTCATCAATTAGAATAATCAGGCAACTTTCTTGATTTAACTCAGATAATCATCTACCTCATTGGCGTTATAGTAATTTTCCTGTTCCTACCTCCGCGGCTTCTTTAGAACAAGCGGAAGCATAATGAGAATTAACAATGACCCAAATTAATGAACAACGTCTTGTAGAACATTTCTGCAATCTAGTGAAAATTGATAGTGAATCTCGTAATGAAAAAGCGATTGCTGAAGCTTTGGCTGAACAACTTGGTGAACTAGGCTTTGAAGTTCACAAACTGGCTGTCCCTACAGAAGTGTCTAACGGTTTCAACATATACGCTCGTCTAGATGGCACTCTTCCAGGAAGCACAGTGTTCAGTTGCCACATGGACACAGTAACGCCAGGCATCGGTATTGAGCCAATCATCGAAGACGGCATCATCCGTTCAAAAGGCAACACGATTCTAGGTGGCGACGACAAGTCTGGTATCGCTGCTATCATGGAAGCGGTTCGTTGCATCAAAGCTGAAGGCAAAGAGCACAAGACTATCGAAATTGCATTTACTGTATTCGAAGAAGGTGGTCTGTTCGGCTCTTTGAACTTCGATATGTCTTACATTCAATCTGAGCACGCTATCGTACTTGATACAGGCGGCCCAATTGGCACCATCGTAAACGCAGCTCCGGGTCAGCAGAAGATGGTCGCGAAGATCAAAGGTCGCCCTGCTCACGCTGGTTTAGCGCCAGAAGAAGGCATCAGTGCCATTCAAGTTGCTGCAGACGCTATCACTAAGATGAACCTACTTCGTATCGATGAAGAAACTACGGCAAACGTCGGTATTGTTGAAGGTGGTCAAGCGACCAACATCGTAATGCCAGAGCTTAAAGTAGTGGCTGAAGCACGTTCACTAAACGGCGAAAAGCTAACGGCTCAAGTTGAGCACATGATCTCGACATTCCAAGAGAGTGCAAAACAGTTTGGCGCTGAAGTAGAAATCGAATCTACTAGTGCTTACGATGCATTCGTGATTGCAGACGATCACCCGCATATTCTTTCTATCAAATCAGCGTTTGAGAAGCTTGGCGTAACCGCAAATACTAAACGCACTGGCGGCGGTAGCGATGCGAACAACTTCAACGCGAAAGGTCTAACAACGGTTAACCTTTCTACTGGTATGGCGAAAGTTCACACCACTGAAGAATACATTGCAGTGAAAGACATGGTTGCAATCACTGAATTTGTTGTGGCTTACGTAACGCAATAATTTAATCCATTAGTTAGGTAGTCACTTCTATCTAGCACAATGAAAAAAGCCGAGTACACATACGACGTGTGACTCGGCTTTTTATTGTCTGCGTTTAGCCTAAAGCTAACGTCTACCAGAAATTTCGTCTAAAAACCCCTACGCTTCCAGAATTGGCCTTCGTCTTTTGCAACAAGGTCGAATGTCTTATCGGCAATGATGTTGCCTTTTAACTCCACGGTCATGCGCCACTTGCCTAGCTTGTTCGAGACTGGCGCCCAGATGGTGTCACCTAAGTAGAAATCCCAGTCGTTGTTACCGACATGCTCTTCACCATCGAACGGTTCGAGCACTTCGCCCTTGTCTGTAGTGATATCCGGGTGATAGATGCAGTAGCGGATCTTTTCACCTTTGGCTTTCTTGATATTCAAGATATAGCCAAACTCTACGTCGATTTCAGCACCAACAATGGTGGTGAACTCTTGGATTTTTGGAAGGTCTTTAGATTTGGAATCCCACGTTGTGTAGATCCCGTATGATGTCATGTCGACCACAACAGAGCGCTTTGCCATTTCAATCGTTACCTTGGAGTTGTTCTATTCATCTAATTCTATTTGCCATTCAGCCACGCAAGCAGAGGAAGAACGATGCTATTCTTGCCAATCTTTTGCCATGCGCTTAATCACTGACGGTTCGATGTCGTGAATGCTGCCATATTGCTCTCGGCATACTTCGATGATCAAGTCAGCTTTGTATTTTCTTGCAAGTTGGCGGTAAGCCTTCATTTCCCAATGCTTAATAAAGGTATTCGACACTACAACATCTAACCCTTGCTTCAAGCCGTTTTCCGCCGTGTTTTGACACCACTCATGAGCTTGCTGTAACTGCCTTGGATCAAAATAGTAGTCACCTTGCTCATTCACGTAATACATATCCGCTTCGACATGTAATGCATCGTAGGTTTTCGCTTTTGTTGACTTGCCAGAACCGGGCAACCCTCGAATGAGTATTAACTTCATCTGTCACTTTACAGGCTAATTCGAAAACATGAGTTTATCGTAAATGCTAACCGCTTGCTCTGATAACTGCCTAGTTCTACATAACAGAACCAAGCACTTATGCATTACTCGGGTAGTCGTTAAACATTATAAGACTCCCTCGACGTCGGAAGGTGGCTTCTGATAGAAAACACAAATAATTTACATCTATCCATTTTGGATATCGACAAGCGTACCAAACTACTATAGATTTAGATGTATAGACGTCTACATATCTAGCTTAGGGAGAAAGCTTTGCCTATTCGCATTCCAGACCAATTGCCAGCATCTGATGTTCTTCGCGAAGAAAACATCTTCGTGATGCCGTTATCAAGAGCATCGACGCAGGAAATTCGTCCACTTCGAGTCTTGATCCTCAACCTAATGCCGAAGAAGATTGAAACTGAAACTCAATTCTTACGCCTACTATCAAACAGTCCATTGCAAGTGGATGTAGAGCTGCTGCGCATTGATGACCGACCAAGCAAAAACACACCGACCGAACACCTTGATAACTTCTACCGCCAATTTGAAATGGTCAAAGGGAGAAACTTTGATGGATTGATCATCACTGGTGCACCGCTTGGCTTGGTTCAATTTGAAGATGTGATTTACTGGGACCACCTAAAAACCATCATGGAATGGGCAAACAAGCACGTGACCTCAACCTTGTATGTGTGCTGGGCGGCTCAGGCTGGTTTGAAACTACTGTATGATTTGCCAAAGCGCACTCGTAAAGAGAAGCTTTCTGGTGTTTATAATCACGAGATTCATCACCCTTACCACCCGCTTCTGCGTGGCTTTGACGATACCTTCTTAGCACCGCACTCTCGCTATGCAGATTTCTCTCAGGAATACTTAGCCGAGCATACCGACCTTGATGTTCTTGCGACTTCTGATGTGGCTGGCGTATACCTAGCGGCAACCAAAGATAAGCGAAACGTGTTTGTAACGGGTCATCCTGAATACGATGCGCATACATTGCACGGTGAGTACGTTCGTGATTTAGGCGAAGGTATGGAACCCGTGATTCCAATCAACTACTACCCGAACAACAATCCAGATAATAAGCCTGTCGCAAGTTGGCGTAGTCATGGGCACTTGCTATTCTCGAACTGGTTGAACTACTGCGTTTACCAACAAACGCCTTACGATTTGGATCACTTCAGCGAAGACAACTTTACCAAAGACGATTAAGTTCTTTCTTCCGATTCACAATCACATAAAGCCGTGTTCAGTAGGTTGTTGATAAAACACCAAATTGGACACGGTTTTTTTATGGTGTTTGAGTCGCATTCCATAATAGATTTACCACTTCAATAGGTTTGATTTCATATGATGGGTTGGTGTTCATAAGGAGCTTCACATGCCCGCCAAGCCGTTATTATCTAAACCTATTTCGTTATCCCGCCCCCTTTCGTTATCGAACCTGATACTACTCGCCTCTCTTTCGTTGGTCGGTTGTGTTTCTGTCACTGAAGGACCGCCAAAGATCGAAAGCGACCCTATTGCGATGTCTGAATCTCGTATTGAATTAGGTTTGGGTTATATGGGACAAGGGAATATGGTGAGAGCACGTGAGAACCTAGAACTCGCCATCAAACACGCACCTAGCTACTATCGAGCTCGCCTTTCCATTGCGCACTATTACGAACAAGTTGGGGAAGTTGACGAAGCAAGAGACGCCTATAAGAAAGCGCTGAGGTTAGACGCAAGAAACGGCAATGTATTGAACAACTACGGTACATTCTTGTGTAAACAGGGCGAATACGAGCAAGCCGATAAATACTTTAACCGTGCCATCGACCAACCCTATTATTATCTCGTCTCTGCAAGTTATGAAAATGCCGCATTCTGCGCGTTTAAGGCCGGAGAGGTCGAGCAAGCAAAATACTACTTCTCTCGTGCGATTGACCACGACCCAAATCGAGCTAGATCCGTACTACAGCTTTCTAAAATTGAAGTCAGTGAGGCCGAATACAATGACGCTAGGCTCCGCTTATTCAAATTCCACCAACGTTATGGCTATCAAATTCCATCGCTTCAAATCTTGGTCGAACTCGAAAAGAAGGCGGGTAACCGTGCACTTCAACAGAAATACCAAAGTAAATTAGACGAACTGCTCTCCGTTTAAGACTAACTAAGCTTAGAGTCGTTGCGATAGATATAAAAAACGGGCTTGTTGCGTTAACAACAAGCCCGTTAGTAATTTCAGCTCAATATCTTAACTAAGTACAGTCTGTTATTTAAGCGCAATCCACTCTTGTCTTTGTTCGTCGTCCATAAAGGTCCATGCGATAAAGCGACTCACCTTCTGGCCTTGTGACATCTCAACCACTTTTACTTGTTTAGCTCTCAGCTTGCCAAGCTCTGAACGAACCATATCAACGTTGTCTTTCTTAGAAATCAATGTCGTAAACCACAATACTTGAGTAGCAAAAAGCTGGCTCTCTCTCGCCATTTTCATGATGAAAGCTGCTTCACCACCCGGACACCAAAGTTCAGACTTTTGGCCACCAAAGTTTAAGGTTGGTTTCTCTTGCTTAGTTGATTTGTCTAACTTAACTGGCTTCTTGTTCGTTTCTGGCTTGAACGACTGGCCGGCTTTCTTAGCACGGTTTGCCGCTAGGTTATCCAGTTTACGTTGTGATCCCTTTTCCGCCTCTTCTAGAGAGCTATGGAATGGAGGGTTACAAATTGTGACATCGTAACGTTCATTATCCTTAATCACGCCCTTAAAGATAGATTCTGAGTCGGCTTGCAGGCGAGCTCGAATCTTACCTTTTAGATTAGGGTTACTTTCCGCAATGAAGTTCGCTGTTTTGATGGAGACTGAATCGACATCAGTACCTGTCCAGCGCCACTTATACTCTGTCGCACCAATGATTGGGTAAATACAGTTTGCACCAACACCAATATCTAGTGCTTTCACAGAAGCATGATTATAAGGTTCACCTTGGCCATCGCTATTAAGGATATCTGCCACTCTGTGAATGTAGTCTGCACGGCCAGGAATTGGCGGGCACAAGTAGCCAGCAGGAATATCCCAATGCTTAACGCCATAGTGATGCGCCAGTAAAGCCTTGTTAAGTAGCTTAACGGCTAATGGATCAGAGAAATTAATGGTGTCTTCGCCCACCGGGTTCTTGATCAGGTGTTCTTTTAGCTCAGGCAATGCTGCAACCAATAACTCGAAGTTATAGCGACCTGTATGTTGGTTTCTTGGGTGCAATCCACCTTGAGGTTTTTCAGCCGAGCGTCTTTTCTGGGCTGCGTTTTTGTTAAAAGCAGTTTTATTGAAAGAACCCTTATTCGATGATCCTTTATTCGCACCCGGTTTACCTTTGTTATCTTTTGCAAAAGGTCGCTTTGCTTTGTTGTCAGCACCTTTGGGAGCACTGTTTTTGCGGTCTGATGTGTTCTTTGTAGAAATACGCTTGTCGCTGCTTGGCTTGCCTGCATTTGGCTTAATATCACCGTGCTTACGGTTACCTTGATCAGCTTGGTTGTCTTTTGTTTTTGTTGATGAGGTACTGTTTTTCGACAGGCTTAGCGTAGTTCTATTTTGTGATTGGCTCATTGGGCTACTTCTTTAAGTCTAAATACATCATGAATAAACGGGCATCTAACTCAAGTTGATGATATTCCGGCTCCATGTGACAGCATAGTTGGTAAAAGGCTTTGTCGTGTTCTTTCTCTTTGATGTGCGCCAGTTCATGCACCACCAGCATTCTCAGCAAAGGTTCTGGTGCATTTTTAAAAACACTGGCGATACGAATCTCGTTCTTCGATTTGATCTTTCCACCGTGATTCTTCGCGACGTAAGAGTGCAGACCTAATGCATTATTAATTAGGTGTATCTTGCCGTCGTAAATCACTTTACTGATCGGTGGCGTTTTTTTCATGTAGCGATTTTTAATCTCAATCGCATAGTCAAACAGGGCTTTCTCGCTTTTGATTTCATGATTCTTTGGGTAGCGAGCTTCAAACCACGGCACCAATTTACCTGATTCAACAAGTTGAGTTACCGGGTCGAGAATGTGCTTCGGGTAGCCTTGAATATAGCGTAAAGAAGGATGCATGCTGAAAGACCGTACAAGTTACACCACGACAATATGTTGTGGTCTTGAAAATTGAGCCGCATAGTGTAACTGATCACACTTTTCTAATCACCTAGGATTCGTTACACTTTAGCGAGATTCACCAAGAGCTACACTCAAAAAGAGATTGTAAAAATGAAACGTGTTGTATTGTACGTCGCAGACAAATGCCCGCACTGTAAAGATGCACAACGCTATTTGGATTCGAAGAAAATTGAATATCGCCTAACGAATGCAAAAATGCAGCGTGGCCGTAAAGAATTACAGGCGATGGGTGCTCGCTCTATCCCTGTGCTGAAAATCGGTGACCAAGTGATGGTCGGCTGGAATCAGAAAAACTTCGATAAGATGTATAACTCAAAGAACACCTAACGTGTTTTGAGCCAGTCATACTTCTATACAACAAAGCCCGCAGATCCAACCAAGGATGTGCGGGCTTTGTTTATTTAAATCTTACTAAATCACACATATCGCTTAACGAAATCAATAAAGGTTCTGTCGGCTTTCGACAAATACCCTTCCTTTCTCCAGGCCAACGATAGATTCAGTTTTACAGGATCTTTAAATGGCACGCCTATCACGTCTTTTTCATATTCTGTCACTAAGCTCAACAGCGCGGTGATCGCAAACTCTTGTTTAACGATAGAAAGAATCATCGGGAGCAAGTTGGTTTCAAACGCGATGGTCATGTCAAGATCGTACTTCTTACAGGTCGCATCGATAAAATCACGGTGGAAATAGCCCGATTTGAACATGATCAACTCTTGAGCAAAGAATTCTTCAAAGGTCATCGAAGGCTGTTGTGCTAGCGGATGCTCCTTACCGACAACGGCGACCATCTCAGAACTTAACAGATGATCCGTTTCCAAATCATCAGGGACGTTCTCATGATTAATTACACCAATATCGAGTTCGCCGTTTAACAGCATTTCACGAATCGATGCGGTGCCAGCATCAATCAAGGTCAACTTTAGGTTTGGGTATTGGCTTTTAAATGCCATCACGACTTGGGGGAAAAAGTAACTGCCCATCATACTTGGAGCGCCTAATCGAACCTCACCTTTTTCTAGTCCCTTTAGTTCATTCATCGCGAGCTGAGCATCATCAAACTGCTGGGCGATTCGCTTCGCATGCTCAAACAGTACTTTGCCCTCCTCCGTTAAAGTGACGGATTTATCTCCACGACGGAATAAAATCAACTCAAGTGTCTGTTCTAGCTTTTTAATGGAAATACTCAATGCAGGCTGTGCGATGTGCAGCGCTTTGGCGGCCTGAGTGAAGTTACCAAACTGCGCAACAGCCAGAAAATGTCGAAGAGGTTTTGATTCAAGCATGGCGATATATTTTATATATGGAGGCGATATCTTTAATATATTTCTTTAATCGAACCTGTACTGATAACTTGTTCACAAATAGCTTACTAACTTGCGCAGGCACAACGTCAATGTTTGATAAAGGCAGTCCTCAATACAAACGTATCACCCAATCATTGGCGATTGGTTCATTTATCATTTTCTGTAACCTTTACCTCTTTCAGCCTATCTTGCCGCACATGGCGGAGCACTTCCAAGTATCTGAAACTCAAATCAACTGGCTGTTTGCCGCGACAACACTTGGCCTTTCGATTAGCTTGGTGCCTTGGGCAATCGCTTCTGAAACCTTTGGTCGAAAACCCATTATTCTGTTCAGTCTGTTCGCTATTCCTTTGATTGGAGTGAGCATGGTGTTCACAACCACTCTACTACAACTTGTTATTGCCAGAGCATTCATGGGAATCGCAGTCGCTGCTTTTGCGGGCGTGGCGGTTGCCTATATGGTCGAAGAGTTATCACCCAAAGCATTCGCAGTCGCGATCGGCGGTTATATTGCAGCCAACTCATTGGGTGGAATTTTCGGACGTGTCCTTGGAGGTTTAATCACGGATTACTTTGACTGGCACTCTACGGTATTGTTTTTCGTGGTCGGCTCCTTAATCGGCGCTCTCTATATTGCGTATAGTCTGCCTGACCAACAAAACTTCAAACCTCAAAAAGGGTTGTTCTTTCATCATAACCGCTCGGTTGTGATGCACTTAAGAAACCGTACCTTGTGGATCGCGATGTTGATTGGTGGTGCTAACTTCGCCCTATTCGTTAACCTGTATTCAGTAATGGGCTTTAGGCTTGTATCTGCGCCTCACTCAGTGCCTGTTGGCTTAGCTTCACTGATATTCCTATGTTACTTAGCCGGTACGGTAAGCTCTAAGCTCTCCAACAAATGGACACTTCGTTTTGACCCGTTAAGCGGAATATTGATGGGCGTGTGTATTAGCTTAATCGGAATGCTAATTTCTGCCGTCGACAAAGTCCCGTTCATGTTAGCAGGCTTGTTATTGATTAGTGGCGGCGCGTTCTTCGCCCATACCCTTGCCTATTCTTGGGTAAGTCAAAAAGCACCAAGCGCTAAGGCGACGGCAACAGCACTTTACTTAGTTCACTACTACATTGGCGGGAGCTTAGGTGGTTTCTTACTCTTGTATTGCTGGCAACTGTTCGGTTGGAATGGCGTGATTGCGGGCGGTTCAATCTTCTATGTCGCGATATTTGCATGGGTCTATCAGTTAAAACAACTTCAAGTATCGGCCTCTAAACTCGCACAAGCATAAGTACGACTGAGGTTGTAACTCAATTATTGCTTTTGATTGACGTCCGTTCTGATATCCTACGCAAAATTTCATTTCGGAACCTGTTATGTCGAACACTCAAAGCACAGATCTTCAAACCATCCACGACCAAGTAAAACAGTGGTTAGACGATGTCGTTATTGGCCTAAACCTGTGTCCATTCGCAGCCAAGCCACAACGTAATAAACAGATTAAGATCTTTGTGAGTGAAGCGAATACGGAAGAAGCGTTGTTGGAAGACATCATGGCGCATTTCGTAGAGTTAGATAACACGCCAGTCGCAGAATTAGAGACGACGTTGGTGGTTGTACCTAACATGCTGCAAGATTTCTTCGACTACAACATGTTCATTGATTGGATTGAAGCGTTGATCAAGCAAGAAGATTGGGAAGGCGTTTACCAAGTGGCAACCTTCCACCCAGACTATTGCTTTGGTGGTGCGGATCCAGAAGACGATGAAAATCTGACTAACCGCTCTCCGTATCCGGTTTACCATTTGATTCGTGAAGCAAGCATGGAAAAGGTGTTGAAGCACTACCCTAACCCTGAAGCGATTCCTGATACCAACATCGCGAGAGTTGAATCTTTAACACCAGCGGAACGTCGTCAACTGTTCCCTTACCTGTTCAGTTAATCGCTTAACAAGATGGCTCATATTCCTGAGCGTTCTTGATGATATGGACGAGAAATGAACTGATCTCGTCCATTTTGTTTCGCAATGTACAGGCATTCATCGGCAACTTTGATGAGCTTATCTAACGCCGACATTCTTTCCCCTTTGGTATCCCCTGTACTCAACTCAAAATGACACGCACCGATTGATATAGTGACTGGCTTTCTATCCAGTGTGATTTTCTTCATCTCTTGCAAAAGAGTCATGAACTTATCTTCAACACAACTTGGTGTTTTATTTGGATACCAAAGAATGAACTCTTCGCCACCAAAGCGCGCCACAAACTCACCCTCTTGAGTGTTATTGCTCAGCACGTTCGCCACTTTCTTTAATACAACATCACCCATTTGATGACCATAAGTGTCATTAACCTGTTTAAAGAAATCGATGTCGACAACCGCTAAGGTTCCTTTACCTAAAGAACCTTTTAACTGCTCCACTTCTGCGTTCAACGTTTTGAACAAGCAACGTCTATTCGGCAAGTGTGTCAGAGGATCGTACATAGCTTGGTACTCTAACTTCTCATTCAGCTCTTTGAGTTTTCGTTCTTGCTGTCTTCTAACCAGTTCCACTTCGATCCATGAGGCCATTAACCTCATAACGTCGATATCGAACTCTTTGAACTCACGATGATAGGGAGCCGGGCTTGAAAAGTTTAAGGTGCCATAAAGCTCATCATTAACGAAGATAGGAATACCAATGTACGATTCCAAACCAAAAGACTGGTAGGCAGGGTGAGTCGCGTACTTATCGTGTTTGCCGCAATGTTCTATGCAGGTAGGACCAATAGATTTACAAGTAATTTCACAATAGGTAGAACGATAATCGAAGGTATCTCCACTATTGAGCTCAACCTCTTCAGGTGTCACACAATGTTCAACGAAGTAAGTATTACCGTCGACTTTGGATAAGATTCCAATATCTAGGTTGAAGCGTTCAAGCCCCATGATAAGCAGCTGAGCGATCTGACTATCGAAGCCCTTTCGATAATCATTGGTGATTTGATACAAGCGGCGTATCACAATTTCACTTTCACTGGCTTGGTTCATAACTGGGATCCCACTGCTGCCGAGTTTAATGACAACATCAATATTTGGTATATTAAGAAGAGTAAAGGGTAATAAAACACAATAATCAATTGGTTTGTATGCAAAATACCTCATTGGTCCAATGAATAAAAGTCGACTTCTTCGACTTTGCGTTAGCACCCTATTCCCAGCTTTGGTAAAATACCCCATTAACGAAACAGAATGGATAGGAAAATGAACCTTTCTCAACTAAGCCAAGAAATCTACGATCACCTTTACCGCGACATTGAAGAGTTCCGCAGTACTTTTGATCTGCCTGTTGCTGCTCCAGAAACAATGGACGAAAAAGGCGATACGCTACATACCTCTCTAGCGATCGAAGAACTAACAGAACTTGCAGAAGCTGACTCAAAAATCGAACAAGCGGACGCTATTGTAGACAGCGTTTACGTTTTGATGGGGCGTCTGGTTCACCTTGGCCAAGCTAAGGTTGAAGACAATCTAGCAATCAGCTACCTGATCGACCTGCTATTGAATGTTTCTAAAAACCGCTCAATTGACTTCTTACCTTGCTGGGACGAAGTACACTCAAGCAACATGAGCAAAGTATGTCGCAACGAAACTGAATACGCTGCAACAGAAGCTTTCTATGCTGAGCAAAACATCAAACTGATGGCGGTTCAAAAAGGCGAATACATCATCGCTAAGTGTGCGGAAGATTTCGTATCTGAAGGCAAGACAGTTCGCCAAGGTAAAGTACTAAAATCTGTACACTACCGCCCTGCGAACCTTGAGCCACTAACGGCTTAACTAAGTTTACGACTGAACTAAGGTTATGGCTGTAGCTCTTTAAAGCACCAGCGCACCAAAATAGCAAACGCCACGTTTAAATAACGTGGCGTTTTATTATCTGTCAGTCAATTCTAACTGTGTTAATCGTAGCTGTGTGTTAATAGTAGCTAAGTGCTATACCAGTCGCGCCATATGATAAGCCGCTACATATTCGCCGTTTCTAAAGGCAAATCCTGCTGACTCCCCTTCAATCACGAAGCCAAATTTCTTATACAGGCTGATCGCTCTTTCGTTATCGGTATAGACCGTTAGCTCAAGTCGTTTGATGTTAATCCAGTTATCACACAAATCGATTGCTGTTGCGAGCAGTTGACTACCCACACCTTTGCCTAACACATCGTCTTTAACACCCATACCAAATGAAGCAACATGTCGTCTTCTTGGATTCACACACACTTCCATTCCCAAGTTGCCAACAATCTCATCGTCGATCATCGCGACATACGAGTACACGTTATCAGGCATATTAGAGATTCGTTTTTGCCAGCTTTCCAGAGATGGATTTGGGAGTTGCAGCGTACCGGTATAAGCATTAGTGCATTCGTAAACTTCTTTGATTCCCTTTGCATCTGACGGTTCAGACCGTCTCACTATAATACTCATCGCAACTCCTACTATTTTCATCGCTAAATATGAAACACATCCTTAATGTGCACCTAGACACACTATCAAATAGTAAATATTTAACAATAGGTTAGATGAAATTGTTTTTATTGGCGCTGATGTGGGGAATGTATGTGGATGATCTGAAGAAGTAAATTTGAGGAATCAAGGTTAATTAAACTGAAGGTAATTCGATATGGGCACCTCGGGTGTGCCCACGCCGCCAAATCTATGGAGTTAGTTAGCTTTGGTTCATCATGATCTAACTGATTCTGTTCTGGTTAATCTTGATCTAGTTAATCACGCTCACATTGAACTTGCATGACTTTAAGGTCTGTTGCATTTAGCTTCTCAGCTAGCGCTGCGCCTTCTTCATTACATTGCTCAAGGGTCGTAAATTGGGTGTTAACTTCCATTTCTGCTGTGCTGTCAGCGCCACCCATCATTAGGCTTAGAATCAGTGTGAGTTCGTACATAAAATAATCCTCTTTCGAGCTTTCAAAGCATCCATTCGAATAAGATAAAGTGACTAGAATCCGCCCTAATTCACTTGTTTCGTTTGAGATAATTCTAGTCATTCACTCGATTCGGGTCTTACCATTTTGTGCCACTAACTAATAAAGCAGCATAACCATGATTTAAAGGTATAAAAAAGACCAGAGCATCATGCTTCTGGTCTTTTTATGAATTAAAGCGTCAATCATAACTCAGTTTCTGAGTCACTTTTCTCTAAGCTAATGACATTCAAAACTGCAAATGCAGAGGCTAGGAATAAGCCTAATATCCAAACAAAATACCACATGAAAAACTCCTTAATACAGTGAATGGCCATTACGTTCGACATACTCACTATCGAGTCGTCCAAACATGGTTCGATAACTGAACGCGGTATAACACAGAATGATAGGTACCATCACAAACGCCACGCCTGTCATGATGTTCAAGGTCAGTTCGCTCGATGTTGAATCCCACAGCGTTAGGCTATTACTCGGGTTAACGCTAGACGGGATAATGAACGGGAACATCGAGAAACCCGCCGTTAAGATGATGCAAGCATTAGTCAGGCTTGAACTAATAAAAGCAATCGCATCCCATTTCAACCTTGCCCCAATTAAAGCCAGTAGTGGAATGGTCACGCTGCCGATCGGTGCAAACCACATCCAAGGGTACGTATCGAAGTTGATTAACCAAGCGCCTGCTTGTGTGACGACTTCTTTGTTCAAAGGATTCGAAGCCGAGCTATGATCCATAGCACTGACTATCAGATACCCGTCAATATGGTTTATCGCCATACAGCCAATCACCATGAGGAAAGCGATAAGTACCGCACTCGCCTGCGTCACCGTTCTTGCTTTTTTGTACACTGCGTCTGTGGTTTTCATCATCAACCACGCACTGCCTTGTAACAGCGCCATCAATAACCCGACTAGACCACACAAAAGCGCGAAGGGGTTGATCAAATCGATAAACGAACCATGGTACTCAACCATCATGAAGTTATTGAGCGTAAAAGGTAAGCCTTGCATCAAATTGCCAAACGCCACCCCAAATAAGATAGGAGGGAAGAAGCCTGAGAACGAAATTGCCAAGTCACATACTTGTCGCCACTGATCGCTGTCGATCTTTGCTCGATACTCAAGCGCCAAAGGACGCAACCACAATGAAATAAGCACCAAATACATCGCCACATAAAGGCTTGAAAACGATGTCGCATAAACCAGAGGCCAAGCCGCAAACAACGCACCACCTGCGGTAATTAACCACACTTGGTTGCCGTCCCAATGGGGCGCGATAGAGTTAATCATGACTCGTCTTTCAGCGTTCGTTTTACCAATAAACGGTAACAACGCCCCCACTCCCATATCAAAACCATCGGTGATCATAAAACCAATCAGCAGTACACCAATCAGAACCCACCAAATTAAACGCAATGTGTCATATTCGAACATGAGTCAGTCACCTTATTGTTGAACTTGTTGTGCCAATTTGGCTTCAAGTGAAGTTGTATTTTGTTCATAGTGATAGCGACCCGTTTTTAAACTGCTTGGGCCTTTTTTAGCAACGGTAATCATCAAGTAACTTTCAACAATGATAAATACGATATATAGGCTGATAATGAGAGCAAGAGACGTAAGCAGGTTTTCAACGGTTTGAGAAGAAGCCGCGACGGTCACAGGAAGAATTTCACCTACTGCCCAAGGCTGACGGCCGTATTCCGCAACAAACCAGCCAGCTTCAATGGCAACCCAAGGTAATGGAATTGACCATAGCGCCGCTTTCAGTAACCAAGGCTTTTGCGTAATGTTTTTACGGTAGGTTTGCAGGAAGGCCGCACCAAAGACAAACAACATAATGAAGCCACAACCCACCATGATTCGAAATGACCAGAAAAGTGGCCACACTGTTGGAATGGAATCATCTGCCGCTTGTTGGATTTGCTGTTCAGTCGCATCGGTTACGGTATCGGTGTAACGCTTAAGCAATAAGCCATAGCCGAGATCGTGCTTAGTTTGATCGAAAGCTCGTTCTGTCTCATGTGAGGTATCACCAGATCGCAAACGCTCTAGCAATTCATAAGCAATGATTCCGTTACGAATACGGACGAGGTGCTGGTCACGTAGGTCATGAAGACCAGTGACTTGCTCATCCAAAGATCGCGTTGCAATAATTCCCATCACATAAGGGATTTTGACCGCGAAGTCGGTTTTGCCCTCTTCTTGGTTTGGTAATCCAAACAAGGTAAACGCCGCAGGTGCAGGTTCTGTATGCCATTCCGCTCCAATTGCAGCGAGTTTCACTTTTTGAACGTCACCCAGTTCATAGCCCGACTCATCACCTAATACGATCACCGAGATAATAGAAGCAATGCCGAACGAAGCTGCAACAGCAAACGAACGTTTGCAAAAGCAACGTCTCGCCCTTTCAACAAGTAGTAAGAGCTCACACCAAGGATAAACATCGAGCCACAGGTATACGCTGAGGCCACGGTATGCAGGAATTTAACTTGCGCGACAGGGTTAAGCACCACTTCTGCAAAACTGGTCATTTCCATACGCATAGTTTGGTAATTGAACTCTGATCCAATCGGGTTTTGCATCCAACCATTGGCAACCAAAATCCACAGTGCAGAAAAACTCGAACCCAGAGCCACCAGCCAAGTCACCACAAGGTGTTGGCGTTTCGATAGCCTTTCCCAACCGAAGAAGAACAATCCAACAAAGGTGGATTCTAGGAAGAACGCGACAAGCGCTTCGATGGCTAAAGGTGCACCGAAAATATCGCCGACATAGTGAGAACAATAAGACCAGTTGGTGCCAAACTGGAATTCCATGGTTAAACCGGTCGTGACACCCAAGGCAAAGTTAATGCCGAACAGTTTGCCCCAGAAGCGGGTCATGTCTTGATAGATTTGTTTACCGGTGAGTACATAGATCGACTCCATGATCGCCAGTAAGCACGACATACCGATAGTCAGAGGGACGAAAAGAAAGTGGAACATAGCGGTTAGCGCAAACTGTAAACGCGACAATTCAACTACATCAAACATTTAAGCTCCAAACATCATAATGATGGCTTTCATATTAAGAATTGGAGCGTATTTCAGCACAGTTCTCACGAACCAAACTAGAACAGATTGATTATTAAAAAACAGAACAGATTTACTTATTAGACGAACGACTAGTCAGAGTTTAGCTGCAACTATTGGCTTGCAATTCCATTGCCTGAATCAAGCCGCCTAGCGTTCGAATGGCTTCTGCTATTTTGTCGTCACAAGCATACGAACAGTTGAGTCGAATGTGATGAGAGAACTTTTTGTCACTGCTGAATATGATTCCCAGTGCGACAGAGATGTTTTGTTCAAGGGCTAGCTCATACAGCTTCTCAACACAAACAGAGTGCGGCAGTTCTATCCAAATGAAGTAGCAACCTTGGCTTTTATGAATCAGAGCACTCTTAGGCAAACTGGATTCTAACAATGCTATATGCGCCTTCTTCCTTTCATTCAAAAGCTTGCGAAGTTTTTTAAGATGGTTGTCATAACTATAAAATGTCAGATAGTGAGACAAGCCAAGCTGAATCGGAATACTGCTGGAGAGTGTCGAAAGGTGCTGCAATCTCTGAATCTTTAGCGCTTGTTTCCTTGCAACTACCCAACCGATTCGAAAGCCGGGCGACAATGATTTGGAAAACGAACCACACAACATGATTTGCTCGCCAGTGTCATAGGCTTTAGCAGGCAAAGAGCTTTGATTACCGACGTGAAGCTCTCGATACACATCGTCTTCGATCATCGGGATCTTATGTTGGTTCACCAACTCGGCCAATCGCTGCTTGTTTCCATCACTCATCGAATAGCCAACAGGGTTTTGCGATTCTGTCATGAACCAGCACGCTTTGATGTCCATTGAAGCGAACACCGACTCCAACACATCTAAATCAATCCCTATTGTTGGGTCTGTTGGAATCTCTACGGCAGTGAGGTTTAGTCTTTCAATTGTCTGTAACACACCATAGAACGCAGGATACTCGATAGCGACCAAGTCACCCGGTTCGGTACAGGATTGCAGGCATAAGTTAAGTGCCTCCATCGCCCCAGACGTGATCACAATATCGTCTGGCAGTACGTTCAAACCTTGAACTTGATAACGTTGGGCAATTTGCCTGCGAAGTGTTTCACTGCCTGGAGGTAAATTGGTGAGCATACTGTTGTCGGGCACTTGACGACTGGCATTAGCTAAACTGCGTGACAATGCTTGATGCGGAAACAAAGCAGGGTCTGGGAATGCCGAGCTAAGTGGAATGATGCTAGGGTCTTTGGCTCGTTGGAGCACATCGTAAAGCAGGTCACTGATTTTAACGGGATACGGCTTGATGGCTTTTTGTTTTGAATGATCCGAAACGAATACATTTCTGCGCGGTAACACGAAATAACCAGACTTTGGTTTTGAGCGAACATAGCCTTGGTCTTCAAGCTGCTGATAGGCTTGCAGAACCGTCTCTATGCTGAGTTTATAGCGCTTACATGCATCTCTAATTGATGGGATCTTCTCACCACTCAACCAAATATTTTGCTCTATCTGATTCTTGATTGTATTGGCGAGTATCTGTGATTTTTTCATCAAAAAGTTCTTTCTTATCCAGTGCGCTTAAGCTTCCCGAACTCCCGATATTCAAAGCATTCGAGGTGAACTGAGCATTCGAGGTAAACCAAAGCCCTACCCTAAACGCAATTCTCTTCACGGTCGACTTGTTTATTTCTCCCATAAGAAAAGACACCACACTCGTCAATAAAGTGTGGTGCCTTGGTTATTACTTTAAAGCTAACTAACTAACTAACGCTAATTAAGATTAGTTGGCTGGACGCCACACGCCCCACTGATCATTTTCGTAGGTCGCTTTAGGGTTTATACCACCTTGAATCCACCACTGTGCTTTCCAAGACTGGTTTGAGTACGTTACTACTTCACCGCCTAGGTAAGTTGCTGATGAGTCCCACGTGCCTGGGTCTGGAGTCGGATCAGGATCCGGCGTTGGATCTGGGTCTGGTGTTACGCCACCGTCATCGGCAATTACTTCAAACGTGAAGGTTTCAACACTGTCGCTTTCAATCGAGCTAGCCATAAACGATAGAGTTTTGTTTGCAGTGATGCCAGTGGTATCAACTACGATAGAATCCGTGCCATTGTTTTGAATGCTTACTGCAGAGCCTTGTGTCTGAGTTAGATTTGCCGCTTCGCTTGTTGCAATCACAACTTTGTCGCCAGCATTCACTACGTTGTCACTCTTCACTAGCTCGTAGATGTCGCCTTTCAATGGTTCAACACCACCGTCGCCACCATCAATCAGCGTTAACTGACCAGAAGCACGGCTATCTTTTGAGTTGAAGAAGTTGCGTGAAGAATCATTTTGGAAGTACATGTAGTGCTGCATTTCAGCGTGCCAGTCACCAATGAAGATCGCGCCATCCTTAAACTCTTCGTGCCAGCCGTTAATTTCTGAAGCCAACAAACGAGCCCAATCGTTAACGTTTGAAGCATCAATGACGATGTCGAAGCTTCGCGCTACTTCACCATACTTGTTGATGATGTCGTACTTAACGGTGTCGCCAACTTGTGGAGTACCAAAACCTTCTGAAATGAATAGGTCGCCACGTACGAGATCAGGCTCAGGACCTGGCTCTGGTGGAGGGGTTGTACCACCCGCGATAGTGATGTCAGAACAGTTGTAGAAGCCTTCACCCGCGGCATCGTCACGTTGCCAACGTACGTATAAGATTGCGTCGCCAGAGCGGTCTGAAGGAATCGTCACGTTGATACGGTATTTGCCACCGCTTACAGGTACATTCCCCACTTCTTGGATAAGATCTAAGTCCCCCCACGCTAGGCCTTTGCTCAGGTCTGCGTTTGGTTTCGTTAGGTAGAACTCCCAGAAAGAAGGGTTGTGTGGCGCTGTCGCATTGAATACATATTCAAATGTACCTGTGCTTAGTTCGGTTCGAGTCCAGCCTGTATGAGGTGCACCCATGCCGCGTTTTTGCGAATCATTGGCGTAACATAAAGTGCCGTCAGGAATCGCCGCTTTTACAGCATTGATGTTGTTGAAATCTTGGATATTTTTCGCGTACTCGTTACGTTGAACGAACGGGTATGAACCAGAAATATCTTTTGCTTGAGCACATGCAGCATTTGGTGGTGTACCTGACCAAACCCCGCCTTGCTCGTAACACGTGTTCTGACGTGCGCTTGGAAATTCAGACCAACCATGAGCGTTTGCCACTGACGGCACACTCGATAGCATAGCCATACCTACTGCTACTTTTAGAATATTATTATTTATTGTTGTCACTTTCCCACTCTCTATTATTTTACCCTAAACACAAAACCAATTGGTTACTAACCAACCAGCACTGTAATTCGAAGGTTTATAGTTTCTGACTTAAAGAACAACGAAAAATATATACGTCAATTTTATCAATAACAGCGGGTTTTATATTGATAGGAATCAGCATCACACAACTCAAACAAATGCGTTGTAGATAGATGATGTTGCTTCGAATTATGACATTTCAGTATTCTGTGTTGATTGAGGGAACATCATTCAAAATGAATAAAAAAGCGACTTTATGATTAAGCCGCTTTGGGGATATACAGGAAGTTAAATAATGAGAAGAGCATTAATAACGGCTATGCATGCCCATGCGATGTGACATGTCGTCGTCCATACGACCGCCCTTCCAGCCGCTTCCACCCAAGAGGTTGAGCACATCACGTGCGGTGTAGTCTTCGCCGCCGAAGAAGTCGTTAGACACATCATTACGTAACAGTTGGATAGTGGGAACCAATTCAACATCAAGATCTTGTGGATCCGTAAACAAAGACAATGCGATTTGTTGTTGGCGTTTACTTAGTTCATGAGCGCTGGTTTCAACTTGCCCAATCGAGAAAAAGTCACGGCTTCCGTAACTCTGTACCATCTTTGCAGACAGTAACTTAATCACCTTTTTGATTCTTCGTCGTTGAATATATCTAAACACTCTAGTTCCTCTTTCAATTTACAAATATCACATCAAATGTTGTTCAGATTTGAGCAACACTTAGAATGTCACTCTTTATGACGATGCTCAATATATAACGTCAGTAATATACTGATTAACAATGCAAAAAGGCAATTTCGAGACGAATACACTTTGCACCGCTTCTCATTGAAACGGATCAATAAGTAAATTTTTAGGTAAACCATGATTCAGAACACTAAGTACTTTCTCACGCAACCATAACGTACCTTGGTCACGTTGATGCCGCACATGCCAAAACATTGAAATGGGCCCCGGCTGCATGAGGAATGGCGTTTTCTTGATCACCAGTTCTCCCTTGCTCACGCTCTCCGATATTATCGGCAATGGAATCGTCGTGATCATGTCAGTATTAATGAGCAACTTAGGTATGGAGTAACAGTGGTTCACCGTCATGGCGATGCGCCGTTTCATTCCCTTCTGTCCTAGTAGCATGTCTACCCCGCCCGTCGCTTCACCTGATAACGAGAGCAACAAATGGTCAGCGCTAGCAAACGCACTTAGCGATAGCTCTTCACTGGCCAACGCGTGATCGGCACGCATTGCGCACACAAAGTGATTATCAAACAGATGTTGAGTTTGAACTTGAGCTGAGTTGCCTTCGAAATAATCCAAAACCATATCGACATCGGCACTGAGCAATAACTTTTCTCCATTGACGTTGTAAGGTACGGCGTGAATATTAACGTCAGGCGCTTCAAGCTCTATTCGTTGCTTTAACGGCAGCCAAAACAGGTCTGCCATCCAATCTGTGGTTGCGATTCTAAACGTGCGCTTTAACGTCGCAGGACGAAACTCATCACGCTCAGTTGCAATCCGTATTGCCTCTAACGGCTCACCAATCGTTTTCCACAACTCGACGGCGTAAGGGGTTGGGCGAATCCCTCTTCCTTGTTTCACGAATAAAGGATCTTTCCAAGCGTGACGCATTCGAGAGACTGCGTTCGATACCGACGGTTGCGTCATCGACAATCGTTCTGCGGCCACGGTAATCGAGCTTTCCTGCATGATTGCATCAAAAATAACCATTAAATTCAGATCGACATTAGCCATCTTACTTGCCTAATTACACAGGGAGTTAGTGAATGAGTATCGACAAACTCATCATATTAATCAATGCATATTATACCAATCATCAATTAGACGATAAGTAACAAGTTGGGCAAAGTGAGTTCCACAAACAGATTAACCCGCTGGTAGAAAAACAAATCAGATGACTCACTTATAAGGAAATACGATGAAAGCCGTGTATTTAGAAGAGTATGGAAGTGCGCAGAACTTAACGTTCGGCGATATAGCGAAACCGACCATCACACCAAATCAAGTGCTGATCAAAGTACAAGGCGCGGGGGTAAACCCTGTCGACTGGATGGTAAGAGAGGGATTCTTACAGGCTAGCGGTCAACATGAAATGCCACTCATTGTTGGCTGGGATGCAGCAGGGCAAGTTGTCGAAAAAGGCAACAATGTAAGCAACCTTAAACTTGGGGAGCAGGTCTATGTATATGCGCCCATTTCTGAACAAGGCGCCTACGCCGAATATCTTGCTGTCGATAGTGATTTAGTAGCAAGAGCGCCCAAGTCTCTCGACATCGTGACCGCTGCAGCTGTGCCATTGGCCGCAACAACAGCATGGCAAGCACTTGTTGAAGGCTGCCAACTCAAAGCTGGTCAACGTGTCCTTATTCACAATGCATCCGGAGGTGTAGGCAGCTTTGCGGTTCAAATAGCGAAAGCGCTCGGTGCTTATGTTATCGGAACAGCATCAGCCAGCAACAAAGCCTACTTAACGGCTTTAGGGGTCGATCAATTCATTGATTACCAAACTCAACGCTTTGAAGACGAGGTTGATGAGTTAGATACTGTACTCGTCGCTGTTGGGGGTGATGGCATCGCGGAGCGTTCACTCGAAGTCGTACGAAAAGGTGGCAACGTAGTTTCACTATTAGATGACATTGAAAGCGCATTACCACTGCAACTAGGCGTAAATTTTCAACGTTGGTGGGTTTCACCCAATGCCAGAGATCTACAACGTATTGCCGCTTTAATTGATGATGGCGTAATTAAAGTGAACATCGATAAGGTGTTCCCACTATCTAAAGCCGCTCAAGCACAGGAGTTAAGTCAATCGAAACGTGCTCGTGGCAAAATCGTATTGGAAATTTCGCTGTAAACACTATCAAGTAGAGAGGATATAAAATGGCCATTAAACAAGCTTTTCGTAATAAGAACCTACCCGATATGAGCAATGCGTTTAGTTGGGGACTGAAACTAAGTGAATTCAGCGAAGTATTCTTTGTGACAGGACATGCTGACTGTAACCCGGACTTTATCACTCAACACCCTAATGATCCTGTTGCTCAAACACGATTGATTTTAGACCAAATGAAGGCATTCTTAGAAGAAGCTGGCTTTAGTGTTAACGACATTGTCAGGACGGATTGGACATTTACCAACGAAGTAAACTCTGCACAATTCGAAGGTATTGCTCATGTCTGGGAAGAGTTTTTAGGGGATGTTGAAGTAAAACCAGCGACAGGCACGTTGCGCTATGTTCAGCGTTTAGGGATGCCAGATATGATGGTTGAATATGAGATGATGTTAGCCCGATAACTGCCGAGCTTTCCAACCCTAAATTCAACCGTCTTACCCAAACGATAAAGGCTTAACCAAACAACAGATAAGTTTGATTATCGACTGAGATACTTTTGACTTCAGTGTTGAACACGGACTCTAGCTGCTCAGGTGTAAGCACTTGTTCTGCACTGCCAGACGCTTGTAAAACGCCTTTGTCGAGCAACAATACTTGGTCGGCGTGTCTTAAGGTCCGGTTCAGATCGTGGTTTGCCATGATCACCGCAATGCCTTTTGCTGCTACTCGTTCAATGAGCTTGTAGAGTAAGGCTTCTTGAGCAATATCCAATGGAGCTGCAGGTTCATCGAGGATCAGCAGCTTCGCGTATGGGTTAAGCGTCGGCCAAATTTGCAGGCACATTCCCGCCAAACGAACGCGTTGCCATTCACCACCAGACAATGTCTGAATTGAACGATGGAGTTTGTCTGTGATGTCCAACATCTGGCTGATTTCGTCCAAAGCTGCGTTGATTTCAATATCAAGTCCGTGTGATGAACTTGGCAGTGACAACGCAAGGTACTGGAACACTTCCAAGTTGAAGGCAGGTCTTGCACTTTGACAAAGATAAGCACGATGCAATGACAAGTCTTGCAGTGATAATACTGACAAGTCTTGTCCGTCGAGCTTTATATCACCTTTGTAGCCATCACCAACGCCAGATATCGCTTCGAGTAAGGTACTTTTGCCACTGCCATTTGGACCGATGACATGAGTCACCTGCCCTTGCTTGAGCTCAAATGATAGTGGTAATAGACGAGCGCCGACGCTCAGACTCTTAATTTGAATCATGATTTTTAATTAACATCCAAATGAAGATAGGCGCACCGATACTGGTGGTCATCACACCCAAGGGTAGTTCTGCTGAATCTAGTAAAGTTCTTGCACAAATATCAGCAAATACAAGCAATGCTGCACCGGCAACGGCAGACAAAGGAAGAAGGTATCGGTTGTCAGTACCAATCGCTAAGCGCAACAAGTGTGGCACAACCAAGCCAACAAAGCTGATCACGCCGCCTAAGGCAACCGCGCAGCCGACTAAAATAGACACAGCGAAGATCAAGCGCCAGCGTAATCTCGGAACGTTCACGCCTAACTGTGCAGCATGAGTCTCGCCAATCATTAACTTATCTAGCTTACTACCTTGCAGGCACAACCAAATAATCACGGGGATCATCACTAAAGTGAGCGAGTGTTGATACCAAGTAACGCCACCTAAGCTGCCCATCAGCCAATACATCAGTAAACGAAGACTAAGGTCATCACTAAAGTAGAAAGCCCATGTCACCATCGCGCCAGAAAGAATACCTAGCGCCACGCCCACCAGCAATAATTTGGCCGTAGTCAGTCGCATCGTTTTGACCATGCTCACCAGAATAACGGTAAAACAGAGTGAGCCTAAAACGGCGGCAATCATGAACAGTTCTGGAGTAGGAGCAAACGGCAAGAAGAACAGTACAATAACCATCGCCAAACTTGCGCCACCAGAAATGCCGAGCACACCTGGCTCTGCTAATACGTTACCCAATAAGACTTGTAAGCTTGCGCCAGATACAGCTAACCCTGCCCCGATCGCAATCGCTGCTAATAATCGAGGTAAGCGTAAATCAATCAGAAGTTTTTGTTCTAACGTGGACAAGGTGCCCAGAGGGGAAATGAAAAGATCGCCAACCATTAGGTAAATCGCACTCAGCGCGACAAGCAGTGCTGCCATCAGATAAATGGCTCGGGTCCATTTGCGCTGTTTTTGGTGAAGAAGTTGTTGGAAATCCATATCAAGCTACTTTGAAATTGTTCGCGTAACCTTACCTGTATCCCTAAATAAACTCAAGGCTCACACCGTAATGTGAACCTTGATATTTCAACCAGTTGAGTAGTTGTTTTAGTCGATTAAACCCGACACGGTATTAATCGTACACAAGCTGACCGTGGTCGAATCGCGTTTCAACTTCGCACACCATTAAGGCCGCTCGTTGACCGATAGCCACGTTTCGATTCGGGAATACCACGGCTTCGTTTTCATTCTTCGCCATCAATGGCTTATCACCATCATGACCAAATACTTCACCGTGCTTGAACGCGGTAAAGTTCTCTACAGAATCAGAGAACATGAAATCAAAGTCATCGTGCAAACGAACAATAGTGCGGCTCACACGATACATGATAGTTCGCTTAGGCAGATGCTCAGGCTCAGCTTCAGCAATCAAGTTACGCATTGCCAAATCAAAAGCAGTGAGCTTATCAAGTTGGTTCTCACCAATTTTTGCGACCTGACCCAATTCCATTGTCAGTGCTTGCGCTTCAAAGTTTTCAGCGCTGTACCAACTGAAGGTGCTCGTTGGTGCATTCGACAGCAACACAGCTTCAACGTGGGCACTGTTGATGAAATCGAAAAGCTCTTTATTACGTACTTCGTGGCGAACCTTAGGGCTCACCGCGAACGAGTAATGCTTAGACAAACGGATTGCGCAGTGCAGATCTAAGTGCCAACGAGTGGCAGGTACCGTTTCCTTGTAAAACTCAGTAACCAAGAACTTCAAGTTCTTCGCGATATCCACTTCTCGATTACTCTCGTGCTGTTTTTCATCAAACAGACGGTTCATATTCACATCAAGAAAACGAGTATGCGCATTGGTTGCTTCTGGGTGAGCAATGATGAACAAACATCTTGCTGTCACTACTTGGAAGCCTGTTTCAATATCCTCAATGAGCTTATCAATCAGCTCCATTGGTGAAGTTTCGTCGCCATGAACACCTGTTGAAAAGATGATGTTCTTGGTTTCAGAATTATACTCAGCGGGAATCACTTCCAATACACCGCGTTGATGAAGCTTAATTTGAACACCGTTACTCAGTACGGTCTGTCCTGCAACCACTTCTTGCTCAAGATCTAGGCTGTCAAAAAGAAATGATTGGCGAAAGAGGGTCTTCGTCATGCGTTACTCCTTAATTGCACGGCCGTATGTTAATAAATTGTACATAGAAATTGTGTTGCTAGGATCGCACTTATCAATAGAAACTCCGTTATCACTCACAAATACTACCCATATATTTTTGTATTACCTGCTGATTTTACTAACCGACATCTGTTCCAAATAACTTTTTCTATTTAAAGCAATTTTGGTTGTCTCAGCTTTTCTCAAGTCATGTCAGCAAGATAAGAGCCACGTAAGCTAACACAGCTCTTACCTGCCATGAACAGATTGAGATCAATTAATCTTCCTGATCGAGCAATCTTTCAAATTCATCGATTTGAACTTTGACCATATCGATGCTTTGTTGCCAAAAATCAGCTTGAGTCAGGTCCATTCCTAAGTGCTTCTGAACGACTTCTTCCGCCATCATGCTGCCCGTATCACGAAGCAATGACACGTAATCGCCGTAGAATTGCTCACCTTTCGCATCGCGCTGAGCGTAAACACCTTTACTGAACAGATAACCGAACAGGTATGGATAGTTATAAAAGCTCACTTGAGAGATGCTGAAGTGCAACTTGCTCGCCCAGAAATAAGGGTCGGCTTCTGTCATTGCATCGTCGTACCACTCTTTCCAAGTTGTTTCCATCAAGTCACACAATTGTTTAGCCGTCAGCTCGCCTTTCTCACGCTGCTCGTAAAACGCTTTTTCAAACTCAAAACGAACGGGAATGTTCACCATTAATGCCAAAGAAGAAGAAAGCTCTTCCCACAGCATTTCAAGTTTCTCATTGCGTGTTTGTGCTTGTTGTAACAAGTGGTCACGAACGATGTTTTCAGCGAAGATTGAAGCGGTTTCTGCTAGCGTCATTGGGTAGCGAGTTTGACACAACGGCATGTCTTTCATTACCCAGTTATGGAATGCGTGGCCCAACTCGTGTGCCAGTGTCATTAAGTCAGAGCGACTGCCACTCCATGTCATAAACACAAGTGGCGTGCGTGTCGCGGCAAACTTAGTGCAGTACGCGCCTAAACGTTTGTTGGCTGCTGGTGCGGCATCAATCCAGCCGTTCTCAACCATTAATGCGACAAAATCTGCCATCTCTGGATTGACTTCGGCGAAGGCGGTTTTGATCACTTCGATCGCTTCATCAAATGGATAGACCTTAGATTCACTGTCACCCAGCGGTGGCATCGCGGCTAAATGGTTCCAAGGCTTCATTTCATCTAAGCCGTGAACTCTTGCCATCAACAGACCCGCCTTTTGGCCTACTGCGCGATTGGCTTTCGCTACCGACATCATAGTGTCTAGGGTTTCTGGAACAATTCGGCTGCCATGTAGGCTTGGATCTAAGAAATGTACGTCGCTTATTTTTGAGCGCTTTTTGTTTTCAGTCAGTCGCCACCCAGCCAATGCGTTTAGGATCGAAGCAAAAGACTCTTGATGCGTTTTCATCGCACCTTGGACCGCGCGCCATGCCGGTTCTTGTTTGTCGAATTCGCTGCCGTACAACAGGCTCGCGGCTTGTGAAAAGCCTAGAGCTTCATCTTCACCGTCCAGCTTTAGCGACAGTTTTAAAGAACCGGTTAGGTTATCGTATAAACGCCCCCATCCGTCACGGCCATCAACCTTCATCGCGGCTAATAACTGCTCTTCAGCAACACTGAGTCGACTGCTTGATAACTTACGTGAGCTTTCGATAGCAAAGCGTTGCCCTGCAACATCCGCGCTCTCATGCTCTAATACTGCATCAATAAATTCTGGTTCTGCGTGAATTAGCGTGTCTTCGTAAGGGCTGAACGCTTGAGACATTTCAGAGTTCAGCTTCGCTACACGACCAAGTAGTGCTTTGGCTTCTGTGTGCGTCGCGTCTACCGATGCGTGGCAATTAGCGAAGGTGTTGATCGTGCTCAGTAACGTGCCTGCCGCTTCAGAAGTTTGAATGGCGTTTTGCATCGCTAGGATAATATGACGCTTTTCAACATGCAGGTACAACAGTTCAATACACTGTTGAATCAGTTCGATGTCTTGTTCGATTTTTGCATCATCAAGATCGCGATAAGCAATGCTTAAATCCCAACTTGGAGTTGTCATGACTAAATTCCTTTCACGTAGGTAGTAATACCAATCTGGTATAGAGACTGTAAACGCCGCTTTATACTTCTATTTATATTTCTATTTCTATCTACAGTTCTAATAGATTGTTAATTCTTAAAACTGTGTATTTTTAACACTCAGAGAAGCGGTAGCCCTATCGACTTTACACTGATAAAACTCTGTGCGAACTGAGTGACTTGAATATGAGTTATCGACGCGTTTTCTATCGATAGCTTCGAATAGAGACTCGGATTTTTCCAATCAATATCAAGGCAATGCGCCAATAACATTCGAATTACGCCACCATGAGTAACCAGCAGTAGATTGTCACTTGGATCATTCAAAAGTTGCGACCAAGCTTGAGTTACCCTGTCATGGAAGCTCTGTAAACTTTCCGCACCAGTCAGTTGATGGTTTGCGGGATCTTGCCAGAAAGTGTCGAGCATCGCCCACTTGTCTTCAAGTTCATCAAATGCGACCCCGTCAACTTCACCAAAGTTCATTTCTTGAAAAT
The DNA here is from genome assembly GCF_057785895.1 of Vibrio sp. QJM3NY_39. Taxonomy (NCBI): domain Bacteria; kingdom Pseudomonadati; phylum Pseudomonadota; class Gammaproteobacteria; order Vibrionales; family Vibrionaceae; genus Vibrio; species Vibrio sp. QJM3NY_39. Next base: position 1,587,002 of record NZ_CM173505.1, on the reverse strand, counting down.
CTGGTGCAACAGACAAAGGCACTGACATACGCTCTGCATATAGGTTTGCCAGATCACTGCATCGTCTTAGTGGTGAGGTAATAGCACCATCGAAAGCGACATCGTACTGAGCCAACGCATCGCAAATCTGCTGTTGAAGGTTTGGGTTAACCAACACATCAGATAAACCATTGAGTGCAGCTTTTCCGTCGACTTTGCCATGTCTTAGCAGGTAGATGTTTTTGGTTGTTCCATTGACCATGTGTGCGACCTAGCCTTGAGTATCAAGCAAGTGATTAGATGTTTTTAAGCTCAGTGGTAACCCTGCAGCGACCAGTGTGACGCGTTCAACTGCGCGAGCCAATGCTTGGTTCATTCGCCCCGCATTGTCGACAAACAAGCGCGACACTTTACCCAGAGGTACCACACCTAAACCGACTTCGTTAGAGACCATGATAATTTGCGCTGGGCTTTGCTCTACGCTTTTGACCAAGGCTTCAACCACTGCTTCCACTTGTTCATTAGTCGCGTCATCACCCAGTTCAAAGATGATGTTGTTCAACCACAATGTTAGGCAGTCGATCAGCACCACATCATCTTGATCAAAAGACTGCAGTTTCGAGGCTAACTCGACGGGTACTTCATGCTCAATCCACTGCTCGCCACGACGTTGTTGATGGTGCGTGATTCGTTCTCGCATTTCATCATCAAGATATATCGCTGTCGCAATATAATTGAGGCGTCCATTTGAACATGCTTCAAACGCACATAATGCTTGTTGCTCTGCAAAACTCGACTTGCCAGAACGAGCCCCGCCCAATACCAGATGGCTGTTTCGCTGACTTGCTTGATTAATTTGATTAGCTTGAATAGTTTGATTTGTGTTTGTCATAGGAAACCGTTATAGAAAGCCATTGTAAAATGCAGTAATGAATACAAGGTAAATCAGTAACTCCATCAACTGTTGAGCGGCCCCCAAGCAGTCGCCTGTAAAGCCGCCAATTCGAGCCGTTAACCACTTTTTGAAACCAGTTCTGAACAGATAAGCGACGACAGATAAAACCAAAGCGAATTCAAGACCAAACCACAGGCTTGGCAGAACGCCAACAAGCAATAGAAAGACAAGTTCGCCCCTAGTTTGCTTATTGGCCAATGGCTTACTTTTACTGGTATCTAAATCGCTGACATAGGGCATGTCATAGATAAGTGACGCAGCAATTGCACGGCTAAAGGTATAACTGGTAACGATAACCATAAACAAGGCTGTCATGTTCACCAGTTCATTCAATAGCACCCACTTGCCAAGCAGAGCCATAGCCAGTGCAGACGCGCCATAAGTGCCAATTCGGCTGTCTTTCATAATGGTCAAACGGCGTTCTAAGGTCATGCCGCCGCCAATACCATCCGCCATATCGGTTAAGCCGTCTTCATGAAAAGCACCAGTGAGCATCAAGCTAAAACTGATCATCAAAAAGATCGCCACCGCACTCGGCAATATGGCATCAAGTAGCAAGAACACACCGCCACAAAGAACACCAAGTAACAAACCAACCGTTGAAAAGTAGCGCCCAGAACGATTCATTCGCTCTGATGAATAGGGCGTGTTCTTCGGCATTGGCAAACGAGAAAAGAAGCCCATTGCCAGCGCAAACAGCTCCCACTGATAAGTAACTCGGCCTTTCAACGATCTTTCTGATGCATCACTCATTAAACAGTGACTCCAGCACTTTCGAAGCTCGCCATGTTGTTATAGAACTCGGCTGCCGCACGAATAATGGGCATAGCTAGCGCAGCACCAGTGCCCTCACCTAGTCTCAATCCAAGATCGAGCAGTGGCTCAGCGTCTAGCAGTTCTAATAGAATTTTGTGCCCTGACTCTTCAGACCGATGAGCGAAGATCATGTAATCACGGCAATTCGGTTCAATTAAAGTCGCGACATACGCTGCAACCGATACGATAAAACCATCGACTAATATTGGTGTTCTGTTCTGGTAAGCGCCAAGAAAACCACCGACCATTTGAACGATCTCATAGCCACCGACTTGTGCCAGTACCTCTTTAATATCTTTAAGCTTTTTCACTCCTTTAAGCTTTTTCACTCCTTTAAGCTCTAAACCTTTGCAACGTGCGACACCTTGCTCAACCACAGCCACTTTACGTGCAAGCTGTTCATTGTTGATGCCAGTGCCTAGGCCGACACACTCCGCTGCAGCACGATTCGATAATGCACTTAAGATCGCTGATGCGCTGCTGGTATTACCGATGCCCATTTCACCAAACATGATGATATTGGTGCCATTCGAAATGCTTCTAGATACAAGCTCTGTACCCAGTTCAATGCCACGTTCAACCGTTTCTAAACTCATTGCCGCTTCATTGGCAAAGTTATTGGTTCGCGTACCCAAGCGCTGAGAGATCAACATGTCACTGTCAGATTCCACAGGCAACAATATCCCAGTATCGACTACCGTGATATCGATATTATTCACCGCACAGAAGCAATTGATCGCCGCGCCACCGCTTAAGAAGTTCAACACCATCTGCTGTGTGACGGCACTTGGAGCAATACTCACGCCTTCATCTGCTATGCCATGGTCGCCAGCAAAAATGATGATACTTGGCTTATTCAATTCGATGTGTTCAACCGCAGCTTCTTTGCCTTGGCTCTGAATCAATGCCAATTGATGTGCGACTTTTTCTAGTAAGCCAAGCGCACCGAGTGGCTTGGTTTTTTGGTCAATTCGGTGTTGGATGAACTGCGAGTATTGGGTATCTAACATAGTTTTTAAAAACGCTTATTCTGGGTACGTTAATTTAGGATTGGCTATTTTGGGCGACCAACAGAGAACACATTAGAAAGCGTCGCGTATTCACCGCCACCAAGTCGAGACAGTGGGTCCAATGCCAACGCATCAACCTTAAGACGTTCACTCTCTTCATCGATCACATCTTCGGAAATGTACACGGTTTCGACTTGAGCAAAGATAAGGCTTTGTGGCACCTCTCCAACTTCTTTTACTTCGTACAAGGTACAGCCAAAAGCGACCGCGCACTCTTTTACTCTTGGTAAAGAAAAGCCTTCAAATTCAACCAGCTCAATATCATTCGCGGTGACTTCAGAATCACCATGATCAAGAGTGGCTGCTGTTGCTGTCATTGTTTCGGCAGAACTTGAAGAAGCAATGTGAATCACTAGCTTACCCGTTTCAAGGGCATTACGGGTGGTATCTTTGATTTCCCCCGATGGCTTCTTCCCAACCGATAACATCAGTAACGGCGGATTGCTGGAAACAGGCGTGAAATAAGAGAAAGGCGCGAGGTTGTACTCTTGGTCAGAAGATTCCGTCAATGCCCACGCAATAGGCCTAGGCACAACAGTTTGTGTCATCAGGTGATAAATCTGAGTAGGAGCAAGAGTATCAAGCTTGAGGTTCATAGCACGTCCTTGGTCTATGTGAATTACGACTCAGTTTACGTGTTAAGCAATGCTGTATCTATGCCTAATCAATAGAAACCGTAGAGAGTGTTCTTAATTTAAACAGATCTCGCTGAGTTTTTCTCAAATTGACAATCAAATTGACGAACCCTAAAACACAAACAACACTGATAATAGATTTATCAATAACTTACATTTTGGCATCGTTTATGCTTTATCTAAAGTACTTATTAATCTCTCCATTGATAAGTACCCATACAGTGAATGACCACAACACTGACGCTACACAAAGAAAGACAATCGATTGAAAGACAAAACAAAACAACGATTTAGGAGGTGTAATGATTCCAAATTCAAGTAAAAGAAAACCAAATAAATCAAGTAAGAAAACCAGCAAAAAGGTAAGGAAAATCCCACTATCCTTCACCTAGAGAGCAGCAAAGTAAGTAACAAAGCCCGTCGCCCAGCGGGCTTTGTTATTTTTAACATCTTAGTTATGTTTAACGCCGTACTTATGCGTCAAGCCAAACTAAATCATCTCTTTTTCCATAAACAGGTGACTCCCCACACACTACTGACCACTCGTTTAACAAACTTTTATTCGCTTAAAATTCAAACACTGTTTATATTAAACAAGCACTTGTGGAGTGAATAAGGGATTAGAATGAGCATTGCTGGAGACAAAACATCGGTTGTTGTGGCTGGTGCAACAGGGCTAATTGGTCATCATGTGATGAGGCAGCTCATTGATGAGCCCGCGGTCGACAATATCTATGCGTTATCCCGAAGATCACTCCATGCACAATTTGACTCCAATAAACTCCACACACTCATTCATAATGACCTGCAAGTCACGAATTGGGATGATACGAATGCGACGCCTAAACTTGGCGTTATCTGCTTAGGTACGACTAAGAAAAAGGCAGGATCAAAAGAAGCACTTCGCAAAGTCGATGTTGAATTGGTTAGCCAGGTTGCACAGTCGATGAAGTTTCTTGGGGTACAACGCGTTGCCGTTGTTTCGAGCTATGGCGCTTCACCAGATTCTTATTCACACTACCTTCGTTGCAAAGGGCAAATGGAGCAAAACTTAAAACGTATTGGCTTCAAGCAGCTTTTCATCGCACGTCCGGGGCCGCTGGTTGGTGAACGTGATGAACCAAGAGCCGATGAAAAACTCCTGCAAAGCATCTTTCCTTTAGTCTCTCCCTTTATGTTTGGTCAGTTCAAAAACCTACGCCCTATTCAAGCGGAAGACGTAGCGAAGGCAATGTTGTTCCGATTATTCGAAAATAATTTTAAAAATACCGAAATTTACTCGTCAAGTGACATGCTCAATTTATTGGCAAAATATCGCTAAAAAGCTCACCTATTCATCACAATGTTGAATATCCACCCATCCCATTGAGTGGATATTACTAATCGTTCTAATAAATTACTTTTCCTTATTTTACGTTTTGTAACAGAACGTTATTTTAGCAGCAGTACTGACACCTATACATCTAGGTGCTTAATTGATTTAGAGCTATTCATAAGGAAAACAAATGTCATTTTCAGCTATCGCTGCCTTAGCGGTATTCACTGGTATCCTCTTTTTTCTCTACGGACAGCAGAAAAAAGAAAACACACTTTCTCGCCTCGTTTTACTCGGTTTAGTTTTTGGTAGTGCATTTGGCCTTGGTCTACAGCTGCTATTTGGTGAAGGCAATCCCATCATCAAAGAGACACTAGACTGGGTAAACATCGTTGGTCGTGGTTACGTTGGATTGCTTAAAATGGTAATCATGCCATTAGTCTTGGTTTCAATGATTGCGGCTGTAGTGAAGCTTGAAAAAGGCGGTTCACTGGGCAAGATTTCTGGTATCACTATTTCAGTATTACTCGCAACAACAGCGATCTCTGCGATTGTTGGTATTGCAGTGGCTCAAGCATTCGGCCTTTCTGCTGAAGGCTTAACAGAGGGCGCGCGCGAAACAGCTCGTATTGCAACACTAGAAAGCCGCATGGGAAGTGTTTCAGACCTAACCATTCCACAAATGCTGGTTAGTTTCATTCCGACTAACCCGTTTGCAGATCTAACGGGCGCTCGCTCTACGTCTATCATTGCGGTTGTTATCTTCGGCGTTCTAACAGGTATTGCTGCTCGTAAAGTAATGGCTGAGAAAGAAGAGCTAGAATCACCGATCCGTACTTTCGTTGACGCTGCGCAATCTATCGTTATGCGCTTAGTTAAGATGATTATGGCACTCACGCCATACGGCATCGCTGCGTTAATGGCGAAAGTTGTAGCAACATCAAGTGCTTCTGACATCCTAAGCTTACTGGGTTTCATCGTTGCTTCTTACGTCGCAATCATCCTGATGTTCGTCGTTCACGGTGTGTTGGTCTCTTTTGTTGGTGTAAACCCGAAAGAGTACTTCCAAAAAATCTGGCCGGTCCTAACGTTCGCTTTCACTTCACGTAGTTCTGCTGCAACGATTCCACTGAACGTTGAAGCTCAAATCACTAAGCTAAATGTGCCACCAGCGATTGCTAACCTATCTGCTACTTTCGGTGCGACGATTGGTCAGAATGGTTGTGCGGGTATCTACCCTGCAATGCTAGCAGTCATGGTTGCGCCTACGGTTGGTATCGACCCAATGGACATCAACTTCATTCTGTCTCTAATTGCTATCATTACAGTGAGCTCATTCGGTATCGCGGGTGTGGGTGGCGGTGCAACATTCGCGGCACTTATCGTGCTACCCGCTATGGGGCTTCCAGTAACGATTGCAGCACTGCTTATCTCTATCGAACCACTTATCGATATGGCACGTACAGCGCTTAACGTATCTGGTGCAATGACAGCGGGTACGATCACAAGTCGCCTATTGGGTAAGAAAGACAAGCAACAGGATCTAGAACAAGCGAACGCTTAATGGATTCATTAACTTGAGTCTCTTTAAACAAAAAAACCGATGCACATGCATCGGTTTTTTATTATCTGTTGTATCTAGCTTCAGTTACTTCACAAGCAACAGCGCTTAGAGCACTCGTTGGATCACTTTTTCGGCGAGCGCTTCATCGTCATCTTCACTCAATCCGCTGATGCCAATTGCGCCAATCACCTGCCCCTTTATCTCAATGGGAACACCGCCTTTAAAGCCAGTGATCTTTGAGTCGGTCCAGTAACTTAAGTCTTTACCAGTTTCTCTCGCCCAAACACCTAAGTTACCACTTGGCTGCCTGTCTCTTGCAGACGTATAAGCTTTGTTCTGTGCTAACAACCCGGCTTGTACGCTCACATTATCCATGCGAATAAACGCCAATAACTCTCCGTGCGTATCACACACGCTCACCGCAATTGCTTGTTGATGATGCTCAGCAATATCGAGAGCGTTAGACACCAACTGTTGTGCGATCTTTTGATTCAACATGTTCATTCCTTATGGCAGTGCTTGACCACGTGAGTACACGTATAAGTTGTACCACTCTTCACGAGACAGACTTATCTGAGTCGCTACTGATGAAGCTTTGATTCGCTCTAGGTTTGTGGTGCCAATAACAGGTTGGATACGAGCAGGGTGACGAAGCAAAAATGCCAACACAATCGCTTCACTTTCTACCCCATATTGGTTCGCTAACTGAGCCACGTAGTGCGCCGTCTTTTTCACGTTTTCATGTTCTGAATACAAACCTTGCTCAGCAAATCGACCTTGTGCCAAACAGCCCCAAGCTTGCAGTTGGATGTTATTCATTTGGCAATGTTCTAGTGTGCCTGCGGCGAAATCTGATTGATGATGCCCTTGCGAGTTAATCATCACCCCATCATTCAACCAATCCAGCTTGGTTAAGCTCATCTCAATTTGATTCGCGACAATGGGCTGCCCGAGCGCAGATTGTAGGTACTGAATTTGGTGGCTGTTCATGTTCGACACACCAAAGAAATCGACCTTACCTTGCGCTTTTAAGTGCTCTAACACTCTTGCCAGCTCATCAAGTTCCATCAGAGGATCAGGACGATGTAATAGCAGCACATCGAGTTTTTCAGTATTCAATCGGTTGAGAATACCGTCTACCGATTGGCTTACCCAATCAGCCGAGAAATCATAACGACCAACATTGCCCTCACCTTCAAAACGAATCCCACACTTAGATTGAATGAACATCTGCTCTCTCAGTTCAGGCGCTTGTTGTAATGCTTGACCAAAGGCTTGCTCGGCTTTGCTGAAGGTATAGATGTCCGCATGGTCGAATAAATTAATACCCGATTCTAATGCTGTGTCGATTACGCTTCGTGTTTGAGCAACATCCGCACTTGTCACTAGATTATCATTCCAGCCACCACCTAACCCCATGCAGCCATAGGCAACTTGGCCGACATTCGGCAAATAATTTGATAACGGGATACTCTTTTTCTCATTCGTTTTGTTTGTAGATTCAATGCTGTTCGTCATATCGATTCTCGCTTAGAAGATTTGCTGACCAGAAATATGCCTCTATCATATTGTTCTTTTTAAAAAACAGAATATGCTAGTTACGAAATGATTGTTTGATATGACGAACAATAGATAGGTAGGAACGCGCAAATGAACGAACACAAAAGAATAGAACGACTGATCCTGTTTGTAGAACTTGCTCAGCAACTCAACTTTACCAAGGCAGCCGAAAAGCTCGGTATCTCTAAGAGCTACCTTTCTGAGCAGATCAAACGTTTAGAGAACGACTTACAGTGCCCGCTTTTGGTCAGAACCACACGCAGTGTTCGTTTAACCCAAGAAGGCGACCGCGCGTTACAACAAGGCTTAGAGATTCGCTCGCAAGTCTTACAGCTTGAACGCAGCGTTTCGGAGCAACATGACATCGTAAAAGGTCTATTACGCCTCACTGCGCCAAAGATGTTTACTGAGGTATATCTATTCGATATCTGCCAACAGTTTAGGCAACAATACCCTGAGATCCGCTTCGAGATAAACAGTAGCTACACCAACTTTAATCTCAACCAAGATGATATCGATATCGCGTTTCGCGCCACCAATACGCCACCTGACAACATGGTGGCGAAACACTTGATTAGCTATCAGCATGATTTAGTCGCGACTCCCGGCTATCTTGATCAATTTGGCCGCCCCAACAATGCCAACGACTTAAATGACCATCAATGCTTAGCAACGCTGCACCAAACCGAGTGGCCTTTAAAATCGGCAAATATTGATGTGTCCGGCTGGCTTTCAAGTAATGACAACCACTTACTTAAGCAACAAGCTATGGCGGGCAGTGGCATCATCCGTATCGCAAGTTATTACGTCGCAAAAGAGGTCGAGCTTGGAGAATTAGAGCGAGTGCTGCCTGATGAATGCCTGCAACAAGGCAACAGTATTTATCTTTTCTATCCGCAAGTTATTTATCCTGCAAAGAAACACCAAGTGTTCGTTAAATTTGTTCAGCATTACTTTGAGAGCTTGATAATTTAAGAGCTTGAAAACTGGAGAGCTAGATCATTTAAGATCTTGAAGATTTGGTAGTTTAAGAATATGAAAGCTGAGTTAACGAGTTGAAAAAACGGAAACCGATGAACAGATAGATCAAATAACACGAAATAAGGTTTAAATAACTTTCTTGATTTATATACCTATATTTAGAATGGGATTATCGAACAATAATAAAGCGATTTTTTTCGAATGCTCTCATCGATGATTGTTCTTGATAGAAAGAAATCGTGCATTTGTTCAATAATACAATGAGTTATCTATGAATGATTAACATAACTGATATATGATGCACCGCTTCAGTATGTCACATCATCTTGGCACCAGTTCGATAACAGGATCCTCATGAGCTTTATTATATTATTACTTCTTCTGCTATTCGTAGGCTTTACACGTTTACTTGAGTGGCGAAAAACCTCTCTGTTTTTATCTCTTGTTCTTATATCGTCATTTGTGTTGATTGGTTCAGGCTTAATTCCTCGTTACTTACTGAACGACCTACAAGCCGATTACGAAAGTAAGCCTGATATCCAATGGTCTGACAATAACGCTATTGTTCTTCTGGGTGCGGGAACGCAGTTAATTAAAAGCACGCAAGAGTTCGAGCCAGCCTTTTTCTCTTTCGGCAGAATCAACGAAGCGGCAAGCCAATATAAAGATTGCGCCAAAACCCAAACCACATGCGCAGTTATCATCAGTGGTGGCGATGCACAAAATAATGGTGTAACTGAAGCAGAAGTTTATCAACAACAATTGCTGAGACTTGGCGTTCCAATACGTGACATCATTCAAGAGCCAAATAGCGTAAACACTTGGAAGAATGCACAGCTCACTAGTGACCTAATGAAGCATCATAAATTCGATAACATTGTGTTAGTTTCGTCTGGCCTGCATATTCGTCGCAGCGAGCTCTACTTCAACCACTTCGGCTTAAATGTTATTCCAGTAAGAGCCGATTATATGGCAGCTCAAGTTTCGTGGTTGCCACTATGGTACAACTTTGCGGTCACAGATTTTGCTTTGCATGAACAGATAGGCTTTGCTCGTTACAACATCTACAACTTTATGGGTTGGAACAGTAAACGCGAACAGCCAGGTGATGCTTAAACATGTTCAATTGAGTTAACTAGAGCCATATAAAACAAAGATGCAGCAACAACCGAAAGGTTATTGGCTGCATTTTTTGATCCTGCCTATCACAACACCATTTCTTATTCTCATTTACGTCTGTTCTTGCCGTTCGGCAACCATTCCTGCTAGCTAATCACTCAGCCAATTTTCCAAATAGCAGGCTACGAAAATATAAACGTTCAACAATCAACCACCTAATATTTTGATAGTTGAAACTAATTGAAAACAATCGCAATAACCCTTTATAAAACAACAATCCAATCAACATAACTAGCTGATAATTATAAGTATTTATTTTCAATTCATTTCAGTATTTTTGGCATTGTTTTATATGACAGAGTACACCCCGCTAGTAACCCTCGGCTTTAAATAATATCAATAAAATCTAATAACTCGATTCTAATAAAAATAGCCAAATAATGGCATTTAGGAACTTATTAATGATTAACGTCAGTAGAACCATTCTATTTAGCACTGCCCTATCGGTAATCTCTTTTACTGCTCATGCGAAGATATACTCAGACCAAATCGTCTTAGATAAACTTGGAGAAGATATCTGTCGTTTCGACTATCGCGCTCTCAACAATTCAGAAGCTCAAGAACATAAAACAGCACTGATATCCCGTATGAATGTTTGGGACGTTGTTGGCCTTCAGCATGATTGGGTGATCATGGGCTCCGGCTATCATGGCCTCATTAAACCAGGTCAACCAAGCGACAAAACCTGGTGCTACCCCAATACACCAGAAGCGGGCTTGCCATACTACGAAGCACAAGCTATTCAAGAGAACAGTAACCTTGAAGTTCAACGAGCTTTAGTCAATGACGACACGAACTTTATCAGGCCGCTAAGTTACTTAGCTCACAGTCTTGGGTACGCTTGGGTTAGCGGTAATAACGGGCGTTACGTCGGTCAAGATATGGCAATAAAACCGCTTAACAATGGTTGGGAGATCAAAGGGAATAACAATGGAAGCTGTACCGGTGAGCGTTGTAATGAGAAGACAACCATCACTGTCGATAACTTCTCTTACGTACTCGATAACACTGCGTTTTGGCACGGCTCGGTAGAAGAAACTAACCAAGAGCTGGTCAACACCCTTACAGCTTATGCTATTAACAAGACTGATCAGCCGAAACAAATCGTCGTTGACCTTCATTTTAAGCAATCAACACAATGGAGTAAAACACAGCGCTTCGACCTTGCTGATTCAGTCGTCATTGATGAGACCTTTCATTGGCCGCAAGTTCGAAAAACAGAGGTAAGAGTCGTGCTAGAAGAAGGCCAGCGCTTCTCTGATACCAACAGTGGCTCTCGCTTTGAGCCGACTGACCTACAAGCCATCATCACTGTACCAGCGAACTCAGTACTTCCCTTTCAGGTTGAGTTCTTGCGCTCTACCATTTCATACCCATACCGTATCAAAACGAGCATGAGTTACGACGTGAACTTCACAGGTTTCCTCCGTTATAGCGGCAATGCGCTAAGCTCCCACCCAACAAACCGCCCTACTGTCTCGCACACCTTTACGATGGGCACCAACAGCGAAAAGCAAGCCAATATTCGCTACCAATGGGACCATCGCTATATACCTGGTGAAATGAAATGGTGGGACTGGAGTTGGGTAATCAACACAAATGGGCTGAGTAGCATGCAATATGCCGCAGGTGCCAGTGTGCGTCCGTTCTACTCTCACGTGTCTGGTCAATTCAGTGCTGAATCTCAATATTCAGGGATGATAGATATCGGCGCTGAGCATTCTGTTGATTCATTTAATGCCATGACACTTTCAGGCGATTACACAACCTACTACGCGGGTGACATCGAAGTTCTGACTGACTTCGACCCTGCAGCCCTAGCAGAACTGGGTTATAACAGCGCTCAGCTAACGCTTACCCCAATGCAGAAATAACCCCATAGAAAGTGTCATCTGTTATTCCAAGCCCATTGCGCCTGCTCTGGGCTTGATTCGCCTTATATTCTCTCGGTCGAACATCTGCATTGATGCCTAGGTATTCACTCTCTGAATCGTTTTTCACTGACTTAAAAGTGAAATCATAACGACACACTAATTTGCGTAACTTAAGGTGCAAATAGGCAATTAGATTACAGTGCCTATCAGGAGGATGTATGAAACCAAATAGATCTACGGGACTCACTGGACATATAAGACATTGCCCATGTTGTTCTACCGAACTGGTCATCAAAGACCACATTCACGTTTGCCCGCGCAATGAAATTGGCGACTGTTACTTCGATGGCTATGACCAACACGAACAGCGCGCTAATACCGATTTTATCGAGCATGCAAGTGCCAATGGTAGCCTTGTTTACGGCATGTCAGAACATTAAGCGTTATTCAAGATTTGTTGAAGTCATTTCGCGCAAAAAAAAATGCAGCGCCAATCGAGTGATTGTTCGCTGCATTCTTAGATCCTGTAAACTTAGCTAGCCATTAGAATGGAGCTAGGTAAAACGGATTACCACATTAGATCATCAGGGATCACGAAGTCTTTGTACGGGTCATCTTCGTCTACTTCATCAGAGCTTGAAGCTTGAGTATCAACGATAGATTCTTCATCACGCATCGCGATCTTGTTCGCTACCGCAGTAGGAATAACAACATAGCTTTCGCCTTGACGCGCGATACTTAGAATACCTTTACTTAGTTGCTTTTGAGTCAGGTCTTCTACGTAAAGGTATTTAACTAGCGTACCATCGGTGAAGTTGTATTTGATCTCACCATTCTTCTGTTCGATCTTGTTCATCTCAATCAGTTGCTTCACTTGAGCTTTAATTTCTTTGCTCAACTGCTGTTCTTTCAACTGTTGGTTTAACTCTTTGTCTTTCGCTTGCTGCGCCAGTTTAGTTTCTTCTGCTGCCGCTTTTGCTTCACGAGACTGAACGCGAGACTTTTTAGAGCCTTTTTTCGCCTTCTTTAATTTTTTCTCATTTACCAAGCCAGCTTTAAGCATTTGCTCTTGGAGTGTTAACTTTGCCATGACTTTCCCAGTTCAGGATTAAAAACGACACTATCATACCTGTTTTTGAGGAATCTGTTTACTGAACAATGGCAAAATTTTTGCTGATAGAGCAAGGCGGTTAGCGTTATTCCTTATCGTGATTCACAGCATCCATTTCTGGTTATTTACCGACCTATGATTTCCACGAAAACAACCACTAATGACTTACCCTCAAACCCAAATCGTTCCTCTATTTGTTAGCGTGCGCGCGTATCACTTATCATTCCGACAAAGCAATATGTTAATTATCAATGAGTAATCGAATTTATAAAACCATGGCATATATCTAATATTTGGATAATTCTGATAGAGTTATAACTCCAATGTCATAACTCTTTACTACGTTATTCTTTAAACCAATCAGTAAGGATAACGTGAAAATGAAAACTCAATGGACTTGCCTGAGTGCATTACTTGCATCAGCTTCATTCATTTCAACCTCGGCTATTGCAGATACCGATGTGTACCTGACCAATAACACTAGCCAAGTAATGACGATTCAAACCAATCACACAGGTACTGACCAGCTTCAATTCGGTGATGAGTGGCAACAGCATGTTGAACAGATTGGCCCTTGGGAGACGAAGAAGCTGATCAGTTTCAATCGCTGGACTGGTGTGAAATCTGGGAAGACCTACGAGTTTGACACTGTAGTATCGAACGCTGTGGGAGAGAGTGTCACGCTCAACCAAACCATGAAAGGTCATTGGTACAACTCGACACTGCAACATGGTTTAAGTGCCGCAGACGTCAACCTAACGCTGCATGACGATCGTAATATTCATCGCAGCACAACCGATGCATTCGGGGCCAATGCAGAGCTTGCACTTAAAGCCGATTCTACGGCGCGCTACGATGATATTTATTACACCATCACCCCAACCAAAGTAGATGAGCAACCAGAGCCGGATGCCAATACACTCAAAGTCATGACCTATAACATCTGGGCGCTGCCTGCCATCGCTTCGCATATTGGTGACCGCTACGATCTTCTCCCTCAATATGTAAAAGGCTACGACGTGTTGGCGCTACAAGAGGTGTTTGCTAACGGCAGAGATGAATTCTTGCGTGAACTTGCAAAAGAATACCCGTACCAAACCAAAATGCTCGATAAAGATGGGATTAACATCTATGACGGTGGCGTGGTCATTGTGAGCCGCTACCCTATTGTCAACGAAGCGCAATACGTGTTCCCTGATTGTACAGGCACAGATTGTTTCGCTGATAAGGGCGTGAATTACGCTGAGGTCATCAAAAATGGTCAGGCTTACCATGTGTTTGGCACTCACACCGCGTCGTTCGATACGGATACCGCTCGTGACTACCGACAGCGTCAATTTAAACAGATGCGTCAGCTTGCTCAATCTCTGAATATCCCAGCATCAGAAACGGTGGTATACAGCGGTGACTTCAACGTGAACAAGCTGAAGTTCCCAGGCGACTACCAACAAATGTTCGCTAACCTGCAGGCTGATGAACCACAATATTCAGGTTACACCGCGTCTACCTTTGACCCACGCATCAACAACTTTGCGGGCGAACCTATGTCTGGCGGGGAAAACGTCGAATACTTGGATTACGTAGTGGTGAGTTCGGAGTACGCACAAAAAACTCACAACAATAACCGCGTTGATGTTCCTCGCTCAACAAGCAGTAAGTTATGGAAGCACTACAACCTTTCAGACCACTTCCCTGTTAGCGCTGTCATCAAGTAACTCGGTGAACCAATAATGCATCGAGTTATATTAATCCTAATGCTCGTCTTAACGGCGAGCATTATTGGCTATTCGTGGTCCTCAAAAACGAACGAAACACCGCTATCTTCTGCTCAACACACAGAAGCTAAGCCGCATGTTTCTACGACAACTGAAGATGATAATTCCACACCAACGGCAACCGTCAGTTCGGAAAATGCAGCATCGCAGAACAAACAAGCCGAAGCAGAATCATCGGGCGGAGAAACGCATGTTGAAAACTTAAGCGAACTTGAAGGTAAAGCTCTATTCGATGAACTCGATGGGTTCTGGGCGCTTTGCCAACAACGCGATGACTGCGCAGAGCAACTCGCACGATTGAAATCAGAATTGCCGAGTATATGGTTTGAGTTACTGAGCGACTATCCGCAGCTATCAGTCGACTGGCAATTAGCCCAAAGTACCATCCCACTTGAATCCATAGAGACTCTTGAAGATCGTGTTGCCTTATTCAAGCAGTCTGCACAGCAAGTATGGGGCGAGTTGGCCCACCAGCTATTCGCAGACCAGTTTGCGCATCTAGATTTTACGCTCGACGCAAACACCCTTAAAGAAAACGAAGCGAGCCAGTTTTTGGCCAACTATCAAGGTTTGCTTAGTGAATGGCAAAACAATACGGACACGTTAAACGCCGAAACACAGCTTCAAAAATATGAATTGGCAGTCTCTTTGATACCCAGCAGCTATAGCCCTGCTGAGATAGTATCAGTCAAAGCGGACCTTCAAGAGACCTACTTAGATGAAACTGAGGCCAATAACATTGCCGCACGAGAACAACAAGTCGCGCAACAGCAACAAACAGTGATGACTTACCACGAGCAACTGGATCAGCTCAAAGCGACCTTAGGCTCTCAGCGTTCCTCAAGTTATGCCACTTGGACTCAACAAGATTGGGACAGTTACTATCAGCAGCAAGTATCCGATTTCAGGGAGCAGTTTTTTAGCAAGTAACGCTTTAACTTAAACCGTTACGGAACTGCGCAGGCGTTTTATTGAGCCACCCTTTAAACGCCCTTCTGAAGTTTGCAGGATCGCTATAACCGAGCCTTTCACCGATGTCATCAATGCTCATGGTTGTGCCGAGTAACAGCTCTTTGGCCAGTTCCACTCGAACTTCGGTAAGCAATAATTGATAGCTGGAGTCATTGGTCACTAGCTCTCTCCTGAGCGTACGAGAGCTACAACCAAACTCTTCTGCGAGTTGTTCAATATTCGGGAAGCTACCTGCAGTTTGATAAAAGATCGTTTTGATCTGGTTAGTCAACAAATGTTCCGAGTCCAACGTTTCCACTATCGACTGGCAAGACGCGAGATAGCGCTTCAGTGTCGCGGCATCATGAGTCAATAAGGTTTGTGACAAAACAGAAGCATCAAAACGCAGTTCACAATGGTTTTGTTCAAAAATCACCGGGCACTGGAAGCGGCTGTCATAAAGCTTGGCGCAATTGGGACGAGCATAAGGAAAAGCCAGAGTGTTAATAGCTAAATCATAACCAGTCAGTTCTTTGAACAAAGAGACAATTGAACTCAAGAAATACTCACTGCAGAAAGGAAGCAGTTCTCCCACTTCCAAGGTGTTCTCAATCTGAATCACCGCTTGCTCGGAATCTAGAAACAATTTAACCGAGAAGATAGGACCATTCAGGCGCAAGTACTTGAAGCCCGACTTGATGGCCTCCCCGACATTTTGACTGGTTGATAGCGCATAACCCAAAACACCAAAGTGGCTCAGACTTGCATGCTCTCCCAACCAAAGACCTAGACCATCGTGAGGAAAACTCTGATTAGCCGCGCTAAACAACGCAAGTTTATCAGCGTAAGTCAGCTTTCCATTCGGGTCTCGCCAATCCTTGGTTTCTAAACCCACATCCATGAGTAACCTTTCAATATCGCTACCTCGTTGCTCTAAGGTATTCAACAGCAACGCGATATCTAATGTGCCCAACTGATGCCGATGTCCGGTTGGCTTATACTCCGCGATAATCTCCAATCGTCTCTCCTTATATCGAGCCCATTCCCATAAACATGATTACTCAGCTTCAACAACACTGCTGACAAAATCGTGATTGGTAACGCGCTCTTGTCCGAATATGACCTCCCAATTCTACGCTACTCATCGCACAATGGCTTTAATTGTTAAATTTATGTGAACCATCGCAATGATAAAAACGAACCCTGCCCCACACAGTTTGATTGATTCTAATGGTCAGCCGATCATTGGACATTTCGATGGCATCCCAAAACAACTGAACATCGAGAACTTTGACTACCGAAACTCGATGGATTCAAAAGCAGGTCCTTGGCAGAAGCACTTTCACTACAAGCAATTTCAATTTGTCAGCATCGTCACCGGCACGCACATTATTGGTGCCGCTATCGCGGATATTCGCTACTTAGGTTCTGCGTTTTGTTATGTGTACGATATCGAGAGTAACAAACTAGAAGAGTGTTCATGGTTACGACCACTGGGTGTTGATAAACAAGTAACACCTTCACCATTTAAAGGAAAGACAAGCATTGCAAGCCAAAGTATGACTTTCGACATCGAAGACGGACAATGGCAAGTTCACTTGAATACCAAACTCATCAAGGCCGATATCGCTTTAAAGCCTGAAGCCGAAAGCTTGCCCATGGCGATGTGCAGCCCAACGGGGTATTCAGGTTGGACTTACACCCAAAAGCACAATGCTTTGCGCATCAGCGGTGAAATCCAAATCAAGGGAGAATCACTCGTTCTCGAACAAGCTCGTGCCGGTTATGACTTTTCAGCGGGCTACATGAGACGTGAAACTAGTTGGCGCTGGGCAAGCATCAACACGCAATCCAATGGCACAGATATTGGCCTAAACCTCGCGGCGGGCGTGAATGAAACCGGAGGCTGCGAAAACGTGTTATGGGTCAATGGAACCAGACACTTGCTTAACCCGGTACAGTTTACGTTCAGTCGCCAAGACACGAACTTGCCTTGGCAGATAACATCACAAGATGGACGTATAAACCTGGCCTTTATGCCCCTTAATAACCGCAGCGAAAAGCTCAATTTATGGCTGTTAAAGAGTAACTTTCGTCAGTTCATTGGTCACTTTTCTGGCTCGATTGAAGACAACAATGGAGTAACACATAAACTCAATGGCGCTCTTGGTCTAACAGAAGATCACTTTGCACGTTGGTAGCGAAATTCTGCTTACTGAATCACAAACGATCAAGTCTAAGCAAATTTAGTATTAAGAACGCGTATGGCTTCTCAACAAGGATAAAACATGAATATCGACGCATTAATCAATCACCCAGAATTGCTACTGTTGGTATTAGCGCCCTTGTTCGTGGTGTGCATGTTGGCTGAGTATTTTATCGGTCAGAAACAAGGTCGACTACCAGATAACTCCAGCTATAAACTTTCAGAGGTGATGTGTAACTTCACGCTTGCGGGAATGCATCAACTCTCCGATTTACTCACCGGGTTATTGGTCGTGCAGCTGTATCTTTGGATGTTCGGTTGGCACTTAATGGACATCGACATGGGAGTGCTGAGTTTTGTTGTATTGATGGTGTTACAAGATTTTTTCTATTATTGGTTCCATAGAGCAAGCCATCGTATTCGCTGGATGTGGGCCGCGCACGTCGCGCACCACAGTTCAGAACAGATGAACTTCAGTACGGCTTTCCGTCAGAGTTTGATGTACCCATTCGCAGGCATGTGGTTATTTTGGGTACCGCTCGTCATCATAGGCTTCGACCCTAAATGGGTCATCTTTGTGGTGCTTCTCAACCTTGGTTTGCAATTCTTTGTCCATACACAATGGATACGAAGCTTGGGACCACTTGAATACATCTTTAACACCCCATCACACCACCGTGTGCATCACGGCAAAAACCCGCAATACATCGATAAAAACTACGCTGGTGTTTTGATCATTTGGGATAAGTTGTTTGGTACGTTCGAACCGGAAGTTGAAACCGTACGTTACGGCGTCACCAAGCCAGTAAACAGTTTTAACCCGATAGTGGTCACCTTTCAAGAATGGAAGGCCATATTCAAAGATTTGAGGAACCGAGAGTTAACCATGAAACAGAAAGTACGATTGATACTGTCGCCTCCTTCAGACTAATCAAAACGATCGGATTTAGTACACCTTATGAAAATCAATGAGGTTGAATGTGAGGTCGCTTACCCAGAAATCGCCGTCCAAGTCGGCACCTTGCACGTATCGCTTGTCGCCCATTTCTAAAGTCACAATGTATTTGCCCGCGATGAGCCCCTCTACCATGTAAAAGCCATCGCTCTCAATCTCGCTCGAATACTCGGTGCCTTTCTGGATATGTTTAAAGTGCAGATAAGCACTGTTTTCTAGATCGCCTTCCACTGTGCCATCGACGCCAAATGACACCACCATTTCGATGTGAGCATGAGTTAACCCGACTTGCTTAGTGTTTACAAACACAGGGTTTTGAATCGGCGTGAGGTTAAGGTCGAGTGCCCCTTCATCGATATAGATAGGTAGATTATCTCGAGCCGGAACACTTGAGAATTCAAATCGGCCTTTTGCATCACTGACCGCTCGTTGGTCCAAGATTTGTAGGCTTACGCCTAGTATGGGTTGTTTGTGGTGATCGTAGACAACACCCGTCAGCTTAGAATGGTTGTATCGATTCCACTCAACAAACTCACCAATGCTTTCATCAAAGTAAGTTTTAGCACCGAATTCTGTCGTCATCTCGACACCGTATCGGTCTTCGGTTCCTTCTAGCTTAAAGAGTAAATAAGGGTTCACTCGAGCTTCTAAAGAGGCGGAAAACGAAACCTCCTGCTTTTGATAGCGAGCCGATACGTTCGTCGTGAGCTCTTGAAAAACCTCCAACGGATCTAACAGGCACTCTTTGCACGCATTTCTCAGAGACAGCTCCGTTCGTTCATGATGACCAGAGCCATCAACGGTTCCAGAAATATTCCACGACGTATCTGAGAAACCGCTTTTGGCCAAGCCAATCGTGTGTAGATAGTCTTCTTGATGAGAAGCTTTGGTGTATCGATAGTCACCGGCGTATGAGACAAACAGATTACGAGCCACTTTCGAGTTCAACTTGGGTTCAACGCTCAACTCATCTTCATCATCCCTTACTGTTAAAAAGGCCGTTAGATTGGCAAGCGACAGGTTGTATTTGAACACATCGTACTTCATCGACTCTAAGTCCAATTCATCGGTTTTATTGAGCTCTATCGATGCCGACTGATCGCCGTTGATCAAGATATCAAACTCCATTGGAAAGCGATTGAACTCAGGTAACCAACCGATATGACCCGCGAACCAATGCGCCGGTAAGTATCGTCCTTGAACGCCAATCAAGTCTTTGCCATTTTGCCTCATAAAGGCACTACCCACAGTGAAGTAATCGG
This sequence comes from Vibrio sp. QJM3NY_39, assembly GCF_057785895.1. Classification (NCBI taxonomy): domain Bacteria; kingdom Pseudomonadati; phylum Pseudomonadota; class Gammaproteobacteria; order Vibrionales; family Vibrionaceae; genus Vibrio; species Vibrio sp. QJM3NY_39. Next base: position 1,566,814 of record NZ_CM173505.1, on the reverse strand, counting down.
CAAGCCCATATTCGAGCGACACAGCGCCAGCTCGGTCTGCACCTTCATTGCCCACCACTTGCACACCCCACTCGTTGCTTGGCAGAAATTCATCTTCTAAACCGGCAACGGTGATCTCTTCTTCCTGCCAGACACCTTTCGATAAGTAGTAGCGAAACTTGATGGTGTCACCTGGGGAAATGTTATCTTCTTCAACCACGAAGCGTCCAAACTCATCAGAGCGATAAGTGGTTTGATAAATGCCATTGACTAAAACATCGATGCTGATATTAGGTTGAGTAGTTCGTTCGAGTTGAAGGTTGCCGAACTCTGTCTGTCGCTTTCGGTTGGTGTAATAGAGCCCATCTTCGAGGGTTTGATTCACGGTAAATACGCTGCCATCTAATAACACATGGCCGACTTCCAAAGAGCCTTCACCGTCATGAGCTTCTACCGCAATGTTGTAATAAACGATGGGGTTATCTTCTCGTGAATCAATCGACAAGCGAGACAAAGAGTGTTCAGTGCTTAATATGGTGTCTGAGATTGCGTAAACATCACCGCCAGTTTCACTGTCGTGATAAACCGAAGTCGCTAACCGAGTCGCCAAACCCACAGCGGCAACAGGTTCGAAAGCTGGCGTGCTTTCAGCTCGCTTGAGATCCTCGGCCTTCTTACGTGATTCATTTTTCATCTTAGAAATAGCGGCTTCCAGTTCAGTCAATGAACTGAATTCTGGAGTAACGGTGAGCCGATAATCATCAATATCCCAACGCACTTTTGCCGGGATACAAACTTGTAAGCTGTACCAGTGAATGTAAGTTTCTGAGTCGATGACTTGATATTTGATCGACTGGATATTGTTGTCATCGCGATAACAAATGGCTTGTTCGGTATCTAAAATGTACGGAGGAGATTCTCTTCCCACATCTTGAGGCAAATACAATTCGCAATATCCGCTTTCATCACACTGACCATTCATTTCGAGCAGATAAAAAGCAGCATTGGATATCGAAATGAAGGGTTCTTCGTAGTCATCCATCATGACACGATAAAAGCTATCCCCCACTTTCCCGACTCGAACTTCAACATGGGCTGGATAGAGTTCACTCGCCTCACTTTCTGCTTTAGATTGCGAATACGCACCAAAAGGAAACAGTGAAGCGAGCAACAAAAGTCGCCAAACCATGCAATTGAACACTGGCTTTTACAGAGTCAGCGACAATGAAACGAGCACTACAGAACACATTCGTACAGAGGCTGTTCGTTCTGAACCAGTGAGATCTTTGAGCCTTTAGGAAAAGGCTTGGTTAATTCAGCATTACGAAGTAGCACCACTTTTTCGCTATGCTCATCAACATTCAATTTCGCAGTAAATTGAAAGTTACCATCGTTGCGAATCTTGATGCTTTGGTTGTCACACGCAAACTTAACATCTTGCACCTGCTCACCTTTCTGAACATAAACAGGCACATAACTGTTGATGTGAAAGTTCAGTTGAAAGGCTGAACCATCACTGTTGGTTTTGCTCGAAGACAACGCAATGTCTGATAGCTCTGCAGCTTTTGCTATTGGGGAAAACCACAAGTAAGCACGATATTCACCATCAGCCATGTCAGCAGGTAAAGCATTCATACGTAAGCGAACCGTGCGTCTTTGATTGGGTTTAAGTTCACGAATTATTGGTGGTGACACTTTAATCCAACTCGCGATATCTTCTGATTGCGCGATATTAGCGTCAGTTCGAACTAAGCCATTCGCCTTTACCGGGCGATAAATCGGTTTTATCTCCAAGCGAATCGGTTGATCTGAATTGTTTTCGACGACGATTTTTTCAGTCACCGAAGTGTCGGCGTCCAGCACAAAACGAGTCGGTGCGATGAGTAACTGAGCATAGGCTTGTGTTGTGAAGATTAAGCCGAGAACACATGAGATAAACAACTTCATTTATAATTAACCTCAAAAGGGATTGTACTGGTGTAAAGGCCTGCTGGGTGATTAGCGCCGATTTTCACTTTGGCACCAATACACAATAATTTGCTTCTTCCATTCCCTTTGATTTTGGCTCGACCTCGCTTGGATAAGCCACAACCAAAATAGAACTTTCTAATACGCAGGCGTTTGGATTTACGAGAATGGTTTAGATATTGCTTGGAAGGGAGAGAAACCACGATTTTTTTACCAGGCTCACCTTCAACATAAAAACGAACCACATAAACCTGACTATTGGATGGGTTTGAATCGGCATTCTGGCCCGACCCAGAGATATACATGCCCGGAAATTTCACTTCCATATTCTCAGGAATAATTTCTAGCGCATGAAAAGGGCTGGAGTAAATCATCAGGCCAATATAAATCGCGTATTTGAATAGAACACTCATAGTAAAAGCGGCTGCTTTATAGCAGCCACAATATTACACTGGTTTCATTTAATTACTGGTAAGTAACATCTACTGCAACGTTAGCAGTATATGTACCAGCAACTAATGTCGCACTTGAAGTACGTGCAGTACCACCAATATTAAGAGCCGCAGTACCACCGGTAAGAGTAATAGCGTTATTAAAGTCGAATTCAGCTGCAATAGTATTTACGCCGTTAACCAAGTTAGTATCAGAAATACTTACTGTTACTGCATCACCAGATTCTCCAGAAAGAGTAAATGCCGCAGCTCCAGCATCACCTTGAGCGATAACAACGTCCGTTGTGTTGTCTGAAGTGATGATACCGAAGTCAAGATCACTTGTTTTTGTCATTGTAATCGCTTGTTTTACTTCTAGTGTTGCATCAAAAGTGTCACTCACAGCGAAAACGTTCGCTGAAGAGATAGAAAGTGCAGATACAGCAACAACCTTAAAGACTTTGTTCATTTCTTTAATCCTTTATATAAAATCGGCTTTATTATTAGGGTTACCTAATAGTCAATCAAAGTTAACAATTAAGTAACAACAATCCTATTTAGAAAATATATATATTGACACTTATTTATAAAGAAATGAGGCGCAGTGAGAATAAGATCACGCAAATTGATATAAATAACACTAACAATAATAATGGTATTGGTTCATTTTCACCAATTATATATAAAACTGGTTTTACACTTAACTCCTTTATTTTTGTACGTAATTATTTCTATAAAAAGACCTTAATTAAAGTAACCCTAAAATAAAGGACAAGAATAAACCCTTATTATATTCAGGTTAACTACTATATAGATCACCGTGTTGCAATGCAGTCTCAAAAATGAAACATACTGACAATTAAAATAAACTGTAATGAAAATGAAATATTAGAGCTTTCTTTATATCCAATTCAAACACGGATTATAGAAAGTATTAAAAATGAGACAAAAATAACACTCCAGTAAAATTAACTCCGACAATCATAAATACCGAAAAATTAATTAAATCTAAGAGGATTGTATTGCGAAAAACACCTTGATTGGACAGAGCCAAGACAGGCAAGTGAAGCAGTTTAAACATCTGTGCTACGGATTAGACATCTGCGCTGCGGTTTAGACACAAGCACAGCGGATTAGCTACAGGTACAGCCGATTAGCCACCAGTCAAAAAACAACGAGATGTTTCTAATCACACAGCTTTAGAGTAAAAGACAAACAAACTCATTCGCGGTAAACCTCAAACCCGACTCATCGCCTTACAACAGCTAAGGTGAAAAGATAGGGAAAACAGAGGTACACAGGCAGAATTGTGACCATAGAAAAGCCACAATTGGATTCAAAACCTTCCCCACCGACTCGATTGAATAGTAAAGCACCGTTTTCCGGCAATTTATTTGTGATCTGGGTTGCACGCGTACCGCATACTATCAGATACTGAACAAAACTAACCTTCAGCCACAGTAAACGTTCCGCGCTTGCTGTTCAGGAAATTCAATGAGTTCAGATAATCAGCCGACCTACTTCTTTTTCGATTACGAAACGTGGGGCGTTAGCCCAGCAAAAGACCGTCCGAGTCAGTTTGCGGGTGTTCGTACCGATCAAGATTTCAATGTTATTGGAGAGCCTCTGGTTATCTATTGCCAACCTCCCGCTGATTATCTCCCTGCGCCTGAAGCTGCACTGATCACCCGTATCACACCACAAAAAGCGGCTTCACAAGGTCTTCCTGAACCAGAGTTTATCGCTAAGATCCATGCTGAGTTGGCGAAACCAAATACCACAAGCCTTGGCTACAACAGTATTCGATTCGATGACGAGGTAACGCGTTACACCTGCTACCGAAACTTCATCGACCCATATGCGTGGAGCTGGCAGAACGGCAACTCACGTTGGGATCTATTAGATGTAATGCGCGCTGTTCACGCACTGCGTCCTGAAGGCATTGTTTGGCCAGAGAACGAAGAAGGTTATCCAAGCTTCAAACTAGAACACCTATCTGTGGCAAACGGCATTGAACATGAGAACGCGCACGATGCGATGGCCGATGTTATTGCGACCATCGAGTTAGCGAAGAAGCTGAAAGCTGCACAACCTAAGATGTTCGATTACCTTTACAACATGCGTCATAAGCGTAAGCTGAATGACCTGGTTGATATTGTAAACATGACACCATTGATGCACGTTTCGGGCATGTTTGGCCGTGACTGCAACTACACAAGTTGGATTGTGCCTATGGCTTGGCACCCAACCAATCAAAATGCCGTTATCGTGGTTGATTTAGCCAAAGATCCAAGCCCACTGTTAGAACTGGACGCTGATGAACTCAGAGACAGACTCTACACCAAACGCAGTGAACTGGGTGAAGACGAGCTACCCGTACCAATTAAATTGGTTCAACTGAACAAGTGCCCTATTCTTGCTCCAGCCAAAACGCTGACGGCTGAAAATGCCGAAACCATCGGTATCGATCGTCAACAATGCTTGAAGAACTTGGCACTGCTGCGCGAACACCCAGAGATCCGCGAAAAACTGATCGGCCTGTACTCACAAGAACGAGAGTACGAAAAGAGTGATGATGTTGATACACACCTTTACGACGGTTTCTTTTCACCTGCTGATAAAACAGCGATGAACATCATTCGCGAAACTGACCCAAATAACTTGGCAGCTTTAGACATCACCTTCGGTGATGAACGTATTAAACCGTTACTGTTCCGTTACCGTGCTCGTCATTTCCCATGGACGCTCGACGAAGCTGAGCAATTGAAATGGGCGAACCATTGTCGTGAGTTTTATGAGAGCCGTTTAGAAGAGTACATGCTCAACCTTGAAAACCTCGCGCATGAACATGAAAGCGACGAGAAGAAAATGGCTATCTTGAAGTCGGTTTATCAATACGTAGAAAAGTTAGCTAGCTAATTCCATTATCAAGAGACGTAACACTTTGAAAGAAAGATTGATCCAGCTGGTTTACTGCTTAATCTCCTTCACCTTAATCATAGGTGCACTTACAGCAGGTAACGCGTTACAGCACTTTTTGGATACCTCAATCCCAGGCAGTATTTTTGGCATGTTGATTCTGTTTGCCGCCATGGTGATTGGTATTGTTCCTTCGCACTGGGTACAACCCGGTGCAAGCTTGATTATCCGCCTAATGATCTTACTGTTTGTTCCGATCAGTGTTGGGTTGATGGATCACTTCGACATGCTCATCGCGAACGCATTGCCAATTATGGCGAGCGCCGTTGGTGGCACGTTGCTGGTGTTGGTGTCCTTATCATGGTTTTTAGACCGCTTGCTTTCGAGAGGTAACTGATATGTGGATTCTACTCACCATCGTGGTATTCCTGTTTGCTCGCTGGGTAAGTCAAAAAGTAAACTCACCGCTGTGTAATCCCCTGCTGATCAGCATTGGTATCATCATTCCGATACTCACGTTCTTCAAAGTACCGTTTGAGACTTACTATGCAGACAACACCTGGATTACCTACATGCTGCAGCCTGCGGTTGTTGCCCTTGCTTATCCGCTTTACGAACAGCTACCTCAAATCAGAGCCAACTGGCGCATCATCACCTTTGCTTGCACGCTAGGTAGTGTGATGTCGATGACAACGACAGCATTAATCGCAGTGGCTTTTAAAGCGGACTTAACTTTGATTGCGAGTTTATTAGGTAAGTCAGTCACCACGCCAATTGCTATGGAAGTGTCGAGCCATTTAGGTGGTGAAGCAGCAATTGCGGCAATACTGGTATTGATTGTTGGTCTGTTTGGGGCAATTTTTGCTTACCCAATCTACAATCTCATTGGCATTAAGAGCCCTATCGCGCGTGGTTTAACCATGGGTACCGTGTCTCACGCTTTAGGTACTGCGACCTGTGCTGAAAAGAATCAGGAAGATGCTGCATTCAGTTCGTTGGCATTGGTTCTTTGTGGGGTTATCACCTCAATCATTGCACCGAGTATATTTTCGCTCGTGGTTTGGTTCTATTCTTAACCACTTTGATTACAGTTTATACGCGCTCTAATCGATGAGTTGGTAAATAGCTAAACTCACTGGTTCGCGACTTTTAAGCGTTACAGATATCAATAAGCCCAAGCATAACCTGATTATTTCAGTGGTAGCTTGGGCTTTTTTCTCTCATTTATTCATCAATACGTGACAAACCGAACTCAATTTCAAGCAATAAGTGCGATATCAATGGTAGTTTTTACTCTTGCAATCGATTTCATCTGTGACCTCACTCTAATTATGCAAACCAATGTAACAACAACAACGCAGTAGTGATCAAAGTCACAGAAAATTCCTGAGCATTGCATAGAATTAAAGCCTAAGGTCAATTAAGGATTCAACATGAACAGTCGTATTACCCTGGCGCTGGAAAGTGCTCCAACAGCAATCAAAGCACTTTTGAGTGACATCGTATTAGCAGACAACTTTGACGCGACATTGTCTCCAGAACAATTTGCTAGCCTACTGCAAGCAAGTGGTTTAGCGGATGACGAGCTACGTATTGCGCTACTTCCTTTTGCCGCAGCCTATTCTTACGCTCCGTTATCTGACTTTTATGTTGGTGCAATCGTGCGTGGTTTGTCTGGCACTCTGTATTTTGGTGCAAACCTTGAAATCGCTGGTGCTCAACTTGGCCAAACAGTACACGCTGAGCAATCTGCAATCAGCCACGCTTGGATGAAAGGCGAGCAAGGTATCTCAGATATCACCATCAACTTCAGTCCCTGTGGTCACTGTCGTCAATTCATGAACGAACTGACCACAGCGAAAGAGCTTAAGGTTCAGCTTCCACAACGTGATGAAATGTCTCTGCAAGAATACCTGCCAGACTCATTCGGCCCTGCTGACTTAGGTGTGACGACTGGCCTAATGACTAAGCTTGATCATAAGCACACGACTGAAGAAACAACGCCTATTGTTGTAGAAGCGCTAGCAGCACTAAACCGCAGCCATGCTCCTTACACCAAAAACCTAAGTGGTGTTTCACTGCAATTGACGTCGGGTGAGGTTTTCACCGGTGCTTACGCTGAAAATGCAGCGTTCAACCCGAGCTTACCTCCTCTACAAGTGGCGTTGATTCAACTTAAACTGGCTGGCTTCGATTTTGAACAGATTGAAAGTGCAGCGTTGGTTGAAATTGCCGAAGGTAGCATCAGTCACCTAGCGGATACGCAATCTACATTAGAAGCGATTAATCCCGACATTCCAGTGACTTACTTAGCAATCTAAGTACATCTAATTAACAAAATTTTAAATAAGCAGCTCTATTTAACGAGGCTGCTTTTTTTATACCTGTAATTAACGCAACAACTTGCGCAAACGTTTGCTTTTATCATTGAAATAAGTATGATCACCCCGTTTTCAATCAATCGCTCAAAAGATCGGAAGGAATTTCTATGTTTGGTACTGCTACTCGTGAAAATGCTACTCGTGTACTTCTATTAGGTTCAGGTGAACTCGGCAAAGAAGTTGCTATCGAGTGCCAACGTTTAGGCTTGGAAGTTATTGCATGTGACCGTTACGCAGACGCACCCGCAATGCAAGTTGCACATCGTAGTCATGTATTAGACATGTTAGACGGCAATGCACTGCAAGCAGTCATTGAACTTGAAAAACCAGATTATGTGGTTCCTGAAATTGAAGCTATTGCCACTAGCAAGTTGGTAGAGCTGGAAGCGCAAGGCTTAAATGTCGTTCCCACTGCAAATGCGACGAAGCTAACGATGAACCGCGAAGGTATCCGTCGCCTAGCTGCAGAAGAGCTAAAGCTGAGCACTTCTCCTTACCGCTTTGCAGACACCTTTGAAGACTTCGCTGCCGCTGTTGAATTCGTGGGCATGCCTTGTGTTGTTAAGCCAGTAATGAGCTCTTCAGGTAAAGGCCAAAGCGTTATCAAAACAGAAGAAGACATTCAAAAGTCTTGGGACTACGCACAAGAAGGCGGTCGTACTGGCGCGGGTCGCGTAATCGTTGAAGGCTTCATCGACTTTGATTACGAAATTACGCTTCTAACCGTTCGCGCTGTTGATGGCGTTCATTTCTGTGCGCCTATCGGTCACCGCCAAGAAGATGGTGATTACCGTGAGTCATGGCAGCCACAAGTCATGTCAGACAATGCACTTAAAACCGCGCAATACACCGCTGAACAAGTGGTTAATGCACTAGGTGGTCACGGTATCTTCGGCGTAGAGCTGTTTGTTAAAGGCGATCACGTTATCTTCAACGAAGTATCCCCTCGCCCACACGATACTGGCTTAGTGACTCTTATGTCTCAAGACTCATCGGAATTCGCACTGCACGTACGCGCCTTTACTGGTATGCCGATCAAATCCATCACGCAATACGGCCCGTGTGCATCAGCGGTTATCCTTGGTCAAGGCACTTCAACCAACATTCGTTTTGAAGGTCTTACAGAGGCGCTAGACGCACCACAGACGCAAGTTCGCTTGTTTGGTAAGCCTGATATCGATGGTCGCCGTCGTCTAGGTGTGGCACTTACTCGTCGCAACAGCACTGAGACAGCGATTGAAGATGCAATTGAGAGCGCGTCTAAAGTAAAAGTGATTTACTAGCTGTTAATTACCATTTTCTAGCTAATGACTACTAATTGGTAACGACTAACTCAGATCTGAACCATTACGTTCTCGCATCTGAACAATCACGACTTCAAATCTGAACAATAAAAAAGACGGGCTATCGAGCCCGTCTTTTTGTTGGTGTTATCTTTTTTATTGAAGCGGTTTTTTCGCTAGAGAGTTCACTGCGCTTAAGCGTCTGACTCAATCAAGTACACTTCTTCACTAAATCGAGACAAGCCTTTTTTGGCAATCTTCGGATGTTCATCGTCTGCAATATCTTGATTCAACAATGTGATTTTGTATCCCGCGAACAACTGATCAATCTCTAGTTTAGGGACGCTAAACGGAGGCCCTGCCATCTCGCTTTGGTCGTAATCCAGAGTCACTAGAAGGATCTTACCACCCGGTTTCAGTCGTTGTTTCAAACGCTCTACATACTGTACTCGCATCTCTTCAGGCAATGCGACTAAAGACGCGCGATCATAAATGGTATCGACAGGCTGGATTGGCGCTGAGAAGTAATCGCCCGTGTAGATGTTCAGTTCATCGAATTGATACAGCTCGTGCTGACCACTGATTTGAGTCACAGTCGGGGTGTAAAGGTGCTCTGCAAAAAATGCGCGAACCGCTATCTGGCTTAACTCGACACCTTGGACATCTTCATGCTTTGAAGCTAGCCAAATCAGATCTTCACTTTTGCCACAAAGTGGAACAAACACACTCTTCTCGTAGCTAGGCTCAGTCTTTTCCCAAAATTTAATCAGAAGTGGGTTTACATCTTCGAGGTGGAAACCAATTTGGTTGGCTGCCCATTTATTGTGCCAAAATTCAGGATTATTCATCTTTCGTTCATGTTAAACAGTCATAATGCAAGGGTACAGTATAGAGAGGTAAGAGCAACCTTAGCTTGGTTTAAAGTACCACATTGGTTTCGATAAAATCAGAAACTGGCTAAGTTCAAAGTTCTGATAATTGCGGAACTAACGGTTGGATTATTTGTCTATATCTTCACATTTTAAAGCAATATTAAACGTTAGAGTTGGTTTCTGTCTTAGCTAGCCCCATTTAATATGTAGTGAGTTTAGTTAAGCTGTTTTTACTCTTATGCGTTACTGGTTACCCCTTTTGACTACCCGTTTTTGTAACCTTGTATTTTGGAGTTTGAATGAGTGTATTTCTCCGTACGACGGCCCTAATGCTATTGGTATTGAGCCGAGCGCCTGCATTCGCAGCAGCACCTGTTTCAACAAGTTCGACTGATCAAACGCGCACTCCTGCGCAAAACCAAGTTTCATCAAACGTATTCCGTCATAGTTTGAGTGGCCTTTACGGCATCAAAGCCTTCGACTCACGCCCGACTCAGCCTTACACCGACTTCGATATTCTGTACAGCAAAGCACATCAAGGCCAAGCTGAACTAGAAACTATCTGTAAAAGTACTGCCCTACTCACCAATTCTGAAGCGCTATTTGCTGGCGTTAAATCTCAAGCTCGTGCAGAAGAAAAAATCGCCCTTGAGCTTGATGGTGATGTGACAAAAATTACCGACTTAGCCCGTGCAACTATCATCGCGAACGATGTAGAGAGCTTGGTTGAAGTTTACGAAGCGCTAAGCCGTGAAGCAGACGTTGTTAAGCTGAAAAACAAGTTTAAATCACCAGCCGACTCTGGTTACCGTGACCTTAACTTGTTGGTTCGTTTGCCAAAGACCAACATCATTGCAGAGGTTCAACTTCACTTAAAAGCGATTGCTGATGTGAAAAGTGGCCCTGAGCACGAGCTCTACGAAATCATCCAAGGCATTGAGCGTCACGCAATTGCAGAACAACGCCCAATCAATGACATTGAAGCGGCACAAATTAATAGCCTAAGACGCCAATCTTTAGAGCTTTATCAACAAGCATGGCAACCATACATTACCACGCACATCAAAGCGGCTTAACCACTGGCATAAACGCTTATCACAAACAACAACGACAAAGGGCCGCATAATCGCAGCCCTTTGTTTTATTTACTTTTTTACCTATCGCTATCTACTGTTTTACCTATCGAATCTCGTAAAAACCTACTTAACCAACTTCCCAGAAAGCCTCACCTATTGGTGATAATACTCTTTAGTGCGATTGTATAAATCCAATGGCTTCAACGTGCTATAAAACGCCGCCGCATCTTGTAAGTCTTCATCCGAAAGGTGTTTCACCACCGACTGCATGTACAAATCTTGGCGCTCATCGCTTTTAAAATTGCGCAGCTGCTTAAGAATATACCCTGCTTTCTGACCTTTGATGTTTGGATAAGATTGTACGAAGGGAATGATCTTGTCACCATGACACTGACTACATAGATTCTGAACCAACTTTTCACCTGCAACTAAGCTCGGAATGTAATCCTCAGTGATTACCTTGCTATCGACAAGAGTTTCAACCTCAGTTTTAGCTTCCGCTTTAAGCTTCGGCGCTGGTTCTGACTCCATGCCCAATGATTCGACTCGCGAGGCAACTTTATCTTCAGTGCTCGGCTTTTCATCAGTACACGCAGACAGCGACAAAACTACTGCTGCAGCGGCTATCGCAATAGCTCTATTAACAACAGCTCTATTAACTACAGCTCTAATAACAACAGCTCCATTCGCAACAATTCCATTCGTAAGAGAGGCCCGCTTTAATCGATTGATGATCATAGGATGTCTCGCGGCATAGGTGGCATCAAGGCGCTATCAATAGGCTTACGACGATACTTGTTCATATCGATGCCTTTGTCTTGATAGTAAGTACTGAGGTAATCCAATACCGGATCCCAAGTATCAGATAGATCCCACAGCCCTTGAGTGTCGACCATCCATTGAATGGTTTCACGCCATTGCTCTCGGTTACCGCTGTTCTGGGCAACGATTAAGCTGGTATGGCAGGCGTTACATTGCCCTTTCACGGTCTCCCAACCGGGTGCCATGATCAGCCCCGACGCTTTATCTACGCCATAGTACTCTTTTGGGTTCTCAGGAATGTCTTCAGCATGAACAAGCATCGACGTTAACAAGCTGCACACCAATGCCGCTCTCATTATGCCTTTACGGTAACCGAGCTTGCTGACAGGAGTTGAGTCTGCATGAAATGAGAGGCCATCAATCAAATTGACTTGTTTCGAACGGCCATAATTAGGCTTATTGGAAATAGACGGCATCACGACACTCTTACAGCAATACGGTGACAACCATTGAACAGATAACCTTTAGGGTTCCATTGCGGTTGTACGACTGGCTGGCTATCGCCTTCACTGTCGGTTGCCTTTGCCCAGATCTCGTAATAACCAATCGTAGGAAGGTCTAAATCAGCTTCCCACTGTTGCCACGCGCCCTTATTTACTGGCTTGTTCAGCTTCGCATCATGCCAAGTAGTACCGTAATCGTAACTCACTTGAAGCTTCTCAACGGTTCTCAAGCCAGCCCAAGCATGACCACTGACTTTGACCTTCTTACCTAACGTAAACTCAGTGCCACTCTTTGGCGAAGTAATTAACGATTTAACGATCATCTCTTCAATGATTCGGAAATCTTTGTTATCCACTTTCTCACCCGGAGCGATTGGGTTCTTAGGCACTTGATAAGCAGGAGCCGCCATCTTGTGCCCATCATGGATCTTATTTCGAATACTGATGCCAGTCGTGCATTTCTGAGAAACAGAAGCCGGTCGGCCGCCAAATACCGTTCGTAGCGGGTAACCATGAAGATAAGGGATCGGCTCGCCATTCATTTCCCATGCGATTAACGCGTTATCGTTCATCGCAGCTGCAATGGGAACGCCACGTGAAATCGCCTCACCTTTACCACTCAAGTGTTTATCAAAGCCATGGTTACCGACGTAAACCGCATCATCTTTAATTCCACAGTCTTTAAGCACATCACTCAGCAACACACCTGTCCACTGTGAACAATAGACGCCAGCATTGCTCCATTGATTGCCTTTAGTGCTTGGATAGAAGTTATTACGGCTGTTACCACCACACTCCAACACAAGGCTTTGTGTGTGATGTTTAAACTTAGATTTCAACTCTGCGATCGTATAGGTTTTGCTTTGCTTTACCGATTCACCTTTCACCTCGAAGGTCCAAGTATCTGGGTCCATCTCCGTAAAATCTGGCATCAAGCCATTCCAACGAACAAAGGGAACATCAGCAGGAGTCACGGCTGGCGCAAGCATACTTTCTGGCGGATACGCATTCAAAGGGTTGGTATTTAAAACGGTGTAGTAATCCGGTAGATCTTCTGCTTTTGCCCACGTTAATGCATTGATGTCCAGTGCAACTAAACCTTCAGGTCGATTCGCGGCAAATACCCACGACACCGGCAATGCAGATACTGCGGTTGCTGAAAGCGCGGCTTTAAGGAACTGTCTTCTATCTAAACTCATTGCGGTGACCCTGTGTTATTCAGTTGGTAAAAGTAATTGGCTAGCTTCTTGATGTCTTCTTCTGACAATAGCTGTGCGACTTTGGGCATCGTTTTGTCCTCACGCTTACCACTTTTAAAGTCAGTCAGTTGCTCAGTAAGGTAGACTTGGTTTTGCCACTTAAGGTTAGGGATAGAGGGAAACGAGGTGTCGTTGTTACTGCCATGACAAGCAATGCACATATTGGCGAGTTGCTGGTACTCCGCTGCCGAAGCGACAGTCGATAAAAAGAGTAACATCAAAGCTAAAGCGGACTTACGCAAAGCTTCTCCTTAGATTTAGATCAATAAAATAGATTAACTGGCTGTTTATTGAGCGCATTACAGCAAATCATTCGGGAGATTTAAATTCAATTAGATTTAACCTCTGTTCAATTTCACTGAACGGATTTAAAAAACAAATAAGGTGCGTTGAATACATACTGCCTAGCTGTCCATTTTAAATGTACGGGTAATAAATGAAGACGGGCGTCGATGTATGGAGACAAGATAAGGTGCTGGGAACAAAGTTGTATGACTGAGCTGAAATGGCAGGTATTGATCGACTGTGGAGAATAACTAGACATAAGAGCTCTGCTTGACGGGCGTAAACAGAGCTCATGCGATGGTAATTGGTAATTGGTAATTGGTAAACTATGGATATAGATATACAGACTTACTGAAACCGCTTAGCAAACAAATAGCGCTTCTAGTAAAAACACCCCCTACTTCGATACTGCTCCGCCAAGGGTTTTGCTTAATCGAAAGTTAATGATCTTGTGAGATATTGCGTTATCGCCGTAATGCAGTTCCGACATATCGACAATGTCGTTATAGAGCACAATAACCTTGCCTTCTTGCTCGATAACAAGAACCTTTTGACCAAAAGCATCTAAACCAATGCTAGGAAAATCAGTCATCGCGGTCGCGCCAGGAGCTGGCCCTCCAAACACCAACAAAGTTGCTTTAGGAATCGATTGTCCAATCGATTCGGCCCGAGCCTTGTAGTCCCAATTCATAAACCAAACCGTGTCATCTTGTTCAAGAACATCTCGCTTAATATTCTTTAAGGTCGTCTCAAAGTCATAATCAGATTCAAGCGCTTCAATGCCATACCCTTGCTCTAAGGTGTCACTATTAACCGCAGAAGCGTTGTCTAGCCCACGAACAAGCTGCTCAACCTGCAGTTGGTATTGTGTAAGCGTGGTTTCATCTGTGATCCCATGTCTTTTTTGAATAAACTCCGCGTCTGTGTAGACCGTCTTTTGAATCCCGCCTTCCATGCAGTTTAAAACTCGAAAAGGCAGATCGAGTCCTACTTCTGGGTTGAGTTTTAGTAATGCGGTATTAAGAGCGTCATTGGTGTAGAAATCCACACGACTTGGAGCCAAATACTCTCCTGCTTGTTCCGCTAAACGAGAATGGTCGATAGTCAGCACATGATCTAAATTTTGCCCTTGGGCATTAGCTTCGACGGTCAAAGCATTCTGATCGACGGCTTGTAGCTCAGAGACATAAGCAATGGGATCAACTGTTGACTCACATCCCATCAAAGGTAACGCCAGCAACATCATTAAAGAACGATTTTTCATTGATAACCTCTTAATTTTTAATCACATGCCCAACAAAGCTATGCCTATACCTATACCTATACAGTATCAGTATCAGTATCAGTATCAGTATCAGTATCAGTATCAGTATCAGTATCAGTATCAGTATCAGTAGAGTGAACGCTGATTCACGCTAAGAAATGAGCTGATTCATCGCAACCGAGTTCAATCTTTCAACCTGATTGGAATGGGGCATCATCGATATCGTCAAAATGCTTTGAGCAATAACAGACGACTCAATCGGGACATATTTACTTAGATTGCCGATCATTAGCGGCTTAACAATTTTCAATAAACCTTGCAGAAATTTTTCATCCGTTCTTTTCTCATCACGGTCGCCCGCTAAAGGCCCGGGATGTAAAAAAGTCGTTTGTTCAAAACCCAGAGATTCGACCTTTGCTTCCATTTCACCTTTGCAACGAAGGTAATGGGAACGAGCGTTAATATCCGCTCCAAGGCATGACACAACAATGATGTGACCTACGCCAAGCTGCTGCATTTTCTCAGCGGTAGCTGTGACTAAATTGACATCAATTTCGCGCAGTTTTTCTTTCGTGCCAGCTTTCTTAATCGTGCTACCCAAAGCAATGATGCCAATCTCAGGCGGTTGATCCATTGTGACGTCTGGAGAGAATGACAGCGCTTCGTCAATCACTTGAGTCAACTTAGAACCTTCAACAGCCAATCGATGTCGAGACAATGCATAAACGCGATTTACCTCATCACTTTTAAGCAGTGCAGCAAGCGTTTCTTTACCGACTAGGCCACTCGCACCAGCAATAATTATTGATTTGTTCATATTAGTTTCACCATTTAGTCGATTAACACTTACTGTGTACTATTCAATTTCTTCAAGCATTGCGTTAGGTATGATGCTTTCGATGGCAATGTACTGCTCAACATCGAGTAACAAGAAACAGCCATAAGCCAAACCACTCCAACCTAAGATCGACAACGTCAGCATGGCGAACGTCTTTCTCCAATCTTGATTAAGCCGCTTCGAAACAAAGGTGTAGCTTGGAATTCCCACCAGAACAGGGGCTAAAACAGCCATCGTGAGTTGACCGTATTTATTCCATCGCTTCATAAAGCGTCTCAGCTTGGGCTTAAAAGCAACGGTTTTGTGGCGATTAAAAATGCTCGAATAAACTGGCGCGACCTTCCACCCAACATAAGCTGCCAGTAATGCGGGAAGTAGATTAAATAATAGCATTTCAGGGTATGAATATGACATGAGTGCTGCCAGAGCAGGCCCTGAATACGTTTTCCAAAGACTCAATAGCGCCATTGAAAACCCAATGAATAGATAACTTTCCAATGCTAGTGTCATAGATGCGATTCTCTCTTTGAACTGCCTGTTTGAAAGGCTCTGTGCAGAAGTTTTCTGATTTTCAGCCACCCTTTCACTCTGTACTGCTGACACAATAAACAAAACAAACCGATCGGTCTAGTATTTTTTGTATCTGTTTACACTGAGTTCCTAGTACAAGCATAAGAAGCAAACTAGACAATTGGGTGAACTTTAAAAGTATATGGTGCAGATAAAGTTATTACAGGATCGGAAATACATCAGTCTTAAACTGTGGGATTGAGAGAACCAACCGTGAAATCAACGAATCTTAAGAGATGGGCATAATGATGGTGAATGGTGAATCTAGGATTGGGTTTGGAATTTGGAATTTGGAATTTGGAATTTGGAAGCTTAAAGCCGTTAGAGATTGAATGGGTGTTTTTCCTTGGGATAGATACAAAAAGACCACGCTAGGCGTGGTCTATTGCTTGGCTACTTCTCGATTTTAATATTCTCGACTCGGGCCTTTAGTTTTTGTCCCGGTCTAAAAGTAACAACACGTCGAGCAGAAATTGGAATGTCTTCACCAGTTTTCGGGTTACGACCAGGTCGCTCGTTTTTCTCACGAAGATCAAAGTTACCAAAACCAGACAGTTTTACCTGTTCGCCATTTTCAAGTGCCTTACGAACTTCTTCGAAAAACACTTCAACCGTTTCCTTGGCATCCCGCTTGCTGTATCCGAGTGTTTCAAACAGGTTCTCAGCCAAATCGGCTTTAGTGAGTGCCATAAAACTTTCCTCAAAGCTATGTTATACATTGCTACCATCGCCAGTAGCGCCAAAGCATTTACCCTATTCAATCAATGAGATAAGGTCGTTTACAAGGAAAGTGTATGCCAAGCTTCTGATTTTCGCCAACTTTTTTATCTCAACTATTTAATTATTCTTTCAAATCAGAAAGATAAGTCGCTTGTAAATTCACATATATGGCTAAAAAACATCTACTTAACCACCATCAAATAGAACAACATGCCTATTAATTGACTGAAAATAGAATTTAATACTTTAGAGGCCTAAATGATAATTTTTGAAACTTTTCTCCGATACCCAATAAAATCAGCCACTTGATTTGATATCGAACTCAACAGAGGTTACTAAATAAGCGTTATTAAATATGAGATTTGTATCATTTCAGCATTTAATTCGAATTAGCCTATATCAACACGTGTGCATTTAGGGTTTTACCCGACAATCACAACGTCATAAAAAAGCTTCTTTGGCACAACATGTAAAATGACTGGCAATAAACAGATAATATTCATCTACAAAGTAAGCCTGAAAAGAGAGATCCCACCTAAGAGGTTCTTTAAGTAAAAGTTCGTTCCTTGTGATTATATGTTATGTTATAACACATCTATATCATCACTAATTTTGTGGATTGAATGAGAGACATCGAAGCGATCATCGAGCACGTAAAACAAGGCTGTAAAACAAACGGAAAACAGTTTACCGCTAAGAGATTGTTGATACTGCGTGCACTGGTTCATGCCGATAGAGCGCTGTCTGCGTATGAACTCGTTGAATATTGTAAGGAACACTTTGATCAACACGTTCAAGCGATGTCGGTTTACCGGGTGTTAGAATTTCTCGAAGAGCAGCACTTAGCGCACAAACTAAAAGTCTCCAATAAGTACATACTTTGCGACCATATCCTTTGCGATCATGAACACGGTATCCCGCAATTTTTGATTTGCTCTAAGTGCGACAAAATCAGCGAGCAAACCATCGCCCCTTCCATTATTCGCGATCTTCAATCTCACGCAAAGCAAGAAGGCTTCACCGTAATAAGCCCGCAGTTAGAGATCAGCTGCGTATGCGATAAATGCGTCGATACATAAATGCCCAGCGCCATCAATGGTGGTATACCCAGTGGCATTACGAAAAAATAAAAGAGCTCAATATGTTAAGAAGAAACCCTAGCGGCCATATGCCAAACGTGTCCGAAACTGCCTTCATTGATCCGACCGCCATCATCTGCGGTAAAGTCATCATTGAAGATAACGTGTTTATCGGCCCCTACGCCGTCATTCGTGCCGACGAGATAAACGAGAAAGGTGACATGGAAGCGATTGTGATTAAGCGCGACACCAATATTCAAGATGGTGTGGTTATTCACTCTAAAGCAGGAGCAGCGGTTACCATCGGAGAACGCTCTTCTATCGCTCACCGCTCCATCATTCATGGGCCTTGTGAAGTCTGTGACGATGTCTTTATTGGCTTCAACTCGGTGGTATTTAATGCTGTGATTGGTAAAGGTTGCGTGATTCGCCACAACTGTGTAGTAGATGGGCTCGATTTACCGGAAAGCTTCCATGTGCCACCAATGACCAATATAGGGTCAGGGTTTGATTTAAATAGCATCTCAAAAGTGCCACCCGAATACTCTGCATTTTCAGAGTCTGTGGTTTCAGCCAACCACACCCTAGTTCAAGGCTATAGGAGAATTGCCAATGAGCTCTGATAAGTCACCTATGTTAAGTATTCCAACCAACATTATTACCGGATTCCTGGGAGTAGGAAAAACCTCTGCGATTCTCAACTTAATGAAGAACAAGCCAGTAAATGAACGCTGGGCTGTGTTAGTGAATGAGTTTGGAGAAATCGGCGTTGATGGCAGCTTGATTCAAGGTAACCAGACCACACAACAAGTGTTCATTCGTGAAGTACCCGGTGGTTGCATGTGTTGCGCGGCAGGTTTACCGATGCAAATCGCGCTCAACCAATTGCTATCAGAAGCAAAACCAGACCGACTATTGATCGAACCAACAGGGCTTGGGCATCCTAAAGAAGTACTGCAAGTTTTGTCTTCTGAGCACTACCGTAAAGTCCTGTCACTACAGAAGAACGTCACCTTAGTCGATGCGCGTAAGCTCTCTGATTCTCGCTACTCAAATCACGATACCTTCAATCAGCAAATCACCATTGCCGATACGGTGGTTGGTAACAAGGTCGACTTATATCAAGATGGCGACGCCGAAGCACTGGCTGATTACGTCACCGAGATTTGTCACCCGAATACCAAGTTGGTCTTCGCTCACCATGGAAAGATCCCTTTTGAAGAGTTCGAAGGAGACACTAGTTTTTTCAGTCGACAAGCGCACCATCACCACCACATCCATAAACAAGAAAAGCCGCTCGCTTCAGAACTACCCATGCCAGAAAGCGGCATGATCAAAGCGACCAACCAAGGTGAAGGTTTTGAAAGTGTTGGTTGGCGATTCTCAGCAGAGAAACTGTTTGACCACCAGCGTTTGAGACACTTTTTAGTTGGATTAAAAGCAGAGCGAATGAAAGCGGTATTCATTACCCCAAGTGGTATCTTCGGCTACAACTTAACAGAAGATGGTTTGACGGAATCAGAGCTCGATGAGTGTGCCGAAACCAGAATTGAAGTGATCGGGTACCAAATAGATGAAGACCTAGAGTGCCAATTGCTCAAATGTATGGTGACTTGATCGCCTAGTTTCCTGATCGTTTAGTTAATAGAGTTCTGAATTAAGAGCTAGTTAATTGAGAGCAAGTGAATAGAGTGCTGTTAATTGATGCTTTAAGTAACTTCACTTCTTCGACATAAACTAAGACCTCGCAAGTGCGAGGCCTTATTTTTATTCAAAGCATTTGAACTCTATCCGTTTCATTGAATGCTGCCCACTCATCAATCACTTTTGCTCGGCAAGTGTTTGTGTCGCTTTGGTATTCGATGCCTTAGCAGGCTTCACAATCAAACCGATACCGACGAGAAACAATATAGATGCAACAACTTGAGCGACTGACAATACTTCGTCATACATAAAGTAACCACTTATCAACGCGAATATTGGCACTAGCAAGGTTAACGGCGCTGTCGTGCTTAACGGGTATTGGATTAACAGCTTATTCCACACCCAATAACCAAATAGCGTGGTTGGATAAGCCTGAAACAGCACCGCAATCGTCGTGTTCCAATCCCATTGTTCAATACCCTGCCAGATAATTTGGTCACCGTGTAACATCACGGCAAACAACACCAATGGCACCGGAGCAAACAGCATCCCCCACACATTAAATGCAAAAGCCTGAGTGGTTTTAGATGCCTTAACAATCACGCCCATCAAGGTCCAGCTGCATGCCGCTATCATAATCAAGATAACACCATTGAGTGTCACGTTGCCCGTTGCTGCCGAAACCAACACTGCTAACGCACACATGGCTAGCATCGCACCCATTAGTTTGCGAACGGAAGCACTCTCCTTGAACACCCACACGCCAACCGCCATGCCGATTAATACGTTGGTTGAAAGCAATACCGATGAAAGCCCGGAAGACAAACCCGCAGTAATCGACCATGAAGCCATACCCCAAATTCCCACACCGAACACAAAGCCATAACTGACTAAGTAGCGCCAAGCAACATTAGGTCTCGCCACGAAAAATATCACCGGAATCACCGCTAGCGAAAAACGCGCAGCAGTGGCCAATAATGGATGAACGTTGGTCACACCCATTTTGATCATCGCGAAATTGAACCCCCAAATTGCCATAACGAATACCGCTAACAACAAATCATTTCTTTTCATACTCACCCCTCCTTTGTTTTGAATGAGTATCCCTTGAACAATAAAACCAGTACAGTTAATAACGGTCGTGACAATGAGCATCTACAGAAAGCTAGCCAATCAGTTTATCGATGAGATAGAAACCGGCAAAAGACCGGAAGGCGGACGCATGCCTTCGCTGCGTCAATTGGCCAAGCAACAGGCCATCAGCATGTCGACCGTGGTGAGCTGTTACCAAGAGCTAGAATCCCAAGGTTGGATCCACTCTCGACCTCAAGCTGGGTATTTTGTTTCGCCACATAAACCTTCTCATTCAACCCCTGAGTGGGCACAGTTTGAAAGCAAAATATCCATCGTTAAACCAACCTCTTCGACACATAACACCACCAATGGTCCTTTGGGTGTATCCAGTACCACCAACGATGAGCAAACAACCATTGAGTTGGAACGCAGCTTTCGTCGCTCAATCAAACGGATGGGCGGCAGGCTCAACCATTACCCTGATACACAGGGCGATCCGATGCTAAGACAGGCTTTATCTACCCACTTCGCCAAGCTCGATGTGCACTTTTCACCAGAAGAAATGGTGATCACTGCTGGCTGCATGTCGGCGATTAAAGCTGCTCTTGAATCGTGTACCAAAGAAGGTGATACCATCGCTATTAGCTCGCCATGTTTCAACGGTATTCTGGAATTGCTCGGACAAATGTCGCGAAAAATCATCGAGATCCCGTCTTTGGATGATGGTGTCGACCTACAACAGTTGGAAACACATCTGAAAAACAAGCGTGTGGATGCCGCTATCTTCTGTACCTCACATATGAATCCTCAAGGGATCAATATGTCGGCCAGTCAAAAACAAAAACTGGCTGAATTGGCGAATAACTATCGAGTACCAATCATTGAAGACGATGTGTATCTAGAGCTCTCATATTCTTCACACACACCACTACCTGCAAAATACTATGACAAAGGTGGGTACGTGCTGTGGTGTGGTTCAGTATCGAAAAGCCTGTCGCCAAGTTATCGTTTAGGCTGGTGCTTGCCAGGAAGGTACATAGACGAGTACAAGGCTCAGTTTTCTGCTGCGAGTTATGGCGTTGCCCTGCCCACTCAGCTTGCGGTTGCTGACTTTATCGAATCAGGCCAATACGCTAAACACATTCGAAGAAGGTGTGCTCAAATCCTTTCATTACGCCAGCAATATCTAAGCTATTTGGCTCAGCATCTTCCTCAAGATGTGAAGATAAGTAACCCACAAGGTGGCATGGTGCTTTGGTTACAAATACCCAACTTGAACCAATCAACCTTTGCTCAGGCAGTTGCCGACCAGAACATTGATATCAGACTTGGACACCTGTTCAGCACTCTCGACCTTTACAGCAATTGCTTACGCATCAATATTGGTTACTCGTTAGAGGGGAAAGCCAAGCAGCAATTAGACGACTTAATAGAACTGATTCACATTCATAGGTAATACGTGCTAATTCATAGGTAATACGTGCTAGTTAATAAACAAAGCTAGCACACCGTAGCTTTTCATAATCGACCTTTTCATAGCCATTCGAGCACCGAATTTTAAGGTTCATCGCGGCTTTCCGGGGAAAGCCGCTTTTATCTTCAAGAAGAAGTAGTCTGTATCTCGATACCCATACCCCATTCGCTTGATTAACTTTATCTTGTTGTTTATCCCTTCCAGTGTGCAGGTGTTCAACGGATAACTTGCCGATGCGATAATGCCGTGAAGATAAGGACTCAGTTTTCGTGCGAACTCTTTCAATGGCTTAATTCCACTCTCTTGCACTTGTTCCCACCACGTGTCCCAGAGCCCCTTCGCGTGCCCTTCGGATTCACAATACCAAAGCTCTTTGAGTTGGGCTCCGAGTATATAAGTGGTCATTAAGTCCTTATTGATATTCAATATTTCAGTAAGATAGCTATCTTGACGTGTATTTAAGTTGCCTCTATTTTTCAGCAGTACCCACCGTGAGCGCTTCACCCATTGCCTCGCTTTTTTATCTTGCTTGAGTTTGTTGGCTTGGTCGACTCTGACTCTATCCATCACCTCGCGACCGAACTTAGCAACAACATGGAATAAGTCGTAAACGATTTTTGCGTTCGGGCAGTGCGCTTGAACTTCAAGGTCAAAAGCCGTATTCATGTCCATCGCTACTGCTTCGATATTTACCCCATTCTCGCCTAGCTGCTCGAAGAACGGCCGTATGTCCTTGCGGCTGCGGCCTAATCCAACCCAAATGACTTGATGAGTCTTCGCATCAGCGATGACGGTGGCATATCGATGCCCTTTAAAGATGGCGAACTCATCCATCACGAGCTGCTTTAGCTCACCCCATTTCACTGGCGGCACCACTTGTCGAAGTCGGCGTTTATCTATTTCTTTAATGGTGTGCCAATGAACGCCCGTAATTTGGGATATATGCTTAATGGGAAGCAGGGGTAGCAGTTGTTCTATATAGCTTTTTAGGCGCTTTGTTATACGAGCATAAGGCTCTAACCAAGAGAGAGATTCTGTTTTTATGCCGCAGTCACGACACTTAATCCTTCGAGTTTGAACGGAAAGTTCAACAGGCACACCGAGCAACATGGCATCCTTTACGTGACGCCATTGATACTCATGGATAGCCTCGGCCTCAAGACCACAAAGGCATTTAGCCTCAGAGCTAGGTTTAAGAGTCAGGGTAATAAGTGATGCTGTCTGGAGAGACTTTACTATTTGAAAGCCTTCCCAGAATGAAGATAGGAAAGTATGATTCGGCATAGAAACGGTAGTTTGTGTATGATTTTTGTTTGGCGACTAAACCATATCACTTACTACCGTTTTTGTTTTTAGTTCCCGCTAATCCGCGATGAACCAATTTTAATAGCCTTTTATCATAAAAAAGAAGGCTATTATTCCCATCTAAACTAGGTTAAAGCCCCGAACCGTAAGGAAATTCACTCGCCTCAAAACCCTTAAATACTGAGTTTGCAAGCACGCACAAAATTATGCAACTTGGCCAATGACACCTCACTTTTAATCGTCAATATACAACCGTCAGCGCTGGCGTTATCCTGTATTTGAAGAGAACTATTATGAGTGATAAAACCAAAAAAAAACCATTACCTTCCTTTATTGAAGAACGCTTGAACTTCTATATTCAAGACCTGATTACCCAGAACCAAAGTCAGAAACACTTGGTGTTGGGTAAACGTCCACCGTGCAACGCCGTTGTCATGCAGAGCAATGATTACCTAGCCCTGTCGCACAACAAGCAGATCCAACAAGCTCACCAAGCGGCGATCAGTGAAAACGATGACAACGTGGTGATGTCGGCCATTTTCCTACAAGATGAGCAGTCTAAACCTGCGTTCGAAACTGAGCTCGCGAACTATGTCGGAATGGAGAGCAGTTTGCTTTCTCAGTCTGGTTGGGCAGCTAATATTGGGCTATTGCAAACCATCTGCCCACCGGGCACACCTGTGTACATTGACTTCTTTGCACACATGTCGTTATGGGAAGGCATTCGCGCTGCAGGCGCCCTCGCCCACCCGTTTATGCATAACAATATGAATCACCTGCGCAAACAGCTAGAGCGCCACGGCTCAGGCGTTATTGTGGTCGATTCGATTTACAGCACAATCGGCACCATCGCCCCACTACGCGACATCTACGAAATGGCGCAAGAGTTTGATTGTGCCGTTGTCGTTGATGAATCGCATTCACTGGGTACGCATGGAGAAAATGGTGCTGGCTTAGTTCACGCATTGGGCCTCACTAACCAAGTCGACTTTATTACCGTTAGCTTGGCTAAAACCTTTGCCTATCGTGCAGGTGCTATCCTTGGGCCAAAGCAGCTTTCAGAAACCTTACCTTTTGTCGCGTATCCAGCTATTTTCAGCTCGACCGTGTTACCACAAGAGGTGGTTCGTTTAGAGAAAACATTAGAGGTAATAAAAGGTTCAGAAGACAAACGAGAAGCCTTATTCAAAAGCGCTAAATCGCTTACTACTGGCCTCAAACGGATTGGCTTTAACATCCGCAGCGAGTCTCAAATCGTAGCACTAGAGTGTGGTAGTGAAACAAACACCGAGCGTGTTCGTGATTTCCTCGAAGAACGTGATGTATTCGGTGCGGTTTTCTGCCGCCCCGCGACGGGCAAGAACAAAAACATCATCCGCTTTTCGGTCAATGCCGACATGACACCAAGAGATATTGACCATGTGCTCACGGTTTGTCATGAAGCGTACAATCATCCGGAATTAGAGTTCGTGTGATTGTAAGGGCAATTCACACAAAAGGATTCTTTGAAAGATAAGACCCCTTCCGATAATCAATATAAACGGCAGGACTGAATGGACGCTATCATGTCGCTATACAAAAAGAGCCCAGCGAATAGCTGAGCTCTATCTTGTGTCTTTGTTCGCTGACAAAATGGTCGTGTGCTTCAACCTATGGCATTCACTAAATCCAGTGAGCAATCTTATCGAACAGGCGGTTTTTATCTGCCGGTTTGACGATAAAATCTGACATGCCTGATGATTCCATTTTTTCCAATGTCACAGGAGAACTGTCACCCGTGTGAGCAATAATTGGCACTGAAGAGTATGCTTTGTTAGCGCTTCGAATTCGACGAGAAGCTTCAACACCGTCCATGATTGGCATCTCGATATCCATCAGAATTAAATCAATATCATCGCTGTCCAACGCGTCTAAGGCTTGTTGCCCATCTTCTTTCTGCACGACATCAAAACCCTGCTTTTCCAATAACATTGCGGTAAATCGGCGCAGAGATTCGTTATCATCGACCACCATAATCGTGCGCTTATTGGTAACCTCTAACGGTTTTACAGAAACTGATGGCATCACATAGTTGGAGTCGAAAAGTAAGCGTTCGATGGTCGCCTTGGTATTCAGTAACCAAACTTGTGTTTCCACCCAAATAGGTTCAAAAGCAACGTTTCGGACACGTTTAATTGGGTGACGTTCATACAAATAGATGATTCGAGCTTCAGTGAATGAAAGTAAAGATTCAATTCTATCGAGGCAACTTGCTCTTAAATCCAAGCTCTCCATGTCAACGAATATCAAATCGAATTCGAACTGGTATTCCTTCTTTTTAAGCGCTGATGCTACATCCAACACCGTGAGCTCAAACCCCATAAAACGGGCTACCTCAGTCATTTTATTGGTGAGAACTTTCTGGTCACTCACCATTAGCACACTCTTAAGTTTAGTCAGTTCATTCTTGATTTCTTTCACCGAATGGGAAGACAAAGATGGAAAAGTCATCGTGAACTGTGTCCATTGTTCCACTTCAGACTGACATTTAATTTCACCACCAAACGAGCGCATTACCTTCTGACAAAATGGCAAACCTAAGCCGTAATTACCCGATTGGCCAGTAGTATAAAAGTCCTGAAAAATGCGTCGAATCACATCATTTGAGATGCCTGACCCGTTATCGGTAACCATTATTTGATTGGCCACTTCATCACTACACATGGTGACATGAATATGAAAATCTTCAGGGCTGCGATGGTGGAATGCGTTCTTGAACAAGTTATACATCACGTACTTCAACAGAGTGTCGCTACCCAAGAAATCAAAGTTACTCTGTACGTCTAAAGAGATTGCTGATTTATCGGCTGAACGCTTGTAGTTAAAGCTGTCTATCGCACCCTCAATCACCGCTTGAGCTGAATGCTTCTTGAAGGTAGATCGAGATACTCGGTTTTCATCAATTGAAGTCAGTAACAGGTCAATCGTCTCGTTACCTGAGTGAATGATCTCCATCGCTTCATCGCCCACTTCACGTAACTGTATGACTTCTTCGTTGCTTAAAGCATATTGCCCTTTGTGATCACCACTTTTAGGGTTCGGTAATATGGACTGCATAACATCAATAGAGGTCAACAAACCGCTCAGGGGGTTTCGCATCTCGTGCGCGATACCGGCTCCAAAAGATTTCGCCAACGACACCTTATTCTCGTGTTCCATCTGATTGCGGAAGTAGAACAAGTTGCCAAATAAGTAGATAAACAAAAAGATTGGCACATGCGTCCAATCCATTGTGAGTTCTAGGTAGAAGCCTTGTGCAATCCAAGCGCACAAGGTCGCCATCCCAATACCGGCAAAAGTTTGTGCAAACATCACTCTCGTCACGTGCACTAATAAAATATGGAGGAAAATGGCAGACATGAATGACATAACCCAAACATTGGACCAATTATTCATTAGTAACATGTAGAAGAAGAAAAACGGCAAGCAGAGGGTTACGGCGACTTGATAATAAACCGGAAGGTATTTTCGCCATTCAAATGGGACACGATTGCGATAGATAATGCCGAAAAACAACACTGAGCAAAACAAGCGCAGCATTAAATTTTCATAAGGTTGAGGGAACAAGAACTCCCACACTATGTAGTAAATTGGGAAGCCGACAAAGCCCATCCAACCCACGAGAGTAAGGTTTGGTTCTGCGTACTGATAAACTTTACGAATAGCGTTCATACGAAATTCTTTATTCTCTAAGCCCTAACGTTTACTAATTCTATGGTTTGATTTTTATTCTTATATTTTGGCGTCGATTATATTACAAATCACCTCCGATCAGTGAGGTTTCAATCAAATATGTATCAACGCTTTTGTTTTAATTATTGACTTAGATGAATGAAGTCTCAGTTTTATACTTTAATTCAGACACTAAACCTGAGTTCCTAAGGTTTGTCCGCTAGCGCTTACACCAATTACCCCTCTTACTTACCATTATGCCACTGTAACGCGATGCATCTTTCTTGGGGTATCGCCGTAATCAATCACCGCGTAATGCTGCGTTACCCTGTTATCCCAAATAGCCATTGCTCCCTTGTCCCATTTGAAACGAACTTGAAATTCAGGGCGGCGTGCAATTTCGAACAGTTGGTTAAGTAAAACATCACTCTCTTGTCGGTCGAGTTCATTGATATAACGAGTAAATTGTTCATTTATATAGAGCGTCTCTTTACCCGTTTCAGGATGAATTTGAACAACCGGGTGAATCACTGGTGGATTTTCATGTGCGGTTTTAATTAACGACTTATGCCAATCAAGCTCAATCTGATCCGACTCTATGCCTTCAAAAGCCACCAGCGAATGAGTCGCCGATAAGCCCCTCAGTTTTGCTTTCATACTTTCATCTAATGAATCAAATACAACGGTCATAGAGCACCAGATAGTGTCTCCACCGACGCTTGGAATATGTTGAGCATGCAACAAAGAAGCTTTAGATGGCAGGCTACGCCACGTTAAATCGGTATGCCAATAGCTTTCCACCGGGGCATTGCCACGCGTTGTTTCAATCACACTGACCTGAGGTACACTTTCCACGCAAGGAAAGAAAGGATGCGCAGGTTCTAACCTTCCAAAACGTTCTGCAATCATCAAGTGTTGTTCTGGTGAGAGTACTTGATCACCTAGGAAGATGACTTGATGGGTAATCAGCGCCTGATAAACCTCATCGAGTTCATTCGCACTGCATCTGGCAAGATCGACTCCATGGATACGAGCACCGATGTGAGGGGTAATGGGGTCTATTTTCAACATAAATTCGCTTATTGATGATGTGACATTTCAGAGTCAATTTAGATACTGACTATTAAACCGGACAATGGTGAGTTTTCTTTCCACATACTTCTAATACATCAAAAAAAAGAGCCCCTAAGCTGGAGCTCTTTTCGTTTTTTGATACTTCCTGTATCCATAGACAAGTCCAATCTGTAGTACTTTCACCGAAAGCCAGATCATCGATATCTCCAGTTGTGTATCAACTTAAATCTAGCACACAATCTTCAAGCTTTTCTGAGACACAACCGAGAGAATGAACTTAGTGCCACTCCATCTCACCACTTAGCACTTTGGCACCCAGCTCTAGGTCGCCTTCTGTTGCCTTAAATTGTGGGTATGCTTTCTTCATGTAATCACTGATATCAACAGACGTTGGATTGCTTGTACTTACCAGTGCGTTTTCAATATCTGCCACGTAATCCATCGTAAATTGAACGCCGTTAGTACCCGTTGGCATTTCACCTAAATAGTGACCCGGAATGACAACCTCTGGCTCAAGTGCTTTCAGGCGCTCTAATGATTGTGACCACTGGCTACGAATCTCTTTTGATGCGGTATCTGCCATCCATACATGTACGCCACTATAAACCGACACACCACCAAACACCGTTTTCTCAGACGGCACCCACAGGTACGCTTGATGCGTGTTAATTTCTCTCACCTCGATGGTTTCACCTTCGAGGTTCAACGTGGTGTCATTAAGAACGGTTGGGACAATTACTTTAGATGGCGCGTTATCTTCTAAGATTGGCCCCCAGTACTCTAGCTTTGCATCTTTAGTACGCTTGATGTGAGTAACGATCGCTTCACTGGCAACGACCTCAACGTTTGGAAATGCCGCAACAATCGGTTCTAAGCCAAAGTAGAAATCTGGGTCGCCGCTGCTGATGTAAACCATCGACAACTCTTTGCCAGTCACTTTGATTTGATCCACCAGCTTTTGCCCATCTGCGACGCTAAATTGCGCATCAAACAAAATCACTTCTTTTTCTCCAGCTACCAACACAGAGCTTGCGGGGAATATCGCGTTTTCACCCGGATTGTAATGAGTGATGTTTAGTTCAGCAGCAGAGACAACACTCGATGCAGCTAGCATGGCTCCTAAACTCATTGATCCTAAAAGCGCGGTTCTTGATACAAGGATTTTAGATAACTTTTTCATAGCTTTATTCCGTTATTAAGAGCTGAACGCCGGCCAACTCATTGAGTGTGCAAACATCTTATTTGATTGGAATTAGATGAAATAGACATCAAATTAACTTTCACTGTTTCGATTTTCGGACATATACTAGTTTTCTCGTAGCGATTAGATTCAAAATCATTTGGGTAATAGAACAATGGATAAACTTGAGGCAATGAACGTCTTTGTCACCATCGTTGAGCGTGGCAGCTTGAGTGCCGCAGCAGAGCACCTTGAGCTCTCTCGAACCAAAGTCACGCGCTATTTGGGGGAACTCGAAAGCTGGATGGACACACGCCTGCTTCATAGAACCACTCGAAGCTTGAGCTTAACCAACGCGGGGAAAGAGACGCTTGAAGTCGCAAGGGAGTTACTTGCCCTCGAAACATCGTTAGCAGGTATCAGAAACCAAAGCCGCGAGCACTTGAAAGGCCAACTGCGTATTACCGCGAGTTATTCGATTGTCGATAGCTTCTTGATGGACGTGATCGGTCGCTTCATCGATAAATGGCCAGAGGTCTCGATTGATATCGTTTCTACCGATCAAACGGTCAATCTTGTTGAGTCACGTATCGATTTAGCGATTCGTATTACCAACGAACTGACGCCCAATATTGTCGCGAAGCAGCTCGGTGAATGTCGGTCTGTGATTTGCGCGTCGCCTCAATACCTAAAAGAGAAAGGGACACCCAAAAATGCGCAAGATTTAACGCACCACAACTGCCTATCATTCAGTTATTTTGGCAAAACCGCGTGGACGTTTAATGGCCCGAATGGACTGGAATCAGTGCCAATCAAAGGGAATATCAGCGCCAACACCTCTGAGGTTTTGCTTTCTGCCACACTCAAAGGCAACGGTATCTGCTTACTGCCCTTTCCTTCAGTCGAAGGCTTAATTGAAAACGGGCTATTGGTTCCTCTACTCTCTGAATGGGAACCTAAAACGTTGGGTGTACACGCGGTTTATGGGACGCGTAAACAAATCACACCGCTGTTAAGAGCCTTTATCGATCATTTATCTAGCGAGATGGAGCAATCAACAAGCTGGTAGACAAGCTCTCTCATTAACGATGCTGATGTGGAATAAGTATTATTAATTTTACTTATGCAAAGCTAAATTCTATCTTGGCTGCATTATCCAACACCATAAACAAACGCGACTATACAGGGAAAAAGACGATGACTGCCATTACCGATTTAGACATTTTGTTAAAGTCCATGTCACCAGAGCTCATTGAAGGTGATTATGTTTTTTGTACTGTAGACGGGGGATTGGCAGATTATGTTCAACTCGACCCAATAGCGACCTTTCGTGAAAAAGAAGGCTTAACACTGGTTCTGAAAGAAGAAGTTGCGACCAAAGCTCAGCTAGACTTCGACGGTGTATTTGGCCTGATAACTTTATCGGTACATTCGAGCCTCGAAGCGGTTGGATTAACGGCTGCTTTTGCGACTAAACTTGGCTCATACGGCATTAGTGCCAATGTGATTGCAGGCTATTATCACGATCATATCTTCGTCCAGAAAGACAAGGCTGAAGCCGCAATGAATGCGCTTAGAGAATTTTCAGAAGCGGATTAGTAAAGAATTCTATTGTTCACAGACACAAAAAAAGCGACGTAATGTACGTCGCTTTGGC
The DNA here is from genome assembly GCF_057785895.1 of Vibrio sp. QJM3NY_39. Lineage (NCBI taxonomy): Bacteria > Pseudomonadati > Pseudomonadota > Gammaproteobacteria > Vibrionales > Vibrionaceae > Vibrio > Vibrio sp. QJM3NY_39. Next base: position 1,535,506 of record NZ_CM173505.1, on the reverse strand, counting down.
TTATTGCTTACCGCGCACTCACTGATCAGGCATCAGTGAGTAAACCAGTTAAGCAAGCTTAAAAGTCGCCACTTTGTCACTTAAGCCAGCGGCTTGACTCTTAAGTTCGTTCGACTCAGTTAAACTGTCCTGAGCACCCACAACTAAGTGGTCAGTGACATCTTTAATGGTCGTAATGTTTTGGGTAATTTCACCCGTCACGTGCGTTTGCTCTTCAGCAGCCGTCGCGATTTGAGTCGCCATGTCGCTGATCAAAGCAACTGCAGTATTGATCTCTTCAAGCGCATGCGAAGCTCGATCGGCATCTTCTACTGAATGTATCGCCAGTTTAGAACTGCTCTCCATCAGCTCAACGGCTTGGGTCGTCGTGCGCTGTAGGATATCAATGGTTGATTTTATCTCTTCCGTTGAAGAGTGGGTACGCTGCGAAAGCACACGTACTTCATCAGCAACCACAGCAAAGCCACGACCTTGTTCACCAGCACGGGCCGCTTCAATCGCCGCATTCAAAGCAAGCAAGTTGGTTTGCTCTGCAATGCCTTGGATTGTAGCTAATACTGTTGAGATCTCTTGAGCGTGCTTGTTAAGTTCGCTGATCACGTTACCCGCTTCGTTCACTTCATTGGCCAAGTTATTAATCGAACCTTTAGTGTCGACTACCAGAGCGTGACCACTGTTAGTGCTTGTCGCTGAGTCTTGTGCCGCTTTTGCTGTTTGCTCGGCATGCGATGCAATCTCTTGAGTTGCACAGGCCATTTCCGTTACAGCCGTTGCCACCATTGTGATTTCTTGCTGTTGATGGTTAAGTTCATCCACAGAACGGTTCGCACGTTGAGTACTTTGCTCTGACTGGCTATTTAGCTGTTCTGACTGCCCACGGATATGGCCAATCAACTGCTGTAAGCTTCCAACAAAGGTATTGAAGTTATGAGCCAACTCGCCCACTTCATCTTGGTTTTCTACATGAATACGTTGAGTTAAATCACCACTACCATTCGCGATTTGCGCCAATGCTTGAGATACGTGGTTCAACGGACGGAATAGAATCGTACACAAAAGGTTAAACAGTATGGTACATACAATAACGACCAGCAGTGTAGCCAAAACTTGACCAATCACTGCATCAAATAACGGTGCAACCAGAGAGTCATGATTAACAACACTCACTGTAATCAGGCTCGTTCCGTCAATAGCACGTGCGTACAGAACATAGTCGCTGCCATTCAGTTCGATAGAAGTGTCTTTACCGCTAGTCAGAGCCTTTTGTACATCGGAGAAATTTAACCCAAGTGAACTGATATTCTTGTTCAGTAACTTAGTGTCAGGGTGCGTGTAAACCGTGCCTTTGTTGGTCGCGATGAACATGTAACCTTCACCTGGAAGAATCACCTGCTCTAGACTGTTTAGGATGTCTGTAATTTCTACATCAGCACCCAACACAACCTGTTGCCCATGCAGTTGCATTGCTGTTCCTAATGAAACAACGTTCGCCCCAGTTGCTGCAGCAACCGTTGGGTTATCCATGAACACCTTACTTGGGTTCGCTACCGCATTGGTGTACCAACCCCATAAACGGGGATCATCATTACCCGGCGGCAGTACTACTCCGTTCGCATTCTTTTGCGAACCATCAGGAAATGCCAAGAAGACATTATCAAAAGAGGCTGAGTCACGAACCTGTTTTAGATGAGTCACCAAGCTGTCTTGCTTGGACTCTTTCGAAAGAGAAGTAAGCGCACGCTCTTTGGATAAGATCCAATCCGATACATATTGATTGTACGAAGCCGATGCGCCCTCTAAGCGCTGTTCAACTTCAATATCCAACCTTTGCAGTGAAGCACGAAAAGAAAGGGCCTCAACCAAAATCCCCCCCAGGATGATGGCCATACTAGCTGATATCGCTAGCTTATTTTTAAGCGAGAGTTTCTTGAACATAGGAAACCTATAATTTGGAAGTAAAAAACCGTGGCGAACAAATTGGTTGCCAAAGCGGTTTGCAAGCGGGATATATTTTACGCTTTAAAATAAATTAAGAAACCAGCTAACCGGTTGAATTATTCAAATGTGTGAGTAAGAGCACGCATCGTAATCCATTGATTTAGAGAATGGTAAACTCTAAATTTTGAATTAATACACGACTAATTGAGGTCGGCTGATGGGTGTCTTTATTTAGGAATAATAACGGCACAGATCGCGCTATGTCGTTAGCTCATTAGGAAGGTATTTAAATGTATTGAACGTCTGAAAAGAAACAGGCCGTGGACTAAATAGTCAAAAGTTGATCAACCAAAGTCCAACGTCAGCAGCAATCGTGTCTCTTCAGATGACGTAACTGGTGAACGGTGAACAAGGCCTCTATTTTCATTGCCACTCCAACGCTCCCCTTTTAATAACGCAACATCACCACTGGCCATTTTCTGTATGTCAGACTCGTCACAGTACAGGCCAGAAACAGAATCAAGCTGTCCGTCACTTCCACGGCCAAGCTTAGAACGGTCGACCGATTCGTTTGGCAGCCATTGAGTCGCAACGCCGTGATAGGTTGTCACTAAGCGGAAAGGAACTTGGTCAAAATGAAAACGAGGACACATCGCTTTATTCAGAACCGCCAAACGGAGCCCTACTTCTTCAAGATCGAACAAACAACAGAACATATACACCAGCTCTGTCATGTTTTCTAATAACGCTTTAGAAGCGGTTCCGTCGGTAGCAAATTCCAATTTATCGTAAGCGTTGTCTGGTGACAGGCTAATAGACTTACTGAAGCTAGGATTCGAGGCGATGAATTCACTAATTGCCATAGTTAAATCTTCATCAAACTGTCGCTGCCATACCGCTATATTAATATCGCTTTGGTAGATATCCGCTAATACCGTTGGCTGCTCAGAAGCGCTAAGTCCTGGATTATGATTCGCCTGATCCTTGATACTCACAACGGAACTAATGTTAAGTGGCTGATTACTATTCATTATCAAAGACTTGGTTAACACGGCATTCATTACGTCATCTCCTTGATGCTTGCTTATCGTTTATCTTTTAATACTGCAAACGTCGTTCACAGTAATGTTGGATTTAAGTTATGTTATAACATAACTTGATTTACACAAGTAACTTTGCCGATCATGGTTCCAATAATATGGCGATGCTCAACCTTCGTCAGGTAATTTGATCAATGCTGAACTAAGCTTCTATCTATCTTTTTCTAATTTATCTTTAGTTCAAATAAAGACTCCAAACATGCACGACTCGAGAACGTTAAACTTGTGAATTCATCAATGTGGTGACAACTTATGAAAAAACTAATCTCTACACTCGGCCTCCTATGCATCGTTATCTCCGCTCAATCTCTAGCGGAAACGGGCTACACGTTAGACCCCAATTTATCGAATATTACGTTCGCAACTATCAAGAAGCAGTTTGTTGTTGAGCCCGCATCCATCAAGCCTTTATCTGGTGGTCTTACCGAAGAGGGTCAATTTGCCATATTGTTGGATGTGAAAAGTGTGAGTACTGGCGTCGCTATTCGCGATCAGAGGCTCAATGAGCTCTACTTTGAATCGATGACTTTCCCTGAAGCAAAAATCTCTGGAAAAGTTGAACCGTCAATGTTGTCTGGTGACCCCAAAAGAACAACCATTGCAGCGGAGGTTACCTTGCACGGCGTAACAAAAACGATTGATTTTCCCGTTTTAATCGTTCCTTCAGAAGCGTTAGTGATGGTCAGTTCAGCCTCGACAATCATCGTCAATGGCGCTGATTTTGGAATATCGACAGACAACTTGAACAAGCTATCAGCTACCGTTGGTGGGTTAGCGATTTCCGACAAAATCCCTTTAAGCTTCAATCTGCTCTTCGATAAATAATGGGTTCACACCTACCCAGTTAGATCTTTCTGAATTCACATTCATCTATCGTTTAAGGTGGGTGAATGTGAGTTAGAGCCGGCAAGTCAGTACACAGATCTAGATAAACAAATCACTCATGTTCAATTAAGTCGGTCGGTCGTCCAACTTTAGTCTAACAATTGATCACTCAAATCTGCGGTGATTGAAACAATCGCTTATTGCTTTATCCTCGGCAGAACAACACATCCACCTAAGTGTTTAAACACACTCGCTATTTACCTATCTCAAACCGGTTTTAGATGAGCAAATCATATGACTAACCGCCTAGTGATATTGATGGCGAATGATGTCAGTATGCAAAACTAAACAAAGATCTTGTCCTAGTGCTAGAACATCTAGCTGAACCTAAAAAGAGCCCTTTTCATGCTGAATAAACACATCGTTAATCGAGACAGCTTGGCTGGAATGGGGGCGACTCTAATAGGCAACGGGATCGGTAGGTTTGCCTATATAGCATTAATGCCGGCTCTCATTCAAAGTGGTTGGTTTAGCGAAAGTGATGCATCTTACCTTGGTGTCGCGACCCTTCTTGGATACATATTGGGTGCACCTGCTGCCAACATACTGCTGCGTTACTTTAGTGCTGGGCAGTTAATTCGATTCGCTATGTTGATAAGCAGTTTTAGTTACTTAGGCTGTGCGCTACAAGAAGCGCCCTTAACATGGTTCTATGTTTGGCGAACTTTGGCTGGAATTGCGGGTGCCTTATTAATGGTTGTCGCCCCACCAGTGATTGTCCGAAAGTTTAATCCCGATGTGAAGGCGCGTGTCAGCGGTATCATATTTTCAGGCATTGGACTTGGTGCGATGTTATCAGGCACATTAATCCCAGCACTGATCTATTTTAGTGTGGTGTCGGCTTGGGTTGGCATGGGAGTCATCGCATTAGTCACAACGATACTGACTTGGAATGCATGGCAAACCCAACCTAACACGTCTAAAGCGCCTTATATAAAATCCTCCTTCTCTCAGCTCTCAAAGCCAAAATTAATCAGCGTTGCGCTTATTCTAGTGGCTTATACCTTCGATGCTATCGGCTACTTACCCCATACCTTATTTTGGGTAGATTACATCGTGCGAGAACTGGGTATGTCGTTCAGCAGCGGTGGTTTGTTCTGGGCAACCTTTGGTATTGGCGCCGCTATTGGACCATTGATTACCGGTGTCTTGGGAGACAAGTTAGGGCTTAAAAAATCCCTCTGCATTGCATTTAGCCTCAAGGCTTTAGGCGTCGCATTACCGCTTGTTAGTACACATCCTATCGCGCTGTTAATTTCTTCATTACTGGTTGGTATTTTCACGCCGGGAACGGTAACACTTGTGTCGACTTACACGTTGGAGATTGTAGGCTATGAACTGCATACCAAAGCGTGGGCAGGAATGACACTCTCTTTTGCTGTATCACAAGGTGTGGTTGGGCTTTTGATGGCGTACTACTTAAATCATATGGCTTCATACGACGTGTTGTTCACCGTTAGTACTGCTGCTTTGATGCTGTCTGCGGTGTGTACCTTAATGACTGTCACTCACTCTAAGCCTGAACATTGACCTAGACCTAAGCTAACTTCCTCAGTTCATCTGACGAATGCAATAAAGGATTATCATGCAACTCTACTTAAATGAAACCTCCCCGTTTTCACGTGTAGTCGCAGCAACTGCGCTTCTAACACGCTGCTCTCCTTTGTCTTTTGTTTGGGTTGATCCATGGAGCTCCCCGGCCAACCTAAAAAGCGTCAATCCGTTTTGTTTAATTCCAGCACTCAAACTTGAAGACGAAACAGCACTGACGGAAAGCTTGTGCATTTGCCAATACCTAATTGAAACGTACCAACCTCAAACGCTACGTCAGGTAACGTTAAGTCATGCCAATGAAATGCAAACGTTAGGAACAGCAAAGACGTTAATGGAGATCGCGTTTAGAACCGCGGCATTGATTCGCTATGCAGACAGTGACAATGCGCTTATCCATAGAGGGCAAGAAGGTATCGTTGCCGCCCTAGAGCAACTTGACCAAGAGATAAAAGAACAAGGGCTAGAATCCCTTTTGAGCGACAACTTGGCCACCTTGTATCTCCATGTCGCTTTAGATTACGTCCAGTTTCGACATACTGAATTGTTTGATGAAGTGGACAGCCGCAACATCATCGATTTTTTACGCCTTTCTCCGTTCGCAGACGTACTGACACTTATAAGCATTGAGAGTTTGGCAAACAAGCCTGATTATGAAACGTTGCTTGATTCGTTAAGTCGAGATACCTAAGAGCATCCAGAACTAGAATGCGTAAAGTCTTGAATTCAACGTGAGACAGGCTCAGAGATGTCGTTGATGTCACATGTCGTTACACAGCATGACGTGTTAAGGCTTTACATCTTGGGCGAGGTAAACAACAATCCCTGAGAATAAATCCATAACATAATGTATTTAGAAATTATGAGTAACACAGAAAACAAAAAATCGAACCCTCTTTTCGAAATCGTTTTTAACGTATTTCTTCCGTCATTCATCTTAATGAAGTTCAGTGGAGAGGAGCACCTAGGAACCGGTCCAGCACTGCTTGTCGCCCTTGCTTTCCCTATCGCTTACGGTGGTATGGAGCTAATCCGCAACAAGAAGTTTAACTTCATCGCTGCGCTTGGCTTCGTCAGCGTACTATTAACGGGTGGCATTGGTTTCTTCGAACTAGATACTCGTTGGTTAGCACTAAAAGAAGCATTAATACCTGGCCTAATTGGTTTAGCGGTCCTTGGCTCGACCTTCACTCGCTACCCGTTTATCCAAAAAGTTATCTTTACGCCAGCTCTGTTAAACATCTCTCTTATTGAAGAGCGTTTAAGACAGTTCGGTAACCAAGCAAGGTTTGATCGTTGTCTAATGACATCGAACTACATGTTCGCAAGTACCTTCGCTTTCTCTTCTGCGATGAACTATTTCCTAGCAACTTGGATTGTGACAAGCCCTGCTGGTACTGCAGCCTTTAATGAAGAACTTGGTAAACTGACACTTTACAGCTACCCAGCCATAGCTATCCCTAGCATGCTGATGATGTTAGGCATTTTCTATTACATTTGGCGCCAAGTTCGCGCTATGACGTCACTAGAAACAGAGAAAATCTTTATTACTAAGTAGATCTTACCTAACTAACTTAGTGTCTCGTCCTAAAATAGAAACACACACCAAAAGCTCAGCACATTCGCTGGGCTTTTTTGTTTCTGTTTTCTCATTTATCCGACAAGTGATATGCTGAATTATGATCAGCTTTCTCAAAAAATGAGAGATTACTTTCACCTTTCTCATACTAGCTTGATAGCTAGCATTTAAATTACCAATAGCTAAAGAACTGCATTCGGTTATACTGAAAGATGATTTAACGCTCAATCTTGTTGATTACTTTACAAAACCCTGCCTAGGTGTTAACACTATTTCAGCCCTTATTGCTAAGATAGAACAAGCTTGGCCTTAAAGTTAAGCGCCAGTCGTACTCAATAAGGAATATAGAATATGAACAAATCTCAGTTGGTTGAACACATCGCAACTTCAGCAGACATCTCAAAAGATCAAGCAGGTTCAGCGTTAAACGCACTTGTTGAAGGTATCTCTAATACATTGGCTAAGGGTGATGATGTTGCCATCCTTGGTTTCGGTAGTTTCAAAGTTAATTCTCGTGCTGCTCGCACTGGTCGTAACCCACGAACCGGAGAAGAGATTCAAATCTCAGCATCAAAAACGCCTGCGTTTAAAGCAGGTAAAGCACTAAAAGAGTCATGTAACGCTTAGAGTAAATACGATCTCAAAGCAGAATCCAAGGAAGATTACTATGTCTATAACCAAAGAAAAAGTTAAAGCTAGCCGCAGTAAAAAAGCAGGCAAGTCAACCAAAGCACAAGCCGAAACGCCCAAAACTCGTCAACGCATTGAAGAGCTTATGGAAGAGCGTGAACTGGCAAAACTGTTAGAGTTATAGTTTGTTATTCTTCTAATGCCACTGCAGCCTTGTAGTGGCATTTTTGATTTAAGAAACAGCGCTTCACTAATACAAGTGCTTATACCGATTAACCCTTTCAAGCGACCTCTTTCTGCAATTCAGTCACTCCATTAATACGTTGATGCAATCTGGTATCGATAGTCAACGAGATTAAAAAGCTCAGCAATGCAATAATAGCTCCTGTAACAAACACCCATTGATAGCCAGACATCCACACCACTCCCAATAAGAATGGCAGAAATACTGCCGCGATATGATTGATAGTAAACGAAAGACTCGCCGTGGACGCCACTTCGTTTGACCGGACGGTTTTCTTAAAATAAGTAGTCAACGCTATCGCAAAAAACGACCGTAACTGCGCGGTGATATGCTTCCTGCCATGTTTAATTCCTCAAAAGTATCTTTACTCCGAAAAATCAGTCATATGAAACTCAGCTTCGGAATTAGGAAGCATACTACTCGCCAGTCAATTGTTACACGATCGTTTTGTAAATGTTACTTTTTGCATTTATCAATCCGCGTTAAGCGTAAAATCCGCCCAAAATTTGAACGTTAAGTAACTGACTTAATTACATTGTCATACATACCCATACATACCCAAATCGCATTTTTCACTATCATCATTTTCATTGTTAGTTATGAGAGTCAGGGAAATGTTTGCAACACTAATGTGTTGGTGCGGCGTTTCTTTTTTGAGGTGATTATGAATGTCGTTCGCATGGGAATAGAAGCCAATACCCATAAAAATAAGGGTAAGTACAAGGCGATAATTAAGTTTACTATTCGAGCCCTGTTTTACTATTCAGCCACTAGAAAAATGAGTGAAAGTTTCAACTCTGAAGAGAGAAAGCTGTTATTTATCAAACAGCCTAACTTCTTATCCAAATTTGTAACTCCCTACTTATGTACTGGCTTTAGCAATAAAGAAAAGATAGAAATCTTATCCAAGCACTACGACTGGTTTGAAGAAACCTTCGCAACAGAAGCTAGACACCAAATCTATAATGAAAGACTCAATCTTTTAAAACTAGAGATATATGACAACGTTTATCTGGTTAATCTCAGCTTTGAACGAAACGCGAGAAAAGAAGGTGAACTGACAATTTCATTGACCAATTCTCTACTCGAAAAAATGTATAGCATCTCGTTTACTGTTTTCGACAACAGCATCTACATCGGTGGTATTCAGGGTGGAGCCAATGACAATGGATTTAGCCGTACATTCACAAAAGCTTTCTACGGTTTAAGACCTAAATCCTTCATGGTAGAAACACTACGACTGTTAGCCATTAGCTTAGGTATCGAAAATATCTATGCGGTAAAAGAATCTGGCCATGTGTCGAACTCATTACGCTACGGCAAGAAAAACAAAGACATCAGCCTTAAGTACGATAGTTTATGGGAAGAGCACGATGGACAGGTACACGATGACCATTTTTATCGTCTACCAACCAACCCCAACAAAAAAGATCTTGAAGCCCTAAAACGTCAAAAGCGTAAGTTGTATCGCGAGCGCTATGCCTGGTTAGATCTTTATGAACAAGATCTGAAGAACGTAATCAGTCAGCACATCCATGATCCTATTCATTATGCTCATGACAGTTAATTTGGCTAACCTGTACTCGACTCGCTAACGCGTATTACCTTTACTAGCGTGCTTTAGTCTAATCACAACCCTTGGACCAAACGCTCAATCCCGAGGTGATAGCTTCAAAATTAATATTAGACAATGCTAATTTACATCTTTATAGTATCTAGGTATTTCGAAAACTACTCAATCGCCGGCGACCAGCCAGTACTGATCATTAAGAAGATACAAGCTCTATGCTCGGCAATTTGTATAGTTAAACTTAGAGACAGTAATAGGTAAACGTATGACTAAAATTGTAATCATCGGTGGCGTAGCTGGAGGTGCTTCAGCTGCTGCACGCGCTCGTCGTCTTAGTGAAGAAGCCGAAATCATAATGTTTGAACGAGGACCATTCGTCTCTTTTGCCAACTGTGGATTGCCATACCACATAGGTGGCGATATCGAGGATAGAAGCAAGCTTCTGTTACAAACACCTGAAAGCTTCTTAGCTCGCTTCAACGTTGACGCACGAGTGATGAACGAAGTTACCTCTATTGATCGCACCAATAAAACCGTTACAGTCAAAAATCTTGTTGATGGTAATCACTACAGCGAGAGTTACGACTTCTTATTACTCAGCCCTGGAGCCGGTGCCGTCGTTCCTCCCATCTCAGGAATCGATAACCCCCTCACCCATTCACTACGCAATATTCCAGATATGGACCGCATCATCGAAACAATCCAAATGAATAAACCTGAGCACGCGACAGTTGTTGGCGGTGGCTTTATCGGCTTGGAAATGATGGAAGCGTTTCATCAGCTTGGGATCAAGACTTCGTTGATTGAGATGGCTGACCAAGTAATGACGCCTGTAGACCGGGAAATGGCCGGCTTTGCCCATGCGGAGATTCGTGACAAAGGCATCGACCTAAAACTCGGCGTCGCGCTTGAGTCTGTGAAATATATACCTAACGAACACATCGCCAGTTTTGATTCAGGCGAGAGCGAGAAGCACCAACACATAGAGGGTGAATTAGAATTAACACTTAATAATGGCGAGTCATTAACTACTGATATCTTAATCATGGCTATCGGTGTGCGTCCTGAGACTAAGTTAGCAAAAGAAGCAGGACTTCAAATTGGCGAACTAGGTGGTATCTACACCAATGAAATGATGCAGACTAGCGATCCTAGCATCTACGCTGTGGGTGATGTGGTCGAAGAAAAAGACTTTGTCACAGGTGCACAAACTCTAGTTCCGCTTGCTGGCCCTGCTAACCGTCAAGGTCGTATGGCTGCCGACAACATGCTCGGACGCAATGAAATCTATCAAGGTACACAGGGCACAGCTATCTGTAAGATTTTTGACCTAGCCGTTGCCTCAACAGGGAAAAACGAAAAACAGTTGAAGCGTGAAGGCGTCGACTATGAAAAAGTCTATGTGCATACCGCAAGCCACGCTAGCTACTATCCTGGCGCTGAGATTGTCTCATTCAAGATGTTATTCGCCCCTAAGACAGGGAAAATACTAGGTGCGCAAGCCGTCGGTAAAGATGGCGTTGATAAACGCATTGATGTTATGGCAGTAGCTCAACGTGCAGGTATGACCGTTGATCAGCTTCAACACCTTGAATTAACCTATGCACCACCTTACGGGAGTGCCAAGGACGTGATTAACCAAGCCGCATTTGTTGCCAACAATATTATTAAAGGTGACGCGACACCTATTCATTTCGATGAGATTGCAACATTAAGCGACAACCAACTCCTACTCGATGTTCGTAACCCTGGCGAACTAGAAAATGGTGGCTTTATTGAAGGCGCAATCAACATTCCTGTCGACCAACTGCGTGATCGAATGAGTGAGCTCCCAGCAGACAAAGAGATTGTAATCTACTGCCAAGTCGGGTTACGTGGTAACGTGGCTTATCGCCAACTCGTCAACAACGGCTTTAAAGCACGCAACTTAATCGGTGGTTATAGAACGCTCATGTATGCAAAAGCTTAAGGATTAATACTTAGTCGCCGGTAATGGTGCGCGGACACTTACGGGCTAGTTGCTAGTTGCTGAGAGAAAGTCGCTCATAAATAGATGCGAGTAGTTAATAGTAAACATTGAAAAACCGAGCTTGGCATTTAAGTAAGTGCCAAGCTCTTTTATTATTCGTAGGAGTCAATAAAAGCTTGCAGTGCTCGCTGGTCGACAATTTCCAACCCTTGGTCTCCTTTTCTAATGAAACCTTTGTCTAATAGGTCTTTAACCGCTCTTCTATACACTCTGCTCGATGTGCCAAAACGTTCCGCTTCTTGATTCACTTTATCGAAACCGCCTAACACGGTATTTGTCTGGCTTTGAACCAATAAGTCGTAGGCAATGTTGTAGGTAATTGAGTGTAGAAGACGGTTAGTGTAAATGCCCATAGAGTCTTGATAATCTTCCGCTAGTGCTGAGGCAAAAAAGAACATCATCTCCGGATTTTCATGTAGTGCTTCTGCTAGTTTCTGAATGCAAATGACATCAACTTGCATGTGTTCGTCAGCCACTACGTTCCATTGGCAGGGCGTTTGAGTGAAGAACTCCATCTCACCGAAGATATGATAATCACAATTCACCTCACCCAATTGAAAGCGTCGTCCATTAGCCGCAGAAATACTCATAGAGACTCTCCCTGCGGGCACTACATAAAGATACTGAAGTTGCTCACCTTGACGCAGAATTTCATCATTTTGATTGAAGTAACGAGAGTTAACTTGGTGTTGGTAGATGAGATCTCTAAATTCAGAGCTTTTTTGTTCTAAGTAGTTTTTAAAGCGTCCGCTTGAGTATGGTGCAATCTTCATACTTACTCTCTCATTGCATTACTGCTGTTTATATTCAAACGATTGTAACCACTTAAACCACAGGAGAGAACCCAATAAAAAAGCGACGGTCTCCCATCGCTTTCGTCTTGTATTTCTTCAGGCTCTTATTGAGTAATTAATGCTTCCAGTGCCGCTAATGATGCTAGCCGCTCTCCTTGCATCATTGCCTCTGCCTCATCGACATATTGCCCAACGCCCTCCTTTACATCTTGTTCGTACAAGACAACATTGTTCAAGATAGAAGCTACGTTAAGCCCTCTCAAGCGCCCCACGGTAAACAGCGCGGATGTTTCCATGTCTGCACCTAAAATGCCCTTACCATTCCAGTACTGACAAAGCGCCTGTTCGTCATCGGTATAAAAACTGTCGTGTGAGCGTACCGTGCCCAAATAGTAAGGTGTTGTTTGCTGCTGCAAGAACTTGTCTAGCTCTTTAAGCAGAGAGAAGCTTGCATAAGCGGGATACGACGGCTTAACGTAAGCGGTAGAACCACCCTCATCGCGAACCGCACCCTCTGCAATAATTAGCTCACCAAGCCCAATCTGTGACTGCATCGCACCTGCAGACCCTACTCGAACGATATGAGTGACACCACAAAACTTAAGTTCTTCTACGGCAATGATCATTGAAGGTGCGCCAATACCAGTGCTGCAAACTGATATCGCTTTCCCTTGATAAGTTCCAGTGAAGATTCGATACTCTCGATTCTCAGAAACCATCTCTGCATCTTCTAGCAAGCTCGCGATTCGATTCGCTCTATCAGGCTCACCACAAACAATGACTAACGGAGCAATTTGCGTTTCATCAACGCCAATATGAGGTTGCTTTGCCATCTTCACTCCTAAGAAGCCGTTGCTTGAGTTAACGATTTATCACTGTTTCGTTTAGCTGTGCGTGCCCACTCGCGAGTACCGTTTGCCGCAATGAACATTAAGATTGCATATTGAACAGACATTGCGTACACGCCCTGTGTCGCATAAATACCAACACTGATAATGTTAATCACAATCCAAAGTATCCAGTTTTCAACATACTTACGTGTCATAAGAACTTGAGCAACAATAGATAGAATGGTCATCGTTGCATCCCAGAATGGGAACGCATCAGGTTCAAGTACTGGTTCCGTTAAATCAGCACCAAATAGATTCAGGCTATCAACCGCGATGTTCGCCAACGCAAAGAAGAATGGGTCGATATACATTGTGAGCAGTGCAATCGAAACCGCACACGCTGCAGCTGTTGCCACCAGCTTATTTTGACTCAACCAGCGAACTTCTAACGTTTCACCTTGCTCATTAGGGCGTGTCCATGCGTACCAACCGTAAATATTGGCGCAGAAGAAAAAGAGTTGAAGAAGTAACAATCCGTATAACTGAATTTGGAAAAAGATAACCGCAAATAAGGTGACATTCAGCAATCCGAACAGGTAGTTAATGGTTTTTTCTTGGCTTGCAAACCAAATACACAACAGGCCAAATACAGTGCCAAAAGCTTCAATCCAGCTCATGGCATAGCCATCCCCTATTGGGATGTTGACTAAGGTATTATTGATATCAAGTAGGGCGAATAGGTCCATAAAAGTGTCCTTTATTATTTGTTTTTTAGTAGCACTTATCTTATTGCGCCTTCAGAAACAAATAGGAGGACATTTGTCCCCCCTAGATTGCATGCGATCATAAATCAGAATAATAATTGGCGAAATTGAAATTCATCGTAATAAGTTCAACTGTTCCTCACACATTCAATCCTTTGCGTATATCTCCATTAATGAAAAGAACCACTTCCAAAAACGAAACTTTAGCTTACTGGTTTTAGGCGGATATCGCGTTGACGGGCGCGTTTGAGAAGCGCATTCTTTAATTTCGAACAGAACAAGTTTTAACCTCACGAGAGTGTGATTAACCTATCCCTTGTTCTGGTAACGCATCTAATTGAATGGCAGGTCACATGAATAAGATTGTTATGTTAGTAATGGGGCTGTTTTTCACCAGTCGATTGTTTGCCAGTATTGTTCCGCATGCTAGTCAACTGGAGCACGATGCGCCTATCCTAATTCGCTCAGCATTGATTGTTGGTGTTGCGGCTTATGCCGTCTGGACAGCAGTTAAATATTTCAAAAAGAACAAAGCCTCTAGTTCAGAAATGTAGCAGTAAGAACCCATAAAGCTTTGTAGTGTGCCACTGTTGTTGATTATTGATCCGCAAAATAGTCGACCAAGATTTTACGCCACTTTCGCGACTCACGAATCTTCAATAATGCACGGTTTATCTCTTCTTCGTACGCGTTGTTTTCCGTAATGATAAAGCCATAATTTTGTTTTTCTAGTTGGTACGGCAACACTTCCAGATCTTCAAATTGCCCGCTTATTCTGCCATTACCGATCATATATTTGAGAACCACATCATCAGCGACAATCGCTTCCACTTCGCCTTCTTCTAAAGCCGCTAACAGTCTTGGCATATCGATATAACTCTTGTGTCGAATACCAAAACTGGTGAGCATCAAAGAAGACGTCGTGGCGACTTTTGCCCCAACTTCCACGTTCGCAAGATCATTGATGCCTTTAATCTGCGAAGACCCTTGGCTAAGCGTGAGCTTGCTGGCTAACACGGCGGTAATACTGGCGATGAACAACATACTCAACACGCCAATGAACACTGTGGCAATTCGCCCAGTTAAGCTCTTAAACTCAAAGTAATTGAATGGACCTCGGGTGATGAACAGCAATCCCAGTATGAAGCTTTCTAACCAACGACCCGTTCTGCTTTTCATCGAGTAGAGTTTTTCATTTTCTCCGTGTTCCAATAGGTAAAAAAACGCACCTATTAAGCCGGAGATAAAGATGATGACACCAATGATTATCCATAAGGCGGGGTTTAAGAATATGGAATGTAGGGAGTGAAGATAACCTTGCTTCTTAACCGCGATCGCGAGATGAGTTTCGTAAAAGGAGTGGGAAAAGTCAGCGAACAACTCACGCTCTGGAGTGATTGAAATGCAGGATACACCGATGTCGATTTGCTCTGTTTCAATGGAATTGAGTAAGTCATCCAAGCGATGAGTCTCTATCGTAAACTCAACCTCCATTTCCTTCGCTATCTGCTCCCAAAGCTCGATACTCAGGCCATTCCATTCACCTTCCATAGAACTAATTACAAAAGGCGGACAAGGGTATACACCGACTTTAAGGGGAGAAGAAGAAGCAAAAGCACTGAAGAATAGAAAAAGAGAAACGATTGAAGTGACACTGTATCGGAGTGTCAATTTGAAGAATTTGTGCATCAGCAGCCCTCCGGAAGAAGACAGCAATGAATTGAATACGAAGGATCGACTAATGACACACATCAGCGCGATCAGAAGTGAAGAAAGTTTATGATAAATTCAATACTGCCCTAGCTTTAATAGTTATTACCTTAACTATAGAAAACCTCTATTTATTGTGCAAAAGAATGGGCGTAACAAACTAACGGCATAGGAAACCTCGGATCGATAACTACTGGGATGCCATAAACTGGCTTTGTGCCGATGAACACAATTTTCCGCACTGCGTAATTTGGCTTTCTAAGAAATAGATATTTCGTCTGCTTTTGACCCATCGTGCGCGAACTTCCAGTTCTTGACCAATCGAGATTGGATGATGGAAACGAGACGTTAAGCTGACCGTCATGGCAGTGATGTTATTTTGGAACAAGCAATGAAGCATCGCGCTGTCATGTAACGCAGTAACAATGCCCCCCTGCATAATGCCATCGTAGCCCTCAGCTTTATCTGTTGGTACAATCTTGGCCCTGGTTTTATATTTAGCTAAAGTCTCGTGCTCGCTAACGGCTTCAAAGCAAATCGGGCTGTCTGAAAAGAAACCTTGGCTGCATACTTGGCAGCGCCGATGATTGTGTGGAATGAAAGCCTTCATACTTACCTTTTAACCTTTAATACTTAGAGATTGATATGGCTCGACCAAAAAAACATCGCCAGTTATGCACCCGAGCAGCTTACTCTTGTTTTAAGCCTAATGGTGTTCCTATGGACGAGCTTCATAAAGAAGAATTGCTATTAGAAGAGCTGGAAGCCTTACGCTTGGCTGATCAAGAAGGACTGAGCCAACTTGAAGCCGCTGAACAAATGCAGGTGTCTCGCCAAACGTTCGGCAACATCATCAAGCGTGCACGAGCCAAAGTCGCCAAGTGCATCGTCAACGGCCACGCGTTAGTGATTCAAGGCTCATAGTTCGACGCTTTAACGTTACTTGTCGAGAGACTCCTATAGCCTTAACTTGACGGTTCAGAGATCTGATATAGCTTTCGACTCTGCCCTTCACATACGTCTTTGCAATTACATTCACGCTCAATATCTATCTGCGCCAACCCTCCACAACTGCCTTTAATTGGTTGGCGTGAGAAAATCACACCGATCGCCATCAACGCAACGATTCCAATGAAGCCTAATAGTGTTAGTAGGAATGTCATTTACGACACCCTCGTATAACGCCTAGTTGATTCGGTTGTGACGTAAAAATCGCGCTATCTTTCTTGTGTTCTTTGTTGCCACACCCTTTCTTGCTTTGCCCTTTTTTACTGTGACAAACGTTTCGAGGCTCTCGACCATAATCTAAATCGGTCACTTCTTGCAGATTATCAAAATCCAAAGCACCGATTTCCACCTTCCTTGTTGTTGCCAACACTCTAATATCGTTATTGAACAAGTGCGCCAGCATCCTCTTTCCTATGTGACGGACAACGACAGCCTGCACGTCGTAAGAACGGAGGACTGAAATCCATTGCTTCTTTTTATTGCAAGACGAGTCGGACTCAACCAAAGGAACCATCTGCTTTATTTGTCGTTGGTCATCCACAATCGCTATCTGTGGTGAACGAGCAAAATGGTTGCCGACATGGAGGTCGCGACAAGGTACTGCGTATAACATAGTAACTTCCTGTTATTGATGATCAGAAGTTCAGCATACGCCTCATTATTGGCATATGCCAATAATTATCATGTGAAAAATAAGATTTACTGGATCGATAGCTAAGATCACAAGCACCCAAACTTACCGTCATCTTCAGCCTATCTCAGTTACCTTTCAAATAACCATATATACTAGGGGGTAGTATTTTATGCTGGGGGTATTTTTTGCGTTGTTAATGCCTGTTATCAAGAGCCAAGCTCAAACCCATTACAAAAAGGCCTCGCACAACCGAGAGCTTAATCGACTATTCAACGTCACACACTAGTCTGAATAATGTCGAATCAGGGACCAATCAAAGATGTTTATAGGAAAAATAGGTTGGATTGAAAATCAAGAATTACAGTCGGCTTCAATGTAAACAAGCTTATAATTTGAAGTGAACAACGCATCGAGTTGTTATAGTATAACATCACACTAAATTACCATCATTTCTCATGAAACAGCCATTTATTCTAATCGATGTCATCAATCGCCTCTCCACACGCTATGTAAGCCGTTTCTCGACATGCTTTCGCTCTCTCAAGGGCTTGACTGTTGGCCTAGCATTATTGTGTTTTGCGCCAAATCTATATGCCCACCCTCACTCTTGGATAGAGATGAAAACTCATATTGAGGGAGAGAATGGCATGATCACCGGTCTCTCTATGGAGTGGTCTTTTGATGCAATGACCTCGATGTACATGTTGGATGGAGAAGACGTCTCTGCCGATACAGAAACTGAAACATTCAAAAAGCTCGCTGCGTCTGTAATCGAAAACATGATGTACGAGCACTACTTCACGTATTTTTATGATGGTGAAGAGCCCATCAAATATCAGGTGGTTGAGAACGCAAAGTTTGAGCGTGATAAAGCCAAGATGGTTCTAACATTTGACCTACCACTTTCTAAACCTAAGCCAGTGACACGAGACTCGCTTCGCGTATTGATTTTTGACCCTAGTTACTTTGTCGACATGTCGTGGCTATCCAATAGAGACGTGACATTGTCACCTAAACTAGCGAGACAATGTCAGTTGGAACTAATCGAGCCCAACCCGACGCCAGAACAGATGAGTTATGCGATGTCTTTACCTGTCGATGCAGATCCAGATAACACGTTAGGCCAACTGTTTACTCAATCGGTCAAGCTTCATTGTGCGGCAGTTCCTACACCCTAATAAAGCAACTCTTTACCGCCATGACGTAAGCCTCTCAATTCATTTAGAGAAAAATATCTGATATAGGTTCTTGTGAAATGCAGACAAATCAAATTAAAACAAACTATTACCTTATTAGCGCCGGAGCTTTATTGCTTGTTGCTGTCGGTGCATATCAACTGTGGTCTATGTGGCCATCGTTAGTTATCTCTAGCATCCAATGGCAAAGAGAAATCAATTCAGAGCTTGCAGACCTACTCTATGAAGCTAAGTCCAACCCTTGGGGTGCAGGCAGTTACCTTATCGGGTTCAGCTTTATCTATGGCATGCTTCATTCTCTGGGGCCTGGGCATGGCAAAGTTATCGTGTCTACTTACTTAGCGACTCACCCAACCAAAGCCAAGGCGAGTTTAGTGCTGACGATCGTCTCCGCTTTTTTACAAGCATTGGTCGCAATCTTACTAGTAAGCGTGTTGCTGTGGGGCTTTAGTGCTTCAATGCGAGTAGTGAATGACAAAGCGAATATGTTTGTTTCATTAAGCTTTGCCTTAGTCGCGGTCGTCGGCGCGCTTATATGTTGGAAGGCTTTGAAAAACATCTACACCGCTATGCGTAAGCCTAAGCTAAAAGTGAAAGCCATCACCACATTCGCAACAGACACAACTGCGCCAATTTCAGCGCGTTCGCCAATGGCACTTCGTTCATCAATATCAGCCCCTTCCCCGATAATAGGCGCTACTAGCGCAATGCAAGCTGCTGATCACACTCATGCAGATCATTCTCATGCCGACTGTGGGTGCGGCCACCAGCATGTAGCAAATGCAGACGTAATCAACAAAGCCTCAACGCTCCGAGAATATGCGGGAATCATCGTGACGATTGGCGTAAGGCCGTGTACCGGAGCCATCATGGTTCTGCTTTTCGCGAACATGGTTGGCCTATATTGGATGGGCGTATTGAGCGCCTTTGCGATGGCCGTAGGCACAGCACTAACAACCTCATTAATTGCAATGATGACGCTAACAGGCAAACACCTAGTGAAGCGCTACTTGGCAGCAGGCAACAAGAACAGCAACGCCTCATTGAAAGCCGCAGGTCACTACTTACAACTCTTTGGCGGCATTTTGCTTGTGTTGATTGGCTTGTTGTTAATGAACGGCCAAGACAGCGGTATGTCCCCTGTATTCACTATGTAGCGCACAACCGAGTAGCAATTAAACTCAGGTTCTTTTCACTCGTACCGCATACATCAAGGCCTCGCAAACGCGAGGCCTTAGTTTTAGTCATCATTTAATATCAATTTTTAATATAAATTCAGGTAAACGAGTGAGCTATGCCGAGAGCAAACCCCGTCGGTATTATTGATTTACAAAAGAGCATCAAAACCGTTAAAGAAAAGTACCGACAAGCGATACAATGCTGGAATTACGAGATTGCAGCGCAGCAGCCCCTTTATAGAAATCTCATTCACAGAAAACATTAAAGTAGCCAGACATGTCTAAAGATCCCGGTTTCACCACAGAATACATCCTCGACAAAACGTTTTTCACAGAGTGTTATGATCAAACTAGCCTTCCGACTCAATTTCCAAAAGCCTATTTAAAAGGAATACTGTTTCTTATTTTTGGTGTGGTTTTATTAGAGTTTGAACTACTACCTAACGGTTACGTTGGCTGGTTCTTTATCGTTTTGAGTGTGATTGAAGCGTTCAGTGTGTACTGCAAGAGAACCTGGTGGATATGGCGACAAAAAATTAGCTCCGGTGCTGGCAGCAAAGTGGTCTTTCAAGGTGACGTTAACGGTGTGAGTTATAAAAACGCTAAAAATACCAATACTATCGCTTGGACTGACATCTCCCAACTGCAACAGACCGATTTAGGCTTTATCCTTCATATTGGTAAACAGCGCCAATATGTCAGTAAGTCTTGTTTAAGCGATGAAGCCATTGCGTTCATGGTTGAACAACACGAAGCTTCCAAAGCACCTAAAGCAAATTAGCATCAATAAATGCCTGCCAATTTGGCAGGCATTTTTCTATCACCTTTGATAATGCGTATGGCACAACCTGAGTATGGCACAACCGGACAACAACAATGAACACCATTTACCAAATCAGTGATTGTCATCTTTCAGATGAATCCAGCTATGAAAACCTGCGTAGAGCATTGGAATACGTCAGCAAAGACACAGCATGCAAGACCATTTTTCTGACCGGTGATATTTGTTGTAACCCAAAATCGGGAGACTACGTTCGATTAGAAGCGTTCATTAGAGAGCACATTAACGAACAATCTATTTACGCCATTGCGGGCAACCATGACGACTCTTGCTTAATGCGCAAAGAGCTAAAAGGATCGACGATTTTCGTCACCAATAAAGCCACTGTCTGTAAACGAGAGTTTGTATTTCTGGACTCTAGCTTCAAGCCGTTGGATAAGCGTCACCCACTCGGTTCAGGTCGTATTGATAACCGCGGCATGGTTCAGCTAAAACAACATTTAAGAAAAGCCAATGACCCTATCGTCGTTATACACCACCCTGTCATTCCCGTCGGTGCTGAATGGATGAAAGCCATCCGTCTAGAAAACAATGCTGATGTGATGAGCGTGCTTCGAAAATATCGCGTTCGTGACGTGATCTGCGGTCATGGCCATGATGGAATAACGGCGACACAACAAGGCGTAGCCCAATACATGGCGCCTTCAACAGCCTATGGCTTTGACCACTCGATCAATGAATACAATCGCAGCGAGAAAGTAGGACTGAGTCGAATCTCGTTCTCTGCTGATTCAATCGACTACCAAACTGTCTATTTTTGAACCCTCTATCTTGAATCTTGCTGTCTTAAACCTTTGTAGATTCGCTTTCGAATAAACCAAGCTATATCGCGTTCTATGCCAATAGAAGAAGCTTGCAGCGATTCAATTTATCAATCTGTGATTGAAGACAGCGCGGAGACAGATTTGGCGTTACACTCATTAAGATCAAACAAATAACGAGGGTCTATGACGTTTTCTCCTGCCATTTTGCGTAAAGTCTGGTACTCCCCTTCTATTAACCTTGGGCTTCGAGCCACCAGTGCCATTGTGTTATTTCTCGGTTTAGGGGTGCTGTCGAATCAAACCACTATCGCCATGACCGCTCTCATGACCATGCCAGCCGCTCTGATTAGTGCCCTCGACGCAGCAAGGCCAAGGAGGTGGACACGTTTTACGATTACCGCCACCGCTTGGGGCATGACTCTAGTCGTCAGTTACGCTCTGCTGAAAAGCGGACTGCCTTTATGGGTGACTTATGGTGCAATGGGTGCTTTACTTGCCAGTGCGGCGGTCAATGGTCCATTTTGGGCGCGACTTGGCATGTCCAGCCTCTTAATTGCTGTCGTCACCCTATCACTTCATAATTCCAACACAGCGCTAAGCTTGTACCCAATGTTGGTACTTGGCCCCCTTACTTTTGCACTGTTTAGCTGGCTTTGGTTTGCCTTGTGGAAACACTATGCGCTGCGCGTATGTCTATCTGCAATTTACGAAACGTTGGCAGACTACATCCAATATCGACAAGCCTTCTTAATAGTTCAAAAAGCTTATTTGTGTATTGCTACGAACAGCTGCAAATTGGCACCGAACAACATGACCATACTGCGCTAACCAAGCAACGTGCCGCTATGCTAACCGCCGAAAGCGACCTTGAGCTGATTTACAACGAGATGCAGCAAGAGCCAAAACATACTCGAGCCGATTCTCACTATTATGAAGATATGCTGAGTCACTATCGATTATTAAGCCATTACCTCTGCTTGCTGATTCCGTTAGTCAGAAAAGGCACGCAATACCAAGGCTCTCAACAAGTCGAACGCTTAATTCATGATGCGATGGACGCGTTAATCAATACCATTCGTGATAACCGCGTCCATGAGCTACCCGCGCTCACCAATCAAACTGAAGCCCAACACCCAACTTCCACAACGGGTCAACGTTCGGTAGAAGAAATCATCTGGTTGGCGCTGATGACAATTAAGCAAATGCACGATTTAGTTCGGCGTAATCTAGAAGGCTAAATCAGGGCTTAACTATCAAAGGACTTAAATACCAAAGCTCTTAAACCCCAATAGCCACTCAGATTTTTATCTGTATTTTTAAAGCGAAGCGTTTGGCGCACCTTTAGGAAAAAGAAGAGTCTCTAAAACTTGTTATTTAACTCATTCCAATACTTACATTCTTTTTCAGTTATTGAATATATATGGTCATAACGACCACATCGACCTAATTGCCTTAAGTGACCGTGCAAAACCAATTCGTTTAGAGAATTTATAACGTTTACAACATCATTATTTGTAGATGGCATCCATTCCAAATTAGGACCTATTTCGCTTTTGATCTTGGAATCTTAAAAATAAAAACCCCACCGTAAGCAACTGATTTACGAGCCATTATTAAATTCACTACATACATCGTGATAACTTTCTTTAGTATCGAACATTCTGTTCTACTGGTGGTCCATCACTGTCGAAAAACTTGTAGTGGCATGGTGAATTTTTCCAATATTTTAAAGGTACTAATACCTTATAAAAGGCGGAAAAAAAATGACCGGAGTACAATATTCATACGAGCAATTCAAACCTTGAGTGTTTAAGTTAAATTGCTCTCATCATGAGATTCAAGTCACGTTCATCAGTGTTTTTTCTAGGTATCGTCTACTCCTCTCAACTGTTTAATTAGAAGCTGATATGACAAAGAAAATCATCCTAGATACAGATCCGGGCATCGATGATGCAATGGCAATCCTATTTGCAGAAGCACATCCAGATATTGAGCTGATGGGGATCACGACCGTTTATGGAAATGCGACGATAGACAATGGCACTCAAAATGCTCTCTATCTGAAGCAAAAATTCGCTATGAAGGCACTCGTTGCTAAAGGTTCGGATAAGCCCTTATTAAGAGATCCTGTTGGAGCAACGGTTGTTGTGCATGGTGAAACGGGGTTGGGTGATGTGACGGCACCAAGTTCGCTAGATTATGAATCGATTAAAAAGCCAGCTTATCAGTTCATTATCGACAGTGTTCGAGCTGAACCTAGAGAGATCACTCTTGTGGCTGTCGGTCCTCTGACTAATCTTGCACTTGCACTGGAAGCTGCTCCTGACATCGTCGACTTGGTAAAAGAAGTGGTCGTTATGGGTGGTGCATTCGGTGAAAACGGCCACAGAGGGAATGTAACACCATTTGCCGAAGCGAATATTCATGATGACCCTCATGCTGCCGATAAGGTGTTTACGGCATCATGGCCAGTAGTCATTATCGGGCTCGATGTTACAGAGGAGAGTTTTTTTACCAGTCAATACCTTGATGAGTTGCGAGATGACGCTGGAGAAGTTGGGCAGTTCATCTGGGACATTAGCCGTTACTACTTAAAGTTTTATTCTGACAAAGTAGGAATGGATGGTTGTCATGTTCATGACCCATCAGCCATTGCTTATGTTATCCAACCGTCTCTTTTTACAAGTCGTAATGGCCCGGTCAGGGTTGTCACAGATGGGCCAGCGGAAGGGATGACCATTCAGAAAGCTGATCAACGTAACTATATGAATGATGAATGGGGTTTATTTCCTGCACAACAAGTCGGCGTTCAAGTAGATAGCGATACTTTACTCTCACTCTACAGAGAGACATTGATAAACTATTCACAGCAGTAAAGTGGGCCTGTCGTAAATATTGAGAAATGCGCGACAGGCTAATGCTCTAGATACAATAATCCTACAATTGCGTAGAAACGCTCAAAGGCACTGTTAGCTTCATCTGGTTCAGATGAAACTGATCTTCAATATCAATACACGATCTAAGTGTCTATCCATATTAAAAAGTAATTTTCATTGACTAAGTTCGAGAATTGACTAGCTCACTTATGCCCCCAAAGTGAGCCTGAGAGGGATTGAACTCAGTTTCAAACCCTGCAACTTGCCTTACTTTTCCTGATGTCTAGAGTTCCAACAATGTAGCTAAATGTTTTAATCCACAACAGACTGACCTTTAATCACACTTACGCACGAATATGTTGTTCAACTATTTCTAAGCCATTGAATAATAGAAAACTAAAAGGAATTTTTTGATTGATAACGCGCCTTGAATCGGAAGCAACATGTGCTTGCACGGTTTTCAACTAGAAATTAGAACCAAACTGAATTATATACATAATTTTCAGTTGGTTAGGCAAGGGCGGGATCGAACTTTAGTAGAGGTTACATTTACTATAGGCAGGGCTTGTGGATAAGGGCTTATTTTTGGTTCATCGCAGCTTTCCCCTGAAAGCCGAGATGAACTTTTTTCAATAATCTAGCGTGCGAAAGCATTTGACAGATCGATACCACATTGCTTTACATCACATATATTAATAAAAGTGACAATGCTTACATTTATAAATGTGATGTGTATCTCCATTCATTTTTTGATTACTTTCTAAGCTTAGTTGGTTTTTATCCGATTAAACAGAAGGTTATATGATAAATAGAATAATAAAACTAAGTGGCGTTGCATTACTTTGTTCAGCGAGTGCGCATGCGCAAATGCAAAATGGAAGTTTCGAAAACTGGGAAGGAAACGTACCATCTGGATGGAGTGTGATTGACTCCGGCATTGCACTTTCCCTCTCTACCGACCCTGTAAATAACGGCAGTTTCTCTGCGCAAGTAACAGTGAATACAAGTACTCAAAGTAATACCGACTTACTTCAAACGATAAGTGTTGAACAAGGGAAAACTTATGATTTTTCTGTCGATGTTTATCACACGGAAGGTAACGTGAAAGCTCGCCTTTTTGTTGATGGCTATTTAGGCTACTCGAATAATGGTTTAACGAATCAGTGGCAAGCATTAACTCACTCGTACAGCGCTACCAGCACTAAAGATATCGTTGTGGGCATACGATTTTATGATGATGCAGGTTTTGATGGTTCGGAAGTGGTGTATTTAGATAACTTTCAGCCTACGGAGACTCCACCCACACAAAGCTGCAAAGACACAAGTGCCGCACTCACGCTAGTGACGGATAACTATGGTTCTGAAACCAGTTGGTCTCTCAAAAACTCAGTTTCTCAAACTCTTTATTCTGGTTCAGACTATCAAAGTAACACCATCAATGAAGTGGAAATGTGTTTAGCGGATGGTAGCTACACCCTAGAAGTCTCAGACTCTTATGGAGATGGAATGTGCTGCAGTGTGGGGAATGGTTCATACAGTTTGTCGGTAAACGGAACCGTTGTGGCATCTGGTGGTGATTTCCAAGCAAGTCAGAGTACAGAATTTACGATTGGTGGCTCAACGACTACACCACCAACTGAACCACCCGTTTTAGGTGAGTATTACAAAGACGCTGAAGACAAAGTGGGCTTTGCGTTAAAAACGTCCTTATATCAAATTATTGATAATCATAGTAGTCAGGGTTACACCGCTATTTGGACATTAGTGTCTGAGGCTGACCTAGACGCATACTATGACACTGATGGGTCGATTCTCGATATGTATTCGGAGAAACCTTCAGGCTCAGATTCAATCCAATTTACGAAGGTGATCGATCAATGTGGTCAATACAGCAAAGAAGGTGATTGCTACAACCGCGAGCACTCATTCCCGAAAAGCTGGTTTGGTGGAAAAGTCGAGCCAATGAACTCTGACGGTCACCACTTATTTGCCACTGACGGCTACGTTAACTCGAAACGTAGTAATTGGCCATTTGGTGAGGTAAGTAGTCCAACATACACATCAAGCAATGGTTCTAAATTAGGCAGTGCAGCAAACTCTCTTGGTTATGCAGGTACGGTGTTTGAGCCAATTGATGAGTTTAAAGGTGATTTCGCAAGAGCATATTTCTACATGGCAACACGCTATGAAAATGAAATCGCTAATTGGGAAGGGAACTCTACAAGCTCTGACGCCGTTCTGGATGGAACCAATACAACCGTTTTTGAACCTTGGCTACTTACCATGCTAAAGCGTTGGCATTCTGAAGATCCAGTAAGCCAAAAAGAAATCGACCGAAATAAGGCGGTACATGATTTCCAAGGGAATCGTAATCCGTTTATTGACCATCCAGAGTTTGTAAGCCAAATCTGGGGAAATTAATCGGAATATAACCACCATGACAATGGTTTTATGATTATTGAATTGAGCCCAATCCTTTGTTTGGGCTTCTTTTTGATAGGCATTAGAGAGCATGATTTTAAATATTTGAAAAAGCATATTGTCATGAAGGTCCGTATGTTTGTCAGTGATCTGCACCATCAATACTAGACGCTACATTAAGCGACTTTCCATACCTTTAGGGCTTTGTTGCGTAATTCAATGGAACTAAATCAAGAGCCTACGATCTGATCAGCTACGTTCACTCCTTCTCGTAGCTCTATGCCTAAACCTCGTTACAAAACAACCAACTGGAAGCAATACAACCAATCACTTATTAACCGTGGCTCTCTGACCTTTTGGATTGATGAAGAGGCAATAAACGGGTGGGCGCAAAGCAAACAGAGTAAGCGCGGGAGGCCACGTCGGTTCAGCGATTTAGCTATCACGACAGCGCTCATGGTGAAACGAGTTTTTTCTATGCCACTGAGAGCTCTGCAAGGGTTTATCGACTCAATATTTAGGCTTGCCCATGTTCCATTAAGTTGTCCGCATTACACCTGCATCAGTCGTAGAGCAAAGCAAGTTGAGGTCTCATTTAAGACTAAAGCGAGAGGAGCAATACAGCACCTGGCCATTGATGCAACTGGCCTAAAGGTTTATGGCGAAGGTGAATGGAAAGTCAAAAAACACGGGACAGATGGCAAGCGTAGAGTTTGGCGAAAGCTGCATATTGCCGTTGATACAAGCACTCATGAAATTATCGCAGCCGAGCTAAGTTTATCGACGGTTACAGATGGAGAAGTCCTCCCGAACTTACTGAAACAAACACGCCGAAGTATCCTTGAGGTGTCTGGTGATGGAGCTTACGACACGAGATTGTGTCATGCTGCTATTAAGAGTAAGGGAGCCATTGCGCTTATTCCCCCAAGAGAAGGGGCAGCCTTCTGGGAGCGTGGTCATCCTCGAAACCTCGCCGTGGGTTGCCAGAAGTTATACGGCTCAAATAAGTATTGGAAAGAGCGGTATGGGTACCACAGACGTTCACTATCAGAAACAGCGATGTATCGAGTTAAACAGTTACTAGGAGGACGATTGAGCTTAAGACATTACAATGCGCAGGTGGGTGAGACTTACGCGATGATAAAAGCGTTGAACAAGCTTACTGGGTTAGGTATGCCTGAAACTTGTCGTATTGACTAAGAAACACACGAAATGGGGTAGCTCTATCTATAAATTTAATTACGCAACAAAGCCTACCTTTAGTTATCTATGAATTGCTAACTTAGGGGAAGTTGTAGCTCATTTATGTCAAAAAGTTTGTTATCACTACCCGAAAAACAAAAATCCTCGCAAACGCGAGGTCTTAGTTTTATCCATAAATAATGACTACATCTCTAACCTAGGGAAGAGCCCCTACTAGCCTCCGAATTTTCTGTTATTTTTGCGCGTCTAGATTCGCTTGATGTTTTAAGTGCTCAATGAACATCGGAACCTTTTTTGCTATGTGCTTTCTCGACGCATAAAAGGCGTACAGCACCAAATCTTCAGGTTTGTATTCAAGTTCTATGACTTCCAAAGAGCCAGTATCTATTTCATCGCGACAAAATTCAGCAGGGAGTATCGCAAGCCCCAAACCAGCCAATGCACCTGCTTTAGCGAGTTGTCCACTATTCACTTTAAATGCAGATTTTACTCTTTGAGTAATTACCTGACCTGTTTCGTTCTTAAATACCCATGGCATACCATTTAACGCGGTAAAGCTGCTAATACAAGGTACATGTTTCAAATCCGTAATCTTAAAAGGCTTAGAAGATGTATGAAGAAGTTTGGGTGAAGCCACAACAACACTAGTCCAACGCTTAATCTCTTTCGCTATCCAATTGTTATCCTCTAGCTTCCCTCGATGAAAACTCAAAATAACGTCAAACCCGTCAAGCGGATCCTCTTTAGGGCTGATACTCGTATCACAACATAATGAAATAGATGGATATTGAGTACAAAACGAAACGACGGCTTGGGCCAAGTCAGGTGAGTCTGGCATTAAAACATTGAGTTGCCCTATGACTTCACGAGAGTGTTGTGTCACCTCCTCAAGAGCATCATTGAGTTTATCCAACAATGGCTGAGTTCGTAGATAGAGGTGCTCCCCTGCTTCTGTCGAAGAAATTCGGCGAGTCGTTCTATCAAAAAGTCGAGCATCCAGCTGCTCTTCTAGCAACGCGATATGACGACTGACGTTTGATGTCGGCAAACACAGAAACTCCGCAGCTCTCTTAAAGCTATTGTTCTCATAGACACAGTGAAAACTTTTTAGCCATTGTTGATCAATCTTCTCAAGCATTCCCATTAATCCCACCCATTCTAATAATCCCACCCAGTTGGATTATAAAGCCAATATTAGCCACTTTATTACCAGAAACAGGCTTATACAATGCTCATCATTAAAAGTGAACTGGATAAGGTTTCCAATGAGTTGGTTAGAAAAGCTATTAGATAAGAAAAATATAATCAGTACGTGTAAAGCGAATATTCCAGAAGGCGTATGGACAAAATGCCCCTCTTGCGACCAGATCCTGTACAGCATAGCCCTTAAAGAAAATCTGGAGGTATGTCCAAAATGCGATCACCACATGAGGATGTCGGCACGCTGTCGCTTAGACAGTTTTTTAGATAAAGGTATGAAAACTGAGTTAGGCAAACAACACGAGCCGCAAGATTTGCTCAGTTTCAAAGACAATAAACGCTACACAGAGCGCCTTGCCCTAGCCCAAAAAAGTACAGGTGAGAAAGATGCAATAATCGCGATGCAGGGAGAGTTGTTAGGGATGCCTGTTGTGGCGTGCGCTTTCGAATTTTCTTTTATGGCTGGCTCAATGGGTGCCGTTGTGGGCGCTCGCTTTGTTGATGCTGTTAATGCAGCCATCGAGACTAACTGTGGATTAGTATGCTTTTCGGCTTGTGGTGGAGCGCGCATGCAAGAATCGCTCATTGCTTTAATGCAAATGGCAAAAACAAGTGCTGCTTTAATGCGACTATCAGATGCAAAGCTCCCTTATATCTCCGTATTAACCGATCAAACTTTTGGCGGTGTATCGGCAAGTATTGCGATGTTAGGTGATATAAATATCGGTGAACCCAAAGCGAGAATTGGTTTTGCCGGGCGTCGTGTAATTGAGCAAACAGTACGAGAAAAGTTACCTAAAGATTTTCAGCAGAGCGAGTTCCTATTAGAGCATGGCGCATTAGACATGATTATTGATAGACGTGAGATGCGCAAAAGGATTGCAAGTCTCATCGCAATGATGACCAATACTCAGATTCAAGTTGATCATTAAAAACCTCCCCGTCAAATGACGAACAACGATCTCTTTAGATTAACGACCGAGGGGAGAACATTCTTGATCGCTAAATATACAGCATCACTTGTAACGTTCGCATTCAGTTACTCCCCTTTCCGACTATCAATAAGAGGTTGAAGAAGTAAACCGTACCCAGCTACATTCCTTTGGATTACTGTATTTACACTAGCTTCTTATGGTTAAAATGCCGTATGGTACAAACAATCAAATTATAAATACTTGCGGCCTTTGCCACAGAGACTCTCCATTCTAAACGAAAAGACTTACTATGAATTTTGATATCAATGCACTAAAACACCACCAACTGGTCGAAGATGGTCAACTCGAGGGGTGTTACATTCATCAGCCAGTACAGGGCAGTCAGCCAGATGATAAAGCTGTTTTAACAGAGCGCCAAGCGCTGGAAAATCTGGGGTATAAGGTGGTACAGGTTAAAGCTAAAGGCGGGACAACAACGTTTGCCGAGGCTATGCAAGAGCTTGCGAAGAAGACTGGCCACCAGCCTAAATAGTAAACGAGTGAGCAGAGAGAGTTACAACGTTCTCTAACGACAGTTTTTTGAGTCTCTCTGCCGAGTAATCTCAACATGAGCCATTTCATGCTGACAACCAATGGAGCAGATACTTTTTGCGTCAGTGAGTTAGCTCCTGCTCTCACCGTTTTCCCCAAAATGAGTCACCGCTATATTTGGTCCCAAACACAAAAATGGGTTGGTACAGCCGAAATTCAGTCTATTACCTAAGAATCTAGCTTTATTAGAGACGGAGACTGTTTACTGAATTAATGTTGGACGGGTATGGCACTTAGCTATGAGTTATGAGCAATAACACAAAGTAAATACATGCTCTCTATTTGTCATAGTTATAAAACTTTAAAGGAGCCACAATGAGCTCCTTTGAGGTTTAAGTTATCGCTTCAGTTACTACTGCATTCACTCGATTTAGCTACCAATCGCAATTCTATCGACTTCAATTGTTGCCTCTTCCCAGCTATCTTTTTCAACGTTGCCAACAATCGTTATCTTGTCATTTGGAGCAATCGTCAAACCAGCCCAAGCTTCATCCTCTACTTCGATCACAATTGTGTTTTTGCCATCAGTAAACTTGTACTCGTCATCTCCCAAAGAGTGCACAATGTTACCCGTCACCTGAACTTGGGTATCATCTCTTGCTTCTAGGACTTGAGCAACCGTAACAGGAGCGCTAGCCGTCGGGCCACTAAATCCGCCCGTTGCTGGTAAAGTGTTTGCTGTTGCTAAGCCTGAAGCCAGAACCAGTGTAGTAGCAATAAGTACGTTTTTCATAAGAACCTCTAAGGAGTCATAGTTTGTTTTGATGGGTGTACTATGCAGGAGGTGGTATTAATCGCGGATGAAAGTAGCGTTCATAATTCATTCATGTTGAAAATACGTAGAATGACAATACCCAAAAAAACCATAACCATATGATCTTAAACGCTATCTTAATCGAATAATTTTACTTTTTACGAAAATCATTCCTTTTCTAGAGCTCTTGCTCTTTGTTATTCAGTATTCGCCCAGTAATAGGTCATCAACAGAGTCGCTTTCCAAGCACCAATTAAATAGCACTCGATGAAACTACACAGTGAGAGCTTTCTAAAACTAAGGCCTCGCGTGCGGCCTTAGTTTTTCTATCTAGTGATTATAACTGCACTCTAACGGTTACAGTTACCCTACTTCACTGACTTTTCTTGCTAACCTTTATTGCCAGCTTAGCTTACTGACCTAAGTTACTGAGTAAGCTGACTGAACTTCGGCAAGCTCTTCACAAACCTCTGATGTACATCCATATAGGTTTGCATATAGATTTCATCGATACTGTTACCACTAGGGAAACTCGATGAGAAGTCTGCGTGTTTGCGGTCGATTGACAATTTGGCTGCCTCGATAATGTGAGCAATGAACATTCGAGGATCTTCCAAGCCGATAGAGATACGCATTGTGGTCGGTTTGATGCCTGCTTCATTGAGCGCCTCGTCGCTGAGTTCAGAATGCGTAGCCAGTGTCGGGCACAGTGCCACCGTATTGGTTTGCCCTAAACTCACTTGCATGCCGATTGCGGGCTCAAGCATGTCGAAGAACTGTTTAAACCCATCTCGATTGATTGGCGCCCGATCGCCGTTGCCTTCCATGTCTATGGTAAACAGCGCTGCAGGTAACCCCAAGTACATGTTGTTCTGGCAGTGTTCATAGTTATCACTATCTGGCAAAGCTGGGCACGACACATTGATGTCTGGGTGAGCATCGAAGATCTTCGCGAGAGTCAGAGTATTAATGGTTTTCTGCACCACGCGCATCTCATAGGTTTTCATACCATTGAGCACTTCGAACGCTTTGTCTGCGTCTAGGAATGCGCCCTTAATTACACATTCCAAAACAGCGTTTCGTTCCATGGAATGGTGGCCACATCGCCGTTAGGTTTGTTACAGGTGACCTCTTCTCCTTTTGGCACAAACATGGTCTCGTTACGACCGATGACTACCCCAGCCGTTGTGGTGCCGGAACCCGCCAGTTCTTTGGTGTAAGAGTGAATGACATAATCTGGCCTTTCCATAACATCATCGCGTTTTAGTACTGGGTGCAACAATGGCGTACCTACTGTTGAGTCGACAATCACATCCCAACCACGAACGTGACCAGCTTTGCTGATACTAGCAACATCCAACACATATCCATGCGGGTTACACGGTGACTCTAGGTAAACGTAGATTTTCTTACCCGCAGCGAGGCGATCAGCGTATTTATCGGCAACCTCATCTAGGCGAGTCGCAAACTCATCACCAGAGTAACCATCGACCCACTCTACCGCGACATTCAGGTTCGAAGGCTTGCCAAACCAATCTTCCAACAGCTGGTAAGAACCGCCATAGATATTGCGTGAAGCCAAGACAATGTCTTCATGCCCAAGCAAGTGGCTTAACAACCCATCAATAGCCGCCATCCCCGAGTTAAAGTTCCATGCGAGATACTCGTTGGCTCTAGAACCTGCCTCAATATCAACCATGTGATTAGCCAGTGAAATCGATGTAGGATTGAGAAGACGAGAGTAAATATCGTGCAGCGGCTCTTTACCGTTGAACGCATCTTCAATCCATTCTGTACAAGCAAACAAATACGTCGCTGTACGTGTAATAACAGGGCTGGCAGAGAAAATAGCGGCAACATTATCGAAGATAGGATACGCGCCTTTAGACGCAAAATTACCGTTATTGGTGGCAATGGATTGGTAAGTGGCACGCATTGGGTTTTGCAGATTGTCGAGGATCTTAGCGATCTGGAATGACAGAAAGCGTTTAGCGTTAAACCAAGCGATTCGGTCACTCTTGTCAAGCTCTGAAAGCCCATCAACGGTTAACGCCCAAAGGTCATGCGTCTTGGTATTGGCTTTATACAATGTCGCCGCCAGTTCAATCAGTGTGACGCCGTAATCACTATTTGGGTCGATACCAAAGTGTTTTGCCTGCTCAATGGCAAGAGCTTCTGCTTGTTCGTGTTTGGTGGTTTTACGCAGCGGGCTAAGTTGAGTTGAAGTATTCATAATTCCTAAGTCATTCCATGCTTGTTATTCCTCCTTTAATTTTAGTTTTGGGCAGATGTTAAAAATTGCTATTTGCGAAGTAAGACATACACTTTGAGCAATAATATTGCCAAACTAAATTCGATATTGATGGATTATGCTAATGGACGAGATCGATAAGAAAATACTGGCTGAACTGCAAAGCAACGCTCGGCTCACCAATCAAGAGTTGGCCGATCGCGTGGCACTTTCACCCTCTCCTTGTTTGCGTCGAGTTCGCTCATTAGAGAAACAAGGGATTATTCGCGGCTATCACGCTAGTGTCGACCAAGAAGCATGCGGCTTGCCTGTGAATGTGTTTGTGTTGGTGAAACTTGAAAAGCCAACTGAAGAGAATATGCGCGACTTTGAACAACACATTGAAGTGATAGATGAAGTATTAGAGTGCTTTCTGATGACAAGCAATCACGACTACCTTTTGCATGTGGTCAGTGAATCGCTCAAAAGCTATGAACAATTCATCCGCAAACAATTAACCCGCCTACCCAATATAGCTTCTATCGAATCCAGTTTCGCCTTCGGTCAGGTAAAAACAAAAACGAAGCTGCCAGTGAGATAATTAGAAACGACTTAGTTTGACTGTGCAGAAGACATTGGATAGTCATCTCCAATCATACAGATAAGTGCACCGCCAAAAGCTTTGTCGTAACGTACTTTTCCGGTCGTATTCGAACTTTCTATATCCGTGTTGCCGTCGATAATCTGATTAATTTCTTGTGCCACTTTTGTTGGTACCAACCATATACAAGCCGCAAGAGAACAGGTTGCTGACGACGATTCACAACCTGTCTCGGAGCTTCCTCGTGCCCATTGGCTGCCCTTTTCCTTAAGCAGTAATTGCGTTGCTATGTAATCTGGGTGATCGATGTACTGATCACCACCTATCCATGTATCGCCATAAGGTAGGTACGGCCCTTGCCATGTTGATAAGCCCGGATTTTCAATTAAGTGATTGATGTTTAAGTAGCCGAAGTTCGTGTCGGTATCGGAAGTAATTGGAGGTAAAGAGCCATTGTCATGAGAATATTGCTCCGCTGCATCCAAGACAGTATTCAGTTGCCCGATCAAAAATGTTGCCTCATCGACACGGGAAATACGATTACCGATCTGGTTGTAGATAAAAAATGCGGCAATGAGCATGAGTAAACTAAACGATGCAAGTTTCCATTTTTCTATCTGACGCAAAAGTCTTAACATCTATTTTTTATCTCTCATCAAAACGGTTCTAATAACGCTATGGCTTCCCTTATAAGGAAAGATTATACCAGAGTAAAATCAAGCGGTTTGTATTGAAACATTCTGCCCTATTGACCGTAAATATGCCTAGCTCTTAAAGGTCAATTTAGAACTAGACCCTCCCCAAAAACAAATAATAGTCACCACCCAACTTCACTGACTTAATCGCATACCTAAACCTTGTGTAGATTGATTCCGTCAAACAAACCTAAGACATGGGAATCGATTCGAAGTGATCGTTTATCTGACTGTCATCTAATTTTTGTACTTTGATATAACAAATAGCCTAAAAGATATTGAGCGATCGTTCAAATATATTGAAATTTCCACTATAGTTGATTGGTAAAACAACTCACAACAAGGAAAAGTTATGAATCAAAGTACCGAGTCTCAATCAGATCCAACTCGATCTATCCCTCAAGAAGCATTTGATTGGTACGACGAATATGCGCACGGTCTGATTGATCGCAGAGAATTTATGGCTCGTCTATCTGGGTTGGCTGTACTTGGCTTAACCATGACAACGCTAACTTCTGCACTGATCCCTAATTATGCGCAGGCAGAGCAAGTCTCTTTCAATGATCCTTCCATCACAGCAACCTACGAGACATTTCCTTCACCTAAAGGATACGGAGAAGGCCGTGGTTATTTAGTGGAACCAAAAGAGTTAGCGGATAATGCGCCAGTTGTCTTAGTTGTTCATGAAAATAGAGGCTTAAACCCATATATAAAGGATGTGGCAAGACGACTCGCAGCCGCGGGGTTTATTGCGTTTGCACCTGATGCACTCTATTCGCTTGGTGGGTATCCAGGTAATGATGATGAAGGTCGAGCAATGCAAAAATCATTATCCAGAGAGAAAATCGAAGAAGACTTTATCGCCGCTGCAAACTTTTTGAAATCTCATGAAAAAAGTAACGGTAAGCTAGGCGCAGTCGGATTTTGCTTCGGTGGCTATATCGTAAATATGTTGGCGGCGGTAATGCCAGAACAACTGGATGCGGGCGTTCCGTTTTATGGTACTCCTGCCGCACCAGATTTAAGAAAGAATGTTAAAGGGCCATTGCTCATCCAATTTGCGGGAATCGACAAACGTGTGAATGCAACTTGGCCAGAGTATGAAGCTGAACTCAAAGAGATTGAGGCAGACTACACCGCTTACATCTATGACGGTGTGAATCATGGCTTCCATAACGATTCAACAGGTCGATATGCTGAAGAAGAAGCAGAGTTAGCGTGGGCACGTACACTTGAGTTCTTTAATAAAAAGCTTTCTTAATAGGCAGCTTTACCGAACCCGTTTTCTTTAAATTCCAAGTTACTGCCCTATACCTTATTCAACGAAACCCAAAAGGCCTCATACGTGCGAGGCCTTTGTTTTCTCAACGCTATATGGGCTTGCCCTACAGATAGGTTTGGGGTGTCGACATTCTGGTATTAAGTACACCTAGCTGCTTAATATCAATCTAGCTTTGCTTCTAACAAACCTATTGACCCGATCGCATAAATAGATAATATAGACATCCAGACACCTACATGTCTTTTGGTTAATTAAATGGAGTTATCATGAACAGCTACAAAAAAATCACAGCATCCCTGTTGGCATTAGCTTTCGTATTCGGCGTAACAGGATGTGGAAAAAAAGACGAGGCTGTCATCAAGATTGGGGCGACAGTTGGCCCACATGCACAAGTTGTACAGGCAGTCGCCAAAGAAGCAGCAAAGCAAGGGATTAACATTGAACTCGTCGAATTCTCAGACTACATCACCCCTAACGCAGCATTGGACGATGGAAGTATTCAACTCAATAGTTACCAACATCAGCCATTTCTCGACAACTTTAATGCCAATCACGATAGCCAGTTAGTTTCTATCGGACGTTCAATTTTGATGCGTATGGGCGTTTACTCGAACAAGTACACTTCGCTTGACTCTATCCCTGATAACGCACGAATCGCGATTCCAAACGACCCAACGAATGGTGGGCGTGGGCTATTACTACTTGAAGATGCTGGACTGATTTCTTTAAAAGACAACGCTGGTTTCAACGCATCTTTAAACGATATTGTTAACAACCCGAAGAACATTCGATTTGTTGAAGTGGATGCCGCTCAGCTCCCTCGCTCTCTTGACGATGTAGATGCTGCTGTAATTACCATGAACTATGTAATGTCGGCTGGACTCGATCCTAAGAAACAAGGCATTTACTTAGAACAAAAAGACGCACCTTTAGCCGTGATGGTTGTGGCGGCGCGAGAAGAAGACAAAAATAATGAAACGTATAAAAAGATCATCTCAATTTACCACTCTCAAGAGATCAATGACTTTTTAAACAGCACTTTCAAAGGCACCATAGAAGCCGCAAATTAGACCAAGAAAGTCACCTTAGATTTGGCGTTGCCTGTTACTCATTAAGCAACGCCAGACATTAAGCAAAGCCAGATTGAGTTGACGTGTTCATCACTGACTCATTCCTGCCCCTTTTCAAATTAGAAGCAAAGCTTAAGTTACTTAAATCGAGGTTGAAAACGGTGTGATGAGAGCGGATTATGTAAGTATGAAATTCAATTAATTCTGGGTTCTTCGCATGAAAAAAGAAGTGATACTGTTTGATATAAACGAAACGGTTTTAAATTTGGAGTCATTACAGCCTAAATTTAAAGCGGTGTTTGGCAGTGAGGATGCATTATCGCTCTGGTTTTCAAAGCTTTTACACTCCTCAACGGTTTGCATCGCAACAAACGTAAAATCTACTTTTTCTGAATTAGCGAATGCAGCGCTCGACGCTATTGCACAGCGGTACAAATGTGATTTAACGGTGGAAAGCAAAGATGCCTTATTAACTTCCTTTGCCAATCTACCACCGCACACTGATATCAAAGAGTCTTTACATAAGTTGCGTAAAAGTGGTTTTAAAACAGTCGCGTTTTCTAACTCATCCCTCGACCTTATCACTTCTCAAATCAAGAACTCGGGCTTAGAAGATTATTTCGACACCGTCATTTCTGTTGAAGAAACAGGCAGTTTCAAACCAAATTCAGACGTGTATAAATTTGCAGCAGAAACTTTACAAGAGCCTGTCGATAACCTTCGTCTTGTCGCTACTCACGATTGGGACACTCATGGTGCGTTATCTGCTGGCTTACAAGCCGCCTATATAGACCGAACAGGAGTTGAGTATCATTCCTTGTATTTGAAGCCGGAGATTAGCTCAAAGACGATGGATGGTGTGGTAAAACAGATAATTAAGCACAATTTAGACAAGTAAAACCTCAAGAGGCTTTTGCTACTCCCGCTCGATACAAACAAAAAGGCTTCGCACACGCGAGGCCTTAATTTTATCTACGGGGCAATTAACCCGCCTACCCAATATTGCGTCTATTGAATCCAGCTTCGCCTTCGGTGAGGTAAAAACAAAGACTAAGCTTCCCGTGAGATAAATCTGTGACGCTGTTGTTTGGGTTTATGGGGCGCTAGAGGCTGAACTTCATCATCCCTGAACTGCACCAACAAATGTTTTGCCCCATTCCGCATTAACGTAATGACTCCGTGGAAGATCGAGCTACTGGAATTTCAGTACTTTTTCTCAAAGCAAACTGTCGACGTGGAGTTGCAAGTTGGTGATGTTTGAGTTTGATTTTGATTTTGATTTTGATTTTGATTTTGATTTTGTAGTAAAGAACATGCTCCGATTTGATCCAATATGAAAAATAACGTTTAACGATGTTTTACACTTTCAATTCTCTATGTCTACTCTAGTCCCACAAATCAACTATTTGCACGATATCTAATATACATCTCACTAATATATTGAATGATGAGGCACAATTACGCTTATGTTTGATAAATAAGACCAAAACCAACGTCATGGTTAAACACCATCGAAAACAATTAGTAATAGGTATCTGATGCGTTTTTTAACTTGTTTTACTCTAACGTGTACTATTTTTTTATCCGTTAGGTGTTTTGCCGAAGAGCTAAAAATTTTCACTTGGGAAGACTATATCTCTGACATTCTGATAGAAGAGTTTGAAGAACAATACGGTCATACTGTTTCTCAAGTTTATTTTGAAAATGAAATGTTGCGTGATGCTGTGGTGTATTCAGGTAAAGCCCTAGCCTATGATTTGTTTATCATTGATGGGCAAACCATTGGCGAACTGGGCAAATCAGGCACCTTAGGGGATTTGTCTAATACTTTGAAGGAAGGTAATTCAAACTTTACAGAGGAGTCTCGCAGAGCTTGCGGGGTGAATGGCATTCCGTACGCTAATGGTACCATGGGGGTCGCATTTCGGTCTTCAAGAGCTACCGAAGGTATAACCTCTTGGATGGACGTTTTCGACTACGCATTAGAGCATCCTCAAACTGTTGTGATTCCTGATGACGATGTAGATACCATTGCAATCGCATTATTGGCGTTAGGGTTCGATCCTATGACCGAAAATGAAGTCGAATTGGCACAAGCGTACAAACTGTTAATGAAGGTCCGTGAACAGCTATTAGTGATAAGAGCGGCTATTGGCTACGCTCTAGATAAAAAATCTGGCTCTAAAATGGAAGTTGCCGTTATCTATTCAGGAGAAAAAGAACAAATAGCGTCGTATACAGAGCAAGATGATTGGATCTATACCATTCCTCAAGAAGGTACTTTGATGTGGCATGAATGCTTTAGTGTCCATAAAGACAGGCCTATTAGCAAAGCGTCGATAGAGTTCCTTAACTTTATTAACACACCTGAAAGATCGGCATTAAATGCAGAAGAGATGTGGTTCGCAAGCTCGAACAGACACGTCTTGGGCTTAGCATCTGATGATTATCTGTTAGATGAAGAGTTGTTCCCAACGGGATTAGACAACGGTTCATCGTTTACCTATAAGACACTAAGCAAAGAAGCTTCAGACCTGAGAAGCCAAATACTCTTTGTTATTCATAACCAAAGATATAAAACAAAAAAATGAAACTGTCGCTAAAGATCAATTATATTCTGCTCCCTGTTATGGTGGTAATTTTCTCCATCGCCGGAGTGTTTTCGTATACCAGTCAAAAAATGCAACTGAACTCGTCGCTATCGGAACAATTACAAAGTGAACTTACTCATATCTCTCATGAGCTTAATGAAGCGCTTAGAGAGCTCGATTCTGCGATTAGAATGAGTCTAGAGAACTACTACATTCAAAAGTATCTTATTGAAATATATGATGACACTGCTCAATATTACACGGAGAAAGAGCTAACGGCTTATATCAATCAATTAAAGCTCAATCACAGTACGATCGAGAGCTTTGCTCTAGTGGATATTAATGGCAAAGAGCTTATCTACTTTAATACGTCGGATCCATTTGCAAAATACTCTGCTGATACGGTTGTGACGGATCACCTTGCTACGATTCAACAAGCATTAGATTTGAAAGGTGTGGCTCACGTTAACGCTTCTACCTACAAACTGAACGATGGTGTTGAAGGCCCTGAATTTTTAGTTGTAAAAACATTTACACCTGAGCAGAGTTTTACTGTCCCAACCTTTTCTTATGGGCAGACATTACTTACTGCAGTGGTTCGCTCAAAAATCAGGCACTACGATGAATTTCAAGCGTCTGTGAAAAGTAGGCTCGGTCCTGACGCTCAACTGATACTCAGACCTAATTCTACCTCGTACTCGCTGGGTAACGAAGAACAGACAAAAGATATTACCTTGCCAGACTATGAATTAGGTTTTCAGTTAATACATGACTTATGGTCTATCAAAATTTGCCTATCTCAAATACACCTCAATAAGTTGTATAAACCCTTTCAACTTCTTTACGCTGTTATTGTTTTGTTAGTAACGGCTGTCACTTTCTTACTACTAAAGTGGCTTATCGTAAAACAAATCATTAAGCCAGTGGAGAGACTGACTAAGAAAGTGGAGTCCGTAAATCATGATGGCTTAGTCTACATAGAGCGTTCCAAAAGTAACGACGAAGTCTCCATCCTCACCAATAAGTACATTAATTTGATTACTGATCTCGATGATCTGGCAAAAAGAGACTCTCTGACGGGCTTACCAAATAGGAAAAA
Source organism: Vibrio sp. QJM3NY_39 (assembly GCF_057785895.1). NCBI lineage: Bacteria > Pseudomonadati > Pseudomonadota > Gammaproteobacteria > Vibrionales > Vibrionaceae > Vibrio > Vibrio sp. QJM3NY_39. The sequence goes on along the minus strand of NZ_CM173505.1, from coordinate 1,494,713 downwards.
ATTCAATTTAGATATCACGCGTATAATGAATAGCTGCACCGAAACAGATACAAAGTGCGCCGTTATCTACTTTGATATTGATAACTTTAAACACGTAAATGACAAGTACGGACATCATGTTGGTGACCACTTATTCGTAGTGTTTTCAGAACGCCTTGTCGACAGCTTTGTTGATTTTGAGTGGGGAAATCTAACTATCTCTGAGCTTGAGTTCGCCAGGCTATCTGGGGATGAATTTGCCATCATAGTTGGTGGATTGGACGACTTAGATATACTTACCGAATTTGCCCATCGAATTCTCTCTCTCTTTGAGGACGGCTTCGAGGTGGATGGTACTCAATTTGATATTGGGGTCAGTGTCGGTATTTCCGTTTACCCTGATGATGCTAACTCTGTCACCGAACTGGTTAACAATGCTGATTCAGCGATGTATGCCTGCAAAAATGTCGCGGGAAGAAACCATTATCAATTCTACTCAAAAGAGATGGATAGAGAAATAAAGCGTCATACTCAAATTAATGAAGACTTGAAAGATGCGATTAAATCTAACGGGTTCTATCTAACCTATATGCCTGTTTATGATATCGAAAAAGGTAAGATAAAAGGTGCAGAAGTTCTAATTCGAACAAGCCACGAGGCTCTACTCTCCTACGGGCCAGCGGATTTTATACCTGTAGCAGAATCGTCAGGCTTAATTAAACATATTGATTATTGGGTTTTTGAAAATGCTCTGCAGACGCTGTCCGTCTGGATAGAAGAGCTGAATTTTGATGGTACATTAGCGATTAACTTCTCATCTTGGCAGCTCTCTAATTCCGACTTTGTCAATGTACTTTCTGGGTTACTGACGCGCTATAAGATTCCAGCCTACATGATTGAAATGGAAATCACTGAAACCTGCTTTATACCCGGAGACGAACAGAATATTGAGAGACTTAAGGCGTTGAAACAACTCGGAGTGAAGGTTTCTCTTGACGATTTTGGTACCGGCTATACGGCCTTTAGCCAACTGATAAATTATCCTATCGATACGCTTAAGATCGACCGTATGTTTGTCAACGCAATTGACTCTGAATCAACAGACAAACAGCTTATTGAAGTGATCATTGAAATGGCCAAAATTTATGATCTCAATATCATTGCAGAAGGCGTAGAAACAGTGAGTCAATTAGATTACGTTCGAAACAAAGGATGCCAGGAAGTACAGGGGTTCTTACTATCTAAGCCTTTAAAAGAAGATGATTTTATCGCGGCATGGAAGAGAGGGAGTTTGCCTGAATACAGTTAAAATATGTGACACCATAGAATATGGTCTAGTTCTGCGCCTTGGAATGACACATCGCTTTGCCCGTTCGATTGATGGCTGTATGTTGTGGCCTGATTAATCTAACCTCCTGATTAGAATTGTTGTCATGAGCTTTGACATGGGTAACGATAAAAAGCCAGATGCACCTCTATTTGAGGCGAGCCAACTTCAGTAAAGCGGTGTTTTCGATGCTATAACTAATCCGTATTCTATTAACTTAGCAAAACCACTGACAAAATAGTTATCCAATACCTTCATAGGCTGAGCTTTGACTCGTGGCACTTTCTAGCTCACAGGTGCCCTTTTTTCGGGCTCAAAACGGGCAAAACTTGTAACAGAGCCGTATTTTTCTTTCGCCGTCCTGCCATTAAAAGGACGCATAGCTGATCTTCATAGCAAGTCGGACGTATAGCTCCTTAAAAGGAAGGTAATACTATGGCCAACGTCTATGTCAGCATCGGAAGCAACATTAACCGCGAACATCACGTCACAGAATCTCTCAAAGCATTACATGACCGCTTTGCGCCCCTACACATTTCCAAATTCTACGATTGCGAGCCTGTCGGTTTCAAAGGGGATAACTTCTTAAACCTTGTCGTTGGGTTCGAATGTAAACTTCCTGTCGCAGAACTGGTTAAGGTTCTGCATCAAATCGAATCAGAGAACGATCGCAAGCGTCAGACCAAAGCCTATGCTTCACGAACGATGGATATCGACATCCTTCTTTATGGTAATCAAGTGGGCGTTATTGATGGCGTAGAGCTGCCTAGAGGCGAAATCACCGAGTACGCTTTTGTACTCAGGCCATTAGTCGATGTTGCCGCGCAAGAACGCCACCCCACTCTAGACATCTCATATCAGCAGCTCTGGGAAAGCTTCGATCAATTGAGCCAGAAAACCGAACCCATCCCTTTCGAGCTCAGTTTCACTTAACGTTTGCATGACTGAAAAAAGAACGGCTGCAACAGGAACAATTGCGAAAGGAACATCTGCAACAGGAACAGCTGAACTCTTAATCGCGTGAGCTTTACTGATCTTTTCTTAAAACAAGTACGTAACTGACTTCACTTTCTATGGATTGGACACTGTTATGAATCACAACGCCATTATCACCATTACAAACCTGAGACTAAGAACCTTCATCGGTTTCAACGAAGAAGAAAAGTCTAAGCAGCAAGACATCGTTATCAATGCAGAGATCCACTACCCCGCTAACAACCTTTGCCTCTCAGATGATGTGGAGAACGCACTCAACTACAAAAACATCTGCAAGAAGATCATTCAACATGTCGAATCCGGAAGATTTCTGCTTTTAGAAAAGTTAACCAGCGACGTACTCGGCATTTGTATCGATCACCCATGGGTACGATACGCTCAAGTGAGAATTGACAAGCCTCATGCGCTACGCTTTGCCGACTCTGTTTCGCTCACCCTGAGTTATGAAGCAGACAACGACAATAATTCATAAGGAGAGAGTCATGCTGAATACAGAAGCCGAAAAAGTAAGAGAAGCTTTGCTCGCAAAAGGACTTGAAACCCCAATGACTCCGAGCGAAATGAACCCTAGTAAGAAGTACAACCGCATCAAAGGGCTTTTAACAGAAGTGGTCAGTACGCTTGGACTGGATTTAACCGACGACAGCCTCGCTGAAACCCCTCATCGCATTGCGAAGATGTACGTCCATGAGATTTTTTCAGGGCTCGATTACGATAACTTTCCCAAAATCAGTGTTATAGAAAATAAAATGTCCGTTGATGAAATGGTTAAGGTATCGAACATAGATTTAACGTCGACGTGTGAACATCACTTCATCACCATTGATGGTTTAGCAGAAGTGGCCTACATCCCTGAAAACAAGATTCTTGGGCTGTCTAAAATAAACCGTATTGTTCGATTCTTTGCTCAGCGCCCTCAGGTACAAGAACGCCTTACTCAGCAAATCTTGGTCGCGATACAGACTCTCGTTGAAACAGAAAACGTGGCCGTGACGATTAAAGCGACTCACTATTGCGTTAAATCTAGAGGTGTCATGGATGCCAACTCTGAAACTTCAACAACCGCTCTCGGTGGTATTTTCAAAACTAACCCTCAAACTAGAGCTGAGTTTTTACGATGAGTGAAACGATACTAATAACTGGCGTGGGAAAGCGACTAGGCTTCGCACTGGCGCAGCAACTTTTAGCGGATGGATACAAAGTGGTTGGCACATATCGCAGCGACTACCCTCAACTGCAATTACTGCGCGACAGTGGAGCCGACTTGCAGCAGGTAGATTTTTATCAACAAAGCAGCTTAGAGGGCTTTCTTCATTACGTGGGGCAAGAATATAAGACACTTCGAGCCATCATACATAACGCTTCCGACTGGAAGCCGGAGAACAAGAAAAACCCCAGTGAAAATGCCTCACAAATCATGCATCAGATGATGACGATTCACGCGACCGTGCCTTATCTGTTCAATTTAACACTCAAAGACCAACTGATGTCTGGCGATAAAACGTCAGACATCATCCACATCAGTGATTACGTCGCAGAAAAAGGCAGTAAAAAACACATCGCTTACGCGGCCAGTAAAGCTGCGCTCAACAACCTGACTCTGTCGTTCTCAGCAATGCTGGCTCCCAAGGTCAAAGTAAACACCCTCTCTCCAGCCATGATTAAGTTCAATGAAAATGACGATGAGGCATACAAAACCAAAGCGCTGAAAAAAGCTCTGATCCCCACAGAAGCGGGCTTTGAGGAAATAATAGATGGCATCAAGTTTGTGTTGGCCAGTCACTACATGACGGGAAGAACCTTGCACCTAGATGGCGGCAGGCATTTGAAGTGAAGCCATTTATTTTGAGCTTCTGGCTGCATAGTGAACGTCACTGTCTAAACCTGATTGACTGAGCATGACCTAACATAATACTAAATACTATGCCGCGTCAGGTGAAACTGAACCAAGCAAATTTACAGCACGAAAAGTCCAATTTAGAGTTAGAACTCACCAGAAACCTTCCGCCAAAAACAAAAAGACCTCGCACACACGAGGCCTTAGTTTTATCTATCGAGCGATTGTAACCACCCTACTTCACAGACCTAATCGCTTTCATCTGCATTTTGTTGAACCGTTCTAGTTGCTCTAGCATTGAGCGACGCACCTCAGCTTCTCAATACACACATGCATCAATAACTATCAAGCAACAAGTTAAGGTTAAGGTTATGGATGTTCTAATGGAAACTAGCATTGAAGCAAGAGCTAGCTAAGGCGCCATTGAGAAGCTAGCCACTAGTTCAATGCTAGAATTAAGCGGTAGTTGGGACACTCCAATCGCACTTCTAGCATGAGCTCCTTTTTGGCCGAGTACATTTACCAACAAATTAGAGGCAACGTCTACAACCTCCGCATGTTGATAAAAGCTGTGACCGCTTGCTATGTAAGCGTCCATTCTGAGAATACCATCCAGATCTGCAAAACCATTGGATGCATTACTCAGCTGTGATAGGACATTCAGCGTAGCAATCTCGATAGCATGCTTTGCATCAGAGACTGAAAGCTCTTCACCTACCTTCCCTTGATAGAGCAATTCACCGTTCTTAATCGGAAATTGTCCAGAAATAGATCCAATACCATTACAAATAATATATGGTTGGTAATTACCTAATACCTTGGGGGCTTCGGGAAGCACGAAACTAGCCATTAGAATTTAAATACCGTTAGACCGAGTGCTTTCCCATCAGCCAAGTATTGGTGTGCTTCTACTGCCTGATCAGGAGTGAAAACAGTATCGACTCTAGGTTTAATTTTGCCATTTTTAACTTGCTCTAGTCCCCATTCAAGATCGCTCACACTTCCCATCAGCGTGCCTCTCACTTGTTTCTGAGGAAAGAATACGCTTCGCACTGGAATCGTAGATTCCAAGCCAAGAACATTCCCCATTAAAACAACAATACCAAGCGGTTTAACCCATTCAATAGACGTCGCGAGGCTGTCTCCACCAAGTTGGTCAATAACAACATCCACACCTGCGCTTTCAGTCCATTCATTAAGTAATTCCATACTATTTTCAGGGCTGCCATGAAGAACTAAATCGGCACCAATGGATTTCAAAAACTCTACTTTATCAACTGAACGCGTCGTCGTTGCAACCTTTGCTCCTAGTGCCTTAGCGATTTGGATCATGACTGAACCCGTACTAGATGCTCCGGCATGAATAAGAACATATTGACCAGCTTGTACTTCACCAACCTCTTTTATGGCTCTCACACCCGTCACCAACGGCATTGGTAACCCTGCCAATTGTTCTGCTGGCAGCCCTGTTGTTTCTTTCAAAAGCCATTTTTCTGGCATTACCATATATTGCGCGTATGACCCGTTTTCAACCAAACCACGAATTGCATATGATCTTGAGGTCGCAAGTACTTCATGTCCGTCGTCACTCGGGTCAATAGGGTATCCCGGCATTGGAATGACGCGTTCACCCAACTTAAACTTCGTCACATCAGCACCAAGCTCGACAATGTGACCCACAGCATCTGACCCTAAAATAAACGGGAAGCTTAGTTCAGAGTTAACACCACCTTCTCGGATATAGTGGTCAAGACGGTTAATGCCAGCGGCTTCAATTTTGATAAGCACTTCATTAGTCTTAGGGCGCGGTGTCGCAATAGATTTTAAAGATAAAACGCTAGGTTCGCCAAATTCTGACATCATGATTGCTTGCATTGTTTTTGGCATAATTGTATTCGACATAACACTTCTCCAGTAAATAAGGATAAATCAAAAACATCGGTTCAATACCGAAGTGATAGCGTAATTATCCATTGCTAATAGCCGTCAAACAAACTAGTCTTTCTGCTTAGTACACGAAGGAAATCTTTGGATGAATACCGTTACACACTTAAACTCACTTAGAGCAATAGAAGCTACAGCAAGGCTGGGAAGTTATGCTAGTGCGGCTAGGGAAATAGGAGTGACTCCAGAAGCCATAGGACAATTAGTTCGTGGTTATGAAACCTATATTGGCTACAAACTATTTCGAAGAAAGGCGTCCGGAGCAAAGAGACTCACGCTTAACTCTGATTTCTCTGACATCATATTGGAAGTTAGTGGTGCGTTTGAGGTACTTGCTAAAAGTGCCCAATCGCTTAAAGATATGACAAAGGGTGGAACACTGACCGTTTCCGTTCCTCCGTCCTTCGCAAGTCGAGTTCTAATTCCTAATATGTACCTGTTTAGGGAAAAGTACCCAGAGATAAACCTCACACTTGATATCTCTGATGGCATTATTGATGTATTCAATCATCACTCCGAAGTCGCCATACGTTATGCTAAATCTGGGTGGAAAGATGAAAACGATGTTTTGTACCATAATGAAAAAGTGTTTCCAGTTTGCACTCCTGACTACTTACAAAGAAACCCGCACCTATCAACCCCTGAAGGGCTGAATGATGCCACCTTGATCCATGATCTTACCATTTCAGGATCAGACTTCCCCCATTGGAAACATTGGTGTGAGACATTCAATATTGAATATAAGAACTCCACGTCAATGTCATTCAACACTTCCACTTCCGTCATTGATGCCGTTTTGTTAAACCATGGCGTGGCGCTAGGTCGAGAAGATATGGTAAAGAAACAATTAATCGCAGGTACACTCGTCAATCTTTATCCTGAATTAACTTTGGATACAGGTCGCTCTTATTTTTTAGCTTATGCCGATGATCCAACCCCAAAGTTATTAAATTTTATCTGTTGGCTAAAATCTATCTACATACCCGACTATCTAGGTAGGGAAAATAACTAATACTGTGATTGGCCAGAATTATTAAGTTATGCTTTTTTAACGTCACTGTCGTTGCTGTTATCAAAAAGCCGCTAACCTAAAAACTGCTAAAAGAGTGAGGAAGGCATTTTTCTTCGTCCCAGCCGGATAGCTCAATATTGATCAACGATTTACGCTTCTCATTACACAGTGAAGCGATATTGATGATAGGTAATTGGCTACGAAACTGCGCGGTAAGTATCACCTTTTTACTTTCACTCAGGCTGTTTCGACATTGCGCTAAAACCGCTTCGCTATCTAATTGGCGCGCGTTCTCCATAATGTCGATATCAGTATTCTCTTGATAGCAATCTATCAGCCAAGATACAGCAGGCTCTTCTAAACTGGTGATTACGACGACATCTTTGTTTGCCATAAGCTCGTGGAGTTCAAGCTCTTTTAGTTCAGTTTCCATAATTACTCTCATTCAGCAACAAATACATTAAAGTCGATTACCCAGTTTAGCCTGTGCCAAATGGTAGCCTCTATCTATCATCTCTTGTGAGCGATCAAATTCTAAAGTGCCACAGGCATTGCGTGGGAGCTCAAGCGTAATATCGGCGGGGTAAGCGGCCAGTTTTTGGCGAGCAATGGTCGATTGCATCGCATCAAACGCTTGGTTGGCAATGTCGTAGGCAGCAAAATTGAAGTTCATTTTACTTTTTACACTGCTACCTAGATTATCGATAAAGTGAACAACCTTCTCATGCAGATTGCTCTCTTTTGTAGGTAGGGAAACCGGTATCACTTCCTGTTGAAGCATCTCAGGCTCACCACCTAAGTTCACAGCCAGAGTAAAGTCTGTCTTATCACTAAAGGTAGGCGCAATCGGTACGGGATTGAGCACTCCGCCATCAATCAGCACTTCACCATTGATGACATGAGGTGTGAAGAACAGTGGCAAAGAGATGGAGGCGCGAATGGCATCAAACAGAGAACCAGATTGCAGCCAAACCTCTTTTTCATCGGCGACGTTAGCAGCAACTGCGGTATAAGGGATAGGCAGATCTTCAATTGAAATTTCGCCGATCAGTCCACGCAGTGTGTCGATGATCTTGTCCCCTTTGAAGATACCGCTCGATTGCCATGAAAAGTCCAACATCATAGCCATATCCGATTGGTCGATACTGGTGACCCACTCTTCAAATTCATCCAACTTGCCCGCCGCATAAACACCACCGATAAGTGCGCCAATTGAACAGCCAGAGATGGATTTTATCTGATAGCCATGCTCAATTAACCAACGGATGATTCCAACGTGAACCAAGCCTCTTGCGCCACCACTGCCAAGTACCAATGAGACCGTTTTTGCCATCGTATTAATCCTTTAGTTTTTAATTCTAGGGGAGCTAACTCGCCGATTTACCAATTCGCAGATCTCAACTCACTGAATCACTCTCAGTTCATACGGGTAATGAAGGTTTGCTCGTCATCCACAAAAGCCACATAGTCGCCGTGATAGATAAACACCCGACCACGCCCTTCCACTATACACGCAAGCTGTGGGTTCAAATCTTCTTCAAGATTTTCACTTTGATACGTGCCGGTATCGGTGATCACACCGCGGAGTTTAGGCAAAAATCCATAGCTACGCTTGGCTTGATCAATCAGGCTCAATTCACTGGTGGTAGAGAAGTAAGCTGGGATAGGACCAGCATCTTCGATAAACATCGGTTTCAGTTCTTCAAAAGCTGTAATCACCAGCCAGTCGATGCCGTTTACGTGATGGATAAACATTGTTTATAAATACCTAGTTTCTCGATAGTTCTTATCCGGAGATTCTAACACTATCAGGGGCCAAACGTAGGAGAAATTGAGTTACTAGAGGCAATCCCTACCTCTGCTTATTACCCAATATATCCAGCATAAAACTGGAAAAGATGATCACCATCCAATCACACCAAGAACGCAACCAAGAACGCAACCAAACATGCAACCAAACATGCAACCAAACGTAAGTTGTTGGACTTTTTTCTGGGTCTTTAGAGTCGAACTATTTCTTGTTGAAAGTGACTTTGTTGTTCCTGAGATTAAGAGCCTACAAATAAACAGACACATACTATCTACAGTGTCTAATACTAGTCGGCTTGCTCTACGACTAATGTCTAACCGACTGAGTCTATTTGTTTTTTTTGGTTTGGTATAAGGTACTAACAACTAAATGTTAATGAATTTTTAATGATAGGTTGACGCATTGTTTACACTTCACGCCGTGAGTCAACAACGTTTGTTGGAATAACACACCTCAGAGTGTGAACGAAAGGAATCAAAATGAGCACTACTTTAGAGTCCGCACATATACAAACAGAGAAGCCTCAAGCCAATGAGGATGAACTCACCTATGAACAACAACATAAACCAAGATCGGAATTTGATTCCCGAGAACAGTATTTAGAACATGAATTACAAATCATGTCGCCTAAGCGCTGGCGTCCAAATTTGCCGTTTAAAGATTATCGATTTGAGATAGAAGATACCATCCCAGCGATGGCGGCGACCATTGGTAAGATTGTTATGGTGGGCGCCATTGCAGCCACCTTTGCCGGGGCGCTAGGATTAAATGAAGACTTCATTCTAGAAAACGTTCGTTATGAACTGCTCATTGCCTCTGTTTTCATCATTCTTTTCTCTGGCTTTTTATTGCCGACCGCGAACCTCGCGGGTACACACGGCCCACTCATCCCGTTAATCCCAATTGTGGTTGCAGCAGGCGGACACCCTATGGCGTTTGGGTTGCTGATTGGCGCTTTTGGCCTCATCTTAGCCATCAGTAAAGGTGGCAGTATGTTGGCCAACCTCACCAGTAAAGGCGTGTGTGGCGGTTTACTACTCTACCTTGGCTTTGTTGGAACCGCCTCTCAAGTGAAAAAGCTATTCGCTTGGGCTGAGGGAATCGGCATGAGCCACATCGCTTTTGTCGTGATCTTTTGCACCATTATCTTGTACGCGCTATTGGAACACTTCCGTAAACGTTGGTTAGCTGTGCCTCTTAGCTGCTTGCTGGGTGGTACGATTGCATTTGCCATGGGTGCCCCATTTGCTTTTCACACCGAGCCAGGCTTGCCTAACATGAACCCTATGTATTGGTGGGGAGAAGATACAGGTTGGATGCTAGGCCTACCAACGATTGAACACTTCATGGTGGTATTGCCGTTTGCAATTTTGGCTGTCGCTATGTGGTCTCCAGATTTCTTAGGGCATCAAGTATTCCAAAAGATCAGCTACCCAGAACGTACCGAGAAAGTACACATGAACATTGACGACACCATGACCACGGCATCAATTCGTCAAACGTTCGGTTCTCTGCTCGGTGGCACTAACTTTACGTCTTCGTGGGGTACTTATATCGTACCGGCGGCGATTGCTAAACGCCCTATTCCTGCCGGTGCATTGCTCACGGCTCTGTTCTGTATCATCGCCGCTGTTTGGGGCTACCCGATGGATTTAGCTATATGGCAGCCTGTACTATGTGTTGCGCTAATTGTTGGGGTATTTGTACCATTGCTAGAAGCTGGAATGGAAATGACACGTGAAGGTAAAACCACACAGTCGGCCGCGATTGTTGTTTTTTCTTCAGCGCTCGTTAACCCTGCATTTGGTTGGGCTCTCACCATGCTGTTAGACAACTTAGGCTTAGTCGGTTGTAAAGAACGTAGCAGTGAGCTAAGTAAAATGAGCCGTTGGGTGTTGCCTGGCACTATGTTCATTGTGCTAAGTGGTGTGATGGCGTTGGTTGGTCTTCTACCGGGCATACCGGCGATTATCCCAAGTTTTCGTTAAGCTCTAGATTAGAATGATTGAGTGGTTGCTTCTTTCTGTTGTTAACTTTCAAACTGGATTCGTTATCTGCACTAAAAATTGAAGCTATCGTGATAGTCTTTTTTGACAAAAAAAAGCCACTTAATGTAAAAAGTGGCTTTTCTATTTTTCTACAATGTACATATCTTTTCTTTCTTTTACAGTGTTACGGTTTACGTTGAAACTTGTTCGTTTTCCACTGACGATGTTCCATCAGTTATTAAAGCGTAGTCTAATTGCTAGCCTTGTCAATAAACACGTCGACTCAGATTAACCAATCTTTTCTAATATCATTTTCTCCAACCAGACTGGATTCTGGGCAGCTCAACTCCGTTAAGCTAATGGCCAAAACTATTGGTGCGAATCACTCACGAGCACTATGAACTTGGCTATGACAAATGAGATAACGTGCAAAACCATCGAGGTATGGTAATTCATTGAAATATTGATACTTAATAAAAGGCTGTAGAGACCTTACGTAAAGGCATTCACTTTGGGTTTTTGCGGGCTTGAAGTTGATAGAATCGGTTTTGAGCTATACGCTCGTTGTTAACAGTACGCTCGCCGTTAACAAACAGTTGGTTAACTTAGTGTGGTTATAGCTAAGTTTATTTTAAACTGGCACATTATCGAATCACCATATAAAGAGTTTTAGAGAGTCAATGATGAACGATACGAAAATTTTCATTAGTGCCATTTTAGTCTTAGTTACTTTATCTGCATGTTCTTCACACTCGCCTGAATCCTCCCAAAAACCTTCATTGGTGGATGAGCCAAACCATCATACAAGCAACGGTTATCAGAACCACCCATTTGTAGAAACTGCCGCACCTAAAGGGGGCTTGTTTTATATGCAAAGAGCATGGGACTCGGTGTTTGTCCCTGATATCCCCGATGGACATCAGCTAACAGAGAAGGAGTCTCTTCAACTTTTAAACTCTATTGAAAGCGATAGTGTTACTTGGTTAGGGCATGCAAGTTTTTTAATTACGACCTCTGGAGTGACGATCCTGACTGACCCTTTTTTGTCAAAATTCGCCAGCCCCGTCCCATGGGCCGGCCCAAAAAGGTTTGTTGATTTACCCATACCTATAAATAAATTGCCTCCTATTGATATAGTGATTGTTTCACATAATCATTATGACCACTTGGATGATCAAACAGTTAGGAAGTTAGAAAACAAAAACAATATTCATGTCGTTGTTCCTTTAGGACTTAAGTCTTTTTTTACCGAACGAGGGTATAACAAGGTTACTGAGTTAGATTGGGGAAAGTCAGTGTCAGTTTCAGGAATAGAGATAACAGCGGAGCCTTCTGTTCATGATTCAGCAAGAAGTACATCTGATCATAATGAAACGCTATGGGCCTCTTGGGTTATTGAAAGTTTACAAAATCGTCTCCTTTTTGTTGGCGATACAGGTTACTCAGAAACAATATTCAATAATGTCGGTGAGAAATATGGCTCCTTTGATTTTGCTATTTTGCCTATTGGAGCATATGAACCTAGGGAATTATTGTGGATGTCGCATGCCACACCTGAAGAGGCTGTCTCTATCGGCATAGATGTTCGCGCAAAAACATTGATTGCTTCTCACTGGGGAACCATTAGCGGTTTATCGGATGAGCCAGCATTTGAACCTCCGATACGTTTTAAGAAAGCGGGAAGAGATAGTGGATTTTCTGACAAAAATCTATGGACAATGAAAATTGGTGAAACAAGAGGGATCGCACCAACGACTAACTAACTAACTACATTGCCCTACCAAAGATAATCCGTCATTTACTAAATTAGAAAATTCACTGACTCACTTTGTTAAATTCCTCCCCTTTCTCATTACCAACAAGAGATTAGAGATGTCAATCAAGGGGAGCTCAGTAGGGGATTGTTAGTCGAACCATTACAACTATCCTTTAACAACTACAACGCCCTACTTCACTGACTTAAACGCTTTCATCAACGTTGTGTTGAACTGTTCTGGTTGCTCTAGCATTGGGAAGTTGCCTGAGTCTTCAACGTAGTAAATACTGTAGTTTCGATGAGTGTCACTATTGTTTCTGTAGCTTATCGAATCCATTAATCCGCTGATGAAGCTGCGTGCCCATAGTCAACGATACCAAGAGGCTAATCAAAGCAATAATTGATCCTGTAACAAACACCCATTGATAACCAGACATCCAGATGATTCCCAACAAAAAGGGTAGGAACACCGCTGCAATATGGTTGATAGTGAATGACAAACTCGCCGTTGAAGCCACTTCATCTTCCCTAATTGTCTTTTTAAAGTAGGTGTTTAAAGCTATGGCAAAACTAAAAATGATACTGTCGATAACATACAACCCCGCAGCCGCATAATGATCATCCACAAATGCGTAAGATAGGAATACCAACACTAACGCGGCATACTCAATGATCAAAGCTAGCCTCTCTCCTACTCGATCGATAAATTTCCCAACATAAGGTAGAGCAAGAGTCGCGGCTAAGCTGGATACCATAAATAAAGCGGCCATCATCGCAATCGTATATTGAAATTTGGTCACCATCAGTAAGCCAGCAAAGGCCACAAAGATCTGTCTTCTTGCCCCACTCAAAAAGGTAAGAATGTAATAGGTCGTGTATTCACGTCGGACAATGAGTTTAGTGTGTTGTTTAACCTTTGTTTGAGTATTTTTAAATGTGACTAAGTAAACCGCTAGCCAGAAACATATTGCTCCACAAGTAAAGAAAATGACCTTATCTGAAACGTCAAAAAGATAGCTCGCGACCATAATGCACAGAAAAGTCACCATCGAGAAAAACGAGGCAGCAGAGCGAATTTTTCCCATTGATTCACTAAAGTTCTCGGTCGCTAACAACTGTGTTGAGAGTGATTTGTTCACCGCTTCTAAATAATGAAAGCCAATAGACATGATCGTTGTGCTGAAATAGAAGCCATAAATCGAAGGCAAATACCCAGTCACGGCAACACCTAGCCCTAATGTTGCAACCGACAATACCGCGACTCTTTGTTCTGAAGCGATGAACAACAGAAACAAAACAGTAAATGAGAGCAAGCCTGGGATTTCCCTAACACTCTGCAATACACCCACATCAGCCTCGGTCATACCAATAGTGTCGACAGCGAAGTTATTCATCACGACTCGCCATCCAGTATTCGCTATCACTGACGAGATAGCGATGATAACCAACATCGCGAATGAGCTCCGCGATGTTAAAACCCTAAGCCAGAGAGTCATTTAAGCCGCCGATTCTAAAAGAAAGTCTTGAATATGATCGCGCATGAATAAAGCCGTTCTTAGTTTTCCGTTCATATTCAGATCCTCAAAAATAATGGTATGTTCTGAGCTTGGTAACGATATGCAACTAAGACAAAGAACACAGAGACAATACATATAGTTAATAAATTGTTACACGATCATTTTTAGAATGTTATTTCTTGGGATTGATAAGTATTCAGAGAACTTTTACTTCTTTGAGAAACTCATTGGAGATTATTATTTTTCGCTGAACATATAGCGGCACTTGTCACGATCGGTATTCAGTTCCTCCCCTTTCCCGTTGCCAATAAGAGATTAGAGATGTAAACCAAGGGGAGGTTAGGAGGGGATTGGTTGCCTAGCAGATACGGAAATTCCACTTAATGGACTTAACCCGCTAAATAAAGGTCTTAACAAACTGCTTTGTCGTTCTAGTATCGCGGGTTAGTCAATGGGTAAAACTGACCGCAGCTTTACTATTCTGTGAAGCTTGTAACAAAGAGAGGCTCGCACCGTATGGTAATAGATTGATTTAAATTGATAAAATGACATTATATTTCAGAAGTTACAGGATGTTTCAAAAATGAAAACCAAGTCACTCATCATCTTTTCCACTTTATTCACGGCCTTAGCTCTCTCCGGTTGTACCTCCATGTTTACAGGTACATTTGGTACTACTACAGAACGCACTATGCTAAATGCCGAACCTTTTGAAGATTATGATTTAGCGTCCGAAACCGACTACAAACATTCAGATGCGATGCAACTAGCCTATCTGGTTAGCCGTAAGGCTCCGACCAAATCGAATGACCTCGATCGAAACGTTGATGGCTATACCAATGTTTCAGTTCGTACGACCCAAGCCGCGAACGTCGCCGCAGTAGCAACCACCACGCTAAACCCCTTTCAAGCTGCGTTCAATGTTATTGGGCTTCAGGGCAGCTTGTCTAAAATGATCTACCACTATAAACGTAACATTCTTTTTCGTGTGATACCTGTCGATTCAAAAGACGAAACCGACATCGCAGCGACTCTTTTAAAGAACCAGAACGAACTGACAACGATAATTGAGAAAGCTTATTTGAAGAGTAACGATGTGGTAAAAGTAGAAAAGTTTGTTCCTGTTGATGTGGGACTGTCTACTTTTGTTGATACGAGTTATGTTGTTCCACTGAACGATGAAGGTAACGTTTCACATTGTTCGGATCCAGATATATTCAATAAGTTTACTGGCTATATGGATTCAGATTACGAAGCTAATAGTCACTTGCCGATCTCGACTTTAAACTGTTTTGGGCGTGTAGAGGCTAAAGGTCACTATTACTACAACAACGCTGCTGGTGATGACACTTTGATACCTAATTCTGACTTCATTATAATGAAGGCATATATTCCCACTCTATTTCCAATTGATAGTTTAGTGTCTGACAACCCGAATGATTATTTCTACCAAACAGCGCAGTCTTACATTGAAGATGAAAACATCAAGGGGTACCTGATAAAAGATATTAACTCTTTGAAGCCGTATTGGGAGCAGGGTTACTTTAGTCCAACGCCAAAAATCATCAAACTATCGACCCAAGAAACTTTAAAGTTCGGTCAACAGTAAGCAGTCAGTGCTTTTTTCAGTAATAATGGTTTATTGAAACTAGTGGAAAAAAAAGGTTCATCGCGGATTAGCGGGAACTAAAAACAAAAACGGTAGTAAGTGATATGGTTTAGTCGCCAAACAAAAATCATACACAAACTACCGTTTCTATGCCGAATCATACTTTCCTATCTTCATTCTGGGAAGGCTTTCAAATAGTAAAGTCTCTCCAGACAGCATCACTTATTACCCTGACTCTTAAACCTAGCTCTGAGGCTAAATGCCTTTGTGGTCTTGAGGCCGAGGCTATCCATGAGTATCAATGGCGTCACGTAAAGGATGCCATGTTGCTCGGTGTGCCTGTTGAACTTTCCGTTCAAACTCGAAGGATTAAGTGTCGTGACTGCGGCATAAAAACAGAATCTCTCTCTTGGTTAGAGCCTTATGCTCGTATAACAAAGCGCCTAAAAAGCTATATAGAACAACTGCTACCCCTGCTTCCCATTAAGCATATATCCCAAATTACGGGCGTTCATTGGCACACCATTAAAGAAATAGATAAACGCCGACTTCGACAAGTGGTGCCGCCAGTGAAATGGGGTGAGCTAAAGCAGCTCGTGATGGATGAGTTCGCCATCTTTAAAGGGCATCGATATGCCACCGTCATCGCTGATGCGAAGACTCATCAAGTCATTTGGGTTGGATTAGGCCGCAGCCGCAAGGACATACGGCCGTTCTTCGAGCAGCTAGGCGAGAATGGGGTAAATATCGAAGCAGTAGCGATGGACATGAATACGGCTTTTGACCTTGAAGTTCAAGCGCACTGCCCGAACGCAAAAATCGTTTACGACTTATTCCATGTTGTTGCTAAGTTCGGTCGCGAGGTGATGGATAGAGTCAGAGTCGACCAAGCCAACAAACTCAAGCAAGATAAAAAAGCGAGGCAATGGGTGAAGCGCTCACGGTGGGTACTGCTGAAAAATAGAGGCAACTTAAATACACGTCAAGATAGCTATCTTACTGAAATATTGAATATCAATAAGGACTTAATGACCACTTATATACTCGGAGCCCAACTCAAAGAGCTTTGGTATTGTGAATCCGAAGGGCACGCGAAGGGGCTCTGGGACACGTGGTGGGAACAAGTGCAAGAGAGTGGAATTAAGCCATTGAAAGAGTTCGCACGAAAACTGAGTCCTTATCT
This sequence comes from Vibrio sp. QJM3NY_39, assembly GCF_057785895.1. Classification (NCBI taxonomy): domain Bacteria; kingdom Pseudomonadati; phylum Pseudomonadota; class Gammaproteobacteria; order Vibrionales; family Vibrionaceae; genus Vibrio; species Vibrio sp. QJM3NY_39. Next base: position 1,477,755 of record NZ_CM173505.1, on the reverse strand, counting down.
TCACGGCATTATCGCATCGGCAAGTTATCCGTTGAACACCTGCACACTTGAAGGGATAAACAACAAGATAAAGTTAATCAAGCGAATGGGGTATGGGTATCGAGATACAGGCTACTTCTTCTTGAAGATAAAAGCGGCTTTCCCCGGAAAGCCGCGATGAACCAAAAAAAAGGCCTCGCACACGCGAGGCCTTGTTTTATCTGAGTTTCAACGAATGAGTCTCTAACAATTTACGACGATAAACCAAATCAACTCGAGAGCCATTCATCCAGTACTTTGATGAATTTAGGATTAATCAGATAACCGATGGAAGCATGCGGATTGCTTTTTCCGTTGCGAATATTAAGGTTATAAACTGGGTGGATGTCTTTCATTCCGCCGGGTATCAGATCCAGTTTGAGCATATCTTTAAAGTCATTTCTAATTTTGCTGTCATGAGAGATAAAATCATCTTCTGCCGATATGTTTATCCATTGCTGAATGTTTAAAGGATACTTCTTCTCATCTTTCAAGCGGCTCCCCTTTAGCCTATCTTTTACGTTTTCATCGCCTAACGGTGACCCAAGCGTCAGCAATAAGTTAACCTTCTTGTCTGCTCCATAGTCGTGTCTATACTCTCCGTAGTGAGACAACTTCCATAACACGTCATAACTGATCATTGACCCAAGGCTGTGCGACACAATCATCACATCATCCTGATTATCAAGCGCTTCCTTCAGCTCAACCATCAGCCTATGCCTGACATCGCTACCAAAATAAGTATCTTCATACCAATAATGCGCCATATCCGGCGCGACCTTGGTTATGAGTGTCTCAGCCACTCCCAACTTTCCAAATAGCGATGAAAAAGTATCTGCTAACGCCTCTTTTAGAAAACCAATTTTAGATACCTTGTTATACGTTGTTTTATTGAACTGGCTTGTCTTGTACTTTTTGAGTTCAGACAGCGCTTGCTGTCGACTTGCAGGGTCTTCTGTTGGTTTCTCTAACAATGTGTTTGATAGTTCACCGTAATAGACAAACCGTTTATCGACATCTTTAAAAGCTTGTAATGAACTTGAGCCGATACAATCTCGCTGTAAGCCATGCTCTATAGCCTCGTACCAGAGTGCTTGAAGGGAAGCTTTATCGGGCTTTTGAGCGCGACCATGAATGAATATTATTTTCTTAGCCATAGCAGGACGTCCTAAACACATAGTTAAAATTATTATCAGTAGAAAGCACCACTAGATTCGGTCAGCCCTTACTAATAACAGTGGTGCTAATTACGTATCTAGGAGTGGTTGATAGAACATTTATATAACTATGAGGCCGTCGTTTAAGGACCATAAACGAGTGAACGATGCGATCATTACTCGCAAATTGAAATGAATGTATCTAACAAAATCTCCAACTAACAAAAAGCCCCGCACACGCGAGGCCTTAGTTTTATCTATCACCGATTACATCCATCTTTTAACAACTACAGCACCCTACTTCACTGACTTCACCGCTTTCATCAACATTGAATTGAACTGGTCTTGTTGCTCAAGCATTGGGAAGTGGCCTGAGTCTTCAATGTAGTAAATGCTGTAATCCTTGATATGTTTCTTGTTCGCTTCTGAATCCGTTGGCCATAGGCGAGCGTTCACTAAGATTACTGGCACATTCACGTTCTCATACACGCGGTGTGCTTCGCCTGTCACGTATTGGCCTAGATAATGGCGGAACTGATTAATCGCGATAGCTGGTGGTGCTGAAGCCATGTCTTGTGTTGCCCAATAAAGTAAATCTGCGTCTACGTCTTTTGGTAGCGAATCTTTCACGAACATAGTGATACCCACTTGGAAGTCTGCTTCAAATGGTTTGGTCATTGCATCTAGGTCGCTTTGTGAAACCGCTAGTGCGACGTTTTGCGATGTATCGACACCAATAATGCCCTTCACTCTTTTCGGCATCAGTTTTGCGGCTTCTGCAATCACACCACCCGCCATGGAATGGCCGACTAAGATGACGGATTCGAGTTGTTCTTTCTCGATGACTGCTTTGATGTCTTCAGCGAATGCAACCATGGTGTACTCTTCGCGGTTAAACGATGAGTTACCATGCCCTGCTAAGTCCATGGTGATGACTTGATAGTGTTTTGAAAACTCACTCACTTGGTTTTTCCACAGCCTACTGTCTAAGCTCCAGCCATGAATGAAGATCAGCGCCGTATCCCCACTCCCACTTTTGCCATACGCAATTTGCTCACCATCGTGAGATATCGCAATACCGTACTTAAGCGTTGAATCATGAGCTATGGCATTCATGCTACCAAGCGCCATGAATACCAAGAGTGTGATGTTTACAATTAAACGTTTCATAGTGTCTCTCTACTTACTTTGAAGGGAACACAGAAAGCGCCCCTCTCAATCAATATAGTCACTATAAAGTGTGAAGTTGTAGACGGGTCAAGAGTGGTTTAAATACAAAACTCTTTTATTGTTGTGGCTCGACCAACTCATTTTTGCCCCAAAGTGAGCCAGAGAGGGGGTGAACTCAGTTTGAAACCCTGCAACTTGCCTTACTTTTCCTCATGCCTAGAGCTCTGACAATGTAGCTAAATGTTCTAATCCACAACAGACTAACCTTCAATCATACTCACGCACGAATATGTTGTTCAACTATTTCTAAGCTATTGAATAATTGAGAACTAAAGGGAAGTTTTTGATTGATAATATGCCTTGAATTGGGAGCAATATGTACTTGCACGGTTTCAACTAGAAATTAGATTTAAAATAATTATATGCATAATTTTCAGTTGGTTAGATAGGGTTCTTGAGATATGCTGAATACATAAATTCGTGCTGGCACGATATTAAAATGTTAGCACTCAGGAGGTATTCGTTGGAAAAGTGTAAGTTGTGTTGTATTAAATCAGAGTTATGTAATTCACATGCAATACCTGATTCTGTGTTCAGGTCGTTGTTTAAAAAAGGTAATGGTCAAGCAATAGAACTTTCATCCAAAGAATTAGTTCCAAATCGTAGATCTCAGGATAGTTGGGCTACCGACCAGTTGTGTAGTAACTGCGAAATGAAGTTAAACATTAATTACGACCAATATGGTTTGAATTTGCTGCGGGGTAAAGTTGGCAATATTAAAAAGGGCAATGAAGGAGTTCATGTTTCTGACATTGATACTTTAAAGTTCAAAAGCTTTGTTCTGTCTGTTTTCTGGCGTGGGGCTGTTTCTGAACATGAAAACTATAGAACAATTAAAGTATCTCCGCGGTTTTTAGAGCTTATTCGTTCTAGTTTGGTAAGGTCAACTAACGTTTCAAAGAACTCATGTACAGTTGTTGTTCAAAGGCTAGTAGATACAACAAAAGAGGGAGGATTCAGCGAAAGCAATCTCAGAGAGCTTGTTGTTTCTCCATTTCCAAGGACATACGAAGTTAGAGGGCAACTGTATAGCTCTATTACAATGTTATTCTTAGGCTTTTGCTTCGAAATATTTCTTAGCCCCATACGCACTGGTGACAAGGTATCTAAGTTTGCACTAGGTAGTAGTAAAACAAATTATACATTCTCTTATCTTGAGATCATGGAAATACCCGAAGTATTGGATTTAATGGTTCGTGGTTTGCGGAAAGAGAATCAAGGTTTAAGCCATGTGTAATGAGCAAAGAGTGTTAACAAAGCAATCAACACAATGCTATTACACTCGGTATTCGCGGTTTAGGGTGTAATTGGTTTTGAAAGTAAGGCGTTCGAACGTGTTATTGCGGTGTTATGTTTAAATGGAGTTTTAAGTGGGTTTTCTATCCTCAATTTTTGCTGAAAAAGCTCAGCAAGCACAGTTAATTTCGATAGGCGTTTCAGCTTTTGTAGCTCTGGTAGTTGTCTTGCTAAATCAATGGTTTCTGAGTAGACGAGCCAAAAAAGAAGTTTATATTAAAAAAATAGAAGAGTTGTATCTCGCAATTGATGAGTATGAAGAAAGAGCATACGAATTTCTATCGCTGTTATACCAACATGACCAAAGCTTAGATGAAACCACTATTAAAAAGCACTTTAATCAGGTTTCAACATCTCTACAAAAGGTAGAGATGTATATGCAACTACATTTTTATTCGGTGAATTTTGAACGCGAGAAATACGATAAATTGCATCATGAAGCCTATGAGCGTTTGTTTAAAAAAGGATTTAATCAGAACCAAAAGTCTTATTTAGCTAATGTGAGTGATGATTATCGAGAAGCCCTAGAACAGCAGACTCAAACCTACGGAGAGATTAGAAAAAATGCGCAAGAGATTAAAGCGTTAGCTAAGTATCTGATGCAAAAGTACACACATTGACCTTGAACATACGAGCGTTTAAGGTTTCAAGGTACTTTTTCTGACTTGATCTGAACGAAACGATTTAGAGCAGCACAACTAAAACGTTTCTGTCCAGAGATGTGTTATGTCGCCATGCTTTGGGACAAAAGCGCCTTAGAACTACTAACTTAGAGTGTGAAACATCTTAGACCATATAGCAGCACTTGAACCAGTGCCGCTAACAAAACAAGCGTAAGCTGAGACTACGCCAGAAACGTTATCCCCATCTACGCTCTGCAACAGTGGCTAAATCATATTCTGATTCATTATCTAAAAACCTCAATCTGCCAAAGTCTTTGCACAATGTATCTATAAAAACACCACTTTCTAACACAGTCTCTAGAGGCACAGGAACTATTTTATCGTTGGGAACATTACTTAGGGCCAACTTATAACGTTCATAAGAATGACGTTCCTCGTCGCTCAAAGATGACTTCAATTTATGCTCAAAAACTCGGCCATACAGCCAGAATTTGATATTGCCGAGAGAAAACTCGATAAGTGGTTCTCCGAAGCTTGTTCCATCTTTTCTATCATCAGCCTTAAGCATCGAATGAACCGTTAGTACCAAAGCTACACTGTACGATTTACCAGTCACCTCAATTTCGGGATATCCAATCTCACATTTATGATCAGCATCAGATAATTCATACAACTTGTCTTTTCTGATTCTTGCGGCATCGATGTTTTCTTCCCGCAAATAAGGGTGAGAATGAGCGGTTCCTATATATTGATACTGGTCTCCGAACACTTTCGCGATGTCTTTTTTAATCAAAAGAGATTCAGAGCTAAATTCAACTGAAGAGCGCTTTCGTTTTGCAGACGTCTCTACAGAGACATGATTTATCGTACATTTAAATGGATGTGTTTTGTTCACGTACCCCCAAAGGTGAGCGGCGGTTTCTACAGAAATACTCTTGCTGCCCTGATGTTTTACAGCATAAGCTTCTAAACCAGCCATGATTAGCTCAAATATCGCACTTTTGCTGACTGAAATTGTCGCGGTCATTTTTTCTTTGTTCCTTTTATTGACAATTATTTGCTTAATTTTGATTAGAGGTAAGACACACAAGAGTTATTGGGCGAACTCGACATGTTCTTTCAGTTTGTTTTTATAGCGCTCATAAAGCGAATCCCATACATCTTCACTTACCATGTCTAGTGGTACGTATTCTTCAAAAATGACACCACTCTCATCAGGGTAGGCAAGCTCGGTATACGCATAACGTGGGCCATCTGCATAAAGCGCTTCCCAACATTCGATGCATTCATCTTTAAACCATTCTTTTTTGATTGGCGCAGGGGTGTTATTCAGAAGATGAATTAAGTTCTTAGAATCAAAGAAACTATGCTCTTCACTTTTGACATTAAACAGGTAGCTAGAAAATAAATTGATGGCTCTTCCGTCCCATAATCTGTAGCGGTGGTAGTGAGACGTATAACGCTCCTTTACTCGATCGAGAAGGTGACGTTCACATAAAGCTCTTAAGTCGTTGTTCCTCAATGTTGGGACTTCTGGAATTGGTTCAACGTCATAAAAGCGTCTATGGCCAAACAAGTAGCGTTGAGTCAGCTTTGCGGCGATGGAATCAACGGAACCTTTAAGTGCAATGTCATTGCATGGCAGTTTTTGGGAAGAGTCTGCAATTTTGTTGGCCAGCGCCTTAACAATGTCTGTAGTGGTTGATTTGACTTTCTCAACCAATTTTATACTTAAATAGCCTTGAGCTGAGATTTTTAAAATTCCCTTTTGTGCAGGAATATAACGTGGAGAGGAAAGCGTGAGTGCTGTTGCGGTGTCTAGTGATTTCAAGGTCGCTTGCTGGTCTAAGTCAACCTTTAGGTAATCACAGAACACTGCCAACTGCTCTTTAAAGTCGTTCAGTAGCTCAAGTCTTTCGTTTTCTAGTTCTTGAAGCTCTTCTTTCGAAGCATCTTGATAATCCATAACTGACATATTATTCTCCTCACAATGCATTCAGTTGCATCAATATATACTCTCTTCAAAGAAAAATCTGATGATTTTGACGGAAACTCAAGTCGTTAGAGTGAACATGGCGTTGTTGCCTAAATCAGTTGAACCTTTTCGGAGTTCTGCGATCTGATCCCTTGTGATGGTTAGAGCGGTGATGGTTAGAGCGGTGATGACATAGGGGGTTTATCATTGACTTCCACTTTAGTGGGGGGATTGGTTCGGTCAGAATACATCAAGTAATGAATAGAGGGTTATTTAGAGCATCGACTCTAACTGACTTTTGTCCGTGCGACCTGAAGTCGTATGAAGCGTTGTTCACCGCTTTATGAGTGAACCGTCTGTATCACCAGATGAACCTACGAGCCTGAATAAAGCAGCGGCTCGGACAATGTAACGAAACTTGGCCGTTTGGCCGAGTGGGAAAAGAATCGTGAGAGGACGTTCCTCCTGAAAACCACAATTCGGGTAAGTGCTAGGTAGTCAGTATGATGAACGTATGTGAATCCATTCAAGGTGCGTTATGTGATGAAGCAGCGGAAGTGGTTAATACGCTGTGGCCAAAAGGCAATGAGAGTTGGAAAGAGGTTGGACAGTACTTTTTCGTGGTCGCTGTACTCTCCGCACTATAGTGGGCATCTAAGCTGACATTTTACGTAACATACGGAACAGGGTAAGCCTGAATCACTCCCTTTGGGAAAGCCTTTGTGGCCGATAGTGATGCAGGTATAGGAGGTCGGAAAAAGCGAAAGCTGCATTGTAATGATGTAGATACAGACCTGTGTCTGATCACGAAAGTGAGCCCACTTCCGACTGGTCTCCCATTGCGAGATAATTTGAAGAACTTTATTCAAGGAGAAAAGCAAATGATGATCTCGAAAGAGATTAGTGCACCTTCTGACGGCGCTCAATGGCAGTCCATCGATTGGAAATCCGTTGAAGCACACGTATTGAAGCTTCAAATGCGTATCGCAAAAGCAACTAGAGAAAAGAAATACGGTAAGGTGAAGTCCTTACAGTGGCTCTTGACTCATTCTCGCTCAGCCAAGCTTCTTGCGGTTAAGCGAGTCTCTCAGAATAAAGGCAGTAAAACGCCTGGAATAGACGGTGTCACCTGGAACACAGATGCACGCCGTATGAAAGCAGTCAATCAACTGAGTCGCAAGGCTTACTCTGCAAAACCACTCAAACGTATCTACATTCCCAAAAAGAACGGCAAGCTCAGGCCATTGGGTATTCCATGCATGATTGATAGAGTGCAACAAGCCCTCCACCTTCTAGCATTAGATCCTGTGTCCGAAACATTTGCCGACCTCAATAGCTATGGTTTTAGGCCAAATCGCAGCACGGCTGACGCTGTCAGTCAGTGCTTCAAATGTTTGGCTCTAAAGCGATCAGCGAAATGGATTCTTGAGGGAGATATTAAAGCTTGCTTCGACAAAATCGGGCATGAATGGCTGATGGACAATATCACTGTAGATAAACGAATGTTAGAGCAATGGTTAAAATCTGGCTATGTAGATAAGGGGCTGTTCTACGATACCGAAGAAGGTACACCTCAAGGCGGAATAATATCTCCAACCTTGATGCTAATGACTCTCGCGGGAATAGAGCAACAAATAAAATCTACAGCCCTGAAAAAGGGTGCTAGGGCCAACTTTATCGGTTATGCGGATGATTTCGTGGTCACCTGCTCTTCAAAGGAAGTGCTAGTGAACGATATCAAACCGTTGATTGCTGACTTTCTGGCAAAAAGAGGGCTAACCCTCTCCGAAGAGAAAACAAAGGTCACTCATATTGATGATGGCTTTGACTTTCTGGGTTTCAATCACAGGAAGTACAAAGGGAAATTGCTCATTAAACCGAGCAAATCCAACACGTTGTTATTCTTGAGAAACCTACGTGAACTTATTAAAAAGCACGCAACCATCCCTGTTAACGATCTTATCAAGTTGATAAACCCGAAACTCAGAGGATGGGCGAATTACTATCGCCACTGTGTTGCTAAACAAGTATTCGGGTATGTCGGCCACAAACTATTCCAAGCGCTATGGCACTGGGCAGTTAGACGTCATCCAACCAAGTCCAAAGACTGGGTTGTTCATAAGTATTTTCTTAATCGTAAAGGCCAGTGGCAATTTCACGGTTGGCAGAAAATTATGACCATGGACTGTCACTTCAATCTGTTCCAAATAGCGAAAGTACCCATCGAGCGACACGTAAAAATCAGGAATGCAGCGACCCCTTTTGATCCTCAATACCAAGAATACTTGGCGAAGAGAAAACCCAAAAGGCTAGCCCGCAACTCTTGGAAAGAACCTGTCCCGACTGCGTTATAAGTTGCTGGGTATCAATGATGCCTTAGTGGAGGCTTGAGCCGTATGCAGTGAAAGTTGCACGTACGGTTCTTAGAGGGGCGGCACTTGGTAACAAGTGTCGTCTACTCGACAATTCGAGTTAGCCCTCGACTCCTTACCCAACACAAACAAAAAGGCCTCGCAATGCGAGGCCTTTGTTTTTCTATCTATCAGAAGAGATTAGTCGCGAAGTGCTGCGCCGAATTTCTCTGAGATTGAAGCTACGATAGCATCTACTGAACCAGCGATGTCTGCATCTTCAAGTGTGCGCTCTACAGACTGTAGGCTAAGTGCGATTGCTAGGCTCTTCTTACCTTCTTCAACGCCTTGACCAACGTATACGTCGAACAGTTTAGCGCCTGTTAGGAATTCGCCACCAGCAGCGATACACGCTTCAACGATGTCGCCAGAAGCAACTGCTTCATCAACAACTACTGCGATATCACGACGGTTTGCAGGGAACTTAGATACGGCTACTGCTTCTGGAAGCACGCGAGTGTTGATAGCTGCCCATTCGATTTCGAATACGATAGTACGGCCGTTTAGACCAAACTTACGCTCTAGTTCTGGGTGAACAGTACCAATGATACCCACTTCTTTGCCATCTACTACGATAGCCGCAGTTTGACCTGGGTGAAGTGCTGGGTGCTTAGCTGCTTTGAAGCTGTATGCGATTTCGTTTGCAGAAAGCTCAAGAACTGCTTCTAGGTCACCTTTAAGATCGAAGAAATCTACAGTGTTAGTTGCAATGTCCCAGTGCTCTTCGCCACGAGTACCAGAGATAACGCCCGCAAGCATCATTTCTTGGCGCATGCCGTTTTCAGCAGTTGCTTCAGGGATGAAACGTAGGCCTGATTCGAATAGACGAACGCGAGACTGTTGACGCTTCTGGTTGTGAACAACTGTGTTTAGAAGACCTTGGATTAGGCCAAGACGCATAGCTGACATGTCCGCAGAGATTGGGAATGGCAGGATTAGCGGCTCAACACCAGGTACAACAAGCTTTTGCTGCTCTGGTTCTACGAAGCTGTATGTGATTGCTTCGTGGTAGCCACGGTCTACAAGAAGGTCACGAACGCGCTTAAGCGGTTGGTTAGCTTCTTTGTGGTCATTCATTTTAAGTGCCGCTTTAGGCGCTTGGTTTGGAATGTTATCGTAACCGTAGATACGACCTACTTCTTCAATTAGGTCTTGCTCGATTGCGATATCAAAACGCCAAGATGGAGACGTTGCCGTCCAACCTGCGTCTGTCGTCTCTACTTCACAGCCTAGGCGAGTAAGAATTTCCACTACGTCTGTAGATGGGATTTCGTGACCTAATAGGCTGTCTAGCTTAGCGCGACGTAGAGCAACTACGTTTGCTTTAGGTAGATCAGCTTCAGATTCGCTGCCGTTTACTGGCGCAACTTCACCACCACAGATTTCAACTAGAAGCTGTGTTGCACGCTCCATTGCTGCTGCTTGAAGTGTTGAATCAACACCACGTTCGAAACGTAGCGAAGAATCTGTGTGAAGGCCGTAAGCACGTGCGCGACCACGGATATGATCCGGTGCGAAGAATGCTGCTTCAAGAAGTACGTCTGTTGTTTCAGTCGTAACACCTGAATCTTGACCGCCAAAGATACCAGCGATTGCTAGTGCTTTGTTTTGGTCTGCGATAACAAGTGTGTTGCTGTTAAGTTCAGCTTCGTTGCCATCTAGAAGTGTTAGCTTTTCGCCCTGCTCTGCTAGACGAACCACGATACCGCCTTCGATCTTAGCTAGATCAAATGCGTGCATTGGTTGGCCTTGCTCTAGCATCACGTAGTTTGTGATGTCTACAACTGGGTCGATTGAACGGATACCACAACGGCGCAGTTTTTCTTGCATCCAGATTGGAGATTCCGCTTTCACGTTTACGTTCTTAACCACACGGCCAAGGTAACGTGGACAAGCATCAGTTGCTTTGATTTCAACAGATACTGTGTCTTCAATGCTTGTTGCAACAGCTTCAACTGTTGGCTCTGTAACGTCTGCGCGGTTTAGTACGCCAACTTCACGAGCAAGGCCACGGATGCTGAAGCAGTCTGCGCGGTTTGCTGTTAGGTCTACGTCGATAGTTACGTCGTTAAGCTCAAGAAGCTCACGTACGTCCATACCTAGCGTTGTGCCTTCTGGCAGCTCAAGGATGCCGTCAGACTCTACGTCGATACCTAGCTCAGAGAAAGAACAAAGCATGCCGTGCGATGGAACGCCACGTAGTTTTGCTTTCTTGATTTTGAAGTCACCAGGAAGTACTGCGCCAACTGTTGCTACTGCTACAGTTAGGCCAAGACGACAGTTAGATGCACCACATACGATGTCTAAAAGCTCTTTATTTCCATCAAGATCGGCTTCACCAATATCGATCTTTGTAACTTGTAGTTTGTCTGCGTCTGGGTGCTGACCGCACTCAACCACTTTACCTACTTTAACGCCGGTGAAAACACCCGCAACAGGTTCTACATCGTCAACTTCCAAACCAGCCATAGTGATTTGGTGAGCTAGCTCTTCGCTGTTAATTGCAGGTTTAACCCACTCGCGTAGCCAAGATTCACTGAATTTCATAGTTTTGACTGCCCCGGATTACTTGAATTGTTTAAGGAAACGAAGGTCGTTCTCGAAGAACGCACGAAGGTCATTTACGCCGTAACGAAGCATCGTTAGACGCTCTACACCCATACCGAATGCAAAACCAGAGTATTTCTCAGGGTCGATGCCAACAGAGCGAAGTACGTTAGGGTGAACCATGCCACAGCCTAGAACTTCTAGCCATTTGCCATCTTTACGTTTCACGTCAACTTCAGCTGAAGGCTCTGTGAACGGGAAGAATGAAGGACGGAAACGCACTTCAACTTCTTCTTCAAAGAAGTTACAAAGGAAATCGTTAAGAATACCTTTAAGTTGTGCGAAGTTTACGTTCTCATCAACTAACATACCTTCCACTTGGTGGAACATTGGCGTGTGAGTTTGATCGTAGTCGTTACGGTAAACACGACCCGGAGCAATGAAACGGAAAGGCGGTTTGCCGTTTTCCATCGTACGGATTTGAACACCAGAAGTGTGCGTACGTAGCATTAGATCAGGGTTGAAGAAGAAAGTATCGTGATCAGTACGAGCTGGGTGATCGTCTGCGATGTTTAGTGCATCAAAGTTGTGGAATGCATCTTCGATCTCAGGGCCAGACTCAGTGCTAAAGCCAAGCTCACCAAAGAACTGTTCGATACGCTCAACAGTGCGAGTAACTGGGTGAAGACCACCGTTCTCAATGCGACGACCTGGTAGGCTCACATCGATAGTTTCTTCAGCTAGTTTCGCTTCAAGCTCTGCACGTTGAAGTGCGTCTTTGCGAGCTGCGATCGCTTGTTGAACAGCACCTTTCGCTTTGTTGATCTCTTGACCAGCAGTGCGACGCTCTTCAGGTGGAAGTTTACCTAGGCTTTGTAGTTGAAGAGTTAATTCACCCTTCTTACCTAAATACTGAACTCGCACTTCATCAAGTGCGACTAACGAATCTGCTGTATCAATAGCAGTCGTTGCATTAGCAATGATCTCTTCTAGATGTTGCATCATTTCCTCATCTACCAGTTGGTAGTGTCCGTATCGGATGATTAGTTTTTTTAGATAGCTACACATACTAATCAAACACGCTAACAATGCCAAATTGAATCGTTAAAAGAGCAAGTTATTGACTAAAAACACGGCAAATTTAACAGGATATTAATGAGGAGTAAGAAGAAGTGGAACAATTACTGGTTCCACTTCTTTATTTGGAGGTGAGCTAGGTTTTAGATTTAAAGCGGCTAGGCTCTAGATTTGAAGCGAGCGGAGCTCTAAAACTAAAGTGAACTGTGTTCTAAATCTGACGTAAGTTATGTTCTAAATTAAAAGCGAGCTACGTTCTGGATCTGAGGTGAACTGAGCTCTAAGTCTAAGTCTAAGTCTAAGTCTAAGTCTAAGTCTAAAGTGAACCGTGCTCTAAATCTGAATGGAACTGCGCTCTAGATTTTAAAGGAACTGAGTTCGATATCTGAATCGAGCACACGCTGTTTTTGCCCGCGTTTTTCGCTAAATAAACGGACTCATCGGCGGCTTTAACCAACTCATTCATGGACCCGAATTCTTGGGTTATTTCAGCCACACCGACACTAATACTGCCAATCCAAACTTGATTACTGGTTTCAACCTTTAATTCAGACACTTTCTGTCGAGTCGTTTCCGCGATGTGCATACCGCCTTTAAGGTCGGTATCTGGGCAAATCACCAAGAACTCATCGCCCCCTAATCGACACACAATATCGTCATTGCGAAACGCATTTTTCAGTTCACGCGCGAGGGTTTGTAACACCAAATCACCTGCATCGTGGCCACTGGTGTCGTTAATGCGCTTGAAGTGGTCGGCATCAATCATAATGCACACTAAAGGCATGCCAAGTTCTTTTGAGTCTTGCCAATGTACCGCTAACTGTTTAAAAGCACTGCGACGGTTAGGTAATTTAGTGAGTGAATCTGTTAACGACAGTTCTTCAAGTTTCTTGTTCGCTTGTTTTAACTCTGCCGTACGTTCCTCGACTTTTTCTTCGAGTAACTGGTTGAAGCGTAACAACTGTTTGTTGCGCTCAGAGACTTGTTCAAATAAGCCGTTAAGAGCAGCGAGTAAAGGGATGGTTGACGAGTCTTTCTGCTTTTCTTCTGCTTCAAACGCTTGTTGAGGTGTTGCCCCCTTTTCTATCGCGGCCACTTGTCGAGCCATGTTTTGGTCGATACCGAGGATGTGGTATGCAAGCCAATGGATTAGGAAATCAAGTAACTGCCGTGCTGACGACTGATCTTCTTCCAAGATGAATGCTTGCATGCTGTAGATATCTCGCATAAACATGCGATGAACTTTGATGTGTTCTTCAATATGTAAATCGTATACACCGCAATCTCTCATTAAAGATTCTTCTTCTTTAAAATGAAATTCGGCATAGCGTGTGAGATCGAGTAAAGCGACGCTCATGTCGTCTATAGAGATAGTATTCTCTGACAACAGGTTTCCGTAGTGGTTGATAAAACCAACAAGGTATTGATGTTGTTCGTCTACGACACCAATGCCTGTTTCAAAGTTATTATCCCAATTGAATGAATTCATATATCCCTTAGGGCCGATACCACCAGCACATTTCACATGCATATTCGGAGGTTATAGATGCTCGAAAAATATAACCATTTTACCTGTGGGACTATTCGATTGTTTGATCCATTTTATAAAAATACGACTTTGAACATTCTAAATATGGCTCATCTTAAATTTGAGACGTTCCCTTTAACAAGAACGCCTCACGAAACCAATGCTAGCTTTTCGGGAAATGCTAACTTGTTGGAAATGCCATTTTTTTTGGACATGCTAAATGGTTGGAAATACTAACTCGTAGGAAATACTAAAAATAATATTCCAACGCCAGTTCAACAAAATCATCCTTACGCGCAAAGAACAACAAGTCTTCTGGGGTTTCGTTCTCAAACAACCATGCGTTTAATCGCCACTTGAGGTTGTTGTTAATACGGCTAGATGCTTCGAGCTTTGCACTGTAGACATCGCTGTTATCTAAGTCTTGAGTAATGCCCGTTAACACCTCGGTCCCGTCTTCATCGTTCAAGGCGAAGCGCGCTCCAAGAAACACATCGTTTTGACCGACACTTTGGGCATTGTTGCCTCGGCTGTCGTACAGATATTCAGCAATAAAGCCAATATCCCAATACGACTCTAGCGCGCCAACCCATGTGTATTCAAAGCCTGTCGCGACACCTGTGTGGTTGTCGTAGCTGTCACGATAGATGCTTTCCAGCTTCCATAACCAGTCGCCCATAATGCCTTGCACATCGAGCCCGAAGTGCTGCATTTGCGCGTAATACGGCTTGAGCTCATTGCCTTCTACACGGTAATAAGGGTCTCGGTTCGTACCACCTAGATAACTTAAACCGACATCCCAATCGCCGTACATTTGGCTATAGCGCAGTGCTACATCGACGTGCTTTTCTTCTTTCGATGATTCGTAAAGCGCATCGTCTGAAACGGGTACGGGCGTTCTTAACCGACCGTCTCCCCCTGCAAAGGTACGTTCACGAAAATATGGCAGTAACATAGCATCAATGGTTCCCCAGTCTTTGATGGACGTAAAGTGCACCATAGGCTGACCCAATTTCGATTCGCCATCGACCGATTCAATCGCATCGGTTTGGTTTACTACGTCCACTAAGTGCGCTGATTCAGTCACGCCCCAGAACACTTTGCCGACACCCACTCGCAGTTCATAATCGTCCCAATAATTGAGGTACAGAGCTTCACGAACGTCACCATGGGTTCGCTCATCGTCTTCGCTGTCTAGGCGATAAAACGGCGTGAAGGTAAAGCTGCTATTGCCCTCTTGTTGCTCCCAGTAAAACTCCGGTTGCAACACCAGTGAGCTTTGCCCTTTATCTTGCCCTTGCAAGCCGTCGCTAAAGAACTGCCTGTGTTCAAGGTTAACCTGCCCTGCGAGCTGTGGGGTGACCTGTTCTACGAACTCAGAGCTAAAACCTGCCGCCACACATGGCAACGACACCTGCATTAGCCCAACGGTCGCCGCCAAGGTTAAGGATAACTGCGTTCCTGTTAACACAATCCTTTTCATATTCTTGCCTTACTTTGCACGTTTAAGTGTGTTTTTTTGAAAATCCTTGTCCTTAAGACCGGTCTGGAACGCTAAATCTGTCGTGGTTAATACCGTACTTTTGCCTGTTTGGTGGTTTTGCATCGACATGATGTGCGCGCGCCAGTATTGGTTTAGGTATTGTTTGTAGTCTTGGAACGACAGGGTTTTTAGCAATGCGCCTTTACGGTCGTAAAACTCCACTTGAACTGGGCGGTAATATTGTTGGTCTAGCCATACTTTCTGCATGGTGTAGCCAGAGTTTTTGTCGGTCGGAACTTGCTCCAATACAAAGGTATCCACGCCTTCGATTTTGGCGTCTTCAATGTAGTTGAAGGTGTACTTTCCTAGCTCGAACGAGCTCAAGTCTTCGTAAGCAAATTCACTGCCCATAAACGGGCCCGATTTGTTACGTGAAGAGATGCGTTTTACTCGTTTCAATGCTGGCAGATACAGCCATTGATCATCTGATTTCGCTATGTGTGAGTGGTTCAAGAAAGCCGTACCTTTTACGTCACGTGGCTCATCAAAAATGGTCAGCCCTTTATCACCATCGTCATCAACCTCTAACGACTTCAATCGCATTAGGCGCGAGCTACTTTCGCCTTGTTTGTTGCGAAGTAGCATTTCCATGGTCGCAACAGAATCACCCCACCCCATATCAACGGCTTTACGTTGTTCAGCAATTTCTAGACCTTTTGCAGGGTCGGCTAACGCTGGAAAAGCTGCGAGTGTGCCTATTGTTAACGTGCTGACAGTTAATGAGCTAACGGTAAATAATGTAGTAACGAATGATTGTTTAAAGCTATTCATAATGATCTCCTTGAGTCAGCCCACCGCAGCAGGCTGACGATTCCTTATTTGGTTGAAGTAGTCAGTTCGCCAACTGGTTTAGACGGGCTAGATTGCTCTTCTTTAGATAGCTTTGATTCGTGCTGAGGTTTATCTGAATAGTGAGTCTGTTTGTCGAAGATCATCAGCAAGCTTGGTAACAAGATGAAGTCGACCACCAGCGCAATAAAAATCACAATCGCACTGAGTAAGCCCATGTCGGAATTGAGTCTGAAGCTCGACATCGCCAATACAGAGAAACCCGCCACTAACACAACCGTGGTGATCCACAATGCGCGACCGACGGTGTGGAAGGCGTAACGAACGGCTTCCTCTGCTGATTTACCTTCTAATCGTGCTCGTTGGTATTTACTTAAGAAATGCACCGCATCATCGACAACAATACCCAGCGTGAGCGTGACTACGACGGACAGACCAAGGTTGATTTCACCGGAGATAAGCGCCCACAAACCAAAGCCAATAATCGCCGGGGCAATGTTTGGTACTAGGCTGATAATGCCCAAGCGAACCGAGCGCAATGCAAAGATCATCAAGCCAGAGATAAGTACTAAGGTGATAGGCAGAGTTGATAGCATGCTCGCCATGTTGGTTTCCCCGATATGGGCAAACATCAGCGACGGGCTAGATGCCACCACTTCATATTGAGGCGCATTGGCTGCAAACCATGAGTAAATACGCTCTTCGAGTTCCACCAATTCCACGCTGCCTAGGTTGTCGACCGTCAGTACCATTTTTATCGATGATTTATCGACGTTGATTTGGTTGTTCAAGTCCAAACCATAAGGCAGAGACATCTCATAAAGCAGTAGGTATTGCGCCGCAAGTTCACGGTTAAGCGGCAGTTGGTAGTAGCTGTCATCATCGCCATGCATGTTCTTATTCAAACGCATGTAAACATCGGAAAGCGTGGCCACATGATCGGTTTCTGGTTGTATGCGTAGCCAATCGGTAAAGTCACCAATCGCTTGCAGGAATACAGGATCAGCAATCGCTTGAGATTCGTTGGTTTTCACCGCAATACTGATGGTCGTCATGCCGCTTACGGTCTGTTCCATGAAGTCTGCCGCTTGTCTGAACTCGCTTGAGGTATCGAAATACTTCACCGATTCATCATTCACTCTGTTCAATGGAATTAACGCGGCTGCGCCAACAATCACTAAGGTAGAAATAGGCAGCAGTGCTTTACGGTTCGCTACGACAAAGTCGCCCAGTTTATCCATGAAAGTGACTTTGCTTTCCGCTGCTTCATTGGCTGGTAAAGTCTTTACTGGCAATAGTTTTAACAGCGCAGGCAGCATAGTCACGGATAGGAAACACGCGATGATCACGCCCAATGCCGACAAGTTACCGAAGTCTCGCAATACTGGAGAATCCGACATGTTCATCATCAAGAAGCCAATCGCGGTGGTGACAGAAGTAATCAAAATCGGCATCGCATTAAGCTTGATGCTGTATTGAATGGCTTGGGCTTTCTCCATACCGCGTTGCATCGCTTGTCTCATGGTCACAATCACGTGAACACAATCGGCAACAGCAAGGGTTAACACCAAGGTTGGCACGTTAACCGTTGCGGTGCTGAGGAACATCCCTGCCCAGCCAGACAAACCCATGGTCGCGACAATCGAAGAGATAATCACAACTAAGGTAGCAAGCACGCTAAAGAACGAGCGCAGCATAAAGGTTAGGAACACCAACACCACTAACAGCATTAACGGCACCAGTGTTGAGCTGTCTTCTTGAGCCGAGGTCATAAAGGCGTTATTCATGGCAATGATGCCCGCCTTGTGGAATTCGACATTAGGATATTGTGCCTCGTAGCGGTCAATCATGGCGTTGATGGCCGCAATGACTTCTTGCACTTCCGCCGTTTTGTCCACTTCGGGCAATTGCACCGTCACGTTAACAATGGTCACATCGCCGGAGGCCGATACCAATGCATTCTTAAGCAGTGGTTCGTTGAGCGCGATCTGTTTTACTTTGGCGATCCGCTCTGGCGTGTGCTCGTATTCTTCGTACAGCAAGTCTTCCACTAACAAGTCGTCTTCAACGGCTTCGGTATACTGATAATTGGCAAGCGAATCGACACGGCTTGAGTACGGGATCTGCCACGCATCGACCGTGAGGTTTTGAATTAAGGTGAGGGTTTCTGGAGTGAAGACATTGCCGCCTTCAGGTGCGACAACAATCGCAAGGTTGTCGGTTTTCGCAAAGGTAGTTTGAATTTCATCGAACGCCATCAACTGTTTGTTGGTGCCTTCGAAGAATATGTTGTAGTCCCCTCTAAAGTAGAGGTTCTTCGCCCCTAATGCAGAGAGCATGATGATTGAAAAAACCACCAGCAGAACGATAAACGAACGCTTGGTCGGTATTGAGTGCCAACTGTTATTTAGATCCCCGTTTACGCTATCGACATTACGGTTATCTCGATTTTGGTGATCGAAAGCGGGCTTCTGGCTGTCATGTTCCATCACAGTCTCCATTTGTGACGATTCGTCATAGTTGTGTCTTAAAAAGCCAGCCGAAGCTGACAAAAACACAATTCTTAGTCATACACTCAAGAAAACCAAAACTACACTAGGCTAAACTTAAGTTTATGACGAATCGTCACTAATGGTTATTAATAAACCCACATAGGTGGGCTTAGTTGAAGCTTATCGACCTACTGACTCTAAGTAAGCGACTTCTTCACTGAACAGTTCTTGTTCTACACGGCGCCAGGTTTTACGGTAATCCCAATCACTCGAAAGGGGCTGCCAGTTGAGGCCGTCTAAAATCATGTTCGCGTTATGTAATACTGAATACGGGTCTTGTAACCGCTTGATACAATGACTGTTTGAAGCATTCTGAGACAAAGCATTTGAACCAAATGCGATTGACCAGTTGGCGAATACGATGGCATCTGAACCCACGCCAGAAGAGAACTTTAGGTCACCGGCTTCTACTGCTTGATTGACGAGCAGATCCGCTTGTTCGATAACGATTTCTTCTAATTGATTCATCTCGGCCACGCGTGCACTGGAGGCTTTCTCTAGTACCCATGGGCTTTTCGCCATAATCGCGCAAGTTGATAATACCGGTTCCATACGAGCATAAACTCGGTACGCAACATGCAATGCCACAATCTTTTCGCGTGAGTTGCCTTCAAACTCTCCAGAACGAGCAAACAACAGTGCCTCAGACTTTAGAGAATGAATACATAACGCTAAAACCACGTCTTCTTTGCTGCAAAAATGATTGTATATCGTACCTTTAGAATAAGAGCTTGCCGCCGTTAGCCTATCCATCGTTAGATTTCCGAACCCTTGTTCTCGAACCAGATCTTTTGCTAACAACATCAATTCTACTTCTCGGTCGGCTATGGATTGCTGCTTCTTAGACAGCACCGCCTTGCAACCAAAGATACTTTGTTTATCGCCTTTACAACCAAAGCCAAACATAATTTTTCAGTCCGTATTTGAGCTTAGCTATTACCTAAGCTTAATCAGCATTTAAAACGCTCCTGTCCAATATATTAACACGAATAGTAAATTCATGTGGTTAACCATTTTATGACGCTTCGTCATTTCTGACTTATCGTCATAATAGCGCAAATATTGATCATATCAAGGTGTTTTATAAATTAAATACAACTTATGAATGTATGGATAAATAGGTCAATAAGTAGATAAAGAAATCATCAACAGTCACTAGAGAGAGAAGGTTGGCATTTTCATGAAGACAACACGAAAGTTAGAAGCTCATTCTGAACGTTAATAGACCACATTATTTTAAGCCTTGGTGCAGAATCAGACACGAAAAATACGACCGTAAACCCCATCTTTAGCCACCTTCTGACCTAAAATGAATGAGTGTAGGCTTACTTTTTGGGGCAGACCTCTCCTTATGGTCAATATTTGGCTTACTAATGTCGTTTTCTGTTAAGTTGCTATAAATTCGGTAAGGGGTGACTTACAATAGTGACAACGACTTACCTTTTTTGAGAACACGATATTGAGCGCCAAATATTCTTATTTAGCTTGGCAAGTGAATACTTCTAGCCCAGCAGAAAAGCTGGTTTTATTGATGCTTGCAGATGGTGCTGATGAATTCGGTTACACCAATGTATGCTTGCAAGCGGCAGGTCAACTTTGTGCTCTCTCGACGTTCGGTTTAGCCGACTGCCTTAAGTGCTTAGTCGACCAAGGTTTTCTCGATAAAGTAAAAGTAGATTATCGAGACAAAAAAGAAATACACGTTTTCAAAATGCTCATTGAAAGAGAGCAAGCTGCGGTTCAAGTTGAAGCTCAACCGACCAATAGCATACCGGTTTACTCTACTGCACCTGCACCTGCACCAAAGTTTCAGCCAGCGCCGGCACCGATGCAACATACGCAGTATGCCCCTCGCCCACAAAGCCGAGGCTCAATGAACAGCAACACCGTCTCTACTCATGATCTCAACGAAGAAGAGATACCATCATGGGCAGAACGTGCGTTTAAATTCTCCGGTTTGACCGGTGACCATAGTTTAGTATGGAAGAAATTTGTCCTCTGGTATAAAGCCAAAGCCAATGAATTAATGCCATTATCTCGGATTGAATCCAAGCTGCAGTACTGGCTAGTTAACGAGAAGCAAAATGAAAGACAACAACAGCAGAAGACCTCTCAATATTCAGGAAATGCAGGACAAGCTCAAGGAAATGGGTATAGACAAAAGCTTAGCCCATCTGAACGCTTCAGGCAGCAGCTCATTCAAAAAGGCAAAAAGCCAACCTTCTGAGCCAGCTCAACCTGTTGTTCCTGACGCTACAGTACAGCCTAAAGTACCTGAAGTGATTGAAGCACAAAGTACAGAAGTAAAAGTAGCGACACCAAACGCTGCGGGCTCTGGTGCGTCTCAACAAGTGCCTGTTGTTGATCAAGATCCAGCAGAGCTTGAGCTAACCGATTGGTGTATCCATGTGTTCGGTTCTTTCTTGAGCGTGTACGAAACTCAGTGGGAATACCAATACGGTAGTGAACCGAGCGGTAAGTTTCTTGAGTTTGCCCACTCTGTTGACTCAGACGGCCTTAACCGTGTGCTAATGCACTGCCATGAGCGTATTCAACTTGGAAACAGTTGGCCGCCGCAAATGGGTGAGCTTTGGATCCTTAAAGATTCTTTGACTGAAGAAGAGCTGCTTGATAGCCGTATTCGTGTATTGTCGCGCACTGCTGTGAACAAGATTGAGAAGTGGTTAATCCAAAACAAACTGTACGACTTAAAGCGTACGGCTGAAAACAAGCTCGATGGCCTGTTTAAGAAATACTACTTGGAAGCAAAGCGTTTAGATGAGAAAGGCATGCTGGAAACAGAATTGCCGCAGTTCCTGCTTGCCGCTAACTCAGTGAAGAACTTGAACGACTTGAAACGCGAAGAGTATGAAAGCCAACACGGCAAAGCGATTAACCCAAGAATTCAGAAGATTCTAAACAGTAAGAAATAGCGCTGCTCGCTTAACTTATACCGCTTAAGTCAGCGACATTACTATTCTACAGATACAAAAATGCCAGCTATCAAGCTGGCATTTTTTATGAATTCTTACGAACTCTTTAACGAACATCCATCATTAACTGTAAGTAAGTGACTAACTATCAGCTCGTCACTCACTATAAACAATTACAGTAGGTGGATAGTTGCGTTTAGCGTAAATACGCCAGAGTCGTCATCTTTCATTTTGAAGTTTTGGTAGCTAGCGCCTACAGATAGTGGGCCAAAGATGAAGTATTCAGCGCCTACACCGTACATGATATCCTCTCCTGATTGCTTGAAGCCGTCAGATTTAAGATCGTAAGAGTGAACACCAGCCTTCGCGTATACGTGAAGAGGACCGAAGTCGATGCTTGGCTTGATCGCTAGGTAAGCAGTGCTTGCATCTAGGTTTGTAAGGTCACGGTTGCCGTACTTAACGCTGTCGAAAGAACCAAGATCCCAGTAACCCGCTTCAATACCGATTAGTGGCAGGATGCCTGTACCCACGTGGATACCCATCGCTGTTTCTTCTTCATTACCTAATGAGTTTTGACCACCCATTACGCCGCCGTACAACCAAGAATCAGCCATTGCTGTTGAAGATGCACCTAGCAGTGCTAGTGCCAATAACGTTTTTTTCATATTCGACCTTTTTCGTCCTAGTGGCAGGCCTTGAGTGGTAATAAATTGCCACCAAGTCGCCCTGTATGTAATAACTATTCAATTAGTAATGCAATAAGCAAGATTTATACCTAAACCTTGCTATTGCGTCTAGCTTTATTCCTTAGCAAGCATCAATCGCGTTTTTAACACGCTTATCTGATACTGGGTAAGGCGTTCCGAGCTGCTGTGCGAAGAAGCTTACACGAAGCTCTTCTACCATCCAACGCACCTCTTTTACATTTTCTGGAACCGCGATCCCTTTTGGGATTTTATTCAGCAGCTCTTTGTAATCATTCATTACTGACTCAACTTTGATCATATGCAAGCGATCTTTGTTCGGGTCAATCGGCAGTTTTTCCATGCGGCGTTCAATCGCTCTCATATAGCGTAGAATATCCGGCAGGCGTTTCCACCCGCATTCTGTGGCAAACCCCTTAAAAATCAAACCTTCTACCTGAGCTTTTATGTCAGAAAGTGCGAATGCCATTGAAAGATCGACACGTCCTTTGAGCTTCTTACTGATGCTGAATGCGGTCGTTAGGATGGTTTCAACCTGTTGAGCAATCTCAACCACGCTGTCGCCCAGCTCTGCACGTACGTGTTCTTTCAGTGCTTCAAACTGCTCTGGTTCCCAAACCAAACCGCCCTTCTCTTCAATCAGCTTATCAATACCACAAGCGATACAGTCATCGATAAGATCGAGCACCTGTCCGTATGGGTTGAAATACAAGCCAAGCTTAGATTTGTTCGGCAAGTTAGAGTGCAAATATTTGATCGGCGATGGCACGTTCAACAGGATTAAACGACGCTGACCCGATTTCATTGCCGAGATCTGCTCTTGCTCGGTTTCGAACAATTTGATCTCTACGCTGTCTTTAGAATCCACCAGCGCTGGGAAGGCTTTAACATCGTAGCCGCCACGCTTCTGTTGGTAGACTTTTGGTAACTCACCAAAGCTCCACGTATGCAGGTTTTGCTGTTCGATGTCATCGTCTGCCACTTTAGAAAGCGTTTCTTGAACCTTGTCTTTTAGGCTCTCTTTCAATTCATGCAAGTCTTTCTGTTCTTTAAGCTTACGCTTGCGATGATCTACAGCGCGGAATGTTACCTTTAAGTGCTCTGGAATCTGGTCTAACTTCCAGTCATCACGTACCACTTCTACACCCGTCATGCGACGGAGCTCTTTCTCAAGAGAATCCAACAACGGAGCTTCTAACGGTGTAACACGAGCCAAGAACGCATCGGCGTAGTTTGGCGCAGGTACAAAGTTACGGCGTAGCGTTTTTGGTAGCGACTTAATTAAGCTGATCACCAGTTCCTGACGTAGGCCTGGGATCTGCCAATCAAAGCCGTTTTGGTCGATTTGGTTCAAGATAGGCAGCGGGATATGTACCGTTACACCATCGTTGTCATCGCCCGGCTCAAATTGGTAGCTCAACTTCAGCTTGATACCATTTTGGTGCCAGAAATTCGGGTAATCCAAATCAGTAACGTGGCTTGCATCGCCTCGGAACAGCATCGACTTTTCAAAGTTCAGCAACTCAGGTGTTTTTTGGCTGGTTTGTTTCCACCATGAATCAAAGTGACGGCCTGAAACGGCCTCTTCACCAACACGTTGGTCATAGAAATCGAACAGCTCATCATCGTCGATCAAGATGTCACGACGACGCGATTTATGTTCTAGCTCTTCTACTTCTTGCAGTAGCTTACGGTTCTGCTTGAAGAAGGCATGTTTAGTTTCCCACTCACCTTCTACCAACGCGCTGCGCACGAACAACTCACGGCTGACAGTGGCATCAATCGCTCCGTAGTTCACCAAACGTTTCGGGATGATTGGGATTCCGTAAAGCATCACTTTTTCGTGTGCCATTACGGCCGCTTGCTTCTTCGACCAATGTGGTTCGCTGTAGCTGCGCTTAATCAGGTGTTTTGCTAGTGGTTCAATCCATTCAGGCTGAATCTTAGCGATAACACGACCCCAAAGTTTTGAGGTTTCCACCAGCTCAGCAGACATGGTCCACTTTGGTTGTTTCTTAAATAAGCCAGACGCAGGGAAGATATGGAAGCGTGCGTTACGAGCACCTTGATATTCATTCTTCTCTTGGTCTTTCATACCGATGTGCGAAAGCAAGCCTGATAGCAGTGACATGTGAATGCCATCGTAGCTGCCCGGCTCTGTATTCAGCTTGGTATCCAATTCACGCATTGCTTGGTGAATTTGGAAGTACACATCTTGCCATTCACGGATACGTAAATAGTTCAGGTAATCTTGCTTACACTGTTTGCGGAACTGGTTACTCGACAGCTCTTTTTGTTGCTGCTTAACGTAATCCCAAAGGTTCACAAACGTGATGAAATCTGACTCTTTATCGAAGAAGCGTTTGTGCTTATCGTCAGACGATTGTTGTTTGTCTGATGGGCGCTCACGCGGATCCTGAATAGACAACGCAGAAGCAATTACCATCACTTCGTGCAGGCATCTATTACTTGGCGCTTCAATCACCATACGAGCTAAACGTGGATCAATCGGCAGCTTAGCGAGCTTGCGACCAATCGCGGTTAGCTTCTTCTTGTCGTCGCCATGATTCTTGTTTTTGTTCGCAGACGGTTCGACTGTCGCGATCGCACCCAACTCTTCAAGCAGCCTTACACCATCTTGAATATTACGTTTATCTGGCGCTTCAACAAATGGGAATGCTTGAATGTCGCCCAAGCCTAGCGCAGTCATCTGAAGGATAACCGATGCTAGGTTAGTACGAAGGATCTCTGGGTCAGTAAACTCTGGGCGTGATTCGAAATCTTCCTCAGAATACAGACGAATACAGATACCTTCAGCAACACGACCACAACGACCTTTACGCTGGTTAGCACTCGCTTGAGATACTGGTTCAATCGGTAGGCGTTGTACCTTGGTACGATAGCTGTATCGGCTGATACGCGCCGTACCCGGGTCGATGACATACTTGATGCCCGGAACGGTTAACGAGGTTTCTGCCACGTTGGTCGCCAGAACGATGCGTCGACCAGTGTGAGACTGGAAGATACGGTTCTGCTCACCCGCCGATAGACGCGCGTACAGCGGAACAATCTCAGTATCACGCAGGTTACGTTTACTTAAAGAATCGGCAGTGTCACGAATTTCACGTTCACCGTTCATGAAGATCAAGATATCGCCTTGGCCTTCATCACACAGCTCATCAACGGCTTCAAATATACCTTCGATTTGGTCACGATCTGAATCACTTTCATCACCACCTAGTGGGCGGTAACGCGTATCAACTGGGTAAGTACGACCTGATACTTCAATAATCGGCGCATTGTTAAAGTGCTTCGAGAAACGTTCTGGATCGATGGTCGCTGATGTAATGATAACTTTAAGATCAGGACGCTTTGGCAGAAGTTCTCTTAGGTAACCCATGATGAAGTCAATGTTCAGGCTACGTTCGTGGGCTTCATCGATAATGATGGTGTCGTATTGGCTTAAGAAGCGGTCATGCTGAATTTCCGCCAGTAGAATACCGTCGGTCATCAATTTGATTTGTGTGTTATCAGATATTTGGTCGTTAAAACGAACCTTATAACCAACAAAATCACCCAACTGTGTTTCCATCTCTTCCGCAATGCGGTTGGCAACTGAACGTGCCGCAAGACGACGAGGCTGAGTGTGGCCAATTAAGCCCATGCGGCCACGGCCAAGCTCAGAACAAATCTTTGGTAACTGAGTGGTTTTACCCGAACCCGTTTCACCCGCTACGATAACCACTTGGTTTTCAGAAATGGCTTTCGCAATATCATCGCGCTTTTGGCTAACAGGGAGAATCTCTGGGTATTCGATGGTTGGTTTGTGCGAGGCACGCTGATTTGCCGTCATCATTGACTTGGCAATATCTAACGCAATCTCATCGAAGACAACGTTCTTGGATTGTTCGTTCTTAATTCTACTCGCACCAGCAATTCGCTTACTCAAACGGAAGCGATCGCGCATCATACATTCGTTGAGCGCTTTACGAAGAGAAGCTGGGCTATTTTGAGATGCTTTTGTATTGGCTGCTGCTGAACGATCGGCAGGTTTAGCTTTTGGTTGTTTAGCTTTTAGTTGTTTAGCAGGTCGGTTCGATGCAGGCTTATTTGATTTCGCTTCGTTCTGTGGAGAACTTGGCTGTGCTGCATTCTTGTTGTTGTCTGCTTTTTCCGGAGACGAAGTCAAAGCGTGTCCTATTCTTGTACTTATTAAACTCGCGCGATTATATCACAAGTCTCAAACAAAAAAGGTTCATCGCGGCTTTCCGGGGAAAGCCGCTTTTATCTTCAAGAAGAAGTAGTCTGTATCTTGATACCCATACCCCATTCGCTTGATTAACTTTATCTTGTTGTTTATCCCTTCCAGTGTGCAGGTGTTCAACGGATAACTTGCCGATGCGATAATGCCGTGAAGATAAGGACTCAGTTTTCGTGCGAACTCTTTCAATGGCTTAATTCCACTCTCTTGCACTTGTTCCCACCACGTGTCCCAGAGCCCCTTCGCGTGCCCTTCGGATTCACAATACCAAAGCTCTTTGAGTTGGGCTCCGAGTATATAAGTGGTCATTAAGTCCTTATTGATATTCAATATTTCAGTAAGATAGCTATCTTGACGTGTATTTAAGTTGCCTCTATTTTTCAGCAGTACCCACCGTGAGCGCTTCACCCATTGCCTCGCTTTTTTATCTTGCTTGAGTTTGTTGGCTTGGTCGACTCTGACTCTATCCATCACCTCGCGACCGAACTTAGCAACAACATGGAATAAGTCGTAAACGATTTTTGCGTTCGGGCAGTGCGCTTGAACTTCAAGGTCAAAAGCCGTATTCATGTCCATCGCTACTGCTTCGATATTTACCCCATTCTCGCCTAGCTGCTCGAAGAACGGCCGTATGTCCTTGCGGCTGCGGCCTAATCCAACCCAAATGACTTGATGAGTCTTCGCATCAGCGATGACGGTGGCATATCGATGCCCTTTAAAGATGGCGAACTCATCCATCACGAGCTGCTTTAGCTCACCCCATTTCACTGGCGGCACCACTTGTCGAAGTCGGCGTTTATCTATTTCTTTAATGGTGTGCCAATGAACGCCCGTAATTTGGGATATATGCTTAATGGGAAGCAGGGGTAGCAGTTGTTCTATATAGCTTTTTAGGCGCTTTGTTATACGAGCATAAGGCTCTAACCAAGAGAGAGATTCTGTTTTTATGCCGCAGTCACGACACTTAATCCTTCGAGTTTGAACGGAAAGTTCAACAGGCACACCGAGCAACATGGCATCCTTTACGTGACGCCATTGATACTCATGGATAGCTTCGGCCTCAAGACCACAAAGGCATTTAGCCTCAGAGCTAGGTTTAAGAGTCAGGGTAATAAGTGATGCTGTCTGGAGAGACTTTACTATTTGAAAGCCTTCCCAGAATGAAGATAGGAAAGTATGATTCGGCATAGAAACGGTAGTTTGTGTATGATTTTTGTTTGGCGACTAAACCATATCACTTACTACCGTTTTTGTTTTTAGTTCCCGCTAATCCGCGATGAACCACAAAAAAGCCTGACAGCAAAGGGAAAACCTTTTGCTATCAGGCTGATTAATCTCGCTAACACTCGCAGGAGCTATAGAAGCGAGGTCAAATGCAAGTCGTACTTAGTAAACTCTGGCTTAAAGCTAACGTTAAAAACTGTCTCTACGAAAATGACAGTCAAAAACCACGATTAAAAAGAACAGCTAAAAACTACGCTTAGAACTCGTATTGGAAATATACCGTGTTGTAGTTACTGCCGCCTTTGATTCGTCCGAACTGGGACGCGTTTTCAAAGATTGCAGAACGGTGATGCAATGAGTAACCGAACCATAAATTGTTCAAGTCATTCTTACCAATCAAGTCGCCGACGTTTACATCGAATGAGAAGTCTAAGTAATTCAACAGATGGCTTGCTGTGTAACCTTTACGGTCCATCTCAGAGCCTTCGATATAGGTAATCGAATCGATGTAAGACATACCTTCTGCCACACCAACACGCCACTGAGTTGGCCAATCAAAGGTGTAGTACGCTTTGATTGCGATGATGTATTCAGTGCTGCTTGATTGAACCTCTGAACTCCAATGATGCGCGATACCTGGCGTTAGGTAGATGTCCAATGGAAAGCCGAAGATCTCATCGGTTAACGGGTGGCCATAGAAGAACGAGGTCAACTGGTTGTTGTATTCGTCTTTCTCTCTATTGAACTTCATGATGTCGCCAATATTGGATGGCGTAGCCCAGCCGTGTGCGACACGTAAATACGGCGCATTGCTCAGCTTAGGTTTCGGCGCTTTCTCTTTGTCGTTAAAGAAACCAAAGCCAAGGTACAATTCACCTTGATAACGGTCTTCAACTATCGACGAATCATAGGCATTATCATCTAATCGAGTCACACCGGTTGAACCCAATAAGTACAAGTTTGAAGCCACATGGTAACGCGCTTCAACGCCGACATTCAGATCTACACCTGCACCAATGGTTTCATTAGACGCTGAGTAATACTCGCTATTGAAATCAGCACTTTTGTAACGAAGTGTCGCACTTGGGTAAAACTCCCAATCTCCGGTTTCATACTTGGCTTTCGCACGTAAGTTACCGTGGAGGTTGAATTCACTGTCGCTCATTAATTCCGTCTCGACAGACCAAGGACCATCAAGTTGGTAAGTCAGTTGAGCACCGAAGTCCGCAGTATCGCCTTCAATTGCGTTCTGCTCAGAAGCTGGGATATCAATAAAACGCATGCGAGAAATAGCATTAAAAGACCATTTCTCGTCATCTGTTTGATAAAGATAAGCACCCATCTCGGTACCATCAATGAACACATAGTCGTTCTTGAAAAACAGCATCGGTACGAATGAGTTAACCGATTGGTCACCACCAGACGTGTCATAAGGGATGCTTGCAGTACGGAACATTGCAGCGATGCCCCACTCTTGTTCTTCAGCAGCCCACGCATTAGCACTTAGGAAAGCGCTACTTAGTAAAGCCACTCCAGTTGAAGTGAGAGTCGGTAAATATTTGAGCTTCATTCTTATGTAATTACTCTTTGTAATAAATATTGTGTAACTGAATAGACATTTATTAACCATGATGGCTAACTATTTTTAGGTTTGATCGGCATTGACCGTTACAATGTAGAATATTCTCGGTTAAATGAAAGTATTGTGAAAGTCTCCGAATTACAAAACATTATAGATCAGTTACCCAAAGATTCCGATCCAGATATTGTTGTGGGTGAGGCATGGCTGCCCGAGCGTTTGGTGGATACCAACCTAGACGGCGACATGCTATTTCTTGAATTCGATAATGCCCCTGAAGACAATCAAGGGGATGAAGAAGGCCGTGGCTTTGTTGAGCACGAGATTGCTATGATTCGAGAAAAGCTCGAACTGTTGTTAGACGAGCCTTCCGATACCAAGACCAAAGCAGATGCCCTATTGGCAATATTTCTAATGGGTCATGAACTTTCTAGCTCGGAAGTTATCGAAGTTCTTGAATCAACAGAATCCGAATCAACAGAGCTTGAATCAACGGAATCTGAAATGACGGAGCTTGAGGCTACTGAGTCTGAAATGAGAGAACTCAAGATCATAAAGCCAGAAGCAACCGAGCCTGAAATGACAGAACTCAAGATCATAAAACCAGAAGCAACCGAGTCTGAAATAGCAGAACACGAAACAAAAGAACTCCACGACGACTAACCACCAATGATTTTAGGTACCGTATTGAAACCCTCTACGACATCATCTCTTCCCCTGTTACTCGCCGGACCCATTTTAAGAAAAACCACCGCTACTGAAGTAGTACTTTGGTTGGCCACCAGCTCGCCTCTTGTTGGCCGGGCTGATATTTATATTCGTGAAACTGAGCACATTCGTGAAACTGAGCATAGTCGTGAAACAGGCTTTTCGAACAAAAAAGAGCATTCTCAACCAAAACAAGACCAACCGTTTTATAGCTCATCGCTTGAAGAGCATGATTCGATTCAAATCGGTACGCATGCGTGGGTAACGCTAATTCGCTTACAAGGTGAGTTTCCGACTAATACGCTTCTTGAATATGACATTCACACAGAGTCAGGTTCACTGAAAGAGCTCGCCCCTCACCTTGTTTACAACGGTAAATCTCGCGTTGAGTTTAAGATATCAACCTCGGCTGATTATATTCTGCATGGCTCTTGCCGTAATCCGCATCATCCAAGCAAAGACAGCCTAGTCGCAGCCGATAACAAGATCGCCGATCAAACCGTCGCTGAAAGACCTGACATACTGATGATGAGCGGCGACCAGATTTACGCCGACCATGTGGCAGGCCCAACACTTGATGCTATTCAACAAGTGATTCAACAGCTTGGTCTTGTTGGTGAGAGCTTACCGACCGACTCACAAATTAAAGAAATCAACAGCAGTGACGCACTGTATAGCAGTGAATATCACTTATATCAGCGTCATCACTATTTACCGCACCACACCGCTTCAGAATCCATGCTCGATAAGTTCTTCCCGAATCGTGGCGTGCCGATTTTTAGTTCTACCGATTGTGAAAACCACTTGGTCACGCTGTCTGAGTTTATCGCGATGTACTTGTTGGTTTGGTCTCCAACACTGTGGCAATGCGTCAATCGAGAGCGTTTAATTGAGAATAACTTCACTCAAGGTGGACGCCAATTAACACCGACTGAGCAGCAACAGTGGCGTGATGAAAGCGTCATCATGGATGATTTCATTGCTGGCTTGCCGCAAGTGCAACGTCTGTTCGCCCATATTCCAACGTACATGATCTTCGACGATCACGATGTGACTGATGATTGGAACCTTACCGTAGGCTGGGAACATGCCGTCGACCAAAACCAGTTCGCAACTCAAGTCATTGGTAACGGCCTCGCGGCCTACTGGATGTGTCAGGGTTGGGGTAACAAACCGGAGAGTTTCGACGAAACGTTTATCGAGCAAGGAAAACAGCTTTTTGTCGATCAACCGCGCATTACTAAACAAGCGCATAATGAAGCCGATGATAGCAATACTATTCACTCTGTTAGCAATATCGAGCCAGATAAGCATCAAGCCTTTATTGAGATGCTGAGTCGCTTTGAAGAGTGGCATTACACGATAGACACCTCACCCAAAGTCATTGTGTTGGATACTCGAACGCGTCGTTGGCGTTCAGAGTCACGCATGAATAAGCCTTCAGGTTTAATGGACTGGGAAGCCTTGATTGAGTTCCAACATCAGTTATTACATCAAGATAAGGTGGTGATCGTTTCTGCTGCACCGATGTTTGGCGTGAAGTTTATTGAAACACTGCAAAAAATGGCGACCACGATCGGCAAGCCATTAGTGATTGACGCTGAAAACTGGATGGCGCATCCGGGCAGTGCTAATACGCTGATCAGCATCTTTACCCATACCAAAACACCGACCAATTTCGTAGTGCTTTCTGGTGATGTTCACTACTCCTTTGCTTACGATATCAAGCTTAGGTATCGTCGCAACAGTCCGAACATCTACCAAATCACCTGCAGTGGCATTAAAAATCAGTTCCCTGCTTCGCTGCTTAAATTCTGCGATGTGTGGGACCGCCTGTTATACAGCCCTCGCTCAGTTTTGAACTACTTCACTAAGCGTAAACGCTTGAAGATCGAAAAGCGAAGCCCTGACAATCAAACCTTCTATCGCCTTTCAAACCGCAGTGCGATTGGGGAGTTGAGGCTAGACACCGATGGGAAACCGCAATCGATCACGACTCTCAGTGGCGACGGTAAAATTACCCGTTTCCCAGAGCCCGATTGATAAAGTGCTCCTTATCGCTCGCCTATCCGTAATGTCAGTTTTTAGTAAAGACGCTTGCGATCACACTCTGTAGACCCAATAGTTGTAATTATAGTTGATAGCTATCAGCGTTACGGAACCCGATACAAATTTTAACTGGAGCTCGTTATGTTCAATTCTCTCACATCAATGTTTAAACAATTGATTGAAGGCCAGGACCTAAGCAAAAACCAAGGCGCATCACCTAATGTCGCCATTGCGAGTTTATTGTGTGAAGTCGCGGGAGCCGACCATCAGATCAATGAATCAGAAAGAGTCGCTAAGCTACAGCTCCTGCAACGTTTGCTGGGTTTAGATGAAGAGCAAGCAAAAGTACTGCTAGCGCAAGCAGAACCAAAAGTAGAGCAATCAGTCTCGCTGTATGACTTTACATCGCAACTCAGAGACCTGTCTCAGCCAGTGCGAATCGACTTAATCAAAGCGATGTGGGAAGTGGCGCATGCCGACGGAGAAATTGACCCTATCGAAGACTCTGTGATCCGTAAAACAGCAGAGCTGCTCTACGTTGACCACAGTGACTTTATCAAGACTAAGCTGAACGTACTCGGTAAAAGCTAACCAAAGGCTCTCTACTAGCATTAAGCCTCTGTATTAGCGTAAGCGATCGCCATGCATGATGCCTTTGAGCTCTAACGGCGTGCCCTTCTTAGTGACATAAAGGCCACGCTGATTTGATACCAACACACTGCGCTTGCCTTGCGTTTGTTGAATGTATAAGTGCTTGATATTGAATGTCTGCTTATCTTGAGCCTGATCCTGGTCTAATTGATAAAGGTAGTAATGATTCCCCCAGCGCAAGAACACACCAAACATCTGCTTAGTTTGAGCGACATTCCCATCCATGTCATAGCCAATGTACTGCATTTTGACTCGACCATTTTCCAATCGGAGCGAGATTCTCTCCCAACCGACCATCGGGTATTCCGCAGAAAATCGATAGGTACTTTTGGTTGCGAGCCCAGAGATTAAGCCTACATTTAGAATCACAAAAAGCGTCAATAAGATAGGCATCCAAAACTTACGATTCATACTTATTGCCCTCGCTCATTGTTATTGTCGCCTTCGCAAGAGACAGTTTTAAACTGATGGCTTATCTCTTTCCAATGTCCATTTATCAAGGCGACGGCTTGGATATTTTGACACCCAACGCCAATGCGATGCAGATAGAGCGAATCAACACCGAGCTCTGACACGGCATCCAACTCTTTTATGACGGCTTCATCAAAATTCAAACTGTCGTGATAAACATCCATACCTCGGTACGCACTCTTATCTATAAAAAAAGCAAACTGATAAAACAGCATGAAAAGAAGCGCGCTGACTACAATTCCGGCAATACGAGATTGGTGACGAGCGATAAAGTGCTTCGCCTTGAACTGACGTGATTGTGGAGCCTGTTGCTTTGATTGCCCAGCTTGTTGGTTCATGCCAGAAGGCTTAAACGGTGTCGCTGATGTTAACTCATCGACGATGGCACCTTTCTCTGAAAACGCAGCTTCAACATGCGCTTCAGCGGTAGATGTTGGCATCGATAAATAACTACCGACCTGTTTCAAACCATTGAAGCTGTATCCTTCCTTTTGAACCGTTAAGATTTTGCAATCACACTCAAACGAATTTAATGCAGTGCGAATGTTCTTAACCGCGACATTAAGTGAACTGCCCGTCACAACCCTGCCCGGCCAGCAATGCTCAAGTAAAAAGTCTCGACCAACGGCTTTTGGGCTGTTCTTCACTAGATGCTCAAGGATCAGACCTTCTGAGGGGGATAAGGTGACCCGCTTACCAGATTCCGAATCAATGAGTGTGTTATTAATCAACTCGATGCTCGAAGCGTCTAAGGTGATTTTTTCATGGCTATTGGCGTTCATTTCGGCGAGGTGTTCATAAATAAAAAGGTCATCAAAAAAGTGTTTGTTTGGTCGAACTAATAGCAAACCATACATAGAAAAGAGTAGTGATAAGTTTAGCCAATAATTAAGCTAAATATAAGCTCAGCGAGTAACAATATAAGCTCAGTGAGTAACAATATAAAATAACAACAAGGTGAGTCAGTCACGTAAACTAACTCACCTTTGAACATAGCCAAGGTTTAACTCTAAACTGGTCATGCCCTATATTAAAACCTCGTCGTCACGCAATCTGAAAACGAGGTCACAATTCTGTTCTAGCGAAATTAGAGTTCCAGTTTGAATCCAAGTTCACTTACCATAACTTCAGCGAAGCCTAACTTTACTGCATTCAACTGATTGGCAACTTCGCGCGCTTGCTCTTCGTTTTTAGCCAATATTGCCATTGAATAGACTGGCCTGATCATCGCTTTTTGGTTTGGCTTCTCTTCTGCTATTTCTTGGTGTTTTAAGTAAGCAGACGTAATCACACCTTGAGCACTCCAATCGACAACCATTTGTAAATCTTTGCTAATAACCTCATCGACAATGAATTGATTCTCAGGCTCTTTCCAAGCGAGTTCTACTGCGTAGTTTGTGAAAGCGACATCCGTGTTTAACCACTTATTACCGATGTCTCTGATTTCAGTCACCTCTACAAGCTCTTTAAATTGGAATGGTAAGTTACCAATCAAGTCTCTAACGTGCTGCTCACTGTCCGCTTCAATCACAAACTTAATCATCGGAAACTTTTTATCCCCAATATAGCTTTGTGATACGAACATATCGTGTACCAAGCCCGCATCAATCAGGTTGGCAAATGCTTTTTTCTGATGAGGCATTGCCTCAAATACAGCTTGGGCGTCATCGGTTTTCCAAGCCACTGACACGCCGTATGCCGCTGCGTGGGCATGGGTTGAAAAAAGAATGGCTGAAAATAGAAAGCTAAAAATAGCTAAAAAGGTTCCTAGAGTTGTTTTCATTGTGGTGGCTTCCTAATTAGTCGCGAATAATTTCATACAAGTTAGGGTCAGCAGAAACCCCTTCAATTTTTAAAGGTGGTAATTCTTTTCTCATCGCCTGTATCGCATCATGGAAATGCTTTTTACTTTCCCACTCTGCAACATTAATAAAACGGTATGTCGCATCCGAGCTTAACGAGCGGTGCAATTTGGTAGAGATATATCCTGGTTGCTTCACCAATACGTCTCGCGCATCTTCCCAATACATTAACGTAGCGGCTTCATGGGCTGGCTCGACTGAAAAAGTGTTTATCAATACAACGGGTTGTGCCGAAACCAACGCACTTACGCTTAGCGCCCCCAGTGCCAATCCATACTTAATAATGTTCTTCATCCTATTCTCCTTGTTTTGGGTGAGCTAACGCTACCACCTAGCCCTACCCAATCAAGGTCGAAACCTGAGATTTAATATTAATTAAAAAGCTAAATTTCAAACGAATATTATTCACTCGTAAAATAAGCGATGTAGCCATTCACTATTGATAAACCACTTGTTGAAATTAGGTTTTTGAGGATCGTCATTACCCTCAAATAACAGGCACAAAAAAACCACCTAATAAGTAGGTGGCTCTTCATTTTAATAACTCACAAGATTCAGGCTAACTTTAAGTGTTTAACCTTTCAGTATTTAACCAAGCGCCTCTCTGAAATACAAACGATCACAACATCGTCAGCGCAAGCTTTGCCAAGTTATAAGCGTCAACATAACCAGAGTGCTGACGACCTTCCCACTCAATGTTTTTCGCTTCTTGAGCAGCACGGTGACCAATACGTTTCTCTTTCAATCGATTCTGAACTCGATAAAGCGTGGCGATATTCAAGAACTCGCTGAACGGAGGTTCGATGCCTTTCTCAATACACTCTTTGTGTAAGATAAGGTCGTCACGTCCCCACGCTGCATAGATTTTCTTTGGGCCACCGAAGTTCTTAATCATCGACTTGATAACAGACTCTAATGGGCGACCCTGTTTTTCGATTTTACGAGGTGTAATGCCCGTTAACTCGGCGCAGAATAGAGAGACTTCGTCTTTTTCGGGCTTAACGTAATATTGCGCGCGCTTCACGATGGTTCCAGATACAAGATCGATCTCAGCAAGACCAATTTCAATGATCTCCCCTGTTGTTCCTACACCGTCTTCGCTCCAACAGCACATTTCCAAATCGAAACACACCACTCGATTGTGATTCATACGTCGCCTAATTCTCTCGTCAAAAATTTCGTGAAATTGTACATGAGCCTAATAAAGAACTCGACCCCAGTTACATCAAGTGCTCATTTAGCCTGCAATTGTGACTCGATTTCGGCCATTTGACTTACTTAGGTATAACATGCTGTCAGTTTTTTGAAGGAGCGCTTCAATGTCTTCATTAGTGCGGATGGTCGCCCCGATGCTTAGAGTGCAACTCAATAGCTGGCCAGAATGCTCGCAATGAGACTCACTCACCGTCTCTAAAATACATTCTAAATAGCGAGACAATGAGTCATGTTCGGTGATGCTCGAAATAATACCGAACTCATCCCCTCCCATCCGGAATAGGTTATCTCCAGACTTCAAGCTCACTGAGATAACCTTAATCACATGGATAAGTAACGCATCACCGGCTGGGTGCCCAAACTTATCATTGATCTCTTTAAACTTATCAACATCAAACACTATTAAGCTAAACGGCTTATCGCTTTGTATCGATTGACCAAGCATCTTATTAAAAGCTCGGCGATTATAAATTTCCGTTAAACTGTCATGATTGGCAAGAAAGCGAAGTTCTTCTGTTCTTTCATCAATCATTCGATACAAGCGCTCTTTCTCTCTAATTTGCAGGTTCACGATATAAGCAAGCAGTAACGAGATAGTGGTACCAACTATGCCGATTCCCGCCAACACTAAGTAACCATTAAATGAAATACATGCATCTATCTTGAAGTCGATAATCCATTCACGATTAGTTAATGTAATCGTCTTTGTAATGTGCTGCCCAGTTACCGCTTCATAACCATTGGTTTCGAACATTATCGGGGCATCTTCAGCTTCAAAACCACTATCGGTAACACGCACATAAACGTCCATATCGCCGACAGTAGATGCCAGAAGTTTCTCAAAATAGTATGTGGTACGAACAACACCAATCACAACCCCTAACAAATTGTCCGTTTCACCATCAAACACAGGGTGGTAGACCAACATTCCGCTCTTAGGTGTGTTGCTGTCTAAACCATCTTGCAATAGACGAACTTTGTCTGAAATATTCGCTTCACGTGTTTTTTTAATGTTATCAATGATCAGATTAAACCGCTCACGAGAAGAGTAAAAACCCAAAACACCGTTGTTCACTGGATCATTCGGATATATATCTGTCGCGATAAATACGGGCTCGCCATCCAAGATATAACCATAAGTTTTTGGCCCATGTTTAGGGATAGTAAACATTCTATAGGATGGGTATTGAGCTTTCATTTTGGCGGTGTGCTCGGCAAGATCTTCTACCGCTACTTTTTGCATCCACTGCAATCCGATCAGGCTTTTCGAACCGTTAATCGTTTGCTGAGCAAAACGATCAAATCGATCCCGACTATCGACATCATTAGAATAGAAAAAATTTGCACCGGAACCGATATAAGCAACATCGTTATCAATAAACGCTTTTAAACTGAGCGTTTGATGCTGTGCAAAGCTGTCCAGATTCTCATTCAAAGACCTATTTTGATTCAACGCAACCAAAACAAAACACAACACCGTCATCAAAAATGTGGCAAAAAAGACAACTAACGGCAAAGTTCGTTTCTTCAACCCTGTTATAGGGTCGGTAGTGTGGGGCATACAGCTTCCCATATGATGTTATTTTGAGTCGAAAGTATACACTGCCGGAATGCTAGGCTCTATTTATCTTTGACTCTCACAATGGGATAAAACTAACACTATTTACAACCCATGGACATTTGCGGCTAATAAACCAACAAATCTCGATT
Source organism: Vibrio sp. QJM3NY_39 (assembly GCF_057785895.1). NCBI lineage: Bacteria > Pseudomonadati > Pseudomonadota > Gammaproteobacteria > Vibrionales > Vibrionaceae > Vibrio > Vibrio sp. QJM3NY_39. Next base: position 1,439,639 of record NZ_CM173505.1, on the reverse strand, counting down.
AACTTTCAAGCTAACTCACCAAAAAGCCAGTTTATTGAAAACATTAAATAAAGCCCTTAAGCCTTGAATATGCTAGTATCCACCCATATTTATAGCTTGAAAGTGACCATTTCGGCCTTATGCCACTGAGTTTCTTTCCAACCTGTATATTCCTTTAAACCGACGAATATACCGTTAAATCAATTTTAAAGAGAAATCACTATGATCGTTGATTTGAACCTAATCCCACAAACGTTTGATATGCTTCACGCAGGCCTGACTGCATCAAGCGTTTTACTACTGCTAATTGCCGTTTCTCGTAAAACCAAAGTGGTTGAGAAAGTCGTAGAAAAACCAGTAGAAAAGATCGTTGAAGTTGAAAAGCCAGTTGAGAAAATTGTCGAAGTAGAGAAAGTTGTTGAAGTTGAACGTGTGATCGAAAAAGTAGTAGAAGTTGAATCTAAGCTGGCAACAGCACCAACAGATTCTGCAATGCAGCTACTGTCTATCATGCAGCAAGAAGCACGTTTAATTGACTTCCTAAAAGAAGACCTAGCGTCATTCTCTGATGAAGAAGTTGGCGCAGCTGCTCGTGTTATTCACACTGGCGGTCAAAAAGTATTAGCTGATTACGTAACGCTTTCTCACATCCGCACTGAAGATGAAGAAACACGTATCACTATTGCTGAAGGTTTCAACCCTCAAGAAATTCGCCTAACAGGCAACGTAACGGGTAACGCACCCTTCAATGGCACATTGGTTCACAAAGGTTGGAAAGCAACTGACATGAACCTGCCTAAACTTGCTGAGAACTACGATGCATCTGTGATTGCACCGGCAGAGGTGGAGCTATAATGGAACACCAAACTCAGCCATCATCGCACGAGTCATCTGCACAGACGCATTCACAAGAGCTATCTTCTCAAGAGCAACATCAGGCGCCTAAGTTCAGTGTTGGTATCGATTTAGGTACCACACACTGTGTTTTGTCTTTCATCGACACAACAAATGAAGACGCTCGCGTTGAGGTGATGCCAATCCCTCAATTGACGGCGCCAGGTACAGTAGAAACTCGCAGCCAACTTGGCTCGTTCCTATACCAGCCGCACGAACATGAAATGAATGCAGGTTCTCGCGTTCTTCCTTGGTCTTCTGAGCCTAAAGCTCTGGTTGGTGCTATTGCGCGTAACTTTGGTTCTAAAACCCCTATCCGTTTGATAGCAAGTGCAAAATCTTGGCTATGCCACGGTGGTGTGAATCGTCGTGATGCATTCCTTCCTGCAGGTAGCCCTGAAGAAGTTGAAAAAGTATCTCCGCTTAAGACCACTGAACTGTACCTTGAGCACCTTAAAGATGCTTGGAACCACGCTAACCCAGAACACAAACTGGCAGACCAAGATGTAACGATCACCGTTCCAGCTTCGTTTGATCCTGCGGCTCGTGACCTAACGGCTGAAGCTGCGCGTAATGTTGGTTTCACTCACCTAACGCTTCTAGAAGAGCCACAAGCGGCTCTTTACAGCTGGATTGATAACAGCAACGACACATGGCGTGATGAAGTGAACGTTGGTGACATCGTTCTTGTTGTCGATATCGGTGGTGGTACGACTGACCTTTCGTTAGTTGAAGTAACACAAGATGAAGGCAACCTAAGTCTGAACCGTATCGCTGTAGGTGAACACATCCTACTTGGCGGCGACAACATGGACTTGGCGCTCGCTTACCGTCTGAAAATGAAACTGGCTCAAGAAGGCAAAGAACTGGCTCCTTGGCAGGTTCAAGCGATGACTCACGCGTGTCGCGATGCTAAAGAAGCTCTGCTTAACGATGCTGAGCTTCAATCTGTGCCAATCGTTGTTCCAAGCCGTGGCTCTAAGCTACTGGGCGCAACATTGAAAACAGAACTGACTCAGCAAGAAGTACAACAAACATTGGTTGATGGCTTCTTCCCACAAGTAGCGGTAACGGATCATCCGGTACAGAAAACTCGTGGTGCACTAACTCAAATGGGTCTGCCTTACGCTCAAGACGCAGGTATTACTCGTCATATTGCCGCGTTCCTTTCTAAGCAAGCCAATGCGCTTTCTGGAAATACCGAAGCCGCTCAACAAGATTTCAACCCGTTTGCAAATATGCCCGGTATGCCCGGTACAGAAGCGCAAGGGTCAGAAGCGCCAGCAGCAGACTTCATCAAACCAACAGCGGTACTGTTCAATGGTGGTGTTCTAAAATCTAATCTACTTGCTGATCGTCTTTCAGACACGATCAATGAATGGCTAATTAACGCAGACGCTGAATTCGCTAAACAGCTTTCAGGCCTAGATCTAGATCTAGCAGTTGCAAGTGGCGCTTCTTACTACGGCGCAGTTCGTCGTGGCCAAGGCGTTCGTATCCGCGGTGGTATTGCTTCTTCTTACTACGTAGGAATTGAAAGCGCGATGCCAGCCATCCCAGGTATGGCTCCTCCGATGGAAGCACTGTGTGTTGCACCATTTGGTATGGAAGAAGGCTCAAGCGTTCAAGTGCCTAGCCAAGAGTTTGGCCTCGTGATTGGTCAGCCAGTACACTTCCAATTCTTCGGTTCAACAACACGTCGTGAAGATGAAGCTGGTACGCACCTTGATCACTGGGCTCCAGAAGATCTTGATGAGCTTCCTGAAATCCAAGTGACACTGCCTGTATCTGAAGGTCGTCGCGAAGGTGAAGTGGTTCCCGTGACTTTGGCTTCTCGCGTTACTGAACTAGGCACGTTATATCTAGAAGCCATTGCGACTGACAATGGTCAGAAGTGGCATGTTGAGTTCGATGTTCGTGAAGACTCGAATAACTACTCAAACGAACAAGCATAATGAATCAACGGCACCTTAACGGGTGCCGTTATTTTATCAATGCGATTCCCTAGCCCTGTATTAAAAATATTCCAAAGACAATAATAAGACCAAGACTATCCATTAACTGGTCATCACTTTGGCAGAATAAGGTTTTGTATGGCATCTCCTCGTTTTTTAGTCGGCATTGACTTAGGCACAACGAATACTGTTGTCGCTTACTGTGAAATCAACGACGACCTACAACATGCTCCCGTTTCTCTTTTCGATATTGACCAACTCATCGGCCCCGGTGAAGTGGTTCGCAAGCCCCTACTTCCATCATTTCGTTATCATCCCGCACAAGGTCAGATCTCCCCTTCCGATCTCACCATGCCTTGGGAACCGAGCTTAGTTGAAGGCGATATTCAAAATGTCATCGTAGGCGAATGGGCACGAGAATTAGGTGCTAAGGTTGAAGGCCGCCAAGTATCCAGTGCAAAAAGCTGGTTATCTCACCAAGCGGTTGATCGTAACTCCGACATTCTGCCGTGGGCAGGCGCAACTGACGTCGATAAGGTGTCTCCTGTTGTCGCAAGCGCAAGCTACCTCAACCACATTCGCCAAGCATGGAACTACCGTAACCCGAGCAACAAGCTGGAAGACCAAGACGTTGTAGTCACCGTTCCCGCTTCATTCGATGAAACAGCACGTAAGCTGACACTCGAAGCGGCAGCACTTGCTGGCTTAGGTAAGATTCTATTACTCGAAGAGCCGCAAGCCGTTTGTTATGACTGGTATGCACGTCACCAAAAAACCGCTGCAGACGAACTTCAACAGATCCCGCTGATTCTAGTGTGTGATGTTGGTGGCGGTACTACCGATTTAAGTTTGATCGAAGCTAGCTTCAACTCAAGCAATGGCGATGACCAAGAACTCGCACTCGACCGTATCGGCGTTGGTGAGCACTTGATGCTCGGGGGTGATAACCTCGATTTAGCCCTTGCTCACCTTGCAGAGCAACGCTTCAATCAAAACAAAAAGCTGAATGCGTCTAGCCTAACCAAGCTTATTCAGCAGACTCGCGCCGCAAAAGAGAGCCTGCTTTCTGCTAATGCGCCAGACGATGTGAAGATCACCATGCTGGGCAGCGGTTCAAAACTGCTTGGCGGTACGAAGAGTATTGGTTTAACCAAACAAGAAGTTCATCAGATTGCACTGGAAGGTTTCTTCCCACTTTCTGAGTTCACTGAAGTACCTGACAAACGCCGTAGCGCGGTTGTAGAGTTCGGCCTACCCTACGCAGCAGATCCTGCGGTAAGTAAGCACGTTGCCGAATTCCTAGCGACACATCAACAAGTATCTAAAGCCGCATTGGAAAAGTCAGACTCTGTTGAGTTTGATGATACCAAACCTGCAATTCCTGTTGGTGTGCTACTCAATGGTGGTGTGTTCAACAGTGAGCTTGTCACTGAACGTATTACTCAGTTACTTGGCAATTGGAACGGTGCACCAATCACCGTCTTAGATAACCCTCACCCCGACTGGTCTGTAGCCCTTGGTGCTGTAGCTTTTGGTAAAGCACGCCGTGGTGCACAGCTGAAAATCGGTGGCGGTGCCGCTCGTTCTTACTTCTTACATCTACAAGAAAAGAACAAGATGGGTAAAGCGCTTTGTCTGCTTGCTAAAGGGACTGAAGAAGGCCAAGAGATACGCTTAAACAGCCGTCGTTTCTCACTGACTTTGGGTGAGCCGGTACGTTTCAATCTACTGACTTCAACACACGATCAAATTGCTCATGACACTGCCATTCAAAACAGTGTGATGGTCAATGTCGATGCTGACTTGTTCTCCCCTCTTCCACCTTATATTTCTACGCTGGAAGGATCAGGCACTGCAGAGCTTCAGGCCAACCAAAAAGAGCGTGTTGAAGTGTTGCTTGCTTGTCAGTTAACCGAAGTCGGCACATTGAAAATGGAATGTGTGAGTACGGAAGATGACACTAAGCGTTGGTTGCTTGAGTTCGAAGTCAGAAACAAGCAAGGCGATGAGTCCGATAACTCTAAACTTCATCCAAGATTGGACGAATGTAAGGAGTTGATTTCTCGCCTGTATAGCGGCAACAAGAAAAGTGCTGAGTCTAAAGAGATCAAAACGCTGGCCAAAGATCTTGAGAAACGACTTGGTAAGCGCGAAGAGTGGGACTTTACTACTCTCCGTCACCTGTTTGATTCGTTCTCATTAGGTCGTAAACGACGTCGTCGCTCTGAAGCACACGAGAAAAACTGGCTGCGTTTGGCGGGTTACTCTATGCGACCTGGCTTTGGTGATCCAACCGACTCATGGCGTATTGAACAAATTTGGGGGCTATACCAACAAAACATCCAATTCCAGAACCATCAAGGTTGGACAGATTGGTGGGTATTTTGGCGTCGTGTTGCGGGTGGCCTGAATCAAGAGCAGCAAGAGACCATCTTGGCTGATATCGCGAAGTACCTTCACCCAGGTGCAATGAAGAACCCTAAAACGGCTAAAGATGCACAAGACAATGGTTATGAAGCGATGGTGAGATTGGCAGCATCACTTGAGCAACTTGAAGTGGAAGACAAGGTTCTATTAGCGACTTGGTTCTTAAGCAAAGCGATTAACCATAATCAGTTCGAACAGGCTCACTGGTGGGCTCTGGGTCGCTTAGCGTCTCGTACACCGTTATACGGAAGCCAACACAGTGTAATCCCAAGAGAACAAGCAGAACAGTGGTTACCAAAGCTGCTTGACCAGAATTGGCAGAAAGAGCAGATGATCGCCTTCGCGGCTGTGATGATTTGTCGTAAGACGGGTGACCGTCAGTTCGATATCTCTGACGACTATCGTAATCAAGTGATTGAGAAGCTAAAGCAAAGCAAGGTACCTGATTCATGGCTAACGCTAGTGAGTGAAGTGACTGAGCTTTCTGAGAGCGAGTCTAAGCGCGTATTTGGTGATGCATTACCAAGCGGGTTAAGCCTGATTAATAACTAGTTTTAGGGCTCATTAGATTGGAGAGCTAACTAGTAAAGAAAAAGCCACTTTCGATTCGTTGAAAGTGGCTTTTTTATTGGTGGCTTAAGGCTGATATGTTTAGTCGACTTATCGCTTCTTGGTTAAGAGCCTTAGCCGTATTGCAGTTCATCATTGTTAATGTTTCGTTCCTGTTGGGTTGATAGGAAAATCCGTATTTTCATAAATATCAGATAACTTTTTCGGTTTCTTCTCTTTAGCTCCTTTGTTCGATTGATTATGAGTTTCGCTTAAAAGCCATTGCTCATGCATTTTTGCTGAATCCAAAAACTCTGGATCTTCCATTGCTTCCTTGCGAAGTTTATTTACACGTTCGAGAATATCCCAAATCATAATACTTCACCTCCACTAAGGCAGTACTATAAAGATAACCCAAACCCACAAAAATTCAACCAAGCCAATGAGATAGCGATCTCAATTTCGAAAATTACTAGCTCTAAGCTAATGAAAACCCTCGTCAGAAATCGGCTTCAAATGGCGTGTATTTATCGATGATCCTCGACGATCTTTAGCCACAAAAAAAGCGAGCTCAGAGCTCGCTTTTTATCAATCTTTTGTTCAACATTCGCTTGATTAAGTAGTGTCTTACTTAAGCTCGGTTGCCAATTTTAACGGTACCATTTGTTGCAAACCAAAGTGCTTCTGAACGGCGACGACCTAGTAAAATTGGGCCATCATCGTAGAACAAAAAGTTCTTCCAGTGTTTCTTGAAAACTGACCACTTGGTTTCTAAAACATTGTATTTTTCGTAACAAAAATAAACAGTTACGTCATCTTGCCAATCAATGAAGTTCAGAATCTCTTCTGGCATTTCAGGCTCATCCGCTTCCCAATTTGCCATCCAGCTGATCTCTTCGTTCCAGTTAGATGCCTTGCTTGGCCAGTCTTGCGAACTTAGTCTTTCCGCATCAGGGCTTTGAGGGCTCACGTTCTCTTTCCAAAACTGAGATGCTCTCGCCTGTGTCATTGGTTTAATCTTTTCCAAATCCTCTGCCGGCAGCGGCATTGACTGGTGAGTGAAAATCCATTTTCTTTGGTATTCGTCCAAAGTTGTGTATGACATCAAATTTCCTCAAATATCTTCTCAGGCTGATGGATTTACCATGCCTATATGTTCTTTCGATACAGCGGCGACCAGAGGTCGCTTGATATTCGCTGCCTTTAAATTCATTACTTGTTCTTACGCCTAGATACTATTTAGTCTAGACATTGCGTTTGTCTTCCCAGTTAGGGTTAACTAACGCGGTCAGTATATGGTCTTCCCATTTACCGTTAATCTGTAAGTATTCTTTAGCAAAACCTTCTCGAACAAAGCCAAGATGTTTCAATACACCCGCACTGCGTTCATTGTGAGGCATGTAGCCCGCCATTAAGCGGTGCATGTTCTGCACATCAAACATGTAGTCTTTTGCCATGCTCAAGCCTCTGCGCATGTAACCGTGGCCCTGTGCACTTTGCGCCAATGAGTAACCGACATTACAGGCGTAGAACGGGAAACGAGACAAATTACTGAACGATATGGTGCCTAACATTTCATTAGAGTCAGCATTAATCAGTAAACAGTAATAGCCTAGTCCCATTTTATGAAGCTCGTTTAACTTGATCAGTCGCTGCGCCCAACTCGCTCTATCAAAGAACGCGTCTTCGCGAATCGGTTCCCAAGGTTTCAGGTACTCTCTGTTAGCCTGAAAGTACTCACTGATCATCGCTGCGTCGTCGATTTCAGCCGTTCTCAGAATCAGGTTACCGTCACGCTTATAAATGCGCTCCGGTGTACTCAAATCTTCCATAATCTTGTTCTTATTCGATCAGTTCTTTCTAATACCGTAATCACGAAGCTTATTCGCAATTGAGGTGTGAGATACATTCAAACGTTTTGCAAGCTTACGGCTTGATGGGAAAGACTGGTAGAGCTTCTCTAGAATCTGAGATTCATAGTCTTTCATGATCTCGTCAAGCGAGCCGTCTAAGCTCAAGTTCGCCATTCCAGCAGTCATGGTTTCAAGCTGTGGCAGGTGGAATTGCTCAACCGTTAAAGTATCTGAATCCAACTCTGTTAGTGCACGTAAAACCATATTGTCTAACTGACGAATGTTGCCCGGCCATTGGTAGTTACCTAATTGGTCGATTAGTTCTTGAGTCAGCTTTGGTTTCAACATACCTAATTGCTGTGCGTACTTTGCAACGAATAGCTCCAGTAATGGGGCAACATCGTTTGAACGTTCACGCAAAGCAGGAATCGATAAAGTCAGCACGTTCAAGCGGTAGAACAGATCTTCACGGAACGAACCTGAGTCGGCTAATTCAGAAAGACGATGGCGCGTTGATGCGATAATACGAACATCCGCGTGCATCTCTTCTTCTTCACCAACACGACGAAATGAACCATCTTGTAGGAAACGCAGCAGTTTGATTTGTAGATGTGGGCTCATCTCGCCAATTTCATCTAAAAATACCGTACCGCCATTCGCTTGTTCGAAAATGCCTTTATGACCTTGTTCATGATTGAATGAACCCGGAGCATGACCAAACAATTCCGTTTCCGCTACGTCATCAGGCATCGATGCACAGCTTAGAATCAAGAATGGGAATGACGCTCGGTTCGAACGGTTATGACACGCTTTAGCCAGCATCTCTTTGCCCGTACCAGTGTCCCCTTCAATAAGCAGAGGTTGATCCAGCATAGCCAGTTTCTTAGCTTGGCTGATCAAGGCTTTATGGCGATTAGAGACACCAACAAAGTGTTCAAAACCTAGGTTATTCTGTTCAGGGATTGCGTCTGGCGTGTTCATCTCTTGGTTGCAAGAACGAATTGTCATTACCGCGCTAGCCAGTACCGCTTCGTTCACATCACCACCAAGGTAAATCGGCAGGATCTCAATAGAGAAATCTAAACCATCTAACACCACAACTTCACGATGGCGCGTTACATCGCCTTCAATCCAACGAGCGAAGTTAAAGCTAGGAACGAACGTCGCTAGCGGCTCACCGATCACTTCGTCTTCTTGCTTATTAAAGAGGTTCAATGCAGCGTGGTTTGCCATATCGATTGAGCCTTTAAGGTCAATCGCTATCACAGGGTCAGGTAGGTTTGCCAGCAGAGCAATCAACTCTGTGTTATGCCTTTCGCTTGGCATAAATTGGATTTTACGTACATCCTTCACACCTGAAATTCGGCGAATTTCAGCCATAAGTTCACTAAAAGCATCAAAATTGATATCAGGACAGTTTAAGTAAATAATGCCTTTAACATCAATTTCGATTCCTCTTAAATCAATGCTTTTTGAGGCCAAGATATCGAGCAACTCACGCGTTAAGCCGAGTCTGTCTTCACACAATACTTCAAGACGCACAAATAGTCCTATTATAGGTGTCAGGATAAGTTGACAGTAGTGTGGATTAAGCTCTGAGTTCAGTCAAGAAGAAGAGTAAACATATGTTTACTCTTCTTCACCAAACGACTTAAGCCAGTGTCTGGAATTTGTTGACCATTACAGATGAACAAATTTCGGACTCTGTATTTCAAAGCTATACGCTTTTACTTCAAACCAGTGCGTTCTTGTTTCAACGTAATGCGCATTTATTTCAAACCGGTGCGCTCTTATTTCAAAGTAATGCGCTTTATTTCAGAAAGGACGGCTTTACGAAGGTCAGATAATTTTACTTTTCGCTCATTATGCCAAGGCATAGGACGCAGCAATGTCATGGCTTTTAAACCCAGTCTCGCAGTGAGAATACCGACACCTAGCCCCTGCCCTGCTCGAGCCGAAACCTTGCCTGCAAGATCCATCGAGACGAGGTCCATACTCGCGTCTATCGCGAGTTCACTAGCACCTGCCGCTGCCATGTTGATCAACACCAACTTGAACAACTTAATACGCGACCAGTAACCAAGCTCAATGCCATACACATCAGCAAGCTTGTCTATCATGGTGAAATTGCGCCACGCCACCAGCAACATATCGGCAGCCGCCAATGGGCTCACAGCAACCAAAGCGGCCGATTCGGTCGAGAACTTAGTGACAATTTGAGTCGCCACTTTATCTTGTTGGGCAACAACGAGTGCATCATACATATCCAAGACTTCAGCATCGCTGTGCGCAGGGTTAATGCTGTTTCGCCATTTATCATAAGCGGGTGATTCAGCGACAATACCGCCCTGCTTCGCAATGTGTTCACAGAACGCTTTGCCTTTACCGACACTTTGGCTTTGCAGTAGCTCTTCACTCTGCTCTTGCACACTGAAATGATCTTTCAATGAGCGTAACTTCCACAGCTCTTTGCCTATTGCACCCAAGCCTAATGAAGCAATGGCAGCAATAAAGCCGGCCCAACCTAACGCGAGCCAGTCTGCTGTTTGAATCGCGGTAATGACAGAGTCAATTGCTTGCCAACCGACTAAACCGGAGAAAGCGACTAACAAGCCAGTTCCAAACCACTTCTTCTTTTTGCTCGGTCGAATCACTTGTTCCAATTGTTGCTCAGCATCACCATCAAGATCGGTTTCTACTTGTGGTGTAACGGGCACAAACTTTTCTTGTTCGGTAAACAGTTTTTGAGCACCCAAGTCTGGGTTAACTTCATTCTTATCCGGCTCATCGAATGAGGTCTTCAAAGGTTCATCAAAGACCTGTTTTGTTTTTAATTCACTCATTTTGATTGCCTCAATTACTTCAACTTGTCGCCAATGAGATACTCTAAAACCTTGTCGACTCTCAGATGCTGACAAGGCTCGTCAGAGTGCTGTTCAATCGGCCTAAAGCTTGTGAAATCAAACTGGTTGGTTTCCCAATACTGTTTGTTTGGCAGTTTACGCGGTACCTCTCCCGGATACATGGTCTGAGGTACGTTATCTAAAGTCACACCTTGCAATGCGGGGACATTGTCTGAACCTGACGAGATATAACCCGCACTCGTCGCTTGAATAGACGCGATACTCATGCAGCTCATGTCGATGTGTTCAAACGCCGCCTGTTGCCAAGCAGGATGCACCATCTGTTGTAACAGCGATACCAAGTTCGGGTGTTGATCCGGTGTCACGTGGTCAGCCTTGGTGGCTGCAAACAAGATCTTGTCGATCTTCGGCGCGAATAAGCGTCTTAAGATATTGCTTCGCCCGTACTTAAAGCTCTTTAATAGCTGCTCTAATGCGCCACGCATATCCATGAAAGAGTCATAGCCCGCATTGAGCGGCTGTAAGCAATCCACCAGCACGATTTGTCTGTCGAACGTCGCGAAGTGATTCTTGTAAAACGCTTTTACGACCTTTTGTTGATACTCTTCATAACGCGCTTTTAAAACCGCATAGTTACTTGTTTTTGAGAACTTGCCCTCAGGTGCAGTGCACGGAAAAAATTGCAGTACAGGCGCACCTTCAAGCTCACCCGGCAATACGAATCGACCCGGCTGCACCCAGTGCAACCCGTTATCCTTACAAGTATGAAGATACTGAGTATAGCTATCGGCAATAGCGACCAGTTTCTTTTCGTCTGCTTCGGCTAACAAGTCAACGTCACCACGCATTGCGTTCCACTGTTGCGAGTAGGTTTCTCTATCGCCTTTTAGTGCTGCAAATTGAGACTGACTCCAAGTATCAAAATCCATATCCAGCAAAGGTAAATCAAGTAGCCACTCTCCCGGATAATCAACAATATCGAGATAAAGGGTGCTGTTTTTGCTCAGCAGCTTCTTTGCGCCTTTGGCTGGCTTATATTTGATTGCTAGACGAATCTCACTGACATCGCGCGTCGGCACTGGCCATTCTGGTGGCTGCGCATTCAAAGATTCCATCGCTTCATCATAAGAGAAGCGTGGGATCATCATGTTGTGTTGAGGAATGCGCTTAGCGCCAATAATTCTCCCGTCTCTCGCCGATGCAAGTAGAGGCAGGTTTTTGTGGGTAGACGTATGAAGCAGCTGATTAACCAGCGAAGTAATGAATGCTGTCTTACCCGCACGAGAAAGCCCCGTGACCGCTACTCGAATGTGAGAATCCGTTCCTCTGCTTATAAAGTCACTCATTTCTTGAGTTAGGTGTTTCATTTGAACGACTCCGTGATAGTTAGGCTGGATTGCTGACTCACCAAGAGCGCAATCATTTGGAAAAATAGCCTACTTATTTATTCCAATCGGAATATCTTAAATACTGATGTTTTTGCTTATGGTGATAAGTATGCACTACACATTCTTAATGCTAGATGAATAAAAGCCCCTGACTACATTCATAATCAGGGGCTTTAGAATTTTTCTGCGATATCCGACGTTTAATCGTCTTCAATCAACTTGTAGATAACAAACAGCGCAATCTCTGCAATTAGCCAAAGCGCACAAGTAATTGTCACGTATTTATTATCAAAGATACTGATCCCTTTCAAGATCAGGTCGTAACCAACAAAAGCACCAATCACCACTGCCAAGATAATCTGTAGGATCTGAATAAAACGAGGCATTCCTCTCTCCTATGTTCTTATATCAAACTATGTGTTTATCACTATATCATTGATAATAAGACAAAAGTGCAAATAATGCTGCACTTTTGTCTTCAACTTTCTGTCAAGAATTGCAATTCAAACGCTGAAGCTAGCGCCTGTTACGACTTTTGACTTCGGTAAATTATACTTTTTCAGCTTCAGCAATTTTCACTTTCCACGTATCAGGGCCGATCTGGTGCGCGTTCACGCCGTTAGAGTCAACCGCGACCGTTACCGGCATGTCTTCAACTTCAAACTCGTAAATCGCTTCCATACCGAGATCTTCAAACGCAACCACGCGTGCTTTTTTAATTGCTTTCGCGACTAAATAAGCTGCACCGCCAACCGCCATCAGGTAAACCGATTTATGTTGTTTGATTGACTCTACCGTTGCAGGGCCACGTTCTGCTTTACCAATCATGCCCATAATGCCGGTTTCTTCTAGCATCATGTCAGTGAACTTATCCATACGAGTCGATGTTGTTGGGCCAGCAGGGCCTACCGCCTCATCGCGTACCGCATCAACAGGGCCTACGTAGTAAATGAACTTACCTTTCAGGTCGACGCCTTCTGGTAAACCTTCACCACTTTCAAGCATGCCTTGAATACGCTTATGAGCAGCATCACGACCGGTTAATATCTTGCCTGATAGAAGAACCGTTTCGCCAGTCTTCCACTCTTGAACGTCTTCTTTGGTAATTTCATCAAGGTTAACACGGCGTGTATTCGCGCCAGCTTCCCAAGTAATGTCTGGCCACTCTTCTAACTTAGGTGGTGTCAGCTCTGCAGGGCCGCTGCCGTCTAACGTGAAGTGAACGTGACGCGTTGCTGCACAGTTCGGGATCAAGCAAACAGGCTTAGAGGCTGCATGCGTAGGCGCTGTTTTGATTTTAACGTCAACCACAGTCGTTAGACCGCCAAGACCTTGAGCACCGATACCCAGTTTGTTTACACGGTTGAAGATGTCTAAACGAAGCTCTTCTTCAGCGTTCTCTGGACCTTTGTCGATAAGATCTTGGATGTCGATGTGTTCCATCAGAGATTCTTTCGCTAGTACCGCTGCTTTTTCAGCTGTACCGCCAATGCCTATACCTAGCATGCCCGGTGGACACCAACCAGCACCCATCGTTGGCAGCGTTTTCTCTACCCACTCTGCAATGTCATCAGAAGGATTTAGCATGACCATCTTGGTTTTGTTCTCAGAACCGCCGCCTTTAGCCGCGATTTGAATTTCAACTTTATTACCTGGAACCATATTAATGTGAACAACCGCTGGTGTGTTGTCTTTTGTATTAATACGCTTACCTGCAGGGTCCATTAGGACAGATGCACGCAATGGGTTATCTGGATTGTTGTAAGCTTGACGAACGCCTTCATCAACCATCTGCTGTACTGTTTGATCCGTTTCCCACCTAACATCCATACCGATGTTCACGAAACAAGTAACAATACCCGTATCCTGACAAATTGGACGATGACCTTCCGCAGACATGCGCGAGTTAATCAGAATCTGAGCGATAGCATCTTTTGCTGCTTGGCTCTCTTCTTTCTCATACGCTTTTTCTAGGGCTTGGACAAAATCTAAAGGGTGATAATAAGAAATGTACTGAAGTGCGTCAGCGACACTGCTGATCACATCTTGCTTACGAATAACCGTCATTGCATGCCTCTTTATTGTTCTGGTTCCATGTGGGGTCTTGGTTTGACTGTTTTTGTCTAACCGGGTTAGTTGGCTTAGCTTTTTATTATGTTGAGCTGTATTTAGTTGCTTTAGCAATCGCTTGCATAGCTTTAAACTAAACCATTTGGTTTGCACCGTTCTAATCAAGAACCCATTTTATTTTCAATTTATGATACTCTTGCTTCCTCTCACACGCCATGCAGTGATCGAACTCTTTGTCACAAATTAAACAAATGAATAACAACGAATTTCGCTCTATCCAAATCAAGCCGCTTGAATATCAATCAACTTTAGCTAAACAGCTGTTTTCTCATATTGAAAGTATGCCGTGGGCAATGCTATTACGCTCTGCTTCAGAAAGCCACGTTGATAGTCGATACGACATTTTAGTTGCTCAACCCATCGCCACCTTCGAAACTATCGGCGCAGAAACGACCGTTAATGTTAATGAAGAGTGCGAGGTTTCAACGTCGGATCCTTTCGAACTACTCGACCAATATCAACAGCAATTATTACCAACGACAACGGAACACAGCGAATTACCATTCGTCGGTGGTGCGTTGGGTTATTTCAGCTACGATTTAGGTCGACGTGTTGAGACATTACCTTCTCTAGCGCAGCGTGATATTGAAGCTCCTGACATGGCGGTTGGCTTATATGAATGGGCCATTGTCGTTGATCACAAACTGAAGACGGCATGTATTGTCGGCCAAAATATTGATTCACATCTCGATTGGTTAACCTCGCAGTCAAAGCACAATGCAGTAATCCAACCTGCCTTTGGATTAACGACACCATGGCAATCCAACATGAGTCAAGATAGCTATGCGAACAAGTTCGATAGTGTTCAAGAGTACCTGTTATCCGGCGATTGCTATCAGATTAACTTGGCTCAGCGTTTCAATGCCCAATATCAAGGCAGTGAATGGCTCGCTTATGAAAAGTTAGAGCAATATAATTCGGCACCGTTTTCCGGCTTTATTCGTCTTGAACACTCAGCGATCTTAAGTGTCTCGCCAGAACGATTCTTAGAGCTCAATAGTGGCACCATAGAAACAAAACCGATCAAAGGCACACGCCCTCGTTCTGATGATCGTGAAATTGATGATGCCCATGCTCAAGACTTGATGAGTGCAGAGAAGGATCAGGCCGAAAACCTAATGATCGTTGACCTACTGCGTAATGATATTGGCCGAGTCGCGAAACCTGGTACGGTTCACGTCCCTAAACTGTTTGATATCGAAAGCTTCCCTGCTGTGCATCACTTAGTAAGTACAATCAGAGCCGATCTAGATTCTCAATATTCAGCAACTGACTTATTGAGAGCTTGTTTCCCCGGCGGTTCGATTACTGGCGCACCAAAAGTGCGAGCAATGCAGATCATTGAAGAGTTAGAACCCCATCGACGCTCCGCTTATTGCGGCAGTATCGGCTACATCAGTCGAAATGGCAGAATGGATACCAGCATTACCATTCGTACGTTAGTTGCTGAAAACAACACGCTCTATGCGTGGGCTGGCGGCGGTGTGGTGTTCGATAGTGACTGTGCCTCTGAATACCAAGAGACGCTCGATAAGCTGAGTCGCATTCTGCCTGTGCTTGAAGAATGCTAAGCATAACGTCATTAACTGACAGTTTCGCTGCTTAACGGCCAGTAAAAGCTCTATATAAGAAGAAACCGAAATAAAAAGAAACCGAAGGATCGTAAGATCACTTCGGTTTTTTTAGTCTCTGAGCCAGAGCGTGTGAATGACCACTTCTGACTAGCGATGCTTAATTAACAATCTTTAGGTTACCTTAGTTAAAAAACTCTAAGCTACTTTAGTTAACAAACTCTAAGTTACTTTAGCTAACAAGCTCTAAGTTACTTTCGCAGGCGTAACACCCCACTTCTTGAGCATCTCTTTAAGGTCGTTGGCCGTATAAGGCTTACTAAGAATGTCATCCATTCCACATTGAATACAGCGTTCCCGCTCTTCAAGCGTCGTTCCGGCAGTCAGTGCAACTATAGACTTCGAATACCCTTTCTTTCTTAGCTTCTCTGTCGCTTCAAAGCCGTCCATAACTGGCATTCTGCAATCCATGAACACAATGTCGTAGTCATTATTTGAGGCTAGCTCGAGTCCTTCTACACCGTTACTTGCAATAACAGGTTCAATCTCATGTTTACGTAACATTTGTTGGATGATGATCTGGTTCATCTTAATATCATCAACTACGAGCACTTCAAGCAGTGACAATTCGACTTCAGATTCAAAACCTTTGGCGACACTATCGCTCTCTGCTGGTACGTCGACAACCTGAAGAGGAATCGAAATGGTAAACGTAGTACCTGATCCAACAATACTGGTCACCCCAATATCGCCATTCATCAAAGCCACCAGCTTGCGACAAATCGCTAACCCAAGCCCAGTGCCCTCGTAGTTTCGGCTACTTGAGTTATCCGCCTGAGTAAAAGGTTCAAACAGCGTCTTATGTGCAGATTCGGCAATGCCTACCCCAGTATCTTCCACTGAGAAAACAAACTGGTTTTTGTCCCACTCAATATCGACATTGACGTGCCCCTCTTCTGTAAATTTGATCGCATTACCGATTAAGTTTACAAACAGTTGCGTGATACGTTCTAAATCGCCTTGGAAATGAGAAGGTACGTTAGATGCGACACTGATATTAAATTCGATCTGCTTCTCAATCGCGCGATTGACGAAGATACTTTCAATCGTATTTCTCAAATCATGCAACGCAAATTTCTTGGGAATAAGATCCAACATCCCTGCATTGATTTTGCTGAAATCAAGCAAATCATTAATGATGGTTCTGAGAAACTCTCCAGATTGGCTCAGGTTATTCACTATTTCACGCTGAGAACTGCTGAGTTCGGTATCGCTGATCAATTCTGCACTACCTAGCAAACCATTAAGCGGAGTTCTTAATTCATGGTTAATCATGGCCACAAAGTCGCGCGTTGCCCTCTCGGACTCTTCCGCTCGTTTACGTGACTCAACATTTCGATTGATAGCAAGCTGATGAGTTAATGCACTGCAGATAAGGTCAGTCACTAACAATAGTTGGCTTTGAATGAATTCGTAGTCTTGGTCTAACAACCTGACCTTCACGATTAACGCACCGACTATGACCTTTTCGATCTCTAATGGCACCGTTAGCAAGTTGCCTTGCCAATGAGGTTCTTGAATGTATTGCTCTATCACCTCGACGGCTTCGTCACCATAGTCATAGGTATGTAACTGAGGAATCAGCTTGGGAGGCAAAATCAAACGACTGGCTTCGATCAAGTAACTGTTGGTCACATTCATCGTCAATTGTGACAACATGACGTCATCGAGATCATTTCTAAGGAACGCTCGCCCGAAATCAATCAACAAGTTGTCGATTTGTTCTTGGAATTCAATACGACGTATATTCGCATTGGAGCGCTTTTCTAACTGACGCAGAGCAAGTTCAAGCTGTTGGTTAGCCTCAAACAGTTCGAGGCTCTTTTGTTCCAACAACACTTCAGCCGCTTTCCTGGCCGCGATTTGACGCTTAAGTTTCTTCTCTATGGCAGATGCCGGATCCATATCACTTTTCTACTTTGAGATTAAACCTAACCACGCTTTGGTCATCATTTTGCGGCGTCATTTCAACCGCGATAGATTCACCGTGGTATTCAGCACACCCTTCAATAAGCCCTAAGCAAACGTGAGACATGCACCTTGCGCTTTTATAGTCAAAAACAAGCTGTGCTTCAGTCGTGGTAATAAAGCTGAATTCAGGCGGCTCCGCATCCGGATAGAGCTTCTTCACTTCAACGTGAATATAGCGCTCTACGTGTTGGATAAATTGAAAGGTGGTCGTGCTATGGGCAAGGCTCGCTTTATTAGGCAATGAGGCCAATAAGTTCTTAAAGACTGACTGCCCAAAAACACGCTGTAAACTGGCTGCATCAATATCGGTTTTCTTACTCAAGTTGATAATCAACCTGACAAGGTCTTTGTGGTCATAGCTTCCGACCGACGTGTAGATCCCTTCGTCTTCTGACATCTCTAAAACTTCTTCCAAAAGCTCTAGCCCAAACTTGTCTTCAACAAGCTCTAAAAATTCGGTGAATATGATTCCTTTCATTTCATACCTTTTCTTCTATTTCTTTTTAGAATGGTCTACTAAGTTATTGTTATCAAATTCTTAAACAAAAAAACTACGTTTCATCACCTAATTTTATGACATGGGTAACGCTTACTCGGAAATGTACAAATATTGAATATAGCAAAACCCCTCGTTTGAGGAGATGAGTAACTGCCCCCTCCCCTTTATTATGCTTAGTTAATGACTGAACTAAGGGTAAGTAAATGAAGACAAACTCAAAATTGGTAATCAGCCCACGGTTATGCCTATACTTAAAATCATAATAATCAATATATTGGCTTGATATGAATAAAGAAAACTTCCTTCAACAGTTCCAGCTTAACCCTACGGTTGGCTATCATCCTGAATCTGTAGAGCGTGTTTCGCATATCAGTGGCGATCAATTGCGCAAAGCGGCAGTGGTGGTCGGTTTAGTGGAACGAGAAGATGGTTTACATGTCATTTTTACTAAAAGAGCCGCTCATTTAAAGCATCATCCAGGCCAAGTCAGCTTTCCTGGAGGAAAACACGAACTTTCCGACCCCTCTATGCAATTCACTGCACTTAGAGAACTCCACGAAGAGGTGGGAATTCGATCGGATCAAGTTAAAATTGTTGGCCAATTACCTGCATTGAGTACTATTAGTAAATTTTCTGTGACACCGATTGTTGCAATGGTCGATCCTGACTATGAAGCCATCATCGATGAGAACGAAGTGGCCTCGATTTTTGAGGTGCCTGCCACCTATGTTTTAGACCAAGCAAAGTTACACAGCCACACAGTTAACGTTAAACAAATCAAGCATCGTGTTTTTGCGATGCCCTTCGAAGAGCACCTAATTTGGGGCGTTACAGCTCAAATCATCCAATCTCTGCAGCGACATGTAGTGCAACAAATTACATAGCAACTACGTTTTGTTTAATCTCTGTTAACAAAATCCAGCCTTTCTATAGAACAGATTTATTAATGCAATTTTACGCAAACGTTTTCTTGGTATAAATCTGAACAACCCCACCTTTCACATAATAAAAACTAATACCTAGCATGAGCATAAATCACCTGTAGCACGCCAATTTCGTGATCAAAAATCCGTTTTTCGCATATCATGTGACACGCCGTTTCATTACATGATTTAGATCTATTTTTTGCAGAAGAAAATTCTGCAGAATTAGCCCCAACTTATTTCCTGTTCCCAAAAAATGAGTAATTTAACATGAACACAACAACTTCTTCGGCAAATGCCGTTAAAGATTCAAGCAAGTTTAACTACAAAGATTTTACCTGGTGTTTATCACTATTCGGTACAGCAGTTGGTGCTGGCGTACTATTCCTTCCAATCAAAGCTGGTGCGGGTGGTTTTTGGCCATTAGTTATCCTAGCTCTAATCGCGGCACCAATGACTTGGTTCGCACACAAATCTCTAGCTCGTTTCGTACTGTCTGCTAAAAACCCTGAAGCTGATATTACAGACACAGTTGAAGAGCACTTCGGTAAGACTGGCGCAAACATTATTACTTTTGCTTACTTTTTCGCTATCTACCCAATCGTTCTTATCTACGGTGTTGGTATCACAAACACGGTTGATTCTTTCCTAGTAAACCAAATGGGTATGGAATCTATTCCACGTCCTCTTCTTTCTGGTGCACTGATCCTTGCTATGACAGCAGGTGTTGTATTCGGTAAAGAACTGATGCTTAAAGCAACTTCAGCAATGGTTTACCCACTAGTATTCGTCCTACTAGCGCTGTCTTTCTACCTAGTTCCTGAATGGAACACTTCAATGATGGAAACAAGCCCAGAATGGTCTTCAATGCCTTCTATTATCTGGCTTGCGATTCCAATCATCGTGTTCTCTTTCAACCACAGCCCAATCATTTCACAGTTCTCTAAAGAGCAACGTCGTGTATACGGTGAAGACGCAGTTAAGAAAACTGACGCGATCACTGGTGGCGCAGCAATGATGCTGATGGGTTTTGTAATGTTCTTCGTATTCTCTGTAGTGCTTTCTCTATCTCCAGAGCAACTAGCTACAGCACAAGCGCAAAACATCTCTGTACTTTCTTACCTAGCCAACGTTCACGAGTCTCCACTTATCTCTTACATGGGTCCTCTAGTAGCGTTCGCAGCGATTACTTCTAGCTACTTCGGTCACTTCCTAGGTGCTCATGAAGGTCTTGTTGGTCTAATCAAATCTCGCTCTGGTTCTTCAATCAGCACGATTGAGAAAGCATCTCTAGCGTTCATCGTTGTTACAACTTGGATTGTTGCGGTAGTTAACCCAAGCATCCTAGGTATGATTGAAACAATGGGTGCTCCAATGATTGCAGCTATCCTGTTCCTGATGCCTGTATTCGCGATGCAGAAAGTACCAGCAATGGCTAAGTACAAAACTTCAGCACCTGTGCAAATCTTTACAGCTTTATGTGGTCTAGCGGCTATTAGTTCTGTAATCTACGGCGCTCTTTAATCTCAAGCCTTTTTTATAAGATGGCATCCATCTTATATCGCGAGATTAGACAAAAAATATAATGATAATAAATGAGCCTCCCTACTCCCCTTGGGAGGCTCTCTTTTTGAGGTAATCGCTATGATTAGTGTATTTGATATCTATAAAATCGGTGTTGGTCCATCGAGCTCACACACAGTTGGACCAATGAAAGCGGGTAAAGAGTTTATTGATGACCTACGTTCAATGGGAAAATTGCGCGACATCACTAAAATCACCGTGGACGTATATGGATCACTATCACTGACAGGGAAAGGTCACCACACAGATATCGCAATCATCATGGGTCTTGCTGGCAATACTCCTGAGAAAGTGGATATCGACTCTATCGCAGGTTTCATTGCTCGCGTAGAAGAAACTGAACGTCTACCTGTTGGTATGCACTGTCATACTGTTTCGTTCCCGAAAGATGGCGGAATGAATTTCCATACTTCGAACCTTTCTCTACACGAGAATGGCATGAGCATTCATGCTTGGGTTGATGACGAAGTAGCTTACTCAAAAACGTACTACTCAATTGGTGGCGGTTTCATCGTTGACGAAGAGAGCTTCGGCAAAGAAGAAGAAAACCCAATTAAAGCACCATACGAATTCACAACAGCTGAAGAGCTGGTTAATCAGTGTAAAGAAAGCGGTCTTTCTATCAGTACACTGGTTATGAAAAACCAAGCGGCTTTCCACTCAGATGAAGAGTCTCGCACTTACTTCGCTAACATCTGGAGAACGATGCGTGAGTGTATGGATCGCGGTATGAATACTGAAGGTATCTTGCCTGGTCCACTGCGTGTTCCTCGTCGTGCAGCTTCACTTCGCCAACTTCTGATTACTTCAGAAAAAACAACCAACGATCCAATGACGGTTGTTGATTGGGTGAACATGTTTGCGTTCGCCGTAAATGAAGAAAACGCTGCTGGCGGTCGTGTAGTAACAGCACCGACAAACGGCGCGTGTGGCATTATCCCTGCGGTATTGGCTTACTACGATAAGTTCATTCAAACAGTAACTGAGAAAGACTACATCCGTTACTTCGCAGCTTCTGGTGCGATCGGTGGTCTTTACAAGCGTAACGCTTCTATCTCTGGCGCTGAAGTTGGCTGTCAGGGTGAAGTTGGCGTAGCATGTTCTATGGCTGCAGCTGGTCTTGCTGAGCTTATGGGTGGTAGCCCTGAGCAAGTATGTATGGCTGCAGAAATCGGCATGGAGCACAACCTAGGTCTAACGTGTGACCCAGTTGCAGGCCAAGTACAAGTACCATGTATCGAGCGTAACGGTATTGCTGCAGTGAAAGCAATCAACTCAACTCGTATGGCACTTCGTCGCTCTTCTGCTCCTACTGTTTCTCTAGATAAAGTTATCGAAACAATGCTAGAAACCGGTAAAGACATGAACGCTAAATACCGTGAGACTTCTCAAGGTGGTTTGGCTGTTAAGGTTGTTTGTTAATTAGCATTCGTTTGTTAGTTAACATTGGCTTGCTAGTCCGTATTAATTTATTGGCCAGCATCAGTTAACAAGCCAACACTTAACTCAGTCTGCTTTTAATGAGCAGATAATAAAAAGGAACGCCAATGCGTTCCTTTTTTTGTATCTAAAGCTTTTGTAGCTGAAACTTAGTGACTAGGGCGTGTTGATCTTTCGAGCTGATTTTTGCAGCGAGTTGCTGGGGATTTATACAAGGCAGAGGCGTCGATGTGTAGCTAGCCTACATGAGAAGCCGATAACGTAGTTGAAATGGCCAGCAAACGCTGCCCGAAGGGTTCGGCTAAAAGCGTTTTACTCTTTGTTGAGGGGGATTTGCTTAGAGTGCTAGGCTACTTCCCCCTCGCCGCGATTAAAACGTTTTTATTTCGAACAAAATTTAACCACGAAAGGTCAACACGCCCTAATTATTCAACCGACCAAATTGTTTTGCTAAATCACTTGTGAGATAAGTAAGAAGCAACCAAACAACAATGAGAAAAGCATCATTGGTCGGCCACCTTCAGCGCTGTATCTGTCTTCCGCTACTTTCATGAAGCGTTGCTTATGAACCATCACCAGAGGAACAAAAACAGCCAAGAACACTAAGATGATTCCAGCGTAGTTCAGCACTTGTAGGAACTTGTCTGCAGCAAGCAGTGAACCCGCCAACGGTAAGATGAAGCTAATGCAGTACGTTACCGCTGTATTTTGATTGAACATGTCTTTGTTTTGGTTGAACAACGCCATCGCTACACCAAAGAAAGAGGTCAACAACGCCAAGCCAGTGAAGGTAGACAGAACGTTACCCACCCAAGGAGACTGAGCCTCAAACGCCGCCATCAAATCTGATACGTTCTTGAAGCTTCTGAATTGCTCTTCACTCAAGTTACCGACCACAGCAAACAACCAACACAAGTAGCACACTAATGGGATCAGAGAACCGACGATCACCATGTTACGCAGCTGTTTGTCTGTCGCTTCGTGGTTGTAAGAAACCAAGGTTGGAATCACAACCATAAAGCCAAAGCTCGTAAACAGGATGGCACTGGTTTTGATTAGATCAACGTGGTCATGGCTGGTTACCTGCATCAAGTTTTCTTGAGTCATGCTCGGCGCTAAGAACACCATGGTTACGAACAAGCTAGCAAGCATCACGAAGAACAGTGCACGGTTGAGTTTATCAATCACACCGGTGCCACTTGCGACTACAGCACCAGCAAGTAACGTAAACACGACTTGGCTCGTGGTCGCGGTGAGTTCAACGCCAAAGTTAGACAGTAACTTACTCAGTAAATCACCTGCGCCTAAAATGTAAGCCATCAATAGGCAAATCAATAGCGCGTATAGCAAGCCGTTAGTCAGTAACTGGCCTTGTTTACCCAAGGTTTTTCGGGCAATTGAGTTTAGTCCTAGACCGCCACCCGCTTTGATGGTCGCTTCTAGAAGTAATAATGCTGCGTAAGTCGTACCGAAGCAGATCAGTACCATCAGCAGTGTGCCGTAAAGCAATCCGAATTGAGCTAATACCATTGGGATCGCAAGCATACCAGCACCGAGAGCGGTACCAGCGATAATTAGGGAGCTACCCATCATTTTAATATTCATTGTTTTTAACTTATTTGTTTAGTTTTTATAGATATGAGTCTTCGTACATCGAGCGGATGACAAAGGAGTTCAGATAGAAATAGAGTTATAAAACGAATAACAATAGGAGCGATAAACGGTAAAGAAGCGTGCAGAGACGTTGTCGAACAGGGCGTTCAAAGGGGAGCTTGTCTTAAAAGAGGTAAAACGAGAAGCGTGAGTGAGCGTTAACTGATGTGGTGAACCTTCCGTAGGTTCAATAATCGGCGATGTAATCTTGAATTTCATGTATGTGTCCAATAATTGAGTCACATTCCATAGTATTTAAAGCAGCGTATCCGTTGCTGCCCTACCCCTAAGCATTAGAGGTCGTTTTATCTTATCGAATGAGTCTCGAAACACAACGCTATAACCACAATTTCTGCTATTAAATTGAACAAAACAGCCGTTTGAGCAGAAATTAACCACCAAACCGCGTAAAACAATAATCATTATTAATAAAAACCAAAGAGAGACCCAATGGTCTCTCTTTTTATCCAAACGAAAACATTACATTAAGGCGCAGGGCTATATAAACGAGGTGGACTGCTGTTGGGTAAGTGAATCAGATTTAAGCGATTACGTCTTGCCCATTCAATCGTCAATGAGGTCGGAGCCGACAAACAAACCAAGGTTGCAATTTCAGCACGCACGGCTTTATGGATAAGCTCTAAACTGCAACGACTCGTCATAATCACGAACCCTAACTTAGGGTTGATCTCGTTCACAGCCATCGCTCCTATTAGTTTATCCAGTGCGTTATGGCGGCCGATGTCTTCACGACAAAGTGAAATTTCACCTTTCGAATTCGCAAACAAAGCGACATGTAAAGCACCGGATATTTTGGCTGCTTTTTGATGTTCGGCAATTCGCCCTCTCAACCCCTCAAAAACCAGTGGACTGGGTGGTAATGACGATGGCAATGGAACCAAATCCGGAAGTGCTTGTTCAAGCGCCTCAACACCGCATAAACCACAGCCGGTGGTTCCAGCCAAGTTACGCCGCTGAGTTTTCATTTCCCAAAAAGCACGGTTGCTGATTTCTACTTGCGCGAAATGAGATTCACCATTGCCACCAATCTCAATATCACGAATTTCACTGAATTTTTTTACGATACCGGTGCTTAAACTAAAACCGCGCACAAAGTCTTCCATGTGACCGGGTGTCACCATCATAACCGCCTGACTGATCCCGTTATAACTGATCGCCAATGCAGATTCGTTTGCCAGAGGTGCATCCACCACCATGCTATAGCCCGTAAGCTCTCGATAGCTCATGGCATTGGGCTGTGGAGGCGCTTGATTAAAATCAGGCAGTTCAATATAGGATTGAGTTATACATCTCATAAAATCACCCGGAAAGACGGTCAGCTTGACGATATCGATTCAGACTGAAAACGTTACTGATTAAACTAGTATTACTGATTAAATAGACATCACTGGTTAAACAAGTGTTTTGCTTCAGCAAAGCACTGATCAGTGAGTGCCGAATAAGGTTCTTGTTTACGCTTAAGTAGACCGAGAGGCGAATGCACCACGGCTTTTTCTATTGGTACGATACGCAGTTGTTCATTGAGCTCTTCCAATCCAGAGTTAAGCGGCATAACAGCACAGCACAGGCCACTGGTAACGGCTTGGATCAGGTGAAACGTAGAGTTACTTTCAATCAAAGTCTGCGGAACTAAGCCTTTACTACCGAAGCTCAAATCAATCGAATGACGATAATGCATTCCTTTAGACAAAAGCCCCAAAGGAATGCTATTGAGTGATTCCCATAAGACTTCCGACTCAGCAAAATCAAAAAATCGGCTGTCATACAGAATGCCTAAATCCGTCGAGTTCATTTCTATAACGTCAAAATAAGCCGTATTGATCTGGTCGGTGTAACACATGCCTAAATCAAGTTGGTTACGATTGAGCTGGTCTATGATCTGCTCAGATGTCATCGACAAAATTTGAAAGCGAAGTTCAGGGAATTTTTCTGCTAAAGGCTTAATCAACTGCATCGGGTTTTGACTGGCTAAAGGCACCATGCCAACTCTTAGCGAGCCGACCAGTTGGCCACGGCAGTTAGCCGCTTCGGCTTGTAAACCGTCATGAGCCGCTAAGACCGTCTTTGCCCAAGCCAATATACGTTCACCCGCTTCGGTAAACCCTTCAAAACGTTGACTTCTTGAAATCAACTCGAGGTCTATCTCTTCTTCTAAACGCCTTATCCTCATCGACAACGTAGGCTGAGTAACATGACAAAGTGTCGCAGCCTGACCAAAGTGTTTCGTTTGATCTAAAGCGATTAAATAATTAAGTTGTTTTATATCCATGAATGATTAGTAAAACCTTGAAATGAAGCGTCTTCTTCGCGTTCGTCGTACATTAACGGTTCTCTGTGATTGAAAATACCTATCACGGGAAATAGCTCAATCTGTAAAGCAACAGCTAAAGTAACAACGGTATTTTTGATTTAAATCAAAGTATGCCTAATTTAAATATAGGTCAAATCTAAATTATCTATAGCGTGATAGACAGCAACTATCATGGGAGACTCAGCTATATCAAGGCTGATTAACAAATCTCTCGTAAAATAGAGCTCACATCGCACTGGCTAATAAATTTTATTTATCACTGTGACAAAAGCGACACTTTCCATATTTACTCGCCATGATAGATTCTATTTATCACTTAGTCGGCAATATCAATTGGACGCACCGCCCCTTAACGGCATAACCTTTGATTTAGATCATGGCAAACAATTAGCCAGTCTATTTCTAAATATTCAAAGCAGTAAACAGGTATCGATACCAAATAATCAAAACCGTTTTACTCACGCCTTATTTTTTATAACGCGCCTGTTTTTACCGGTTCCCTTGTTTACTGCCGTTCCCGTGTGTGAGGAGTGCAGTTGTGAGCCAAAAAGAACAGATAAAAAAATATAAAGGTCCTGCTGGTGGTTGGGGTGCGTTAAAAGCCGTCACTAAGAGTTGGTGGGGCAGCGAAAACGCAATCAAAAACATTCGAACAATGCTTAAAACGAATCAAAACGGTGGTTTTGATTGTCCGGGATGCGCATGGGGGGAATCCCCACACAGCAGTAAAGTGAACTTCTGTGAGAACGGTGCAAAAGCCGTGAACTGGGAAGCCACAAATCGATTTGTGGATCCTGAGTTTTTCGCCGAACACAGCGTAACATCCTTGTCATCACAAACAGACTACTGGCTGGAATACCAAGGCCGAATAACCCATCCGATGAAGTACGACGCAGCATCCGACCACTATATTCCTATTGAGTGGGATGAAGCCTTTTCGCTCGTAGCCAAGCATTTGAAGCAACTCGACTCGCCACATCAAGCCGAGTTCTACACTTCGGGTCGAGCCAGTAATGAAGCGGCGTTTTTGTACCAACTCTTCGTCCGTGCGTTTGGAACAAATAACTTCCCTGACTGTTCAAACATGTGCCACGAAGCCAGTGCAATTGGCATGAAAGATACGGTCGGTGTGGGCAAAGGAACCGTGATTTTTGACGACTTTGAACAAGCAGACGCGATCTTTGTGCTCGGGCAAAACCCAGGTACTAATCACCCCCGCATGCTTGAACCATTGCGTGAAGCGGTAAAACGCGGCGCTCAGGTGATCTGTTTCAATCCATTGAAGGAACGTGGACTTGAACGTTTCCAAAATCCTCAAGTTCCAGTTGAAATGTTAAGCAATGGTTCAAAACCAACCAATACCGCTTATTTAAGGTTCATCGCGGATTAGCGGGAACTAAAAACAAAAACGGTAGTAAGTGATATGGTTTAGTCGCCAAACAAAAATCATACACAAACTACCGTTTCTATGCCGAATCATACTTTCCTATCTTCATTCTGGGAAGGCTTTCAAATAGTAAAGTCTCTCCAGACAGCATCACTTATTACCCTGACTCTTAAACCTAGCTCTGAGGCTAAATGCCTTTGTGGTCTTGAGGCCGAGGCTATCCATGAGTATCAATGGCGTCACGTAAAGGATGCCATGTTGCTCGGTGTGCCTGTTGAACTTTCCGTTCAAACTCGAAGGATTAAGTGTCGTGACTGCGGCATAAAAACAGAATCTCTCTCTTGGTTAGAGCCTTATGCTCGTATAACAAAGCGCCTAAAAAGCTATATAGAACAACTGCTACCCCTGCTTCCCATTAAGCATATATCCCAAATTACGGGCGTTCATTGGCACACCATTAAAGAAATAGATAAACGCCGACTTCGACAAGTGGTGCCGCCAGTGAAATGGGGTGAGCTAAAGCAGCTCGTGATGGATGAGTTCGCCATCTTTAAAGGGCATCGATATGCCACCGTCATCGCTGATGCGAAGACTCATCAAGTCATTTGGGTTGGATTAGGCCGCAGCCGCAAGGACATACGGCCGTTCTTCGAGCAGCTAGGCGAGAATGGGGTAAATATCGAAGCAGTAGCGATGGACATGAATACGGCTTTTGACCTTGAAGTTCAAGCGCACTGCCCGAACGCAAAAATCGTTTACGACTTATTCCATGTTGTTGCTAAGTTCGGTCGCGAGGTGATGGATAGAGTCAGAGTCGACCAAGCCAACAAACTCAAGCAAGATAAAAAAGCGAGGCAATGGGTGAAGCGCTCACGGTGGGTACTGCTGAAAAATAGAGGCAACTTAAATACACGTCAAGATAGCTATCTTACTGAAATATTGAATATCAATAAGGACTTAATGACCACTTATATACTCGGAGCCCAACTCAAAGAGCTTTGGTATTGTGAATCCGAAGGGCACGCGAAGGGGCTCTGGGACACGTGGTGGGAACAAGTGCAAGAGAGTGGAATTAAGCCATTGAAAGAGTTCGCACGAAAACTGAGTCCTTATCTTCACGGCATTATCGCATCGGCAAGTTATCCGTTGAACACCTGCACACTGGAAGGGATAAACAACAAGATAAAGTTAATCAAGCGAATGGGGTATGGGTATCGAGATACAGACTACTTCTTCTTGAAGATAAAAGCGGCTTTCCCCGGAAAGCCGCGATGAACCTTTTTTCTTTACACTGTCTTGTCTTTTTAACTGATTTTTCTCATTTTTATTTGGTATTATCGAGCACTCAAAAATTAATGCTCAGTCAAAGGACCATACCGAGAGTGAAATTTGATTCTCACATTTTCCGTAGCTACTTATTAAAAGCTTACAAAAAACTGCAAGGTTTTCTGTTTGGCGCTTTCCTCGTGTTCTTAGTTGGCAGCGCTGCGGTTATTGCGATCGATTATTGGGTTTCATGGCAAGCGGAAGATCGCATCATCTACGATATTGATGACGTGCCCGAGCTTGAGGTCGCGGTTGTGCTTGGCACAAGCAAATATCTGGGTAGAACACTCAACGACTATTATAAACACCGAATCGAAGCCGCGATTGAGCTGTTCGATCGTGAAAAAGTGGATCAATTTCTACTGAGTGGCGATAACGCTCATCGCTCTTACAATGAGCCGTGGACGATGAAACGCGACTTGTTGAAAGCGGGTGTCCCCGATGAACGCATCAATCTAGATTACGCCGGGTTTAGAACCTTGGACTCGATTGTTCGCGCCAAAAAGATATTCGATACTGATAACTTTCTGATCATCACTCAGAAATTCCACTGTGAAAGAGCGCTATTCATCGCCAATTCTTACGATATTCATGCGCAGTGTTTGGCGGTTTCAGGACCAACCCACCACTCGGGAACCTCAATACGTTTACGTGAAGTGTTTGCGCGCACCAAAGCATTCCTTGATCTGTATATTATGGGGACAACGCCAAAGTTCCTTGGACCTAAAGAGCCGATTCAACCCAGTCCAAAACCGGAATCATTTCCGATTCCAAACCCTATTACTGACCCCACTGTAAACCCTGTTGTAGACCCTACAACAAGCCCTATTTTAGAACCAGCAGAGACCGATGTGTAGAAAACTACACATTTTGAATTTGTTGCCTCACACTTCCCCATTGTTAAGCAAAAACACACCAACACTCCTTTATTAACTTGAGTAACATTCTTCCAACAAAGTCTGACCCTACATCAAGCTATATACCTCGAAAATAATAAGCACGACTCAATGAAGTCGTGCACCAATAAAACGAGGATAACAAAAGGAGCGTCTTATGACGGCACTTGTTACTACACTGAAACACTGGTTGTTTACCCGCAACAGCATGATCTTAATTGGTAATTTCACGTTATTTGCACTTTTGCTCAATAATCTTCCTTTCGAATCACAAGTTAATACGGGGCTGAGTATTCTCGTGTTCGTTGCCATTTTATGGTTAACAGAAGCTATTCACGTCAGCATCACCGCTTTGCTCGTTCCCCTATTGGCTGTCTTGTTTGGTGTATTCAACACGCCCGCTGCGCTGGCTAACTTTTCGAACCCAATCATCTTCTTGTTCATGGGTGGCTTCGCATTGGCAGCCGCGCTGAACAAGCAAGAGCTAGATAAAGCGATTGCTGACAAAGTACTGTTGATTGCAAAAGGCAGAATGTCGGTCGCCGTGTTCATGCTGTTCGGTGTGAGTGCGGGCTTATCAATGTGGATCTCAAACACAGCAACCACAGCAATGATGCTTCCTCTTGTTCTAGGCATCATGAACAAAGTTGACCAAAGTGAAGACCGTAACACCTACGTGTTTGTGCTACTAGGCATCGCTTACTGTGCATCGATTGGTGGCATCGCAACCTTAGTGGGTAGCCCACCAAACGCAATTGCTGCGGCAGAAGTCGGCTTGAGCTTCACAGAGTGGATGGCACTTGGCCTACCTATCTCAATGATCTTATTGCCAATCACGATGATTGTTTTATACGTGATGACTAAGCCCAAGCTCGATCATAAATTCGAGCTAGACCACGCTCCTGTAGAGTGGACGAACAGCAAAAAAATCACACTGTCTATCTTCCTTTTAACCGTAACGCTTTGGATATTCGGAAAACCAATCAACGCAATGATTGGCGGTTTCTCTAAATTTGATAGCTTGGTGGCGATTGGTGCCATTGTACTGCTTGGCGCTTCAAGAGCGGTTGAATGGAAAGATGTCGAGAAGACAACGGATTGGGGTGTACTTATCCTGTTCGGTGGCGGTATCTGTTTAAGTAACATTCTTAAAGCGACTGGAACCAGCGTATTCCTAGCACACTCACTAAGCGGATTTCTAGAAACAGCAGGCGTGCTTCTTACGATTCTAGCCGTGGTAGCGTTCGTGGTATTCCTAACGGAATTTGCGAGTAACACAGCGAGTGCAGCCTTACTTGTCCCTGTATTTGCAACCATTGCTGAAGCGCTGGGTATGTCGCCAGTTATCTTGTCTGCACTAATTGCGATTGCCGCATCTTGTGCCTTCATGCTACCAGTCGCGACACCACCTAATGCGATTGTATTTGGCTCTGGCCATATCAAACAAAAAGAAATGATGCGAGTCGGTATGGTGTTGAACCTAGTTTGTATCCTAGTGCTAACACTGTTCGCGTGGATCTTTTGGTAAGCAGCAAACGCTTATAGAGAAAGTTTTATAGGTAAGTGCTTAGAAACACATATTTATAGGTAAATGCTTATAGATAAATATTTACAGGAATACCCCCTCAAAAAAAAACTGGTTGAACTTCCCCGGCTCAACCAGTACAAAAATGCCCGTTCAGCTAACAAGATCAATTTAACTAGCAAGACCAGTTTAACTAACAAAACCAGCTAAACGGGCATCTAAAAACAAGAAACGCTTTTCCCTTTTGGTGGCCCCGCGCCACCTTTTTTGTGTCAGCTTGTCACCTTTTTTGTATCAACTTGCCACCAACCACGCATTACCGTTCTAAGATCTGGCTCTCACGCCACACTTGGCACCAAACGCGTCCAACCTAACAGCAACATAGAAGCACACATGACCCAAACGACAGTGGCTAAAGAAAGCGTCGATACCAAATTGTAGCGATAACTGAACACATAAACCGCGCCAAGATAAGCCGCGTATGGCACAAGCGAGAACAAGCCAAAGAGTGCCGTGGTACGTAACTCCACCATGGTTTGTTCCGTGCCAACAATGTAGTGAGCAATCAGAGCAAAGGTTGGAAACAACGGCACTAAGCCTGCGATGTAAAAGCTCTTACTTTTCGACAGTAGCGCAATCAACAAAACAGCCGCGGCACCGAGCAAGCATTTAAAGAACAGTGAGATCATTTTTTATACGTTATCCAAGCAAATCAACAAAGGCTCTAGAGGGTAAACTCATATAGCGCCCATAAAAATACCACACGTCACATATGCACGTGTGGCTTATAAACTAACCAAAACAATTTTCAGATTAGTGACTCAAGATCACCTGATTTCGACCTGAATGCTTCGCTTGATATAGAGCTTCATCAGCGCGAGCAATGGTTTCTGTCACCCGCTCTTGTTTCATCTCAGCAATACCGATACTGCAAGTGAGTGGATCGCCATGAACCCAAAGGTGTTGGCTGACCAACAGTCGGATTTTCTCGGCCTTTCTTTGTGCTTCGCCAAGATCAGTCTCCGGGCAAAAAACAATGAACTCTTCACCACCCCAGCGCACCAATTTATCTGTCGCGCTGATCGAACTGCCCACCACCATGCTGAATTCTCGTAAAATATGATCACCCATTTGGTGTCCGTATTTATCGTTGACGCTCTTGAAGTAGTCAATGTCGAGATACAACATACTCAGCTTTCCATGCCCCTGCTTTACCTGCTGAGACTGCATTTTTAGCCAATCACGAATCGCGTGTCGGTTGAGAATCCCAGTCAGTTCATCACGATGAGCCTTTTCTGAAAACTCAAAGTTTTGCTCTCTCAGTGCTCGATTGACGTTCTTTAAGTGATGATGTCTTTTCTCTGCAAGCACCATGCGTTTTCTTGAACGGTTTAACTCAGACAATAGGAATACGGTGCCTGTACCAACCCAAACAAACAGTAAGATAAGGAACAAGCTTTCGCCTGAAATATAAGATCCCTCGAACTCAATACTACGGATGACTATTCTGTGGTGACCCAGTTTCGCACCAGACGCAGTAGCAAACTCGACCATATTCACATTCGAATACTCAGGCGCTGAATGCTCTAGCGCAATCTCGTTATCCGCTAACCACCATGTCATTACTTGCAGGTTTTTGATCGGAATCTCAATCACACCACCATCCACGCCAGGAGAAAACTCCATCCCGTTGTACTTATGCGTGTACTCGTCATCAGGAACCGAATAAGCAGGATTATAATTACGCAGGTAAGTTCGCAAACGACCGCTAGAATCGGCCTCCGCATGGTAATCAATATTGACTCTAAAGGTGTGGTACTGAGAAAGGTCAAGGCCAGTGGTAATGTCTGGGTTGATACGAATCGATAGGCCGCAATAAGGCCACGGGTACTCAGACTTTTTAAGCTCACAGTCGAGAATATACTGGCCATTTTGATAAGATAATTGCGACGTACTGACGCCCCTATCCACTTGATCGCTGGTCGCAATAAATTCATATTTATCAGGCGTAATTGCCGTTATCACACGATTTCCGCTCACACGGTAATACTGGACAATCGCCAGTGTCGTGATAACTAAAAAGATGACTATTTTATGGATCCACTTCACGTCTAAGCTTCCGGCTTAAGGTCCCTATAGTTGGGATTTCACGATAAAAAATAAGTTAGGTAAATTAGTGATCTTAATGCCAATAATTTACTAAAAAACGTTATATCACGCCTGAACAAAATGTCATACCATAATTTTGAGTGAGTGTTTACTCATCAATTATCCATCGCAATAATCAAGTAATATTGCGTATTAAAACGGACTCTATTTGTTATACTCATCGCATAATCATCGTTAACCGTAGCGCCTGCTTACAGAGCGTCCGAGTCGACGAAATAATAATCAAAATACAACGAGTAATGTCATGTCTTTATTAGCAAAAGGAACACTCAAGAAAATGAGTGCTTCGCTCGATGGTGCGGTTACCTACCGTTTACCTGTCGGTGAAGAGTTTGTAGAGCTAAACCCTCTGATTGGTAAAACCATCAACCTCACTCACACCGGTAATATTTTTTGCTGCTCGTGTGGCAAGAAAACCAAGAAAAGCTACTCTCAAGGCCACTGCTTTGTGTGCATGAGAAAGCTAGCAAGCTGCGACATGTGCATCATGAAGCCTGAAACTTGCCACTACGATGAAGGTACTTGTCGTGAACCTGAGTGGGGCGAAGCGAACTGCATGGTTGATCACTTCGTTTACCTATCGAACACATCAAGCCTAAAAGTGGGTATCACTCGTCACACTCAAATTCCTACTCGCTGGATTGACCAAGGAGCCACTCAAGGCCTACCGATCTTGAAGGTAAAAACTCGTCAGATTTCTGGCCTGATTGAAGTTGAGTTAGCAAAACACATTGCCGACAAAACCAACTGGCGCACACTGTTAAAAGGCGACGGTGACGATATGGAGTTGGTAGAAAAAGCCAAAGAACTCTTGCCATTGGTTGAGGATAAAATCCAAGAGATCAGAGCGAAGTTTGGCGACGATGCCATCGAGATTCTTAGTGAGAACATCACTTCACTCAGCTACCCAGTTGAGCAGCACCCAGTAAAGATTGTGTCGCACAACTTTGATAAGAACCCTGAAGTATCTGGCGTGCTACAAGGCATTAAAGGCCAATACCTTATCTTGGATACTGGTGTGATTAACATCCGTAAATTTGGCTCTTACGAAGTAGAAGTTTCTGCTTAGTAAGCCAACGGTTTTGAGATAATCGCTGTTTTGATAAACCAAAGCTAAACGGCTTTGATCGGTGAAAGTTAAACGGCTTTGATGAGCTAAAACTAAAATGCCCTCAGCAATTGCTTGAGGGCATTTTTGTATCATGACCAAACATTATAACGGGGTGACACCCTATTTAGCTTTATTTTTATGCTTCTAGATTTATGGCTTAAGCTTCTAGATTGATTGGGTGTACTAAATTGATCGAGTTTACTCAATAGATTGAAGTCGTCTAGTGCGGTAATGCTTGGCTTATATCGCTGACAAACACTTCTCCGCACACGCAGTTCTTTCCATTCGCTTTGGCTCGATATAAAGATTGGTCTGTGAGGTTGACGAGTGCATCGATGGACACTTTTCCTTCGCAAGATCGACTATCACTCACTCCGATACTCACACTCACATTAAAACGAATCTGTTCGCCCACTTTGAACTCGACCTGATTAAATTGCTGTCGGATCTGATCAGAAACTTCTCGCGAAACGTTAGGTGATGCATTGGGAATAAACAGAATAAACTCTTCTCCACCCCAGCGGCCTGCCACACCACCCACTCTCTCAACATTACGTTTAGTAATGTTGGCCAATGCGCAAATAACCTCATCGCCCACCATATGGCCGTAAGTATCATTGATCGATTTGAAGTCATCGATATCAAGCAGCATACTGACGACATGAGTATCAGAGGCAATATGTTCCCTTAACCACTCATAAATCGCTCTGCGATTGAGTAAGTCAGTCATTTCATCGTAATTCGCTTGATGAACCAATTGCTTTTCCAACATCACCTTTTGAGTCACATCTTCGAGCACAACCTGAACGGCCGGCTGACCTTGCCAAGTAATCGCATTATCGTAAATATTGAAGAATCGATGAATGCCATCGAACCCAATGTTTTCAACCACAGTGCTGGTTCCCGACAATTCACCCGACACGATCGCTTGATAGTGCTTACTGATGCCATCCGTATTCTGTTTTGGCACCAATGTAAGGATAGAGTCCAGCTTTAAAACTTGTTCTATGGAAGAGCCACCCTGCATTTTAACCCACGATTGATTGACCATCAGCGGCTTGAACTCTCGGTGAACCAAGATGCCCTGCCCTGATTGCATGATCATATCGTGATACATCTTATCTTGTTCACGCACCGCATTTTGTAGCTGAATCGCAGGGGAAAGGTCGATCACCGTGACTTGCAGTGCTGGCCGACCTTGCCACTCTGTCACATGGTCAATAGAGAACACTGTGAACTCTCGACCATTGCGATCAACATTAACATAGGTGTGAACCTGCGGATCGCGTTGACCACTGATCGTTTCAAGGTAATTTTGATAGGCTAAAACATGGTATTCTTCTGAGATTAGATCTAGGAAGCTATCTATATCAGTAAGTAGTTCTTCGGGTGATTGGTATCCATAGATGCGAGCATAATTAGCGTCAACACTAACTACATTCATATCTTGAATAGTTATTACACCGTACGTGGATTCGAAATTTATTGAAGACATTGCCAACTCCGCACTCTCGCTATACTCCACAAACTGGAGCATAACAACACATCCTGCCAACGCTTCCACACAATCTTTCACGCGTTAGGGGCATTAATATGGTATCTAGTATATCGTACTGCTACAGGCTTCTCTACAATTCTATCGCTAACACGAGTCACTAAAAGTAGACAAGTATCTCAATCCTATTACTCGCGTCAAAAAACAAAAAAAGATAACGTATATCTATGTAAGCATTAGCTTTTCTGTTTTCCGCTCTAAAATCGATAGCTAGAGCTAATCACGACTCTTTTCAAATCCTTTTATTATTCACTTCTATCTTGTTGGCTGTTAGCTTGAAACCTTGTCGGTTATTCATTCCAATCCGAAAAGTAAGCGACTAAGAAGTCGATCGCCAATCTTGCTCTCTGGGGTAAAAAACGACGGTTTTGATATACGACCCAACTGCTGGTTCCTGCTCCCCAATACTCTTCTAACACCGGGACCAGTTTTCCATTACTAAGACCGCCATTGAAGCTGCTTTTGGGTAGGTAGACAACACCAAGCCCCTCTTCACATGCTTTCAGTACTGCACTCGAATTGTTGCTGCGCCAGCGCCCATGTACTCGAACTGCATTTAACAGCTTGCCCTCTTTCTCAAATAGCCACTGATCACTGTTGGCGATAATACAGCTGTGCATTTTTAACTGCTCTGGATGAGTCGGCGTACCAAATTCCTCTAGATAGTCTTTACTGGCTGCCGCCGCCATCGGGCGATCGACGAGCTTTCTTGCCACCAATCCTGAATCGTCCAATCGGCCATAACGAATCGCGAAGTCGATGCCATCTTCGATGAAGTTAACCATCTTGGTATTGAAATTCATTTCTATGGTGAGCTCAGGATGATCTTTGGCAAAATCCATCAGCGCCGCTGCGACATGATTTTCTGCAAACGCGCCTGCCGCACTCACACGCAAAGTACCGCTAAGCTGAGTCTGCTGAGAAGTCACTTGCTCGTTCGCTTGCTGAAGCCCAATGACCAAATCTCTACACTGCTGATAATAGGTGTGACCCGATTCGGTCAGGCTCACCATTCGTGTAGAACGTGCAAGCAGTGCCACACCCACTCTCTCTTCTAACCTTGAAACTTGGCGACTTACATGACTGGTACTGCAACCCAACTGTTTTGCTGCTGCAGAAAAGCCGTGACACTCGGCGACCGCAACAAACTCATTAATCCCTTCAAAGCTATCCATACTTCACCTGTTTACATATAACGAATTCACATCCGACTAATTCTCACCCTACTATTGCTATATAGCAATAATGTTTTGCCTATTTGGCATATTATCACTCAAATGGTTTACTACTAGTATTACAGGTAACGAAACAGCGGTATCTAAATTGAAAACTTTGGTTTTCTAAATAAAAACCACGATGCCTATAGCAAACAACGACGCTGAAACCAAACAAACGTGCTCAAAGGGACGAATCATGAAAAAAATACTAATACCTGTAACTAACCACGCAACACTAGGCGATACAGATCAAGCGAACGGTACTTACGCGCCTGAACTGACTCATGCTCTCAAAGAGATCATTGCTGCGGGTTTTGAATACGACATCGCTTCTATCAAAGGTGGTAAAGGCCCATTGTATGGAACCGATATTGAAGGGGATTCAGTAAACGCCGAGATCTTGGCTGATGATGACTTCCAGAACCGCATCAACAATACGATTCCTGTAAGCCAAATTAATGCAGAAAGCTACGATGCTATCTTCTACCCAGGTGGATTCGGTTTGCTTTCAGACCTAGCAACCGACGAGCAATTCGCAACCATCGCCGCTAAGCACTATGAAGATGGTGGCGTTATCTCATCAGTATGTCACGGCCCTGCAGCACTGCTTCCGATTGTCCTAAGCAACGGCGAGAAGCTATTAAGCTCTAAATCGGTGACAGGCTTTACACGTGAAGAAGAGATCGACTTTGGCACCATCAATGACATTCCGTTCTTATTGGAAGAATCTCTTGCTCGTAGCGCAGCGCGTTTCAATAAGGTTCAACCTTGGCATGAGCTTGTGATTGTTGATGAGCGAGTGATTACCGGTCAGAACCCAACCAGTGCGCACGCAGTAGGTGCAGCTCTGGTTAAGCACCTGTCTTAGTTAAATCAAGGGCTTATTCGAATAACTGGCGTTGATCAAATAAGCCCAATCAAACAAAAAGAGCATGCTTCTTACTCAATATTCTTGAGAGAAGCATGCTCTTTTCTAATTCTATAGCTATTAAGTGCTAGTGGCTTCGCAAGATCCCTTCAAGCACATTGAACAGCAAGTCGATCTCTTCAATCGAGTTGTAATGCATACAACCAATACGCACCACGCCTTGCTCTTCAATACCCAACTGTTTGACAAGCCCTAATGCATAGAAGTGACCATTCCACACACAGATATTATGCTCACCTAACTTCTTAGCGATGAACTCTGGAGAGTAATTATCAAAGGTAATCGCAAACGTTGGGGTTCTTAGGTTCGAATCAAATTCGGTTTTCCCGTAAAGCTTTGCCCCTTCAAGGTCGGCCAAGCGTTTAAGGAAGTACTCACTGAGTTGGCTTTCATGCTTATTATACAGCGCGTAGCTTTGCTCTAAACGAGAACGCAATGAATCGGCTGGATCGCCCAACTGCGCCAAGTAATCTACCGCTGCAATCACACCGGCAAGGCCTTCGAAGCTTTGCGTACCTGTCTCAAATCGACCTGGGCCGATATTGGTTGCAGGCTCAACCTTGTAAGGCTTTAAAGTATGCAGCCATTGAGGCGCAACATAAGCAATGCCAACATGAGGGCCGAAGAACTTATACGCTGAACACGCTAAGAAATCACAATTCAGTTGCTGAACATCAATCAAGTGATGCGGCGCGTAATGCACGGCATCGACATAAACCTGCGCACCATGCTGATGGGCAAGCTCAATAACTTTCGCCATGTCGACAATCGAGCCCGTCGTATTCGAAGCAAACGTCACCGCGACAAGCTTGGTTTTCTCGTTAAGAAGCGACTCAAAGTACGCCATATCCAAACTGCAATCCGACTCGTCTACGCGAACTTGGCGAACAATCGCACCTTTGTCGTCTGCCGCTTGCTGCCAGCTCGAAACATTTGAGTAATGGTCTAACGCCGTGACGATAACTTCATCGCCCTCTTTCCAATCGCGGCTGATCGCTCGGCTAAGTTGGAAGGTCAGCGATGTCATGTTCGCGCCGAACACAACGTTGCCAGAAGACTCCGCATTAAGCAGTGCTTGCGCTGCTTCTCGCGCTTGCTGCATTAAGCTTGTGGTCTTTTGGCTAGAAAAATAGTGGCCGCCTAGGTTTGAATTGAAATGCCCTAGGTATTCGGTCATCGAAGCTAAAACATTCTCAGGCACCTGAGATCCACCAGGCCCATCAAAAAAGGTCACAGGCTTGCCGTTATGATATTGGCCTAAAGCACTAAACTGTTGGCGCACATCATTAAGAGTGAAGGACATTGCGCGCATCCTTAGCTGTTAGAACAAACACATCCATATAGCCCATCTCATCGTGGTCTATGGTGCGAATCGGTTGTGCATTGTGCCAAAGCTTACTGTCTGCCAGCATCGCAACTTCGCCATCACCTAACACCTTTCTAAAGAATGGCGCTTCATGTGAATCTTGGTACAACATGATTTCACCACCCACAATGTTGTGTCGGTTAACACCAATCAAAGCGATGTGGTCAAAACCGTCTTGGTGAACACCTTCAGGAGCAACCTGAGTCTCTTCAAAAATAGCGGCAATGCGGATCTGATGAATTTCGATTTCTTGCCCGTCTTCAAGCCCGTTGGTTTCTATAAACAGCTCACACATTTCTTGCATGCCTTCACTGCTTAGAATCTTCGCTTCAATCGGCTCGAACTGACGAACTACGTCACCTTGAAAGTGATTAATGTTTTCAGACTGAACAAAGTTATGTTTGTCTTGCTCAACGACTTGTCCATTACTGAATTGAACCACCGAGTATCTTCTCAATCGAAACTGGCCATCCGCATGCTCTGTGCTTGGTAGCTTAGAGAATGATGGTGACAACTCCTCAACCGCGTGGTTACTGAGGTGGGTAATATGTAGGGTATTTTCGTGAGCATGTAACATCATCGACTCCTTAATGATTGTTAATTTACTTTCGATATTTAACGTTTTGTTTACATAAAGGATACTTGAAGATCTTGTCAAATCAACATTAAACAATCATTTATCCCGTCAGATTTAATAATTAAGACAATAAATCCAATCTAAAAATCAAAAGCAGTGTATAACACCAGAATAAAAGATGACCAACTCTTAAAACTAGCACACTCCACTGGCTAGTTATAAATCCCTATAAATTTAAATTTAACGATATTATTAACTAGCATGCCAAGTTTCATATTGTGTCAGCCCTTTCACTGCAATACGCCAGCCTCCTTGCATGAGCTCAGGCATCACGCTCGCCATCATTCATTTCTATGCTTTTGCACTACGAAATACGACCTACCTATCAGTTGCCAAGCTATTGATTATTTACACAACAAACTGAAATTGGTTAATTTATGAGTACGCCAGAAACCAAACGCCTTTGCTTGCGCGTCTGGAACAGGTCGAGTTCGGGGGGAACTCGGCCGCCCTTAATGGTTTACTTCCTTTCAGATAGTGGCTTCACTGTTCTTTCAGTCACGAAAACACTCAGCTTTAAACGGTGTGCACCTAATTCGACTTGATGATGCGGTTTATGTGAAGTGCTTGAAGTGGAATATTGCGAGAGGGATTTACTTTGTGGTTTCAGGCAATTAAGAGGTAAGCGTTTGAGCGGGTTTGAACAATGGAGGTTGCTTCAAAATCATCGGCATGTATTCACAAATATTAGACGTTCATCGCTAGCACGTTTCTGCACAAAAATGGTTTAGATAAACTATCTAAACCGCTTCTGATCCAATTATTGTTAGTGCTAATTTTTATTTATAGGCTGTTAATTCAGGCATTCAATCCCAGAGCTAATATGAAGATGAATAGGGTACTAAGCTCACTTTATCCTTATACGGTGTATTCGAATAATTAGGATAATTAGGATAATTATAAGCGAGCGTATGACTACTCATCTTCGTTCTTAACAAGAACCACATGTTTGGGCAGGTGACTTTTGTATTGCTAGTGGCTACATCCCATAGCGGAACTTTTTACCTATATTGATCATATCGCGATGCACTGGAGCTAGTGCATTAGCGTAGGCAGCTAGTAGCTTCATGGTATATTCGCTGCGGTCATGCAGATTCAGGTCGGTACATTCGTGTTCAGTTGTCAGAATATCTTCGCAGTTACGAAACATCAGATGATCAGGCAGAAAACACACATGATTGTTTTTATTACCCGTCATCCGTAATTCACTGATCGGGTAGACACCATTTACGCTCGCTGAAACGCTCACCAGCAGCGCTGCTTTATGAGCCAGTTCCTGGTCAGTGGTCAGCATCAAAAAGTTCTTTAATGCCGGCGTTGCCATTCCATGCCATTCTGGGGTAATAAAAATGAACGCGTCCGATTTCTTAAGGATTTGAGCGACAGGTTTCCATTGTTTCCACTCCTCACTGTCTTGCCATACTCCTTCATTCCAAAACGGTAGATTCAGTTGGTGTAAATCGAGAACAGTTGCCTTGTCAAAATGAGGCTCAGCCAGTGTTTGTAGGTAATAGGCAACATTTAGGCTCTGAGAATGTGCTCTTTGACTTCCTGATACGATTGTAATATTCATATTAATTCCTTTTTACGTTCTGAAATTGTGTTAGTTGATTGGTTTGATGGTGAGCGAGGCGTAGCCAGCACAATTGAAAATAGAATTACAGAGGCACCAAGTAATTGGGGCCAAGTAATTGGGGCCAAGTCAGTGTTTGATTTAGGATTAGATATCCAAGAAAACAGGCAGAAACACTGCTTAGAAATCCGAGAAAAGAGACGGTCACCGGAGGCAGTTTCTCGATACCGCGAAACCACAGAAAGTAACCCAAAACGGCACCAATCAGGCTTAGGTATCCATAGCCTAGGTAGTTGATTGACGTAAGTTGGTTTGGAACGCCTTCTAACCAAAGCGAGACTGGTAGCAAAATGATGCCGCCAAATAACAATTGCCAACCTGTAAACCCAAGCATCGTCATGCCCGTAGGACGTCCCCATTTTTTTGTCAGCACCACGCCTAAAGCCATGCTCAGCGTTCCAAGTATGGCGGTAGCCACACCTTCAATATTGATTTCGGCTGAGCTGTTAAGCACTAGCAGGCCTACGCCGAGAATTCCCAACACACTAGCGGTCAGTTGTTGTGAAGAGAAGTTGGCACTCAATAGGTACCAACTCATGATCATTACAATCACCGGCTGAATAGACATCACCATCGATGCCATGCCACCCGGTAGGTAGGTTGCCGCGAAAAATAAGCAATAGAAAAATAAGCAATAGAAAAATAAGCAATAGAAAAATAACCCGATGTTCAGAAAACCTAGCACTGCCATACGGAGCCACCACAATCCAGTTAGCCCCGCTCGGCTAATAAGCACAAGCAATATACCAGCAGGAAGCGAACGGATTGTTGAAGCAATAAGCGGACTTTCTGGAGGTAGCGCTTCCGTTGTGACTATATAGGTACTGCCCCAGATAATAGGTGCAATTGCGGTTAACGCTATTGTCTTAACTTGTTGAATCCTGTTCATAACTCTCCTTAACTGATTAGTTATTACTTTAATAAAAGTATCTTTCACAAAAGATACTTTTATTAAAGTAATGGAGGCCTAATCTTTAATCAAGTATATTTTTGAAAAGATATTTACTTGAGAGATAAAAATGACATCAGATAAAGTTGATAAAATTCTTGCTCAATGGCTTGCAGTCAGGCCGGATCTGGATTGCTCAGCAATGGGTGTTGTCGGGCGATTACGTCGAACCAGTGGTATATGGAAGAAGAATTTGGAGTCGGTTTTTCAAGAACATGGGCTGAGTAG
Source organism: Vibrio sp. QJM3NY_39 (assembly GCF_057785895.1). Lineage (NCBI taxonomy): Bacteria > Pseudomonadati > Pseudomonadota > Gammaproteobacteria > Vibrionales > Vibrionaceae > Vibrio > Vibrio sp. QJM3NY_39. The sequence goes on along the minus strand of NZ_CM173505.1, from coordinate 1,396,640 downwards.
TATTGAGTTTGATATTTTGGCTACTATGCGCCGCAGCGATACTGTGGTCACTCCTACTGAGCTGTATCAAACTCTGATGCTTTCGTCTGGTGCGGTCAGTACACGTATTGAACAGTTGGTAAAACGTGGTTTTGTCCAACGTATTGCCAGTGAAGAAGACAGACGCAGCTGTAAAGTTACCCTGACTCAAAAGGGAGTTGAGTTGGTGGACACAGCATTAAATGCACATGTTGCTAATATGGATAACATGCTGAGCGTACTTAGTAGCCAAGAACAAGATCAGTTGGCAAGTTTGTTGAGAAAGATACTGTTGGAAAGGCAATAACGAACAGACGCTTTTTAGGTTTTCAATATTCCTTTACTCGTTTACTGGCTGTTAATGTTGGCTTGCGATACTAAAAATTAACCGGAACGCTGTAATTAGAGCTGAAGAGCTAGCAAGTTTCTGTCCAGAACCGTCACAGGTTGACTTTTTACCCGTGGCTCGTTCTACCTCAGAAATGCCTCAAAACCCGTCAGAGTTAAACCCATACATATCCTGTTCCAGTTTTTCACCAGATTATTTAGTCGTGAAGATCTCGATACGATTGAAATTAATGTGAGGCTGATGATATAAAATGCACTCTTAAATGCAGGAATTAACAAATTTAGATATGGTACAAATGGATAACTTTCCCACCGTAGGACTTAAGACCTCGTTACCCATAAGCATATTGGCACTTGCCTTATATTACCTATGGGGCGACATGAGTTTTAATGATCTTCGAGGCCTTTTTTTGGTGGTGGCGTTTGTGATGATGCTTACTTTAAAGAAGAGTGAAAATAGCCTCTTTTCAGTAACTCCACAGGTTTCCTCTTTTACTCATCATGTATTCCCAATTACTGTGCTAGCGATTGGCGTGGCTTGTTTCACGTTGTTCTATATGGAATTTATCCGGCAATATGTCACGGGACAAGAAGTCGACTATATCGTAGGATTTCTCGTTAGTGGTGAACTGGAAGTAAGCGAGAAACTAAATTATCTTTTCGAAACCGTTATATTAGCTCCGTTATCAGAGGAGTTTTTCTTCAGGTTTATCTTGCTAAGTAGCATATGCTTACTTTTGAGAAACAAGTTTGTAGGCGTAATTTTATCGTCACTCTTATTCGCCTACGGCCATGAAGACCCTGTCGTTGCTTTTTCTCTAGGTATCACTGCATCTATAGTTCTACTGAAATACATGAGTATATATAGCGCTATAATTCTTCATGCGATTTATAATTTGTGGATATATACAGTGGAAGTTTTTATCGTACCCGCCTTTTTCTTTAATGATTGGGACTTTGCACCAAGTGGGAACATCGGAACAATCGTTTCTATAATGGCATTAGCTGTATCTTTTTTGGCACTATTGATTATTAAACGCAAGGAAAAATCAATACAATAAGGTTTTAGCAACCGCTTCATCACTATAAGTGACTGAGGCAATAATCAATGAAATCACCACACTTATCGACACCTCGATAGTAAAGTTGCTGACACACTTTTGTCCGTGCGACCTGAAGTCGTATGAAGCGTTGTTCACCGCTTTATGAGTGAACCGTCTGTATCACCAGATGAACCTACGAGCCTGAATAAAGCAGCGGCTCGGACAATGTAACGAAACTTGGCCGTTTGGCCGAGTGGGAAAAGAATCGTGAGAGGACGTTCCTCCTGAAAACCACAATTCGGGTAAGTGCTAGGTAGTCAGTATGATGAACGTATGTGAATCCATTCAAGGTGCGTTATGTGATGAAGCAGCGGAAGTGGTTAATACGCTGTGGCCAAAAGGCAATGAGAGTTGGAAAGAGGTTGGACAGTACTTTTTCGTGGTCGCTGTACTCTCCGCACTATAGTGGGCATCTAAGCTGACATTTTACGTAACATACGGAACAGGGTAAGCCTGAATCACTCCCTTTGGGAAAGCCTTTGTGGCCGATAGTGATGCAGGTATAGGAGGTCGGAAAAAGCGAAAGCTGCATTGTAATGATGTAGATACAGACCTGTGTCTGATCACGAAAGTGAGCCCACTTCCGACTGGTCTCCCATTGCGAGATAATTTGAAGAACTTTATTCAAGGAGAAAAGCAAATGATGATCTCGAAAGAGATTAGTGCACCTTCTGACGGCGCTCAATGGCAGTCCATCGATTGGAAATCCGTTGAAGCACACGTATTGAAGCTTCAAATGCGTATCGCAAAAGCAACTAGAGAAAAGAAATACGGTAAGGTGAAGTCCTTACAGTGGCTCTTGACTCATTCTCGCTCAGCCAAGCTTCTTGCGGTTAAGCGAGTCTCTCAGAATAAAGGCAGTAAAACGCCTGGAATAGACGGTGTCACCTGGAACACAGATGCACGCCGTATGAAAGCAGTCAATCAACTGAGTCGCAAGGCTTACTCTGCAAAACCACTCAAACGTATCTACATTCCCAAAAAGAACGGCAAGCTCAGGCCATTGGGTATTCCATGCATGATTGATAGAGTGCAACAAGCCCTCCACCTTCTAGCATTAGATCCTGTGTCCGAAACATTTGCCGACCTCAATAGCTATGGTTTTAGGCCAAATCGCAGCACGGCTGACGCTGTCAGTCAGTGCTTCAAATGTTTGGCTCTAAAGCGATCAGCGAAATGGATTCTTGAGGGAGATATTAAAGCTTGCTTCGACAAAATCGGGCATGAATGGCTGATGGACAATATCACTGTAGATAAACGAATGTTAGAGCAATGGTTAAAATCTGGCTATGTAGATAAGGGGCTGTTCTACGATACCGAAGAAGGTACACCTCAAGGCGGAATAATATCTCCAACCTTGATGCTAATGACTCTCGCGGGAATAGAGCAACAAATAAAATCTACAGCCCTGAAAAAGGGTGCTAGGGCCAACTTTATCGGTTATGCGGATGATTTCGTGGTCACCTGCTCTTCAAAGGAAGTGCTAGTGAACGATATCAAACCGTTGATTGCTGACTTTCTGGCAAAAAGAGGGCTAACCCTCTCCGAAGAGAAAACAAAGGTCACTCATATTGATGATGGCTTTGACTTTCTGGGTTTCAATCACAGGAAGTACAAAGGGAAATTGCTCATTAAACCGAGCAAATCCAACACGTTGTTATTCTTGAGAAACCTACGTGAACTTATTAAAAAGCACGCAACCATCCCTGTTAACGATCTTATCAAGTTGATAAACCCGAAACTCAGAGGATGGGCGAATTACTATCGCCACTGTGTTGCTAAACAAGTATTCGGGTATGTCGGCCACAAACTATTCCAAGCGCTATGGCACTGGGCAGTTAGACGTCATCCAACCAAGTCCAAAGACTGGGTTGTTCATAAGTATTTTCTTAATCGTAAAGGCCAGTGGCAATTTCACGGTTGGCAGAAAATTATGACCATGGACTGTCACTTCAATCTGTTCCAAATAGCGAAAGTACCCATCGAGCGACACGTAAAAATCAGGAATGCAGCGACCCCTTTTGATCCTCAATACCAAGAATACTTGGCGAAGAGAAAACCCAAAAGGCTAGCCCGCAACTCTTGGAAAGAACCTGTCCCGACTGCGTTATAAGTTGCTGGGTATCAATGATGCCTTAGTGGAGGCTTGAGCCGTATGCAGTGAAAGTTGCACGTACGGTTCTTAGAGGGGCGGCACTTGGTAACAAGTGTCGTCTACTCGACAATTGTGAGTTTCAGAGCCCGTAATAAGTCCCCTTGTGCAAACTAAACCATAAAAGATTCTTCAAGGTCGATTTCAAAATCAACGGGCGGTAGGTTTACTAAGTGCTTGTTCGTTGCATTCAGTAGTCCGACTTTCGCGGGCTTCCCTACTTCGTTTGTGTAGATAGTCGCTAGATAAAGCTTGTCTGAACGGTGGAACGCATCGTGAAAGCTCACTTCTTTGTTTAGCAAGCTGGCAAGCAATGGTTTGGTTACCGGAATGTAAGCCCACTTAATGCATTGGCCGTTGTCGTAATCCCCACTCCAATACACCATAAACCTTTGGGTGTTTTCATTCTTAACCGAAAAGCACTTCGGCCCTAAGACGTCTTGATACACTTCCAGTAGTTCCAATTTACCTAGCTGAGTGCCTGTTGGGAGTAAGTTCATTGCTCGTTCCTCATTGTTTCTAACTTTGCCTATCAAACGTTGCGTGTAATCTTATAATTAAACACTGTTTTTATATACAGTTATTTGAGCGTATTTTGATATGCCTGTTCGAAATCGCAAAGGCGGCAGCAACAATCCTTGAAGCAGACGGTGGTTTAACCGATCTTTAAGCCACGAAAACGTTTGTCCCCATTAAGTTCTAACGTATAACGAATAATTACACTTCAGCCCTTGTTTAACCTTTTATTGCCTCCATATTTTCCATACAATCTTAAGCGATTATAAATAAAAACAATTTCAATTTCGGAGTCCTCATGAGCGACGTAAAGCACTGTAATTTATTGATTCTTGGTTCTGGCCCTGCTGGCTATACAGCTGCAGTTTACGCTGCTCGTGCAAACCTAAACCCAGTACTAGTTACCGGTATGCAGCAAGGTGGTCAGCTTACCACCACAACAGAAGTAGAAAACTGGCCGGGTGATCCTGAAGGTTTAACGGGCCCTGCTCTAATGGATCGCATGAAAGAGCACGCAGAGCGCTTTGAAACAGAGATCCTGTTCGACCACATTAACGAAGTAGACCTTTCAAACCGCCCTTTCCGTCTTAAAGGCGATTCTGGCGAGTACACATGTGATGCATTGATCATCTCAACGGGTGCATCGGCTAAGTACCTAGGTTTAGACTCTGAAGAAGCATTCAAAGGCCGTGGCGTTTCTGCTTGTGCAACGTGTGATGGTTTCTTCTACCGCAACCAGAAAGTGGCGGTTGTTGGTGGTGGTAACACCGCTGTTGAAGAAGCACTTTACCTATCTAACATCGCGTCTGAAGTTCACCTAGTTCACCGCCGTGACACGTTCCGCGCTGAAAAGATCCTAGTGAAACGTTTAATGGACAAAGTAGAGAACGGCAACATTATTCTTCACACTGATCGCACGCTAGACGAAGTTCTAGGCGACGATATGGGCGTAACTGGCGTTCGCATTAAAGATACTCAGTCTGATAAGACAGAAGACATCGAAGTAATGGGCGCATTCATTGCTATCGGTCACCAACCAAACACTGAAATCTTCAAAGGCCAAGTGGACATGAAAGATGACTACATCATTGTTCAGTCTGGTCTCGAAGGTAACGCGACACAAACCAGCATCCCAGGCGTGTTCGCTGCGGGTGATGTAATGGACCACAACTACCGCCAAGCAATCACTTCTGCTGGTACAGGTTGTATGGCTGCACTGGATGCTGAACGCTTCCTAGATGGCCTTAACGATAAGTAAATCTGAGATTGCAGATTTGATTATCGGTGCTCTCGCCTCAGTAGATGCAGGGCGTCATCACATTTTGTTGTAAATCCCTAGAGCCCAGTGGTATATCCACTGGGCTTTCTTTTGTATACTAGCCGCCCTCAACAAATAATAATTATCATTAAGCCTTCATAATGGATAAGAAAAAACAACGCAGCTTGAACAAGTGGCTTAAGCAACAGAGTAAGTTAGCGAAACGCTGGCTTATGATTGCGATTAGCCTTGGCGTACTTTCAAGCGTGTTCTTAATTGCTCAAGCAGCTCTTCTCGCCTCTATTCTTCACCAGCTGATCATCGAGAATGTCGATAAATCTGAACTGGTTGGTCATTTCGCAGGCTTGGCATTATCGGTCGTTGGCCGTGCTGGCTGTACATGGGGACGTGAAATCGCAGGTTATCGCTGTGGTGAACAGATCCGTGTCTATATAAGGCAACTCATCCTTGATAAGTTACGTGAGTTAGGCCCTGCTTACATTAAAGGTAAACCTGCCGGTACGTGGGCAACCCTGTTGCTAGAACAAGTAGAAGACATGCAAGACTTCTTCTCTCGTTACTTACCTCAGATGTCTTTATCGGTAATGATTCCATTCATTATTTTGGTTGTGGTGTTCCCAGTAAACTGGGCAGCAGGACTGATCTTCTTGATTACTGCTCCACTGGTACCGATGTTCATGGCACTTGTGGGTATGAAAGCCGCCGATGCAAACCGTAAAAACTTCAAAGCGCTGCAGCGTCTTTCTGGTCACTTTTACGACCGTTTGCAGTCAATGACAACCATTCGTCTATTTGACCGCACCAACGCTGAAACAGAAGTATTGAAAGGTGCATCTGAAGTGTTCAGAACGCGCACCATGGATGTATTGAAAATCGCTTTCTTGTCTTCTGCGGTACTTGAGTTCTTCACGTCAATCTCTATCGCGATGACGGCGGTTTACTTTGGTTTCACCTACATCGGTGAACTTAACTTCGGCCACTACGGTGCAGGCATTACGCTATTCGCTGGTTTGTTTATCCTTATCTTAGCGCCAGAGTTTTACCAACCTCTGCGTGATTTAGGTACTTTCTACCATGCGAAACAACAAGCGGTTGGCGCAGCCGAAAGTATTGTCGAGTTCCTAGAAACAGACATCACTAAGGTTAAATCAGGCAACACTCAACTCGATTCAGCTCAAGGCATCAATATTGAAGCTACCGACCTAAAAGTGTTAAGCCCTGAAGGTGTTCAATTAGTTGGTCCTATCTCGTTCGCACTGAACACTCGCCAATCGACTGCGTTAGTTGGCCCAAGTGGTGCGGGTAAAACAAGTTTGATCAATGCCATCCTTGGTTTCATGCCTTATGAAGGAAGCTTGAAAATCAATGGTATTGAATTGCGTGACCTCGACTTAGCCTCTTGGCGTAAAACCATTAGCTGGGTTGGTCAAAACCCATTGCTACTGCACGGTAGCATTCGTGACAACGTCACCCTAGGTAAGCACGATATCGCTGACCAAGTTGTCGAGAATGCACTTGAGCAGTCATTTGCTAGCGAGTTCGTTAACGAGCACGGCTTGGATTACATGATTTCTGATCGCTCTGGCGGCCTGTCTGTTGGTCAATCTCAACGTTTGGCTCTGGCTCGCGCAATGATTCAAGACGGTCAGTTCTGGTTATTAGATGAACCAACAGCCAGCCTAGATACTCGTAGCGAACAGTTAGTGATGAAAGGCATCAATAGCAACATTGAAAGCCGCACTGCCCTACTTGTGACGCACCAACTCGCTCCTCTTAAATCAGTCGATAATATTCTGGTTATGCGCGATGGTGGTCTGGTTGAACAAGGTCATTACTCTCAGCTTTCAACTGCGGGTGGTTTGTTTGAAGAGATGCTCAACGCGAACTTAGCTCAACAAGATAATAAGGGTAATTTAGATGCGTGATTTACTGCCTTACCTGAAACTCTATAAAAAGCATTGGTTTGGCCTATCGCTAGGCATGCTATTGGCTTTTGCTACTCTGTCGGCTTCTATTGGCTTGTTAACGCTATCAGGCTGGTTCATTTCAGCTTCTGCGGTTGCAGGCCTTACGATTGCACGTGAAACCTTCAACTACATGCTGCCGGGCGGCGGTGTGCGTGGTTTGGCAATGAGCCGTACTGCGGGTCGTTGGGGTGAACGTGTTGTCAGCCACAATGCAACATTCAAACTGTTAACTGATTTACGTATCTTCTTCTTCAAGAAGCTAGCTCCGCTGATCCCAGGTCGTATTTCAAACCTTCGTGATGCTGACCTTCTCAACCGTTTGGTTGCTGATGTAGACGCCATGGATCACGTGTACTTACGTTTAGTAAGCCCAGTGACGGTGGGTGTGTTCGGGATCTTCTTCCTGACTCTGTTCTTGATGTGGTTCGATAGCTCACTAGGTTTAATCTTAGGTTCTATCCTTCTGATCATGCTGTTGGTTTGGCCAATCTTGTTCTACAAATTGGGTAAACGTAACGGTGGTGAACTGACACAGAACAAAGCAGATCTTCGTGTAACGACGCTAGATTGGATTGAAGGCTACAGCGAACTGACCCTGTTTGGTGCAGAAGAACGTTACCGTAATGCGATTCTAGAAACACAACACAAGCTGATGGCGAATCAGTTTGTGAATGCCAACCTAACCGGTATGGCGTCAGCAGCACTGATGCTGTTCAACGGTTTGACGCTGGTTCTTATGCTTTGGCTTGCGGCTGACGGTGTGGGTGGTAATGCACCAGACCCGTTCATCGCGCTAATGGCATTCGCAACCATGGCAAGCTTTGAACTATTAATGCCAATCGCAGGCGCGTTCCAGCATTTAGGTCAAACTCTGTCTTCTGCACGTCGCTTGAACGAAGTGATTCTGTCGGAACCTGAAGTTCAGTTTGCTGAAGAGAAACTCGACATTAACAAGCCGCTGGATATTACGTTCTCAAACGTGACGTTCAACTACCCTGATTCTGAGCGTAGTGTTCTGAACGCTGTTGACCTAACGATCCCTGCCACGCACAAGGTTGCGATTGTTGGCCAAACAGGTTCTGGTAAATCGACTCTGATTCAACTGCTGACTCGCTACTGGGATCCTAAAAAGGGCTACATCTCTATCGCGGGCATTGAACTGACTCAGTGGAATGAGTCACAGCTTCGTGAATCAATCAGTGTGGTAAGCCAGCGTGTCGATATTCTAAATGGCACTTTGCGTGACAACTTGTTGATTGCAAGACCAGAAGCAACCGATGATCACTTAGCGAATATCCTAAGAGATGTTGGCCTTGAAAAGCTGCTTGAGAATAACGCACTTGATAGCTGGTTAGGTGACGGTGGTCGTCAACTGTCTGGTGGTGAGAAGCGCCGTATTGGTATCGCACGCGCGATTCTTCATGATGCGCCTATCTTGCTTCTAGATGAGCCAACAGAAGGCTTAGATAAGCAAACAGAACACAGCATCATGACGCTGTTCGAGAAGCACTTCGAAGGCAAGACGGTTATCTTCATTACGCACCGTTTGATTGGTCTAGAATCGATGGATTCTATCGTTCTGATTGAACAAGGCGAGATTGTAGAAAATGGTTCTCACGAGAAGCTATTAAAAGAAAAAGGACGTTATTTCCAACTTCGCCAGGCAATCTAGCTCCTCATAAGTTATAAAGAAAACCATTCAAAGCCCGAGTTTATACTCGGGCTTTTTTGTGTCTGTGATTCTAGTATCGAGCAGCTACCAACCGACAACCAATAGCTTCAATAAATAACAAGTTATTAATTTGTAAGCACCATCAATACAAAACTTACAAAGGCTTACCAAGAGCAAATGCCATTTCTTGTAACATGCTGGCTTTATAGCTTGCAGATAACTTGGTTCCCTATGGTATACAAACTCACTATTCCAACTCTTGTTCTGACTACGATGCTCACTGCATGCGGCGGCAGCGACAGCAATAACACTAGCGCGTCAAAGAATGTAATCGATGCATCAAGCGCAAAATCCGTTGTTAGCTTAGGAAGCAATTACACACTGCATTTCAGCGTGAAGTCGCTTGCTGCGGGTACAGACAAAAACGTGAACATTGATATTACTCAGTATGGTAATAATCTAAAATCTAGCGGCAGCTTCGCACAAGTTCACGGCGTTCCTGAGCGCAATTACAAAACTCAAAGCGATGCCGATATCACCTTCTCTGTAACGGCAACAGACTCAGCGGGTAAAACGTTCAACGTTGAAAACTTCGATATTTACTACGAAAACTTTAACTCAACGAGCACCCTTGAAAAGCTTGCTATTGCAGAAGTTGAAAACAACATAAATAACGTCATTCGATGGAAAAAATCGGACACCGTAACCATCAATAAGCAATTCATTCTTGATAATATTGGCGTCAAATTTAATATCGATCAAATGAGACCTATGAACCTCTATGTTCGTGTTGGCAACACCCTGAGCAATGGCATTCAATTTGTCCCATCCTTCGCTCAAAGTGCCTCAGAGACATTCTCACGAGTGCCTACAGCTGACTGTTCTGTTATCTCAAATACAACGGGTGAGCTGCTTACAAATGGCATCAAGCAACAAACTTGCGTTGAAGCTCACGGTTATAAGATCCCACTGTTGATTGAAGACAAATCTGCAAACAATTCCGAAGCAAAGGTCGCTCATGTTAAGAACATCATGGAGTACTACCTTGATAGCTTCCCCGCTGAAGTGACTAAGGCAATTTACGACAGTAAAGCGACCATGGCATTCTTTTACGATAAAGATTGGTCTGACAGAGATGGCGGTGACTTCTTAGATGAGAATTACCGTTTCCAAGATCTATTTGCCACAGAAACAACCGATACAACAACAGGCGAGAACAAGCCTGACTTAGGGACTCAAAGAGACGCTGCTTTTGAAGAAATCATTCACTTTGTGCACGATTACGGTGTAATGAACATAGCAGTAAAGTCATCTTCATCGACATGGGGTGTGATGCAGAAAGAGTTAGATGAACTGAATGAGAAAGCGATTCTTGCAAGTTCTTACTTTCCGAACGGAAAAGACTCGACGATTGTCGAAGCTGATTTAGACGCAGAGTCATACGATCAAGAGTACCTAGCCTATTCTCTGTATGCCTACTACGACCTTAATCATAAAGGTTACAGCGCTGATGAGTTAAGTTCTGCGACATTCACAGAGCTACAAGCGAACGACCCTGCGATGGTTAAATTTATGGCGCACTATTTCCCTACTCGTGCAGCACTTAAAGCTAAGTTCCCAAGTTACCCGAACAACTAATTTGGGTTCATAATTCTAACTAGCACGCACAAAAAAGCCGAATGTGATATTCACATTCGGCTTTTAAATAATGCTATTACAGATTAATCACTTAAAGCTTGAAGCGGCTGATTTCGCTTTCTAGCTCGTGAGACAGTTCAGACAGCTGAGCAGCTTGCTCTGCAGCTTGGTGTGCTTCGTCTGCTAGCTCGTTAGATACGTCACGGATTCCCTCAGTGTTACGAGTAATCTCAGACGTTACTGACGCTTGCTCTTCTGCAGCAGAAGCTATCTGTGTTGCCATGTCGCTAATGCGTTCAACAGCAGCGTGGATTTGCGTTAAGCTTGCAGCTGCTGAGTTCGCGTCATCAACACTGGTTTCAGCAAGACTACGGCTATCGTTCATGATGCTAACCGCTTTGCCTGTTGTACCTTGTAGCAACTCAATAGTTTGCTGAATCTCTTGCGTTGAACCGTGTGTACGTTGGCTCAGAACTCGAACTTCATCCGCTACTACTGCGAAACCACGACCTTGTTCACCGGCACGTGCTGCTTCAATAGCGGCGTTAAGTGCAAGTAAGTTCGTTTGTTCTGCAATACCTTGAATGTTAGACAAGATAGCGTTGATGCTGTTGCCGTGCTCTTCAAGTTCTAGGATCACGTTAGTTGCGATTTGAACTTCTTGAGCAAGGTTTTGGATAGAGCTTTGAGTCTGTGTCACTTGACCAGTACCGTGCTCACACGCGCCAACCGCTTCAGATGAGTTCTGTGCAGTGTGGTCAGCGTTACCCGCGATCTCTTGTGTTGCTGCAGCCATTTCGTTAACGGCTGTTGCTACCATGTTGATCTCGTCTTGTTGCATTTGGATACGAGCACTACGTTCTTCAGCTTGAGAAGCCGTCTGACGTGCTTGGTTACCTAGCGCAGCAGATACTTCGCTTAGCTTGATCACCATGGTGTGCATGTTGCCTACAAAACGGTTGAAGTTTTCAGCAAGCTTACCAATCTCGTCATCGCTCTTAGGCTCAAGACGTTGAGTAAGGTCGCCCTCACCTGAAGCAATTTCTTCAAGTGCCGCTGAAACACGGTTCAAATCACGGAATAGGAAGCTCACTAACCAAGACACTAATACGATTACGATTAACGTAATAATGACCGCCGTTGTGATCAACTGAGTAAGTAGTGTTGAGTGGTTCGCTTCTTCTGTTGCTTTGTCCATCTGAACCGCGAAGATCCAGTTAGTGTTAGGCACCTTCGTGAAGTAAAGCAGCTTCTCTGCGCCGCGCTCTTTGATGATCTCGATGCTACCCGTACGCACTGCGTTCTCGATAATTGGCATAGAGATGTCGTTTGAAAGCTGGCTTACCGGCTTCAGGCTCAGTGCAGAATCTGGGTGTGCTAGGAATGTGCCGTCAGAGGCATCAATTAGCATTGCGTAAGCGTTGTCACCAACATCAAGGCTGATTACATCGTTAACCAATTGGTCGATAAGTACGTCTGCACCCACTACACCAACAAGTTTGCCGTTATGACGCACAGGTTCTGCAATCGTTACTAGCAATGCTTTGGTGATCGCATCTTGGTAAGCCGTTGTGATGATTTGCTTACCCGCTGCGTTTGCTTCTTGGTACCAAGGACGTTGACGAGGATCGTAACCGGCGCGATTACGTTCAGGATGTGAACGGTACATTCCGCCTTCTGGAGTACCTAAAAAGATATCGTCAAAGCCACCCGCTACACGAGCTTGCTTAAGGAAAGGAACAACATCATCCTCTCGTGAAAAGTCATTAAATGCTGATGCGATATCGGTGCGGATATCAATCCAGTTTTTAATACCTTCAGATGCTGCTTCTGATACGCTTTCAGCTCGCAGGTATACGCCGTTACGAGTCTGTTCAAATAATTGGTTTGCTGATAACCAAGTTAACGCCGTTGCCATAACGACAACAGCAGATAGGCTAGCACCTATTAACTTCTGCTTAAGTGTTAGTTTCATGTCAAAGTTTCACGAGTAGTGGGAAATCTCGCGCATACTACCCAATATCAGTATTAAATTCGAGCGATTTTATAATTTAATAACGTAATATAATTTTAAGCAAACCATTGGCTTATCGAATGTCAATTACTTGGCTAATCGCCAAATTTAAGACGTTATTTTGAAGGTAATCCCATCGAAATATACTGTTCTCTAGACTGTAAAATAGATACAAAAAAGGCAGGAGAGTTTCCTCTTCTGCCTTTCTTTTTATTTTATATTCGACTTCAACCAAATGGAAAGTCGATTAACGATCAGTCTATCGCTTCTCGGTGCGCATACCCATTAGCAAGCTAACACACATCAGTAATAGGATGATGGTGAATGGCAATGCCGTCGATATTGCACCCGCTTGCAGAGCTTGTACTGCTTCAGTACCGCCAACCCACAATAGAGCGACAGCAATCGCACCTTCTAGGAACGCCCAGAACACACGTTGAGGTACAGGCGTATCAACTTTACCACCTGCGGTGATGCTGTCGATTACTAGAGAGCCTGAGTCAGACGATGTAATGAAGAATACTAGAACTAAGATAACCGCAATGATTGATAGCAGCGTACCGAACGGTAGAGCATCAAACATTTGGAACATCGCTAGTGATACATCAGTCAAACCATCTTGACCAAGGATACCAACGTTATTCACGATTTGGTCAATCGCCATGCCACCAAATACTGACATCCAAATGATAGTAACAGTCGTTGGAACAATCAGAACCGCTGTGATGAACTCACGAACCGTACGACCTTTAGAAACACGCGCGATAAACATACCTACGAATGGTGACCATGAAATCCACCAAGCCCAGTAGAATACAGTCCAGCCGTGCATCCACGCTTCATCTTCACGACCATGAGGGTTACTCAAAGGAATGATGTTTTCAACGTATGCCATAAAGGTTGTTGGGATAGAACCTAAACTCACCGCATAGCCGATTAGAGCCACTAAGATAAGCAGTAGGAAAGCAACCAACATGTTGATGTTACTGATAACTTTAACGCCGCCATCAATACCGCGAAGCACTGACACGACCGCTAATAACGTTACTACGGTAATAACAACAACTTGTAACCCCAAGCCAGCCTCGATTCCGAAGACATGTTGGATACCACTTGCTGCTTGTTGCGCACCTAAGCCCAGCGACGTCGCCAAACCAAACAGCGTTGCAAGAACCGCCAGAATATCAACAATGTGACCAGCCCAACCCCACGCTCTATCACCCAAGATTGGGTAGAAAATAGAACGAATAGAAAGAGGCAATCCCTTGTTGTAAGAGAAAAACGCAAGTGACAGTGCTACTACGCCATAAATCGCCCAAGGGTGTAGACCCCAGTGATACATGGTTGCACCTAGCGCCAACTTAGCAGCTTCTGGTGTGTTTGGTTCAACACCTAACGGGGTTTCAAACCAACCCGTGAAGTAAGCAGCGGGTTCCGCCACACTCCAGAACATTAGGCCTATACCCATACCTGCGGCAAACAACATCGATAGCCAAGACATGAATGAGTAATCTGCCGTCGCATCAACACCACCAAGGCGGATTTTACCATACGGAGAAACAATTAAGCCTAAGCAGAAAACAACGAAAACATTACCCGACCAGATGAAAAGCCAATCAAACGAATTGATGATCTGGCCTTTAACGCCATCTAGTGCTGCCTTTGCTGAAGCGGTATCTGTAATCAGAATGCCGATCAGGAACAAAGCAATAAGTCCTGCACTGATACCAAATACTGGGTTATGAACATCAAAACCCCATTTTTGGACGTTATCTTGACCGACAGTGTAATCCGTACTGTCGATACTGTATTTATCTATACCTTTAGTCATTATCCCTCTCTACGGAATATTGATAGGGTCTGTTGACCTTACTATCCCTTACTTACTTGTGACTGAATCACAAACTCGAACACACGATCCAAGTAATACAAGCTGTTGTCACAATAATTCAAATACTTGGATGTCTGAAGTTTAGCAGGTTAACTTATTGTTTTCAGTAAACCAGAATCGGTTCGATGGGTTTTCATCCAATATTCACGTAATTACTCAAATTACTGACGAAAAAAAGGCCGAAGAAGTCGGCCGTTATTTGAATAATACTTTTAACTCAAAGCATTTTGCTGCTTAACCAATTGATTTTCGGTACGCAAACCTAGCAATAAGCTTAGGCACATAAGCAATAATATGAACGCAAATGGTAGCGCCATTGATACCGTTCCAGCTTGCAGTGCTTGAATGGATTCCGTACCGCCAACCCACAATAGAACCGCTGCAATCGCACCGCCCATCAACGCCCAAAATACACGTTGAGGAACAGGGGCGTCAACTTTACCGCCAGAAGTAATGCTGTCGATAACTAATGAGCCTGAATCTGACGAGGTGATGAAGAACACCATAATCAAACCAATCGATACTACAGAAAGCACAGAACTCATTGGCAGCGCATCATAAGTGTGGAATAGAGAAAGCGTAATATCTTGCAAACCATTCACGCCTATCTCACCCACCTTGTTCGCCACTTGATCAATCGCGATACCACCGAAAATAGCCATCCAGATGATGATTACTGTCGTTGGGATGAACAATACAGCGACGATGAATTCACGAATAGTACGACCTTTAGAGATACGCGCGATGAACATGCCTACGAATGGTGACCAAGACATCCACCAAGCCCAGTAGAATACCGTCCAACCCTGCATCCAAGTTTCATCATCACGACCATGAGGATTACTTAGAGGAATAAAGTTTTCAATGTAGCCCATTAGCGCGGTTGGGATTGCTTTAATACCCGCCATACCACCAGCGATCGTTACGAAGATAAGCAAGCCCAAAGCAACCAACATGTTGATGTTACTTAAAACCTTCACGCCACCGTTAATACCGCGAACCACTGACATTGTTGCTAAGAAAGTGACCACTGCAATAACAATCAGCTGCATGCCAATACCACCATCGGTACCAAACACATGGTTAATACCACTGGTTGCTTGCTGTGCGCCTAGGCCAAGCGATGTTGCAAGGCCAAATAGCGTAGCCAGTACCGCGACGATATCAACGATATGTCCAAACCAACCCCAAGTTCTGTCACCGAGTAGCGGGTAAAAGATTGATCGAATAGAAAGCGGTAAGCCTTTATTGAAAGTGAAAAAAGCGAGGGCTAGAGCAACAACGGCGTAAATAGACCAACCGTGTAAACCCCAGTTATAAATAGTTGCGCCAAGCGCCAACTTAGCTGCTTCAGGAGAATAAGCTTCAACACCAAGTGGCGTTTCATACCAACCCGTGAAGTAAGCTACTGGCTCTGCAACACCCCAGAACATCAAACCAATACCCATTCCCGCGGCGAATAACATCGACATCCAAGATAGGTTGGAGTGCTCTGCTTTGGCATCATTGCCACCTATACGTATCTTGCCATACGGGGAGACAATGAGGGCAAAACAGAAAATAACAAAGATGTTAGCTGCCCACATGAAGAAACCATCGAAGTTACCGATGACTTTCCATTTGATTCCATCCAGTGCCGCTTTTGCGGTTTCTGGATCTGCGACTAGAAGTGCAACCAAGAAGACAATGATCGCTCCTGCACTGATTCCAAATACTGGGTTATGAACATCAAAACCCCATTTCTGAACGTTATCTTGTCCTACTGTATAATCGGTATTTTCAATACTATACCTATCTTTTACAGGCTCCATGTTTCCTCTCTAATTTGTAGCGCACAGTTTGCAACATTGCATTCGGCGCTTAAATTTCGAAAAGAAGGATATCAACCTGTCGCAAAAATACTAAAAAAACCGCCAAAAATCAGGCATAAATTACAACTTTAGTAATTAAATTACACATTTAATGTAATTTAGCGTAAGATCACTCTACAAGCCCAGAATTAACAGCATATTTAGCTAGCTCTGCCGTAGAGTGAATATCCAGCTTATGCTTAATGTTTTGTCTATGAGTTTCGACGGTTCGGTAACTGATATTCAGCGCCTTTGCGACCTCTTTGCTGCTCTCCCCTTTCGCCACCAATTTCAACACAGCTTCTTCACGCCTGCTCAATGGATTCTTTACAGATTGTGTGGGAGTAATCGGCTGAGTAAACAAATTCTGTGTTACTTTTTCACAGAAATAGGTCGAGCCTTGATTGACCGTTTTGATCGCCTGCACCATTTTTTCCGCGGAAATCTCTTTCAACATATAGCCGACTGCGCCCGATTGCATCACCTTCATGATGTATTCACGGTTGTTATGCATAGTCAGCATCAACACCTTCGCTTCTGGGTCTTCTTCTTTAATCAGATGGGTCGCATCAATGCCATTCATGATAGGCATGCTGATATCCATCAACACCACATCGGGACGTAAAGACTTAACAACCTCTACCGCTTCTAAACCATTACTGGCGGTACCTATCACACAAATATCTGGCTCGAGTTCCAATCTCGCCATAAAGCCATCCAATACCACTTGGTGATCGTCAGCGATCACAACTCGAATAACTTCACTCATTCATTAATCCCTCTAGTGTCAGTAACACTGTAATTTCCGTTCCGAGGCCAATCTCACTCATCAATTCAAAATCACCACCGATGAATTCCACTCGCTCTCTCATGTTACGCAGACCGATCCCTCGTTTTTCCATCGCTTTATAGGTATTGAAACCAACACCGTTATCTTGGATTAGAAGCTGTAACACGTTGCCAATTTGCTGTGCGATAACCGTTACTTTGGTCGCTTGTGCGTGTTTCTCTATGTTATTTAGAGACTCTTGCACCACTCGATATAAGGTCGTCGCGGCCTCTGATTTCAATTTTCCGGGCTGAGTACTAAACAAGGTTTCAACCTCAATGCCCGAGTGCGCCTGAAAATCTAATAACAACGAAGACAGAGCCGCTTCTAAGCCGATATCATCCAAAGAACTTGGGCGAAGTTGATGCGAGATGTGCCTCACCTCTTCGATCGCTCGCATCAATGAATGCTGCGACTTATTCAAATGTGCTTTGAGGTCTTCATTTTGTAACTTATTACCAAGTAGTTCTAAGTGGCAACGACTTGATACTAATAATTGATTAATACCGTCATGTAACTCACGCGCTAAATGCTTCTTCTCGTCCTCTTGAAACATCACCGTCTTATGCGCCAGTTCCTTCAGGTTATTATCTGCAATCCGATGTTCATGCATGTTAATGGCCAACGTCAGCACGATAATAACCGCCACCGTCACGCTAAGAATCACCACAATGGAGAAGAACGTGGTTTCAATATTCTTGTTGATCGCAGCCTGCATCGAAGCCACTTCTTGATGCACGTCTTCAATATATAAACCCGTGCCAATCATCCAATCCCAACGCTCTAACCAAGCGGCGTAACTCAGCTTAGAGACCACTTCTCCGGTTGAGGGCTTTTGCCACAGGTATTGGTGAAATCCTCCTCCGGTTTGCGCCTCTCTTAGCAGAGCTTCGATTAGAAAGTCGCCATCTTCATCTTGAAGTTGAAGTAGATTTTGTCCAATCAATTCTGGCTGGATCGGATGAACTAAATTGGTTCCGTAACGGTCGTATGCGAAAAAATAACCATCAGAGCCATATCTAAGTTTAGACAATATGGTTCGAACTTCTTTTTTGGCTTGGGCTTCTTGGATATTTGGATCGTTATAGATGTGTTCAATGGCGTCGAATGCGAGGTCGACAGTGTCTTTGAGGGCGTTTTCACGCGACTTGATTAGGCTGTCCCTGAAGATCTCAACCTCTTTCGCACCCAACGTTTTGGTTTGGTGTAACGAGATCCAACTTATGCTCGCCGTGACCAGCAGCAACGGGAGTAACGTCAGCAAAATCAGCTTAGCTTTTAGAGGCATTCCTTTCCCTCACAAAAAACGGCTTACTGAACATCAATAAGCCGTTTTACTTTAGCAATTTATAGATAGCCGTTGAAACATATCATTCACATTCTTGGCTTCACTCACATTCCATAGAAAGAAGGGAAAGCGAGAAGTGATCCAAGTACGAGGATTTGAATCAGAATGAACGGCATCACGCCTCGGTAGATGTCTTTTGTGGTGACGCCTTTCGGTGCAACCCCTTTCAAATAGAACAAACTAAAACCAAATGGCGGCGTTAAGAAGGAGGTTTGTAGGTTCATCGCGATAAGGATAGCGAACCAAGTCATGTTGATACCCATCAGTTCAGCAACAGGCGCAATGATCGGTACGATGATGAAACAGATTTCTACGAAGTCGATGAAGAAACCCAGAATCAAAATAACCAACATGGTAATGATCAAGAAGCCCCATTTTTCACCCGGCAACTGCAGCATCCACTCTTCAACCAGATAATCACCGCCAGTATAAGTAAACGCCATCGAGAATGCCGTCGCACCAAGCAAGATAGCAAAGACCATTGCCGTGACTTTCACCGTCTCTTTGGACGCTTCATACACCATCGACCAACTGAATTGACCGTACAACAAAGCAAGTACCATAGCACCCGCACCACCTAATGCAGCTGACTCTGTCGGCGTGGCAACACCCGCGAAGATAGAGCCCAATACTACAATGATCAGCGCGAGTGGCGGTACGATAGCTTTCAGTGCATTGATGACTTCTTGTTTACGACTAATTGAGTCATCACGTTCAATTGGTTGAGCCGCTTCTGGGTTAAGTTTTGCGTATATCAAGATATAAACGATATACGCGCCCACCAACATTACACCCGGCCAAATTGCCGCTTGGAACAAGTCGCCGACTGGCACACCCAATACATCACCCAATAAAATCAAGACGATGGATGGCGGAATGATTTGCCCTAAGGTACCAGACGCACAGATGGTGCCACAGGCTAAGCCTTTATCGTAGTTGTACTTGAGCATAACAGGCAGAGAGATAAGCCCCATTGCCACCACAGAAGCACCAACTACACCGGTTGATGCGGCAAGTAGCGAGCCCACCAGCACAGTCGAGATAGCAATACCACCACGAACTCCACCAAACAGTCGCCCCATTGACTCAAGTAATTGCTCAGCAAGCTTGGTCTTTTGTAAAACAAGCCCCATGAAAACGAACAATGGAACGGCCATCAGCACCGTATTTTCCATGATCGATTGAATTCGATATGGCATGAAGGCGAACATTTCGATGCCTTCAGCCCAAACGCCAAAGATTAACGCGATACCACCAAAGGTGAACGCGACAGGGAAGCCAAGCAAAAGAGCAAACAAGGCTACGAAAAACATTACTATTCCAATCATGTTCAGCCTCTACTTATTCTTTGTATGAGTATTGTTTACATGCGTGTTAGTTGCATGGATAAGGTGCGGATTAAAAATCTTGTTCAGCGAATGCAGAATCAAACCAACACCACTGACTGCCATCAAGAAAAACGACAGTGGGATCATCGCTTTAATGATCCAACGATACGGCAAACCACCGGGATCGCCCGACGTTTCACCCAGGTTATAACTCTCTTTGGCCACATCGATACCAAACCAAGCCACCAGCAAACAGAAAGGAAGCAGGAAGACAACGGTACCTATTAGGTCAATAATCGCTTGTGCCTTGAAGCTGAGTTGTTCGTAAAAAACATCCACTCGCACGTGGCCACCCGCTTTGATGGCATAAGGAACACCTAATAGGAAAACAGCTGAGAATAGATGCCATTCCATTTCTTGGAAGGCGATAGACACATCGTTAAAGGCGTATCGCATCACAACGTCATACACAACGTTCGCAACAAGAAGGATAAACAACATACTGGAAAGCCATCCCAGTGCATCACCGATACGATTAAATAGGCGTTCAATATAAATTAGACTTCGCATTCCCGACTCCATGGAATTTGAAAAGACATCGCGTATTAGAAGTTAGGGCAACTAAAACAAGCAGCGCTAACAAGATGCACGACGTAGAAAGGGTTCTTGGGATCTTGTTACAGGATTTATCCTGATTAATTATTATGTTTAAAATGAACCCGCCGCTTAGTCACTCTTAGTTACCTAACAAGAACAGCTTTGGGTTCATTTAGCTTCAGTTCAACAACTGTCGATTATTTCGCTTGGCTATTTAAATAAGCTCTGTGTGAAATATCCGTCCATGAGCGCACTTGCTCTAGGTAGCTTGCTTGTGAAGCTTGGATCTCTTTCGCCAGCTCATCTTTCTCAGCATGTGCAGCAAGTAGGCGATCATTCGCTTCTTTCAGTGCCGACATTACTTCTGGCGGGAAATCTTTAACTTGTACGTCTGGGTATTCTGTTTTCATTGAAACCCAGTTCTTGCCACTTTCGTGCGTTGCTTGTGTGTACATGTCGTAAGCCGCTGTACGCATTGCAACACGCAAGATTTCTTGTAGGTCTTCAGGAAGCTTGTTCCATGTACGCTTATTCACTAGGAATTGAAGCTCTGAACCCGGCTCATGCCAACCTGTGTAGTAGTACGGCGCGATTTTGTGGAAACCCATACGCAAATCAAGTGATGGACCCACCCACTCTAGCGCATCGATTGTGCGACGCTCTAAAGACGTGTAAAGCTCACCAGGGGCAATGTTAGTCGGCTTAGCACCTAGCTCCGCAAGGATCTCACCAGCAAAGCCTGGGATTCGCATTTTCAGACCTTGTAGATCTTCAACGCTGTTGATCTCTTTTTGAAACCAACCGCCCATCTGGATATCCGTGTTACCACCTGGGAACGACATTAGGTTGTGTGGAGAGTAAACCTGCTCCATCAACTCCATACCGCCACCGTGATAGAACCACGCGTATTGTTCTGCTGGCGTCATACCGAAAGGCATAGAAGTGAAGTAAAGAGTGTTTGGAACTTTACCTTTCCAGTAGTAAGAGCCTGAGTGACCCATGTCGTATTGACCAGACTTAACCATGTCAAAAACGCCAAGCGGTGCTTTGTGTTTGTTTGCTGAATCGATTCTGATTTGCAGTCGACCATTCGACATTTTCTCAGCCATCGCAGCCATGTTTTTGGTTGCATCACCGAAAACAGGGAAGTTTGGTCCCCATGTTTCAGCGAGCTTCAAGCGATAAACCTTATCAGCAGCTGTGGCGCCAGTTGCGACCAAAGCTAAACAAGCCGCTGCAGTAACCGCAACGTTTTTAAAAACTCGTGTGAGGGAGTTAGAAATGAGACTCATGTTCACGTCCTTTTGTTGGATTAACACTCTTTCTGTGAGTATTTTTTATGGTTCAACATAAGAGTGCACCTTGATGAGGCAACTAGATATCAGGGAGAGCACGCACGACAGACCCACACAAACTGCGTATTAGACCAAAGGATTACGTAGAACTACGTAGGAGATAATTGAGTTATGTCGGTTTTAAAGGACTTACTCTATTCATCAGGAAAATGCTTATTGATAAGTACCTAAGTATTAATAATTAAATATCGTTAACAATTGATTGCCATTTCGTGATGAGGCTCTATTCACACCACATATCAAATACGCATCTGAATGCATTCAATCCATGAGAATCAAGGATTTCAGAGAATCCGACGCCCTACTTTGGTGCTTACTGATTCGAAACATCGGACACGCGAAAGACAGAGGAATAACGGAAGGGGTCAGCCGATTGGAAATGAGGCTTCTGGGGCTAGGTTCGAATGCTAGGTTTGAATATGAGTATGTGTTTAGGGGGTTTGGGTTTGGGTTTGGGTTTGGGTTTGGGTTTGGGTTTGGGTTTGGGTTTGGGTTTGGGTTTGGGATTAACATGATCCGTTAGATACAAAAAAGCCTCGAAAATCGAGGCTTAAAAACTTAACGAAGCGAATGTAATCCCACAGGATTAGATAGCTTTGTAGATAACCTTGTTACCTGCAAGTTGCTCTTTCGCTACTAGGTTTTCTTCAAGAAGTTTTTTCAATGCGCCTGTTGCCCATGAAGCTGCTTTCGCGTCTTCTTGACCAGCTGCTAGGCCGATACCTTTAGGGTTAATGCCTTCAGCATTGCTAACAACGATGTCTAGAACTTGTTGTTGCTTAGGAGTCAGTGCTACTGCAACTTCTTTAGTTGCTGCTACTGCTTTCTCTACCGCTGGTTTTGCTGCTACAGTTTTTTCTGCTACAACTTTCTCTGCGACAGGCTTCGCTTTTTTCGGCGTTGCCACTGCTTTAACTACAGCCGCTTTAGTGCGTTTCTGCAGTTTAGCCTGCACCTTACGCTTATGAGCAAGTCTCATTGAATATTTCTCCAGTTCACTGCTCTTTTCGCAGTGGTGAAAATTTGAAGCGCGATTTATACCAAAAAACAGGAGCTATTTGTAGAGTGAAGCGCCGAAAGTCGACGAAAAATACCGATATTGTCTACTAGCGTCTATTATTTAATCATCGACTTATCAATTCAGGGTCATATACACTGGTTATCCATCCAGACAAAAATATGAAAACTTGGTGTTGCCTATGGACACTCGTCACCTTACAAATTTCTCTTTGCCTTCGTTCACACGTTCGTACCGTATTCTGGCCGTTGTTTTAGGCTTCGTTTGCTTGATCGTTGCTCTGTACAGTGACAATCCAAAGTTACTGATCGTGGGTGCATTTTGCATTATTGCCCTACTCGGGACTGGCTATTATTTAATGTTGCGCAGCAGAGTGATGTTCACTCTCACCCCCACTCATTTTCAGCAGCATTTTTATAAAGGTGGGTGGATTTTAAAGTGGAGCAATATTGAAAAGATTGGCCTGTGTACTTACGAACAAGATGGGTGGCATCAACCTCTTCCTTGGGTTGGTATCAAGGTTAAAGATTACTCGCCCTACCTCGATTCAATTTGCCCTAAAATCACCTGCGAGTTATTGCTGAGCCAGCGAGCACTTTTGTATCTGGGCGCCAAGCAAGCGGGTAAAGAGTCAAACTTTGAAGATATGGTTCTCGACTCATCGCATTACCATGCTCGCTGCACTGAGAGCGGTTGTGTGGAACTGAACAGATATAAAGAGTCACAAAATACTGACGAGATTATCTTCAACGATAGCCAAACACAGACTAGCCTAGGTTCATCCCATGAATCGAAATCCCATAAATCGAATGCGCAAAACGCAGTGATTAAAGACTATTCCGGGTTACAGGCGATGCTTGCGAACAGGATGAAATATCAGAGGGGTTTCCACGGTTACGATATTTTCATATCAACTCAAGATTTGAATATGAGTGGAGAGGAGTTTATTGGACTTGCTCGACGCTACTTAGCAGCAGCCGAACGTCTTTCTGATTAAGTGAACACGTTGGAAATTGAAACTTGTGAGCAAAAGAAACTAAACGTTGAGATTAAAACAAACACGCTCGCATACGCGTAAAATTAAAAAAGCTTAGCTTTCATAGGAAAAGCTAAGCTTCATTTTCAATCAATCGCAACACGAATAATCGGTCTGATAATCAAACCCTTAATTAGTAAAGAGGCATTTCATCCGCGACAAACGGGTTTGATGCACGTTCACGACCAAATGTCGATTCAGGGCCATGACCCGGAACGAATGTTACGTCGCTGCCTAGTGGCCAAAGCTTAGTCTTGATTGAAGCAATCAGCGTGTTGAAGTCGCCTTGTGGGAAATCCGTACGACCAATAGCACCGTTAAATAAAACATCACCAACAAACGCCATGCGCGCTTGCTCACTGAACAGTACAACGTGACCTGGCGTATGACCCGGAGTATGAATCACATCAATCACTTGGTTACCAAAAGTAACTTTGTCGCCCTCTTCTAACCATGTGTTTGGTTCAAAAGCTTTGCACAGTGGGAAACCAAACATCTGGCTTTGATTCTCTAAACCTTGAAGCCAAAAGTTGTCTGCCTTATGTGGGCCAACAATGTTCACGTTCAAGATCTCAGCAAGCGGTACAGTGCCACCCACATGGTCTAAGTGACCGTGCGTCAGTACCAAGTTCACCACTTTAACACCTAGCTCTTCAATGATCACAGCCAGCTGTTGAACGTCACCGCCCGGATCGACAACGATGCCTTCCATTGTCTCATCACACCACACAATTGAGCAGTTTTGAGAGAAAGAGGTAACAGGGACAACTTGATACTTGAGAGACATATACAAACCTTAAAGGGCAAACTGAAATTTGGGCAAACTATGACATTGGATGTCTACTTTGACAAGTCCCTACCGTTTCGCTCGCAATCTAAGCTTAGCGCTACCAGCTACGAACTGGGCCAGTATCGATATGGATAAAGTTGCTACGTGCATAATAACCTACACCACCCGCATTCAGGCTTTTGGCTACGTCTCTTAATTCTTTTAGGTTGACGCCATCAATACGGAAATCAATCGCTTTACCCAACATGTGGTAGCTCTTCTTAGCTACGCCACTCGACTTAGAGCGCAATGCCTCATTGGTCGCTGGAGAGCGGTAGCCAGAGATGATCTGAACTTCTTTATGAATACCTAAGACATTTTGAATCTGAGTGATCTGATCAAACAGGTTCTTGTCCATTGGGTGAATTTCATTACGGCGGAAATCACGACATAGTTTGCTGAGGCGTGCCATCTCATCACCAACATAGTTAGTGCCATCGAAATAACAGGTCTCTAATCGTTCACCAGTGTGAAGATTGTTCATACTAATCGTTCTTGGTTGATCAGGGTATGAAGCAAAAGCGATAGAAGGAGTAATTGAGGCGACAACAGCGGTACCACCAGCGTAAGTCAGAAACTGACGGCGTGAAAATAAACTTTGAGACATACAGCAAAAAAACCAATTAGATCGAACGAAAAATGCACGATACATAATGGTAATTGCTGCGTCAACGTACAAAAACCGCCCAAAAGGTTAGTATTTGTAACCTTTTCACGGTTAGTTATTGATCCACATTATAATTTTATCAATAGAAGCTTGGTTGTCATTTTTTGGTCAAGATCACCCTTATTGACTTCACTGATAATTAACCACCCTCTTTATCATATTGATAGATGTCACCACGATACTGAATGCCCTCTTCTTCAAACAATACGGTTTGATAAATGATATGTACGGGGATTCGCTTCTTGAGTCGCACCTTAGTATTCGGAGCAAGATCATCATTCTGGTTCGGTACTTTCCTTACCTTGGTAGCAAACAACAACTCAGCCAGCTCCTCTGCATGTTCAACACGTATGCAGCCGGAGCTATAAGCACGGAAGTCGTCATTAAACAGACCTTTACTTGGCGTATCGTGCAGATAGATCGCTCGCTTGTTAGGTGTGTTGAACTTATACAAACCTAATGCATTGCGCGAGCCTGCCTGCTGGCGCATTCGATATGGGAAAGAATTGAAATTGATGGTCTGCCAATCGATATCTGTGGTGTCGACCGTCTCCATAGTGCGCCAACCATCAATCACTTGGAAGTTGTGTGTATCTAGATAGCTTTCGTCCGCTTTCACCTTAGGCAAAATGTCTTTGACCATGATTTTCCATGGCACATTCCAAGTCGGATTTAGGATGACCGAATCTAGGTTTATCTCTAAAAGCGGTGTTTTTCGCGACTTTCTGCCCACGACGACTTTGGACTCAAAGACCTCTTCGCCATCTTCCCAATACTTCATATCAAAACTAGGGACATTGACGACGATGAGAGAGTCTCTGTCTCTTGGCCACAAACGCACGCGTTCCGCATTCAAAGCCAATGAAGTCAGTCGATCATCAAAGCTCATGTTGATCCATTTGATCGTATCTGGCCCGACGATCCCATCGTCTGTAAGGCCGTGCATGCGCTGAAAAGATTTAATCGCTGTTTGCAGATCTCGATCGAACTCGGGAAAATCGACCGCGATCATCGAGGTATCAACACCAACCAAAGCAATGCGCTCAACAAGAACCGTTTTGTCTGAAAGCTCGTCACCCAAGCGCTTCAAACCTTTCTGTCTATATCGTTCAATATTGAGTTCAGAGGCGGTTTCTAACACCGAATAGGTTGCTTTGAATTGGTCAAAATCCCCTACAGGCGGAGCGTAGGACAGCACCATCTCCAATAAATAATCATCGGAAACACTGCTTTTTAATCTCATCAGAATATGAGGAGAAGGCGCCGGTAATTTGGAATGTAGCTTTCCGGAAAAATACCATTCCTTTCCCATTAGTGGCGCATTTTCAACGTAACTTAAGTAATAGATAAAGGTATCGGTTAAAAGAACGTCCAACTCTTGCCATTGACCGCGGGATTGATACTGACGGATTTGCTTGAGTTGTCGTTCGAAGAGCGGTGCCATTTGCGCTTGTTCGAGAAGCGACAATTGGAATTCAAACGCTTTAACAAGTTCAGGGGAGTCCCATAGAATAGGCAGAGAGGAGTCTTGATAAATACTCTGGGTAAGCTCTGGATAAATCAACATAAAAGAGAGCTCTGAATCAGCCGGAATAAATCGGCTCTCGTCAGAACTCGTATAGCTCCATGCGTGCACAGAAACTAGAACTAATAATCCACAGAAGTATTTTGCGAACATGCTTAACTCCATCACCAACCATCTCATAAGTATGGCAAAGAAATAGAAGTAAGCATGTTATTTTTAAGAGGCTTTATAAATCAGATTGAACTCCAATGGTTATCCCACTGGACCGATGATTGCTGAGTTGATTTCTCATAAGGCTTGCTCTGGCTTACCACACTTCCCGCCCCAGAGCTTAGTCGAAACTCACCATCAAGCAGCACAGCGCCAGAAGCATCAGATAATGCAGACAGTTCTACTAACTCTTTGGTTTCTTTAGACCAAATTCCGTAGCAGTTGCCTCTTGGCGAAGTCGCAATAATCCAATTGTCTGACGCCGCAATACTGGCGATATAGTGATTGAACCTTGCCCATTGCTCTGGCTCTGCGTTCAGTGATTCAAACTGCCCACCTTTAGTATGCATAGCTAATAGCGAAGGATACTCATCTGGTTCACCACGATATTGCTGGCCACAAAGCACGGTTTCAGCACCATCATGGGCTAAGTGTCGAATGCTCAGCTTCTTATCCAACAATTCAACCTGATCAAGTAACACACCTTCAGGAGAAACATAACTCAAGCTCGGCTGCATCGAATCCAAGTTTTTTGGGGTTCTACCATCAGTATGAACGCCACCCACGCCGATCGCGAGATTACCATCCGGCATGATGATCACTTCATGAGGCCCAATACCAAAACCGCTGAACTCTTCGACCTTACGATAGCCTCGCTCGACATCGTAAACGCCAATCACACCTTGGCTGCTGTCCGTTTTCCCTTCAGTGGCATACAGTAACTTGCCATTTAATGAGTAAACGCCATGACCATAAAAGTGACGGTTGTTACCTTTCACGACCATTTTTATCTGCTGACCGTTTTTATAGTCAAACACCATAAAATAGTCACCAGGACGACGAGCAAAAACCACCGCATGTGATGAGGTTGGGCAAATCGCGACGCCATGACCACGATCTGGGATCGGCAGTTGACTCAATGGAATTCCATATTCGTCAGCCACAACCGCTGAATATTGGCCTCGCCCGTTCAGCGCACAACCGATTAATTGAGGCTCACTAGATGAGCTCACAGCACCAGAGCGACTAGCGCAGCCAAACGGAAGCAATGGAACAGCTGCACAACCCAGTGCAGCCTTGAGTAGCGTTCTTCGCGTAGTATCAGTCACCATCGGTAGCATTAAATCCTATTACCACGCCAAGCTCTATCGCCACTTCTTCATGAATGAGGTACTTCAAACGTTCTAGTTTGTTGTATTGAGTCAGCACATCTCGATAGCCCTCTTTACTCTGCAATAACTCAAACAAGCTTGAGTCTGTAGGCCAAGTATCTAGCGTCAATGTGAACTGGTCAGCAACACGGTCAGCAAGGTCGTTTAAGCCCTTCTCTCTCAACAAGCCGTCTAGGCCATTGCCATCGGCAAGGTACAAATTCTGCAGTGCTGCTACATTGGCTTTTTGTTGAGTCATCGAGGTTTGTGCACGCCATGATTCTGAGAAGTAAGGACGCGGATGACCGATTTTCGCCATCGGGCGACTCAGCTTTTTCATGCTGTAATCAAGTTGGTTGGTCAATAGAGCGATGTATTCAGACTCCCAGCGAGTATCGTCTAGCGCTAACCAAGGGTTAACCTGCCATGCCTGCGCAATCGAAGATGACTTAATCGCTAAGTTTTCAGTAATCGCTTGTGATGATTGGCAACCTAGCGCTTTGTCTTGAAGCAGTGGCGATTGCTCGTCATAAAGCGACCATTCCAACGCACCTAGCCCTTGAACGGTCACACTCTGCTGCGCGATTTCGTCTTGAGTCCAAGCTTTGTTCTGCTGAGTTAATTGACGCATCTTAAGACCCGTCGTGTTCTTTTTGTCTGGCCAGAATTGAACATTCCAGCTCTCTTCAAGCGCTGCTGTCGGGCCTCTTTCTTGGCCTTGTAGTGCCATCCAGCTGTTCATGGTGAGTTGCCACTGACTTTTTAAAGCATCCAACTCAACATCATTAGTTTGGCAATAACCCTGCATCAAGACTTCTAGCTCGTTGGCTTGCTTGGCGAATAGGACTGCAGAATCAAACTCTTGTTGATAAACACTGCGGCTGATGTGGTCAGTCGTGTCTGCTTGATAAGACACACCGTTAACCTCAGATGAAGCGGCTTGCTCACCCGATGATTGGCAGCCTGCCATGATTAATACCGACAAAGGCATTAACAAAAATTTATGAGTCATGCTGTTACCTTACTTCCTAGTTTTTCTTTTAATTATATGAGTTCAATAAATATGAAACGACCGCTGACCTCGTATTCCTACAAGTTCAGCGGTGCTAAGTGGTTTGATAGCGACTTTCTTAAGTCATTAGCCGTTAACTAAACTGAATTCAACTCAGCCTATAACGAGTTTAAGAACGCCAATAGCGCTTCACGCTCGCTGCTACTAAGAGCTAAAACGTTTTGTTTCGCCATTTCTGCTTCACCGCCATGCCAAAGCACAGCTTCCATAACGTTTCTTGCTCGGCCATCATGAAGTAAGAACGTGTGACCATTCACTTCTTTGGTATAACCTAATCCCCATAAAGGTGTTGTGCGCCATTCTTGGCCATTCGCAAGATACTCAGGACGGTTATCCGCTAAGCCTTCACCCATATCGTGCAGCAACATATCGGTATATGGGCTAATTAATTGCTTAGACAACGCAGGCAAACCTTCACGCTCTGCCGTGCGGAATTCAGCTTGGTGACAACTTTGACAACCAGCATCTTTAAACAGCTTTTTACCCTGAACAACGACTGGATTGTCGATATTACGACGAATAGGTACCGCTAGATGCTGCGAATAAAACTCAACAAAATCTAGAATGTTGTCGCTGACTTCTGGTTTGCCACCATTTGGAAAATCATCACAAGTTGATTGCGCTGATGTGCAGTTTTCATTCGGGAATAAGCGACTCGTTAAGCCCAAATCACCGTTAAACGCCGCCGCATTTTGCTGCATTAGGTTTGGCTGTCCAGCTTTCCAACCAAAACGGCCTAGAGCCATTTCGTTGGTTTGAACATCGAGAACATAGTTAGCTTTACCTGAAACACCTTGCTTGTCCGCTAATTGCTGCTCAGCAAATCCAAGAATCGTTTCTTTTGAAATGCTCTCCAGCAGACCAAGGCCAATCATTGGCGGTGCAACGCGCGCAGAAAACTCTGTTTTAGGGTGCATCTCGCCAAAAGCAAGATCAGTAATCTTTAGCGTTGGTTTACGCAGAGTCACGACGGTGCCGTCTTTGAATTCAACAGGAACATCGGTGTAACTGATGTTCACTTTACCCTCTGGTTTAACACCTTGAAGCGCGAAATCTTGTAGCTGTCCACCGTAAGTCGGTTCTGGAATGCCACCATCGCGTATAAAGGCTTGTCTCTGCTCAGGTGTTTCAGCAGGAATACTCAAGCGAACCAACATGGATACCGCGTTTTCATCACCTTTTTCTGGCGCGTGGCCACGACCATCTTTGATGTGACAGTTTTGACAACCGTTGGTGTTAAACAATGGGCCCAATCCATCACGTGCATCGGTTGATGATGGTGCAGGAACCCAAGGGTTTCTAAAGAAGCTGTTACCTACGCTGAAATCCAAACGTTTACTCATTGGTAAATTGGCGGCAGGAAGAGAAAAAGCATTCGCTCCCTCTTTCTTCACGGTAGTTTTGCCACCAGAGTAGGTTTCATGAGCGTGTAATGGAGATAAGAAAAACAGTGCGGTTAATAGTGAGGCTGAGAGATACGACTTCATACATTGCCTTGCTGTGTTTTTGATTTTAGTTTTTATTTGGGAGTAACTTTCTTGAGTAGCAAACAATTAAGGGCTCAATGAGAGCCCTTACAATAGTTTTGGACTCGGGTTCTTAGAACTCGTGATCAGCCGTGTCTGGGTTTAGGCTATCAATGCCAATAACACCTGCAGCACGCTCGATTGCAGCTGTTTGAGACACTAGCGCAACAATTGTTTTGTTTACTAGTGCATTACCTGCAGCGTTGTCAGCAGCAATTAGCTGATCGAAGTGCTGGTTGTTTTTCTCCGCAGAAACAACAAGCTGACCAACTTGTGCACGTGCTAGGTCAAACTGCTTTTGAATCTCTTTCGCAGCTTGCTCGTCTTTTTGCTCAACTAGGTCAAACAGGCTAGGGCCTGAAAGTAGAGAACCATCTTCACGCTTGTACAAGCCAGTGTATACGTTGTAGATACCTTGCTCGTTGTAGTAGTGAGAGTTGTGCGTGTTATCAGAGAAACAGTCGTGCTCATCTTCAGTAGAGTTAGCTTCTAAAGCCACTTTCATACGCTCACCCGCCAATTCACCTAGAGACAGTGAACCCATGCCGAACAGCATTTTACGTAGGCCGTTATCGCTAGATTCAGAAAGAAGCTCTTGGCGGTAGTTGCCTTTCTCGCCTTCAGCCCACTGTTTTTCCATCCACTCTAGATCTTGGATAAGTAGTTCAGCTGATGCTTTTAGGTATGCGCCACGACGGTCACAGTTGCCGTTAGTACACTCAGCACCAACAACGAAATCAGTGTAAGCACGCTCACCTGCACCGCTGCTTGTGCCGTTTAAATCTTGGCCCCAAAGTAGGAATTCAATCGCATGATAACCAGATGCTACGTTTGCTTCAGAGCCACCGATCTCGTTGAGATCTGCAATTAGTTCTGGAGTAATGTTGGTTGCGTCTACCGTTGTCTGACCAATTTGGAACGTTTTGTTCGCAACGATGTTTGCGCTTGCGCCTTCGTTACCAAGCTCATATTGGTAATCAGAAGAAACGTAATCGATAAGGCCTTCATCTAGTGGCCATGCGTTTAATTGGCCTTCCCAATCATCAACAACAACGTTACCAAAGCGGAATACTTCAGACTGTTGGTAAGGTACGCGAGACTCAAGCCAAGCTTGTTTTACTTGTTCGAAGTTGCCAGCAGAAGGAGAAGCTAAGAAGGTATCAATAGAAGAGTTCAACGCTTTTGCTGTAATTACTGAATCTGCAAACACGGCATGAGCAATATCTGCGTAATGTTCTACAACTTGATCTTGAGTTACTGCTGCGAAAGAAGAAGCAGAGGCAAAAAGGAGTGACGAAGTTACGGCTTTTGTCACTAAAGATTTAATAGTCATGAAGCGTCCTTGTTGAGCTTTAAATTATTATTCGTAGTAATAGTGCAAACCATTATCATTTGCACTACGGATTGGAATAATACAAACTTACAATTTTATTGCAAGATAAATACAAAAAAACCTCACATTTGTGAGGTCTTTAAACATTTTTATGTTAAGCGCAACAAAGAGGCTAATCAGATATCCAGATTATGCTTACCGTGTGAGACTTTTGCCTTCAGGTAGCTTTCATTACCCGACTTAACATGAGCAGAGGTGTTCACCACTTCTTCAATCTCAATACCAAAAGATTTCAGCTCATTAATTTTCTTGGGGTTGTTAGTGACTAGGCGAATTTTTGTGGTTCCTAAAGCACGAAGCATTTCTGCCGCTTCAGTAAAATCACGCAAATCATCACCGAAACCTAGATGGTTATTGGCTTCATAAGTGTTCATACCTTCACTTTGCAGGCGGTATGCATCGATTTTATTGTATAAACCAATACCACGACCTTCTTGGCGTAAGTAAAGAATCACTCCACCCGTCTCACCCATAATTCTAATGGTTTCGTCTAGCTGCTCGCCACAGTCACAGCGAGAGGAATGGAAAACATCACCAGTCAGGCACTCAGAGTGCATACGAACAAGAGGTATGTCTTGTGTCTTGTCTGCTGATTTAAATATCACAGCAACATGCTCTTTATCTGTTTTCAATCCATGAAAAGACAGAAGTTCAGCATCAATACTGCTTGTTACCCCTACTTTGAAATCTATTCTGGCACGCACTTCCGCCATAGCTATACTCACTTGAAAATTCGATGTATTTAACAACACTACATTATATGTCTAGGCAATATTTTGTAGCTAACTATCTAATGATAGACACTATGAGGCTGTTAACAATTTTTTTCAAGGTCGACCATGCACTAATTGTTATATTATAACAATAATTTTTCAGGTAACAAAAAACCCCACATTGGAATGACCAACATGGGGTTATAAATTAATCAGTTGCGGCTAAGACTACGATTTTTTACAGAACGATCAACTTACTTGAGTTTGCTTCCAGATGACAAGCTGAACCCAAGCGTTCTCTAATTCGGTTAACTCTTCTTGAGTAAGCGTAGAAATGCTCGACTTTGCACTGTATTTTTCTGCCCATTTGTCAGATCGGACATGAGTATGGAACTCTTTCTTTAAATTTGAGATTACGTTATCCACAGATACATCCTTATATAACAGTGCTTAGCCTTTATAATCCTTTAATGTTACAAAATACAGGTCAATTGGTAAACAGTAATACATAATTTTTATGAGCTCTTTCTAACACTTTTTACTGATAGATATATAAATAAGAGGAATAATACGCTCGGAAGTAGCCAAAGTAATAAGTTTGAAACACTCATTGCTGGTTTATAGAGCACAAATTCACCGAACCTTTCCGTCATATATTGAGTAATTTCATTATTACTCTTCCCTGCTTTCACCATATTGAATACAACGAGGCGTAAGTCTTTTGCAATTGGAGAGTTCGACTCAATCAGGTTTTGATTCTGGCATTGCGGGCAACGTAGGGTTTTTGCCAATGTAATAGCGCGCTGCTGCTGTTCTGGGTTTTCAAACTCAAACAGTTCAACTTGAATACTCGTGTCCTTATTACTGGCTGTAAACAGATCTTCTGCCAAAGTCGGAAAACTAATAACCATAAGCGTAGACAGCATAACGAGTGCTTGTATTAAAGGCTTCATCATCCATTCGCACCATCAAAATACATCGCAAGTTCTTTGCGCCAAACCGATTCATTAATCACGCCTAGTAACTTCTTAACTATTTGGCCTTCAGCATCGACTAAATACGTCTCAGGAGTACCGATTACACCGAGTTCTAACGCCAACTTCCCTTGAGGATCGCTGATCACAGTTGAGTACGGGTTGCCGTCGTTGGACAATACATTAAGCGCAGCACCGGGGTTATCTCGATAATTTAGACCAACAATTGGAATACCTTCCTTTTGTAGTTCGAGTAAAAAAGCGTGCTCGGTTTTACATATTCCGCACCATGAAGCCCATACATTGACCAGTTGGTAAGGATGTTGAGTGACATCAGCCAACGTAATTTCCTGTTTACTACTGATGCCTTCACTATTCGCTAACGCAGTAGATATGAATTCTGGAAATGCCCTTTTTTGCTCCGACACAATCGTCGATTGCTGTTTATTATTGAGCGCAAAGGCAAAACCCAACACCACCATTAATGCCAAGATAATTAACGTGATGAGCTTGTTACGAACGCTGGTATGCATACTGTGACGCCTTAACGGTTTTCTTTTTACGATGAGTCAATGAGAGTAAAGCGCCAAGAATGGAAAACAACCCACCAAACCAGATCCAGCGTGCATACGCCTTGTACTGCACTCGAAATGCATAAGCGGTGGAATCTACTTTCTCGCCCATGGTGATATAAACATCGCCATGCCAGAACCACTTCATTGCAGGCTCACTCATATTCATGACTCGAACTTGGTAGTGTCTTCTTTCTGGCGCGATGGTAAAGCTTTTATCACCGGCATCTAGGTTGAGTATCGCCTTCTCTGCGGTAAAATTTGAGGCGACATAAAGCTCAGTATCACGATGAGAAAGCGTCCAATCCATGAACTCTACTTGTGTGCCAGGGCTTAGTTTATAGCTGCGCTCAAACGAGTGATAGCTATTCATTGCAGCGCCTACGGCGAGCACCGCAACCCCGACATGAGCAAAGGTCATCACCCAGACTTTGCGTTGGAACTTGGAACTTCGCGTCACCACTAAGCCATAAACATGAGTGAGTAAAACCCAAAATGCGAGTGACCATGTCATCAGAGCCATCACTTGTGCTTGCGCCTGTTCTACTTGCCAAGAATAACAAGCATAACCAAGTACCGATGACGCCACAGCTAGCGATGAAATAACACCTTTAGTCGCTTGAGGTTTAATACTCAGCAAAGGGGCTAAGCCGACGACGGCCAACGCAAGCAAAGCCAAAGGTGCAATCAATAGATTAAAGTAAGGCGCACCTACCGATATGTTACCCAACCCAAGCAGTTCAAAGACCATTGGATAAAACGTACCAAACACCACAACAGCGGTCGCCAGGACAAAAATGAGCACCGCGACTAGGCTTAAAAAGCTCTTACTGGCGAAGCTAGTAATCGGGTTAGATTCAAAAGACTCTCCTCTGATGATAAGCAGAGAAAATGAGCTCACCAGTACCAATACTAATATAAGTAGCAGTGCGATACCTTTGGTTGGGTCAACGGCAAAAGCATGCACCGACGTTAATACGCCAGAACGAACAATAAAGGTGCCTAAGATACTCAAACAAAACGTAATGAAAGCAAGGCTGAGAGACCATTTCAAGAGCTGTTGTTTGCCCTTGGCAACGCCTAAGCTGTGCAGTAAAGCCGTTGAAGTAAGCCACGGCAACAAGCTTGCATTTTCAACAGGATCCCAGAACCACCAGCCGCCCCAGCCTAATTCGTAATACGCCCACCAAGAGCCAAGAATGATCCCTGCAGTTAAAAAGATCCAAGCGACTAGACACCAACTGCGACAATGAGCAACCCAATCAAATTCAATTGGATCAACCAGCAAAGCGGCAACTGCAAATGCCAGCACCACAGAAAAGCCGACATAGCCAAGGTAAAGTAATGGCGGGTGAAAGATCAGACCGACATCTTGCAACATTGGATTAAGGTCACGCCCTTCTAGCGGCAAGATCGAGTTCATTTCAAACGGATTTGATGCGAATAACGTGAACCAAGCAAATATCGCGAGCAGTAGGTTCATCACCCACAGCACTCGGCTTTGGTATTCATTCGAATAGTGTTTTTGTAAGGCGATCACGCCAGACCAGACGCTGATCGTCAGCACCCAAAATAACAAGGAACCTTCATGGCCTGCCCATACGGCTGCGAGCTTAAAAAATGAGGGTAATTGAGTATTTGAATGTTCAGCGACATAGAGGATAGAGAAGTCATCACTGACAAAAGCGTAGCCAAGCAATGCGACAGAAGTGAGAGAAAACAGCGCACTTGAAAGAGAGAAACTGCGGATTAAACCTATATTTTGCGTCCGTTTGTTTAGCATTTGATAAAACGAATGCACACCAATAATGCTACTGAGTACAGCAACCAACACTAAACTAAACAGCCCCAAAGAACCGACCATATCACCTCAATAAGGCTCCGCTTGAGCAGAGCCAAGTTAAACAATTGTTCGCTTATACTGTTCCAATAAACAGAAACCAAGTAAGCAGATGCCCAGTATCCAACATCTACTTACTCATTAACTTGAGCAAAATTAAGCTATCGTTAACTGCCCTGCATAAAGAACAAAAGTTCGCAGCATCAATACGCCCATTAGGCTTAGCGAAGTCACGGAGAAAATATACACCGAGCTATGGCGGATTGAGGTTGGTGTAACGGCATTCAGCAGCAACGGTAAAACCATACCGACACCGATGACACCATACCAGAACCAACTTGCCCAGAAGCCACTGCCAATTGCGTTCCATACTGCTTGTTCACTTTGACCACCAGCGAAGATAAGCCCAGTAAAGAAAGTAATAAGAACAAACAATTCAAACATCACTACCGGGCGTTCAAATCCGTGGATCCATGAAATAGTCGGGCTATGAGGTGATTCTTTAAAGACCAGCACACCAAATAAAATACACGCCGCCGCTCCCGAAGATAAGCTCGAGAATAAGAACAAAATCGGCAGCACTGGGTTATTCAATAGTGGGAAGGTATTTAAAGCTGAAAGCAAGAATCCGGTATAAGCGGCAAGCATCAGAGCAAGAACAGCTAAGAATATTTCCAGAGCATTCTCAAACACTTCTAATTTGCCAATCCAATTACCGACAAAATCAAGTCGCCCTTTTAACCATGCTTGATCATTCAAGAACACGACTATTTGATCCCTAAATATAATGCCGATCCAAAGGAATAAGATCACCATATATACTTGGAATAAGATCACCCCCATCGACATCACAGACGTTGGATTATAGAAGATCATGATCTTCCAAAAGGATAACGGTTTTGTCAGGTGGAAAACCAAGATAAGCAGACCTGAAATGATCCCAAATGGCGCAAGAAAAGCCGTGGCCTTTAACACACCATTATGAGCAGGGTCGCCTTCAATGACCTTACGTTTTAGATAAATGGAGATCATTACGGCACCGGCCGACATCCCCGCGAGAAATAGATAGATTGCTATAATCCAGTCCCATACCACCGTACCAGACTGAAAAGCTGCGTCCCATGCACTCATAATCAAATCTCCCCTTTTTGGTGTGGCACTTTATAGAGCTTTGGTTGAGTACCTAGATAAGCTTTATCTCTGTAAACCACCTCAGATTGAAGCACCTGGTTTATCTCACTCTTAGGGTCATTTAGATCGCCAAAGACCAGCGCATTGGTCGGGCAAGATTCGACACAAGCAGGCAACTTCCCTTGTGCTAGATTGGTATCACGACAGAAGTTACATTTATCTGCGGACTTGTTCTCTGGATGGAAAAAGCGCACTTGATATGGGCAAGCCAATAGACAATAACCACAACCGACACACTTCTCTTGATGAACGTCGACAATGCCGGTTTTTTCATCTTTGTAGGCCGCGCCTGTTGGGCAAACCATCACACAAGGTGCGTTATCACAATGTTGGCAAGAGTTACGAGTAAAACGGTAATCAACATTGGGATATTCGCCTTGGGGCTCACTCTTAATAATTTCTAAGCGCGATACACCTTCAGGTACTTTGTTTACTTCACGACATGCTTCAGTACAGGCGGTACAACCAATACAAGCGGTTTCGTCATGAATCATTCCATAACGTTTAGTGCCATCTTCTTGAACATTGGCTAGCGTCTTGCGACTTGTTACTGCCGCAGTTCCCGCTACACCTGTGGTAAAAATAACGGCACCAGCGCCTGCTAAAAAGTTTCTTCTTGAGCAGCTCATAGATTACTCCTCTTCTTTCTTCTGGTTGAAGTCTGAATGGCAATCCACACACAGCTTGATGGTTTGCTTCTTATCTAAGCCCAACACCTTTGCTTCAGTCGCATGAACATCATGGCAGTTTGAACACGTTAAGTTTTGCGCGTGAACATCGTGAGTCCAACTCGCTTCACGCAGATCATCAGGCTTGTGACAATCGATACATTGGCTATTGGCATCTAAAATTAAGCGAGGGTCTAGGAAAACCTTTTCAGTTCCCGGTTGTGATTGAGCCTCGCGATACTTCACCACTTCAGGCGCACCTTCACGGTGATCGGGGCTAATAGAACTATGACAGTCGGTACAATTTACTTCGCGGCCAAGCAAAGCGTGTGCACTTTCACCATGTGAACCCAATACCGTTTCTTTTGAATCTTTATGGCATTGAACACACTTGTAGTCTTTGTCGCGGATTAATTCTACTTCATGTCTTGTTGATTCTCCTACTGGCGTAACAGCAGGCTCAGCAACAGCATGAATGGAATAACCATAGAGGCAGAATGCTAGAAGGGATTTAAGCATTATGACTATGGCCAATTTAATATTGCCCATTTTATCCTTTCCTTATACCGGCATTATTTAACTCTCAACTAAATAATATTCCGGTTAAACAAAAGTACCCTTAAACGATATTATTACCGCTTAAATGATATCAATTCTTATTTTGGATAAGCCACAACGCTTTCTACAGTTAGAATATACCTCTAATTAGGTAATACGAAATTTAGATGGGTTAATCTGTGAACGCAATCACCCTATTTATACCATGGTCAATTTAGGTAATTGATTGTTATATATGATAATAATTCTCAATTAAATTTTAATAACACTGCCCACCAATACCCCTTTAGGGGTATATAAACTTCAACGTGATTGAAGTCACTACCATTAATTGATCTAAGACAAGCTATATCCAACACGTAACAAAATGTGTTTGTTTATGAATTAATATAAACAGGAATTCTCCAGTTCTTAATTTGAATAGCAAACTCACAACGCTTGGTATAAGAATCAGTATATTGGAGATATCACTGTGAAAAAGCATTGGATACGTAATTCGGTCACAGCACTATTAATGGTTAGCGCATCACTAGCAAGCGCGACCAGTTTTGCTGCGTCTGAACAAAAAGAAATTGGCGATCCTCGTAACGACCAGTTCGAGCAAAACCACCCAGATCAATATCATTCATGGAGACAGACTTCAGAAAGCGAAGTTATTGAAGACGCACTAAAAGAAGATCCCAACATGGTTATCATGTGGGCTGGCTACGGCTTCGCAAAAGATTACAACAAGGCACGTGGTCACTTTTATGCGATTGACGATGTACGACAAACGCTTCGTACTGGCGGCCCAACAGACGAAAGCTCAGGCCCAATGCCAATGGCATGTTGGAGCTGTAAGAGCCCAGACGTAGCACGTGTTATTGAAGAACGTGGCGAAGATGGTTACTTCGAAGGTAAATGGGCGCGTCTTGGCAACGAGATCATTAACCCTATTGGCTGTTCAGACTGTCACGATACCAAAAGCGAAGGCTTTAAAAATGGTGAACCAGCACTTAAGGTGACTCGTCCTTACGTTGAACGTGCATTTGAAACGATTGGTAAAAAGTTTGATGAACAAAGCCGCTTAGACCAACAAGCTTCTGTTTGTGCTCAGTGCCACGTGGAATACTACTTCACAGGGCCAACCAAAGGTGTGAAATTCCCTTGGGACCAAGGTACAACCGTTGGCGACATGGAACGTTACTATGATGCAATCAACTTTAAAGATTGGACGCATAAAGTATCGAAAGCACCCATGCTGAAAGCACAGCACCCAGGTTTCGAAACATGGCGCGAAGGCATCCACGGTAAGAACAAAGTCGTTTGTGCTGACTGTCATATGCCGAAAGTGACCAAAGAAGATGGCACCGTTTATACCGACCATAAAGTGGGTAACCCATTCGACCGCTTCGAAGATACGTGTGCAAACTGTCACACTCAATCGAAAGAAACCATGCGTAACATCGTATCAAGCCGTAAAGCGCAAGTACTAAACATGAAGCTGACAGCAGAGAAACAAATCGTTGCTGCTCACTTTGAAGCAGGCGCAGCATGGGAAGCGGGTGCGACAGAGCAAGAGATGGAGCCGATCCTACTGGATATCCGTCACGCTCAATGGCGTTGGGACTACGCGATTGCGTCTCACGGCATTCATATGCATGCACCTGAAATCGCTCTAGAAGTGCTAGGTACTGCCGTTGACCGCGCAGCGGATGCTCGAACTAAGATTGTTCGTCTACTGGCGAAGAAAGGCATCACCGATCCAATCGAAATTCCAGATATCTCGACAAAAGAAGCGGCTCAAAAAGCGCTTGGAATGGACATGGATAAGATGAACGCTGAGAAACAACACTTCTTAGACACGGTTGTTCCTAAATGGGAAGAGCAAGCTGAAAAGCGTGAAGCCAACTACGAATACTAGTTTCTTCAATTAGACCATTAAGTAAAAACCAGTCACACTATTGTTGTGTGGCTGGTTTTTTAGGTTTTGGGGAATACACATCAATATCGCATCCCCGATCCGCTCGCCAATTCAAGGAATAAACAATGAAAATCTTACTTTCGCTTTCGGCATTATGTATTGCTCTACTCAGTTCAAGCGTTCACGCATCTGAGCGTGCTGAGACAGGGTGGGAATTAATAGAGAAAGGTGCATTAGTCGTTGATGTCAGAACACCTGCAGAGTTCGAACAAGGGCATCTAGATAACGCCATCAACTACCCTCTTTCTGAAGTGGCTACTCACTTTGCTAAGATAGATAAAGACCAACCCATCGTGTTGTATTGCCGCAGTGGCAATCGTTCAGGGCAAGCTTATCAGTTCTTGCGTGCTCAAGGGTTTACTCAAATCCATAACGCAGGTGGATTAATCGAAATGCAAGAAAGCCAATAGCTTGAGAGATTAATGACTTTAGAGGCTAATCAGGAAGAGCAGCCTAGCGGATCATCTGTTTGGCTTGATTGATCGAATGGATAATAGAGACACGATCAATGCCCTTCTGATTGGAATCTAAGATTTGAGTCCACGCATCGATCGCTTGTTGATAGCGCATGCTGATGAAGTGATCGGTCGCAATCAGCATCAATGCCGTACGATCATTGGGATCAAGCTGCATTGAGTGATCCAATAACGCATTCACGTCATCGCTCATAGCTTGAGAACTAAGATAGTAAAGTGCCGTTGCTTTGGCTGCATAGAGGCCAGAAGGTGCTTGAGGGTCTAATCGAATCGCATAGTCGTAGCAAGTGAATGCCGCATCGAACTCCCCTCTCTGCATGTACACACCACCAAGCTTAAACCACAAGTCGGATTGATTCGGGTCTTGTTTGAGGCTTTGTTGAAGCTCATCTTCGAAATCTGTCGCCGTGTAGTTATTGCTATCATCCAAAGGAAGTTGAGGTAACTCTTGTTTCAGTTGAGACCAGACCAGCACGCTCAAAGCCACTGCAGTAAGAGAAATCACCACATTGCCTTTTAGATGGCTGCCATTGTTGCTCGCGGCAATAACGACCGCGATCAAAAACAGACTCATTAGTACCAACGCAACCAACAACCAGATATCCATTTCACACTCCTTTTTTATTCCCCTCTACTCTATCGTTTTCATCTCCTCGCTATATTGATCAAGGTTTAGCTATCGATATTTTGACGATCACAGTTCAACGATAAAGTCAGAGCAAGATCCACACATAGCAGGCAATAAAAAACCGAGCACTTAGGCTCGGTTTTTTCATTGGTAAGCTAAATTACTTAACGTAATCGAGATTACTCAGTGTCTTGCTCGCTATCACTTTCAGAGTCAGAAGCATCTGATGCTTGCTCTTCACTTGATTCAGAAACGACCGTTCCTTCTGCATTAACTGTTTCTGCGTTTACTGCGTCAGCATTTGCTTCTTCAGTTTCTTCGCCTTCAACAATCTCAGCTTCTTCTACTTCGTCGATACGTTGTAGACCTACAACATTCTCGTCTTCAGCAGTACGAATCAGTGTTACACCTTGAGTGTTACGACCAACTTGGCTTACTTCCGCTACGCGAGTACGTACTAGTGTACCTGCGTCGGTGATCATCATCATTTCATCGCCTTCTTCAACCTGAACAGCACCAACTACTGGGCCATTACGATCAGAGACTTTGATAGACACTACACCTTGCGTTGCACGGCCTTTCGTTGGGTATTCAGCCAGCTCAGTACGCTTACCGTAACCGTTTTGAGTCACAGTTAGGATATCGCCTTCGTTTGAAGGAACAATCAGTGAAACCACT
The DNA here is from genome assembly GCF_057785895.1 of Vibrio sp. QJM3NY_39. NCBI lineage: Bacteria > Pseudomonadati > Pseudomonadota > Gammaproteobacteria > Vibrionales > Vibrionaceae > Vibrio > Vibrio sp. QJM3NY_39. Next base: position 1,354,047 of record NZ_CM173505.1, on the reverse strand, counting down.
TGATCGTCTTCTGGGAGCTTCATACCACGAACACCAGAGGCAGTACGACCCATTGGACGTACTTTGTCCTCGTTAAAGCGAACAACTTTGCCCGATTTAGAGAACAGCATGATGTCGCTATTACCATCAGTAATATCAACGCCAATCAGTGAATCATCGTCACGTAGGTTAACTGCGATTAGGCCGTTAGCACGTACGTTTGCGAATTGATCCAGTGATGTCTTCTTAACTGTACCGTCGCCTGTTGCCATGAAGATGAATTTCTCGTTTGAGAATTCAGAAACAGGCAGGATAGCCGTAATACGCTCACCTTCTTCTAGAGGAAGAATGTTAACGATAGGCTTACCACGAGCTGTACGGCTCGCTTGCGGCAATTGGTAAACTTTCAGGCGGTACGTTTTACCACGAGTAGAGAAACATAAGATGTTATCGTGAGTATTAGCAACAAGCAGACGCTCAATGTAATCCTCATCTTTCATCTTAGTTGCACTCTTACCTTTACCACCACGACGCTGAGCTTCGTAGTCGCTTAGGATTTGGTACTTAACGTAACCTGCGTTAGAAAGCGTTACTACCACGTCTTCTTGAGCAATTAGCTCTTCCATGTCGATGTCATGAACCGCTGCTGTGATTTCTGTACGACGCTCGTCGCCATAGATATCACGTACCGCTTCAAGTTCTTCACGGATCACTTCCATCAAACGCTCAGTGCTTGCAAGAATATGCATTAGCTCAGCGATCTCTTCTAGAAGTGCTTTGTATTCGTCTAGAATCTTCTCGTGCTCAAGGCCTGTTAGGCGGTGAAGACGAAGTTCTAGAATAGCTTGCGCTTGAGTTTCCGTTAGGAAGTATTGACCATCACGGATACCGTATTGGTCTTCAAGCCAATCTGGACGAGCTGCATCAGTACCAGCACGTTCAAGCATTGATGCAACGTTACCAAGATCCCAACCACGAGATACTAGACCAACTTTAGCTTCTGCTGGTGTTGGTGCGTTCTTGATCAGTTCAATGATTTCATCAATGTTTGCAAGCGCTAAAGATAGAGCTTCCAAGATATGTGCACGGTCGCGCGCTTTCTTCAATTCGAAGATAGTACGACGTGTCACAACTTCACGACGGTGATCAACAAAACACTTCAACATATCTTTAATGTTGAAAAGTTGTGGTTGGCCATTGTTCAGAGCAACCATGTTGATGCCGAAAGTTGTTTGCAGTTGAGTCTGTGAGTAAAGGTTGTTTAGTACAACTTCACCGACAGCATCACGCTTACATTCAATAACAATACGCATACCATCTTTATCAGATTCGTCACGCAGTGCACTGATGCCTTCAACTTTCTTGTCTTTTACAAGTTCTGCAATCTTCTCGATCAGACGAGCTTTGTTCACTTGATATGGAATTTCAGTAACGATAATTGTTTCTTTACCGTTCTTTTCCATTTCAATGTTCGCTCGTGAGCGCATGTAAACTTTGCCACGACCAGTCTTATATGCATCAACAATGCCCTTACGGCCACTGATTAATGCTGCTGTCGGGAAGTCTGGACCAGGGATGTAGTCCATTAGCTCATCAATAGTGATGTCTTCATTATTGATAAATGCTAAACAGCCATCAACAACTTCGCCAAGGTTATGTGGCGGGATGTTGGTAGCCATACCTACTGCGATACCAGAAGCACCGTTAACCAATAGGTTTGGTATTTTTGTTGGTAAAACTGCTGGTATTTGCTCGGTTCCATCATAGTTAGGAACGAAGTCAACCGTATCTTTATCAAGATCCGTTAATAGCTCACCAGCTATTTTTGACATACGAACTTCGGTATAACGCATTGCCGCAGCTGAATCGCCGTCAACCGAACCAAAGTTACCTTGGCCATCGACTAACATATAGCGTAGTGAAAACGGCTGAGCCATACGAACAATTGACTCGTATACCGCACTATCACCGTGTGGGTGATATTTACCGATTACATCGCCTACTACACGAGCAGACTTTTTATATGCTTTGTTCCAATCATTACCTAGTACATTCATCGCGAACAAAACGCGGCGGTGTACTGGTTTTAGGCCATCACGCACATCTGGAAGGGCACGACCAACGATGACGGACATCGCGTAGTCTAGGTATGAACCTCTAAGCTCATCTTCAATATTTACGGGCGTGATCTCTTTCGCTAGATCGCTCATAGAGCCATTTTCCCTCTATAGTCAGATCGTATTTTTGAATACGTATAAGACCGAAAAATATAACACAAATTTACCTACGGAGGCATCACTTTCCCTCTCCTTTTACCATCTTGTGACCCTTGTAGCCAATCTATTGATGAGAAATTGCACCTCAGCGTCATATCTTGCTGAAACATGGTCACTTTACACCCAATAAACTAGCAAAATTGTAGATCTTCTGGTCAGCAGGAAAAGGCAAGTTATAATGCCTGCAATTTCATGGATGCATTATTTAACTTGGAAATGCCGATTATGACTAAATCACAGAACGTAGACCCAGCAGAAATCAAAAAATTCGAAGACATGGCGTCGCGCTGGTGGGATCTAGAAGGCGAGTTTAAGCCACTACATCAAATCAATCCGTTGCGCTTAAATTACGTGCTAGAGAAAACCGAAGGCCTTTTTGGTAAGAAAGTTCTCGATGTTGGCTGCGGCGGCGGTATTCTGGCTGAAAGCATGGCTGTAGAGGGTGCGGTAGTCACCGGACTAGATATGGGTAAAGAACCGCTCGAAGTCGCTCGTCTGCACGCATTAGAAACCGGCACCAAGCTCGATTACATCCAAAGCACCATTGAAGACCATGCAGAGCAAAACCCACACACTTACGATGTGGTGACGTGCATGGAAATGCTAGAGCACGTTCCTGACCCACAATCAGTTATCTCGGCTTGTTCAAAATTAGTGAAACCGGGCGGCCATGTGTTCTTCTCAACATTGAACCGTAACTTTAAGTCTTACCTGTTCGCTATTGTTGGTGCAGAGAAGTTACTTAAGATAGTGCCAGAAGGTACTCACGACCACGAAAAGTTCATTCGCCCTGCTGAGCTTATCAAAATGGTTGATAACACTCCGCTTCAAGAACTAGGGATTACAGGACTGCACTATAACCCGTTAACGAACACCTACCGTTTAGGCCAAAAAGTCGATGTGAACTACATCGTTCACACTCAAAACTTGGGCTAAAAAATATCGGTAGCCCTACCGTAAAATATTTTGTAAAAAAGACGAATGAAAAGAGTTGCAATTACCATAAGTTTGCGACTTTTTTCAGTCTAAATTTCGTGCGCTAGCTTCCATTTTGACCACCTCGATTTAAATTTAATCGTCCAAAATCCATTGCCTATTTTGCCCAAAGATCAAGGGATTTTTTTTTATGGGCGTGCAAAAATAAAGCATCCTTAAAAGGCGACTTTTGTACAATCAAGTCACGTCTAACGTCATCAGTTAGTGGTCACTTACAGTTTTTTTTCAATCCACCACTTATCCACAAGCAACCCCATTTCTTTACCTTGAAAAATATCAGTTGTAGCACTATCTTGTAACCCAACAAACAAATGACCCCTATATGTTGTGTTTGAACTACAATATATGGGTAGACCAAGATCACAAAGCCGAAACGTAATTTACAAAAATTACACAGAAATACACAAAAACACGGCCTTGTTCAGTTTTGTTAGGGAAATTAAGCAGAATGAACCAACAACTTACTGTTACCAAGCGTAACGGGCGCAAAGAAACGATCGATTTAGAGAAAATCCATCGCGTGATCACATGGGCAGCTGAAGGCTTGCACAATGTTTCTGTATCACAAGTAGAATTGAAAGCTCACATTCAGTTTTACGATGGCATTACCACGACTGACATTCATGAGACAATCATCAAGTCAGCAGCGGATTTAATCTCTGAAGAGACTCCTGATTACCAATATCTAGCAGCACGTCTGTCAGTGTTCCATCTACGTAAAAAAGCGTACGGTGAATACGAGCCGCCTGCACTTTATGACCACGTTGCAAAACTGGTTGATATGGGTAAATACGATAGCCACCTAATGGAAGACTACACGAAAGCTGAGTTCGAAGAGCTTGACGCGTACATCGACCACAAGCGTGACTTAAACTTTTCTTACGCGGCGGTTAAGCAGCTTGAAGGTAAATACTTCGTGCAGAACCGTGTAACAAAAGAAATCTACGAGAGTGCTCAGTTCCTTTACATTTTAGTTGCTGCGTGTTTATTCGGTAAATACCCGAAATCGACTCGTCTTGACTACATCAAACGTTTTTACGACGCATCGTCTACGTTTAAGATTTCTCTACCTACACCAATTATGTCTGGTGTACGTACGCCTACTCGTCAATTCAGTTCATGTGTACTGATTGAGTGTGGTGACAGCCTTGATTCTATCAACGCAACAGCAAGCTCTATTGTTCGTTACGTATCTCAACGTGCTGGTATTGGTATCAACGCAGGTCGTATCCGTGCGCTTGGTTCTGAAATCCGTAATGGTGAAGCGTTCCACACTGGCTGTATCCCTTTCTACAAATACTTCCAAACAGCAGTAAAATGTTGTTCTCAAGGTGGTGTTCGTGGCGGCGCAGCAACAGTGTTCTACCCACTATGGCACGGTGAAGTTCAGTCTCTATTAGTACTGAAAAACAACCGCGGCGTTGAAGAGAACCGTGTTCGTCACATGGATTACGGCGTACAGCTGAACAAGCTTATGTACTCTCGCCTAGTTCAAGGTGGCAACATCAGCCTGTTCTCTCCTTCAGACGTACCTGGCCTTTACGACGCGTTCTTCGAAAACCAAGAGCGTTTTGAAGCACTTTACGTGAAGTACGAAAACGATCCTTCAGTGAAGCGTGAAACGGTTAAAGCCGTTGAGCTATTCTCTCTGCTAATGCAAGAGCGTGCTTCTACTGGTCGTATCTACATTCAGAACGTTGACCACTGTAATACACACAGCCCGTTTGATTCTGAAGTAGCCCCTGTTCGTCAATCGAACCTATGTTTAGAAATCGCGCTACCAACTAAGCCGCTTTCTAACGTAGAAGATGACGAAGGTGAGATTGCACTATGTACGCTTTCTGCGTTCAACCTAGGCGCAATCAACGAGCTAGACGATCTGGCTGAACTTTCTGAACTGGTTGTTCGTGCTCTAGATGCACTACTTGATTACCAAGACTACCCGCTTCCAGCAGCACGTAAGTCGACAATGAACCGTCGTACTCTAGGTGTGGGTGTAATCAACTACGCATACTACCTAGCGAAGAATGGTGTTAAGTACTCTGATGGCAGCGCAAATGGCCTGACTCACCGTACTTTTGAAGCAATTCAATACCACTTGCTAAAAGCGTCTGTTGAACTAGCGAAAGAGCAAGGCCGTTGCCCATCTTTCCACGAGACCAACTACGCGAAAGGCCTACTACCAATCGATACTTACAAAAAAGATATCGACTTAGTATGTGAAGAGCCACTGCACTACGATTGGGACACGCTACGTGAAGAGATCATGGAGCACGGCCTACGTAACTCTACACTGACAGCGCTTATGCCTTCTGAGACTTCGTCTCAAATCTCGAACGCGACTAACGGTATCGAGCCACCACGTGGTTATGTATCAGTTAAAGCGTCGAAAGACGGCATCCTGAAGCAAGTTGTTCCAGATTTCCTAAATCTTAAAGAGAACTACGAGCTACTTTGGAACATTGGTACTAACGATGGTTACCTGCACTTAGTGGGTATCATGCAAAAATTCGTTGACCAAGCTATCTCTGCAAACACTAACTATGATCCAAGTGTTTACGACAGCGGTAAGGTACCAATGAAGCAGCTGCTTAAAGACTTGCTAACAGCGTACAAGTACGGTGTTAAGACGCTTTACTACCATAACACTCGTGATGGTGCTAAAGACGACCAAGGCGATGCAGTTCAAGTGCCGGAAGAAGATTGTGAAGGCGGCGGTTGTAAGATCTAAACCGCAATAAACATTAAGACCCCAGAGAAGTTATCTTCTCTGGGTTTAAAGCATTAACAGGGTCCGTTTTATTGCGGGTCTTTAAAGGATTTGAGGCATTTATGGCTTACAGTACTTTTTCTCAACAAAAAAATGACCAACTAAAAGAACCAATGTTCTTGGGTCAGTCGGTAAACGTTGCACGTTACGACCAACAGAAATTCGAAATCTTCGAAAAGTTGATCGAAAAGCAGCTTTCTTTCTTCTGGCGTCCAGAAGAAGTAGACGTGTCTAGCGACCGTATCGACTACAACAAGCTTCCTGAGCATGAAAAGCACATCTTCATCTCTAACCTGAAGTACCAAACGCTTCTAGATTCTATCCAAGGCCGCAGCCCTAACGTTGCCCTACTTCCTTTGGTATCACTGCCAGAAGTTGAAACTTGGATTGAGACTTGGTCATTCTCTGAAACGATTCACTCTCGTTCATACACGCACATCATCCGAAACATCGTGAATGATCCAGGCGTAGTATTCGACGATATCGTTGAGAACGAAGAGATCCTGAAACGTGCGAAAGACATCGCGTTTTACTACGATGATTTGATCAAGCTGACGGCTGACTACCACCGCTACGGTGAAGGCAACCACAACATCAACGGCGAAGACGTTAAGATTTCACTTCACGACCTGAAGAAGAAACTTTACGTATGTCTAATGTCTGTAAATGCACTGGAAGCGATTCGTTTCTACGTAAGTTTCGCATGTTCATTCGCATTCGCTGAGCGTGAGTTAATGGAAGGTAACGCGAAGATCATCAAGCTAATCGCTCGTGATGAAGCACTTCACCTTACTGGTACACAGCACATGATCAACTTGCTACGTAATGGCCAAGATGACTTCGAATTCATGCAGATCGCTGAAGAGTGTAAGCAAGAGTGTTTCGACCTATTCAAAGAAGCAGCTGAGCAAGAAAAAGAATGGGCAGAATACCTATTCAAAGATGGTTCTATGATTGGTCTAAACAAAGATATTCTTTGCCAATACGTTGAGTACATCACTAACATCCGTATGCAGGCTGTTGGTCTAGGTACTGCTTACCCAGAAGCAACGTCGAACCCAATTCCATGGATCAACGCTTGGTTGTCTTCAGATAACGTTCAAGTTGCTCCACAAGAAGCTGAAATCAGTTCTTACCTAGTTGGCCAAATCGACAACGAAGTAAAAGCTGACGACTTTGAAGGGTTTGAGCTGTAATGCCAACAATCAAAATCAACAAGCTGACTTCTATTGAATCTAACCCTTCAAATACTCTATTGGAAACAATGGAACAAGCAGGGTTAGAGCCAGAATACAACTGCCGAGATGGCCACTGTGGCGCTTGCCGCTGTACGTTGGATTCTGGTGAAGTCGAGTACGTTGGTTTTGCTATGGCTTACACACAAGCCAATGAAATTTTGCCATGCATCTGCAAAGCAAAAACTGAGTTATCGCTGAGTAACGTTCTTCATCGAAGTAAACAGAAACGTGCATAGACTGTTTTTCTTTAACGCATTTTTTCTTTAAGTTCTTTTTATTTAAAGAATATAAGAACTAAAAAGGGTCCGCTTCCTCTAGGAATGCGGACCCTTTTCTATTTATGTCTTTAGGTATCTGAGACGACTTGCCTCTCACTCAACCAAAGCCTTTCTGCTAACTCGCTGCCACAAAGCCAAATCAGACGTTTACTACTGAATAAGGTTCAAAGTCACTGAGCCGATGTAACAAGCGCTTCGGCACTCTCCGCAGCCGTTACACTTATCTTTGTCCACCGTAGGCAACTCCCCTGCTTCGATTTGAATCGCACTTGCTGAACAAGCGGTTTGGCACGCATTACAATCCATTTGCATGTAATTGTTACAGCTATCAGCAAAGCTAGGCTTCAAGTCAATATAAGGCGTGACCGTTGGATGAAGCGCGCCAGTCGGACACACTTCACTGCACTTGTTACACATAGAACAACTGTTGTAATCCAAATTCAGCAGCGCACTGCCCTCTAGCATCTCTATGACACTATTCGGACACGTATGCTCACATAGCCCACAACCGTCGCAAAGACGCTCAAACAGCACCTCATCGACCGCTTTTGGCGGCCTTGCATACGAGCGTTGTGACTTCTCTTCATAATTCGCGGCGGCTTTAACCGGTTTAGAAAGTCGAGTTAAGAAACCACGCCTATTTGAATTTATTTGTTCAGGCATTAATCGATATATAACTTTTTAGTAGCAATGTTTAAATTATATTCAGATGTTAATTGCTCAAGCCAATATATTACATCACTTGATAGCTTCTTATAAAAAGATAACTCTGATGCTGAATTAAATCTCTCTAAATAAACTGATGACCAAGTTAATAAATGAGACTCTAATAATTCACGAGATAAATCAATATTATTATTTTCTAACAAATACGCATGTGCGAGTAGCATTAAACCAAATTGGTCTTCTGGCTCTCTTAAGCCTGTATCTAACTCAATATGATTCAATTCTAAAAACTGTCGATATTCCACAGTCGATGCGCCAAACACAATACGGTCTTTATCGAGATAAACAGAGCCCCAAGGCGGTGCTGGCATGTCGCCAACGCCTTCAAACAGTCGACTAAACTCTGCAGCGAGCGCATCTTCCTGTTCGTTTTGGAGTGCCAGTAAACAATCTTCTGATAAAACTTGGCTCTCTACTAAGGCCTGAACAATATCTATTAACTGTTCTTTATTAGTTGCTTGATAAAATAATGAACCGAGCAATTTATGCGTATCAATAATCATTCTTATTTATACCGTAATTGGTTTAACGACAATTATATAAATAATACGATTGGATTCTTTGATCTGTTTTATACATTCGATTCATAATATTTTAATTCCGATCTTATTTGATGCCAATCAATCAATAATTAGAAATAAAAACACAGAGACTAAACTACCTATAAAGTGCTAGTCATCAATAACAATAGGCATCTTAGAATGACGAATAAGAAAGAATCTGGGGTAATGAATCTTACTCGAAGAGGCTTCATGAAAGCTTCTTCTGCGGTAGGTAGCGCAGCCGCACTCGCGGGCGGTATCGCTTTACCTTTCAAATCCAAACCAGTAGCGGCTGCGGTTGCTGAGAGTGTGGATGAGAAAATCGTATGGAGTGCATGTACTGTAAACTGTGGCTCTCGCTGCCCATTACGTATGCATGTGCAAAACGGTGAAATCAAATACGTAGAAACCGACAACACTGGTACTGACGAATACGGTCATCACCAAGTTCGTGCTTGTCTACGTGGTCGCTCTATGCGCCGCCGTGTTTACAACCCAGATCGCCTGAAATACCCGATGAAACGTGTGGGTAAACGTGGTGAAGGTAAATTCAAACGTATTAGCTGGGAAGAAGCTTACGATGAAGTTGCTGGCACCATGCAACGCCTTATCAAAGACTACGGTAACGACACCATCTACCTAAACTACGGGACAGGTACACTTGGCGGTACAGTAACTAAGTCTTGGCCACCAGCACAAACGCTGATTGCTCGTCTAATGAACCTAAGTGGTGGTTATCTAAACCATTACGGTGACTACTCAACAGCGCAAATCGCGAAAGGCTTGAGCTACACCTACGGTGGTTGGGCAAACAACAACTCTTTCTCTGACCTAGAGAACACCAAGCTTAACATCCAATTTGGTAACAACCCTGCCGAGACACGCATGTCTGGCGGCGGTCTGATCCACCACTATGTAGAAAGCAAAAACAAATCGAACGCAAGAACGATTATCATCGACCCTCGCTACACCGATACTGCCGGTGGCCGTGAAGATCAATGGATCCCAATTCGTCCTTCTACAGATGCTGCATTGGTAGCGGGTCTTGCACACGTAATGATCACTGAAGACCTTGTCGATCAACCGTTCCTAGACAAATACTGTGTCGGTTACGACGAGAAAACTCTGCCTGCATCGGCGCCTAAAAACAGCGACTACAAATCTTACATCCTAGGTTTAGGTGAAGATGGCGTAGAGAAGACACCAGAATGGGCTTCTAAGATCACCGGTATTCCCGTTGATACTATCGTCAAGCTTGGTCGCGAGATGGGCACGGCGAAACCATGTGCGATTCACCAAGGCTGGGGCTTACAGCGCACTGCGAATGGTGAGCTAGCGTGTCGTGCAATCGCAATGCTGTCATTACTAACCGGTTCTGTGGGTGTGTCTGGCGGTTCAACAGGCGCTCGTGAAAGTGACATCAACATTCCGTTTGTTCGCTTCCCTACTGTGCCAAACCCAGTTGAAACTTCAATTTCAATGTTCATGTGGACAGACGCGATTTACCGTCACCATGAAATGACCGACATCACTGACGGTGTTCGCGGTGCAGAGCGCCTTAAGAACCCAATCAAAATGATCTGGAACTACGCAGGTAACTGCATCATTAACCAACACTCAGACATCAACAAGACTCACGCGATTCTTCAAGATGAAAGTGCGTGTGAAATGATTGTTGTGGTTGATAACCATATGACTTCTTCAGCGAAATACGCCGATATCATCCTGCCAGACTTAACAACGTCTGAGCAAGACGACTGGTGTATGGATGGTAAAGCAGCGAATATGCCTTACTTCATCTACGCGCAGAAAGCGATCGAGCCTCAGTTCGAAGCGAAATCTATCTATGAAATGTGTTCTCAATTAGCGAAGCGCATGGGCGTCGAAAAAGAGTTCACTGAAGGTCGTACACAAGAGCAATGGATTGAGCATCTTTACGCTGAAACTCGTAAGAACGATCCAACACTGCCAACCTTCGAAGAGATGAAAGAGCTGGGTATCTACAAACGTAGCTATGACCACCACTACATCGCTTACGAAGATTTCCGCAAAGATCCTGAAGCGAACCCACTGACAACACCAAGCGGCAAGATCGAGATCTACTCAGAGCAACTGGCTGATATCGCGAAGACTTGGAAACTGAAAGAAGACGAAGTAATTCACCCACTTCCCGTTTACGCGGACTCTTTTGAAGGTCACAACGACCCACTAGCAGAGAAGTACCCACTTCAGCTAACTGGTTTCCACTACAAGGCTCGTACTCACTCGACTTACGGCAACGTTGCAGAAATCAAAGCAGCAGCACCGCAAGAGTTATGGATCAACCCGATTGATGCTCAAGAGCGCGGTATTAAAAATGGCGATATGGTGAGTATTTTCAATGACCGTGGCGAAGTTCATATTCCAGCGAAAGTGACACCTAGGATTCTTCCTCGAGTTGTCGCACTAGGCGAAGGTGCATGGTACGCACCAGATGGTCAGAAGATCGACCATGCAGGCTCCATCAACGTGCTGACGACTCAGCGCCCGAGCCCACTTGCTAAGGGTAACCCTCAGCATACAAACCTAGTTCAAATCAAAGCGCTAAACAAAGCATAAGGTAGGTTGGAATGAAACAATACGGCTTTTACATTGATTCAAGTAAATGCACGGGTTGTAAAACCTGTCAGCTTGCTTGTAAAGATTATAACGATCTAGACATCAAAACGAACTACCGTCGCGTATACGAATACGCAGGTGGTGGCTTCACTCAAGATGGTGATACTTGGGTTCAGAAAGATGTCTTTTCTTACTACCTATCTATCGCTTGTAACCACTGTACTAACCCAGCGTGTGTGAAAGTGTGTCCTTCGGGCGCTATGCACAAACGTGATGAAGACGGTTTGGTTGTGGTTGATGAGAGCGTATGTATTGGTTGCCAGCACTGTAGCAATGCGTGTCCTTACGGCGCACCACAATACAATGCTAAGAAAGGTCACATGACGAAATGCGATGGTTGTTACCAACGAGTTTCTGAAGGCAAACAGCCTATCTGTGTTGAGTCTTGCCCACTTCGTGCATTGGAGTTTGGCGAAATCAATACACTTCGCGAGAAGTACGGCTCTGGTGCGGATGTGGCTCCACTGCCATCTTCAACAGAAACGCTACCGAACATCGTGATTAAGCTGAACAAAAACGCGAAGCCGACTGGCGATACCAGTGGTCACCTAGCAAACCCGAAGGAGGTGTAAGATGATTTTTCATGAGTGGTCTTTAATCTTCTTTACGGTGCTGGCGCAAACTGCGGTTGGTGGTTACTTACTGATTGGTGCTCGTGCACTGGTACTTGGTCATGACGAAGAGAAACTAAACAGCTACAAGGTTCCAATGTTCATTCTGTGGGCATTAATGGGTCTTGGGTTTATGTTCTCGACAACGCACCTAGGTTCTCCACTGCGCGCGTTTAATGCCTTTAACCAATTAGGCTCAGCTTGGTTGTCTAACGAAGTGTTCTTCGGTGCGGCATTCTTCGCTGTCGGCGGCCTGCAATGGCTACTGTCTGTGGTTAAGAAAGGTGGCGTTGCTATCCAGAAAGCACTGATGGTCGGCGCTATGGTGCTGGGTGTTATCTTTATGTACGCGATGATCAACGTATACATGATCAACACAGTACCGACGTGGGACAACATCTACACACCACTGAGCTTCATCATGACGATGGTTGTGGGCGGCTTGCTGCTGTCTCAGTTTGTGATTGTATTCGCAAATGACAGCCGCTTTACGGTTGACCGTAACATCACCATGCTGGCTGTTATCGCAGTTGCTATCAGCTTGCTTGTGACAGTAGGAAAACTGAACCTAATCGGTGACATCCAAACTTCAGCGGCAAAAGCGTCTGAGTTAGTCGATGGTTTAGGTAACTATGTGATTCTTCAAGTGGCACTGCTAATGGCAAGCTTGTTGATTTGGATTCTACCTATGCTGAACAAAGCAAAAGTGAACCCAGTAAACCTTGGCTTAGCACTAGTATTGTTCTTGGCTTCAGAGTTAATCGGCCGTGGTTTATTCTATAGTCTACATATGACAAGCGGTTTGTAATCACGCATTACGTGTAAACATAGCTGCTTGTTTGGTTATCTAGAAGGCTAGATAAACTAAAGGCCCAACACCTATTTAGATGTTGGGCCTTTTTATTTCGTTTTTTCTCGCGTTTTTAGTACAGACTTGGTTAGCTCGCCTAAATACTTACTTAATAATAGCCGCTGGAATAAACATGTCTTTCAATCGCTTAACCGAAGAGTAAGTACCAAACATCGGTTTGTTGTCTAAATGCCTTCTCAGCATATCGGCAGCAACGGTCTTAATCACGTTACGTTGGTCTTCGCGTGAGTATTGACGATAAAATTCAAGCACCTGACCCCATTCTCCCGCTTCGGTCGACAATGCAACGCTGAATGTGTTGCCTTCTAACTTGCCAGTCACCAAAGCTAGCTCAGTACCGCACTTCTCTCTTGTTGCGCCAGCCAGAGCAAAGGTTGCAGCTAATGGATCGCTCTTCTCAAGTTCACTCTCTTTTGGCTCAGCCATCACCCACGAATGCCCGAAGCAATCTTCAACCTGCTCATTCAATTGCAGCCACGCTGACAATGCGCCTTTGGTCGACACTTCAGACACAGATAACGTCTTCTTTTTCTCAGCCATTATGTGGCCAATATGATCAACCATAGGCTCATCAACACTGACGACATTACTTTCTAGCAGCTTGTAAACCATTTGCAGCAACTTAACGCGAGTTTCTAAGTCTGCCTTAGGACCAAACAGTTTGACCTCAATGAACGGCAGATAAGAACGGTAGCCAAGTTCATAGCCGGCAGGAAGCTTAAGCTGATCTAACACATCCGAGATACCCGACTCAGACAAACCAAACGTAAACAGTCGACTGCATTCAGAGGCAACCACTTGAGGGTAAGTACGCGACAAATCAGGAATAATCTCAAACGTCACCATGCGTTTGAATTCACTCGGTACACCCGGAGTGAAATAGAAAGTCGCATCGTTGATTTTCAGTTTGAAGCCGCAAGCCGTGCCCACAGGGTTATCGACAATCTCTGAACTCGCTGGCAACAAAGCTTGTTTAAGGTTGCTGTCCGGCATCGGCATACCACGTCCAGAAAACATCTCTTCCATACGAGTTAGCCATTCAGGGAACATGACGAGTTTCTGCTCTGAAGCCGTCGCAGCCGCAGCCGCACTCATATCATCAGTTGTCGGTCCTAAACCACCATTAACGATAACCACATCATAGTTAAAACTCAGCATCAACAGTTCTTCAACTAGAGCATTCATTTGGTCACCCACAGTCGAACGTTTCGCTAGGGCAAAACCGTGCTGATAAAACTCAGCAGACATCCAAGCTGCGTTTGTGTCTACAATGTCCCCATGAAGAACTTCTTCACCAGTGCTTAACATTGCGATTTTCGTCATATTTCTATCCTTTGTAGTCATAAAAAGACACTGCATTATTTACAAACTGGTCTATGGTTGAGTTTGAGACATTTCACCTTTTCACAAATATTAATAATGTTAAATCTAAGGTTTTCTTAGGAAAAGCAATAAATTATTAGTTCCCTAAATCAGGCATTTAATAGATAATTGTGACTCTGATCAATTCTTAACTTCTCATGGAGACCCTTGTGGCCAAATCACCGTTACTAACGAAGGTTACTGCTGCATTTTCAATGCTAATGTCAGTTAACTCGGTTGCAAGCCAATACGACTTCGACCAGCCAATCAACCTTTCTTACTCGGATGAATGTGCTCAAGATTACTGTGTTAATGAAAGCTTGTACACCTACAAGCCTAGCAAGAACTATGCACTAAGCGAATCAAGTGATCAGTACGATCTAACGATCGATAAGCAACCAATCTACCTTACCGTCAGCGATGGCAAAGATTGGGATTACTTAATGGGTCAAACCTACACTATTCTTGGCCTAAGTGTCGCAACCGTTGGTCTAATGACTCTTTTACCTGAAAGTATCACTAAGTGGGATGATGACCAACGTGATATCAGCGCACTGGGTAAAAAATGGAAAGATAACGTTTCCGAAGGCCCAGTATGGGATCGTGACGAACACTTCCTAAACTACGTGATGCACCCGTATTTCGGTGGTGTTTACTATACAGCAGCTCGACATGCTGGTTACGACGAGTTTGAGTCTTTCATGTACTCTTGGACAATGTCGACCTTCTTCTGGGAATACGGCGTAGAAGCGTTTGCTGAAGTACCTTCATGGCAAGATCTCTTCATCACACCTTTCTTTGGTGCCGTTGTTGGTGAAATGATGCTAGAAGCAGAACAAGACATCGTTGCTTCAGGTGGCGAAGTGATGGGCTCTCAAACCATGGGTAATGTGTCTCTATTCTTCCTAAACCCTGTTGGCCATATCCACTACTGGGTAAGTGATGCATGGGGTGGTGACGCGGAAGTTAATCTGAATACTAACCCTTGGTGGGATAACCAAGACGCAGCTCGATTCGCCTACGATGCTGGCGCACGATACGATTCTCAATTTGTTGGTATGAACTTTAAAGTAACGTTCTAAATCGTCTTTCAGTCTATGAATTTCAAGTTACTGCATTCCTAATAAAAGCGACAACTCTTCTAAAAAGCGGCTCTCTAGCCGCTTTTTTTGTGCCCTACTCTTCATTCTCTTTTTTTACTTCACAGCTTAGTTTCAAAAATTGACGTAGGTCAAACATTGTTCGATGTAAACTTCTACACTGAAATTAAAGAACTTTATCGCGTGATATCAAACATTTAATTAGAAACGAATCATTGAAACTTTGGGGGCTGATATGAACAGTACATTTATCGTAAACTTTATCGGAAAAGCATCACCAGCAACAATCAAACAACTTGCTGCTGTTACTCACGAAAACGACGGCAAATGGCTCATCAGTAAAGTTAATTTTATTGAAGACCAGGTCGCAGGCGTACTTAAGGTTCAACTTCCAGCCATCAACGAATCGATTGTCAAAGAGGCTTTCAGCGCCAATACTGACTTGATCGTGCAGTTTGTTGATTCAGACCACACTCACAACGCACAAGATACAATCCATCACTTAAGGCTCGACTCTAACGACAGAGCCGGTATCGTCAACGAAGTGACACATGTATTAGACAGACAAGGGATCAGCATTCTCGATATGGACTGCCACCGTGTCTTTATCGCCGGTGGCGGCGGTGTTAGCTCAAGCTTATTTACTTCCAAGATTGCCGTTAAGCTACCAATCGAAGTTTTGATTGATGACGTAGTGAATGAACTCGAAACACTCAGCGAAGATACTCGAGTGATGATTGAGAGTTAAGTTACCTACCCTCCCGACAATGGATTCGTTGTTGGGAGGTTAACTAATGAGAAACACACTTCACTTACATAACTTACAAAAATACGAATAAAAAGGATAGAAAAACATAACCTAGACATATGAAACCAAGCATTTGTATGGATTTGTTGTTATCATAGATATCTTATATAATTTAGTAGCTTAGGTTGATACATGGAAAGAAAAAGGTCGAGTTGGCAACTCAATGCCATCTCAGTAATCCTTCTCACAACACTATTTAGCGGCTGTAAAAGCGGCCATGAAAATAATGACAGTGGAACAACAACGACAGGAACCAGTACTGGTTCATCCTCTTCCCCAGTTACTGTTAGCCTCCCTAATAGTGTTTCATTTTCTGAACCACAATCAGGGTCAAAAACAGAGTCGATCACCGTTTCTCTTTCCGAAGCCTTAAGCCAAGATCTAACCTTGACGATCTCAACCAGTGACGTGACGACACGTTCCAGTGGCGCGTTCAAGAACTACGATGTTATCTCTAGCCAAAACGTCAAAATTGCGGCAGGAGCAACAAACGCAGATCTGCCATTAAACCTTGTGCACAATAATCTGTATGAAGGAAGCAAAACTCTTCATTATTCTATAAGCGCAGATGGTAGCGATCTATATAAAATCGACAATGCTCAAACAAATGTGACGTTATCCGATAGTGATTCTGAACCAAGTATTCGCTATAGCGACACCAGCAAAGTGGTCTTAGAAGGGGATAGTGACAGCAGTAACATTGAGTTAAGCCACTATTCCTACCAAGATATTACCGTTACGCTAGAAAAAAGTGGGATAGCTTCAAATGATGATTACACCAGTAATCTTAGTAGCATGACTATTACGATTCCCGCCGAAAGTTTAACGCACGCAATAAAAGTAACAGCCAAACAAGATAGGCTAAGTGAAGGGGGGGAATCGGTTGTATTCACCATGTCCAGTAGCGGAAATACCTCGATCGATAGCGATCACAACTCGCTGTCATTTTATATACCCGGCGATAGAGGGATTAACGATACGGGTTTTACTACCTACTCTGATGGTGCAACCCACGATTTAATATCTGCGCCAGCCAATTACCCCGGGCAAGATGCCAACTATGGTTTAGATAGTACTAACGGTACAGACCACTCAGACGGTCAATACGGCTTTAAATTCACTAAATTAGATTACAGTGGCAACATTCTTCCAAATAGCGCCACGGATTGGTCTTGCGTTCGAGATGAACGAACAGGTATGTATATTGAAGCCAAACAGCAACCAATCGACTTACCAAATCAAAGCGCAATCGATCAATGGTTAGAAGATTACGCCAATGCCCCTGATGCAAACCCGTACCCATATTCGACAAAATCGGCCTACTGGCGCAGCGCTGCCTACCAATACACATGGTATGATTCAGTTTCCACAACGAATGGCGGTTCTGCCGGTCATAAAAATGATGAGCTTCTGGCTGACGGACCAATTTCTTCTACGTGTGCTTACTCGACCAATTCTTCAGGTAATAGACGTTGTGATGCCGAAGGTTACTTAGCCAACCTAAATAGCTTTGGTGCATGTGGCGTCAATAACTGGCGTTTGCCTTCTCCGGCAGAAGCTCGTTCATTTATTAACTATAATGTGGGCACTATTGACCCAACGACTGTTGATTACTTCCCATACATCAAGAATGTGAGCTCTGTTGATACTATTTTTACGCAGTCCACTTCTGTTGGAGCCAGCAGCAGTGCATGGTGTATGGATACATCAAGCGGGCAAATGAAACTTTGTAACAAAGGGACTTATCAAGGTGTTATCGCAGTAAGTGGAGTAGTCGAATAATGAAACTTAAATATTATGTTATAGCAGCCCTATTTGCTCCGAGTTTAGGCTCCGCTCAAACCTGTGTTGAAAATCAACCCGCTTCCCAAACTGATGGTCAATTCATCGACCGCCAAGATGGAACGATCTTAGATATACACACCAACCTGTTATGGGCCAAATGCAGTCTCGGGGAAACCTATGATACAGAAAGTAATCTTTGTAGCGGGTTCCCTACGAACTACATCTCTTTTCAAGATGCTTTGGCCGCGGCGGCTGATACAACATTAACAACAATTGGATCTCAAAATAGTTTTAGACTACCAAATATCAAAGAGCTTGGTTCCATTGTTGATTACCGCTGTACCCAGCCAGCTATTAATCTGAGTTACTTCCCAACAACAATAAATGCACCTTATTGGACAAATACTCCGGACAATAATGGTATCAATACTAATCACGACGGATTGATAATTGACTTCACAGAAGCACAAGAAGTAACCACAAATTCAAGTGGGATGACCCTTATCCGCTTAGTAAAAGAATTGAACGAGTAAAACACTCTTTCATCAAGTAAGAGTCCAAAATCAAAAAGAGCAGCTCATTGGCTGCTCTTTTTATTGTTCTGAAGCTATGACTCAGTTACTTTACTGACCACTGCGACAGAGAACGTTTGAAGTCGTCATAGCCAAACTCATTCAATTTTTGAATTTCGCCATTACTGCGCTCACAATAGATAGACGGCATTTTCAAACCATTGAACCAATTCAGTTTCACCATGGTGTAACCAGCACTGTCCAACAGATGCAGCTTTTGACCAATTTTCAGAGGCTCATCAAAGCTCGCTTCGCAGAATTGGTCGCCCGCAAGGCATGAACATGAACCAATCACATAGTCGTGACTGCCTGTTTCTGAGGCTTCCAATACCGATGCTGGCTCATTGTAAATAAGCGTATCAAGTCGGTGCGCCTCGGTAGCTGAATCGACAATTGCCGTTTTCTTCACGTTCTCTACGATATCAACCACTGTCACAACCAAGTCAGTTGTTTTAGTGATGATGGCTTCACCCGGCTCAAGGTACATCTGCACGCCGTGCTTTTCAGAGAAGGCTTTTAGCGCAAGACCAAGCTTTTCAATGTCATAGCCCGGCCATGTGAAGAACACACCACCGCCCATGCTCACCCAGTCCAATTTATCTAAATGCTCACCAAACTGTTCTGAGATTGAATCAAGTAGGCCGATAAACGCACCAACGTCTTTGTTCTCACAGTTCATGTGGAACATCACGCCATTAATCTCATCAAAGATCTCAGGTTTGATGTGATCAGCTTGTACGCCCAAACGAGAAAATTGACGCGCAGGGTTTGCCAAGTCTTGCCCTGCGTAGCTTACGCCCGGATTCAGACGTAAACCCAGCGACGCTTTGCCTTCAACAATATGACGGTACGCTGCGAACTGGCTTTGTGAGTTGAAGATCATCTTGTCGCAGATATCCGCAACTTCTCTCACGTCATCTTCGCTGTAACCGACACTGTAAGCGTGCGTTTCACCACCGAAAGTTTCATGGCCAAGTTTCACTTCGTATGGACCAGAGCTTGTCGTGCCATCGAGGTAAGGTTTGATGATGTCAAACACACCCCATGTCGAAAAACACTTCAGTGCCAATACCAACTTCACACCTGAAATCTCTTTCAGCTGCTTAGCTATCTCTAAATTCGCAATCAACTTGTCTTCGTTGATCATAAAGTATGGGGTTTTTAGTTCGTTGTTTTGCATGTTAATACCTTGCGGCCCTCGAGTTCACGAAGGCACATGATAATCGAACAAAGCCGACGCAACAGCATCGGCTTGTATTTGTACGTTCTTGTCATTCTGAAAACTTTGGATTGAATACGCAGAACTTTACCCTTGTAGCTAGGACATCGCGCGAAGTTTACGAATGTAAATAAGCACGATGGACAACGCAACGAGGGCAAAGAGCCAGAATTACTTCAAAGTATGGATCAGAGGTAAACCAGCTGCAGGCTCTAGCTCTTGGACATGCCAATCTAGACCGATCTCAGGCATCGTTGCTAGAAACGGGTCTGGGTTTAGCTGTTCCATGTTGAACACACCTTTATCAGCCCATTCGCCACGGAAGAACTGAAGTGCAGCCGTAATCGCTGGAACACCTGTTGTGTAAGAGATCGCTTGGTGCTCTACGTCTTCGTAAGCCACTTCGTGGTCTGCGTTATTGTAGATGAATACGCTGCGCTCTTTACCGTCTTTCTTACCTTGAACCCAAGTACCGATACACGTTAAGCCCGTGTAACCCGGAGCCAAAGATGTTGGGTCTGGTAGTAGTGCTTTAAGAACATGCAGAGGCTGAACCACAGTACCATCGTGCAGTGTTAGCGGATCTGGGCTAAGAAGACCGATATCACGCATGCAGTTGAAGTAGTTCAAGTATGCATCACCAAAGCCCATCCAGAATTCGATACGCTTAGCTGGGATGAACTCTTTCATTGAACGAACTTCATCATGCGCCATTGAGTAAACTTTGTGAGAACCACAGTTCGGGAATTCAAATTCAAGCATACGAGAGTGACAAGGTACTTGTTTCCACTCTTCATTTTCCCAGTAGAAAGAATCGCCTTGGATCTCAAGCATGTTGGTTTCTGGGTCAAAGTTTGTCGCAAACTTCTTGCCGTGATCGCCAGCATTCACGTCCATCACGTCAATTGAGTCAATCTCATCGAACAAGTGCTTAACCGCGTACGCTGCAAAGATTGATACCACACCTGGATCAAAACCAGCACCAAGAATACCTGTGATGCCCGCTTCAGCGAACTTCTCACGGTAGCCCCACTGCCAATCGTAAGCTTGTGGTACTTGTTGACCTTCAGAACATAGGTCAACCGCTACCGATGTATCTAGGTAAGATACTTTAGATTGGTAACACGCTTCCATGATCGCCATGTTTACCCAAGGAGGACCAGCGTTGATAACTAGATCAGGCTTAACTTCTTTAATCAAAGCAACAAGCGCATCAACATCGTCAGCGTCTACTGAACGTGCTTCTAGTTTCTTAGTTAAATCTTTAAGGTTGTTTTTACCTTTAATCGATTCGATGATTTTTTCACATTTCGCGATTGTGCGCGAAGCGATTGTGATATCACCCAGTACTTCGTTATTTTGTGCTGCTTTATGTGCAACAACCCAACCAACGCCGCCTGCACCAATTTGTAGAATAGCCATAGTATTAATTACCCTTGTTGTTCTGCTAGCTCAGTGGCTAGAGTCTGAATTTTGTTAATTAGAGATTTGAAATCTGATGTTTTTAAGCACGGGTTCAAGATAGTAAATTTCAGCGCGCTTTTACCATCGACGACCGTTTCGCCAAGAACGGCAACGCCACGAGTCAGCGCCTCCAGTCTTAACGTCTGATTCAGTTTGTCTAAATCAAGAACGCCGTTTGCCGATTGCTCATTGCTAGGCACCGAGCGGAACAGCACAGTAGACAGTGACGGCTCAGCAAGTAACTCAAAATCGTCATGCTTCTGAATCAGATCGGCAACTTGAAGCGTCTGCTCTAAGAGATGGTCGTACATATCGCCCAATTGCTTTGGCCCAACGCTTTGCATCGTCATGAAAACTTTCAGTGCATCGAAACGCTTGGTGGTAGCAATGGATTTATCGACCAGATTCGGCAGCTCATCGTGCTCACGATTCAAGTAATCTGCGTGATGCAGTAAGTACTTAAAGTTCGCTTTGTCTTTGAGCAGCACCGCACCACAGCTGATTGTTTGGAAGAACAACTTGTGGAAATCAACGCTGACAGAGTCCGCTTTTTCGATGCCTTTTAGACGAGCTTTATGACTACTTAAGATAAGCGCGCCACCATAAGCACTGTCGACATGGAACCAAAGATCTTGTTGGTTGGCGATTTCAGCTATCGCTTCGAGGTCATCAATAGCACCGTGATCGGTTGTGCCCGCCGTACCAACCACAGCAAAAGGAATCAAACCTTGAGCTTTAAGTGCTTTCACTTCTGCGTCTAGCAAGTCCGGCTTGATCGTGCCGTTTGCATTGGTATCAACACAACACACTGCCGCTTCGCCTAAACCCATTAAAGAGGCCGATTTTTGAACCGTGAAGTGAGATTTCTTTGAACATAAGATACGAAGCTTGCTTGCGTATTCTGGTAAGCCAAGCTTTTGGATTGAGTGGCCATTGTGCTTATCTGCAACCCAGTCTCTCGCAAGCAATAAACCCATTAAGTTACTTTGCGTGCCGCCGCTGGTGAAAACACCATCAGCTTGATCGCCAAGTTGGTATTTCTCACACATCCAATCCACGACTCGTTGTTCAACATAAGTCGCTGCAGATGCTTGGTCCCATGAATCCATTGATTGATTCAACGCCGCGATAATCGATTCCGCAGCAACAGAAGCCATAAGAGGAGGAGTGTGAAGGTGTGCAATACAGTCTGGGTGCTGCACGAAGATAGAGTTCGCTGCGACTAAGTCAGCCGTGCTATCCACAACATCAACCAGAGCGTGTTGGTTGTTATCGAGATCGACAGCATTGATGGCAGCTTCTAGCACTTTAGGGTCTAAACCTGAGTAAGGGGCTTCAACCTGTTCAAAAACCGCTTTCATCGCTTGAGTAGTTTGGTTCATCACGCTAGCAAATTCGTCGCTACCGCCTAAACCCGTCTGGATGAAATGCTTGTTCCATTCCTGATTTGATTCTTCGCTTTGTGTTTGGTCTTGTCGTAAACCACCACCCGCTGCGATGATCGCTTCTTCCATGACGCGCAATGCAAAGTCGATCTGCTCAAAAGAGATAATCATAGGTGGAAGGAAACGAATTACCGAACCATCACGACCACCCTTTTCAACCATCAAGCCACGCTCTAATGCTGCTCGTTGAATCGCTAACGTCAGCTCGCCGTCTGATTGCGGCTCGCCAAATTTGTTGAGTTCGCCGTTTGGTTGCTTGATCTCAGCGCCAAGCATCAGGCCTTTACCTCGAACTTCAGCAATACAGTTCACACGAGATTGAATCTTCTCAAGCCCATGACGTAAGTATTGACCTGCGATGTTCGCGTGTTCAACCAAACCATCACGCTCGATGATTTCCAGTGCTTTAGCACCAGACACCATTGCTAATTGGTTACCACGGAATGTACCGGTATGTTCACCCGCTTTCCAAGTATCAATGCTCTTATCGAACACAAGCAACGACATAGGCAGTCCGCCACCAATCGCTTTAGACAGGCACAAGATATCAGGATTAACACCAGATTCTTCAAACGCAAAGCGATGGCCGGTTTTACCCACACCACATTGAATTTCATCAAAGATCAGTAGGATGCCGTGCTCATCACAGATGCGACGTAAATCTTGTAGCCAAGATGCCGGAGCTGGAATCACGCCGCCCTCACCTTGTACAGGCTCAACGATCATGGCAGCCGGTTTCATGATGCCAGATTCGTCGTCATTCAACATGCGCTCGATGTAACGAATGCTCGCGTTAGCACCCGCTTCACCACCAATGCCAAACGGGCAGCGAAGGTTGTATGGGAAAGGCATGAAATGTACGTCAGACATCAAGCCGCTACGACGTTCTTTCGTGCCAAGGTTACCCATCATACCCATAGTGCCGTTAGTCATGCCATGGTAAGCACCACGGAAAGCAAACATGGTGTTACGACCTGTTGTTTGCTTGGCTAGCTTGATAGCCGCTTCCACAGCATCAGCGCCAGACGGGCCACAAAATTGAAGAACCGAGTTAGTTGAAAAATCTTGAGGGAGAAACGCTTTAACTCGCTTGATAAACGTCTCTTTTGCTTGAGTCGTAATATCAAGTGTTTGGTATGGCAAACCAGAATCGAGTTGCTCTTTAAGTGCTTGGTTAATCTCAGGGTGGTTGTAACCCAGAGAAAGTGTACCGGCACCAGCTAAGCAATCGAGAAAGAGTTGGCCACGAGTATCTTCAACTAAAACACCACATGCTCTTTTTATAGCAATCGGTAGGCGTCTTGGGTATGAACGAACATCCGATTCATGCTGTTCTTGCTCAAGCAAAATAGCGTCGGGTGTTAAGTCGTAAGTTCCCTCTACGATAGGAACCATAGTTGAAAATGAATTTGCGATAGTATTAATATCGACTTCAAAGGCGGTAGTCATAAAAGTCCCCTTGAATGTGTTCATACTCACCTCCATCAGACGCAATTGCACACCGTCCCTCTATTGATTTAGAGAGAATTCATAGTGAAACACGCGTATTGTCTAGAAATGAGATATAGCTGTACGCTCGTATAAGTCAAATGACGAATACGAAATTAGTCCGTCTTAGGACAGCAAAAATTAGTTAGCGCGAGCTCAAGGTTCAGTAATGCTACTGTTTTGAAGAATTGGACATTTTTGCAGTATCGGACAGCTATGAAGAACTGGCCCTTTTGGAAATGCAGAGCTGATTAGCAATGTTGTTATTAGTGTATTCAATGTTGGGTTTCCCATTAGCATGGCGAATTGCGCCATAAGTATCCCGTCTATCAGCTAAAGGATTAGCCGATACCTACCCTACGTAATGTCCCAATCAGCAAGAATGGTCACTACGCGTATCCCCCAGAAGCTATCGCTGCTCTTTTTGAACATTGATCATTCCGAGATTGCGCGGGAAAGTAACATAAAGTGAAATGAACGATCAATAGTTTTCAATAATAGCTTGGTAAATAGCAGCAGTGATTCAAAAATTGCCGAAAATATCGTCAACTTATTTTTTAGTTAAGGAGATCCCCGGTTCATTCGTTCCTCGCGCCCGAGGATGACGACGTGGGTATACAGAAGATGTTAGAGAGGCTCTAAAGCTAGGGCTTTTGTCATTCTCTAGAGCCGAGAGACGACCTAATAGGGAATCTCGCACTGAAACCAGCAAAGTTCACTACACAGATAGAGGAATGACTCGTAAAAATCAGAACAGCAGAAACCAAAAAGCCCGAACATTTCTGTTCGGGCTTTTTAATTTGGAGCGATACATCGGGTTCGAACCGATGACCTCAACCTTGGCAAGGTTGCGCTCTACCAACTGAGCTAGTATCGCATTTGCTACATCCGTTAAGACGTAGACTTTAATAGATGGTGCCCCGGGCCGGACTTGAACCGGCACAGCGCGAACGCCGAGGGATTTTAAATCCCTTGTGTCTACCAATTCCACCACCAGGGCACGCAATTCTTTATTGCGATGCCGATTACTGAAAAGTAAAACACCATCTTAATGTCGAAGCCAATCAACATTACAAATTTTGGAGCGATATATCGGGTTCGAACCGATGACCTCAACCTTGGCAAGGTTGCGCTCTACCAACTGAGCTAGTATCGCATTTTCATTACTCTTACCTCTTCTCATTAACTAAGAAAAAGAGATAATGGAGGCGCCTCCCGGAGTCGAACCGAGGTCCACGGATTTGCAATCCGCTGCATAGCCACTCTGCCAAGGCGCCTTAGTAACTCCAATCGAATCGCTTATTGCCATCCTCTTGGGTACGGGATGCATTCTACGGATTCGAGCGTTTGAGTCAATATTATTTTTGTATTTTTAATTCGTTTGAATAGATTTCATACGAAACAGGCTAAATAGCTGACTTTGTGTGCAAAGCACTTTGTGGACAGGCTATTCAAAGGAGATCTATATCACATTAGATATCCACTATTGATAACTTAACCTTAGGTTAAAGATCAAAAAAGCGAGCCTCAGCTCGCTTCTTCATCAATGGTGTTTTTCGTCTAACAAATCATCTTTGGCGGCCATCAAGTATTGCGCCATTGACCAGTAAGTAAGAACGGTTGCAACATAGAGTGCAATGTAACCTACCCATACCATCCAATCGTCGTATCTCCAGATAAGTACCCAAAGAGCGAACATCTGAGAAACGGTTTTGACTTTACCGACCCAAGATACCGCAACGCTTGCACGTTTACCGATTTCAGCCATCCATTCTCGAAGCGCTGAAATGATAATCTCACGAGCAATCATGGTCACCGCTGGAATAGTGATCCAAATCGAATGGTAATGCTCAGTCATCAAGATAAGAGCCGTCGCAACCAGCACTTTATCCGCTACAGGGTCAATAAAGGCACCGAAGCGAGACGTTTGCCCGAGCTTACGAGCCAGCATGCCATCTAGCCAGTCAGTAAAACCCGCTACCCAAAACACCATTGCAGCAGCAAAAGGAGCCCATTCATAAGGTAGGTAAAAAACAACAACGAATACTGGGATTAAAAATAGTCTCAGTAAGGACAAAATGTTAGGTATATTCAAACGCATATTATTAGGCTCTTATCAATTGCGCTTTAATGGTGCGGGATTTTTACTATTGTTTCAATGCTTGATAAATGTTTTCTGCCAAAGAATGACTAATGCCCGGCACTTTGGCTATTTCTTCGACAGTTGCACGCTTAAGTTCTTGTAAGCCACCCATATATTTCAACAAAGATTGACGACGTTTCGGTCCTACCCCTTCAATTCCTTCCAAAGCACTGGTTCGGCGAGTTTTACCACGTTTCGCTCTGTGCCCTGCTATCGCGTGATTATGACTTTCATCACGGATATGTTGGATAAGGTGCAACGCTGGTGCATCGCTTGGTAAGTTAAATTCCTCACCTTCAAGAGTCACTAAAGTTTCTAAACCCGGCTTACGGGTCACACCTTTCGCGATACCCATCATTCTTGGTCGGAATGGCCAATCACCCCAATATTGAGAAACAATCTCGTGAGCGCGATTCAGTTGCCCCTTACCACCGTCGATAAAGATGATGTCTGGGATCTTATCGACATCAAGTTGTTTGGAATACCGTTTCTCAAGGGCCTGAGCCATCGCCGCGTAATCATCACCTCCAGTAATACCGGTGATGTTGTAACGACGGTATTCCGGCTTAACAGGGCCTTCCTGATTGAACACCACACAAGACGCTATCGTACTTTCACCCATGGTATGACTGATATCGAAACATTCCATGCGCTTAATTGCATCCATCGACAACACTTCTTGAAGCTCTTTGAAGCGCTGATTGATGGTCATCTTATGATTAATCTTGGTAGTAATGGCCGTCAGTGCGTTGGTATTCGACAACTTAAGGTAACGACCACGAGTACCAGAAGGATTGGTATTGAAGTGAATCTTACGACCGGCAACTTCACACAAAGCTTCTTGAATCGGTGTGACATCTTCCATCAAGTCGGCATTAAGAATTAAACGCGTTGGGATGGTTCTTGCTTCATTATGCGCCAAATAATATTGGCTTAAAAAGCTCGAAAAGACCTCTTCTCGTACCGTATTGTTAGGAATTTTAGGGAAATGACTTCGACTACCCAAAACTTTGCCTTGGCGGATCATCAAGATATGGATACAAGCAACACCATTCTCTTGGGCAAATCCGAGGACGTCCATATCTTCCATAGAATCGTCAGATACGTATTGCTGTTCTTGTACACGTCGAATCGCTTGAATTTGATCGCGGAAAGCAGCGGCTTGCTCAAAACGAAGCTCTCGGCTTGCCTTGTCCATCTTATCGATAAGCGTCTCAAGGACGAGCTTGTCTTTACCTTGCAGGAATAGACGAACGTAGTCGATAAGCTCGCTGTACTCTTCATCAGAGATAATTGAGCTAACACAAGGCGCCGCACAACGACCAATCTGGTACATCAAGCACGGGCGTGTTCTGTTCGCATAAACCGTGTCTTCACACTGGCGAGCAGGAAAAATCTTTTGTATTAGGTGTAGCGTCTCACGCACAGCGCCAGAATCAGGATAAGGACCAAAGTATTCACCCTTTCTCTTCTTAGCACCACGATGCATCGACAAGCGAGGATGCTTGTGACCGCTAATGAAAATATAGGGATACGACTTATCATCACGCAGAAGTACGTTGTATTTCGGTAGGTACTGCTTGATGTAGTTGTGCTCAAGGATAAGAGCTTCTGTTTCTGTATGCGTTACAGTGACATCGATTTTATCGATATTGCTAACTAAAGCGCGCGTTTTTTCACTGTCGACTTTTTTACGGAAATAACTGGAAAGGCGTTTTTTGAGGTTCTTTGCTTTACCGACGTAGATAACAACAGCCTCGGCGTTATACATACGATAAACGCCGGGCTGTTCTGTTACTGTCTTGAGAAATGACACTGAGTCAAACAAGTTGGTCACTATACGATCTCAGTGTTAAAGGGTCTCAGTGTCTAACATTCCATGTCTAATCGCTAAATGCGTCAGCTCTACATCGCCACTGATATCCAATTTGCTGAACAAACGGTAGCGGTAACTGTTGACTGTTTTAGGACTTAGATTGAGTTGTTCTGAAATATCCGTCACTTTCTGACCTTTGGTAATCATCATCATGATTTGAAGTTCACGCTCAGATAAGTCTGCGAATGGATTTTCAGACGCAGGCGAGAATTGGCTCAAAGCCATCTGCTGCGCAATTTCTGGTGAAATGTATCGTTGGCCACTATTAACCACTCGAATTGCATTTACCATTTCATCTGGACCTGCCCCTTTAGTAAGGTAACCAGCAGCTCCAGCTTGCATCACTTTAGTTGGAAACGGATTTTCCGTATGAACAGTTAAAACGATGATTTTAACATCAGGGTTGAAACGCAAGATTTTCTTGGTTGCTTCTAAGCCACCAATACCAGGCATATTCATATCCATCAAAATAACGTCAGTATTATTACTACGACACCATTTTGCAGCATCTTCACCGCTTTCAGCTTCCCCTGCTACGTTCATTCCACGGACGTCTTCAATAATACGTCGTATCCCTGTGCGAACCAGCTCGTGATCATCTACAAGGAAAACATTTATCAAACTTGTATCTCCACACTATTAATTGGCTCTGCAACCACTGTGTCATTTCATCTGTTTGAAACAATTGAACAAAGGAACAGTGGATCGCAGCATTGAGTACATCTTAACTTAATTACTAAAAAAAGCTCTGTTGAATATGTGCTGAAACACGAACTTTAGCAAGTACTTATTAACAAATAAGCTAACTAAAACAACAAGCTTTTTCTAAAAATCAACCAGTTAAAACAACACCCAATAAAATTACACAAGATAAAGATATTTTCAATACCATTGAATAGCCATTCACGACAATTTCACTTATTTGCTTATGGAGTCCCGTTATTTGCCTCTGTTAACTAGAGTTTAGTTAGTATTTTGGTTGCCTGTTGTGCGCAGAGAGCCGCTAGATGGTAGTATTCGATTCCCAATTTCAATAGGTTACTACATTGGATATTCAGCAAGGCTTTGTACTCACAAGACAAGCGAGAGACTTTTCAGGGCGTACCCAAATTGATTTGTGGTTAAGCTCCCCTCAAGGCCCAACTCTGCTGACGATTCAAAATGAAAAACCTGTATTTTTCGTCGCTCAATCTGATGTTGAAGAATGTCAGGCAATCGCAGCGAAAGAGTCGATTGATTGCCAATTCAAGTCCCTAGAACTAGCCACATTCGATCAAACCCCTCTCGCCGCATGTTACACCTCACTGTCGAGAAGTAGCTTTGGTTTAGCACAAGCCTTTCACAGCGAAGAGATTCAGACCTTTGAAAGCGATATTCGACTCGCCGATCGATATCTGATGGAACGCTTTATCAAAGGCAGCATTGAGTTCACTGGGACTGCCGTGCAAAAAAGTCAGCATCTTAGAGTCTCCAATGCAAAATGCAGAGCGGGCGATTACTTACCCAGCTTATCTGTGGTTTCACTTGATATTGAATGCTCGGAAAAAGGCGTACTTTATTCCATTGGCTTAGACAGCCCGATGGACAGCCGAGTCATCATGGTCGGCGAACCACAAGAGGCTGACACAAACGTCCAATGGGTTCCTAATGAAAAAGCTCTACTCGAGGCGATGATTAGATGGTTTTCTGAATTTGATCCCGACATCATCATCGGTTGGAATGTCATTGATTTCGATTTTAGGCTGCTGCACAAACGTTCAGAATGGAACGAAGTGAAGCTCAATATCGGCAGAGACAATCAACCAAGCTTTTTCCGTAGTTCTGCACAAAACCAGCAAGGCTTTATCACTATCCCAGGCCGCGTTGTGTTGGATGGCATCGACATGCTCAAGACAGCGACCTACCACTTCCGCTCTTGGTCTCTTGAATCGGTATCTCAAGAGCTACTCGGCGAAGGTAAAGACATCCATAACGTTCACGACCGCATGGATGAGATAAACCGGATGTTTAAGTTCGATAAGCCTTCGCTCGCCAAGTACAACCTTCAAGACTGCGTGCTAGTAAACCGCATCTTCGAGCACACTCACCTACTCGACTTCGCGATTGAGCGCTCTCGATTAACCGGTGTCGAACTGGATCGTGTTGGTGGCTCTGTTGCGGCCTTTACTAATTTATACATGCCTCAAATACACCGAGCAGGTTACGTCGCGCCTAATTTAGAGCCCGAGAACTGGATTGCCAGCCCCGGCGGCTACGTGATGGATTCCATTCCTAACCTGTACGACTCGGTTTTGGTACTCGATTTCAAGAGCCTTTACCCATCGATCATTCGCTCTTTCTTAATTGACCCGATGGGGCTAATTGAGGGGTTAAAGTTAGAGTTAGGCTCTGAAGAAGACCAAGCGGTGGCAGGGTTTCGTGGCGGTCAGTTCCACCGTTCTAAGCACTTTCTACCAGAGATGATCGAAAACTTGTGGGCAGCACGTGACGTTGCAAAGAAGAACAACGAAAAAGCGTTCTCTCAAGCGATTAAGATCATCATGAACTCCTTCTATGGTGTGCTTGGCTCTTCTGGCTGTCGCTTCTTCGATACCCGTTTGGCCTCATCGATCACTATGCGTGGGCACGAGATCATGAAGCAAACCAAGGTTCTAATCGAGGATAAAGGTTATCAAGTAATTTACGGAGATACCGATTCAACCTTCGTATCGCTAAACGGCAGTTACGATCAACAAAAAGCAGATGAGATCGGGAACGCACTGGTCGCTTACATCAACGATTGGTGGACAAATCACTTAAAAGAAACCTACAACCTAACCTCAATACTCGAACTGGAATACGAAACTCACTATCGCAAGTTTCTAATGCCGACCATTAGAGGTTCAGAAACCGGCTCGAAGAAACGCTATGCAGGCTTGATCAATCAAGGCGACCAAGAGAAGATCATCTTTAAAGGGCTTGAAAGTGCGCGAACCGATTGGACACCTCTCGCGCAGCAATTCCAACAAACCCTGTATGAGATGGTGTTTCACGACCAAGATCCAACGGACTATGTCAGACAGTTTGTCGATGAAACCGCTGCCGGTAAACACGATGATTTACTGGTGTACCAAAAGCGTTTGCGCCGCAAACTACACGAGTATCAAAAAAACATTCCGCCACAGGTTCGCGCAGCTCGTATGGCCGATGAGATAAATGCCAAACTTAGTCGCCCGCTTCAATACCAAAACAAAGGGCGTATTGAATATTTGATTACACTGAGTGGCCCTGAGCCAAAGGAGTACTTGAAGAGTGGTATCGATTATCAGCATTACATCGACAAACAAATCAAACCGGTTGCAGAGGCTATCTTGCCCTTCATTGGTTTAGATTTTGAACAAGTCAGCGGACAACAGTTAGGCCTGTTCTAGATTTACTTTTCTTTTCTAGGCGACATTAGACTCGATATACCATTAAAACTCGAGCCAAACATCAAAACGAAAAAAGCAGAGAAGTGCTGTGTTACTCAGCCCGCTCTGCTTTTTAGTATTCATTGGGAGGTTACGAACCCCTACCCGATTCGAAACTCAGTTTTCTGATACTGCTTAACCAGCCATTCACCAAAGCCATCAAGAATCCCTATCACCGAACGTTTGGGAATCGCTCGTCCAGACAACAGAATACCCAATCTTTGAATCTCGACTTCTTTCTCTGGATGATATTTCAAGAACTGTTGACCACACTCTATTGGGTCATCGAACCAATATTTGTCACGATACATCACCAAAGAATAACTCGCTCGCAGTAGCTTTTTAGCAATAATCACCTGTGCTGCAACTTGTTGTTCTGGCGTTGTTGCTCGGGCAATCTTATTACGATAAACCGCTAACCAGTTTTCCGCATCCATATTCCAATGCTTAGCAATTTCCCAACTCGTTTCGAAATCACCATAGCAGTCCGATAGATCTTCACCATGCACACACACGGCTAAATGCTTGAGCATGAAGCCCCACGTAAAGATGTTGTCGAAATCAACGATCTCACTCACCAAGGTGGTTTTGATTGCCACTTGAGTGACCTGAGGGAAGCTCTTTTGGAAGCGCCACTTGATGGTATTCAGCAGCGTAGTTCGTTGATCTGGGAAGTGACGATGAGTAACCACGACCACATCTAGATTCGAGCGACCGACAACGGCTTGCTTACGTGCCACACTGCCATAAACATAGACACTGTGCAGATTAGAACCTAACCCACCTTTTAAAAAGGTAATCAGATCGTTAACCACAGGTTGGAATTCAGGTTGAAATGGCTGTGTTGGGTCAATAACAGGTAGCTGCATAGGTCGTTTCGGTAAATAAAATAATGATTTAACTGTCTCTCTATGATCGCTTAGGTGACTTTATGATTCAAGCTATTCCTATTTATAGCGTCTACGAGATATAATCACCGGATAGACCCAATAAGGACAAACACAAAATGCCTAGAGCAAGTGAGATTAAAAAAGGTTTTGCGATCAACGTTGATGGCAAAACAGTACTAGTAAAAGATATCGAAGTGACAACACCAGGTGGCCGTGGCGGTCAAAAGATTTACCGCTTCCGTGGTCACGATGTAGCAACTGGCGTTAAAACAGAAGTTCGCCACAAGGCTGACGAAATCGTTGAAACTATCGACGTAACTAAGCGTGCAGTGATGTTCTCTTACGTTGACGGCAACGAGTACATCTTCATGGATAACGAAGATTACTCACAGTTCATCTTCAACGGTGAAATGATCGAAGACGAACTGCTGTTCATCAACGAAGAAACTCAAGGCATGTACGCGATTCTTATCGACGGTACTGCAGCAACGCTTGAACTACCAACTTCAGTTGAGCTAGTGATCGAAGAAACAGACCCTTCAATCAAAGGTGCATCTGCTTCAGCTCGTACTAAGCCAGCTCGTCTGTCTACAGGCCTTACTGTTCAAGTTCCTGAGTACATTGCAACTGGCGACAAAGTTGTTGTGAACACAGCTGAACGTAAATACATGAACCGCGCAAGCTAAGATATTTATTATGACCGAAGCTAACGACCTAATGTCTTACGACGACGCAATTGACACTGCATACGACATCTTTCTAGAGATGGCTCCTGATAACCTTGAACCAGCAGACGTGATCCTATTCACGGCTCAGTTTGAAGATCGTGGCGCTGCAGAGCTCGTTGAAACTGGTGACGATTGGGTTGAACATGTTGGCTTTGAAGTCGACAAAGAGATCTACGCTGAAGTACGCATTGGTCTTGTAAATGAAGCTGATGATGTCTTAGATGACGTATTCGCTCGTCTGCTGATCAGCCGTGACCCTGAACACAAGTTCTGTCACATCTTGTGGAAACGCGACTAGGCTCTTCTTAAATCAGCTCCGAGTACTGAGCTGATTTTCTTATGATTTCATAGCCTCATCACTTTACCAAACTGCAACTCTACAAAATTATGACCAAAGCAAAGACAGATACACTATCCAAAGGCTATGCCTGTGTTGGATTAGTAAACCCCAAAACACCTGAAAATGTTGGCTCAGTAATGCGAGCAGCTGGTTGCTACGGAGCAAACTCTGTATTTTATACGGGCACCCGTTATGACCACGCTCGACAGTTTCATACCGACACCAAAGAAAAGCACCTTGAGCTACCATTAATTGGTGTTGAAGACCTGAAAGACATTATTCCAGTTGGCTGCGTACCAATCGCGGTTGATTTGATAGAAGGCGCTAAGCCTCTGCCTGATTATAAACACCCACCTCGTGCTTTTTATATCTTCGGCCCTGAAGATGGGACTCTGAAAAAAGAGATCACGGACTTCTGTCGTGAAACCATCTACGTTCCGACCAATGGCTGCATGAACCTTGCTGCCGCGGTCAATGTTATTTTGTATGACCGCATGGCGAAGGGTGATAATTTTTCTAATCATTTGAAAGTGACCTAATACCAATCGTAGTCCATAGCTAGTCACCCTAGCTAGTGAAGCACTTCTACCTAGTTAATCGTTTCTGCTTGGTAAGCACTTCCACATGATTTGAACTGCGCCATATTCAAGACGAAAAAAAACCTGCTAAGTTAGCAGGTTTTTTAGTATTCGAAACGTTGGATTAAGCTTAAGAACTGTAGCAACTACTGGTGTAATTACTTACGTGATCTTGGCTTAGCCGGTTTAGCCGGGCGTCCGTTGTTCAATTTAGGCTTTTTGGTAGCCTGAGGTTTGCCATTGGTCGCTGGAGCACTACGACCTGAATCAGGTGTTGTAGTTCCGCGAGTAGCAGGCTTCTTACGTTTAGTCTGGTTGCTGCGGCCTTTAGGAGCATTTGCACGCTCTTCGTGACGCTTAACAGCACGACGAATTTTCTGGCTACGAGAACGCTCACGCTTACGAGAAGTGTTTGCAGGATCAAGATCCAACAGTGTCTCTTTTTCTGGCTGAAGTTCAACAAGCTCACGCAAGTAGTTTACTTCTTGAAGATCTAGCTCTTTCCAACCGCCACGAGGCAGTTTCTTATCAAGGTAGATATCACCGTAACGTACACGTTTCAGACGGCTTACTGTTGTTTCTTGTGATTCCCAAAGACGACGAACCTCACGGTTACGACCTTCGTTAATCGCTACGTAGAAAGTATGGTTCATACCTTCACCGCCAGCGTAAACCACGTCTTCGAAACGAGCCATACCATCTTCAAGTTGAACGCCACGAGTCACGTTCTTAACTTTTTGCTCAGTCACTTCACCAAACACACGTACTAGGTACTCACGCTCAACCTGGCGGCTTGGGTGCATTAGGCGGTTTGCAAGTTCACCATCAGTAGTGAAAAGCAAAAGACCCGATGTGTTTGCATCAAGACGGCCAACTGAAATCCAACGAGAACCACGGATCTTAGGTAGACGATCGAAAACAGTACGGCGACCTTCAGGATCGTGACGAGTACAAAGCTCACCTTCAGGTTTGTAGTAAGCAAGTACACGACAAACCACTTCTTCAGAGGCTTTGCCTGTAATTGTGTGGCCATCGATACGGATCACTGAGTTCTCGTCTTCAAGACGTTCACCCAATTTCGCAACTTGACCGTTAACACTTACACGACCAGATTTGATTAAACCTTCTAGTTCACGACGAGAACCGTGACCAGCTCGCGCTAAAACCTTCTGTAATTTTTCGCTCATTTACTCTTTTCTACCTAATTGTCGTCTTCACAGACGTCGAATGAATTTTTCGCGACCAAATCGCGGTCGCGTATTATCGCAAATAACCTGCCAAAAAGCACTTGTTATTTACTCTGGCAGGTTTGCTGTTTCGTTACAGACTGTTAATCAGTAACGCTATTATTCAAACGGCGCTGGATCGCCGGCACCACGACGTAAAACAACGGCATCATCGTCACTGAAGTCAATAACCGTAGTTGGTTGCTCACCTAGATAGCCGCCATTCAAAATGACATCAACCGCATGCTCTAGGCTGTCGCGAATTTCTTCTGGATCCGATTCAGTGGTCTCGTTACCCGGAAGAATTAGAGACGTCGACATCAATGGCTCGCCCATTGCTTCCAACAGGTCAAGTGCAATCTTGTTGTCTGGTACACGAATACCAATCGTTTTACGTTTCGCGTTCATCAAACGCTTCGGCACTTCTTTGGTTGCTTTGAAGATAAACGTGTAAGCACCGGGCGTGTGCGCCTTAAGTAAACGGAAAGCAACGTTATCAACTCGTGCATACAGTGACAACTCAGAAAGATCACGGCATAACAACGTGAAATTGTGCTTATCATCGATTCGACGAATTTTACAGATGCGTTCAAGTGCTTGTTTATTTTCAAGCTGACAGCCCAGCGCATAACCGGAATCTGTTGGATAAACCACCACACCACCACTACGAATAATCGCAACAGCTTGAGTAATTAAGCGCGCTTGTGGGTTATCTGGGTGTACATAAAAAAACTGGCTCATTGTTGATCCTCGTTATCGAATCTCTCGACTCTATCATCAGAAGGAGCTGGTTCACCTAAATACTGTCATCAGTATCAGTTGGTGAAACCGTTTGAAACTCCCAATCTTTCCATACTTCTTCGACCCCAGAAGGTAGCCAGAGATTACGTCCAAGTTCCATCCACGGAGATGGATAATGGAAGTCACTGCCTTGGGAGGCTAATAGTTTGTATTGTATAGCATAATCCGCAAGTGTGCGTCTTTCTTGTTGTGCTTGCTGAGGTTGAGCCACTTCCATAGCGTCACCATTTGCTTCAACAAATGCAGCGAGCAGACGTTTAACCCACTTGGCTGTAAGTCCATATCGCGCAGGGTGAGCCAATACCGCTTGACCGCCAGCCGCATGAATAGCCGTTACAGCATCACTCATTGAGCACCATGTTGGCGGCACATAACCTGGATTGTTGCGCGTAAGAAACTTTTTAAACACTTGCTGCATGGTTTTCGCGTAGCCGTTGTCGACTAACCACTTCGCAAAGTGCGCTCGAGTAATTGGTGCATCACCAGCAATCAACTTAACTTCTTCCAAAACGCCTTCACGGGTCGCTTTCTCGAGTCGTTGAGCAATCATCTCAGCACGCCCAATACGATGAAGCTTTTGTTGTTCTATTAACGCTTTCAATTCTGGTGATTCAGGATCGACGTTTAACCCAACAATATGGATATCTTTGTTTTGCCAAACGGTTGAGATCTCGATGCCGTTAATCAACTGAATAGGAAGATTGTTATCAGCAATATAGCTGCGAGCTTCAGCAAGCCCATCAGTCGTATCATGATCTGTAATCGCTAACGCTTCGATGTTAAAGCCTAACGCTCGGTCAATCAGTTCAGGTGGAGTAAGTCGGCCATCTGAGGCTGTTGTATGACTATGTAGATCAATTCTCATATATTCTTTTTCATTGTTTTCAATTTTTATCGTTATATTTGTGTCAACGCACTTGACCTGCAAGCGCAAAACTAGTTAACTAGTACACAAATACGAAGTATCACATTTGATAGGTTCACTATGTTACAAGAATTTAACCAAAACCATAAAGATAAAGTTTTAGAACTTTCTTCAGTAGAAGCAAGTTCAGAGCTTAATTGGTGGCGCACTTGGACAAGTTCTTGGTGGGCCAACGTGTACTTCTAATTAAACAGTTTGTTTATAAAAAAGTTATCACTAAGCCCGCTTTCATAGCGGGCTTTTTAATTTGTCGAACATCTCACATTCAACTGACTAACAAATCAACGAATTGACCATATTCTAGATTGGGTGAAAGGTATCTTTATGCGACTATGTACGGCAGGAAATTTAAAGAATCATAAAGGAGGTCTTGTGAACAAGGCCATTGAAATCAAAAAGCTGGGAACCATTGAGGTCATCAATTCTTCCGTTCCTTACTCGCAAGATCCAACCAGTGTTTTTCATACTCTGTGTGAAAACAAAACAGACAGTCTGTTGTTGGAATCTGCTGAGATTGAATCTAAACAGAACCTGACAAGCCTACTCCTTATCGACTCTGCTGTTCGCATCGTATGTCGCGGACATGAAGTAACCTTTCAAGCGTTGACTCAAAATGGTCAAGCGCTAATCGAACACCTAGCTCAAAACGTTAAAACAGAGATCAAATCTGACCTTACGGATAACGTATTGACGCTGACTTTTGTCGAACCAAGCAACGAATTAGACGAAGATTCACGTTTAAGAGAAGCGTCTTCATTCGATGCACTGCGTTTGGTTCAACACAGCTTTGAGCAAGACGCGGATAACAAGCACGCGTTATTCATGGCTGGCCTATTCGCTTACGACATCGTGGCGAACTTTGAACCGCTAGGCGATGCTGAAGCGACCAACAACTGCCCTGACTTTGTATTCTACGTTGCTGAGACACTATTGCGTTTCGACCACCAAGAGAACGAAGGCCTGCTTCACGCAAGCTTATTCACTCAAGACGAAAGCATTAAGGCACAATTAACGGATCGTCTAGCTGATATTCAAACACAATGTCAGTCCTTGAAAGCGATTACCGAAGTAACTCCTTTAGACAACGTTGAAGCAGTACCAAGCGTTTCAGATGAAGATTTCTGCCAAACGGTTCGTGACTTAAAAGAGTACGTAGTTAAAGGCGATGTATTCCAAGTGGTACCTTCACGCCGCTTCACGCTACCTTGCCCTGCTCCGCTGGCGGCTTATAAAGAACTCAAGCAAAGTAACCCAAGCCCTTACATGTTCTACATGCAAGACGAGCTATTTACTCTGTTCGGTGCTTCTCCAGAAAGCGCGCTGAAATACGAAACCGAAACCAACCAAATCGAGATCTACCCAATTGCTGGTACTCGTCGTCGTGGTAAGCGCCCGAATGGCCAAATCGATTTCGACTTAGACAGCCGTATTGAACTTGAGCTGCGTACCGACAAGAAAGAAAACGCCGAGCACATGATGCTGGTCGACCTAGCGCGTAACGATGTGGCTCGTATTGCCGAAGCAGGTACTCGCCACGTGGCAGACTTGCTGAAAGTTGACCGCTACAGCCATGTAATGCACTTGGTTTCTCGTGTTGTTGGTCAGCTACGTGAAGACTTAGATGCCCTACACGCTTACCAAGCTTGTATGAACATGGGTACGCTAACTGGCGCGCCAAAAATCCGCGCAATGCAACTTATCCGTGACGTAGAAAAAACGCGTCGTGGTAGCTACGGTGGCGCAGTGGGCTACTTAACCGGTGAAGGCACATTAGATACTTGTATCGTGATTCGCTCTGCTTACGTTGAAGATGGCGTAGCACAAGTACAAGCGGGTGCTGGCGTGGTGTTCGACTCAGACCCACAAGCAGAAGCAGATGAAACTCGCGGCAAAGCTCAAGCGGTCATCTCAGCGATTCAAGCAGCTCATACTAAAAATACGGCACCAAGCCAAAGCACACCAAGTAAGAAGGAGTCGTAATCATGGCTGATATTGTATTCATCGATAACTTCGACTCGTTCACTTACAACCTTGTAGACCAGTTTCGTTCATTAGGTCACAGCGTAAAAATTTACCGTAACAACATTCCTGCAAAAGTAGTTGAAGCGGCGATCAACGAATTAGATAACCCGGTTGCACTGCTTTCGCCAGGCCCTGGCGCTCCAGCAGATGCGGGTTGCATGCCAGAGCTGATTCAATTGCTAAAAGGCAAAGTACCAATGATTGGAATTTGCTTAGGCCACCAAGCGATTGTTGAAGCCTACGGCGGCACCGTTGCAGGCGCTGGCGAAATCATTCATGGTAAGGTGTCGATGATGGAACACCAGAACCATGCGACTTACCAAGGCTTACCTTCGCCACTGGCTATTGCTCGCTACCACTCTTTAGTGGCAACGCATGTATCCGATAGCCTAACGGTGACCGCTGAAGTCGATGATTTGGTGATGTCTGTGGTTCAAGAACAAGACAAGGTTTGTGGATTCCAATTCCACCCTGAATCAATTATGACGACCTACGGTGCAACGCTTCTAGCGAACGCTATAGAATGGGCTCTTGAGAAAAAGACGATATAGGAAACGATCATGGAACAGATTAATAAACTTTACGAACAGCAGTCTCTTACTCAAGAAGAAAGCCAACAGTTATTTGATGTCATCATCAAGGGGGAACTCGATCCAATCCTGATGGCTTCGGCTCTGACTGCATTGAAAATCAAAGGCGAAACGCCCGATGAGATCGCAGGTGCGGCGAAAGCACTGCTTGCCAATGCAAACCCGTTCCCACGTCCTGATTACGATTTCGCTGACATCGTAGGTACAGGTGGCGACGGTCATGACACCATCAACATTTCGACGACTTCTGCATTTGTAGCAGCAGCGTGTGGTTTAAAAATAGCTAAGCACGGCAACCGCAGCGTATCGAGCAAATCAGGCTCTTCTGACTTACTGGATTCGTTCGGTATTAACCTAGCGATGACAGCAGAAGACACTCGTACTGCTGTCGATGAACTTGGCGTAGCATTCCTATTTGCTCCGCAATATCACGTCGGTGTACGTCACGCGATGCCTGTTCGTCAAACAATGAAAACACGCACTATCTTCAACATCCTTGGTCCATTGATTAACCCTGCTCGCCCTAACATCGAGCTGATGGGTGTTTACAGCAAAGAGCTAGTACGCCCTATCGCGGAAACCATGCTGCAAATGGGCATGAAGCGTGCTGCCGTTGTGCATGGTAGTGGCCTTGATGAAGTGGCTATTCATGGCGAGACAATCGTTGCTGAAATTAAAGATGGCAAAATTCACGAGTACACAGTGACACCGTCAGACTTTGGCCTGAACACTCACCCTCTTGAAGCAATCAAGGGCGGCGAGCCAGAAGAGAACAAAGCCATCACAACCGATATCCTGACGGGTAAAGGCACAGATGCTCAAGTTGGCGCTGTGGCAGTCAACGTTGCTCTGCTAATGCGTCTATTTGGTCACGAAGATCTAAAAGCCAACACACAGCAAGCGATTGACGCGATGAACTCTGGCAAAGCGTACGAGCTTGTACAAAAGCTTGCTGCACACGCCTAACGAACGACGAGATAAAGAACATGACACAGACTACCGATAAACTGTCGACCCACGTTTCAGTCAAAGAAGCTGAAATGGCGGAAGTATTAGCAAAAATCGTTCGTGACAAATACCAATGGGTTGAAGCGCGTAAGCAAACTCAACCATTGGACGAGTTTAAAGCAGCGTTAACCACAACAGACCGCAGCTTTTATGATGCACTGAGCGGCGAACAAACGGTTTTCATCACTGAATGTAAGAAGGCATCTCCGTCAAAAGGTTTAATCCGTGACGAGTTTGATTTGGACTACATTGCATCGGTGTACAACAACCACGCCAACGCAATTTCAGTACTGACAGACGAGAAATACTTTCAAGGTGACTTTGAGTTTTTACCAAAGGTTCGCAGCATTGCTAAGCAACCTATTCTTTGTAAAGACTTCATGGTTGATACCTACCAAGTTTACCTAGCTCGTCACTACTCAGCTGATGCAATTTTGCTAATGCTATCGGTATTAGATGACGAAGAGTACAAAGCGCTTGCTGACGTCGCTCACTCGCTAAATATGGGTGTACTAACCGAAGTCAGCAACGAAGAAGAACTTCATCGCGCTGTCGCTTTAAAAGCAAAAGTGATCGGTATTAATAACCGTAACCTACGTGACCTTTCGACTGATTTGAACCGTACCAAAGAGTTGGCACCGCTGATTCGCGAACTGGCTCCAAACGCAGTCGTGATTTCAGAGTCTGGCATTTACAACCATCAGCAAGTACGTGACCTTTCAACATTTGCAGACGGCTTCCTAATCGGCAGCTCTCTGATGGCTGAAAAGAACTTAGAGCTTGCGGTGCGTAAAGTTACGCTCGGTGAAAACAAGGTCTGTGGTTTAACTCACTCTGACGATGCAGCAAAGGCTTATCAAGCCGGTGCGGTATTCGGTGGTCTGATTTTCGTTGAAGTGTCTAAGCGTCATGTTGATATCGAAGCAGCTCGTTTAACCATGAGCGGCGCACCTTTGAACTACGTGGGTGTGTTCCAAAATCATAGCGTTACTGACGTTGCGAAAACGGTTTCTGAGCTAGGTTTATTTGCGGTGCAACTGCACGGTGATGAGTCTCAAGCATTTGTCGATGAGTTAAAACAATCACTACCTGAAAACGTTGAGATTTGGAAAGCTTACGGTGTTGCTTGCAGTGCTGAAAACGGCGCTGAAAGTGCGCTACCAGAATTACTGAAAAGCAACGTGACTCGCCATCTGCTAGATACTAAAGTGGGTTCTCAAACGGGTGGTACAGGTCAAGCGTTTGATTGGAGCCTAATCAACAACCAAAGCGCAATCATGTTGGCGGGTGGCCTAAACCCAGGCAATGCTAACCAAGCAGCGAAACTAGGCTGTTTAGGGCTAGACCTAAACTCAGGTGTGGAATCCGCTCCAGGTAAAAAAGACGCAGACAAACTGCAACGCGCTTTTGCAGCGATTCGTAATTACTAGTTCGGTTTCTAGAATTTAAAACCTAGAACTTGAAATCTAGAGCCCAGAGCTTAGAAACTAGAAAGCAGAATCTCAAAACTAATTAGTAAGCTTTGCCTTTGCGAAGCTTAAACAAGATAAAATGACTTGGTGTGAATACACATCGATAGAATTGAAGGAATAACACAATGGCTAAACTCGATGCCTACTTTGGTGAATACGGTGGTCAATACGTACCGCAGATCCTAGTGCCAGCACTAGACCAACTGGAACAAGCATTTATCGATGCTCAAGCAGACCCTGAGTTCCGCAGTGAATTCATGACACTTCTACAAGAGTATGCTGGTCGTCCAACGGCACTAACGCTAACGCGTAACCTGACTAAAGGTACAAAAACCAAACTGTACCTAAAGCGTGAAGATCTACTGCACGGCGGTGCTCACAAGACAAACCAAGTTCTTGGCCAAGCATTGCTAGCAAAACGTATGGGTAAACAGGAAATCATCGCTGAAACTGGCGCAGGCCAACATGGTGTTGCAACGGCTCTAGCTTGTGCTCTATTGGGCCTTAAGTGTCGTGTTTACATGGGTGCAAAAGACGTTGAGCGTCAAAGCCCGAACGTATTCCGCATGAAGCTAATGGGCGCAGAGGTTATCCCTGTTCATTCTGGCTCTTCAACGCTAAAAGATGCATGTAACGAAGCACTACGTGACTGGTCTGCAACTTATGAAGACGCGCACTACCTATTGGGTACTGCGGCTGGCCCTCACCCATTCCCAACGATTGTTCGTGATTTCCAACGCATGATTGGTGAAGAAACGAAGCACCAAATTCTAGCGCGTGAAGGTCGCCTTCCTGATGCGGTTATTGCTTGTGTTGGCGGTGGTTCAAACGCTATCGGCATGTTCGCTGATTTCATTGAAGAAGAGTCTGTTCGCCTAATCGGTGTAGAGCCTGCTGGTAAAGGTATTGATACCGACCAACACGGCGCTCCGCTTAAGCACGGTAAAACCGGTATTTTCTTCGGCATGAAAGCGCCACTGATGCAAGATGAGAATGGCCAAGTAGAAGAGTCTTACTCTGTTTCTGCGGGTCTAGATTTCCCATCAGTTGGTCCTCAACACGCTCACCTAAATGCCATTGGCCGTGCTGAATACGACAACGTGACCGATGACGAAGCGCTAGAAGCGTTCCAATTGATTGCACGTAAAGAAGGTATTATCGCAGCGCTAGAGTCATCTCATGCTGTGGCTCACGCTGTCAAAATGGCTCACGAAGACCCTGAGAAAGAACAGCTATTAGTGGTTAATCTATCTGGTCGTGGTGAC
Source organism: Vibrio sp. QJM3NY_39 (assembly GCF_057785895.1). Classification (NCBI taxonomy): domain Bacteria; kingdom Pseudomonadati; phylum Pseudomonadota; class Gammaproteobacteria; order Vibrionales; family Vibrionaceae; genus Vibrio; species Vibrio sp. QJM3NY_39. Next base: position 1,310,546 of record NZ_CM173505.1, on the reverse strand, counting down.
AAAGATATTTTCTCTGTACACGACATTCTTAAAGAGAAAGGAGCATTATAATGGATCGCTATCAATCACTCTTCACTCGCTTAGCTGAAAAGAATCAGGGCGCATTTGTACCATTCGTAACGGTTGGTGATCCTAACCCAGAGCAATCTCTTAAGATCATGGAAACGCTAGTTGAAGCGGGTGCTGACGCACTTGAGCTTGGTATCCCATTCTCAGATCCGCTTGCAGATGGCCCAACAATCCAAGGTGCGAACATTCGTGCTTTAGATTCTAAAGTAACGCCAGATGTGTGCTTCGATCTTATTGGTCAAATCCGTGCTAAATACCCAGAGCTACCAATCGGCCTACTGATGTACGCGAACTTGGTTTACGCACGTGGTATAGAAAATTTTTACGAACGCTGCGCAAACGCAGGTATCGATTCAGTATTAATTGCTGATGTACCAACCAATGAAAGCGGCGAGTTTGTTGCTGCAGCTGAAAAGTTTGGCGTTCACCCAATCTTTATTGCTCCACCAACTGCAAGCGATGAAACGCTTCAATCAGTTTCTGAGCTAGGTGGTGGTTACACCTACCTACTTTCGCGTTCTGGTGTAACGGGTGCTGAAACAAAAGCAAACATGCCAGTAACGGCACTGCTTGATCGCTTGAACAAGTTCGACGCGCCACCAGCACTGCTTGGTTTCGGTATCTCAGCTCCTGAACAAGTGAAAGAAGCGATTATAGCTGGCGCTGCAGGTGCGATCTCAGGCTCAGCCGTTGTGAAAATCATTGAAAACAACGTTGAACAACCAGAAGCAATGCTTAAAACACTTGCGGAGTTTGTTACGCCAATGAAAGCGGCTACGCAGAAATAATCGACGGTCATTAAATTGAGGCCAGTAATCATTGGTCATTAGATAGAACCTATAATTCAAGATATTAAAAGGCTCCACAACTGTGGAGCCTTTTTTATTGCTCTTCATTTGATCCAATCACTCATCGGCTTTCATCGCTTTCTTGATTGCAGCCTCATTGAGTGTCGCTTTGATCGGATCGGTTATCTTCTCGACCAGATCGATGGGCATTGGGAATATGATTGTAGAGGTTCGCTCATTCGCTACTTCTGTTAGTGTTTGCATATATCGCAATTGAATGGCGTTGGGCGCTTGATTAAGAACCTCTGCAGCCTCTTTCAGCTTGGTTGATGCTTCTAGTTCCCCTGTTGCATGGATCACCTTAGCTCGACGTGAACGTTCGGCTTCCGCTTGTTTAGCAAGGGCTCGCACCATACTGTCATCCAGATCAACATGCTTGATCTCGACATTGGCAATCTTGATCCCCCAGTTATCCGTGTGTTGATCCAGTATCGCTTGTAAGTCTCTATTTAACTCTTCTCGTTCAGACAGCAATTCATCCAACTCATGCTGTCCTAATACTGAACGCAGCGTTGTTTGTGACAGTTGACTGGTCGCTTCGAGGTAATTCTCTACGTTATTGATCGCCATCTTCGGATCGAGCACTCGAAAATAGACCACAGCATTCACTTTCACTGACACGTTATCGCGGGTGATCAAATCTTGCGTCGGCACGTCCAACACGATAGTTCGAAGATCCACTCGCACAATTTGTTGGATGAAAGGAATGATGATAATTAACCCCGGCCCTTTCACACCGTAAAAGCGCCCAAGAAAAAACACCACTGCACGTTCATATTCGCGCAGTACTCTGAACATGCTGGCTATCAACAAGATAACGAGCACAATAACAATACCTATAGTGTGTATAAACATAACCGCCCCCTAATGGTAACGATGGCTAAGCAATTAATAATTCAATAACGTTTTTTCTAGCATGCCGCGCTAGCTAGATTTCGATGATGTATCATCGGTCAGCGCCTCAACATCCAAAGATAGCCCCGTCAGCTTGGTCACTCTGATGATCTGCCCCACTTGCAATTCACTCGCGCATTTGGCTTGCCAGATCTCACCTTCGACTAGCACACGCCCCGCACCGGGGAAGCCGCTTACAACTTTGCCCGTGTCACCGACTACCGCTTCCATCCCCGTAGTCACTGGTTTGTTTCTCACTCGGACTAGCATTGATATTGTTACGACGATAAAGGCAACAGAGAACAAACTGATCCCGATAATTAGCGGCAATGTGATTTGATAACCAGGCACTTCGGTGTCCATCAGCATGATCGAGCCCAATGTAAATGCGGCGACGCCACCCAAACCGAAAATACCAAAGCTAGGGCTAAAGGCCTCTGCGACCATCAAAGCAATTCCCAATAGGATTAAAGCAAGGCCCGCGTAACTCACTGGCAGCATTTGTAAGGAGTACATCGCCAATAACAGACAGATACCGCCCAATACACCCGGTAAGCCGACTCCAGGATTATAGAATTCGAGTAACAAACCGTAGATACCAATCAGCATCAAAATATATGCAACGTTCGGGTTCGTGATCACTGACAGCAAACTAAAGCGCCAGTCTTGTTCTCGCTCGACAAAAGCAACATCACTAAGTTGGACTTCCTGACTGACACCGTTGATGGTGACGGTGCGCCCGTTACTCAGTTCAACCAATTGCTGAAGGTCGCTGGCAATAAAATCAATCACGTTAAGAGTCAGTGCATTCTCAGAATCCAAACTCGCCGCTTCTCTTACCGCTTTTTCTGCCCATTCTTCATTGCGATTGTGTAGCTTAGCCAAACTGACAATGTAGGCTGCAGCATCATTGATGACTTTCTTCTCCATCGCAGTGGTGGCTTTTACTTGATCTGAATTCTCCTGTTTCGTTTCGTCTTGCTCACTCGCTGACGTGTTGTCATCTTTATTAGCATCGTCTTGAGGAGATAACGGATTAGCAGGCGCTTTGCCACCACCGAGCGACACAGGAGTTGCTGCACCTAGATTAGTTCCGGGCGCCATGGAAGCAACGTGGCTGGCAAGTAAAATATAGGTTCCGGCGCTCGCTGCTCGTGAACCCGCAGGCCCAACCCAAGTTGCTATCGGAATCGGTGATGTGGTGATGGATCGAATAATGTCACGCATCGACGAATCTAACCCGCCAGGCGTGTTCATTTTCAAAATGATGAGCTTTGCTTGCTCATCGTGAGCTTGTTCTATTTCTCTAGTGAGGTAATCACTGGTCGCCGGACCTATCCCCCCGTTCACCTCAACCACCCAGACATCATCGGCCTGAGCGAACACAGAGCTGAACAATAGAAGAAACGCAAACAAGTACTTTAATATGAAAGTCATAGCCCCTCTCCTTACAACTGAGATGCTAGATAGACGTTTTATTTAAAGCGCAGAGGTAACATCTTGGTAATAAATAGATACCTTAAGCATAGTTCAGGCTAAATTTCACACAACACGTACCTGTGGATTCACCCCAACACAAGCGTTCAAAAAACACTCGCAAATGAAATCAAAATGTTAACAAGACGTTTTCAATACCAGCGCTTGTAAATCATTCACAAAATCTCCAGCGAAAAGGCTTTTATAAATTCAACAAATAACATCGCAATAAAAAACCAAGGCAAACGATTGCATTGTTGTGCAAAATCAACAAATGACATTAGACCACCAGTTTTTCAGAGACTTTCACCTCTGCTCATATTGATAAATGTAAAGGATACGTGTAAAACTCGTCGCGAAATATTAATCCAATGGTACATCGTACATTGGTGAGTAGTTCTGGGATTTTTATATTTAGTAGCACAGAGGTTATGGAAGTGTTAAAAGAAAAGAGTTTACTAAGCAACATCGGCGTTCAAGTCGTTATTGCAATGATCATCGGTACCGCTGTCGGTGCAATGATGGGTGACAGCGCAACAATGTTCGCTCCACTGGGCGCAATCTTCATCAATTTAATCAAGATGCTGGTTATTCCTCTAGTCGCAGTTGCCCTAATTTCAGGTGCTGCAGGTCTAGGTAATAGCTCATCGGCAGGTAAAGTTGGTGTGGTTACACTGGGTTACTTTGCACTAACGTCTGCACTTGCTGTAGCGCTAGCGCTTGTAATGGGTGAAGTATTCGAACCGGGTCGTGGTATCGATGTTTCTGGCGTTGAAGGTATGTTCTCTTCTGAATACGCTGCGAAAGGCGAACTTCCAACGTTCTGGGCAACCATCACGGGCATGATCCCTACCAACGTTTTCCAATCACTGAACGAAGCTAACATTCTGCAAATTCTCGTTTTCTGCTTATTCTTCGGTATTGCGATTTCTAAACAAGCGAAAGAAAAACGTGACCCAATCATCAATGGCGTAAACGCGATTGTTGACGCTATGGTTTGGATGATCAACAAGGTTATGATCATTGCACCACTTGGCGTATTCGGCCTAATGGCAGAAGCAGTCGGTACATTCGGTTTTGGCGCACTTATGGTCGTGTTCAAGCTATTCATTGTCTACATTGCTGCGATTCTTATCTTCGGCTTTGTGGCATACCCACTGATGATTCAAATTTTCACTAAGACTTCAGCTAAGAAGTTCCTAGTGGCAATGAAGAAACCTCAAGCGGTTGCACTATCAACAGCCTCTTCAATGGCGACACTGCCAGTAACAATGGAAACGGTAGAGAAAGAACTTGGTGTTCGTAACTCTACGGCTTCATTCGTTCTGCCACTTGGTGCGACGATCAACATGTCTGGTAACGCAATTTACTACGGCCTAGTTGCTATCTTCTTTGCACAGCTGTTCAACATCGACCTGTCTATGGGCGCTTACGTTGCTATCATCGTAACGTCGACTCTAGGCGCAGTTGGTCAAGCAGGTGTTCCAGGTCCTTCTTTCCTAGTGGTTGCGGTTCTTCTAGCAGCTGGTATCCCTATCGAAGGTCTACCTCTGTTGTTCGCTCTGGACCGTATCTTCGACATGATTCGTACAGCTCTGAACATCACTGGTGATGCAGCATGTGCAGTAATCGTTGATTCTCTAATCGAAGACGAAGCGAAAGAAACTGAGCTACAAAAACAGCAAGCGTAATATTAAGCTTCAGTTTGATTGATAAATAAAACCGCCTTCATGAGGCGGTTTTTTATTAGGTAATGATCGATATTGATTCGGTAAATCTTACCCTTGTAAAGCTAATTGATTAGTCCAAACGCACGAGGCAGAGCCAAACTAATTTCAGGAATAAAAGTAATAGCCAACAGTGTGACGATCAATACGGCACAAAACGGCATGATACTTCTTATAACATTCTCAATCTTGGAGCCACTGACACTACAACCGACAAATAGCGCCGTACCAACGGGTGGCGTTGCAATGCCAATACATAAGTTGAAAATAATCATCATCGCAAAGTGAATTGGATGCATGCCTAAATGCTCAGCAATCGGCATAAAGATAGGGGTAAAGATTAATACGGCAGGCGTAAGATCCATAAACATACCCACAATCAGTAGGATCAGATTCATCAGAATAAAGATGATAATCGGATTATCTGAAATAGAGAGCATCCAATCGCTGATCATGGTTGGCAGACCGGTAAACGCCATTGCCCATGACATGATGGTTGAAGCACCAATCAAGAACAGCATAATGCCAGTAACCTGAACCGTTTCTCTACAAATTATCGAAAAGTGTGCCCATTTGAGGGTTCGGTAACAGAGTGACAGTATAAAAGAGTAAAGAACCGCTATACATGCTCCTTCTGTTGCAGTGAATATACCACCAATAATACCGCCAATAACAACAACAATAAGCCCTAAGCTTGGCGTTGCTTGCCAAACAATATTCAGCACATCTTTTGCTGTGAAGCCGTCATTGGCACTTGTTTTGTAGCCCTTCTTTTTAGCGATAAAATAGGCGACGACCATACAACTTAAACCCATTAAAATACCTGGGACATAACCTGCGATAAACAGCGCCGCTACGGATGTTCCACCCGATACCACTGAAAATACGATCAATGAATTACTCGGCGGTATTAGTAAGCCTGCCGGGCAAGATGCAACGTTTACTGCTGTTGCTAAGTTTTTATCATAACCATCTTTTTCTAATTCAGGGCCTAAGGTTTTACCAACCGCAGCTGCTGCTGCAACGGCTGATCCTGAAACGGCGCCAAACATCATATTGGCGAAGATGTTAACGTGAAAAAGTGAGCCCGGGATCCAACCAACCAAGAGCTTTGCAAGGTTGATAAGCCGACTCGCGATGCCACCCACATTCATTATATTCCCAGCAAGGATAAAGAAAGGGATGGCTAATAAACTGAAACTATCAATACCGGTAATAATTTTTTGACCCGCAGTAATACTGGCGACTTCAAACGGTAAGATGAAATACATGATCGTTAAAGATGACATGGCAATTGCAATCGCAATGGGCATACTAATCGCGATCATGAATAAGAATAGGCCTAGCAGCCAAACACCAATGGACAAATCCATAATATAGAGTCCTTTTAAAACTTACTTTTTGTTGGGTTCACAAAAAAGATCAAACGTATTCATGACCAAATAGATGAGGATAATAACGGCTGAAATCGGCAATATTGAATAAACCGTCGACATCGGTAATTGCAGTGCTGGAGAGAGTTGTTGTGTGGTTCTTCCCATTAGGGCGATGCCACCTTGAAGCATTGCTAGAAATACAAATGCGCCAGAAATGATATTGATGAGTACATGTAATGCGATATGTGCTTTACCCTTAAGATAACCATCCAATAACGTTATTGCTAAGTGTCCTTTGATACCGAATAAGTAGCTTGCTCCTAATAAGCCAAGCCATACCATCGCATAACGAGCAAGTTCATCAGTCCAGTTACTTGGATCATTCAAAACATAACGACTAAAGACCTGCCAAGTGACAGTAACGACAAGTAACATTAGTGCAAAAGAAGAGACAAAAAGAATCAGCCTATCAAGTAGGTTTCTGAAAGTTGCTAACATGGTGTGATACCTCAAAAATTTTGCCTTAGCAAAGCCAAGGCAAAATTATATTTTCACTAAGACTGATTAAAGAGCTTCAATTTTTTCAATGAATGGAGCTAGTTTTGGATCTTTTTTCGCCTCATCAATCATAGGTTTAACAGCTGCACGGAAAGGGGCTTTATCAACTTCAACAAACGTTACGCCTTCTTTCATTCCTTTCTCTTTGTTCATGTCATCTGTTGCGTCCCAGATTTTGATCTGCTCTTCAAGAGACTCAGCAGCAGCTTCTTTTAAGATTTTTTGCTCTTCTGCCGTTAATGAACCCCATTTGTATTCTGAAATGATGATCACGTCAGGTGTCATCATGTGCTGATCCATAGAGTAAAATTTGGCAACTTCACTGTGTTTCATTTCAACTAAGCTAGAAATATTATTTTCAGCACCGTCAATTACGCCTTGTTGCAGCGCCGTGTATACCTCATTGAAAGGTACAGGCGTTGCTTTACCACCTAATAGGTTAACCATTTCCATCATGGTTGGAGAACCAGGAACTCGAACTTTCATACCTGCTAGATCAGCCGGTGAGTTAATGGCTTTTTTAGCGTAGAAGCTACGTGTGCCTGAATCATAGAATGTAAGACCAATGAAGCCTTTACCTTCGCTTGAAAGCAACATCTCTTGTGCAGCTTCACTTCGCATGAACGTTCTCATGTGTTGAACATCACGGAATAAGAAAGGCAGTGCATTAACCTTAAACGTTGGTTCAAAAGATTCGGCTAGCCCACCATTGATTTTGGCCATATCAATCGCGCCGGTAACAACTTGCTCTGCTTGGTCACGTTCAGAGCCTAATTGACCGTTTGGAAAGATCTTAATCGTAAGGTCACCATTCGATTTTTCTTTCACTTTATCAGCCATGATCACCATGCCTTGGTGAGCTGCGCTTTCTAATGACATTGCATGCCCTAAGGTCAAAGTTTTTGCTTGAGCGCCAAATGCCATAAGAATTGAAGCCGCTGCAATCATCAGTAGGTGTTTTTTCATGTTCTTCTCCAGAATCCATTTTGTAAGAGGTACAGTTTTTATATGCAACGCTACAGCTAAGTTTGAAATCTAACGTTCAATTGCATACCGCTCATAGCAGTAACGTTTCATTACAATATTCTTACCTTATGAATTTTGTATTACAATAATATGTGTATATTTTGTGAGCTAAGGTTTGTCTATTGGCTTGTGAACCGAATTGATTGTGATACCAATCATATTTGGCATCAATTGGACCATTAAGTAGTCTAACTTAGGATTTTGGGGAATTTCGATCACTTCCAACTGCTTTTAGAACAATCTGTTGGCAAAAAATACACTTGCATATTTGTGTTATTTTAAACCTTGGAGCCATTTATAGAGCACGAGCAAAGAAGGTCTTATCGATTGAAAAGCGAGTCGTCAACTGTGATTTCTGAGGTGGTAGAGATAAGGTTTTAGGCTAAACGTATGGAACAAACATGGATAAGCAGAGATAAAGGCAATAGAGAGAAACTTGATAGGACGAATTGTTTGTAACAAAAATCCGAGAGCCTCACAGCCCTCGGATTTTTTTGGTGGTCTAGTTTTTAGGCTTTAGACGAATTACAAATCAGCGCCATAAATATCAAACGTGAAGTACTTAGCAGCGATCTTGTCGTAAGTACCGTTCGCTCTGATCTCTTCAATCGCGGCATTGAATTGTTTCGCCAGTTTTGAATCCTGCTTTCTTAGTGCTAACGCCGTACCTTCGCCAATGTAGGCTTTGTCGGTCACTGCTTTACCTTTAAATTCAAAGCCCTCACCTTCTTTCTTATCTAAGAAAGCTAATGACAGTTGATCCGAGTTGCCAAAGGTTAGATCTAGACGACCATTTTGCAGATCCAGATAAACTTCATCTTGGCCGGTATAGCGTTTAATGTTTGCCACATCGCCAAACTTGTCGGTTACGTAGCGATCGTGAATCGTACCTTGCTGAACACCGATGGTTTTACCCGCTAAGCCGGCCTCATCAATGCTGAACTCGGAGCTCTTAGCAGCAACAAACACAGCTGGTGTTTGGTAGTACTTATCGGTGAACAAGATCTTGCGCTTACGCTCTTCGGTAATACGCATCGAAGCCATGATCACATCTGATTTTCTTGCCAACAAACTTGGAATCAACGAATCCCAGCTTTGCGATACCCACGTGCAATCCAACTTCGCTTGCTCACACAAGGCGTCAGCTATCTCAATATCAAACCCGACAGGCACACCGTCACTGTTTTTGTAGTTGAATGGCGGATAGGTAAAGTCTGACGCCAAACGGATTTCTTTCGCCTGTACCGTTGTACCAAGTAAAGCGGCCGCACAAGCGAGTCCTAGTATTATCTTTTTCATCATTGCCATCCTAGATATGATCTTTATCGAGTTGAGATTGAGTTTCTTTATGTTGAGATTGTTGAATTTGTTTGCCTTGTTGATTCTTTTCTAATTCGGTTTGGTAACTTGTTAGTGACGTTATCACTTCTAGCATGCTCTCTTGGCTACCAATACTGATTCGAACACAGTTACGCAAAGCAGGTTCGTGGTTTTGATTCCTTGTCACAATGCCATCCTTCGCCAATACACTGAACACTTGATGCCCAGGTTTTTGACGCAGCAAAATAAAGTTCGTCGATGAAGGGTAAACAGACTCGATGAAATCAAACTGCGTTAACTCACAAGCAAACCAGTTACGTAGTTCGACCAGCTTTTGTGTGGCGTCTTGCATCACTGAGACTCGTTCATCAGACAAAGCGTCTAACACGATTTGCGATGAGCAATCCGGCATCGGATAAGGTGGAATCAGCTTCGCAACATACTGCATCACATTTTGACTCGCTAAGATAAAGCCACATCGAACCGCAGCCAGTCCAAACGCCTTAGACAAGGTGCGAATCACTACCAAATGCGGATAACGCTCAATAAGGCCCACCGCTGACGTTTGTGGTTCAAACTCGATATACGCTTCATCGACTACCACTAGAGACTTTCCAATCGTGCCTTCCAGTACCTGAATCAAATCCGATTTAGGAATCACATTACCCGTTGGGTTGTTTGGTGAGCAAAGAAACACGATATTAGTCAACTTCGCTTTGTTCACGATATCAGCGACGTTCAGGCTGAAATCTTGCTGCAATGGAGAGTCCAAGGTATTAATCGCCAATGCATCGGCGCAAAACTCATACATCGCATACGTGGGTGAACAGATAAGTATGTTGTCGCTTGCCGGTTTACAGAATGTTCTGATCAGCAAATCAATCGCTTCATCGGCGCCACGAACGGCAACAGTCGCAGCATCAGTGCCACAGTAATCTTGGTAAGCCTTAGCAATATCTTGTGGTAAGAAGTCTGGGTATCGGTTGTGACTTACTTCTCCTTGAAACAGCGAGCTTTCCAATTCATTGGCGTTTAGCCAGACACGTCCATCACCGCCAATTCTTCTTGCTGATTGATAAGGTATTAATTTTTTTACAGCCTGAGGTACTAAACTATCGATAAAAGATGTCAAGAAGCTATCCCTTTCACAAAATCACAATGTCTTCACCACTGCCTTCATATTCAAAAAATGTGACTTATACACATATTGAATCACAAATGATGATTAAGTATTTACATTCAAACAGAACACTATTGATAAATGAATCGAAATAATCACATAATAGCCATGATAAAAAGTCATAGGTAAAGATATGAATCGCACACTTCCTTCAACTAAAACCTTGCTCGCGTTCTTGTCGACGGCAAGGCATCTCAACTTTACGCGAGCGGCACATGAGCTCAATGTTACGCAAGGTGCAGTAAGTCGTCAGATATTGTCGTTTGAAGAAAGCCTTGGCTGTGATCTCTTCTATCGCCATGCTCGAGGATTGTCTTTAACACCGAAAGGAGAAGAGCTGGTTCCTCTGATACAAGGAACGATTCATCAACTGCAATCGGCTCTCAATCAAGTCGCAAGTTCTCCCTCTAAGATCAAACTCAACGCCCCCAGCTGTATTACCTCTTGGCTGCTACCCAAGTTGATGTCTTTTCAGCAAGCCTACCCTGGAATTGATGTCGAGCTCACGTCGACCATCAAGCACGTTTTTGAACCAAGCTTTGACCCGTTTGACGCCGTAATTACCTATGGAAAGAAGCCAAACCAACAATCGATTGTGAGCCAGTTATTGTTCAACGAGCAGTTGGCTCCGGTATGCCAAGCGCAAAGCATTACTCAGAGCCATCTTGTAAATAGCGCTTCTACTATCATCAAGCCACACAAGCTCGCTCAATACACTTGGCTACACGCCAACAATGAGCAAAGTGATTGGCGACTATGGTTAGAACATATAGGAAGCCACGACCTTTCAAGTAAGAACAACCAACAATTCGCGACACTTGATCAAGCGATGAACGCAGCCATTCAAGGGTTTGGTATTGCCATAGGCGACATCACGCTGGCCAAGCAAGATATCGATTTGGGCAGGTTGGTGAAAGTGAGTGAAGGCAGTGTCTTTTCTGGAAATGGTTACTTCTTGCTGCAGCCTAAGAATCGACAAAATACATCTTTATCTACGCTTGTTGATTGGCTTGTCGATTAGCGGCAATCACCGTAGATAGAACCACACTATAAACGGCAGTAGAGCGTCATAATGAGAATTTCATCGTTCTCAAAATGAAACTATTTTATGTCTGTTACGTATTGGTTGTCAGAGAATAGAACGTACCTCGCCTTAACTATTTGAAAAGAAGTTCAATTCTATCTGGCAGGGAAAATGTTCCGTTCAACTAGAGAAAATGGCATTCGAATTGCTTTGTCATAGATAACCCAACCAATATACAGCAGGTTGCAACAGTTTCACTGCAGCTTGTCACGGAGGATAGGCTATGACCTTACAAAGACATACGTATTACGGCTTGATTCACCATGGAATTAAAACCTTATTAATGGACAGAATTGGCCACTTCACAGAGCGTGAATATCACGAATATCTCGACCTAACGACAGGCAAATCGACGTGTTTTGCCATGAGTGAGCAAGAGCTCGAAAACACCTTAGACAGCTTAAAGAGTGAAGGTTACCTTGAAGACATCAAGAAGCTGATACCTCGCTACCAAACCACATCAATGCGATAACGTTATCCAACTCGATGATGAAAAGATCCGACTCGATAAACCAACTAGATGGAATTAATTAGCACCCAATTGTCTCGGGCTATTTAGCATCGAGACAGTTTTCGTTAGACTGTCTGCAACTCAACTAACTGGACAGTCAGTGCCACATGAAGCAAATCCTTGATTTCATTCCTCTCATTATTTTCTTTGCGCTGTATAAGATGTATGACATCTACACGGCTACAGGTGCATTGATTGTTGCTTCCGCAGTACAAATCGTTTTGACATACGTCATCTACAAGAAAGTAGAGAAAATGCAGATCATCACATTTCTGATGGTTGCCGTATTTGGTGGCATGACCATTTTCTTGCACGATGACAACTTCATTAAATGGAAAGTAACCATCGTTTATGCATTGTTCGCTATCGGCCTGACCGTCAGTCACCTAATGGGCAAGTCAGCGATTAAAGGCATGCTGGGTAAAGAGATCACACTTCCTGAAGCGGTATGGAGCAAGATCAACTGGGCTTGGACTTTATTCTTTACTCTATGTGCCATTCTCAACGTTTACGTTGCTTTCAGCCTACCCTTGGATGTTTGGGTAAACTTCAAAGTGTTTGGCTTACTGATCGCTACTTTTGCATTTACCTTGCTAACGGGTGTCTACATCTACAAGCATCTACCAAAAGATCAGCATTTGCCAAAAGACCAGCATCTACAAAAAGACCAGCAGAACGAGTTAACGGATAAAAATACCGACGAGAAGTAACCCTAAGGGATGAGTCCTCATCCCCTTTTTGATACAATTATTATCAATATGCTATTTAACAGTGGCCAATGATACTCGTGATCATTGGCCACTGATTGTTTGTGTTCGGTGAATACGTTAAAAATACGACCACCGCGAGCCCCGCAAACACATCTATTTAAATTTAAAACAATCAATACCATTAAGAGTACAACAATGACTATTCAATCAACTTTGAACCCGATTGGTTCTTTACTTCTTCGCACTTTGGCGATGCCTTCTGATACCAATGCAGCAGGCCAGATTTTCGGTGGTTGGATAATGTCTCAGCTCGACCTTGCTGGCGGGATACTGGCGAAAGAGATCTCTAACGGCAAGATAGTCACGGTTTCAGTATCGAGTATCGAGTTCAAACAACCAGTTTCAGTGGGTGATGTGGTATGTGTTTATGGTGACTGCACCAAGATTGGTCGTAGCTCGATGAATATCGACCTAGAAGTTTGGGTTAAGCCGGTACTTGATCACGGTATAGGCGATCGCTACAAGGTATGTGGTGCGACATTCAACTACGTTGCTGTAGATGAAAGCGGTAAACCTCGCCCAATCAACAAATAACCCTTCGACGACCCTATCGCACTTTAAGGTCTTTAGTCGTTTCGATTAAAAATGCTAAAGACCTTCTCACTCTGCCGCACCATTTCACAATTTCTTATCATTAGCTCTTCCAATACCCATTAGTTCGCGTAAATTAGCAAGATAGCGAATTTAAACGCCCTCAATTTAGTGAAGTAAAATAAGGATATCTCAATATGTGGTACGTGATTTTTTCTCAAGACGTCGAAAATTCATTAGAAAAACGCCTAAGTGTTCGCCCACAACATCTAGAACGCCTACAAACACTTCACGATGAAGGCCGCCTTTTGACAGCAGGTCCAATGCCAGCGATTGATTCAGATAACCCTGGTGAAGCGGGCTTCACAGGCTCTACTGTGATTGCTGAATTTAATTCTTTAGACGATGCACAGGCATGGGCAGACGCAGACCCGTACATTGCTGCTGGTGTGTACCAAAATGTGATTGTTAAACCATTCAAGAAAGTATTTTAACGTGAAAAAATGGATTATCGGTTCACTGGCTGCTGTTCTGCTTGCAGGCTGTAGCTCATCAAGTGAACAAGACAAACAAAGACAGCTAGAAATGATGGCGCAGCATCGCGCTGGCGTTTTATCCGCAGGCCTTCCGATTGAGTATGGCCCGCTGTCGGTCATGCGCGTGCTGGCAAAGAACACGGTTATCGAAATCATGATGATCTACAACCAAGATGCAAAAGGTGCTAAACCTTTAAACCAAGTTGTAGACATGAGTGTGAATAGCTACTGCACCAACTCTGAAGTAAGAGCGAACCTCGACATGGGCTTGGCTTACAACATCAAGATTCGCAACACTCGCGGACAACTGATCGTTGAGAAGCTGATCAGTAAAGAGACGTGTCAAAGTAGCAGCTAGTTTCTAGCTCGAGATTCGAACAAGTATAAAACCAGAAGGCCTCGTAAATGCGAGGCCTTTGTTGTGGTTCATCGTGGATTAACGGATCAATCAAAATCTTAGACTGAATTATATCTCAGCTGATTCCCACTCTTTACGCAGTGTCTTAGTCGCCGTAACTAAGTTAGTTAGTGCGGCTTCTGTCTCTGCCCAGTTACGAGTCTTTAATCCACAATCTGGGTTCGCCCACAAACGTTCTGCTGGGATTTTTTCTGCTGCTTTCTTAAGTAAATCAACAATCCACTCTTCAGAAGGAATGTTTGGTGAGTGAATGTCATAAACACCCGGTCCAATCGCATTCGGGTAGTTAAACTCTTCAAACGCTTTCAGTAGCTCCATGTTCGAACGAGAAGTCTCAATGGTAATCACGTCGGCGTCTAGCGCCGCCACTGAATCAATGATCTCGTTGAACTCGCTGTAACACATATGGGTATGAATCTGAGTTTCTGGTTTAGCACTCGCTGCTGAAATCTTAAAGGCATCCACTGCCCACTCTAGGTACTCTGCATGGTCGCGTTTTTTCAAAGGCAAACCTTCGCGAATAGCAGGCTCATCTATTTGAATGATGTTGATCCCTGCATCTTGTAAATCCGAAACCTCATCACGCAGTGCAAACGCCAATTGATTCGTAATCTCTTTTCGTGAGATGTCTTCACGTGGGAATGTCCAACACAAGATAGTGACAGGCCCTGTCAGCATCCCTTTCATCTGCTTCGAGGTCAGAGATTGGGCATAGGTCGACCATTCCACCGTCATTGGTTTTTCACGCTCGATATCCGCAACCACAATCGCAGGCTTCACGCAGCGAGAGCCATAGCTTTGTACCCAACCAAACTTGGTGGTTTGAAAGCCTGCTAAGTTTTCCGCAAAGTACTCCACCATGTCATTACGCTCGGCTTCACCATGCACAAGCACATCCAAATCTAAGGCTTCTTGACGCTTAACAGCATCTGCGATGTGACCTTTCAGTGCAGTGTTGTATTCCGACTCATTCAGTTTTCCAGTGCGGTAAGCACTGCGTTGAAGACGAATTTCCCCTGTTTGTGGGAACGAACCAATGGTTGTGGTTGGTAATAGCGGTAAACCCAACACCTCAGACTGATGCGCTGCGCGTTCTGCGTATGGAGCACTGCGCTCTGCTAGTGCTTTAGTAATGGTATTGAGTCGAGCTTGAACTTGCGGCTTATTCACATGAGTCGCGCTCTTACGTGCAACGATAGGTTGGCTGTGAGTCTCACACGCCAAAATGGCATTTTGATCGCCATCTAACGCCGCACCTAATAAGCTCACCTCGGTCACTTTCTGTTTTGCAAAGGCAAACCAACTCTTCACTTCTTCGCTAAGCGTCTCTTCTAACTCAAGGTCAACCGGGCTATGCAGCAGTGAACATGAACTTGCGACCCACAGCTTGTCTCTCAGCTTCTCTTTCACAGGTTGCAGTAACTCAAGCTGAGAAGCTAAGTCTGCTCGCCAAACATTGCGTCCATTGATTGCACCCGCAGAAAGTACCCAATCTTCCGGTAACTTATTCACCACTTCATCAAGTTGCTGCGGTGCGGCAGCCAAGTCGATGTGTAAGCCGTTGACGGGCAATTCCACGATCTTGCCTAACGTATCAGTCACAGAATCAAAGTAAGTGGTCAGCAATAGCTTCACATCGCCTTGAATCACTTGATAAGCCAGTTTGAATGAATCAGCCCACTTAGTCTCAAGTTCCAGAGATAGAATGGGCTCATCGATTTGCACCCACTCAACGCCCAACTTGGAGAGTTTTGCCAGAATCGCTTGGTAAGCAGTAAGCAAACGCGGCAACAAGGTTAAACGCTCAAAGCCCTCTTCCACTTCTTTACCTAGATATAAGTAAGACAGCGGGCCGAGAAGTACAGGCTTAACTTTGTGTCCTGCTTTTATCGCTTCACTCACTTCGTCAAACAATTGTGGCCAACTCACCTCAAACGAATCGTCTTTACTGAACTCAGGAACAATGTAGTGGTAATTGGTGTTGAACCACTTAGTCATGTCAGAAGCCGCCGAACTGTCTTTAGTGCCATCATTAGACGTATGCGTACCACCGCAGCAAGTAGACTGAACTTGAGACTGACCACGACCAACACGAAACAAGGTATCCAGATCTGGGAAGGCTTTTTCATCTTCAGAACCACCAGCATGACGCTTTGGAACGTGGCCTAGAAGTAGAGTCGTTGTCAGAACATGGTCGTACCATGCGAAGTCACCCGCAGTTGCAAAGCTTAGATTCGCGTCAGCTTGTACATTCCAGTTACGATTTCTTAATTCGCTACCGAGTTGTTTGAGCTCAGATTGATCGATTTCACCCCGCCAGTATTTCTCGAGCGTGAATTTAAGTTCTCTTTTTTCGCCGATACGTGGGTAGCCAAGAATATGCGTTGTTGTCGTCATGAGTCTGTTCCTTATTCGATAATTTTAATTTCCGGTCAGATTGCCTTTTATGATTTTTACTTTTCCACAAAGGCGTCTGGATGGCTAAACTATCGCCTTAATCCGATCTATGGACAACGTCCAAATATTCATCTTGTTTATTAATAATATTCATCTTGAATCATCCAAAGATGAACAGTTCAAATCCATCTGGACATCTAGACGTTTACAAAAGAGCAAAAACACCGTAGGGTGATTATTAAGAAATATTGAATTGGCTTAGGGAATATGAGGAATACTCATGATAGAGCTTAAACACCTTCGAACATTGACCACCTTGAGAGACAGCGGATCGTTAACAGCAACTGCGACCTCTCTTCACCTGACTCAGTCGGCGCTTTCGCATCAATTGAAAGACCTTGAAGCGCGTATTGGCGGTCAGCTTTTCCTACGAAAAACTAGGCCAGTGAAATTTACCTCTGAGGGTGAAATCTTGCTTAAGCTCGCGGATGAGATACAGCCAAGAATCGCTAAAGCAGAGAATGAGTTAGCGAGCCTAAAAGAGGATGTGAATGGTCGTTTGCACATGGCGATCGAGTGTCACTCATGCTTCCAATGGCTAATGCCCGCTTTGAAAGAGTACCAAGTTGCTTGGCCAAGCGTGACGCTCGATTTCTCGTCAGGCTTTGGTTTTGAGCCGCTGCCCGCATTAATGGCAGGTGAGTTAGATTTGGTGATCACCTCTGATATACAGCCTCGTTCTGAAGTTCACTACGAACCGCTTTTCGATTTTGAGATGCGCTTGATCACTGCTATCAACTCTCCTTTAGCCGAAAAGCCGAGTATTGAACCGCAAGATCTTAGTGATATTACGATGCTCTCTTATCCGGTTCAAAAGCAGCGTCTCGATGTAGTGAAGCACTTTTTACAACCTGCAGGCGTTGAACCAAAGAAATGGAAACAAGCAGACAACACATTGATGCTGGTACAAATGGTGTCGGCAGGACTCGGGGTTGCTGCGTTACCAAACTGGGCGATCAGTGAATTTTCAAGACAAGGACTCATTGCCAGCAAACCATTAGGCAAAGGGCTTTCAAGAAGGTTGTTCGCAGCGGTAAGAAACTCAGAAAAAGACAAACGTTACCTGCAAGCTTTCTTTAGCACGGCAAGACAGCAAAGTAAGAGTCACCTAGATGGCATTGAGGTCGTTTAAGAGACTCGTTGTTAGGTTATGCCTGCGTTGAACCTGATAGGCATGTGCCAGAAACAAAAAGTCACAGATTAGCTGTGACTTTTTTCTTTTAACTTTAGTACCGACGATGGCGGTACTTATTCATTCTCGATAACTGGCTCACAATCGATAACTAGTTCATTCTCGATAACTGACTCACAATCGATAACTAGTTCATTCTCGATAACTGGCTCACAATCAATAAAACATGCGCCAGTTTGTTGCTTATCTAGGATAAGACTTAAACTGGTTAGTTAATGGATCGTATTGATAGCCAAGCATATCAAGCTTACCTACAACACTTTCTATATCCATTTCATACATACTGATCAGCTCTTCAAAGCTATCGCATTCTAAGCGAAGTTTTTCATTCACGATTCCCAGCAAAATAATGCTATCGAAACCTTTGACGTTGCTTAAATCCATCCCGAACTCCTAACGAACACACCGACTAGATTTAAGTTTAGAACGCTTACCAACACCACGCTAAAAAACAGATCACACTTTTTCGATTCAACACCGAAAGGCTTGTGAGATCAGTAACCTTCTACATAGCCCAAACTGGCGTTAAACCAACAGCCGCCGCCAATAACATCAACAATGAAAGAGTCAGCTGAAACTTTTCAGGGGTTTTGACAAACAGCAAATGCCAACACCAAACCACGATAGAAGAGATAAGCAAAGCAAAGCTAAACAACAAAGTTGAAATAACAGGTTCTAGTTGCGCTTCAGACAGTGAATAAACGTTAATCACGGTCGCCAATACCACCAACATGCCACTTAATACGCCCACAACAGGCAGAACGCGGTGAAATGCTTGTAAGCGCGTTCTTGCGATAGTCAGGAGTAAATGACCAAACGCAGACCCCAACAGTGCCACCAGCAGTAAAGTAGTAATAATACCGACGGTAGTTGCTTGCTCAGTCGCTTGAATAGCAACGTATGAAAGCGCCAAACCACACGCAAGGTACATCACCCAGATAGGGCCTGAGTCACGTGTCTTCTTAGTTTGAACTTGAGAATAGAAATAAAAGATCGCGAACACGACCAGAAAGGCTTCAATTCTTAATGAGGCAACAGCAAGCCAAAGCACGCCAATCGCAGGTAACATCTTGTGAATACGGCCACGTTGACCAGGGCAAATGTCACCCTTCACTAAGATTAAAGTTAAGATCAGTTGGGCTCCTAATAACATGGGAGCAAATTGTACTAATAATGATTCGACCATTGTGGAT
Organism: Vibrio sp. QJM3NY_39; assembly: GCF_057785895.1. Classification (NCBI taxonomy): domain Bacteria; kingdom Pseudomonadati; phylum Pseudomonadota; class Gammaproteobacteria; order Vibrionales; family Vibrionaceae; genus Vibrio; species Vibrio sp. QJM3NY_39. The sequence continues at coordinate 1,291,380 of NZ_CM173505.1, read as the reverse complement.
CTACTTATTCAGACTTATTTTCGCGAATAATATCAAAAACTGCTGCGAACACTAATCAAAATCACAAATTAGCGACGTTATTCAAGGCTTCAACTATGCTGTTGTATGGTTCTTTTGTCAGCATTATCTGCAAAATGGCGAAAGACATCAGAACTAACAGGGGCATGTTCTACTGGCTAGTCTAGCCTCATGCCGCTATAATTCCCGCCTCAAAAATCAGAGGTTGAAATATGTACAGCGATATCACTCCTATTCACGAACACAAAAAATACTGGGCCGAGTGCTACGGAACAGCACCCTTTTTGCCTACCAGTAGAAAGGAGATGGATGCTCTTGGATGGGATAGCTGTGACATTATTATTGTAACTGGTGACGCTTATGTCGATCACCCGAGTTTTGGTATGGCTATCATTGGCCGTTTACTTGAAGCTCAAGGTTTCCGCGTGGGCATCATTGCCCAACCAAAGTGGGACAGTAAGGATGCCTTCATGGGACTGGGTCGACCTAACCTATTCTTCGGCATCACTGCGGGTAACATGGATTCCATGATCAACCGCTATACCTCTGATCGCAAACTTCGTCACGACGATGCCTACACACCAAACAATGAAGGTGGTAAGCGTCCTGACCGTGCAACTCTGATTTATTCTCAACGTTGTCGTGAAGCCTACAAAGGCACACCAATCGTACTTGGTGGTATTGAAGCAAGCTTACGTCGCGTTGCACACTACGACTACTGGTCTGATAAAGTTCGTCGCTCTGTATTGTTTGATGCAAAAGCAGACATTCTTCTTTTCGGTAACGCCGAGCGTGCGCTGGTTGAAGTTGCACACCGCCTTGCTGATGGTGAAGAGATCAGCAACCTAACAAACATTCGCGGTACTGCAATCAACCTGCCTGCAGCGCCTGAAGGTTACAAAATTATCGATTCTTCTCGTATCGAAAAACCGAACAAAGCTTACGTTCCGGTTAACCCGTACGAAGTAGAAACGCAGTGTGATACCAAGAAAGATGAAAAAGAAGAAGTAAAGGCGCAGCCAATTACGATTCGCCCTTCTCGTCACGATGCAAAAACAACCGCAGTTCGTATCCCTGGTTTCGAAAAGCTCAATAACGACCGCATTCTTTACGCTCACGCTAGCCGTATTCTGCACCTAGAGACTAACCCGTATTCAGGTCGTGCTCTTATTCAGCGTCACGGTGACCGCGAACTATGGGTAAACCAAGCGCCAATTCCTCTTGCTACAGAAGAGATGGATTATGTGTTTGGCCTTGCTTACAAGCGTGTTCCTCACCCTATGTATGGCAAAGCAAAGATTCCTGCATACGACATGATCAAAACCTCGGTTAACATCATGCGTGGTTGTTTTGGTGGTTGTTCTTTCTGTTCAATCACAGAGCACGAAGGTCGTATCATTCAGAACCGTTCGAAAGAATCGATCTTGGATGAAATCGAAGATATTAAAGATAAAGTACCTGGCTTTACCGGTACCATTTCTGACTTGGGTGGCCCAACAGCGAACATGTATCGCCTAGGTTGTTCTGATCCTAAAGCTGAAATTAACTGTCGTCGCCCATCATGTGTGTTCCCTAAAATCTGTGAGAAACTGAACACAGACCACCAGCACACCATCGACCTTTACCGCTCAGCGAGAAAGGTTCCGGGCATCAAGAAAGTGATGATCGCATCAGGTGTTCGTTATGACCTTGCGATTGAGTCTCCAGAATACGTACGTGAGCTTGTGACTCACCACGTTGGTGGTTACTTGAAGATTGCTCCAGAGCACACTGAAAAAGGCCCTCTGGATCTGATGATGAAACCGGGCATGGGCACTTACGATCGTTTCAAAGAGATGTTCGAGAAGTACAGCGCTGAAGCGGGTAAGAAACAGTACCTAATTCCTTACTTCATCTCTGCTCACCCGGGCACGGAAGATGAAGACATGCTTAACCTTGCGTTGTGGCTGAAAAAGCATAACTACGAGTGTGACCAAGTACAGAACTTCTACCCATCGCCAATGTGTAATGCGACGTCAATGTACTACTCAGAGACCAACCCTCTGAAACGCGTGAAATACAAAAAACGTGAAGATGTTCCTGTACCGAAAGGTGATCGTCAACGTCGTCTGCATAAAGCACTGCTTCGTTACCACGATCCAGAGAACTGGAAGATCATCCGTGAAGCACTGATCAGCATGGGCAAAAAGCACCTAATTGGTGACAAAGCGAACTGCTTAGTCCCTGAAGAAGATTTTGAAGCTCAGACACCGGCACAGCGCCGTAAGTCTGGTCGTCACGGCTCACAACGTTTTGCAACTAAGCACAGTAAAGCTCAACCGGGTCTTGGCGGAGAAAGCCCACGTAACCATTCTAAGCCAGGTGGCAATAAGCCTAAACCGGGTGGTAAGAAGCCAACAGGTAGCCAAGGTAACGGCAATCAGGGCAACGGGAAGCAGAACGGTAATGGTAACGCGAATAAACCAGCGACTGGTTTCATCAAAAAAGCCCCTGCTAGCCAGCAATCACAAGGCAACGGCGGCGGAAATGGCAAGCCAAACCGCAGCAAAGCAGGCAATGGTCAAGGTGGTAAACCAACAAGTAACGGAAAGAATCGCCAGCGCGCAACACAGCGTTAATATAGCGACCCCATTTACTTGGTTATCATAAAAATACAAAGCGCATCTATTTAGCTGCGCTTTTTTGTGTCTGTTACTAATGAACGACCCGAAGGTTTCACTTGGTTATGTGATTACAAGGGATTCTAACGGGTGAAGACCCAATACTGGCTAAACAAATAGTTAGTGACCATGCCCACCAAGATACCTACGGCCATCGCGATAAATACAGCCCCAGTAAATGCAGGAAGCAATTCAGTCATCAGCTTAAAGCACAGCAAATTAGGTATCGCCGATATCGATGCGGAAAACATGAACTTTTGCCACTGAATCAACTTCTCTGACCAACTATCCTGCCCTTTGAAGTCAAAAGTTAGCACTCGATTACCAAACCATGTTGTCGTGGCGGCTGCAATGAAAGATCCTATCCGTGCACTCATCAAAGGCAGCCCAACGGCATAATGCAGTAATGCAAAAACTAAGCAATCAACAACAAATCCGCCAACACCAACCACAGCAAATCGAACCACCTTGTGGTGAGACTGTAACCTCTGACTGTGCGTTTGAAGCTTGTTGTTGAACATTCGTAACCCCGAGTTAACGCTAAACATCGCTGCCACTTTGAATATGACTCAACGATAGATTTGGCTTGATGCTTGAGCTATGACAGCTGAATAAAGCACGCTTTATTTTCACCGTTGGCTCTAGAATACACGTTAATGCGTTCTCTTTAATCTTGGTTTCCACTTCAGATCTTTTACCAATCAGATAGAACTTATCAATGCCATCTAGCTGCTCGATATCGAGAAGTCTTTTCGCTTGACCATGACTGTAAAATTGCCCAGAGAATGGTCGTTTACCCACGTAAAAGCTTGGCGCAGAATCCGTAATCTGTTCGAAGATAATGCGGTCACTTTTCTCGTTCGCCTTGCCGAGATTCAGGTAGACCATCGCAATCATTAGCAACACAGGTAGAACCAAAGCCACGCTCGAGAACCACTTCTTATCTTTTTCCACTACGAGTATAGCAATCAACAAGCCAAGGGCCGGAATACCTGGCAGGACGTACGCTGGGAGAATATTGCCCGCCATAGTGAAAAGAATCAGAGGTGAAATCAACCAACAGACAAGAAATGAAAACAAACCGCGATTTTCAGTATTAATTTCTGCAATTTTCTTACGTCGAGCAAATGCCAATATAGGTAATACAATCGACCACGGCGCAGCCGCTTGAAGCCAAAACAGCCAGATCATACCTCTTGCTTGGTCATGGGCAGAGCCGTACAGATCGCCCTCCCAGCCACTCACAACAAAACGCTTAAAGTGCTCGCCAACAATAAAGTAATCAATAAAGCCCGGTGTTGCCATTTCAGCCATGATGTACCAAGGCAAAGCTATTGCTAGCATCACACCCAAGCCAGACAACAATGGAAAGCGTTGCCAAAGCACTTTGAAAGCGCCAAAGAAGCCATGTTGTAATACTAACCAAGGGAAAACTGCGATGCCCATAATGACAATCGCTACTGGCCCTTTTGCAAGCAAGCCTAACGCTAAACCAATGAAACCGACATAACCCCAAGATCGATTAGTCTTCGCACTGCCTTCGCCTTTCCAACCCTCTCCTCCTAGCCAACACAAGTAGAAGCCTAACATGGCAATGGTCATCGCTAAGGTTAACGCGATGTCTGTCATCACAGCGCCCGCGGCAATAGAGAAAATACCGCATGTCGCCAACACTACCGCGGCAACCAACGCACTTTGCCCAGTTCGCTTCGCCATGTAAGCGGTTAACAAAATCGTCGCTACTCCCGCTAACCAGTGAGGTGCACGAACAGCAAACTCACTCAAACCAAACAGCTCAATCCCCGCAGCACTCATCCATGTGAACAACGGTGGCTTGCCCCAAAAAGGAATGCCGTAATCAAACTGAGGTGTTAACCAATTACCGGTTTCTACCATCAAGCGAGCCATTTCTCCGTAGCGCGCCTCCGTAGTATCCATTAACGGATAAGTCGCCAAAGATAGGAGTCTTAAAACCAGTGCAAAAGCCAACAAATACCATAGGTGCGTTCTGTTCAGGCTCATGCTGACTCCTCTAATTTGAAATGTGTTTTTAATGCAGGTGTATCGACCACCGATTGGATCAGATACAAAGGACGATTCTTGGTTTCAATGAAAATACGACCTATGTACTCTCCCATTAAACCAATACTCAGGAGTTGAATACCGCCAAGGGCAAGTTGCACGACCATCATTGACGGATAGCCCGTGATGGGCTCACCAAACATAATGGTTTTGAATACGATGAAGACGCCATACACAAAAGCAGTAAGTGCCACTAAACCACCTAATGCGGTAGCAATGCGCAGTGGTCTGATAGAGAATGAGGTAATGCCATCCATCGCCAATCCGATGAGCTTGAGATAGTTCCACTTGGTCTCACCACAGAAGCGAGCATCACGCTTAAATTGGAGCGTCGCTTGTCGGAAACCCGGCCATGAAAAAATGCCTTTCATGTAGCGGTTACGTTCTGGAAGCTGATTGATATGGTCGACAACTTCTCGGCTTAACAGTCGGAAATCACCCACATTTTCAGGAACATCAATCTTCGCAGCCACATTCATTACTTTGTAAAAGCTCGCTGCTGAAAACTTCTTAAACCATGTTTCACCGTCGCGCTGGCTACGCTGCATATTGACGACGTCATAACCCTCGCGCCACTTGGCAATCATTTGCGGGATAAGCTCAGGAGGATCTTGTAAGTCAGCATCTAGCAAAATCACCGCTTGTCCACGACAGTGCTCAAGGCCTGCGCTCATCGCTGATTCTTTGCCAAAATTACGGCTTAAACCGATAACAGAAATTGAGCTATTGATTGAAGTGAATGAACTCACCAACTCTAAGCTGCTGTCTTTGCTACCGTCGTCGACATAAACGATTTCACTCTTGATGGGTAAGCTATCAAGCACCTTGGTAAGGCGAGAGTGGAACTCTTCCAATACCTCTTGTTCATCATAAAAAGGCACAATGATAGACAGAGAAACCGCAGGGTTGATCTGCGATGTGGAGACTTTAGGGCGGCTTATATGAAGTTCAGACATAATACGTTCTTCTATTTTTTAATCTGAATCCAATCTACCCTCCCATAAGTGAAAGTTATGTTATTGACATATTTTTCACGCTCACTCAGGATAATGTTACCGTCTATTTCTGTATGAGAATCAAAATGAAACGAGTTCTATTAGTCGAAGATAACCGTGAAATCGCAGGTGTCTTGTTTGATTATTTTGAGTGTATTGGCATGGAACTCGATTATGCGGACAACGGCGAACTCGGCCTGCAACTCGCGTTGGAAAACTCATTTGATATCATCATATTGGATCTGATGTTGCCAAGAATGGACGGCCTCACGGTTTGTAATAAACTGCGAGACCAAGGCAACGCAACGCCTATTCTAATGCTTACCGCGTTAGATAGCCGAGATGACATGTTGAAAGGGTTTGAGCATGGTGCCGATGACTATCTAACCAAACCTTTTGATTTGGATATTTTGGAAGCCCGAATGAAAGCGCTTGTTCGTCGTTACCGAGGAAAAGTAGCTTCTTCTAAGCTTCAGTTTGATGAACTCACCATTGATCAAAAAACCCGTAAAGCCTACCGTAAAGACAAACTGCTCGCACTTAACCCAACCACTTACACCATCCTTGAGATGCTGTGCCAAAAAGCACCTGAAGTAGTGACTCGTGAAGATATTTCCTACAAGCTATGGCAGGAAGACGAACCCAACAACGATGTGTTACGTAGCCATATCTATCAGCTGCGTAATCAACTCGACAAGCCTTTTGACACCCAAATGTTGATTACTGTCCCTAAAGTAGGATTCCGTTTGGAGTCTTCAAATTGATTTTGAACGTTCTCACTAGCACTAAAACTCTAACTGGCCGCCTAGCGGTTTTCTTTGGGGCAATGGCGGTCATTGTCTCGGTCTTTACCTACATAGTGTTTATGTCTGCACTTTATCTATCAGAAGATCGGGTGGGCGAAAGACGTATCTTGATTGACCGAAACTATGCGGTCGAGCAATTTCAGTCAGGGGAGAGTGGTAAAATTCGCATCGATGGTCTTACCATGGCATACAATGACCCTTCATTCATCCCTATCGAATACCGGAAATACATTGAAGGTAAAGAGAGCTTTGTTGGTGAGGTAGGAGAAGAGCCTGATTCACGAATGGTGTATGTCGGTGAGTATTCTGACAAAGGGAAAACCTATCCAATCATCCTTTTATCTGAAGTTGACCGCGTCGAGTTTAGTCATGACGAATTGGTGTACGCAACAACATTCGTTTTAACATTACTTTCCATTTTAATTTTTAGCTTTGGCGCTTTGCTCTATCGATTATCGAAACGACTGATAGAACCTTTCAACTTACTTTCAGAGCAACTTGAGACAAATAAATTAAACCTAAGTGAAGAGTTCGGTGTAAGTGATGACGCCGCCGTTGAGTTTCGCCAATTAACTGATCAGCTTAATCAATATCGTCGTGAAATTAATTCATTACTCAAACGAGAACAAGCCTTTGCTCGTTATTCAAGTCATGAGTTAAGAACCCCACTAACGGTCGCTCGTGGTGCGAATAAATTGCTATTAAGAAGCGAAACAACGGAATTTCAATCTCGTCAGGTTGAGCGCATTGATGAAGCCATTATCCAGATGTCAGAAATGGTCGATGCCCTACTCGGTTTAGTTCGTTATGAAAGAAACAGTGACGATGCACCACTGCGCTTGTTTAGTCAGCAAGAGTTAGAAGCTATCGTTTCCAAGAATTCATTACAGGCGGATGAAAAGCTAGTCGAGATATCCCTACACATTCAATCAGAGCCTACCATTCAAGCCACCAGCGCGATCATGAATATGTTGGTCGGCAACTTATTGAGAAATGCCATTGCAGCGACCAATAGTGGTACTGTCACTGTTACCCTGTCCGAGCAGAGTATTGTGATTGAAGACCAAGGTGAAGGCCTTCAGGAACAATACAATCCGAATGGTCATGGATTAGGTTTATTGATTGTCGACGACTTGTGCCAACGCTTCCATTGGGACTTTGATTTGGTCAATCGTAACTCTGGAGGGTGCACTGCCAGAATCGCCTTTCAGACAGATTCACCCTCGCCCATACCAGAGCAAATAAACTCGTAGTACTAAGTTCAATATCCAACGAAAACTTGATTTAGTTGGTTTACAGCACTTGCAGGCTACTAGATACTCGTTAGTCCAATTTGATTTTAAAATGCTGGCTTTTTAGTCAGCATTTTTACTAAGTGCGATGAAACTAAATAATAGCCCTGTAACTCAACATCAATTTAACGATCACACTTTTTTCTTAAAGCGTGACGATCAGCTGCACTCCCACTTTTGCGGCAATAAAGCCCGCAAATTCATGAAGCTGCTGGAAGACGATCACCCAGAAACTACAACATTGATCAGCTATGGTTCTGCGCAGGCTAACTCTCTGTTCTCACTCGCGGCACTGGCAAAGATCAAAGGTTGGACGCTTGAGTTCTACGTCGACCACCTTCCCCAGTGGCTACTAGAACGCCCAATAGGTAATTACCGTGGTGCAGTAGACCTTGGTGCGAAGGTAATTTCAGTCAAAGAGACAGGCTCTGAGCTTCATCCACAGGAGTATATTGAGCAAATAAGACAGCCAGATTCTCAGTGCATTGTATTGCCTGAAGGTGGACGCTCTCAGCTTTCTGAATACGGCGTGAAGCAACTGGCGATGGAAATACTTAGCTGGACGCGTTTCGAAAACAAACACGATTTCGTGGTTGCACTACCAGCAGGCACCGGCAGTACGGCTCTGTATCTACATAAGCATTTAAAAGTGCACAACATCCTGGTGTTAACCTGCGCTTGTGTTGGCGGCAGTGACTACCTTACACAACAATTTAATGAGCTTGGTGAGTCCGATCATCCACAAATACTGCCGCTCAAAACCAAGCACCACTTTGGTAAGCTGTATCAACAGGACTATCAAACCTGGTTGAACTTACAAGAACAAACGGATATTGAATTCGATCTGCTGTATGACCCATTAATGTGGCAATGTTTAGAACGATGGCAAGATAACAACCCAACCAAAACCATTATCTATATCCATCAAGGTGGCATCTTGGGCAATGAGTCGATGTTGCCGCGCTATCAGCGAAAATATCCGGAGATGAGCATTAGCAAAACCAACGCATCTTGGTAGTTGTTTTCCTTTATTCCCCAGTTTAGCTATTCAAGTTTTGGTAAGCTGAAAACATCACAAAACAGCCATAACACTCCCTCTCGATGGCTATTCATCAGCAATAGCCACCTGCTCTCCCTGCCATACATTTCAAGTTAGAAACAGAAATCTGGCGAGAATCATCGCGTTATCTATACTTTCGATTGGAACGTCTCTGTCATAGAAAGGAATAACGCATGCGAACACTCACTACGCTAGGCTTGTTTTCAGTTTTGCTGCCCTTCTCTGCAATTTCGGGAGAAAACGTCACTTATCAAGTCGACGGTATGGATTACGAAGGTTATTGGAGTGAAGCCAGCGACCAAGCGCCTTTAGTGCTGCTAATACATGATTGGGACGGCTTAACTGATTACGAAAAAAAACGTTCTGAAATGCTCAACGAACTCGGTTACAACGTGTTCGCCATCGACCTATTTGGTAAAGGCATCCGCCCAACCGAAGTCAAAGACAAAAAGCAACACACGGGCGAACTATATAAAGACAGAGAAAAAATGCGCGCACTACTTAATGCGGGAGCAATGGAAGCGAAAAGACTTGGCGGCAACTTAGATAACAACGTGATGATGGGATATTGTTTTGGCGGAGCTGCTGTTTTAGAAGCCGCGCGTGCGGGCATCCCATCGAAAGCTTATGTCACTTTCCATGGTGGTTTATCAACACCGAAAGGCCAAGATTACTCTCAGACTAAAGCGCCTGTCGTCGTATTCCATGGCACAGCAGATTCGATGATTTCAATGCAAGATTTTGGCAACCTCGCCGCTGAACTTGAAACGACCAAGGTTCCACATGAAATGATCACTTATAGTGGAGCACCACATGCGTTTACCGTGTTCGGCTCCAATAATTACCAAAATGAAGCCGACCAAAAATCATGGGAACGCTTTACTCAGTTGTTAAGTTCGGTATCTCGTTAACTTTCAATCTTGGTAACTGTTCAACGACAACCTATTACCTAATTCGTATTAATTATTAGCGAGTATTTCTCTAACTTTGGTGTCCGTCACTCAAAAAGAAAGCGCTTTCTTGCAGTGTGTCACTATTATCAATTAAGCACTCTGAATCAGATATGCTTTTTTAACTGTGAGAAATTATGAAATATTTAGCAATACTACCAGCGGTATTCGCACTAAGCGCCTGCTCAACAGTGACAGAGTCACCGGTTATCTACCACAAAACGTCTCCGGGGCTGGAATCACTACAAAACAACGAAAACTGCTGCGAAACCCTGAGTAACATTCAATATCAAAACATCGCGAATCCACAAGAAACATTCGTTTCAATCACTACAGCAAGCCCAAAAGTGGAGTTTAAATCTGGCCGCTCTTTTGCTGAGGGGATTAAGCTTCCGACCACGCTAGATGCTATTCGTTTCTCAGTGACTTCAAATGCGGGTTATTCTACGTTCGTCCCATCACTTTTAGTTTTGGACCAAAACTACCAGCCGTTAGATGTTATTGGCAATGAAAGCATTAAGTACCAACCACTTAGCCTGCTTGATGGTGCACAATATGGCGCACAAGTAGAACTTCAGGAACGTTACTTAAACGGCGAGGCTCCTGCTTACTTGGTCGTATTCACAACCAGCGAAGCACTCTCAGAAACAACTCCCGTCGAAAAACCAAGTGATATGGCAATGCGTTCTGGTGATATCCAAGCAAACATTGCTCACAATACGGACTACGAAATCCCCCACTCTGCGATCGGAAAAGTCTCCTTTGATTTTGAATTCACAGCAGTAACGACTGTTGTTGAAGAACAAAATCGTCAAAAGCGAGTTCAACAAATCATTCCTGAAGCAAGCGCAATAAAGTCTGATCTGTTAACGGAGAATCCCTTAAACCAGAAAGAGGTTTATAGCACTCTTATTGAAAACTCAGTTTCATCGGGAGACTTCAGCGCAGCACTGACTTACGTTGAAGAATCTGAACGACTAGGTATTGAGGGGATGCGAAACACCTTTGTTGACGCGATGAAACAATATCAAAAAGCACAATAACTCAGCCTCAAAGTAGTCGTTTATTTTCTCTCACTTTACCTCTTTTTTGAGCAAACGAGAGTTAAATAAACGACTGTTATCCCTCAGCCCTATTCAGGCATAAACGAGAATTCTAATTGCTCTAATTCTAAGCCTAATTTGATGAATTCAATATCCAACGAATAAAAGCCTTTATCCAGCTTAACAGGAAGCCCCTCAACTGAAACTGTCTCGCCATTAGTACCATTCACTGATAGAGACATCGCATACACGTTATTGAGACTTAAACTACACGCAGATTGAGCTAAAGTGCCGCTATCGTAATTAACAATACCTGCACATCGATACACACCAGCCTGTTTAACTTCCAAAACAATGCTGCGGTTTTCTCTGATATTAAGTGGTAATTCTATTGTACGTTGCTCCGCCGTCAGAGAGCAAAAGTCCCCATCAGTTTTACTCTGTTGTTTATCAAGATTTTGGGGCGCCTTAAAGCTCTTAACTGGATCAAAAATGACTAATGGGCGATCCATTGCTGGAGAATCCATAATAAAGCGACAGATATTTATCGCGCTTCGTTGCAACTCTCCCAAACTCAACATCCCATTTTCAAGCGCCTGTAATGTATCGTCGTTTGATGCGTTACTTTCAGCGCCATCGTGCTCAACGACCATATACAGATCATTTTGAGAGCGAAGCATAAAGGATGTGTAACTTCGGCTTTCAGAACCTCCTTTGATTGGGTCATTCATTTTTGCCCACCAATCCGTCATCACTATCCCTTTATAGCCCCACTCCTTTCGAAGAATAGTAGTATTGAGGTCGTAATTAGATGCAGCCCAGTGACCATTGATGGGGTTGTAAGCGGTCATAATGCTTGAAGCTCGCCCTTGCCTTACCGCTATTTCAAAAGGCCTTAGATGAATCTCACGGAGCGCTCGCTGAGAAACCACACTATCAACATCAAATCGTCCAGTTTCTTGGTCGTTCGCAACCAAATGTTTGATAGTACCGGACACGCCTGCAGATCTAAGCCCAGAAACCTGAGACGCCGCCATAGCTCCGGTCAAAAGAGGATCCTCAGAAAAATACTCGAAGTTTCGCCCGTTCAAAGGATGACGATGAATGTTAATCCCAGGCCCAAGCAATGTATCAATATGATTGGCTTGCATCTCTTTCCCTACTAAATAAAACAGTTGTTCATTCAGTTCTGTATTCCATGTGCAGCCCAATAGCGTGCCAATCGGGACTTGTGATGCTTTGTGTCCACTATCCATTCGGATACCCGATGGGCCATCAGCAGCCGCAACAATAGGGATACCTAAATCAAACAAGCTTGGTGATACACCACCAAAAGCCGCAGCCGTGCCAGGGGTTACCTTGGGGCTGCACATGCCTTCACCACGAACAATTGTCGCCAACTGTTGTACCGTCATTTGCGATACAAACGCCTCAATATTCGCCAGTCCCTGCTTCACATCAAGCAACTTGATTCCCTTATCTTCACTAAAAGGAATCGAAGTTGGGAGTTCAGTTAGGATACGTTTGCTCAAATCTACACTTCGTAGTGGCACAGATTCATAGTCGCAACTGTAAACCCCATTTTGCCCTATCTCTTTTGGAACGAGCCTTTTAAAAGCGGTGACGGGTGCCAGAGCTTCCGTTAGTTGCTCAACAACTATTAGTTCATCAACTTTTATGCTTTCGTCAACCAGCCTTGCTTGTCGAACGCTGCCTCCCAAATAGAACTGATATTCCCCTGCTTCAAGTACATAGCTAATAGGGTGGCCCGTCTTACCACTATCATCAAATGACGCTAACGAAGATAGAAGAAATGAAACCTTCACACGTGCTGTTTCATTTGGAGCCAATGTGGGTGTTTTTGCAAACCCTGTAAGTGCTCTAGATGGCTTCCCCAGTTGGCCTTGAGGCGATTCAACATACAATTGAACAACATCCTTACCACTGTATTTCTCGCCTATGTTTTTAACTTCAATATCGAAGACCAACTCTTGTTCAGAGCCGGTTCCAAGAATCGTTAATGCATTTAATTTATTGGAAAAATTGGTGTAGGAAAGCCCGAAACCAAATTCAAATTGAACGGCTTTTGGGTTAAAGGTTTCAAAGTATCGGTACCCAACATAGATATCTTCTTGGTACAGATTACGCTCTTTATTTCCGAAGCTAGCGCTGGAAGGGTAATCAGATAAAGAGTGCGCAATAGTGTCGGTCAAACGTCCACTCGGGCTAACATCACCTGATAAAACATCAGCTAATGCATGCCCACCTTCCATCCCTGCAGCCCAGCTATACAAAATCGCCTTGATCGACCTTGCATCTTTGAGTGAGCGTACCCATGACATATCAATAATGTTGGTCACGTTCAGTATCACAATGACATCATCAAAATGTTCCGTCACTTTCTCCAACATTTGCATTTCGAGCGCGGTTAAATTGTAACTGCCTTGCTGCTGTGCATTGTCTTGATCCTCACCCGCCGTCCGACCGATAAAGATAATGGCTTTGTTAGATTTGGCGGCAGCATCCATCACAACAGAAGTTGAAAGAGGCATTTCATCTTGAAACCAAGGTTCTGCTGCCCAACCACCACCGCCGTCATTGAACGGGTTGTCCTTGACCCAACGTTGGTATACCTCCACCAAACTGAGATTAAGATTGATGTTTGGATTTTCATACAAGCCATATAATGCATTTACGGAATAAGGCACGTTCACCGCTCCACCCGATCCAGTGCCACTTCGGTAGGTATCAATCTGACAGCGACCAAAAAGAGACACCGTATCACTAGTCTGCAATGGTAATATTGAATCACTATTTTTTAGTAGCACAATGCCCTCAGTAGCCGCTTGTCGACTTATGGGTGCAAGCTGCTTCTGTGCTTCGAGAATTTCCACAGTATTCATTTTGAGTCCTACCATTTTTTACCTAGAGCAAAAATTTGACCTCTCGCTCTAAAAGTTAATATTGTCTTTGTTCAAAAAATAGTAATCTTAACCACGGCGTGTAACTACCAAATAAGCGACAGTTATGGGTAAAATAGCGACATGAAAACCAAGTTTAGACTCCAGAGTCATCAGAGATATCCCCAGATAAAATTTGCCTATGTCGATGGGCATCACGATTTCGACTTTGACGTACATAGCCATGACTTTTCTGAACTTTTCTTAGTTGTGAGTGGTAGCGGGAAGCATACGGTAGCTAGCCACACTTACCCTTTAAGTACAGGAGATGTATTTGTTATTAATGGGGATATTGAGCATGGATTTTGTGAAGTAAATAAACTGAAGATTGTAAACTTGATGTTTGATACGGCATTGCCTTTTTTTGAGGTTCCTCCAATGCGTCAAATGCCGGGCTATCAAGCACTTTTCAAGGTAGAACCGATTGCTCGACAAGCGTCGGAATATCAAGCAAAGCTTACGTTATCAGTTTCTCAGTTGAAACGAATCAATGAACTTCTACAACAAATCAAATCGGAATACGACAATGCAGAACAGGGGTTTGAAATCATATTGACGAGCACAATGCAGCAACTTGCGATAGAACTTGCTCGGCGATATCAAGAACAGACCCATAGCTTACCAAAAACAACCCTAGCATTGAGCCGTGCTCTCGCACATATTGACCGTCATTACAAAGAAGTAGGATTAGATACAGAAGCCATTGCACAAGCGGCGTATATCAGCAAAAGGCAACTAGAAAGGTTATTCAGGCAGTTTTTAAATACATCCCCGAACCAATACATCAAAGGCCTTCAAATTAGACACTCGGCAACCTTATTGTTAAACGACAACAAAAGCATCCAACACATTGCTGAGTCTTGCGGCTTTTCTGACAGCAATTATTTCTCCAAGTGTTTTAAGACCCAAAATGGATGCAGCCCTCGAGAATTTAGAAAGCAACATTCTTCCCATAACTCATAATCCTTTGCCCCTTAAACCTTAAACCTTAAAAGATTAGATATGTCACACATAAAAAAACCGCTTCTTTCGAAGCGGTCAATGAGTATCTTTGGCAAGAACACATTTGAAAAGAAATTCAAATATGGAAGACTCATAGCAATAAAAATGAAACTCTTTGTGCTGCTAGGAAAGAGTTCAACTATTGCAATAAATAGGGATATCGAGAACCTTACCCGCCCTAAAGGCAAGGCCGTCATACCACTCCCCCGGTATGCTCGATATCACTTAAGACCCGAAGGTAAAAAATTCTACCACCACATGTCAGCTTGAATACCTACAACAAAGTCGCCCTCTTTACCCGTGCCGTCTTGCATTTCACCATCAAGGTAAGATGCCATAAAGCGAATTTCTGGAGATGGACCGAAGCCAGAGTGCACAACTAGAGTCGGTGCTACTGTTAGCTTGTAATCATAAGAATTCTTTGACTCACCATTACGGTCTTCGTAGTTGTACATGTAACCAGCTTCGGTAGCGATAAAGAAGTTTTCTGAAATTGGGAACGTTGGTCGCACCATTGCTGATACCCAGCCGTCTGTGTCGCCATTGTCAAAATCGTTGTACTGGGTTTGAAGAGAGTGGAAAATATTCACACCATTGTCAAAAAAGTACCCACCCCATGCTAAAGCACGTAGTGATACATCGTTTTCATCAACAGCCTTCAAACAAGACGTCCCACAGCCCGTGCCTGTCGTTAACCAACTTTGATAGTCGCTACCAGGCTTGTACGTGTTGTAAGTTGTAAGAGTACCACCTAAAAGGTTACCCGAACCTAAGCCTTTACCAGCCTGCGCGATGTATTTTGTAAAGCCTTTATCTGACAACCCAAAGACAGACTCAGTGTGAACAATTGCCGTCATTTCATAGCCATTCTCAGCGAATGCTTCTGGACCATTACCAAAACCTAAATCGACCATATTGTCTGGCATATACTTAGCCATAGCGTGAAGTTCAACACTGCCAAAGTTCACGCCAGCATGAAGTGCATGCATGATATTGTTGCTGTCACCCCAGAAACTTGTATCGCCAGAATCATCGCTTGCAATGTAAGCAAAGTCCCACTTATTACCACCTAGCTCAACACCTTCAATACCAACACCAGTACCCGACATATCCGTGTAGAAAAAGTCGGTCATAAAGATGTAATTATCTTTACCATAAAAGCGCTTACCCCCCCATACAACACCGGTTTCAGATACACCTTCAAACTCGACAAAAGTTTCTGCCATACCAATTTCGCTGTTGGTTGCATCGGCATTGGCACCAAGCTGGTTGGTTGCATATTCCGCATTGTTGGCTGCAGCTCGTGTTTTGATTCGAATTTTCTGACCACCGTCATTCTCAAAATTTTTCTGCAGTGCAACTTCAAAGTGACTATCCGACTCAACACCCAATCGACCTAAACGCTCTTTAGATGCAGGGAACTTTGCACGTTTAAAATCATCATTTTCACTGAATAGAACACCAGCACGGAAATAACCGTGAAATTCAAATCCATCCGATTTTTCGGCATGTACAGCAGGTGCAGTAGACAAGCCAGCTGTAGCGACTAAACAAGCAAGGGTAAGCTTAGAAAGTTTCATAATAACTCCATGTTCTAAATTATACTTTCACAAAGAAAGCGCTTTCTTTATTTTTCTTAAAAAAACCAATCGAACAGATTTAAAGAAGATCAAATCTAAGCCCACATTTACTATGCACTCTTAATCTTATTGGCTTTAACCGCTCAGTTGGTATGGAAAGAGTATAAATCGATCCTGTGAATATAAACCGTGATCAAACCCAACAAAGAAAGCGCTTTCTTATGCGTGAGTCACAAAAACCCAAGATGTTAAGTATTTTGTTTGAACAATTATGGAACTAAGTAAAATATCACTGACCACATAATAAGAACGTATCGGTCCGTTCAATTACGCAGAATTTGCCTCGAGCACATAAACGATTTCCTCCCGCAAAAATCATCGCAAAAAAAAGGGAACATACATAGTATGCTCCCTTTCTATTCAAGCTTTGATTAAAAGTAACTAGTTAAAAGGCTTACTTTTCAAATCGAATATTGTCTAATTTAAAACTCATTTCTCCTTGAGGCTCAAACACTAAAAGATTAGTGATCATTGTAGGATCAGCTTGATTCCCACCAGCAAAACGGTTGTCTCTCTTTAAAATGTCAGCTATTGGAATACGTACCGTCTTCCATTCATTCATTACTGATAGCGGCACGGTATAGTCACTTGTTTTCGGCCAGCCACTGTCCATCTTAACCAGTAGTTCAACCCCATCAGCCATACTCTCAACGTTCAAATCAAAGACCAGTTCACCCGTTTCTTGCCAATGTGTCACATCCGTTACAGGAGAACGAAAATAGATATTTCCTGCTCCTTGACTCTTATTCACTTGTAGCACTGTTCCACGATCTGGTTCGGTCAGTTCTTGATAGTCAACAATATCCAATGGGTCATAACTTGCATAAGCCAAGCTTGCGTTAAGAGTTTCGGTAAAAATCTCCAACGTTGGTCCATCGGCATAACTATCATCGGTTGCTAAGATCTCTGGAGCTTCGTGCCCGATTACTTGTATTGCGTGTTCAGAACGACTTGCACACCCTTTTCCTTTCCAACGATCAACCTTACAACGGTAAACCTTTACTGAATCAACTAGCATTGTTTTCGGAAACAAACCTTCGTCGATTCCTTTATCATTTGCGTTTGCTGACCACGCCCCACCGACAGCCAAGTTCAATAACAAATGAAACTTTTCATCAAACGGAGCTGCTCCACTCGCATTAATGAGTTTCCCTTCTTCCGCTTCATATTGGCTGTACCAACCCTCTTGAGTTTGAGTCGCGTAATGAATATTGTCTACATACCAACGAATTTCACCTTCTTCCCACTCAATCGCGTATGTATGGAAGCCATCAGTAGGGTTCACACCATTTGGCAATATCGCGGCCTGCCCTTTATAAACATTGTCTGGCCAATTTCGTCCGTAATGTAACGTCCCATAGACTCGGCTCTCTAGATCATCATTTTTCGCTCCCGCCGCATCTGAAAGTGTGTTTAGGTTAACCGCTTCCATAATATCGATTTCGCCAGAAGCTGCCCATGAGCCATATTTATTATCGGTTGGCAGCATCCAGATTGCGGGCCATGAACCTTGTCCACCAGGTAACTTTGCTCTGATTTCATAACGGCCATATTTGTTGTCACGCTTGTCTTTGCTGCTCAATCTCGCAGAGGTATAAGGAAGAGTCTTCGTTGCTCCACCAAGCGAGCCTTCAGCATTATCAGGCCCAGTATGACTTTTCTTCAGCGCGACAATGTGTAAAAGACCATCTTTAACAAACGCGTTATTCGGATCATCCGTATAGCACTGTTGTTCATTGTTCCCTCCTCCCCAGCAGTTCACTTCTAATGACCAATTGCGTTTATTTATTTGCTCACCGTTAAACTGGTCTTCCCACACCAATTGCCAATCAGAGCTTGAAACAACCGGTACATGGGATAGCACAATCGGCTTTTCGGTTTGAGCTAAGTCGGCACTGCCAGAAGCCGGTAGTTCTACCGTCGTACAACCGGACATCAATGCCGCGGTAGTCAAAGACGCTAATATTTTTACCTGAGTGTTGAGATGTTGCATTACAGCTCCTTGTATCACGACCTTCCAAACAGGCGACACGTAATATGGGTGCCCCATAAAGATAAAATCGATTAATGAGTGACTTACGAACATGACGCGGAGATACCATGCCCGCCTTTATGAAAATGAGTATATAAAAGTGCCTAGCGTTAAAAAGAGACCATGATCACCCAAAGAAAGCGCTTTCTTGTTTGATTTCACATTTTGTTAAAATTGATTGTAATTCGAGCAGAACCCCAATTAAATTTCATTGCGGATCGATGAATTAATTTCCTAAGAGGCCTATATTTACTGGTATCTTTTTAAAAAATATCTGTTCAATACTCAAAAAGTACGTTTTCTTTGATAACAGCACCAAAGAAAACGCTTTCTTGATATTTTATGATGTCTATGAAAATATCCGTTACCTTACTTTGTATGCTTAAGAATTAAATTAAGCGTTAAGCAGTTCAGAGTTTTCAAATATTAATCATTGGATTACTAGGCTCGTGCAAACCCCAAAGGTAATATAGCTTAGTTAACTCCTAATAGAGATAAGGCCACTACCATTGATCACCATTAAAGAAGTATCTGAACTTGCTCAAGTTTCTCAATCAACCGTCTCAAGAGCATTGAATGGTCACCCTACGGTAAAAGAGGCCAATCGCGAAAAAGTATTCAAAGCGATTGAGCAGTTAGGTTACAAACCGAACGCATTTGCCCAAGCTCTAGCATCTAGCCGTTCAAATAGTATAGGCATGTTAGTCGGCTCACTTGATGGCCCTTTCTATGGCCCATTAATGCACACGGCTGAAGATACTGTTCGCCAGAGCAATATCCACTTGATCGTTACCAGTGGCCAAGAATCACGCACCAAAGAGCTAGACTCCATCCAGTTTTTGCAATCTAAACTTGTGGATGGCCTCATTGTTCATTCAGACAAGCTCAGTGATGACGAACTGATCAAAATAGCGAAAGGCAGTGAAACAATGATTGTTCTCAACCGTTTTATTCCTGAAATTTCTGATCGCTGTATTTACATTGATAATGAGCTTGGTGGCTACCTTGCAACGAAGCACTTACTTGAAAACGGGCACAAAAAAGTCGCTTGTATCACAGGCCAGTTGAGTAAAGTTGATAGTAGAGATCGCTTTCAAGGGTATCGAAATGCCTTGTTAGAGTTCGGAATCGAATACAATGCAGGGCTGTTTGTAGAGGGGCGCTTTGATCATCAAGGCAACCACGACGCTGCACGACGCTTGTTAGACCGAGACCCTGAGATCACCGCGATTTTCTGTCAAAATGACAACATAGCGCTTGCTGTATATGACGTAGCAGCAGAGCGAAACCTCATTATTGGGCGAGACCTTTCGGTCGTAGGCTTCGATAACGATACTCATAGCCAGCATATTCGTCCTCGCTTATCGACGGTCGACTTTCCTGTCCATGAAATGGGAGAAGAAGCTGCAAAAGGTGTTTTATCGTTAATTAATAAACGCGACTACCCATTGAAGCACAAATTAACCCCGACATTGATTGTAAGAGAGTCCGTGGCCAAGCTTTGATTTTCGTAAATCAAACACCCTATTTTTACAATTATAAGAAAGGCTCTAAGTATTCACTTAGAGCCTTTTTATTTCACTTTAAACTAGAATTAGCGTAACTGGTGCTTTGACAATACGACAACAACTTTCTCAATGAGGCCACTACGAGAAAAGAGCTGTGAAGCCATTTCACGATTTAGCGTTAACGATGCAAATACCTCACTTGATCCGTCTTTAAACTGAACTTCAATACCCTGTGTTGGCTCATCATTGAGTTGGTAAATAAATGGTACCTGACAGTAAGTAAACGCCAGTTGCCCAGCCTGAACAATAAAGCTCTGCATTTGTCCTTCAATATTTTGGCAGTCAAAAGTCGCCGCTTTTTGCAAGAACTCTTTAGGACTAAGAAGTGATGGGTTGATTACAATTGTGCCATCAACGACCTCTAGACCTAGCTCTCCAAAACGGGTAATCACTTCCTCCTTAACTTGCCCTGTCATCCCTGGCTGCTGTGCTCCAGAGTGCTTTGGCGTATGAGAATACGGATCCGTCGGAAACGCACCGTAGTTTTCCGGCGTTTTGTTGAAGCCAATACCAGCTCTCACTTTGTAATAGTAATCCGCTAATTTCAGAGTTTCCTTACTATTAGAATCCATACTCCAAGCATGCTGATAATTTTCTTGCACAGCTAGCAGCAACTTAGAAACCATATGCCAATAGATACAACCTAAACCTTCATAACCAAACATGGTGCCCGAACGCCCAGTAAAAGCTTTATGGTTGAATACACGCTCATACAAACTAGATACATGACAAAATTCATCATCACTAATTGACGGGTAATCGGCTTTAATTTCATCAATCGCAGTCTGAAGGAAACCTTTGTTTTCAAAACTTGAATTGAAATGGTAAGAACCTTTGCTGTCTTGGTTTACTAATCTGTTATCTTTGGCAACAACCATCATGCTTAACAATTTGCTCTGATCAATGTCTTTAGCGTCTAAACAGTTTTTGTCCATAAAAGAAGCCAGCTCGCGGTCAGGGTAAAGCATGAAGCTATTTTGATCAGCACGATACATATCACTAGCAAACAATTTATCCAACAACTCAACCGCTTGTTTAGGTGATAATAGACCCGAACTTAAGACTGCAACCTGCCCTTCTAGCATCGGGTAAAGCTCTTCAACCATTAAGCTCTCACCAGAACAGCTCAAGATGTTATACGCATTGTACAAACCGTCTTCACGCAAGTTGTTTGTAATCGTAGAATCCAGGACTTTTAAACTCGCGCCCATCAATTGAACAATCGCTTCTTTCTCAACTTTCGTTTTCCCTGAAAATCCATTTACTCGGTAAACACGCTCACGATAGTTAGCAGCAGATTTAGCCAGCTTAGTCAGCATTGCTTTGCGAGTTTGACGAGTTACCGTATCTTGACGAATCTCTGTATTTGCCTCTGAAACAATCTGTGTAACAGAAGACATCCACTCAAACACTTCTTTGGAAATACTGTATGAAGATGGTGACTTCTCTAACAGGCGCTGCATAAAGGCAACATAGCGACGCATGTAGTACAAGGTTACCATTGACAGACCGTTGCCAACGATAGCGTTGTTTGCATCATTCCATTCTGGACGTTGTGTATTGAGCCAAATACCACCATCAAGCACTAAGTTACTCAATTTCGCCAACAAAGGTACGAGTATCTTCTCCATTAAGTTGACCATATAAACTTCTTGGTCACCCGTCATCAACAAGCGACCGTCACTGCCTAAACTCTTGACACGTTGCTCTGTCAGTTCCTGCAGGTCTTGGTTGAACTCTACGGTATCTTTAGGGTTATCAAAGAGACCTTGCACTCCACAAAGCTCGTAAGGCACATTGGCATAACTAAAAATGTCACTTTCTAGTAATTCGATAAGATCGCTTTGCTCAAATTTGTCTGCCAGCTCAAGGAATTTTAATAGATAGATGATTTGATGATCGCCCCAGTAACCAATGTTACTCCAAGGATCATCCGCCTCTAACAGCTCCCAATCTACACCATCTTTAGTGATTCGATACGGATTGTAGCCGTCCACCGTTGAAGCATTAACAAACTTAGAGATGAATGATTTGATGAACCCAGGATAACTAAGAGCCATCGCTTCCCAGTTTTGGAAAATATCACGCCAGTTGCCTTGATAAGAAAGTAAGCGTTCGCCATTTTCATCTTTGAGCTTAATCTCATAGTGGTTCCAAGGGCGACTAGGGTCACCATGACGACGTCCAAAAGTAAGCGGTAGATACTCATAGCTCAATCGAACTAATTGAGAATCTCCTGTCGCTTTAGCGCGCGAAACTAATTCGGAATGGCTGAAAACCTCCCCTAACTGTTCAAAAAAGTCTTGATGGCGGCCAACTACCTGAGAGTTGGCCTTTTCCATAGTTTTAACTACGTCAGCCTTTTCTAACATATAGCCGTTTTCAAACACGCCACCACGCATGTTATTGAACAACACATTGGCATAATGGTGAACGCTTGTATTTTCTTCAGCTGTTATTTGCCACGCATCCGCGCCAGACATCAATGTGATCAATTCATTTTGATTATCTGCAATGCTCTTTTCTAAAGCTAATACTAGGTTAGCAGGAACAGAGAGCTCAGATTGAAGCTGACAGATATCGGAATGAGTCTTGTCTATATCAGCGACAATCGACCAAACTTTGGTTTGATGTGCTCGCAGTGTCAGAGACTTATGAACTAAATAGCTTCCTCTAATCCCTTTAGTCAAAGGCTCACTTTCAATCGGTCGCCCTTTTCTAAATGCATTCACCTGAGTGCTAGTCAGTAAAATTTGGCTAGTTTCTGTTTCTAAACTAAAGACTGTCGTCGCCAGCAAAGATTCAGCAGGGTCCGCTCTATCGCTCAATTTGGCATACATGCTGAATAGTGCTAATGAACTACCATCAACTTGCTCATTCCACTTGTACGCATCAACTAATGCGCTTCTTGTTTGGAGTGCTGATAGTGGAGCCCCTGAAGGTAGTATATTTTGTAAGCCATCTAGCGCTTCAACTTTACGCTCGAAGCTCGCTAAATTGGTCAGCTTTGAACGACGAATAAAGCCGTATTTCTCGCTCGTATTCCAGCTGTATTGGAATTTCAGTTGCAAAGTATGGTTTGTTTCTTCAAATACGATCTTGTCTCCAATCGTATTTTTGTAAAGGTTACGTTCAACCTGGAAAATCCCATCATGAAACGTGTTGAACGGTTCCCAAAGTACAACCTTGTCACCGTGTTCAATGCGAAAAATGGATTTCGACCCGGTATTTTCAGCGTTTTCATGAATATGGTCGACAGACTTATAAGGGAAAAGCGCATTTTCCGGACGAATGCGTCCTGCTGAAAGGCTGCCTGTCGATGAAATAAATAACCAGTGATCGCTCGACGATACAACGCTAATAAAAAACGGCGTCATTTGGTCAACATTAGAGATTTGGTAGTAACGCTCACCATCTAAATCAACGAACTTACCATCGACTTCAGATGTGAAATCATTGTCTTTTTTCATATCAAAATTCCAAAAAAATTCTTACTCTTAAATTTTTGAAAGCGCTTTCTTTTGCGTTTCAAAAAAGGATTAAAGGTTTATAGGTGATGACAGCGAGCAAAATGCTCTTCTGCAATTTGAGTCGGTTCTGGGATCGATTGCGTACAAAGCTTGTCGGCTTTCATACAACGGCTTGCGAACGGGCAACCGACACTACTTGGCTTCCAAGAAGGGATATCGCCCTTTTTCACATTCATATCGCGCTTACCTGATTTACCGACTTCAGGTACCGCTGAAAGCAACAGCTGAGAATATGGGTGTTGTGGATTCTGCGTTACATTGTCGCTATTGCCCCACTCCACCATATGTCCAACGTACATAACTGCCGTTTTCTCAGCAAAATAACGCGCCGTCGCGATGTCATGAGTAATGTACATAAACGAAATACCATGCTTATCTTTCAAGTCAGCCATTAGGTTTAAGATGCCTAATCGAACGGACACATCAAGCATTGAGATAGGCTCGTCCGCCAATATAACTTCAGGACTCACTGCAATTGCACGTGCGATAGCCACACGTTGTCGTTGTCCACCACTCAATTCATGGGGGTACTTCTCTGCTGTCTCTTTTACTGGCGTCAACCCAACCATTTCAAGGAGTTCATAAACAAGGCTAGGAACCGCATCTTTTTCTGCTCGCTTATGAATAAGTAATGGCCGCGCAATATGGTGGTAAATCGTGTGTACAGGATTCAACGAGCCAAACGGGTCTTGAAAAATCATTTGCACTTGGCGTGCATATTCAAGCTCACCATGTTTTTCAATATAGTCAGATAATGGCTCGCCCTTAAATTCAATATCCCCAGCAGTTTTATCGTAAATGCGAGTAAGAATTCGAGCACCTGTACTTTTTCCAGAACCAGATTCGCCAACAATCGCTAATGCTTCTCCTTTTCGAAGATCAAATGAAACATCATTAACCGCTCGCATCATGTTGCTTTTCACTGACTGGCCAAGTGGAAAATCTTTTACCAAGTTCTTAACTGATAAGATAACTTCGCTTTTATCAACGTTATTTAAAGTATTCATAATCTTTCGCTCAAACTAGATGACAAGATACGTGATGCCCAGTCGCAACTGTGCCTAAACGAGGTTCACTTTTGATGCACATTGAAATGCATTCGCCACATCGCTCTTGGAAGTTACATCCCTGAGGAGTGTCGAGTAGGTTGACGGGATTTCCAGGGATCCCATACAAGCGTTCTTTTGGCCCATGAATAGTCGGAAATGAAGAGATAAGCCCTTTGGTATAAGGATGCTTGGGGTCACTAAATACCGTTTTAGCATCGCCTAACTCAATAAGGTTACCCGCATACATCACGCCAATTCGATCAGCAATCTCACCCATCAAACTTAAGTCATGGCTAATAAATAGAATGGAGAAACCAAACTTACTCTTAAGTTCATACAGTTCATTCAATATTTCACGTTCAACAACCACATCGAGTGCCGTCGTTGGCTCGTCCATGATGATCAGTTTAGGCTCCAACGCCAATGCAATTGCGATAACAACACGCTGGCGCATCCCCCCACTCAGTTGATGGGGAAAGCTCGACATTCTATCGCCGTGCATCCCGACCGTTTCTAATAAATCAACCGCACGCTCATGAGCTTGCTTATAAGGTGTCTTTTTATGCGCGAGAATAACGTCCGTTAACTGCTCACCAATAGTAATGACAGGGTTAAGTGAGTTCATTGCGCTTTGAAAAACAATAGAAACGTCATTCCAACGGAAGTCACGTAACTGCTTCTTATTCATTTTTAAAACATCTTGCCCTTTGTAAAGTATCTCGCCTTCAGAGATAAGGGCTGGTGCTTTATGGAGCCTTGATATTGCAAAAGCCAATGTACTTTTACCGCAACCAGACTCACCAGCAATACCGAGCGTTTCTCCGGGCGCAATGGAAATACTTACGTCGTTTACGGCTCTCGCTACACCATTAGGAGAAACGTAATCAACACACAGATTATTAATTTCTAGTAGCTTGCTCATTATAAACCTCGGCGTTTGTCTGCTTCTTTTTTAAGTTTGTGCCACAATTTGATGTGTGGGCCCGTACGTAATTTAGGGTTGCTCACTTGGTCAATGGACATGTTAATCAGTGCTAATCCACCACCAGTAATCGCTAACGCTAATGCAGGAACCATCATTTCCCACCATGCTCCGGTATATAGCGACGAAGATGTCTGTGCCCAATACAACATTGAACCCCAACTCACTTCCGTTGCATCACCTAAACCTAAAATACCAAGACCAGCTTCAGACCCCATTGCGTAGATAACCGTGCCAAGGAAGCCACCAAAAACAATCGAAACTAAGTTAGGTAAAATCTCGACTAAAATAATACGAATTTTTGATTCACCCATAACCTCTGCAGAAATGATAAATTCTTTGCTTCTAATTGCCATCGTCTGTGCACGAATTACCCTCGCCCCCCAAGGCCAAGAGGTTATTCCTAACAACATAGTGATAACCAACGAACCGACTTGCCCTAAGAATGCAGCGAGAACAATCAGCAAGGGTAGCTGCGGAAACACGAGAAATACGTTAGTAATAAAGTTCAAGCGCTCATCAATTTTTCCGCCAAAGTAGCCAGAAGAAACGCCGACTAAAACTGCGATAGTCATTGCGATTACGCCCGCAGAAATCGCGACAGTCAGTGACTTTCTCGCCCCAAAAAGAACTTGGCTATACACGTCTCGTCCACTACGAGTAGTGCCCATAATATGTTCAGCACTTGGTGCTTCATGCGGGCGCGCAACACGCTTTTCGGGATTGTGCGTTGATAAAACAGGGGCAAATAGTGCACCAGCTAAAACTACCGTAAGTAAAAAAGTACCGATGATTGCTGGTGGGTTACCGTAGAAAAAAGCATAGGCTTTACCTAATGTTTTCTTTACATTTTTCCACGACCATTTCGGCTCACGTGCCGGTATATTTGTTCGCTTCGAAATTTTTTGAGTGTCAATTAAATTATCCATGATGTGCCTCAATTCGAAATTCGTGGATCAAGCCAGACATACAGTAAGTCGGCGATAAAGTTAGCAACAAGCACTGCGGTCACTAAAATAAGAAGAATGGCTTGAATCAAAGGATAATCTCGCGCCACAATTCCCTTAAGAAGAATGTTGCCCAAGCCTTGGTAGTTAAAGACTACTTCGGTCATGATTGAGCCCGCGAATGAGAAGCCGATTGCCATAGCAATAGCGGTCGCGACAGGAAGAATGGCATTTCGACCAGCGTATCGAGACATCACACGATAGCTGCTCAAGCCTTTGGCCTCAGCCATCGTCACGTAATCCTCTCCCAACACATTGATCATCGCATTACGCATATTGAAGACCCATGTTGCGATTCCAACCAAGACCATAGAGCCCATTGGAAGCACAGCGTGTTTAGCCACACTAGAAACAAATTCCCACGTAAAACCGGGCTCAAGTGACGGGTCATAAGTGTAAGCCAAAGGTAGTAAATCTAACTTTAGACCGAAGAAATAGAACAACAGTAACGCGGTTACGATATACGGAAAGTTGCTAATAAAAGCCAAGACTGGAGGAACAATTTGCCCAAACAGCCCTTCACGTCGATATGACGCATAAGTTCCAATACTGACACCGATGATGAGAGCGACAATGAGCGAACCAAGCGCCAGAAACATAGTCCACGGCAGTGCCATAGCAAGCACATCAGAAACACTAATAGGAAACATCAAAATAGACGGCCCCAAATCAAGCGTAAATACACTCTTCATATATGCAAAGTATTGTTCGAAAACATTACCATCAACAAAACCATACATCTCACGAACCGCATCCATCTGAGCAGGATCCATACGACCTTGAGCAGCAGCAAACAGAGCATCTACTGGGTCACCAGGCATTAAACGAGGCAACATAAAGTTAAACGAGATAGCAATCAGAAAGGCTGTGAAATAAAAACCGAATCGACGAAACAGAAATGACATAAATATCTTTTAACCTAAGAGCCGCAACTTACGTTACGGCCAAATTAGAAATAACTTACTTAAGGTGTAGGTTGTTGAGAATGATTACTCGCTTACCACCGTCGTACCATACTGGTTGTACGTATGGGTTCTCAGCGCTAGGCCAACCGACAATGTTCTTAGTGCTGTACTGGAACCAAGTCGGGTTAGAGAACAGAGGAATAAACGGAAGATTTTTAGCCGTAAATTCTTGAAGCTCACTCAACACTTCTTCTTGCTGTTCAGCGTCACCAATTTTGCCGAAGCTATCGATCAATGCATCGATCTCTGGTGAATTAACGCCATGACCAGCATGCCAAGTTTTCCCGATACGTGATGTCGAGAAGTACTCTTGATAAGCCAAGATTGGGTTAGTCGCAACCATTGACCAGTTGATAGACATTGTGTATTTACTGTCTTTCAAGTTGCTATCATAGACAGACCAGTCAACCGTTTTGATATTAGCTTTTACACCAACCTCTTCGTAGTACTCAGATACCATCTGAACAACTTGAATCCAGTCAGTCCAACCCGCAACGACTTCAATGTCGAACTCAAATGCTTCGCCATTTTTCTTTTCACGGAATCCATCCCCGTCTTTATCGACTAGACCAACTTCGTCAAGTAAAGCTTTCGCCTTTTCAGCGTCGTATTGTGTCAGATCCGCGTATTTAGCAGATACAGCTTTGTCGATATGCGTTTCGTAAAGCTCAGCAATACCACCAGCATTGTAGTTAGGCGTTGGGTAGCCGTAAGCTGCAATATCGACGATAGTTTCACGGTCAAGTGCCATAGATAATGCTTGGCGAACGCGAAGATCATCAAAAGGCGCTTCTTTAGTATTTACGTAAAGATGAATCGCATCGTTAGCGGGGTACCAGAAATGATGGTTTTCTTTATCAACACCAACAAACGTTGACTCAACGTCAGCGATAAAGTTTGAACCCCAATCAATTTCACCTTTAATTAAGGCCGGTTGGATTTGAGAGTTATCATTGTAAGAACGGAAGTTCACACAATCTAGGTACGGGCGGTTCTCTAGGTAGTAATTAGGGTTTCGGCATAGCTCCATCTGTTGCGGCTTGATGTATTTAACTGTGGTCATTGGGCCACTGCCTACTGGGTTCAAGTTGGTGAACGTTGTCAGCTCTTCAACTTTCGACCAAATATGCTTCGGTACAACGTGGTAGCGCTCTAGGTTCCAAGCGAAAGTAGAATCAGCTTCCGCCAGTGAGAAGACAACGGTTCTCTCATCAGAAGCAGTAACTTCTTGCAGGTTACCCGCTGACCAAATACCTTTTTGGTCAAATGCTGGAGCGTCTTTAGTTAGCATAAAGCTAAACACAACGTCTTCTGCTGTTAGTTTAGTACCATCAGACCACTTCAGGTTTTCACGAAGTTTAAGAGTTAGTGTCTTAAGATCTTCTGAAAATTCAACTGATTCAGCTAATCGGTAATCAACATCACCCGTCATATTGTTAAATACAACTAGAGGTTCAAACATCACACCGTGAAGTAGGTCTTTAGTTGTGTACGGGTTGAAGTTTTCAACAAAGCCAGTATTGATAATTGGCACCGTTAGCGTACCGCCCTGCTTTACTTCATCTGCTTGTACAGATGCTCCAAATAAAGCTCCAATAGCGAGCGAAGCAATCAATGTCTTTTTGTGCATCACGTTGTCCTTTTTAATGATAATAACCAGAAAGAAAGCGCTTTCTTTTAACTTTAAAAAAGGGGGGTGCTTTAGTATTTACTATCGGTTACTCATCTCAAGAAACCGCTTTCTTTAGGTGGATAATAAGCTGATTCTATGATTCTTCAACTTACAATTGAATGAAACGAACCATAGATCACAAATTTAAAACAGACAGAGAGCGGATATATATAACAGTGCCATTCATCACATTAATTACCAACATAACAATAAAAACCCTATAAAACAGTAAATTAAATAAAACACCAAAGTGACCTCATCATGAATACTGATCATCTATTTTCTTTGTCATTTATCAGCTTGTACGCTTTCTCAAATAGTCTTTTCATCACCGTTCTCCATTTTCATAATCTCCAACTATCTATGCTCCTCTCAAAAATTCAAGAAAGCGCTTTCTTGAATTTTAAACCTATGACAGCATATCAAGATTCAAATATGAGTTAGCCCTTAGGAAAGATATGTTTAACTTTTGGAATGGCAATAAATCAAATAAAAGACAGCACTACGAATTCGAACTGATCCGTAACTTATTAAATTGGAATTCAAATGAATCTGTTGTCGTTCACGACGACAAGACCGATTTTCCGAGAGCAGAGGATGAGGGGAATATATTCAACAAGGATTATGACGTACTCGTTACAGTCGCAGGGAACAAAAAATTTGCAAACAAACCTGTAATCAAGCTCAACTATCCAATTTGCAAAGGATTACTTGGGCACCGTATTTTAGTCGTTCGGGAACAAGATCAATCTACATTCCATCATATCCATAGTGATCAATTGAAATCACTGACAGCTGGAGTTCCGGCGACATGGGCTGAAGCTGAGCTGTTTAGAGCAAATGGATATCGAGTACTTGAGCAAGGAACGTTACCAGAGATTCTTAAACTTCTCTCAAATAAAAAATGTGATTATGTGTCACTCGGCGCCAATGAAGTAGAAAGTATATACCAAGAACACGCAAGCTTGCTGGAAGGGCTAATGATAGAAGAAAGCACCTTGCTTTATTACCCTCTTCCTTTGGTCTTTTATGTACACCCAGACAAAGTGCAATTTGCGCAATTATTGGATGATAAGCTTCAAGATTTCATATTCAGTGGTGAGTTTGATTCACTGTTTAACCAGCATTTTGGAAATGTGGTGAACTCAACTGGACTAGAAAGCCGTAAGATGATTAACCTCACCAATCCAGAGTTACCTGACGAGTTTGGATCATTTCAATCCAATTTCGCCTCATAAACATAAATGGTAAAGACAATAGAGCCCTAACTTGTCCTAAATCTATCGAAAAGTTACGAAAACAACACAATGACCCTCGAAACGATCTTAATCTAGGGTCATTGAGCCAGAGTAGAGGCTACATTATTAACTACGTACATTTATAGATAACGATGAATACTCAAGTCATCTGTTTTGATATCACTTGAAGAACCACTGACTACGCTTGCCAAGATCTTTCCTGAACCACACGCCATCGTCCAACCCAAGGTTCCGTGCCCCGTATTAGTGAACAAATTCTTGATTGGAGTTTTTCCGATAATAGGTGTGCCATCTGGCGTCATTGGTCGTAGTCCTGTCCAATACTCTGCCTTAGAAAAATCCCCGGCTTGAGGAAAGAGGTCTTTGATCACCATATCAATCGTGGCTTTACGTTTTTCAGGAATGAGATAATCAAAACCAGCAAGCTCTGCCGTACCCGCAATGCGAATGCGGTCATCAAAACGAGTCATCGCCACTTTGTAGGTTTCATCCATCACGGTAGAGGTCGGTGATTTATCAGTATTCACGATAGGCAATGTCAGCGAATACCCTTTGACTGGATAGACAGGAATAGACAGGTCTACTTGCTTCAACAGATCACGAGAATAACTGCCAGACGCGACTACGTAAGCGTCCGCTTTGAAGTCGCCTTGAGTCGTGGTAATACTTTCAATGGTTTGATTCTGATGATTGAGCTTGACCACTTCAGTATCAAACACGAACCTAACACCGAGTTGCTTGGCTTTCTCAGTTAAGGTTAAACAGAATTGATGGCAGTCACCGGTTTCATCATGTGGTAAATACAGGCCACCTACGAGCTTATCTTTCACGTCTGATAAACCAGGTTCGATGGATAGGCACTGCTCAACATCAAACAACGAGTGCTCAATTCCACTTTCTTTAAGCAGCTTCATATCTTGCTGAATGAAATCCAATTGCTTCTCGCTTCGAAACACTTGCAACGTCCCTTTCTGTCTGCCCTCATAAGCCAGTTCTTCACTGGTTCTCAGGTGAGTCAGACAATCACGACTGTAATTTGCGATTCTCAGCATGCGCGATTTATTCTGTGCGTATTTGGCTTCATTGCAGTTGGCGAGCATCTTAGACGCCCAAGAAACCAATTCAGGAGAAAGTGACGGTTTCACTTTTAATGGCGCATGTTCTTGGGTGAGCCACTTCATCGCTTTTAAAGGGATACCGGGGGCGGCCCATGGGGAGGAGTAGCCGTAGGAGATTTGGCCAGCATTCGCAAAACTGGTTTCCTTACCACTGCTATCTTGACGATCGATAACCGTCACCGAGTGACCTTCTTTCGCCAGGTACCAAGCACTGGTCAACCCAATAACACCGCTGCCAATTACAATAACTTCCATTCTCTTCCCCTAATACCTGACAAAGCTAAAACCTGTCGAACACAGCTGTCAGTCTAAAACTCGTTTCGTTAATGCTTTGTAACTTATTCCGCATATGTTGACTTAACAATAGAGTTAGCGTTGACAAAAACTCAATTGCACTTAAAAACGAATTCGGCAGTTTGGAACTGTGACATTGGCGGTATTTGGGAGCTTGGGAGCTTGGGAGCTTGGGAGCTTGGGAGGGATCGTTACATAAATCTACTATGCCTAGATATTGTAAGCGTCATGACTCAAGAAAGTGGCGTTCTCGAGTAAGAAATCTAACAAGGTTTCGGCCTGTAACGTAAGTGCGCGACCTTTCAAAGATTGAACCTTAACCGTCGCCTTCGATAGCATCTCCAACTCGGTCGCAACCACTTCGATCTGCCCTGACTTTATCTCATCGATCACGGTGAGTTTTGGCATAAAGGTTACGCCCAGCCCTGCTGAAACAAAGTTAGTCAGTGCGGTTACCGAATTGGTTTGAAGCTTTGGCTGCAAGGTAAGATGAGAAATTTGTTCGGCCTGCTTTACCAGCCTCCCCATGCCGGTCGAATTATCAATTAAGGCGAGAGAAGCGTCTTGAATATCTTGCATTACCACAGGCGATTTTTTCATCGTAAGGAAATGCCCTTTCGGAGCAATCAATTCGAGCGGATGGCTACGTTCAACGTGTGAATGTAGTTTGGGGTGCGGTGCAGAAGCATAGGTAATCGCAAAATCTATCTGTTGATCTTCCAACATTTTTACGGCGTCCAATGCACCCGCAATCTCAATAGAAAGATTGATATCAGGATAACGAGTCATGAAGGTTTGCATCGGCTTTGACACCAAGTTGGTAATAAACCCTTCACCGATGGCAATGCTGACATTGCCTCCTTTGAGGTTTTTAAGCTTGGTTAGTCGAGCAAGCACTGCGGCCTCTCCACGAACAATGGAACGGTAGTAATTCAGCAGTTCATTACCCGCTTCAGTTAACAGTGATTGGCGGTTGTTGCGCTCCCATACTTTCATTTCCGCTTGCGCTTCTAACTGTGTCAGCATTCTACTCATCGCGGCAGGGTCAACGTTCATCATCTTAGATGCTTTACGTAACGACCCATATTTCGATAAAGCATTAAGGTATTCCAGCGCGCGGATATTAAAGTGGTGCATTCAACTTCCTTGTGATTCAACTGACACTGATTCAAGCGTCTCATAAAGTTGCTACGAACATGTATCCCAATTTATCAAGATCGTGTCTGCACTTACTAACTTGTGCACCGAGTCACTTCAAGCCTGCACATCAACCGTTGTACCGTTTGTTCTAGACACAGCACTAATTTTATCAAACTGATTTCAAGATACCCGATATTGTCAGCAAACCGTTTAAGTACTGAGTACTAGGTTCGGTCGAATCAAGTCATAGACACAAGCAAGTTCTCTGCTGAATTCAAACTGTTTGTTGATAATGCCGCCAGCCATATGAGAGTGCCCACCGCCAAAACCAATCCCTTTTTCATTAAGAGCTCTTCTAACTATCTTCGCGACATTGTTTTTTGAACACTCTGAACGGAGAGAAATAAAGGTTTTCTCTCTATTTCTAGCCGTGAGGACGACAATATCGATCTCATCAACGCTCAGCAGGAAATCTCCTAATACGCCAAGCATATTTTTAGGGCACCCCTCAGGAAGTACAGCAAATGCTGCATTTTTTTCACGACGTAAGCTATCGAGCATTGAATAGAAAAGTTTTAATTCGTGAAACTCTACTTGATTACGACAAATTTTGTTAACCATATCATTGTTGGCCTTAGCCTGAAGATACAACAGTGCTTTTAGATCAGCAGTTCCTACCCCTCGGGTAAAATTTGCGGTATCAAAGCTCAAACCAACCAGTAGTGCTGTTGCGATATTCTGTGGCATCGGCAAAGAAAAATAGCGGTAATATTCAACCATAATGGTTGCAGTTGAACCGTAGTTTGAGCGTATATCGGAATACCATACAAAATCAGGCGCTTTCACTTGATGGTGATCTATCACTCCCACTTCTATCCCAGGAAAGTCGATAACATTTTTCTCACCAATACAACCATCAACAACAATAATCTTATCATCCGGTTGCAATTTTAAATCTTTTGGCTCGTAGATTGGGATATCTATCCAATCGATTAAGTTTCTGAGTGACACTCTATCTATGTAACCATGAAACGTAATAAACGGGCACAACCCTTTCTTTTTTAATAAATATGCCAGAGCGTATGCGGAAGAGATCGCATCATGGTCAGGGAAGTCATGAGCTTGGATAATGATTCTCTTATCACCCTTAAGCCGCTCTAGAAAGCTTTCGAACTTTAAATTTGCCATAATCCAACTGCTAATAATGTTCTAGCTTCGTAAAAAGCTAGAACTGATGTGTTAATGATTAACTCTTATGAATTAAACGATATTCAGTGTTAGACAAAATAGCTTCTTCTAGAGCCCCTACACCTAACGTACTGTAACCATAGAAATTAGGCTTCGCATTCAAGCGTAAAGACTGTACGCTCTTTACGACATGTTTATCCATAGTCAGCGAGTCAACAACTTCAGAAAGCAATTTCCTATTGTTTTTTGTCAAAGGTGTAATGAATTCACTAGCGCCACTGATTGAAGAATATAAGTAGCCAAACTCACCGCCATTATTTTCTTCAATGTAATAATTGCCGGTTCTAGCGAACGACGCTCGAATTTCATTGACACTTTCAATGGCATTAAAAGGTTGGTTGAAAAACTCCGAACCACCTGCATGTTCTAATGTTTCAGGTGTAAAGCCTTCATCTGGAAATACAAGATAAGCAACAATTGCATTATCTCTAGTAATAGATGAAAGAATAAAGTTATCGTCTTTGTAGTACTTTATAACGTCATCGCCAGTTGAACGCTTGATATAAACAGGGGCACCAAATGTCTGATCTAATACTTCAGCTGATGAGCGGATGTACACTTTTTCAAGCTTTTTGTGTGACGGAATATCAGTCATTTGTGAAAGACCAAAATCAACCATCTTTTCGATTGCATCAAAACTATCGTTAAACCCACCCAAAGCAATTGAAACTACAGACAACAAACCAATAGTGCGCGCCAAGTTCCCTTTACTTTGAGCCTCTAACAACGACTCTTGGTTATCTTGGAGCTCTTTGAGCTCATCTTGAATTTCTTTTGGAACGTCTTTTTTTTGTTCTTCAGACATGATCAGCCTTTAATCTCGTCAATTGTATCCATCAATGCATCTTTACCGTCTTCAGCACGTTCTTGCACTCGCTCAAAAGCCTCTGTATCCATTATATTTTTAATTTCATCGCTGTAATTAAGACCTAGGTAAATACCAATGACGATGAAAAATAAAGCAAAAATCTTAAACATTGTTACTCTCAACAACTCTAAAAAGGGATTAAAGCACACGCCTTTCCATGTGCTTGCTACAAGCTTATTTGTATAGTGCGATACGGCTGTTCACTTTCTTCAAATAATTTTTTGTTTCATCGTATGGCAACTTCGCGACCAATTGGTTGTACACTTCTTCAGGAGTCATCTTATTGATCACTTTAGATGCTTTACCAATGCTAGTTGAGCGGTCTTTGTTAAACGCTCGGGCAACATTTCCCGCACCGGTGTTGTAAGCCGCAATAATGCAATACAAACGACTTTGATCATTCTCGATCTTACGTAAATATTTACTATTTAGGATGTCTAAATAAGCAGTACCAGTTTCAACATTGATGACGGGTTGATACAAATCTGAAGCCTTCATTGGCGCATCAATATTTCGAACTTGTTTATTTACATCATGCCCAGCGCTGGTCGGAACAACTTGCATAAGACCAAATGCCGGAACGTGGGATTTAGCATCTGGGCGGAAAGCAGACTCAGAGTGCATGATCGCCATAATCAGTGCTGCATCTATTTCCCAGTTCTTGCTTTCTTTCTCTGCGAGAGGTGTATATTTGCTCGCACGAGATTTCAAGCTATTCTCAGGAAGCTTCACTTTATAGCTGACCACCTTCTTAGACTGACTAGGAACAGATACTATGTCGGAAGTTGGTTTTAGCTTCACAGCTTGAGTTTTAGGTGTAACCTTCACCAGTTTTTCAGCTACTTTCGGAGCTTCTTGTACTGGCGTTGACTCTACCTTTTCAACTACTTTTGCTTTTTCAGCTACTAACATCTCTGGTTGACCAACCGCGATGCCATGTTTGGCTCGCATTTCGTTGTAGAGCTTAGTCTGAGCAGCAATACGCTCTTGTGCTTTAGTAAGCAGTGCTAGTTTCTTATTGTGAGCTCGCTGGTAGATGAACGAGTCAGGAATTCCGGTATCAGATTGAATCAATCGCTCCGCTTGAACATCAAGTTCATTCATTTGACTCTGCGTTTGTTCAATAACAAAGTTCTTTTCTTGTTGCTCTTTATCTAAAGAATACAAAACCGCATGGTCTTCCGCTTTCAGATTGGCTAGATCAACCGTTTTCCCCTCAACTTCAACAGGGATTTTTCTTACAAGCGCTTCTATCTCTTCAGGGCTACTGTCTTCATCAACTAAAACAGAAACCGTAGCGGTATTACTTTCATAATCCACTGCAGTCTTTACTTGGTCGTTTTGTGAATAATCGACCTGTTTTGTTTGAGAAGATACCTCTCCTTCACCCCAAGTTTTAATAAGGTCTGTTCGGCGCTCATCAAGTCTATTGGTATATTCGTCACGCCATTGTTCATACTCATCCAAGTATGCATTTACATAAGCATGAAATTCTTTAAGTTTTTCTTCTTGGGATTGACTTGTTTTTACAACCGCATTATTAAGTTGTTGCTTTTGGCTATCTGACACTGCGAGTGTTGGAAAGCTAACAGCTGCTGAAATTGCAATAGCCAGCCCGGTCTTGGTGATCGTTTTATACATAACTAACTCCGAGAGTGTATAGAAACAAAGGCCACTCTATAGGTGGCCTTTTTCACTTTAACTAATCGTCAAACAACGATTATTTTTTCAAAGAATCGAATACGGCAGCAAGATCTGCGGCTGCCTTTTCGTCGTTGAATTGATTCCAAAGAGCAGAATCTTCACCACCTACTTCGTCGATAATTTTATTCATATTTGCATCATAAGCAGCTTGGTCCATGCCAACTAATACATAAAGACCGCCTGCAGGACTTGCTTGGCTTACCAATATTCGGCTATTTGTAAGTCTTTTACTCACTACCGATTTAGTAATGTTTTCAAATGCCTCTTGAACATTCTCAGTTACTAGTGATACGCCTTCCCCAGCAGATGTTGAGACAGCACCGTCGGTAGCAGATTGAAATAGGTTACTCACATCTGTTTCAAATTCCGCAGCAAGGTTTACACGAGCATCATTCACAGCAATTTTGCGCATAACGCTCATACCTGCTGCGCTTTTCTTCGCATAACCTGTTGCACCAATCGCTACATCTGTAGGAACCACATCACAGATCCAACCAGGGGCTTCGACAGTCGGCGCATCTGGGAACGTGCATGACGCAAAATTTTGAGCTTGCTCTAGTGTATTGTTGTTGCTTTGGCAGCCAACTAGAGCTGTAACTAGTGACGTTGCAATAATTAGTTTTTTCATATATTAAAAGCTATCCATAACGTTTTTTGTGTATCATTTTCAATTAGTAAATCTGCAAATGATCATTTGATATTTGATGCGTCAATCTTACCTGTGATGCATTTCTCTACTCTTTGTGACATTTCTGAATTAATCACAACTCAGTAGAAACTATAAAAATCAGCTAACCTGTTATGTGTAATAAACAATGTTTTTTAAACATAAAAAGTCCTATCAGACTAACGCTTAAAGCACTCTGATTTGGTATTCATTAAGTACATCAACTTTCGAGCGGTAGTTTGGCTGATGGGTACGTAACACAGGCTCAATGTCTTGAACTAGATCACTTGCGTCGCTAAGCGACCTTAACTGAATAACAATATTGCCACCCTTTTGACTTGATTTAATATCCGAAACCCCATTCATATCACCAATCAAACGGTAAAGTTGCCCCTGTTTGCCTGCGGCTTTCTGTGAAAAAATAAGTTCTCGAATAGGCCCACCACGACTTGCCATTATTTGCACCGACGATTGAAGTTCACGCTTTAGGGCAATTTGATTACCTTCAACAGCCAAGTGAACAGCTGCAAGTTCATTGAGCATGCCCGCTTTGTTCGGTAACGTCATGAAAGTCGGGTCGTTGTGCCAACTACCATAACGGTTGCCAGCACGATCGATTACGGTTGCCGATAGATCAAGCTGAAGACCAGAAGACGTCACTTTTTGGGTTTCTTGAACATCAAGAATGACACTAGATTGCGCCGGGTTCGAAGCAAGATCAAAGCCCATCTCTGCGAGTGCATTTGAAAATGTATTTTTTACGACTGGGAGATCTGCACCAACATAGATTGAAGGTTGTCCAAGGCTTTTTATCAATCTTGCTATTTTCGCTTCCATCTTCTGTCGTTCAACAAACACATCAAGCGTAACGGTTACAGAACCGTTAGGTTTTTCCTGATAAGAAATTTCATTCCAACTGGAAATCATGCCTTGAGGTTCCATCGAAAGTGATTGCATTGCGATTTCTTGCAAATCGAAATCATTACTGCTTTCTGTTCCTGACAGGGTATCGTAAGACTTTTGCATGTGACCAGAATGGACCATAGCGCCAAGTACCCGACTAATAGCGCGTTTGAAGGCGTCTTGTTCCGCCGCTTGCCTTGCACTCAATGCCAATTTGTTACTTTCGCGGCCTTCACCAACAACCACGACAGACATAACCGGTGAGTCATCCCATTCAATACCGTCGTCAATATTGGCAAACCCAGTATTAAGTTCTGGTGCTAGACGCACTGTTACACAAGTATCATCCCCTTGAATTTCAGGTGCACTGAAGTCGGCATTGACATCACCGGCAGCAATGCTTGTTATCAATAAATCGCGGCTCTCTTGATCAAATTGATCCTCAACCAACGCACTATCTTCAGTTGAAAAAGAAACTGAGATTTTACCCTGCAAAAACAAGCGAAGATTATTTAAACCGTCAGCTTTTGCTGACTCAATGGCCATCGCCCCTCGACCATATGCACATCCTTGCTCAATAAGAGCCAACGTAGGCTGGCTCTTATCTAATTCCAATGCAGGAATGGACATACATACAAATAAGGTACTAATGGCAAAGCTTGTGCTTAGCCTTTTGCCGCCCATGTACTACGCTCCTTCATAAACTCCATAGGCACACCAACACTTACAGCGAAAATACGACGTTGGCGATCAGGACGATAAATTCCGTCCTCAGCAATGTCTTTCACTTCGTCGGCTATGCTGCTGTCTTTCCAGCGAACAATTTTTCCTTGGGCACTTTGTTGGCTTGGGTTAACAGTAGCAACACCAATAGGTTCAACAAAACCTGCGCTGTATTCGAATATAACCATGGTCTCATTAGGCAATACACCTGCGTTTTGGCCGCGGTCTAATGAAATTCGGTCGCCTTTAATACCCACAACCTGAGCGGTAGCCGGCATTTCTTTGAGCAAACGCGTTAACATAATATCGAAGCCGCGTGATGACATTTCATTAAGAACGGCATCAACATCTTTACCACTGGTGTAGTTAAAACCTCGATAATAATCGCCATTTGCTATCACTGTGGTGTAACTGTCTTTATCGCGTACATCGAAGTTAGAAACACGTATCTTACCGATATTCGGATAGCTCAATTTTTCACGTGTATATGGATCAATCACACCTGTCGTCATTTCCATTGACGTTTGGAACAAAGACTGGGTTGAACCGAACAACATGTCAGCTGTTTTGAGTACATCGACTTTCATAATGTAATCGGTAGACAACTTGCCGCGACTTCCTGCCTTTTTAGCTACGTTTACCGCGCCTTCGTCTATCAGAATTTCTTCCATCGCAGTGTTAACAGCATCGGTATCACGCGTCAAAATGCGGAAGCGGTTAACGCCTGCAAACTGGTTTTCTAAAGTATTCTCTAACGCTTTGGTTTGGAATTTACTGATGCTTGAGTGCATGGAATTAAAAACATCAGCAGATTTTCCCTGAAGATTTTCATTCACATCCGTTTTCACATCACCAAAATACAAACGAATTGTTTTTTTCGCGAGTGGACAACGAGTGTCTTTTTCTTCTGCTTCATAGGTACAGAATTGAAGACCTTGGGTATTGAAGTACGCTGGTACTTCAATATCCTCACTGCTAAATTCGTGTGCTGATTTGCCGATAACCAGCGATGAATTTCCCGCATTACTTTCGACAGA
The DNA here is from genome assembly GCF_057785895.1 of Vibrio sp. QJM3NY_39. Lineage (NCBI taxonomy): Bacteria > Pseudomonadati > Pseudomonadota > Gammaproteobacteria > Vibrionales > Vibrionaceae > Vibrio > Vibrio sp. QJM3NY_39. Next base: position 1,251,106 of record NZ_CM173505.1, on the reverse strand, counting down.
ATACGTTTGGCTACCTTGGTTACTCTGACAACCCGTTAGTGTAATTGCAGCAGTAACTAAACCGGCAATTCGAGAAAATTTCATTATGATTTCACTTTGTCAGCAACAACTTTATCTAGGTTCTCAAGTTGTTCGATAGTGTTTTTATCCATAGAAATAAGTGAGTTGGCATCTAATGCAAGTAGCGAGCGAGCTTCCATCTCATGGTAAGCTTCAACAACGGGTACCGTTTCCTCTCCGCTTGCTTCACCTTCTTTCTCGCTTGAGACTGCTGCAAAAAAGCTATCCATTGCGCCACCCGCAGAATCATGCGCAAGTGCCGATGCATGTTGAGATGCAATGTAAGTTAGTTCAGCCGCTTGAACGGCGATATCTGCCGCCAGTTTTAAGTTTTTCTGGAAGATTTCGTCAGAGGCTTTTTTGTAAGCTTCTACTTGAGGGGTAATCATTTTATTTGTAGGTTTACCTTCATCGAATTCGCTCATTGCAACACGAAGTTCTTCATCAGACTTATCCGCGTTTACTGCTAGGAAACCAGCAACATCACCATGTTTAGAAGCAAGAGTGCGGTAGTCGTTAAACACTGAACATTGGCGCTCTTGCAGTGACACCATCACTTTTGATGCTTTATCAACGGCGAATGATACAGGTGTGAACTCTGTACCTAGTTCTTTACAGTTCAGAGTAAGTTCCTTGCTTGTAGCTTCGCGGTCTACGTTTGCTGATTCCATACCTGGAATTGATGAACAACCAGCCATCACTGATACGACTAAACCTGCAAGGATTGTTTTCTTAAGCATTTTGAGAACCTTTAATTCAAGAGAGTATAAATAGAGTTTTTATTAAGAATTTTTGTTATTTTCGTATGAGCAGCATCAAGTGCTTTCTCTTTACTAGTCGAAGACTTTCCTATCTCCGATAAAACCTTTTGGCTAACCGCCACATTGGGATTTTTAGCTTCAAAGACTTGTAGTATTAGATCTTGCTTAGCAATGTAAGTGTTGTTTTTTTTGCCTTGTCTTACATTACCTTTGATATAAACAATGATGTCGCCTTGCGAAGTCGCTCCTAGGTTTTGAGTGAGCAAAGCTTTCGTTTGTGTGGAATACATATCTGAAGCAGAACGGATAGAAACACTGAAATTTTGAATACGTTTAATTACATTTCTTTCGAGAACAAGTTGTGGTTCATAGAATGTTTTTGCAACATCATGATCTAACGATGACAACACTAATAGTGATTCTCTATTACTCTTCAATAAGGTATGAGCTTTGTTCGTGAATACAGCACCTTTCCAGTAGCTTTCTTGGGGAGTTAAATATTGTTGAGCGATCTGGTGGTTCTTATCAATATCAATTGACAACTGATCAACCCACACATCCACGTTAACTCTAAATAGGTAGTTGCACCCAGAATCATCACATTGCGATGTCATTACTTCCATATTTGAAATGCTAATAGGTACCGAAGTAATTTCAGATTTAGTACTGATTACTTGACCATATTTATCGTGAGTTCCAACCAATTCGCCGTTTTTTATTTCTGTTGTGGTTTCGGATATCATGGAGGTACTCTCAGATGCCTGCACAGTGCTATTTACCCGAAAAGCTAGATTTTCTTTCGCATCGATCGTTGCTTCTGATTTGTTTTTACCAATACCTTCTACTTCCCAATAAGATTGAGCGAAAGCTGGGTTCGATAAGCAAAAGAAGCAACAAGTGATTAACAGTTTGAATGTAATATTATTTGTCTTCACGTGACGTCCACCAAAGTTTGTTTTCGCATGGTACAAAATTAGTTTTTTTCAATCAATCAGATATACATATGGTTGAAGTGAAGATATGTGCGTCATACTCATCATTTTAGGCAGAGGAAATGTGATATCAGTTCCAAGTGTCAACATTTCGACTCCTATATACCCCAATGCTTGAAGGGCTATTGCATGGTTATTCTGGATTAGAAGTCAAAATCATGACACCGTCAATTTACTAAATATATATAGGTTATATTGAGTTTTAATATTTATCATAATTGTGAGCTAATACCCGTTTTAAAGAATTTTCATATTGTTTTAATTATCTATAGGTAGAGAAAATAATTGGTTTCTAATCCAATTTATTTAATCCTCCCCATATATATTGTGCAATATTTGGACTCCAACGCTGATTTCTAACCTTGAAATTTTCTAATCATCAAGAAAAATAAATTCGATAATCATACAAAAAATAGATTTCACTTTGATGGGTTAAACTAAAAAGACATTATATTGATAGAGCTATCAATATAATTCGGTAGGGCTTCTGAACTAACAGGAAATAGGTTAATATTTAATCTTAGATTAAATAAATATAACTTTAATAAGAAGATAATAAACCGTTAATAATTTAATCCTTGAATGCAATATGATGTCTTTGACATCATTGAACGAGCATTAATTACAAGTCGAATTTTAGACTAATTAACAGGGATTTAAATCAACGTACACTCTGTCAGTGGTTGGGGATATTACTTTAGGGTTGATGAGAAGATCGTGAAGGAAGAAATATTATAAGGTACTACAAATGACCGGTGAAAAGTTAGTTCTATATAAATCCAACGAGTATTACCATGAGCGTTCACGTCTAAACAGCAATGGCTAGATGCCGTAGAAGAACTTGGCCAACTCGCTTTGAAAATCACAGTACTCAACTAGGTACAGCGCTTATCAAGCGCTACAAAAATAATAGAGTTAGATACACTTAGCAAAAACTAACAACAATAGTGTTTTGGTATGATGTCTCTCAATTTAACCTGACCAACAACGTTCCATTGAACCTAGCATTATCAACAAATGCGGCAGGTTACAATATTAAATCACTAGTAGCTTACTCTATTGAGCAAACTACTAATCATCTAGTTTGTGAAGCAACGGCTTCACCTACATCCCAACAAAGAAACTGATCACTAACGCGTTAATCAAATCAACAAAGAAACCACACACTAATGGCACCACAATGAACGCTTGTGGGCTTGCGCCATAGCGGTGAGTTACCGCGGTCATATTAACAATTGCAGTTGCTGTCGAGCCAAGGGTGATACCACCGAAGCCTGAACATATCACTACAGAATCGTAGTTTCTTCCCATCAAGTAATAAACGACGAATATCGTAAACAGCAGTGAAAGCAGGATCTGGATACTCATGACAACAGAAATATAGCCAAACAGTCCATCGAGATCCCAGATACGCAGCCCCATCAAGGCCATGGTCAAGAACATACCTAAGCAGATATCAGAGATCATCGCTAAGCCTTTACGGCCTTGAGCAATTTTCTCTTGTGTACGGCGCTTCTTGAACAATGATCGACCAATATTTCCTATGAGGATACCAGCAATTAAGCAGCTTACGAATAACGGGAGTTTTAAGCCCATCGAATCGATAACTTCGCTCAAGCTGTAACCGAGCATCAGTGTTAAGTTGAGAATCAACCACGCCCACAAGACACCGTAATGGCTCAATTCAATGCGAGTTTCACTTTCTTGGTATGCACCAACTGTCACATCTTCTTCATTGGATGGACTCACTCTGTGCTTGTTTAGTAGGTAGTTGGCAATTGGACCACCAACCACACACGCCGCTATCAAACCAACCGTATTTGACGCCACACCTAGCTCTAGCGCGTTAGCAATACCGAACTCTTCCACAAACATTGGAGCCCACGCTAACGTTGTACCTACGCCACCGATTAAGCTAACAGAGCCCGATAACAAACCAGCTTTAGGATCCATTCCAAAGCCAGAAGCTACAGCCATCCCGACCACGTTTTGCAGAACGATAAAGACGGCAGCAAGAAACAATAGAATGAACAACGGACGCCCACCCTTAATCAGTGTCTTAATATCCGCTTGGAGTCCGATACCAGCAAAAAAGTAGAGAAGTAAAAAGTCTCTGACATCTAGGCTAAAGGTGATTTGGATTTCAAAAATATAGTAAAGCGCCGCTACGGTCGCAGCACAAACAAAGCCACCAATCACAGGCTCTGGTAGTGAATACTTTCTTAATACTTCAGATCGTTCAATCAAACCTTTACCGATAAACAGTAACGAAATCGCGATAGTAAAAGAGAGCATTGGAGAAACTAGGGTTTCTGTCATGGGGTAATGAATTCCTAATAGTTAGATTATTAATAATATTTCGTACTATTAATAATCTAGATTCATACCAAAAGATCAAGCGTTTATCGATGATAAAAACACCAAATATGGTTCATTCTGCGACGCCATTAATAGAGGAAATAACTGTAAAGAAATGATTAAAGGAATTGATACTAGGGATGGATGTAGATGACGTGAAATATAGGGGCTCTAAAACGAGAAAACCCGAGCATTTCTGCTAGGGTTTTGAATAGTGGTGGAAGGATGGGGATTTGAACCCCAGATACGCTATAAACGTATACTCGCTTTCCAGGCGAGCGCCTTAAGCCACTCAGCCATCCTTCCACAAATTGTGTGTTGAGCTTGTCACTCAACGAGGCGCTACTTTATTGATTCTGCTTGCTTTGGTCAAGGGGCTTTGTCAAAAAAAGTGCCTTTTTCAGTTTGTTCGATTACAAATTAACTCATTAGATCAAAAACAAACCAAATTTCATTCTTTCGCTGCACTTACGCTTGTTGCTTTTCTTAAGCTTGTTGATAGTAGCCCGGAACTCGAAACCATTTACGGCACATATCTAGGAAGTAGCCATAAAGTACGCCCATACCACACGAGATAACCGCATTACTGGTTACAGCCGTAACGATCTGGTCGCTTGAAGCACCCACCGCCAATAAAATACCGGCATACACAGGCGACTGGAACAACACGTAAGCTAAAAGGTCAGAAATATTCTTCATCAACGAACTTTGTGAAAGCTTTGCACCATTACGCAAGAACCAATCACGAAAAACACCATAAGGCCAAGCGATAGCAATGTTTACTGGGATAGATAACGTTCGAGAAGCGAGAGACTGCTCAAATGTCATACCAGAAATAAACACTTCTACAATCATGCCTGAAATAAAACAGAAAACGACCATAGCAAATGTATCCGCAGCTGCGTTTCGAATACAAAATGGACCACGAGACTTCATTGACGTTAAACCTAAAATATATCACTACCTATTGAGTGAATTAGCAACATATAAACAAGGTGTTTTTACACCACACCAGATAATGTCGCTATTAAATCACAAGATTAGTAGTCATACATTCCAAATTAAAAATCAAGTTGTAAATTAACAACCAAAAACCACTTAAAAAGCAGTCACTTCCACCAATAAATCTTATCAAGGTCAAATAGTAGACAATTCGTTATTAATTTTCTGTAATTAAACAACATCTAAGCCATAGGTATATTTACAGTAATGATATTGATGACATCTTGAGAAGGAGGCTCTCCCAGAGATACCTGTTCTATTGCCTTATCAACTTGATAGGTAAGTTCAGCATTGTTCATAGGTTCAACGTGGACACGTAGGCTCTCTAGTGCAAATTGAATCAGTTCTAGGTTGTTGTCTTCTAGCGCCACATACAGCGTCACTAACAGCTCTTCGGTGTTATCTTTATTTCGCAGATCAGGTTTAGGCAGTGACTCACTTTTACTTTTAGAGTTGTGTTTTTTTACATCCTGGCTTTCGAGAGCATCCGCTTTTACTTCATGGTATTGGTAAAGCTTATTTGAATAGCGGAACAACGCGTCATCCAGTTCACGCTCATCAATCGGCTTAGCGATAATGTAGTCCACACCCGCCCCGAGCATACGTTCGCGAGTCTCTTTAAAGACATCAGCCGTACAACCAAATACCAGTACCGATGACACATCACCTATCAAAGCACGAATCGCTGTGGTTGATTCAACGCCATCCATCACAGGCATATGGTTATCCATGAGTACCAAATCAAAGCGCTCGGCAACCACTGCTTGTATTGCAAGTTCACCATTTTCGACGCTCTTACAAGTGAAACCTTTGCTGCTCATGAAGGTTTCAATGATCACCGTATTCGTTCGGTTATCCTCGACAATCAATACTTTTAAGCCTGAGTAGTCCAACTTCTTATGTGGCAAACTCTCTATCTCACCAGGCTGACATGGTTGAATCTTCAATCGAACATCAAAGCTCGTGCCTATCCCTTCTTCACTGGTAACGGTAATACTGCCATCCATCAATTGGGCAATTTTCTTCACTATCGCTAAGCCAAGGCCTGTACCGCCAAAACGTCTTGTGGTCGAAGACTCCGCTTGTTCAAATGGTTTAAAAATACGCTTTTGAGCTTCTTTAGAGATACCAATTCCGGTGTCGCGAACTCGAATACTCAGATAGGTGTCACTCCCCTCTACGACTTCTTTCAGGTACACCTCGACAAAGCCTCTGGAAGTAAACTTCACCGCGTTGTTCAATAGATTAAACAAGATTTGTCGTAGACGTGCTTTATCTGAGAAGTACCAACGACCAGAAGGCACCTCAGAGTACACTTTGAATTGCAGCCCTTTCTCGGAAGAGAGTGTGTAGTAGACACTGTTGATACTGCCGATGATCGAATCGAGTGGGAAGCGAGTCTCATCAAGATCCAGCCTTCCCTGCTCGATCTTCGAAAAGTCTAAGATCTCGTTGAGTAAGGTCATCATGTGATCACCGGACTCATACAAACTCTTTAGATGCTTCTCTTGTTCAGAATTTAGAGGCGTTTTTAATAGGATCTGAGCAGTACCTAATACCCCATTCATAGGGGTGCGAATTTCATGTGACAGGGTCGCAAGAAAAGCAGTTTTAGCATTGGTGGATGCCTGAGCTTTAACCTTTTCCGCTTCAAGATAAATGGTCTTTTCGTTGAAGGTTTTAATCAAATGACCGATTTCGTCATCACTTGAGTAGTCAACATCGATGATTTCGCCTGCTTTCGAGCTATCTACCTGTACGGCAATCGTTGTAATTGGGCTAATCAAATAACGGTTCAATAAGTAGTAACCCGCCATCACACAAAGTAGTAATAGCGGAACAATACCGCCCTCAATACTCATCACCTGACGAAATACTTCGTCTGCTACACGTGACTTAGAATTAACCACATCCACTTGCCAACCGAAATCACCAAATTGATTGCTACTGATGTAGATCCCTTCAACGAGATTGAAGTTATGCGAAACCAATACTTGATTGAGTTTATCTCTGAGCATAATGCCAAGATTGTATTCTTCGGCGTGGTTCTTGATAAAGCCTAGCAACTCTTCAAGCGAGAGATCCACCGTCGCAACGCCAGCAAAAATGCCGTCGTAATAATAAGGCGATGAAGCAGTAATCATTCGAACGTGTGTGTATGGGTCGATATACACATCGCTCCAAGAGATGGTTCCTTGTTTTTTGTTGACTACAGAGGTGTACCAATACTCTTCTTGATAAGGAGCATTTTTAGGATTGTTGTAAGAAAACAGCTGATCAATTTTTCCATCGTCGGCTTTATTGAAAAAGTGGCTGTTAAGACGCTTTTTAGAGTCAAACGCATAAGGTTCAGGCCAAATTCCGGCACTGACGATCGTATCGTCGCTCGCCGCCAACATCGACTTAAAGAGCGGAATAACATCATCAGTGTTGTGATGTGCTTGAGCAAAGCCAACTAGACTATTTACAAAGCCTTGAGAGCTGCTGAGTGGCTCTGTAATCAATGCGGATAAAAGTTGTGTACGCAAGTCGAGGTTTTGTTGTAATTTGGCGCGCACAGGGGATTCTACGACGTAATACGTCACACTACCGACAATGGCAATAAACATCGCAAGGTATAACCCAAGCGCTATCATACTTTTTTTCTTTAAAGACGACCGTATCTGCATAATTCTTTTATTGTTTTCTTTTCTGTTAAACCTAGTGTTTATCATCCATGACATCAAGCCTTTTTAGATTGAAGCTTGATTGGCACAAGTTCATTGGTACTATAAGCGCAAATATGTTCCCTTTTACGGTACCTCACTTTGACTTTACAAGATATTCTTGCGCTTCCAGAGTTGGAAGGAAAGCTAATCACAGAACACAAAACCATGGGATTTGTCACTGCAATGGCAGCGGCGCCTAATGTGTTAACGCCGCATGAGTGGCTACCGTTCCTTTGGGGTGGCGAAGAAGTTGCTCCATTTACAGACGGTGAGCAACTTGAAAGCTACATTGAAGTTATCATCACGCTTTGGAATAAAACACGTCCTGAGCTAATCGAAGGTACTTGGGTTTGGCCTGAAGCGTGCCAATTAGATGATGCAGAAGTGGTGAACACCGCTGCTCGTGATTTCTGTGAAGGCTTACTTCAAGGCTGGCAGATCGCCCGTGATGACTGGGAAACACTAATGCCTGAAGAGAGCGAAGACAACGCCCTTGTCGGTGGTGTATTACTTTCTCTAAGTATGCTTTACGATCCAGAAACGTCAATTGCAACGCTTGCAGAACAAGGCATTGAAGGCTTAGAGCAATTCGAAGAGATCTTCAACGCGGTTCCAGTGATGCTTTGCGGTCTAACGCAGCGTGGTATCGCACTAGCAGAAGCTCAATAAGCTAGATAAGCAGTGCAAAAGAATTAAGCTCAACTTGCTTAACTCGATCAAACGATAACAAAAAGGCCTCACGATGAGGCCTTTTTTAGATCTGAAGGAACGGTGTTAGCTTAAAAGCCTTTCCAATCAAAGTGATCGATACGTTCATCGGCAATATAAAATAACTTAGTCCCACTGCTGACAACTTGATCAAGTTCTGGGTTAAGTTCAATACCACTACCCGTATCAATCGCGATCAGCGTTGCTTGATACTTCTCTTTAAACACTGAGAAAATAGGCGCAACGGTGACAGGCTCAGCATTTTCAGGGAAGTACGTTGAATACTGTGTCATGCCTCTTGTGGAACTTAATAGCTCTTGGTGAAGCGCACTAGAACCAGGGTCAACAGCAGCTTTAGCCAGCATTTCCGCACCCACAGCAGGAATACATTCTGAATTTGGACAATGCTTATGTAGCAGGTCGCTCAACGCTTCATCTTTAAAATAAACCAGTAAGTGAGCTTTCGGATTTCGGTTAGCACAGTAAAGTGCTGCAGACAGGGTAATGTCGTCTTCTGGGTTATCAATCAGAATGCAACTCGCAGACTCAATACCCGTTTTCTCCATCTCTTTGCCATCTGTGTAGCTGTTTACTTTGACGAAATTGATTTCACCGGGTAACGGGTTTTCGATATCTGAACGAGTACATAATACGATTGGTCGCTTACCCGTTTCTTCGTGTTGCAGCATGCGGATGAGGTGAATAGTTCTTTGTTCATTCCATCCCAGCATCAAAATGTGGTTGTCCACTCTAACTCTCCTTTTTCCTAGCAAGCCTGCTCGCCAATATTCAACACCTTCGGTTGCAACCTTACCGAGCAAAGCTGCGAAAAGGCTCAGCCCACCGGGAATAACAAATAGGATTACAATCCATCGACCTGCATCCGTTGTCGGTGACAGATCTCCGTAACCAACGGTTGACGCTGTCACGACCAGATAATAGGCAAATGTTGTGATTGAGTTGGTTAAATCCGTTTCACCAGCGACGTACAGCATCGACCACGACAAGAATATGTAGCCTAGAAACGTAAACAGTAAGTTTTTGCCATTCAAAACAAAGATGTTTGCTTTGATCCAGCGTTTGAGTTGTAACCAGATTATCATTCGAGCCCCAATCTTAATCTCTTACTTACATGCTAGAAAAAATACGCGATATCAACAAGATATATCATCAGAAAAAGATACATAAGAACAACATTGATATCGATAGCCAATATTCAGATACAAAAAAACCAGCACTCGGCTGGTTTTTCTCTTGATGAGAAAAGCAAAACAGTGATTAAGCTGGACTGCTATATATCATCACGGCAACGAAATTAAGCGTTGCCTTTAACCTGTAGGTTAAGCTGTTCGGCAAAATCTAGCATGCGGTTCAATGGGATAAGAGACTTCACACGTAGTTCGTCAGAAACGAAAATTTCGTGTTGCTTACCACCATGCTCAAGTGCGTTTTCAATCGCTTCAAGGCCATTCATAGCCATCCAAGGACAGTGTGCGCAGCTGCGACAAGTTGCACCAGCACCCGCAGTCGGCGCTTCAATCAGCTCTTTTTCAGGAACCAATTGTTGCATCTTAAAGAAGATACCTTTGTCTGTCGCGACAATCATCTGTGGATGAGGTAGCTCTTTCGCCTTCTTGATCAGTTGGCTTGTTGAGCCTACAGCATCAGCCAGTTCAACCACGCTTGCTGGTGATTCAGGGTGAACCAAAATAGCCGCGTCTGGGTAGACCGATTTCATTTTCTTCAAAGCATCAGCTGAGAATTCATCATGAACGATACACTCACCTTGCCAAAGCAACATGTCAGCGCCAGTTTGATTTGCAATGTAAGAACCTAGGTGGCGGTCTGGCCCCCAAATAATGGGTTTGCCTTCAGCATCTAAGCTTTCAACAATTTCCAAAGCAATGCTCGACGTAACCACCCAATCTGCGCGAGCTTTAACCGCTGCAGAGGTGTTCGCGTATACAACCACAGTGTGGTCAGGGTGAGCATCACAAAATTCTGTAAATTTGTCAGCAGGACAACCCAGATCAAGTGAACATTCAGCTTCAAGCGTTGGCATTAAAATGCGTTTTTCAGGGGTAAGGATCTTTGCAGATTCACCCATAAAACGAACACCAGCGATAATCAAAGTGCTTGCTGAATGACGGTTACCAAACTTAGCCATTTCTAATGAATCGCCAACGAAACCACCAGTTTCTTCTGCCAGAGCCTGAATTTCAGGATCGGTGTAGTAGTGTGCAATTAGAACTGCATCTTTTTCTTGAAGTAGTTTTTTGATGTTTGCGATGTGGGCCTGTTTCTGAGCGTCGCTCAATGGAACTGGCTTAGGCGGAAACGGGTAAACTGTATCGATTTTATCTAGTATATGACTCATTGCTCTTGCTCTACGCAACTTCTTCCGAGGATTAGAGTATTCTACACAGGACAGCGATAAGGATCAAAAAGGATTGGTTGCAAGTAGTGACTAGCTAATACTTAAAACGCATAAACAAGGCGATGTGTTGGCAGCATAAAGAAGATAAGTAGACACTAAACGGGAGTGATCAGGTATAAAAAAGAGGTACCTGAGCACCCCTATTTTGTTTTACAAGTGGGTTTTAGCCACTTTAGCCGAAGCACTGTTTGGGTACTCGGTAACGACTTGTTGGTAATATTTCTTAGCTTGCGCCGCGTTGTTGTTGCGTGCAGCTATGTCACCAAGCTTAACCAGCGCATCTGCTCGCTTATTTGAGTCTTTGTATGACACAACAGCGGCAAAGCTCTTCACGGCTTCTTTATCTTGCTTCTTAGCAAAATAAAGCTGACCTAACCAGTAGTGTGAGTTAGGTGTGAAGGTTGAATCTGGGAAGTCTTTTTGAAACTTTTGAAATGCTGTGATAGCACCCGTATAGTCTCGTTGCTTTAGAATCATATCTACAGCATTTTGATAAGCGGTTTGCTCATCCATATCAGTACTGAACGTACCAGAAGCGTCTTTAGAGCCTTCGCTCACCGCTACTGCTACCGTTGCCGTTCCTGCTGCTTTCACCTCGCCTCTCACACGATCCAGTTCAATGAACAGTTCGCGTTGGCGCTCTAGCATTTGCTTCATATCGTAGCTGTTTCGTTCCAGCTCACCACGAAGTTCACTGATCTCCAGTGCCATGTCGTCGATTTGCTGTTGCATTTGAAGCTGAACGAGATTGCGATTTTGAAGCAGGCGCTCTAAACGCTCAATATCTGATTCGTTAGATGCAGACGCTGCTTGAGAGGAAGATGATGAATTGGTTGCGGTGCTATTGAGATCGGATACTGGAGCTGGTGCAGCGAACGTAGTGTTCGCTGCACTTGCCAGTAACGAAAGCAAAATGACTCGCTTTGTGTTACTGAACATGAGGCAATTCCTCAATTATATAGTCTACTAAAATTAGTAAACTAGTACTGCGCGACGGTTTTTAGCGTACACATCTTCAGATTGACCTAGAAGAAGTGGCTTCTCTTCACCGTAGCTTACGATAGAGATTTGGTCTGCTTGAACACCTAGAGCTTGTAGGTATTTCGCTACAGCTTGTGCACGACGCTCGCCAAGTGCGATGTTGTACTCAGGAGTACCGCGTTCGTCAGCGTGACCTTCGATAGTAACGTTCATGTCAACGTTGTTGCTTAGGTAAGCTGCGTGAGCTGCTAGAATTTCTTCGTAGTCGCCAGCGATAGTAGAGTTATCGAATGCAAAGTAGATTGTTTGAGTTTCGCGTAGCGCTTGCTCTTTAAGCTCTTGCTCAGACAGTTGAGCGTTAGCATCAATTGGCGTTACAACAGTTGTGTCTACGTTGCCTTCTGAACCTGAAGTTGTTTGGTTGCTTTCAGTACCTGAAGTTGCAGATGTTGCTTCATCAGTTGAGCTACATGCCGTTACTGCCATCACTGGTAGTGCAATCATCAAGCCTTTAAGAACTTTGTTAAGTTGCATCTTTTTTTCCTTACGTTATCAAACTTAGTTTCTACAGCGACTAAGTGCTATAGATAGTTAATTGCCACAATAGTTAACACTATCAATAGCTAAAAGAATATATCACTTTAACTAGAGGAACGGTGACCATGCAGGCGCTCTTACACGTCCGTTGGTTGCCGGTAATCTAGCTTTGAAACGGCCATCGATAGAAACCATCGATAATACGTTTGTTTTGTTGTAAATAGAGCTATAGATAACCATACCTCCATTTGGCGCAATACTTGGAGATTCATCTAACAATGTCTTTGTTAGCACCTGAACCGCACCGGTTTCCAAATCTTGCTTAGCCAAGTTGAAGCCTGAATTACTGCGATTGACCATGATTAGGAATCGACCATCAGGGGTGATCTGGCCACCTAAGTTTTGGCTACCTTGCCAAGTAATACGAGAAGTCGAATTATTGGACAAATTTACATTATAAATCTGTGGTTTACCACCACGATCCGATGTGAAAATAAGAGACTTGCCATCTGGGTGCCAGAATGGTTCCGTGTTATTAGAGCGGCCACGAGTAATTTGAGTCAGCTTACGGCTAGCAAGGTCAAGTGTGTACACCTGAAGGCTGCCTGTTTTAGACAATACCAATGCCAATGTTTTACCATCTGGCGAGAATCTTGGCGCACCATTATGACGAGGGTATGAAGTTACTTTCTCACGCTCACCCGTGTAAATATTCATGATGAATATTTCAGCTTGGCCATTTTGGAAGCTCACATAAGCAAGCTTTTTGCCGTCTGGTGACCATGCCGGTGACATTAGAGGTTGCTTAGAACGAAGTACCAAGCGCTCGTTAAAACCATCGTAGTCAGCAACACGAAGTTGGTATGGGTATTTATCTTTGTCGTTCACTACCACATAAGAAATACGAGTTAAAAACGCGCCTTTCTCACCAGTCAGTTCTTCATACACTAAATCAGAAATACGGTGTGCGTACTCTCTCAAGCGTTTACCCGGAACCGTCGCTTTCTTATTGAACAACACGTGATCTTTAGAAAGTACTAATTGGCCTTCATCGCTGAGTGCACGGCTTTGTCCTTTGGTCAGTTGACCACGAACAATGTCAATCAACTGGTAGTTGACTACATATTGCCCTTCAGCATTTTTAGTGATGCTACCGGTTAGCAATGAATCAACGCCTAAGTTAGTCCAAGCATCAAAATCCACCTCACTTTCGCTGTAAGGCGTCTGTGGCATCTTGCTTGTTGCAACTGGGCTGAATTTACCACTGCGTTGTAAGTCAGAAGCAATAACCGCTGATACATCGTGTGGCAATGGCTCTGCACCTTCCCAACGGAAAGGGACAATAGCGATAGGTCTTGCGGAGTTAATACCGTCTGTAATAACCAGCTCCAGTGCCGCGTGTGCAAACTGGCTGCTTGTAGCTATTAAGAAAACAAAACTCAGTAATAGTTTCTTTAACACAAGTTCGTCCTTTTACTCTGGTGATACAGTTAAGTTAATGTCTTTCAGTGATTTCACAATGTCTGGGTCTTTCGGCAACGGGTAAGATTGCACTTGTGCCACTGCACGCTTGGTTGCTGCACATAAACGGCTATCGCCATCTAAGATACTTAAGCTACCCAATATCGCGTTAGAGCCAGTTGGAATCAGCTTAAGGTTCACTCGACATGAGCGTCCTCTATAGCTGTCTTCTAACAACAGGTTCTGCTGAATCAGTTGGGTATAAATAGCGCCGTAACGCTGTGCTTCATCACTAATAAACTGTTGTCTTGCTGAAGAGTTTTGAGTCGATTCAGTCTCCAGCCCAGCAAAGATGTCGTTCAATGCTGCTTCTTGCTGTTTACGCTCTTTTTCAGCTTTTGCTGCAGCTTCTTTTGCTTTGCGCGCTTTCTCCGCTGCGGCTGCCGCTTCTTTCTCTTTCGCTATACGTTGCTTTTCAGCACGTTCAGCGGCTTCTTTTTCTTTACGAGCTTTATCTGCAGCTTCTTTCGCGGCCTTTTCTTTTGCCACGCGTTCTTGTTCAGCTTTAGCTATCGCCACTTCTTTGGCTTTGCGCTCTTTTTCCGCTTTCACAACCGCTGCTTCTTTCAATTTACGATCAGCTTCTGCTTTAGCGGCTTTCTTTTGTTCTTGCTTTAAACGAGTCTCTTCAACTTTACGTTGTTTTTCATTCTCAACTCGACGCTTTTCCGCTTCGCGAGCGGCTTTCGCTTCTTTAGCCTGCTTTTCTTTCAGCTTTCGAATGTTCTCTTCTTCAGCTTTACGATTTTTTTCAAGTCGTTCGCTTTCACGTCTTAGTTTGTCTAGACGCTCTTGCTCTTTCTTACTCGCTGCTTCTCTTTGTTGACGAATCTGTTGAGCTTGTTGGCGAACCAACTGAGGATCAATCACCACGGCTTGAACCATCTGCCCAGTAGGCTTTGGTTCCGACATTGTGAAATCCGCCCCCCAAATAAGCGCAACGAATAAGATGACGTGCAGCCCAAGAGAGATAAGAAGCGGTGATCTAAAATTATTGGATTTCTTATTATTCGCTTTCATGAATGCTACGGAGCTATTCCCTTATATCCGTTAATAGGCCAACCTTTGGCACACCTGCACGGCTTAATTCATCAAGTAATAAAACCACTTCAGCGTAAGGCGTTGCGGCATCACCACCAACCGCCACTGGAGAGTTTGGCTTAAGAGACAGCTCGGCTTTCACTCGGACGATAATGTCTTCCATTGATAAACCACGCTGTACTTCTTCGTTGTTCACACTCAAGCCAAGCTCACCGTCTTTGTTCACTTCAACGATAATAAAGCTCGCATTGTCGTCACCCAATAGATCTTGTGCAGACTGAGCCGTTGAAGCCTTAGGCAATTCAACGTCTACGCCTTGAGTAACGAATGGCGAAGTCACCATAAAAATAATCAGCAAAACAAGCATAACGTCGATGTAAGGTACAACGTTAATCTCTGCTGTCATTTTGCGTTTTTTAGGTTGGTATCCGGCCATCTATTATTCCCTGCCAGCCATCGCTTGACGGTGAAGAATACTGTGGAACTCTTCAGAGAAAGTCGCATAGTTGTGCTCTAGCTTACCGACTCGACTGCTAAAGCGGTTGTAAGCCATTACAGCTGGAATCGCCGCGAATAGGCCCATTGCTGTCGCGA
Organism: Vibrio sp. QJM3NY_39; assembly: GCF_057785895.1. Classification (NCBI taxonomy): domain Bacteria; kingdom Pseudomonadati; phylum Pseudomonadota; class Gammaproteobacteria; order Vibrionales; family Vibrionaceae; genus Vibrio; species Vibrio sp. QJM3NY_39. Next base: position 1,235,406 of record NZ_CM173505.1, on the reverse strand, counting down.
TCAGCGCCTCTGCAATACCAGGAGCAACCATTGCTAATGTCGCTTGCTTCACTTCACCTAATGCGATGAATGAGTGCATGATGCCCCAAACCGTACCAAATAGGCCGATGTATGGACTGATAGAACCAACGGTTGCTAAGAAAGGTAAGTTGGTTTCTAGCTCGTCTACTTCACGGGCAACCGCTACGCGCATTGCACGGCCAGTGCCTTCCATAATGAAGTCAGGAGATGTTGCATTCGATTTACGAAGGCGAGCAAACTCAGTAAAGCCTGCGTAGAAAATTTCTTCAGTACCAGAAAGCTCGTCTTTGCGCTTATTGCTCTCTTGGTACAGTTTTGCGAGATCAACGCCTGACCAGAACTTATCTTCAAATACGTCAGTTTGTTTAGAAGCTTGAGATAATACTTTACTTCTTTTTATGATCATTGCCCAAGAAACAACAGACATGCCCATAAGAATCAGCATGACCATCTTAACTAGTAAGCTAGCTTCTAAAATTAGGCCTAAGATTGAGATTTCAGCAGTCACTATTCGTTAGCTCCGTGAGAATAAATGTTGGCATTGCTTTGGGTTTCATTTTTTGATTATCGATACATGCTACCTTAACCATTGCTTTACACAATGCCTTGCCATCAGGATTTACGATCTCTTGACAGAAGACCAAGGTAGCTCGCTTCAACTCGTAAATATTTGTAATGACTTGTAAAGAATCATCAAGTCGCGCACCTTGAATAAAATCAATGTCCATATGTCGGACTACAAAACCGATATTTTGTTCTAACAAGACTTGCTGAGAGACGCCAATTGAGCGCAACATCTCAGTTCGAGCGCGTTCGAAAAACTTAAGATAGTTTGAATGGTATACAACACCACCTGCATCGGTGTCTTCGTAATACACTGTCACTGGCCACGTAAATGGCTTAGATATTCCCTGCAATTTGATACCACAGTCCAAAACGATAAAGATCTCACTATAACCTAACTCCTTATCATTAATAGTATATCGCTGTGAATTTTTTGATTTAATAGACGAAAAAAAAGGCCATCTGTATAAGATGACCTCTTTTTGGCTAAAAACCCAACAAGTATAAAGGTTCACGTCGTTATGAACCTAAATCTTCTGCCTTTTATAAAAGGCGCAACACAGTTAGGTAGAGCAAAATTGTGAGTGAAACGTATGGGCTAAACAGTAGCTGCCACATCCAAGCTCTAGGCTTAAACCCGATACCGTAAACCATGCTTGAGCACACTGCCCAAATAAACATTGGCCCGATGATCGCGTTAAAGCCACCGATGCTTGTCGCATACGCTTCAGGATCCCACATCACTAAACCAACATGCATGAAACCCAATACGAGGGATAAAGCTCTTAACAGAGTCTTATCCATTGGTTGATGCAGTTTAGCGATTTGCTCCGCGAGATTACTCACTGTCTTTATCCATCATTTCTGAATGCTCTAACCATAGAGCATTGATGATGCCGAATGCACATGCTAGAAGTACACCCAAAATCCATGCGAAATACCACATAAAATTTCTCCTAAGTTATTTAACTTCTAGCTTAGTAAGCTGAAACGTCGTTATCTTCGATATGTTTCTTATCTAGACGACCGAACATTTTGTAGTATGTCCAAGTTGTGTAGCCAAGAATCACAGGAACCATTACCGCCGCAACTCCGGTCATAAGACCAAGCGTTAACTCACTCGCTGTTGAATCCCACATAGTCAAACTATGGCTAGGGTTCAGGCTTGATGGCATTACGAATGGGAACATTGCAAAACCAGCCGTTAAAATAACACCAGCGTTAGATAGGCTTGAGAACAAGAATGCGAAACCACCACGCTCAAAGCGAGATGCAATCACAGCAAGCAGTGGCATTACTACACCAAGGATCGGCGCAGCCCACATTGCAGGATACGTTTCGAAGTTTGTCATCCAAGCACCAACTTGAAGTGATACTTCTTTGTTTAGTGGGTTTGAATCAGCAAACGTGTCCATCGTGCTTGTGATTACATAGCCTTCAATAGACTGAACCCAGAAGCCACCGATAACGAACAGAGCAATAGCAATTAGGCCAGTGATCTGAGCAACGTTACGAGCGCGGCTGTGCAGTTCTTCTGTTGTCTTCATTTGAAGCCATGTTGCACCTTGCATCACGAACAACATCAGAGCCAACACACCACAAAGCAATGCAAATGGGTTAAGCAGAGCAAAGAACGTACCATGGTACTTAGACATCATAAATTCGTTCAGATCAAATGGTACACCTTGTAGTAGGTTACCAAATGCCACACCGAAAATGATTGGTGGTACTGTGCCACTAAAGCAAAGTGCGTAGTCCCAAGTTTTACGCCATTTAGGATCTTCAATCTTAGAGCGGTAATCAAGAGCAAGTGGACGTAGCCAAAGCGCTGCTAACGTCGCGTACATTGCGAAGTAGAAACCAGAGAAAGACGTCGCGTAAACCAGTGGCCATGCAGCAAACAATGCACCACCAGCAGTGATAAGCCAAACTTGGTTGCCATCCCAGTGAGGGGCAATCGTGTTTAGCATAATACGACGTTCAGTGTCGCTCTTACCGATAACAGGAGAAAGGGCTGCAACACCCATATCGAAGCCATCAGTTACGGCGAAACCAACCAGTAGAACACCGATCAATACCCACCAAATAAGTCGTAAGCTTTCGTAATCAAACATAATATTCCCTCACTTATACTTCAACTGAACGGCTAACTTTGTCTTCAACAGAGTTATCGTTTTGTTCGAAGTGGTAACGGCCTGTCTTCAAGCTACTTGGACCTTTACGTGCGAATTTCAGCATTAGATAAACTTCAGCAATCAAGAACACTGTGTACAGTGCCAGAATCGCGAATAGAGAAGTCCAAAGCTGTTCAATAGTCAGTGCTGATGCAGCCACATTAACCGGTAGGATTTCACCAACCGCCCATGGCTGACGACCAAACTCAGCAACGAACCAACCTGCTTCAATCGCAATCCAAGGTAGTGGGATTGAGAATAGCGCCGCTTTAAGTACCCATGGTTTCTGTTCGATCTTCTGACGACACGTTTGAACAAACGCCGCACCGAATACAAACAGCATGATGAAGCCACAAGCAACCATCAGACGGAATGACCAGAATAGAGGCCAAACAGTTGGGATAGAATCATCCGCAGCCATTTGGATTTGGTCTTCTGTTGCATCAACAACGTCGTCTGTGTAGCGCTTAAGAAGCAGACCGTAACCTAGGTCACCTTTCACTTCGTCGAACGCTGCGATGTTTTCTTCAGACTTATCGCCTGAACGTAGCTTTTCAAGCAGCTCGTATGCGTACATACCAGTGCGGATACGATCAACGTGATCATCACGTAAGTCACGTAGGCCCGTTACTTCAGTATCAAGCGAACGCGTTGCGATGATGCCCATTACGTATGGGATTTTAATTGCGTAGTCAGTATTCATTGTTTCTTGGTTTGGAATACCAAAAACAGTAAATGCTGCTGGTGCTTCTTCAGTGTGCCACTCGGCTTCTACCGCAGCGAGCTTCACTTTTTGAACTTCACCAAGCTCGTAGCCAGATTCATCACCTAGTACGATTACTGACAGGATCGCCGCCATACCGAAAGATGCTGCAATCGCAAAAGAGCGACGAGCAAAGGCAAGGTCACGACCTTTAAGAATGTAGTATGAGCTGATACCAAGGATGAACATTGCACCCGTTGTGTAACCAGACGCCACTGTGTGTACAAATTTAACTTGTGCTACTGGGTTTAGTACAACTTCAGCGAAGCTCACCATTTCCATACGCATGGTTTCAAAGTTAAATTCTGCACCCACTGGGTTCTGCATCCAGCCGTTTGCTACCAAGATCCATAGCGCTGAGAAGTTAGAGCCAAGTGCTACTAACCACGTTACCGCTAAGTGCTGACGCTTTGACAATCTGTCCCAACCGAAGAAGAAAAGACCAACAAAAGTAGACTCTAGGAAGAATGCAACAAGCGCTTCAATAGCTAGCGGAGCACCGAAGATGTCTCCAACGTAGTGAGAATAGTAAGACCAGTTTGTACCAAACTGAAACTCCATAGTTAAGCCTGTCGCTACACCAAGAGCAAAGTTAATACCAAACAATTTACCCCAGAACTTGGTCATGTCCTTGTAAATTTGTTTGCCCGTCATTACATATACTGACTCCATAATGGCAAGAAGAAATGCCATACCTAAGGTCAGTGGAACAAATAGGAAGTGATACATCGCTGTAAATGCAAACTGCAATCGCGACAGATCAACAACATCAATCATGGTAACTCCTTTGTGTCGGCTGAATGACACTTGTGTGATTATTCACCGCAAAAATCCATGTTAAAACAATTTATGTGATTGTTATTACAAATTGAAATTTGTAGCAAAAACGTACCGTTATAGTTGGATTATTGTTAAGCATGAGCTAATATAGCTGGCGCTAATATTACTGGTAAAATCAGTATGTTTCAAAAGGTTTATAGGAGAAGTCTGCGTTGATTTGTATCAATTTTATTCAAGCAAATTAGAGTTATTTTTAAACAATCATGATTAAAATCACACCAATTTTAGCCTTGTTAATAACCGCGCATGATATCTGTGACAAAAGCCCAGCACCACCTCAACATACCAATTACAACTACCTATAAAGTATTAACAAAAGATATGACAGTTTATTTCATTTTTTGTTAGCCAAATCAAACTTGGAATCAAAGTTTCCATTTTTGAATTTCGATAATTCGCCTTTTTATCGATTTGCTCAAAGAGTTGTTATTCAATAAAAAGCAAAAAATCCCAGCGCTTATGCAACTGGGATCTTTGAAAATGAATAATTTAACGATTAGACGGTTTATCTATTCCAAAGTGTAAATACGCTCTGTCGGTCGCGATTCGACCTCTTGGCGTTCTTTGTAAGTAACCTTGTTGTATCAAGTAAGGCTCTAACACATCTTCAATGGTGTCTCTCTCTTCACCAATCGCGGCAGCCATGTTGTCGATACCAACCGGACCGCCACCAAACTTCTCCATAATTGCGAGCAGAAGCTTTCTATCCATGTAGTCGAAACCTTTAGTATCGACATCCAACATGTTAAGCGCTTTATCTGCAACGTCTGGGCAAATATGTCCATCGCCTTTCACTTCCGCATAGTCACGAACACGACGTAGTAAACGGTTAGCAATACGTGGTGTACCACGCGCACGGCGAGCAATTTCTAATGCACCTTCAGACTCCAGAGATAGGCCAAGGCAATCCGCGCTGCGTTGAACGATATTTTGAAGATCTTCTACTTTGTAATACTCAAGACGCTGGGTAATGCCGAAACGGTCACGTAACGGAGACGTCAGTGAGCCAGCGCGAGTGGTTGCGCCAATCAAAGTGAACGGAGGAAGATCAATCTTGATAGAACGTGCCGCAGGGCCTTCACCAATCATGATATCCAATTGGTAGTCTTCCATCGCAGGATAAAGCACCTCTTCAACCACAGGGCTCAAACGGTGGATTTCATCAATGAACAGAACGTCATTTTCTTCAAGGTTAGTCAGTAGCGCCGCAAGGTCACCGGCTTTCTCAAGAACAGGGCCTGAAGTGGTACGGATGCTCACATCCATTTCATTGGCAACAATGTTTGCCAACGTGGTTTTACCTAAACCGGGAGGGCCAAAAATCAACAGATGATCCAGAGCTTCATTTCGCATTTGAGCGGCTTGAATGAAAATCTCCATCTGGTTACGAACGTGGTCCTGACCTTGATAGTCGGCAAGTGCTTTAGGGCGTATTGCGCGATCAATGACATCTTCATCTTTAAAGACCGGATTATCCGGTGCAATCAGGCGATCGGCTTCAATCATAAATTCTGTTATTCCTAACTCTGCGCACAGGCAAAGTGAATGAGTCTATTTTGTAGAACAAGTATATGAGGTATTAAACCATCGACTTCAGTGCTTCGCGAATCAATTGTTCGCTGGTCATGCCATCTTTAGCCACTTGAGCAACAACTTTAGAGGCTTGAGTCGGTTTATAACCCAACGCAAGTAGTGCGCTTACCGCTTCTTCTTCAGCATCGTGAACCGCTGGCATCGAGTCCATTGGCGCAGCATCCGTTGCAGGCGTAAACAGATCACCTGCGCCCCACCCTTTCAGGCGGTCTTTCATTTCAACGACAAGACGCTCTGCGGTTTTCTTACCCACACCCGGAAGTTTAACTAGCGTAGAGATGTCTTCACGTTCAACACTCTGAACAAACTGACTTGCCGTCATGCCTGAAAGGATACCAAGGCCTAGCTTAGGACCTACACCATTTGCTTTGATGACTTCACGGAACAGAGCACGCTCTTTTACCGTATTGAAACCATAAAGTAGTTGCGCATCTTCACGTACGACAAAGTGAGTGTAGATAATTGCCTCTTCGCCAACGTTTGGTAATTCATAAAAACAGCTCATTGGCATTTGTACTTCATAACCAACACCACTGACTTCGATTAGCAACTCTGGTGGCTGTTTTTCTATTAATGTACCGCGTAGGCGTCCGATCACAATTCACTCTCTTGATGGAATATTATTTGACGGACAGAATATAAAAGAACTGGATGCTTATCCAGTTCTTTGTGTTTATTAAGGTGATTTATTTAAGCTTGCTTAGCTTGAGAAACCACACTATTCAGGCTTTCAACCAGTTCTTTTACCGAAGTAACATGGCCTGTTAATTCAGAACCATAATTGGCCACTAAACCCGATACAGATTTAGTTTCTGCCACACTCTGCGCCACCTCTGAACTCGCGAGATCGAGTTCTTTCAGAGAGCTCATCTGCATAGCCATGATATTGGTGAGCTGATTAACATCAGTAGAAATGGTTTGAACCTCAGATATGATACCGTTCATTTCATTCGCCGTAGTTTCAATAATGGCTCGACCGTTTTCCACTTCTTCTTTACTGCGGTCTAACAAAGTTCGAATCTCTATCGCCGAATGACTGCTTTTGGCGGACAGCTCTCTCACTTGATCGGCCACCACAGCAAAGCCTCGTCCTTGTTCACCTGCGCGCGCAGCTTCGATTGCAGCATTGAGAGCCAATAAGTTGGTTTGCTCAGCAACCGAGGTAATCAAATCAGCGACTTTCATAATTTCTTGATTACTTTGAATGATCTGGCTGATCGCATCGGTTGAGGCTTCTAATGACTCTGAGCTCTTTTGCGCTTTGGTGCCAACCGCTTCGCTACGCTCTTTCAGTTCACCTACAAATGAATTGGATTCTTCGATGCCTTGAGTCATTTGATGGAGTTGTTGGCTCATCTGTTCTGCTGCACTCGCTTGAGATTCACAATTGACATTCAACACTTCGACTTGAGCATGCAGGTCTTGCGATTGCTGGTCTAAATGAACCGAAACACCTTGTAGACTCTCTGAATTCGAATTGGCTTGGTCGAGCACGATAGAGAGCCGACCTTCACTTTGCGTCGCTTGGTTGGCAACGTGTTGGCTTTCTGAAATCGCATCCTCTGCCATTTCGATCGCCACCTCTTTCTGTTTCGCAGTAAATGCTTGGGCAATGCAGATCACCACCAGCGGCATAATCACACCGGACCAAGTTTCTACCACTACCGCATCAGGGGTTAGCTCAAGCTGGGGAAATGTAAATCCATTGAGATGTGCTGAAGTCATCACTAATGAAACACCGATAACCAGCCCACTCCACACCAAAGCCACAATTCGTGTTCCTGATAAGAAAAAAGCGACCACTAACAAAGGCACCCAATAAGCTTGGGTGGAAGCCACAACCCCACCGCTTTGGTAAATAATGTTCAACGCGTGTACGGCCATGCCGACAAAACCAAAGTTAAGTGCAAGGCTCGGCTTACTCGTCATACGGAGTAGAAGTGCTGAGATCAGTTCGAATACGATAAGAAATACAGATGTGGCGACCAAGAGTTGCTCTTCATGCTTAGTCCACTTGATTAAGCTATAGACGCCCACGAAGAATGCGATAAAAGTGAAGAGTAATAAGATATCGGCTTGTCTGACTTCGTTGTTACTCCACCCATTGCTTTTGGGTAGAAACAGCGCGCGCCACAGCTTGATTGGGTTCATCAGTGATCATCCTTGATTAACTTGTAAGACCTCCGACCAATGTTAATAACATGTTAAATGATACGCAATGTTATTATCTGGGTTCTGTTCGAAAGATCTCATTTCCTCAAGGATTTAGCGGCGTATTGTTTTGATATGAGCCAAACAGGGCGTGAGGCTCACGTAACGCAAGTTTTTAGAAAGCGGAGGGATGGGACTTAACGATAACGCCCTTTTCTCGCACCTGTCGCTTTACCTGCGAGTGCGACCAAGGTTTTATTGGTGTTAGCGTGAGTGATCGCTACGCCTAGAGCATCGGCTGCATCGGCTTGTGGCTTAGCGGGTAGTTTGAGCATACTCATCACCATATTCTGAACCATCGACTTATCAGCGCCACCGTTACCTGTCACCGCTTGTTTGATCAAACGAGCCGCATACTCATGTACAGGCAAATCAGCATTCACTGCTGCTACAATCGCACTGCCACGAGCTTGGCCAAGTTTAAGTGCTGAATCGGCATTCTTCGCCATGAACACTTGTTCGATCGCGAATACGTCAGGCTGAAACTGAGTAATGATCTCACTCACGCCCGCATAGATTTGCTTTAAGCGACCTGGCAGTTCTTTTTCGGAAGTACGAATACAACCACTACCTAAGTAATATAGATGACGACCATTTTGACGAATCACGCCATAGCCGGTAATACGAGAACCAGGGTCAATCCCTAAGATAATAGACATAACTTCAATACTGATTATTTATACATGCTTTATGAGCTTAGTATATCGAACGCAAAAAAAAATGCCCGTCAAATTAACGGGCATTTCGTTGTTCTGCGAAAGAAAAAGTTCTATCAAAAACTAAGTTTTGTTGAAAGCTTAAGTGCTATCTAAGACTTAAGCTCTATCGAAAACTCACTGCTTGATTAGAAAGTTGAGCTTATTCGTTTGATTAGTCTTCTTTCTTCGCTAAGTTAACAGCGATTGCTAGCTCTTCCAATGATGCTGGGTTTGCTAGGCTTGGCGCGTCTGTTAATAGACATGCTGCAGCTGTTGTTTTCGGGAATGCGATAACGTCACGGATGTTCTCTGTACCACAAAGAAGCATTGCTAAACGGTCAAGACCGAATGCTAGACCTGCGTGTGGTGGCGTACCGTACTTAAGTGCTTCAAGTAGGAAACCGAACTTCTCTTGTTGTTCTTTAGCTTCGATACCTAGGATACCGAATACAGCCGTTTGCATTTCTGCGCTGTGAATACGTACAGAACCGCCGCCTACTTCGTAGCCGTTGATTACCATATCGTAGGCATCAGAGTTAGCTGCTGCTGGGTTCGATTTTAGCTCTTCCGCGTTCACACCAAGTGGTGATGTGAATGGGTGGTGCATAGCGTGAAGATTGCCTTCGCCATCTTCTTCGAACATTGGGAAATCAATAACCCAAAGAGGAGCCCACGCTTTCTTATCTGTTAGCTCTAGGTCATCACCTAGTTTGATACGAAGTGCGCCCATTGCTTCAGCAACGATGTTCGCTTTATCTGCACCAAATAGGATGATATCGCCAGATTCAGCTTGAGTGCGCTCAAGAAGACTGTTGATTACGTCTTCGTTTAGGAACTTAGCAACTGGAGATTGGATACCTTCCATGCCAGCAGCACGGTCGTTAACCTTCATCCAAGCTAGACCTTTCGCACCGTAGATACCTACGTGCTCTGCGTAACCGTCGATTTGCTTACGAGTCAGCTTAGCGCCACCCGGTACACGGATTACTGCTACGCGACCTTTTTCGTCGTTCGCAGGGCCAGAGAATACTTTAAACTCTACACCTTTCAGTAAGTCAGCAACGTCTACTAGTTCTAGTGGGTTACGTAGATCTGGCTTATCAGAACCGAAACGACGAATCGCTTCAGAGAAAGGCATTACTGGGAATTGACCCAGTTCAACATCTAGAAGTTCTTTCCACATATCGTGAACAAGCTTCTCAGTCACGTTACGCACTTCTTGAGAAGTCATGAAAGATGTTTCGATATCGATTTGAGTAAATTCAGGCTGACGGTCAGCACGTAAATCTTCATCACGGAAACATTTAACGATTTGGTAGTAACGGTCAAAACCAGACATCATCAGCAGTTGCTTGAACAGCTGAGGAGATTGAGGAAGTGCGTAGAAGCTACCTTTATGAACACGGCTTGGCACTAGGTAGTCACGAGCGCCTTCAGGTGTCGCTTTCGTTAGTACTGGCGTTTCGATGTCTAGGAACAGGTTCTCGTCTAGGAAACGACGAACGAAACTAGAAGCACGTGCACGAAGCTTAATACGATCGCTCATTTCTGGACGACGAAGATCGATGTAACGGTACTTAAGACGCTGTTCTTCAGAGTTCGTTTGGTTGAAATCTAGTGGAAGCGCTTCTGAACGGTTGATGATCTCAAGGCCAGTTGCGTAAAGCTCAACTTCACCCGTCGCCATATCTTTATTTACTTGGCTGTCAGGACGAACACGTACCTCACCAGTAAACTTGATACAGAATTCATTACGCAGTTGGTTAGCGATCGGGAAGATATCTTTCATATCTGGATCGACAACAACCTGAACGACGCCTTCACGATCTCGCATATCGATAAAGATAAGACCGCCTAAATCACGGCGACGGTTTACCCAGCCGCACAATTCTACAGTTTGTCCCGCCAGGGACTTGTTCAGGTTACCACAGTAATGGGTACGCATAATGAATTTCCCAATCTCTTAATTATTTACTAGTTTCCAAGCTGTCAGTGGTCATTCCACACAACAGAGCAAAGGAACATTTATACGCGGAAACTCGTTTAAAATCGACCTTCCACATTCGAATTTATTATGTTTTATCTGGCTTTGCTGCTTTTTAGCCCATCAAGTGCGCAAAGATTCATCAAAACCGAAAAAATTGCGCTAATTATATCTCGAAAGTACCTTAATCAGCAAAACTCTCGTAAAGTAGATTTTAGGGCGCGTTGACCTTTCGTGGTTAAATTTTGTTCGAGATAAAAGCGTTTTAATCGCGGCGAGGGAAAAGTAGCCTAGTCATTCTAAGCAAATCTCCCTCAACAAAGAGTAAAACGCTTTTAGCCGAACCCTTCGGGCAGCGTTTGCTGGGTATTTCTACTACGTTATCGGCTTCTCATGTAGGCTAGCTACACATCAAAGCCTCTGCCTTGTATAAATACCCAGCAACTCGCTGCAAAAACCAGCTCGAAAGATCAACACGCCCTAATTTCAAACCAAAAACTTTTTGTAATGACTGATAGCGTGATGAATAACGGTGTAATAGATGGATGATCGTGTAATAACAACAGAAACTTTACCTCTAAGACTTGGATTAACCATGTGGTCTCATTCCGAGTGGCAAAGTCAGTTCTATGGTAAGGGAACAAAACCCGCTGAACGCTTAGAGAAGTACACACAAGTTTTTCATACGGTTGAAGGCAACACGACCTTCTACGCCACACCGAGTATGTCGACCGTTAACAACTGGAAAGCCGCCAGTCACGATGATTTTAGGTTCACCTTCAAGCTGCCAAAGTTCATCACCCACCAGCAACAACTTAGGCACTGCCAAGCCGAGCTCAAAGAGTTTTTAATGACCATGTCGCCACTGCACGACCGTATTGGCCAATGGACGATTCAGCTACCACACAGTTTTGAACCTAGTATGCTCCCTGCCCTGCAAAAGTTTTGTACCTTGTTCCCCAAAAATATGCAGCTCGGCGTAGAGGTTCGTCACCTTGGTTTTTTTGATAAGGGCGATGCGGAAAAGCGCTTCAATCATTGGTTAATAGAAGAAGGGATCAATCGCATTATTATAGATAGCCGTCCCGTTTTCTCCGCACCACCAACCACAGAAGCGGTGATCGATGCTCATCAGAAAAAACCACGCGTTCCCGTGCATGCGATTGCGACCGCCAATAATCCTATGATTCGATTTATTGGCCACCCAGATCAAGAACCTAATATTGAATTTTTTAAGCCTTGGTTTGCCAAAATTCCAAACTGGCTTAATGAAGGCAAACAACCCTATTTAATGATCCACACCCCAGACAATAATCACGCACCTGAACTCGCTATTGCTATTTATAAGCAGCTACAAAAACAAGTGTCTGAAAATACATCACTTATATTGCCTGATCTCGCTCAATTTCCAGCACAGAAAGGCAATCATCAAATCTCGATGTTCTAGCCCATCACCTATCAGTAACTTCGAACCTTGAGCTAAATCTCAGTTTTCGTGACAGCCGCGCTTTTTTTACGTAAAATACGTCCCCTTTTATTTGGTATGAATTTTGTGCCAATTACGCTGACTGTCGAGAGAAAATGCCATGAGCAACACAGACAATATCTTTTCCGCTCCTATTGATAAAATTGGAGACTTCACCTTTGATGCAAGGGTTGCTGAAGTATTTCCGGATATGATTCAACGCTCGGTGCCTGGCTATAGCAATATCATCTCTGCAATCGGCATGTTGGCTGAGCGCTTTGTAAAGCCACATTCAAATATTTATGACCTAGGCTGCTCTCTTGGCGCGGCGACACTTTCTATGCGTCGCCATATTCAGCAAGAAGGCTGCACCATTTTCGCTGTTGATAATTCACAAGCGATGGTTGAACGCTGTAAGTTGCACGTTAATGCTTACCGCAGTGACACGCCAGTAGAAGTCATTGAAGCCGACATCCGTGAAGTAGAAATTAAAGACGCCTCTGTTGTTGTTCTTAACTTTACGCTGCAATTTCTGTCTCCCGACGACCGATACGCTCTGCTTGAGAGAATTTATGCAGGCTTGCGCCCGGGCGGGATCTTAATTCTGTCAGAAAAATACGTATTCGAAGATGAAAGTTCAAATGAACTGCTTATCGATCTGCACCATGATTTCAAACGTGCCAATGGATACAGCGAGCTTGAAGTAAGCCAAAAACGTAGTGCAATCGAAAACGTGATGCGTCCAGACTCGATCCCTGTCCACAAGGAACGCTTTGATAAGATTGGCTTCTCAAGCAGCGAAGTGTGGTTCCAATGCTTCAACTTTGGTTCAATGTTCGCGATTAAATAGCGCACATACCCAGTCAGCTCGTACTAAAACGTCATCCTCAAGAGCGAGGAACGAGCGAGTTGGGGAGCGCTATCAAGTACGATAAACCGAGATTCCCTATCATGTTCGTCCCTCACTGTAGGGAATGACAAATTTAATTTTTATTTTAGGGTTTATTGACCCTATTAACTCAGTGAAAAACTATGTTTAATTTTGCCAATTTTTATCAACTCATTGCCCAAGACACTCGCCTACAGCCGTGGCTCAATGTTCTTCCTCAACAGCTGACGGATTGGCAAAATGCAGAGCACGGTGACTTCGACCGTTGGTTACGTGCACTGAATAAAATCCCTCAAGGCGTGCCTGACCAAGTTGATCTGAAAAACTCAGTAACCATTGGTAGCTCGACACCATTTCACACAGGTGAACTTAAGAAGTTAGAAAGCTTACTAAAGACCTTCCACCCGTGGAGGAAGGGTCCTTACACCGTTCACGATATCCATATCGATACGGAGTGGCGCAGTGACTGGAAATGGGACCGTGTCCTTCCTCATATTTCTCCATTGAAAAACCGCTCTGTGCTTGATGTAGGTTGTGGCAATGGTTACCACATGTGGCGCATGCTAGGTGAAGGCGCACGCCTAACAGTGGGTATCGACCCTTCTCACCTATTCTTGGTTCAGTTTGAAGCGATTCGTAAGTTAATGGGCGATGACCAACGTGCTCACCTATTACCTTTAGGTATTGAGCAACTGCCAAAACTAGAAGCATACGACACTGTATTTAGCATGGGTGTGTTGTATCACCGTCGTTCACCACTGGATCACTTAATTCAGCTGAAAGACCAATTGGCATCTGGCGGTGAGCTGGTTCTTGAAACCTTGGTGATTGAAGGTGACGAGAATGCGGTATTGGTCCCTGTTGACCGTTACGCGCAAATGAGAAATGTGTACTTCTTCCCTTCTGCTCGCGCGCTGAAACGCTGGCTTGAACAGGTTGGCTTTGAAGACGTACGTATCGTTGACGAAAATATCACGACGATTGGCGAACAACGCACAACAGAATGGATGACACACAACTCTCTTCCAGATTACCTCGATCCGAACGATCCAACTAAAACGGTTGAAGGTCACCCGGCACCGAGACGTGCTGTTCTTGTCGCGACGAAACCGTAATTTCTATAGGACCAAGCCATTAACTCTGTGGTCACTAAGTCTTAGTTATTTATATGTGTAAGTTTTGATTAGCAAGAGCATGAATTGTATAAAACTTACGCTCATGCTTAACAAATGAACGAACTAAGATCACAATAATTTTCGTAGCGCTCACATAGCGATTCAATATGACCAGACTCTTACAATAGGATGCTTCACGCGTCCTTTTTTGTGGGATAAACTACTAAATAGTCTGAACTATTCTCTAATTCTCAAAGGTTTTTTATATGTTTAAGCGATTATCGCCTATCGTGGCGGTTGGTTTGCTCTCTGGTTGTACCCTCACGAACGGTGCTACCTACCACCAAGAAACTCTCGACGCTATTGCCCGCTCAGAGACAAACATCGCAAATAAGGTTCAAAATCTTGAACTACAACTAAGTAATCAAAGTGATTATATTGAAAGCTTAGAAGACGAAATCACCACTCTTTCTAGTCAATTAGATGTTCATCTGACCAGCATGGAACATAAGGTTATTGAAGAGCTAGAGGAAGAAGAACCCGTCGTAGCAGCTACTCCTATCACTACTACGTTACAACCGACCATCCTTGGCGGAATCGAGAAAGTGTCTATCGATTCGATCAAACAAAGCTTTGATGCGCGCGTTGATACTGGCGCAACCACTTCTTCTTTAAATGCTGTCGATATCAAAGAATTCGAACGTAACGGTAAAGACTGGGTGAGATTCCATTTGGCTGATAAAGCACAAGCTGTAGAAGACCAAAAATGGATTGAAGCGCCCGTTGTGCGGTATGTAAAAATCCGTCAGTCAACCAATGACCAGACAGAACGTCGAGCTGTGATCGAATTATGGGTAAAAGTTGGAAAAATCCATGAAAAAGCGCAATTTACATTGGCGGATCGCTCTCAAATGAGTCACCCTGTATTACTAGGGCGCGAATTTATCAAAGACATAGCGCTAGTAGATGTAAGTAAAAAGTACGTACAAACGGAAGTTAAATAACAATAGTAGGGTAAGCTATGACGTCAAGAATTCCATTTTATATCTCTATATTCCTGCTTATCGTGGCAGGTATAACACTGAGTATGTTCAGACATACCACCTACGGTGTACCTTGGACTCCAGGGGAAACCAGACAGGTTTGGGACGTTGAAGCTCGTATTGAGTTCAACGCAGTAGGCAAAGAAGCAAAAGTTTCATTAGCAGCTCCTCACACTCAGTCTAATTACACACTTATTGGTGAGTCAGCTTCGTCACCAGGTTACGGCATCTCTTACTTGAACACCGAGTCAGGTCGTCGTGCTGAATGGTCTATTCGCCACGCTGATGGCCCGCAAACTATCTACTACAAAACTCAATTCCTTGTCGATAACCAAGCGAAAGTTGATGCTATCCCACCAGAAGGTGAAATCACGCAACCAAGCTTTGATGGCCCAGAAGAAGCGGCAGCGTTGGCACTGATTGACCGAGCAACTAAGCGCTCAGCAGACAACATCACCTTCACTCGTGAACTTATCAAAACACTTAATGATCCAGACAGCCAAAACTCTGCGCTGATTCTGAATAACATGAGCAAAGTTGAAGCAACACACAAGCTACTTTCAGCAGCAAATATCCACAATAAAGTGGTTGGCGTTATCGAGCTAGAAGATGGCCGTCGTCGTCAATCTATCCAGCAAATGAACCAGATCTGGGATAACGACCAATGGGTTTTATTCTCTCCTGAATCAAGCGAACAGCAAGTTCAGCCAAACCTGCTAATTTGGGATGAATCAAATGTATCTCTATTAGACGTGGTTGGCGGTCAGAACAGTAAAGTACACTTCTCTATGATTGCTCAGGAGGTGACTCCCACTGAAGCAACCAACAGTAAAGTCTCTGCGGATCAACTGTTAAACCTCTCCATTCACAGTCTACCGTTAGAAGAGCAAGCGATGTTTAAAACCATCATGCTGATTCCTATCGGTGCTCTGATTGTTGTGTTCCTACGAGTCATCATCGGTCTGAAGACGTCTGGTACGTTCATGCCTGTACTGATTGCGGTAGCCTTTGTACAAACACAATTGGTAACGGGTATTGTCGGCTTCCTACTGATTGTAGGTACAGGTCTTATTATTCGAAGTTACTTATCCAAGCTCAACTTGCTACTGGTCGCCAGGATATCCGCCGTAATCATTACGGTAATCATGATTATCTCTGTGTTTACTGTAGTGGCGTTTAAAGTCGGTCTGACTGAAGGTCTATCGATTACGTTCTTCCCAATGATTATCCTATCTTGGACTATCGAACGTATGTCTATCCTATGGGAAGAAGAAGGGGCGAAAGAGGTAGTGCTACAAGGTGGTGGCTCTCTATTTACCGCTGTTCTTGTTTACTTAGGCATGACTAACCCGTTCATCCAGCATTTAACGTTTAACTTTATTGGTTTACAGCTTGTTATTCTAGCGACCATCTTGCTACTAGGTAACTACACAGGCTACCGTCTAACCGAGCTTCGTCGCTTTAAACCGCTAGCGGAGGACTAAGTTATGTTTGATCAATTTACTTCACCGTTTAAGTTGAAAGACAAAGGCATAATGGGAATGAACAAGCGTAACCATAGCTATATTGGTCGCTACAATGATCGTTCCAAGTATCCACTCGTTGATGACAAGCTTAAGACTAAGATTATTGCTGAACAAGCTGGTGCAACCGTACCAACACTGATTGGCGTTATTGGTCACCAAGCTGAAGTAAAAACAATCCACAAGATGGTTAAAGAGTGGCCGGGGTTTGTAATCAAGCCCGCTCAAGGTAGTGGTGGTAAAGGTATCCTTGTTGTTATTTCTCACAAGGATGGTGTTTATACCAAGCCATCGGGTTCGACTATCAATGAAGAAGACGTAGAGCGTCACATCAGTAACGCTCTCGCGGGTCTTTTCTCACTGGGTGGTAAGAACGACGTAGCCGTGGTTGAAAACCTCATCAAGTTTGACGAGTGTTTTGATGGCTTCAGTTATGAAGGTGTGCCCGATGTACGAATTATCGTATTCAAAGGCTACCCTGTGATGGCGATGATGCGTCTTTCTACTTCAGCTTCTGACGGCAAGGCAAACTTGCACCAAGGCGCTGTGGGTGTGGGCATCTGTATCGCGACGGGTAAAGCCGTTCGTGCGGTTCAATTTGACCACCCTGTGACTCACCACCCGGACACGGACAAAGAGTTGGCACAACTTCAAGTACCGCATTGGGAAAAACTGCTTACGCTAGCATCAAGCGCGTGGGAAATGACAGGCCTTGGTTACATGGGCACTGACATGGTTTTAGACCAAGAAGAAGGTCCAATGGTACTAGAGCTAAACGCTCGTCCAGGATTAGCAATACAGATTGCAAACGGCGCGGGTTTATTGCCTCGCTTGCATCATATTGAAAACCTAGGCACGCCAGCTGAATATCCAAAACCTGCAGAGCGCGTGGCATACGCCGCAAAGCAATTTGGTGTTCACGGTAACGAACTCGCTTCAAACTAAGCGACTAACTCGGTCATTTGACACCGAATCTAGCTCAATAAATAAAGCCGCATAACTCTGAGAGTTACGCGGCTTTTTAATGCCTATCGTTAATTAGCTTAACGCTCGGAACTAAACTTCTGTTGTTTCTGCTTCAGACTCACGAATGGGGTCAATGCGGACTGCCGCCACCTTAAACTCTGGGATCTTAGCGTGCGGATCGGTTGCAGTCGTAGTTAAGCGGTTAACTGGAGATTCGACAAAATGGAATGGAATAAATACCACCCCCTTTTGCATTCGCTTAGTGACAAATGCCGCGATTTCAATTTCTCCACGACGGGTTGATACTTTGAGCATCTGGCCATTCGAGATCCCTAACGCTTCGGCATCATGAACACTCACCATCGCACGTGGTCCTGCCAAGTTATCAAGCCCTTTGGTTTTACGTGTCATGGTCCCGGTGTGGAACTGTTCTAGGATGCGACCTGTCGTTAATACTAGCGGGTATTCCGCATCAGGAAGTTCTGCTGCGTATCTAAACGGAATCGCTTCCATTTGACCACGCCCGCGAGTGAATTGAGTCTGGTGCATGATCCGTGTACCGTCAGGGTTATTCTTATTACTTGGCCATTGGACGCCGTTCACCGTAATATTCTCCCAACGTAAACCACCATACTGCGGCGTTACACGTGCTATCTCATTGGTGATATCAGCAACGGTTTTATAGTCCCAACCGCCGTCCATTGCATTGGCTAGCATTTGAATAATCACCCAATCTTCTTTCGCGTCACCGGGCGGATTAACAGCAGGATTAATACGTTGGACTCGGCGCTCTGTATTAGTGAAGTGGCCAGACTTTTCAGCAAACGAACAAGACGGCAGAACCACATCGGCATACTGAGCGGTTTCGGTTAAGAAAATATCTTGAACCACTAGGAAATCTAACGCTTCAAGGCCTTCAATCACATGCGCTTGATTTGGGTCACTCAACACTGGGTTCTCACCCATGACATACAGACCGCGAACATCTCGATGGCACGCTCCATCAATAATTTCGGTGAGCGTTAACCCCGCTTCCGCTGGTAAGTCAGAAACACCCCACTCCATCGCGAATTTTTGACGAACTATCGGGTTATACACTTTCTGATAACCAGGAAGGTTGTTCGGCAATGCCCCCATATCACACGCACCCTGAACATTAGATTGACCACGTAATGGGTTTATACCACCGCCTTCAATACCAATGTTGCCACACAAGAGTTGTAGATTAGCGATTGAACGTACGTTGTCGTGACCAGTAGTGTGTTGCGTAATACCCATCGAATAATACACTGCGGTGCGTTCTGCAGTACCAATCAAGCGAGCCATCGCGAAGATATCTTCCGCTTTCACGCCAGTCACTAATTCAACTTTATCAAGTGAGTAGCTTGGTGACATGACTTCCTGCAATAAGGTATCAAAGCCGTCAACACGATCATCAATATAATCTTGATCGTACCAACCGTGTTTGATGATCTGCTGCATCACACCATTAATCAGCATCACATCAGTGCCCGGGCGGTGCGCTAAGTAAAGCTCAGCATGGTCAGCTATATCGATTCGTTTTGGATCTGCAACGATCAATCGTGCTCCACCGTGCCTCACCGCTTGCTTGATGTGCGAGCCAATAATTGGGTGTGCTGAAGTAGTGTCTGAACCAATAATAAAAATCACATCTGAGTGCTTGATACTTGGAATATCATTGGTCATTGCACCGCTACCCAGCGAAGCCTCTAAACCGGTAACAGTAGAAGCATGACAAAGACGTGCACAGTGATCGACGTTATTAGTGCCTAATTCACGGCGTATGAATTTTTGGAAAGCATAGTTGTCTTCATTGGTGGTTTTCGCCGATGAGAAGCCCGCCAAAGCATTGCTACCAAAGCCCTGTTTAATCGCGGTAAATTTATCAGCAATGAGCTTAATCGCTTCTTCCCAACTTGCAGGTTGCAACCAGCCATCTTTACGAATTAATGGTGTGGTTAAACGCGCATCACTGCCCACAAAATCGAAGCCGAATCGCCCCTTAACACACAACATGCCTTCATTAACCGGAGAGTCACCGCCTTCGATATAACGGATTTTGTTTTTCTGTTCATCGATATGCATGGTTAGCTTACAGCCCACACCACAATAGGTGCAGATGGTATCGACTTTCTTGAGCAGGTCTGTGTCTCCCTGCTTTCTATCACGAGCATCCACCATTGCACCGGTTGGACATACCTGAATACACGACCCACATTGAACGCAGTTTGAGTCGCCCATTAAGGTCTTGTCTGCCCCAAAGTTAGGACGATATTCAGGTCTTGATGCAGGTTTGCCATCAGATTGATTCATGAAGCTTAAAACACCATGAACATTCTGTTCACGACACGCTTGGATACACTGGCCGCAACTGATGCAGCGGTTGGCATCAAAGATAATAAATTCTGAACTGTCATCAACTGCAAATTTTTGTCTTGTTAAACCGACCTTCGCTTCTTCTGCACGAATCGCCTGCCAACTCTCATTCGAAGCCATATCGATTTTGTACTCTGGATGTGTTTGCGTTACCTTGTATTCGGTCGAGTAGTCTCGTAGGTCGCAATCGGTATTGGCTTGGCAACCACATTCTAGACATCTTGCTGCTTCCGCAATTGCATCGGCATTATCAAACCCTGTTTCTACTTCGTCGAAACTTTGTTCACGCTGCTCGGGTGTTAGCTCTGGCATGATCTTACGCGCCATACGCTGTATGGATTTGTATTGCTCAGGATCCACCGCTTTGAGCTGCTTGTGCTTTCTTGAATTAAACGGTTTAGCCGGAATGTTATCCATGTCACCATGAAAGAACCGATCAATCGCCTGTGCAGCAATGCGCCCATCCCCCACCGCTTCCACTGCGGTTGCAGGGCCGCGTCGGAAATCACCGATACTAAAGATATTGCCGGTACCTGTATGCATGGTTTGCGGATCGGCATCAGCGGTATTCCAACGAGTAAGAGGAATATCAATCGCTTCATTGTCCATAAAGCTCAGATCCGGCTTTTGCGACACGGCAGCAATAACCGTATCAAACGCTTCAACAAAGAATTCGCCTGTTGGTTTAGGGCTACGACGACCAGAGGCATCTGCTGGTCCCAAAGCCATACGCTCTAATCGTATTTCTGATACATGACCATTTTCATCGGCTATGTTTTCTGCCGGGTTGGTTAAGAAGTGGAATTTCACGCCTTCATGCTCAGCTTCTTCGATTTCGTAATCTTCTGCAGGCATCTCATCTCGAGTCCGACGGTAGATCAGCGTGGTATCAGCGCCATCTCGCACTGCCGTTCTCGCACAGTCAATCGCAGTGTTACCGCCACCGATCACCGCTACTTTTTTACCGGTAATGAACTGCTGATCGGTCACGTAATCTTTCAGGTAATCGACGCCTAGATAACAACCGCCAAGCTCGCTGCCCGGATAATTCATTTCAACTGCTTGCGATGCACCAACCGCTAAACAAACCGCATCAAAATCGTTACTCAAATCAGACAATGTAAAATCAACACCGAGCTTTTTATCACACTCTACCGACATCCCGTTACGACACATCAGTTCGATTTCTTTGTCTAGAATCGACTTAGGTAAACGATATTCAGGGATACCATAACGTAGCCAGCCACCAGCTTTGGGCATCGACTCATAAACACTGACATCATAGCCTTCGTTAGATAGATAATAACCCGCCGTAAGCCCACCGGGGCCACTACCAACAATCGCAACACTCTTGCCTTTAATTGGTTTCTTAGTTGGCATGTAGCTCTCTTGAGCGGCTAAATCTGCGTCGGCAGCGTGTCGTTTGAGTTGGCGAATCGCGATGGATTCATCGACCAAGTTGCGACGACATTCCGTTTCACAGAAAGCAGGACATACTCGACCAATTGAAAGTGGCATTGGTAGTGTCTTTTTGATCACCTCAATCGCTTTAATGTGATCATTTTGAGCAATATGATGGAGGTAAGACTGGATATCAACGCCAGCAGGACAAGCCGTTTGGCATGGCGCCTCACAGTCAGCGTAGTGATCTGTCATGATACGATTTAGTGCTTCTTGTCGATGATCGGTCAGTTGTTTTGACTGAGTCGTAATCTCCAATCCATTAGACACTTCAAGCTCACAAGAACGAGTGACACCAACGCCATCAACTTCAACAACACACAAGTCACACGGTACTTTATCCGCTGTTTTGTTCAAACCACATAAAGATGGGATCTCTAAACCACATGTTTTTGCCGCTTCAAGAACGGTTTGCCCTTGATCGACGATTCGATATTTCCCATCAATAACGATTTGAATCATACCTAAGTCCTACCTTTACCTTTCGCACACGCGAGTTATCAACAATCAAAATTCAAGTAATACAATATTATTAATATTATTAAACCTATGTCATTACCATACATTATTTGTGGTTTTGTGCGTGTGACCTCAAACAAGTTCCATTGATAATAACCATAAGGTATGAGAGGTCTTATCAGTATCGACGAGAGGATTAGGCGGGAGGGGTTCTGCTGTAGAAGTAAGAAGTAAGGAATTAGATTCTAGGTACAAAAAAGCCCCTAATGATTAGGGGCTTTGAACAAATATCATTGAGTCACTTTCAAGCTTATAGCTGCGCTATCAAGGTTATAACTCGGCTATCAAAGTTATTGCTCAGTTTCTTCGATAAGCTCTTGCACCGGAGATGCTGGTTTGTTTTGAGCAAAACCGCGCAGGCCAACAACGTGTACGTGTTCGTGGTCTTTGAAGACCTTACGAACCAGTTTGTAAGTCGTACCTTTCTCTGGGCTAATGTTCTCTGGCGCAGCAATCAGAAGCTGCATACCTAAGCGGTCACACAGTTCAAACAGCGTAGATATTGACTTAGAATCCAGACGTGCTGCTTCATCAAGGAACAACAAACGACATGGAACGATGTCTTTACTGCGAAGTCGACGAGATTCCTCTTCCCAGCTCTGAATAACCATCAATAGGATTGACTGACCCGTACCGATCGCCTCACCCGTAGACAATGCACCCGATTCCGCTTGTAACCAACCGTCTGAACCACGGTTAACTTCAACACTTAGCTCTAGGTAGTTACGGTAATCCAGTAGCTCTTCACCCAGAACCTGTGGAGAACGTTGACCCATATCGATATGCGGGTTCACTCGTTGGAACAACTTCGCCATCGCTTCTGAGAAGGTAAAGCGCGTTGATTCAAACAAGTCTTTGTGTTGCTCTTGTTGAGTCGCTAGCCCTGATAGCAAGATCTCGTGGCTTTCACGGATCTTAACGTTCAGACGTACGCCTTTAACCTGACCAAAGTAAATGTTAGACAAACCTTGGTTCAGCATTCGAATACGGTTCTGCTCGCGCTGAATCGTTTTCTTGATGATACTTGCTACGGACTCAGAGCTGATTGCCAGGCGATTTTCACGCTGCGTCAATTCTTCTGTTAGTCGAGCTAGCTCAACTTCCATCTCTTCGATAGCTTCAACCGGATCATCCGTACGAATAATATCCTGACGAATACGCTCGCGAAGGTGTTGGTAAACCGCAATGTAGAACAAAACCTTACGTTCTGGATGCGCGTTGTCTTCAGAGAGACGCAGCGAATCACGTAGGTCGTCATTGTCAGCGACAGCCAGACGTAGCGCACCCAATGACTTGTCTGACATTGAGCGAAGTTCGCCCGCCGTTAGGTAAGCCAGTTCACGCTTGTGTAAACGACGTTCAACGTCATTCTCACGAGCTAAACGAAGTACTGAACACCAGCCTGCTTTTGCTGCAACTACGAAGGTACGAAGCTCTGTGTACTCTTTCTGAACTTTCTTAAGACGCTTGGCCAGTGCTTTCATCTCAAGTTCAGTTGATGTAATCGTACGCTCGTATTCGCTCTTACGCCCACGAGAAGTATGCAGACGTTCGTGCAGTTCATCGCGACGACGTACAGCACGTTCTTCAGCGCCTTCATCAGCATTGACACCAAACTCTTGTAGCTCTTGTTTGAACTCTTGAACCGTTTCTTGTTTCGCTTGATGTGAGCTCTTCAGTGCTGCCAATACTTGGTTGTACTGGTTCATCTGTTCACGAGCTTGTTTCAAGCCATCACGGCCTTTAGCTCGAGCTTGTTCAGCTTGAACCAATTTCGCTTTTAATTGCTCGCTCAGTTCGCTGCTCTTGTTTAGAAGATCAACAGAATCCGCATAGGCAAAGTAGTGACGACGTTCAATCAAGTCAGACAGAGCAAACACTTTACCTTTCAGGCTTTGTAGAGCTTGGTCAGCTTGTTGGTATTGTGCTTCTAGTGTCTCGAACTGTTCAGGGTCTGCGTCTAGTGCAGAAACGATCTGCTCTAAAGACGCCAGTGCCTTGCAATGGTTGTTCAAGTACGACTTAGCTTCGCTCAAGCGCTCTAGTTGCGCTTCTAATTCAGCTAGGCGTTCAGCCAATGTTTCGTCTTCTAAAATACGAACCATTGGTGCTAATTTGTCTAGCGCACCTAATGCCTGCTTGCTTTGTAGTAGCTGACTACGTTGCTGTTGCTCTTTAGAATTTAATTCAGCCAAAGAACGTACAATCTGGTTACGCTTGTCACGAATAGGCACTAGTGCCTGTTCAGGGTCAGCGTTAAACGCAACGTGTAGGTGCTTAGCAACAAAACTATTGAATGCTTGGTATAGGCGATTCAGCTTTTGTGCATCAAACGCCGCTTTCGCGTGGTTTTCCACAACAACATCACGCTCTTCACGCAATTTCTCTAAACGTTGTTCACGAGCCGCACGTCCAAATAGCGGTATCTCAGGGAAACGAGAGTAACGCATTTGGCGATCGTTCAGCTGAACACACACCGCGCCCTCTAACTCATCAGCATTGAATGAGCTGTCATCAAATGCGTCGACATCACCTTCAAGGATGTAAAGGTCATCTGGACAATCATCAAGATCCACCAGCTTCTCTTTAATACCATCAAGATCAGAGACCACAATCGCATGACGAGCAGGACCGTACATCGCACTGAAATACGGTGCATCACCAATGGTAATGTCGTCATATATTTCAGAAAGCAGAACGCCACCAAGCGTATCCGCTAAACCTTTCAAACGAGGATCGTTAGAGCCACCCGGAGAAGCTAAGCGTTCAATCTCTTGCTCAAGTTCAGCACGGCGAGTTGCTAACTGATCTTTTGCTACTGATTGAGACTTTTCGCCTTCGAGCACTTGTTGCATTTGAGTCATAACCGCTTGGCTATCTTCTAGCTCAGCTTCTGTTTGATCTCTTAGAACTTCAAGTGCGTCGTTCGCCGTGATCCACGCTGGAGCAATAGACTCAAGTTTTTGAATCTCTTGGTCGTGGTTTTGTTGCACACGACGTTGCTCACTCTTCGCTTCACGCAGCTCTTCTTGAGCGTACTCAAGAGACTCGATCTGCATAACATGGCGTTCACGTTCTTCATCGAAAACCGCTTCGTCAGTCAGTGAGATGTTGTGTTGCTTTTGATATTCAGTCGCAAGCTCTTTTGCTTGACGCTGCTGCGCCACATCACGAGCCATGTCACGGTGCTGAGCACGCCACTGTTGTTCGTTTTCAACAACGTGTTTTGCGTTACGGCCTTTTTCTAAAGCTTGCTTAGCACTGTTAGACGCTTCTTTACGCTCAACTTCACCAACGATGCTTTTAACAAGAGCGAGCGCTTTGTCGAACTGTGCAGACGCAGCAGAAGACATGTCTAGTTTATGCTTAGTCGACAGTAACGTTTGAGTGCTTGATTCTTCTTGTGCTTTTAGCTCAGAAACCAGAGTTAATGCGCTTTCTGCAGTAATAGATTCATCACCAAGTAACTGCTTAGTTTTCTCTAAGGCTTGAACCGCTTGCTGGTATTGAAGCGCACGAGTCTGCTGAACATCCAACGCTTGTTGGTAGTCAGCAAGCTGAGTTTTCAGGCTATCCACTTCTTCTTCAGTAATGGTTGCCTGTTCTTCAGCAAGAAGTACTCGTTCTTGAGCTTCTTCAACTACCATAATCTGCTCTTCGAGACGCTCATTAAGCTCTTCTAAATCTTCGCTGTAGCGAGCAATTTTCTCTTGCTGACGCAGTGCAGTTTGAACCAATTGAAGATGATCCGAAGCCGCTTGATAATCTTGCTCTAGTGCCGATTCTTGATCGACCAACAGCTCAAGCTCTTCTTGAACGCGGTTCAACAAGTTGTTTTGATCAAGCAAGGTTTCGCGAGAACCAAACAGTTCACCACGGAACTTCATGGTTTGATCTAACTTGTTGCGACGATCGTTGGCATGGCGCATGTAATCTGCTGCCACGTAGTTCGTAGATTCCGTGATCAAGTGCTTGAACAAGTCACGATCCGACTGAGTCGTTTTGATCGCTTCTAGCGTCATGCGGTTTTCGCGTAGTGCTGATTCCATGTCTTGGAATGCTTTCTTCACGCCACCATTTTGCGGTAGAAGGTAATCACGCAGAGAACGCGTAATCGCACTAGAAATACCACCGTAAAGTGATGCTTCAATTAAGCGGTAGAACTTAGAACGGTCGCTGCTGTTACGCAATTTCTTCGGTACTACACCGTATTCAAACATCTGTGAGTGGTAATCAACAATCGAAGAGAAGGCTTTAAAGTGCGCGCCTTCGTATTGTGCAACTGCCGCTTTTACATCATTTAACTGACATACGCGAGCATGGCTGTCTGAAACGTTCTGAATCAACACATCCGTTGGTTTTACATGGCTTGGAAGGCCTTGGATTACGAACGGTTTGATGTCTACTTTCTTATCACGACCCGCTACTTGCTGCAGTTTTACTGCAAACAATAGGCGTTGGTTACGAGAGTTCACCACATCTAGCGCAGCATAACATGCGCCCGGCTGAAGCTTACCGTAAAGGCCTTTATCGCGTGACGACTGTGAGCTGCCCGCTTCCGTTGTGTTACGGAAATGCAGAAGGCTTTGGTCAGGGATCAGTGCTGTGATGAATGCCGCCATTGTGGTCGACTTACCTGCACCATTACCGCCAGAAAGCGTTGTAACCAACCCATCAATATCAAAAGTACGCGCAAAAAAGCCGTTCCAGTTGATCATGGTTAATGATTGATACTTACCTCTTTCAATCATGCTTCACCTTCTACTTTTGTTTGTTCGCCATCGTTTGACTCAAGGTCAAAGCCGGCTTGATCGTTAAAAATGTCTTGTTGACCGTTTTCGTCTACATCTGCTTCTAGTTCTGATACCGCTTCTGCTTGTTCTTCATTCAACAAACTGCCTTGGTTAGGCTCTTGGGTATGAACCACAGCTTCACCATCACGGATAAGACGTAATTGCGCTTCTTTCATATCGTCGCCAACACGAACGTCAGCGCCAAAGCGGAATACCGCTTCGCTGATACGGAACTTGCCAGTTTCACCAATCGCAATCAGCATGCCGATACGGCGTAAACGACGCAAAGAAGTACGTACTTTTTCAAACAGCTTTTCTTTGTCTAAGTCAGAACCCGAAGCTCGGTTCGTCGCCAGTTTCATGAGTTTTTTCTCATCAGCTAGCGAAATCAGTTCATCAAATAGCTCATGATTAGTAAAAATACCTTCGTGGGCTAAACGCTCTGGGCTTAGGTACAAAAAACACAATACCTTGCCAACGAGCATATCGAGCTCAGACAAAACGCTTCGGCCAATCAAAGACGTTGAACGCGGACGCAGATAGAAGAAACCTTCAGGCGCTTTCACGAGTTCCGTGTTGTAGCGTTGGTAAAAATGCTGAAGTTCTACCTCGAAATCAGAAAGCAACGCGTGGTTGTCCAAATCTTCTATTGAAACATGCTTACCTGAACGCAGCATGCTATCTAGCGCAGGGAACAACGGGTTCGCTATCGCTTTTACCAGTTTCTCTGGCATGTAATCATCAGTACTTGTTAATGACATTTGCTTGTACCTTTGCACCGAAATCGTTGATTGCCTGCCAATCCGGCTGAATAGCCTGATAGTCAGACTCTGAGTAACCTAAGCGCACGGCTTGGTCGACAACAATTCTGGCTAAATCAAAATGGTGTGTGCGAGGGTGTGCTGCGAGGTAATCGCGTAGCACAAGGCCAAGGTCAATTGGCGCGCCTTGCTGTTTGTGAGCTTTTAACATCTCTGCAATTCGTTCTGAAAGCAGATCATTCACTTGCTCAAATTCTTCGTACTCAACGTCGATTGGCGCTTGTCCCATCACTTCATCATCACGAAGCACGAGCGCTTCATCACGAAGATCGGTCAGCTTCTCAGTATCGGCGTAGGTCAATAACCAAGGCGCATCAAAGTAGTCTGTGACTGACTGACGCAAGCGCTGGCTAAAGGCACGGTTTTTATCCATATCGATAGCGGTACGGATAAATTTGTGAACGTGGCGGTCGTAGCCGATCCACAAGTCGATTGCTTGCTGACCCCAACTGGTGATTCGGTCAAGCTTCATTTGCAAACCGAACAGGGTTTCGCCAACGAACTCGAGTTCATCGTCACCGTAAACAATTTCTTGAATATCGAGGATCTGTGTTTGCAGTTCATCACCCGCCGCTTGCAAGGTATCTTGCAATTCTTTTAGCGTCGCAGAAGTTTCTGATAGCAAAGCTTCACAGTTATTAATCGCTTCTCGCCAGTCCTTATTTAAAAGGTCGGCAATTTGCTGCTTAACGGTTTGTTGCTGCTCATCCATAACACGTTGGTTAAGATCAATCTGATCGAAAATTTCACCAACTGAATATTTGAGTACGCCGTAAACGTTCTTTTTCCAATGCCCCGGAGTTCCGCCCTTCTGCGCAGCTTCAATGGCTTTTGCCATCTCATCGGCAACCATAGAAAGCTGAATAGACAGTTTTAATTTAGAGAACTGACGGTGACGTAAGTAATAATCAGAGATACCAACGGCCAACGGTGATAAGCGGTAGATGCTCGCACCATCGGTGATTTCACTGGTAAAGCGGCTGATCAACTTCTGTTTAACTAGCTCATTGATGGCATTGTTGGCACGAAACGCAGACGCTTCGCCAGTATCTTCAAACAGTCGAGTGACAATGGTAAATGCATCGTGCAGTTCACCTTCGCCCAACTCTTCATCGAACCTTTCATTGCTTAGTACTGCGATAGCAATCAAAAATGCTAAGCGCTCTGGTGGCAAGTTTAATGAAAAATCATGCTGCTTGACCCAGCCCACCAACTCATCAATTGGCTGCTCTTCGGCAGTTTGAGTCATTTCACTCATTGTGGTTCCTGTTACTGTTCTTCGTCATATCGAACGTATTATATGACGCCTATTTCTTTATGACGCGGGCTTGTTACGATTGCATAGCGCATGTTGTGGCTTCTTTTACCACATTCACCGCTGTTATTGCGCAGGTTTTTGAGCCCAAACGTGAATATAACGGCCTAGCGACAGATATGGCTCTTGACGACATAGCTGTTTTTCTAGTTCCAATACATCTTCAAATTGGTAATCACCCATGTACTCCATATTACCTATGTAGTCACTGAAAGAGCGAATGCCTGATTTACCACAGATTTCTAGACCGGCGTCTTCTATCCATTGGTAAACCTCTTCTGGCTTCAAGCCTTTTTGTGGTTGCAGCTTAAACCGTTTTCGATGTGGCATCCCATTCAATACATGAGGAATGTTGCCACAAATCACATTTTTCAGGACTAATCCGTGGTGGTTGTAAAACATTATCGAAGCAACGCCACCGGGGTTTACTTGCTCCAACAATAAATCAAGCGCCTCTTTAGGATCTGCGAGCCATTCCATTACGGCATGAAACATCAAAAAATCGACTTTCTCATCGAGATGTTCTGCGACTTTTTGTACCGGAGAATGGATGAATCGATACTGATCTAACAAACCCGCTTCGCTGATACTTTCTTCTGCTAGCTTCAGCATTTCAGAAGAGAGGTCGCAAAGAGAAACGTTATGCCCAAGCGACGCAATTTTTTGCGACATCTGCGCAAGGCCGCCTCCAGCATCAAGCACATGCAGCGGCGAAGCTGATTTCTCAAATTTGCTCAAAGCTTGTTCTAAATCTTCCCATACGATGATCTGACGGATCTCTCCTTTGTCAGAGCCGTAAATGTTTTTTGCAAATTTGTGGGCAATATCGTCGAAATTACGGTCTTCAGTCACGGCTACTTGAGTTATTATGTCCTATCGTGCCTGCTATTCTGTCACAGGAATTTCAGGAATAAAGAGGCGATGTCTCTTTTTACTACTAAGTGATGTTTTTTCGGACTATTCGGATATGTTTGAGCTGAAAAAAGTAGTGTCTTCGTTACTGATGCCACTGCCAGCAATGTTAATTCTCGCTTTTCTGGGTTTAGCCCTAGTGATGTTTACTACCAAAAGGAAGACGGGTTGCCTAATCACCCTTTCAGCCCTCTGTGGTATTTTCCTCATCGCTTTCCAGCCAGTTTCTAATCAACTTTTAATGCCAATGGAAAGGCAACACACCGCTTTTTTACCTGTCGATGAAACCGTCGATTACGTGATGGTTCTCGGAAGTGGTCACGTCGTAGACGACCAAATCCCACCAACATCAGAGCTTAGTCGCACCGGTCTTATGCGTTTAAGTGAAGGGATTCGTATTCTACGCCTTTACCCTGGTGCAAAACTCATTTTGTCTGGCTATGGCGCAGGCACTGAAGTGAGCAATGCTAGAATGATGGCCAAAGTTGCGTTGGCACTAGGTGTCTCAAAGCCCGATATCATTCTGCTTGAAACAGCAAAAGACACTTGGGAAGAAGCCCGCCAAGCCGCTGCGTTCGTTAAAAATAAAAGAATGGTACTGGTAACTTCCGCTAGCCATATGACTCGCGCATTGAATGAATTCCATGCTGCCGGCATGAGGCCATTACCAGCACCAACCAACTACCTTGCACAAGAAGGGATTGTTGAACCTTGGAATAAGTACATGCCCAAAGCTCTTTACCTTGAGCAAACTGAACGTTACTGGCACGAAACAATGGGGTTGATGTGGCAAAGCCTGCGTGATTGGCTTGATACAAGTAATGACACCGTTGAAGAACCCATTGTTGTTCCTGAAACATCTCGCTTAGTTGAAGATGACGGTGGTATTTCTGCGGCGCAGCCTCAATAAGCTCAGCCGAATCAGTAAACTGAATTTTATCAGTAGACATAATCTTACCTGTAGACATAATCTTACCTGTAGACATAGCCTTACCTGTAGACATAGCCTGATCTGTAGACTCGGCCAGATAGGCAAGACTGATTAACCAAGTAATTTGCAGGTTTCCAGTTCATAAACAGTAAAAGCTAAGTAATAAAAAAGCCGAGACATCAATGATGTCTCGGCTTTTACGTTTAAATATCGTTGTTGATTGGTCACTCCCGAAGGAAATCAATCACCAGCGAACATGTAACCTTCACCGTGAACCGTTACAAAAATTTGTGGATTCTTAGGGTCAAACTCCATCTTCGCACGCATACGACGGATTAACACGTCGATAGTTCGATCGTTTGGAGCATCCACTCGGTGGCTGATCATATTCAGAATGCGTTCACGACTTAATACCTGGTTAGGGTAAGAAGAAAGCGCTACCAACAGTTCATATTCAGCTTTAGTCAGTTTTACCGGCTCGCCGTTTTTGCTTAGCGCACGACGAGGGATATCAAACGTCCACTCACCAAAACGAACCACAGATTCGTCTTCAGTCTCTTCAACCTTACCTGCTGCTGTTTTACGAGCGGCAGAAATGCGCCAAAGTAGGTTTTTAACTCGAACCAATAACTCGCGAAGTTCGAAGGGTTTAGTAACGTAATCGTCAGCGCCCATTTCAAGGCCAACGATTTTGTCGATGCTATCCGTGCGTCCAGTAACTAAAATAATTCCAATGTCTGATTGACTGCGTAATTCGCGAGTTAGCATCAATCCATCTTCGCCTGGTAAGTTGATGTCCAGCATAATGAGGTCAACGTTATTATCTTCTAACACGTTTCTCATTTGAGCGCCGCTTTCTGCTTCGCTTACTGTGTAACCTTCGTTCTGGAAGTATCCGACCAGTTTACTGCGGGTTACCACATCATCTTCTACGACTAATACGTGATAGCTCATCTACACCACTTTTCTTATTTAATAGTTTCAGTGACTATTCTATTCATAACTCGTAACAATTCTAGTGGTACACAAGATAAAAGCCAGAAACATGGATCTTTTTTGATACAAGACAATCTTAAACCTTGCTATTTATCGTCCATCGCAATTCAATATAGGCATTACTACTAACGAGTAACTTTGCGTTTCGCAAATAACCTTGTTATTCAGCCTTGGTGTGCTTTGCACAAGTAACTTCAAGATGCATATAAGTAACACCACAAGACTAAATCAGGATCTAAGAAATGAAAGATACGAAAGCGTTCAACGAGCAAAGAGCAGAAATATACTGGTGGCTATCAAGCTTATTCGCTAAAGAGCTCACTCAAGAAGAACTCGATCACTACCACTCTGTTGAAATTCGTTCTTTCCTAACTGGTTTAGGCGAAAATGAAACACTAAAACCGGCGATCGATAGCCTAGTGGATGCGCTAAACCGCCTACAAACGCGTGAGGATGCTCAACTAGAATTGTCTGCTGACTTCTGTGACTTATTCTTAAAAACAGATAAGCATGGCGCACTTCCTTACGCTTCTATGTATATCGGTGAGACTGGCCTTTTGAATGATAAGCCAGCAAAAGATATGGAAGAGATCATGGCCAAGCACAACTTAGTGGTGAACCAAGACCTAAAAGAACCAGCTGACCACATCGCTATCGAACTCGACTTCCTTGGCAACTTGATCATCCGTTCTAATGAAACGGAGCTTGAAGAAGAGCTAGAAAAATCCTTCGCTGTTCAACAGCAATTTATCGAGCAACAACTTCTTACTTGGGTACCAAAGTTCAACGTTAAATGTCATGACGTTGACGAATTCGGTTTCTACGCATCAGTCTCATCTCTGCTACTTGCATTCTGCAAATTGGACACCCAATACCTTGCTGGTGAATAAGCTGATTGGATGACTCGTTAAATAAATTCAGAAGAATGTGACAATTCACCCGGATTTCCGGGTGAATTTTATTGCGAGTAATTTCTAGTCAGTCTAAAATTGTGACCGCAAACGATAAAATATGAAACATTCACGAAATGCTATGCTTATTATAGTTTTGAGCATTTCGGTGTTAAGACAAGCCGCTCAATAGCGGTTTTTTGTTTTTTAGCACTTTAGTACCCAAAGAGCCCTACAAATTTAAGCTCTTAGTTAGGTAGCTTAACGGCTACTTCATTCCGTACTTTGGGAAAGTAGCTTCTAATAGGATAAAACCATGGCCACTATAAAAGATGTCGCTCGCTTAGCAGGCGTATCAACAACAACCGTTTCTCACGTAATCAACAAAACTCGCTTTGTTGCAGAAGCGACTCAAGAAAAAGTAAACAAAGCCGTAGACGAACTAAACTACGCGCCGAGTGCTGTTGCTCGTAGCTTAAAATGTAATACAACGCGCACTATCGGCATGCTAGTGACTCAATCAACCAACCTATTCTTCTCTGAAGTTATCGATGGTGTTGAGAGTTACTGTTACCGTCAAGGTTACACTTTGATCTTGTGTAACACTGGCGGTATCTATGAGAAGCAGCGCGACTACATTCGAATGCTTGCAGAGAAACGTGTAGATGGCATCTTGGTTATGTGTTCAGACCTAACTGAAGAATTAAGAGAGATGTTAGACCGTCACGCTGATATCCCTAAAGTTGTCATGGATTGGGGCCCTGAGACCTCTCAAGCCGATAAGATCATTGATAACTCTGAAGAAGGTGGCTATCTGGCAACCAAGTACCTTATTGAACGCGGTCATTCTAAGATTGCTTGCTTAAGTGGCCACTTAGACAAAGCAGCATGTGTAGAACGTATTGCAGGTTACAAACGTGCGTTGGGTGAAGCCAAAATAGCTACTGATGAGCGTCTAATCATTGAAGGCAACTTTGAGTGTGATACCGCTGTGATTGCTGCTGATCAAATTATTAAAATGGAAGATCGCCCTACAGCCGTATTCTGTTTTAACGACACCATGGCACTTGGCCTAATGAGTCGCTTACAACAACAAGGTATTCGTATCCCTGAAGATATTTCAGTGATTGGTTACGATAACATCGAGTTAGCTGAATACTTCTCTCCACCATTGACCACGGTTCACCAACCGAAGCGTCGTGTTGGTAAGAATGCATTCGAAATTTTGTTAGAACGCATCAAAGACAAAGACCATGAAAAACGTGTATTCGAAATGCACCCTGAAATTGTTGAGCGAAGCACAGTTAAAACGTTAAATTAATTGATAAATTCAGTTTAGTTTAATCAAGCGCACCTTTAGGTGCGCTTTTTTTATCAACAACATCAATGAACCTGGTATCATACTGGAAAGATCATTAATTGAAGCAGTATCACATTTTGAAATAACAAGTGTGAGCCTCATTCAACAAAAACTTTATTCTATTCAATCAGTCACGCACAGGGCAAATCACTTGAAAGAGTGAGACGCAAAGCTTCCGGCCTAAACCACTCGTTGGTATGGTAGCGGGGTTACCGATGGCAAAATGCAGTAACTACTAATAATTTAGTAATTTACGGCTAATTGACAATTTAATTGCAACATTTTGCTAATCTCTCGGACCTGCTTATTTGGTGGCGTAGTTCAAATACACCGAGATAAATAACATGGATAAACCGATACTAAAGGATTCAATGAAATTATTTGAATCCCTAGGAAAAATAAAATCACGCTCGATGTTTGGTGGCTTCGGTCTTTTTGCTGATGACACTATGTTTGCTCTGGTTGTAAATGACCAGCTGCACATACGAGCAGACAAATGCACAACGAAACAGTTCGAACAACAAGGGTTTCAACCGTACGTCTACAAAAAACGTGGTTTCCCTGTCGTTACTAAATATTTCGCTTTACCCGAAGGCCTGTGGCAAGACCAAGAGAAAATCTTGCAGCTTGCAACAACGTCTCTGGGTTTTGCTAAAGAAGAAAAAGCTGAGCAATCTTCAGCTAAGCCTACTCGACTCAAAGATCTGCCCAACCTTCGACTCGCCACTGAGCGTATGTTGAAAAAAGCAGGGATCGATTCCGTAGAGCGTTTATATGAATCTGGCTCTGTAAACGCATTTAACGCCATCAAAGAATCACATGCGTCTTCTGTCAGTATTGAACTACTTTGGGCGCTAGAAGGCGCGATCAATGGCACACATTGGTCTGTTATACCGCAGCAGCGTCGTGAAGAGCTTATCAATCGCGTCAATTAACATTGTAAGTGAAAAACTATATACATAACTAAGCCGCATTTACTGCGGCTTTTTTTATATCTGCTGAAAGTTAATCTATGCTTTGCCTGTCTATCTATACTAATGGTATACATTGAAAATTTAGAGGAAGTATCAATGAGTAAGAAAATGATATTGGGTATTGTGTTGGTCGTAACCATCGTCTTGTTAGGCGTCAATTTCGGCCAATACCTAACGCTTGAAAATGCCAAGGCCCAACAAGCCGTTTTAAATGACTACATTGATAGCAACTTCATTGCTGCCGCTGCTATCTATTTTGTCGCGTATGTAATGATTACTGCTTTCTCAATTCCTGGTGCTGCTGTTGTGACCCTGTTAGGGGCTGCGCTATTTGGTTTCTGGAATAGTTTGCTGCTGGTCTCTTTCGCCAGTGCCATTGGTGCAACCCTCGCGTTTTTAAGTAGCCGTTATCTGTTACGTGACTGGATCCAAACTAAATTTGGTGACAAATTAGCAACGATTAACAAGGGCGTTGAAAAAGACGGAGCATTTTACTTGTTTTCTCTGCGTCTGATTCCTGTATTCCCATTTTTCCTTATCAACCTGTTGATGGGTCTAACACCGATGTCTGTGAGTCGCTATTACATTACAAGTCAAATAGGAATGTTACCGGGTACTGCCGTTTTCTTGAATGCTGGTACTCAACTCGCGGAAATTGATTCACTTTCGGGTATCGTGTCCCCTTCAGTACTATTGTCATTTGCCTTGCTGGGTGTATTCCCAATCATTGCTAAATGGTTGATGAATAAATTTCGCTCAGCACCTGTGGCTGAATAACGTATACTTATAATAGCTAAATAACGCATATAGCCAGATAAGGTTCTATCTCAATGAAAATCTTCAGTGCATCGAATCCGACAGAAGCCCACATCATCTGTGGATTACTAGAAAGTATGAATATTGCGTGTGAAGTTCGTGGTGAAGGGTTATTCGGTTTGAAAGGGGAAATCCCATTTGCCGAAGAAACTGACCCTTACGTATGGTTATATGAGCCAGAATTGGCGAGCAAAGCCCGGGCAGTTGTTAATGACTACCAGAAACAGCAAGATTCGATCATTTATGAAGAGTGGCGTTGCGGAGAATGTCATGAAGTCAACGAAGCACAATTCGGTTCTTGTTGGCAGTGCGGTACTGCTTCACCTGAATAGCAGGTTTTGAAAGGTAAAGTGGCTCCAACGGCCTTATATAACAACTCGGTCAGATACCTCCTCCAAATAAAAACGGGAAGCTAAAATTAGCTTCCCGTTTTTGTTTCAATTCTATTCGAGCATCTGTTCTGCTAAAGAATCACTGAATTTGCTTTTGAATAAAAGCGATAGATCGTTGATTGAATTCTTCAGGGTTTTCTACGTTGCACACATGCCCACAGTTGGCAATTTCTACCAACTCACTCGACTTATGCGCTTCTACCATTTCTTTTACTGGCTTGATGAACATGTAGTCGCGCTCGCCCATCAAATACAAAGTTGGAATCGGCAACTCTCGGTCTTTAAAGTACTTCATCAATGGGTTCACATCAGCCGTAAGGATAAACCAGCGTTTAAACTCTTTTTGGCACAGCTTTTTGGCTTCGCGGATAAACAGGTTACGTGATTCTTTTTGGCTTTTTTGTGGCATCACAACGTAAGCAAAAAGGCTGTATAACCACATATAAGGAATGATGTGCTTACTCAAGTTACCCAACTTGATTAAGACTTGAGAGCGAGTGTTGAGTTTGGTCACGGCACCACCTAGTACCATTGAACGTACTCGGCCAGCCGCTAGCTCTGCGACATTACGGACAATAATCGTGCCCAAAGACATGCCTACAAAGTGTGCAGAACGGATTTTCAGATGGTCTAACACCTTAAGAATATCGAGCGTTACCGCTTTGAACGTATAACGATTCGAAATCAGCTCTTTGAGGATGTTGTCTGATTTACCATGCCCTCTCAAATCAATGAGAAGCAAGTTGAAGTGCTGTTTATACGCTTTGATCTGCTTAAACCAAATGGAGGAACTGCCTCCTGCGCCATGCACAAATACAACCCACTCATCGCTCGTAGGGTGAGTAAATGTTTTATGAAATAGTAAACTCTCAGACATACCTATCGCTTTAATTATTGGAATGGTGCTCTGCCTCATCACAAGGCGATGGCTAAGGATATCACGCAATCAAGAAATTTAAGTGATAATAGTGTCAAACCTAACATTAGTCATGTGAATACCTACCCCACCTTTTCTACCTGACTAAAATGAGTTTGCAAGTTTTCTCTTCCTAAACGTGATGTGATCTGACCAGAAAACAAAAAGGCACTCTACTATCAGAGCGCCTTCTACTATTAAGTTCAGTTGTTATACATCAGCTTATTTTACAGCTAATTCAGCACTTTAAAATGCAGAATGGTACATCGTAAGATATTCTTTTGCCGCATCTTCCCAACTAAAATCTTGTTGCATCGCGTAAAGTTGAACACGCTTAATTTCAGCGGGGTTTTGTGCATAAAGTAGTAATGAACGATGCAATACTGCCAGTAACGCTTGCGGTGTTGGCTCTTCAAAAGCAAAGCCGGTCGCTATCTCGGGATCCTGATCGTAATCATTCACACTGTCTTTTAAACCGCCCACAGAGCGAACAATCGGTAACGTACCGTAAGCCATGCTGTAGATTTGGTTTAAGCCACAAGGTTCGAACTCCGAAGGCATCAAGAAGAAATCAGAACCCGCTTCAACTAAGTGCGCAAGCTCATTATTATACGCTTCTACAAACGAGAACTTATCTGAGTGAAGTGCCGACAGCTCTTTCAGCTGACTCGCTAAAACTGGATCACCAGTACCAACAATCACGATCTGAAGATCGTTTTTCAAAAACTGCTCGATGATAGGCAGTAAGTAATGAACACCTTTCTGATTAGTCAAACGACAAACCATGCCATAAACCGCACAATCGGTGATAGGGAGTCCAACATCTTGCTGCAGTTTTTGCTTACAAGCTGACTTCCCACGAACCATGCTGTGCTTTGTCGCTTTGAATTTACGAGGAAGGAAAGCGTCCGTTTCCGGGTTCCAAGCTCCGTAATCACAACCATTCAAAATGCCAAAAAGATCCGCGGATCTGTACTGGAATTCTGCTGCCATACCGTGACTGCCTAATTCCGTTTTCAGCTCCTCGGCATACGTTGGACTGACTGCGTTCACCTTATCAGCACACATCACGCCGGCTCTCAGCATTGTGACATGCGTGTCACTCACTGAAGCTTCAGGCACATTGTAGCTATGCATTTCTGGTAGAAATTGCAGTTCATCGTATGCGAACACACCTTTGAAAACTGCGTTGTGAATTGAGATAACACTGCGCGTATTTTCAAAGAAATCATGTTGTTGATAACGCGATTTAAGCAAAAAAGGAACAAAGCCTGTATGCCAGTCATTTGCATGAATGATATCAGGTTGGAAGCCAAGCTTAGGAAGCATATCAAGGCAGGCTGCACTGAAGAACGAGAAACGCTCTCCGTTATCTGCGTAAGCTTGATTATTTTCTGCATACATTTCTGGACGGTCGAAATATTTGGCACATTCGATACCAAAAACTTGAACACCTTCTACACTCAGTTTTTTGACTTGGTAAGCGGTATGAGGCCAATGATCGAGCTCGGTCGATAAAATGACTTCGGCTGCATCAATGTTTGGAATGTTTCTATACGCGGGGATAGTCACTCGAACGTCCTGTTCGAGTGTTTGTAACGCTTTCGGCAGTGCCTTGGCTACATCAGCCAAGCCACCACTTTTAATCAAGCCTTCAACTTCAGACGCTACAAAAAGTACCGAGAGAGTTTTAGTAACCAACTCGCGCTCCTTTAGAAATAACAACTACACCATCGTCAGATACGTGGTAATGCTTTTTGTCTTCTGTCAGGTTTACACCAATTTGAGTGCCTGGTGCGATGTCTGCATCTTTATCAATGATAACGCGACGAAGTATACAACCCTCGCCCACCTTCACATCACCTAATAAAATACTTTCACTAATATCACACGCTGATGCGATATTGCTGCGGAAGCCTAATACACTCTTTTCAATACGCGAACCACGTACGTAACTACCGCTACACACAAGGCTATCAATGATCTGAATTCGACCATTAGCCGAGTCAGTAAACGTCGCTGGTGGTAGTGGCGGATAGTAAGTGTGTAGAGGCCATTTACGGTTGTATAGCGAGAATGGTGCATCTTTCTTAAGAAGGTCCATATGTGCTTGCCAGTACGCATCAATCGTACCTACATCGCGCCAGTAAACTTCTTCTTTCTCACCAGTAATGCGGTTGGTGCTGAAATCATAAACAAACACATCACCGCGTGGGAACATGTTTGGAATAATGTCTTTCCCAAAGTCATGTGAAGATTCAGGTTTATCTGCATCTTCCGTTAATTCAGCAAAAAGTTCTTTCGCTTCAAACACGTAGTTGCCCATTGAAACGAGCG
Source organism: Vibrio sp. QJM3NY_39 (assembly GCF_057785895.1). Taxonomy (NCBI): domain Bacteria; kingdom Pseudomonadati; phylum Pseudomonadota; class Gammaproteobacteria; order Vibrionales; family Vibrionaceae; genus Vibrio; species Vibrio sp. QJM3NY_39. The sequence continues at coordinate 1,195,727 of NZ_CM173505.1, read as the reverse complement.
CTGACTCTGGGTCTCCTGGAATCGACTTCGGATTTGCAGGCTTCTCTTCAAAGCCAATCATGCGGCCTTCAGCATCCACCTCGATAACACCGAATTCTGATGCTTCAGCAAGCGGCATACGCAGTGCAGAGACGGTTAACGCTGCTTTCTTTTCTTTATGGAAATCAAGCATTTGTTTGATGTCCATTTTATAGATATGGTCAGAACCAAAAATACAGACTTGATCTGGCTCTTCCAGCTCCATAAAACCCATATTTTGGTAGATAGCATCTGCTGTGCCTTCATACCAACGCTTTCCTTTACGCATTTGCGCAGGAATTGGGTCGATAAAACGATCTGTGATGCCACTGATATTCCAACCTTTTTTCATGTGGTGGAACAGAGATTGTGACTTAAATTGTGTTAATACGTAGATCTTCATAAGATCAGCATTAACGAAGTTGTTCAAAGCGAAATCAATTAAGCGGTAACTACCACCGAAAGGAACCGAGGGTTTGCTGCGAGATTCAGTCAAAGGTCTTAAGCGAGAGCCTTCACCACCAGCAAGAATCATTCCCAATACACCAGCCATTTTATTCTCCATATATCTATAGCTTGTCGATGTCAGTACTCGTAGAGGTGTCTTCCTCTGGGGGATGAGCACTAACACTTATTTCGGTACTTAACGAATATTCATTCACATACAGTGACAATATCCTAAGCCAAACGTTGTTATGCGTGCACTATTCTTTGCACTTGGTTTTATATACGTTATCGACTTTTCGGTCGATTTCAATTTTTAATACGCCATTCTGTGCTATGTAAGCTGATTGCTTTCCTAAGACTTAAAGCAGCTCACACTACACCGTGCGGGCGAAACATTACATTAACACCCGTCACACATCAGGTATACAACTAAACACTGATCTTTGAGTTACAATATTTGAATTAAGTTACATTCTCGTTAAAGTTGCATAAGAAGATATAATTAATCATCTCCATTTATTTTTCCCTGTGAATTTAATAAATTCTCGCAATCAATACACCAAATCAACCAGTTGCATAATTAGTCGTATTTTGGTCAAAAAAAAACAGCCTAATGGCTGTTTTTTTTCAAATAACGTTCAGTTACTTCTCTTTAGGCTTTTTACGTTTATCCGTAATTTCCCACTTACCATCGATGTACAACGCAGTCCAACCAGATGGTTTACCATCCGCTTCAGTACGAACGTAGTTCTCTTTGGTCTTACGACTAAAACGAACGACTGTCGGCTTGCCATCAGGATCAGCAACTGGTGCTGATGTCAGGTATTGGAATTTAGGTGAAATACGGTCTTTAAAACGTACCAGCTCTTCCACTAATGGCGCACGTGTTTCACGTGATTTAGGAAAGTTGCTCGCTGCCATAAATAGACCAGAAGCACCGTCACGAAGTACGAAGTACGCATCTGAGTTTTCACATGGAAGTTCAGGAAAATGCACTGGGTCTTCTTTAGGTGGCGCTACTTCGCCATTTCTCAGAATCTTACGAGTGTTCTTACAATCTTCACTCGTACAGTCCATGTATTTACCGAAACGACCGTTCTTCAGAACCATGTCAGAACCACATTTGTCACACTCAACAAGTGGACCATCGTAGCCTTTGACTTTGAATTCACCGTGTTCAACCACATAACCTTCACAGTTAGGGTTGTTACCACACACGTGCATCTTACGCTTATCATCAATCAGATAAGCATCCATTGCCGTTTCACAAATAGGACAACGCTTTTTCGCTCGAAGTGCTGCTGTTTCAACGTCTTCTTCAAGAACGTTGATAATACCTTCTTCATCACCAAGGTTGATTGTTGTCTTACAACGCTCTTTTGGTGGAAGTGCATAACCAGAACAACCTAGGAATACGCCTGTAGAAGCTGTACGAATACCCATTTTACGGCTACAAGTTGGACACTCAATATCGGTTTCTACGATATGATTTGGCTTCATGCCACCAGCGTCTTCGTCTAGATCCGCTTTTTCCAAATCGCCAGTAAAGTCTTCGAAGAAGTTATCTAGCACGCCTTTCCAGCTTGCTTCGCCTTCTGCAATTTGGTCTAACTTCTGCTCCATACGAGCAGTAAAGTCATAGTTCATTAGATCATTGAAACTGCCATCTAGACGGTCAGTAACAATTTCACCCATCTTCTCAGCATAGAAACGGCGCTGTTCAACTTTTACATAACCGCGATCTTGAATCGTCGAGATGATTGATGCGTAAGTTGAAGGACGACCAATACCGCGCTTCTCAAGCTCTTTAACCAGCGCAGCTTCAGTGAAACGTGCTGGTGGCTTAGTGAAGTGCTGTTTAGGGTCGAGTGCGATTAAGTCTAGCTTTTCACCAACCTGTACAGCAGGAAGAATAGTATCTTCATTTTTGCCCATTGGACGTTGAACGCGAGTCCAACCGTCAAACTTAAGAATACGGCCTTTCGCTTTTAGCGTGTACTCATCCGCTTTAACGCTTACTGTCGTTGAATCGTATTGCGCAGGTGTCATTTGACAAGCAACGAATTGATTCCAAATCAGTGAATATAGCTTGTGTGCGTCTGCGTCTACGCCGTTTAAGTCTTCCGACTTAACATCTACACTTGAAGGACGAATCGCTTCGTGGGCCTCTTGAGCGCCCTCCTTGCTGCCGTATACAAGTGCTTTAGGTGGAAGATATTGCTCGCCGTACTCAGAACCAATGTATTCACGAGCGGCTTCAACAGCTTCTGAACTCAAGTTGGTTGAGTCAGTACGCATATAAGTGATGTAACCCGCTTCATACAAACGTTGAGCCAACATCATGGTTTTCTTCACGCCGTAACCAAGACGCGTACTCGCCGCTTGTTGCAGCGTAGACGTTATGTAAGGTGCAGACGGCTTACTCTTAGTTGGGCGGTCTTCACGTTTACATACTTCGTATTGAGCTTTTTCTAAAACGCTAACTGCAGCTTGTGTTTGCGCTTCATTATCAGGTTTAAACGCAACGCCGTCTTTCTGAGCGACTTGCAGTCTGAAATCTGTTTTCTCTACTGTTTTGGTATCAGCATGCACATCCCAGAACTCTTCGGGGATAAAAGCGTTGATCTCGCGCTCGCGCTCAACCAGTAGTTTTACAGCGACTGATTGAACACGGCCAGCGGATAGGCCTCGTGCTACTTTCTTCCAAAGCAGTGGCGACACCATAAAGCCAACAACACGGTCCATAAAACGTCGTGCTTGTTGTGCGTTTACGCCATCAATGTTTAGCTCACCTGGAGTTTCAAAAGCTTGTTGGATAGCATTTTTGGTAATTTCGTTAAAAACCACTCGCTTGTATCGCGTTTCATCACCACCGATGATCTCACGAAGGTGCCATGCGATAGCTTCTCCTTCGCGATCCAAATCGGTTGCGAGATAAACATGGTCTGCGTTCTCAGCCAGTTTTTGCAATTCAGCAACGACTTTTTCTTTACCAGGTAAAATTTGGTAGTTCGCTTCCCACTCTTGATATGGGTTGATACCCATCTTTTTAATGAGAGCTTTGCGATCTTTTTCTTTCTTGATACGAGCTTTATCTTCTGGGCTCATACCCTTGGTTGAAACTGCAGCAGCCTTTTGACCAGTACTTTGACCCGCCGTTGGTAAATCACGTACGTGACCTACACTCGACTTAACGACAAAGTCTTTGCCAAGATATTTATTGATAGTTTTAGCCTTGGCTGGCGACTCCACTATAACGAGCGATTTACCCATATTGACTCTAACGTCCTTAATCACGATGCTTCAGCACCAACAATTTAGCTTGTGGGCTTTTACGCATGATATTCTAAATTCATTGCTTCTTTTTTTACTATTGTGCGAGATTACTAGAAGATCAACCGCTTTTTTCAAAATTGGATCTGATCGCTCGACAATTCGACGACTCATAGAGAAAAGGGGCACAATATAAAGAAGCTATAAAGTACTCACTAAGAATACTTGCAAGAGCCTATTCATCAGGCATTACGTCTAAACGGGCTCATACTAAGCTTGTCCGCGAATCTAACGCGAGCCCCATTCAATTATTTTTGCCGTAAATCACAAAATAAATTGTGGATGTTTGAAAAGACTCTCTTAATCGGTTGTGAAATCATTGAATTTCTAGTTCGACACCATAAACTCAACGTTATATTCAGTTATCAGAGATAAACTCATGACAAAGAAAGTAATAGCAGAATTTGATTTACTGCTTATCGCAAACCAAATTATCCAATCACATGATGACTACATTGAAGGCATGCGCGCAAACAGCGTAGTAGAAAAAGACGATGTCCTCATCTTCAAAGGTGAATACTTCTTAGACAGCAATGGAATGCCGACAGAGAATACAACCGCAGTATTTAACATGTTTAAATACTTAGCGCACCATCTTTCAAAAGAATTTACGCTTCAACAATAACGAAAAAGCTTGCCATTTAGGCAAGCTTTTTTACTTCCTGGACCTTTACATGCTTAGCATTTTTATTGACTCAGCATTTTCAGCTTGTCGAAGTAGTCAGGGAAAGTCTTTGAAGTACAACCTGGATCATTAATTGTCACAGGAGTATCGCTCAAGGCAACCAGCGAGAAACACATCGCCATACGGTGATCATCATAGGTATCGATCGCCGCATGTGTCAGTTGAGCAACAGGGTTAACGATGATGTAATCTTCACCTTCTTCGACCTCTGCGCCAACTTTACGAAGCTCTGTGGCCATAGCCGCTAAGCGATCGGTCTCTTTCACACGCCAGTTGTAAACATTACGGATTGCCGTTGTTCCTTTAGCAAACAAAGCTGTCGTTGCGATAGTCATCGCTGCATCTGGGATATGGTTATAGTCCATATCGATGCCTTTCAGCTCACCACAACGAGAGATCACGTAGTCGTCACCCCATTCGATTTCTGCACCCATTTTCTCAAGCGCATCAGCAAATTGGATATCACCTTGGATACTATTTTTACCAATACCCGTTACTTTAATCTCACCGCCTTTAATCGCTGCGGCAGCAAGGAAGTATGACGCAGATGATGCATCACCCTCAACCAAGAAATCACCCGGTGCTGAGTAAGATTGCCCAGTCGGAATTACGAACTCTTGGTAATCGTTGTTGATCACATCCACACCAAATTGTTTCATAATGTGTAGCGTGATATCGATGTAAGGTTTAGAAACCAATTCACCCTCAATTTTGATTGTTACCTCACCTTCAGCTAAAGGCGCAGCCATCAAAAATGCCGTCAAAAATTGGCTAGAGATAGAACCATCGATTGAAACCGTACCGCTTTTAAGGCCAGTACCCGTGATCTTCAATGGTGGGTAATTTTCGTTTTCTAGGTATTCAACGTCGGCGCCGGCTTCTTGCAGTGCTGTCACTAAGTGACCGATTGGTCGCTCTTTCATGCGAGGCTCGCCAGTCAGAACATATTCACCACGCCCCAAACAAAGTGCAGCAGCCAGCGGGCGCATCGCCGTACCCGCATTGCCTAAGAAAAGCTCTAGGGTTTTGTCACTTGAGAATGCACCACCCACACCCGTCACTTCACAGACGGTTTTATCTGCAGACAGCTGATAATCAACACCTAATTGCGTCAAAGCATTCAGCATATGGCGAATATCATCACTGTCTAGTAAGTTTGTTAGGCGCGTGGTTCCAGTTGAAAGTGCAGCCAAAAGAAGCGCACGGTTGGAAACACTTTTTGAGCCAGGTAGGTTAACTTCCCCGCTCACTTTTTGAATTGGTTGTAACGTAAGGCTTTCCATTAAATCTTATAGTCCTTGTACCACCCGAAGTCACTGGCGCGTATTTATTTTCGGGTGATGAATAATTCTTCGTACTTGCAGACTAACGAACTTTTACAATGAACTCCAGAGCTAATCCCCTCGATAAAGGCGATTAATTAGCCAACTAAACACATTTACATACTAGTACGCGAGATCAACTCGGACGCCGTCTGAAAAATAGAGAATTCGCACATCATCACCTCGGTTAAACAACATCGAGCTATCGACGTCTTGAATGATGTTAACCAACTTGTCATCTTTAGTTTTGACCAATAATTCGACGAGCTTATATTCCACTTTGTATTGTGTGTTACCTCGATTGCGAGCAATCCCGGCGCCCGCCACAGCACCGACGGCCGTTGCGACTTCTTTGCCGGTACCGCCACCAAATTGATTACCAATCAAGCCACCAATCGCCGCACCTAACAAGGTTTCCCAACCATTCGCTTTCGACTCTACGATCTCTTGTTGGGTAATGTATCTGACCGTGTCAATCTCACCATAAACGACCTCATTGACCGGTCGAGCTTGGTTTCTGTTGTAAGCTGCATTTGCCAACATGGGCAAAACAAGTAAAATCCAAAGCAACTTTTTCATGGTAAAACTCCTAAAGACCTCTTGGTCAGTGATTAATCTGTAACGCGGTACTTATGACTATATACCTAACCGAACTTGATACTACTAGTATAGAGTTTCCTTCGCCTTTCGACGCGCTTGATGAACCTAACGGTCTGCTCGCCTTCGGTGGTGATTTGTCACCCATGCGAATTTTAAACGCTTATAGCCAAGGTATATTTCCATGGTACGGCCCAGGGGAGCCTATACTTTGGTGGAGCCCAGCACCACGAGCGGTATTTAATCCTAAGACATTCGAACCGTCAAAAAGTCTTAAAAAGTTTCAAAGAAAGCATAATTACCGTGTCAGCATCAACCAAGCGACAGACAAAGTGATTGGCTACTGCTCCTCGCTAAGACCCGAAGAAGAAACTTGGCTAAACGGTGACATGCAGTCAGCGTACCGCGAACTTTCTTCATTAGGCTTCTGCCACTCCGTTGAGGTTTGGCAAGGCGACGAGCTTATCGGCGGACTTTACGGTTTGCAAAGAGGCCAAGTCTTTTGTGGTGAATCGATGTTTAGTCTGAAGACCAATGCCTCTAAAATTGCACTGTGGTACTTTTGTGAACACTTTACACGATTCGGAGGAAAACTCATCGATTGCCAAGTCATGAACCCTCATTTGGAATCCTTGGGCGCTATCGAAGTAGAAAGAGATGAGTTCCTTAGTGCTTTGAAAATACTTAAAGAAAATCAACTTAGCGATGGATGTTTTAAATCACAATGGCTAGAGGGAACGCCTTCATGAGTTCAGATTTACAACAAATCAGAATTGGATTGACCGATAACCATGCTTGCAGCTACCTGCCACATCTTGAAGAAAGAGTGGCGGTCACGCTTGATGAACACATGCATACTTCAGATAATTATGAAGTCCTGCTCGCCAACGGATTTCGCCGCAGTGGATCGACCATTTATAAGCCACATTGCGATAATTGCTCTGCGTGCCAAGCTATTCGCCTCTCGATTCCCGAGGTCAAGTTTTCCAAAAGCCAACGACGAATCCTCAACAAAGCCAAATCACTACGTTGGGAATTGAAAGACGAGATGGATGACAACTGGTTTGACTTATATAGTCGCTATATAACCGCTCGTCACCGTTCGGGAACCATGTATCCCCCAAAAAAAGAAGAGTTTCTACAATTCTCTAAAAATGAATGGCTTGCCACAAAGTTCATGCACATCTATGATGATAGCCAGTTAGTCGGCATCGCCGTCACTGATGTGATGTCTCACTGCACAAGCGCATTTTACACCTTCTTCGATCCTGATATCGACATCTCTATGGGAACACTAGGTGTTCTGTTTCAAATCCAGCACGCCCAGAAAGAACAGAAACAGTGGTTATATTTGGGTTATCAAATCGATGAATGTCCTGCGATGAACTATAAAGTACGATTTCAACGTCATCAAAGGCTAGTAAATCAGCGGTGGCAAGGGTAGAATACGCGACAACTTTACATATTTTGATTTTAACGGCACAATCAAGCCGTTGAAAACCGCCAAATTTCGAAAGAGGATTAGATGGCTAAAGAAGACGTAATCGAGATGCAAGGCACGGTCCTTGATACTCTACCAAACACGATGTTCCGTGTTGAGCTTGAAAACGGTCACGTAGTGACAGCACACATCTCTGGTAAAATGCGTAAAAACTACATCCGTATTCTTACTGGTGATAAAGTAACTGTTGAGATGACTCCATACGACCTTTCTAAAGGCCGCATCGTCTTCCGTGCTCGTTAATTTTTAATTACCGAATACGATAAGAAGCGGAGCTTTATGCTCCGTTTTTTATCGCCTGAACTTTTTACCACTCCAACAACACCAATCTCGCATCTCGCATCTCGCATCTCGCATCTCGCATCTCGCATCTCGCATCTCGCATCTCGCATCTCGCATCTCGCAAGCATAAAAAAACGCACAACCGAAGTCATGCGTTTATTATCGTGATTAGCTGTACCGCGCTCTCAATAAGCAGTCAGCAACAGCTTAAGCTGTTAAGAAATAGGCTTAATGCATAACCTCTTCTTTAGCACCAACATAGATGAAATCTAGATCGTCTTTTATCAGGGATACTTTAACCGTACCGCCGTCAACCAAACTACCAAACAGTAATTCATTAGCAAGAGGCTTTTTAAGCTTCTCTTGAATCACTCGTCCCATAGGACGCGCACCCATAGTCTTGTCATAACCTCTTTCAGCTAACCAATGACGAGCATCCTCAGAAACTTCTAAAGACACGCCACGAGCGTCCAGTTGAACCTGAAGCTCAACAATGAACTTGTCGACAACTTGGTTAATCACACTTGGATCAAGGCTGTTGAACCAAATGACATTATCAAGACGGTTACGGAACTCAGGTGTAAATACCTTTTTGATTTCACCCATCGCGTCTGGCGCATGATCTTGTTGGATCAAACCGATCGATTTCTTCTCAGTTTCAGCAACACCAGCATTGGTCGTCATCACAAGGATCACGTTACGGAAATCCGCTTTACGACCGTTGTTGTCAGTTAGCGTGCCGTTGTCCATCACCTGTAGTAACAAGTTAAAGATATCTGGGTGAGCCTTCTCTATCTCATCAAGTAACACAACAGAGTGTGGATTCTTGATTACAGCATCAGTGAGCAGACCACCTTGGTCATAACCAACATAACCAGGAGGAGCACCGATCAAACGGCTCACAGAGTGACGCTCACCGTACTCAGACATGTCAAAGCGCAACAGTTCAATACCCATCAACTTAGACAGCTGTACAGTCACCTCTGTTTTACCGACACCAGTAGGACCAGCGAATAGGAATGAACCAACAGGTTTATTGTCTGCACCCAATCCTGCACGAGTCAGCTTAATCGCTTCGCTCAATACATCGATCGCTGGGTCTTGTCCGAATACCAACATTTTCATGCGGTCATCCAGTTTCTGTAACGTATCTTTGTCTGAAGATGATACTGACTTCTCAGGAATACGAGCCATTTTCGCGACCATTGACTCAATATCAGCCACGCTTACCGTTTTCTTACGACGGCTTGCTGGTGCCAAACGACTACGAGCGCCGGCTTCATCAATCACGTCAATTGCCTTATCTGGAAGGTGACGTTCATTAATGTATTTAGCTGACAACTCCACAGCGGCACGCAACGCTTTGTTGGTGTAACGCACTTCGTGGTGAGCTTCGTATTTTGGCTTCAAACCGATCAGAATCTTGGTTGTGTCATCTAACGATGGTTCAATAATATCAATTTTCTGGAAGCGACGAGCTAAAGCACGCTCCTTCTCAAAAATGCTGCTGTACTCTTGGTATGTCGTTGAGCCGATGCAACGTAATTTACCGCTGCTTAGTAGTGGCTTAATTAAGTTTGCCGCATCAACCTGACCACCCGATGCTGCACCGGCACCAATAATGGTGTGGATCTCATCAATGAATAGGATTGCGTCTTCTTCTTTCTCTAGTTGCTTAAGAATCGCTTTAAAACGTTTCTCAAAGTCACCACGGTATTTGGTCCCAGCTAGAAGTGAACCAATATCTAAAGAATAAATCACACTACTCTGAATGATTTCAGGTACTTGACCTTCAACAATACGCCATGCAAGACCTTCAGCGATTGCGGTCTTACCTACCCCCGCTTCACCCACTAACAAAGGGTTGTTTTTACGACGACGACATAGAACTTGAACCGTACGCTCAAGCTCTTTATCACGCCCGATAAGCGGGTCGATATTACCTTGTTTCGCCACTTCGTTAAGGTTAGTTGCAAAGTTTTCTAGACGATCTTCAGAGTTAGCTTCTTCTGCATTCTCTGCACCACCAAATGAATCAGACGGTGATGAACTATCACCTTCGTTACTGGCTTTGGTAATGCCATGAGAAATAAAGTTAACAATATCTAAGCGACTAATGTCGTTTTTCTTAAGTAAATATGCCGCATGAGATTCTTGCTCACTGAAAATAGCCACAAGTACATTTGCACCTGTAACTTCGCTACGACCTGAAGACTGAACATGAAAAACAGCGCGTTGAAGTACTCGTTGGAAGCTCAGTGTAGGCTGAGTCTCACGAGTCTCGTCACTTTCTGGGATTAGTGGGGTTGTTTGATCGATAAAAATATCGAGCTCATTGCGAAGAGCATCGAGATCAGCCTGACAAGCTTGGAGCGCTTCCTTGGCCGCATCATTTTCTAATAATGCTAGTAGGAGGTGTTCGACAGTCATGAATTCATGTCGCTTGTCTCGCGCACGAGCAAATGCACCATTTAAACTCGTCTCTAATTCTTTATTTAGCATAAGTACCTCCTAAGGGAACAACAGTGTTGTTCGAGCAATTTATACTTGCTCCATTGTACATAGTAGCGGATGCTCATTTTCCTTTGAGTACATCTTTACTTGCGCTACCTTTGTTTCCGCTATTTCAGCACTGTATGTGCCGCATATAGCTTTACCTTCATAATGAACCTTGAGCATCACTTCCGTTGCTTGTTCGATATCTAGTGAGAAGAATCGCTCTAGGATCTCGATTACAAAGTCCATAGGCGTGTAGTCATCGTTATTCAATACAACGTTATACATCGCCGGTGGCTTTACTTTTGTCTCTTCTTTCTCCAGTAAATCTGAGCCTGGAGATGCCCATTCAAAGTTTCTGCTCATATCGCTTTGCTAAGAGTTATTTTTCGGAAGTCGTGAGTGTTACGTCATTCAAATTTACCACATTCACGCATTACGGTGTACTAAGAAACTGCACCGAGAAACAGTACCAAAAAAAATTCCTCTATACTGAGCCTAATCCACCATTTCCATCGCTGCAAATAAAAGATCTCTATTAACAGGATTAACATATGTGATTGATTAAAAAGACACCATAACTATTGATGCTAACGATAAGATCACCGCTAAGTTACTATTTAGTTAATAGTTTGCAGTTAATCTCGAATGTGATTTGTTATTAAAATTGATCACTTTTATACCAATTTACTATTGACTGAGCTCAATCATTAGCTACATTGGAGCTAAAAGGTTTTTCTGATACAACTTTATAACAAGATTCAAAATCGAGTAATACGCGTTAAGAATGAACAATAAGGAATAATTACGCAGGGTAGCGTTAATTTCCGTAAGCAATGTATGAGATTCAAGCTATCAGCTGAAATTCTTTAGTTGATAGGAATAATATCAATCGCACTTACAACAATTGATATAACAACGTTAGTAACAAAATGCATGAGGGATGTATAGCATGGCTACAGGTACAGTAAAATGGTTTAACAATGCCAAAGGGTTTGGCTTTATTTGTCCAGAAGGTGAAGACGGCGATATTTTCGCGCACTACTCCACAATACAGATGGAAGGTTATCGAACCTTAAAGGCAGGTCAGCAGGTCGACTATGAAGTAGAAAGTGGACCTAAAGGCTCGCACGCTAGCTCTGTTGTTCCTGTAGAAGGCAGCGCCGCTAAATAGGCGATGGCCAAATCATGTTGACCTCCATCAGCCCTAATTAACGGCTGACAGGTAAGCAGAATATTGAAACCGCTCATTTGATACCCCTAATACAGGATTAAATGAGCGGTTTTTCGATCTAGAAGCTATAACGTTGCTCACAATACGATTCGCTCGAGGATGTTTGCCGCCAAGGTACTTCTAGGTCTAGGTCTAGGTCTAGGTCTAGGTCTAGGTCTAGGAAAGCATTATGAATAAACAAAAAAGACGCTTTAACGTTATCGTTAAAGCGTCTTTCGTTTTGTCTTAGTCTATGACTTAACTGTCAGACCAAGCAACTCGTTAGTAAATCATGACCATAATTTGCTAACGGTGAGTCTAATCACTATGCGTCAATGAATGCGTTCAGTGTTGAACTTGGACGCATTAGTGATGAAACCAATGCATCATCAAGTAAGTAATAACCACCTAAATCACCTGCTGGACCTTGAGCGTTGTTTAGCTCAGCAACGATAGCTTCTTCACTTTCAGCCAATTGACTTGCCACACCTGCAAACTCAGCAGCAAGGTCAGCGTCAACCGTTTGCTCAGCAAGCGCTTTAGCCCAGTATGCTGCTAGGTAGTAATGGCTACCACGGTTATCAAGCTCACCTACTCGACGTGAAGGAGATTTGTTTTTATCTAGGAACTCGCCCGTCGCTTTATCAAGCGCGTCAGCTAGAACTTGTGCCTTAGCATTGCCAGTGACTACGCTTAGGTGCTCTAGAGATGCCGCTAATGCCAAGAATTCACCTAAAGAATCCCAACGCAGGTGGTTTTCTTTCTCTACTTGTTGCACGTGCTTAGGAGCAGAACCGCCAGCACCTGTTTCAAACAGACCGCCACCGTTCATTAGTGGAACAATCGATAGCATTTTAGCTGACGTACCAAGCTCTAGAATTGGGAATAAATCCGTTAGGTAGTCACGTAATACGTTACCTGTAACAGAAATAGTATCTAGACCTTCTTTGATACGAACCAATGAATACTGAGTTGCTTCAAGTGGAGCAAGGATCTTGATTTCAAGACCATCAGTATCGTATTCAGGAAGGTAAGCTTCTACTTTCTCAATAAGCTGAGCGTCATGTGCGCGAGACGCGTCTAGCCAAAAGACCGCTGGAACACCCGATGCACGAGCACGAGTAACCGCTAGCTTAACCCAATCTTGAATTGGTGCATCTTTAACCTGACACATACGGAAGATATCACCTTCCTCTACGTCTTGCTCAAGAAGCACTGAACCTGAAGCGTCTACAACTTGAACCTGACCAGCAGCTTCAAGGATGAAAGTCTTATCATGAGAACCGTACTCTTCCGCTTTTTGAGCCATTAGACCAACGTTTGGTACACTGCCCATCGTTGTAGGGTCGAAAGCACCGTTCTCTTTACAGAAATCAATAACCGCTTGGTAGATGCTCGCGTAGCTACGATCTGGAATCATTGCTTTCGTGTCTTTTTGCTTACCTTCTGGATCCCACATTTGACCTGAAGAACGTAACATTGCAGGCATAGATGCATCAACAATGATATCACTTGGAACGTGTAGGTTAGTAATACCGCGGTCTGAGTCAACCATCGCTAGTGGAGGCTGAGTTTCATATACTGCTTGTAGGTCAGCTTCGATTGCCTGTTTCTGATCTTGAGGAAGTGCAGCGATTTTTGCGTATACATCGCCGATGCCGTTATTTACATCAACACCTAACTCGTTGAACAGTTGACCGTGTTTAGCGAATACATCTTTGTAGTAAACCTTAACCGCGTGACCAAAAATCACTGGGTCAGACACTTTCATCATCGTCGCTTTCATGTGAAGAGAAAGCAGTACGCCTTGCTCTTTAGCCGATGCGATTTCTTTCTCAAAGAACGCAACCAAAGCAGCTTTGTTCATCACTGACGCATCAATGATCTCTTTATCTTGCAGTGCAAAAGCTGGCTTCAGTGTTTTCTTCGCGCCATCTTTGCCAACAAATTCGATGCTCACTTTTGTAGCACCTTCAATCGTTACTGACTTTTCGCTACCGAAGAAGTCTTTGTCGTCCATACTTGAAACGTGCGACTTAGAATCTGCAGACCATGCACCCATTGAGTGTGGGTTCTTCTTCGCATAGTTCTTAACTGAAAGTGGAGCACGGCGATCCGAGTTACCTTCACGTAGTACAGGGTTTACTGCACTACCTTTGATTTTATCGTAAGTCGCTTTAACGGCTTTCTCTTCGTCAGTGTTTGCTTCTTCTGGGTAATTAGGAAGTGCGTAACCTTTTGACTGTAGCTCTTTGATCGTTACTTGAAGCTGAGGTACAGATGCAGAAATGTTTGGAAGCTTGATAATGTTCGCTTCTGGTGTCTTAGCCAATTCACCTAGTTCTGCTAATGCATCACCAATACGTTGCTCTTCGTTCAAATAGTCAGGGAAGTTGGCAATAATGCGCCCTGCAAGTGAAATGTCGCGAGTATCAACGTTAATACCAGAAGAAGCTGTAAAAGATTGAATGATTGGCAGTAGAGAATAAGTTGCTAGCGCCGGAGCTTCATCTGTAATGGTATAGATGATCGTTGGTTTTTCAGTAGGCATGAAATTTCCCTATAGTTCTTACAAGCTCATTTAAAATAGTGAGCATGTTATAAATTGACCAGTAAGCCACTCAAAGAGTGAAAACTGCTTACTCGATAGTCGTACTCTATCTTATTTTTCATGCAATCTTGATGACAGCATGAACCAAATCCGTGAGTGCGTTGTTATAATAAAACACGAAGGTATAATTAAACAAATCAGGCTTAAGAGTCCATCAACTTGTTCTATTTTGTGTCTTTTAGGCGCGCAAATGATAGCTCAATTCCGTTTCAGTGAAAACTTTTCAGCACACTTCGTTTACATTTTTGCAAGGTAGTTAACATGTCTACTCGCTCACACAGCGTATCTCGTTCAGACAAACCAGCTCGTGCTGGTGCAACATTAAAACAAAGCGGTAATAGACAAAACCGAAGCAGTGATAAAAATAACACGGGTAGTTCGCATAAAAAATCGCACTCGAGTAAGCACCGATATAAAAGCAAACCTACCAACGTGAAACCTAAGGTGGCAATCGAAGATCGCAAAGTCATTTTGTTCAACAAGCCTTTCGATACTCTCAGCCAGTTCACTGATGGCGAAGGGAGAAAAACACTCGCCGACTTTATTCCTGTTAAAGATGTTTACGCGGCGGGTCGACTAGATCGCGACAGCGAAGGGTTAATGGTCTTGACCAACGATGGCATCTTCCAAGCTAAGTTAACTCAACCAAACTCAAAATCACCAAAGACTTACTGGGTGCAGGTTGAAGGCGCACCTTCTGAGGAAGATTTAGATAAATTGAGAAAAGGCGTGGAGCTAAAAGACGGAATGACATTGCCTGCTCAGGTTGAGGTGATGTCTGAACCTGTTGTGTGGGAAAGAACCCCTCCAGTGCGTTTCAGAGCCGCAATACCGACAACATGGTTAGCGATTACTATCATTGAAGGGCGTAACCGTCAGGTAAGACGAATGACAGCAAATATCGGCTTCCCTACCCTGCGTCTTATCCGCTATTCAATGGGCAATATGAATGTGGGGCAACTGCAGCCTGGTGAGTGGAAAGAGATTTAACTCATAGCAATATATTAAAGCGAGATATTTATTATGTCTCGCTTTTTTGTACATAAAGATTGATTACTCTTGGTCAATCATCCACTTACGGAATTCTTTGCGGTCTTCTTTTGAAGTGCTCAGATACAAAGCTTTAAGTTGTTTCAAAGACTCCAATTTGTCAACAACCTGAGTAGACGTATTAGCCGTTACACCTTCAGCGTTTACTAGCGTGTTTTCTTGTAAACTTGTAGCATTAACCTTAACTGCAGGACGAACTTGGTTTTCTACAACTAAATAACTCATGGTTACAGCAGCAGCACCACCAACTTTATTATATTCTGTAGCTTCTTCAGAGTAACTTCTATTTAGTTGAACTCCGTCACTAGCTAAAATGTCTTCATTTTTGATTAAGGCTTGTCCTTGCTTGTTTTTAATTTCCCAATTCAAATTTTCAATGTTTTCTTGAGCAGAACGAAAGTTTTTAAACTCAGGCATAGATAAGGTAAGTTCTTCGTTTTTTGCCTCAAATTTAGCGATAATAACAGAACTGTAGACTTTCCTTTGATTATCTCTTTCATCAAATACTGGTTCATATTGAAAAACGATTTGGTTTACACCATCAGGTAAAAGCACTGTCTTATCTGCAGAAAACAACCCTTGTTCAAAGTCAGGAGCACTCATGTTTACTGAAAGTAAATTTACATTTTCAGGAACATCCAATATTACTTCGGCATCAACTACTGTAGAAGCAACTAACAGCCCCAAAAAAGAATATTTGAAACTTTGCATTATTGTATCCATCCTTATAAAAAATAGGCAAAAAAAAGCCCAACTCTATGTTGGGCTTTTTCTAACAAAATATCAAATTACCAGTAAACACGAGCACCGATACCGAAATTGTTTTCGCCATCAACAGTTTGAGGCGCTACAACCATGTCACTACCTTGAGCGTTGAAACCTAGAGTACTACCGTCTGCATAACCATACTCAGCATATACACGTGCCCAGCTAGCGTACTTGTATTCAACACCAACGTAAACTACGTTACTGTCTTCTAATAAATCGTGGTCTTGAGATACGAATTCATAACCACCATATACTGTTGTTTTATCAGCAACGCCATACATAGCAGCTACTGAGAAACCTGTTTGGTCTGCTTTATCAATAGCAGATTCAACAGAAGATGCCGCAACAGTTGCACCAACTGTTAGAACATCTTTAGAGTACTCAACAGTACCTTCGTAGTATGTGTTCTCAAGGCCTGTAAAACCAGAACCAGCTACATCATCAGTTGTTTGACCACCACCAACGTGGATATTTACGTCACCAACAGAAAAACCAACGTAAAGTTCAGCTAGCTCTTGATTAGAATCATCTTCTGCTAATCCGTATCCTGCTTTTACCCAGAAGTTATCAGAATCGAAAGAATACTTTACTTGTGAGTCATGAAGAGCACCGTTCAAAGTAGAGTAAAGCAGTGCAGAACCACCAAAGAAGTAAGAGTAATCAGCACCGTATACATCATCTGATGTGGTCCATTGCTTACCAAATTTGATTGTTCCTGCTTGTTCGCTGCTAAAGCCAAAAATGTGGTTACGTACATACATGTCGCCACTGTCTTTCAGTGCAAATTCTACTTTACCAAGAACTTTAAGATCATCAGATACATTGTATTGAGCGTCAACACCAGCACGTGAAGAACCTGAACCTAATTTGGCATCTTGCCCGTCTAGGAACTTAAGCTCTGTACGTAGTTGACCGTAAAAGTCTACTGCGCCGTCTTCTGATTTAAATATTTCCGCTGCGTTTACTGAACCAGCTGCTGTCATAACTGCTAGTGCTAATAGAGTCTTTTTCATAATAAATCCACTGCCTTTTCTAAGAATGGGAGATCCTTGCCCGGTTCCCTTTTATTTTTATGACTGGTCATTACCACTCTTTGTTGGTTAATCACCGTCACTAAATTTCGAGGTCTAGATTGCAAAAGATTATCCTGCGTGTCAAATAAACTAAAAACATATCTAAAAAAAACACAAATCAATGACAATCAAAGACTTACATTTTTTTTCATTGTTTTACGAGTAACTTATCCTTAGTTTTATCAGGAAATATAATAATATAAAAAAAGAACATAACAGAATTTAAAACTAGCTATTAATGAAAATGGATAATAAATTAGAATTTAACACCTACAAGCCAGTCTTTTTTAATATTTATATTTCACAACATAAATAAAATCGTTAAGTTCCTGATGGTTCAGTTTTTTTTTGTGAACGAGATCTACCTTTGATTCAAAAGCAAGCTATTTCGCCGCAAATGTACCGACTAGTGATATGTGCTACTATCCTCGCTCCGTTATGTAGGTCACAGTATGCTAACTACTAAAATTCAAAAATCCATTCGCACCAGTTATCAAAACCTCCAAGATCAGTTGGACAACTTTGTACCTCGACGTGCTCAAAATTACCTAGTTGCAGAAATAGCTAAGACACTTTGTGGTCAATACCACAAAAGTAATCGTATGATTGTTGCCGAGGCGGGAACAGGAATCGGGAAATCACTCGCCTATCTCATGGCAACGATTCCTGTCGCTGTGCTAAATAATCGAAAAATCATCATTTCGACAGCTACGGTTGCCTTACAAGAACAACTCGTCAATAAAGATCTCCCTCTATATAGAAGACTTACTGATAGAGAGTTTTCTTTTATATTAGCGAAAGGAAGACAGCGTTATTGTTGCTCCGAGAAGTTAGCCGCTGCTTGTGGGGTTGATGGTGGACAAATGGCGATGTTCGAATCTAAGCCAAAGAAGAAAGACATCGAACAACTTCAGACCATGTATCGTAGCTTGGCTCAAGGTAAATGGGACGGTGATCGCGACTCCTGGCCAAAACCTGTCGACAATATGATCTGGCAAATGATCGTCAGTGATAAGCATAGCTGTAACAACAGTATGCCTACACATAGAGACTGCCCTTTCCAAAAAGCTCGATCAGAGCTGGATAAAGCAGACGTGATTATCGCCAATCACAGTTTAGTGATGGCTGATGCTGACCTTGGTGGCGGCGTGATACTGCCCGAGCCAGAAAATAGCATCTATATATTCGATGAAGCTCACCATTTACCGCATGTAGCCAGAGATCACTCCTCTGCAGCTGCGAGCTTAAAAGGCGCGGCATCGTGGTTAGAACGTTTGAATCAATCCATCACTAAGCTTTCAGGCCTCGCCGACGAGAAACGTGTACATCGATTTAGAAATGAACTGCAAAACTCAGTGCAACAGCTAATCCCTACCCTGACTCAAATGAGCAAACAGTTTGATGCTAGCCACTTTGAAGACGGCTTGTATCGCTTCGAGCATGGCGACTTACCTGATTGGCTAGAGAATGAATCTAAAGATCTCAAGCAACTCACACAAAAGGCGAGCCAAGCCGTTGCGAAGATTGCAGACCTGATTGCAGAACGTGTTAAAGACGGAGAGCTTTCAGCAAAACTGGCGGAGCCTGCGCTTGCAGAAATTGGCTTTTATATACAAAGAACAGAGAACCTTGCCCAAGTTTGGCGTTTAATGGCAGAGCCGAAACGAGAGAAAGGTGCGCCTTTAGCGCGTTGGCTTGAACTGAATAAAGAAAGTGAAGGCGATTTCGTTGTGAATGTTTCGCCACTAGAGGTTGGTTGGCAACTGGACCAACAGATCTGGAGTCGTTGTGTTGGTGCAGTACTCGTTTCTGCGACAATGAGAGCACTCAACTCCTTCAACTTTTTCTGCCATCAAGCTGGTATCAGTCAAAAAGCCGAAGACGGTGTACAATTTCTTGCTTTGGCATCGCCGTTTGATTATCAGAACCAAGCTGAGCTGGTTGTTCCTGCAATGAAGTACGAACCACAAGCACCTCAGTTTACTGAATATCTTATTGAAATATTGCCTAAGGTAATAGAAGACAACAAAGCCAATCTCGTTTTATTCTCTTCTTATTGGCAAATGAATAAAGTTGCAGAAGCTTTGGCAACAGATTTCGTTAAAAAGTCGTGGGCATTGCAGGTTCAAGGTGATACTTCACGAACCGAAATCCTAAAAAAACATAAAAAGCTGATAGATCAAGGTAAAACCAGCGTCCTTTTTGGAACGGGTAGCTTTTCTGAAGGTCTTGATCTACCTGGTGAGCTACTTGAAAACCTCGTTATTACCAAGATTCCTTTTGGTGTTCCTACCTCTCCTGTAGAGCGAGCACATTCAGAATATATTGAATCACGCGGCGGTAATCCTTTTATGCAGATTACTGTTCCAGAAGCGAGTAAAAAGCTTATTCAATCTGTGGGTAGATTGCTGCGTAAAGAACGAGATTCTGGTAGAGTCACGATCCTTGATAGACGCATAGTCACGAAGCGATACGGGAAATCCCTACTCGATTCGCTACCGCCTTTTAAAAGAACAATAAAATACTAATTTTACTGCCCTCAAGGTAGTTATGGGCCTGTCATCGCTAGGCCCTTGCATTCACAACCCAACATGACTAATCCATTGATTATTCATGTGGCTGCCCTAACAGCCGATAACGAGAACACTAGCTATTTATGGAAATG
This sequence comes from Vibrio sp. QJM3NY_39, assembly GCF_057785895.1. NCBI lineage: Bacteria > Pseudomonadati > Pseudomonadota > Gammaproteobacteria > Vibrionales > Vibrionaceae > Vibrio > Vibrio sp. QJM3NY_39. Next base: position 1,175,666 of record NZ_CM173505.1, on the reverse strand, counting down.
ATTGAGCCAACCATGTTGGTCATACTTGCCTTGGTTGCATTTGCAGCAGGCTTTATCGATGCTGTCGCCGGTGGCGGAGGGATGTTAACGGTCCCAGCTTTACTATCGCTTGGTTTACCGCCACATATTGCACTCGGAACTAATAAGCTGGCCGCAACGTTTGCCTCATCAACTGCTGCTTTTACTTACTATCGTAAGAAACTGTTCAAACCTGAATGTTGGACCAATGCATTCATATCGACATTAATAGGTGCAACAATCGGCACCCTGACTGTTGATGCCATTAGTACAGAGTGGTTAGAGAAGGTATTGCCATTAGTTATTCTTGCCGCTGCTGTCTATACGATTTTTCATAAAACTCCGGATGTGAGCCATAATGTGTCTCCTAAACCGTGTCCGGTACTTAAAAGAAAACAAAAGTACCAAGGATTCATTCTTGGCTTTTATGATGGTGTTGCAGGCCCAGGTACTGGCGCGTTTTGGACAGTGAGTTCTATGGCGCTTTATCGCTTAAATATCTTACTGGCTTCTGGTTTGTCTAAAGCGATGAACTTCACTAGCAACTTCACCTCTTTGGTGACCTTTGCGATTCTCGGTCATATTGATTGGGTTCTAGGTTTAACCATGGGGCTTTGTTTGATGGCTGGTGCATTTGTTGGAGCACATTCTGCTATTCGCTTTGGTGCTACATTTATACGACCTGTCTTTGTGACTGTTGTGAGTGTCCTTGCGATTAAACTGGCTTACGAAGCGTGGTTTGTAAACTTATAGCCACCAGCCAATGGGAAGCGAAATGAACCATTTTTCAAATCTTAAAAGTGTACTGGATACCTTAATTGGGCACAGTTCTCAGGTCGACAAAGCCCGCGGTGCTTATCATCAAGCCTTGTTTGACCGAACCTTATTTAAGTGCAGCTCTTCTATTTTACTGCCCTACGCACTTGAAACTCAAACAACGTACAACACCATTATTCGTGAACAAGCGACAAATCAACTGACCGCATCTCGGGCCAACTACCTGACGGAAAAGCTGACTAACCAGATAGCTGCAATCCAAAGGGAGCTCGCTAACCATGATTTACGCTTAGACCGAAAAAGTAAGTCAGGAAAAAATCTCAACGACCTATACAACGAACTCGCTCAGCACCAAGATTGGCAAAAGCGACTGGTCGATTTAGTACGAGTACGAAAGTTAGCGTTTGATTCTGCGCCTCGCCACAGTAAGAAAAAAGCGGACGAGGCTTGGCAATTAGCAAAAGAACGATTAGAACGCTGTGAAGACTCAATGAAAAATATTGAGAGACTGATTAACTTAGAGAACCCTAAGCGAAATGAACACTGAAAACACATCATCACCACTGGATAATGCGCCAGAAGAAGTCAAGTTAGCTGTCGACCTGATCTATCTGCTCGAAAGCAACGAAATCGACCCAAAAGTGGCGTTAGAAGCAATTAAGATTGTCCAACAAGATTTACAAGCCAAACTAGCATCTAGCATCTAGCATCTAGCATCTAGCATCTAGCATCTAGCATCTAGCATCTAGCATCTAGCATCTAGCATCTAGCATCTAGCATCTAGCATCTAGCATCTAGCATCTAGCATAAAAACATACAGGATTCACATGTACCAACTTAGCTTTTCTATGCCCGAATTTCTTGAAAACTACTGGCATAAAAAACCAACCATCTTAAAAGGTGGCTTCCAAGACTTCGTCGACCCAATTTCGCCGGAAGAACTTGCTGGTTTATCGATGGAAGAAGAAGTGGATTCTCGCTTTGTCTCTAACCTCGACAACCAATGGACTGCAGAACATGGTCCATTCTCAGAAGAGAAATTTGGCGAGCTAACTGAAACACATTGGCAATTGATCGTTCAAGCAGCGAACCACTGGCACCAAGGTGCAAATCAGCTGACTGAAGCGTTCCAAGCCTTACCAAACTGGTTATTCGACGATCTAATGATCTGCTACTCAGCACCAGAAGGCGGCGTAGGCCCACATATTGATCAATACGACGTATTCATCATTCAAGGCCAAGGTAAACGTCAATGGAAGGTTGGCGCGAAAGATGTTGGCCAATACAAAGAGACAGTCCAAGCTTCTGCACTTCGTCAAATAGAAGGCTTTGAGCCAATCATTGATGAAACCTTAGAGCCAGGCGATATCCTCTATATCCCACCGGGCTTCCCACATGAAGGCAACACGTTAGAACCGTCAATGAGCTACTCTATTGGCTATCGCTCCCCTAAAGAACAAGAGCTAATCAGCAACTTCGCCGATTTTGTACTTGCTCATGATATGGGTGACGTTCATCTTCACGATCCAGAATTCAAAACGCAAGATGGTTACGGCAAGATTCGTTCATCGGATTTAAGCAATCTAACTGATATGTTGAAATCTGCATTAGAGCAACCTGAAACCATCAGCGAATTCATGGGATGTTTGCTAAGCCAATCACGCCACCAGCTTGATATCGTCGCTCCTGAGCCATTATGGACAGAAGGAGAGATCGCTCAGCACTTAGAGTCAGAAGGCGAGATCTGTCGAGTATCGGGCTTAAAAGCGCTCTACCATGAGAATGAAAGCAACACGGCTTACATCAATGGTGAAGTGGTCAAGGTTGAAGAAGCGGATTCATCGCTACTAAACGTACTGTGTGATGACTCGGTGATTAACTCAGCAACCACTTTGACTCCTTCAGGTGTAACTGTCGTGACTGAATTGGTAAATAAAGGTTACTGGTTTATCGAAGACTAACTTGGTTAATTGGTTTCGATGAATATCACCGAGCCCTAGAACCTAATAGCCTAATAGCCTAATAGCCTAATAGCCTTAGAAAAACAGAAAAGGGACAAATGAAATCTTCATTTGTCCCTTTTTCGATTCAACCGTTAGCTAAACTTAAATAGCCAAACCGTGAACTACTAGACCTTCAACTACTAGACCTTGAATTGATTCACCAATTTCTGTTGCTGTTGAGATAGTTGCTCGATTTCGCTGCCCACTTGCTCAGAAGCTGCAGCTTGTTCCAAAATTTTCGCACTTAAGTCGCGAATGTTAACCACACTTTGATTCACTTCACCGGAAACCGATTGCTGCTCTTCTGCTGCTCTCACGATCTGGCTATTCATATCGCTGATCTCTTCAATTGAAGTGAAAATCGAACCAAGATCTTCAACTGCATTTTGAACATGTAACGCAGTATCGTTGGCTAAGATATTACCTTCTTGTATCGCTTCAACAACATCTTGAGTTCCAGCATGAACCTTGTCGATCACCGCTCTGATTTCACCAACCGATGATTGTGTACGACTTGCTAAGTTTCTTACCTCATCAGCTACAACAGCAAAACCTCGCCCTTGCTCACCTGCCCTCGCCGCTTCAATCGCCGCATTCAATGCTAGTAAGTTGGTTTGCTCTGAGATCCCTTCAATAACACTTAAGATTTCGGTGATGTTACCGTTATTTTTAGCCAACTCTTCAACAATAGGAACAGCGCTCGACATACGCTCCACCAGCTTTCTCATTTCTCCAGCTGAGAGCTCGATGACTTGTTGCCCTTGTCGAGCAGAACGGTTCGCTTCACAAGCAGCATCAACTGCAACTTCTGCATTTTGTACCACTAAGCCAGCTGTCTGAGTCATCTCTTCTGCGGCTGTTGCCACTAGATCGACTTCTTTAAATTGAGATTCACTGCTTTCACGTGTACTTGATGCTGATGCCTTAGCTTGGCTTGTCGTGCTCGCCACTTGCTCAGTGGTTTGAATCACTTCTTTAATCGTGTGCTGAAGCTTGTCTAAGAACAGGTTAAACCCTTGTGATAACTGACCAATTTCGTCTTGAGATTTCACTTCCAAACGCTGAGTCAAATCACCTTCACCAGAAGCGATATCATTGAGCCTTTCGACTACCTGTCGGATAGGCTTAACAATAGACAATGAAGAAAACGCGATAATAGCTAAACCAAAAAGAATAAAGATGACGCCTGCAATCACTTCCGTTTGGATGCCTTCGCTTACTTTAGTACTAATGATTGAATCCAATCGGTTAGCATCGGCAACCACGCTCTCACGCGGGATCTCAAACAACACGCCCCAAGTTTGGTTGGCTGCGAAAACAGGCGCGAATGCGAGTAACCACTCACCATTCTCACTCCATTGAGTCGTCACCTCACCACCAAAGATAAAGTCAGTCATCAAGTCGCCGTTTGTGTTTTCACTTTGGAAATTAGAACCAACAGCAATGCTTTTATCATCAGAAGCGATAACAGAACCGTCTAGGCTCACAACATAAGCCGCACCAGCGCCATTAAATAAGCTTTGATCAGATTGAGTCACAACATTGACCAAACCATCAAGCCTTAAATCGATCCCCAGGAAACCGATGGCAACATCATCAACCAAGATAGGCACTGAAATTGAAGAGGTAAGTAATGCAGTACCACCGCTGTTCACGACTCGTGGAGTACTTATACACGTTTGCCCTGAAGACAAAGGACAATAAAAGCGTTCGCTATTACTATCATCGCTCAAGATAGGTTCTGACAGAACGTTCGCTAGAACATTTTCGCCGTTATCCGCCACCTTCCAATAAGGAGCAAAACGACCTTTTTCATTAGATCCAACATAGTCCGCATCGACATAATTCGCATCTTCACCATCAAGTAAATCAGGTTGGAAAACTAAATATGCACCTTGAATAGAATCAAAGTTCAAAACTGAGCGACGAACCATTTCATCTAACGCAGTACGAAGCTCTTCACTTGGGGTAAAGTTTTCATCCGCATTGTTCTTTAGAAACTGAGCACTGGCTGCTAACATTTCTGCGCGGTAAACCGCTTCGTCTACATAGCGTTGAGTTTCTTGAGCATTAAGCTGAGAAACAGACGCCAACAACTGCTGAGTTTTATTGATAACTGATTCTGAGCTTTGAGATTTGATGACTTGTTGGTTACTGGTCGCGTTATAGATTGAAAAACCAATAAGAGACAGTGAAGTAATGATTAGACAGCAGCCTGCAAGCAGGGTGATTTTCCACTGTACCGATAGTGAGCGCATTTAATATCCTTATTTAAGCCAAAAGACTTCCATAACCGTAACTACCACATTGAAATGAATTGAAGAGCACAATGTAAATAAGTTTGACGAATAGCTTAGCGGATAATTACAGCACAAATTGCTTACATATAAAACGAAAGTTTACATAAATGTTAATAGACCGTGTCTTTTGCCTTTTTTCTGTGATTTCAACTAAATGTATTAACGCCATCATGGGCCATGTAACTATTGAACTAACACTTTAGGCATAACCATAGCATCGAAATTTCTAGGAAAAACATTCCCCCTTTTGAACGTTGAGAACACAGCAACTTCGGATTAGTTTTAATAATCCAAACTATAGATTTTTATCTTGATCAACCTCACACTTTTTGATTGCTAACTCGGCACTCAACCTCTAATATCTCGCGCCTAGATTCCCTGAACACTTTATTCATTTGGCTCTCCTCAAAGGAGCGCTAAGGCTTTTTACGTCTTTAATTTTTGGAGAGAAACGCAAATGTCTGCCTCGTTTCCATTAGCGAAACTTACCTTTTTAATCGCTATTCTGACTGCCGTAGGTCAAATGACTCAAACGATGTACGTGCCTTCTATCGGTCATATGTCGGGTGAGTTCTTAGTTTCGGCATCTTCACTGCAAGCAGTGATGGCGTGTTACTTGATCCCTTATGGTCTGTCGCAATTTGTCTACGGTCCACTTTCTGATCGCCTAGGTCGTAAACCGATCATCGTGATTGGTTTGATCATCTACATCATCGGCACTCTGGTGGCATTGTTCGCTCACGAGTATGAATGGTTCTTAGCGGGTAGCTTTATCCAAGGTTTGGGTATCGGTTGTGGCGGTGCGATGTCTCGTACATTGACTCGCGACTGTTTTGAAGGCGCAGAACTACACCGTGCAAACAGCTTGATTAGCATGTGTGTGATTTTCTCACCATTGATGGCTCCTGTATTGGGCGGTTACCTAACAGAAGCTTTCGGCTGGCGTTCTAGCTACTTATTCCTTGCACTGTTTGGTATTGCTGTTGTGATCACGATGATGACGAGCATGATGGAAACACTACCGAAAGAACGACGCAAGCATGAATCAGTTGCCAACAGCTACAAATTCGTTCTGTCTGACAAACGTTTCCAAGGTTTCTTATTGGTATTAGTCGCAACCTTTGCTGGCGTAGCGGTATTCGAAGCAGCGGCAGGCGTGCTGCTTGGCGGCGTACTTGGCTTACCAGCAACCACAGTAAGCTTGTTGTTTGTCTTACCCATTCCGGGTTACTTAGTCGGTGCAGGCCTATCTAGTTACATCGCACAACGTCGCAGTGAGCGCCGTGTACTGAATGTTGGTCTAGTTGCTATCTTGGTAGGCTCAACAGTGGTATTGATACCGGGTCTATTCGGTCAAACAACAGCATTAACTTTGATTGGCGGTGCAACGATTTACTTCTTAGGCGCTGGTATCTTATTTCCAGCAGCAACAACGGGAGCGCTTTCGCCATTCCCATTCCACGCAGGTACAGGGGGCGCGATCCTCGGTGGTATGCAAAATCTAGGTGCTGGCATCGCAACACTATTGGCATCGTTCTTCCCTGCTCAAGACCAACTGCCACTCGGTTGCTTGATGATTGCAATGTCATTCATCGCCATGCTTGGTTTACGTTGGGTTAATCGTAAACCTGACCACTCAAACGAAATGCCATTAGCTATCTAAAGTAAAACTCGAACCCAGCCCAAACAACGAAGAGGGACATACTGAAAAGTGTGTCCCTTTTTTGTTTCACATTTATTCCTTCCACTCTCACTTATCAGCAATTTCATTTAACATTACTTTGATTTTTTGAAAACAATAACAGACACTTACGCTGAAAGTGCCTATCCAGAATCCAATTATAAATAACATCACTGGAAGAACCCAAGTTCAGATTACAAAGGATGCTGGCATTAAAACGAGTAAGGTGCACACTAAGGAAATACAGATGCGTTTCGCTTTAACCACATTAGCCGTATCGGTCGCGCTTGTCGCCGGATGCAGCAATCAAGGAATAACAACCATGGACCACAACTCTCCATCGCAACTCATCGCACATCAAACCCAAGCCCCCGTAGCTAAGAAAGTCCCTCATGCAATGACGATTCATAGTGATACCCGAATCGATGATTATTACTGGATGCGTGATGATGAACGCCAAGACCCAGAGATCTTGCAGCATCTTGAGCAAGAGAACCATTACGCAGAGGCCGTGCTGAAACACACTGAAGCATCACAAGAACAGTTATTTGAAGAGATCAAAGGGCGAATCGCAAAAGACGACAATTCAGTACCGGTTCGCAAAGGCAGCTACTTCTATTCGAATGAAGTCACAGGTGACAACGAATACCCCGTTCACTTACGTGCAAAAGACTTTGCAGGCGCAGACAAGCAAATCATTTTAGACGTTAACGCACTGGCAAAAGAACATGAATTCTTCAGTGTTGGTGGCTTGACGATCAGTCCAAACGAAAACTTGTTGGCCTATGGCGAAGATACGCTTAGCCGCCGAATCTACACCATCAAGATTAAAGACCTCACGACAGGTGAATATCTGAAAGATGAAATTGAAGGTGCCTCGAGTGCAATTGCATGGCAAAACGACAACCAAGCCTTCTACTACATCAAGAAAGATCCACAAACATTGCTGGGTTACCAAGTTTTACGACATGTATTGGGCACACCTCAGACAAGCGATGAGCTAATCTACGAAGAAACCGACAGCGCTTACTACACCTCTTTGAGTAAAAGCAAAGACGGTGAACAGGTCTACATTTGGCACTCGAGCACTGAAACCAGTGGTGTTTCGATCATTGATGCCAACAACCCAAACGCGAAAGCAGAACCTTTCTACCCACGAGAGGCTGGCATCGAGTACAGCATCGCTAAGCTAGATGATTGGTATTACATCGACACCAACTACCAAGCCGTCAACTTCCGTTTAATGAAAGTAAACACGGCAGACATGCATGACCGCTCAAAATGGGTCGATGTCATCCCAGCAGACGACGGCACTCAACTTATAGATTTCGAACTGTTTGATGACCATCTTGTTTACGAACAACGTGCGAATGGCTTGTCTACCGTGAAAGTTCGCCAACTATCAACAGGTAACGAGTTCCCACTTGAATTTAACGACACCGCATTTGCCGCTTACCTAACGAGTAACTACGAATTAGATAACTCAAAAGTTCGTGTCTATTACAGCAGCTTAACCACGCCAGGTACTTACTATGATTTCGATCTAAGTACAGGTGAACCTGAGCTAATGAAGCAGACACCCGTATTAGGTGATTTCGAAGCGGATAACTACCAATCAGAGCGAATCATGGTAACGGCTCGCGATGGTAAGCAAGTTCCTGTCTCTTTGGTTTATCGTAAAGATTTATTCAAGAAAGACGGCACTAACCCTATCTATCAATACGGCTATGGCTCTTACGGCCACACAATCGAACCAACCTTTGGATCGGCTCGCCTCAGCTTACTTGATCGCGGATTCGTTTATGCTATCGCACATATTCGTGGTTCAGAAATGCTTGGTCGCCCTTGGTATGAAGATGGCAAGAAACTGACCAAACAAAACACGTTCAACGACTTTATTGATGTAACCAAAGGGCTTGTTGAAGAAGGTTACGGCGCAAAAGATAAAGTATTTGCGGTAGGCGGCTCAGCGGGCGGTCTATTGATGGGCGCAATCATCAACCAAGCACCAGAACTGTACCGTGGTATTGGTGCACATGTTCCGTTTGTAGACGTGGTGACGACTATGCTTGATGAATCAATTCCTCTCACCACCAACGAGTATGACGAATGGGGCAACCCCAACGATAAAACCTACTACGATTACATGCTAGGCTACTCGCCATATGACAATGTGAAAGTTCAAAGCTACCCGAACATGTTAGTAACAACAGGTCTGCATGACTCACAAGTACAGTACTTTGAACCAATGAAGTGGGTGGCGAAACTGCGTGAAATGAAAACAGACAATAATGTATTGTTGTTCAAAACCGATATGGAAGCTGGTCACGGCGGGGCTTCTGGTCGATTTAAACGACTCAAAGAAGACGCACTTGAATACGCCTTCTTTTTAGACTTGCTAAAAACTCAGTAGGCTCAACGTAACTGTAGGCATTCACACCATTTAACGTCGCCATTTTGTCTTTATAAAGTGGCGACAGAAATTATTGAGCATGGTTAAATACAATGAACCATGAAATCAACCAAATCAAAAAATCTTTGAAAACTCGCAGTACAAAGGTTTCCGAGAGGTATAAAAACAAATGAAAGTAATTAGCTTTAATATCAACGGCCTTAGAGCCCGCCTTCATCAACTGCAAGCGATTATCGACAAACACCAACCCGACGTGATTGGTCTTCAAGAGATTAAAGTGCACGATGAAGCCTTCCCGCTCACTGATGTTGAAGCGATGGGTTACAAGGTTTACTTCCATGGCCAAAAAGCGCACTACGGTGTAGCTATGCTGTGTAAACAAGAGCCTATCTCTGTGCAGAAGGGGTTTCCTACTGACAATGAAGACCATCAAAAGCGCATGATCATGGCGACGTTTGAAGACGAAAACGGTGAAAAAGTTACCGTGCTTAATGGCTACTTCCCTCAAGGGGATAACATTAAGCATGAAACCAAATACCCGTATAAGCGTGAGTTCTACAAAGACTTAATGACGTACCTGAACGATTACCACAACAAAGATGAACAAGTGATCGTAATGGGCGACATTAATATCAGCCCTACCGATATTGATATCGGTATTGGTGAACCTAATGCGAAACGTTGGTTGAAAACAGGTAAGTGTTCTTTCCAACCAGAAGAGCGCGAATGGTTGAAAACACTGATGGATTGGGGTTTTGTGGACAGCTTCCGTTTACTACACCCTGAAGTGAACGATCAATACTCGTGGTTTGATTACCGCTCAAAAGGCTTCGTAGACAACCGTGGTCTGCGTATTGATGTGGTCCTAGCAACTCAAAAGCTTGCTGACAAATGTACTGAAGCGGGCATCGACTACGAGCTACGCGGTATTGAAAAACCATCAGACCACGCTCCGATTTGGTCGACGTTTAAATAGTCATTTTTAGGTAACAAAGTCTGCTCATTAAAAACGGCGCTATAGAAGCGCCGTTTTTTTAACTATGATTTGTAACGTGTGATTAGCTAAGTGGTCTTAAGTAAGCTAAGAAACGTTTCTCTGCGAATTTGAAAATCGCAATGATGATAAACGTTAACCCCATGTAGAATAGGCCTGCTGTTAAGAACGATTCAAATGGTGCGTAGTAACGTGAGTTAACCAAACGGGCAGCACCAGTTAGATCCATAATGGTTACGATACCTGCTACCGCCGAACCATGAAGCATAAAGATAACTTCATTACTGTAAGCTGGTAATGCTCGACGTAAAGCGCTTGGAAGAATGATACGGCGGTATGTCTTGGGTGTGCTCATACCATAAGCTTTTGCTGCTTCAACCTCACCTTTCGGTAAGCCGTTGATAGCGCCACGAATGATTTCAGCGGTATAAGCCGACGTGTTCAGAATAAACGCGACCAATGCACAGAACCATGCGTTTTCCCATAGGGTATCTTTTACAGGGAAGAACTGATCCATTCCGTAGTAAATCAGGTACAACTGCACCAATAATGGCGTACCACGGAAGAAATAGATGAACGACCAAGCTGGAGCGTTAATCAGCATATTTGGGCTGTTACGAGCAATAGCTAATGGTATTGCTACACATAAGCCAATGATCAAAGCGACGCAAACCATCCAAGCCGTTGTCCATAAACCACTAAGGTAAATCGGCAGGCTTTCAATTATCAATGAAAAGTCCATAACTACCTCGCGTGGATACTGAATTTACGTTCAACCAACTTAAGCAAGCCCGTCGAAACACTGGTGAAGAATAGGAAAATAAGAGCCACTGTCATATAAAAGGTAAATGGCATTTTGGTTGAACCAGCAGCCAATGCACTAACACGTACCATGTCCTCTAGGCCGATAATCGAAACCAACGCGGTGGTCTTAAGTAGAACCAACCAGTTGTTACCAAAACCCGGCAGTGCGTGACGAATCATTTGAGGTAACAGAACACGGCGGAACGCTAAGACGGGTCCCATGCCGTAGGCCTTTGCCGCTTCCATCTCACCGCTGTCGACAGCCATGATTGCACCACGGAAAGTTTCAGCCATGTAAGCACCAAAGATAAAGCCAATGGTTAAGACACCAGCAATGAATGGGCTGACATCGATATAATCAGGTAAGTAAGCTGTCCATTCATGGTTAGGATCACTTGATGTGAACCACTCATTGAGCCACTCATTGATGGAATACAAACTGTTGTTTAAAAGGATTTGTCCACCAAAGAAAATCAGCATCATCAAGACGAGATCGGGGATGCCTCGAATGACAGTTGTGTAGAGGGTTGCAATTGCACGAGCCCAGCGATAAGGCGCAAGTTTTGCTAAGGCACCTAGCATACCAAGAACCATAGCTAAAATTAGCGACAGCAAGGCAACTTCGATTGTAAGCACCGCCCCTTTCAGGATCGAAGCTTCATATCCTTGTAAATCAAACATAATGAATTCCAACAGAACTGCGAAAAAGTTGGTAAGACAGGGAGAGGAGAACCTCTCCCTTAAGAATTGACGCTAGATATTACTGACCGTATACGTCGTAGTTGAAGTATTTAGCTGCGATATCTTGGTAGATGCCTTTTTCACGTAGTGAAAGGATTGCCGCATCTAATTGCTTAGTCAGATCTTTGTCTTGCTTACGTAGAGCAATACCAAAACCATCGCCGAACCATTTAGGATCTGTTAGTGATGGGCCAACAAACTCGTAGTCTTCACCACCCGCTTTGTTTAGTACGCCCTCTTCTAGAGCCGATGCATCACCCAGTACAGCAGCAACACGACCGTTAGCTAGATCAAGGTAAGCTTCATCGAATGAACCGTAACGAACGATTTCTACTGTGTCACCGTAGTTGTCTGTTAGGTACTTATCGTGAGTTGTTGCACGTTGAACGGCAATTTTTTGACCGCTTAGATCATCGAAGTTAAGGCCTGCACCTTTTTTAGCGATGAACTTGTTTGGGATAAGTGCGTATTTACCAGTGAAGTCGATCTTTTTCTTACGCTCTTCCGTGATAGACATTGCCGCGATGATCGCATCATATTTACGAGCAAGTAGAGAAGGAATAATGCCATCCCAATCTTGTGCAACGATCTTACACTGCACCTGCATTTCGGTACAAAGCGCGTTAGCCATATCAACATCGAAGCCTTTTAGTGAACCGTCAGCTTCTGTCCAGCTAAATGGAGGGTAAGCACCTTCAATACCGAAGCGTACTGTTTTCCATTCTTTTGCTTGAGCTACGCCCGTTGCAGCAGTTGCAGCAAGTGCCGCGACTAATAACCACTTTTTCATATCCCTACTCCTGTGATTTAGGTTTTTATGTTTTGCTAATTTTAATATTGTGTTTGTTGTTACTTATTAACTTACTTGTTGTGTTTTATTGTTCATACCGTCGCCATTTTCCTTAGCGGCGGTATTTCAATCTTGATTCGTCTGAACGCTTTGCTTTGTCTTTAAGAAGCCATCTATTTTCTACTTCTCTACTGCTAGTAGAAGCCCATCTAACGTTTAGAACATTAATAGATAGAAGAGATAAACTGTTGTAATCGCTCAGATTCAGGTTCTGTAAACAGTTTAGCTGGATCGCCCTGTTCTTCCACTAGACCTTGATGTAAGAACATCACATGGTTCGATACGTCACGAGCGAAAGCCATTTCATGTGTTACCACAAGCATGGTTCTGCCCTCTTCTGCTAGATCGCGCATTACACCAAGCACTTCGCCTACTAACTCAGGGTCTAATGCCGATGTTGGTTCATCAAACAGCATAACTTCAGGATCAACCGCTAGCGCTCGCGCAATAGCAGCACGCTGTTGTTGTCCGCCAGACAAGTGACCCGGGTAGTAATCTTTACGCTCGTACAGACCGACTTTCTTCAGTAGTAACTCTGCATTTTCAATCGCTTGCGCTTTAGGTACACCTAAGACGTGAACAGGCGCTTCGATAACATTTTCGAGAACGGTCAGGTGAGACCACAGATTGAAACCCTGAAAAACCATCGCTAGGCGAGAACGGATTCGCTGTACTTGTTTTTCATTGGCAGGAACTGAAACACCTTGGCGGTTGTTTTTCATTTGAATTAATTCGCCATTAACCCAAATTTCGCCGGCGGTAGGTGTCTCTAAAAGGTTGATACATCTAAGGAAAGTACTTTTACCAGACCCAGAAGATCCGATAATCGAGACTACATCGCCTTTATGCGCAGAAAGTGAAATTCCCTTTAAAACTTCATTTTGACCAAACGTTTTGTGTAGATCCTTTATGTCCAGCGCTGGTACATCTTTCATGCGCTTTCTCTCCCAAGTTTGTGAAAATGCAAGGTACTCCGACCTTTTCATGCGATACAAACTAGCACCACACGGAATAACATGCAACAAATTATTAACCTAATAATTTGGAATAAATAGCGATTCACTCTGACTTATTATGCAAAAGGTAGCGTTTTCACCTCAATTTAATGAATGAGTTCTATCAATAAGTCGTAATTACCACTCTTACATTGTTTAAATAAAGTTAATCAAAATGAGATTCTCGTAGCCTGATAGCTCACAAGAAAAACACGTTTTGTGAACTTAGAAACATCGCTGCCGAAAACATGCAACCAGAGCATTCAGCGCACCCCCTCCATCAATCACAGTTCTGTTTGAAGTCATTACATTGTAAGTATGTCAAAAGGAATGGATGACAATCGAATAATAGTGAAATAACTCAGTACGCGTTAAGCATTCAGCTAATACCATAGCGGGAGAGGTTCAAAGAAGATTGGAAAACGTCAGTTTGTGAAAACAAATTACACTTTTTATCAACGGTACGTTAATGAATCGCTGCGTTTTGTAGCTTTCTTTCACATACACTCATAAAGTGATCAAGATCAATCACCCTAAAGGGTAAGCTTGTTAGACTCCTCAATACAAAATAAGGCATTAAAAATGCCAAACATTTCTTTTAACTTAGCTGCATAAAGCACATCAAAACCGTGCAACATAGTGTTAATAAGTTATAACTAAGAAATAACGCAATTACGCGAACTTATTTAATTCAATTTTAGAATTACTAACATAAAAATATGAGGAATCTATGTCAGACGTTGTGAATAATGCGAACTCTGAAGTAGAAGAGAAAAGCTATAAAGAGCTACACCGCCCTTCTTCGGAATTTGAGAGCCGCTCAGATTATCTAGATCACGAACTTCAAATCATGAAGCCTCGCCGCTTCGGTCTAAACCTTCCAGGCCGTGATTTCCGTTTTGAACTTGAAGACCTTGTTCCTGCACTTGCTGGTACCATCGGTATCATCGCGATGTACTCAGCAGTAATGATGTCTTGGGCTGATGGCCTAACCCAAGCTTGGGATCACGTAAACCTAGGTAAAGACTTCGCAATTGAAGTCGCTCGTGTAGAAATGCTTATTCCTGCACTGCTGTTCTGTATTCTTGCTTCTGGTTTCTTCAACCCTAAAGCAAACCTTGCCGGTAACCACGGCCCAATGATCCCTCTTATTGGTACCATCGCTCTCGCTGGTGCTCACCCTCTTGCATTGGCAATCCTTATCGGTGTCTTCGGTCTAATCCTAAGTTTCCTAAAAGGCGGCTCCAAGCTGGTTAACCTGACTTCGGAAGGTACCGCTGGCGGCTTACTCATTTTCTTAGGCCTAACAGGCACCATGAGCCAAATTAACTCGATTCAAGCATGGGCGGTTGGTCTTCAATCTTCTACTGTTGAAGCAGGCAGCATGGGTTACGTTGGTTTAATCGTTCTTGCTATTACGATTGCTATCTACGCTTTCTTAGCAAAAGTGAACAAGCGTTGGTTGGCTATCCCAGTTTGTGCATTCACAGGCCTTGCTATTGCATTAGCACTAGGTGCTGGTTTCGATATCGTATTCGAAACTGAAATGGGTATTCCAAACCTAAACCCAGTTTACTGGTGGGGTTCTACTTCTGAAGGTTGGATGCTTGGCTTGCCAAACGTTGAACACTTCATTGCTTCTTTACCATTCGCAATTCTTGCCGTAGCAATGTGGTCGCCAGATTTCCTAGGTCACCGTATCTTCCAAGAACTGAACTACCCTAAACGTTCTGAAAAAGTTCTGATGGATGTTGATGACACAATGACTATGTGTTCAGTTCGTCAAATGGTGGGTACTGCAGTTGGTGGTGGTAACATCACTTCTTCTTGGGGTACTTACATGATCCCAGCAGCAATTGCAAAACGTCCAATTCCTGGCGGCGCAATCTTGCTTGGTTCTTTATGTATTATTGTTGCGATTCTTGGTTTCCCAATGGACGTAGCTGTATGGCCACCAGTGATGCGTGTTGCGCTGCTTGTAGGTGTATCTCTGCCTCTACTTGAAGCGGGTATGCAAATGGTTAAGGATTCAAAAGATTCTCAAGCAGCTGGTATCTGTATCTTCGGTTCTGCGGTTGTTAACCCAGTATTAGCATGGGCACTGACTATGCTTCTAGATAATAACGGTCTAATTGGTGATAAAGAGCGTGCGAAGCGTCTATCATTTGTAGACAAGATTGTTATCCCAGTTGGCGTTTTGGTTATCTGTTTAGTCGCAATGCTTGCAGTTGGTATGCTAGAAAGTCAATATGGCCTAAAAGCTTGGCTATAATGGTTCTAACTACACAAAAGTAGTATTGGTATTAAAAAAAAGTTTGGGTGGCAACCCCTGCCACCCATTTTTTTTCAACTTTTTTTGGCATTTATTGATTTAGTTTAAGGTTTACAGAAATTTTTTAGCGTAGTCTTGAATACATAGAGTAAAGACAACATATAAAAGGTAGTGACAATATATATAACCATATGATGCGAATATGCTCATATATATTGTTATTAATAAGAGTGTACTACCCTTACGAGGGGCGCTGGCTCAACAGTGTTAATGTACGTATTTTTTCTACTAAAAAGGTAGGTATGTCATGGCAGAGCAATTTGCTAAAGCTTGGGAAGATTTTGCTGCAGGTGAGTGGCAAAGCGAAGTAAACGTTCGTGATTTCATTCAAAAGAACTACACGCCGTATGAAGGCGACGAGTCTTTCCTAGTTTCTGAGGGTACTGAAGCAACTAACAAGCTTTGGTCTTCGGTAATGGAAGGTATCAAACAGGAAAACGCAACTAAAGCACCTGTAGATTTCGATACTTCTGTTATCTCTACCATTACTGCTCACGATGCAGGTTACATTGAGAAAGATCTTGAGACTATCGTTGGTCTACAAACTGAGAAGCCACTAAAACGTGCAATCATCCCTAACGGTGGTGTACGTATGGTTGAAGGTTCTTGTAAAGCATACGGTGAAACTCTTGACCCAATGGTTTCAAAAATCTACTCAGAATACCGCAAAACACACAATGCTGGCGTTTTCGATATCTACACTCCTGATATCCTAAAATGTCGTAAGTCTGGTGTTCTGACTGGTCTTCCTGATGCTTACGGCCGTGGTCGTATCATTGGTGACTACCGTCGTGTTGCACTATACGGTATCAACTTCCTAATGAAAGACAAAGCGGCTCAATTCGCATCTCTACAAGAGCGTTTCGAGAACGGCGAAGATCTTTCTGCAACAATGCAATTGCGTGAAGAGATCTCTGAGCAACATCGTGCTCTAGGTCAAATCAAGCAAATGGCTGAGAAATACGGTTTCGATATCTCTGAGCCAGCTCAAACTGCTCAAGAAGCTATCCAGTGGACTTACTTCGGCTACCTAGCTGCTGTTAAGTCTCAAAACGGTGCTGCAATGTCTCTAGGTCGTACTTCGACTTTCCTAGACATCTACATCGAGCGTGATATCGCTGCTGGCAAAATCACAGAAGACCAAGCACAAGAGATGATCGACCACTTCGTAATGAAGCTGCGTATGGTTCGTTTCCTACGTACTCCTGAGTACGATGAGCTATTCTCTGGCGACCCAATCTGGGCTACAGAGTCTATGGGTGGTATGGGTGTTGATGGTCGTACGCTAGTAACGCGTTCGAACTTCCGTTTCCTTAACTCTCTATACACTATGGGGCCTTCTCCAGAGCCAAACATCACGGTTCTTTGGTCAGAGCAACTGCCTGACGGCTTCAAGCGTTTCTGTGCGAAGGTATCTATCGATACTTCTTCTATCCAGTACGAAAATGATGACCTAATGCGTCCTGATCTTGGTTCTGATGATTACGCAATCGCTTGTTGTGTATCACCAATGATCGTTGGTAAGCAAATGCAGTTCTTCGGCGCTCGTGCTAACCTTGCAAAAACTATGCTTTACGCAATCAACGGCGGCGTTGATGAGAAGCTTAAGATGCAAGTTGGTCCAGTTGGCGACAAGATCACTGACGAAGTACTTAACTACGATGACGTAATGGGTCGCCTAGACACATTCATGGATTGGTTAGCTAAGCAATACGTGACAGCTCTAAACAGCATTCACTTCATGCACGACAAGTACAGCTACGAAGCGTCTCTAATGGCTCTTCATGACCGTGATGTTCGTCGTACTATGGCTTGTGGTATTGCCGGTCTGTCTGTTGCTGCTGACTCACTGTCTGCAATTAAGTTTGCTAAAGTGAAGCCAATCCGTGATGAAGACGGTATCGCAACTGACTTCGAAATCGAAGGCGATTACCCTAAATACGGTAACAACGACTCTCGTGTAGATGACATTGCTTGTGAACTAGTTTCTACGTTCATGAACAAGATCCGTAAGCTTAAGACTTACCGTGATTCAATCCCTACACAGTCAGTTCTTACTATCACGTCTAACGTGGTATACGGTAAGAAGACAGGTAACACTCCAGACGGTCGTCGTGCTGGCGCTCCTTTCGCTCCTGGTGCTAACCCAATGCACGGTCGTGATGAGAAAGGCGCTGTAGCTTCACTAACGTCTGTAGGTAAACTACCGTTTGCTGACGCACAAGATGGTATCTCTTACACTTTCTCTATCGTGCCAAACGCGCTAGGTAAAGAACAAGACAGCCAACGTGCTAACCTTGCAGGCCTAATGGATGGTTACTTCCACCACGAAGCTGGCATTGAAGGTGGTCAACACCTTAACGTTAACGTTCTTAACCGCGAAACTCTTGAAGACGCAGTTAAGCACCCTGAGAAATACCCTCAGCTAACGATTCGTGTTTCTGGTTACGCTGTACGCTTCAACTCTCTAACTACAGAGCAGCAAGCTGACGTAATCGCACGTACATTTACTGAGTCTCTATAAGCTCACGCTAAATAGATAAGTAAAATAATATTAGCCCCGCCAATGTGCGGGGCTTTTTTATATCATCCAGAAATTTATTATTTCGTCTTCACTATACGAAACGTCAGATTGAGCAAAAAACCCGTCATCTATTCACTTTTTTTTCACACCTAAACTCTAATTACGGTACTATCTTGGTTCATAATTTAAGAGTAACTGCTCCATGAAATACCTGCGTTGTTTACCCCTGCTCCTTCTCTCTTTTTCATCTTTAGCATCTGAGCGTTCTACGCTAACTTTCGCTTTAGATAATGATGGTATTTTTGGTGTCGACCAAGACTATACCAACGGCTTATTTCTGGGTTACACATCGTCAAGTATTACGCCATACAATTGGGTGAAACCATTGAGTCTCTCTTACTGGGGCGCAAGCTCTCTAGATAAATGGGAAATCACCATTGGCCACAAGATGTATACGCCTTCTGATATTGAGTTAGAAACGCCATCGGCTAATGACCGCCCATACGCAGGTTACCTACATACAGAATTCAACTACATCAGTTTGAACCCACAACAAGCCCAACGTTTTAACATTACCTTCGGTACAACAGGCGAACGTGCACTGTCTGAAGATGCTCAAAAGTTGGTTCACTCGATCACAAAATCAGATGAGCCTATGGGTTGGGAATATCAGGTTGACGATGAGTGGGCGGGGAGCGTTGGTTACTTAAGCCATTTCAACCTAATGCGTAATCAAGCATTGGCGAATACTGACTACGAGATCTCTAACGTTTCAGAGATCAATGTGGGCAACTTTAGAAGTGATATCCAAACGGGCTTCATGTTCCGTTGGGGTACCGACTTAGGTGGTAACTTTGGCGCGGCTAACATCAGCACTGAAAACCCATTTAAAGCTGGCATGATTGGCGCATCCAATACGGGTTGGTTTACCTATGCTGGCCTCGAAGGGCGTTACCGATTTAACGACCTGACTATCGAAGGTGATCGCTCTGGTGTTGACGAATACGCAAATAAAAACAACGAAAACCCTGCGATCTACGATGTGACATTAGAGAACATCCAAGCGACAGCCGTACTGGGTTTTGCTTGGTATAACCAATACGTTGGTGCCTCTTTCGCGCTAACGGCCAAAACGCCTGATTACAAAGAAGCGAAAGAATCGATTTATACCACTGGTGGCATAACTATGTTTGCTTTCTTCTAACCACCAGTAAGGGCTTTCGTCCTTTACTTTTCCAGTTTAATACAGGCAATCATCTTCACCGGTGATTGCCTTTATTTTTAAAGGCCTCGTTACCATTTGACCCTATTTTATGTACCGTTTTTGTAATAAAATACACGGTATAAATTCCTCTACGAGAATAGCTCATGTCTACAACTGGTCGCATTCACTCATTCGAATCTTGTGGTACTGTCGATGGCCCTGGTATCCGCTTCATTGTGTTTCTTCAAGGCTGCTTAATGCGTTGTATGTACTGCCATAACCGCGATACATGGGATCTTCATGACGGAAAGGAAGTAACGGTCGAAGAGATCATCAACGAAGCAAAATCATACCGTCATTTCATGAAAGCATCGGGCGGTGGTATCACCTGTTCTGGTGGTGAAGCGATGCTACAACCTGAGTTTGTTCGTGACTTTTTCCAAGCGGCGCAAGCTGAAGGCATTCACACTTGTCTTGATACTAATGGCTACATTCGTAAGCACACTGAAGTGGTCGATGAAGTACTAGAAGCCTCTGATCTAGTGATGTTGGATCTTAAACATATGCGAGATGAGATACACCACGATTTCATTGGCGTATCAAACAGACGTACTCTGGATTTTGCACGCTACCTGCATAAAATCGGTAAGAAGACGTGGATTCGTTACGTGATAGTTCCTGGCTACACGGATACGCCTGAAGATGCTCATCTTCTTGGTGAATTAATTAAAGACATGGATAACATCGAGAAAATAGAACTGCTTCCATACCACAAGCTTGGTGCTCATAAATGGGAAGCGCTTGGTTATGACTACCCTCTTGAAGGTACAAATCCGCCAAGCAAAGAGAAAATGGACGAGATTGTTGCTGTTCTAAGCCAGTACCATTCAAACGTAAAGTACTAATCTAGACTTACGTTCATAGTGTTTTTAAACGCCTCAATTTCGATTGGGGCGTTTTCTTTTATGATTATACCAATCGTAGTAAATAGTTGGTCATCCTAGCTGGTTAAAACGCTCAATAACTGCGTTAGAAATTTTGATTGTAGAATAACCACTTATCGAAACTTTCTGCCTTGTTCTCAAGCCTTTTTCCTGCGCTATTTATGATCACTTATTTACTGTGATTGGTATTAAAATAATCCTTTCACTTTTCTTTACAACTTTTGTTTATCAATTCAAAAAATCATATTAAATCCGTGTTGAGATCATGTTTCCACTCGTAGGAATGCTGTTACTCTTACTGCAACAAAAGAATATAACATTTAGTTTTTTAGTGAGGCTTCTCCCATGGAAATGACCAATGCTCAGCGTCTAATTCTATCAAATCAATACTACCTAATGTCTCAAATGGATCCTGAGAACTCCGCTAAATACCAACGTCTACAAACGGTTGTAGAGCGTGGTTACGAACTTCAAATGCGTGAACTTAATAAAGAATTTGGCTGTTTGACTGAAGCCGAGTGTCGCGAAGTTATCGACATCATGGAGATGTACCATGCCATGCAAGAGTCGAACAAAATGCTAGCAGAACAAGAACGTGCTGAAGTAGACCAACGTCGCCTACAGTTCCTAGGTTTTGATATCGCTTCTGAAGCTCAGAGCGTACATTACGTACGTTTCCTTGTTGATTCTGAAGGTCTTTACCCTCAATTCGACAAAGCAGATCACCACTTCAATAGCCAAATGCCAATGCTAGAGAAATACCGCCGCATGCTAACAACATGGCGCAACTGCCCTCGTCAGTACCACCTATGTGCGACAGAGCTATCTCAAATCTTTAGCGCTTAATACATTTATTGATCAGCTCTAACTTTTAAAAAGTTTCAAAAAAGGGTTACTCATCATGAGTAACCCTTTTTTAATGTCCGCATTTAGAGAGAGAAACCAAAGCAACTAGAAGACGTAAGCAACACCGACGTTTGCAGCCATGTTAATGCCACTTTCAAGTATTGGGCTGTTCTCAATATCACCTTCAAGGTTGGTATAACGAACACCGTCGGTTATTCGAACATTTGACGTCACATGTATGTAGATAGTCCACTTTCAGAAGTGGGCTTTTTTATATCAAAGCGCAAGTAACGATGTTGTGTAAGTCTGCAGATAATGAATATTCACAAACAGAAAACGGGACTTATGAAGCGATGTGGATAAAAAGTGTACTTCAGATACAGAAAACGCAAATGAATCATAAAGATAAGATATTAAATGTGGAACCATTTCCAATTAATTTCTCTGATATCGCCCTTTAACCAACGAACACAAACCTAGTATTTATAACCAATTAAGTCATTCATCTTTATTAATTCCACTTCGAAAAATTTAATACAAATTAAAAACCATCGATCGATTTTGAACGGTGTTTTTTATTTTAAATAAAATAGCTAGAATGCTCCCCGAAATTTATTAACCAGAGCGATAAACAAAATGAGAAAATTCATCCTTGCATCACTAGCTATCATGTCTACTTCAGCTTTCGCAGCTAACGAAATGTACGTACTTGGCGGCGTTGGCATTAACGAAGACGACACAGGCGCACAATTCACTGTTGGTTCACAAGTTCTTGATACAAACTTTTATTTAGAATCAACCATGAATTACATCGATTCAGATATCAGCGATGTTACTTCAGACGTAAACGGCGACCTAACTAAGCACAAGGGCGATTACCAACACTTCAAAATGTCTCTAGCGCCAATGTATAAATATAGTTTCGATGAATCTTTTGCTATCTACGGTAAAGTTGGTCTTGCTTACTCAAACTTTAATTCTAAATCAACGATCACTGATAAAGATGGCTCAGTGAATAACAAGCATTCAAATAGTGAATGGGGGGCAACTTACGGTATCGGTGCTGAATTTAAGTCAGTGCAACCAATGTTTGGTAACTCGAAGTTTATGGCACGTGTTGGTTTTGATTGGTACGACTTCAGCTCAGGTGGTCTAAATCTAGGCAGTGACGGCACTCTAGGTCTACAGGCCGGTTTCACTTTCTAAGGTATGAAGTAGAAAGGTTTTACACTAATTGAGCTGATCATCGTTATTGCTATTCTTGGTATCTTAGCGTTAACCGCTGCCCCAAGTTTTTAAACCACTGGGTGAAGAGTTTGGTAGTAAATTGATTTGTAGAAAAGTCACTGGTGGGAGCTAAATCTAGCCATGTCTTTCCTTGATTCGATTCGATTACTGTAATAATCGGTCGGTACTTCGCATAAATAAAAAGGGTTACTCATCATGAGTAACCCTTTTTTAATGTCCGCATTTAGAGAGGGAAACCAAAGCAACTAGAAGACGTAAGCAACACCGACGTTTGCGGCCATGTTGATGCCACTTTCAAGTATTGGGCTGTTCTCAATATCACCTTCAAGGTTGGTATAACGAACGCCACCAGTGACCCGGATATTTGGCGTCACATGCAAGTAACCGCCTAAACTAATAAAGTACTGACCATCCCAGTCTGCATCGAACTCATTCAAATTAGTTCTCGACGCTTCTGCTGAACTCACCCCGTATAAGTGGTTATTCAAGCGCTCACTGTTATAAGCATAACCAATAGAGGGTGTAATCGCCCACCCATTGCGACGAATCGGTAAACGCCATGCAGCTTCCGCATAGATACCATTATGCCTAAACCCTAAGTCAGAGCCTGCTGTCGCTTCAAACATCCCGACCAAGGTGATCACTTGGTAGCTAATGCCACCTAATACTGATGCTTTACGTTCATCTAACTTTTGAATATCAACGTTATCAGAATCACCCGGCTTTAATGTTCTAGAATCATAAACCGCTCGAAACACAATATTCTGTGGTGAGCCCGCAGGAAGTAAGCGATAACCTGCACTGAATCCACGCATGAAAAAGTGCTCACCTTCATAGCCAATCATAGGAATCACAGCGCGGTTTGACGGTGTATCTTTATAGACAGCAGGAGAATAAGAAGCGGCAACGCCCAGTGACCACTGTGATATTTTTGCATGTGTTGCTGTCGAAGCCAGTAACGCAACACTGATAGCCACTATTTTTAACCCATAATTCTTCACTACATCTACCTATTTATTGAGCAATTTTTGATAACGCTGCGCATTATATGGTACTTCATTCCGGTAAATCAATAGAGCTCAGTTATACATCTAATACACATAAATCCAGTGTGAGTATTATTAAGCGACCTAAAATCACAAAACAAACGGCTAGATCCCCTCGAATGTAAAATAATTGGATTCTACACGCCTCAAGTTGCCTATTGCGCTCGCTAGGTTTTTCACACGCAAAATTGTAAATAAATACATAATTGTTAAGCAAAATTGTGCAAGCGGGTCTAATCTTAAAATGTAGGGAGAGCCTATTTTTCAATCGCTCATCAGTTTTGACTGGTTAACAAGGGGAATGTGACTATGAGTATTTTTGACCACTATCAATCACGTTATGAAGCAGCCAAGGAAGAAGAGCTCACATTGCAAGAGTTCTTAGGGCTGTGTAAAGACGATAAAAGTGCTTACGCTAACGCTGCTGAGCGCTTACTACTGGCCATCGGCGAACCGGAGGTTATAGACA
Organism: Vibrio sp. QJM3NY_39; assembly: GCF_057785895.1. Taxonomy (NCBI): domain Bacteria; kingdom Pseudomonadati; phylum Pseudomonadota; class Gammaproteobacteria; order Vibrionales; family Vibrionaceae; genus Vibrio; species Vibrio sp. QJM3NY_39. The sequence continues at coordinate 1,151,477 of NZ_CM173505.1, read as the reverse complement.
CCGCTCAAGACCCCCATCTAAGTCGTATTTTCTCGAACCGTGTCATATCGCGCTACAGCGAATTTAAAGATTTCTATGGCATGGAAGATGCGATTGAACAGATTGTTTCTTACCTAAAACACGCAGCACAAGGCTTAGAAGAACGTAAACAGATCCTTTACCTACTTGGCCCTGTGGGTGGTGGTAAATCATCCCTTGCTGAAAAGCTAAAAGCACTGATGCAAAAACTGCCAATCTATGTGCTGTCTGCTGACGGTGAGCGAAGCCCTGTAAATGATCACCCCTTCTGTCTATTCGACGTAAACGAAGATGGCGATCTTTTGAAACAAGAGTACGGAATAGAGAAGCGCTACATACGCTCTATCATGTCACCTTGGGCGGCAAAACGCCTCCATGATTTCGGTGGTGATATATCTAGATTCAAAGTCATCAAACTACGCCCTTCGATTCTCGACCAAGTTGCGATCGCGAAGACAGAGCCTGGTGATGAAAACAACCAAGATATTTCGTCTCTGGTTGGTAAAGTCGATATTCGTAAACTTGAGCACTTCTCTCAAGATGATCCCGATGCCTACAGCTACTCTGGTGCGCTCTGTAAAGCCAACCAGGGTGTGATGGAATTCGTAGAGATGTTCAAGGCGCCAATCAAAGTCTTGCACCCACTCTTAACGGCAACGCAAGAAGGTAACTTCAACGGTACCGAAGGGCTTTCTGCACTGCCATTTGACGGTATGATTCTGGCTCACTCAAATGAATCTGAGTGGCAGACCTTCCGTAACAACAAAAACAACGAAGCCTTCCTCGACCGTGTGTACATTGTAAAAGTCCCTTACTGTCTGCGCGTCTCTGAAGAGGTTAAGATCTACCAGAAACTGCTTGAGCACAGTGAGCTATCCAAAGCCCCTTGTTCGCCAAGCACACTCGATCTGCTCTCGCAATTCAGTATCTTATCGAGACTGAAAGAGCCTGAAAACTCTTCTCTGTTCTCAAAAATGCGTGTTTACGATGGTGAAACTCTAAAAGACACCGATCCAAAAGCGAAGAGTTACCAAGAGTACCGAGATTATGCTGGCGTTGACGAAGGAATGTCTGGGCTATCAACGCGTTTCGCCTTTAAGATTCTTTCTCGAGTGTTCAACTTCGACCAAGCCGAAGTGGCGGCAAACCCGGTTCACTTGTTCTACGTAATTGAACAGCAAATCGAACGTGAGCAGTTCCCTCAAGAAACCGCTGAAAAGTACCTTGAGTTCTTGAAAGGATACTTAGTACCACGTTACGTAGAGTTCATTGGTAAAGAAATTCAGACCGCTTACCTAGAGTCTTACTCTGAGTACGGACAGAATATCTTCGACCGCTATGTCACCTACGCTGACTTCTGGATTCAAGACCAAGAGTACCGCGATCCAGAAACAGGCCAGCTATTTGACCGTGCTTCTCTGAATGGTGAACTAGAGAAAATCGAGAAAACAGCCGGGATCAGTAACCCTAAAGACTTCCGAAATGAGATTGTGAACTTTGTGCTTCGTGCCAAAGCCAACAATAACGGTCAAAACCCAGTTTGGACAAGCTACGAGAAACTGCGCACTGTGATTGAGAAGAAAATGTTCTCCAACACAGAAGAGCTACTTCCTGTTATTTCGTTCAATGCTAAGACCTCAACGGATGATCAGAAAAAACACGACGACTTCGTTGCTCGTATGATGGAAAAAGGCTACACCGAGAAACAAGTTAGACTGCTATCCGAGTGGTACCTAAGAGTTCGTAAATCCTCATAACCAAACTGTACTGAGCTGTTCAAGTGAGCAGCTCGTACATAATAAAAAGTAGGATCGCGACATCAGCTGAGAGGGAGTTCTTATGGCACAATTTATCGATCGGAGGCTCAATGGCAAAAATAAGAGTGCTGTGAATAGACAGCGTTTCTTACGACGCCATAAAGAGCAAATCAAAGAATCAGTGGCCGATGCAGTCAACCGACGCTCAATCACCAATACTGAAACCGGTGAAGACGTCACTATTCCCCATAAAGACATCAAAGAGCCAAGCTTTCACCAAGGTCAAGGCGGCGTAAGAGAACGCGTTCACCCAGGTAATGACCAGTTCATCACGGGCGATAAAATTGAACGTCCTAAAGGTGGCGGTCAAGGTGGTGGCGCAGGCCAGGGGGACGCAAGCCCTGATGGCGAAGGCCAAGATGAATTTACATTCCAAATTTCAAAAGATGAATATCTTGATATTCTCTTTGAAGATTTAGCTCTTCCTAATCTAGAGAAGAATCAGGTCAACAAAATCACCGAATGGAAGACACATCGCTCTGGTTATCAAAGCGCGGGAATTCCTTCCAACATTGCTATCGTTCGTTCACTGCAGCAATCTCTGGCTCGTAGAACCGCGATGACCGCAGGTAAAAAGCGCGAGCTTAACCTACTGATGGAGCAGCTTGACCAAGTTAAAATGACGGAACCAGCACAACCCTTTGAAGAAAGTCGTTTAAAAGAAGAGATTGCCGAGTTACGTAAAAAAATTGAAAGCGTGCCATTCATTGATACTTTCGATTTACGCTACAAAAACTATGAGAAGCGCCCTATTCCATCTAGCCAAGCGGTCATGTTCTGCTTAATGGATGTGTCGGGTTCAATGGACCAAGCAACCAAAGACATCGCTAAGCGCTTTTATGTGTTGCTCTACCTGTTCTTGAACCGTACTTATGAAAACGTCGATGTGGTGTTTATTCGTCACCATACTCAGGCTAAAGAAGTCGACGAGCATGAGTTCTTCTACTCACAAGAGACTGGTGGCACCATCGTTTCCAGTGCACTGAAATTAATGAAAGAGATTGTCGCAGACCGCTATCCTGCAAATGAGTGGAACATCTATGCAGCACAAGCTTCTGATGGAGATAACTGGGCTGATGACTCTCCTCGTTGTAAAGAGCTATTAGTCAATACACTTCTGCCAACTTGCCAATATTACTCTTACATCGAGATTACGCGCCGTTCACACCAAACACTTTGGCATGAATACGAGAAGCTAGAAGCGAGCTTCGATAACTTCGCCATGAAGAACATTAAAACGGTGGATGATATTTTTCCTGTGTTTAGAGAACTGTTCCAGAAAGAGACAGCGTAAGGGGGCTTGCCATGACAGCGAAATCAAACGTTGCAGAAAAAGACAAAGCTACACAGAAGAGAAACGACAAGATGCTGCCTGATGGTCCAGATTGGACATTCAACCTATTGGAACAATATCACGTAGAAATTAAGCGTGTGGCTCAGCATTACCGTTTAGATACTTACCAGAACCAAATTGAAGTGATTACTTCTGAGCAGATGATGGATGCATACTCGAGCATCGGTATGCCGATCAATTACAATCACTGGTCATTTGGCAAAAAATTTATTCAAACCGAGCAAAACTACAAGCACGGCCAAATGGGATTAGCGTACGAAATCGTGATCAATTCAGATCCTTGTATCGCATATCTGATGGAAGAGAACACGGTCACGATGCAAGCGTTGGTAATGGCTCATGCTTGTTACGGCCATAACTCTTTCTTTAAGGGCAACTACCTGTTCCAAACCTGGACCGATGCCAGTTCCATCATCGACTACCTATTATTCGCTAAAAAATACATTACCGATTGTGAAGAAAAATACGGTGTTGCCGAAGTCGAACAACTTCTCGACTCTTGTCATGCCCTCATGAATTACGGCGTAGACAGATACAAACGCCCTGAGAAGATTTCCATAGCTGAAGAGACAGCAAGGCAAGAAGAACGTGAAGCGTACCTGCAATCTCAAGTCAATGAGCTGTGGAGAACTGTGCCTAAAAATCAAGACAAGGAAAAAGAGACCAAAATCCGCTTCCCTAGCGAGCCTCAAGAAAACATTCTCTACTTTATCGAGAAGAACGCACCACTACTTGAACCTTGGCAGCGTGAGTGTGTTCGCATTGTTCGCAAGGTGAGCCAATACTTCTACCCTCAAAAGCAAACTCAAGTAATGAACGAAGGCTGGGCAACCTTCTGGCACTACACCATTCTTAACCACCTTTACGACGAAGGCTTGGTGAGTGACAAGTTCATATTAGAATTCCTACACAGCCACACCAGCGTGGTCGCACAGCCCGCCTACAACAGCCCTTATTTCAGCGGGATAAACCCTTATGCGCTTGGCTTTGCGATGTTTAGAGACATCCGACGTATCTGTGAAGAACCAACCGATGAAGACAAAGAGTGGTTCCCTGAGTTAGCCGGAAGTGATTGGCTAGAAGCGGTGCACTTTGCCATGCACAATTTCAAAGATGAAAGCTTTATCAGCCAATATCTTTCACCAAAGATCATTCGAGACTTTAAACTGTTCTCTGTGCTCGACGACGACCGCAAAAACACCATTGAGATAAGTGCTATTCACGATGACCCAGGCTATCGCTTGATTCGTGAAAAGCTTGCGGCTCAATACAATCTAAGTAACCTTGAACCGAATATTCAGGTGTTTAACGTCGATGTTCGTGGTGATCGCTCGATGACACTGCAGTATGTGCCTCACGGCCGTATCCCGCTTGATAAAGGCTACGACGAAGTGATGAAACATCTCTATCGTTTATGGGGCTTTGATGTAATTTTGGAGGAGGTCAAAGATACTGGTCATAGAGAAATTCTGACCACTTGTCCAAAACGCAATGATTATGGAGCAAAGATTTAATACCAGCCACAAGAAGTAAGTGGTTGGTATAAGACTCCGCTCCCCCTACAACATAGTGGTTAAACCCGCTCGGAAGTGGAGCAATAAAAAAGCGCATAAGTCTGATGACTTATGCGCTTTCTTTTTAAGGCTTAAACGTCTTCAATAGACGCAAGGCACTAAACCTAGATACTAGATACTAGAGCTAAAGCTAAAGCTAAATAAGCTTAAACAATCGGCTTTTGGCCGCGTTCAATCAGCTTCATCAGCACGCTGTCTGCAGATTTACCTGCCACGCCCGCTAGTTTGTCTGACAGCTTTTTCTTCTGTACGTAGTGAATCGCTAGAACCGTTTTGTCCTTACATGCCGCTACGACTAAATCATCAGAAGTGCTGATCTCATCCACCAGCCCAAGCTCATGTGCTTGTGTACCAAACCAGTGTTCACCGGTTGCTACTTTTTCAAGATCTAACGCCGGGCGGTGGTCGCGGATGAAGTCTTTGAATAGACCATGTGTCTCTTCGAGCTCTTCTTTAAACTTCTCGCGTGCTTTATCGCTGTTCTCACCAAACATAGTAAGCGTGCGTTTGTACTCACCCGCCGTTAGCTGTTCGAACTCAATGTCATGCTTTTTAAGCAACTTATTGAAGTTTGGCAGCTGAGCAATAACACCAATAGAGCCAACAATAGCAAAAGGTGCAGATACAATTTTGTCCGCGATACATGCCATCATGTAACCACCACTCGCGGCTACTTTGTCTACCGAGATAGTCAGAGGCAGGCCTGCTGCTTTGATACGGTCGAGTTGAGAAGACGCCAAACCATAGCCGTGAACCATGCCACCGCCAGACTCAAGTTTAAGCAATACTTCATCGCCTTCACGAGCCACAGCTAGAACCGCTGTTACCTCTTCACGTAATGAAGCCACTTCTTTCGCATCAATGCTGCCATAAAAGTCGAGAACGAATAGGTGTGGTTCACGCTTGCTATCAAGCTCACCCTCTTTCGCTGCTTTCTTCACTTCTTTGCCACGTGATTTTACTTTTTCTTTTTCCGCTTTCTTTTCTGCTTTATCACGAGCTTTGATGAAAGCATCATCATGCAAATGGTGCTCTAGTTGTTCAATCGTTTGTTTGTGGTGTTCAGATAGGTTCGTGATTTCCAGCTCACCTTTAATCGCGCTTGATTTTCCACCCACCGATTTAGCAATCACTAAAATTGCAATGATGGCGATTACAACGGTCGCAATCTTGGCTAAAAACAAGCCGTAGTCCAACAAAAATTCCAATGTCATATCCCCTATTGTATGAATTAGTGTATTGTAACCATCTTGTCACGATTACCAAGAATTTCTCATCATTCCTGCGGTTATCTGTGTGATTAAACATCAATGGAATGACGAACATAATAAAAGAAAGAAGGATAAGCACAGTGGATTACCCAATCTCTACAGATGCCCTCAAAGATAAAGTAATTTTGGTTACAGGTGCCGGTGCTGGCATTGGTCGCCAAGCCGCACTAAGCTTCGCTCAACATGGTGCAACTGTCATTCTGTTAGGCCGCAATGTTAAAAACCTTGAATTCATTTACGATGAAATCGAAAGTGCTGGTTACCCTCAGGCTGCGATCATTCCGCTAGACCTCAAAGGAGCAACAAAGCAGAACTACATTGATATGGCTGAAACCATTGAATCACAGTTCGGTCGTTTAGACGGCCTACTGCATAACGCAGGTGTGCTTGGCACGTTAAGTCCATTTGATCAAATCGATGAAGAAACGTTTGATGGCGTTATGCAAATCAACGTTAAAGCTGAATTTCTAATGACTCAAGCATTACTGCCTGTCATTAAGAAAGCTGAAGCGGGTCGTATTGTCTTTACCTCTTCAACGGTTGGTCACTCTGGCCGTGCGTTCTGGGGCACTTACGCGATTTCTAAGTTTGCTACCGAAGGCATGATGCAAATCCTAGCGGACGAACTTGAAGACACCAACATCCGTGTAAACGCGATCAATCCTGGCGGCACTCAAACACGCATGCGTGCAAAAGCGTACCCAGGTGAAGATGCGAACAAGCTGAAAACGCCACTCGACATCATCCCGCTGTACCTACACTTAATGAACCCAAGTGTGACAGACATTAATGGCCAATGTATCGATGCTCAACCTAAGTAACTGATATCATTAACCAACAGTAAGAAGCCGCTTCCATAGCGGCTTTTTTTGCATCTAAATCAATCATATAATATTTAGTTCATCTGATTTTCGTCATTTTTCTTTGCATCTTTTTCATTGTTAAATATACTGTATAAATATACAGGTATTTAATTATGCATGAACTAATAAAAAACTTACAAGACCGCCAGCTAATCTGGACAGGGTTACAATCAACAGCGCAAGGAAGCACTACTTCAACCGGCTATTCTCAATTGGATAAACAGCTTGATGGTGGCTTTCCGACACATGGTGTTATTGAGGTTGAATCGCAACAAGGGATCGGCGAACTTCGCCTGCTTACACCCTATTTAGCTCAACAAAACTCACAAAAATTGGCCATCTTCATTAACCCACCGGGGAAGATCTGTGCTGAGTTTTTTAGCAGCCAAGGTATTCAACTAGAAAATATTCTCGTTATCGAGCCTCAACGCGATCTCGATGCATTGTGGGCAGCAGAGCAGTGCCTTAAAAGCGGCGCCTGTCACTCGGTATTGCTATGGGGAGCCGATCTAGAGATACACCAAACCAAGCGCCTGCAAGCAGCAAGCGAAACCGGTAAGTGTCTGCAATTTCACTTTAAGGCCACCAGCCATAATCAGTTATCCCTACCCGTTTCTCTAAGCATGAATCTATCTTCTCACGCCCAAGGGTTAAAGGTTGAGGTCACAAAAAGGAAAGGCAGTTGGTCGTATGGCAGCTTTATTCTAGACATGACACATAACTGGCCGTTACTCACAGAGCAAGTCGTTTATGAAGACAACTTAGACCGTGCTTTGTCAGGTAACACTGTGCTTGCTTTTCCTATTGCAAAGCAAGGCTAGCGTATGTTGTGGCTTTATCTGCACTTTCCATCTCTGCAGTTGGGTACCTTGTTTAACTCTAATGAATTGGGTTCAAGCAAAGACTCACACGAGCAACCTATTATCATCGTGGATGAAAAAGATCACCGTGTGCTGCAAGCTAACCAAACTGCGCTGCAATCGGGAATTTCACTTGGTATGGGGCTAGGGTCTGCGGCGGCGCTTTGCCATAACTTACACGTCCACCCTTACAGTATTGAGCTAGAAAAAAGTAAGCTCAAAGAGATCGCTCAATGGGCGTATTTGGTCACTTCTGACATGGCTTTACTACCACCGAATGGTTTGTTGATTAAAGCTTCTAATATGCTGTCACTTTACGATGGGTTAGATAACTACTGGCATGAGCTCAAAAGCCACTTAGAAACGCTCAATATCCAGTTCAGCTTCGCGACGGGTTACTCACCACTTTCTGCGATCCTTTTGGGCAAGCAATCCATCAACCAAGTCACTAATAATATTGAGCAAATGAAAGCATGGGTCAATCAACAAGCATTAAGTTCCAGCGAGCTGCCAACTAAGCAAGTGGAGCGTCTGAACCGTGTCGGCATTAACTTAGTGGATGACCTATTGAAACTGCCTTTGCAAGATGTCGCACGTCGCTTTGATATCGATTTGGTGAACTATGTCGGTCGCCTTAACGGACAGTTCAAGCACCCGATTGATTTCTACCATCCACCGGAGAATTTTCAGCAATATCTCGAGCTATTATTTGATATTGAAAACATCCTGTTTATCGAAAAGCCGTTACTGAAATTATTAAATCAACTCGAGTGTTTTTTGAAACTACGCGACCGAGTGGCTTTCGAGTTAACGCTGACTTTGCATCTGAGAGATAAAGACGACCACCCTGTCTCTTTCTATTCAGCACAAGGCGATTACCTTGCTGCAAAGTGGGCGAACCTGACTCATCTAACCTTAGAATCACTGAAGATCACGGCACCGGTTCAGGGGCTGACTCTCTCTTTGATTCGTCATGGAGAACCGCAAATGGCCTACCGTGATCTTTTTGATGGCAATACAGGAACACTTGCCGCGTTAGATTTGCTCTCACTACTGCAAGCAAAGCTTGGGCAACCCTGTATTCAAACACCGAAAATACAACACGACCCAAGGCCAGAAAAAGCCAACCAATACTCGCTCCCAACACTGAGTAAGTCTGTGGCAAAGAGGCAAACACCCCCAGAGTTCGAACAGAAAATAGCAACTCCCAACATCAGCCAGCAGCGACTAAGACCGAGTATTCTCCTGCCCGAGCCCGAAGTCTTAACCGAGAGTGTCACCTTATCTCAAGGCCCTGAGCGCATTGTTTCTGGATGGTGGGACGGAGAAAAAATCATTCGTGACTACTTTATTGCTCATAGTGAAAACGGCCGATGGTTATGGGTCTTCAGAACGCCCGATAAACAATGGTTTTTGCACGGCTTATTTAGCTAGTTTGTAAGAAAGTAAGACAATTTAGTGGCTCATTCAATACGACTCACTGGCAATTTCAACACCCCTTTTCAATCATGTTCACTCGCAATGGTTAAGTGAGATTACGTTATGTCTCAGCAATACTCAGAGCTATTTTGCCAAAGTAATTACTCCTTCCTTGAGGGAGCCTCACACGCAGAAGAGCTTGTTTTACAGGCCGACTTCTTACGTTACAAAGCACTCGCTGTCACTGATGAGTGCTCAGTGGCGGGCATCGTTAAGGTTCACTCTGCAATCAAGCAACATAAACTGTCGCTCAAGCAAATTGTCGGAAGTATGTTTTGGCTAAATGAAGAGTGCCAAGTGATCTTGATATGCCCAAACAGACAAGCCTACGCCGAACTGTGCCGTATTATTACCAACGCGAGACGTCGTAGCAGTAAGGGACATTATCAGCTCTCTGAGTGGGATATCATGTCGGCTAAGCATTGTTTTATTCTTTGGCTCCCTCAACAGAAAAATGAAGACGCACACTGGGGGCAATGGCTCTCCCAGCATCATTCAGGCCGGCTTTGGATCGGCTTACAACGACACCTAAAACAAACCGACCAACAATACACAGATTACTGCGTTGAGCTGTCACAACATCATCACCTGCCGATAACGGCGTGTGGTGGTGTGTTGATGCACAATGCTAACCGCTTACCCTTGCAGCACTCGCTCACTGCGATCAAGTACCAAAAACCCATTACTGAAGTGGGTAGTCACTTACTGGCCAATGCCGAGCGCTGTTTACGAAGCATCAATAAGCTCTCACGTATTTTCAAAGCGGAGTGGCTAGAAGAGAGCAACCGAATCTCAGAACTGTGCGAATTTGAGTTAAACAGTTTGCGCTACGAATATCCCAGTGAACTGATTCCTCAAGGTGAGACACCCATGAGTTATCTGCGCATGTTGGTCGAAAAGGGAAAACGGGCTCGCTTTCCACAAGGTGTGCCTAGCAATATTCAACAAATCATAGATAAAGAACTCGGATTGATTGGTGAGCTCAACTACCCTTTCTTTTTCCTCACCATTCATGACATCGTCATGTTTGCCAAAAGCCAAGGGATTCTTTACCAAGGTCGAGGTTCTGCGGCCAATTCCGTGGTCTGTTACTGCCTAGAAATCACCTCTGTCGATCCAAGACAGATCTCAGTGCTGTTTGAACGTTTCATCAGTAAAGAGCGCGATGAGCCGCCTGATATTGATGTCGATTTTGAGCACGAACGACGTGAAGATGTCATCCAATACATCTATCAAAAATACGGTAGAGAACGCGCTGCGCTTGCCGCAACTGTGATTTCATATCGCTTCAAAAGTGCAGTAAGAGATATCGGTAAAGCGTTAGGACTACAAGAAACTCAACTTGATTACTTCATTAAAAACACCAATCGCAGGGACAAAAGCCTAGGCTGGCAGGCTCAGTTAACTCAATTGGGGCTACAACCTGACTCCTTAAAAGGTCAGCAGTTTATCCACTTGGTTAATGAGATCATCGGCTTCCCACGTCACTTATCTCAACACGTCGGTGGCTTTGTCATATCCTCAGGGCCTTTGTATGAACTGGTTCCTGTCGAGAATGCCGCGATGCACGAACGAACCATAATTCAATGGGATAAGGATGATCTAGAAACCTTAGGCTTGCTGAAAGTCGATGTGCTTGCACTGGGTATGCTCTCTGCTATTCGTAAATGTTTCGACCTGATCCAGTCTATCCATGGACGATCACTGACCATTGCAGAGATCACTCGCCTTAAAGATGATCCTCAAGTTTACGGCATGATTCAACGGGCAGACACCGTTGGGATATTCCAAATTGAGTCACGAGCGCAAATGAGCATGCTGCCAAGGCTTAAGCCGAGAACTTATTACGACTTGGTGATTCAAATCGCTATCGTGCGTCCAGGACCTATTCAAGGCGATATGGTGCATCCGTTTCTAAAACGCCGAGATGGTATTGAGCCAATCAGCTATCCATCTAAAAATGTGGAATCGGTACTGTCACGCACTTTAGGCGTACCGATATTCCAAGAACAAGTAATTAAGCTCGCGATGGTCGCTGCAGGGTTCACCGGTGGTGAAGCCGATCAGCTCAGACGTGCGATGGCCGCTTGGAAAAAAAATGGCAACGTCTTTAAGTTTAAAAACAAACTCATCGAGGGGATGCAAAAACGTGGTTATGAGACAGAGTTTGCCGAACAGATCTTTAAACAAATATGTGGTTTCGGTGAATACGGTTTTCCAGAAAGCCATTCGGCCTCGTTCGCTGTATTAGCGTATTGCTCAGCTTGGTTGAAGTGTTACTACCCAGAATGTTTCTACGCGTCTTTGCTCAATAGCCAACCGATGGGGTTTTATAGCCCATCACAGTTGGTACAAGATGCGCAGCGGCATAATGTGGTAATCCTTCCTATATGTGTGAACGCTTCTCAAGATAATCACACGGTCGTCACTCATCAAAATGGTTTGGCGATTCGCTTAGGGTTACGACAAATCAAAGGGCTAAGCGAGCATGGTATTCAAAGCGTGCTCGCCAATCGCCCGCGTTCAGGTTACCGCCATCCAAGTCAGGTAAAGCAACTATCGATGAACAAAAAAGATATCGAGCTACTGGCATCGGCCAATGCGCTACATAACGTCTCGGGAGACCGCTTCCAGACGCGTTGGGCAATGATGGACTCAGCCTCTGATCTGCCTTTGTTTAACCAAGTCGATAACTATGCAGAAGATGATAATGGCGAGCTCTCATTGCATCAACCCAGTGAGATGCAAGATCTACTCGAAGATTTCACCAGTGTCGGGATTTCATTAAACAAACACCCAATCACTTTGCTCGAAGAAGCCAATCGATTAGGTCGATTCACACACATGAAGGACTTAATACAACAAAGACACAAATCCATGGTCACCGTTGTCGGATTAGTCACGGGTAAACAGTCACCCGGCACCGCAGCTGGTGTCACCTTTGTCACATTGGAAGATGACACAGGTAATATTAATGTTGTGGTCTGGGGAGCCACCGCCCGCGCGCAACAGCAAGCTTATCTCACAGCCAAGGCTTTAAAGGTACAAGGGATATTAGAAAAAGAAGGGGAAGTCGTGCATGTTATCGCGGGTAAGCTCATCGATATTACCGAGGAGATTGTTGGCTTGAACACCAAATCTCGAGATTTTCATTAGCGATTCAAATAGCCCTTTCATAAATGCCAGAAAAGGAAAAGGGAGGCATCAGCCTCCCTTCAATTTAAATCGTTGAGTTATGACTCAACTTCAGCTTCCGTACGTCTTTTCTTAAATTCCCTATACAGTAATAAGCTCAAAGTCATTACGACTTTAGAAGTCAACCATATCATTAAGAGGAACTACCTTAGATTGTGTGTGAAAAGTTACGCTAGTAGTTGAGCATATTTCGTTAAGAAAAATATGCTGCATGAATATTAGCAAACACTTTCCATAAGGTCACTCAAAATAACCGTACAGCAGTCTTAATTATAAAATTTGACGCATTCGCTCTTGAGTCACTTCAACCAGAAGGTCCGGTTGGAACTTAGAAATAAAGCGATTACACCCTACTTTCTCAACCATAGCTTCATTAAAACTTCCACTTAATGAAGTATTTAGCGTGATGAACAGGTCATGCATTCTTGGATCCGTACGCACTTCATGCGTCAGTTTATAGCCGTCCATTTCAGGCATTTCAGCATCGGTGATCATCAACAATATTTCTTGATTGATGTCTTTACCTTCATCACACCAGCCCTTAAGTAAGGTCAGTGCTTCTAAACCATCACAACATTCAATAATGTTCAAACCCAGTTGCGATAAGGTACCTTTAATCTGGTTACGCGCGGTTGAAGAGTCATCAACGATAAGTACATTACGTCCAACCATTTCATTGGCAAGTTGCTCATCTAAAACACCGTCAGAAATCGAAACATCATAATCGATGATTTCAGCGAGTACCTTTTCAACATCAATAATCTCAACGATTTTGTGCTGCTCTTCTTCTTGAATATGCGTGATAGCCGTCAGGTAATTGGCACGACCCGTTGTCTTTGGAGGCGGCTGAATTTCAGTCCACGTCGTATTCACGATATTACGCACTTGCCCAACCAAGAAACCTTGTACAGTTCGGTTGTATTCCGTGATGATCAAGTTATTTTCTTGAGTCTCATCTCGTGACGGTGGGAAGCCAATCGCGCTGCGCAAATCGATAACAGGCACCGATTCACCACGTAGAGACGCAACACCCGTAATATGATGGTGAGAGCCCGGCAAGCGAGTGAGTACTGGCACCTTTAGGACTTCTTTCACTTTAAATACGTTAATCGCAAATAGTTGACGACTGTTTAAGCTGAATAACAAGAGCTCCAGACGGTTTTCACCGACCAGTTTGGTTCTCTGATCAACCGAATTTAAAACGCCAGACATACAACACCTTAGTGACAAATAATAACTGTGGCTACAATAGCCTACTTCAATAGGTTAAAGCAAAGCGCCAATGCACAGAATGCTTAAACTAAGTACAACAAATGATGTTATACAAAGCTTAAGTACATGGAAAGGTTTCGGGTGAGGCTAAAAGACGAGTATAAGGAGTTAACCTTCAACAACTTTCATTAACAGTTGGCCATCATATAAGGCTTGTTTAACAAGCGCAGCACCAGGCATGGTTGCTTGTTTATAGAATCGAGATTCCACCAGCTCTAAATCTTGATGGTAAACCGATAAACTCTGCTCTTCGATACACTTTTGAATCGCAGGGTACAACACGCTTTTAGCCTGATTGATAACACCACCCACCAAGATTTTCTCAGGGTTGAAAAGGTTAATCACAATCGCTATCGCGGCACCTAAGTAACGACCTAACTGTTCAATAACTTCAACAGCCAATGGATCGCCATCAGCAGCGGCTGCACAGATCTGTTCGATAGTGACGTCTTCAAACACAGTTAATGATGATGCTTCACCATTAGCCAGTCGCTCTTTCACTTGATCACGGATCGCCTGAGAACTCGCGACTGTTTCTAAGCAGCCTCGGTTGCCACAATGACAAAGTTTGCCCTGCTTATCGATCTGGATATGCCCAAGTTCACCGATATTACCGTGGCGACCTTGTAGCACTCGGCCGTCGAGAATGATCCCAGCACCTACACCATGGTGAATCGAGATAAGAACAGAATTATCGTTGTCTTGTGAGTGACCAAACAACTTCTCTGCTAATGCCCAAGCTCGGGTATCATTGGCAATAAAGACAGGCAGACCTGTTTCTTTGTAAATCTCAGGACCCAACGCTAAATTTTTAACGTTGTAGTGCGGCATCTGCAACACAATCCCTTGCTCAGAATTCACAAGGCCCGGTAGCGTAACCGCAATGCTTGTTACCCTATCGAGTTGCTCAGCATAAGTTTGGAAAAATTCATCAATTTCATGTAGAAGACGCGCAAGCACATCATCTTGGTCACGTTCATGAATATCAATCTTGGTATCGATAAGCACGTCGCCACCCAATTCATGGAGCGCGATCGTCAAGTATCCGCGACCAAGACGCATCGACAGAAACTGCCAACCTTCGTTATTGGTTTGCAGACCGACAGCAGGACGCCCACGAGTCGTGGCTTCTTGAACCGTCGTTTCGTGAATAAGGTGAGCTTCAATGAGTTCACGGGTAATTTTAGTAATACTCGCCGGAGCCAACTCACTTTGCTTGGACAGATCGATACGAGAAATAGGACCTTTAAGGTCAATTAGTTTATATACACGACCAGCATTGACCTGTTTGATATGATCAATATGGCCCGGTTGAGCCATGTACATTTTACGCTCCAGAAATCATCAACGAGTTAATTTTTTTACTTTGCGAAGTAATTGTGAAGTCACTTGGTATATCGCCGTGACCAGTATCACGTATATACATGAATCTTTGTGTATCGAGTCAAATAGTTCGAGGGAAATTAACACCAAAATCGATAAATTGAGACTTAATTTTCAGAATAAAACATCGTTATTGAGCCCTGAATTCAATAATTAGAGACAAATAATGAAATATCTCCCTAGCTCCCAATAAATAATCAATTAATGCATATACTTAATTCAGTCTTTTAAAAGATTACTTGGCCTCACTCTAGGAGTATTCATGACAGCCGAATTAAGAAAAACGAAAATCGTCACAACGCTAGGCCCTTCTACTGATAAAGGTAACGTGCTTGAAGAGATCATCAAAGCCGGTGCCAATGTCGTCCGTATGAACTTCTCTCACGGCACCAGCGACGACCATATACAACGCGCAGAAAACGTCAGAGCAATTGCAAAAAGACTTGGCACTCAAATCGCTATTCTCGGTGACTTACAAGGCCCCAAGATTCGAGTATCGACATTCAAAGATGGCAAAATCCAACTTGCTGTGGGTGACAAATTCACTCTCGACAGTAGCCTAGGTTTAGGTGTAGGCAACCAACAAGCAGTCGGTCTTGATTATAAAGAATTACCTAACGACGTTTCAGCTAACGACATCCTGTTACTCGACGATGGTCGTGTTCAGCTGAAAGTGACCGAAGTGGAAGGCTGTCGCGTTCATACAGAAGTCATCATTGGCGGTCCACTGTCAAATAACAAAGGCATCAATAAAAAAGGCGGTGGTCTTTCCGCAGAAGCGCTGACAGAAAAAGATAAGCGCGACATCGTCACCGCAGCCCAAATCAAAGTGGATTACCTCGCAGTGTCTTTCCCACGCAACGGCGCAGACATGCACTACGCTCGTCAGCTTGCACGAGAAGCGGGATTAGAAGCTCACCTTGTAGCAAAAGTAGAGCGAGCAGAGACGGTAGCCACTGTTGAGAACATGGATGACATCATAATGGCCTCAGATGTGGTCATGGTAGCTCGTGGTGACCTCGGAGTAGAGATTGGCGACCCTGAGTTGGTCGGAGTACAAAAACAGCTTATACGCCGTGCTAGAGCGCTTAACAGAACCGTAATCACCGCAACTCAGATGATGGAATCAATGATCTCAGCACCAATGCCAACCCGTGCCGAAGTGATGGACGTTGCCAACGCCGTACTGGACGGCACCGATGCAGTGATGCTTTCAGGTGAAACCGCCGCCGGTGATTACCCGGTTGAAACCGTAAAATCAATGGCCGAAGTCTGTATTGGCGCAGAGAAAATGGCAGGGATTAATAACCAATCCAATTACCGTATTGACCGTACTTTTGTCACCGCCGAAGAAACCGTGTCGATGGCAACCATCTATTCTGCAAACCATATGGAAGGCATTAAGGGCGTAGTCACTCTCACCGAGTCAGGCCGTACTGCATTGATGATGTCTCGTCTAAGTGCTGATATGCCTATCTATGCGCTGTCTCGTAACGAAGGAACACTTAATCGCTGTACCTTGTACCGCGGTGTAACACCTATCTACTTCGAGACAGAAGCCGAAGATAGCTTTGACATTGCCCTATCTACGCTCACTTGCCTAAAAGAGAAAGAGCATCTTAAGTTTGGCGATCTCGTGATCGTCACTCAAGGCGACATTATGGATGTGGCAGGATCAACCAACTGTATGAGAATCCTACCAGTTACCTAGTCTTAATTACTTTCGCCTTAAAGCTTAGGATCCTAAATTAAGCTGAAGGTGAGAAAGCTGACAAAAAAGGGTTATCGAACCAAGTTCAATAACCCTTTTTCATATCAGAACACGACTCACTAACGATCGGGTTAAAACAGCATGATGAGCTAACAGTATGTTAACTTATCAACTTCAAGCATTACTTATCAGCAGCAATGGTTGCCAACTGTGGCATGTGTGAACTGCGGGCATTTTCCGTAGAGGTATAAGTTTCTACAAATCGGTAACCCGCTTCTAAACCCATGTCGTAATCGTGCAGTAAATCTTCTTTATTACTCATTAATGAACTTGATTTCAGCGGCTTACTTGGGGCAATTTGCACGACAAACGCATCGTCTGGTGGGGAGTTCAAAAAATCCTGAGTCAATGAGTAAGTTTGGTAATGTACCATTAGCATATCAGCCAAACCGGAATCAAACTTATCACCAATTAAATGACTTAATCTATAGATGTCATCCGCCCCAAATAGCCATCGACCACCATTAAGTAAATCCAAATGTGATCTGTCGCGCTTCTGTTCTTTTGAACTGAGGATTTGTTGTTGAAAGAACGAGCTCCAATCGGTTTTCCACTGTTCCACTTTTTGCTGCCAATGACCTTGAACACTGTCAAAAGATTCCCGGAACCATTCCAGCTCTTCAGCTGATATTGGTTTGGGTGTTTTTAATCCCGT
This sequence comes from Vibrio sp. QJM3NY_39, assembly GCF_057785895.1. Taxonomy (NCBI): domain Bacteria; kingdom Pseudomonadati; phylum Pseudomonadota; class Gammaproteobacteria; order Vibrionales; family Vibrionaceae; genus Vibrio; species Vibrio sp. QJM3NY_39. The sequence goes on along the minus strand of NZ_CM173505.1, from coordinate 1,133,965 downwards.
ACTGTTAACTTGAACTCGAACCTCTTCCTCTAAAGGTGGCTCAGTTCTGATCACTACAATGGAACGGGCTTGTCTACGCCACGCTTCTTGAACCGGGATACAAGCGGATACACCACCATCAACATAAGCGTTATCGCCAATGAATATTTCATCGCTATACAAACGTGGAATGGCGCAAGTGGCAATCATCACCTTGTACCAGTCTTCACCAAGCAAAGGGAAATAATGATCTCGAAGATCTTTCGAAGCGGTGACCGCTGCAAAAAAATGTCTGTCACCCAGCGTTTGCCTACCGAGGTCAAGATCAAGCTTATAAGGGTACGCCATGATTTGTTCTAACGCCCATTCTAATCCTAGGTTCTTTCTGTGTCGTATATAAGAAAAGAGATTAAAGAACTCTGGTGAAGTCGTGAGGTCGAGAACGAAAGAGCGGCCAAGGCCTTTATCGCGGCACAGATAAGCGCATAAGTTGAGAGCGCCCGCTGAGGTACCAAAAAATTCATCGAAGGGGTCGAAATTAGAAAGAAGAAAGGCATCCAGCACTCCAGAAGTAAAAATACTTCTCTGTCCGCCACCTTGAGCGACTAGGGCTGTTTTTCCAGCAATAAACTTAGCGTAGTAATCCAAGTCTATTGCTGCATCAATATTGGTTATAATCCCACTATTCATGATTCCCTGAGTATAAAAACTCAGCCTCGCAATAGATGGTATTAGCTACCAATCGCAATAAAACCAAATGAAAGAATGATGGTATAGATGATCGCTGTTATTTGTAGAGCATTTTTCAGATTATGGTCCATAGACACCTCTGGCTTATTATTAATTTGTCTAGTCTCTATATAAGTTCTATCAGGTGTGTGAAGTATCTTCAAGAATCGTCGAAATTAGTCGCACAATATTGATGTAACCATCACAATTAGTAAGTGTATGGATAAGGATATACTCATGAATAACAAAGCAAATATGATGGCACTGATTGCACTTTTCTCCGTTTCGAGCGTGTATGCTTCGCCGGAGATCATCATTACCCCGATGGTGGGTTATACCGGAGGCGGTAGTGTCGAAGACCAGGATGGTAATACTTATGATATGGAAGGTTCAGAAAACTTCACCTTCGCCATTGAAACTCCGCTTGAGAAAGGTCGTATCGGCTTTTTCTATTCCAATCAGAGCTCTGAGTTAGAAACGCTCAACCTAAGCTCTTCCATCCAATACCTTCACTTTCAAAGCAGCATCTACTACCCTGCTTCTTCGGTGTTGTCTGGCTATCTAGGGCTCGGTCTTGGGGCTTCTTACGTTGATGTAGACTGGGCAAAGGATAAATATGGATTTTCAACTTCTATCTTTGGTGGCTTAGAGTACAAATTCAGTGACCGCTTAGCGTTAAATACACAAGTACGTTGGCTAGGTACTGTGGTCGACAACGACACCTCTGGTGTTTGTAACGTACCGAGTAATGGCCAAGACTGCATCATCCGCTTTGATACTGACTGGATGAACCAATTCCAAGCCAATGTGGGATTGAGTTTTACCTTCTAGGTTGAGTCCCCATATTGGATCAATAAGTCTTTAGACTAGAAGTATTCTAACGAAATGAAAAAACCAGCTTGATGCTGGCTTTTTCATTATAAAAACGGTTTTCAGTTCAACTTAGAACTTGTAGGTCACACCTAGTGCGCCGCCTACTTGCAACTCAACACCTTTGTACATGTCGAGCTCAGGGTGAACTTGTGCGTAAGCATTCCAACCTTCATAGAAATTCACTTTCACGCCTAACGGCACACGCAAACCAAAATCATCATTCCATTCAGCCCAAGCACCTGCACCAACATACCAACTTAAAGGCGCTTCAGTTTCAAACTGACCACGCTTAAAAATATAGTCAAATGCAGCGCCATCATTGCCAATCGTAGCACGGTATTTCTGATCAAATTCCACAACGACACTCAGGTCTTGGTCGATGGCGAGTCCAACTTCCAAAGCTGGAGCTTCAGAAGCGTGAGCAAACGAGGCTCCGCTGCAGCACATAAGGCCGATCAAGTAACGATGTTTCATAATATTCTCAGACTGTGTTTAAAAAAGGGAGTTTACTAGAATCTCAGCGAAAGGTGTCATCGCTAGGTAAAAGATAAAAGACACGAAAAATTTGGGAACGACCATCAATTGATCGAGTTGAGCGGTAACTCTCTGAGTTGATGGGGATTAAACGCAGCAAGGTCTTTCATAGAGCAGAAAACAAAAAAGGAGGCCTCTCGGCCTCCTTTCAATTTATTGAATCAGTGAATTAACCGTTGTTACGGATCCACTCATCCATGTCTGTCTTAAGGTTGTCAGACTTAGTACCGAAGATAGCTTGTACGCCACCAGCAACTACAACAACACCTGCAGCACCTAGTTTCTTCAGTTTGTCTTGGTCAACAGCTTCTGTATCAGCTACTGCAACACGTAGACGAGTAATACAAGCGTCAAGACCAGTGATGTTCGCTTTGCCACCGAATGCAGCAACTAACTCACCAGCAAGCTCAGTACCAGTTGCAACGATGTCGTCTTCTGACTCGTCTTCGCGACCTGGAGTTTTAAGGTCAAGTGCTTTAATCACAGTGCGGAATACAATGTAGTAAATTGCAGCGTAACCAATACCACATACAACCATTAGGCCCATCTTAGACGCGTTGCCAGATAGAACTAGGAAGTCGATTAGACCGTGTGAGAAAGATGTACCGTGTACAAAACCTAGAGTGTTCGCAAGAACGTATGCAGAACCAGCTAGTAGAGCGTGGATTGCGTAAAGTACTGGAGCAACGAATAGGAATGAGAATTCGATTGGTTCAGTGATACCCGTTAGGAATGAAGTCAACGCAGCAGAAGCCATGATGCCCATTACTTTAGCGCGGTTTTCAGGCTTAGCTGAGTGTGCAATTGCGATTGCAGCAGCAGGTAGACCGAACATCTTGAACATGTAACCACCAGCTAGCTGACCGAAGCCATTGCCCGCTGCACGAGATGCGTCATCAGCAACTAGGTAACAAGTAAGAACACCGTTTTGAGTTTCGCCAGCAGCGTTTACACAAGTACCAGCTTCAAAGAAGAAAGGTACGTTCCAAACGTGGTGAAGACCAAATGGAATTAGAGAACGCTCAACGATACCGTAGATACCAAACGCCACTTGTGGGTTTTGGTGAGCAGCCCAATCAGAGAACGCAGAGATAGCGCCGCCAACTGGTGGCCATACTACAGATAGTAGGATTGCTAGACCAATCGCAGAGAAACCTGTGATGATTGGCACGGCACGCTTACCAGCGAAGAAGCCTAGGTACTCTGGTAGTTGAATACGGAAGAAACGGTTGAATGCCCAAGCAGCAACACCACCGACTAGGATACCACCTAGTACACCAGTATCGATTTTATCAACGCCCATTACACCAGCCATTACGCCAAGTGTAGCAGTCATGATGCCGTAACCAACGATAGCAGCTAGACCAGCTACACCGTCGTTATTAGTAAAGCCAAGTGCTACACCTACTGCAAACAGTAGTGCCATTTGACCGAATACTGAACCACCCGCTTGTTCCATTAAGTTTGAAACAATTTCTGGAATGAAAGGAAGGTCTGCTGCACCGACACCTAGCAAAATACCCGCAACTGGTAAAACTGATACTGGTAGCATCAGAGACTTACCAACTTTCTGCAGGTTAGCAAAAAGGTTCTTAAACATGTTTATGCTCCTGATAAAGATAAAATAATTATATGGGTTCTAACGGCACACCCCCGTAGCCTATATGTTAGCACCCAGTGAAAATGTAACCATGTATTGCATTATATTTTCTGCCGCTAAATATATATTGATGCGGAACTAACTTTCTAGTCACTTACGAAATTTAGTTTCAAAACACGTCTTGGATCACATGTCAAATCTAGAAATGCAATGCTTTACAAGCAATTAAAGTATTGAAATATAAATGCATTTTTTGATGGGTGTATTATTTTACTGGGTAAATAAAATAGGAGCTAATGTTATTTTTAGTAACAAAATTACAAATGATGTAAATAGTGCTCTCAAGTTCAACATAATTAGTAAACATTAAAAAAAAACGTACTTTTGGTGATCAAAAACACAAAAAGGGAGCTTTCGCTCCCTTTTATTTGTTTAGTTAGTTTTTTATCGCAAAAAAAGTTTTCGGTAATTTTTGGTTGTTTGTTCAGCAACCTCTTTCATTGACAGCCCTTTCAACTGCGCGATATAAGCCGCCACTTCGACCACATATGCAGGCTGATTCTGTTTACCTCGATATGGAATCGGAGCCAAGTATGGCGAATCCGTCTCGATCAGCAACCTATCTAGCGGTAAGTTTTTCACAACGTCTTTAAGTTCTGTGGCTTGTTTAAAGGTCACAATACCTGAGATCGAGATATAAAAACCTAATTCCATTGCCGCTTCAGCGAATGCTTGATCTTCAGTAAAACAATGAATCACACCACCGCACTTCTCTGCTCCACCATCGCGTAAAATAGCTAACGTATCTTCACGCGCGTTACGCGTGTGGATGATCAAAGGTTTATTAAGCTCAACAGCCAACTCAACGTGCTGCTTGAACCTAAGCTGTTGCAGTTCTGCCGTCTCTGGCTGGTAGTGATAATCTAAGCCTGTCTCACCTATCGCCACAACCTTTGGATTACTCGCATACTCACGCATTCTTTCCAGACAGAAATCGCTCTCTACATCGAGAGGGTGAACGCCACAAGAAGCTTTAACATTATCAAACGGCGAGATCATCTCAAGCATGTTTTCAAACGAGTCTAATGTCACACCGACAGAAAGCAGTTGGTCTACATTTGCTGCCTTCGCCTTATTAACCACGTCTTCTACACTGGTGTGTAAATCTTGGTAATCCAGTTTGTCTAAATGACAGTGGGAATCTACGAACATGTTTCCTCGCAAGTGGCAATCAGCCAGTTCATTATGAGTAGCTCCGTATTGAGCCCGGGGTGTTGCTTTAACTGCTCAATCAATATCAACAGTTTATTCGATGCTGCGTAAGCACTTTGATAAGACATTACCTCAACCAAAGCTTTCGCACTCGGAGTCATCGCCTGATTCGCTAAACCAAAATGCAGCTTTTGCACGTCAGACAGTAAGTGCCATAGCCAGCCTAGTTGAACCAAAGGATCTTTACTAAGCTCTGTGGAAAACTTCAGCATGTCAGGTTGAGTGCCTTTGATAACATTGACAAAACCATCGAGCACTTTTGTTGAGGCTTCAACACCGCCTTGCTCAAACATGGCTTTCGCTTTCAAAGGCGCGTTGTCATTGAGCGCTAGAATATACTGCGGAACCGCTTTACCTACTTCCCCATCTAGCCAAGTCGATCCAGTATCCAACTGTGGGCTAACCACATTGAATTGCTGACAGCGGCTAATAATAGTCGGCATTAAGCGATTACTGTTACGAGTAGAAAGAATGAAGATACACTTACTTGATGGCTCTTCTAGAGTTTTCAGCAATGCGTTCGACGCCGATTCGTTCATCGCCTCTGCAGGGTTAAGCAAGATAACGCGCAAACCACCTAACTGGGACGATTGTTGAGCCCAGCGGTTACTCGCACGTACTTGGTCAACGGTAATCGATTTACCTTCTTTCTCAGGTTCAATCACATGGAAATCCGGATGACTCCCCGACTTCATCAATTCACAACTATGGCAAAATCCACACGACTCGCTTTCGTAATTAGTACACATCAATGCATCGGTAAGTTGGCTAATCAGCGCATCAACGCCAAGCCCTTCCGGTGCATTAACAATCACAGAGTTAGGAAAACGCTCTGCATCGAGACTTTTTTTCCACTCACTCCATACCGGTGTGAGCCAAGAATAAACTTCAGCCATGACTACCTACTGTTTATTGAGCCAAGCACTGAGCGCGACTTTAATATCAGCGGCTACTTGCTCAATTTCTTGCTGTGCATTAACCACAAGAACCGTTTCGTCTTGTTCTGCAATCTCAAGGTAACGTTCACGTGTACGATCGAAGAATGAGATATCCATCTTTTCGATTCTATCGAGCTCACCACGGCCTCTAGCGCGTTCAAGCCCTACTCTAGGATCAAGATCCAAGTATAGGGTTAGATCTGGCTTAAAACCGCCTAGCGTGGTTTCTTTCAGTGATTCCATCGTAGTGCGTGCGATCTGACGACCACCACCTTGATAAGCTTGAGATGACATATCATGGCGATCACCCAACACCCATTTACCGCTGTCTAATGCGGGCTTGATGACGTTCTCGACTAATTGAACACGTGCCGCGTACATCAGCAATAGTTCCGTCATATCTTGAAGCTTCTCACCTTCGTGCTCTTCTTTAACCAATGAACGCATCTTTTCAGCTAAGACAGTGCCACCCGGCTCACGAGTATTGACGATATCTTCAACACCCGATGCTTTTAATGTCTCAACGATGGCATTGATTGCTGTACTTTTGCCAGCACCTTCAAGGCCTTCAACTACGATAAATTTCGACTGATTCATAATTATTTCTTTATTTGTTTTTTCTTAATTGCTTTAAGTAAGCTCGTACTGCACGGTTATGCTCAGTCAAACTCTTTGAAAATACGTGACCGCCGGTTCCACTCGCAACAAAATACAGGTAGTTGCTCTTCTCTGGATTCAGCGCAGCATTGATAGACGCTTTGCCCGCCATTGCAATAGGCGTCGGTGGTAAACCACTCATTGTATAAGTGTTGTATGGCGTTGGAGTACGTAAGTCTTTCTTACGTATATTGCCTTTGTAACTGTCGCCCATGCCGTAGATAACCGTTGGGTCAGTTTGTAGACGCATACGCTTGTTCAAGCGATTAACGAACACAGAAGACACACGTTCACGCTCTGACGCTACTGCAGTTTCTTTCTCAATGATAGACGCAAGAATTAGCGCTTCATATGGCGATTTAAGAGGCAGTTTATCGGCTCTATTTTCCCACTCATCATTGACCACGTTCATCAGATCTCGGTGGGCGCGTTTCAACAAATCTAAATCCGTTGTGCCATAGGTGTAGTGGTATGTTTCCGCTAAGAAAAGGCCTTCTAGCTTTTCATTTTCGATACCAAGCTTTTGTGCGATCTCTTTTTCAGAGACATCATTCAACGTCTGCTGAATGAATTCGTTGTCTTTTAGTTGAACAAGCCACTCGTCAAAACGACTGCCTTCTACGAAGGTAATGGTAAATTGGTGCTCCTTCCCTTCGACAAGCACTTGTAGCGCCTGCTCTAGGGTTAAACCGGGCTCAAGCAGGAATGTACCCGCTTTTACGTCTACAAGCTCAGGATGTAACTTACGGATTAATTTCTCGTAAGGAGAAGCCTCAAAAAGCCCCTCGTTAATCAACTGTGCTAGAACACGGTTAAAACTGCTACCTGAAGCAACGGTAACCACCTGCGGTTTTTCTAATTGAATAACTTGTTTCAGGTTATCTTGCGCTTGGTTGTAAACATAAAAACCAGCAGCAGCGGCTGCGATTAAGCACAAGGTAATAAAAATAAATAACTTTTTGATCACGAGTTTAGTTGTCCTTGAAGGCTACGAGTAACGGTTCCAATGTTGAATTGGGTATCACTAATACGGGTAACTGGGGCAACCCCTAAGATGGAGTTGGTCATGAAAATCTCATCAGCTTGCATGAGTTGAGATAAGCAGTAGTCACTAATTGTAACGGAAAGTTCAGCTTGATTCAGCGCGGTTAACACTTGCTTACGCATAACCCCCGCCACACCACTTTGCGTGAGTTGAGGTGTATATATCATCTGACCTTTTCGCCAAAACAGATTGGCCATGGTGGTTTCAATCACATTGCCCGAGATATCAAGAACTACACCATCAGCTTCATCGGCCTGATCCATTTCATCTTTCATCAAGATCTGCTCAAGACGATTATTGTGCTTATGGCCTGCGAGCAGTGGGCTCAAACCTAGTGCTTGTTGGCAGATACCGAGTTCTACACCAGAATCTTGCCACGCTGAATAATGACTAGGGAAATCAAATGTACTGATGGTTATCGTTGGCTTGGCGATATTCTTGGCACTGTAGCCACGACCGCCTGCCCCACGGCTAACGTGTAGCTTAATCCCAGTTTTTTGATTATGAGGCTTGTTTGTATCATGGAGGAGCTTTGAACCATAAAGGCTCTTTGTTCCATGAAGATCGTTATCTTGGATATGTTGAAGTGCATTATCGATCCAAAGGCTAACAACATCCCAATCAAGAGCAGAAATGCGTAGCGCTTTAAGGCATTCGTCGACACGACATTGATGATCATAAAAATGCTGAACCTGACCCTCTTGGACAAGCATGGTGGTAAAACAACCATCCCCGTACTGAAACGAACGATCCAAGATATCGACAGTTTGCTGGCTTTCTCCATCAACCCAAAACATGTTTTTCCCCATAAAAAGAAACGGCTCAATGCTAAAGCATCAAGCCGTTTAAAAACAAGTCTAATTATGACTATCTACGAATGTTTACATCTTTAATAAGATGATTAAATCTTTTTGAAGATCAAACAGCCGTTTGTACCACCGAAACCGAATGAGTTACATGCAGCATATTCCATACCGCTAACTTTACGCGCAGTGTGGGGTACTAAGTCAATATCTAAGCCTTCTTCAGGATCATCCAAATTGATTGTTGGTGGAACAATTTGATCAATTAGAGACATCGCTGTGATGATCGCTTCAGCAGAACCTGCAGCACCTAGAAGGTGGCCTGTCATTGATTTCGTAGAAGAAACCAAGACTTGCTTGCTGCCTGCTTCGCCAAGAGCACGCTTGATGCCCTTAACTTCCGCTACGTCACCTGCAGGAGTCGAAGTACCGTGTGCATTAACATAACCGATTTGTTCACCAGTAATGCCAGCATCACGCATAGCCGCTTCCATTGCTAGTGCACCACCAGAGCCATCTTCACTTGGAGATGTCATGTGGTAAGCGTCACCCGACATACCGAAGCCAACTAGCTCACAGTAAATCTTAGCGCCACGAGCTTTAGCATGTTCATACTCTTCAAGAACCATCATGCCTGCACCGTCACCAAGAACGAAGCCGTCACGGCCTTTGTCCCATGGACGAGAAGCTTTTTGAGGCTCATCGTTACGAGTAGACAGTGCTTTAGCCGCACCAAAACCGCCCATACCTAGTGGTGTAGATGCTTTTTCAGCACCACCCGCTAGCATTGCGTCAGCATCGCCGTATGCAATCATACGAGCCGCGTGGCCAATGTTATGTAGGCCAGTCGTACATGCTGTAGAGATCGCGATGTTTGGACCGCGTAGGCCACGCATGATAGACATGTGACCCGCAATCATATTCACGATCGTCGACGGTACGAAGAACGGGCTGATTTTACGAGGGCCTTTTTCAGTTAGAGCCTTGTGACCGGCTTCGATCAAACCAAGACCACCAATACCAGAACCGATAGCAACGCCTACACGAGGAGCGTTTTCTTCAGTAATAGTTAGGGCTGAATCATCTAAAGCTTGAATACCTGCTGCGACGCCGTACTGGATGAACAAGTCCATCTTACGAGCATCTTTTTTAGTCATATACTCTTCGCAGTTAAAGTCTTTAACTAGACCTGCAAAACGAGTTGAGAAATTGGTTGCATCAAAATGATCGATATTAACGATACCACTTTGACCAGCTAGCAGGGCTTTCCAAGAAGATTCTACAGTGTTGCCTACCGGCGACAACATACCCATGCCAGTGACAACTACACGACGCTTGGACACGATATTACACTCCGGGGATTGAGGTGATTTAAGATGAGGATAGATGAGTTAGATAAAACACAGGCGGTCAAGGTGACCGCCTGGGAGAGATTATTACTGAGCGCTAGTTACGTAATCGATAGCAGCTTGAACAGTAGTAATTTTCTCAGCTTCGTCATCTGGGATTTCAGTGTCGAATTCTTCTTCTAGAGCCATTACTAGCTCAACTGTGTCTAGAGAATCTGCACCTAGGTCATCAACGAAAGAAGCTTCGTTTTTAACTTCAGCTTCGTCTACACCTAGCTGTTCAACAATGATTTTCTTTACGCGTTCTTCGAGGTTGCTCATTTTTTCTTTTCCTTTACAGAGTTCGCTTTATGCGATGTTTTCCGTAGTTTATTCAATCTATTGAAAGTTGCAAGGTCAACTTTTCTGGTCAAACCACAATTTTCACGATTTTAACCGAAATTACGTATGATCTTGACTTAAATCATGCACAAATGTTGCACATAATTTACACCATGTACATACCGCCATTGACGTGAAGTGTTTCACCTGTGATATAAGCTGCCGCAGGTGACGCCAAAAATACCACAGCTTCAGCGATTTCGCGAGGGTCACCTAGTCGACCTGCTGGTACATTCGCCAAAGTTGCTGCACGTTGGTCATCATTTAGCGCTTTAGTCATGTCTGTTTCGATGAAACCTGGCGCTACAGTGTTCACTGTAATACCACGAGACGCAACTTCACGAGCCATTGATTTAGTGAAACCAATCACACCAGCTTTTGCTGCTGCGTAGTTAGCTTGACCAGCGTTACCCATAGTACCTACTACAGAACCAACGTTTACGATACGGCCTTGACGCTTCTTCATCATGCCACGCAATACAGCTTTAGACATGCGGAAGATAGGCGTTAGGTTAGTATCAATGATGTCATTCCATTCATCGTCTTTCATACGCATGAGAAGGTTATCACGAGTGATACCTGCGTTGTTAACCAGAATGTCAATCGCACCGAATTCATCGTTGATGGTTTTCAGTGTAGCAGCAATTGAGTCAACATCAGTGACATTAAGAGCAAGACCTTTACCGTTCTCACCAAGGTACTCGCTGATTGCAGCAGCGCCGCCTTCAGACGTAGCAGTACCGATAACTTTAGCACCACGCTCAACTAAAAGCTCAGCGATTGCACGACCGATGCCACGGCTTGCGCCTGTAACTAGTGCAACTTTGCCTTCTAAATTCATCATAACTTCTCTATTAATTGGTTATTTACTTAGCAGCGTCTAGTGATGCAGTGTCATTAACTGCAGCAGCTGTCATAGTTTTAACAATACGTTTTGTTAGACCAGTAAGAACCTTACCTGGGCCTAATTCTAGTAGCTTTTCAACGCCTTGCTCATTCATCGCTTGTACACCTTCAGTCCAACGAACCGGGCTGTATAGCTGACGAACAAGTGCGCTTTTGATTTTTGCAGGGTCTGTTTCAGCAATAACATCGACGTTATTGATAACAGGCAGTGCCGGTGCGTTGAACTCTAGAGCTTCTAGAGCAACCGCTAGCTTGTCTGCTGCAGGCTTCATAAGGGCACAGTGAGACGGCACAGATACAGGTAAAGGAAGAGCACGTTTAGCGCCTGCTTCTTTACATAGTGCACCAGCACGCTCTACTGCTGCTTTGTTACCCGCGATAACAACTTGGCCTGGTGAATTGAAGTTAACTGGAGACACAACTTCGTCTTGTGCCGCTTCTTCACACGCTTTAGCAATCGCTTCATCATCTAGACCGATGATTGCGTACATTGCACCAACGCCCGCAGGAACCGCTTCTTGCATCAGTTGACCACGTAGCTCAACCAGCTTGATCGCTTCTTTAAAGTCGATAACACACGCACACACAAGTGCAGAGTATTCGCCTAGGCTGTGGCCTGCTAGGTTTGCAGGTTGCTCTAGACCAAGCTCTTGCCATACACGCCAGATTGCAACAGACGCAGTGAGTAGAGCTGGTTGAGTACGGAAAGTTTCATTTAGATTTTCTACTGGACCATCTTGAACCAATGCCCATAGATCGTAACCAAGTGCTTCTGAAGCTTCAGCAAATGTCTTTTTAACAACATCATACTGTTCGCCTAGGTCAGCAAGCATACCGATAGCTTGAGAGCCTTGGCCTGGGAATACGATAGCAAATTTGCTCATTGTAATTTTCCTTTAAGCAAAGCAAAAAATTGAATAAGGCACATAAGTTATGTGCCTTGTTTGTTGATTATCGCTTGGGGTTAGAATTTAACTAACGCAGAACCCCAAGTGAAGCCACCGCCAAATGCTTCAAGTAGAAGCGTTTGACCACGTTTAATTCGCCCGTCGCGAACAGCCTCATCAAGGGCCGTTGGTACGGTAGCTGCCGACGTATTGCCGTGCTTATCAAGAGTAATCACAACTTGATCAAGCGACATCGTCAGCTTCTTAGCGGTTGCCGAGATAATACGGTAATTCGCTTGGTGTGGAACTAACCAATCAAGCTCTGACTTATCCATATTGTTCGCGGCTAATGTGTCTTTAACTAGCTTAGAAAGCTGAGTTACCGCCACTTTAAATACTTCGTTGCCCGCCATGTGCAGCCACTTGTCTGCATCACCGCCACGCTCTGGAACTTCTAGGCTTAGAAGCTCACCATATTTACCATCAGAGTAAATATGCGTAGACAAAATACCTGGCTCTTCGCTTGCGCCTACAACCACCGCGCCTGCAGCATCACCAAATAAGATGATAGTAGAGCGGTCAGTCGGATCACAGGTTTTTGACAGTGCATCCGCACCGATTACCAAAACGTTTTTACACATACCAGTCTTGATATGTTGATCAGCAACAGACAGTGCATAGACAAAGCCAGAACACGCCGCAGCTAAATCAAACGCAGGGCAGCCTTTAATACCAAGCTTACCTTGTACCTGACATGCCGAAGACGGGAATGTATGGCTACTGCTGGTTGTCGCAACGATGATTAAATCAATATCTTCTTTGTCGATACCTGCCATCTCAATGGCATTCTCAGCAGCGTAAAACGCCATATCCGCAACGGTTTCGTTTTCCGCTGAAATACGACGCTCTTTAATACCTGTTCTAGCAACGATCCACTCATCGCTAGTCTCTACCATTTTCTCTAAGTCTGCGTTAGTACGCACCTGAGATGGCAAGTAGCTGCCAGTACCTAAAATTTTGCTATACATGAAGACTAATAATGCCTCTCGAGTAAAACCGCTTCCAAACGATCGCTAATGCGGCTGGGGACTTGTCGTTTGACCTCGTGTACTGCTTCACCAATCGCGTTGACGACTGCAGACACATCAGCACTTCCATGACTTTTAATGACAATGCCGCGCAATCCTAACAAACTTGCGCCGTTATACTGGTCGGGGTTCAAGGTTTTTAATTCAGTAAATAGCTCAGAAAACAACATTCTGGCGATCCAACCCTTTATTGTTGAAGCCATCATGCGCGTTTTTAGCTTATCAATAAAGAGCTGAGCCGTACCTTCGCACGTTTTTAAGCAGACATTGCCCACAAAACCATCACATACGACGACATCAGCAGCATCTTGAAGTAATTGATTACCTTCAATATAGCCTATGAAGTTCACAGACTGAGTATTAGACAACATTTCCGCGCATCGTTTCACAAGGTCATTGCCTTTGATTTCTTCGGCACCGATATTCAAGATAGCGACACGTGGAGCGCGACCTAAATGTTGTTCCGCTAATGCACTGCCCATTACAGCAAACTGAAACAGTGAATCTGCGTCACTAGAAACGTTCGCTCCTAAATCAAGCATCCATGTACGGTTGCCTGAAGCAGTAGGCAAAGCTGAAACCAACGCAGGCCTATCAATACCGGGAAGGAGTTTGAGTCTGAAACGAGATAACGCCATCAGTGCACCAGTGTTACCACCACTCACACAAGCATCAGCCTGTGATTCGGCAACCAAATCGATAGCAGCACGCATAGAACTACCCTGACTATTACGTAAGGCTAGGGAAGGTTTTTCAGAATTGGAAATGACTCGATCACAATGCTGGATACTCAAACGAGAATCAGGCATTCGACCTAATGAAGATAATTGAGATGTGATCGCATTTCGATCACCTATGAGAATGACTTTTAGCTCTGGGAAATACGACAGTGCCTGCACGGCGGCAGGCACTGTTACACGAGGACCGAAGTCCCCGCCCATTGCATCAAGCGCAACGGTTAGATTTTGCAAAGGTCAACCTTACTTGTTGATAACCTTTTTGCCGCGGTAGAAACCTTCGGCAGTCACGTTGTGACGTAGGTGAGTTTCACCTGAAGTTGCGTCTACAGAAAGTGCAGCTGTAGTTAGCGCATCGTGTGAACGACGCATGCCACGCATTGAACGTGATTTCTTGCTCTTTTGTACGGCCATTGACCCTACTCCTATGTAAATTCTTAAAGATACTTATTAATAAGTTACTTCTTTAAGTTTTTTAAAACATCAAATGGATTCGGCTTTTTATCTTCCTCAATTTCTTCAGGAAGTTCACCAAACACCAAGTTATTTGAGTTAACGCTACATTTCGCATCGTCGTGCATTGCTATTTGTGGCAATCCAAGGATGAACTCGTCTTCAACTAATTGAATCAGGTCTAACTCACCGTACTCGTTCAGATCTACCAAATCGTACTCTTCCGGTGCTTCCTCTTCACTTTTCTCGCTGTAAACAGGAGTATAAGTAAATTGGACATCGCACTCATGTGCGAAAACCTCATTACAACGTTGACACTCTAAATCGACTTCGACGTTAGCTTTACCAGAGATAACGACTAATCGTTGTTCATCAAGCCCAAATGACATTGAGACTTGCGCGTCACGTTTTACGCCTTCAGTTGTTTCGGTTAAACGCTTTAAAAGACTGACTTGAATGATACCATCCATATCGAGTCGTTTTTGAGCCGTTCTTGCCGGATCAACTGTACGCGGTATTTTTTCCTTTTGCATAGGGCGCGAATCTTATCTTCCAAATCGTGTTTAGTCAAAGGAAATGGCAAAAAAAATGTACTTTCCTACCTTTCCTGTTCAGAGCATTATGAATAGCAGGATAAGTTACGTTATCCTGAACTAAATGCTTACACGAATTGTAAATTAAAATGAGAAATTACCAACTAGTTTTAGCTTCTACATCTCCATTTAGGCAAGAGATCCTCAAAAAACTACAGTTAGACTTTGTCACAGCGAAGCCTGACTGCAATGAAACACCACTTCCAGAAGAGACACCTCAACAGTTAGTGATGCGTCTTGCCGAGACGAAAGCCAAGTCTTGTACTATCGAACAACCAAGCCTAGTGATTGGTTCCGATCAAGTGTGTGTGATTGATGGAGAAATCATTGGTAAACCACACACTCGTGAAAAAGCGATTGAGCAGCTATCTCGCCAAAGCGGTAAAAGCATCACTTTTTATACTGGGATAACCGTATGGAACAGTGAAACCAATAAAGCCGACACTCGCTTAGATACCTTCATCGTGCATTTCCGTGATTTAACACAACAGCAGATCATTTCTTATGTTGAGAAAGAACAGCCTTATTACTGCGCGGGCAGCTTTATGTGTGAAGGGTTAGGTATCGCGCTATTTAAACAGATGGAAGGTAAAGACCCAAACACGCTGATCGGCTTACCGCTGATCGATCTGGTTGATATGTTAGAAGCGCAAGGAATGAGCGTACTATAACGGATACCCTCTCTTTGTTAGAGATTCCCTACGCCTTCCTTTGTCAGTCTAGGGAATGACGAAGATAGCTACATCATCCATCAGCTCATAATGTAGAACCTGCCTTTAAAAAGTCGTCATCCTCATGAGCGAGGAACGAGCGAGTTGGGGATTTTCTACAACAGATGAAAACAAAAAAGGTTGACGGATTTCGTCAACCTTTTTTGTTAGTAGATAGGTAAGGCTAGAAACAGCTAACCCTTTCGTATCTTCTTAAAGCTTACGTAGACCAGTGAGTGCTCTCTCTAGCCTTTTTTCCATTGGAGCAGAGATATCCATCTTCTCTTCGCTACCTGGATGGGTAAACTTAATGTTGGCGGCATGTAAGAACAAACGATTCAATCCTACTTTACCCGTGTAAGCATCAAAACGACGATCACCGTAACGGTCATCCCAAGCAATTGGGTGGCCAGTATACTGAGCGTGTACTCGAATTTGGTGCGTACGGCCGGTAATTGGGCTTGCCTGAACTAACGTCGCATCTTGGAATTTTTCCAAAACCTTAAAACGAGTTTCAGAAGCCTTACCATTCGGGTTAACGCGAACAATGCTGTTTACTTCATTTTTCAATAAAGGAGCATTAACCACTTTACAGCTGTTCTTCCATTCGCCCATCACTAAAGCGAAGTAGTATTTTTGAACCGTTTTTTCACGGAACTGTGCTTGAAGGTGTCTTAGCGCCGAGCGCTTCTTAGCAACAAGCAAAATGCCAGACGTATCTCTATCAATACGGTGTACCAATTCAAGAAAACGAGCATCAGGGCGAAGTGCACGCAATGCTTCAATCGCGCCAAACTTTAGCCCGCTACCACCATGAACCGCAGTACCTGATGGTTTATTCAGAATCAGCATGTGATCATCTTCATAAATGATGCACTGTTCTAATTCAGAAACCTTATTGAGTTTCGTGCTTGGCACGTTCTCTTCTGTTTTCTCTTCAATAGTGACTGGCGGGATACGAACTAAATCACCTGCTTTTAGTTTGTATTCAGCCTTGATGCGTTTTTTGTTTACGCGGACTTCGCCTTTACGCACGATTCGGTAAATCATGCTTTTCGGGATGTTTTTTAATTGGTTGCGTAAGAAGTTATCAATACGCTGACCAGCCATATCTTCGTCAATGTCGACAAATTGGACTTGGGTTCTAATTTCGCTCATTGGGCCATTGTATCACTGTCACTTTTGATAATTGAGATTTTCTTAACCCTATTCTGAACTTATTTATCTATAATCCCTACCGATCTATCCCTAAAAGGTCTTTGAAGTTCTATATTTCTTTGATTCTTCGAACAAAAAAGCACCAAGCTTCCTGCAAATTAAAATATCAATTGATAAATTATTTATAGACAGTGAGTTAGAGCTATCAAAACCCAAACAAAAACTGTTTTTTTTACCGCATTACGACAAAGCAGATTGCTGTGTTTACCGACCACTGCTATAGTTCACAGCTGCTATCAATGGATTGACTAATATTTAAACAGCTAACCATTCATAAGCAAGTAAATGAGTAGATGACTCAGATTAGACAGTGCTGCAATCGGCGTAAGACACGGTCAACTGAGTTCCTTATCGCTCTACTCACGTACACTCATGTTGAGTATTCACCGCCACATCGCGGATCATAGGCTAACTCCCTATGATGACTGACGTGCCCCAGAGCATCCCTACTCCAGCCGGGAGGCTGCACCGATAAAGCCATGGGATCTGGCACCATGAGAAACGAATAAAGCGATAAGACCAATGATGAAAATAAGAAAAGACAATGAGAATTTCTAAATGAAAAGAATGTTAATTAACGCAACTCAAAAAGAAGAGTTGCGTGTCGCTTTGGTTGATGGCCAGCGACTGTTCGATCTAGATATCGAAAGCCCAGGTCACGAGTCAAAGAAAGCGAATATCTACAAAGGACGTATTACCCGTATTGAACCAAGCCTAGAAGCGGCATTTGTTGATTACGGCGCAGAACGTCACGGTTTCCTCCCTCTTAAAGAAATTGCCCGCGAATACTTCCCTGAAGGTTATACATACCAAGGCCGTCCTAGCATTAAAGAAGTGCTAAGAGAAGGACAAGAAGTAATCGTACAAGTTGAGAAAGAAGAACGTGGTAGCAAAGGCGCTGCACTGACAACTTTCATCTCTTTGGCTGGTAGTTACTTAGTTCTTATGCCTAATAACCCTCGTGCTGGCGGTATTTCTCGTCGTATCGAAGGTGATGAACGCACTCAACTGAAAGCAGCATTAAGCACTCTTGAGCTTCCTCAAGGCATGGGCTTAATCGTGCGTACAGCAGGTGTTGGCAAAAGTGCAGAAGAGCTAGAGTGGGACTTGAACGTTCTATTGAATCACTGGGGCGCTATTAAGCAAGCTTCTGATTCAAATGCAGCTCCTTTCCTTATTCACCAAGAAAGTAACGTTATCGTTCGTGCGATTCGTGACTATCTACGTCGTGATATTGGCGAGATTCTAATCGACAGCAATACTATTTTTGAACGTGCACAAGCGCACATTCAATTAATACGCCCAGATTTCATGAATCGCGTTAAGAAATACGATGGTGAAGTGCCACTATTCAGCCATTACCAGATTGAAAGCCAGATCGAATCAGCTTTCCAACGTGAAGTTCGTCTTCCGTCTGGTGGTTCTATCGTGATCGACCCAACAGAAGCTCTAACTTCTATCGATATCAACTCTGCTCGTGCAACAAAGGGCAGCGATATTGAAGAAACAGCGCTAAACACTAACCTAGAAGCAGCCGATGAAATTGCACGTCAATTACGTCTACGTGACCTAGGTGGTCTTGTTGTTATCGACTTCATCGATATGACTCCAGTTCGCCACCAACGCGAAGTTGAAAGCCGTCTACGTGATGCCGTTCGTTTAGATCGTGCACGTGTTCAGATTGGTCGTATTTCTCGCTTTGGTCTTCTAGAGATGTCTCGTCAACGTTTGAGCCCATCACTAGCAGAAGCAAGCCACCACATTTGTCCTCGTTGTACAGGTACTGGTGTTGTTCGTGATAACGAATCTCTAGCACTTTCTGTTCTACGCTTGATTGAAGAAGAAGCTCTAAAAGACAACACAGCACAAGTACTTGCTGTTGTGCCTGTTCCAATTGCCTCTTACCTTCTGAACGAAAAACGTCGCTCAGTAAACCACATCGAGAAGAACCAAGAAGTTAAGATCACTGTTGTTCCTAACTCTGACATGGAAACACCACACTTTGAGGTTATCCGTGTTCGTGAAGGTGAAGAGTTCGATCTACTCTCTTACTTGCTGCCTACCAAGCTAGAAGCTTTAAAAGAAGCAGAAAGCAAAGAACCAGCAGAACAGACTATTCGTCCTAAGAAGATCGAAGAGCCTGCTCTGAAAGGTTTCGCGGCTCCAGCTCAATCAGCACCCACTCCTGCTCCAGCTCCTAAAGCTGTTGAAGAGAAGAAAGTTGAACCAGCTGCAACGCAAGAACCTAGCCTAATTGGTCGTTTCTTCAAAGCTATCGGTAGCTTCTTATTTGGCTCTTCAACTCAAGAAGAGAAGAAAGAAGAAGAGAAGCAAGAAGAAAAACCTAAGAACAATCGCAACAATGGTAACCGTCAACGCCGTGATCGTAACGACAACCGCCGTCGTAACCAACGTGGTGACCGTGGCGAACAACGTAACGAGCGTGGTGACCGTAGCGAACAACGTAACGAACGTGGTGACAATCGCAACGAAAACCGTGACAACAAACGCCGTCGTAAACCTGTACGTGATGAGAAACCTGAAGAGCAAAAAGAAGCAGCTCCACAGCAAACTCGTCAGCCTCGTAAGCCTAAGCAAGATCGTCGCAATAAGCCACGTGATGAGCAGAAGCAACAGGAAGAGCAAGTACCATCTAAATTAGCAGAAGAAGGTCTACAGCTTGCGGCAGAAGCTCAAGCTGATAAACCAGAAGCGCCAAAGGCGAAGCCTGAAGCAAAAGCTGTGAAAATTAAAGAGCGTCGTCAACGTCGTAAGCTGAACAAACTAGTTCGAGTTAAAGACCAGCAAGCTCAAGCAGAAGCTGACAACAATGCCGATAACGCTTCAAAAGAGCAAAAGGTACAAACAGCAAATCACGAACAAGCTGTAGCTCAAGAGCAAAAAGTTGCGGAACAAGTAGATGCAACTCAAGTAAATGCTGAGCAAACAGAACAGGAAGAGCCGAAGCAACGTCGTAACCGTCGTTCTCCACGTCACCTACGTGCAAGTGGTCAACGTCGTCGTCGCGGTCGTGATCGTCGCCCTAACCCATTCCGCCTACGTAAAGGTGGTGTAGCTTCTCCTGAGATGGCTATGGGTAAAGTGATGCCTCGCTTCATTCCTAAACCTCACCACAATCAGACAAAACCTGAAGTGGCGGAAATGGACGTTGCTGTTGAAGCTCAAGTTGCTACTGAAACTCACGTTGCTGTTCAAGCTCAAGAGCAAAATACAGCTCAAGAGAATGCACCTCAAAGCAACGTAGTGATGGCTGGCGGTTTTGCTTGTCCTGAATTAGCTATGGGTAAAGTAATCATCTCTCGTGAAGACGCAGTTGTTGCTGAAGAAACTCGCTCTGAAGCTCAGGTAACTGAAGCTCCTGTAGTCGTTGAAGAAGCACCAGTGGTTGTTGAAACTGAGAAAGTTGAAGCTCCAGTGATTGTAGAAGCGACGAAAGTCGAAGCGGCTGTTGCAGTAGAAGAGACAACACCAGTTGTTGAAGCTGAAGCACCTAAAGCTGAAAGTGCAAAAGTTGAAGAAGCGCCTGTTGTAAAAGCAGAAGCTCCTCAAGCTGCACCAAAAGCAACGGTTGCTAAGAAGCAAGCAGGCTCACCAATGACTAAAGCTCCTGGTCCACAAGAGATCAAAGAGATTGAAGTTGTTGCAGCTCCGTTCCGCACTGAGCGTTTTGTACCGAAAGGTGCAGGTAGTCAAGCAGCGTCGAACCAAGCTGGCGCAGGTATGACTAAGCCAAACTACTAGCGATTACTGATAGATAATCACAAGTAAATAGAATCAAAGGCTGCTTATTAAAGCAGCCTTTTTCATATCTACTAATCGAATAAAAATTAACAGATATATTACTCAAAGTTAGGTTCAACCTTGAACTTAGTCACATTTTTGGGTAGCATTCGCGCACTTATCTTTTCGACACTTCGCTATTGCCGCTCTTTTCCATCACTGTTTGGCTACGCAATACACTCGTGTCGGTAAATCCATTTTTAGCATAGCTGAGCAAACATGTTCGAATTCCCACAATTTTCAAAGCACTCTGTAAAGAATGACGTGCTTTCAGGTCTTACAGTAGCCCTAGCTCTGGTACCTGAAGCCGTAGCATTCGCCTTTGTTGCTGGCGTTGACCCAATGGTTGGTCTTTACGCAGCATTCATCGTAGGTTTAATCACTTCCGTCTTCGGTGGTCGTCCAGGTATGATTTCTGGTGCAACTGGCGCAATGGCCGTTGTAATGGTGAGCCTAGTGGCAACCCATGGCGTTCAATACCTATTCGCAGCCGTTATGCTGGCTGGCCTTCTGCAAATTGCAGCGGGTGTATTCAAGTTAGGTAAATTTATCCGTATCGTTCCACACCCAGTAATGATTGGTTTCGTGAACGGTTTGGCAATTGTGATCTTCCTAGCTCAGCTTGGTCAATTTAAAGCGCCAGACGTAACGGGTGCATTAACTTGGTTACCAAGCGGTCAAATGACACTGATGTTAGGCCTAGTCGCACTCACTATGGGTATCATCCACTTCCTACCTAAGCTAACAACAGCAGTACCATCTTCATTGGTTGCTATTGTAACGGTAACGGCTTTGGTTGTAGGCCTTGATCTTGAAACTCGTACTGTTGTTGACTTCCTACGTACTATGTCTGGTGACGAAGCCGCTACGCTAGCGGGCTCTCTACCAACGTTCTCTATTCCTGCAGTTCCGTTTTCTTTCGAGACACTTCAGATCATCCTGCCATACGCAATTATCCTTGCAGCTATCGGCCTGATCGAGTCTCTACTGACACTAACGGTACTAGACGAGATGACAAACACTCGTGGCCAATCTAACCGTGAATGTGTTGGTCAAGGTATGGCTAACGTAACGTGTTCTGTATTCGGTGCGATGGGTGGTTGTGCGATGATCGGTCAATCGATGATCAACGTAAACTCAGGCGGTCGTGGTCGTCTTTCAGGTATCGTAGCGGCAGTCGCACTACTGATGTTCATCCTGTTTGGTTCTGCACTGATTGAAATGATTCCTCTAGCAGCACTTGTGGGCGTAATGTTCATGGTTGTTATCGGTACGTTTGAATGGGCAACCTTCAAGCTTGCGCGTCGCGTTCCTAAGCAAGATTTCTTCGTTATCGTTCTGGTTACCGTGGTAACAGTACTAACGGACCTTGCGGTCGCTGTTGGTGTGGGTGTTGTTGCTTCGGCACTAATGTTCGCATGGCAACATGCTAAACACATCTACGCAGACAAATCAGTTAACGCTGAAGGCTCTAAAGAGTACAAAGTTAACGGCCCAATCTTCTTTGGTTCAACCGCTAACTTCCTTGAGTTGTTTGACGCATATAACGATCCACAAGATGTTATCGTTGATTTCGCCAACTCACGCGTAACAGACCACTCTGCAATTGAAGCGATCGACACGATTGCTGACCGTTACGCTGCACTAGGTAAAACACTTCACCTTCGCCACCTAAGCCAAGACTGTGTTGCTATGCTGCACAAAGCCGGTAGCTTAGTTGAAGCGAACGTTGCAGAAGACCCAATCTACAAAGTAATGTCTAAGTAAGCTTAGTCATGGCTTAAAGCTAGATTTAGAAAGGCCGACATTCGATGTCGGCCTTTTTTATATCGATGAACCTTGATACTTTATCGCCCAGCCAAGAACACAGCCTCTACACTAAATTGAACGCAGTATCGCTTCGCTAGACTCTTCGATTAAATCCAACACCAACTCAAAGCCATTTCCCTCACCATAATAAGGATCCGGTATCTCTTGATATTGTGACTCTCCAAAGCTCAAGAATAGCGCAAGTTTGTATTGAAGGTGGGCTGGGCACTGATTCGTTAAATCATCTAAATTCGCCCTATCTGCCGCGAGGATCAGGTCAAATTCTTCGAAGTCATTATCAACCACTTTACGAGAAGTAATCCCCTTAAAGCTGTAACCTCGCTTCTCTCCTGCAGATTTGGAACGCGAGTCTGGCGGGTTGCCTTGATGAAAACCAATCGTCCCTGCAGAGTCGACCACAACGTCAATATCCAGTTGTTGCGCTTTCTTCCTTAGCACCGCTTCACCTGTTGGCGAACGACAAATATTCCCCATGCAAACAACGAGTATCTTTTTCATCCGTAATCACCTGTTCTTCCGATGGTTTTTGCTATCGTTAAGTTAGGCTATGATAGGCGCAATCACAACTTAAAAGGATTTGTTATGTCGACCGAAGACAACAAAGAACAACGCCATAAAGCAAGACAACAGAAAGTAAAAGAACAAGTTGATGCACGAGTGGCTGCAGCACAAGAAGTGAAAGGCTTATTGCTGGTTATTACTGGTAACGGTAAAGGAAAATCAACATCCGGTTTTGGTACCATTACACGTGCCGTTGGTCATGGTAAGAAATGTGCCGTTGCACAATTTGTTAAAGGGACTTGGGATAACGGCGAAAAGAACGTACTTCAAAAGCTGGAAGTGGAATTCCAAGTTATGGGAACTGGCTTCACTTGGGAAACCCAAGACAAAACAAAAGATATTGAAGCCGCACAACGTATCTGGAAAGAATGTCAGCGCATGCTAGCCGATGAGTCGATTGACGTAATTCTGTTTGATGAGCTGACTTATATGGTGAGCTATGGCTATATCGAACTGGATGAAGTGGTAGAAGCTCTGAATAACCGTCCTAAAATGCAGTCAGTAATCATTACTGGCCGTGGCGCGCACCGTACTCTTACAGAGATGGCGGATACGGTATCTGAAGTTCGTAACGTGAAACACGCTTTCGAATCGGGTGTGAAAGCGCTTCAAGGCGTTGACTGGTAATCGCATTCAACTAGAGATCCCCGACTCGGTCATTCTTCCCTCTCGAGGATGACGACCACTAGACTGTCACGTCCTTGAACAAAGCACGACTGCCTATCGTCATTCCCTTGAACGAGGAACGAGTGTCAAAGGTAATCTCTTTGCTTACTAAGCCCGGATAATAATCAGCACCTAAACAAAAGCGCCACTCCTGCAACAAGAGTGGCGCTTCTTTTATATACGAGTTAGGCAAATATTAGTTAAAGAAACCTTTCAACAAACCGTCAACCGCTTCTTTGGTCTTCTCGTCTTTGATCTTATCCGTTAGCTTATTCACACCACGGTCGATCTCTTCTTGTGCTTTTTGCTTCAACACATCATCAAAAACAAGCGCAAATTTCGGGTCAGCCCATTGGCCTGTCACCTTAATTGGGATGGTCACATCTTTCAGGTCATCAATGTTCTTGCCGCCCTGACCTTCAAGCGAACCAACAATCGATGTACGAACAAGGAAGTCGACCGTTTCATTAATGAAGTTTGCTTTACCTTGACCTGTCACGCGTAGCAGTGGTGACTGTGCCGATAAGTCGTTCGTTGAAACCCAACCCTTATCAACTTTCAGTGTCGCTTTCATTGCGCTGAAGTCCGTCTTTTGAGCCTCATCTTTGCTTTCGACTTTTTCGCCTTTGATCTTAGCGTAATTTTCTCGAATCAATTGAGCAACGTTGATGCCATTCACCGCACCATCTTCAAAGTTAATCACGATCGTGCCGACTAGGTTCTTCTTGATTCCTGTTGGCGTAAGGCTCTTACCTTTAACGTTAACATCGATATTACCCGTCCCTTCCAGCATGTCGTTGTTCGCTACATCAACCAGTAACGGTTGAACCTTCACACCTCT
Source organism: Vibrio sp. QJM3NY_39 (assembly GCF_057785895.1). Taxonomy (NCBI): domain Bacteria; kingdom Pseudomonadati; phylum Pseudomonadota; class Gammaproteobacteria; order Vibrionales; family Vibrionaceae; genus Vibrio; species Vibrio sp. QJM3NY_39. Next base: position 1,109,514 of record NZ_CM173505.1, on the reverse strand, counting down.
AATTTTCTTATTAGCAGTGTAAGTCGCTGGTGTTTTACGAGCGTCTAGCTTAGCGGTCGCAGAAATAGAACCTTGGTAAAGATTCGATGTGAATGAGGTTAGCTCTGCGATACCACGGTTAACCGAAAATGCCGTTTTAACATTCTGCATCTTCGCATTGCTCGCCTTGAACTTATCAATCGTGATGTCACCTTTCACGTCGAGCGTTTTCAATGCAGAAAGATCAGGTTCGACTTCTTTAGCAGGAGCTGAACTACCAGAGTTTGACGTTGAGCCACCAGCAGAACCAGAAGGAGCTGTGCTCGCTGTTTCTGTTGTATTGCCTAAGCCTAAGAACTCATCTAAATCAATATTCGGGCTATGAAGAGAGAAACGAACTTTTGGTATTTCAGATAGGGTTACGTCTGCTTTACCGTCTAAAGCAATAGCGTTAGCTTGTAGCTTCTCTAACACAAAGCTCAGGTGGCTCTTATTAAGATCGAAGCTTAAATCAGACAGCATGTCGACTTTCATTGGAGACTGAGGAAGCGTGTCGCCTTTGAATGTTGAGTCTAACGTTAATTTGTTCAGCGTTACTTTTGAAATCGCGCTATCGACGGTAAGTTCACCGCCACCTTTAAGATCAAGGTCAAGGCCAGCCGCATTACCGATTACAGCGTAAGTCAGTTGGTTTACCTTATCGAACTCAAACGTATCCAAGCCAATTTTTGCTGACTCAATCGACGTTGCTGGATCATTGAACTTAGCGTTTAGGTCAATATTACGCAGTGCGTAACTTGCGAAGCCTTCCGCTAATTTGAATTCAGCACTGCCGTTTGCAGAGAATTTCTGTTGATTGTTTTCACCAGAAGCCGCAAACGTCGCGGTTGTCCATGTATCAACGGCAAACTCAGAAAGGTTCAAAGACACATCGTATAACTTAGTAAATGAACCAGCTTGCTTGTCGTCCATCTCAAACAACGCATTTGAAACAGTGACGCCGGCAAGGTTGATCGTCCAACCAGATGCGTCTGTAGCACTTTGCTCTTGGGGCGCAGGTGTTGATTCAGAACTTGCGTCAGCTGCAGGCTCAGACTCTTGAGGAGCTGATGCTTGAGTTAGCGCGTCGATATTCTTACGACCATCTTTAAGCGTTTCTAAATAGAATTCTGCACCATCTAGAGTAATGTTGCCGATCTCTAGTTGGTTGCTAAATAGCGGGGTAACCGAAACATCAACGCCAACGGTATCAACCTTAAACAGATTTGGTTGGGTGAATCCTTCAGGGTTACGTAATTCAGTTTGACCAAGTTCGAAGCCAATAGATGGGAAGAATTGCCAGCTGATATCGCCCTCGATCACGAGCTCTAGGCCTGTGTGTTTTTGGGCTTGTTCGACAATTAATGGCTTAAATTGGTTAGGGTTCACTAACAGCACTAGTGCCAGAATTGCTGCAACGACAACAAATACTGGTACAGCTATGAAAATGAGTAGTTTCTTCATCCGCATATTCCTTGCTTAGATTCCAAAAGAAAGTGGCACTATAAAAGTGCCACTGATTCGGTAAAAAATAAAGCTAAGTGAGTCACTTAGGCAAAATTTTATTCGATTAAGACTTCAACAACTTCGCAATGTGCGCTTTTAGCACGTCAATCGCAATGCGGTTTTTACCACCACGAGGAACGATGATGTCTGCATGTTGTTTTGAAGGCTCGATAAACTGCATGAACATTGGACGTACTGTTTCTTGATATTGCTTAAGTACCGTGTCCATTGTACGACCACGTTCTTCTACATCACGCTTAACACGGCGTAGTAGACAGATGTCTAACGGTGTATCCATAAACACGCTTGCGTGCATTAGTTTACGAAGACGCGGGTCTGTTAGAAGCAGAATACCTTCTAAAATGATCACTTTCTTAGGTGTAAGTGTAGTCGTTTCAGAGGTACGTGTGTGTTCTGTGTAGCTGTATTCAGGAACTTCTACCGCATTGCCACTCATTAGCTGCTGTAGGTGTTCACATAATAGATCATGATCCAGTGCATTTGGGTGATCGTAGTTAGTTTTAACACGCTCTTCCATACTCAAGTGGCTTTGGTCGCTGTAGTAGCAATCTTCCGTGATAACACCAATTTGATGGTCGCCTACTTTCTCGCGCAACTCATTATAAATTGTACTAGCAATCAGACTTTTTCCTGATGCTGAAGCGCCAGCGATACCTACGATGACACATTGATTATTATCAGACATTAATTTTGCACCCGATATGGTTTGGTGGTGGGAAGAGATAAACCGCCTGATTATAGGGGCTAAACAACATAGATTCTAGTCGCCATTCTAGCTAATTGCAGTCAAATTGATGTTATCTATACATTAAATGAATACAATCGTTTGCTTTCGAATAACTGGCGTACAACTATTTGCACAAACCCAACGGCTCTTTAGCCAAATACAAAAGCTATTTATCTCACCCAAACATTATTTATACGGCCTTAAGACTTATCTACTCTAATCAACCATAGAAAAGTTGATCGCTTCAGGTCTCGCTTTTCCCGTCCAGAACATTTTCGCAGCCACATTTTCAGCCAATTCTAGGTAATGACGAGTGTGTTCGCTGTCCGGGCGGCGTATAACCGTTGGGCGGCCCGCGTCGATGTCTTCTCTTACATCAATATGCAGTGGAATTTGCGCCAAAATATCGAGGAAGAACTCTTCCGACATGGCTTCTGCACCACCAGCACCGAAGATATGCTCTTTTTCGCCACAGTGACTACAAATATGGTAACTCATGTTTTCCACTAAGCCTGCAACTGGCACGCTCACTTTATCGAACATCGCTACACCTTTACGTGCATCGGCTAAAGCCAAGTCTTGAGGTGTCGTCACGACTACCGCGCCCGTTACTGGGATTTGCTGTGAAAGTGTGAGCTGAATATCACCTGTGCCCGGTGGCATATCGATAACAAGGTAATCTAAATCAGGCCATACGGTTTCGTTAACAAGCTGACCTAAAGCCTTCGCTGCCATTGGGCCACGCCAGATTGCTGCATCATCTTTCGACACAAGATAGCCAATAGAATGAGTGAAAATGCCATGCGCCTCGATTGGCATCATCCATTTGTTGTTCTGTACTTCTGGCTTTGCATCCAGTTGACCGAGCATCATAGGCACAGATGGACCATAGATATCCGCATCCAACAAGCCCACTTTTGAACCTGACTTAGATAACGCAAGCGCGAGGTTTACCGAAGTTGTCGATTTACCCACCCCACCCTTTGCCGACGTCACGGCGATAATGTTCTTAACGCCTTTCAATGGTGTTGCGACTGTAGTTTCTAGCGCAGACGGCTTCACTTTTACTTCAAACTGAAAAGTGCTGACAAGCTGTTGTTCAATCTGGGAGTTGATCCACTGTTCCAGTTCAACCGCGAGCTGATTAGCTGCAAAAGGTAAGGTAATGACAAATGACCCACGAGGATCAACCGATACAATATTTTGGTGTAGCGCCCACTCTGGGATGAGGATTGGTGACTCGAACTCATTCAACCATGAACAGAAATCTTGCTTAGAAGTAAAGTTACGCATTGGGGCTCCTTTTTTTATTTATGCTATCACCCACGAGATGAAGACTGAACCCCTAAAAAACTAGGGGAATCCTTTGTCTGATACCTTGGCGTATCACACGTTATAAAGTAGTATTACCTCTCAAAATTTATACCTATCAAAAAAGCGAATTATTAAGTATGGCAACTGATCCAAGACAACTTTTGGTAACTTGTGCGCTTCCGTACGCTAACGGCTCTATTCACCTTGGCCATATGCTTGAGCATATCCAAGCTGATATCTGGGTTCGATACCAGCGTCTACGTGGCAACACTGTAAACTTCATCTGTGCTGACGATGCTCACGGCACGCCAATTATGCTTAAAGCTCAACAGATGGGTATCACGCCAGAAGAGATGATCGCTGCTGTTAGTGAAGAGCACCAAAAAGACTTCGCTGGCTTTGATATCAGTTTTGATAACTACCACAGCACACATAGCGAAGAGAACCGTGAACTGGCTTCTCACATCTATCTAGAACTTAAAAAGAACGGCTTCATTTCTAGCCGTACTATTTCTCAGCTTTTCGATCCTGAGAAAGAGATGTTCTTACCAGACCGCTTCGTAAAAGGTACTTGCCCTAAGTGTAAGTCAGAAGACCAGTATGGTGATAACTGTGATAACTGTGGTGAGACATACAGCCCAACTGAGCTAATTAACCCTAAATCAGCGGTTTCTGGCGCGACTCCAGTAATGAAAGATTCTGAGCACTTCTTCTTCGACCTACCTCAGTTCGAAAGCATGCTTAAAGAGTGGACTCGTTCTGGCTCTCTACAGAATGAAACTGCAAACAAAATGCAGGAATGGTTCGAGTCTGGTCTGCAACAGTGGGATATCTCACGTGATGCACCTTACTTCGGCTTCGAAATCCCAGGCGAGAAAAACAAATTCTTCTACGTATGGCTAGACGCTCCTGTTGGCTACATGGCTTCTTTCAAGAACCTATGTGACAAGCGTGACGATCTAAACTTTGACGAATACTGGAAGAAAGACAGCACAACTGAGCTTTACCACTTCATCGGTAAAGACATCGTTTACTTCCACAGCCTATTCTGGCCTGCAATGCTAGAAGGCGCTGGTTTCCGTAAGCCAAACAACGTATTCGTACACGGCTACGTAACGGTGAACGGTGCGAAGATGTCTAAGTCGAAAGGCACATTCATCAAAGCAAGCACGTACTTAAACCACCTAGACCCTGAGTGTCTACGCTACTACTACGCTGCGAAACTAAACAGCCGTATCGATGACCTTGACCTTAACCTTGAAGACTTCACTCAACGTGTAAACGCTGACGTCGTGAACAAGGTTGTTAACCTAGCGTCTCGTAACGCTGGCTTCATCACGAAACGTTTTGAAGGCAAACTTGCTGCTGAATTTGCAGAACCTGAGCTATACAACGAATTCGTTGCTGCTGCTGAGCGTATCGGTCAGCTATACGAAACTCGTGAGTTCAGCCGCGCTATCCGTGAAATTACTGCACTAGCAGATAAAGCTAACCAGTACATTGACGAAAAAGCACCTTGGGTTCTTGCGAAAGAAGAAGGTAAAGAGAAAGAGCTTCAAGAAGTTTCTTCTGTCGGTATTAACCTATTCCGCGTGCTAATGGCTTACCTGAAACCCGTTATGCCAGAGCTTGCGGCTCGCACTGAGGCTTTCCTAAACGAAGAACTAACGTGGGAAGCTATTGCTACACCGCTAACTGATCACGAAATCACTAAGTTCAAAGCGCTGTTTAGCCGTATTGATCCGAAGAAAGTGGAAGCAATGATCGAGTCTTCTAAAGAAGATGCAGCCGCAGAAGCAGCTGCGAAAGAAAAAGCAGAAGCTGAAAAAGAGCAAGCAAGCCAAACTGAGCTAGACAAAGAGCCAATCGCAGACGAGATTGAGTTCGACGCCTTTGCAGCAGTCGATATGCGTATTGCTCGTATTATCTCATGTGAAGAAGTACCAAAAGCGAACAAACTACTGAAGTTCCAACTGGACATCGGTGGTGAAACTCGTCAAGTATTCTCTGGCATCAAGTCAGCATACAAACCTGAAGAGCTAGAAGGTAAGCTAACCGTAATGGTCGCAAACCTAAAACCTCGTAAGATGAAGTTTGGTATGTCTGAAGGCATGATCCTAGCCGCAGGCCCTGGTGGCAGCGACCTGTGGATCCTTGAGCCACACGAAGGTGCTCAACCTGGTATGCGTGTAATGTAATTCTGGCTTCAGTCAGATAACAAGCACTCATAGCGAAATCCCTAATGCACTTTTAACTTGAATGAGTTAATAAGCATTGGGGATTTTTTATATCTACCGAAAATAAGCGTTCTCTGTTAGAGTCGCCGTCAACTATGCTATGTAGAGTAGAAATTGGTTTGTCGACGATAACGGGCTAACCAACACCTCTTTACTCTCCAAACCCTTTTTAGGAATTCCCAGTGACTAACAACGAAATCTTGCGTCGTATTCAACACGCGCTAAACCTTAAAAATGCACAGATCATTAAAGCTATCGAGCAAGCTGATGTGACCGTTGCTCATGACCAAGTGATCAACTGGCTAAAAGAAGACAACGACAAGTCATGCTCTACGATGAAAGATAAAGAGTTAGCGGTATTTCTAAATGGTTTTATCAACCTTAAGCGTGGCAAAAAAGAGGGTGTTCAGCCTAAACCTGAAGTTGCTCTGACTAACAACATGATTTTCATGAAGCTGCGTATTGCGTTGAACATGAAAGCAGAAGATGTATTAGATATATTAGAAGTGGTAGGCATCAGCCTAAGTAAGTACGAGATTGGTGCTTACTTCCGTAAGCCAGAGAACAAGAACTACAAAGTATGTGAAGACCAACTACTTTGCGATTTTCTAAATGGCGTGCAATTTACTAACCGTCCAGACTCAGAAGAGTTTGCAGGGTAAGTTACTCATCATAGATAGATAAATGACTACTTATAGATAGTTGCTGGCCACTGGTAAGTTACTGCCTATTGATAAGTTTTCACCAACTATCGATAAATAAAAAGCGGCGAGATAATTTGATTATCTCGCCGCTTTTTCGTTTTCTTTACGTCGTTTACTTAATAAGTAAACCAACCTAACAGTACTTTAATGAAAAGACTTAGCTGTCGTCTTCAGTAAAGTTTGTTGGTAACGTTGTTTTCATCTCGTTCCAAATCTGTGCGCTTGCGATACCGTAGTTACGAATCACAAGTGGCAAGTTTTCACGCTCACCACTTTCACAAATAACAAACAAGTCTTTGTAGAACTCCATGGCTAAGCGACGAGCTTCTGGATTAGAGAAGTAGTAGCTGCCAACACGGTCGTACAATTTACGAACACCGTTGAAGATCAGACCATAAATTTGGTTACCTGAATGGAATGCTAAACGTTGGAAAAGCATGTAATCGTAAAAGTTAAAAGTTTTAGCAACTAAGATCGTTTGACGCTTCGTTTCATCTTTTTCTGCGTCTTCTTTCACTGATTGTTTGATCTTGTCAGCGTACGGGGAAGACTCTAGGAATTCATCCCATGTCGGTGCCGCAAGTAAAGCTTCACAGGATTCGATCACATTAGTAATCGTACGCTCAGACGCTTCTTTATTTGCTTTAAATGCATAACGCATAAAAATAGGGCTGATATTGGTGCGTGCAGCAAGTAAGTCTTCTACCATTTTGCTTGCGTTATCAACATCCAACGTCATTAATGTATCAAGAATATGAAGACCTGACGTTTCCATAAACTGGTTAACTTTAGTTGGCTTACCGTGTTGGATTGTCAACCAACCATCACGAGCAAGACGCTGAAGTACTTCACGAAGCGTAGTACGTGTAACACCAATCAGCTCAGAAAGCTCACGCTCTGCGGGCAAGATAGAACCTGGAGCGAAACGGCCATTCCAAATACTTTCAATGATATACTTTTCTGCAAATCCTGCCGGGCTTTTAGCCTTAATGACCATCTACACTTCAATCCAATTTAATTATTCTGTTCTAATTTACTCATCATACCACTAGTTCACACCCAGCGGAAACACCCTCAAAAATTTTACTCCCCCAAAACACCAGTAGAGTTAAAACTCTAAAGTTCAGCACACGTTTGCACCCTAGGTTTGAAAAGCAAGCAACGATAAACCACCATTTCAACAAATCATTAACACAACAAATTTTCTTTAAAATCAATGAGATTGGTCATAATTTCAAAGTTATTAATTTGCAATATTAAGTTGTAATAATCATATATAAACCGTCGTTATTCTGTTAATTTCAATCATTTCGCTGAAATATTGATTCTAGTCGGTTTTTATCACATTTTAAGTGGTATGCTTGCGCTACTTTGATCGCGTTTCTCAACAAAAAAGAGGTATTTTTAGGGCTACAGGGGTTTTCCTGTTGACTAAATGTTATCTAAGAGTAGAGTTGCGCTCAAAAATTAGCAGTGCTTGAGTTTCTAAGGGAGTGACTTGGCAAGACCACAGAACATTACATGGAATGTAGTTTTTCTAAGTCACTGTTAGTTATAGTTTTTAACAATCTCTATAGCTCGATTCTCAAATGTTGTATTGCTTATCTATTCATAATCAACATAAAAGAGTATTAACATGCCGATGTCTCTCGGAAACGCTTTTATCAAGAACTTCCTTGGTAAGGCTCCTGATTGGTATAAACTTGCCATCATTTCCTTTTTAATCATCAACCCGTTTGTTTTCTTCCTAGTTGACCCATTTGTTGCGGGCTGGCTATTAGTGGTTGAGTTTATTTTCACTCTAGCTATGGCTCTAAAATGCTACCCTCTTCAACCGGGTGGTTTATTGGCAATTCAAGCGGTCGCCATTGGCATGACCAAACCCGAAATGGTTTATCATGAGCTACAAGCAAACCTTCCAGTTTTACTCTTATTAGTATTCATGGTTGCTGGCATCTATTTCATGAAAGAACTTCTTTTGTTCATTTTCACGAAGATCCTGCTTGGCATTCAATCCAAAGTCCTACTCTCTGTCGCTTTCTGTATCGCAGCTGCTTTCTTGTCAGCATTCTTAGATGCTCTAACAGTAATCGCCGTTGTTATTAGCGTCGCGGTTGGCTTCTACTCTATCTATCACAAGGTTGCATCAGGTAAGGGCACAACGTCAGCGCACGATCATACTCATGATGAAGAGATCTCTGAGCTTACACGTGATGATTTAGAAAACTACCGTGCTTTCCTACGTTCACTACTTATGCACGCTGGTGTGGGTACTGCACTCGGTGGTGTAATGACCATGGTAGGCGAGCCACAAAACTTAGTGATTGCTAAACAAGCAGGCTGGGAATTCGGGGAATTTATCATCCGTATGCTACCTGTAACACTGCCTGTTTTCTTCTGCGGTATTCTAACTTGTGCACTTGTAGAGAAATTCAAAGTATTTGGCTACGGTGCGGAGTTACCAAATAATGTTCGCCAAATCTTAGTTGAATTTGACAACAAAGAACGCGCAAACCGTACAAAACAAGACGTAGCAAAACTATGGGTTCAAAGTGCAATCGCAGTTTGGCTTATTGTCGGCCTTGCACTTCACGTCGCTGAAGTTGGTTTGATTGGTCTTTCAGTTATCATCCTGGCAACGGCGTTTACTGGCGTTATCGAAGAACACTCAATGGGTAAAGCCTTTGAAGAAGCACTGCCATTTACTGCACTTCTTGCCGTCTTTTTCGCTGTTGTTGCTGTAATCATCGACCAATCACTATTTAAACCAGTGATCGATGCAGTACTTCACGTTGAAGATAAAGGCGCACAGCTTGCACTATTCTATGTGGCCAACGGTATTTTATCGATGGTGTCAGATAACGTGTTCGTAGGTACGGTATACATCAACGAAGTGAAAACAGCACTGGTTGAAGGCATCATTACTCGTGATCAGTTCGACCTACTTGCTGTTGCTATCAACACAGGTACGAACCTACCTTCAGTTGCTACGCCAAACGGCCAAGCTGCATTCCTATTCCTATTAACATCAGCACTTGCTCCGCTAATTCGACTATCTTATGGCCGCATGGTTATCATGGCCCTGCCATACACCATCGTATTAGCGCTTGTTGGTCTTGCAGGTATCATGTTCCTCGTCGAGCCGATGACAGCATGGTTCTATGATGCAGGTTGGATCATTCAGCGCACTGGTGAAGCTGTTGCTCCAGTTATCTCTGGCGGTCATTAAGCTAAACACTGTGTCGCAAACCATAAAATGTGTAACTCACTAATCAAAAATATTAGTTGATTAGGAAACTTATCCAAGATAAAAAGCTCTGAGTATTCAGAGCTTTTTTATTTTATAGACGGGATTAAATTCGTGAACTTTTTTGCAATGCTCAAAGACTTCTCTAAGGGACGTTTATCTTGGCTTTTACTGCTGGCTTTTATTGTCTTTTTTGAGGCATGCGCTCTCTTCTTTCAACACGTGATGATGCTTGGCCCTTGTGTGATGTGCATCTATGAGCGCGTTGCTATGCTTGCTATCGGTATCGCTGCAATGATTGGTGCTATTGCTCCGAATAACCCGATATCACGTTGGTTAGGCCTTGCTGGTTGGGGATTTGGCGCCTACAAAGGTTTGACGTTGGCTTTAGAGCACGTCGATTACCAGTTTAATCCGTCTCCTTTCGCAACCTGTGATTTATTCGTTACTTTCCCTAGCTGGGCACCTTTAAACCAATGGGCTCCGTGGATGTTTGAAGCTTACGGTGACTGTAGCAAGGTGGTATGGCAGTTCTTAGAGCTTTCAATGCCTCAATGGCTAGTGATTATCTTTGCGGGCAACTTGGTTGCTTTCAGTTTTGTGGTTATATCTCAATTTGTAAAATCGAAAAACGATTAACACTAGATCATTTAAAATAGAACAACAAAAAAGTCGACCACAAGGTCGACTTTTTTATCGCTTAAGCTTTTTATCACTTAAAGAATGTCTGTCACTCAGCTGAGTTACTCAACAAGCCGTGATTAGCTGTTTTTGCCACAGCATTGTTTAAACTTTTTGCCGCTTTCACATGGGCAAGGGTCGTTTCGACCGATATCTTTAAATGGGTTCACACTCTGTGACTTATTACCCAGCATCGCCTCATCAGCCGCCATTGCAACCTCTGAAATCATCAGATCTATCTGATCGATTAAATCGGCAAGCGCAGGTGGATTCTCGAGCCCGGCCGCGACCATTTGTTGCTGAGTTTGCTCTTCATCAATCCCAAGCATCAAGGTTGTTAGGAGTGCTTGCAGCATACGCAGAGTACCATCCGCGACAGTCACACTTTGCCACTGCTCTTCCACTGTTGGCCAAACCATCATAAAGCCTTCAGCGAAATCCGCGAATTGCTCGTTAAAGTCACCATCAACAAGTACGTCTGTCAGTAAGTATTCACTACGCTGAATCAGGTTGTGCTGGCGATTAATCTGTTCCGTCACTATTGTTACAAGCTCTTTACCTGTTTCAGGTGCAACGATAGCTAACCATTCTTCTGGATCGAGTGGTTTGGTCGCTAAGTTGGAAGCAAGGATTGAACCTTCAATGAACTGTGGAGTAATGTCAGTGATTGATTCCGGTAGGCTTAATAATTGATATGTCATGAAAGCTCTGAATATTGGGGCATTTTCGATATTATAACGCCATACTCCCCAAGATGTCGCTATTAAGCGATAAACCATCATCAAGCCGGGTAGCGTACACTCAAGACAGGTAAACCATACTCATAGTGACAATCCTGTAGGCAAACCGTACAATCACGCCTCGAATTTTTCGGTCCACTCAGTTTCGGTAAAGCAGCATGCGAGTAATACTTGGCCCTATGGAGGGCGTACTAGACCACCTAATGCGTGAGATTCTTACAGAGATCAATGATTACGATCTCTGTGTGACAGAGTTTGTGCGCGTCGTTGATCAACTTCTTCCTCCACATGTGTTCCACCGTATTTGCCCAGAGCTGCATCAAGGCTCTCAAACCATGGCAGGTGTGCCAATCCATCTGCAACTTCTAGGGCAACACCCGAATTGGATGGCCGAAAATGCTTTTCAAGCGGCAAACTTAGGCGCTAAAGGCATTGATCTTAATTTTGGGTGCCCAGCAAAAGCGGTAAACAAAAGTAATGGTGGGGCTTCACTGCTAAAAGAGCCAGAGCTCATCTATCAAGTGGTGAACGCCTGTCGAGAAGCAGTCCCTGCGCATATTCCCGTGTCCGCAAAAATCCGATTGGGTTGGGAGCACCCGGAAGAGTGCTTTGAAATTGTCGACGCTATCGAGCAAGCAAAAGCTGACGAACTCACTGTGCATGCAAGAACCAAAGTTGGCGGCTATAAAGCCAGTGAAATCAAATGGGATTACATCAATCAAATAAGAGAGAAAACCTCTCTGCCGTTGATTGCTAATGGGGAAATCTGGAACTACCAAGATGGTCAAGATTGCATAGAAGCTACAGGCGTCGACTCATTAATGGTCTGCCGCGGCGCTTTTAATATTCCCAATCTTGGCAACGTTGTTAAGCACAACCACCAGAAAATGCCATGGGATAAAGTAATCGCACTTTTACTGCGCTATTCCGAGTTTCAAATTAAAGGGGATAAAGGCATGTACTACCCCAATAGAGTGAAACAATGGTTTGTCTATTTAAGTAAAGGCTACCCTGAAGCGAACGAACTATTTAAAGAAATTCGTACTTTCAAAAAAGCGCCACCCATTGTAGAGCGCCTTCAACGTTACCAAGAAGAATACCACCAACCCGTTTGAGTTAGTTCCCCCCCTATCGCGATATTGAACCTCATAGCGTGGCTAAAATACGATCCGGTCTTTCCCCGTAGTCTTAGCCACGTACAGTTTTTCATCGGCGTATTTAAATATCTCTTCAAAGTTAAGCTTGTTTTGCTCTGTTTCAACAATACAAACACCGCCAGATACCGTAAATCCATTAGGAACAACGTCGGCCGAGTTAGCGCAGACCGCATTTTTTACACGTTCTAGTGTCCTTATCAGCGTCTCACGATCATCGCCTTTCATATAAACGACAAACTCTTCTCCGCCAAACCGTGCTGCCACATCACTACTTCGAACACTGTTACTAATTTGACGTGACATATAACGAATCACATCATCACCTTTATCGTGGCCATGAGTATCATTAATTGACTTAAAATCGTCGATATCAAATACCGTTAAGGCAAACAGTTGATCATGCTCTACGCTGCGCCAGAACGCTTCTAAGCCTCGTCGATTCAATAACCCGGTCATTGGGTCTTTAGCTGCCAGTTCTTTGAAGTAACCACGTTCAATATTGGAGTTAACATAAAAGAAAATCGTAACCGAGAACAGATACACGATAATAGCCACGATTAGGCTGTCTTTTTCATAAACGAAAAAGTGCTCCACTTCGTTAGCAAGATCCAACTCATAGTACATCGCATGATGAGACGCGACCCCTTCTAGCTTAATCTCGTGGTAGAACGTGGCCGTATCAATCGGGTTAGCTAAAGTCGTATCAATAATATCGATCCGACCCGCTAGATGCTCATTAGAGCTCGCGAGTAACCTGTCAGCATCAATATCTACTGAGAGCATCCCTTGGTGCACTCCTTGATGGAACACAGGAATCGTCATACTAATAATTCGATCAAGGGAGTCAAACCGATATGCAGGGCCAGATAAAGTCAGTAGATCTGGGTTGTTAGCGGTTCTTTGCCAATATGGACGGCTTTTGATGGTCGAAAGTAATTCCTTTCCTAACCCTTTAGCAAAATCTTCCGGTGACGAAATAACGTATCCGCGTTTATCAATAAAATGCACACCGTTGTGGAATTCATCAAGTTGAGAGAGAAATGAAAGAATAGGTGCTAGAGCTATTTTCTCGGAAGCACTTTTATAGGTACCGCTGGTTTCTGTACACAAAGATTCTTCACCGACCAACATGTAATCAATATCAACTGAAGGAATGTCGGTAGTTTTGCCATCGGCAAGAAGCAGGCTATCGATAGGCCAAATACGGCAAAGACCATCAACCACTTGCTTGTTGTGGTCGAGGAAAAGAGGATTACCGGATTTGTAGTAATTTGAGAAGCTGTAGTCTAAGGCGGTGACAACTTTAGTAGTTCCTTTGAACACGTCTTCAATACGGTTGAATTCGCTGCTGATGTCTTTTTCTACCGCGTCAAAGTGGTTCTTTCCTATTAGGCCAAGTAGCATCGCGGCGATCACTGCGGGAAACCCGAAGACAAAGGTAAGGCTAAAGTGCCTGTTTACTTTCATATAATGTGCTCTTAGCGATCAGCTGTTTTCATTTATACCATTAATATTATGACATTAATCAACAGTCCTCTCGATGTAAAACAATGTAAATTGATATTAACGGTATGAGTAATGGTTAGATAACTGCTTAAAAATTAAGAAAGTAGAGAGAAAATAGCATTTAGATTAAATTTTTTTGTTCATTAAATGTATTAAAGCACTGTTAACAAAGTAACTTATAGATAGTCCGTCAATTGAAACCTAATGTTGTTCAACGGCTAACTATCGCACGCTCAATCACAGACTGAGGCAATGTGACACCAAGCTCACGAGCAGCATCCAAATTCACAACCAGTTGCGAACTCTGTGCAGTTTTAACACTCAGCTTACCCGGTTTTTGTCCGTTCAGAATAGCAGCCACATAATCGGCGGTTTGCACCCCAACATCATAGTAATCTAGACCTAAGCCAGCTATCGCCCCCTTACCCACGTAAGACGTCGCTCCGGCAACCACTGGCGTTCCAGCCCTGTTCGCAGCTTCTATAAGCCCTTCTATACCACTTGCAACAGTGTTATCTGTCAGTGCGTAAATAACATCAGACTTCTTGGCAATGGATTCGGTTTTTGATTCTACATCATCGATGGTTAGCGCTTTTTCAGTGTGCAGAGTAAAACCAAAGTCTCGTGCCGACTTCTTTAATAGCCCAACTAACGCGACGGCATTTGCTTCTGCCGGATTATAAACAACCCCAATTGAGCTTGCCTGAGGAAGGAGCTCTTTAATCAGAGATACGTGCTGGGAAATAGGTGATAAGTCAGAAAGGCCGGTAACGTTTCGTCCCGGTTTATCCAATTGCTTAACAAGCCTTGCACCGATAGGGTCCGTAACCGCGGTAAATACAATCGGTATTGAGCGAGTCGCAGAAACCAAAGCTTGCGAAGTCGGTGTCGCGATACCCACTAATACGTGGGGGTTTTCGCTGACTAACTCTCTGGCAATTTTTGCGGCTTGCGCCGGACTGCCATTAGCCATTTCATAAGAGAACTCTAAATTTTTACCCGCTTCATAGCCTTTAACTCTTAACCCTTCGATGAGTCCTAAGCGTGTCGCATTCAAATCGGGATGGTCGACAACTTGTGAAACCGACACTTTGGCGACGTTCGCCACTACATTGCCAGTCCATAGCAACAGCAAACAGCTTAAAACCGCTGCCAATACCTTTCTTACAGAACTCATTATCGCTCCCCAAATCAAGCTCTACTCGTTATTACTCGATCGAAGAGAACAACATCAAAAATCACTATTGACATTATTACCAGTAACTATTGATAACTTGAAGTGATATTTAACAAAAATACAACAAGGTTCGAATTATGTGGGGATAAGCGGGTTTGTTTGATTTAAAAGGTAAGAAACTCAATGAATACAAAATAAGCACGGCAAATAAAGGCAAAGCTAAATGAATAAAGGGCAAGTGAAGCGATTAGAAGAGAGGAGCAAATCTGAGAACGAGCTATCGATGATGTATGACTGTTCTCAGACTAGAGGGGGATATAGGACGACCTTTTAAAACCAACGTTCCATTGAAGATTTGTCTAGCTGACGAAATGCGCGATTTAAAATGATCGCCAACTCTTTGTAACGAGGGCGTGGCTTCATTGGTTCCAATGCAAAACCTGTTTCGCTGATCTTCTCGTGCAACTCTCGATACCAAGAAACCAATGCTGGCGGTAATTGAGTGTTCGAACGGTTACCTAACCACCACATGCCTTGAAGTGGCAAGCTGATCGCAAACAACGCCATAACCACAGCTTGCGGCATCGCATGATAATTGTTGAAGACCATTTGTGTAAGAATACTAATAGCAGCTATCGCTGGCATCACTTTCACACCAAAACGCGTGGCTTTAATGATGCGCTGTTCAGGGAAGATAGCGTTTAACTCTTTTCGAACAGGCCAGAGATCCATGTACTTTTGGCCATCTTTTAAACTGCTCGCTAAACCAACTCTATTACTCATATGAGTCTCCCATTAAAAAAAAGTTGAAATCATCAACTAAAAACACAAAAATTTGACGAAAAATAATATTCTTTCAAATTTTTTTGTTATATTTGCACAATATCGCTATTATTTGCAGACCTCAATCTCATTGTTGCCCTTATTTACAATTTAAGCAACTTTGGGACGACTTCTGCAAGGAATGCAAAAGCCTCTTTTTCTGAAAAAGTGCGCTTTCACTTTAATACGGAAATTAACGTTTTTTTTGACCAAGGTTAGTACGCAAGCCTATGTGCTTCGACTATTCTTGAGATTAATTTTCATCCTTAACTGATTTCGATCAGAAAAATAAACAGGTAGTCATTAATGTCTAAGCTAGTTTTAGTTTTAAACTGTGGTAGTTCTTCTCTTAAATTTGCTGTTGTTGATGCAGAAACAGGTGCTGAGCACCTAACTGGTCTTGCTGAGTGTCTTGGTCTTCCAGAAGCTCGTATGAAGTGGAAACTTGACGGCAAGCATGAAGCACAACTAGGCGCGGGCGCAGCTCACGTAGAAGCACTATCTTTCATGGTAGAAACTATTCTTGCTTCTAAGCCTGAGCTTAAAGCTAACCTTGGCGCTATCGGTCACCGTATCGTACACGGTGGCGAGCAGTTCACTTCTTCTGCACTTATCACTGATGAAGTTCTTAAGGGTATTCAAGACGCTGCGACTTTCGCACCTCTTCATAACCCAGCTCACCTTATCGGTATCGAAGCGGCTCAACAGAACTTCCCTGGTCTACAAAACGTTGCTGTATTTGACACTGCGTTCCACCAAACAATGCCTTCTGAGTCTTACCTATACGCTCTACCGTACAACCTGTACAAAGAGCACGGCATCCGTCGTTACGGCATGCACGGTACTTCTCACCTGTTCATTACTCGTGAAGTTGCTGGTCTATTAAACAAGCCAGTTGAAGAAGTTAACATCATCAACTGTCACCTAGGCAACGGCGCATCGGTATGTGCAATCAAGAACGGTCAATCTGTAGATACTTCTATGGGTCTTACTCCTCTTGAAGGTCTAGTAATGGGTACTCGTTGTGGTGACCTTGATCCTGCGATCATCTTCCACCTGCACGACGCTCTTGGTTACTCTGTTGAAGAAATCAACAACATGCTAACTAAAGAGTCTGGCCTAGCTGGTCTAACTGAAGTGACTTCTGACTGTCGTTTCGTTGAAGACAACTACGGTGAGAAAGAAGAAGCAACTCGTGCAATGGACGTGTTCTGTCACCGTCTAGCTAAGTACGTTGCTGGTTACACTGCAACTCTAGAAGGCCGTCTAGACGCAATCACTTTCACTGGCGGCATCGGCGAGAACTCTGGCCCAATCCGTGAAATGGTTCTTAACCGCCTAGGCATCTTCGGCATCGAAGTTGACAGCGAAGCTAACCTTAAAGCACGTTTCGGCGGCGAAGGTACTATCACTACAGCTAACAGCCGTATCCCTGCAATGGTTATCTCTACTAATGAAGAGCTAGTAATTGCTGAAGACACTGCGAAACTAGCAGGTCTTTAATTGATTTTCCTGACTAGCTTCACTCGAAGCTAGTCAGTTTTTCATATCAAGAAAATGGGGCTCAACTTCTATTCCTACCCCAATTTAAATATCGGTGGGAATAGCAGTTGAGCTTTTTTTATTTCCAATAGTCAAAGGTGTTCGTCAATGTCCCGTACTATTATGCTTATCCCTACAAGCGCTGGTGTTGGTCTTACTAGTGTTAGCATGGGTGTTCTTCGCGCTATGGAGCGTAAGGGCGTAAGTGTTTCTTTCTACAAGCCAATCGCTCAACCTCGCAGCGGTGGTAACCAACCTGATTTAACGTCTACTATCATCAGTGCAAACAGCGACATTAAGATTGGTGAGCCAATCGCAATGACTAAAGCTGAAGCTTTGATCGGTAGCGAAAAAATGGACGAGCTTCTAGAGTCTGTTGTTGAGCAATACAACAAGATCAACAAAGATGCAGAAGTAACGCTTATCGAAGGTCTAGTACCTACTCGTAAGCACCCATTTGCTAACCAAGTGAACGCGGAAATCGCTAAAACACTAGGCGCAGAGATCGTATTCGTTGCGACTCCAGGTACGTACAACCCTATTCAGCTTAAAGAGCACATCGAAGTAGCATGTTCTAACTTCGGCGGCACTAAAAACAAGAACATCTCAGGCGTTATTATTAACAAACTGAATGCACCTGTTGATGAAGCTGGCCGTACTCGCCCTGACCTTTCTGAAATCTTCGATGATGCAGATAGCGCTCAACAAGCGAACCTTGAAGTAATGCAAATCTTCAATTCTAGCCCTATCCGTGTTCTTGGCTGTGTGCCATGGAGCATCGACCTAATCGCAACTCGCGCGGTTGATATGGCTAAGCACCTTAACGCTGAAATCGTTAACGAAGGTGAAATCTCAACTCGTCGTATTAAGAGCATCACTTTCTGTGCACGTTCTCTACCGCACATGATTGAGCACTTCAAACCAGGTTCACTGCTAGTAACTTCTGCAGACCGTCCTGACGTTATCGTTGCTGCGGCTCTTGCTGCGAAAAACGGTGTTGAGATTGGCGCAATCCTACTGACTGGCGGTTACGACATTCCAGAAAGCATTGCTAACCTTTGTGCGCCAGCATTCGCTTCAGGTCTACCGATCTTCAAGGCTCAAGGTAACACTTGGCAGACGTCTCTAAACCTACAGAGCTTCAACCTAGAAGTTCCTGCAGACGATAAAGAGCGTATCGAGTTCGTTAACGATCACGTTGCAAGCCACATTGATGGCCCTTGGATTGATTCTCTATCTGAAGGTACTCAAGGCATTCGTCGTCTAAGCCCACCAGCATTCCGTTACCAGTTAACTGAATTTGCTCGTAAAGCGGCTAAGCGTATCGTTCTTCCTGAAGGCGATGAGCCACGTACTGTTAAAGCAGCTTCTATCTGTGCTGAACGCGGTATCGCAACTTGTGTGCTTCTTGGTAACCCAGACGAAATCCGTCGCGTTGCTGCACAACAAGGTGTTGAGCTAGGCGCTGGCGTTGAGATCATCGATTCTGCATCAGTTCGCGAAAACTACGTAGCTCGTCTAGTAGAACTTCGTGGCGCTAAAGGTATGACTGAAGTTGTCGCTCGTGAGAAGCTAGACGATTCAGTATTCCTAGGTACTATGATGCTTGAAGCGGGTGAAGTTGACGGCCTAGTTTCTGGTGCTGTTCACACAACGGCGAACACAATCGTTCCTCCGTTCCAGATCATCAAGACAGCACCTGATGCTTCTATCGTATCTTCAATCTTCTTCATGCTTCTGCCTGATCAAGTTCTTGTATACGGTGACTGTGCGATCAACCCAGATCCAACAGCTGAACAGCTTGCTGAAATCGCTATCCAATCTGCAGATTCTGCTGCGGCATTTGGTATCGACCCACGCGTTGCTATGATCTCTTACTCTACTGGTGAATCTGGTAAAGGTGCAGACGTAGATAAAGTACGCGAAGCAACCAAACTTGCTCAAGCGAAACGTCCTGATCTTGTGATCGACGGTCCTCTTCAGTACGACGCAGCAATCATGGAAAACGTAGCCGCTTCTAAAGCGCCTAACTCTCCAGTTGCAGGTAAAGCGACAGTATTCGTATTCCCAGACCTAAACACGGGTAACACGACTTACAAAGCTGTACAGCGTTCAGCAGACCTAGTGTCTATCGGTCCAATGCTTCAAGGTATGCGCAAGCCAGTAAATGACTTGTCTCGTGGCGCTCTAGTAGACGATATCGTTTACACAGTAGCTCTAACGGCTATCCAAGCAGACCAAGCAGCTCAAGCTGAAGAAAAAGTAATTAACTAATTTTTCTTTTGTAGAAGCAAAAAACCCTAGATTCTTATCTAGGGTTTTTTTATGTCTACCGTTTAAGGTTATTTGATGCTCTTAAGATGAATCTAGCCTCGCCCATGGGTTGATTCTAAATCTAGCGCAGGTCCTTTCGGCACAACTTGGGTTGGGTTGATACCTGTGTGGCTGTAATAGTAGTGACGTTTGATGTGATAGAAATCGGTCGTCTCTTTAATGCCTTCGATCTGGTACAGCTCTTTTAAGTAGCCCTGAATATGGACGTAGTCTGAAATTCGCTGCTTGTTACACTTAAAGTGGCCTACATACACCGCATCGAATCTAACCAAAGTGGTAAACAATCTCCAATCTGCTTCTGTGATGTCATTACCCGCTAGATAACGATGTTCACTAAGATGTGCATCTACTTTGTCTAACGCCTCAAATAACGCGTCATACGCTTCTTCATAAGCTTCTTGAGTGGTTGCAAAGCCAGTGCGATAAACACCGTTATTGATGCTTGGATAGATGTAGTCATTCCACTCATCAATCTTCTTCGACAATTCCCACGGATAGTAGTCATCCGTATTGCCTGTTAACTCATTAAATTCTGAGTTGAACATGCGGATAATTTCAGAGGACTCGTTACTCACGATGGTGTTGGTTTTCTTATCCCAAAGCACTGGAACTGTTACTCGGCCTGAGTAGTCAGGTTTGGCTTGAGTATAGATTTGGTGCATACGAGTATGACCAAACAGAGGTTCAGGTAAACCCATTTGCCAACCTTCGCTCATCATATCGGGGCAAACCACTGTCACGTCAATATGATCGGTTAAATCTTTCAGCTCTCGGAAGATAAGAGTTCGGTGCGCCCAAGGACAAGCTAACGATACGTATAGATGGTAACGACCACTTTCTGGTTCAAACTGCGCGCCGGCTTTGTTTTCGATCCAACTACGAAAGCCCGCATCTTCACGAACGAACTTACCACCGCTTTCTTTGGTGTCGTACCACACATCGTGCCAAATACCTTCAACTAACTTGCCCATATCCAAACCTCTATCATCTAAACTTTTCTCTAGTATAAGAAAAACCTAATTTTTCAAAACTAGAAGAAGTTGGCTTAGTTGTTCGAATTATTTGAAGAAGGTTATTCATGAGAAATTTGGGGCACAAAAAAAGCGCAACTCATAAAAAAGTTGCGCTTAAGCCTGTCACAGGCTGAACCGTATCAAACGGGTTCTAGACTTGTACGTGCAAGCAAGATACTGCGTGTACGTCATCGCCTTGAATAGTTGGCTTGGTTTGCGCGCAGGCCTCGGTTGCTTCAGGGCAACGAGTACGGAACACACAACCTGATGGTGGATTAATTGGTGATGGGAGATCACCCTCCAGCATCTGAATGGTTTTACTGCGCTCTAAGCGTGGGTCTGGAATCGGAACTGCAGACATCAATGCTTTGGTATATGGGTGTTTAGGATCTGAGAACAAGGCATCTGATTCACCTAGCTCAACAGCATTACCTAAGTACATCACCAATACACGGTCAGAAATGTGTTTCACAACCGACAAATCGTGCGCGATGAATACCAAAGACAAACCTAACTCTTTCTGTAGTTCCATAAGAAGGTTTACTACTTGAGCTTGGATAGATACATCCAGAGCAGAAACCGGCTCATCACAGATGATCATCTTAGGCTTCAAGATAAGTGCACGTGCGATACCGATACGTTGACACTGGCCACCAGAAAATTCATGTGGGTAACGGTTGATTACGTTGGGTAGTAGACCAACCTTTGCCATCATCTCTTTAACTCTGTCCTTCACTTCCTGTTTAGAAAGCTCTGGATAGAAAGTTTGTAGAGGCTCAGCAATGATGTCTCCAACTGACATACGCGGGTTAAGCGATGCTAGCGGGTCTTGGAAGATCATCTGAATCTCTTTACGAGTCTCACGACGCTTCACTTCCTGCATTTTAGTCAGGTCTTGACCTAACCACATAACTTCGCCTTCAGTTGCCTCAACTAAGCCAATAATTGCGCGTGCAAATGTTGACTTACCACAGCCAGACTCACCTACTACACCCAGAGTCTCACCTTCGTAAAGGTGAACATCCACACCATCAACCGCTTTAAGGTTTGATGGTTTCGCCCAAGGCCAAGCAGACTTAGCCGCAATGCTAAAGTGAACCTTAAGGTTTTTAATATCTAATAGTAATTCTTTACTCATTTTGTCCAAGTCTCCCAATCAGAAAAACAAGCACGCTGGCGATCTTTCGCAAATGGTTGCAAAATTGGTGCTTCTTGCTTACAACGGTCCATTACACGGTGACAACGGTCTTGGTAAGGACAACCGGTTGGTAGGCGAAGTAAGTTAGGTGGGTTACCTGGAATCGTCGGCAGAATTTCACCTTCGGTATCCAAACGAGGAATTGCTTTAAGCAGGCCTTCCGCATAAGGGTGGCTAGGCTCATAGAAGATTTCATCTACGGTGCCGTATTCCATGGTACGGCCAGCGTACATCACTAGAACTTTGTCACAAGAACCGGCAACTACACCCAAATCATGGGTGATCATGATGATTGCTGTATTGAACTCATCTTTAAGCTCGTTCAGCAATTCCATGATTTGCGCTTGAATGGTTACATCCAAAGCCGTTGTTGGTTCATCAGCAATCAGTAGTTTTGGACGACATAGCAAAGCCATTGCAATCATCACACGTTGACGCATACCGCCAGAAAACTCGTGTGGATACATGGTAATACGTTTACGTGCCTCAGGGATTTTCACCGCTTCCAGCATACGTACTGATTCTTCGAACGCTTCCGCTTTGCCCATGCCTTTATGCAGCATAAGCACTTCCATCAGCTGATCACATACTTTCATGTAAGGATTCAGTGATGTCATTGGATCTTGGAAGATCATCGCGATCTGTTCAGCGCGGACTTTGTTCAGTGCTTTCTCAGGCAGGTTAAGAATTTCATTGCCTTCAAACTTTGCACTACCTGAGATGATACCGTTCTTAGCCAGCAGTCCCATCAGTGCAAATACCGTTTGAGATTTACCCGAACCCGACTCACCAACAATACCCAGCGTTTCGCCTTGGTTGAGTGAGAAGTTCAGGTCGTTTACTGCGGTTACCGTACCATCTTGCGTGGTAAATTCGACGCGCAGATCTTTGACATCTAATAAGCTCATTATTGCTTCCTTAATCTTTTATAGCTTTTAATTGCTATTTCTTTATCTGTCTTTTGGATCAAGCGCGTCGCGCAGACCATCACCTACGTAGTTAAAGCAGAACAGTGTAACTACCATGAATGCCGCTGGGAATGCCAGTTGCCAAATAGCAACTTCCATTGTTTGCGAGCCTTCTTGTAACAGCGCGCCCCAACTTGTCATAGGCTCTTGAACACCAAGACCAAGGAAAGATAAGAATGATTCAGTAAGGATCATGCTTGGAATAAGTAGCGTTGAGTAAACCGCAACAATACCCAATACGTTCGGTACGATATGACGTGTAATGATCTTCCATTTACTGACACCACATACGTGAGCAGCCTCAATGAACTCTTTACTACGTAAACTCAACGTTTGGCCACGTACAATACGCGCCATATCGAGCCAAGCAATCGCACCGATAGCAACGAAGATAAGTACGATATTACGACCAAAGAATGTCACCAGTACGATCACGAGGAACATGAAAGGAACCGCGTATAAGATCTCAAGGATACGCATCATCACTCGGTCAGTACGACCGCCAATGAAACCTGAAGCCGCACCGTAAAGCGTACCTATCAGTACGGCTACGAATGCGCCCATCACACCAACCATAAGAGAAATACGGCCACCAATCATCGTACGAACATATAGGTCACGACCTAAACTGTCGGTACCAAACCAGTGATCAGCACTTGGGCCTACGTGCATTGCGTACCAGTCAGTATCATCGTAAGCATGCTGTGCCAACATAGGTAAGAAGATTACCGATAGCACCATAACAATTAGAATGAACAGACTGATCATTGCGGCTTTGTTGCGCATAAAACGAATACGCGCATCCTGCCACAAGCTACGACCTTCAATTTCCAAACTCTCAGAGAATTTTTCGATCGCTTCTAAGTTTTCTTTTTTCTTCAACATAACCATGCGTCCCTGCTAGTAGCGAATTTTCGGGTCAATAAGCGCTAGTAAAATATCAACGATTGCGTTGAACAAGATGAATAGGAAACCAATCAAAATGGTTACACCCATTACTAACGAATAATCACGGTTAAACGCGGCATTAACAAACAGCTTACCAATACCCGGTAGGCCGAAGATGGTTTCAACAACAACTGAACCTGTAATGATACCTACAAACGCAGGCCCCATGTATGAAACAACAGGTAGCATTGCTGGCTTAAGCGCATGTTTAAGAACGATATAACGGTAACTTAGACCTTTAGCTCGAGCTGTACGGATAAAGTTACTGTTTAGGGTTTCAATCATGCTACCGCGAGTGATACGAGCAAAGGTTGCTACGTATAAAAGAGACATCGCGATAACGGGTAGGACGATGTACATGTACGTACCACCGTGCCAACCACCTGCTGGAAATATATGCCAGTGTAGAGAGAATAGGTAGATAAGCGCTGGAGCCAACACGAAGGATGGCATCACCACCCCGAGCATGGCGGTCGACATTATGGTGTAGTCGATCCAGGTGTTGTGCTTCAAGGCGGCAATGGTTCCGACCGTTACCCCCATCAATAATGTGAAGATAAAGGCAACAAAACCTACCTTCGCAGATACTGGAAGCGCAACAGCAATCAGCTCATTTACTGTATAATCTTGGTATTTAAAAGATGGACCAAAGTCACCCTGAAGGATGTTGGTCAAGTACGTGGTGTACTGTTCAAATACAGGTTTATCTAAGCCGTATTTAGCTTCGATGTTAGCCATAACTTCTGGCGGTAATGGACGTTCGCTTGAAAACGGGTTACCCGGAGCGAAACGCATGAGAAAGAAAGATATAGTGATCAACACCAACATGGTTGGAATCGCTTCAAATATCCTTTTCATAATGAATTTAAGCATAAACTCACTCTTTCAGTCTGTGACAATTAAAATTAGAAAGACGCTACATGCGCGCTCTGCGCATGTAGTGTCTGTATCGTTATAGTTATATTAACTTTTTAGAATCGAAGCTTATTATTGAGCTTTGATGTATAAGTCTTTCGAGAAGATCTTATCTTCCGCGTTGTTGATAGGGAAACCACCAACGTGCGGATTTAGTAGACGTGATTTCACGTATTGGTAGATAGGTGCGATAGGCATGTCTTTAGCCATTAACGCCTCAGCTTCTAGGTAAAGTGCTTCACGCTCTTCTGCTGATGTAGAGTTAAGTGCTTTATCAATGATTTGGTCGTACTCAGCACTATCGTAGTGAACACCACCGGTAGTGTTGTTACTCTTCATTAGCGTTAGGAATGACGACGCTTCGTTGTAGTCACCACACCAACCAGCACGTGCTACTTCGAAGTCACCAGAATCTTTAGAAGATAGGTAAGTTTTCCACTCTTGGTTTTCAAGCGTTACTTTAAGACCCAGTGTTTTCTTCCACATAGAACCCAGCGCTACAGCAATCTTCTTATGGTTTTCAGACGTGTTGTAAAGTAGGTTGAAGTTTAGTGGGTTGTCTTTGCCGTAACCCGCTTCTTCAAGAAGGCGTGCAGCTTCTTCATTACGTTCTTTTTGAGACATCTTGCCGTAAGCAGGAAGTTCAGGGTTAAAGCCAGCTGTGATTTCAGGCGTTAGGAAGTAAGCTGGTTTTTGACCTTGTGCTAGGATTGCGTCACTTACGATATTACGGTCAATTGCGTAAGAGATAGCCTTACGTACACGAACATCATCAAATGGTGCTTTCTTAGTGTTAAAGATGTAGTAGTAAGTACATAGGTTACCCGCTACAGATACATCTTCCGCATACTCTTTCTTAAGGCGCTTGAAGTGCTCAGTTGGAAGTTCGTTTGTAAAGTCGATTTCACCAGATAAGAAACGGTTCATTTCCGCAACTTGGTTTTCGATTGGTAGGAACGTTACTTTATTAAGAACCGTCTTATCGTTATTCCAGTATTGGTCGTTACGCTTTAGAACTAAACGCTCGTTCACAACCCATTTATCAACAGAGAATGCACCGTTACCAACGAAGTGGTCAGGCTTAGTCCATTGGTCACCGAATTTTTCAACAGTCGCCTGATGTACTGGCTTCATTGTTGTGTGGCCCATCATCATTACGAAATATGGTACCGCTGTATCTAGTTCAACAACAAGCGTGTTTGCATCTACAGCTTTAACACCTAGCTCACTCTTGTCTTTCTTACCCGCTACGATGTCTTTCGCATTCACCATCTTGGTATATTCCATGTACCAAGCATATGGAGAAGCAGTGGCAGGATCGACTGCACGTTGCCAGCTGTAAACGAAATCTTCAGCTGTTACAGGATCGCCGTTAGACCATTTTGCATCTTTACGTAGGTGGAAAGTGAATGTTTTGTTGTCCGTCGTTTCCCAGCTTTCGGCTACACCTGGGATTGTATTACCTTCGCCATCTTGGTTCACTAGACCTTCTAGAAGATCACGAATTACGTGAGATTCTGGTACACCTTGAGATTTGTGTGGGTCGATAGTCGCAACTTCAGTACCATTACCGCGAACAAGTTCCTGAACTTTTGCTAGTTCTGTGCCTGCTGGAACTTCAGCAGCGATAGAAAGAGTAGAAGTGGCAGCCACTGCCAAACCAGCACCTAGAAGAAGGGCCTGAGTGATTTTATTCTTGTACATTTAATAAACTCCAAGTTTTACGTATTGCATCCATGACTTCTTTGCTAAGTTCACTGAACGGCAGTGATTTAGATTTATTTAGCTCAAAGTTTAAGCATAAAAATCTAAAACCTTACAAAGATTGAGGCACACACTATCAACCATTGAAGTAATTTGCCATAAACAAGTCGCAAAAAATCGGATAATTCTCCGAATTACTCAAGGTCACAGTGTAAATCTCTAATAAAAACCTAATGAATAGTGAATTACACATAGGGATTTATTAAAAAACAGCCTTTAGTGTTGATGTATCTGAATTGATACTTTTATTTAGCATCTTATGCTAGAACACTGTCGGCAAATTAACATTAATGCCACATGAAATCTAATTGCACATCACATATCCCCTAAATAGACTGCACTATTTGTGAGGATTATCACTTTATACAAAACAGCATAAAGCACTGCACCAAAACAGATTTGGAAATGCACCAAGACAGACTAAATCACGCGTTGAATTCATATGCAACTTGACTGCTTAACCATTTATTAAAGAACCTTTTATTTATAAATCACTTTGTAGCACGCACAAAAAAACCGACGTCAAACGTCGGCTTTCTTACTATCTACGTCCCAATCTGAAATACGCTTTCACGTTAAGACCGAAACACGCTATGGAATGGATTACTTCTTCCAACGCTCCGCTGCTTTCGCGTCGGAGTCTCGAGAGTCAACCCAACGAGTCGCCTCAGTAGTACGTTCTTTTTTCCAAAACGGCGCTTTGGTTTTCAGAAAGTCCATAACAAACTCACACGCTTCGAAGGCAGCGCCACGATGTGCACTGGATACACCAACGTAAACAATCTGGTCTCCGATATCTAGGTCACCAACACGGTGAATCACTCGCATCTTCTGAATAGGCCAGCGCGCTTCAGCTTGATCACAGATCTCGCTCAACGACTTCTCTGTCATACCCGGATAATGCTCCAGAGACAAACCAATAACGTTGTCGCCAAGGTTCATGTCGCGAACTTTACCAACAAACGTCACAACCGCTCCCGCAGCCGTACCTTGAGCTAGATAATCGTATTCGCCACCCACAGAAAAGTCTTCAGCAGTAACCAATACTCTTGGATCAATAACTCGAGAGTCATTCATGGTTAACCTCCAGTAACTGGTGGGAAGAAAGCCACTTCGTCGCCGTCTTTCACTTCAGTCGTCAAAGGTACAATTGATTGGTTGAGTGCTGCCAGCAGCTTGCCCTCTTCCAATGCTATATCCCATTTGCCTTCATTTGTTACTAGGTGGCTGCGAATCGCTTCAATAGTATTGTATTGCGCATCGATCTCTAGGCTATCAACACCAACAAGTTCACGAGTTTGTGCAAAGAAAAGTACCGTAATCATGATTCCACCTTAAAGTGACCTGATTTACCACCCGTCTTCTCTAACAGGCGTACGTTCTCGATAACAATGTCTTTCTGAACAGCTTTACACATATCGTAAATTGTTAGCGCGGCAACAGAAGCGGCCGTTAGCGCTTCCATTTCTACGCCTGTCTTACCTGCAAGCTTACATACCGATTCGATACGAACCTTGTTTTCGGACTCAATGGCTTCAAGTTGTACTTCTACTTTAGTCAGTAGCAAAGGGTGACACAGTGGAATCAAGTCCCACGTCTTCTTCGCTGCTTGGATACCAGCAATACGTGCCGTTGCGAAAACATCACCTTTATGGTGGCTGCCAGAAACAATCAGCTCTAGCGTTTCTGCTGACATTTGAACGAAAGCTTCTGCTCTCGCCTCACGTACTGTCTCTGCTTTAGCCGATACATCGACCATGTTTGCTTCGCCAGACGCGTTAATGTGTGTAAATTGGCTCATGCTCAAACCACCTTATACAGAAAGGTGTGGCATGAAGTTACAAGGGCGGTGACTCGCATCCATCTGTTGCTTGATGATCTTAGTCCAACCGGTGCGACAAGCACCTGTAGAACCTGGCATCGCAAAGATAACCGTGTGGTTAGCAAAACCCGCAATCGCACGAGATTGAATCGTCGATGTACCAATCTCTTCGTAAGACACTTGGCGGAAAAGCTCACCAAAGCCTTCAACTTCTTTGTCGAAGAGTGGCTTAAGTGCTTCAGGTGTACTGTCACGAGATGTAAAGCCTGTACCGCCAGTGATCATGATCGCTTGTACGCTGTCATCAGCAATCCACTGAGATACGATAGCGCGGATCTTGTACATGTCATCGATAACGATTTGCTTATCAACCACGTTGTGGCCTGCTTCTTTAGCATGCTCAGCTAGGTAACCACCTGACGTGTCATTTTCTTCTGTACGAGTATCTGAAACGGTTAGTACTGCGATGTTTGCTGCTTGAAATTTGCTTTCTGCGTGACCCATTTGTTCACCTATATAAATTTTTCAATGATTAGACTTATTCGCCCAGCTTAAAGAAGCTGAGCGATAAAATGCTTTAGAGTATATAGCGGGTTAACCGCCGATTGACGCCAAGTTTGGAGTCATGCCGCTGTTGCCATCATGCAAGAAGTGGCTAACGGACTTGGTTTGAAGCTGAGCCTGAATTCGATCAATGAGCTCTTGCTCTTGCTGATCTTCTTGAATCAGATCTCTCAGTTCAACACCGTGGTCGCCAAACAGACATAGGTGAAGTTTACCGGTCGCAGAAACACGCAGTCGGTTACAACTCTCACAGAAGTCTTTCTCGTAAGGCATGATCAAACCAATTTCACCCTTGTAGTCTGGGTGGACAAACACTTGTGCTGGGCCATCGTTAACAGCTTTGACTTTTAACAGCCAACCGTTAGCAATAAGCTGATTGCGAATCGCAACGCCAGATACATGATGTTTATCGAACAACTCGTCCATCTCGCCGGTTTTCATCAGCTCGATAAAACGTAATTGAATAGGTTTGTCTTTGATCCAATTAAGGAAGGCTGGTAATTCCTGACTGTTGAGGTCTTTCATCAATACGACGTTGACTTTGACTTGTTCAAAGCCAACCTCAAACGCTTTATCAATGCCTCGCATAACCTCTGTAAACTTATTCTCACCAGTGATCTGATGGAACATGCGCGAATCTAAGCTATCCACGCTCACGTTTATATGGGTTAAACCAGCATCGCGCCATTGCCCTACTTGTTTTTCCATGCGGTAGCCATTCGTTGTCGTGGCTACTTTTTCGATGCCTGGAGTAGAAGCAACAGTATGTATGATTTCAGGAAAGTCTTTACGCAGGCTCGGCTCTCCGCCAGTAATGCGGATCTTAGAGGTACCACAATCTGCAAACGCTTTAACAATACGTTTGATCTCGGGAACACTTAAAAAAGACGAGTTTTTTTGCCCTGACGGTTTATAACCATCTGGCAAGCAGTAAGTACATTTAAAGTTACAGACGTCTGTAACCGACAAGCGCAAGTAATAAAACTTGCGATGGAATCTATCTTCGAATTGTTGCGCCACGGAACACCTTTCCAAACACGGGAGGCATAATCATTTCCAATTAAGCCCTTGTGACAACATGTCACTGGCTCTTGATGCGTATCGGTACAGCAAATACCACTGTGCGACTTAGCATGCGAGAGCTCGGAGTTATGGCAACTGCACATTATATTCACACGCGCAGTAGCTGAGTAATAAAATACTTAATATTTGTACGTGAATCTAGCTCTGATGACAAAAAACGGGTCACATCGGCAAAAAAAACGTATCAAACCCTCAAAATAACTCTTGTTGAGTATCTGACGAGAAGCATTTAACCTAAATTATAGTTGGTAATAATCTAACAAGAACAAAAAATGAATATTTACTCTTCAAAGAAAGTCGTAGCAATCGGTGGGGGCCATGGCTTAGGTCGCATGCTAGCTGCATTAAAAGACTTTGGTAACAACGCAACTGGCATTGTTGCAACGACAGATAATGGTGGTTCCACCGGAAGAATTCGAGACTGCCAAGGTGGTATTGCTTGGGGAGATACTCGTAACTGTATCAACCAATTAATCACAGAACCTTCGATCAGTTCGATGATGTTTGAATATCGCTTTCGCGGTCAAGGTGAACTCGATGGTCACAACTTAGGTAACCTAATGCTAACGGCGTTAGACAACCTTTCCGTTCGCCCATTGGAAGCAATTAACCTAATTCGAAATATGCTCAAGGTCGATGTCAATATCGTCCCAATGACCGAGCACCCTTCTGATCTAACGGCTCTATCAATGGACGGTCGTTGGGTAACTGGCGAAACTAACGTTGATGACATGACAGAAAAGCTGCGCATGATGGACTTATCTCCAGAAGTACCGGCAACCAAAGAAGCTGTTGCTGCCGTTGAGCAAGCAGACTGCATTGTCCTTGGACCAGGAAGCTTTTTAACCAGTGTGATGCCCCCGCTGCTACTGCCAGAAATTGGCAAAGCAATCGCGGAAAATACCAAGGCAAAAGTTATCTTTGTTGAAAACCTTTCGCCAGAACACGGCCCTGCAGGAAAAATGACGCTTCAAGAACAATTGGAGTGGTGTGAACGTACCTGTAAGGCAAGAAAGATAGACATTGTACTAGGCAATGAACCACACCCTGAATTAGAAGGGCAATGGAATTGTGTGACCACTGATCTTGCATCTCCAAATCGAGATTGGCGACACGACCGTTTAAAACTCCAACAAGCGATTAGAGATCAGTTGGTTTAATTTGGCTGCCTGAATCTAATTTCCAGCCTCCAAACAATACAAAACAAAACAAAACAAAAAAGGAGCATCATGCTCCTTTTTTAGTCTCTTTAATAACTAGCCGCTTTAGAGATCCGTCATCAACTGCTGATATTCAGTGTACGTTGATAACAGAAGCTCTTGCATATCTTGGAAATCAATCTCGGTTACAGGCAATGCTTGCTTCACTTTTGCGTCTAAGCTAATCGCAAAACTACACAAAGAATCTGCGCCAAAACTCGCAGCGCTACTCTTAAGTGCATGGCTTATATCAGCCAAGTACTTAGATGTATCCGATGCTTTATTTATCTCTAGATGTTCGTAATAGCCTTTCAACTCACCTAAGAAGATTTCCAGCAAAACTGGTACATTCTCTTGCCCTATTTCACCGGCAAGTTCATCAACTTTTTGCTGATTTAATACTTTCATCATTATGATTTTCTTATTGTTTGGTGATTACTGCTTCGCATTCCACGTTTGCAACTTACGGTATATCGTCGATGGACTGACATCTAAGAAACCGGCCGCGCGGGGAATGTTGCCGTCACACGCTTTTATGGCCTGTTCGATAGCCGTCTTCTCAGTGATCCACAATGGGAAAATATCTTTTACCGTGATGTCTTCGTTCTGCTTCTCTTTCAAGCGCAGGCTGTTTTCAATCGGTTGGTTCAATGGTGGTGGAAGCATGTTGAGAGTAATCTCTTTGCCGTTATTCAATACCACCACGTTCCGTAATACGTTTTGTAACTGACGAACGTTACCCGGCCACTCATATTGATTAAAGCGATCAAGCACTTCCTGAGCAAAACGCACAAACGCCTTACCTTCCTCAACCGACATGTAGCCTAGTAACGAGTACGCAATCTCGATGACATCTTCACCGCGCTCGCGCAATGGCGGCAGGTGCAATGGAATCACGTATAAACGATAGTATAAATCTTCTCTAAAGCGACCTTCTTGTACTTCTTTCCAAGGGTCACGGTTGGTTGCACATACGAAACGAACATCGACACTCTTCATCTTCGAAGAGCCGACTTTTTGAAAAGTACCGGTTTGGATAAAGCGCAGCAGCTTAGTTTGCAGCTCTAAGTCCATTTCGCACAGCTCATCAAGGAACAGTGTTCCACCATCAGCAAGCTCAGCAGCACCTTGGCGATCGGTCGCAGCACCGGTAAAGGCACCTTTAACGTGACCAAACAGCTCACTTTCAATCAGATCTTTAGGGATAGCCGCACAGTTAATTGCGATGAAAGGCTTGTCACCACGCTTGCTCGCCGCATGAATAGCTTCTGCACATACCTCTTTACCCGTACCACTCTCACCCGTGATGAAAATACTGGCTTTACTCGATGCGGCAGAGTCGATAGTTCGGTAAACCTGCTGCATGGTTTGGCTGCTACCAATGAAACCTTGATAGTTTTGGTTTCCCGGGTGTTCCGAGCTGTTTTTAAGTTTGGTGGCTTTGCGGATCGCGTTGTTCACCGTAATACGGAGTCGGTCGGCTTCACACGGTTTGATAAGGAAATCTTGAGAACCATGACGCATAGCTTCTACGGCGGTATCGATAGAGCCGTGAGCCGTCATGAAGATAACCGGAACTTCAGGGTACTTTTGTTTTACAGCAAATAGCACGTCCATACCCGTCATGTCAGGCAGACGTAGATCTAATAAAATAAGGTCTGGGATTCGATGATTCAAACTCTCGATTGCATCGCGGCCAGTGCCGACAATGTTGATATCAATTTCGAGCGGTGTAAGATACGAGCGATATAAAGCTGCTACCGAAGCGGTATCCTCAACCATCAACAAATACTTCGATTTGTTATCTAGCGTTTTTGATTGCATATCCTAGCCATTTATAATTTGCATTTCTTATTATAGTCGCATTCCGCTTTGCATTATGCAAATTAGCCACAATATTTGTAGTGTGTTTTTTTACTTACTTCAAATAATCAATGTTTTATCTACCTGGCACGAACGATGCAAAGGTGTAAATGACCTTCGGGTCACCTAGCCAACTGACGTTGTTAGTGGACCGAGTGTTCACAAACGTAAGCCAGTAGAATATTTACTACTGGCTGTTTTTTTGCCTGAAGCACTCTCAATTTTTGTCTTGAGGGGATCAACTTCTCGAGTGAAAAGTGAGATTAGCTGTTGGTAATAAACTGCTTTCTTAGCTGCTCAATTTCATCACGCTTCTGTGCTGCCAATTCAAATTCTAGGTTCTGAGCATGCTGATACATCGCAGCTTCAAGCTTGCTGATCTCTTTATCAAGCTGTTGCGGTGTAAGTACAGCATAACTTTCAGAAGGCTCTGCAACCTTAGATAGAGGAACTTGCTTCGATTGGCGCTGCTGCTTCGACTTGGTTAGATCACCTAGCTCCATAATGTCTTTGATATTACGTTTCAACGCTTGCGGCGTGATGCCTTGCTCTTCATTGTAGGCTTGCTGCTTCTCACGACGACGATCGGTTTCATCAATCGCTTTTCTCATCGACTTAGTAATTGAATCACCATAAAGGATCGCTCGACCTTCCAAGTTACGCGCTGCACGACCAATGGTTTGGATCAGAGAACGCTCAGAACGCAAGAAGCCCTCTTTATCTGCATCAAGAATCGCCACCAGCGATACTTCAGGCATATCCAAACCTTCTCGAAGTAAGTTAATACCCACTAACACGTCAAACTCGCCCAGTCGAAGATCTCGAATGATCTCTACACGCTCAACCGTATCGATATCTGAGTGCAAGTAACGAACCTTAACACCATGCTCACTAAGGTATTCGGTTAAGTCTTCTGCCATTCGTTTAGTCAACGTAGTGACCAATACGCGCTCTTCTTTCACTGAACGGATTCTGATTTCAGATAACAAGTCATCCACCTGAGTCGCGACAGGTCTTACTTCGATGATTGGGTCTAACAGACCGGTAGGACGCACCACTTGATCAGCAATCTCACCATCTGATTTATCAATCTCATAATTACCCGGCGTGGCCGACACAAAAATGGTTTGTGGCGCGATCGATTCGAACTCTTCAAATTTCATCGGACGGTTATCCAATGCAGAAGGCAACCTAAAGCCAAACTCAACCAAAGTCTCTTTACGAGAGCGGTCACCTTTATACATGGCGCCAATTTGCGGCACAGTTACGTGTGACTCATCGATGATCAGCAAACCATCATCAGGCAGGTAATCAAATAACGTTGGAGGCGCTTCCCCTTCCGCACGGCCGCTCAAGTATCGTGAATAGTTTTCGATACCGGAACAGAAACCCAACTCCGTCATCATCTCGATATCAAACTGAGTTCTTTGAGAAATACGCTGTTCTTCTAACAGTTTGTTGTTGTCTTTTAGGTATTGAGCCCTATCGCGCAACTCATCCTTAATTTTCTCAATCGCCTCAAGGATCTTCTCTCTTGGGGTTACATAGTGAGTTTTTGGATAAACGGTAAAACGCGGTAAGTCTCTTTGTTTCACCGCACCAGTCAGAGGATCAAAAATACTAATGCAGTCCACTTCGTCATCGAACATTTCAATTCGAACCGCATCTTGGTCAGATTCAGCGGGAAAGATATCAATAACTTCACCACGAACACGGAACTGCCCACGCTCAAACGCGACATCGTTTCTTGAATATTGCAGCTCAGCCAAGCGGCGTAGGATGTCTCGCTGATCCATCACCTCACCACGACTCAAATGAAGCATCATCTTCAAATAAGACTTAGGATCACCAAGACCGTAGATAGCCGATACAGATGCAACAATAATGGCATCTTTTCTTTCTAACAAAGCTTTGGTAGCTGAAAGTCTCATTTGCTCAATATGAGCATTTATCGACGCATCTTTCTCGATAAAGGTATCCGTGGTTGGAACGTAGGCTTCCGGTTGGTAATAATCGTAGTAAGAAACAAAGTACTCAACGGAGTTATTCGGAAAGAAAGATTTCATCTCGCCATAAAGTTGAGCTGCCAACGTTTTGTTAGGGGCTAACAAAATTGCAGGTCTTTGAGATTGAGAAATGACGTTGGCTAACGTAAAGGTTTTACCAGAGCCCGTAACCCCTAATAGAGTTTGATGTGCCAAACCGGAATCTAATCCATCTAATAATTTGGTTATCGCAGTCGGCTGATCTCCGGATGGGCTATAGTCCGATACCAAGTCAAAGAGTTTACTCATAGGTCGCCATTTCCATACTGTTTTTATAATCAGGTCATTGTCACTCTAGGAGGAGTGTAGTTGCAACTATTATCTAGAGAAATGCATCTTAAGATTAGATATCAGTGATAGCTTTTACTTTTAGAACTTGGTATTATCCGTGCCCTTGCAAGATCTCTTCAGCTAAATCACTCAACTTTTCATCCACTACTTTTCCCCAAAAAATCTAAAAATAGCACTTGTTTTACTGTATATTTTATAATCGTCAAAAGTTATACAATCGTGATATTTTGATACAAATCTTTTAAATACATTACCTTACCTCAGATTTTTATATTCTCAGATTTATCCCAATTATTGTTGTTAAAGTTTCACACACACACTTATCCACAATTTTGGTGGATAACTAAAGAAAGGCTAAATCCGGTAAGGCGTCCAAGAAAGTAAAGTTATTTATATTATTTTTTTCTGCTATTTTTTATTGACAGAAATTCGGACTATTATTAGAATTCGCGTCGCTAACAAGCAATTCCCCTTTAGTTCAGTTGGTAGAACGGCGGACTGTTAATCCGTATGTCGCAAGTTCAAGTCTTGCAAGGGGAGCCAAATTCAGAAAAAAGCTCAATCGAAAGATTGGGCTTTTTTCGTATATAACTGCGACTAACTTGTTCCAAGTTAATGTCACAAACCTAGCCGCCCGCGTTCAAGTCTCGACAAGGGGGCCAAATTTAAAGAAGCCGCATCACTTGATGCGGCTTTTTGCGTTTTAGCGGTTTGGGAACGTATTCGACTCGCAGCTTTCCTTCTCTTTTTGATAGTTCTGAGCACAAAAAGCCACAAATATGACCCTATTTGTAGGAAGTAAATCGAGTTCAATTCAAGAATGATCTTATGAAAGATCCAGTTTGACTACTCCTATAAACTGTCTCACGAAGTAAAAATTGGCCGTCTATACTTACGGTAACTTTAATAATCAATCGATTACCTGATGTTTTTTTCACCAAGTGTCTAAATCCCTAGTGATCCTTGGTTGTTATTAGGTAAGCAAAGCAGGATAATATCGGGATCGGAATCTCAAGAATTAATCCATTATGACCGAATACCTTTTGTTGTTGGTTGGCACAGTGCTGGTCAATAACTTTGTGCTAGTGAAGTTTTTAGGGCTATGTCCTTTCATGGGAGTCTCCAAGAAACTGGAGACTGCGATTGGCATGGGCCTCGCGACGACTTTCGTTCTGACGTTAGCGTCGGTATCTGCATACCTAGTAGAAACCTACATCCTTACCCCTCTGGGTATTGAATACCTGCGTACCATGAGCTTCATCTTGGTTATCGCGGTGGTTGTTCAATTTACGGAAATGGTCGTTCACAAAACCAGCCCTACCCTTTATCGTTTATTGGGTATCTTCCTGCCTCTTATCACCACCAACTGCGCTGTATTAGGTGTGGCACTTCTGAACATCAATGAAAACCACAACTTCATTCAGTCAATCATCTATGGTTTCGGCGCTGCGGTTGGTTTCTCGCTTGTATTGATCCTATTTGCTGCAATGCGTGAGCGTATTGCGGTTGCTGATGTTCCAATGCCATTCAAAGGCGCATCGATTGCGATGATCACAGCAGGCCTAATGTCTCTGGCATTTATGGGCTTTACTGGGTTGGTGAAATAAACATGAGCACCATCTTAATTGCAATCATTGCACTCGCCGTTTTAGCCGCCGTTTTTGGCGCTATCTTAGGCTTTGCTTCTATTCGCTTTAAAGTAGAAGCCGATCCGATCGTTGATCAAATCGACACAATTTTACCGCAAACTCAATGTGGCCAGTGTGGCTACCCCGGTTGTCGCCCATATGCAGAGGCGATCGCTAACGGAGATAAGATCAACAAATGTCCTCCCGGCGGCCAAGCTACGATTGAAAAGCTTGCAGATTTAATGGGCGTAGAAGTTGAAGACTCCGCTCATGACTTAGACAACAAAGTAAAAACCGTTGCCTTCATTCATGAAGATATGTGTATTGGCTGTACCAAATGTATTCAAGCCTGCCCTGTCGACGCCATTGTTGGTGGCACCAAGGCACTTCACACAGTAATCAAAGATGAATGTACAGGTTGTGATCTATGTGTCGCACCGTGCCCTACTGACTGTATCGAAATGATTCCAGTGGCAACAACGACTGAAAATTGGAAATGGCAGATGAACATCATTCCTGTTACTGATATCACTAACCAAGCGACTGATGCGACCGCGTCAGAGCCTAAGGCATAGGGTTAGTATGATCTCTTTAATTGAACAAATTCGCACGGGCTCAATTTGGAACTTCCCGGGCGGTGTGCACCCTGCTGAAAACAAGAAACAGTCGAATACTACTGATATCGTGCATGCAAGGCTCCCAGAAGAAATCGTTCTTCCAGTGAAACAGCACATCGGTAAGCCTGGTAACTTGTTGGTTGCTGTCGGTGATGCCGTACTCAAAGGTCAACAACTGACGGCCTTAGAGACTGGTTTTACTTTGCCAGTACATGCACCAACATCGGGTGTGATTACCGCTATCGAACCACGAACCACCGCTCACCCTTCAGGCTTGAGCGACGTGTGCGTGGTTATTAAACCTGATGGCCTCGACGCTTGGGTTGCAAAACACCCGGTTGAAGATTTTTCTACAAAGACATCCGATGAACTGCTTGATGTAATTCGCCAAGCTGGTATCTCAGGCATGGGTGGCGCAGGCTTCCCCACCGCTAAAAAGCTTCAATCAGGCTTAGGTCGTACCGACATTTTAATCGTCAACGCTGCTGAGTGTGAACCTTACATCACCTCAGATGACAAGTTGCTGCAAGAGCATGCCGAAGAAGTATTAAAAGGCATCGAAGTGGTTGAACACATTCTTCAACCAAAGCTGACGGTTATCGGCATTGAAGACAACAAACCAGATGCGATAAAAGCTCTTGAGATTGCTGCGAAAGACAAAGATATCGTCATTCGTGTTATCCCAACTAAATACCCTTCTGGTGGTGAGAAGCAACTTATCAAGATCCTCACCAACAAAGAGGTTCCAGCTGGCGGCATTCCTGCAGATATTGGTGTTTTGGTTCAGAACGTCGGCTCTCTTTATTCTATTAAGCGAGCGGTAATCGACGGTGAACCTGTGGTTAACCGCGTTGTGACATTAACCGGTAAAACCTTTAAGCAACCTCGTAACGTTTGGGCGCTACTAGGTACGCCAGTACATGAGTTACTTGAAGAGTTTGGCTACAAAGCCGATAAAAAGCTGCCGCGTTTGATTTTGGGCGGCCCGATGATGGGCTTCACCTTGCCACACGCCAATGTGCCGATCACTAAAACATCGAACTGTATTTTAGCACCAACGCGCCGTGAGATTTCACCAAGCACTTACGAAATGGAATGTATTCGTTGCAGCGCGTGTGCTGAAGCTTGCCCTGCGTCACTGCTTCCTCAACAACTGCAATGGCATGCAAAAGCCAACGAGTTGGATAAGTGTGAAGAGCTGAATATTAAAGACTGTATTGAATGCGGTGCTTGTGCATTTGTCTGCCCAAGTGAAATCCCTCTTGTTCAGTACTATCGCCAAGCAAAAGCTGAAATCAAAACTCGAAAAGATGAAGCCGCTGCTGCAGAGCGCGCCAAGATTCGTTTTGAAGAGAAGAACGCTCGTATGGAGCGTGATAAAGCCGAACGTGAAAACCGCTTTAAAAAAGCCGCAGATAACCGCCGTAAAGATATGAAAACACCTGGCGGTGATGATGCTATTGCTGCTGCGATTGCTCGTGTTAAAGCACAAAAAGCTGCTACGGATCAGGCTCCGAATGAAGAGCCAGCAGTGAAACCTGCGGTTGCTGCCGCTATTGCGAAGGCAAAAGCGAAACAAGCTGCAGCTCAAAAAGCGGAAGGCGCTGAACCAGACAATTCTGAAATGTCTAAACTGCGTGAAGAGCGCAAGCGTCAAGCTCGAGAGCGCAAGGCACAACAAGCAGCAGCTGATACTCCTGCAGAAAGCTCAGATGATGGCAAGAAAGATGCTGTTGCTGCAGCTATCGCTCGTGCTAAAGCAAAGAAAGCTCAACAAGCGGAATCAGCTTCTGAAGCTCCAGGTGAAAGTACTGGCGATGCTAAGAAAGACGCTGTCGCTGCAGCCATCGCTCGCGCTAAAGCCAAGAAAGCTCAACAAGCGGAATCAGCTGCTCAAACCGAAAGTGAAGCGCCGGTTAAAAGTTCTGGCGACGCTAAGAAAGACGCAGTCGCTGCAGCAATTGCTCGCGCTAAAGCGAAGAAAGCACAACAAGCAGAATCAGCTGCTCAAACCGAAAGTGAAGCTCCAGCTAAAAGCTCTGGCGATGCCAAGAAAGACGCAGTCGCTGCGGCCATTGCTCGTGCTAAAGCCAAGAAAGCTCAACAAGCGGAATCAGCTGCTCAAACCGAAAGTGAAGCTCCAGCTAAAAGCTCTGGCGATGCTAAGAAAGATGCCGTCGCTGCGGCCATTGCTCGCGCTAAAGCCAAAAAAGCACAACAAGCTGAATCAGCTACTCAAACCGAAAGTGAAGCTCCGGTTAAAAGTTCTGGCGATGCTAAGAAAGATGCTGTCGCTGCGGCCATTGCTCGTGCTAAAGCCAAGAAAGCACAGCAAGCTAAGCAAGACCAAACAGCAGAAACTCCTGAGCCAGTGATTGAAGTTGAAGCTGAAATTCAATCAGAGCCCGTCGATCCTAAAAAAGCTGCCGTGGCCGCTGCAATAGCTCGTGCTAAAGCAAGAAAGGCGCAGCAAGAGCAAGACAAAAAGAATAATGAGGAGAAAGAGTAGTGGCCTTCTTTATCGCCAGCTCACCGCACGCACACAATCGTAGAAGCACCCCTGATCTCATGAAATGGGTGGCTATTTGTGCATTACCAGGTCTACTAGCTCAAACCTACTTCTTTGGATGGGGTACGCTCATCCAGTTAGTATTTGCTATTGCACTTGCTGTTACCTTTGAAGCCGCTGTAATGCTGCTAAGAAAACGTCCGCCAGTGATGGCATTACGTGATTACAGTGCGGTTGTGACCGCTTG
Organism: Vibrio sp. QJM3NY_39; assembly: GCF_057785895.1. NCBI lineage: Bacteria > Pseudomonadati > Pseudomonadota > Gammaproteobacteria > Vibrionales > Vibrionaceae > Vibrio > Vibrio sp. QJM3NY_39. Next base: position 1,069,107 of record NZ_CM173505.1, on the reverse strand, counting down.
GCTACTCAGTGTCGCGATTCCCCCACACTCTCCGTGGTGGATTCTAGTAATAGGTATGTTCTTCGCTATTGTCATCGCTAAGCACCTATATGGCGGCCTTGGACAAAATCCATTTAATCCAGCGATGGTTGCTTACGTTGTTTTGCTGATCTCATTTCCAGTTCAGATGACCAGCTGGAATGCACCGGCCAGCTTAACGGCTGAAGCAACAAGCTTTGTTGACTCTTTCTTGATGATCTTTACTGGTTTCAATAATGAAGGGTTGTCTCTGCAGCAAGCTCGTTTAGGTATTGATGGCACCACAATGGCGACGCCACTCGATGCCTTCAAAACCGCATTAACAGCAGGCAACACCGCTTCTGAAGCTCTATCTCAACCTCAATTTAGCTGGTTAGCTGGCGTGGGTTGGGAATGGGTAAACCTTGCTTACCTTGTTGGTGGCCTAGTGTTGATTAAGCAACGTGTGATTCAATGGCATATTCCGGTAGCTTTCATCGGTAGCTTGACCCTATTTAGCCTAGTGTTCTTGGTGTTGACGCCAGGTGAAACCGCTTCGCCAACCATTCACCTATTGTCTGGCGCAACCATGCTTGGTGCATTCTTCATTGCAACCGATCCGGTTTCAGCCTCGACGACAGTTAAAGGTCGCTTGGTATTTGGTGCCCTGATTGGCGGGTTAGTCTTTATTATCCGCAGTTGGGGTGGCTTCCCTGATGGCGTGGCGTTTGCTGTATTGTTAGCCAACATGTGTGTTCCACTGATTGACTACTACACCAAACCTCGTACATACGGCCACTAAGGAAGCAGATACTATGCTAAATGCAATTAAGAAAAACGGTCTTGTACTTGCGATTTTTGCCTGCGCTTCGACAGGTTTGGTGGCCGTTACTCACTACCTGACCAAAGATCAGATCAAACAACAAGAACAGGCTCAGTTACTGTCTGTGCTTAACCAAGTGATCCCGCACGATCTTCATGACAACGAGCTGTTTTCAGCTTGTACTTTGGTGGAAGCTGAGGAGCTTGGAACAGAACAAGCAATGCCGGCTTATATTGCTACACTCAACGGTGAACCTAGCGCGATTGCGATCGAAGCCATTGCACCTGATGGCTACAATGGTGCAATAAAAGTAATTGTTGGGATGAAAATTGACGGTACCATTTTGGGTACACGTGTGCTTTCCCACAGGGAAACTCCGGGGTTAGGCGATAAGATAGACCTTCGAGTGAGTGATTGGATACTCTCTTTTGCAGGTAAACAAGTAACCGAGTCGAATCTTGGTCGCTGGAAAGTTCGCAAAGATGGTGGTGACTTTGACCAGTTTACTGGCGCGACCATCACACCAAGAGCTGTCGTTAAGTCCGTCAAACAGGCGGTGCAGTACGTTAACCAAAACAACCAAGCTTTGCTTGCTCAACCTCTAAATTGTGGTGGTGAATAATGAGTGACCATAAAACACTAATTAAAAATGGCATGTGGGCCAACAACCCTGCCCTAGTGCAACTTCTTGGGTTGTGTCCGCTGTTGGCTGTCTCTTCGACAGTGACGAACGCACTTGGCTTAGGTATTGCTACCTTGCTTGTATTGGTCGGTTCGAACGTTTCTGTCTCTTTGGTTCGAAACCATGTGCCAAAAGAAGTTCGTATTCCAGTATTCGTGATGATCATCGCATCACTAGTAACCTGTGTTCAACTACTGATGAATGCCTACGCATACGGGCTTTACCTATCTTTGGGTATTTTCATCCCACTGATCGTAACCAACTGTATCATCATTGGCCGAGCGGAAGCCTTCGCTTCTAAAAACGAAGTTTTACCTGCTGCTCAAGATGGTTTCTGGATGGGCCTTGGCATGACATCGGTACTGGTTGTATTGGGTGCGATGCGCGAGGTTATTGGTAACGGAACCCTATTTGATGGCGCAGACCTGCTCCTTGGTGATTGGGCTTCGGTATTGCGAATCCAGATATTTGAATTTGATAACAGCTTCTTGTTAGCTCTGCTTCCACCAGGTGCCTTTATTGGTGTTGGTTTCTTGATTGCTTTGAAAAACATCATCGACAACCAAGCTAAAGCTAGGCAGCCCAAACAAGAAAAACCAGCCATTGAACGCGCTCGCGTTACCAATGCCTGATAAGTTACAGTAGCTTGAACCCTGCTGAGTAGCTCAACCGCCCAGCAGGTAAATAGATTGACCAAGTACACATAATAATGACGCTCATAAGAGCGCGTAACCGATGATAAAGCCTGAACCATTGCGGAACTTGTTATTTTGAAACTAGTAGTTTGAAAGAACTTCGCCGGAACTCAAGCCCTAACTATTTGAAAGTAATGTCGCTATGAACAATGTAAAACGAGTAGAAATACTTGAGCGTTTAAGAGAAAACAATCCAAAGCCAGAAACTGAGCTTAACTGGAACAGCCCTTTCGAGTTGCTGATCGCCGTGCTCTTATCTGCGCAGGCAACCGATGTCAGCGTCAACAAAGCCACTGATAAGCTTTACCCCATTGCTAATACGCCACAGGCTATTTTCGACCTAGGTGTCGATGGCCTAAAAGAGTACATCAAGACCATAGGCCTGTTTAATTCGAAAGCAGAAAACACCATCAAAACGTGTCGTATGCTGCTTGACCTACACAATGGTGAAGTACCGGAAGATCGCGCTGCATTAGAAGCCCTTCCTGGCGTTGGCCGTAAGACTGCCAACGTAGTATTGAATACCGCTTTCGGTTGGCCAACCATTGCCGTTGACACTCACATCTACCGTGTATCAAACCGCACCAAGTTAGCGATGGGTAAAACGGTCGATGATGTTGAAGCTAAGCTGCTCAAAGTCATTCCAAAAGAATTCAAACTGGATGTCCACCATTGGCTCATTCTTCATGGTCGTTACACCTGTGTCGCGCGTAAACCACGCTGTGGCAGCTGTATCATTGAAGACCTATGTGAGTTCAAAGAGAAGACAGACGTCTAGGCTCATAAGCTGTTAGCCCTAAGCGAAAGAGGCTAACAAGCCTATTGGCCAAAAAGCGCCGCGTTTATCTAGCGGCATAAAACAGAATTACAAAAACGTATACATAATTAAAGCTAGGAGCAAATCATGTCAAACGGTCGTATTTTACACACCATGCTACGCGTGGGTGATCTAGACAAGTCTATCGAGTTCTACACCAATGTAATGGGCATGCAGCTATTACGTAAGAACGAAAACAAAGAGTACGAATACACGCTGGCTTTCGTTGGCTTTGGTGATGAATCTCAAGGAGCTGTGATTGAGCTGACTCACAACTGGGGCACGACTGAATACGACCTTGGCTCAGCTTTTGGTCACGTTGCTATCGGTGTTGATGACATCTACACAACGTGTGATGCAATTAAAGCAGCAGGCGGTAACGTAACGCGTGAAGCTGGTCCGGTTAAAGGCGGCTCTACACACATCGCATTCGTTAAAGATCCTGATGGCTACATGATTGAACTTATTCAGAACAAACAAGCAAGTGCTGGTCTAGAAGGTTAATTCCTAACAAACCGCTATGAAGTTTGGCTTTGAAAATAAAAGCCTAAACCAATACAAAAAGAAGCGAGCGTAGTGCTCGCTTCTTTTTTATGTTTCCATGCATGAACAATACCCTTCACCAATTATTATTAACAATCTAACTAATGGAACTTTACATGATAATGATTATCATTTAAATTAACCACCTATTGATTAGTGAGGTAATACAATGATTAGCGAATGGGAAAAACACACGTTACTTGCCGATACTGCATTGCAGCTCGACGATCCTGTACGAAGTATTCTTCACTATCAGCAAGCATTGAACTTGAGCGAAGAAATCACTGAGCGTACCGATATTCAGGCTGACGAACGCCTACTGATCTCAGTGATCTCTTGCCACAATCTCGCGCAATTCTGGCGATGGGCTGGTGATACCGAATACGAGCTCAAGTATCTTCAATTGGCTTCAGAAAAAGTGCTGACACTGATCCCGCAGTGCCCTAACACTCAATGTTCCAGCTTTATCGATTCTATTGGTTGCTGTAAGAAAGCACTGATCGATTTTATGAAACGCCATCCCAACCCTAAAATTGCTTCTATGGTAGAAAAGATCGATACCGCGACCAACTGTGAAATGATCGCTCGTTTCCGCTTGAACTAAACGAGTTACTTTTAGACAATGGCTCCAAATTTTAAAGACAAAAAAGCCCGTCATTACGACGGGCTATCTGATTTCAAAACAAGCAATTATTCTGCTCAAACCTGCGTACGACCTAAAGAGATAACAACGCGTCGGTTCTTGTCTTTACCAATTGGCGAATTGTTGTCTGCAATCGGGCGACGTTTACCATAGCCCTGAACTTGGATACGATCTTCTGGCAAGCCTAAAGATTTGAAGTACTCTCTTAACGATTCCGCTCTGCGCTCTGAAAGGTTTTGGCTAATTCCTTTGCTGTCGACAGAATCGGTGTACGTTGCCACCAGCACAAGATCGATGTCTTGGTTATAGCGAACGTAATCGGCGATCTGGCTCAGCCTTTTGCGCGACGACTTGTTCAGCTGATCACTGTTACGGTCATAGTGCAAAATAGTGAAAGAGATATCTTCAAAGCTGTAAGGCAGCAGGTTAGCAACACAGTCACTGAACACATTGTATTTTTCTTGGAATAACACCGACGACAGCGACACTTCGATTCGCTGGTCGCGGCTCTGCCACTCTTGGTAACTGAATGTCGGGTAGCGCCCTTTCTCCAACTCACTCAAGATTCCCCACGCCGTTTGACCGCCAACGTAGCCATCAAATTGTTGGAAGAACTTAATGGTTGTCATGCGATCAGCACTTTCACCCGGACGCCAAGGTGGCGGCATCGAAATCAAGCTGACATTACGCGTAGCACCCATCGGGCGACGCATTTTAAGCTCAAAGTCCAAAATGATTTTTTTACTCGCGCGAGATGTAAACTCAGCATCACCAAAATTTGGGATAGGGTGAACCAAGCGGCATTCGAGTGGCGTGTTGGCCACCATCTCCCACGTCGACTGTTGAGGAGATGCTCCGTAACGCTTTTCTTGTGCCATTACTGGTGACGACATAAGTAGCGAAAATAGCATTGAACCTGTTATGAGTTGTTTCTTCATAAAGTGGAGTATCTCTTAAGCAATTCGTTTAACAATGCAGCCAATTGCCGCATTTTTCTCTCACGTTTAAATATGCAATTATCAAGCCGCAATGGATTAGGTAATTTATGATTTATTGCCCTTCCCTAGTTTTTATCACTGCTATTATCTGCAATAATGCAGCCTTAATCACACTTATTTGGGCTAACATGACTGTAGAAAACGAAGCTCTGACCCTAAAAAAACGCTTTCGTGGCTATTTTCCAGTGGTCATCGACGTGGAAACCGCAGGGTTTAACGCTGAAACCGATGCATTATTAGAAATCTGTGCCATTACGTTAAAAATGGATGAGAACGGAGATCTGCACCCTGCATCAACGCTTCATTTTCACATTGAGCCTTTTGAAGGCGCAAATATAGAGCAGGCAGCATTAGACTTTAACGGAATTAAAGACCCATTTAGCCCATTACGTGGTGCTGTGTCGGAACAAGAAGCCCTTAAAGAAATCTACAAGCTAGTGAGAAAAGAACAAAAAGCTTCAGATTGCAGTCGCGCAATCATGGTTGCTCACAACGCTACATTCGATTTGAACTTCGTTAATGCAGCAAGTGAGCGCTGTAAGCTTAAACGCGTCCCTTTCCATCCATTTGCTACTTTTGACACTGCAGCTCTTAGTGGTCTCGCCTACGGTCAAACCGTTTTGGCTAAAGCTTGCCGCACTGCAGGGATGGAATTTGACAACAAAGAAGCACACTCTGCTTTGTATGATACGCAAAAAACCACAGAGTTATTTTGCGGCATTGTAAACAAATGGAAAGCCCTTGGTGGTTGGCCTCTTGTTGACGAAGAATAAAAAATAGAGTCGGTAAACGTTCACTCGTATTGCCTTCATAAAAAACACAACATCCCGAGAATAATATGAATCCTGTTGTAATTTCAGTTTGCATCATGCTGGTTTTAGCTTTGATGCGCGTAAACGTAGTCGTTGCTCTCACGTTCAGCGCAATTATCGGTGGCGTAGCCTCAGGTATGGGCTTGAACGACGCAGTCGCGGCTTTCGAAAGCGGATTAGGTGGCGGTGCAACTATCGCACTTAGCTACGCTATGCTTGGTACATTCGCTGTTGCTATCTCACGTTCTGGTATCACAGATCTGCTTGCTCAAAGCGTCATTAAGCGTATTCACGGTAAAGAGAACAGTGCAGCGTCTAATGGTCTAAAATATGGCATCCTAGCGTCTTTGATCCTAGTGACCATGTCTTCGCAAAACGTAATCCCTGTACATATCGCCTTTATCCCAATCTTAATCCCACCTCTATTAGGCGTATTCGCAAAAATGAACCTAGACCGTCGTCTGGTTGCGTGTGTACTTACTTTTGGTCTAATTACTCCGTATATGGTTCTACCGATCGGTTTTGGTGGCATCTTCCTAAACAACATCCTGCTAAAAAACCTTCACGACAACGGTCTTGAAAACGTAGTAGCAAGCCAAGTACCAATGGCAATGTTGTTACCAGCTGCAGGCATGATCTTTGGCCTTCTTACGGCTGTATTCTTTACTTACCGTAAGCCTCGTCAATATAAAGAAACGTCTCATACTGTTGTTTCAACCGAAGTGAAAGAGATCAACAAGAAGCACATTCTAGTGGCTGCTGCTGGTATTGTTGCTGCGCTAACGGTTCAGCTATCGACGGGCTCTATGATCATCGGTGCTTTGGCTGGTTTCATGGTATTCACCTTCGGTGGCGTAATCGCTTGGAAAGAGACACACGATGTCTTCACTAAGGGTGTTCACATGATGGCAATGATCGGTTTCATCATGATTGCAGCGGCAGGTTTTGCGGCGGTTATGAAGCAAACGGGTGGCGTTGAGTCTCTGGTTGAAGCACTTTCAACAAGCATTGGTGACAACAAACCTCTAGCGGCACTGCTTATGCTAGTCGTTGGCCTGTTGGTAACAATGGGTATCGGCTCTTCGTTCTCTACGATTCCAATCCTTGCGACTATCTACGTTCCACTAGCGGCTGCATTTGGTTTCTCACCAATGGCAACGATCGCTTTAGTAGGTACAGCTGCAGCGCTAGGTGATGCGGGCTCTCCGGCTTCTGACTCAACATTAGGTCCAACGTCTGGTCTAAATGCTGATGGTCAACACGAGCACGTTTGGGAAACCGTTGTACCGACATTCTTACACTACAACATCCCACTGATCGTATTCGGTTGGGTTGCGGCTATGGTTCTGTAATTAGGTTCTTTAGCTAAGAATCGATACGCAATAAACCGTAAGTAGTAAGCTATAAGCTAAAGAAAGACATTATAAAGACCGCCTCGTGCGGTCTTTTTTGTTCCTGGGATTCATTCCACTCTTCCTTCCTCTCAATGAACCGGCGACGCCAAACAAAAAAGGCTTACTCTGATGAGTAAGCCTTGGAAATAATTTGCATTAATACAGACAACTCTCGCAGAATTATGCAGCGGGAGCGTTGTTCACAAGCACTTCACGAATCGACTTAAGCGTCGCTTCAGTCGATTGGTAATCTAACTCAACTTCACTAAAGATACCGTTCACTTCAAGCATTAACGTCGGGTAAGAATGTACGCCCATCGCTTCTTTAAAGCCTAACTGGTCATCTAATTCACTTTCCAATAACTTACTAGAAAGATCATTTTCAAACTGTTGCACATTCATCCCTAGCTCTTCAGCTAACTGCAAATGCGTTTCTTGGCTGTGTGGCAACATCGCACGAAGATAGTAAGCGTGTTGAATTGCTTCAAGCATCGCTTCGTAATGGTCTTGAAAACCAGCAGCGATCACGGCACGACAAGCAGGGTAAGTGCTGCGAACTGGTTGGCATTCAGTCCAAAATTCGTGGTTGAACTCAGTACCCAACTTAGCTTCAATCTGCTTCCAGATAGCTTGCAGCTTACCTTTCATCTCTTCTGACATTGGATCTTCAGAATCAGGGGCCAAACCACCGACTACGTAGTTAAACTCAATACTCGCAGGTAGCTGCTGTTTTAAGAGTTCTAATGTTGGCTTATAACCCCAGCACCAACTGCACATTGGGTCATGCACATAATGAAGTTTTACGTCCATTGTTCATTCCTTATCGAGTCTTTCAAACCATTCAAACAAAAAAGGAGCCTCATTAAGGGCCCCTTCCATTCAATATTTAAGCACAAAGGCTTAAAGCTTACTCTGCGTCGTCGCCAGCTACTTTAGCAGCCGCTTCTTTAACGATTGGCTGAAGTTCGCCTTTTTGGAACATCTCAAGAATGATGTCACAACCACCGATCAGCTCACCGTCAACCCAAAGTTGTGGGAACGTTGGCCATTGTGCGTAAGCTGGAAGCTCTGCACGGATGTCAGGGTTTTGTAGGATATCTACGTAAGCAAATTTTTCACCACATGCCATTAGAGCTTGAGATGCTTGAGAAGAAAAACCACAGCTTGGCAGCTTAGGAGAACCTTTCATGTAAAGTAGAATGGTGTTTTCTTCAATTTGCTGTTTGATTTTATCGATAGTTTCCATTGCTTCCTCGTTAATGGATTACGGCTTTTATTGCCTTTATTCTACCCCAAACCAAAAGAATAAAAACCATATAAAAAAAGCGGTTTACGAGCTAAGCTAACAATTCACACAAAAGTGATGAATTAAGCTTTTAATAAAGTAAAAACTTGCTAAACTATATCGCAAGTCAGCAAATTGACCATGGTTGGCTGTAAAGCGAACCATGAATAATAATATCACTGGAAGCAATCGAAAGAGTTAACTCTTTCATATCAATGGAGAATTGAGCAATGGCATTTGAACTACCGGCTCTTCCTTACGCGAAAGACGCGCTAGAACCACACATCTCAGCAGAAACGCTAGATTTCCACCACGGTAAGCACCACAACACTTACGTTGTTAAGCTAAACGGTCTTATCCCAGGTACTGAGTTTGAAGGCAAAACACTAGAAGAGATCGTTAAGACTTCTACTGGTGGTGTTTTCAATAACGCTGCTCAAATCTGGAACCACACGTTCTACTGGCACTGTCTTGCTCCTAAAGCAGGCGGCGAACCAACTGGCGCTGTTGCAGAAGCTATCAACGCTGCATTCGGTTCTTTCGAAGAATTCAAAGCGAAATTCACTGATTCAGCAATCAACAACTTCGGTTCTTCTTGGACTTGGTTAGTTAAGAAAGCTGACGGTTCTCTAGACATCGTTAACACTTCTAACGCTGCTACTCCTCTAACAGAAGAAGGTGTTACTCCACTTCTAACTGTTGACCTATGGGAACACGCTTACTACATCGATTTCCGCAATGTTCGCCCTGACTACATGGCTGCATTCTGGAACCTAGTAAACTGGTCTTTCGTAGAAGAGAACCTAGCTAAGTAATTATTACTTACGCTGCGCTATTTATAGCGAGTTATCTATTGAAAGCTCATGCCTCGGCGTGAGCTTTTTTGTATCTGTCGTATTCCACAAAATCTAGACCTTTCTTAGCCTAATAACCTATTAGCCTATTAGCCTATTAGCCAGTTAGCCAGTTAGCCAGTTAGCCAAGAGAGCTTACTTCTCGACCAACTCCTATCACTCTTCCCCACCCTGCATAAATTCTCTATTTGCCTGTAATTAAACACTAAAGTTTGCCGACTCCATGCCGTTAAAGGTGTATCCAATGAGAGGCAGCATGCAAATACATACTTTAGACAAAGCAGGAATCATCAACGAACTGAAGTTCGGCATCGGGATCAGCCAAGCGGTTGAGCAAGGTCGCCGTGCAGATTTCGCGTTGCTGTTATCTATGTTTTCTAATGACGTTCGTGATTGCACGCCGATTGATACCATTGAAGTCACAGAGACAACTGAAGATCGCCTGCGTAAACACTTCGGCGTTGCAGAGCCGCAACAGCTGCGTTCGAACCAATCCTCGTATGAGATTTCAGCTCAGCAATCTAATCATTTTCATCAAGCTAGCCTTGCCAGCGCAAAACTCAGCCATTACTTGAAACCGGAAGCCCTTGCCTTCATGCCTGAAGATACGGCCGACTTACCCGAAGAGGTTTACCAAAACCTTTCTGGTCATGACCGACGTAAATTGGCAAACAAACAGGTACCTGATTTGCCACTTGCTACGCTCTACAATGAACTATCAACTGCACAACGTCAGTACCAAATTCAAGCTCAAGTATAGCTGCCAACTACCTTTCCTCTTTTCGCTCTCTATCCACTGCTATTCTTGATTAGTTCGCCGCATTTCAAATTATTCACATGAATGATATGAACCACCAGCCTTGGGTGAGCGTGAAATACAAGTTGTCGATTACTACTTGAAGTTACTGCGAAATGTGAGCTGCCACTAAGTTCATAAAAACTTATCAATTGGCACGCCTTAGTTTGAACCTCTTCACACCCATTGTATGAAATTTAACCCATCCTTATCCGACATGGACGATTTATTTAGGTGCTGGGATGGAAATAAAAAGCTCAATTATATTGGTGACATCTGCAGGCTCGCGACTCGGAGGGACGATTGCGAACCACTTTGTTAACCTTGGAGCCACAGTCATCCTTTGTGATAAAGACACGGAAGCACTTCAAGCGACCTATTTACAATGTGCTCGTTTTTCTGACTCGGTTTACCACTACACGCTCAAAAGTAATGATAACCAAGCAATTCTCAGTGTGTTTGATTTTATTCAAACCACCTTCAACACTACGCCCGATGTACTGGTCAATAATTGGATAAGCTCTCCGATGCCAAGCCTAATTGGCGATCAGCCTGTCAGTAGCTTTATCAATGATCTTTCTTCTATGGCTACGACTCTTTTCGCATTTGGGCAAATCAGTGCCGAGAGATTACGAGAGGAGGATAAAGAAGGCGTTATTGTGAATGTGATCTCTCACGATGATTTCCATGACGTGTCCGGCTTAGAGAGTGCGAACTCAATGATCACTGGCTTTACCCATAGCTGGGCCAAAGAACTGACTCCATTTGGTATTCGAGTCGGCGGTGTTGTCCCTGCAGTCCATAACTCCGATGGCAAACTCAACCGATGCCACTGGGCTCAGCTGCAAGATGAACTGACCAGAACAACGGAATACATCGTCTCTAATGATTACTTTAGTGGGCGAGTGGTCGCTGCTGAGGTTTAGTTCTTCCTCGATGCCAAGCACATTTGAGCCATTCATTTCTAATCGAGTGACGTTACTCTAGCCTTTCAAGCCTCGTAGAGCAGGCAGTAAACATAAAAAAAGCCCCAGTCTCTCGACTAGGGCTTTGATCTTTTCCCGATAGATAAGGTTCGTGCTAGCGAAAACTTATCTCAAAACTAATACTTACTTATTATGCGTTAGCTTTTTCTTTTTTAGCTTTTGCCGCTTTCGCGTCAGCTGGCTTTTGGTCAGCTTTCTTAAGAATCACTGTAGTGCCTTCGAAAGTTTCACCTTCAACGTAAGGAGTACCGAAGTAAGACGTTGTTAGTACTTCTTTTAGCTCAGTGATTAGTGGGTAACGTGGGTTAGCACCTGTACACTGGTCATCGAACGCTTCAACAGCTAGCTCGTCTAGTTTAGCGATGAAGTCAGACTCGTTAACACCCGCAGCTTGGATTGATAGTGGGATGTCTAGGTCGTTCTTAAGCTCTTCTAACCAAGTTAGTAGACGTTCAATCTTCTGAGCAGTACGGTCACCAGCTTGGCTTAGGCCTAGGTGGTCAGCAACTTCAGCGTAACGACGACGTGCTTGTGGGCGGTCGTACTGAGAGAATGCAGTTTGCTTAGTTGGGTTATCGTTCGCGTTGTAACGTACAACGTTTGAGATAAGTAGTGCGTTAGCAAGACCGTGTGGTAGGTGGAACTCAGCACCAATTTTGTGAGCCATTGAGTGACACACACCTAGGAATGCGTTCGCAAAGGCAATACCAGCAATCGTTGCAGCGTTGTGTACTTTCTCACGAGCGATTGGGTCTGCTGAACCGTTTTTGTAGCTTGATGGTAGGTATTCTTTAAGCATCTTAAGAGCTTGTAGAGCTTGACCATCTGAGTATTCGTTCGCAAGAACTGATACGTAAGCTTCAAGAGCGTGAGTTACGGCATCGTAACCACCGAACGCTGTTAGAGACTTAGGCATGTTCATTACTAGGTTAGCATCAACAACAGCCATGTTTGGCGTGATTTCGTAATCCGCTAGTGGGTATTTAGCACCAGTCTTGTCGTCAGTAACAACGGCGAAAGGCGTAACTTCTGAACCCGTACCTGAAGTTGTAGTGATACATACAAGCTCAGCTTTTTTACCCATTTTAGGGAACTTGTAGATACGTTTACGGATATCCATAAAGCGCATTGCAAGTTCTTCGAAGTGAGTTTCTGGGTGCTCGTACATAACCCACATGATCTTAGCAGCATCCATTGGAGAACCGCCACCTAGAGCAAGGATTACGTCAGGTTGGAAGCTCTTCATTGCTTCAGCGCCTTTCTCAACAACAGACAATGTTGGATCCGCTTCTACATCGAAGAATACTTGAACTTCAATACCCTGTGCTTTCAGGATTTGTACTACGTCGTCTGCGTAACCGTTGTTGAACAAGAAACGGTCAGTTACTAGGAATGCGCGTTTCTTACCTTCTAGGTCGCTCATTGCGATTGGAAGGCTGCCACGACGGAAGTAGATAGACTTAGGTAGTTTGTGCCACAACATATTTTCAGCTCGCTTCGCTACAGTTTTCTTGTTGATAAGGTGCTTAGGACCTACGTTCTCAGAGATAGAGTTACCACCCCATGAACCACAACCAAGAGTTAGAGAAGGTGCAACGTTGAAGTTGTACAGGTCACCGATACCACCGTGAGTAGTAGGGATGTTGATTAGGATACGAGCCGTCTTCATCTTGTCACCGAAGTAACGAATACGATCTGCGTTTACGTCTTGGTTAGTGTAAAGACCAGACGTGTGACCGATACCACCGATTTCAACCATCGTTACCGCTTGAGCAACAGCGTCTTCGAAATCGTCTGCGCGGAATAGACCTAGAGTTGGAGACAGTTTCTCGTGAGCGAATTCGTCATCGTAAGAAACTTTACCAAGACCTTCACCTACAAGAACTTTAGTATCAGCAGGAACTTTAACACCCGCCATTTCAGCGATTGCTGGAGCAGGTTGACCTACGATCTTAGCGTTTAGGTTACCGTCGATAAGAAGAACTTTACGTACTTTATCTGCGTCAGTTTTAGATAGAACGTGAGCTTTGTGAGAAGCAAAACGCTCTTTAACTTCGTCATATACTTCGCTAACTACGATTGCAGCTTGCTCAGAAGCACATACTACGCCGTTATCGAATGTTTTAGACATAAGAATAGATGCTACAGCACGTTTGATGTCAGCTGTTTCATCGATAACAACAGGAACGTTACCAGCGCCAACACCGATAGCAGGCTTACCAGAAGAGTATGCTGCTTTAACCATGCCTGGACCACCAGTAGCTAGGATAAGCGCGATACCGTCGTGCTTCATAAGCGCGTTAGAAAGCTCTACAGATGGTTGGTCGATCCAACCGATGATGTCTTTTGGTGCGCCCGCTTTAACAGCCGCATCTAAAACAAGTTTAGCAGCGTCGTTAGTAGAGTTCTTTGCACGTGGGTGTGGCGAGAAGATGATGCCGTTACGTGTCTTAAGAGAGATTAGAGATTTGAAGATTGCTGTAGAAGTTGGGTTCGTTGTTGGAACGATACCACAGATGATACCTACAGGCTCAGCGATAGTCATTGTGCCTAGGCTGTCATCTTCTTCTAAGATGCCACATGTTTTTTCGTCTTTGTATTTGTTGTAGATAAATTCAGATGCAAAGTGGTTTTTGATAACCTTATCTTCAACAATACCCATTCCAGATTCAGCAACTGCTTGTTGTGCAAGTGGGATACGAGCGTGGTTAGCAGCAAGAGAAGCTGCACGGAAGATTGCGTCTACTTTCTCTTGAGAGAATGTTGCAAACTCTTCTTGTGCTGCTTTAACGCGAGCTACTAGAGCATCAAGTTCCGCTAAGTTAGTTACAGGCATGGTGGATCTCCTAAAATAATAAATATTAAAAACTTTTTATTAAATTCGCTGCTTGCCTTTAACCTTAAACATCAGCGTTCTTAGTAAATTGCTTTCAGGACTGAGTATATTATTTCACTGTGTGAAAAAAATTGACCCAGATCAGTTACCCAAAAAGAATTAACCAGAAAGTAGTAAGGCAATCGCAAAAATTAACTTAAGAGCATGATTTACATAGATTAATATCACACTTTCCGTTAGCGCAAAAAACAAGCAAACAGACAACTTTTTTCTACATAGCGTCATAAACTGTAAAAAAGTTTCATTTTTAGTCCGTTAAATTACATGTATACAGCTATATTCGTGCTACTGAGAGTATATCCATACCGTTGCAGCGGCTAGATTCTGACATAATTTTTATTAAATTCGTGCGATGGTTAACAGTTACTCAATAACAAGTTACAAAATGAAACACTAACAACTAGCTTTCAACAAGGCGAATACAAAAGTGAGATTCAATTAGTTTTTCTAAAAAAAATCCCCTATTTCAGGTTAGTTTTTTTCATTCGTGCAAATTGAGTTTGTCCCTTACATTACGCGCTCTGACTATTCACAGATCAACACTTCAACTTTAAGTACGCTAACTGGAGACCGCTCTCATGCAAGGCTTAGAACTCGCAATTTTTATGCAATTCTTCCTTGGGCTTGTTGCTGCCGTAAACCCTATCGGCATCATGCCTGTTTTTGTTTCTCTTACTGCTCATATGCCGCCAGAAGAGAGGAACAGGACAGCCTTACAAGCAAACATAGCAGTTGCCGTTATCCTGATTGTGTCGCTTGTTGCGGGGCAAATGCTGCTTGATATGTTTAGCATCTCGCTAGATTCATTTCGTGTTGCAGGTGGTTTGCTATTGCTGAGCATCGCATTTTCGATGATGAGCGGTAAGCTCGGTGAAGATAAACAGAACAAACAAGAGAAATCTGAATACATCAGCAAAGAACAAATCGGTGTTGTTCCACTGGCTATGCCGCTAATGGCAGGCCCGGGTGCAATCAGCTCGACCATTGTTTATGGTTCTCGCTATCCTGCAGCCATTGATACCGTAGGAATTGGCATTAGTATCATCGCGTTTGCAACGTGCTCTTGGCTTCTGTTCCGTTCAGCGCCGGTTATCGTTCGCTTTTTAGGTCAAACCGGTATCAACGTTATCACTCGTATCATGGGCTTGATTCTCGGTGCATTGGGCATCGAGTTCATCGCTAATGGTCTACGTAACCTGTTCCCAGGTTTGGCATAACATTTAACGGTATTTCAGTTGCTCTAAAAAGGGCAACCACTACTGAACGATAGATGAGGCGAGTAAAGCAATTGGGCTTTCACTCGCCTCGTTATTATGAAGCTTGTATAATGATTGTTAATGCATTTAACAGAAGATGAATCTTTCCTTATGTCACGCAAGCCACTCAAGCATCATTTGTACGTCATTATCTTTGGTACTCACACGCCAGCCGGACGTGCATTTGATATCTCTCTGATCGTTGCAATCTTGGCTTCGCTGTTGGTTCTGATCTTAGAGTCCATCCCTAATGTGATGACCGAATGGTCACAGCAGCTGCGTTATATCGAATACACCTTTACAGCCCTCTTTACTCTCGAGTATTTGTTGAGACTTTATTGCTCTCCAAAACCCAAATCCTACGCCACCAGCTTTTATGGTGTCGTTGACCTATTAGCGATTCTTCCGACCTATCTAGCGATCATCTTCCCAGGCGCTTCATTTATGGGTGTGGTGAGACTGCTGCGTGTGATGCGTATCTTCCGAATCCTAAAACTGGTTCGTTACCTGCAAGATTCCAATATCTTGTTGCGCTCACTGTTGATGGCACGACGAAAGATACTGATCTTCTTCAGTACAGTGGGTATCTTGGTCGTTATCTTCGGCGCTCTGATCTTTGTTATTGAAGGACCAGAAAATGGCTTCACCAGTATTCCCCACAGTATTTATTGGGCAATCGTAACCATCACCACGGTTGGCTACGGTGACATGATCCCCCAAACCGCGTTAGGTAAAGCGATCGCTTCACTTACCATGCTATTGGGTTACTCTATCCTAGCCGTCCCAACGGGTATCATTACCGCAGAACTCAGTAATGAAATGAACTCACACAAAGAGTTGGTTAAGTGCCCGAACTGCAACCGCGCTGGCCATGATTCGGATGCCATGTATTGCAAACACTGTGCGAGTGAATTGGCAGACCCAGACAAGCGTGTCGTCACCGACGAGAAATAAAAGCAGACACGAGATTCGAGTAGCGAGATGCGAGATGCGAGATGCGAAGAGATTTAAGGACAGTTTCGAGGGCCGAATAACGAGATATCAATAAACTAAAAAGGGTTGACGTTTATCGTCAACCCTTTCGGTTTATCAGCTAATAGAATTTAAGCAATCTTGCCTATTACGCTTTCTCAGCAAGGATAATGCGCAAAGTACGACGTAGTGGTTCTGCAGCACCCCAAAGTAATTGGTCACCGACAGTGAACGCGTTCAGGAAGTCGTTACCCATAGACATCTTACGCAGACGACCTACTGGTACAGACATAGTACCTGTTACTTTCGCTGGTGTTAGCTCCTGTGCCGTGATGTCACGGTCATTAGGAACCACTTTAACCCAATCATTGTGCGTCGCGATGATCTCTTCGATCTCGTCCATTGGCACGTCTTGCTTAAGCTTGATTGTTAGTGCTTGAGCATGACAACGCATTGCACCTATTCGTACACAAGTACCATCAATCGGGATTGGCTGACCATCTAGGCCAAGAATCTTGTTCGCTTCAACACCTGCTTTCCATTCTTCTTTGCTTTGACCATTTTCACGCTTCACATCGATCCAAGGGATTAGTGAGCCCGCAAGCGGAGCACCAAATTGGTCTGTTGGGAATGAAGATGAACGAATGGTATCAGCGACTTTTTTATCAATATCAAGGATGGAACTTGAAGGGTTTGCTAGCTCTGAACTTACGCTATCGTTGATCACACCCATTTGTGAGATCAGTTCACGCATGTTCTTAGCACCGGCACCAGAAGCCGCTTGGTAAGTCATGGCACTCATCCACTCGACCATACCTTTCTCGTAAAGGCCACCCAAAGCCATAAGCATTAAGCTCACAGTACAGTTACCACCAACGAAAGTGTTAGTACCGCCGTGAATGCCTTGCTGGATTTGAGCCAAGTTAACAGGATCAAGAGTGATGATTGAATCAGCGTCCATACGTAAGGTAGAAGCCGCATCAATCCAGTAACCTTTCCAACCTGCTTGACGCAATGCTGGGTATACTTTTGATGTGTAATCGCCGCCTTGACAGGTAATCACAGCATCAAGCTGTTTTAGGCTATCAATATCAAAAGCGTCTTGAAGTAGACCCGCATCTTTACCACCTAGAACAGGGGCAGGAATACCAATCTGAGATGTGCTGTAATAAACAGGCTCAATCAAGTCGAAGTCTTTCTCTTCAACCATACGTTGCATTAGTACAGAACCAACCATACCGCGCCAACCAACTAGACCTACTCTCATCGCTCACTCTCCATGTATAAATTAAAAATTGCTCTCCCCCATCTATAAGTTTTTCAGAAACAGAACTCAAGCGCTTTTTGTCAAAAAGTGTAACTTTTTCGTTTCTTTTAAGTGAACGTAATGAATCGTGCAGTTATCTCTGTATCGACATTCAATGTCTACACCATTGTTAAAGCACCCATTATCGTCAAATTCAAACATTTACATCGCCAAAACCGCTTGAATCGACACCTATCACAAACAGTAAATCCCTCTTTTAAACCAAGGTTAATCAGAATTATATTTTACAAAACGAAAACAACGTGCGACAAACTCCAACATGTAACAATCATGAATTTAACAAAATTTCAGATTATGAAACCACAATTGATTGAGTTAACAGTCAAATATCACAACTTGGGCGTATTTTTTCGATATAATAAACTAATTACTGTAGTGTCCGTTTTGCACCACACACTATAACGAAGCACTATAAATGCTCGAATTAACAAGAGGCTTTTATGAAGCAGAGTAAAACTCGCCTACCGAACCTATTACAGGTATTCATCGCGTTAGGACTATTTCTATCCCTTGCTTTTTCCTTTACAGCAAAGCTTGACCTTCCAATTCAACTTGCCTTGTATATTGGTTGGTTCATTATCATGGTTCTTGGTATTCGTCTTGGCCACGAATACAAAGACTTAG
The DNA here is from genome assembly GCF_057785895.1 of Vibrio sp. QJM3NY_39. Lineage (NCBI taxonomy): Bacteria > Pseudomonadati > Pseudomonadota > Gammaproteobacteria > Vibrionales > Vibrionaceae > Vibrio > Vibrio sp. QJM3NY_39. Next base: position 1,050,707 of record NZ_CM173505.1, on the reverse strand, counting down.
AAAAAGCAGCACTCAAAGGAATATCCAATGGCTTAGGCGCGGTTTTAATACTTTTAGCCGTTGGCGCTCTTGTTGGTACTTGGATCTCAGGCGGGATCGTACCTACTATCATTTACTATGGTCTGAAAGCTATCCACCCTTCTATCTTCCTTTTAGCGACCATGATCATCTGTTCTCTAACCGCATTGGCGACCGGTACGTCTTGGGGTGCCGCGGGTACTGCAGGCATCGCGATGATGGGTATTGGCCAAGGCTTAGGTGTTCCAGCACCAATTACAGCGGGTGCGGTACTATCAGGTTGTTACTTCGGTGACAAGATGTCTCCACTTTCTGATTCAGTGATTCTGGCTTCTTCAATGTCTGGTGTCGAAGTGGTTGAACACATCAAAGGCATGCTGCCTGTTGCGCTAATCAGCTACATTATTACTGGTATCATGTTTACTGCGTTTGGTTTCCACTACGCAGGTAATGTTGACATGAGCCAAGTAGATTCTGTCATCAAAGCAATGGAAGTTCAGTTCTACATCACGCCTTACTCATTCGTTCCAGTACTGATCGTGCTTGGCCTGTTGGCTTTCCGTATGCCTTCATTCCCAGTAATCAGCTTTGGTTCTCTGCTTGGTATTATCTGGGCAGTCATGATCCAAGAGATCGATTTCCTAACGGCATTCAACACTGCTTGGGCACCGTTCTCTATCTCATCTGGCGTAGAGTTTATTGATTCGATTCTTAACCGTGGCGGCATGTCTTCAATGCTTGGTTCGGTTGCGGTTATCGTATTTGGTCTAGGTTTTGGTGGCTTACTGGATAAAGTGGGCGTACTAGAGACAATTGCTAAAGTGTTCGAGCGCCGTGTAAACAGCGCAGGTTCTCTAGCTACGAGCACAATTGGTACGGCTTTCATGGGTAACGTGTTCGGTTCTGCGATGTACGTATCGTTAATCCTTACGCCAAAAATCTGTGCGAAGAACTACGACCGCTTGGGCTACAAACGTAAGAACCTATCTCGTAATGCTGAGTTTGGTGGCACGTTAACGTCAGGTATGGTTCCTTGGAGTGATAACGGTATCTACATGGCGAGTATTCTAGGCGTTGCAACGCTATCTTACGCACCGTTCATGTGGCTAAGCTTCATCTGTATCATCGTGACTATCGTTACCTCTTACATGGGTTGGTTCGTTGATAAGTGTGAACCAACAGCACCAGCCGTTGAAACTGAAGAAGCGGCAGAGCTTACTAAGCAGCAAGCATAAGTTAATGCCTCAGAGCTTTAGAAAGTAAGCACAAAAACGTTAATGATATAAATGCAAAAAGAGCGCCCTAGAGCGCTCTTTTTTAATCTACTGGTTCATCTATTTATGGTTCGCTTACCCAGCCAGTAACCGATGCCTAACGGTGCAAAAAACACCACTAAGATAAACAGGATGAAGTAGATAATCACACCTTTGATTAACTCCATCAGTTTATCAATAGCAAGTACCACCACCTCTTGAGATACGCGGTCAAGGTCTTGCGTAAACAACTCCCTCTCTGAAGTCACGATACCTGCAATCTCAATGCGCTCTTTCGCAATCATCTCTACCAGAGCTTCTCTTTCACGTGTCACCATTTTTTCTAACGCCACACGCTCTTCAGTGAGCATCGCTAATTTCTGGTCTGTCTTGTCGCTAAGATCGTTGAGTAGAGGCTGCATTTCTGTCGACATAATAGAAGCCAGTGTTTGCATGTACTCAGGGTTGTTCTCGATGAAGTCTTGCATGCTTGCTGACGTTTGACGAAGACTTTCTAATGTCATAGACAGGTCTTCACCCGTTAGCGAGCTGTTTAACGCAACCAGCTCCGCTTTCCAAGACATTAGTTTAGGCGTCTGGTCAGCCATCAAACTTAAACGATCGGATGCGTCACTCATTGCTTCTGGCATGGTGCCTAAGCTCTGGACAATTTGTGACTCGTCTTTACCTAGATAGTTCAGCCATTCACGGTAAGCGGGGGTGATTCTGAATGTGAGGTCTTTAAATGGGTGGCTAGCAGCAAACTGCGCAACGAACACTTTGCTGTTCTTGAAATCACTCGAGCTCAATACACCCTTTGCCAGTTTTTCTGCTTCTTGATCAAGAAAACGAGCAGTCTCTACCGCATGATCCGTCGCGAACAGATCCGCACCATCGCCTTGGCGATAAAACTGATTCATTTGGGCAGTGAACACCCACGAGTCGATTAAGGCAGACATCGGTGAAGTTTGATAAGCCGCTTGCTGTAAGCCCTGCTCCGCATGGATCTTCCAAAGCAAGACATAAGATTGATGTAAGGTGTCATCAGCAGGGTAAGATTGAGCAATGAGATCGGCAGAGTCTTCTACTCGCATAAAAAACATCTTGCCGTATTCACGCGTCATGATTCGAGCATTCAGCTCTTGTTGAGTGAGAGGCGTCGTCTGAGTATCTAACTTAACTTCTAATAGAGAACAACCACTTAGCGCAATACTAAGCACCAACACCATCCAACGTCGACTCGAAAATCGTAACATGTAAACCTCTGACAAAGACTAAGGGCGCGGATTGTATGAGCACTTCGTCAGAGTATTGTCAAAATTCCTACAAAAGTTAACGCTGCTTATCTAAATATTCAAACGCAGCATCTATAGAGGCTTTTATTGCCGCCTCTAGTTCTTCTAAATCGTGTTCACTGATCGCTCTCGACTGTTTCATTGTCATTTCAATAGTTGCTGCAATGATCGCTAATCGAGACGCTTTGATACTGCCTGCCACACCTTTTAAGCTATGTACAATACGAGCAGCAGAGGTTTCATCTTTAGTGAGAAGAGATTTGAACTTCGTGTAATCATCAGCGTGATCTTGTACAAAGACGCCAAGTAGCAATTCGACAGACTCAGCATCACCATCAAGCGTTTCTAGCATGTCTTCAATATCAATCGCAGGCTTTGAATCAGTGACACTTGCAATGTGTTTCTCTGCCACTGGAGCTTCCTCTGTGTTCTGCTGAACAATTTCCTGGCTTGCTACGTTAATGCCCTCTTGAGCTTGAAGGTCGGAATGTTTGCTCGTTGGCGTAATCTTCAATACGGAAGGGTCATTAGTTGGTTGTCTCACCGCAGAGAGAGCATTTTCCTTACTTGAATCGGCTAATGGTTCAGGACTCAGTTCTTTGTCTGTTTGTTGAATCAATTTTCTCGATCTAACGCCCCACAACACTAGTGTGATCATCGTTACCAAGCTTAAACCTAGCATCACTAGCAATAGGTTAAACTGACGGTCATGGAACTCAGCTTCAAGTTTAATGATCTGTTCGTTCACCGAGTTTTTCTTGATTTTATCGACTAAATAATTGAGCTGAGCGTAATCACTCAACAACGCTGAGGCATCAGCCAATAACTGTTGCAGTGCGTCTTGCTCTTCAGTTTTTAATGAATATGATTTTTCTAGAATGGAATCAAACGCACGATAAGTCGCTGACGAGCTTTGATTGTCAGAATACATCGCTTCAAAGACAACAACGCCGAATTCATTGAGTAGCGGTTTTAGTTTAAGGGAAAGCTCTTTATCAGCGCGCAGTATCTTAATATTGTCAACGATGTCTTGAACCTGGCTTTCTATCGGGATGAACTCATCAAACTTTTCTAGGAACTGATCGGCTACGTAAAGCAGTTGATTCGCATCAGGACGAAACAAGGCGTGTTGAAAATCAGATTCAATCTGCAGTCGGATCGAATAAACCAACTGAGCATCAAGTGCTAACTCATTGATACGAGAGACTCGCAGCGGCTCAGAGAAATAAAGCGATTGCCTCAATTCATTGACGCGAATACCGAGTTCTTCAATTTGAGCAAGAGAATTGGTGTAGGAACGGCTTAGATTAAGGAGAGCCAATGAAGGAAGTAGCCACAGAGCCAAGAGCACAACCAAGAAAGTGGCCGGTTTTTTAAAGCGTTTGGGCTTTGCTACTGATTGTTCCATCTATATTCCTTGTGCGTGTTAACTTGAAGCCATGACACTTGCTAAAAGACTAAGCACAAAACAAGCGACAACATCTTGCTGCCGCTTTTACTCATTAACTTCGGACTATGACTTATTGCGAGTCAGTTGGTCACGTAAGTTCGGTGGAGTGCCTTTAATCGTTAGCGTGTCTGCCTCCGGATCGTAAAAGATACGTTCGCCTAGAAGCAGACTATCAAAACTAACATTCAAACCGCCACCAGCACCAACAAATTTTGTTAGTTTACGCATAGTTGCGCGATCAGCGGGGAAACTGTCTTCTAACTCGTAGCCTTGCTCACTAGTATAGTCAAAGAAGCTTGTACCATCAGTGCTTGCTGGCAGTTCTCCAGAAAGTTCACGAACTTGAACTTCATCGCCCGCTTTTAGCTGTTCGTTACAGTAATCCGCAACCTGCTTTTTATAGCTGATCGCTTCTTCTTTTTCTAACTTAGAGTCTGAAACGAAATCTTCTACCGCTTGCATCAGTACTTGGTTTTGCTGTTTCGCATCCAAACCGACTTCAGCTTGTAAGAAATCTAAGAAGAAATCCGCGACTTTACGGCCAACACGTCCTTTAATGTAAGTTAAGTAACGGTTTGACTCTTTGTCTGTGTCGTATGTTGAAAGGTCAAGGCGCGCCACAATATCCATCTTTGAGATATCAAGGTAATCAGTCGCACTGATGTCTAACCCTTCAGTCACTTTCAAACTTTGGTTCGAAGGCAGTAAACCGATGAAAAGGTAGTCTGTCGCCAGTGATTGGTATTCAGCGAGTACCAAAGTGCCTTCGTCAGCAAATGGGTATTTCGATAACTCATCTTTTAGACGTAGCGCACTTTTTTGAGAGAAATCATAGAAACTTTGCTCTCCCGCTCGAAATTCATGCAACGACTGCTGGAATTCGCTGTCGGATTTGAAAGAACCAAACCCTTTACCTGCTTTTGAATTAAAAACACGGTGAAGTTCAGCAACTAGGCTTTCAGATGAAGCATCGTTCTCTAGAGATTCAGCACGATAGTTAACAATCAGTTCATCCTGATCGTTCTTGCTCAGCTGGTGTAAAATTACGTTGGAAAGGTGAAGGCTCATAGTGAAAATATTACCGTTCAGGTTTCAGTTGTCGTGCATAGTAGGTTATCATAAGCCGCTTTTACTATCATTATTAGAGTCCTTATGCCGATTATATCTAAATACACAGATGATCAAGTTGAAAAAATCCTAGCTGAAGTAGGTGCTGTACTCACTAAGCACAAAGCTTCACCAGAACTTTCACTGATGATCGCTGGAAATATCGCAACCAATGTCTTAAATCAGAATGTTGCTGCTTCACAACGCAAAGGAATTGCTGAAAAATTTGCCGAAGCTTTAATCTCTTCTCTTGAAGATAAAAAGTCTCACTAAATTTGATTGACGGATAAAAGAATTATAAATGGTAGACAGCGCAAACTCATATAGCGATCGCGTATCTCGACTTGTTGGTTGGGGTCACTGGTTTGCATTTTTCAACATCATTGCTGCGATGTTGATTGGTACTCGTTATATTACTCAATCTGCTTGGCCAGAAACCCTATTGGGTCAATTTTATTTGGCTGCATCTTGGGTTGGTCATTTCGGATTTTTAGTATTCGCGCTTTATCTATTAGTGCTGTTTCCGCTCACTTTTATTCTTCCGTCGAGGAAGTTATTACGTTTGGTTGCCGTTTGCTTTGCAACCATAGGTTTAACTGTCCTACTGATTGATACCCAAACGTATCAAAATATAAACCTCCACCTGACACCTGTCGTGTGGGAGGTTTTATTCAGTGGAGAGGAGTCTGCATTCACATCTGATTTGCAACACCTCTTCATTGTTATGCCACTTATCTTCTTATTACAGCTAGGTCTGTCTGAGTGGGTTTGGCGTAAGCAACGTAAACTGTCTCATAAACACATTGGCCGTCCGATTACTGCCGTCTTCTTCTTGTGTTTCATCAGCAGCCACTTGACTTACATGTGGGCTGATGCGTATTTCTACAACCCAATTACTAGCCAGAAAGCGAACTTCCCACTGTCATACCCAATGACAGCGAAAAGCTTTATGGAAAAACATGGCCTATTAGACCGTGAAGAATATTTACAGCGTTTAGAAGCCAACAAAGAGAACGTAAACTTAGTTAGCTACCCGCTCGAAAAAATTCAATACAACCGCCGCAGTGATGATCTTAATATCCTGATGGTGAGTGTAAACAACCTTCGCTCTGATGCACTTAATGCCACAGCGATGCCAAACAGCTATGCCTACGCACAACAATCGATCAACTTCACCAATCACTACAGTTCAAGTAACGACATGTTTGGTATCTTCGGTTTGTTCTATGGCCTTCCAAGCAGCTACGCAAGCAGCATCGAAGCTCAGGGTTCAAGTGCAGTACTGTTGGACGTTTTAGATAATCACAATTATAAGTTTGCGGCTTTCAGTGGCGACAACTTTGACGATGCACTTTACTCGGAAATCATCTTCCGAGGCCGTGATGTTATGCCAGAGCAAGCAACTTATGATGACAAAAGCGCGATACAAGCTTGGTCTAACTGGATTCAATCACCACAAGCTAAACGTCCTTGGTTTAACTTCATTGAGCTGACCACGCTGGATAACTTCTCTAGCTACGATTCAAGTTCAGAGTCAGACTCAACGTTAACGACAGCAGAACGTTTTGCTGCAGACTATCAAAAATCTGCTCAAGCAGCCGATGCTCAGCTAGCAACAATCTATGCTGAACTGGAACGCTTAGAGCTAACCGACAACACGGTGGTTATCATTACCTCTAATCACGGTAGCGAGTTTAACGAAACTAAGACCAACAGCTGGGGCGCAAACTCCAACTACAGTCGTTATCAATTACAAGTGCCACTGTTTATCAGCTGGCCTGGTAAGTCTGCTTCTGAATACACTCACCGTTCTAGTCATTTAGACGTGTCCGTAACGTTGATGCAAGAGCTATTGGGCGTATCTTCAAACCCAACAGATTTCAGTAGCGGTCGCAGCCTGTTTAATGAGCGTAAAAGAAAGTGGATTCTCGCGGGTGACTCACGTGAACTTGCCCTTGTTACCGACCAGCAAACCACTGTGTTAGATAAATTTGGTAACTACAAGTTGTATGACCAAAACTACAAACGCCTAAAAGATGTAAGCCCTCGCTTACCAGTATTAATGCAAGGCTTAACAGAGCTGCAGCGTTTCTACACAAAAAATGATTAACTAGTCACCATATAAAAAAGGGAAGCATGCTGCTTCCCTTTTTTATTGCCGCTAATGACTAGAAAACAAGCAACCAAACAAGATTATGATAATTAAGGGTTTACAAGGCAGTCTCCCCCTTATATTATTCACGCCAATGGAGGGATGGCTGAGTGGTCGAAAGCACCGGTCTTGAAAACCGGCAACCGTTAATAGCGGTTCTAGGGTTCAAATCCCTATCCCTCCACCACATTAAAAAAAGCCGCTGAGAAATCAGCGGCTTTTTTGCATCTAAGGTTTATGTATCTAAGTTGAAGCTTATACACTCAACTTATCAAGCCAGTGCATCACGCAACTTTTCTGCTAACTTCAAAGCGTCCGATTAATTGATCCAATCGGCTTAACGCATTCCCCATTAAAGACACTCTACGTGCTAATTGTTTAGTAGAGAGTTGCAAGTCAGATATAGACCGTTGCGCCTTATCGGCAGTTTGCCCATTCTGCTGACTATTTTCATCTAGGTTAGACATCGTGGTAAAGAGCTCAGAAACCGCCGCTTGAATTTGTTCACTGCGAGCGTTTGAGTCTACTGTTAAGTTTCCTTTACTCACATTCTCAACACCTTGCTCCATAGACTCAACAGCACTACGAGACTTACTATGTAGCTCTTTCATCAGGTCACTAATATGATTAGCGGCTTGGGATGTCCGGTCAGCCAGAGTTCTGACTTCAGATGCGACGACAGAGAATCCTCTCCCGTGTTCACCCGCTCTTGCCGACTCGATGGCCGCATTCAAGGCTAAAAGATTAGTCTGCGCGGTAATGTCAGTAATGATGTCTATAATGTCAGACACTTTGGACATTTCATCATTCACCTCATTCACACTGTTCGCTGAGCTTTCTACGATATTCCGAACAATCTCCATACCTTCGACGGACTGATTGTATTCCTCTTCCGCATTAAGAACTGCTTGCTTCATTACCACATCCATTTGCGTTGCCGATACAGTCGCATGGGTAATTTCACTCTGTTGATACTGACTCAATTGCAGCATATTACTTAACGCCTGTGATGCCTCGTCGCTAGTTTGGCTCATTACCACACTGCGGCGGAACATAGACTCTGAAACTTCTCTGACTTCATGACTAGCATGAACCAACTCACTAACCGTATTATCCAAATTATCGATAAAACTGTTGGTCCAACGCCCCAAATTACCAAGTTCATTATGACTGAATGTAGTTGGGTCGAGTCTCCGACTTAAATTGCCATCGCCTTCCGCTAAGGTTTGCATAACCCCTGTCATCTCATGAACTTTATTCGCTAACGGTTTGGCGCTGATCCATCTGAATAGGCCTAAGCTCACTATTGCGCAAGCGAACATAAGGCCACTTTGTAAGTAAGGCGAAAGTGAATAAAGGTTGGAGAGCAATAACGGAATAAAGATGGGTAACGACATACATCCGATAAAATGCTTAGATAGGGTATAACTCAAGCTTCGGTCTCTATAGACTTCTTCCAAATCGGATTCACACATCATCCCAAAGGTGTCTGGAGATCCGTCCAGCTGAAAGGTAAGTCCTTTTCCAATAACCGGTATATGACGGTAGTCTGAATAACCGGGGTATCCCACTAACAGGTTGCTGCCATTTTTAATGGTTTCCCTGACCCCCGGATGAAGTTGATTAGTGGCCGGATCGGTAAAGCGAATTTCGAACTCAGTGTGTTGTTGAATCTTGACCGTTCCCCAGTCAGTACTGATTCCTTGCTTTAAATTCTCACCATGAGAAAAAGTGTTATCTTCAAAACGAGAACGAGATAGAGCAACACCTGGTTGAATATGTGGATCATGAATCGAGTCCACCATAAAGATATAGTTATCACCCGACTCACTGTAGATATGCCCAGCTTCTCGTTGAATGATATCGCTAATCACATCATTGGGCACTCTGCCACACAAGAACTGCTGTGTGTTATCGTCTCGAGAGAACGGCACATAAAACATCAATGTGACTTGGTCATGAAACAAAGAGCTCGATGCTCCTACATTCAAAGTGCGCGAGTCCATATACGGCCCGTGTAGATAGCGCTGCTTCGTATTTGATATTGCTTTTTTATCTCCGATAGCAACACCCACATGCTCTTGAAAACTCGAAGCTTGTGCGATGCCTTTGCCATCAATGATCGCTAACTCAGAAAAATCCGAACTGCGTTTGAGCAGGCTCGCTAACGTATCCTCAGCTTGCTCTTCATTTCGACTCGCTAAATAAACAGCAGAGTCCTCTAGGAAGTCCCATTGATTCTTGACCCAATTGTGAAGCAGTTTAACGCGAGTGTGAGCGATGCTTTCAAATGCTTGCTCAAGCTCTCTTGTTTTACTTCGATTTAGAAAACAGGCTCTTCGCATTACCAGTTTACCTGTCACACCAAGCCAATTAAGCCAACTGCGTTCCTTGTCCGTCAGGTTCATTTACATCCCTTGTATTTTTTGTAGACACAGAGGATAAGCAATTTATAGACCATAAATAGTCGCAAAAATGAGTAACTATCTAATAAGAAAGTACTTTATTTAAGCCATATTGGTGCAATTCCATGTCTTTTTTGGTGCGGGTGCGAACCATTATGGTGCGAGGGGTTTTTAGATAGCCGGTTTCTTTAATAGGTTTTTTGGGGGGACGTTTAACCATAAATTTCATAAGCTGCTTTCAATAACTGCATATGAATCGGCACCAGATCTTGATGTTGAGTGCGGTACCCGCCACCAACCACACACGCCATTGGAATAGACTCAAATTGTGCTAATCCAATCATAAAACAGTCTCGTTCAAATATCCCTTGCGTAGAAACATTCAAGTAACCCAGTTCATCGTCTTTATGAATGTCGATCCCCGCATCATAAATAATGAGATCAGGTTGATGGTGAGCAATCGCCAGTTTGGTGACTTGTTCAAAACAACGTAAAAACTCTTCATCTTCTGTTTCACGGCTTAATGGCACATCTAAATCGGATGACGGTTTGCGTGCAGGGAAGTTCTTATCGCAGTGAAACGACAAAGTAATGATGTCGTCATTCTCTTGGCAAAGAGTTGCTGTACCATCACCATGGTGAACATCGCTGTCGACGATAAGCACTTTATCGATATGTTCAAAGGTCAGCGCATGTTTTGCCGCTAACACCAGATCGTTCAACAAACAAAAGCCGCTACCAAAATCATGGTGTGCGTGATGATAACCACCACTCAAATGAATCGCTAAACCACTCTCTATTGCCATTTCAGCGGCCAAGCAGGTTCCACCACTTGAGTAGAGTGTTCTCTCAATAAGTTGTTTACTCCACGGGAACCCGATGCGTCTCATTTTCGCCGTGGGCAAATTACCAGAAACAAGCAAATCCACATACTCACTATCGTGAACCTGTTTTACCTGTTCAACCGAAACCGGCGTTGGTTGGAAGATTTCAAACTGGCTCTTCCATAGAGGATCGCTATCCATTAACGCTTCAACAGCACTGTGTAACAACTGATATTTGTTGATTGGGTAACGATGACCTTCTGGTAAAGGTAACTGCGAATAGATTGGGTGGTAAATTAAAGGAATCATAATCAGGTTAATTGCGTATCTTTCTCAAAATCATAACAGTCTCAGCCTAGGCGACAACCTTAATTAATGATAATAGTTATCATTAACTTGACTTTCAAAAAGAGACACCAATGAAAAACCTAATACTCATCTTTGGGGTGATCTGCGGATCAATGGCAGCAGTAATGATTTTTATAGGAATGCTAATGGCCAGTTGGTGGAGCGTTGATTTTCTCGTGTTAAGCCATCAAACTTAACTAATTGAACTAACAAGGAATCACCATGAGCGTAATTTTTATTACTGGAGCGAACCGCGGCATTGGCTTAAGCCTGACTCAGCAGTACTTAAAAGGTAACCACAAGGTGTACGCGACTTATCGTGAAGCCACCTCCGCAGAAGCACTTCTGTCATTGGCGAAAAACAACAGCAACCTGACCTGCATTCAATTAGAGATAACCGATTACCAAGCAGTAGGCCAACTCCCTTCGCAAATGGAACCGATTGATATCTTGATCAACAACGCTGGCTACTATGGTCCTAAAGGTTATGGGCTGGGTAATACCGATGTCGAAGAGTGGCGCCGTGTATTCGAAGTCAACACTATTGCCCCACTGAAGCTTGTCGAAGCGCTATTACCTCTACTAGAAGACAGCGATATCAAAAAGGTCGCTTGCCTGTCCTCTAGAGTCGGTAGCATGACCGAGAACACCTCGGGAGGCGGCTACATCTATCGCTCCTCCAAAGCCGCTCTAAACTCCGTTGTGAAGAGCCTAAGTAACGACTTAACCGATAGTGGCGTTACCGTGTTAGCTCTGCATCCAGGTTGGGTACAGACCGAAATGGGTGGGCCTAATGCTCTTATTGATACAGAGACTTCGGCTAAAGGCCTTGTGACTGTAATAGAGTCATCGAATACTGAAGTGAGTGGTCACTTCTTTAATTTCGATGGTAACGAAATAGACTGGTAGCGGTCACATGGGTCGTCGCGTTAACTCAAGCATACTCGTACGTTCAACACTGTTGTGTCTAACAATGGTGCTAACTGGCTGTTTCAGTGATGGCCCCGGAGACTTATTCGACGACTACCAAACCAAGATAGCCAGAGTACAAGATGTTGACGAGATAAAAGAGGAATGGGAATTTGAAAACCTACCGAGAAAAAGAGAACTGTTGATTGACGTGCCATCGCTTTCTATCGGTCTCATCGACAGTTACCAGCTTCGTCAGTGTGGATTGTTCAATCTGATTGCAGAAAGAAATTCGGTTCTTGGGAAAGTCGCGGATGAGTTTCGTAATTACGATTATCAAGTCGCCCTACTTGCGGGTGTTGGGAAATGTTTATCCGGTAGCGAATTAGACTCTGAGGTCGTAGAGCTACTGAAAGAAATCGAGCAGCAGAAACTCACACAGTTTCCGCTGCACCAGTGGAATCTCATCTATGCCAGCGATGCCATGCAGTCGCAAATGCGTGGCAGTCAGTGGTTACGTGCTGATATCGGCGATCAGGTACGACAAACCAGTGGCGCCTTAGAACATCTCAACCAAGCGTTAAACGCGCCGCTCGTTTCCGGCAAGACTATTGAGGTTCAAGAAATATTAGAGAAGAGCTCTACGCTCGGGGATTTATACTACTCGCTGGCTCGTGCTTCGGTTGAGCTTGATACCATCACCCAGCAGCTGACTACTTTTGACGCCAACATCATCTGTGGGAAGCAACGAGACACAACTAAGTTTCGCTATCTCAACAATGTGTTCGAACAACAGTATATTGACAAAGTTCAGCCTTACATGGCGCAATTGGATGGCTACTATCAGCAGCTAGCCCCGCAACTTGCTATGTTTGACGCACAGCCTGAGCTACACAGTTATTACTTTCCCATCAAAGATGCGCATCAAGCCTTTCGATCATCCACTCGCCGCCACGTTGATTATTGGCAGCAGCTGTTTAAGCGCTGCGGGCGCAAAGTCGGTCGTTAATCCCGGCTTCAAATATCAAATAATGGACAGTTGTTGATCTCAGTCCCTAACAATTAATTCTTAGCTTTTAGTACCTTTCTTAGCGTAAGTCTTCTTCCTTGTCCCACCAGCTTTACGGCGCTTGAATGCTGGTCTTTCAACTTTAGGAAGATGACGTAGGGATTCAGGGACTTCTCCCGTTTTCACTTTACCCATCAAACCATCAATCTTACTTTCTAACGCTTGCATGAAAGGTTGATACGCTTGGTTTCGTTCAGCCATGCCTTGCAACTGATGCTCCCAGTGAGCCGTCATGTCGGGAAAGGTCGAGTCCTCAGGTAAAGCATTAATCAAGCCTCTTCCCGCCGGGCTACTATGGATGCTTTTACCTTGTCGCGTTAACAGTTGTCTCTTGAACAAAGTATCTAGAATACCCGCACGGGTTGCTTCTGTGCCAAGACCATCGGTCTCTTTCAAAATGGCTTTAAGGTCTTTGTTTGCGACAAAGCGCGCGATACCAGTCATCGCTTGTAGCAAGGTCGCTTCCGTGAAGTGCTTTGGTGGCTCGGTTTTCTTATCACCAATAATGCCTTCACGGCAAGTGAGTACCGTTCCTTTATCTAATGGAGGCACCGTATCCGTACCATCACCTTTCTCTTCAGTATCCGTTTTGCCCATCAACACTTTCCAACCTGGATTGATAAGCTGACGTCCTTTGGCAATGAATACGCCACCAGCGATATCAAAAACTAACTTGGCATCGGCAAAAATGGCAGGCGGGTAGAATTGCATTAGATACTGACGAGCAATTTGCTGATAGATTTTCATCTCATTGGCAGACAGGCCATTCACCGATGATTTCTTCGGTGTTGGGATTATCGCGTGGTGAGCATCAACCTTGCTGTCGTTCCATGCTTTTGATTTAAGAGAAAGGTCCGCACCTTGAGCACCACTTTGCAGATCTTTCGCATTGTTAGCGATAGCATCCACGACCGACTCTCTTTGTGAGTAGTGATCTTTAGGTAGATAGCGGCTGTCAGAACGTGGGTAAGTGATGAGTTTGTGCTTCTCGTACAACGACTGACAAGTGTCGAGTACCTGTTGAGCACTCATACCAAAACGCTTAGACGCATCAATTTGCAAGGCTGACAACGAATAAGGCAATGGCGCAGCTTGTTTACTTTGCTTTTGCTCTGATTCCGTCACCGTCGCGGGTTGATTCGTAATTCGGTTAGCCACGTTCTCAACCAGCTTTCGATTGAGCACGCGGCCTTCTTCATCTTGCCAAGGTTTACATGCTTCGCTTGGTTTCCAACGCGCACGAATATCAAAGCTCTGACCGTTGTTTTGATAAGGGATCAGCGCATGCAGAGTAAAATAATCTTTCGGAATGAAGTTCTCGATCTCTTCATCACGTCTCACCACCAAACCAAGTACCGGGGTTTGTACTCGCCCTACCGACAACACGCCTTGATAGCCCGCCTTTTGCCCAAGCAAAGTGTAAGCTCGAGTCATGTTCATGCCATACAGCCAATCGGCTCTAGAGCGCGCCAATGCAGAAATAGAAAGTGGAATAAAATCGCGGTTACTGCGCATTTGAGAGAGCGCACGCTTCACGGCTGGCAAGTTCAAGTCACTGATAAGTAGCCTGTCCATCGACTCTTTCTTAGCCTTAGAGACCTTGAAGTAATCAATCACTTCATCAACCAGCAGCTGCCCTTCTCTATCCGGGTCACCCGCATGAACAATTTGGGTCGCGTCCTTTAATAGCTTTCGGATCACCGTAAGCTGCTTGCTTGAAGTCTTACGCGGTCTCAGTTGCCATTGCTCTGGCACTATAGGGAGATCGGCTAAGTTCCACTTCTTATAACGGTCGTCATAAGCGTCTGGCTCAACCTGCTCCAATAAGTGTCCAATACACCAAGTCACCACATCCCCATTGCCACATTTGATAAACCCTTGGTCTTTCTTCTGTGGATTCGGTAGTGCAGCGGCGATCGCGCGGCCTAGGCTTGGTTTTTCAGCAATAATAAGACGAGACATGTTTTTCCAGATGCTACAAACAATTAGGGCCACATTATCTAATGTGGCCCTAATAAATCAAGAAAAACTGGTTGTTTATACAGTTAGCATTCCACTATTCAAGCTTTAGCTTTCTTTACAAGAACTCGACGAACTTTGAGAAGTCACGTTCTGGCGCTTTCATTGGCGTACAGCCCGGCGTGCCTAAATACAGGAAGCCAACAATTTCATCGTCGCCTTCTAGGCCAAATGCTTGGTGTACTTCTGGGTGGAACATCCACTTACCTGAGCGCCAAAAGCCTTGGAAACCTTGAGCGACGGCTGCCATTTGCATTGCTTGTGCAGCGCAACCCGCAGACAAATGTTGCTCGAATGCAGGCACTTTGTCGTGCTCAGTTACCTTGGCGATGATAGTGATCACCATTGGAGCTCGAAACGGCGCTTTTTTAACTTTCTCGATAACCGCTTCTTCGCTTTCATCAGCTTGTGCGGCGCGCACCAAGATGTCTGAAAGCTTTTGTAGACCAGAACCTTGCGCGATAACAAAGCGCCATGGTGTTAGAGCGCCGTGATCTGGAGCTCTTAAGCCCGCTTTGATGATGTTTTCTAACGCCACACCTTCAGGTGCTGGATCAGAGAGTTTTGCGATTGAGCGTCTGTTGAGCAATAGATCCAAAGCATCCATTTGAAGTCCTTACTAATTTTATTGTTTGTATAGTTGAACTGTAGCACAAAACACAAACGATAATAAATCTCAACAGCTGTCCATTTAAAGCCATATTTGAAACGACACTAGAAACAATAAAGGCTCCTAAATCTATGACTTAGGAGCCTTGTTTAATAGTCTAGTTCAACGGATTGAACGAGCGTGTCTATCGATATAATTACAGTTTAATCGCTGATTCTATAACTTGATCGCTAACTCAACACCTTGACGGATAGCACGTACTGCATCCAGTTCACCCGCGTAATCGGCACCGCCTATCACGTGCAGTTTGCCACCAAACTCTTGCCACATGTCTTCGAATGGACGAACTGAAACCTGACCCGCACACACGATAACGGAATCGGCATCGAGTACCTGATCTTTCTTACCAACGCTGATGTGCAGACCTTGGTCGTCAATCTTGTTGTAGCTCACGCCACCAAGTAAATTCACACCACGTTTTTCTAATGTGCGTTTATGAATCCAACCTGTAGTTTTGCCCGGGCCTTTACCGACACGACCTGCTTTACGCTGCATCACCCAAACCGTTTTATCACTGAACGAATCAGGGTAAGGATAAAGTCCACCAGGGTGTTCCATATTTTTATCAATGCCCCACTCATGCAGCCAGTCATCCAAGCTGTGAGAGGTCGGCTCTGTCAGCATAGTTGCCACATCAATACCAATACCACCGGCACCAACAATCGCGACTTTTTCGCCTACTGGTGTCTTTTCGCGAATCAAGGTTTGATAGTCGACTACGTTTTCTTGATCTATCCCTTCAATATCAAGCTTTCGAGGTTCAACACCGGCCGCCATTACGACTTCATCGTACTTCAACAACATCTCAAACGTCGCTTCAGTATCCAGTTTTAAGTTCACGCCTGATGCATCTATTTGGTTAGCAAAGTAACGAATGGTTTCTCTGAACTCTTCTTTACCCGGAATCTGCATTGCCAATCTAAATTGTCCACCGATACGGTCATTTTTCTCAATCAGATCAACATTATGACCACGCTGTGCCAACGTCGTCGCACAGGCTAAACCAGCAGGCCCAGCGCCAACAACAGCAATAGTTTTGGTCGCTTCGGCAGGTTGCACAACAATTTCAGTTTCGTAACAAGCTCGAGGGTTCACCAAACAGCTCGCTCTTTTGCCTTTGAATACGTTATCAAGACAAGCTTGGTTACAACCGATACAGGTGTTAATGAACTGAGCTTGGTCTTGAGCCGCTTTATTTACGAAATCAGGGTCAGCCAAAAATGGACGAGCCATTGATACCATGTCGGCCTGTCCTGAGCTGAGGATACGTTCGGCCTCTTCTGGCGTGTTGATACGGTTACATGTCACCACTGGGATAGACACGTATGGTTTAACTTTTTCCGTCACCCAAGAGAATGCCCCTCTTGGAACTTGTGTCGCAATCGTAGGAACACGAGCTTCATGCCAACCAATACCAGTATTGATAATGGTCACGCCCGCTTCTTCTAGCTTCTGAGCCAGAAGTACAACATCTTCGAACGTGCTACCTTGCTCAACCAAATCCAGCATCGATAAGCGGAAAATAATGATGAAATCTTTACCCACCGCTTCGCGAATCGATTTAACGATCTCTAATGGGAAACGCATGCGCTTCTCATAAGAACCGCCCCATTCGTCATAACGCATGTTGGTACGTTTACAGATAAATTGGTTAATCAAGTAGCCTTCAGAGCCCATAATCTCAATGCCGTCATAGCCAGCAACCTGAGCTAGCTCTGCACTGTTGGCAAAAGCACCGATGGTCTTTTTAATTTGACGAGGGCTCATCTCACTCGGTGCAAACTTAGCGATTGGTGCTTTGATGCCCGAAGCACTTTGCGCGAATGGGTGCATTGCATAGCGGCCAGCATGCAGCAACTGAAGGGCAATTTTACCGCCATGCTTATGCACGGCCTCGGTAACAACTTGGTGAGCTTTTGCGTGCTTAACTTTACTGAACTCAGCACTAAATGGGGTCAATCTGCCACGTAAATTAGGAGAGAAACCACCGGTAACAATAAGGCCAACGCCTCCTTTTGCTCGCTCTTCATAAAACGCGGCAAGCTTGTGGAGGCCTTCTTTATTTTCTTCTAAACCCGTATGCATTGATCCCATCAATACACGGTTACGTAACTGAGTAAATCCAAGATCGAGTGGTTCGAGTAAATGTGGGTACATGGCAGACATCACTTCTATTATTATATCCTTGTGGTCTGACCACAATATAACTCAATCACCAAAAGTTCAAACAACCGTTTACATTTTTGTAACACTGATCATAATGCTGAAGGTATTAATCGTTCAGAAACCCTTAATTTGTCTACACTTAATGAGAATATATATCGATTAACAATTCTTGGTGTAGTTTGAGCTAGGGAATTATCGTAGGATACTAAGCAGTTCATATTATTGAGATTAATAGTACTGTTGCTTGTTAAAGCCACGTGATCTCACTGCGGAGACATAATGAAAAAGATATTCAAATTTATAGGTATGATCTTTAAAGGGATTTGGAAGCTCATCACGTTTGTGCGTCTTGCGCTCGTTAACCTCTTCTTTTTACTCAGTATCGCCATCATCTACTTTGTATACTTCCACTCAGACACAGCTCAGCCCACCGTTCCACAGGAATCGGCTTTAGTACTTAACCTGTCTGGTCCTATCGTGGAGCAAAGTCGCTATATCAACCCGATGGATTCGGTCACGGGTTCACTGCTTGGCAAAGACCTTCCAAAAGAGAACGTCCTGTTTGATATTGTTGAAACGATTCGCTACGCCAAAGACGATGACAACGTTACTGGTATCGTTTTAGCACTCAAAGAACTGCCAGAAACCAATCTAACCAAGCTTCGCTACATTGCTAAAGCACTCAACGAGTTCAAAGCAACTGGCAAACCAATTTATGCGGTGGGTGACTTTTACAACCAAAGCCAATACTACCTAGCCAGCTACGCAACTAAAGTCTTCCTATCACCAGATGGTGGGGTTCTTCTTAAAGGCTACAGCGCTTATTCGCTTTACTACAAAACGTTATTAGAGAAGCTAGACGTCAACACGCACGTTTTCCGTGTTGGTACCTATAAGTCAGCTATCGAGCCTTTCATTCGTGACGACATGTCAGATGCAGCGAAAGAATCTGCTTCTCGTTGGTTAGGCCAATTATGGGGCGCATACGTTGATGATGTGAGCAACAACCGTCAGATCGATGCTAAAACCTTGAACCCAAGCATGGACTCTTTCTTAAAAGACCTTGAGTCGGTTGATGGCGATATCGCAAAACTGGCAGAGAAGCTTGGTTTAGTTGACGAACTGGCAACTCGCCAGCAAGTACGACTAGAGCTTGCTGACGTCTTCGGCAGTGATGGTCAAGACAGCTATAACGCGTTTGGGTACTACGAGTACCGCACAACCATGCTTCCAGACCTAACAAGTGAATCGCACGATGTTGCTGTGATTGTTGCTAGCGGCGCAATTATGGATGGTAAGCAGCCACGTGGCACCGTTGGTGGTGATACGACAGCAGCACTACTTCGCCAAGCGCGCAACGACGACAAAGTAAAAGCCGTTGTACTTCGCGTAGACAGCCCGGGCGGCAGTGCCTTTGCTTCAGAAGTGATTCGCAATGAAATTGAAGCGATCAAGCAAGCGGGCAAGCCGGTTGTTGTGTCGATGTCTAGCCTTGCCGCTTCGGGTGGTTACTGGATCTCGATGGGTGCGGACAAGATCCTGGCTCAACCAACGACCTTAACTGGTTCGATTGGTATCTTTAGTGTTATCACAACTTTCGAAAAAGGGTTGAACGATATTGGTGTTTACACTGATGGCGTTGGTACGTCACCTTTCTCTGGTCTTGGTATTACGACTGGGCTTAGCGACGGCGCGAAAGATGCGTTCCAAATGGGCATTGAAAACGGTTACCGCCGATTCATCAGCCTAGTTGGAGAGAATCGCAGCATGGAAGTCGATGCTGTCGACAAGATCGCTCAAGGCCGAGTATGGACTGGCCAAGATGCAATCCAGAAAGGTCTAGTCGATGAAATTGGTGATTTTGATGATGCGATTGCGGCAGCGGCTTCACTTGCAGAGCTTGAAACCTACAACATCTACTGGGTAGAAGAACCACTTTCAACGACTGAACAATTTATTCAAGAGTTTATGAATCAAGTTCAGATGTCGATAGGCTTTGATATCCAATCAATGATTCCAAGCAGTTTACAACCTGTTACTCAACAGTTAGCTCAAGATAGCCAGCTGTTAGGCAACTTTAACGACCCACAAGGCCGATACGCTTTTTGCTTAAACTGCCAAGTTCAATAAGATAAGCTCAACGCTTTGTTATCAAGAGGCGCCTCTGTGTGAGGCGCCTCTTTTTATTGCATGATAATTCGCTATAATCGCCCCCCTGTTCCCTATATCACACTAAGTATTAATCGCCATGGAAAGAAAACACATCTATATCGCGTATACCGGCGGCACAATTGGCATGCAGAAGTCTTTGGACCACGGCTATGTCCCAGTCGCAGGTTTTATGGATAAACAGCTAGCTGGCATGCCTGAATTCCATCGCCCAGAAATGCCTGAGTACACCATTCATGAATACTCTCCATTGATGGACTCTTCAGATATGACGCCACTTGATTGGCAGACTATCGCTGATGATATTCGCGCGAACTACGATAAGTACGATGGTTTCGTTATCCTACACGGTACAGACACAATGGCTTACACCGCCTCTGCTCTGTCTTTCATGCTGGAAAACCTCGGCAAACCTGTGATTGTTACGGGCTCTCAGATCCCATTGGCAGAGTTACGTTCAGACGGACAAGCAAACCTGCTGAATGCTCTGCACATTGCAGCGAACTACCCGATCAACGAAGTGACACTGTTCTTCAACAACAAGTTGATGCGCGGTAACCGCAGCACAAAATCACACGCAGATGGCTTCAATGCGTTTACCTCTCCAAACCTAACCCCATTGCTAGAAGCGGGTATCAATATCCAGATCAGCAATAACGTAAAGGTAAACGAGCAACCTGAAGGTGCTTTCAAGGTTCATAACATTACTCCGCAACCCATCGGTGTAATCACTATGTATCCAGGCATCTCACATGAGGTGATTCGCAACACGCTACTACAACCTGTTAACGCAATGATTTTGCTTACGTTTGGTGTTGGTAACGCACCACAAAATCAAGAGCTACTTCAGCACTTAAAAGACGCATCAGAACGAGGTGTGATTGTAGTGAACCTAACCCAGTGTTTGGCGGGTAAAGTCAATATGGGTGGTTACGCGACGGGTTGTGCACTAGCAGAATCTGGAGTTGTCAGTGGTTACGATATGACACCAGAAGCGGCACTGGCGAAGTTACATTACCTGTTGAGCCAAAACTTAAGCTACGAACAAGTGAAGGATCAAATGCAACAAGTGTTGCGCGGTGAGATGAGTTTATAAGCTTGTTTAGCTATAGGTTTAGAGGTTTAGAGCTATAGGTTCAGAGGTGTAGCTATAGGTTCAGAGGTGTAGCTATAGGTTTAGCTATACGTTTAACCAAAACCTTCGCATTAACCCAGTCGTTTTATGGGAATCGCAGGCGTTTAACGTGAACTAAATCGTTTTATTGCTTATAAATAAACGGCTTAACAGCTAAAGGGGTGGCACAGTGCCGCCCCTTTGTTGTAATTTAAGCTTAATGATTCGGGTTAACCCTAACAATATCTTCTTGGTCTGACTTAAATTGCTTCTTAAGCTCAGACTTAGATTTAAAGCTAATATCACCACCAGCTGCAACTGTCATATGTTGAGCTTCGGAGTTATGTTTAGATTGATATAACATAACGGCTTGCATACACGAGTCGCGCTGTTCTTTAGAGAGCGCCGTACCTTCTGGCCATTTACCCGTCTCAACGGCGTAAGTTAAACGTTCGTAGACCTCGGGTGTCATTGCGCTAAGAAGTTGTTCTGCATCCATGATAAAGCCTTAGTTTTAACAATTTTCACCAGAAAATAACCCGTAACAGAATTGAGTCAAGAACCTGACCGATAATAAGTGCATTCGATCACAAGTGAAGGAATATGAAAATGATGAAACGGTTGGCAATTAGCCTATTACCTTTCACTCTGGTTGGGTGTCTTGAAGGAAATAAAAATACCGATCAACTCTGTCAAAGTAATCCGGGGCTGCAGTGTGAGGAATTGAACATGAACGATGGGCAATGTCGCGTCGCACGAACCGACCTCATCTGGCATCGATTTGAAGTTCAGAAGCAACCCTCAGAAGCCAATAAGATTAAAGAGTTCAAATTAGTCACGGCGTACAAAAAGTGCCTAGAGCTTGCGGCGCAGATCGAGACGATTGACCAATCTAAGCTGCAAGAGCGTCGCTTTACCTCTTTAATGCATAGCATCGAAGAGTCTGAGCGTATTGTAGATGAACTATCGCAATCCAATACACCGGAAACGCTTTACTTCTTGTGGTCGCAAACTGGGGATACCAATGCAAGGCGCAGTTTCTTACAGCTAGAAGGGAAAGAAGCGTTAAATACGGCAGAAATGCAATATGCCTTAGCCACCTTCTATACCACCCGTGATCATGCAAAAACGCTTAAGCTACTCAATAATGCGTTAACGCTTTCAAATGGTTCGGTCGTCAACACTGAAATCTTCAAGTCGATGGCCAGTATCAACCACAGCCTTGGTCATATGGAAAAAGCGTATGTGTGGGCAATGGTTGCCAAAGACTTTGATGTGCCCATTGCTTCTGAAGCTGAGCTCACTGTGCTGTATCGTTTCGACAAACCTCAATACAAACAATTCAATGATGATGCTGAAAAGATTGTCGAAGCCATTGAAGACGGCGTTTACACCGCGTCTATAGTGCCGAACTATTAGTTTTGATTTCTTAATGCATAAAAAAACAGCTACCGTCATGGTAGCTGTTTTTATTTGTACTAGAGTTAATTCTGAAATCTTGGGCTGTTCAGTAGTCCTTAATCGACAAGTACGACCTGTAAGGATTAAACAATAGTTACAAGTTATTTCGTACTTTTGTCATTTTTGTTGAAAATTAACGACACAGAATTAACACAGAATCGCTCACCTGTTGTCTGCGGGCCATCAGGAAAAACGTGACCTAAATGGCTATCACATGCAGTACAACGGATCTCCACACGCTTCATTCCGTGACTTAGATCCTCTATATAGCGTACCGCTTCATCACTTACTGGGGCATCAAAGCTTGGCCAACCGCACCCAGAGTCATATTTGTTATCCGACAGAAACAAAGGGCTTTCACAGCATGTGCAGCTATAGACACCAGTGTTATGGTTGTGCAGTAACTTACCGCTATATGGGGCTTCAGTACCACGTTCACGGCACACAGCAAATTCGTCGTCCGTTAGGCGCTCACGCCAGTATTCATCAGGCTTTATCATATTTCCTCCCTTTTGAACCACGTTAATATCTCTCCACATTCTCTGTTATTATATTTACTTTTTTCTATAAAGGCTTGCATATCAGTCGTTTTGTAGCACATACTTTCTCACCAGGAAACATTGTACATATACACTCATAAGTGAATCATCATTTAGGGGTATTTTACCCAACTGGAAGGGTACAGAGCCACTTGCAATGGTCAATTTTCAACCACTTACGCCCAATTGTTAAGAAAAGCGTCGCTTTTTTTTGACATTAAACAAGTTAAGTCGGATTATCTATTGCAGATGTATACTGGATTCTGTAATTTTACTACCAGTTATCTTTAATCAGAAATTAAGTTGTGGAGCAACTACAATGACTATCAAAGTAGGTATTAACGGTTTTGGCCGTATCGGCCGTTTCGTATTCCGCGCAGCTCAAGAGCGTGCAGACATCGAAGTAGTAGGTATTAACGATCTAATCGACGTAGAGTACATGGCATACATGCTTAAGTACGACTCAACTCACGGCCGTTTCAACGGTACTGTTGAAGTTGAAGGCGGTAACCTAATCGTTAACGGTAAAACTGTACGTGTTACAGCTGAGCGTAACCCAGAAGATCTTAAGTGGGATGCTATCGAAGTAGACGTAGTTGCTGAAGCAACTGGTCTTTTCCTAACTGACGAGACTGCACGTAAGCACATCACTGCTGGCGCTAAGAAAGTAGTTCTTACTGGTCCTTCGAAAGATGCAACTCCAATGTTCGTAATGGGCGTTAACCAAGCATCTTACGCTGGTCAAGACATCGTTTCTAACGCTTCTTGTACTACTAACTGTCTTGCACCTATCGCTAAAGTACTTAACGATAAGTGGGGCATTGAGTCTGGTCTTATGACTACAGTTCACGCTACTACAGCAACTCAAAAAACTGTAGATGGCCCTTCTGCTAAAGACTGGCGCGGTGGCCGTGGTGCTTCTCAAAACATCATCCCATCTTCAACTGGTGCTGCTAAAGCTGTAGGCGTTGTTCTTCCAGAACTAAACGGCCTTCTAACTGGTATGGCTTTCCGCGTACCAACTGCTAACGTATCTGTAGTTGACCTAACTGTTAACCTTAAAGCATCTGCATCTTACGAAGAAATTTGTGCTGCAATGAAAGAAGCTTCTGAAGGCGAAATGGCTGGCGTTCTTGGTTACACTGAAGACCAAGTAGTATCACAAGATTTCATCGGTGAAGTTCAAACTTCAGTATTCGATGCTAAAGCTGGTGTTGCTCTAACTGACAAATTCGTTAAAGTTGTATCTTGGTACGACAACGAAATCGGTTACTCAAACAAAGTTCTAGACCTAATCGCTCACATCTCTAAGTAATTTCTTTTTAGAAATAGCTTTAGATAAGCATTAGCGAAGACTGTTTTGAGCAGACTTTGAAAAAGGCGACCTTAGTGTCGCCTTTTTAATACCTGCTATCTTTTCGACGTCTTGTAAACAAAACAGTGAAGTTCAATTCCAATACTGTCTAAGCTTGTTAATCACCGACTCACAAGCATCACTCTAGTCAGCATTTGAATTCAATTTCCTTAGAAGGATCATGTAATGGATTTATCTACTCTACCTGCACTGACTGTACTTTCTGATAACGTGACTATCGTTGAACACGAAGATGTAAAACTGGTTCGCGTTATCCACGATAAAGCAAACGCAGCTATTTCATTGTTTGGCGGCCATGTGGTGTCATTCCAACCACAAGGCCAACAAGACCTTATTTGGATGAGCCAACAAGCTAAATTCGATGGAAAAACAGCCTTACGTGGTGGTATTCCAGTATGTTGGCCTTGGTTTGGTCGCATTGCTGCACCTGCTCATGGTTTTGCACGTTCAAGCGAATGGCAATTAATTGAGCACCGTGAAAGCGAAGCAGGCGTTATTGTAAGCCTAGGCCTAAAGCCTAGCGAAGCGACTCTGGCTGTGTGGCCGCATCAGTTCGATGCTCGACTGAATGTTGAAATTGGTGACCAACTAAAAGTAACGTTGGACGTGAAGAATACAGATTCACAACCATGGACTTTCTCTGGCGCACTGCACACTTACCTAAATGTAGGTGATATTCAAAACACAACCACAACCGGTATGGGTGCTGAGTACATTGATAGTCTGCAAGGTGGCAAGATCTGCCAAGGTGGTTCTGAACTGGTACTAACCGACACGATTGACCGCGTTTACACACAACCAGAAGCGCAAATCTTTGTTGCTGACAAAAAGCTGGATCGCACGCTAACCGTTGAGAACCACGGTCATAACTCTGCAGTATTGTGGAACCCGTGGGCGGAAGGCGCAACAGCTATGGGCGACATGCAAAACGACGGTTACCTAACCATGATGTGTGTAGAATCAACACTACACGCACCAAGCCTAGAAGCTGGTAAAACGCTGCAGCCTGGCGAGAGCCACCAGCTTATTACGGTTATCTCTTCGAACTAAGCTTCTAGCTAATCGAATTAAAAAAATGCAGCTCATAACGCTGCATTTTTTATTGCCCCGAACCTCACACGTACCGTCTAGTAATCAATGTCTTAACACAAGCCCGTAGTCCATCACCTCTTCGTTTAACTCCACGCCACATGGCTCTCATCACTCTAGTTTATAAATATAACTATCAATTCATTAATTATTATCAATTACTGCCGATAAATAAGTACCTATGATAGAAAGATCAATAACAAACTTCCTTAAAACCACTTAACAACACCTCAATGAAGACAGGATAGTGAATTCATGTTCGAGAAATACAAAAATCAAAGTGTTGGTTTCCAACTTAAGTTGGTCATTTTGCTGTGCTTGCTTATTGCCTTTGGCTCCATTGCAACACTCGTGTACCGCAATGCCTCACAGGTATTATTAGACAACACGTTAAAAGAACACCAATCCAAAGTAGAAGCGATGGCCAAAACCATCTCTGGTCAGTTTGATGCTTACCTGCATACCGCTAAAGTTTTAGAATCCACTTTTCGTAACGGTTACCTAGCAGGTGTTTATGTTGAAAGTTATGACGTTGAGTTCAACGGTCATTCAATTCCCAACATGACTCAATATGGTGAGAGCCTAATAAATGACACTAAACTCGTTGATAGCTTTACCCGCGACACCGGCGCCGTAGCAACCCTATTTGCCCCATTTGGCGACGACTTTATTCGTGTCTCTACTTCTCTTAAAAAACCTTCAGGCGAACGAGTCGTTGCGACCACGCTAGGGAAAAATCATCCAGGCTATAGCAAACTCAAAAATGGCCAGCCTTATTACTCTCAAGTTAAGCTCTTCGGTCAACGTTACATCACCTACTATGCGCCTTTGACCAATGCTCAAGGCAAAGTAAACGGTGTCTCTTTCATTGGTCTGCCAGTAGAAGAGGCGACTCAAAGCCTGTTTGAATCTCTACGCTCTGTTTCTTGGGGGGATACGGGATACACCATCATTGTTGATAACGAGAAAGAGCATCAAGGCCAGTACTTACTGCACCCTACTAACGTTGGCGGTGGTAAATCGATTGTTGATGTTGCTGACTACGACGGCAACAAACCTTTCTATCAGATCTTTGAACAGCAATCCGGTTTGATTCTCTACCCTTTTGAGTACCAAGGAACGGTAGGCGAAAAGTATCTCGTCTACACTGAAGTTCCTGGTTGGGATTGGAAACTACTTGGCGGTACTTTTATCAAGGAAGTGACCAAGGGCAGTGATGAATTACTCGAGCTCATCGCTATTATTGCTACCTTGATTGCTGCCGCTACCATCGTCGCGTTAACCTTCGTGTTAAACCGTACACTGACGCCACTAACGACGTTAAACGAGTACATGCTGCGTTTAGGAAAAGGCGAAGTAAGCCTGCATATCCCAAACAATGGCAAGCAAACAAAAAACGAGATCAGCAACCTAAATACCGGCGTTGCAAACATGGCTGCTCAATTGAATACACTCGTGGGCGAGATACGTACGACCAGTGATCAAGTTCAGAATAGCTCGAGCAGTGTGTCACAAGATGCCAGCCACAACCTGAGCCAGTCTGACCGCCAGCAAGCACAGGTTGAGCAAGTCGTTACGGCCATTGAAGAGATGGCCACCTCTGCTGAATCAGTGGCACAGCAAGTGAACAGCATTGCTGAAAATGTTCGCCTTGCCAATGAAGACAGCCAGAAAGGTTTAGAAGTCGTTGAAGGTGTGTGTATTGATGTTGCCCAGCTAAATGATCAATTAGACAAGTCAGCATCGGCCATCGAGCAAGTGAGTTCTGATAGCGAAAGCATTCAAACCGTCACCAAGATGATTGATGACATCGCAGAACAAACCAACTTACTTGCGTTGAACGCTGCGATAGAGGCTGCGCGTGCGGGTGATCAGGGTCGTGGTTTTGCCGTTGTCGCTGACGAAGTAAGAACATTGGCTCATCGTACACAAACGTCAGTGCAAGACGTAGTGAGCATCATCGAGAAGTTGAAATCTTCCACTAACAATGCCGTGAACCTGATGACACAAAGCCAATCGAATGCCAACCAAGTACTCGATAAAGCGCAAGAAGCAGGCACGGCTCTAGAGTCGATAGCCTCTCAAGTTGAGTCTATTGCTTCTCAAGCTGAAACCATCGCTGCGACATCAGAAGAGCAAGCTCAGGTTTCTCAAGAAATAGCAGCGAACGCGCATGCGATCAGCGATTTGAACCAACAAAGCCGTGAAACCAGCGCTAAGACTTCTCACAGTGCTGATGAACTTCAAAAACAAGCTGAGTCGTTAAAGAACCAAGTTAACTTCTTTAGCTAGAAACCGAGTTCACTGTTTCTATCAGTGACCTGCTCATAACCAATAGAGCCAGCCATACGTTGGCCCTATCTCTTCACTAACTGGCTCTACCTATTTACGGATTGCCGTTAGCCAAGACAACTGCGTTTATTCTAGCGCCCCACTATGCTTCCTGTTAAAATTTTGGACTTGAAATTTCTACCTCGAGTTTGCAATGACTTACCAATGCCCTTTGTGTCACCAACCTTTATCTCAAAACGATCGTACGTTTAAGTGTGAAAAGAACCATCAGTTCGACCTAGCGAAAGAAGGCTATGTCAATTTGATGCCAGCACACCACAAACGCTCAAAAGATCCAGGTGACAACAAAGAGATGATGCAGGCTCGTCGCCGCTTCCTTGAAGGCAACCACTACAATCCAATGCGCCAAGCCGTTGTTGGTTTATGCGCTAGCTATCTGCCAGAAACAGCCCCTAGCCTATTAGATATAGGTTGTGGTGAAGGTTATTACACCAATGAAATTGCGGTAAACCTTCAAGAAAAGAATGGCGCTACTTTTGGTCTAGATATCTCTAAGATTGCTATCAAATACGCCGCTAAACGCTACCCAGCGGTCGACTTCTCAGTCGCTTCTAGCCATCGCCTACCCTTTGCGGAAAATAGCTTAGACGGCATTCTACGCATTTACGCGCCTTGCAAGGCAGAAGAGCTGCAACGCACCATCAAAGACAATGGTGTGGTGGTCACCGTGACACCTGCTAGCCGACACCTTTATCAGCTGCGTGATGCGATTTATGATGGCGTTCGTTTGCACGATGAAGATCCAGAGATGATCGAAGGTTTTACTCTTGAGCACCAAGAGCAACTAAACTATATGATGGAACTATCGGGGTCAGACGCATTCGACCTGCTACAGATGACGCCGTTTGCTTGGAAAGCGAGTGAAGAATTTAAACAACAACTCACCGATTCAGAGCAATTCAACTGTGAAGCTGACTTTATGCTACGAGTGTACCGCAAACAACTTTAATTGATATTGATTATCGTTTGCATTGAAATCTCATCTTGCCTCCTTTAGTATGCGTGTTCTTCAAGGAGGCATTTCATGCAACGTATTATTCTTATCGGATTAGCTACCCTACTTACAGCTTGTGCTAATCAACCTTCAAACAGCACTTCTCAACAAGTGGCTAACACGCAAACGCAAGCCGTTTCCACATTCTACGACTACCAATTCGCGTCTCCACAAGGCGAAGCGCTTTCTCTCAATGCATTACCTAAACAGCTGATTGACGCTGATGTGGTTCTTATTGGCGAATGGCACACTCACTCGGCAATCCATCGCTTCCAAACCGATTTTTTAAAAGTGCGCCGCAACGCCACATCAAACATCGCGCTTTCAATGGAACAATTCACTCGAGAGCATCAAGACACATTAAACCGATACCTAAATGATGAGATTGGCGAACAAGTTCTTATGTCTCAAGCCGCTGCTTGGCCAAATTACGAAAGTGATTACCGCGCGTTAGTGGAGTTCGCTAAAACCAACGACGTCGATATCATTGCGGCAAACGCACCAAAACCCTTTGTACAGTGTATCGGCCGTAAAGGATTATCCTATCTAGATCAGCTAACGACGGAACAACGTCAATGGATTGCTTCAGAAGTGGATACTGGCGATAGCCCTTATAAAGAAAAGTTCATGGCTTCGATGCATCACGGAACACCAGAGCAAACAGAAAAACAGTTTGCGGCTCAAGTCACATGGGACGAAACCATGGCAGAATCGATTGTTGATTACCTCGCATCGAACCCAGACCAACAAGTGATTCATGTGGCCGGTAAGTTCCACACCGAAGGTGGTTTAGGCACTGCAGCATCGATTCTACGTCGTAACCCTGATTTGAAAATTGCCATCATCAGCCCAGTTGAAGAGATCTCATCGGATAGCAGTGACTATCAGCTTGAAGTTCTCGCGCCACCGGCTCGCTTTGTAAAGAAAGAGAACCGAATGAAGGCATATAAGCACCTATCTAAGCGCGGATCCGATCTCAAGTGCGACTAAACTCGCTATCCAGACTTAATCTTATTCAAGTTTAGGTCTGGCATGCTACAAGTCTGGCAAACTAAAAGCTTGTTCAATCGATCCCTAAGATAAATATTGATATCGGCATAGGAATTGCTTAATTACCAAGCAGTTTTGATTAAGCAGACGAAGATATATTGTGCGAATAAAAAAACATCACCACGGTGATTAAATGCACAAGTTTTTCACACCTCTGCCGATACTATATTTAAGGATAGGTAAGGAGAGCGATATGACGCCAGTAGGAACGAGTAACACTCAGCTGTATTCACCTTCGCAAATGAACGCACAAGCTAAAAGCATTGAAGCTGAAAAGCCTGCACCTCTTAAGGTTGAGCAAAACACCGTTAAACTTTCCGATGAGGGCAAAGCCCTATTATCTGCCCTTAAAGAAATCGATAAAGAAGCCAAGAAAGTCGAAGCTGAAAACGCGACCGTTACTGATAAGGTTGAGTCATTTGCTCACGGCGCATTAGGTATGGATCACCCAGATAAAATTGAAGAAGAGGACGATGGTTCTTATTCAGCAGGGCAATACTTATCCGCAGCGGCAACGGTTGGTGGTATTCTTCTCGCTCTTATATAGCCTTACTTTCCTTTACGGCATTACTTTCACTGCACCACGTGCATTGTTTGCACAGCACTGCTTACATTGACCCTATTGCTCTGAGCCTCTTTCATTGCAAAAAAGTGATTTATCGTCACGACAACACACCTGATTTGTCCTAAAAAACGAGTTCAC
This sequence comes from Vibrio sp. QJM3NY_39, assembly GCF_057785895.1. Lineage (NCBI taxonomy): Bacteria > Pseudomonadati > Pseudomonadota > Gammaproteobacteria > Vibrionales > Vibrionaceae > Vibrio > Vibrio sp. QJM3NY_39. The sequence goes on along the minus strand of NZ_CM173505.1, from coordinate 1,020,176 downwards.
GACATAATTCCGCTCTCATTTTAATGGAATAATACTCGTGAAAAACTCTTTTGCGCTTATTGATAAGCCAACCTTTTTTGGTGCGATAGCACTCCTACTCACGATCATCTTCCCGCTGATTATGTTCCCGACGCAAGGAGCAGACTGGATCGCGGTCGCTAAAACCTTTATGACAGACCAACTTGGTTTCTTGTACCTAGCGCTTGGACTCGCAGCTTGTGCCTTCATGGTTTACGTTGTGTTCAGTGATATGGGACAAATTAAACTGGGTGAAGCCGATGAAGAACCTGAATTTAAAACCGCTTCATGGGCAGCAATGCTTTTCTGTGGTGGTATCGGGGCAAGTATCTTGTACTGGGGCTGTATCGAGTGGGCTTACTACTACCAATCACCTCCTTTTCAACTAGAACCCGGCAGTGAAGAAGCCGTTCGTTGGGCTGCGACCTATGGTTTATTCCACTGGGGTCCAATTGCTTGGTCTATTTACCTAATCCCTGCTATTCCAATTGCTTACTTTTTCTATGTACGTAAACAACCTGTACTAAAAATTTCTAGTGCATTGATGCCAGTATTGGGTGAACACCATAGCCGCGGCGTTGCGGGTAAAGTTGTAGATATCCTATTCATTTTTGGCCTATTAGGTGGCGCAGCAACAACGTTAGGTTTAGCAGCACCTCTTATTACTGAAGGTCTTAACCACTTATTCGGCCTACCAAAAAATAACGTAACTCAAGTTATGGTGCTTCTGGTTTGTACTGCTATATTCGCATACTCATCGTATGCTGGTTTGGAAAAAGGCATCAAGATCCTCAGTAACATCAACTTCTGGGGCGCAATGGGACTATTGATATTCGTCCTAATCGCTGGCCCAACGATTTTCATGCTTGAGACGGGTCTAGACTCGATTGGTCGCCTATTGTCTAACTTCTTTGTGATGGCAACGTGGGCAGAACCATTCGGCGGCTACGGTACGTTCGAAAATACGCATTTCCCACAAGATTGGACCATTTTCTACTGGGCATGGTGGCTAGTTTTTGCACCAAGCATGGGCCTGTTTGTTGCGCGCATCTCTCGCGGCAGAACCATTAAACAAATGGTGTCAGGCTCTATCTTCTTTGGTTCATTAGGCTGCTTCTTATTCTTCATGATTTTAGGTAACTACGGTTTATCCCTACAGTTATCTGGTGAACTCGATGTCGTTGCAATCCTAAACGAAGAAGGCGCAACCAAAGCTATCTTCTCGATGCTGGCACAACTGCCAATGAGCACGTTAGTGATCGCCGTATTTACACTGTTGTGTATTATTTTTACTGCGACAACCTTTGACTCTATATCTTACATTCTGGCTTCTGTGGTTCAGAACAACGTAACCGAAGAGCCAATGCGTTGGAACCGTATGTTCTGGGCATTCACACTATCATTCCTACCAACGATCCTGATGTTCTTGGGCGGTCTAAGCACGCTTCAAACGGCTGCGATTGTTGGTGGCTTACCGCTACTGGCTATCTCTGTGATGTTGATGATCTCAGCCGTTCGTGCAACGAGCCTCGATTTACGTCACCAAGAGAGTTACATCGAACCGACGATTAACATCGAAGAGCTGCCAGACATGGATCCATGGTCGGCAGAAGGGATGGCACTGGCACAGTTCGAGAAAGAGAAAGACGCAGCACAAGAAGCCGCAGAACTTGAACGTGAAGCTTATAAAGCCCTTGCCGATGTGAAGAAAGAAATCCGCGCTTATGTTCTTGAACAGGGTGCACAAATGGAAACACATGAGCTTCCTGAAAACCTACAACAAGCACTTGAGCAGGCTGAAAACAACCTAAGCACAGCTCAAGCGAAAAAAGTTGAGTTATCAGAGCAAGCTCAGAAAGCTCGAGTCGCGTTCAATCAGGTGGTTGCAGAACTGCCACTTGCTTGACATTAGCCATGACACAGTCCATTTATTTGGACTCTCCTAAATACGACAAAGGCTCGCAGAAATGTGAGCCTTTTTTTATGCTTTTCTAAAAACTTGAGTTATTGCTCAATTTCATATTGATGAAACAAATATGAAACGACTTTGACACAAATCGGTGTTCTAATCATCCCGCTTATATAAAAAGGGATAACTAATGAAGCACTTTATGAAACCAATTGTTACCGCAGTGGTAACCTCTACACTCTCATTCAACGTACTTTCAGCAGAAATCAAAAATGTCATTCTGATGATCGGCGACGGCATGGGACCTCAGCAAGTTGGCTTATTGGAAACCTACGCAAACCAAGCGCCAAATTCCATCTATAAAGGGAACAAAACGGCCATTTATCAACTTGCTCAAGAAGGGGTTATTGGTTCATCCCTAACGCATCCGGAAGACGCAATCGTAGTGGATTCAGCTTGCTCTGCGACCATGCTTGCAACGGGTATCTACAGCGGTTCAGAAGTGATCGGTATCGATTCACAGGGTAACCATGTTGAGACCGTACTTGAGAAAGCGAAAAAAGCAGGCAAAACGACCGGCTTAGTTTCCGACACGCGCTTAACTCACGCGACCCCTGCTTCTTTCGCAGCTCACCAACCTCACCGCTCTTTAGAGAATCAAATTGCATCTGATATGTTAGCAACGGGCGCTGATGTGATGCTCTCTGGAGGGCTACGTCATTGGATTCCTAAATCGACCAACGACAAAGGTGAAACCTATAAGCAACTTGAGAAACTGACTCAAGGTGATGTTTATCTCAAATCGAAGCGTAAAGACGACCGTAACCTGCTGACTGAAGCAGAGAAAGACGGCTACCAACTGGCGTTTAATCGCAACATGCTAGACGACGCTAAGGGCGATAAACTACTTGGCCTATTCGCCTACTCAGGCATGGATGATGGCATCGCTTACAGCAACAAGAAAAAGAGTGGCGAACGAACTCAGCCAAGCCTGAAAGAGATGACACAAAAAGCGCTCAACATCCTATCCAAAAATGAAGATGGCTTTTTCCTAATGGTCGAAGGTGGCCAAATCGACTGGGCGGGACACAGTAACGATGCAGGCACTATGCTGCATGAACTGCTCAAGTTTGATGAAGCGATCCAAACGGTGTATGAATGGGCAAAAAATCGTGAAGACACGATCGTGATTGTGACCGCAGACCACGAAACAGGCTCTTTCGGTTTCAGCTACTCTTCTAACGACCTACCAAAACCACAGAAACGTTCTGGCGAAGCCTTCGCCGATCGCGACTATGCACCCAACTTTAACTTTGGCGCATTCGATATTCTTGATGGTCTATACAATCAAAAGCAAAGCTACTACGGCATGATCAGCGAATTTCAGAAGCTGGATAAAGCACTGCAAACACCTGAGAAGCTGACTGAGATCGTCAACAAAAACAGTGAGTTCCCTATCACAGCGGAACAAGCGAGAAACGTATTAGCCAGTAAGCCGAACCCATACCGATTGGCTCAGCACAAATACTTGTCGGCAGAAGAAGTGCCTGCTATCAACGATTTCGATGCTTTCTTCCCATATAACGACCGTGGCAACCTACTTGCTCGTGAACAAGCAACAGGCCAAAACATCGTTTGGGGCACAGGCACACACACTCATACACCAGTGAACGTGTTTGCTTGGGGTCCTGCTGAAAAGATACTGCCAGTTTCGAAAATCATGCACCACTCAGAACTGGGTGAGTACATAAAACAACAAGTAAACTAGCCTGAATCTTTTTTACTCGTTTCACTTAGCGCCCTTCGGGGCGTTTTTTGTTTTAAGTTTTTAAATCTTTTAGTCTTTAAGTTAAGCAAGTAAGCAAGTAAGTTTTAAACTTAGGCGACGCCAAATAACAAAACAGCCGCTCAAGAGCGACTGTTTTAGAATAATTAGCGATTCGGATGATTCAAAATGTGGTCTTCCCAATCCACCACATCGATTTCGTATACCACTTTGTTACGAACGCTTTCACCTGCAGCGTGCATCTCGGCTTTAGAACCCGTAATCAATGGGTGCCACTCAGGAATCGGCTTGGATTCTGATAGAAGGCGGTAAGCACAAGTGTCTGGTAGCCAATGGAATTCATGAATCTTGTCACGAGTAAGCTTCAAACACTCTTCACCTGAAGTGAAGCGGTTCGGGTAGTCTTTACACGAACATGTTTTGTCGTTTAACCAGCTGCACGCCACGTTGGTGTAGTAAACTTCATCGCTATCTTCATCCATTAGTTTATGTAGGCAACACTTACCACAACCGTCACACAGTGATTCCCACTCGTTCTCGGTCATTTGCTCTAGTGTCTTTTCTTGCCAAAATGGATTCGTCATAGGATTACTTCTTACTCTTTTACTGGGGTGCGTGTTATACCGCTAGCCCATAAAAAGTTCAAGGATAATAATTGTTCATTCTTTGATTCAATCAACAGCTGTCACTCTCATCATTTTTTGCTACTATCGCGCACCCTGTTATTTAGTGAGTTTGATTTGATGGAATGTCGCCTAGGTTGTGGAGCTTGTTGTATCGCTCCAAGTATTACATCTGCTATTCCTGGAATGCCTAATGGCAAGCCTGCGGGCGTGCGTTGCATTCAATTAAATGAACAAAATCTTTGCCAGCTATTTGGCCTAGCTTCACGCCCTAAAGTCTGTCACCAATTCAAAGCCTGTCCTGTCATTTGTGGCAAAACCGACCAAGAAGCACTTGATAACCTGATCGAATTAGAAGCCATTACTTAAGAGTATTTGCCCTTTTCTATCACCTATATGCCCAAGATCTCACAACTTCGTTAAATCTCAACTATCTTATTGATACTGGTAAAGATTAATAAGGATAGTTATGAATAGATATATCGCAGAGATGTTTGGTACATTCTGGTTGGTGTTAGGTGGGTGTGGTAGTGCCGTCTTGGCAGCTGGTTTCCCCGATGTTGGTATCGGTTTACTTGGCGTTTCTCTTGCCTTTGGTTTAACGGTATTAACCATGGCTTTCGCCCTTGGGCATATATCCGGCTGCCACTTAAACCCTGCCATTACTATTGGACTTTGGAGCGGTGGACGCTTCGATGCCAAAGACGTTGCCCCTTACATCATCGCTCAAGTGATTGGCGGCCTCATTGCTGGGGGAGTTTTATACGTTATCGCATCTGGGCAAGCTGGATTCGACGTAGTTGGCTCTGGTTTCGCGGCTAATGGTTATGGTGAACACTCTCCTGGTGGTTATTCGCTAACAGCTGCTCTGGTCTGTGAAGTGGTCATGACCATGGTATTCCTGTTCGTGATTATGGGAGCAACCGATTCAAAAGCACCAGCCGGGTTTGCACCTATCGCGATTGGTCTTTGTTTAACTCTAATTCACCTTATTAGTATCCCCGTGACGAATACCTCTGTAAATCCTGCGCGAAGTACCGGCGTAGCTGTGTTTGTCGGTGATTGGGCTGTGTCACAGTTATGGTTATTCTGGGTCGCACCGATTATTGGTGCCGTGATTGGCGCTGCGATTTACAAAGCCGTGCGTGGCTCTGATTAATCGTTTAAAAAGGTTTTAGAGTAGACGCGTTTCAGAATAGAGCTTTATAACAAAAAAGAAAAAGCCGCTTAGTGATTATTCACCAAGCGGCTTTTTTAGATCTTATGACGACCGAGTAAGGAGTGCGAAAGCGTGGTGCCATCCACCAGCTCTAGCTCACCACCGACGGGAACACCATGGGCGATACGGCTAGCGTTCACTTCATGGGCATTACATAGCTCAGCAATGTAATGCGCTGTTGCTTCCCCTTCTACTGTCGGGTTAGTCGCTAGAATTACTTCAGTGATATCACCACGACGTAAACGGTAATCCAAGACATCGAGACCGATATCACTTGGACCGATACCATCAAGTGGTGAAAGATGCCCCATAAGCACAAAGTAACGACCTGAATATTGGCCAGTTGCTTCAATGGCTGCAATGTCTGCAGGGCTCTCTACTACACAAATTTGACCGTTGTCCTGACGTTTAGGATTGGTACAAATGTGGCAAGTATCTTCTTCAGTAAAAGTACGGCACTCATTACAATGACCAATTTCGGTCATTGCTTGGCTAAGAGCTTCAGCCAACTGTAGGCCGCCTTTTCTATCGCGCTGTAACAAATGAAAGGCCATACGCTGCGCCGACTTGGGGCCAACCCCAGGTAGACAACGTAAGGCCTCCATCAAATGCTCCAGCATATGACTGGTACGCATATTTAACCGTTCTAACTTTTAAAGTAACGGCCTATTCAAAATAGGCCGTTGATCGAGACAAGTCTCTTATAAATAAGTCGCTTAGAAAGGCATTTTCATACCTGGTGGAAGTTGCATCCCACCAGTTACGCCAGCCATTTTCTCTTTTTGAGTCTCTTCAACACGACGAGCTGCATCGTTGAAAGCGGCTGCGATAAGATCTTCAAGCATCTCTTTATCGTCTTCCATTAGGCTTTCATCGATATCAACGCGACGAACACTGTGACTACCAGTAATCGTAATTTTTACAAGGCCAGCACCTGACTCACCTGTAACTTCCATATTTGCGATTTCTTCTTGAAGCTTTTGCATGCGCTCTTGCATTTGCTGGGCTTGCTTCATCATGTTGCCCATACCGCCTTTACCAAACATGTTATTACTCTCTGGTCTAATTGGTTTATTAAAATCATTTAAGCTACTAAGGGCTTAAATGGGGGTTAAAACACTGTGATTCAACCCCCACGAGTTCAGTTCTCTGATTTGCTTTCCAAGGATGATATGTCCATCACTAAATGAAAGGCATATCGATATTGGACGAACGCTATATTGGACGAACGCTATCTCTATCCAACTCGGCAGCAAAACGTCTTTCGATAAACTGTACGTTGGCATCGTTTTCCAAACTGGTAAACGCGTCTTTCAACTTGCTTTGATACAATCTTTCTCGCAGTTCTAGCGGTGTTTCTCCACCATCACCAATTTCAACACTCAAATGACACTCTTCTCCAAGCACAGTATTGAGAGACTGTAATAGCTCACTCTGTGCACGGTCCGTATTCAAGTGAGCCTGGCTCGCTCTTAACGTTAAGGTGATTGATGTGTCAATCTTAGTAAATACTGAGTTCAATGCTAACTGTTCAACAAGCTTAGCTGTCTCTAGCTTTTGAATCGTGGCGGACCATTCATCTTGAACAATCGACTCTTGAAGCAATTTATCGACCATTTCTGGTGTCTTAATATGCTCTAACGCACGCTTGATCTGAGTAGGTGTAAGCTCTTTGCTCACCTCTTTCACTACAGGTTTAGACGGTTTCCAGCGATAAGGTTCATTATCGTTGGTCACATTTTCTGTCGAAGAGGCTGATAAAGAAGCTGGCGACACCCGCTCAGAACCACCGTGTTGCTGAGCAACTCGGTCAAGAACTGAAGTTTTAGCTGGTGTCGCTTTAGCCTTTTTTGGCGCTGAACCTTTGTTTTCTGTTGCTGCACCACCTCTACGTTGAGAACGCAATTGGTGACGTAAACCACTCACAGGCGAAGTTGAACGCGCTGGTTGCTCTTGCGAAGCTGGTGAAACAGAAGGTGCAACGGGAGCAACATTTGGCTGCTTTTGATTCTGGTAATTCGTTTGCTGAGTCATGGGACTCATCGGCTGCTCCGCACCGTAGCTAGGACGTTCATCATAAGCAGGTGGAGCGTCATACTGACTGTGCGGGTAATCCTGTTCTGGATAACCTTGGTTGCCTGAATGATCAGCGTAACCTTGCGAATCTGAATATTGGTTCTGATTCTGCGGCGGTTGTTGTTGCACCGGCTGCTGAATAGGAGCTTGCTGAGGCACTTGAGGCTGTGAAACCGCTGGAGCCTGAGCTGACTGTCTCGGAGCTGCCATTGGCGCAGCTTGACTCACTGGCTGAGCAACACTCTGAACCGGATTCTGAGCTGCAGGAGCAGGCGCTGGGCTAGTCGACTCAGTCGAGATAGCCGTAGCAACAGTTTGTTCAGCAGGTCTGAATGCCAACATACGCAGAACCACCATCTCAATACCAACACGAGCGGTTGGCGATAATGGCAAGTCTTGACGCCCTTTCAGCACTATCTGGTAGTAGAGTTGGATATCTTGTGGGCTTAACGCTTTGCTCAACAGTTCTAGCCTTTCAGCGTCAGGCTGAGCCTTGTCTAAAGTAGACGGCAGAGCTTGATACATCGCCAAACGGTGTAATTGAGTCGCAAGTTGACTCAGCAATCCATCCCACTCAACGCCATTTTCAGCAAGAGCTTGAATGCAAGCCATCGCTAATTGTGGTTGTTTACTGCTAATCGCTTCAAGTAGATGAATCGCTTGGTCTGTATCCAGCGTTCCAAGCATGTGAGCAACAGTGTCTGTCACTACGTTGCCATTACCTAATGCGATAGCTTGGTCTGTTAGGCTCAGCGCGTCACGCATACTGCCATCAGCGGCATGAGCAATCATTCCAAGCGCACGAGATTCAGACGTCACATTTTCTTGTTCAAGAATATGATCGAGTTGCTCGTGGATATTATCAACGCTGATCGGCTTAAGATGGAATTGCAGACAACGCGACAATATCGTCACAGGAAGCTTTTGCGGATCCGTTGTTGCGAGCAAGAACTTCACATACTCAGGCGGCTCTTCTAAGGTCTTTAGAAGCGCATTAAAACTGTGCCTAGACAGCATGTGTACTTCATCGATTAGGTAAACCTTGAAGCGACCGCGTGCAGGCTTGTACTGAACATTGTCCAGAAGCTCGCGGGTATCTTCTACCTTAGTACGTGAGGCAGCATCGATCTCGAGCAGGTCAACAAAACGACCTTCATCGATCTCTTTACAGGTTGCACACTCACCACAAGGGGTTGCAGTAATGCCTGTTTCACAGTTGAGACCCTTAGCAAACAAACGGCCGATGGTCGTTTTACCGACACCTCGTGTACCGCTGAATAGGTAAGCGTGATGCAACCTATTTTGGCTAAGGGCATTCTCTAATGCTGTTAAAACATGGGCTTGACCAACCACTTCTTTGAATTTGGTTGGTCGCCATTTTCGCGCTAACGCAAGATAGCTCATGAATAATTCCGAAAAGGATTAGTGACCGTCGAATTCGCAGATGCTAAACACTTCTAGACCTAAGCCTTGTAAGCGCTTGTCACCACCGATTTCTGGAAGGTTAATAACAAATGCAGCGTGTTCTACCACACCACCAAGCTGACGAATCAGCTTTGTTGTCGCTTCAATCGTACCGCCTGTTGCTAGCAAGTCATCAACCATCAGCACTTTATCGCCTTCAACGATCGCATCGGTATGGATTTCTAGCGTATCAGTGCCGTACTCAAGCTCATAAGATTGTGCCACAGTTTGACGAGGCAACTTACCCGGTTTACGAACAGGGATAAAGCCGACACCTAGCTCAAGAGCAAGAGGCGCACCAAATAGGAAACCACGAGCTTCAGTACCAACGATCTTAGTAAAGCCCATGCCCTTGTATGTGTCCACTAACAGGTCAATTGTCGCTTTGTAAGCGGCAGGATCTTCCATCAAGCTTGTTACGTCACGGAACAAAATACCCGCTTTAGGGTAATCAGGAATGCTTTTGATGCTTGCTTTGATCAGAGAGATTTTTTCTGTGTTCATAATCTTATGCACTTCATTAGGCCGCTTTCCAAACTCTCGTTAGCGAATCAAACATCAACGCTCGGAATTAAGGAAAGGTACGATTGGTATTCATTGCAACGAGAGTCATAACTCTGATTGCTGAAATAATAAACGCCCGCTATACAAGCAGGCACACTGGCTTAATGGTAGTGATTTTCTTTGCTGTCAGCAACCAACTCATGGGTTGGAAGTCGCATAAACCATGTGAGAAGAATAACAAGTACACAAATTAGGAAAACCTTGACCCAAATGAGCGGGGCAAAGTAGATCGATAACGCAAAACTCAACAAGATAAAGAACACGCCACGCGTTTTAACTTGCTTGGTAACGGCACCGTGTTGATACCAATTGTTCAACAAGGGACCCAGCGTTTTATGCTCATGCATCCATTTGTGAACTTTGGGGTTGCTTCGCATGAAACATGCACTGGCAAGAAGGAGAAAAGGCGTGGTTGGCAGAACGGGTAAAACGATCCCTAGAACTGCAAGAATGATACAAAGGCCACCAGCAATATTGAGGCTTAAAACTCGAACGCTAATTGTGGCCTCCTTGAGTTAGCTATCACCAATCGGCGATGATAGCTTAACTAGAATGTTGCGTAACCATTGAATACTCGGATCAACGTAAGGGTTGCTGGTAGTAATGGAATCGCTAAAAATGCGGCTAAAAATCCTAAAAAATAGAATACATTAAACGGGTCTTGAAAGTCTTTGTTATCTGCCATGATTGCTTCTTGTTTTTGTTAGTAAAGGTAAGTATCTGGCGAACCAAACCCGCTTTGCTAAATCGACATTTAACAAAAAAGGCATAGCCACACCATTTGCGCAACTATACCTTAATCAATTATTCACAAAAACCGAGGAAATATAGGGTTAATCAGTGGACCCTTGGTGTATGTCTAAACTAAAACTGGCCGATCCAAGCAGGCTCAATGATAGCTGGCAGCCTTGTTCAATCGGAAGATCCCGTGTAATGAAGTTCTTCTTACAGTTCTCACCCAAGCGCTCGCCCGCCGCAATATGTTGATTCAATTCGCCATTTGACCATTGTCCATCTAAACCCGCAGGTAGAATAGAGATAGTTCCCACAGCAAGATCAGCAACACCAAACAAAGCATTCACAGGGGTCGAACATTTAGAGCAACGAATCCCCTTCTCCAAAATTTCCGCAATATCTTTGAGATCAACGTTAAAATCTTTTCTATTTCTGATGTAATCGTGGAATAACGCTCTCACCAACAATGTGGCCGCTGAGCCGCCGTTATCAGAAGACGACGAATCGACAAGGTAGAAAGCAAACTGCCCGTTCATCATCCACGCATAATCAAACACAAGCGGCATCATTTCTGTTGATTGCAGTAAACGGTAGCTGCAACGCCATGAGCCTTGTCGTGTGTCTTTCTCTGGAAGCAGCGCGTGCAATAAGTCTCTTGCAGCACTCGGGTTATCTTGCAGGTAGTTTAGATGCCAATGCAGCTCTTGGTCTTCAGGGATCTCGCCACCGTCATCAACACAGAACCATTGGCTTGAAAAATCTCGTTGGTCTGAAATGTTATCAAACGAATCTGTCAATGTATTCGCAATCGCACTTCCTAAGTGACCGTGATCCTCTAGAGGTTTCGCTAAAAAGTCTTTGATACCAAATCGTAATGCTTTCGCCACATCAGACATATCATCAGTGCCAGACACAACGATCATAGGCAGTGACGGATACTCTAAACTGAGCTCTTCTACAAGCTCAATGCCATCCAGTATCGGCATTGATAAGTCACACACAATTAAATCTGGCGCTGAGTCTCTAAGCTTTTGCAGAGCGTCCAGCCCATTTTCAGCCTCAACCACTTTATAACCAATCTTGTCTAAGTACGCGCTGGTTATCCGGCGAAAAATAGGATCATCATCAACCAACATAACGCATTTTTGATTGAGAACTTCCTGAGCCGAGGTCATAACTGGCTGACTATGAGTTTTGTACATAATCTCTAACCTCACAAAACTAAGTCGAATTATTATTGTTATCTGTTCTAAGAACTAATATAAAACTTAGTAATAAAATACTAAATACACAAATCTTCACTCTTTACTGGTAATTCGTGACAAGGGTTGGAATACTGGTAAATAGTGCAACGAGTTGACGTAACGCAAACATTGATCTCAATATTACGTATAAATTAGATGAGATTGTAAACAAATGTGTCTGGATTTATGAAATTAGATGATTTAAACCTCTTTCGACTTGTCGTTGAAAATGGGAGCTACACCGCAACATCGCGCAAGACTATGATTCCGGTTGCGACCATTACACGACGCATCCAAGCCCTAGAAGACTCTTTGAACCTAAGGCTTCTCAATAGACACGCGCGTAAACTCTCTTTGACAGAGGCTGGCGAACGTTTTTTCAATGAATGCTCACCGTTACTACAACGTCTATCTTCTACTGCAGAAGAACTCACTGACGTGTGTAAGGGTGCTTCAGGGAAGATTCGCATTACCGCCCCCTCAAACCTGACCAAGCGCATGATGATGCCGATGTTCAGTGAATTCATGACTCAATACCCTGATATCAATATTGAGCTGATGATGAACAACCAAGCTGATCAGCTTGATCCAACCGAGTGGGATGTCATTTTCAGAGTCGGCCCGCAGCGTGATTCAAGCTTAATCGCAAGAAAGATCAGTGAAGTGAAGGATATTCTTATCGCGAGTCCTGACTACTTAGCGAAGAACCCGGCACCGAGTCATGCAGAAGAGCTCGCGAATCATTCGCTACTTAAAGGCTATCCGCTGATTAAGTGGCAGCTGAGTAATTCGAATGAAGAGACGGTCGTGAATAGCGAGAAAGGTCGTTTCAATGCGAATGCGCTTAATGTCGTAAGACAAGCCTGTTCAGAAGGCCTAGGTATCACCCTAATGCCTGACGTGATGATCCGTGAATACATTGAAGATGGTAGCTTAGTGCAAGTCTTAGAAGACTGGAGTGCTAACCCTCGTGATATTTACATGCTTTATAACCACAAAGACCACCTGCCAGAGAAGGTTAGATTGTTTATCGATTTTGTGATCGCATACCATATTCACTAAGATTCAATCCCCTTCCCCCGCAAACAAAAAAGCCAGAGCCGATGCTCTGGTTTTTTATTACTCATTTTTTATGAGTACGCTAAGCGCCTTCGTTATGTAACTCTAGGTTCGCGAGATCTTGTTGGATCTCACGCTCAACCTTTGAATCGTCATTACGTAAAGAGTCTAGGAAATCTAGGTACGCTTGGTCGATATCGCCCGTTACATACTCGCCGTTGAATACAGATGTATCAAAACGAGAGATGTCTTGATTACCCATACCTACCGCCGAGATTAAATCTGGTAGCGTTTGGAAAATCAAAGCGTCTGCGCCGATCTGCTTACAAATCGTTTCGTTATCACGGCCATGAGCAATGAGCTCAGTCGCGCTTGGCATATCGATGCCGTAAACGTTCGGGAAACGAACCTCAGGAGCAGCAGAAACCATGAAGACTTTGCTTGCGCCAGAATCACGAGCCATCTCAATGATCTGCTCTGATGTCGTGCCACGAACAATAGAATCATCAACCAATAGAACGTTCTTACCTTTAAACTCAGAACGAATTGCGTTGAGCTTACGGCGAACCGACTTCTTACGCTGTTGTTGACCAGGCATGATGAACGTGCGGCCAACATAGCGGTTTTTCACGAAACCCTGACGGTATGGCTTATTGATCGCTTGAGCAATTCGTAGCGCAATATCATTCGATGTTTCAGGGATTGGAATTACCACGTCAATGTCTAGGTCTGCGTACTCTTCTTTAATACGCTTGCCTAACATCTCACCCATCTCAACGCGTGCGCTGTAAACCGAAATTTTATCGATGAATGAATCAGGACGAGCAAAATAAACAAACTCGAAAATACATGGGTTTAATTGTGGGTTATCTGCGCATTGTTTAGTGAAAAGCTCACCATTGAATGTTGCGTAGATAGCTTCACCAGGGGCAACATCGCGCATAAAATCAAAACCAACAGCGTCTAACGCTACCGATTCAGACGCAACCATGTACTCTGTTTTACCGTTAATTTCACGCTTACCAAGACACAGTGGACGAATACCATGTGGGTCGCGGAATGCGATCATACCGTGGCCGATGATCATCGCTGTCACTGCGTAAGCACCACGAATAGTACGGTGCACGTTTGCAACGGCGCGGAACACATCTTCTGAAGTCACATTACCTTTAACAGTATCGATTTCATGAGCCAATACGTTCAGTAGAACTTCAGAATCAGAGGTTGTATTGACATGACGACGGTCTTTTTCGAACAACTTCTCACGAACTTCACTTGCATTCGTTAGGTTGCCGTTGTGCGCCAACGTGATACCAAAAGGAGAGTTTACGTAGAAAGGCTGCGCTTCAGAAGCACTCGAGCTTCCCGCTGTAGGATAACGAACATGACCAATACCCACGTTACCTTGGAGGCGTTGCATGTGTTTTGCTTCAAAAACATCTTTAACTAAACCGTTCGCCTTACGCAGACGGAAACGATTGCTTTCTATGGTACAAATACCAGCGGCATCTTGGCCACGATGCTGCAATACCGTTAAAGCGTCATAAATAGATTGGTTTACAGGTGTTGAACCCACGATTCCAACAATACCACACATGTCCTAATCCTCGATTTTCGACATTAACTGGCGCTAAAGCGCGCCAGATAAGAAACTAGATGTTGCTTGTAAATGCTCAAAGAACGGCGCAATGATTCGGCTAAACTCCGGAACCAACTGCGAATTCTCCCACCACTCAGAACTTGGGAATGCAGTAAACGCATCCATGAAAAACAACACTGCAGAGACAATCAGAACACCACGTAAGCCGCCAAAGACGACACCGAGGATTCTGTCTGTACCCGACAGGCCTGTTTTCTGAACTAGCTGACCGATAACATAGTTAACTAAGGCACCGACAACTAACGTTGCAACAAATAATGCTGCTATCGCAGTTCCGTTTCGAAACATCTCATCTTCGATATTGGTGAAGTACATAGCTAATTTAGCGTAGTACTGGCTAGCAATAAAAAATGCTCCAAACCAAATAACAAGTGACAACGCTTCTTTAGCGAAACCGCGAACTAAACTGATCACGGCAGAGAAGCCGATCACGCCTAAAATGACAAAATCTAACCAATTCATGAATTCTTCATCTTAAGTTGGCGCGCATTTTAACAGAAAAAATGCTGACGCAAACGTTTTCTTATGGATTTAGCGGTTTAAATTTGAGCAATTGGCCTTTTGAACCCGTAATTTTTTCTAATTCCTTAATTTGTCGCTCAAGTTTGGATTTAGAGACATCCGGGCCAATAATTACTCGCGTAAACGTTTTTTCTTGCTTGGTGTGAGCCTGGTAACCACGCTTTTGTAAATCCTTAACAACGTTTTTTGCGTTGTCAGCATTCTTCAAAGCCATCAATTGAATAATCCAAGCACTGTCTTGGTATTCATTTTTTTCCGGTACGGGCTTAACCACCACTGCCACTTTATCCGCATCTTTGTTACTGGAAGCCGACGCAGTTTGCTTATCTGAATTATCAACACCACTTTCAACCACTCGCTCAACCGGAGAGTCCGGCAGTGCAATCTGATCTTCAACAGGGTCGAGTACTTCAAAAACTTCTACATTACTATCAAGCTCTGGCTTAATCGGAATGCTTGCAAACTCTTCTTTATAGTGGAGCTTCTTACCATCCAGCACATCGGGCAATACAATCACACCAATGGCCACTAAAATGATGGTACCGACTAATCGGCTTTGGAATTTACTTGCCATTTAGTTTCCTTTTTTCTGCCAATGCTCCAATACTTCACCCACAGTATGGAAAGAACCGACCACCAGTACAACATCGTCACCTTTAACAGAAGCTAAAGCCGCTTCAAACGCTGCTACAGGGTTTGAATGCTGCTCTACGCCTTGAGGTAAGCTTTGACACAATTCAGCAGCTGTTGCGGCTCGTGGGCCGTTCAGCGAAGCTGGGTACCAATGTGTTGTGATTGGTGCTAATACTTCCAATGTCGCAGGGATATCTTTGTCATGAAGCATGGCGACTACAACGTGTAAATTTTTACCTGCATACTTCTTCGTTACTTGCTGCGCAAAATATTCAGCCGAATGCGGGTTGTGCGCAACATCAAGCACAATCACGGGGTGTTTGCTAATTTGCTGCATACGCCCAGGAAGCTGTGCGTTCTTCATGCCATTAACGACGTTCACATCGCTAATGCTAAGTTCTGAAGTACCTAATGCCATCAATGCTGTTGCTGCGTTAGGTAGCGGTAGGCTTGGAATAGGCAGTGATTCTAGTTGGAATGCCCCACTGCGCCAGTTCCAAGTATCGCCGTCTACATCATAAGTGTATTGAATACCCACCTGATAGAACTCAGCCTTAATGTCATCAGCATGAGCAGCAACCGTAGCTGGTGGTTTAGGTTGACCACAGATAGCCGGCTTACCACTACGATAAATACCGGCTTTCTCAAAACCAATCACATTGATGTCATCACCTAGCCAATCAACATGATCGACAGCCAAGCTGGTAATCACAGAAACATCATGCTCAACGATATTCGTCGCATCTAGGCGTCCACCTAGACCCACTTCTAATAACACAACATCAACCGCTTCAATTTGAAAAGCACGTAACGCCGCTAAAGTCCCATATTCGAAAAAGCTAAGGCTGATCTCGCCGCGCTCTTTCTCAATGAAATTGAAAGACTGAACCATCTTTTCATCGGATAGATCTTGGCCGTTAATACGAACACGTTCGTTATAGCGAATTAAGTGAGGAGAACTGTAGACACCAACTGAGTAACCAGCATCCAACAGAATAGCTTCCATTAGTGCACACGTTGAGCCTTTACCATTAGTTCCGGCAACAGTAATAACGTGTTGAGCAGGTTTGGTGAGGTTTGCCTTAGAGGCGACGGCCTGAACTCGGTCTAATCCAAGATCAATAGCGCTTGTGTGGATGTTTGATAAATAATCAAGCCACATCTCCAAAGAGGATGTGGCTTGAGGAATAGGTTGTTGACTCATCTAACTCATAACCATGATTAAGTAGGTTTGTTAGAAGGTACTTTACCCTTTTTCTGGCGCTTCTGGTACTTCATAAGTAGCTTCATTCGGTGAATCGTTCACAGAAACTACTAATGGTGAAGGCTGGTTGGTCATTTTAGCAACAAGGCTTGCAACGCGCTGACGCATCTCACGACGGTCAACGATCATGTCGATAGCGCCGTGGTCGAGTAGGAACTCACTGCGTTGGAAACCTTCAGGAAGGTCTTCACGTACAGTTTGTTCGATTACACGACGTCCAGCAAAACCGATAAGCGCTTTTGGCTCACCGATGTTGATATCGCCAAGCATTGCCAAACTCGCAGAAACACCACCCATTGTTGGATCAGTCATGACTGAAACAAACGGTAGGCCTTTCGCAGATAAACGCTCTAGAGCAGCACTGGTTTTTGCCATTTGCATTAGAGACATCAATGCCTCTTGCATACGAGCACCACCACTTGCAGAGAAACAAACTAAACCACAGTTGTTCTCAATAGCCGCATCTACCGCTTTCACAAAACGAGCACCAACAACGGAGCCCATTGAACCACCCATAAATGAGAATTCAAAAGCACACGCTACGATTGGTAAACCTAGTAGTTCACCTTTCATTGCGATCAACGCGTCAGTTTCACCACTGTTCTTTTGAGCAGTAGAGATACGTTCTTTGTAACGCTTAGAATCTTTAAACTTCAGTTTGTCTTGTGGCTCAAGATCAGCACCTAGTTCAACGCGCTCACCTTTGTCTAGGAATGTATCCAGACGGCGACGTGCCTTCATGCGCATGTGATGGTCACATTTTGGACACACTTCTAGGTTACGCTCTAGTTCAGCATGGTAAAGAACCTGCTCACAAGAAGTACATTTAGTCCAAACACCCTCAGGGATAGACGCCTTACGAGATGTTACGATGTTGCTTTTTTCTAAAATCTTTTCAAGCCAACTCATGGAAGACCTTTTTGTTTCGATTCTTACGCTTGATTGCGAAAGAAATAAATTTGGGAATTATGCGTGGGAATTAAAGCACATAAAACAGCGACTGTAGATAAAAAACTGGTTGTACCTATTTTCTGGCACTATTTTACGCACGAAACCGTAATGTTTTTTGAACCTAAGTCTCACATTTAGTTCAAATTATCCGGTAAAAACAGAGGTCCAATTGGCTCTCGTGGTAACTCAAAATGTTCAGGATAATCAACATCTACCAGATACAAGCCTTCCGCTTTGGCGGTTGCGCCAGCCACTTTTCGATCTTTAGCCTCTAAAAGCCACTGGATCCACTCTGGTTTTTGCTCACCTTTACCTACTGCAATTAGGCTACCCGTAATATTCCTCACCATGTGGTGAACAAACGCATTCGCTTTAATATCGATCACTATGTAGTGTCCATGACGAGTCACGTTTAAGTGAATCATGTTTCTCCATGGACTACGAGATTGACAATGTGTCGCTCTGAATGAAGTGAAGTCGTTCTCGCCTAACAAGTACTGACCCGCTTCATGCATCTTTTTCTCATCAAGGTGACCATGGTAATGGCTCACGCCTGAATTCAGAATGCCAGGACGTAGTGCATGATTAAAGATAATGTAGCGATAACGGCGTGCAGTTGCAGAAAAACGAGCGTGGAAATCCTCATTCACTTCTGTCGCCCAACGAACCGCAATATCTTTTGGCATGTTGGCATTCGCGCCCATTGTCCAAGCAACCATTTTACGATCAACATTAGTTTCAAAGTGAACGACTTGTCCCGTACCGTGAACACCGGCATCTGTACGACCTGCGCACATAACCTCTACAGGATGATTCGCGACAACTGAAAGAGCCTTTTCCAATTCTTCTTGGACACTTTTCACGTCTCGTTGGCGCTGCCAACCAAAGTAGTGGGTACCGTTATATTCAATACCTAAAGCAATTTTCATGTTTTTGTTCTCTTTGAAAATGGGCAAGAAGTATATACGGAAATGAGTGCTAGCCCAAATAGGATGGGGCTAAAACTGCAATAAACAACCACTACCGCCCTAGACGGTGGTTTTAAGAAGCCAAATAAAACAAAGGCGCTTGGGCTCACCCCAAAATAAAGGGTAGCCAACGCTACCCTTTATGATTTTTTTAAACTTATCGACCGTTTAAGGTATCGATAAGATTCTTTGCCTCTCGACGAATATCATCGCTGCCGTCAACTATCGCCTCTTCTAGAAGCTTAATTGCACCTTGCGAATCACTCATCTCGATATAGATTTTAGCCAAATCGAGCTTACCAGCAGCTTCTGCATTGTTGTCGACATCATAGTTGCCGATATCACCAATAACATCAGGGAATTCATTGAGACCAACATCCAGCTTCAACTCTTCATCATCTGGATTAATGGCTTCTTCGCCTTCTTGCTCTACTTGAGCCATCAGTTCGTCAATCGTCATGTATTGCTTATCACGACTGTTACCTGACTCTGTTAGATTATCTTGTTGACCCCAATTCTCTTCTTTAATTTTAGGTTCAGCTTGTTTTTCAGCCGATGCCCAAATCTCTTGTTGATCGTCAGGTACACCATTGTGCATGCTTGATTGCTGCTCTGGAGCTAAGTTAAAGCCTTTCCAATCTTCACCGCCAACTTCAAGCATCGCATCGATATCGAGCCCTGCACTGTCAATCGATGTTGCATCTAGTGGCTTCTCAAACATATTGTCGACTGAGTCTTGGACATCTTCTGAAAGCAACTCAGCCAATGCTGTTTCATCAAAATCGTCAAAGCCTTCTAGTGGTTCGTCTTGAACCGCTGTAGGTGCTGAGTTTGATTCTAAAGGCGTTGAATTTAATCCTGAAGATGAACTCGGTGAATCATCTGGTTGTGCGAACGCTGCCAGTTCAGGTTCTTCTGTATCTGAGAGCCCTTCTTCGTCCGAGAAACCCTCTGTATCCGAGAAATCGTCAGCGTGACTAAAGCTTTGCGGGTTTGAGAACAAATCATGCAGCGCATCTTGCTCTTCACCTTGCGGACTAAAAGAAGTCAGTGGTGTCGGCTTCTCTGCAAACGCATCTGAGATGGCTTCGTCTTCACCGTATTCAGGCAAATCAAGCTCATCGAACTCGACGCCTTCTTCTTCCGCTACTGGCTCTGCGCTGCTTTGCTCAATATCATCTAAAACAGAGTCTGCTTTTGCGCTTTCTTCGTCATATTCAGGAAGGTCAAGATCATCGAACTCAAACTTGTCTGCCTCAGGAGCGAGATCTTGCTCTAACTGAGCTTCATCAGGCTCACTAACGACTTCCGCTAATGCATCTTCTTCACCAAACTCTGGCAGTTCGAAGTCATCAAACGAGAACTCGTCTTCTTGTCCTAGAACTTCAGCTTGCGGTGCCGATTCTGCTTGTGGCTCAGATGTTAATTGTGGTTCTAATACTGATTGAGGTTCAGCGTCTAGTTGAGGTTCAACAGCAGGAGTAATTGGTTCCGGTATTACTTCAACATCAGCTTCAACATCAGCTTCAACATCAGCTTCAGCATCGGCTTCTGCCAATGCGTCTTCTTCATTAAACTCAGGAAGTTCGAAGTCATCAAACGAGAACTCTTCTTCGCTGTCTTGTCCTAGAACTTCAGCTTGTCCCGTAGCGTCAACTTGCGGTGCCGATTCTACTTGAGGCTCAGCGTCTAGTTGAGAATCAACAGCAGGCGCTACTGGTTCTGGTATTACTTCAACATCAGCTTCAACATCGGCTTCTGCCAACGCGTCTTCTTCATTAAACTCAGGAAGTTCGAAGTCATCAAACGAGAACTCTTCTTCGCTGTCTTGTCCTAGAACTTCAGCTTGTTCCGTAGCTTCAATTTTCGGTGCCGTTTCTGCTTGAGGTTCAGTGTCTAGTTGAGGTTCAACAGCAGGAGTAACTGGGTCTGGTATTACTTCAACATCAGCTTCAGCGTCCACTTCTGCCAACGCATCTTCTTTAGCTGTATCGTCTCCAATCAGCCAATCATCGTCTTCTGGTACACCGAACTCATTTGGAATGATTTCTGGCATATGTGCAGCACGGGCTGGCTCTGGCTCTGGCTCTGGCTCTGGCTCTGGCTCTGGCTCTGGCTCTGGCTCTGGCTCTGGCAAGGATTCAACGATATTTTCAAGTTCATCGCTACCTTGAATTTTCGGTTCAAAGTCAAAATCAGAGTCTATATTCGCAGGAGATTCAACATCATCAATGGCTTCGGCTAACCAATCTTCTACCGTTTCTTCATCGTCTTCAGAGATATCATTCAAAGACGACGGCGAAGCTTGATCTTCAGTACTCGCAGCGATGTCTTCACGCTGATCTTGTACGTCAGCTTCTTCCGAATCTGATGCTTGTTGCTCAGTGTCTTCTTGAGTCGGCTCTTCAAAAGCTGGTTTGTCAAAGTCAGAATTCTCAGAGAGCAACGAGTCAACATCCAGTTCATCATCTTTAACAGACGACACCGCTTCTTCTGGTGATAATTCAGAACTATCAGAAAGAGACGTTTGTTCTGGTTCCAAAGCAATTTCAATTGATGCTTCAACTGGCTCTTCAGTAGCTTGCAACGAATCGTTGTCATCAGAAGTCATCAACTCATCAATCAATGCTTCATCTGTTGTTTCTAATGCGTCATCAAGCAACGCATCCGTTGCAGGCGCTACACCAAACAAGTCATCGATAAAGTCATCACGATTAAAGGCTTCATCATTTTCTGGCTTAACATCAGCACCGTCTTGAATCAGTTCTGAATCTAATGAAGCATCACCAACAAGTTCAGGTTGTGGTGTTTCAGTAATGTCCGTTATTTGCTCAGGCTCGACTTCAGAAGGCTCTGACGTTAATTGAGTATGTTCAACGTCTGAATCCTTGATAAGGTCGTCGTTGGTTTTATCAGAACCAAAGGCAACATCTAGATCTTTATCAAACGTCAGCTCTTCTGATTCAAGCTCGTCTTCAATGCCACTTGTCAGTAAATCATCAAACGGGTCTAAAGATTCCGATTTTGGTGAATTGGCTTGGTCCGCTGAAAGCGCATCATCCGATAGTTCACTATCAAGGAAATCATCAAGTAAGTCGGTGCTCTCTGCATCGAGTTCGAAGTCATCGTCAGAATCTCCGATTAATTCATCCAGAGTTTCCGTGCTGTCTTCTGCAATGTTTAGCTCATCATCAGTCGATAAACCAGAAAGCTCTTCAAGTTCGGATAAGGCATCAAAACCTAAAGGCTCACTTTCAAGCTCATCATCCGATTCATCGCCCAGCATTTCATCAAGGAGTTCGGTCGAGTTGCTTAGGTCAACGTCATCCCCTTCCAACTGCTCATCAAGTAGATCAACGCTGTCTTGAGTCTCTTCATCAACGATTGGCTTATCAAACTGAGACAAGATGTTTTCGATATCATCATCAGACGCCAAACCATTGTTTAGGTTCGTCGCTATCTCATCGTCGCTATCGAGGTTGAAAGGATCATTCGCTTGCTCGTTCTGAGCGGCAACCTGAGCAAAGATGTCATCAATATCATCCTCTACACTAGGAGCTGCAGATTGAGTGGTCTGTTGTTCAGAGATCAGAGCATCAATATCAAAGTCGTCATTGCTTATGTCCGAAGGTGTAGCATCGCTTTGTTGTTCTGAGATAAGCGCATCGATATCAAAATCATCGGTTATTGATGTGTCGGCACTAGAAGTAGAATCATTTTGCTCTTCCGAAATCAAAGCATCGATGTCGAAGCTATCATCATCTTCGTCATCAAGAGAAAACAGGTCATCTAATAGTGACTGGTCTAATTCGTTAGAGCCTAAATCTTCAGTCTCGGATTCTTTAGATAGCAGTGCTTCAATGTCATCAGCAGACATTGCGTTATCATCTGAGAGATCAAAATCGACTTCATCGGTATCAAGTGCGCTTTCTGCGCTTTTATCGAGCGCGCGCTCCATCTCTTCAAGGCCAAGCGCTTTATCTTCACCATTAACACTGATGCCGTTGCTGCTGTCCAAGTCCAGATCATCAAAGTTAGTGTCTAAATCACCATTTTCGCCAATGCTCGCAAATGGGTCATCATCTTCACCGTCGAGATTGAAATCGAGATCAGATTCATCCAATCCTGCAAATACATCATCTTCTTCAGCAAGAGCTTGGTCGTCAAACAACTTATTGGCATCGTCTTCAGTGCCAAACAAGTCATCGTCTAAAGACAGCTCGTTAAGGTCGTCCATCTCGTCGCCCAATGTAATAGGCGCGACGCTGCTTGGTTCAGGCTGAATCGGTTGTTCTTGAGTGGTTTGCTGTTGTTCTTCATTTTTAGAACGACGGCCTATCAGCATCACGATGATCAAGCCAAGTAGAAGACCCGGAATAATCGCAAGAGCCGCAACTAACCAACCATTAGATAACAGTTCATCCATGGCACTTGGTGCCATTTTTTCAATTTCGGCGTTCTTTCTACGCTCTTCATCAAGCAGCTTTTCCACTTCGCTACGAATGCGGTCTTCATCACTGAGCTCTGTTTTTAGCTCATCCACTTCCAATTGAACATTCGACAGCATCAAACGAAGTTGATGGTTTTTTTCTTCGAGTGACAGTAACTCAGTTTCTGAAAGCTCTAATTGCTTCTCAAGGTGGTTCATTTCCTTGGCACCGGTTAGCGGCTTGTTATTCACTATCTCTTGATTACCAATTATCGATTTATCGACAACTTTAGGTTCGCTAACCTTAGCTTTGGATTGTGCATTTTTAGGTGCTACATCTGGTCGACTTGACGCTTGCGCTACTTTAGGTTTTGAAGCGGTAGGCTTTGTCGCAGGAGCATCAAGCTTAGCAAGGTGCGAGTTCATGATGTTGATAGCTTGCTGCGTCGAACTTGCACGTGCTTGCTCTAAAGAAGGCACACGTAAATTACTGGCAGGCAGCAGGCTATGGATATTCTGATTTTCAAACGCTTGTGGGTTTAAGCGATAAATCGCCAACAATGTTTGTTGGACTGAAACGGAGTTATCAGGGCGTAACCTTGAAGCAATAGACCATAGCGTTTCTGAGCCACGAGTTGGACCATAGAAACGTGAAGGCTCAGCGCTATTCAATTGCGCTCTTTGAAGAGGTTCTGAAAACGTAGGCGCTGATTGTATCTGGCCATTAGGCCCTACAACTCGAATGGAATCTGCACGAACAACGGAAATCTGAGTCGCAATGATAAAGGCAAAAGGCATTAACCACGGCTTGAAAAATTGAAACATAAAAGGCTCAGCTAGGTGCTTAAATTCGGAAAAGTGATGATCTATTAAATATATCGGATAAATGACGTAAAACTATAGAGATGAAAACAAAAAATGTGTTGCAGCAACAATATTCGCAGCAATTTCACACAATTTGACTAACAATATTTTCAATCGATTAAAAAAGCCCCACTAAAGAGTGAGGCTTGATAATCAAAGCAATGAAGCTTAGAAGTAATCGCGAATCAGAACTTCAGCGATTTGAACTGCGTTCGTTGCTGCGCCTTTACGTACGTTATCAGCGACTACCCACATGTTCACGCCGCTGTGATGGCTGATGTCGCTACGAATACGACCAACCATTACGTGGTCTTTACCACCCGCATCACGAACCTGAGTTGGGAAGTCTAACGCTTGGAATACTTCAACGCCTTCCGTGTTCTCTAGAAGTTGAATAACTTGCTCTGCACCGATTGGCGCGCGAGTTTCAACGTGTAGGGATTCAGCGTGACCGTAGAACACAGGAACACGAACACAAGTCGGGTTCACCGTGATTGACGAATCAGCAAAGATTTTCTGAGTTTCCCAAACCATCTTCATTTCTTCACGTGTGTAGC
Source organism: Vibrio sp. QJM3NY_39 (assembly GCF_057785895.1). NCBI lineage: Bacteria > Pseudomonadati > Pseudomonadota > Gammaproteobacteria > Vibrionales > Vibrionaceae > Vibrio > Vibrio sp. QJM3NY_39. The sequence continues at coordinate 995,631 of NZ_CM173505.1, read as the reverse complement.
CGTTCTCTGTAAATTCATCAATCTGAGGAATACAGTTGAACGCGATCTGCTGTGAGAATGCTGACTTGTCAGCTGGCATGCCGTTAAGAAGCTTAGCAGTTTGGCCTGCTAGCTCATCGATACCCGGCTTACCTGCACCAGACACAGATTGGTAAGTAGAAACGTTAATACGCTCAAGACCTACTTCATCGTGAATAGGTTTAAGTGCTACTACCATCTGAATAGTAGAACAGTTAGGGTTCGCGATGATGTTGCGGTTACGGAACTCAGCAATCGCTTCAGGGTTCACTTCTGGCACAACCAGAGGAACATCGTATTCATAACGGAAACGTGATGTGTTATCGATAACCACCACACCTTCGTCAGCCGCGATTGGAGCCCAACGCTCTGAAAGCTCGCTACCTGCAGAGAAAAACGCAATATGTACTTGAGACCAATCGAAGTCTTCTACATTTTGTACTTGTATTGTTTTGCCGTTAAAACGGGAAGTTTTGCCTTCACTACGTTCACTTGCTAGTAAGTGCATTTCACCGACAGGGAATTTACGCTCTTTAAGTACTTCAAGAATGGTTTCACCAACCGCACCAGTCGCACCTAAAATAGCAATATTAAATTCTTGGCTCATTGTTTCTCTCTTTTATAAAGTTGGCTTTACCATAAAACCGAGTTTAGATAACGGCGTTAAATTACAAGATTCATCGCCCGTTAACTCGACTGCACTGTACTCTCTACGGTCCCAATATTCTTTACGCATCTTGTCAAAAGAACCCGGCGTAGAGATATTGCGACGGAATAAGGCGTCGTCTTTGCGCACATCATAGATCAACTGAGTCAAATTGTGCAGTGTTGCTTCATCCCAAGCTCTATCTAATTTCATTTGAGGTACTGGGGCTGTCGGCAGAAGATCGCTTGCATAAGCACGCTGTTCAGTACCTAAAAACTCACAATAACTGTTGAAGATCATCGTGGTACCACGTGCTTTACCCTCTAAACCGTAGCCCGCTACGTGAGGAGTTGCAAAAGCAAGCAGTGGAAGCAGCTCAAAATCGACTTCAGGTTCAAACTCAAACACATCAAGAACGGCAGTAAAACCATCGGCTTTTTGCAAGCGAGCTTTTAACGCTTGGTTATCAACAACAGGACCACGAGCCGCATTAATCAAAATTTGATCAGCACGGAAGTTATTCAGCGCTTGCTCATTAATCAAGTGATGCGTTGGGAACTCACCCGTCTTAGTGATTGGCGTATGCAGAGTGATAACGTCTGACTGCTCAAGCAGTGTCTCTAATTCCGTAAACTCGCGAGTATCACCCTCTTGTTGTTTTAGAGGATCGTTCAGCAATACTTTAATGCCAATGCCTTCAAGGCACTTCGCTAAATAACTGCCCACTTGACCGCAACCGATAATACCGACCGTTTTGTCGAATACAGAGAAGCCTTGTTGCTGCGCAAGTACCATCATTGCGCTGAAGGCATACTCAGCGACACCCACCTTGTTACAGCCAGGCGCCGCAGTAAAGAAAATGCCACGCTCTTTCATCAATGCTTGGTCGACATGGTCCATACCAGCCGTTGCGGTTCCAACAAACTTAAGCTTGTTCGCTTTGCTGATCAGCGCTTCATTGACCTTAGTCACCGAACGAATCATCAGAGCATCTACGTCAACAAGATCGTCAGCGGTTAGCGTTCGACCGGACTTCATTGTCACTTCACCTAGTTGGCTAAAAAGCGCTTCAGCGTAAGGCATATTTTCATCGATTAAGATTTTCATTGGGAAGTTACTTTCGTTGGGGTCTGTCGACCTTAAATGTGAATTGAAATGATTGTGCAAAATTCCACACACGGTGTCGAGTCGCAATTGGAATACATTATAAATAAAGGGCTGAATCGCCTAGCCTACACATACAAGAACAGAACTAATGGTAAATACCCAAAATCACAAAGTTAAAAGCCAAAACGAAAAATGCCCGATTGAATAAACAATCGGGCAAACATCCAGAACAAAAGGATCCTATCTCGCTCTCCAGGAGACAGAGTCTTGCGTCTGTTCAACCAGTACTAACCAAAGTCACTACTGGTCAAGCTCTGGAAACCTTTTAATTTCTAAACCCAGATTTAAAAAGTCATGTTCAAAAAAACACGTATAAAACCTACATTTAAAAAGCTTTGTTCTGTTGGTCATGGTTAGTGGGCAACCTATGCGTGTTGAGTCTGCACTCACGTCACCCATTAACGATTAACCTTTATTAATTTAACCTTAGCTTCAATTAGCCTTGGTATTTTTTGATTACTAGCGTTGCGTTCGTACCGCCGAAACCAAAGCTGTTAGACATAACTGTCGTTAGCTCTTGCTCACGGGTTTCAGTTACGATGTCTAGGCCTGCGCCTGCTTCGTCTAGGTTTGCTACGTTAATGCTAGGTGCAATAAAGCCGTTATCAAGCATTAGCGTTGAGTAAATTGCTTCGTGTACACCAGCCGCACCTAGAGCGTGACCTGTCATCGCTTTAGTTGCTGAGATTGCTGGGCTGTTGCCGCCAAAGACTTCTTGGATTGCGCCAAGTTCTTTAACGTCACCAACAGGAGTTGAAGTACCGTGAGTGTTCACGTAGTCAACACCATCAACGTTTTGCATTGCCATCTTCATACAACGAACCGCGCCTTCACCAGAAGGAGCAACCATGTCGTAGCCATCTGAAGTTGCGCCGTAACCCACGATCTCGCCGTAGATTTTTGCGCCACGAGCAACTGCGTGCTCAAGCTCTTCGATAACTAGCATGCCGCCACCACCAGAGATAACGAAACCGTCACGGTCTGCATCGTAGGTACGAGAAGCCAATTCTGGAGTGTCGTTGTACTTAGTAGAAAGTGCGCCCATTGCGTCGAACATCATAGTCAGAGACCAATCCAGTTCTTCACCGCCACCAGCGAATACAACGTCTTGTTTACCCAGTTGGATAAGCTCCATAGCGTGACCAATACAGTGTGCCGATGTCGCACATGCAGAACTCATAGAGTAGTTCACGCCACGGATTTTGAATGGTGTAGCAAGACAAGCAGAAACCGTAGAAGCCATTGTACGTGGAACCATGTATGGACCAACGCGCTTAACGCCTTTTTCACGGATGATGTCTACAGCGTTAACTTGGTTTAGAGATGAAGCACCACCTGAACCCGCAACGATACCTGTGCGGTCATTAGATACTTGATCTTCAGTTAAGCCAGAGTCAGCAATTGCTTGCTCCATTGAAAGATATGCGAATGCCGCTGCATCACCCATAAAGCGCATTTTTTTGCGATCGATATGGTCAGCAGGGTTCATTTTCAGGTTACCCCAAACTTGAGAGCGCAAGCCATTTTCCTTGAACTGCTCTGAAGCGGTAATACCTGATTTACCCTCTTTCAGTGATGCTAAAACTTCTTCGACGTTGTTACCGATACTTGAAACAATACCCATACCGGTGATTACGACTCGTTTCATGTGACATTCCTATAATTCTAAATTCAGCTAGATGATAACTAAGAAGCCTAACAAAAGTGGTCAGCTTTCCTAGAAATTCGTACAATCCCTACCAACATATCGCTTCAAATCACAAAATGATAGATTTTATGACTTCAATTACTAATGCAGAACTGGAATGGAATGAGTCTGGCACGCCAGTTTCAGACCAATTTGACGACGTTTACTTCTCTAATGTTAACGGTTTAGAAGAAACTCGCTACGTCTTTTTAAAACAAAACCACCTTCCAGAGCGTTGGCTTGAACATCAACAACGCCGTTTTGTGATAGCTGAAACCGGTTTTGGTACAGGTTTGAACTTTCTCGCAGTCTGGCAATGGTTCGATGCTTTTATTAAAGATAACCCACAAGCAATGACCAAAGAGTTACATTTCATCAGTTTTGAAAAATATCCTTTAAATAAAGATGATCTGATCAAAGCGCACCAATCTTGGCCAGAATTAGCCCAGTACGCGACGCAACTCCAAGAACACTATCCGATTGCTCTGCCTGAATGTCACCGTATTGTTTTGGGCGATGGCGCGATCACACTCGATTTATGGTTTGGTGATATTAAAGATTGTATGCCAAACGTGCCGACCCCGCAGGAAGGTTTGGTTGACGCTTGGTTCTTAGATGGCTTTGCACCGAGTAAGAACCCAGAAATGTGGAATCAAAACCTATTCAACGGAATGGCCAAATTGGCAAAACAAGATTGCAGTTGTGCAACGTTTACCGCTGCCGGTTTTGTTCGCCGCGGTTTAATCGAAGCTGGCTTTGCGATGAAAAAAGTTAAAGGCTTTGGTACTAAGCGGGAAATGATTGCCGGCCGACTTGATGAGAAGCACGCTCACACCAACATTAAACCTTGGTATGGCCTAGCTCAACACAGTAATTCACAAGATATCGCCATTATCGGTGGTGGTGTTGCCAGCGCTGCGCTTGCAAAAACGTTAAGCCGACGTGGTAAAAACATCACCCTTTATTGTGAACACCAACAAGCCGCTGGAAATGCCTCTGGCAACAATCAAGGTGCCATTTATCCGCTACTCAGCGAAGCGACATCTAATGTTTCAAGAATATTTGGTCCGGGCTTATTGTTTGCCCGCCAATTTATTAGTCAAGCAGCACAATCAGTAAACTTCGATCACAACTGGTGTGGCGTAAATATCTTGATGTGGGATGAAGGTTCAACCAAAAAGCTCAACCGTATGTTAGAAGGCAATTTCCACACAGACTTAATTCAGCGCTTAACGCCCGAACAAGCCAACGAAAAGATTGGCTTACCGGTTGATAAAGAGAGTGTTTACTTCCCACTGGGTGGTTGGTTAAGCCCTCTTCAGCTTACTCAAGGTTTGATTGGCAAGTTAGAAGGGACCAACCAAGTAAGCGCACACTATCAATACCAAGTAACACAACTTGAATGGCTCGAATCTGAACAGCAATGGCAGCTGACGATTGATACACCTCAAGGTGAAATTCAAACTAAGCACGACCAAGTGGTTGTCGCGAATGGACACAAGTTCACCCAATTTGAGCAAACTCGCCCCGTACCTCTGACGCCAGTTAAAGGGCAAGTGAGTCATATCCCGACTACAGAAAACCTCAGCAAGCTAAAAACGGTGTTGTGTTTTGATGGTTACTTAACGCCACAGAATCCAAATAATGGTCACCATTGTATTGGCGCGAACTACGACAAAACCAATATCGACCAAGAATTTGATATTGAGGTTCAACAACATAATGGCGAGCGCTTACACGGCTCGTTGCCGGATCAAGCGTGGACAAAAGATGTCGACACCAGTGACAACTTAGCGCGCCAAGGTATCCGAAGCGTAAGCCGAGATCACCTACCATTCGTCGGTAATGTTGGCGATTTTGAATCCATCAAAAAGCAATATCAGAATCTGCACAACTTTAATCCGCAGCGTGATGCTATCGACGGTATCGAACCTGTTACCAGCTATCCGAACTTGTTCTGTTTTATTGGTTTAGGCTCACGTGGTTTGAGCTCGACCCCTCTTTTAGCAGAAGTCTTAGCCTCACAAATTTGTGGCGATCCTCTACCTCTTCCGGTTGATGTGCTCGAAGCCATTCATCCAAGTCGAATGTGGATTAGAAGATTACGCAAAGGCAAAGCGTTAACAGAAGGTTGGGTTTCAACGAAACAAGCCAGTGCGGACTAGTCGATTCTAGACTAGGTCTAAATATTCAAATAAGTATTAGGCCGTGTTGATCTTACGAGCTGATTTTTGCAGCGAAAGGTCAACACACCCTAATTCGACCCAAACAAAAAGCCCGAGCATATCTCAATGCTCGGGCTTTGTTTTTTCAATCTTGTTTACGTCGCTGCTTCTTATTCTAGAGCAGCACGTTATTTTGCAGCTATTCGCTTTACTTTCTGCTTTTACAGCTTAGCAATCGCGTCTTTAATTTGAGCGGCAATCTCTTCATTGCTGATTGAACCTGACTCAAAATCAAAGTTATCGTAGAAGCTAGGCACTGAAAGTGATGCTTTAACGTTACCGCCAAAGTATGGCGCTGAGCCTGTAGCTGCGCCAAGTACCGTCTGTGCACCACCTGGGCCCGGAGATGTCGCTAAGTAAACCGCAGGCTTCTCACCAAATACTGAACGCTCAATGCGTGTCGCCCAGTCAAATAGGTTTTTGTACGCTGCTGGATAATGACCGTTGTGCTCTGCGAAAGAGATAACAAATGCGTCCGCTTCTGCTAAGTCACGCAAGAATGCTTGAGCACCTTCCGCTTGGCCAATCTCTTTTTCAGTGTCTTCACTGAACATAGGCACGTTGTAGTCGTTGATGTTTAGGACTTTTACTTCAGCACCTTCAATCAAGTTTGCTGCGTAAGTTGCTAGTGCTTTATTGATAGAGGTAGAGCTGGTGCTTGCGCCGAATGCGATAACTTTCATGATGTGACCTTTTCTGTGATTCTGTTAAGTGGGATTAGAATAACGTAGTCAGAAAATGGAACCATCACAAGAAATGAACGGACTCATTCAAAAAATTCGAATGAGTCTCAAATTATTGGTTCGTTCAAAAATGAGGAGGAAGAGTAATGAGCGAATTACGGTAGACGAATAATGCTAGACGAATAAAATTAAGCTTGGTTTTGCAGCTCAACCCAAAGGTCATTAACGATCGTGCGATCGGCTGGCGTCAATTCAGAACGCGCATCTTCTAGGCTCTTCTCAATACGCAATTTAACTTCGGCTACGTCTTCAATGCCGTCTTCTTCACATGAAGCCACTGAAAGAGAAATATGACCACGTAAGTAACCACCAGCAAACAGTTCATCGTCTGATGCGTTTTCAATGCGAGCATCAATTACTTCAAGTAGTTTTTCTTCAAATTCGATAATCATAATATTCTCTTATTTCACAATAAATTGGCTAGTACATAAAGGCGCAACATCATAGAAGCTGCGTAATGCTTCAGAAAGCATTTTCACGCGAGGCGGAAGACCAGCTTCAAAGATACCCATGACTTCGCTGTGTACTTTATTCATAAAGGCCAAACGATCTGGCTCAAAATCGCCGTGTAGATTGTCACAGCTGACATTAAAAGGAAAGCCTGCACTGGTCGCAATGATCCATTCATACGCTTGTGGGCGAACTTCTACTTTTTCAAACTCAGCTTGAACCGACTCAGTTCGGCCATCAGGCTCATACCAGTAACCAAAATCTTCCAATAAACGACGCTCAGGACCAGCCACACACCAGTGTGCTATCTCGTGAAGTGCTGACGCGTAAAAGCCGCGAGCAAATACGATACGGTGATGAGCAACCTCCCCATCGGCTGGCAGGTAAATAGGCTCGTCCGCTCCCAGTTCTAGCTTGGTATTAAAGCTCTCGAAAAAGGTTTGATTGAAAATGTCGATGATATCTGGGTATTGGTGCGTCATAAGATCAAATTTAAATAAAAAGAACTGGGGCATTTTGCGTTTTTTTAAGCGCTCGGTAAAGCCCTATCACTGGCAATGACATTAGGTTCATCATAATACTTTACGATGACAATCGATTGCTGATCCCAGATTACACCATTTTGAGGTGAATGATTAGTTTAGCTAATCTGAAATGCCTATTCACGGTACAAATATTCATTCGTCAATCAGCGTTTTTACTACTACACTCGCGCTTCATTTTTATATCCCTATGGCCTATAAGACTCCAATTTATAGACCTAAATTATAGAGCTACAGCAATGCTACTAAGTGTTTTGTATATCATTGGCATCACGGCAGAAGCCATGACCGGCGCTCTCAGCGCTGGCAAACAAAAAATGGACTGGTTTGGTGTAATGTTGGTTGCAAGTGCAACGGCAATTGGCGGCGGTACAGTACGAGATATCTTACTCGGCCATTACCCTTTAGGTTGGGTTGAAAACCCACAATATCTGGCGATCACCTGTATCGCGGGTGTTATCACAACAGGACTGGCTAAATGGGTAATCAAGCTAAAAGGCTTGTTCATTCGTTTAGATGCTCTAGGTCTTATCGTGTTCAGCATCATTGGCACTAAAGTCGCGATGACCATGGGTCTGCACCCAATGATCTGTATGGTGTCTGCCTTGGTCACTGGCGTGTTCGGTGGCCTGTTGCGCGATCTTATCTGCCGTCAAACACCATTGGTTCTGCATGAAGAGCTGTATGCATCTGTCGCCCTTGTCGCTTCAGGTTTATACCTAGGTTTGCTTGAGCTTGGCGTTAACGACGTAACCGCAACGATTGTTACTCTTGTGGTTGGCTACTTGCTGCGTATGGCAGCTGTAAGATTCAAATGGCGCTTGCCGTCTTTCCAGCTTGATCCGGAAAGCTCTGTACATTAGATATTCTGCGTAATTGAGAATATAAAAAGGGTTGCTTCATTACGAAGCAACCCTTTTTGGTTTCTCTCAAATCAGTTTCAAATCTGTTCTGAATAAAACGAAGCAGAACTAGATTTTTGGCGTTTCTGTTGTCACACCAAAGTTTTGACCACGGTGACGTAGCAAGTGATCAAGCAGCACGATAGCCAGCATCGCTTCAGCAATAGGCACCGCACGGATACCCACACATGGATCGTGACGACCTTTAGTGATTAACTGCGTTGCTTCACCGTCTTTAGTGATCGTGTCACCAGGAACAGTAATGCTTGATGTTGGTTTAAGCGCAATGCTCGCCACAATATCTTGGCCAGTAGAAATACCGCCCAAGATACCGCCAGCATGGTTGCTGCTGAAGCCTTCTGGAGTTAATGGATCACGGTGTTCACTACCGCGTTGATTAACGACATCAAAGCCATCACCAATCTCAACACCTTTCACCGCATTAATGCTCATTAGAGCGTGAGCAATGTCAGCATCTAAACGATCAAATATTGGCTCACCAAGGCCTACAGGCACTTTAGTCGCAACCACTTGAATCTTCGCACCGATCGAGTTGCCTTCTTTTAGCAGGTCACGAATCAGTTGGTCAAACTCAGGAACTTTGTCGGCATCTGGACAAAAGAACGCGTTGTTTTCGATCTCATTCCAATCCACTTTATCAATTGAGATATCGCCCATTTGAGAAAGGTAAGCTTGGATTTCAACACCAAATTCTTGTTTCAGGTATTTCTTCGCAATTGCACCTGCCGCTACACGCATTGCAGTTTCACGAGCAGAAGAGCGACCGCCGCCACGGTAATCACGTACACCGTACTTTTGATGGTAGGTATAGTCAGCATGACCAGGGCGGAATTTGTCTTTAATTTCGGAATAGTCTTTAGAGCGTTGGTCTGTATTTTCAATCAATAGACCAATAGAAGTGCCCGTAGTTTGGCCTTCAAATACACCTGATAAGATTTTCACTTCATCCGCTTCACGGCGAGCCGTTGTATAACGAGAAGTACCAGGGCGACGACGGTCCAAATCTCTTTGAAGGTCTGCTTCGGTAATTTCTAATCCTGGTGGGCACCCATCTACGATACATCCTAGTGCGATACCGTGACTTTCTCCGAACGTAGTCACGCGGAAATGTTGTCCGATACTGTTTCCTGCCATTACTTCCTCTAAATCAGCCATCACTCAGAAGGTTTGATTCCTAAACCAACTAGCTAATAGCTTTACTTGTCTATTCTTCGTGAATTCATAGTGGCTTTATTACTAAATGATGTAAACCCCAAAAAACGAACAATTTTAACTTTCTATTACATAAGCCGAATGAAATGAATAACGAGGGAAAATGAGTGGCGCTTTAAAGTGGTGATTTTGAATAGTTTCATGTCCAGTTAACAAAGGTTAATGAACTCGGTTTGAATACTCTCTATGTTGTAGCCCAAAATAATTAGGAGAAAAGTGATGATCGAGTGGAAAGTTAAAAAATTTGCGGACCTGTCTGTTCAAGAGCTATATGATTTCTTACAGCAAAGAGTCGATATTTTTATCGTGGATATGAACACACCCTATAGTGACCTAGACGGCAAAGATAACCATCCAGAGACCTATCACATCATGGGTTATGAGAACGGACACCTAGTGGCTTACAGCCGAGTTATGGCTCAGAAGCTTGGATACCCCGTAGATGTTCTCCCTTTGCTCGATTCTGATGCAGATGATGTTTGTATCGGGCGAGTGATCGTAGCGAAAGAATGCCGAGGTAAACAGATAGGTAACCAGCTCATGCAAGTGAGTTTTGATGCCACTCGGAAGATTTACCCTGATTGCTCAATTTTTATTTCGGCACAAGCTCATCTTAAAGACTATTATGGTAAGTTCGGTTTCGACGTAGTGACCGATCATTACTTGGAAGATGGATGCAGTATGCTAGGCCTTAGATATACCCCACAGCTCGTTGCCGTTTAGCAAAAACTGAAAGATTAAGTCGTTCTGAAATGCAAAAAACCCGACAGCTCAGGGAGTTATCGGGTTTCTTTAAATAGTGGTACGCCCTGAAGGATTCGAACCTTCGACCACCTCCTTAGAAGGGAGGTGCTCAACTAACCCCCAAAATATCACTTACCACTTATTACCAGTTATTCCCTATTCTTTACCTTTTAAGTTAAATTAAAGACTTTTCAAGATGTTCCTTCACACCCAATGATTTGCGTAACCCCCAAACAAAAGTTACCATATAATAAATAGTGGCGGCTTAGGGAATCGAATGAAGGAACATGCACCGGTAGGTAGACACCATATTGTTATAAAACAAAGAATCGCTACTAACCCTGCGACAATATTTCCAGTCCTGCATATTGAAGGTTCTAGTGGCTACTCAATTATGTGGTCTCTTATTGAGTATTTCCTTGCCAACCAGTCCAAAAGTGATACATGGATGGGTGATACAGCTAGAGCTATTGGGCTATTTTATGATTACAGTATAGAAACCCATAAGCTAGGGCTGAATAAACGAGCTCAGTTTCATAAATTCCTTTCTAGTTTAGAGCGCGGAACCATAGATACTGAGACTCATCAAGATGAGACGAATCTGTACTGGGCGCCAACTGGGTTAGATAAAACCAAAAGACTTCGTACTAGACTTGTCGCTTTTATTGATTGGATTATGTATGAAGAGCTAGAAGCGAGTGGTAAGTCTACTTTCATAGCCTCAAAAAAGAAAAATGAGAAATTGACCCTTTCTCTGTTAAAAACTGCACGTGATATTATTAAACTAAGCCCTATGTCACATACTAAAGATGTGATGAAAACCGCTGGACAGTTATCCCAATCAAAAAAGGCTTTAGGCTACGAATTTGAGGATGACCCCAAAAACCATATTAACGCTCAGAGCGAAAATAAAGCGTTTCCTGTAGAGCTAATCTCACCTTTAATACAATTTGGTTTTGTCAAAAACCCAATCGCAGAGAACCCTTTTGAACGTGAAGACATCACTGCAAAAATGATCACCATTCTCCTGCTATTTGGTGGTCTTCGAAAAAGCGAACCTCTCCACCTTTGGTTTAACGATGTTTTCCCGTACTCAGACTTTCAATGTCAAGCAAAGCTATTTCACCCTAGGCTAGCAAAAACCAATCTATTAGGTGAAAAGGAAAAGACAAGAGAAGAGTACCTAAAAGAACGGCACATGAGACCCCGCCACGACAAAGTGAACTCTAAATCACTGAGAGCTCGTTGGAAAACACTAGCTGTTGATAAGACTACCTATTCTGCTGACATTTTTTTCTTACATCCTTCAGCAGAGGCTATGTTCGTAACTCTATACCAGATGTATCTGTCGTATAGAAGTAAGTTAATGGAAACCTACGTCAAGAACGAGGGGCATGATCATCCATTCCTTTTCGTATCAGCAGGCGTAGATAGGCGAACAGGCAAAAGCTATGTTGGCGCACCTTACTCAGTTAATAGTTTCACCGAAAGTTACAACAAAGCCTTGGACCGACTTGAGCAACATCTAGGTATGAGAATTGAACGTGGAAAAGATGCAGGTTTAAATCCTCATGCATTACGCCACTGCTATGCTCAATTCCTGACAGATGCAGGGGTTAACGAGAAGGTCATTCAGAAGTGTATGCATCACAGGACAATCAACGCGCAAGAAGCATATAAAGGAATATCATCACAGAAGGTACGAGATGTGTTAGCTAACTACTCTGTATCTAGTGTTATTCAAAACAAGGTTCAACTTACCGCATCATGAAGGATCAAATGACCACAACAAACTACCTACAATTTAAAGGTATAAATTACGGTGAATCTGTTACTCAAAAGGACTTAGCTCTACTTGATGGTCTATTTGCCCCTAGAAACAAACAAAAGACAAATCGACTACTAACTGCTTACTATAGAGCTAATGAAACTTTAAAAAAAATCGTAGCCAAGGGTGACTTGTCAGTTAACAGCCTATTTTTTTATCAAAAAATCAGTGTGGACAGCTACTATTTTTTAGGTGAGTTATTGAATGGAAGTGATTCAAAAATCCTTAATCAGCTAACGATGCTTTCGGACAGTGTTGAGCTGACAAACAATATTCGCACGTCAAATGCGATAGACACGGCTATTAGACAATTTAGTATTGCAGTCGAAGTTTTTCGTATCACAACAGGTGTAGAATCTTTAGAAGAAACTTCTGTAGAAGTATTTAAGCAGTTCATAGCACCTTTACGTACCGAAGATAACCGTTGGCACCCCGACTTAACCCCACATGCTCACAAGGCTATTAGATACCTAGCACGATGCTTTGATAAGCACCTCAACAGTACCGACTGTCTCAAACTGGTAGAGCTTCAACGGCGCGATACAAGGCATAAAACAAAGGATCTATTTGATAACCCAGAAAAGCACATGAAGGCTTGGGTTAACTCTTTCCATGAATTTCTGAACGCAAAAAATGCATTTGAAACCGGGCATCTCAAAGATCGATTTACTAAATTCAGGAACTTCCTTGAGTTTACCTATACATCCGACTTTCCTTCCGACCCGACACTGTACTTTTCCAAATTCAGGAACGATGAGTTTTATAATTGGTTGAAAGATGACAGAGATAAAAAGTCCATAAGCAGTAGTGTGTTGATTTTGACACTAACAACGATCGTCGACTTTAGTAACTGGTATATCGGTGGATACATGTCGGAAACAGATGAAACTGGTGAACTTGTAACTGTTGGCTACCCTATTTTGTCAATGCACAAATTCACTCAGGCCGTCTCAGAGTATGGTTCTGAAGATAACGGAAAAGACATTAAACTAAGTGAATCAGCAAAACCTACCCCACCTATTTGGATGATTTTAAAACTCAAAGAAATCTTAACCGAGAATGACTTTGCATGGCCTAAATCACTATCAGATCAATACAACGAGAATATCGTTGACGAGGACGGTAATCCTATTTGGATTCCGGTTATTACCTACGTTTATTTGGTTATGCTTGAAATACCCATCCGAAAAATTCAGGTCATACGACTTGACTCTGGAGAAGGGGATCAATGGAGATACAACCCAGAAACAGACGTGTGGGCAAAAAACGACCATCAATTAACAAACTATTGGAAAAACATTGGAGCCAAAGTTCATAATAGAGGTGTTCTAAGACGTAAATTGATCAGTGGAGTATTAGCTCCTCAGTTTGTATTTTATATCAACTCTAATAAAGTCTCAGACAAAGAAGTTGGCTTCAGTGAGAAGTCGGGATATGAAATACCTTGGAAGAATGCGACTGTTATTAAGTACCTTGATGACTTAAGAGATTGGCAGGAAAAGTATAATCCAGTGACTTATCCTGTAAGATTCCAAGATATTCCAAAGACAGTTTTTGAGGCCGAGCCATCGGAAAGTGTACTTGCAAGAATCCCTGACCGCTTTTATCTGTTCCGCAGTGCGAAAGATATAAAGAACGGTAATTGTCAAATGCCTCCAACTAACCGAAACCTGCATGAGTTCTGGGTTAAGTTGATGGCTGAACTTGAAAGACGACTCCACTCAGAAGGAATTGAGTGCCAGATTATTCTCACCAGAAATAAGACTACTAATGCACCACAAAGCGCTTTATACACTCCACATGGGTTACGCGTAGCAGGATTGACATCTTTAGCACAGCAAGGAGTTCCAATTGAGGTACTCAGTAAGATTGTCGCTGGGCACAAGAGTATCTTGATGACAATCTATTATGTGAAATATCACCCAAGCCACATTACAGAAATTCTTAACGAAGCTAGCAGAGATATTGAGTTGGACTACCAAAAGAGCTTTCAAAACTGGTTAAAAGAAGCTGCTTGGGATGAGGTGGCAAAATATGCAGCATTTAACTCAAGCGAAGCCATCAATAGTATTAAGTCTGATGCGGCAGGGTGCTTGGTGGGCTTATGGAATAGTACTAACCTTGGTATCTGCCCGTATAATGGTACAAGGTGTCATGATGGCGGAAAGTGTATTCGAAAGAACGGAAAGAAAAACACTTACCTTCCTGTTGAAGATAAAAACTGTGTCGTATGTAGGCACTTTATCACAGGTTTGCCATGGCTAACGGAACTATGGGTTCATGCGAATAGCCTTATTCTTCAGTCTGAGAAAAAAGCTGCTGAAATACAGGAGAATGAGCAAGTGGTTCAAACATTAAAAGTTGAACAACTAACCCTTAGAAAAAAAGGTCAGGACGTTTCCCCGCAGCTTGTTACTAAGCTCAAAAAAAACGAGACGATCCAAGAGCGATTGGCAATTGAAGAAGATAAATTATTCAATGCATTACACTCCACTCACAATTTAATCGAAAAGATTAAAAACCTCCCTAAACCACCTATATCAAGTGTTCAAGGGGATTCATCTGGTTGCGTGCCAGCACTTTTGATGGATAGTGACTCTGATTTTGATATCGACTATACAGAGGCTCCAAACAACTTTTCAAATCTAGATTTTGTAATTCAGGCAAGTCGTATTTACAAACATGAAAGAAATGAGGACTTCGAGAGAGAACGCGATCAGTTCATCGATACAATCCTTTTACGGAACGGTTTCGAACCCATGATGCTTATGAATTTGACCTCTGAAGAAAAGCAACAATCTGCGGACTCCTTTGCTAAATTCTTAGTAACAAGATTTGATGGAGAAACACTCCAATTACTGAAAGATGGCCGTAAGACTTTTGCAGAGCTTGGTATCGAGCAAGAATGCTCAAAGGCAGTACCCGTACAAGCCCTACAGAATATAGAAATCAAAGCATCGGCGAACCAATAAAATGAACAATAACAAAATCCTAACCAACAACGACGTTAAAGCTCTGTATCAATCACTAGAAGAGCGTACGACAAGAGGATCGGTTAAAGCGATCCTAAAAGATATAAATGAAGTTTGCTCCAAAATGGTCGATGTGAACGCAACCCCATCTGTACCAACTGTAATAAGCGCACTTGCTAGTAAGGGGGTCATAATTTCTGCGCAAACAGTTCATAATAGAAGACATGGTAAAAACCCTTATCCAATTCTTATCGACGCTTGGATTGAGGTGGCTCACGGCAAAAGCCTAAATTTCGATAAGGTTGTAAAATCAGCGACTGAACCACAACCTGACACTGGAATAAAAGTCACTGGAACTACGGGATTAATCACTGATGAAGATTTGCTAAAGATTCAAGACCCCGTATTGAGATACAAAATTTCAGTACTTTACGGCCAAGCAAGTTCTCTAAAAAAACAGAACTCTATGTTACGTGAAATACGAGAGCTCCCAGCTATTAAGCCAGATCATCAAGCAGAAGTTATATTGAACAATGAGAAATCCCTCAGCCATACAGAAAACAACCAGCTTGATAAATTTGACCTTGAGATTCTGAGCAATTTCTTAAACAATCAAGGGGCTAAAGGATTAGAATTCGACAGTACGGGAGCCCTTTGGGCAAGTAAAGCTATCCGAAGGGGTACAATATTATCTGACCCGGGACTAAAGGACGTTATCGAAAAAATTTTACAGCTAAAGTTATAATGATCTGTTTAATCGCTACTCTTCAAATTCCATCTAAAAGCTGTATTGTAGGGTTGACTAATACTTAACTACTTGTCTTAAATCAGCGCATGTAAAAAAGCAAAAGTGAGACAGCATAGCTACACTAGTCTGTCATTGTACAATGTGGCGAACCTGAACAAATTTAGCCTAACCTTTCTGGTCAGTTGTCCATCGTTGTCCACCAATGAACAACAATAAAGAGAAGTGAACCGTTAGTTTATAACTCGCTGTGATTTGCTGTAGAGAAGTTGGAAATAGCCTGTTTGAAGGAGGCACATCAACCCCCTGCTAACTTGTATAAATTATTTACTACCATCTTCTGCAAATAGCTCTTCGATTTCATCCCAGTCAGGTAGTTGATGTGTTTTTTCTACAACCTCAAACTGTAAATCAACAGCATTTAACAACCTTTCAAATATATCGAATGAACCTGTAAAACGACCATTTTCGATTTCTGAAATGGTTGTTTTATTAATTCTGGTCAGTTTTGATACTTGTACCTGTGTCAGCCCCTTATCAATACGTGCATGCTTAACCTTTAATCCTATTTCAGGCCTACAAGCCATAGTTCACCACCGTCTTGTTAGCTATATAGCTAACATTTTAGGTCATATTGCAATTATTAGCTATATAGCTAACAAGAAAATCGACAAGGCGTCCCATCAGTTTGGCTAATTTAAGAATTCACAAATAACCACAAGTATGGAAAGTCACTTTACTTGGTGTCGAATTGATGGTGTAGTTCAAAAAAGAGCCGCACTTCAAACTTGATACTAAGTGTGGAACCCCATTATTGTTTCGCTTGCTACAAATGCCAATCCAAACATGCCTAATATGAACGTAATAATTCCAAGCGCACCCAAAACCACTATAAGCACTTCTAATTTCGCTGGTTTACCAGATGCATCAATATTGGGGACTTTGTCTAAAACCTTACGCCAACGCTCACCAAACAGATAATCTCGAACAATAATAGTAGCTAGCATAATTACGCCAAACACTATTGTGGCGAATAACAACCACCATGAGTATTTTATCGCTATTAAAGCACTATCAGTTAAAGGTAAGCGATCACTTTTCAGAAATATACCAATCGATACAGTTAAAGCCCCACCGGAAAGAACAAATAC
This sequence comes from Vibrio sp. QJM3NY_39, assembly GCF_057785895.1. NCBI lineage: Bacteria > Pseudomonadati > Pseudomonadota > Gammaproteobacteria > Vibrionales > Vibrionaceae > Vibrio > Vibrio sp. QJM3NY_39. The sequence goes on along the minus strand of NZ_CM173505.1, from coordinate 978,578 downwards.
AGCTTTACCCAATGAGTCAGCCCGAGTCCTAACGTCTTGTTGATGCTGGTTAAACATCTCATCTTCTTTTGTCACCATACCTCACTTTGAATTTACTGATGAACACCATATAGCCGCTTAAGTAGTGAGCGACACTACCACCAAACCTAACCTAACCTATAGTGCCGTAAACACTAAATTTAAAGCAAACCAAAAATGCCGAGCGTTGCGAATCTGTCTTAAACGCTTTGTTAGCTGTTTATTGCTACAGATTTACTTTTTAGCCTACAAATTTTTATTCAACCATTTTATCGTATGATCTCTCATGTCGTTGGAAAAATAATGCGATTCATCAGCTAAATTGAACTCAATTTCAGTATTATTTTTATCGTATTTACTCTTCACTTTTTCATAAAAGTCCTTCGCAAAATTGGCAGGAACCCAATCATCTTTCTCGCCATTTATAATCAACATAGGGCGAATTTCATTTTCTATAAGGTACAAGCATGGATCAATCTCTGCCATATGCCTAATAGCTAGCTTCTCATCATCACTAAGAATCTTATTCACCGAACCTGCTTGTAAGGCGAACTTCTCCAAACCGACAAAATCAGGAGAGCCGAGAATTGGTACTGCAACTTTAATAAGTTGATTTTGAGTCAAAGAATAAAATGTGGACATTGCGCCCATAGAGATACCCACAACCGCAATCCTCGATCGATCAATCCGAATATCTTCCTGATAGTGATCAATGAGTGTATTTATGTCATCTGAATTCTGCTTGATAACCCCCGTCATTCTTTTAATAAAGCTCGAATGACTACTAACATTTTGAGCATTACCATCACCTCTTTCGCCATGTTTATCTGCATCAAAGCAGATAACAGAGTAACCCTGAAGAGCTAAATTTAAAGCTAGATTAGCACCTTCATATTTATCATTGTTCCACCCATGACAGATGATGACTAAAGGATTATTGACCGACTCTTTTTTGCAATAGTGTAGATATACAATCTCACCCATATTACTTTTTTCGACTACAACACCTTCCATGAACGCCCCATATATTCAATGTATCCGTTTACGAACACAATAAACCGTCAGACTTCAGAAAACAGCTAACGCCCTGTTAAGGGGTGAGCAACGCAATACAAAAGCCGCCGCAAACCACCTTAATCACTAAATTCAACGCATAGTGAAAATGCCACGCGTTGCGAATCCCTCTTGAACAGTTTGTTATACCCGTGCTATCTGCTAAGTGAAATCATGTGCAGACGTGGCTTTTTTAGCTGCTCAATGAGTACAGGGAACAACGAACTTACCAGCTTTTTTCTGACTTCGTATCTTTCGTCGAACCAGTCGATTTCCTCTAAATCCAAATGTGATTCGTCAATTTCTAAAAGTGTTGCTTTAAATCCACCTGACGGCAATCTGGTTAAACTTTGTACTGTTTCATAGAAATCTTCGACGCTATCCGGAATGTCTAAAAGTATTGCATTCTTATCTTCTGAGTACCAAAGGCTTTTGGGATAACGAGTGATGAGGTAACTTTCGAGACCTATCGTTGCATCAAATTGGTCTCTACGTTCAACTGGTAACTCTATTTTAAATAAATTATACGTACTGCTTTTAGACATAGTTGCTCCTTTTACCAAGTCATTATTTTATCGTAGGGTATAACGCCCAATTAAGGTGTGAAGCACGCTACCACAATACTCAAATTGGACGCCATAAATACTAAACTTGACCCAAACCAAAATTGCCAAGCGTGCTGAATCACTCTTAAATTGTTTGTTAGCCCTGATCTTACTTGGTGCCTAGAGGGCGGAAATTAGGAGAGCGCCACTCTGTCTGTTTCTTGGTGAAACGCTTAAATGGTTTGACGTAGATTGGCATACACTCCCACTTAACTCTCTCCCAATCATGCTTAAGCAAGAACGACATAGCATTTGAAAAGTCAGCCATAGAACCTTTGTGAGTCAGTTGATCAAACAACACCAATAAGTGTTTATCGTAATCACAATTCGGGTTAATTGATGTAGAAAGACGTGCTCTTAACTTTTGGATTTTATCATCTGCCGGAATTAAATCTGCACTAAATAGCTCTGCTACTTCTTGAGTTAATACCCGCATTTCTTGACGCCACTTAGTCCGTTCTTTTGTCACTTGCTCAATATGAACAGCTCTCTCTTCCTTTCGTAGGGACAAAAACGAAGCAAACCACCCACCTATTGCCGTTATGCTGATACCTGCAAACAACGAAATTAAATCTATATCCATTAATACCTAGCTTTATCTAAAATTTAAATTTGTGCGAAAAGGGCTAACGCCGCATTAAGGTGTGAGCGGCGCTTGGCTATACTTGAGCGAAGCGAAAATGCCAAGCGTTGCGAATCACTCTTAAATGCTTTGTTATGTGCCTGAAACGACACGAGGTTTATTTTGGCGTTATCGTAACATTGAAGATCATTTCAAGAACTTGAATTATACCGACCTTTGATGACCATACGATAAATAGTAATACGCCTAATGAAACAATAAAGCCATAAGAACCAAGAATACTTTGATAAACTCCAGTCCAAAAGCTAGGAGTCTTAGCTTGGACTTTGCGCTTGACCTCTGCTTCAAAGAACTTTTCACGATCTTCTAAATCCTCTTCCAAAAATGTTACGGCAAAGTTTTGGAGAATTTCTGCAGCTTCATTTTTATAGAATTCAATTTGAGCTGGTGACCTTGAAATATTTTGAAATGTATCTAACTCACTGTCTCCATTTTCCTTGATAAATTCGATTTTTTGCCGTTTATACACAGAGTAGGCAATAATTCCTGCAATATTATCTTTATCATCACCAACTAACTGATTATAAATGTAATTATAATTATTCGGCATTCTTCCTCGCTTTTATTGAAGCAACCCTTGCTGCTGCTTCAATGTCTTTCCTAGATTTCTTGGCATAAAAATTGGAGAACCGAGTATCAAGATCACCACTAGCGGGTTTATGACTAGAGATACGATCTAAAGTGGAATTCAGTACTTTCTTTATAGATACCTGCATATGCAAACTCCTAAACTTCTTCATATCAATTCTATATGATCCAAGCACTGATTGAAATAATGTACGCAACTGGGCACATAACATTTTAATATCGTGCCAGCACGAATTTACGTATTCAGCATATATCAAGAATCCTATCTAACCAACTGAAAATTAAACATATAATTCAGGTTGAATCTAATTTCTGGTTGAAAACCGTGCAAGCACATATTGCTTCCAATTCAAGGCATGTCATCAATCAAAAACTTCCCTTTATTTATCTATTATTCAATAACTTAGAGATAGTTGAACAACATATTCGTGCGTAAGTGTGATTGAAGGTTAGTCTGTTGTGGATTAGAACATTTAGCTACATTGTTGGAACTCTAGGCATGAGGAAAAGTAAGGCAAGTTGCAGGGTTTCAAACTGAGTTTAATCCCTCTCTGGCTCACTTTGGGGCAAATCCGTTTTAGACCTTATCTGCCCCTAACCTGCTTAGCAGTCCCAACGTAAAAAATCACTTTTTCTGCCGTGGACATTATTACCGCCACACGAATTATGATAGCGAAAATCCGACTAACGCACGAACGTGAAACCTTTGGCGGAATTAATATGAAGCAAAGACGTTCTAACAGTGCACGAAGCACATCCTTGGACAAGTACGGTTAACACACATCATAAGGAAATTAAAATTTTGTGTGATGGATCGAAGCTCGAAACTTCTTCATAGCCAACGTATCCACGCTGGTTTGTATGGAATTTAATATTGAAATCAGAAAATTCCATACAATCATGGTTGTGTCCGTAAAACCAGACTGCAATTTTGTCAGCAAGATCTGAAAATTCATCGCATTGGGAGGCAAATGCAGGACTAAGTGGGCTGCCCAAGTATTCAAGTTGTATTCCTTCTCTAGATGGAAGGTGGTGGGTAACGACAACATTGACATCCTCTTTGGCTTGACTTATTGATTCGTAAAGGAAATGCCTAGATGTTTGGTGAAGTTCTCTCGCATCCAATGGTGAAAATGGCTTTCCATGATATTGAATTTTTCGATAGTCATTCAAGCCTGAACGAGCTAATTTCATAGAATCTTTAGGGGTCTCATAAAGTTCGAAATCAGTCCACAAAGTACACCCATGAAATCTAACACCATTGATTACAACGCTATCATTTTCAAGAAAGTATACGTTGGAATAACGTTCAGCTCTGCTCCTACATTCTTCTATCAATAGCTCTAGCGATGAAGCACCATAGGCCTCATGATTACCTAGGACATACACAACAGGCACATCAAATTGTGCCGCCCAATCAATTCCTTTAGTGCCGAGGTGAATATCTCCACTAAGTACGACGACATCTGCGTCAGTTTGCGGGAACTCCATTGAACCAAATTCCAAATGAAGATCAGAGAGATGGCAGATTTCCATAAATTTCTACTTTGATAAAAATTGATGACCCCAGTGTAGTTCAGTGTTACAAATTCCTACAACCCGCAAATTGATACTTTTCAGGCGATACCAGAACCTAAGGTTATACAGCTACAGAGCGTGCTGTAGTTATGTAACGTTAGTATGCTTTTATGGACAGTTAAATACTGAATGCTAGTGGTATTATTTATTTTTGAAGACATCTGACAGACTTTCCTGACTGAAGAGATCAATTTCCACTACTAAATCAATAACCTTTCCATTCTTGATCCCGCAGGCCCCGTCACTACCGTTATTACTTTTCAGCTCTGGTTCTAATAGTGTTTCTATGATTTCAATAGCCTTGTTAAGCTGAATTCTGTCTAGCTTGTGTCCCAATGAGTGCTAGCACAGGAGAGGCGTAGCACGCCTTTGGACAGAAATCAGTTTCGCAAATCAGAACCTTAACATGTCATGAATTACGTGAAGTATGGAAAAATCGCTTAACTTGGTGTCTAGCATTGATGATGCGGATCACACGAAGTAAGCACACATTGTCTTTGGCTTGATAATATTGTGATAATTAATATGAGATTTATTACATATTTTGTATTTTTAACCATCACTATTTTTCCAATGTTGAGGTGTGCATGAGAAATCGTTCTATTTTTGGGTGGAAGCTAAGTGAGAGTAGAGTTGTTTCTGTTGTTGAGCTAGAAAGTGGCACTCAGGATGACGTTGTCTGTCCTTGTTGTGGAGACTTCATGGTTGCCGCACATAGTAATAAAGGCATAGCTAGCTACTTACGCCATCAAAGTAACGCAGAATGTCGCTATTCGTATGAGACCCAGTTGCATTTGAGTGCAAAGGAGTTCATCGAACGAGAGAAGCTCATTCCTCATCCATATTCCAGTGGCATTTTTGATTCTAGTGATTGTGAAATGGTAGGTGTGAAAGATGTCCGTCTAGAGGTCTATCGAGACGGAAGGATTCCAGATGTCGTATGCCAGATCGGTAGGGAAGAGTATTACGTGGAAGTTACTAATACTCATGAAACCCCACCAGATAAAATAGTGGACTTTCGAAAACAGGGCAGGAGTGCTCTTGAGTTATTTCTAGTTGGATTGGACTCAGATTCGCTGCTGAACAGCTATGAAAATGTAAAAGTTCAGATAACAGCATTAAATCCGCTAAATCCATTCTGGGATTTTATTGAGCAGCAAGCCGCGATGAATATCAGCAAAGAAAGAAGTATGTTGTTGAGAAAGATAGCAAGGCATCGCAAACAAGTTCAAAGAATTACTGAAAACATTTCTGAGCGTGAGGAACAAGCTAAGGAAAGGGTTGCCCGAATAAAACAAAGAGTTGAAAAGTGGCAAGAAAAAGAGCGAGAGCAAAAAGAGCTCTATAAGCAGATAAAGTCCCTAGCGAATGACCTTCAAGTTGTGGTAGTGCGGCTTGAAGAAGAGAAGTCATCTTTAAATCAAGAATTAGAACAACTCAAGCAAACCATCTATCTTAACAAGTTAGAGGCGGGAAGAATCATTAACAATGCGAGAGTTGAAGCAGAACAACAACGTGAAAAGGTCAGAGTAGAAGTTAGAGATGATGTTCTAGCTGAGTTAGCTTCGGAAATAGAAGATACTAAAAAGAATGCTCAAATGATTACCGATAATGCTCTAAAACATGAGTTATCAATGGTTGAAAGCGCTCAAAGAACAGCGCAACAAATATTAGATGGAGCACATTACAAAATCACGAGTGAGCTTGAAGCTGCACTTGATAGAAAAGGTGTATCAAATGAAGCGTTGACCGAGTTAGAAAACCGTGTCAAACGGCTAAAACAAGAAACGGAGAGTCTAGAGGAAAAGAAAGCTGAGTTAGAGAGTGGTGTTAATTTAGATAGACTTTGGAGTAAACAACAAGACTTGCAGAGAGCGATTAGTAAGGAAACAAACCGTTTGAATGATCTTAAAGAAGTCGGTGATAAGTATGTCAAAATCATTAACAGTATTGCTCTAGATTTCAAACAGCTAGATACGGCAGAGTATGCCTCTCTTTTTCCTGAACGTATTCAAAAGAAAATAAAAGTTAATCGAATGATCTTAGAGATGCAAAACTCAATAGAATACGAGCCGCTGTAACTGACTGAATGTGTTATGGATTCTATGACTGTTACTGACATTCGAGCAGAAGTTAATTGTCGAAGTCGAAGTGAATAGCAACTTACTCGATAGGCAGATACAGACCTACTTATCATATTGAATCATTAGAAAAAGTAGGTTAGTTATATACCTAATGAGGAAATTGACATAAACGATTTAGCTCCCAAGTTCTAAATAGTTTAGGCCTAATTAGAAAAGTATTTTGAAACCTTAGGCGTTTGTAATACCTGCGGTTGATATAACCATGAATTATTAGGATGAACATTAACCCCCAAATCTTCAAGCCTATCCCGTTCTTGAGTAAGATCTGAAATCACCAATCTCAATATCTTAGTTGGCACTCGATGTTTACTTAAAGTGCCATCAATAACATATAATTCTTTAGTACCATTACAAAGCAAATGACCATTCGTGATAGTACCTACAATTGAAGCATTAGGAGGAATTTCGCTAGGAATCTTTAACGAGCAACAAGGAAAGAATAATTCGTCTTTGTCATCAACAGCCTCCAAGCCACTATAAAATGCCGTTTCACTACCATGATTGGAAATAAAAATACGACCACAAAGGTAGTTGCCTCCCCCATTTTGGTTTGGCTCAATACTACGACACATTTGGATCTTGAGCTTCGGCTTACGTTGACGAAACTGAAACACATTGATAGCGATGCTTATTGCGACCACTATTGTCGAAATCACTTCATATGTGCTCATAATTTCCTCATAAGGCATAGTGCCTTGTTAAGTTGTGAGCAAAGCTACCACCTAGCCTGCCCATTATGCCGTAAACACAAGCCCAATCTTGGGCTGAAAATGCCTAGCGCTGGGAATCACTCTTAAATGTTTTTTTGGTTATACGTTTCCACGGATTCTTAACGATACTAACTCCATTAGGCGAAGCATTCGAAACTAATCGCTGAGAGCTCCCTTGAGATGGCGGCAATGCAGACAACCAGTCTAGCTTTTCAGCACTAAAAATGTTGTCTATGGCAGCATGACTTACCTTAGTATTGATTTGGTGTAAAAGTTCGCTACTAAATTGTCCGATTACAAGAGACTCTTTCGGGTTGGTTGTTGGCGTCAAAATTAGAGCGGTACTCTTCGATATAGGATACAGAATCTCAGCTAATGGGTGAGCAGGACCAATATCACCTAAATCTTGTTTACAAGAGTAAAAAACAACTGGCACATCACCAGTCACAAACGTTGAGCCAGCTGGAGCATTTATTAACACCCATTCTTTCTTGAGAAATTCAAGCGCAGCAGTTTGAGCTGCCGTAACCATATGCTCTAAACTAACCGTCGAGTTAACCTGTAGATCAACGACATTAGATAAACCTTCTTTTTCAACTAACTCTTTCAATGCAGTTGGAACCTTAGAGTTATCCCAAACTTTATTGAGAACTACTTTTGCCATCTGCCCATAGATTTGAGCAATACCATCTCGAAAACTAGGTCCACGAAACATAAGTAAAGCAATGTAAAATGCTAACTCCCCTTTCTGAGTTCCATGGATAGGCACATAGGGAAGAAATCTAGAATCTAGCACCTTATCAATGATGTTATTTCCGATCATTTCTACTTCTGAAATGACGTCTTCTAGTTGTATGTGGTCCACTTTCCCTTGTGGGTCTATTTGATAATAGTAATAATCTTCCGCGCAAACCTTATTGATTGAAGCGGTTTGGCGACCATATTCGCCTTTGTTTTTATCAAATGCCCAAATGAGAGACTTCTGCCCCTCAATGGTAAAGCGCTTCAAATGAGCTTTGGGGACATAATGCTGGTTTTTCTTTATTTTTCTATTATTCATATGACCAAATCAATTCTAAAACTAACGTCCTGTTAAGGGGTGAACAACGCAATACAAAAGCCGTCGCATACTGACTTAAACACTAAAACTAACGCATGGTGAAAATGCCACGCGTTACAAATCTCTCTCAAACAGTTTGTTGAACGAAGCCGCTACGCGGCAGAATAAAACGAGTGCAAACCATGCTCTTGTAACACCATCACCCTGATGGTCGTTCACAGGAGTAACCCCATGAAACCCGATGACTTAAAACGCTACAACACCCTTTATGAACAACACCTTACCAACCTAAAGCTGCAAGGTAAACGACCCGCGACCATTGATGCATATTCCCGTGCGGTTCGTCGGATCACCGCTCATTTCGACCGAGCCCCTGATACATTAACGACCTCAGACCTCAAACACTTCTTCGCGTCTCTTATTCAAACCCACTCGTGGAGCACCATAAAACTCGATCGTAATGGCTTGCAGTTTTTCTATCGCTACACGCTCGATAAACAGTGGGAATGGCTCAATATCGTCAAGCCGCGACAAGTAAAACGACTGCCCGACATACTGACACCGCAACAAGTCAGCTCGCTGATTAGCCACACTCGACAGACACGTTATCAAGTGTTTTTTCTTACTCTGTACAGCATGGGGTTGCGCCTTGGTGAAGGATTGAACCTCACGGTTCACGATATCGACAGCCAAACAATGCGCGTTCACATACGGGAAGGAAAAGGCGGAAAAGACCGAATGGTGCCGCTTCCGCTGCGAACGCTTAAAGCTCTTCGCGTGCATTGACTTACCCATAAGCACCCTTACTACTTATTTCCTGGCCTTGGTACATGTCGCGCCCCCCCATGGATCGTGGCGGTATTCAAAAAACCATGAAACTTGTACTCAAAGAGAGCGGAATCCAAAAACACGCCAGCCCCCACTCACTTAGACATTGCTTCGCGACGCACTTACTTGATCAAGGGTTAGACCTGCGTTCACTACAAACGCTACTGGGTCATGCAAGCCTTAATACCACTGCTCGTTACACCCGAATGACTACGCTAAAACAACACGATGCCGCGATGGCCATCAATCATTTAACTGATGCTCTAGACTTAACGTGGAGCATTACATGAGTACCTTTATTGAACTGCTTCGCCAACATCACTCTGCGCTTAAACGTCACTATTATGCGCAGATGAATGGCGATATGCATCGAGCCATTGGGGCGATGCTCCGTTGTAAAACAGAACAACAAGGTCGCTCACAATGGTTCTGCAGTCACTGTCATCACCATGACCGATTACCGCTTTCTTGTGGTTGTGGTCATCGTCATTGCCCTCAGTGCCAACAACGTACCACCGCTGATTGGCTTCAACGTCAGCAGCAAAAGCGGTTACCTGTTCACTATTTCATGGTGACCTTCACTTTGCCGTATCAACTAAGGGTCTTAGCAAGACGTCAACCTAAAGCGATATATAACGGTATGTTTAAGGTGGCATCAGGGGTATTAAAGGATTTTGCTAACCGACAACGGCAAGGTGAACTTGGTTTTACCGCCGTGTTGTATACTCACAGCCGACAACGAAACTTGCACCCACATCTGCACATTATCGTGGCGGCAGGCCAATACGACGCGTCGAGGCAAACGTGGCACAAAGGCAACAAGCATTACCTCTTCAATGCGTTTGCTTTGGCCAAAGTATGGCGAGCAAGAATGCTAGAGGCCATTAATCAACACCCAACGCTGTGGCTGCCGAGTGGCATACCCAAACAATGGGTGGTCGATTGCAGACAAGTGGGATACGGTCAGGCTGCACTCAACTATTTGGCTCGCTATCTCTATCGCGGTGTGCTGCCTGATGAAGACATCATTAGTATCACCGATGATACTGTCACCTTCCGCTATAAAGAGAGCCAGACCAATGCATGGCGAACGCGCACCTTGCCCACTCTGAAGTTCTTACTGCTCATTTTGCAGCACGCGCTGCCCAAAGGGTTGCAGCGAGTACGAGATTACGGTTTTTTACGTGGTCAAGCACACGCCTTAAGAGCCCGCATTCAACTGTTGTTATTGAACTTGCTCTATATAATGCCGCCGCTAACCGCACCGATAAGAACCAAAGCAATACGAGTATGCCCTTGCTGTCAGCATCAGATGGCGTGTGTTGGAGTAAGTCGACCCATCTAGCCGAAAGGCATTGATAACAAGGAGAATGGCATGACGAGAGCAGAGGAGATATAACGACGAAAGAAACAAAAAATAGCTAACTGGTTGATATGATTGTTATCGCAACCTTATCTTAGCTTCGCTCGCCTTGAGAAAAGCCTCAAAGCGATTTGCCCTTCAAACTCAATCGTACAATTTACTTAATAAAGTGGCTTTGGGCTTGTTCAACACTCGGGATTTAGTGTTGGCTACGCAACACCTTAATCCTTATTTGTTAAATTACAATTCTTCAGCTGACACAGATTCGCCAAGAAGTCCTCTAAACTCGATCTCAAGGTCTGTCAATGCCTCTGAAAGTTTACCTTGTACCCTATTAAATTTATCTTCGTGAGAATAGGCATATCCATGGTACTCAAGTTCGCCAATAGTACTTTCGATCTCTACTTGAAAAAGGGTTATCTTACGAGCAACTTCGTAGTTAATGTAAATCCTGTTATGGGGAAAATAAGCGTAAAGATCAACAACTGCCTTTTTTGCAATTTCTACATTTTTATCTAGTTGGTCATCAGGTTCAAAAGCTAAATGTTGAACAGCATTATAAGCAGTACGCAACAACGAATAAGTTTGAGAGATAACGTCAACTCGCCGTTCATGAAGTCGTTGAAATTTGAACTGATGTTCAAACGATAACTTACTCAATTCATCACGATACTTTTCTAACTCAAGTTCATATTTAGCCCTTTCAGTTCCAAGTATACGTTGTGCCCAAACCTTTCCTAAAAATGAACTTAACCCCAAAATTAGTATTGAGCCACCGCCAATGGAAACCAATGTCGCTGAGACTATATTTAATGCATCTTCGAAGTTCATATTGCCTCTTGTAATTTAACGCCAAATTAAGGTGTGAACAACGCTGACACCTTACCTAAATCATTGCGCCATAAACACAAACTCACTGAAAGTTAGAGCGCCAAACACCATACCTAACCCATTGCGTCGTAAACACGAACCCCAACCTTGACCTGAAATGCCAAGCGTTGGAAATCACTCCTAAATGTTTTGATATGTTTATTGACCCACTATATATATTGGAACCCAATTTTTAGGGAATTTTTGCTCATCCCAAGCTGCCACAAAACGCTTTTCACCCCAAAAATCAGTAGTCACATAAAACACAGCATAAAATATACTGAAATTTTTATCACCTGTATAACCTTTTACATCAGCGGCAATTTGCTCAATAGTAGATTTTAACTTTTCTTCCGTTGTAGCATATTTATATTCAATCGCAGTGAACAACTCTGGTATTAGAATGTCAGGCTTATACTCTTTAGTCGTTTTAAGAAAGTTACTTTTAGGAAATTTTGCTGAAGGAAAAATCGCTTCAAATACCCCTTTAACGGCTTTATAAACCTCTGTTTCCGATTTTGGAATTTCTTCTAAACGAGAAACAATTGAAGCTGTATTGTTTAATATATTTTCAAGATACTGAATCCCTGAAAGTCTTGTATACCTTGAATCATCACTATCCATAAATTCGAAGACTTGAAGAAACTGCGTCAGTTTTGCTAAAAAAACGCTATAAGGTTCATCAAACCAATAGTGTTCTATTTCAAACTTATCATGGTGCTTAATATTCTCAGAGTCATTACCAAACAAATCTTTAAATAGTGATATGTAGTGAGAATAGCCTTTCATATCCAAATAACACAAGACTGACAGGTATAATGAAGCAGTTAGGTACTTAAATGGTTTTTCGTACTCCTCGTCACCATTAAGTAGATACTCGGGAGGTCTCCCCTCGGTTTTGTCTGGGTCCCATTGAGACCAGTCTATTTGATGATGAGCGACATCTATTTCAATCCTTTTAGCTTCGCCCAATAACTTATTTATACGACTTTCCAAAAATTCCACATTTTCCTCCTAAGCAAGCATAATGCTAATTAGACGACAAGTTGTTGTTCTTTATCCTTTTATCATGAAGTTTTTTGCATATCATTTCAATTAACAATCAACTAGTTAGGTCATATGATGGGGGATTAGGCTGAAAAATTCGTCCTAATAACGAGAATACTGACTGAGCAACTGGCTCGGATGAGTTTGAGTAGGGCAAGCTCAGATTAACAAGCTATGAATGAGTGAAGGAGCAACGAAAAAAGGGAGAAAACCGAATCAGTGGCTTTGCTAAATTAGTAATCCATGAATGATTTTCTGTAAGGAAACTAACGGCTTTTACCCATTTGATCTGGTACGTAAATGCTCTCGTAATTTTGATTAGAGCTGCATACACCATAGATATGCAACTATATAAAAATAAAAAGTTAGGCATGAAGTACCGATAAATGAGTAAGAAATACATTTTTCGTAAGTTGGAATGCAAACTAACAAAAGAAGAGGTGCTAATTTGTGTTTCAAAAGCACGAGGACTTTTACTAGTAGGGAGCAAAGGTGATTGCTAAAACCCTTGGAAATACTAAAGGCTCCAGACGGAGCCTTTAGTATTTGTTCAGTGAATTACTCACTAGCAAACTCAGGAATTAAGGTTAACTCACCTTCAACATCAAACATCAGGCCGTCAACAACAGTTTTTACACGTTTGTTTTGTAATAAGATAAGTAGTTCTCTTACGTATTCTTTAGTTTCTTCAACAACGATCTTACCATGGCCATCGAACTTAATTTGCCAGTTTCCTGCCTCTTCTGCTGCCTCTCGTAATTTACGTAACCATAGATCGTTAGTGAAGTGTTGCTTATCGTAAACAGACGCCAATTGTCTCATCAAGCGTTTATCATCGCTGACAATATTCGTTAACTTTTGAGCCTCTGAAGGATTCATTGCAATGCTGGCTCCCAGTGCCGTGATTGTCTCGCTCTTTTTCTCTCGCAAGCGCTCATGGTAGTTCATCGCAGTTTCAAACTGTCGAAGATCAGAGATAAACACTCCAGAATTATATTGTATAAAATCTATATATGGCGTTATTTGGAACTTGGAGCTCTGGTCAATTTCAACTACTAACTGATTATCCTGGAAAGAAGTAGTCAAACTTTTTCCTGAGGTATTGTTTAACGACCATGCCCCTTTAAAATAACGGAATGCATAAATACTCTGTTCTGGCTGACCAAACGTCAGTTGGATCGCGTAAGCATTGTAACTATTCAGTTCTGATTCTTGAGTGATAGTCTCAAGCTCACCACCTTCAACCATCTCTTTCAATTGTGTAAGGTCTGTAGAACTAGAGTCAATGTAAAAGAAACGATTATCTTGATTAGTAGTGATTGCTTTTAATTCTTCTACATATTCATTGCCACGAATACATTCAATTACATATTGACGAAAATTATCCTTGTAACTTGAATGAATTTTTAAGTTCTTTACATCACCAAATCGTTTAGTTTTATTGCCAATAATGACTCTAGCAACCCATAGGTTTACCGTAGCACGTGACAAATCAAGTGCTTTTAGATTCGCCAGTTTTAAATCCAAGGCAGCTTGATCAAGAAGTTGTTGAACTTGTTCTTGGGCAGGTTCAGTTAGTTCTTCTGGCAGAGCTTCTGCTGTATTTGATTGATTTTGTGTCACTTTGTTACCTATCAACTGTTTCTGAAATAAAATTAATACCGGAGTTTTCTAAAAATCTAACTTTAGATTCCGATTTTTTTGCTATACCCATGCATAAAGCGTTAGCAGTATGTTCTTTGTTAGGTTGACCAACTTTTTTATAGTTAATATCGTAAAGTCGTATTCCCATGAGGAGAAACATAGGGTTTAACAAAATAATTCCTTCCTTTCTTGTAAAGCCAAACATAAAAATCAAAAAGACAATTAATGATGCGATTGATTGAAAAGTTTTGTAATCAAATGCAAATAGGCCAATTAAAAAAGGAAGTGTGTAATTGATCATATCTCCTCTAGCTACCCTTACATTAGTAAGAATGATTTCCTCCGCTCCTTCGGATCTAGTGAACAATTTTCGCATTATGCAGCCTGTTAATAGTGTGCATATCGATGAAATAAAGATGCCAATAAGTGCCCACCAACTGACATTTGACGAACCAAAAGGAACAGTTGCTGCTGGTGAACCAATATCTCGAATAAATAAAATTAGAAACAGTGGATAATAAGAGCAAAGAAAGACTAGCACTTCTACCCACAACTTTACTCCAGCATCTTGAGATCTTGTCGTTATCATTGTCTTAATCCATTGTTAAAGCAGGCTTATTATATGCCATACGTAGACTGACGCATAACAAAATGTATCTTAAACAGTTGCTACAATTTGGCGTGCTAAAAGGTCGAATTGACCCTCGTTATGCACAAAATGGTTAATAGTAAGATATCTAGACATAGGATGAGGATTTGGTCTAACTAGCTTAATAGACACTTTGAGTTACGAAGTACCAACGGTGAATTATGATTAACGATAAGGTTCTGGACTTTTCTTCTCTAACGGCAACAACTGCCTAAAGGGCAAAGTTCATCCTCTGATCTTGATTAACAACTTACTCCTCCGCATCTGTTCAATGTTCGTTGTCGAGCGTGAACAGTCTGATCAAAGCGATTTCGTTACTTAAGCCAAAATAAATTCTAACTCACTGTTTGAATTAGCCTACGCAGGGATACATTTCTTCAGCCAAGTCTTCGTCAGCCTGATGAAGGGTAAACATGACTTCCTGAGCTCAGAGAATGTTTTTACCAGATTGCTAAAGGGGAAAATGATTCGATGCGTAACTTAAATTTATGCCATGAGATCCCCTTCACACTAAAAACATCCTACAAACCCTGAAGTTGAGATCGTCCTCTCAAACATCTAAAAACAAAAAGTGTAAAGTTTAGACACCAGTAAAATAAATACAACCAATGCTAATATAACACTAATCGTAAAGTATAAATCATCATAGTTAGAATGGAGACAGAAAAAATGGAAGTGGCAAATAAAGCGAAAAATAAATTAGTTACTAATATTGAAGTGTACAAAAGAGTGCCGTTACTGCTTGAAAAACACCATAGTCACCAAATTGCATACATATGGAAATTTGGAGTTAGCACAGGTTTTCGTATTGGTGATTTACTGGCAATTAAATTTGACGACATTTCGGAAGACCAAACATTCGTAACAATCTTCAATCCGCGCACTAGAAAAACAAAAAAAGTGCTCTTGGCACCTGAAGCTATAGAGATTGTTAACTCTATAAAAAAAGCGAATCCAAGCTCAAAATATTTATTTCAATCCCATCGTAGTCGGAATGTGGACAAAAACAAAAAAAGACCACTGACAAGACAGGCTGTAAGCCTTGCTTTTAGAGAGGTTGGTGAAATATTAGGTATACCACTCACTCCCCATATGATGCGTCAAGTACACATGGTTCAACCTCTTAAACAACTACAACTAACCCCGTCTGATCAGAGGTTCATTGAATACTATCTAACTAAACGCTAAGCATGCGCAATGAAAAAAATATATACCGGATGTTTTGTTTAAGTCTTTTTGCACAACAGTGCGAGTGTACCGCTGTACAACAGCGCACCATATAAGTAGCCTGATATTGTACAAGTAACACATTTATGTCACCGGTCAGAAAGTGATGAGTGAAAAACTAATTGAGCTATTGTTATATATGAGTATATTAACCAACTTCTTTTGTCTTAAGGTGCTTTTTACATGTCTGCTAAAGCTCACGAAGCTGCTAAATTGTTCCATAGCAATAAACTTTCAGCCCTAGCAGATGGCGACTCATCATTCGTTAGACACATCGCCTCTAAGTATCTGAATTTTAATAGTGAAGATCTTGATATTAAAAGAGTTTATGACGAGGCATATCTGCGTTTAAGCAAAGAATATCGCTCTGAATATTTTTTCAAAAATACTATCGCCACACGTAAACTTCTAGGTACTCACTCTCTAAAAACAGCCACGATGTTATCAGAATTTCGAGTGGGTAAAAGTAAAGCAGATTGTGTCATTCTCAACGGCAAATCTACTTGTTATGAAATCAAAACTGAGTACGACACCCTGACTCGCTTAGAAGAACAATTAAATGACTACCTCACTCTTTTTGATGAGGTGTTCGTTGTCTGTTCAAAGAAAAATTTAGATTCTGTACTCCGTCATACTGATAAACGTGTCGGTGTGCTTGAGCTAACATCCAGAAACTATCTTAGTCAGAAAAGGCGAGCAACAACACGAACGGCTCCTATTGATATAGACATAATGATGCGTTCTTTACGTAAAGAAGAATATCTAGAATTAACCAAACGAACTACGGGGTTCGTACCAGATGTACCAAATGGTCGGTTGATGAATGAATGTCATTCCCTGCTAAAAACTGTAGATACGTCATGCATTGCAACATGTCTCATTGATGTACTAAAAAAAATGCGTATAAATGATGCAATGTTAATCAATGCGTTACCAAGTTATTTGACAAATGCAGCTATTAGTTACCAGTTTTCTTCAAAACAGGTGGAGGCGCTTAAGCAAATTTTTGGTACAAATAAGGAGCAAGAATGTACCTACCTTATCTCAGAGGAAAGCAATACGAACTAATTGCAGTCCGAGAACTATCAGAAAAACTACCAAATAATATTTTTCGTCCAATAATTGAGCCTGTTCGACAAAACCTTTCCCCTCTATTTAAAGCTATCACCACCCTAAACAATGCAGATATCTCTCCAATCATTGTCATTAACCCTAGTGTTGGAGAACTGCAAAACTCGTCCCTTGAACTGCTTCAACAATTAGATAATTATGATTATCTGCCGTGTATTGTAGTCACAGGTGGTGACATAACTCCCGCAGCAAAAATAGTCCAACATATAAACAGAGCTTTTGCCGTACAATTTACAGGTGGAATCAGCTGTGAAGCCATTAACTTTTCTAGAGATGCAGAGATAACGATTGTTGACCATGACACTTCTGTATCGGTAGTAAATCAATTAACAAACGTTATCCTTTATGGCGATTTCTTTAAAAAACAAAGAAGAAACGCAGATTATCCATCCGAATCATCCTTTTCGCACCTTCACGCAACGAGCAACAACATAGCAAATGTTTTAGGCTTCAGTGATCATACAATAATTCCAAGAGAGTATTCTGAATCTGGTGGGCCAGCATACGTTGTCGCAATTCACCTATCTTACATTGATAGCAATCGCTTTAACGAGTTATACATAAAACACTACGCCTCAACAGACAATGGCTCACCCGCAGACCCTGCCGGAAAGTTTATCGAAGCACTAGACAAAGCCATGTGTGATTATGAAAAGGGTCTATTCTTTGATTCAAGCGGTATGAAAGAACTGAAAAAACTGCATGAGAATACGCACTATGCTGGCTTAGGCTTAGTCAAAAAGCTCTCTATCAAGCACCATGTGGAGACAGTTTGTGACTATATTACAAGGTGAGTAATATGTCATATAACTGTTGTAGCGGTTGCTTTACTGATACATCTGTAATGCAATATATCGGTAGAGAAGGAACTACAGGTGATTGTAGTTTTTGTGCTGCCGAAGACACCTTGGTTATCGAACCAAACGCTCTTTCAGACCAGTTCGAGCTTATCTTATGTTGTGTAAAAGAAAGCTCTGACGGAGTTCATTTGTCACAAATTTTTGATAATGAACTAAAGACTATAGCTGATCGCGTAGGTGATAAAGAGAAACTGATAGATGTAATACTGGGCACTCTTTCAATAGGGAAATGTTATGAGCTAATCGAGTCTTTTAAGGGCTTTCAATCTGAATGGCATGACTTAAAACAAGACCTTATTACTAAAAATAGATTTTTCCCAAGCACCGCACTCTATGGGCGTATTTTTGCAAATAGAACGGTAGAGGATCAGGACCTTTCTATTGAATCATCTGCCTTTTTGCTAACCGTGGCTCAATTAGAAAGAAATGTCTGCGTGGGTAAGAAATACTATCGAGCACGAATATCAAATGAAAACCTTTTAGCTGAAGCAATGGGTTCTCCCCCGGGAGGTAAAGCCTCAGCTGGAAGAGCTAATCCCGCAGGAATTCCTTATTTGTACTTAGCAGAATCCGAAGCAGTATGCTGTCATGAGGTAAGGCCAAGTAACGGGGCAAGAATATTCATTTCTGAAGTTGAAGTTCTGGAGAGCATCAAACTCATTGACCTTTCAAACCCTAAACAAAAACTTCCCCTTTTACAATTTGAAGAGGACGAGCTAGAGCTTGTAATTAAATGTCTTCATCTACTTGAAGAATTTTCCAACGAGTTATCTGTTCCAGTATTACCTGAAAACTCACATTTGGACTATATCCCAACGCAGTTTGTTTGCGAATACCTTAGAAATATAGGGGCTCATGATGGGATAATTTTCAACAGTTCGTACGGTACTGGCAAAAACATTGTTCTCTTCTCTAGCAATAAAGTACGCATTCATGAACCACTATCAAAAACGGTAAAATCTGTGGCAGTTAGTTTAGATTGATCATTACAGAAACCTTCTATTTGTTCGAATAGGCTCTCACGCTTAACCACTAAAATAGCCAGCTACCTATCACAATGCACTAGTGAATTAGCTTTTAAGTGGTAGTCAATACTACTGCCATTGTCCAAGAATGGACAATGGCAACCTTTCAGATTTGAAACAATGACCCTTATAATTCACTTGTATTTATTTTCGCTACCTTAAGAAAATCAAGAATAAATATTGGTTAAGATGTCTTTTAATCGCTGTCTTGTATAACTAACGACTGGCTTAAGGGAGTTCGCATCCCAATTAAAACTTTCACCCTCGAATTTGACTAACTTTAGCTCGTCGTCAATTGATTGTGCCACTAACATTGAAAATAAACTCCCAACGCCCTCATCCCACGACACTAAATTATCATGTGTACTAATGTAAGAAAATGCATAGGAAATTAATCCTTCAATCTCCTCTCGCTCGCCAAATTTCTCAGCTATATCATGAATAGTAGCGTCGCAACCAAACTCATCTTTACCAACGCCTAACAATACATTAACTGCTTTCTCAACGAATGAATCTCGATAAATCATGCCCAATACTCTCTTATCAGAATAAGCCTTAGTACATTTTTGATTTTCAGTAAAAATCCTATGAAATGTATTATCTGATTGTCCTAACATAGCTTTTATGAAAGTTTCTGCATCTGACGACTCTTCATTTTGAAAACTATGGTCGACAATAGGGAGGTAACCGGGAGTGTATGAAGCCACTAACCCTATGTTGCGGAAGTTGACAGCTAATGTTTCAGTATCTGAATCTTTAACCTTTGCTACAGTAGAGGATAGAACGGGGAAAAACACCTCAATAGAGCTTCGACCAATAGCATTTATAAGAGCGAATGATACTTGTTGTGTTGTAACATCTTCACCTTTCCTCTTAAGTTCGTTCACCACAAAAAATAGCGAGGGTATCGGTAGGAAATTAAGCTCAGAATTTTGAACCTTGTGAATCATTTCACTATAATTTTTCCCAGCGACAAGTTGAGAAAACAGGTCTAAGCTAGCCGAAAATGTAGGCTTAGTCGTTGAACAAATTTGCTCAAGCTCATTCTGAAACTTTCTAGATGCTTTTTTTAAGAGTGTCTTTATATCGCTCATGTAATAGTCCCCCAAACTCCATCCAATTCTGCGACCATTATAAGCAGATGAAGATTCGGTACATTAATGAGTTAATAACTGATATTAAACTTGTATGACAAGGAGTATGTAGTGTGTGCTGGCTGGTCGAGTCGCCAAGGCGTCTATCGCCTTCATTCGAGTAGATCGAAAATCCTGAAGAGGAGCCTAGAGTTAATTTATTTTATTGTCAACTAGTTTGAACTATAGAGTATCCTGAAATGATTAATCAATCGCTACTCAAAACTCCCTAGACAGAAGGCCGAGTTGAGGTGTTGGTAATTTGTATAATACGGACGTGACTAGGAGGAGAAAAACACATACTTTTGCCAAGCGACAGAAGTAATTAAAATCGTAATCTTACTTATCAATAAATAAAAAGGAATAAGTGAAAAAGTTAAGAAAACGTTGATTATAAGGTGTTTCAAGAGATTAT
This sequence comes from Vibrio sp. QJM3NY_39, assembly GCF_057785895.1. Classification (NCBI taxonomy): domain Bacteria; kingdom Pseudomonadati; phylum Pseudomonadota; class Gammaproteobacteria; order Vibrionales; family Vibrionaceae; genus Vibrio; species Vibrio sp. QJM3NY_39. The sequence continues at coordinate 957,987 of NZ_CM173505.1, read as the reverse complement.
AACTTGGTGTAAATGATTGGAAAGCTACGCAATTAGGAGCTTTAGACATACAGGGGGATTAAGACTTCAATCAAATAACTTAACTTCGATCTGCTATTACATTTGAGTATTAGTTAAAAGTATCGCCTCAATAATGATAAACAGAGCAAAGCTATTAATACCATTCTTACATAGGCAAATTATCTCAAGCAAAAAAAACGGTATAACAATTAATGTTATACCGTTTCTTAAAATGTGGCGTCCCCTGAAGGATTCGAACCTTCGACCACCGACTTAGCTTACCACTACAGCTTTCGCTGCCATCATCACGATGTTTGTAGTCTGGACTATATCATCACCCACAACATAACTTGCTAGGGTGGAGGGCGCTAAATGATGTTTTACGCAATGTGTTCGCATTGCACCACCTAGTCTCTGCACCTTTCTTACACGCATGTAAGACTTGGCTCATGATTGCCACCGCCACTACGCGCTGAGGTTTCCATGAATTCACCCTCTACACTGTATAAGTTTCCTAATACAGGCTCCTCTCTTAAAGGTCGGTGCTCTATCCAGCTGAGCTAAGGGGACGTTCTAATTCGATGCTATAGTAATGATTTAGCTATCGATTTTCAACCATCGAAGATGATTATTTTTACTTTTTTCTATCACTTTTAAGGAAAAACTGTTTACGTAAAAGTGGTAACTTACCAATAATAAATGGTAACCATAAAAACTTCTTATGGTAACCTTACTACCACCTAAACCTTTGTATAATAGTTATTCATTCCTAAAATGGTAACTATTAGGGGGTTAGTCGTGCTCTATCCAGCTGAGCTAAGGGCGCGCTACAGGAAAGGATTATACGAATTCGAATCAGTAAAGCAACGGCTTTATCTAACATTCTGATCCAAGTGAGTAAAAAAAGGGCAATAAGATTATAAGTGTTGGAAAATAGAACAAAGCAAACGTTTGCTTGATGGTAATCAAAAAGATTTTCTGGAATAATGCGCCAAAACATCAGCCACTAACTTGAATATCAATACTAAGGAAATTCATGACTGCTCAAAATATTGATGGAAAGCTAATTTCTCAAACGGTTCGCTCTGAAGTAGCGGCACGTGTAAAAGCTCGTACTCAAGCTGGATTGCGTGCTCCGGGCCTAGCGGTTGTTTTAGTGGGTGAAGACCCGGCATCTCAGGTTTACGTTGGCAGTAAACGCAAAGCGTGTGAAGAAGTTGGTTTCGTCTCGAAATCTTTTGATTTACCAGCAACTGCCACCGAACATGAATTGCTAACGCTAGTCGATCAACTCAACGAAGACCCAGAGATTGATGGCATTCTAGTTCAACTGCCTTTGCCTGCTGGTATCGATACTACTCACGTTCTTGAGCGTATCACACCTGAAAAAGACGTTGATGGCTTCCACCCATACAACGTAGGCCGTTTGGCTCAGCGTATGCCTAAGCTACGCTCTTGTACGCCTAAAGGCATCATCACGCTGCTTGACCGTTACAACATCGATTTACGCGGCAAGCACGCGGTTGTTGTAGGCGCATCAAACATTGTTGGTCGCCCAATGACTCTAGAACTGCTTCTAGCAGGTTGTACGACAACAACATGCCACCGCTTCACCAAAGACCTTGAAGGTCACGTACGTCAAGCAGACGTTGTTGTGGTTGCCGTTGGTAAGCCTAACTTCATTCCTGGTGCTTGGATTAAGAAAGGTGCTGTTGTGGTCGATGTTGGTATCAACCGTTTGGAATCTGGCAAGCTCGTTGGCGACGTTGAATACGATGTGGCTAAAGAGAGCGCAAGCTTCATCACACCAGTACCGGGTGGTGTAGGCCCAATGACAGTGGCGAGCCTAATCGAGAATACAATGATCGCTTGTGAGCAATTTCACTCGAAATAGTCGGCAATGACAGCTTAGGTAGTAATACCTGTGGCATGAATTGCCTCGCCCTAGAGTAAAATAAGCTAGAGCAAAATTAGAAAGCCGCAGCGTGAAAACGTTGCGGCTTTTTTGATACTGAGCTATTCGTTTTTGATACAAAGCGACTCGCTTTAAATACAGAGCACTAGCTACTTATCTGGAGTATCGATACCTTCAATCTCTTCCGAAAGCGGCAATAAACTAATGACCTGACACTCCGTTGATATGAGTTTTTCCAATTCAGAACCTTGTGTCACTAAGCGAAAATCACCATCATTAATCACGCCAAGTGGAATCGCTTTAGGATACAGCGCGTTAAACTCATTAAGGTCAAATGCTTCGGTCAAACCCGTGCTCTTAATTTGGCTACCTTGAGCCATCAAGGAGTTAAGTTTGGAATAGGTAACCCCTTCTGAAAACAGGCTTCTATTACCATCGCGGCTCACCTGATGCCTTTCATGTTTATTTTCTGATGATTCAAGTTCAAACACCTTATTCTCACCAAACTCATCTTGATAGTGCATACTGACTAATGGGTTGGTTTGACGGTAAGGCGAAACGATCATGGCACGCCCTATCCCGTCCAATTCCAGATTATTTTCAGCATGGCTCGAAGCTGGATTACCGAAATAGACATTCAAGTTGTCCATGCGCGCTAAGCGAATGCTCTCCCAGTTGGTATCAGCAAGCACACTGTTGATGTTGTGTGTCGCCAGCACTTTGGCAAACTGACGTGAAAAATGAGTCGCACCAAAGAAAATAACCCCTTGTGCCTTCTCTTGAGTCACACCCAGCCTTCTAGCCCACCAACTCGCGGTTAGGCTCTGAATCACTACCGTACCAATAATGACCAAGAACACCATTGGCACCAGTAAATCTGCCCCTTCGATTAATTGCTTCTCTTGAAGCTTGATTGCAAACAGAGAAGAAACTGCGGCCGCAACGATCCCGCGAGGCGCCATCCAGCTCAAAAACCATTTATCTGCTGAAGTAAGATCCGTGCCGATCCCGCTGATCCACACACTCAGAGGACGAGCCACCAGCATGACGACCGCTAATAAGCCAATTCCGCCCCAACCTATTGAGAGGAAAGTCCCTGAATCAAGCCTGCTCGCTAACAGAATAAACAACGCAGAAATGAGTAACACAGTCAGGGTTTCTTTGAATTCAATAATGTCTTCGAGATCCAAGCCTTTCACATTGGCGAGCCAGATACCCATGATGGTCACGGTTAATAAACCGGACTCTTCACTCAGATCATTTGAGAAAGAGAACGCCGCCAGCATTAATGTCAGGACCGCCACGTTACGCAAATAATGTGGAACCCAATGCCCTTGCAGCATCTTGGCAATCAAATAGCCACCGATGATCCCTAAGCCCAAACCAATGGCTAAAGTCAGCCCCAACGCCGACAGAACATGGCTTGTAGGATCGGCTGAAGAGACAATGTATTCGTAAACGAGAACGGCAAACAGAGCGCCAATCGGGTCAATCACTATCCCTTCCCAGCGCAAGATACTGCCTAGCGAAGATTTAGGTTGAATGCTGCGCAGCATGGGAACAATCACCGTTGGGCCAGTCACCACGACTAATGCAGCAAACAACGCCGCCAATGGCCAACTGAAATCGACAAAATAATAAGCCCCCACCACGATGCACGCCCATGTAATCAACATGCCGAAACTCACTAAGTGAGTCACCATGCGGCCATGGCCTCTGATTTCTTTGAAATTAAGAGTCAATGCACCTTCAAACAAAATGATGGCGACCCCTAATGAAATCAACGGGAACAGTACATCACCAAAAATGGCATCAGGATTAAGGATGTTGAGACCGGGACCTAATAGCAGGCCAACGATAAGCAAAGGAAGAATAGCGGGAAGACGCAAACGCCAACCAAGTAGCTGGCAAGCCAAGGACAAGAGTCCAATTAACGCCAAAGAAGAAGTGATCGACAAATCCATTTGTGCCCCTAAACATTTGTACCACACCCTGTGGTACAAACTTATTCACTGAAATAAGAAAGCCTACGTTCTTACACTATAGGCTCTCTTTATCATACTAAGCGAATATTATTGTGGTTAATCAGTCACTTTACTATAGGGAGAGCAAAGCCACGATTAGCTAACTGGGTGGTTATGGCCCAGTTAGAAAGTGCTTATAAGTCACCAATGATTACTTATAGAGAAAGCACCACGCCGGCAATCGCTGCGCTCATTAGGTTGGCAAGCACACCCGCACAAATTGCTTTAAAGCCGTATTGTGAGATGAAAGAACGACGCTCTGGAACTAAGCTGCCCAAACCGCCAATCAAAATGGCCATCGTAGAGATGTTGGCAAAACCACATAGCGCGAAAGTAACGATCGCTTTTGAGTGCTCACTCAGTGCGTCTTTTACGTCCATTAACTGGATGAAAGCCACAAACTCGTTCACAACGATCTTGTTACCGATCAGCGAGCCTGCAACCACAGCCTCAGACCACGGCACACCGATCAGCCATGCAACGGGCGCGAACACATAACCTAGGATAAGTTCGAAGCTTAGGTTTACGCCAAACCAGCCACCAACAATACCTAACAAGCCATTCAGCATTGCTATCACACTGATAAAGGCCAAAAGTGTCGCACCCACTGCAACGGCAATACGAAGTCCAGACATAGCCCCATCTGCCATTGCCTCGACTACGTTTGTTGCTCGTGGAATTTCAACGTCAGACTCAATATTTTCTTGAGCCTCATCTGCGCTACCTGGTACCAAAATCTTGGCCATCAATAGACCAGCAGGAGCAGACATGAATGCCGCAGCGATCAGGTAGTTCAAATCAACACCAAGCGATGCATAACCGACTAGCGTGCCACCAGCTACAGAAGCCAAACCACACACCATGACGGCAAACAGTTGTGAATCCGTCATGTGCTTCAAGTAAGGTTTAACCACCAATGGCGCTTCGATCATGCCAACAAAAATATTCGCAGTAGCAGACAGTGACTCCGCACGGCCTGTACCTAAGAACTTTTGCAAAGCACCGCCGATTAGGTTGATCACCTTTGGCATAAAGCCGATGTGATACAAACCTGAAATCAATGCAGAGAAAAAGATAATGATGCCGAGAACGTTAATAGCGAATACAAATCCGTTATTCGTTAGGCCACCAAATAGGAAGTTAATCCCCTCTTGACCGTAGTTGATCAAGCTAGACACTGCACCAGTGGCTGCATTCAGCACTTCTTTACCCATTGGCACATACAGAACCAGTAGGGCGAATGAGATTTGCAGTAAGAAAGCCAAAGAGACGGTTCTTAGCGGGATATTTTTTCTGTCCGTAGATAGTAACCAAGCGGTTACTAAAATAGTGATAATTCCAAGTAGGGAAGCCATGTGCGTCAACCTAAAGTTGTAGGTAGGAAAGGCGACGCATTCTATAGAGGAAATCGTTTGCGGCAAGTTGAGGTTGTTAATGTGATGTTGGTTGAATCACTCTTTAATAGTGAATTTCACTAAGTAATTGAATTTTAATAATTAACTTTGATTAAAAAACAAACTTTTTCCATATGGAAATTATATTTATAGATTGGGAAACAGTTAGCGGTGCAGTTCAACGCAAGTTTTGAGGTTTTTGTCCCAATAAGTCGGCGATCCGATATGATCTTTGATGAACTCAATCACTGCTGAAAGCTTCTTCGGCATGTTCTTTCTACTCGGATACACGGCATAGAATGGCATCAGCTGACTCGCTCGCCATTCCGGTAAAACTTGGATGAGCTTGCCCGTTCTAAACTCTTCTTTGACTAAGTAAGTCGCTAGGTAAGCAACGCCCCAACCTGATACTGCCGCGTCTCGTACCGCTTCAGCCAAATCCACCGAGTAATCGCCCGCCACTTTAACACTGAGATTTTCTTGGCCGTTATCAAATGCCCATGACGTGTAATCACGTTCACGGCTGCGGTAGATAAGGCAGTTATGGTCAATCAGATCAGATGGCACGTGTGGAGTCCCTGCCTTAATCAGATAATCCGGTGATGCGGCTACCACAAACTGGCTATCGGCTAAACGCTGCGCAATGTAACCTTCAGGCAAGTCTTCATTGTTAGTGATCCAGAGATCCAAGCGCTCCTCAATCATGTCCACTTTGTAATCGAACAAATGCACTTCAATTCTCAGCTGAGGGTAAAGCTGTCTAAGCTGGTCAATCGCTGGAATGATATGCAGTGTGCCAAATGACTGAGACAAGCCTATACGGAATATTCCAGAAATGTCGTCACGCTGGCTATCCATGTCCATTTGAGCCGCTTTCACCGTATTGAACAGCTGCTCACAATGCTGATAGAACACTTCTCCAGCTTCGGTTAACGTAAGGCTGCGTGTGGTTCTTTGCACTAACTTGATACCTATCGAATCCTCGAGCAAAGCAATTTGTTTACTGATGTGAGATACCGACACATTCAAGCTTTTTGCTGCACTGGTAAAGCCTTCATGCTTGATCAACGCATGGAATATCACCATCTGTGCGGCTCTATCTGTTAGCACAAAACCACCTTCTTAAATATCTGAAATATAAAATAAAAAGGACTCCGAAGAGTCCTTTAATCTGTTCTGCCTATAGTAGGCTAAATGCTATTCAAAGCGACCTAGTTCTATTAATCAGATTGAGTCTATTAATCAAACTTAATTCTATCGGCTAGGTGGCTGACCGCCAACGCAAAGTAATAAGAACGATTCCACTTCATTAACACATTGTAGTTGTTGTAAATGAGGTACGAACGACCCGTTTCATCGTCCGGCATTATCAACCAAGCTTTTATATCTTCATCAAGTGTAGGCAGTGGGCGATCGTCATAACGCTTAATACCAAGTTCAGACCACTCTTTTAGGTATTTCGCTTTGTCTTCGTCTCGACCTTGCATCTCAATAGACACGGTTGATGGAACGTGAACCTGACGCCCCCAAGTATATTTGTCATCCCAACCCGATTGGCTGAGATAATTCGCCGCCGAAGCAAACACGTCTTCTTCAGTACCCCAAATATCTTTCTTGCCATCACCACTGCCATCAGCGGCGTAAGCTAAAAATGAGCTAGGCATAAACTGAGGTTGCCCCATCGCGCCAGCCCAAGAGCCTTTCATCTCTTTTGGTGCAATATGGCCTTGATCAAGAATCTTCAATGCCGCCATCGCTTCGCTACGGAAGAAGGCTTCTCTGCGACCTTCATAAGCCATGGTTGTTAGAGCATCAATAACACTGTAATTCCCCGTGAACTTACCAAAATTACTCTCTACACCCCATAGAGCGACAATGAATCTTGGTTGAACACCATATTCATCCCCAATACGCTTTAACGCTGTGTAGTGTTTCTTATAGAGTGATCTCGCCTGCTTCACTTTCCAGTCAGGAACCGCACGTGGAATGTATTCATCCAGAGTCAGTTTCTTTTCAGGTTGGTTTTTGTCGGCTTTTACCGCTCTTGGCTTAAACGTCACACCATCAAAAGCTTCATCAATGATCGCTTCCGAAATACCTTCTTCACGACCTTGTTGCTTTAGTTTTTCTACATATTGCTCAAAGCTAAGCTCTTCAGCTTGAACTGAGCCAATGGTCAGGCTATTACCCAATAGTAATGCCGACACAGCCAATATGGTTTTCGAAAATTTACTCAACGATCACTCCTCCTTGAATTGAGGTGGCTATCACTCTTCGTCTTGACCTTTTTTTTGAGCTTTACGCTCTTTATGAAGCTCAAGTTCGTTAACTGGTGGTGGCGGAACCTGCAAAAAGAAACCATCGGTGTTCAGTGATTCTCTCACTTTATCGATGTTCACTTGAGCCAGTTTACGACCGTCCATTTTAATTACCATTACAAAACTAGGTTTACCAAACATTTGCATCAATGCGTCAGGAACTTGTGAAAAATCATCCTTCTTAGGGATATAAAGGTATGTTCCTTCTTTCTTTGAACTTTTATATATAGAACACAGCATGACAAACCTTTTTTAAATGTTTATGACTACAAAACTCTCACTTGCGAGATCAATAGTTTATGTTAGGGAAATATTGGGAACAAAACGTTCATTTGACAACAAGATTACTTGCTGTGCTTGGTTTGGGAATATAACATGATAAACCTAGTTTCAGGCAATGCCCTTTATTTTATTGATAAAGAAATTGTACCAATCCGCTATTGAGGTCCTGTAGTTTTTCGATGTCTAGTAACCCAGATCTAAAAGGTAGCAGTTTCACGCTATCTGTTTTGCACTTATCCGATGATCAAGTCGAAAATGCAGTGTCTTTTCTTCAAGAGAAGGTAGACCAGGCACCCACTTTTTTCGCAGCTGCGCCTGTTGTTATCAACATTAGCAAAGTCGCGGGCGATATAGATTTCGTGCAACTGAAAAATGGTATATCTCAAGCGGGCATGATCCCGGTTGGTGTGGCAGGCTGTTCAGATAAACGCATGCAAAACTTAGCCAGAGATGCAGGTTTTGCCGTGATGACAGCAAGTAAATCACCTTCTCAAGCTCCGGCGAAGATGGCCCCGATAAAGGTGGTGAGAACCCCGATACGTTCTGGTCAGCAAGTGTATGCGAAAGATGGCGATCTATTGATCCTCAGCCATGTGAGCGCTGGCGCAGAAGTGATTGCCGATGGCAGCATCCACATTCATGGCACTTTACGTGGCCGTGCAATTGCAGGTGCAAGTGGTCAAACTGAAGCAAAAATAATTTGTAATGATTTACAAGCCGAGCTGGTTTCCATTGCAGGAAATTACTGGCTCAGCGATCAAATTGAAAGCGAGTACTGGCAGAAGAAAACCATGTTCAGTATGGCAAACGATGTATTACACGTTGATGTCCTCGCAATATAAGAGAAATAAAAGGAAAACAGAATGGCACGCATTATCGTTGTAACGTCGGGTAAAGGCGGGGTAGGCAAAACGACCTCCAGTGCAGCTATTGCCTCGGGTCTGGCTTTAAAAGGGAAGAAAACCGCAGTCATCGACTTTGATATTGGTCTGCGTAACCTAGATTTAATCATGGGTTGTGAGCGTCGTGTTGTGTACGACTTCGTTAATGTTATCAATGGTGAAGCGACGCTGAACCAAGCGATGATCAAAGACAAGCGTACAGAGAACCTGTTCATTCTTCCTGCTTCTCAAACTCGTGATAAAGATGCACTGACGAAAGATGGCGTCCGTCGTGTGTTTGATGAATTGGATGAAATGGGCTTTGATTTCATCATCTGTGATTCTCCTGCGGGTATCGAGCAAGGCGCTCTGATGGCGTTGTATTTCGCTGATGAAGCGATTGTGACGACTAACCCTGAAGTCTCTTCTGTACGCGATTCAGACCGCATTCTAGGTATTCTTGACTCTAAATCTCGTCGTTCAGAAGACGGCTTGGAGCCAGTGAAAACGCACCTTCTATTGACTCGCTACAACCCAGCACGTGTAACTCAAGGTGAGATGCTAAGTGTTGAAGACGTTGAAGAAATCCTGCACATCTCTCTACTGGGCGTGATTCCAGAGAGCCAGGCAGTACTGAACGCATCGAACAAGGGTGTGCCAGTTATCTTTGACGAAGCAACCGACGCAGGTATGGCTTACAATGATACTGTAGAGCGACTACTGGGTAGCCAAGTGGACTTCCGTTTCTTAACGGAACAGAAGAAAGGCATCTTCAAAAGACTGTTCGGGGGCTAATACGCAATGTCATTATTAGAGTTTTTTAGACCACAGAAAAAGACAACCGCAAACCTAGCCAAAGAGCGTTTGCAGATCATTGTTGCCGAGCGACGCAGCCATGACGACCCTGCACCGTCATACTTGCCGCAACTGAAAGAAGACATCTTGAAGTGTATTGCGAAGTACGTTGAAGTCGATCCATCAATGGTTGATCTGACATTCGAACATAAAGATGACGACATCTCAGTATTAGAGCTGAACGTTAAGCTTCCAGAAGAAGATCGATAAGTCGAGCCTGAGCTGTGCTTATCAATACTCAATAAAAAAGAGAGCCTAGGCTCTCTTTTTTATGTCTGAAACTTTTATCTCTAAAGCATTCGTTGCTTACTACAAAACTAAAGTTACTTGATTGCTTTATTTAGCTTCTCGCCAACGACATCTAGACGCCAACCTTGCATGACATCAGGCAGCTTCTCTGGGTTACGATCGTACTTCCAAATCCAGCTTAACATTTGGTTAAGTTGCTTCTTCGACGCCAAAAACTCAGTCGCTAAACCACTGTGTTGCGATGCTGTTTTCACTTCATCTTTCAACACTTTGAAAAGTTGCTTGTAACCTGGGTAGTCCATTAGACGTTCTACTGGCGCTGGGTACTCTTCTTCTGGCGTATGCTCAGCCAATTTCACGATTGAGCTGATCTTCGCACCATGGCGACGTACAGAGCGGTAATCAAACCCTTCCTGCTCCATATGCTTAGGATCTTTCATTGCAAATCGAGCTACAGCCCATAGGTCTTGTTCTTTAAAAACAAAGTTCAACGCTAAATCACGCTTAATCGCTTCTTTTAAACGCCAAGTTGCTAGAGGTCTTAAAATCGCTAGCTGTTGAGGTTTTAGCTGCCACGCGCCTTTAATATCAAGGTAAGCGTTGTCTGGGTTTGCTTTACGGATGCGCTTAGCCACTTGTAAATCAGACTCTTGTTGCGCCGCTTCCCACCAGCCTGCTTCCATCACTTTTTCGAGAAGCTTGTTGTACATTGGCATCAAGTAGTGAACGTCTGCCGCTGCATAGTCGAGTTGCTTTTGAGAAAGCGGACGCGCTAGCCAGTCAGTACGAGATTCACTCTTATCTAGGTCAACACCTACAAACTCAGAAACTAGAGCCGCAAAGCCAGTTGAAAGACCATGACCTAAGAAGGCTGCCATGATCTGCGTATCAACCATTGGTGTTGGCGTACAGCCAAATGCGTTCTGGAATACTTCTAGATCCTCGCCACACGCATGTAACACTTTCAGTACTGAAGTGTCTTTCAACAGCCCAACAAACGGGGTCATTTCATCAAGAGCAATAGGATCAATCAGTGACAGCGTTTCACCATCAAATAACTGAATTAAGCCTAATTGAGGGTAATAGGTTCTTGTACGAACGAACTCTGTATCAAGCATAACAACATCGGCTTCACGTGCTTGTTGGCAAACTCGCTCAAGGTCTTTAACTTGGGTAATGATTTGATAATCCACAAAAACTCTCACTGATTTTACTTTGATCGCCGGATACAAAAATGCCGACATTAACTGTCGGCATTCTAACACCATTTTTCAGCGCTCGCTTAGATTAAGCGCCTGAATGGTTTGGGGGGCTAATTTCTTGCAAACCCGAGCATTACTCGCTTGCGCGTTTGGCAAGCTCTGCGTCGTTTTCTTCACGAAGTACTCGGCGCAAGATCTTACCTACATTGGTTTTTGGTAGTTCTTCACGGAACTCAATCAATTTAGGGATCTTGTAGCCAGTTAGGTGTTCACGACAGTGCGCGATAATGTCTTCTTTGGTTAGGCTAGGGTCACGTTTCACAACGTAAATCTTAACCAGCTCACCAGACACCTCATGAGGTTGGCCGATAGCCGCAACTTCTAACACTTTGCCATGCAGAGCCACTACGTCTTCGATCTCGTTCGGGTAAACGTTGAAGCCCGACACTAGAATCATGTCTTTCTTACGGTCTACGATGTACAACAAGCCTTCGTCATCAAACTTAACGATATCACCAGTCGATAACCAACCGTCTTGGTCGATCACTTCTTTGGTCGCTTCTGGACGTTGCCAGTAGCCTTGCATCACTTGAGGACCACGAACCTGCAATTCACCCACTTGGTCATTACCAACCACTTTACCTTCATCATCAACAATACGAACTTCTGTTGAAGGTACTGGTAGGCCGATTGCACCTGTGTAGTCTTTCAGATCATATGGGTTACCCGTGACCAAAGGAGCACATTCGGTTAAACCATAGCCTTCAAGTAGGTGGACACCTGTCGCTTTCTTCCATTGCTCAGCAACAGCGCGTTGAACCGCCATACCACCGCCAACAGATAAACGCATATTACTGAAATCCAACTCGTGGAAATCTTCGTTATTGACTAGCGCATTGAACAAGGTGTTTACGCCAGTAATCGCGGTAAATGGAACCTTTTGCAGCTCTTTAATAAAGCCAGGAATGTCACGAGGGTTAGTAATCAGAAGGTTACGACCACCCATCTCAACAAACAGTAAGCAGTTCACAGTCAGTGCGAACACATGGTAAAGCGGCAATGCCGTTACGACTAATTCACGGCCTTCTTGCAGAACAGGGCTATATGCCCCTTTCGCTTGAAGTACGTTCGCAATCATATTGCGGTGCGTTAGGATTGCGCCTTTCGCTACGCCCGTTGTACCACCCGTGTACTGTAGGAATGCGATGTCATCGCCAGCCATAAATGGCTTCACATACTGGAGGCGACGGCCTTTATGCAGCGCTTTTCTGAATGAAATAGCACCCGGCAGATCGTACTTAGGCACCATGCCTTTTACGTATTTCACTACAAAGTCGACAATCGTACCTTTTGCTCGTGGCAGCATTTGCCCCAAGCTGGTTAGCACAACGTGTTTAACCGGAGTTTTATCAACAACTTTCTCTAGTGTGCTCGCAAAGTTAGAAACGATAACAATCGCCTTTGCACCAGAATCATTCAGTTGGTGTTCAAGTTCACGAGGCGTGTACAGTGGGTTGACGTTCACTGCAATCATACCTGCACGCAGTACACCAAAGAGTGCAATTGGGTATTGCAGCAAGTTTGGCATCATAAGCGCGACACGATCGCCTTTCTTCAGTTTTAGATCATTCTGCAAATAAGCAGCAAAAGCACGACTGCGCTCTTCAAGCTTACGGAATGTCATGATAGAACCCATGTTCTCGAATGCTGGTTGGTCTGCGTACTTCTGTACCGACTGTTCGAACATTTCAATAAGAGATGGGTACTGATCTGGGTTGATCGTCTCTGGTACGTCACTTGGATAACGTGAAAGCCAAGGTTTGTCCACTATGTTACTCCTCGTTTATCAGCTGACGACTGCTTCGCCGCTTTTTATCATTGCGGTATTACAGCACAGCTTTAGTGCATGAGCACTAAAAGGCTCAAACACTTGTTTAAATTTTGTTAACTACACCAAGAATTAGCTCTGAAACTAGCTCTGGGCTCTCTAAATGGCAATGATGTCCGCCAGGAACAGTCTCTATATTCAGAGAACTATGGGCTGATTTGTAGCGATTATGCTGCAAATGTCGGAATCCATCATTTCCTAAAACTATTAATTGAGGGCATTCAATAGCCGCCATGATCGCTTCAGCATGCGCTTGTGACATTCGATATAACGAGTCACATTTTAGGTTAGGGTCGCATCGCCATTGCCAAGAGTTATCAAACTCGGCACTACCTTGAGCTACAGTCGTTTGATCAAAAGCAGCTTGATCTACTGTCGCTTCCTCAAAAGCAACTTTAGCAACAACAGCTCGATCAACAGTACTTAGCTCAACGATTCCTCGTTCAACAATAGGAGCAATAAGTTCTGCTTTGATTTGGTTGGCGTGAGCTCTCAGCTTAATAGCATCCTCAAGACTTGCTAGAGGACGTGAAGGCTTTCTTCGCTGTCGAAGACGACTGAGTACCCCATCCCTCAAACGAGAGACTGTTTCGTGGGGAGCTTCTGAAAGAGGTCCATGACCTTCAATTTGAATTAATCCTGACACCTTTTCAGGAAAGGCGGCACTATAGCAACTTGCGATCAATGCACCAAGTGAATGTCCTACCAGTACCAGTCTGTTTGGCGATAATTTAGTCACCAACTGATGCAAATCATCAATATAGTCGTGAAATGGGTAATAACTCCCCGGTTTATGCGACGAGAAACCGTGTCCGAAGAGATCGATAGCAACGAGGTGAGTATCTGGAGAAAGCTTGGCTATTTGCGGCATAACTTGAGTGAAACTTGCAGAATTATCTAGCCAACCATGAATAAAAACGACCGTCGTTGCGGTCGTTTTCGGGTTGCCAATCTGTTGTGTTGCAAGCGTCCCGCTCGCAAGGGAATATGACTTTTCAATCATTGATTGTATGGTGTCCCTATCGTTTAGTGTGTCGATCTCAGGTTCGACTATTCCACATCTTGAATCACACGACCTGACTTAGGCATGGTTTGAAAGCTGCGACAATGCAAACTGCGGCAAGAGTAATAGGTTGGCGCAAAGTCGTTGATGACCACTCGCTCGGTGATCTGCCATAAGCGTTGGTTGTAGACATTCATTACTGGGAAGGTATAAGGATATTCACCAACGGTGCCATCTTCAGTGCCATTTGATGTTCCAACCAAGGTGATTAAACGGCCTTCAGCAAAGCTCAAAGGTTCTACATAACCATCAATGTAAGCGACAAAGCGCCCTTTTGGCTCGGCATCAATATCTGGCTTACCGCTGCTTGAGATCGGCATGTTAACCACTTCAACACGAGTCTTATCTTGTAAATTTGTCACCTTGGCAATCACACCACCTAAGCGAACATCACCAGCGTCTGGCACTGTGTTTACCCACTCTTGGTAGTCCGTCACGACTTGTTCAGAGTTTGCATTAAGTTCTTCAGGCAAAGAGGAGCAGCCCATCACCATCGAAGAGAAAGCGACAAGGAAAAATAAGCGAGATTTAGAAATGAGAGAAAACATAATGCTGGTCCTTAGAACAGGATAAATAAAAGCACAAAGCTAGATATAAATATCGACCCCAATAAGCTTCGCAAGTTCCTCTTTTTTAGCTTGATTCATCACATCCATATACTCTTCCATCGCACGTCGTCCACGCCCTTCTGGAAGATCATATTGAACCTGAGCTTTGTGAATCTCAGATTCTTTGACTTGGCGAATGGAATGCGAGACAGCATTCGCTACCTTAGTTGGCTGACCAACTGAGGTTTTTGCATCGCCTTTTTTTACCTCGTTCTTTTTATTGGTTCGATTGGTTTTGGATGTGTTGCCTATCGAAGAAGGAGGTAAGCCGTTTATTGAAACCATGCTTAAGGAATTTTGTACCTAATTTTAATGATTTTGTATCTGTTTTAATTTTGGCTCTGCAAAGTGAATGCAGAGCCAAAATAATACGTATTTACTCGCGACCTGGCAGTTTCTTCCACGTCACTTTGTCACGCAGGTAAACTGGCTCAGACTCTTCAGCTGCAACCGCTTTGCCTTCTGCATAAGCAAATTGAGCAAGGAACGCCATATCTTGAGCTTCTGGGAACAGAACCTCACACGCTTTAGTGTTGATCGCTAGTGTGTCCATGTGCTCTGCGTACGCTTCCCAACCGGTGCCTACTTTTGCCCATGTCTCAGAATCCACTTCAAGCTGCGCAGCCAATTCGCTTGGAGGTGTGACACATTCAGCATCAACTGCAGTCCAACGACCATCGTCTTCACGGCTGTAACGAGCCCAGTAGACTTCACTCATGCGAGCATCAATCGCTGTAGCTACGTGAGTTTCCCCAAATTTACGGTAGCTGCCTTGCGCCATCGCTGCCAATGTAGACACACCGATCATCGGTAAATCAGCACCAAAAGCCAAGCCTTGAGCAATACCGATACCAATACGCACACCCGTGAAACTGCCTGGGCCTTGGCCAAACGCGATTGCGTCGATATCGGTTAAAGCGACATTCGCTTCTTTCAGTACTTCATCAACCATAGGTAGAATTTTTTTCGTATGGTCTCGAGGAGCCTCTTCGCTACGTGCGAACACCTGGTCACCCATTACTAGTGCAACTGAACAGTTTTCAGTTGCGGTATCTACTGCAAGAATTTTCGCGCTCATTCGTGTCTCAAATATTCGTTATCTAATCTAAAAATAATGGCTAAGCTCAACAATGCCAATTACTCAGCAGCGGTTGAATGGTCTTTAGCTAAGAATTCTCTAATGATCCCTAAGTCACGGGTACGTGGGATAGGCGGTAAACTCGCCAAAAACACACCACCGTAATCGCGGGTCACCAAGCGGTTATCGCAAATAATCAAAGCACCATTATCACGCTTATCACGTATTAATCGGCCAACACCTTGTTTCAAGGTAATCACTGCGTCTGGTAACTGTACTTGTGCAAACGGATCACCCCCTTTTAGTTTACAGTCCTCGATTCGAGCCTTAAGTAATGGGTCGTCTGGGGCGGTAAAGGGCAATTTATCGATGATAACACAGCTTAACGCGTCGCCCCTAACATCGATACCTTCCCAAAAGGCACCAGTGGCCACCAGCAATGCGTTACCTAACTCCATGAATTCGGCTAAGGTTTTTTGCTTACTTGTCTCACCTTGTAACAGAACTGGAACCGAGAGCGTTTCACGGAATCGCTCCCCCAACTCTTTCATCATGCTGTGTGAGGTGCACAAGAAGAAACAGCGACCTTGGTTTTGCTCAATCACAGGGGTCAACATTCTTACTAGCTTATCCGCTAAGCCCGGGCTATTTGGTTCGGGAAGATAGCGAGGCACACACAAGCGCGCCTGATTTGGATAGTCAAACGGGCTTGGCAGTGAAAACTGTGCTGACGGTTTTAACCCGAGTCGAGAAGTAAAATGGTCAAAATCATCCGACACAGCCAAAGTTGCAGAGGTAAACACCCAGGCACCCGGTTTCAGCTCAATCTGCTCATGGAATTTATCCGCAACCGAAAGAGGCGTGATGTGCAAAGCAAAGTGTCGAGGCGTGGTGTCATACCAATAGGAATAACCGGTAATCGACACGTCACATACACGTTCAATGCGCGATTTGATCATAGTGGCACGTTCAAAAGCCGTGTCTAATAACTGGCTTCGACCCAATGCTAATTTCAATACATCGACTGCAAGCTGCAACGCATCTTGTAAACGCACTAGCTCTCTTGCAATCGACTCTGACTTCAACGCCTCACGCCAGTTACCGCGAAATCCTGTGTCGCCGAGCACAATACGTAGGTCAGCAGCTGATTGAATTAGCCTCTCGCCAACCTTTTGCAACTGACGCATGTCTTTGGCTTCAGTGCGGTAAGCAATTTCAATGTCTTTAGCTAGTTCTTGGATTTGTCGGCTTGATACTGATTGTCCAAAGTACTGACTGGCGATATCTGGAAGTTGATGCGCTTCATCGAAGATAAACACATCAGCCTCTGGAATAAGCTCACCAAACCCGGTTTCTTTAATCGCTAAATCCGCAAGAAACAGATGGTGGTTTACTACGACCACATCCGAATCCATCGCTTTTTTGCGCGCTTTCAGCACAAAGCAATCGGTGTAGCTTGGGCATTCTTTACCTAAGCAGTTGTCGTTGGTTGAGGTAATAGTTGGAATAACTGGGCTATCTTCAGCAATGTCATCACAATCGCCTAAGTCACCAGTTTGAGTCGCCGAAGACCAACTGCGCACTTTCACCAACTGCGCTAACAATGTTGGATCGGTATGAGTGCCATGACTTTCGATCATCTGGCGGCTCAAGCGGTCTAAACACAAATAGTTTGAACGACCTTTCAGCAGGGCAACCTGACCATAAAAGCCAAGCGCATCAACCATTAATGGTAAGTCACGATGAAACAACTGCTCTTGAAGGTTTTTAGACCCCGTACTGATGATAGTTTTCTTGCCACTTAGCAGCGCTGGCACGAGGTAAGCAAACGTCTTGCCGGTACCTGTCCCCGCCTCAACAACCAGTTGGCTTTGTTGCTCAATGGCTTGTGAGATCGCTTCAGCCATATCCAGCTGAGCTTGTCGTGGTTGAAACCCAGGGATCGCTTTACCCAGAGCACCATCAGCAGAAAACGTTTTAGATATCATAGAGTACGTGGTTTAGAAAAATAGAAGGCGAATTATGGCAGGTTTAGTGAGCCGGCGCGAATCAGAAATGACTGCGCACCGGAGGTGTCTATCGAATAGAACATGGCAGGCTAAGTCCTTCTTACCAACCTAGCCCAAAACAAATGAAAGGGTTGTTTAACTACTTGCGATTCAAATAACGAGATAACCAAGGCGCACCAGAAAAACCGGAATCACTTGGTTGCATAGCTTTAGCAGCATCAGTCGGAGAGGCCTTGTTTTCCCACATTTCATCAAGAACGTTGCCGTCCACCTGAACATCACCCACTAATGAATTTACACGCTTACAGTACAACTTTTTCGCTAGTAACTCTTTATCCATAAATGATCACCTATGCATGGCTGAAATGTTGGCTCGCTCTAGTGAAACTTGACCGAGAATATCGGTTAAAACCGTCAGAAATCTAACCTCTACCTGAATTTATTAAGCTTCTCAATTTATGAATCCCCTAAATGAACGGTAGATTTTGTTGAAACCAAATTGATAATAGATTAATTATAACGGTGATATTGCGGCTCAGTTCACCGTTCGACGGCCTGCATTAAATTTGAAGAATCCCGATTTCATATAATAAGTGCAACATTTCATGGAAGTAAGATGCAAATGGAAAGAAAAACTTTATTAACACATTGTACTGACGCCCCAGGCCTCATCTCAAAGATCACCAACATTTGTTACAAGCACCAACTCAATATTATTCACAACAATGAGTTCGTTGATAACACTAGCGGCCACTTCTTTATGCGTACCGAGCTAGAGGGTTACTTCAATGACGAAACCTTGCTTGCCGATTTAGACCAAGCGCTGCCAGAGAATGCGAAACGTAAGCTGATGGGCTCTTCTCGTAAGCGTGTCGTGATACTCGTGACTAAAGAAGCTCACTGCCTTGGCGATATTCTAATGAAAAACTTTGATGGCAGCTTAGATGTCGAAATCGCAGCGGTGGTTGGCAACTACGATACTCTGCAAAGCTTGACCGAGCGTTTTGATATTCCTTATCATCATGTTTCTCACGAAGGATTAAACCGTGAAGAACATGAGAAGAAGATGCTTAAAGTGATTGACCAGTACGAGGCGGACTATCTGGTGCTTGCTAAATACATGCGAGTGCTGACTCCGGGGTTTGTTGAGAAGTACAACCACAAAATCATCAACATTCACCACAGCTTCTTACCAGCATTCATTGGTGCTAAACCATACCAACAAGCTTATGAGCGCGGCGTAAAAATCATTGGCGCAACAGCGCACTTCGTGACAAACGATCTCGATGAAGGGCCAATCATCAAGCAAGACGTGATTCCAGTGGATCACAACTTCAGTGCGAAAGACATGGCTCAAGCGGGTCGTGACGTAGAGAAGAACGTGTTGAGTAAGGCTTTAAACAAAGTGATCAATGATCACGTGTTTGTTTACGGTAACAAGACTGTGATTCTGTAAGTCGCTTATTTAAGTAATACTTCCAGTTAGAACCCAATAAAAAACGCGCAACAGAGTTAACCCATTGCGCGTTTTTTGTATCTGGTGATTAGACTAGCTTTTAGAGATTCCCAACTACGCTCCTTCGTCGCTATCGGGAATGACGAAGTCGGGAACCTATTTCCAGCTATTCTCTGCTCAAATTAAGCCTGTTCTGACTCAACAATCTTCTTCAAAGAGTGTGGATGCAGCTTGATGCAAATACCTTGATGCTTAAAAGCTACCGTTGGGTTATTCAAACGTTCACCCTCGCCTTTCGGGCTAGAGAGTTTTATCTTAATACCTTGCTCTGCCAGAGTTTCAAACTTAGCAGCGAACTGTGGATAGGTTTCTTTAAGATCCGCTAGATACTCATCGGCAGTCTGTGCGTGAGAAGGAATCACGAACTCAACGTGCTCCCAGTCTTGAGACGGGTAAGTTTTACCTTCTGCAGGGTACGGAAGCTCTAAGCACTCAATCTTCCAACCAAGACTTTGCAGTGGTTCATCGAAAGCCAACACCACAATTGGACGACCGTTGATCATCGCTTCTGAAATCGTCGAGCCGTATTCAGACCATGCTTGATGTGCTGATTTCGCAAGCTCAGTTTCATTGATTCTTAATGCAATATGATCCGCTTGAGCAAAGCTTAAATCTAAACCCAATGTATTTCCTAGGTTCTCAATTTTCGCCATAAACGTATCAAGGCGCGCAATCATTTGTTGTGGTTCTAGTTCGGCTTGCTTCAGGCTCATCGTCATTGTCTTTGTTCTCCAAATAATGACTGCATGGTATCAGTTTTACTTGCAGCAACAAGCGTTGCTTTTACAAAAAAACGTTCAAAAAGTACGGTGTCTTACTTTCCTAAATAGACAAACTTGGCTTGGTCAAAGTCGATTGTCAAAAACCCCTCAGGAAATGTTAATTTTCTATCAATTCGACCTATAAGAAACCCCACAAAATTGGTATGATTAACGCCATTTTTGTGAACTTAAACAGAGTCTGCTGTTCATTTCGGCATTAAATCGTTAACTCGAAGCATAATTAACCAAGTTTAATACCCACGAAATAACGGCCACTCTTATTCATCCTTGAATTGAAGGAAACGCGTGTGAATATCCAAGCACTGATTAATGACAAAGTATCTCAGGCTCTAGAAGCCGCTGGCGCACCTGCAGGCTCTCCTGCGGCTGTTCGCCAATCTGCAAAACCACAATTTGGTGACTACCAAGCAAACGGCGTTATGGGTGTTGCTAAACGACTAGGCACTAACCCACGAGAATTTGCTCAAAAAGTATTGGACGTTCTAAACCTAGACGGTATCGCTTCTAAAGTTGAAATCGCAGGTCCAGGTTTCCTAAACATCTTCCTAGATGAAGCATTCCTAGCACAACAAGCAGACGCAGCACTGGCTGACTCTCGCCTTGGTGTTACAGCGGCTGAAGCACAAACGATTGTTGCTGACTACTCAGCACCAAACGTTGCAAAAGAAATGCACGTTGGCCACCTACGTTCAACGATCATCGGTGATGCTGTTGTTCGTACACTAGAGTTCTTAGGCCACAAAGTTATCCGTGCTAACCACATTGGTGACTGGGGCACTCAATTCGGTATGCTTATCGCAAACCTTGAGCGCATCCAAGCTGAAACTGGCGAAGTTTCAATGGAACTTTCAGATCTTGAGCAGTTCTACCGTGAATCTAAAAAGCTTTACGACGAAGACGAAGAATTCGCAGTGAAAGCACGTGGCTACGTAGTGAAACTGCAAAGCGGCGACGAGTACTGCGCTGAAATGTGGAAAAAGCTGGTTGACGTAACCATGGTTCAAAACCAACGTAACTACGATCGCCTGAACGTATCACTGACACGTGATGATGTAATGGGTGAAAGTATGTACAACCATATGCTTTCAAACATCGTTTCTGACCTACAAACACAAGGTCTAGCAAAAGAGTCTGACGGCGCACAAGTTGTATTCCTAGACGAATACAAAAACAAAGATGGCGACCCGATGGGCGTTATCGTGCAAAAACGTGACGGTGGCTTCCTATACACCACCACCGATATTGCCTGTGCTAAATACCGTTTTGAAGAACTGGGCGCAGACCGCGTACTTTACTTCATTGACTCTCGTCAGCACCAACACCTAATGCAAGCTTGGACTATCGTTCGTAAAGCGGGTTATGTTCCTGAATCTGTATCTCTTGAGCACCACGCGTTTGGCATGATGCTAGGTAAAGATGGTAAGCCATTTAAAACTCGTGCAGGCGGTACAGTACGTCTTGCTGATCTTCTGGACGAAGCAGAGGTGCGTGCAACTCAGCTGATTGAGTCTAAAAACCCTGAGCTAGCAGAAGACGAGAAGAAAACCATCGCAAACACAGTTGCAATGGCGGCGGTTAAATACGCAGACCTTTCTAAGCACCGTACCACTGATTACGTGTTCGACTGGGAAAACATGCTGGCATTTGAAGGTAACACGGCACCGTACATGCAGTACGCGTACACTCGTGTAGCTTCAATCTTTGCTAAAGCAGGCATTTCTATGGACTCTCTTGAAGGTGAAATCAAAATCACTGAAGAGAAAGAGAAAGCACTTATCGCGAAACTTCTACAATTTGAAGAAGCGGTACAGTCTGTTGCTCGTGAAGGTCAACCGCACATCATGTGTAGCTACCTGTTCGAACTTGCTGGTCAATTCTCTAGCTTCTACGAAGCGTGCCCTATCCTTGTGGCTGAAGATGAAACAGTTAAACAGAGCCGCCTGAAGCTTGCTGCACTGACAGCTAAGACTATCAAGCAAGGTCTGTCGCTTCTAGGTATCGAAACTCTAGAGCGCATGTAATTCCCTTCGGGTTACAATGAATAAATACAAAGGTTGATGTGAGAGCATCAACCTTTTGTTTTATCTGGAGTTTTCGTTTACTCGTTTATCTTTGCGACTAGTCGGCCTACGCAGCAAGAGCTCTCCTACTACGCTCCTTCGTCGCTATAGGAGATGACGAAAATAAGTGTCGTTAGTCCAACTCTTATCAAACTACACCGAATCGTTACCCCCTATAGTTAGGGACAAACGTAATAGAAAATCTCCTCCAAACGCGTAACACAAGCAAAGCCATTCGCTAAAACTCTCCCCGCCCGTCATTCCCTACAGTGAGGAACGAACGTGATAGGGAATCTGCTTATTGAGAACGTAAGCGCTAGCCACATCCCAACTCCAACCTTATACTCAAGTAAAACAATTAATTGGAAAGATCATGAGCTTTGAACTTCACCCACAGTTAGCAAAAGACACCACGCTTATCGGCGAATTTCCACTAAGCTTGGCACTGCTAAGCAAAGACAGTGCAGTGCCTTGGGTTATCTTGGTACCCAAACGCGCCAACCTAAAAGAGTTGCACCATCTGCCAATGAAAGAACAACAGCAGTTCTTGCTTGAGTCTCAAGCGGTAAGCCAAGCATTAGAAGCGACGTTCCAACCAGACAAGTTAAACCTAGGCGCGCTGGGTAACATGGTGCCACAACTGCACATTCACCATATTGCACGTTTCAAAGACGACATCGCGTGGCCAAGTCCAGTATGGGGCAACACCAAAGGAGAACAGCGCAGTGAAGAAGAACAAGCCGCAATCCATACTCGCATTCAAAACGTTTTATCGCTGAGCTCTATCTTCAAGAAAGTGTAATTCGAGTTCATCTCATTACGCTTTAAAGCAAGGCTGTTCAGAATAGACACATGACAAAAAACCGCTCATCTAAAATAGGTGAGCGGCTTTTTTATTGTCTAATCTCGTCGTTTTCAACGAGAGTATTGAGCTCTGAACTACATCATCACATTCAGTGACAAACCATCTTGTTTGCTGATGGTGTAACGAATACGTGTTGTATGTCCATGCTTGTTGGTGTCAACCAAGCGAGATATCTTACCTTTCTTGACCCACACACTCAGCATCGCATCGACACCGTCTTCACTCATTCCAAACTTAGACGCCAGTTCACTACGAGCAGCGACACCTTCGTTATCAATGTATTGATGAAGTTCAGTTAAAATCATACTACTTGCACCTCTAGCGCTTTTTGCTTACTGCCGATTTTCTTGAAGACGCGATACGTCACCACAAAGCCACCAGCAATTGCCACCATCCACACAGCACTACTTACTGGGTGTACAGCGAAGTTTGCTGCTTGGTAGTAGAAGGTTGCACCGAAGTAACCAAGAGCCATTGTCCATACCGCAATGAAGCGGGCAAACGTCTGACCAAACTCACGAACATAAGCGCCCATCGCAGCAACACAAGGTGTGTAAAGCAGGATAAGAATCAAGTAAGCAAACGCAGCGTGGCCTGATACAAACTTGTCTTTCAAGTTACCAAAGATCGAAGTATCAACCTCTTGATCCGCAGCCACAGAGCTTGAGTCAGACAAGTCGCCCACTTCAATGCCTAATGGATCTGAATAGCTCAAACCAGCTAGGTTTTCAGGGATGGTCATGACGGCTTCTTGCAAGCTTGCTGCTAAATCGAATTCAGCCGCTTCTTCGTCTGATGGCGTCGTGTACAAGCTGTTTAATGTACCAACAACGGCTTCTTTCGCAAAAATACCCGTAATAATACCAACCGTTGCAGGCCAGTTCTCTTCAGTAATGCCAATAGGTTGGAACACTGGAGTCACAACTTGAGCCGCTTTAGATAGCACAGAGCTTTCGCTGTCTTCGTTACCAAAACTGCCGTCCATACCTAATGAGTTCAGGAAGCTAAGAATAGCCACAACCATTACGATGGTTTTACCTGCGCCAAGCACGAAACGTTTCAGCTTCTGCCAAGTTTTCAGCATCACGTTTTGCACGGTCGGCAATTCGTAATCCGGCATCTCCATAACCAAGCTATCACTGCTACCAGGATAGATAGTATTTTTAAGGAATAAGCCCGTAAATACAGAAGCAACAATACCCATGATGTACAGAGCGAATACGACATTTTGTCCCGCACCAGGGAAAAACGCAGCTGCAAATAGTGCATATACTGGCAAACGAGCACCACATGACATAAACGGAGCCATTGATGCTGCCAGTTTACGTTCACGCTCTTGGTCAAGAGTACGAGTTGCCATGATTGAAGGTACGTTACAACCAAAACCAAGTACTAACGGAACAAACGCTTTGCCCGGTAAACCAATCTTCTGCATCACTTTATCAAGTACAAATGCTGCACGAGCCATGTAACCCGAGCTTTCTAATACCGCTAAGAACAAGTAAAGCGCGGCAATAACCGGAATAAAGGTCGCAACCGTTTGAATACCACCGCCGATGCCATCGGCAAGAATGGTGACTAGCCAAACCGGTAAATGGCCATCTAATAAGTGGTGTCCACCATCAACTAATATTGCGCCAACACCAATATCAAAGAAGTCGATAAACGCACTACCGATATTGATAGAGAACATGAACATTAGGTACATGATGACGAAGAAGAAAGGAATACCGACCCATTTATTCAAAATGAATTGGTCTGCTTTCTCAGTAAAGTTACGGCTTAGTTTACCTTCACTGCGACGAACACGTTTACAAAGGTCATGTAAGAAAGTGTATTTAGCGTCAGCAACAGCAAGGTCAATATCGAAATCGGCACCTAGGCGCACACTGTCGATTTGAGTACGAGTTTGAGGAGCCAATCCGTTCAATACTAAGTAATCATTTTCTAAAGCACGAATAGCCAGAGCTCGGTGAGATACGTCAGCATCATCAAATTGTGACTCAACAGAAGGGATAAGAGCTTCTAACGCGGCATCGTAATCAATAGAGATAGGATCAAGACTCACACCTTGAACAAGCAGTTTATGCAGACGCTCTTTAAAACGTGCAACTTGGCCTTTGTCGTTTGCAGACAAGCTTAAAACTGGACAGCCAAGCTCTTTCTCTAGCGCTTTAAGGTTAATCACCTGACGCTCACGCTTTAATACATCCATCTTGTTCAATACAACGATCATTGGGCGACCCAACTCTCGTAATTGTAATGTCATGTATAAGCTTCGTTCTAAGCAGCTTGCATCTACAACATTGATGATCACATCTGCAGGGTGAGTTAGCACAGCACGAGACGCGATAGATTCATCGATACTGTTCGCATCATTACCACTGTCTAGTGCGTAGATACCCGGTAAATCCGTTAGCTGAAACTGATCACCAGCGTGCGAATACAAACCCGTCTTCTTTTCTACAGTTACACCAACCCAGTTACCAACGTGCTGCTTAGCACCAGTTAAGGCGTTAAATAATGTTGTTTTACCACTATTCGGGTTACCAACGGTAAGAACTTGATAATCCATTTAGATAACCTCGATTTGTTCTGCAATGCTTTCACGAATGGCGATAGAAACACCTCTCACCTCCACTTGAAGTGGATCACCCATCGGCGCACGACGGATTAGCGTCACCTCAGTTTTTGGCAACATGCCCATAACCATAAGTTTTTTTCTAACGTCCGGTGTTAAGCCTGTTAGTGCAACAATAGAAGCCGCTTTTCCTTGCTCGAGTTGTGAGAGTTTCATAAATGCCCAATTCGTGACTGATAATGAGAAAGATTGTTATTACCGCCATAATACACATACATGACCACAATTCCATTGTGTGAAATCAATGTTTTCGAAAATACATACTCGTAAATTTCGTTAAAAACGTTTACGTCAAAAACGTTACTTTCAACAAACAACGAGAACTACCTCACTAGTACCAATCAAGAAAAACCAACACAAATCATTAATTATCAATAACTTAAAATAATGTCGGTTTTCTCATGGCCATCTGTCGTTAATTTTATAAGTAAAATAAGTGGGCAGACGTATAGTTACTCCAACGAAGAGAAACTACTTCTCTTTAATTTTATTCCAGAGGTGATGTGGCTTGCCATATCACTCCGGCAGCAAGCGAAGGTGTCCTTGGCACCCGTGGTATAGTCCCCCCGGCTATACCACGATATTTTTTTTCTTCCTTTTGTTTTATCCCAACAGCCTTTTAAACGCCCCACAGCTCTCTATCTCGTATCTCGTATCTCGTATCTCGTATCTCGTATCTCGTAGAAGCATAAAAAAGCCCCAACACGAATGTCGAGGCTTAGAGTATCTTTATCTATGTGGAAGTAGAGTAAATCCGCAGCTCACTACTCTTCGCTGTTTTCAGCAAACTTAGATGGCGACATACCAAAATGGTGCTTAAACCTCTGACTGAAATAGGAAGGGTCATTAAAACCAGAATCAAACGCGACGTCTGAGATCTTCTCTCCCGCAAGTAACCGCTCGCACGCATGCTCTAAACGCACTTCATTCAAGTGCTCTTTAAAGGTCTTGTTATAAGCCGATTTAAAGCGTCTCTGTAAGCTTCTCTCTGACATGAACAAGTACTTAGCAGCAGTTGTAGTACTGAACTCTGCATCGGCGTAGTTTTCGCTCACAAGCTGCGACACTCTGTTTTTCCACTCTTGTTCAGCACTCAACCTTTGTTGCTCTGGCGTTGAAGCGGCAAGTTTAATGGTTTCTATCTGCTCAATTGTGCTGGCTTCCAGATTATCCAGCACTTGATATTCAATCGGCCACGAAAGCTGAACCTTATTTTGATAGTCAGAAACAAACGCGTTCAGTTCACCACCACTCTGATTCATCAATAGAGGTAATTTTTCGATATTTAGATCAGTCGATTTTCCGGTGTTGTCACTCATGCTTGATGCCAATTTAGGAAAAGGCATCCCATGATCTCGAATCGTAACGACAAGATGCTCCTTCACTTCTTCAACCAGAACCACCATGCTTTGTGACTTAAAGTTTCTCTTGATGATGCTCGCAACCAAGTTGTTGAAAATAATATCGAGATTAAAATACAGTAAGGATACGTATCGTTGTTTGGTATCAACTCTGATATCCAGTTCAATACCCGCTTTGGCTAAATCATCTTGCCAAGCTTTGAGTACCGCTTCTAAGATCAAAATTATATCGTAACTGACCTTCCCTTCTCCTTGAGGTGTATTGCTCAATTGAGCCAAGCCATTTTTCAGCGTTAAGATTGGCGACTTGCCTTTCTCATTCCAATTCGGGAGCATCGCTGCAATATGATTAACTTCAGATGAGAGTTCATTTGCTGTGTGCGACACAAGCGCACTCTTAACTGATAGCTGCTTTTTAAGCTGTTGATTGGTCGTCAACAGAATGCGACTTTGGTGCCTCAGTTGATCGGTTTTTAATGCAACTTGCGCTTTTAGGTGTCTATTAGCAAAAGTGACATAACGCGAACGCCAAAAGACCAAGATAGTCACGACACCAATCAACAGCACCAGAGAGCTTGCGGCAGCCCAATTGGTCAGATACCAAGGCTCAGCGATTGAGAAGCTTTGATTCGTTGACACAAAGCGATAATGCGAGTCCTTAACGGGTTTAACTTCCAGTGTATAGTCCCCAGGAAGAAGATGATCGAGCGTTAACAAACCTCCTTCAAATTCACTCCAAGGTTCATCGTCGTTCAGGCGATACTCCATCGCAGGGGCAAACGTCGCAGGTAGAATACCCAACTTAAAACTCATAGATGAACCATAAGGGATCTCATCCAAATCAGCTGTCTTACCACCTAGTGATACGGTTTGCTGATCAACACTGATCTTACTCAATAATGCTCGACTATGGGGTGTTGTTGATACCAATAACTCATCAGATAACGCACTGACTACGCCATACTTTGATCCAAAAATAAGCCTCGTAGATTGGCTGCCTTCGCTGTCAAACAAGTCGCATGCCCCTGCCGCCAGTTCATTAGTGATCAAGCCAAATGGTGAACCGATATGTTTATGCAGTTGCCCATCCAGTCCGTAATAGCTGATACCTTTCGAAGAACCTAACCACACACCATTGTCATCGCTTATTAGGCAATTTGGGCTAATATTGTCTTCAACAAGCGTGACCTCTTGAATAATAGAGCTGTCATAAGGGATTCGATACACGCCATAACTGCTCGCAAACCATTGAGCCCCATCCTTCGCTTTTTCAATATCGACCACTTTGCCAAATCGTTCGCTTGAGCGACTAAAGCTAATTCGTTTATCAATAAAAGAGTAAAAGCCGTGGTCAGTGCCTATATATATACGACCTTGTAACCCTATATTGAGAGCCGTTATTTTTGCTGGCAAAAACTTATCAACTAACCAGTCAGTACCGTACCCCGTCAGCTTCATGGTTTCGATAGATAACGAATAGAGGTTTTGCCCCGATGTTATCCAAAGTACGTTATCAGCTTGAAGCGCAAAGTTCTCAACGTGTACCCCCTTGATAGACCTTGGTAAACCGAGCTCTTCAGGCTCTAACGTATTGGTATTAAAACTAATAATACCTTCTTCAGTAGCCAACCAAATGGAAGAACCAAAGATCTCAAAGTCCTGTACCGAGTTGGAATAAACACGAATTGGATTCTCTTTGCTTTGAGCATCGACCAAATAGAGGCCCAGTGAGGAAGCAACCCAAGATAATTGTTCACTAACCGGCTGTACTTTGTTTATCACGACACTACTTGAGTGCATCCCCATACCCGTTAATGGCGTTCTTGAGAATGTCTTACTGAACAGTGAGAAATATCGGATGCCGTTATTTGTCGCAACCCACATCCCACCAGCATGGTCGTTGATTAACGAATATATTTTCTCTCCCGGTAACGAGAAATCTTGGTTAGCGGCTTGTTCGAATCGTGTAATTTGACCCGTAATGAAGTTGTAACTAATGAGTCCATGCTCTGTGCCAATCCAATATTGGTCTGAAGTTTCAGCAAGCGAGAGAACGTGCGACCCTTTTATTTTGTTCTCTTTATCTGGATTCGCGAGATCAACAATCACCGCCCCATTTAAAGTGCCGATCACTAACTCTCGTCTAGCATTAGAAAAATAAACCGTCTCAATATGGTGCTTATCTGATGCAGTGATGTGAGTAAACTCTTGCGCCTCGGAAAGGTAAGCACCAGAACTGGTCGCGAGTACCCATTTTGACAACACCCACTCCGCATCGTTAATCGCAATATCACTGCTATTGTTGTATCGATACAGTTTGAGTAGTGAGTAGGTGGTAAATTCTAAAGATTGAGTGTTGTATGTATAAAAATTACTGCCATCTGTGACCCAAATATAATCACCGGATGAGCCTATATTCGTGATCTCAGCACCCGGGCTTAAACTAAACGCAAGTTCATTGCCAATCCCCGGATTATGTCGGTACACCTCATTATCAAAAAATGTCCAAAACTCATCGTTAAGAAACGCGACTCTTTCTGAAGAAAATTGCAGAAGGCTACCCTTTCTAGGGAATAGGGTTCGGCCATCATAAAAGAGTACTTTTCCATGGACATCATGAACCCATAGCCCGCCACCGGCACCTAAGTACAAGTTTTTAGCCGCAAGAAAATTCCCTTGCGCTTGAACGGGCAAAGGGTAGAAAACGGAGGGTGATGTATTTACCGCGAGAACGCTAAATGAAATGCTCATTAACATGAACATTCTGAAGATAATTCGATACAACTTTTCATCCTGAACAGCAATAACACATGAAATTATGGTGTCCACAACGTCTTATTCGCTGCTTAACCAAAAATCCAGTTTTTTTGTGCTTATTATTATCTTTCTATTTTAGCGGAAATTAACAAAGGAGAAAGGAGGTTTGCTATTTGTTGAGAGGTTTTATCTTAGCGGTCACGAAAATGCCGCAAAAAGCGGCATGATTCATAAATTAACGAGAGCAAAGTGTCGTTAGGAATATTGGTTATTGATTACTTAGCACTCAAGCAGCTTGTGTAGCTGTCTGTAAGTTGCTGAAGAAAATCGAAATAACTTCCACTCTTCACTTCAACCTGTGAACCAACAGGATCAAGTTGCCCTTGCTTAGCATTGCTTCCACGAGTCACCGATTCGATCACAGCTGGTGTAAATTGAGGCTCTGCAAATACACATTGAACATTTTCACGCACCAAGGTTTTCTTGATAGCTATCAAGCTTTTTGCACCCGGCTTGCGCTCTGGGCTCACGGTAAAGTGACCTAAGTTATTTAACTCAAACTCCTGTTCGAAGTAGCCGTACGCATCATGGAATACGTAGTAACCTTTGTCTTTCACTGGCGCAAGTTGTTCATTAATTGACTGCTTCTTTTCTTTCAAAGCAATCAAGAATGAGTCTAGGTTCTCTTGATACGCCATTGCGTTATCAGGGTCAGATTCAATCAACTTAGCTGAGATATATTTTGCCGCGACTTCAACTTGGTCGATGCCCAACCAAAAATGCGGGTCATGGCTACCATGATGATGTCCTTCATGAGCATCGTGGTCTTCATGCCCAAACTCTCTCAAGTTGATTCCAGGAATCTCACTGATCTTGATAACATTTTCTTTTGAACCAATCACCTTAGTCAAAAAGGCTTCTAGGTCAGGGCCGAACCAGATAACCATATCGGCACTATGAACTTTTTTGACATCCGATGGCTTAAGCGCATAATCATGCGGCGAAGCATTGCTGTTCATCAACACATCCGGCTCACTAACGCCTTGCGTTAATTCTGTCACAATCATTTGAATCGGTTTAAAGCTTGTTAGAATAGTATTGGCACTTGCGACACTTGGCGCTAAAAGCAAAGTAGCAAGTATAAAAGATGAACGTGACATAATCCCTCGATAATAGAAAAGTAGCTTAGGCTTGAGGTAAATGTTACATTATAACATTAGCGAATTGCAAATGAGTTCTATTCATGGATAACTTAATCCAACTAGATTCTGTGAGCGTCGAGTTTGACGGTCGAAAAGTTCTAGACAACATCTCTCTAAATATAGAGCGCGGCAGAATCACCACCCTCATTGGGCCAAACGGTGCAGGAAAGTCGACATTAGTAAAAGTGGTACTGGGTTTACAAACCAAATTTTCAGGCACAATAACAAAAGCTAAAAAACTGAAAATTGGCTATGTACCACAAAAATTAAAGCTTAATGATTCACTACCGCTTAATGTAGAACGTTTTCTAAAGCTCACTGGCAAGTTCAGTCAGCAAGAGATCCTTGAAGCATTGAAGCTCGTTGGTGCTGAACATCTGCAAAAGAGTAACATGCACCAGCTATCTGGCGGTGAAAACCAACGTGTGCTGATTGCTCGTTCACTGCTAAGAAGACCAGACCTACTGGTTCTTGATGAACCTGCTCAAGGCGTTGATGTACAAGGACAAATTGACTTGTATGACCTAATTGACACCATTCGTCACCGTTTTGGTTGTGCCGTATTTATGGTTTCACATGACCTGCATTTAGTGATGGCCAAAACAGACGATGTTATCTGCTTGCACCACCATATCTGTTGCTCAGGCGCACCTGCAGACATCAAACACCACCCTTCGTATATTGCGCTCTTTGGCACCGCGACCCAAGAAACACTAGCGTTTTATCATCACCAACACGAACATCACCATCATGATCTTGCAGGCCAGCCTGTCGAAGGCGACGTGCATGAATGTTCAAACCATAAACACGGACATCACTAATGCTTGAGTTTCTTCTTCCCTCTATTTTGGCGGGTTTGGGTATTGCGCTAATTGCAGGCCCATTAGGGTCGTTCGTAGTATGGCGCAAGATGGCTTACTTTGGTGACACGCTTGCTCACGCTTCTTTGATGGGCTTAGCACTTGGCTTTCTGTTCAACATTAACTTGTATTTCGCGCTGCTGATTTGTTGTTTGATGCTGGCCGTGTTGCTAGTGACTTTACAAAAACAAAAGCTAGTCGCGACCGATACCCTACTCGGTATATTGGCGCACAGTGCACTCTCTTTAGGCCTTGTTGCTGTCAGCTTCTTAGACAATGTTCGTGTCGATCTAATGAGTTACCTATTTGGTGACTTGCTTGCGGTGTCTCCAACAGATTTGGTGTTCATCTACGCGGGTGCTGCAGTGATTGGTTTAGTGCTTGCGATATTTTGGCGACCACTGCTATCAACGACAGTAAATGAAGATCTTGCAGCAGTAGATGGCATCAACATTGACTTAATGCGCCTAATCCTGATGTTGCTGGTTGGTATCGTGATTGCGGTCGGTATGAAATTTGTTGGTGCATTGATCATGACGTCATTGCTGATAATCCCAGCAGCAACGGCAAGGAAATTCGCCAATACACCCGAACAAATGGCATTCCTCGCCTCTGTAATTGGTTCTATCGCTGTGTTCGGAGGGTTGAGCTTGTCTTGGTTCTATGACACGCCAGCCGGCCCTTCTGTTGTTATCAGTGCTGCGGCAATGTTTATGCTATCTCAAATGTACAGAACCCGCGCCTAAAGTGAAAAGTCGGGATTCATTCTGGCTTTTAACAACACAACAGTTAACGCGGCAGTCGTTTATAAAAGAACCGTTTACAAAAAAATCGGTCACAAAAGAAAAAGGCTTGGTCAATGACCAAGCCTTTCTTATATCGTTCAGTTAGCTTCTATCTCGTTAGATAAAAGCCAGCTGATTACCAACCCGTGATTTCACGTAGGCCTTTACCGATGTCAGCAAGAGACTTAACAGTCTTAACGCCTGCTGCTTCTAGTGCTGCGAATTTATCTTCAGCAGTACCTTTACCGCCAGAGATGATTGCGCCAGCGTGGCCCATACGTTTACCCGGAGGAGCAGTAACACCAGCGATGTAAGATACAACTGGCTTAGTTACGTTTGCTTTGATGAACTCAGCAGCTTCTTCTTCCGCAGTACCACCGATCTCACCAATCATTACGATTGCTTCAGTCTCTGGGTCTTCTTGGAAAAGTTTTAGGATATCAATGAAGTTTGAACCTGGGATAGGGTCACCACCGATACCAACACATGTAGACTGACCAAAGCCTTCATCTGTTGTTTGCTTAACTGCTTCGTACGTCAGAGTACCTGAACGAGATACGATACCTACTTTACCCTTCTTATGGATATGACCAGGCATGATACCAATCTTACACTCGTCTGGAGTGATAAGACCTGGACAGTTAGGACCGATCATGCGAACGCCAGTTTCTTCTAGCTTCACTTTAACGTCGATCATATCTGTAGTAGGGATACCTTCAGTGATCGTTACGATCAGTTCGATACCTGCATCAATTGCTTCTAGGATTGCATCTTTACAGAAAGGTGCTGGTACGTAGATAACTGTTGCTGTTGCGCCAGTTACTTCTACTGCTTCACGTACTGTATTGAATACTGGAAGGCCTAGGTGAGTTTGACCACCTTTACCAGGTGAAACACCACCAACCATTTGCGTACCGTATGCGATAGCTTGGTCTGAGTGGAATGTACCTTGACCGCCAGTGAAACCCTGACAGATTACTTTAGTGTCTTTGTTAATTAATACAGACATTATTTAGCCTCCGCAGCAGCAACAACTTTCTGTGCAGCATCTGTTAGAGATACAGCAGCAATGATATCAACATCAGAATTAGCAAGTACTTCGCGACCTAGGTCTGCGTTTGTACCTTCTAGACGAACAACGACAGGAACTGTTACGCCAACTTCTTTAACTGCACCAATAATACCTTCAGCGATCATGTCACAACGAACGATGCCACCGAAGATGTTTACTAGTACTGCTTTAACATTGTCATCAGAAAGGATGATCTTGAATGCTTCAGCTACACGCTCTTTTGTTGCGCCGCCGCCTACATCAAGGAAGTTTGCTGGCTTGCCGCCGTGTAGGTTTACGATATCCATCGTACCCATAGCAAGGCCTGCACCGTTAACCATACAGCCAACGTTGCCATCAAGTGCTACGTAGTTCAGTTCCCACTGAGCTGCGTGCGCTTCGCGCTCGTCTTCTTGTGAAGGATCGTGCATTTCACGAAGCTTTGGCTGACGGTACATTGCGTTTGAGTCAATGTTGATCTTGCCGTCTAGACAAAGAAGGTTACCTTCATTTGTAATAACAAGCGGGTTAATTTCTAGTAGAGCTAGGTCGTACTGAGCGAACATTTCACCAAGACCCATGAAGATCTTAACGAACTGTTTAATTTGATCGCCAGCTAGGCCAAGTTTGAATGCCAATTCACGGCCTTGGTAAGCTTGAGGGCCAACTAGAGGATCGATCGCAGATTGGTGAATCAACTCTGGAGTTTCTTCAGCGATTTTCTCAATGTCCACACCGCCTTCAGTTGACGCCATGAATACAATTTTGCGCGTTGCACGGTCAACAACAGCACCTAGGTAAAGCTCGTTAGCAATGTTCGATGCTTCTTCAACTAGGATCTTTGTTACAGGCTGACCATTAGCGTCTGTTTGGTAAGTCACTAGGTTTTTACCTAGCCACTTTTGTGCAAACTCTTTAACGCCTTCTTTAGTGTCATGTAGCTCTACGCCGCCCGCTTTACCGCGACCACCAGCGTGTACTTGACACTTAACAACTTTCTTGGCTGTACTAATACGGCCTGCAGCTTCGAAAGCTTCTTGTGCTGTGTCACACGCGAAACCTTCAGGTACAGGCAAACCGAATTCTGCAAACAGCTGTTTGGCTTGGTATTCATGCAAATTCATTTTGATATTCCGTTTATTTTCCCTTAAGGGATTATTATTTCCATAACGACACAGTTTCCTGTGGTACGTCTGTAGGGTCTTCTCAAATCAACTGCTGTCCATTTTCTAATGGCTTTACAGTTCAAGTGAAGGCCAGACGTTGAGCAGCCTAGCCTTTGAAACTTTTTACGTCTAGCTAACGGGGTTAACTAGACGTTTTAGAGATACTAAACGTCTAATAGCAGACGTGCAGGATCTTCTAGAAGCTCTTTGATTGTCACTAGGAAGCCAACTGATTCACGGCCATCGATTAGACGGTGATCGTAAGAAAGCGCTAGGTACATCATTGGTAGAATTTCTACCTTGCCATCAACAGCCATTGGACGATCTTGGATTTTATGCATACCCAAAATTGCCGCTTGAGGCGGGTTGATGATTGGCGTAGACATTAGAGAACCAAATACACCACCGTTTGTGATAGTGAAGTTACCGCCCATCAGCTCATCAACTGTTAGCTTGCCGTCACGGCCTTTGATTGCTAGCTCTTTGATGCCTTTTTCGATTTCAGCAAAACCTAGTGTGTCACAGTCTTTCAGTACTGGAGTCACTAGACCACGTGGCGTAGATACCGCCATGCTAATATCGAAGTAGTTGTGGTAAATGATATCTGTACCATCAATTGAAGCGTTAACTTCAGGGAAACGCTTCAGCGCTTCTGTTACTGCTTTCACATAGAAAGACATGAAACCAAGACGCGTATCGTGACGCTTCTCGAATTGGTCTTTGTACTGCTTACGAAGGTCCATGATTGGCTTCATGTTCACTTCATTGAAAGTAGTCAGCATCGCTGTGCTGTTCTTCGCTTCTAGAAGACGGTTTGCAACTGTCTTACGTAGGCGAGTCATTGGCACGCGCTTTTGGCTACGAGCCGCTGCTGGCGCTTCAACTGCAGGTGCAGATGCTGCTGCCGGAGCCGCTTTCGCTGCTGCTAGGTGTGCGTCGATGTCTTCACGAGTAATACGACCACCAACACCAGTGCCTTTGACGTCAGCTGGTTGTAGGCTGTGTTCTGCAAGAAGACGACGAACAGCAGGGCTTAGTGCGTCGTTGCTTTCTTCTGTCAATGCCGCTTTGTGGCGCTTATCAGGAGAAGCTTCTGTATCTTCAGTGGTATCTTTCGTTGGTTCACCAGCGACAGCACCAGGTTTGATCTTTGCAAGAAGCTGCTTAGAAAGTACCGTAGCACCCTCTTCTTCTAGGATAGCTTCCAGAACACCCGCTTCAGGAGCCGGTACTTCTAGAACTACTTTATCTGTTTCGATGTCTACAATGACTTCATCACGTGCAACGGCTTCGCCTGGTTTTTTGTGCCAAGTCGCCACTGTTGCATCAGCCACAGATTCAGGTAAATCTGGAACCAGAATTTCAATTGTCATGTGCGTATTTTCCTTTTACTTCTAGTTCTTAAGTAGGGTCAAAGCGTCGTCAACTAACGCTTTTTGTTGTTTCAAGTGTACCGACATATAGCCAACAGCTGGTGATGCTGATGCAGGACGACCTGCATATTGAATATCAGCACCCACTGGGATAGCAGCTCGGAAATTATGTTGGCTACTGTACCAAGCACCTTGGTTTTGTGGCTCTTCTTGACACCAAACGTAATCGACTACATTTGTGTACTGTGCGATTGCAGCTCTCACGTCCTCGTAAGGGAACGGGTAAAGTTGCTCAATACGTACAATAGCGACATCGTCTTGCTCGTTCTTACGTCTTTGATCAAGCAGGTCAAAGTAAACCTTACCTGAACAGAACACGACGCGTTTTACGTTCTCAGGAGCCAGATCATCAATTTCTGCGATAGCTGGTTGGAACGTACCTTCTGCTAAATCTTCCATAGAAGACGTACATAGAGGGTGACGAAGCAATGACTTAGGTGACATTACGATCAGTGGACGACGCATTGGTCGAACAACCTGACGGCGAATCATGTGATAAACCTGTGCCGGTGTTGAAGGAACAACAACCTGCATGTTTTGTTCAGCACATAATTGAAGGTAACGTTCAAGACGTGCAGATGAGTGCTCTGGGCCTTGGCCTTCATAGCCGTGAGGAAGCAGCATAGTTAGACCACATAAACGTGCCCACTTTTGCTCACCTGACGAAATGAATTGATCGATTACAACTTGTGCACCGTTTGCGAAATCACCAAATTGCGCTTCCCAAAGGGTTAGACCGCTTGGTTCTGCCGTTGCATAACCATACTCAAATGCGAGTACCGCTTCTTCAGATAACACAGAGTCAAATACTTGGAATGGCCCTTGTTTATCATGAATGTTCGCAAGAGGAACATACGTGCTTGCATCTGATTGATTGTGCAGTACTGAGTGACGGTGGAAGAACGTACCACGACCTGAATCTTGGCCTGAGATACGAATACGCTTACCGTCATCAACAAGTGTTGCGTAAGCCAGAGTCTCGGCCATACCCCAATCGACTTGTTTCTCACCATTCACCATGGCAGTACGATCGTTGTAAAGTTTGTTTACTCGGCTTTGCAGCTTATGGCTGTCTGGGTATTGGCAAAGTTTGCTACCAAGCTCTTTCAGGCGCTCGATGTCAATCTTGTTGTCCCATTCGATGTTCCAGTCGTGACCTAGGTAAGGTGACCAGTCCAC
The DNA here is from genome assembly GCF_057785895.1 of Vibrio sp. QJM3NY_39. Classification (NCBI taxonomy): domain Bacteria; kingdom Pseudomonadati; phylum Pseudomonadota; class Gammaproteobacteria; order Vibrionales; family Vibrionaceae; genus Vibrio; species Vibrio sp. QJM3NY_39. The sequence continues at coordinate 920,563 of NZ_CM173505.1, read as the reverse complement.
TGAGTGAAGTGCCATTGGGCGCCACTCTTTAACCACAACTTCACCGTGATCAAGTGCATCACGATATTCGTTAACGAGTTGAGTTGCCGTATCAATACCAAACTCACCGCGTTCCATTAGCACGTCAGCATAAAGCTTACGTGGCGTTGGATGCTTCTTGATTTTTTGGTACATCAAAGGCTGCGTTGCATTCGGCTCATCGGCTTCATTGTGACCGTGGCGACGGTAACAAACCAAATCAATAACAACATCACGCTTAAACGTATTACGGTAATCTAATGCAAGACGCGCTACGAAAGCGACAGCTTCTGGATCATCAGAGTTAACGTGGAAAATCGGAGCCTGAACCATCTTCGCGATATCGGTACAGTACATCGTAGAACGAGTATCGCGAGGGTTAGACGTTGTAAAACCAACTTGGTTATTTACAACGATACGAACCGTACCACCAACACAGAAACCACGAGCTTGAGACATGTTGAACGTCTCTTGTACTACACCCTGGCCAGCGATAGCTGAATCACCATGGATAGTAATTGGAAGTACGCGGCTACCATCTTTATCGTCTAGACGATCTTGGCGAGCACGTACTGAACCGATAACTACCGGGTTTACGATTTCTAAGTGAGATGGGTTAAATGCTAGTGCTAAGTGAACGTTGCCACCTGGTGTCGCGAAATCTGCAGAGAAACCTTGATGATATTTAACATCACCAGTACCCCACGAGTCATCGCTGTGCTTGCCCGCAAACTCGTCAAACAGGTCTTGTGGCTTTTTACCAAGCACATTGACCAGCATGTTTAGACGACCACGGTGAGCCATACCAACAACAACTTCACGCATGCCTTGTCCACCTGCATGACGAATAATTTCCTTCGTCATTGGGATCAACGCATCACCACCTTCCAACGAGAAGCGTTTTGCGCCTGGGAATTTAGCACCAAGATAGCGCTCAAGACCTTCAGCAGCAGTTAGCTCTTCTAGGAAAGCTTGCTTTTCTTCTTTATCGAAAGAGGGTTGACCAGAAACAGACTCTAAACGTTGTTGGATCCAACGCTTTTGCTCTGTGTTAGTCATGTGCATGTATTCAGCACCAATCGAACCACAATAAGTTTGCTTTAAAGATTTGTACAAATCTCGAAGCACCATCGTCTCTTGGCCAATGGCGTAAGAGCCGACGTTAAACGTCTCATTGAGGTCATCTTCGGTAAGAGTGTGGAAAGAAGGATCCAGTTCAGCGACTGTATCTCTTTCCCATAAACCTAGGGGGTCTAGATTTGCTGATTGATGCCCTCGGAATCGATAGGCATTAATAAGTTGCAGAACCTTTACTTGTTTCGCATCGACATCTGGATCACTAACTTGGACACTGTAATGCTTTGTTTCTTGAGCGAGTCGACGGAAGTATTCACGAACACGAGAGTGTGGTTGTTCCACTGCTTCTGAAGCTTGCACAGGCAATTCTTCAAAAACACTTCTCCATTCGTCACTTACCGAATCGGGGTCACTTAGATACAGTTCATAGAGTTCTTCTACGTACGTTGCATTGGCGCCAGCCAAGTGTGAAGACTCGAGCCATGCCTTCATCACGCCGTTGTGCATATTTTCCCTTAACCAGTAGTTTTCACGTTTGCTGCGGTCTATGCCGAGCTATTAAAAGGCCGCCCCAAAACTTCTAGGGCGGCAATTTTTATATAACTTAAACCGAACGATTCACAAGCATGGTCTTGATGTGACCAATCGCTTTCGTCGGATTTAATCCCTTAGGACAAACACTTACACAATTCATGATGCCATGGCAACGAAAAACGCTAAATGCATCATCAAGATCGGACAGACGTTCGTCTGTCGCCGTATCTCGGCTATCTATTAGCCAACGGTATGCTGCAAGCAGGCCAGCTGGTCCGATGAACTTATCTGGATTCCACCAGAATGATGGGCACGAAGTTGTACAACATGCACACATGATACATTCATACAAACCATCTAAATGAGCACGCTCATCAGGGCTTTGTAGGTTTTCACGAGCCGGTGGCACATTGCCATCAGACACTAAGAACGGCTTAACTTTTTCGTAGTTATCGTAGAACTGAGTCATGTCTACGATTAAATCACGTACCACAGGCAAACCTGGAAGTGGGCGAATTACGATTTTATCTTGGCCAGTAAGAGCAGACAGAGGTGTAATACACGCCAATCCATTTTTACCATTCATGTTCAAGCCATCAGAACCACATACACCTTCACGGCATGAACGACGGAATGAAATCGTTGGATCTTGCTCTTTCAAAAGAATAAGCGCATCCAAAAGCATCATGTCCGAGCCTTCTTCCACCTCTAGGGTGTACTCTTTCATGTAAGGCTTCTGGTCCACATCTGGGTTGTAACGGTATAAAGAGAAATTCAGTTTCATGGTCATATCTCCTTAGTACGTACGTGCTTTCGGCGGGAATGCTTCACGATGGATAGGTTCCATGTTCACGCCACGCTTAGTCATACTTTCTGATTCTGGGTTGTAAAGTGAGTGGCATAGCCATTGCTCATCATCACGGTCTGGGAAGTCAAAACGAGCATGCGCTCCACGACTCTCTGTACGGAAGTTTGCTGCAACCGCAGTTGCGAATGCCGTTTCCATCAAGTTTTCAAGCTCTAAACACTCAATACGTTGCGTGTTGAACTCTGTCGACTTGTCTGAAAGGTGTGCATTCTTAAGACGCTCACGAATCACTTTAAGCTCTTCTAAGCCATCAGCCATCGCTTTACCTTCACGGAATACAGAGAAGTTGTTCTGCATACATTGCTGAAGATCTTTACGAATTACCGCAGGGTCTTCACCGTCAGTACTGTTTTCCCAACGATTGTATCGCTCTAGTGAACGTTCAATGTCGGCCTCAGTTGCAGGTTTTGCTTCAGCTTGCTTATTCAGAGTCTCACCAAGGTGAAGACCTGTCGCACGACCGAACACAACCAAATCAAGTAGCGAGTTGCCACCTAGACGGTTTGCACCGTGCACTGATACTGAAGCGATTTCGCCACAAGCGAATAGACCTTGAATTTCAACGTCTGTACCGTCTTCAGTTTGTTTGATTGCTTGACCAGAAACCTGTGTAGGAACACCGCCCATCATGTAGTGACACGTTGGGATTACAGGAATTGGTTCTTTAACAGGATCAACGTGAGCAAACGTACGAGAAAGCTCACATACACCCGGTAGACGAGACTCAAGCGTCTCTTTACCTAGGTGATCAAGTTTTAGCTTAATGTGAGGACCCCATGGGCCATCGCAACCACGACCTTCACGAATCTCAACCATCATTGAACGAGCTACCACATCACGACCTGCTAAATCTTTAGCATTCGGAGCATAACGTTCCATGAAGCGCTCGCCGTCCTTATTGAGAAGGTAACCACCTTCACCACGACAACCTTCTGTTACCAAAACACCTGCGCCAGCGATCCCCGTTGGGTGGAACTGCCACATTTCGATGTCTTGCATTGGAACGCCAGCACGAATTGCCATGCCAACACCGTCACCAGTGTTAATGTGTGCATTCGTTGTTGATGCGTAGATACGACCAGCACCACCAGTAGCAAGGATTGTTGCCTTCGCTTTGAAGTAGCAAACCTCGCCCGTTTCCATACAAAGCGCGGTAGTACCTAAGATTGCACCATCTTCGTTTTTAACAAGATCCAGTGCATACCACTCAGAGAAAACCGTCGTTTTGTGTTTAATGTTTTGTTGGTAAAGCGTATGAAGCAGTGCGTGACCAGTACGGTCAGCTGCCGCTGCAGTACGAGCCGCTTGCTCACCGCCAAAATTCTTAGATTGGCCACCAAACGGACGTTGGTAAATACTGCCGTTATCAAAGCGAGAAAATGGAAGACCCATTTTTTCTAATTCGATAACTGACTCAGGGCCATTTTTACACATGTACTCGATAGCATCTTGGTCACCGATGTAATCGGAACCTTTAACCGTATCGTACATGTGTTGTTCCCAGTGATCTTCATGCGCATTACCAAGAGCAACGGTGATACCACCTTGCGCAGATACAGTATGAGAACGAGTTGGGAAAACTTTAGAAAGCAACGCACAAGATAGGCCTTGCTCAGAAATTTGTAGCGCGGCGCGCATACCAGCACCACCAGCGCCAATTACTACAGCATCAAACTCACGAACAGGAATAGTCACTTACGCACCCCACAAAATAAACAGACCAGAGAAGAAATATCCTAGAAGAACCGCAACAACACCGACTTGAAGACCAACGCGCAATTTTGCACATTTGATGTAGTCAGTTAGTACTTGCCACAAGCCGATCCACGCGTGAACCAAAATTGAAGTAAGTGCTAACATGGTGAAGACTTTAGTAAAGGTACCACCAAAGAATTGCGTCCAAGATGCGTAAGAAATATCACCTGAGAAAGCACAGAAGCTCACTAGGTAGATAGTGTAAAGCGTCATAATGATGGCTGTTGCACGAATCAATAGATAATCATGCACACCATTACGACCAAAAGTAGAAACGTTGTTTACCATACTAAGATCCCCGCTAGTAGAGACAATACCGCTGTTGCTGCGAATGCAACCTTCGCGCTCTTAGCGCCAGATTCCAGCTCTTCAAAGTGACCAAGGTCCATAAGAAGGTGACGAATACCACCAGCAATGTGGTAAGCCAAAGCGGTTAAAATGCCCCACAGAATAAACTTCACGAAGAAACCGTCGACAATGTCGCTAGCTTCCATAAAGCCTACAGGGGAAGAGAGGGAAATGGATAGTAACCAAAGCAGAATTCCGATCGCAACAAAAGTAATCACCCCAGACACACGGTGTAGGATGGAAGCTATTGCTGTGATAGGAAAGTGGATGGTCTGTAAATCTAAATTAACAGGTCTTGTCTTTCTTTCTTTCACGGGCTCGCTCACTCAGCTCCATTGAGCATGATGGTCATTAAATAACCTTATGTATTGTTATGGACAAAATTTGATTGCAAACCTTCAAAATTTAACATTAACTTAACAAATAACGTAGGTTGAGCCTTAGATAATTGTAAAATAATTGTTAACAGCTAGGTTTCTGAAGACACCTCACATTTCTTCTTAGCCTTGCATTTATAAGGTTTTAACCAAACTTTTCAGCGCCACTATACGGCTGGCAACATTCTAATACAATTGATGCAACAAATAATGCTACACAGAACAGATTTTTAACGAATTTAATGTAAAAAACACTAACAAGTGCACACAAAGCTGCAGAAAAATTGACTTTCTCACGTAAGACCAGTAAAAAAATGGCACATAAACATCCTGGACGGATTAATAATAACAAAGGAGATTGTTATGGCGGATAAGAAAGCTACCCTTCATATTGAAGGTCAAGCACCGATCGAATTGCCGATTACAGAAGGTGTACTTGGTACTCCAGTCATCGACGTTCGTACACTGGGTTCTAATGGTTTTTTCACTTTTGATCCTGGTTTTCTTGCCACTGCATCTTGTGAATCGCAAATAACTTATATTGACGGTGGAAAAGGTATCCTTCTACACCGTGGTTATCCAATTGATCAACTGGCCAATAACGCTGATTACTTAGAAGTTTGTTACATTCTTTTATACGGCGAAGCTCCTTCTCGAGCTCAATACGAAGAGTTCAAGACGACTGTCACGCGTCACACCATGGTTCATGAGCAAATTGCTAGTTTCTTCCACGGCTTCCGTCGTGATGCTCACCCAATGGCTGTTATGTGTGGTGTGGTAGGTGCGCTTGCTGCGTTCTATCATGATTCATTAGATGTTAATAACGACACACACCGTGAAATTGCGGCATACCGCCTAATTTCAAAAATGCCAACACTGGCTGCAATGTGTTACAAATATTCTATCGGTCAACCGTTTATTTACCCGCGCAATGACCTAGGCTACGCAGAAAACTTCCTACACATGATGTATGCAAACCCATGTGAAGAATATGAAGTAAACCCTGTTGTCGCTCGCGCAATGGACAAAATCTTTACGTTACATGCTGATCACGAACAGAATGCTTCAACGTCAACGGTTCGTTTAGCAGGTTCTTCGGGTGCAAACCCATTTGCTTGTATTGCTGCTGGTATCGCTTCTTTGTGGGGTCCTGCTCACGGTGGTGCTAACGAAGCTTGTCTAATGATGCTTGAAGAGATCGGTAGCGTAGACAACATTGAAGAATATGTAGCAAAAGCAAAAGACAAAGATGACCCATTCCGCCTAATGGGCTTCGGTCACCGTGTTTACAAAAACTACGATCCACGTGCAACAGTAATGCGTGAAGCGTGTCACGAAGTACTTAAAGAGCTAAACATTCAAGATCCACTACTAGACGTAGCAATGGAACTTGAGCGCATCGCTCTTTCTGACGAGTACTTTGTTTCTAAGAAGCTATACCCGAACGTAGATTTCTACTCAGGTATCATTCTGAAAGCGATAGGCATTCCTGTCTCAATGTTCACAGTAATCTTCGCGATGTCTCGTACTATCGGTTGGATTGCACACTGGAACGAAATGCACAGCGATCCGACGAACCGTATCGGTCGTCCTCGTCAGTTGTATACTGGTGAAGAACAGCGTGATTTCCAAGCTCTACACGAGCGCGAATAGTAAAATTTAGACTTTTCTAATCGATTAAATTCAAAAAGGGTTGATGTATTAACATCAACCCTTTTTTGTCTTCCAGTATTTCGTATCACTTCAATGAAGGTACAAATATCCAGAAAGTCATAATCTCTAAACGTGGTTACACTGGATTATCAATATCGATAAATTCTACGTCTAAGCCATGTTCTTTCGTTAGCCATTCACCTAGCGCTTTCACACCATAGCGTTCTGTTGCATGGTGGCCTGCGGCAAAGTAATGAATGTCTTGCTCACGTGCAGAGTAAGTTGTGCGCTCTGAAATTTCACCAGAGATAAATGCATCAATACCTTGAGACGCAGCTAACTCAATGTAGTCTTGACCACCACCAGTACACCAACCAACAGTCGTAATCATTTTATCTTGGTTTTCTGGAGTGATATGTAATGGCTTGCGGTTCAAAGCTTGGCCAATCTTTTCTGCGAACTCTGCACCAGTCATTGGTGAACTCAACTTACCAAACATCGCAACAGATTGTGGATGCCCTTCCAAGCCGCCTTCAACTTCAATGTCGAGCAACTCTGCAAGCTTGGCGTTGTTACCAAGTTCAGGGTGGATATCAAGTGGTAAGTGGTAACCCAAAAGGTTGATGTCGTTTTTAATCAGAGTTCGAATGCGCTTACCCTTCATACCACGAATGGCTTCTGACTCACCTTTCCAAAAGAAACCGTGATGGACTAATAAAGCGTCTGCGTTCAGCTCTACCGCTTTATCAATTAATGCTTGAGAAGCTGTCACACCAGTAACAATGCGCTTTACTTGAGAAGTACCTTCCACTTGAAGACCATTAGGACAGTAATCTTTAATCTGCTGTGGCTGAAGTTTTTCGTTAAGTAGCTTTTCTAATTGTAAGTTATTCATTTTTCTTTCCAGCTTAACTTTATAATAACGTCGTTATATCAATTTACGGGTAGAATGTCGAAAGCCCCACGATGAGTTTATGAGGAACCGATGACAGCACTGCAACGTTTTTACCAATGGGTCATCGACTCACCGCCGTTACTGAAAATTAAGCCACCGATTTCCGATCTTGGTGCATTCTTAAGCACCCATGCCATCGACTCATTACACACTTATAACGGAAACCCAAGGTTAGGTTTCCTCTACCAGCATCTATGTGAACAAGTCATTGAAGCCTCACCTGATTATTCGGTCAAGTACGATGAGATTCAAATTAATGTTGAGGGAAGAACACTCGGTGCTATCGACTTTATTTTAGAAGAAGAAAGTAGCCAGAAACTGCAACACTGGGAAGTCGCGATCAAGTTTTACCTGCTCCATGAACAGACATGGTTTGGTCCTAACTCTCATGACCAATTGGATAAGAAGTTAGACAGGATGCTCACCCATCAAATTGGCATGTCCTCTTCAGCGGCGTTTGTGGAGCAATATCCAGAGATCGATGTCGACTCAAAACATCTCCTCATGCAGGGTCGTCTATATACCAACCCATTCTTAGATCAAAAAGTACCTACTGAATGTTTAGGCTATGACATTAATTCAAGCCAAGTAAACGGTTTTTGGTGTTATCAAAACCAAGCCCATTTAATTACTGATGTACTCTACCCTCTCACCAAAGAGCAATGGGCAGCTGGCACTGATGACTTCACCTGTGAACCTATCACCGAGTTTGGTGATCGCTTCGTTCATGGGCAAACTAAATCAGGGCAGTTTTGGTTTGTGATGCCACAAAGTTGGCCACACGGTTAAGACAATCTACTCATTTGCAAATTAATTCAAACACTTAGCCTTAACCGCTATACCCACAAGCTGATAAAAAAGGGCTGATGCTTTCACATCAACCCTTTCACTATTTACTTGATGACTCTACTAATCGGTATTCGATTATAGGCCAGCGGCTGCAAATACTTGATTAACAATCTCTTGAGCTTCTGCTTCGATTGCTTTCAGGTGCTCTTCACCTTTAAAGCTTTCACAGTAGATCTTGTAGATGTCTTCTGTACCTGATGGACGAGCAGCAAACCAACCGTTTTCAGTCGTCACTTTTAGGCCACCAATCGCAGCGCCATTACCCGGAGCGTGCGTTAGGCGTGCGGTAATTGGGTCACCAGCCAGCGTCTCAGCAGAAACCATCTCTGGAGACAGCTTCTTAAGTACGTCTTTTTGTGCACCGTTTGCTACCGCTTGAATACGGTTATACTTAGATTCACCGTGTTTAGCAGCAAGCTCTTCGTAATATTCTTGTGGGTTCTTACCCGTTACTGCTGTGATCTCAGCCGCAAGCAAACAAAGAATTAGGCCATCTTTATCTGTTGACCAAGGCGTACCGTCTTTACGTAAGAAAGATGCGCCAGCACTCTCTTCACCACCGAAACCAAACTGACCGTTGTATAAGCCATCAACGAACCATTTGAAACCAACCGGCACTTCACAAAGTTCACGACCTAAGTCGGCAACAACACGGTCGATTAGTGCACTTGATACTAGTGTTTTACCCACTGCAACGTCTTTGCCCCAACCTTCACGGTTACGGTATAGGTAGTCAATACAAACCGCTAGGAAGTGGTTTGGATTCATCAAGCCTTTTGGCGTAACAATGCCGTGGCGATCGTAATCAGGGTCGTTACCAAACGCTAGTTGATAGTCATCTTTAAGCGCCAGTAAGCCTGCCATTGCGTACGGAGAAGAACAATCCATACGAACCACACCATCTTTGTCTAGAGACATAAATTGGAACGAAGGATCAACCGCTTCACTGACCAGAGTAAGATCTAGGTTGTACGCTTTGCCAATTTGACGCCAGTAATCAATACCGCTGCCACCCAGTGGATCAACACCAATCTTGATGTTTGCTTTCTGGATCGCTTCCATATCAACCACGTTAACCAAGTCAGCAATGTAAGGAGCAACGAGATCAACTTCTTTCACTAGCTCAGACTGTTTAGCCTGTGCGATAGGAGTACGCTTTACACCTTGCATTTGCTCAGCAATGATGACGTTCGCACGATCTTCAATCGCTTGAGTTAGCTCAGCCTCAGCAGGGCCACCGTGTGTCGGATTGTATTTAATACCACCGTCTTGTGGTGGGTTATGCGAAGGCGTGATAACAATGCCGTCCGCTTTTTTGTCATTCACTAGGTTATGCGTAAGAATCGCGTGCGAGATACCTGGTGTTGGAGTAAAGCCATTGTTTTCTTGAATAATAACTTCAACATCGTTGGCTACAAGCACTTCGATTACAGTAGAAAACGCAGGCTCAGAAAGAGCGTGAGTATCTTTACCTAGGAAAAGAGGCCCTGTTGTACCTTGCTCAGCACGAACTTCAGCCACCGCTTGTGCGATCGCTAGGATGTGGTTTTCATTAAATGTTGATTTGTCTGCTGTACCACGGTGACCTGAAGTACCGAACAGTACTTTGTGGTCTGGGTTAGTAGCATCCGGTTGCTGTAAGAAATAGTTAGCAACTAAAGCCGGAATATTATGAAGATCTTCCTGCTGAGCTTTCTGCCCAGCACGAGGGTGCATAGCCATTTTTCGACATCCTTATATATAAAATTTAAAAACAAAAAAACCTCATAATATCTTCTTATCCATGGATATTATGAGGTTTAAATCAGATTTCGTTAAATTGAACCTGTTACTTTTTCTATCAATTCTGCTTGGAAACTCATGCGGCTCATAAGCTGTTCAACCATTTGTCTTTTACGGCTAGTGTTATTATTAGTTATAACCCAAAAAGGACTTTGTGGAATGGCTTTAGGCTTCGTTGTGTTGCCGTTTGCTAGCAAGGTCTCTTCGTTGTCTGCAAAGTAAACACGCTTGCGGCCTTTTACTTGAGTTGCTTCTGAAAAGCTTAAAGGGTCGATTTTATGCAGTGTCGATAACACAAGCATGAAACGATCAATGGCTTTCTTCAGTGATGCAAACTCATCTGATATTAGTAGTGAGCGCATTTCTTTAACACCATCGAACTTCTCTGGAGTAAAGCCTACCTCTTTGCTAACAACGATACCTTTTGGCTCAACGATCTCTTCGATCGGAACCATGCCTTGGCTATCAACCTGTAATAAGCGGCGCAGAATATCTGAAGCGCTTTCGCCAATACGTTCTGTCTGACCCGCAATAAAACGGTATAGGTCCTCATCAACCTCAATTGTTTTCATTCGCTTTTCACAATCTCAATGTTTAAACTCAGGGGGATTATAGCGAGATCCGCGCGGATACTCTACGTCAAACCCACCATGAATAAGATAAAAATGTCAGTACAGCTCAACTATAAATTAGAAGGTGCGGGTCACACCATTGTTTTGATCCATGGATTATTCGGTAATCTGGACAACCTTGGCTTGCTAGCTAGGGATCTAAAAGCCGATCACCAGGTACTTAGTATCGATCTACGCAACCACGGCCAATCCTTCCATAGTGACACTCACAGCTATAAAGCAGTGGCACAAGATGTGGCTCAACTACTGAATGATCTTGAGTTAAATGATATCACTGTGATTGGTCATTCCATGGGTGGCAAGGTAGCGATGGCGCTGACACAACATCTTACGCTGCATAAATTGATTGCCTTGGATATGGCACCAGTTGCGTACACCCAAAGTCGTCACGACAACGTATTCGCCGGCCTACAAGCTGTGATAGAAGAAAAACCGACATCACGCTCAGACGCGCTTAAGATCCTCGCAAAACATATCGAAATTGATGGGGTTCGCCAGTTCTTGACCAAATCTTTGTTCAAAACGGAACAAGGCATCATGGAATGGCGCTTCAACGTTGCTTCGTTATTGAGCAACTATCCACAAATTATTGGTTGGGAACCGATCGTGAAAACCTCGGTCAAAACCTTGCTAATAAAAGGTGGGGATTCTGATTACCTCACAGCTGAGCATCAAACCGCCGTTCAACAGCAGTTTTCCAACGCAAAGGCTCATGTTATCGCTAACACGGGACACTGGTTACACGCGGAAAAGCCAGCCGAAGTACTCCGTGCAATAAGAAAATTCATCGCTTAGATAAGTTGATTAGTCGATATAAATGAGAGCTGTGTAATCACAGCAGATTAACTTTATCTCACAACAGTGATATAGTGCGCCCAAGCAAATTTGGTATATAAGGTTCCCATGCTTTACGACTACATGAACATCATTGAATCTATTGGTTTAGATCTTCTGTTTGCCGCGATTTTCTTTCTAATCGGAATGGCAATTAAAGACGTTCTAAAGGAAGGAAATGTTCCTGCATTTGGTCGTCGCATCGTATGGTTAGTACTTTTCCTTGGCTGCGCAGGTTTTATCGCAAAAGGGATAATCCAACTAAGCTGGGAAGGAACTGGAATCTAACGATTTCCTCCGAACTTTATTACACCGACAACAGACAAAATGAAAGGTAATGATTCTATGGCAAGTGTAGGTCTCTTCTTTGGTAGCGATACAGGTAACACTGAAGCTGTTGCTAAGATGATTCAAAAGCAATTGGGCAAGCAGCTCGTTCAAGTTCAAGACATTGCAAAAAGCAGCAAAGAAGATATCGATAACTTCGATCTACTGCTGCTTGGTATCCCTACGTGGTACTACGGCGAAGCACAATGTGATTGGGACGACTTTTTCCCTGAGCTAGAAGCTATTGATTTTTCAACTAAGCTTGTTGCTATCTTTGGTTGTGGCGACCAAGAAGATTACGCAGAATACTTCTGTGATGCTATGGGTACTATCCGTGACATCGTTGAAGCGAAAGGCGGTACTATCCTAGGTCACACATCAACTGAAAGCTACGAATTTGAAGCATCGAAAGGCTTAGTTGAAGGCGATGACAGCCAATTCGTTGGTCTATGTATCGATGAAGACCGTCAACCTGAGCTAACTGATGAGCGTGTATCTAACTGGGTTAAACAAATCCACGAAGAAATGTGCCTAGCAGAGCTAGAAGACTAATTCTCTAGCGATTGTTAATTGTTACAATTAATGACCGATATGTAGATATGAAAAAACCTCCTTATAGGAGGTTTTTTGCTATTTAATGTTCATCAATCAACACTCAGCTTCTAATGCTTCGTCATCCTCTCTGAACTGCGGCTTCTTTCTCACATACAGGGTTCGCTGAATTGCTGACACCACATTCCCCTGCTTATCTTTAACGTGGATAATAAATTCGGGGAAGCACTTCTCACCAAGCTGTGTCTGACGATAGATATCATCCAGTTGCCCTTGGCTTATCTCAAAATCTGCATACAAGTCGGATTGACCCGGCTTGATAAAGTTAATACTCGCCTCTTTATCCCAAACATAATATCGCTCACCTAAAATACCCATTAACATCAAAGAGTAAACTGGATCGGTAAGAGAAAAGATACTGCCGCCATATTGAGTACGATTGGCGTTCTTATTCCACCAGCGCAGCTTTAGTATCGTCTTAACAACCCTAAAGTCAGGGCTAATGTGAGCTATTCGAATTCCCGCCCCCCAAAAAGGAGGCCAAATATTGAGAGCAAATTTTACAATGTTGGGTTTATATATTTTTGCGAGTTGCTTATTCATAACAACATTCCATGTTCATATCAGAAACACCGTCAGCTTGACTGGTCGTACCTCCACTATAAGTGAGATACTTCCAATTTACAAAACAGATTGTGATGTCAGTAAGTAACCCTTTGAAGTTCGTGGTTTATTGTTATGCCTGACTAAACTATAATGGTATTAATATTGAATTCTGTTAATTGCTGCAGATCATCAACAGGAAAGTATATGTCAGACAATAATCAAGCGCTAAAAGATGCTGGTCTTAAAGTGACCCTCCCACGGCTCAAAATTTTAGAAGTATTACAACAACCAGACTGCCAACATATTAGTGCTGAAGATTTATATAAAAAGCTGATCGACTTAGGTGAAGAAATCGGCCTTGCGACCGTTTATCGCGTACTGAACCAATTCGATGATGCTGGCATTGTAACTCGCCACCACTTTGAAGGTGGTAAGTCTGTATTTGAACTTTCAACACAGCATCACCACGATCACCTAGTATGTTTAGACTGCGGTGAAGTTATCGAATTCTCTGATGATCTTATCGAAGAAAGACAAAAAGAAATCGCTCAACGCTACAACGTACAGCTAACCAACCACAGTTTGTATCTGTATGGTAAAAGCATCACTGGGGATTGCAAAGGCAACCCAGACGCACATAAAGCGAAGAAGTAACACAGAACGCTGGCTTAGGCCGGCGTTTTTTATTTGGGTTGATACCGTATTAAGAATCACAGTAACTTGGCCCACAATTTGGTTATTTCCCAGACACAAAAAAACCGGCTCTAAGCCGGTTTTTTATTAAGCGTATCTTGAGAAACTAAGCTTTAAGACACTAAGCTTGGAAAAACAGAGCTGAGAAAAACAAAGCCATTAAGCTTCAGTTTTACCCCAAGTGTCACGTAGACCAACCGTACGGTTGAATACTAACGCGTCTGCTTTCGAGTCTTTCGAATCCACACAGAAGTAGCCTGTACGTTCAAACTGGTACGCTTGCTCTGCTACACCTTCCGCTAGGCTAGGTTCAACAAAACCGTTTAGCATAACAAGTGACTCAGGGTTAAGCGTTGCAGCGAAATCATCAGCAGCGGCTGGGTTTGCCACAGTGAATAGACGATCGTACAAACGAATCTCAGCAGGCAATGCTTTATCAGCCGATACCCAGTGGATAACGCCTTTCACTTTACGGCCATCTGCTGGGTTCTTGCCGAGTGTTTCGTTATCGTAAGAACAGAAGATAGTCGTAATGTTGCCTTCTGCATCTTTTTCGATACGTTCAGCTTTGATCACGTAAGCACCACGTAGACGAACTTCTTTGCCAAGAACCAAACGCTTGTATTTCTTGTTTGCTTCTTCACGGAAGTCGTCACGCTCAATCCAAACTTCACGTGTAAATGGAACTTCACGAGTACCCATTTCTGGCTTGTTCGGGTGGTTTGCCACTGTCAGTGTTTCTACTGTATCAGCGTCGTAGTTTTCAATCACGACCTTGATAGGGTCAAGAACAGCCATTGCACGAGGTGCATTTTCGTTCAGATCATCACGGATACAAGATTCAAGTGAGCCGAACTCAATCATGTTCTCTTGCTTAGTCACACCAATACGTTTACAGAATTCGCGAATCGAACTTGAAGTGAAGCCACGACGACGCAAACCAGAGATTGTTGGCATACGTGGATCATCCCAACCTTCAACTAGGTTTTCAACCACAAGTTGGTTCAGCTTACGCTTCGACATTACCGTGTATTCAAGATTCAGACGGCTAAACTCGTACTGACGAGGTTGGCAATCAATCGTGATGTTGTCTAGAACCCAGTCATACAAACGACGGTTATCTTGGAATTCAAGCGTACAGATAGAGTGCGTAATGCCCTCTAGCGCATCAGAGATACAGTGAGTGAAGTCGTACATTGGGTAAATGCACCACTTGTCAGCAGTCTGATGGTGGTGAGCAAAACGAACACGGTAGATAACTGGATCGCGCATAACCATGAATGAAGAGCTCATGTCGATCTTAGCACGTAGACATGCTTTGCCTTCTTCGAAGCCACCGTCACGCATTTGTTCAAACAACGCTAGGTTTTCTTCAGGGCTGCGATCACGATATGGGCTCGCTTTACCAGGCTCTTTTAACGTGCCACGGTATTCACGGATCTGCTCAGGACTTAGCTCGTCAACATACGCTAAGCCTTTATTAATTAATTCCACAGCATAAGCGTAAAGCGTATCGAAGTAGTTTGATGAGTAACAAATATCACCCGACCATTCGAAGCCTAACCAACTTACATCATTCTTAATTGACTCAACGTATTCAACGTCTTCTTTTTCAGGGTTTGTATCATCGAAACGAAGATTACATTGTCCCTGGTAGTCCTGAGCAATACCAAAGTTCAAGCAAATAGATTTAGCGTGACCAATGTGCAGGTAGCCATTTGGCTCCGGCGGGAAACGAGTATGCACGCTACTGTGTGTACCATCCGCTAAATCTTTATCGATAATTTGGCGAATGAAATTCGATGGACGAGCCTCAGCTTCACTCATCTATAGCACCTCTATGTATTTAGTATTGTCAGAGAAAGTTATCTTTCATATCCGAGACAAAGGCGGCTTTTGCTGCCGATCAAAGATAGAAAGATCATTGTTGCTAATCATCCACAATTCTTCGCCTTTGCACAATAAGAACCATCAGTTAATTGTGATTATTTCTGCTATTCGATGAAGAATAGAACGAACCTTGTTCACTGGCCTTAAATGACAGGCACAAAAAAGCCTCCCGTGTGGGAGGCTTTCAATTTGAAACTTAGTTAAGAGCCGTTGTTACGTCTTAACAAGTACTTCCTTTACTATGGAAGTTTTACATCAGATAGGTCTTCACCTGCACCGATAGCTTTCATTTCGCCAGCGACGATTTCAGCTAGTGGGCCTAGGATAACCTGTAGGTTGTTCTCACCTAGTTTAACCACACCTTTAGCGCCAAGTTTCTTAAGAACAACTTCATCAGCGATAGAGCGGTCTTTAAGAGTTAGACGTAGACGAGTGATACAAGCATCAATTGAAGTCAAGTTTTCGTGACCACCTAGAGCTTTCAGGTATTGACGAGCAACGTCACCTTTTGGCGCGTCGCCAGCAGGAGCTGCAACAGCTTCGTCATCATCTTCACGGCCTGGCGATTTCAAGTTGAAAGCGCGGATTGCGAAAGAGAAAGTGAAGAAGTATAGAGCACCGAAGCCAAGACCGATTAGTAGTAGTACGAATGGTTTAGTTGCTAGACCCCAGTTCAATACGAAGTCGATAAGACCAGCAGAGAAACCGAAGCCGTGCAGAGTACCAAACATGTTAGCAACTACTAGAGACAGACCTGTAAATACAGCGTGCATTGCGTATAGAGCAGGAGCTAGGAATACGAACATGAATTCTAGCGGCTCTGTGATACCTGTTAGGAATGAACAGAATGCAACTGAGAATAGTGCGCCACCAACTTGGCTACGTTTTTCAGCAGGAGCAGCTAGGTACATTGCAAGTGCAGCACCTGGTAGACCGAACATCATTACTGGGAAGAAACCGTTCATGAATACACCAGCGCCTTTATCGCCGCCGAAGAAACGGTGTAGGTCGCCAGATTTAACTGTTTCAGTTACTTCTTTAACAGTTGCAACAATTTCTGGGTTAACTGAGTTAGCAAATTCAAATGTGTACTCTTGACCAACAACTAAAGTTTTAGCTAGTGCAGGGTCAACACAAAGTTGAGAGAAGCCTTCTGCAGCAACTACGATCTCTTGACAAGAGCCCATACCGAACCAGAAGTACGAGTTCAGTACATGGTGTAGACCTACTGGGATAAGTGCACGGTTAAGAGTACCGTAAACGAATTGACCGATAGCGCCAGACGTTGAAACTGCATGAGCAAGTGCATCTAGACCAGATTGAACAGCAGGCCATACAACACCAAAGATTGCGCCAGCAACTAAAGCAAATAGACCAGCCATAATAGGAACTAGACGTTTGCCAGAGAAGAATGCTAGCCACTCTGGAAGACGAGTCGCGTGGAATGCATTGTAAGAGTGACCTGCGATGATACCTGCAAAGATACCGCCGAAGAATGACATATTTACACTAGCATCGATGTTTGTTGCTGTTGCAGTCAGAACAAAGTAAGCAACTGCACCAGCAAGACCTGCTGCACCGTTACCGTCTTTAGAAAGACCAATCGCGATACCCAAACCAAACAACAATGGTAGTTGGCTGAAGATTGCGTTACCAGCAGATGCCATGAATGCGATATCGAGTAAGTCTGGTTGACCCAGACGTAGCAGCAATGCCGCAATCGGAAGCGTAGCGATTGGTAGCATTAACGCCTTACCAAGCTTCTGTGCATACCCTAGAATATTCACCAGTTGTTTCCCCCTATAGGATTTTTTAGAATTCGTTTGAGAAACTTATTTTAGTCGCTCAATTTAGTCCTATTCAGTGTATTCAATTAATTTTGCTCCGCAAATTAAAACCTTACCATTTGTGATCCTAATCACCAGTTTTTACCAAATCCAGAGGTTTTTGCTAGCGAGATCATAAAACTTATTTTATCATTCAAAAAAATGAACATTTATAGATAAAATCCAAATCTAATCATTAGGCAAAAAGATTGTATCTCCGGGTTTACAAAGCCCCTAGAACAATCATTATCAATATGCCTAAATGTATAATAACAATCAATTGTTCATATGTTTTTCAACAACTTAAATAGCTTTTCAATTTAAAGCCGTTTGCCCATAAAAGATAAATCGTTACGTAAATGATGCTCGCAAACTAAGTCCACATTTAGGTAACGAACGAATTTAAAAGATCTCACGAAATAAGGATTAGCTGACTATGTACGCGCTAAGTAACTGTAAAATTTACACTGGTAGTGATGTTCTAACCGATCATGCTGTTGTAATAGAAAACGAACTGATCAAAAAAGTCTGTCCTATCTCTGAATTACCAGAAGGAATCGAGGTTCGCGACCTAGATGGAGCAAACCTAAGTCCAGGTTTCATTGACCTACAATTGAATGGTTGTGGTGGTGTAATGCTTAACGATGAGATCACTGCAGAAACCATGCAGATCATGCACAAAGCAAACCTGAAATCTGGCTGTACTAGCTTCTTGCCAACGCTTATCACCTCTTCAGACGAAGATATGCGTGCGGTTATCGCGGCAGCTCGTGAATACCATAACCAGTACCAAAACCAATCTTTGGGTCTGCACCTTGAGGGTCCTTACCTAAACGTTGCGAAAAAAGGCATCCATAGCGTCGACCACATTCGTAAGTCTGACAGCGAAATGATTGAGCTTATCTGTGAGAACAATGACCTTGTTGCAAAAGTAACATTGGCTCCAGAACTCAACGACCCAGAACACATTGAGCGTCTGCGCAAAGCTGGTGTGGTTGTTTCGATTGGTCACACGAATGCAACGTACGCAGAAGCTCGTCAAGGTTTCGAATCAGGTATCACTTTCGCCACTCATCTATTCAATGCAATGACACCAATGGTTGGTCGTGAGCCTGGCGTTGTTGGCGCAATTTACGACACACCAGAGGTTTACGCTGGCATCATTGCCGACGGTTTCCACGTTGATTACGCAAACATTCGAATTGCGCACAAAATCAAGGGAGAAAAGTTAGTATTAGTGACGGATGCCACAGCTCCTGCAGGTGCTGACATGGAATACTTTATTTTTGTCGGTAAGAAAGTATATTACCGTGATGGTAAGTGTGTTGATGAAAACGGCACACTGGGCGGCTCAGCTCTGACTATGATTGAAGCAGTTCAGAATACAGTTGAGCACGCTGGTATCGCTTTAGACGAAGCTCTTCGCATGGCTACGCTATACCCAGCTACGGCTATCGGTGTAGAAAGCAAGCTAGGTCGAATCAAAAAAGGCATGGTTGCAAACCTAGCTGTATTTGACCGAGACTTTAACGTTAAAGCGACTGTTGTTAATGGACAATACGAGCACAATTAAGTATGAATGGCGGACAAATAGGTAACGTAGACTTAGTTAAACAACTAAACAGTGCGGCGGTATACCGACTAATAGACCAACAAGGGCCTATCAGTCGTATACAAGTGGCTGATGTAAGCCAACTCGCACCGGCAAGTGTTACAAAAATTACCCGCCAACTTTTAGAGCGCGGCCTAATTAAAGAGGTTGCGCAGCAAGCGTCTACTGGCGGTAGACGCGCTATCTCCCTAACCACAGAAGTAGAGCCTTTTCACTCTGTCGCTGTGCGCTTGGGTCGAGATTACATTCAAATAAGCCTGCATGACCTTGGCGGTCGTGAGCTGGCTTTCCAACAGCAAGACCTGAATTACTCAGACCAATCAGACCTCACCCAAGGCTTGGTCAATAACTTGAAGGCTTTCATTGCTGAACACCAACCAAAGATCGACCAACTGATTGCCATTGGTGTCACTCTTCCAGGCTTGGTTAACCCAACGACAGGTGTCGTTGAGTACATGCCAAATACAGACATCGATAACCTTGCGTTAAGCGACATTATTCGCGACACATTCCATGTTGCTTGTTTTGTTGGTAATGACGTTCGAGGAATGGCGCTTGCTGAGCACTACTTCGGTGCAAGCAAAGACAGCCAAGATTCTATTTTGGTTAGCGTTCACCGTGGTACTGGTGCTGGTATTATTGTTAATGGTCAGGTTTTCCTTGGCCATAACCGCAACGTGGGTGAAATTGGTCATATCCAAATTGATCCACTTGGCGAGCAATGCCAATGCGGTAATTTCGGTTGTCTTGAAACCGTAGCGGCAAACCCTGCCATTGTTGAACGTGTCCAAAAGCTAATTAAGCAAGGTTATGAGTCCTCGCTAACAGAGATTGAACACATTACCATTCAAGATGTATGTGACCATGCTATCAATGGCGACGAACTGGCTAAGCAAAGTTTGGTTCGAGTAGGTAATCAACTGGGTAAAGCTATCGCAATGACGATTAACTTGTTTAATCCTCAGAAAGTTATCATTGCTGGTGATATTACAAAGGCACAAGAGATTGTTTTCCCTGCAATTAAGCGCAATGTAGAGAATCAGTCGTTAACGGCTTTCCATAGCGGCCTGCCTATTGTAGCATCACAGATCGATAAACATCCTACGATGGGAGCTTTTGCCATGATTAAGCGCGCCATGCTCAACGGTGTGTTACTTCAAAAGCTTCTTGAAGACTAAAGAAAAACAACTCTGATTTTCCGCGGGCCGTGTTTGTATAAACACGGCCCGTTTTTTTAAGCTAGGGAACTACTACTACAAGTTATGGAACTTATATTAATATCCACTGCGTTTATTGCAGGATTTATTGCTTTAAAGTGTCACCTTCCCCCATTGGTCGGCTTTTTGGTCGCTGGTTTTGGGCTCTTTGCTCTGGGTTTTGAAACCAATGACACCATCATTACCTTGGCTGACCTTGGTGTCACCCTGCTTCTATTTACGATTGGCTTAAAGCTCGATATCAAAACCCTGCTCTCTAAAGAGATCTGGGCTGGCGCAACAATCCACAACCTTTTATCCACTCTGTTTTTTGCGGTCGCCCTGTTTGGTTTTAAATTCCTAGGTATTTCCTCGTTGGCAGCCATGTCAATAGAACAGATTGTTCTACTCGGCTTTGCCCTTTCATTCTCTAGTACCGTATTCGCAGTTAAGTCTCTGCAAGAGAAAGGGGAAATGAATGCGACCTATGGAACATTAGCGATCGGTATTCTGGTCATGCAGGATATCTTTGCCGTGGTCTTCTTAACGGCATCGACAGGCAAAATTCCAGAGTGGTATGCCATCGCACTGTTCGCTTTGCCATTCTGTCGTCCGTTGTTCTACAAAGTCCTCGACTGGGTTGGTCACGGCGAAATGTTGGTGCTGTTCGGCATTTTCTTCGCATTGGTCGTCGGTGCAGGTTTGTTCCAGTTTGTAGGGGTTAAACCAGATCTAGGTGCTCTTATCTTAGGTATGTTGCTAGCCGGTCACCCAAAAGCTTCAGAGCTGTCGAAATCGCTGTTTAACCTCAAAGAGCTTTTCCTTGTTTGCTTCTTCTTGAATATTGGATTATCCGAGCAACCTACCATTCAAGGCTTTATGCTCGCCATCTTATTTTTGCTGTTGCTGCCAGTGAAAGGCGTGCTTTACTTCTTGGTACTCAACCGCTTCAAATTCCGTGTTCGAACTTCTCTACTCGCCTCTCTATCATTGTTTAACTACAGTGAATTTGGTCTTATCGTCGGTGGTCTTGCCTTTAAGATGGGGTGGATGTCTGGCGATATATTAGTAGCGGTGGCGATTGCGGTTTCGTTATCGTTCTTAATCGCTGCTCCTTTAAACAAAGCGGGTCATAAGCTTTATCAACAGTCAGGTAAGTGGCTCAAAGAGCACGCTGCTGAAAAGCTTCACCAACGTGATAAACGAATTGATCCTGGTCGCGCACAAGTGCTTATTCTTGGTATGGGGCGCATTGGTACCGGCGCCTACGATGAATTGCGTTCTCGCTATGGTAAGGTTAGCTTAGGTGTCGAAGTTCGTGAAGAAGCCGCACACAACCATAGAAGCCTTGGAAGAAACGTTATTTCTGGCGATGCAACTGACCCAGATTTCTGGGAGCGTATCTTAGATACAGCAAACGTGAAGCTAGTGATCTTGGCGATGCCTCATCACCAAGGTAATCAAACAGCCTTAGAACAGCTAAAATCACGTGATTTTAAAGGTCAAATCGCAGCCATTGCTGAATACTCCGACCAGCTAGAAACATTGAAAGAGAATGGTGTCGATGCGGCATTCAACATTTACAGTGAAGCTGGTAGTGGTTTTGCTCGACACGTATGTGAGCAATTAAACCCAAACATCAATAAGATCTAGTCCTAAACATTGTCTAGTTAACCTCTCAAAATTGCTGTTCTTTTGCACTTTTGAGAGGTTTTTGTTTAAAAAACCAACCGCAATTAGACGCCACTCACCAAAACCACCTTAAAATTAGATAATTTCTAACAGAATCCCCTTTATATTATTTTTTTGCTCACATTCGGTTGCTTTTTTTAGCCAGAATGGCAAATTGAATACAGTTGATTTAGAAATTATTTAAAAGGAAGTTCTATGTGTTCAGTATTTGGCATTCTCGACATTAAAAGTGATGCCGCAGCACTTCGCCCTATTGCTTTAGAAATGTCTAAAAAGCTTCGTCACCGTGGCCCAGACTGGTCTGGTATCTATGCTGGTGAAAAAGCAATTCTTGCTCACGAGCGTTTGGCTATCGTTGGTCTGAACAGTGGTGCAC
This sequence comes from Vibrio sp. QJM3NY_39, assembly GCF_057785895.1. Taxonomy (NCBI): domain Bacteria; kingdom Pseudomonadati; phylum Pseudomonadota; class Gammaproteobacteria; order Vibrionales; family Vibrionaceae; genus Vibrio; species Vibrio sp. QJM3NY_39. The sequence continues at coordinate 898,111 of NZ_CM173505.1, read as the reverse complement.
AACCACTATACAGCCAAGATAAAAAGCACATTCTTGCAGTGAATGGTGAAATTTATAACCACAAAGAACTTCGTGCACGCTATGAAGATAAGTACCAGTTCCAGACTGACTCTGACTGTGAAGTTATCCTAGCGTTATACCAAGAAATGGGCGCGGACCTTTTAGAAGAACTTAACGGTATTTTCGCATTCGTTTTATACGACGAAGAGAAAGACGAATACCTAGTCGGCCGTGACCATATTGGTATCATCCCGCTTTACCAAGGCTACGACGAGCACGGCAACTACTACGTTGCTTCAGAGATGAAAGCACTCGTTGAAGTATGCAAGACGATCAGTGAGTTCCCTCCTGGTAGCTTCTATTCTTCGAAAGATGCAGAGCCTCATCGCTACTACATCCGCGATTGGAATGAATACGCTGCGGTACAAGGTAACAGCACAAGTAAAGAAGAACTGACTGAAGCGCTAGAAGCTGCAGTTAAACGTCAACTAATGACAGATGTACCTTATGGTGTACTTCTATCTGGTGGTCTTGATTCTTCAATCACTTCAGCAGTCGCTAAACGTTTTGCTGCAATGCGTATCGAAGACGATGAGCAATCAGAAGCTTGGTGGCCACAACTACACTCATTCGCAGTAGGTCTAGAAAACGCGCCTGATCTGATTGCTGCTCGTGAAGTCGCTGATAAAATCGGTACAGTACACCACGAGATGACTTACACCATTCAGGAAGGCTTAGACGCAATCCGTGATGTTATCTACCACATTGAAACTTACGATGTAACGACGATTCGTGCTTCAACGCCGATGTACTTGCTTGCTCGTAAGATCAAGGCAATGGGTATCAAAATGGTACTGTCTGGTGAAGGTGCTGATGAGATCTTTGGTGGCTACCTGTACTTCCATAAAGCGCCAAACGCAAAAGAGTTCCATGAAGAGACAGTACGTAAGCTTCTTGCTCTAAGCATGTTTGACTGTGCTCGCGCCAACAAATCTCTTGCGGCATGGGGTGTTGAAGGTCGTGTTCCATTCTTGGACAAAGAGTTCATCGATGTAGCAATGCGTTTGAACCCTGAAGATAAGATGTGTGGTAACGGTAAAATGGAGAAACACATTCTACGTGAGTGTTTTGAAGACTACCTACCAGATTCAATTGCATGGCGTCAAAAAGAGCAGTTCTCTGATGGTGTTGGCTACGATTGGATTGACACATTAAAAGCAACGGCTGAAGAAAAAGTAACGGATCAACAAATGGAAGCTGCGAAGTTCCGTTTCCCTTACAACACGCCAACAACCAAAGAAGGTTATGCTTACCGTGAAATTTTTGAGGAGCTATTCCCTCTAGAATCAGCGGCAGAATGTGTACCTGGTGGTCCTTCAGTTGCTTGTTCATCAGCGAAAGCGATTGAGTGGGATGAGTCATTCAAAAACTGTGTCGACCCATCAGGCCGTGCAGTACAAGCCGTTCACAACGATGCTTACAACGCTTAGCGCGTTTTGAACAAACCCTAAAGACTAAAAAAGGCGCATTATGCGCCTTTTTGTTTTAAGCCTATTTCTTGCTTTGTATTACTGCACTTATGCGTGAGCTTGTAGTGCTTCGTTCTCAATACTGATCGGAACCACTTTGCTGATCATTTTTACCAGCATAATAGATCGAGCTTCACCATCTTTCTGATGGAAAATAGCTTCAACCCCAGCAAACTGACCACTATTGATCTTGACCACTTGCCCTGATTCAAACTCAACACAGCACTCTTCAGGTTCATCTTCGCAACACTTCTCAAACTCTTTCAGTTCATACACTAAGTCGCCTTGGACTTCATGTGGCCTTGCTCCAAACTTAATAAAGTCGACAACGCCACGAGTCGAACGAACTGTCGTAAAACTAGGGCCTTGCTCATAATCAAAGCGAACAAAGATATAAGACGGGAACAGCGGTTCTTTGACCTGCTTCTCTTTCCCTCTCACGACCTTCTTGACATCGATTTGAGGATAAAAACACTCTACCCCCTGATTTTCTAGGTGCTGTTGAGCGCGTTTTTGATCACCACGCTTACAGTAAAGTAAATACCAACGTTTCATTTAACTAGCCATTTTATATTTTTAGATATTTTACCACATACCTAAAACGGTTGAATCGCCATTAATAAAATGAATCATTGTGAGCAAGAAATATTGCGTAGCAGACCAATTTATCAACAAAAAGTTATAGGAGCTAAAAGTGGTTAAGCATTGTACAGAGATCATTTAGAGATCAAAAGGCTCATTGTTGTAAGCATATGTATCCCACCTTTAATGGGGATTTCATTCTATTTAATCTCAAACCAATACGCCAGACCAATATATCTAAACACTTTTATTCGATGTTGCTTTAAAAAAGCTCACTTATCAACCAGCTCAAATCTGGAAAGTTAGTTTGCAGCACACTCGAAATAATCAACATCAAAAGCAAAGAGCATTAATATCAATGACTTAACAAAATTCAGTTATCGTAACCATAAAATACACCTATTGCAGACTTTTATCCCACTGTGTATACATGAGTGACTATAAAATCTTTTAATACCTAAAATTAGTAAAACTTATGCCAAGCAATCACAACATCTTTGGCCACCCTAGAGGCCTATTTCTACTTTTTAGCACAGAGCTATGGGAACGCTTCTCCTACTATGCAATGCGTGCCATCCTTGTTTTATTTCTTACCGATACCACTATCAATGGTGGCCTTGGTTGGTCAACAAAAGATGCCCTCGATCTTTATGGCATCTATACTGGTTTAGTCTATATCACGCCATTAATCGGCGGCTGGCTGGCCGATAACTACTTAGGACAACGTAAATCGATCCTAGTGGGCGGTGTATTAATGGCCTTAGGCCAATTTACGCTCGCTCTTCCTAACGGCGCTATTGGCTTAGACCAAGTAAATGCTCTTTATCTGGGTTTAGCACTGCTTATCAGTGGTAACGGTATGTTTAAACCAAACATCTCAACCATGGTTGGCGACCTATACCAAGAAGGCGATAACCGACGTGACGGCGCTTTCACCATTTTCTACATGGGCATCAACTTAGGCGCGCTACTGGGTGGCTTAATTTCAGGTGCTGCAGTCGATTCATTCGGCTGGAAAGCTGGCTTCCTAGCCGCTGGTATCGGTATGGTTATTAGCTTAGTTATGCAATTGACGATGGCTCAGTCATGGTTAGGCAACATTGGCTCAGTACCTGCAGCTGCACGAGCGAAAGCGCTGAACAAATCGAAAGAGAAAACACCACTGACCAAAGAAGAGTTCGACAGACTAAAAGTTATTCTAGTTATGGGTCTGTTCGTAATCGTTTTCTGGGCTGGCTTTGAACAAGCTGGCGGTTTGATGAACATCTACACTCAACAATATACTGACCGTATGATTGGTGGCTTTGAAGTTCCTGCAGCTTGGTTCCAATCTCTGAACCCATTTTTCATCATTACACTTGCACCAATCATTGCTGCATTTTGGGTCAAGCTTGGTAAGCGTGAACCAAACTCGCCAGTGAAATTTGCGATGGCGTTGTTTTTCTTAGCACTAGGCTTTGTGTGCATGATGGGCGCAGTAATGGAGCAAGGTGGCGACCTAACAGTCAAAACATCAATGCTATGGCTAGTCGGTGCTTTCTTCTTCCATACCCTTGGCGAGCTTTGTCTATCTCCTATTGGCCTGTCGTTGGTCACTAAGTTAGCTCCGCTTCGTCTGGCATCGTTAATGATGGGCGCATGGTTTGGTTTTAATGCTGTCGCAAACTACGTCGCTGGCCTTGTGGGTTCTCACGTTGGTGAGCTTGGCGCAATGTCTATCTTCGGTGGTATCGCAATTACAGCGACAATAAGTGGCGTCTTACTGCTTCTTTGTGCAGGTAAACTTGTATCATGGATGCATGGTGTAGAAACTAACATGACGCTTGAAGCAGAGCCAAAAGCAGAAACTTCTGTTGCTTAATATCTAGATCTATTTCAAAAAGAAACATCAAGATCAAAAAGGGCTGCTCAATGAGCAGCCCTTTTGTTATTTATTCTATTGGTATATTAGTTAGCGATGAAGCGCCACTAGCTCAGCCATCATATCGATGTGTGAGTCTCTGTCGTTAAGACACATAATGTAGCTAAAGCCTGAGCCACCAGCATCAATGAACGTCTCTTTACACTGGTCAGAAATCTCTTCCAACGTTTCCAAACAGTCAACCGAGAACGCAGGAGCCATGATATCAATCTTCTTGATGCCCTTACTCGGCAGTGATTCAAGTGTCTCGTCAGTGTAAGGCTTCAACCACTCTTCTCGACCAAATCGAGACTGGTATGTCATGGTGATATCGTCCGCTGATAAGCCTAACTCAGCAGCAAGTAATTTGGTCGTCGCTTCACAATGCTGAGGGTAGATGTCACCTTCATCAGCGAGTCGCTTCGGAATACCGTGGAAAGAACACACTAAATGATCGGCCCTACCATTTTCTTCCCAATGGCTACGAACACTTTCAGCCAGTGCTTTCGCATAGCTAGGGTGAGAATAATAATCTCGAATAAAGCGATAGCTCGGGATAACAGGCATTTTTTTGAAGGCTTTAGTTAAACCATCAGAAACGGCCGCTGTCGTTGTTCCTGAGTACTGAGGATACAGAGGTAGTACGATGATGTCTTCGACACCCTGCTCCATCAGTTGTTCGACACCCATCTTAAGACTTGGGTTGCCATAGGTCATACCCAGCGCAACAGGCATTTGCAATTTCTTCTGCAGTTTCTCAGCTTGTCTTTGTGAGTACACAAGCAGCGGTGATCCATCGTCCATCCAGACAGACTGATACAATTTAGCCACTTTCGGAGCTCGAATCGGTAAGATCACCCCATGTAAAATAGGACACCAAAGCCAGCGAGTTAGGTTTACCACTCGTTTGTCGTGTAAGAATTCACTTAAAAATCGGCGAACGCCAGCTGGAGTCGCGGTATCTGGTGTTCCTAGGTTAACCAGTAAAACGCCCTGCTTTTTATTATTTTCCATAGCTACCTGAGACCAATGTGTGATTTTCTGGAACGTAATATACTAATCTGCATAAATTTAAGATCATTGTTACGCAACTAAATTTAAGAATAGTCGTTCTTAACCTGAGTTATCGCAACATCACCTTGATCGTTAGCCGTGCGAATCTAAACCGTAGCGCGGAAATTATGCACAATCGATTTTATCTAGATTGGTATATGACTAAAAATTGAAACAAAAAAAGCGACCTTAAAGGTCGCTTCCAATATATCAAATTCTAAAACTGGCTGTTAGCCAATTATGCTAGTGCTTTCTCAAGTTCTGCACTAACTTCAGCAACTTGCTTAGTACCGTCGAACTTAAGGTACTTAGTGTTGCCTGCTTCAGCTTCTTTACCGTAGTAAGAAATAAGCGGAGCTGTTTGATCGTGGTATACACCTAGACGTGCACGAACTGTTTCTTCTTTGTCGTCATCACGAACCACTAGCTCTTCGCCAGTGATGTCATCTTTACCTTCTTCTTTAGGCGGGTTGTACACATTGTGGTATGTACGGCCAGAAGGAAGGTGAGCACGACGACCAGCCATACGCTCAACAATCACATCGTCAGCTACGTCGAATTCAACAACGTAGTCTACTGCGATACCCATTTCTTTTAGGCCATCAGCTTGAGGGATTGTGCGTGGGAAACCGTCTAGTAGGAAACCTTTCTCACAGTCATCTTGAGCGATACGCTCTTTGATAAGACCAAGGATAATTTCATCAGAAACTAGCTGACCCGCGTCGATTACTGATTTAGCTTGCTTACCAAGCTCAGTACCCGCTTTGATAGCAGCACGTAGCATGTCACCAGTTGAAATTTGAGGGATACCAAATTTGTTCATGATGAAGTTAGCTTGAGTACCTTTACCCGCGCCAGGAGCACCTAGAAGAATGATGCGCATGTTTAATCCTCTTATAAAAATTATGATTTATACCGAAGCTCACTATCCCGCCTTTCTGGTTTAATTTAGGTCAAACAAGAGAGGTTAGGTAACAACTGAGGCTAAGCACAACTGTAAACAGAAGCAAAACGGTAAGTTTCGGTATAATGTTTAAAAATCATACAACTGGAGACGATAGGTTCATAGTACCAGCTGATTAGGTCGAGCATTCTATCACATTAATATTCAATTTGGCTGAAATTAAGACTAAAGAATGTGTCGACAGCGTTTGCGTTCGTCTTGTTAGCAACTTTAGCAACATTTCGATGAAGTTAAGCGACGTTCATAAAAAAAGCCCGCATTCGCGAGCTTTTATTCATAATTATGGGCTTAGCCCAAAGTCGAAAGACTAGCGTTTTGTTAGTAGCTCGTTGATTGCACCTAAGAATTGTGACGGATCTTCCATTGAGCCCTTTTCAGCCAGCATAGCCTGGCCAAGTAATAGCTCAACCCAGCGACCAAACGCTTGTTCATCCGCTTCATCAGCCATCTGTTTAACTAGCGCATGTTCAGGGTTAATCTCAAAGATGTACTTCACCTCAGGAGCAGCTTGACCCGCAGCTTCAAGAAGTTTAGCCATTTGAGTGCCCATCTCGAAATCATCGGTAACAACAACAGCAGGTGTAGTTGCTAACTTGAATGTCGTGCGAACCTCTTTAACACGATCACCAAGATAAGATTGAGTGCGCTCAACAACAGATTTGAACTCTTCTTCTGCCTCTTTTTGCTTCTCTTTCTCTTCTTCGCCTTCGAACTTGCTTAGGTCTAAGCCCGCTTTGGTGATCGATTGGAACTGCTTACCATCAAAATCAGTAAGGTAGTTCATTACGTACTCATCAATACGATCGTACATTAGAACCACTTCGATACCTTTTGCTTTGAACTGCTCCAAATGCGGGCTGTTCTTAGCGGCAGCGTAGTTATCTGCTGTTAGGTAATAAATCTTGTCTTGACCTTCCTTCATACGTTCAACGTAAGACACTAGGCTGATAGCTTGGTCAGCAGAGTCAACTTCCGTTGATGAGAAGCGAAGTAAACCAGCGATTTTTTCTTTGTTCGCCATGTCTTCCGCTGGGCCTTCTTTCAGTACAAGGCCAAACTCTTTCCAAAACTCTAGGTACTTGTCGTTGTCATTCTTCGCCATGCGCTCAAGCATAGTCAGGACACGCTTGGTACATGCGCCACGAAGAGACTGAGTTACCTTATTATCTTGCAAGATTTCACGAGACACGTTCAGTGGTAGATCGTTTGAGTCAATCAAGCCGCGAACGAAACGCATGTAAGATGGCATGAACTGCTCTGCATCATCCATGATGAATACTCGCTGTACATAAAGCTTAAGGCCGCTCTTATGGTCACGATTCATCATATCCCAAGGTGCTTTAGCAGGGATGTAAAGTAGGCTTGTGTAGTCGTTCTTACCTTCAACTTTGTTATGGCTCCACGTTAATGGATCAGCAAAGTCGTGAGATACGTGCTTGTAAAACTCCTGGTACTCTTCTTTCTCGATATCAGACTTGTTACGAGTCCAAAGCGCTTGAGCCTTGTTAATCTGTTCCCAATGTTTCTCTTCGGTGTCTTTGCCTTCGTCATCTTTAACCGCAGTTAAGATTGAAACAGGGATACCGATGTGATCAGAGTATTTACCAATGACTTCACGCAGACGCCATTCATTTAGGAATTCTTTACCGTCTTCGCGCATATGAAGAATGATATCAGTACCACGAGACTCTTTAGTGATGTCTTCGATGGTGTAATCACCTTCCCCTGCAGAGTGCCACTGAACAGCTTCATTACTCGCTAGACCTGCTGCACGTGTGCGAACCGTTACCGCGTCTGCAACGATGAATGCAGAATAGAAACCAACACCAAATTGACCAATCAATTGAGAGTCTTTGCTTTGGTCTTCAGACAGCTTTGAGAAAAAGTCTGCAGTACCCGATTTAGCAATCGTACCTAAATGCTCAATAACGTTGTCGCGGCTCATGCCGATGCCGTTATCTGAAATCGTTAAAGTATTGGTTTCAGCGCTAAAAGATAATTTTACGCCTAGGTCTGCATCACCTTGGTAAAGGTCACCGTTTGACAAGGCTTGGAAACGAAGCTTATCAGCCGCGTCAGATGCATTAGAGATCAGCTCACGTAAGAAGATTTCTTTATTTGAATACAGTGAGTGAATCATTAGGTGAAGTAGTTGTTTTACTTCAGATTGAAAGCCACGAGTCTCTTTATTTTGCGTTGCTGTTTCGCTCATTTTTACTCCAAAACATCTATACTTTATGTTGAATACCATAGGGGCGTAACACTTGATGCCACTCTTATGTTCATTAACATGAGGATGACAAATGTAAATTCAAGGTCAAAAATCATAAAAACACTGTTTTTTTGATCTGTTTTTATTATCCTTGAGTCTGATAAATATAAAAGAACATAAAAGAAGCCATGATTTGGTGAAGAATTAACGGAACTTCACCTGAGATTTGTCTATTTCGCACTCAAAATTATCCAAAATAGAAGAATTCAATGAGCAATATCGGCACAAAGTTTATTCTCGCACAGCGGTTCGTATTCGACCCAAATAGCAATTCACTTGTTGATCAAATGAGCGACGGCGAAGTCGTGCGCCTTGGCAGCAATGAAAGCCGCATTCTCCTGATGCTGTCAGAAAGACCCAATGAAGTTATCACTCGTAATGAATTGCACGAGTATGTTTGGCGAGATCAAGGCTTTGAGGTTGATGACTCAAGCTTAACGCAAGCAGTTTCGACCCTGAGAAAGATGCTCAAGGACTCGACCAAATCTCCAGAATTCGTAAAAACGGTACCTAAACGCGGTTACCAATTTATTGCAACCGTTGAACGCTCTGCACCACTTTCATCAAATGATCAGCCAGCAGCGGCTGAAATTGCAGAAAATGACGTAGAACCTATCTTAACGTTTGCAACGCCTACAATGACCGAAGAAGCAATGACTGAAGCTGTTGAGCCCGAGTCAATTACAAAGTTTCAAGAAACCAAAGTTGAAGTGGAACCAGCAACAACACCAACTGCGACCCCGGTTAAAAGCACCAATAAGTGGTTAGCGTTTTCGTTATTGCTTGCGGCTTTCATCATACCAATTCTGGTTTTAACGTTTACTAACCCCGCAGAATCCGAGTTCAGAACATTGACTGAAGTGGATGGTGTAAAGATTCAAACCCCAATCAATCATCCTGATCTCAGCAGTTGGCTACCTGCGATAGAGAAGTGTGTATTGCGCTACAACACCAATCACACTGGCATGCTGAAACCGACTGAGGTGATTGCAACTGGTGGACAAACCAACAACCTTGCCCTCAACTACATTCACCCGCAAGATTACTCTAGCGAAAATGTAACCCTAAGAATTTACGCAAACCAGTCGGATGTAAACGACATTTGTAACGGTGGTCAGTAACATGAAACTAAAAGTATCGATTATTTTACTGGTTCTATCTGCATTTTTAAGTGGTTGGTTATATTGGGGCAGTGATGCAAAAGTAGAGCGCTTGCTCACTCAGCATGAATGGCAATCGAAAATGGTGACTCTGATTAGCGATAACAAGCAAGCTGATTCAATCGGGCCGCTTCGTAAAGTTGAATTGTCATCGAATGCGAAATACCTACCAAATGGTACGTACCTGAGAATGTCAGTGGTTAGGCTGTACAGCACTCAAACTGCACCTGCGAATGTCATCAACATATCTGAAACAGGTCAGTGGGATATTAACGATAACTATTTACTGATTTCGCCAACGGAGTTTAAAGATGTAACTTCTGCTGAGCGCCAAGACTTTTCGGAAGAGCAACTCGAACTTATCACTCAAGTGATTAAGATGGATGCAGAGCAAAGCCGACGCATTGATATTATTAATCAGAAGGCACTGCTGCTCACTAGCTTAAATCACGGTTCTACCGTTTTGTTCTCAAACTAAAACTCTGCAGTTATTTATGTATATCAATAGCTGAATACCATTAAACGGTATATCAATAGAAGGGGCATGATGCCCCTTTTTTGTTAGCCGTTGGTATCAAATTACGGATGTAGCATTTTAAGGATTAACTATGAATACGGATCAACCAAATCTGACGCCAGCAAAAGAGACAGCAACAAAAGCGACAATCGCAATACACTATTGCCGTCAGTGTAATTGGATGCTTCGTTCAAGTTGGTTATGCCAAGAGCTGCTGCATACCTTTAGCGAAGAAATTGAACAAGTGAGCTTGCATCCAGACACCGGAGGCAGGTTCGAAATCTTTTGTAATGGTGTGCAGATTTGGGAAAGAAAAGCAGATGAAGGTTTTCCAGAAGCGAAAGTTCTGAAGCAAAGAGTGCGAAACATCATTGCTCCAGACAGGGACCTCGGCCACGTAGACTCAAAGTGAGCCTTTTCTAACGCCGCCGATTGAGTTTATTTAAAGCTCGCCACTCACAATTACGTCACCTTCAAGGCTAATGACTTTAAAGGTATTATTTTCATAGATGCCATGGCTCGCTGCGTGACCATCTCGTGGGAATGTCACCGAACTAGGGTTAAAGGTAAAGATATCATCTTGGTATTCGGCAACTGGAATATGGGTATGCCCATGGGCAATAATATCACCCGCTTTTAGTGCTGGTCGTTTAGTGGTGTTATACAAATGACCATGGGTTAGAAAGATACGCTGACCTGATTCCAATAACACCCATGAGTAATCCATCATCATTGGAAAAGACAACAGCATTTGATCCACTTCACTGTCGCAGTTACCACGAACGGCGATGATCTCTTGAGAAAACGCATTCAATTTCTCTGCAACCGCCGGCGGATTGTATCCTTCGGGAATCGGGTTTCTTGGACCATGATTCAGAATGTCACCCAATAGCACTAAATATTGCGCACCAGACGCTTGGTAGAGTTCTAATACCTTTTCTGTTGCTGGCAGCGAACCGTGTAGGTCTGAAGCAAAAAATAATTTCACACGTACTTCTCCATAAAATTTATGAGCCTATTGTACGTATCTAAATGCTACACGTCATCTCTCACCATACCGTTGATCACGATATTATTGTAACTAACCATACCGACTATTTTGTTATCACGAACTACTGGCGCGCGACTGATACCAAAGCGTTCAAACAGGCGAGCGCAATACTTTACGTTCATCTCAGCAGACACGCTTAGCGCTGGCTTGGTCATGATTTCATAAACATTGGTTCGCTTGGGAGATCGATTCTTAGCCAACACTTTCTTTGCTATATCATTCATCAACACGATACCGTACTCGTCATCCTCATGGCGTTTATCGACGATGATCGCTTTCACTTTGTGCTTCTTCGCCATCTCTATCGCTTCTAACACCGTAGTTAGCCCATCGATAATCACATACGTATTGGCCATGACATCGCCTACTCGGATCTTTTCACTGGTACTCATAGCTCATCCTCCACAACCTTTGTTAACGTCTCAACTTGGTGCGCAACGCCTACTGCATCTTCCACATCTATCTGTACTGCAATACCCTGTCCCGATTCTTGGTCAAACTCCCCCACTTCACTAATTCTTTCGAGAATATGCCTTGCTAGATGCTCCTCAACGACAAACAGCAGCACATCTTTTTGCACCTCTAATGTTAATCCGAAGAAGGTGCGCTTTTGGTTTAAGCCCTGCCCTCTGGCATTATTAATCACGGTTGCTCCGGTTGCGCCCGCATCACGCGCGGCATCGAGCACAGTGTCGGTTTTGCTCTCTTCTACAAACGCTAGGATAAGTTTAAAGCGCATCTTTGCTCTCCTTAGAGGTGTGTAAACGGTTTAACCATTGGGTTATTTGGGCGTAGCTCATCACCGAAATAATGGGGAACAAACTCGCAAAGGCGATTAAGCCGAAACCGTCTATTACTGGATTTCGCCCCGGTACAGTTGAAGCAAGCCCTAATCCAAGAGCCGTCACTAAAGGCACAGTCACGGTAGATGTCGTAACCCCGCCTGAATCGTAGGCCAATGGAATGATCAATTTGGGGGCGTAAAAGGTTTGAATCACCACAATGACATAGCCACAAATAATGTAGTAATGGATAGGATCGCCCGCAACAATACGGTAGCTACCCAATGAGATACCGATGGCAACGCCTAATGCCACGGCGATTCTCAGTCCGTTAACACTGATACTGCCACCGGATACTTGGTTTGCCTTAATCGCTACAGCAATCAAAGAAGGCTCGGCTATCGTGGTACTAAAACCAAGACAAAACGCAAACAGGTAAACCCAGTAATAATCAAACCAAGCCAATGAAAGACCAGAGCTGATCTTAAACTCAGTCAAAAAGCTTGGTTCGGTGAGTTGCATTGCCATCGTCTCCCCTAGAGGGAATAACGCGAGCTCCAACCCCATCAAAAAGAGTGATAAGCCAAGAATGACGTAAAAGAAACCGATGAGCACTTTGGCAAGGTTATTGACAGGCTTACGCAGTACCGCTAACTGAAAACCAAAGATGATCACCGCAATCGGAATCACATCCATCACAGTGCCTAGAAAGGTGTCGATAAATTGCTGCACACTGATCATGTCACCACCATCCCGTACACCATGACAAACATCATCGGCAGAAGTGAAGCAAACGCGATCAATCCAAAGCCATCAATCATAGGGTTTCGTCCTTTAATCGCCGAGGCTAAACCTACGCCTAATGCGGTCACTAACGGAACGGTGATCGTCGATGTTGTGACGCCGCCAGAGTCGTACGCAATCCCAATAATGTTTTCCGGGGCAAATGCAGTGAGCACCACAACTCCAATATAACCACCGATGATCATGTACTGAATTGGCCAACCTTTTAAGATCCGAAGTACGCCTAATAGAATCGCAATACCGACCGATAACGCCACGGTGAAGCGCAGGCCATCGGCATATTGTTCCCTTTCATCTAAAGAGTTAGGAATAACACCACCTTCAGCTGCAACTTCTGCTGCTTCAGCAGCCACTGCGGTTAACGCGGGTTCGGCAATGGTGGTACCAAAGCCCAAACAAAAAGCGAAGGTCAATAACCAAAACACGCTCCCCTTACGAGCAAAAGCTTGAGCCATAGACTCGCCAATTGGGAACAGACCCATTTCAAGGCCAAAGATAAAAAAAGTCAGTCCAAAAACCACCAGCACTAAGCCAGTTAGAATAGACAAAAGATGAGGGAGTGGCTCTTGCAAAACAGCAAGCTGGAAGAAAGCAATCACCGCCACGATCGGCAAGAGATCCCTTAGACTACCTAACATGGCTCGAAACAAAGCAAGCACTGCCGTCATCGCAACTCCTAGTCATTGAAATTGTATCTGGTTATTAATTACTAATAATCATGGCAAATCCTTATCATTCCTTATGTGACAAATATTACGCAGTTGGTAACATATCCGAGTAAAGTCCATAAGTGTGATAGCGGTATACATCCTAACTTGATGAATTTAATTTCATTCTTTCGTAAATTGATACGGCGTAATTTGGGTATCACACGATTGAAACCAACTGATCGTTATAGTGATTTTTTCGTATTGATTGGCGTTCAAAAACAAGCCATGTCTATAATTATGTTTAATAGGGAGATTGGTATGAAGATATTGTTAACTGGTGGTACGGGATTTATTGGTTCTGAATTGGTCAAAAGCTGGAACACTGACGACGTGACATTATTGACGCGGAGCCCCGAAAAAGCGAAGCAAAACCTAAATCATCTGAACCAGAATAACCTTCATTACATTCAATATCTTGATGGACTGAGCGACCTCAATGACTTCGATGTAGTGGTCAATCTTGCTGGCGAACCTATCGCTGACAAGCGCTGGAGTGCGGAGCAAAAAGAGAGGATCTGTAACAGCCGCTGGCACATTACTGAAAAACTGGTCGAGTTAATTCATGCCAGCAGCAACCCGCCGAAGGCTTTTATTAGCGGCTCAGCCGTGGGTTACTATGGTGATCAACAGCAACATCCGTTTGACGAATCACTACAAGTAGAAGATGAAAGCTTTCCTCACAAAGTTTGCACTCATTGGGAAGAGATAGCCAAGAGAGCACAATCAGAAAGAACACGCGTGATACTACTGCGAACAGGTATTGTACTTGGTGAAAATGGCGGTGCGCTCAAAAAGATGCTTATGCCGTACAAACTCGGAGTTGGTGGACCGCTAGGTTCAGGCGAGCAATACATGCCTTGGATTCACATGCTGGATATGGTGAGAGCCATCAACCACTTATTGTCGATGCCTCACGCTCAAGGGGAATTTAATATGTGTGCCCCGCACCCTGTCACCAACAAACTGTTCAGCAGCACACTCGCCAAACAACTACGCCGACCTCATTTCTTATTCACTCCTAAATGGGCAATGTCGCTTCTGATGGGTGAATCTTCTTGTCTGCTCTTTGACAGCATTCGTTCCAAACCAAAGAAGCTCACTGAAATGGGGTTTATCTTTAGTTACTCAAGAATCGAACCGACACTAAAAAACTTGTTACAACATCAAGACTAATTCTTTACTCTAAAGCGATAGAGACTCTAATAAAGGATTAAGTGTGAACAAGTCGATTCTTATCACTGGTTGCTCAACAGGCATTGGCTATACATGTGCTCATGCACTTCAAAAACGTGGCTTTCATGTCATTGCATCTTGCCGTGACCCACAGGATGTTCAACGCCTTCAAGATGAAGGCCTCACTTGTATTCAATTAGATCTTTCCAACCAAGAGAGTATCGAGAATGGCGCCAAGCTTGCGATTGCACTCGCACCTAACGGGTTGTATGGGTTATTCAATAACGGCGCTTACGGTCAAGCAGGCGCGCTAGAAGACTTACCGACCCAAGGTCTCAAGGAGCAATTCGAAACCAACTTCTTTGGTTGGCATCATCTTGTTTGTCAGATCCTCCCGCACATGCGCGAACGTGGTGAAGGCCGAATCGTGCAAAACAGTTCCGTATTAGGTTTTGCCGCCATGAAATATCGTGGCGCTTATAATGCGTAAAAGTTCGCAATTGAAGGCTGGACAGATACCTTGCGTTTAGAGCTGCATGGCAGAGGTATATACATCTCGTTACTGCAACCTGGGCCAATTGAGACTCAATTTAGAACCAATGCCCTGAAAGCATTCAATAAATGGATCAACATTTCTGGCAGTGCTCACCAAGACGCTTACCAACAAC
This sequence comes from Vibrio sp. QJM3NY_39, assembly GCF_057785895.1. Taxonomy (NCBI): domain Bacteria; kingdom Pseudomonadati; phylum Pseudomonadota; class Gammaproteobacteria; order Vibrionales; family Vibrionaceae; genus Vibrio; species Vibrio sp. QJM3NY_39. The sequence continues at coordinate 882,946 of NZ_CM173505.1, read as the reverse complement.
AAAAAGACCGACTCGAAAAGGCGTCATCGAACAACGCTTTTGTTCTGCCACCTGAGAGTTGTATCGAACCTGTATTTCACGCACTTTCGGCCAATAAACCCAAGCTAAGATACCGAGTTACGACCCCGACTAAAGTGTTCGCGGTATTGAAAAGGATTCTACCGAGTCGCTGGTTAGACCCTATTTTGAGAAAAGCTGCATAATTTTCTAACTTTGAATGCACAGTCGCAAACTTTAATGTAACGATGTAATTTTTCCGTAACAATAAGATGTCATGATTTATCCTATCTCATCAATTACTCCCAATTGGTGAATCTAATCTGGATATTTCATGACTTTAAACCGCCTTAATTGGGTAGGTTTGAGTGTGGCGATTACGTTGTTTATTCTATTTTGAGTATCTCACGCAATACCTCACTGACCACCTCAATGATTACGCTATGCCTTCTATGTAGAGATAAACATCCTACCAACATCGAAGCATAGCGTTTTTATTTTTGTCTCTTTTTATCTGAGATACTCCAGTTAGATCTTGAAGTTACCGACTTATCCCCCCATATTTGCAACGTATCCATAAACAAACCTCAAGGAACGTAAATGCAATCTCCGCATATTGTTGAACTTAATGAGCAGAACTTTCGTCAAGTATTAGAAGGTTCGATGCAGACCCCTGTACTCATCCAATTTTGGGCACCAATGAGCCAAGAGAGCGCCCAAGTCATTCCTGAACTGCAAACATTAACTCAGCAATACAATGGCGCTTTCACCCTAGCTTTATTGAACTGCGAGCAAGAGCAAGCCATTGCTAGCCAATTTGGGGTTCAAGCACTACCGACCATTGCACTGTTTGTTAACGGTCAGCCTGTCGATGGGCTTGGTGGCCCTCAGAGCTTAGAAGCCATTGTTGAAATGCTAAACAAGCACCTTCCTAGCCAAGATGAACTTGCATTACGTCAAGCTCTAGAGCAAATGCAAGCAGGTGAGCACACACAAGCACTAGCAGCTATGCAGCAACTCCCAGCAGAGCTGACGAATAAAGGTGAAGTAAAACTGGCGATCGCAGAGTGTTTGTTAGAAACGCAACAGTTTGATCTTGCTGAAACTCAGCTAGCCACCATTCCTCTAGAGTACCAAGACAACTACTACAAAGGCTTAGTCGCGAAACTTGAACTTCACAAGCAAGCAGCAGACAGCCCTGAAATACAGGCATTAGAAACCGCTCTGCAGCAAGACTCTAATGACGCTAAGACTGCCTCTGAGTTAGCATTGCAATATCACCAAGTGAACCGCAACGAAGAAGCGATGGAGCTGTTGTGGTCTTTCCTAGCAAAAGATCTAAATACTTGCGATGGCGATATGAAAAAAGAGTTCATGGACATCTTAAGTGCGCTTGGGCAAGGGAACCCAGTTGCCAGTAAGTACCGTCGACAACTGTACTCTCTGCTTTACTAACAAAACCCTAAAATCGTTAGATTGAACATCGAAAACTGACAATTTAATCAATTAGTTTATCGAATTAAATAATATAAAATGGGCCATAAAATCAATATTTTATGGCCCATTTCTCGTTTATAAATTTGCTCAGAATTTAAATATGAGTCAGTATCAATAGTGAACTATCAAAAACTTAAACTTGCAAAGGATTTTGTATGGCTATTGATACATTGATTACTATTGGCGTCTTTACTGTCGTCGCACTACTGTTCATTTTCGCTGGTGTCAAAACCGTTCCACAGGGCAATAACTGGACCGTAGAACGCTTTGGCCGCTATACACAGACACTCAAACCAGGCCTAAACCTGATCATTCCATTTATCGATAAAGTCGGACAACGCATCAGTATGATGGAGCGAGTTCTCGATATCCCAGCTCAAGAAGTCATCTCCAAAGATAATGCTAATGTCATGATTGATGCAGTTTGCTTCGTACAAGTTATCGATGCACCGAAAGCGGCTTATGAAGTAAATGACCTTGAGCATGCGATCCGTAATTTAACCCTCACCAATATCCGTACAGTACTTGGCTCTATGGAACTGGATGAAATGCTTAGCCAGCGTGACATGATCAATACCAAGCTGCTAAATATCGTGGATGAAGCAACTAACCCATGGGGCGTAAAAGTTACTCGTATCGAAATCAAAGATGTACAGCCACCAGCTGATCTAACCGCCGCGATGAATGCCCAGATGAAAGCTGAGCGAAACAAACGTGCCGACATTTTATCGGCTGAAGGTGTCAGACAAGCTGAGATCCTAAAAGCGGAAGGTCATAAGCAATCAGAAATCTTAAAAGCGGAAGGTCAAAAGCAAGCAGCCATCCTGCAAGCAGAAGCTCGTGAGCGTGCAGCAGAAGCAGAAGCTAAAGCGACAGAAATGGTGTCGACGGCCATCGCTCAAGGTGACATGCAAGCGGTCAATTACTTTATTGCACAAGGTTACACCGACGCATTGAAGTCTATTGGCCAAGCTGAAAACGGCAAGATAATCATGCTACCACTCGAAGCGACTGGCCTAATGGGTTCTGTTGCAGGTATCGCAGAGATGTTTGCACAAAGCAACGACAAGGGTAGTAAGGACTAACTTATGTTCGAGTTACTAGAGCAAGTAAACCACTGGCATTGGTTAGCATTTGGTCTAGCGCTGCTAGCCCTAGAGCTGGTTGGTACTGCTGGTTACTTTTTGTGGATAGGCATATCTGCCATGTTGGTCGGAGCGCTATTAGGCGCGCTACCAATCGGTTGGCAGATGCAATGGTTGTCCTTTGCGAGCTTTTCACTTATCACCACTTGGTTGTGGTGGAGAAGACAACTATCTAATGACAAGCAGTCAGATGCTGGACGAGAGCTAAATCAAAGAGAAAAACAACTTGTAGGGCAAACTGTTTTTCTTACCGAAGAGGTCAAAAGAGGCAACTGCCGAATTAAGGTAGGAGACTCTTCTTGGTCAGCAAGAGCTAGCCAAGATATTCCATCAGGCACAGAAATTAAGATTGTGGATTTAGACGGAATAATTCTAATAATCCAGCCTTTATAGCTAATTGGCATATTAGGCCTACATTATCGATAAATGTAGGCTTTAATAACTTTAGAGAGCAAAGAACATTCTAATTATCATTGTGATAGATTGAATTGAAAAAAAAATAAGTTCTTATTTCGTAAAGCTAAAAAGTTTGATTGAGCTAAAAAGATATAAGAAAGTCAGTTTTCTTATCCAAAATATATATGAATAATTAACCTTACTCTCCCTTAATTATAATTATTAAAAATGTTAAGTCCGTCCAATTTTTGAAATTTTCTTTTCCTTGTCCATACTTTCAATTATCTCAACTAGAGATAAACCTAATGGAGTTTGTATGAGACATTTTTTAATAATTCTAACGGCTATTTTCAGCTTATCATTCGGAAGCGCTCTCGCGAGCAGTCAGTCTCCAGGTAACGGAAACATGGGACCTATTGTTAAGTGTTCAGATGGAAACGCGGTCACTCATGTGCCACTTTTAATCTGCAAACACTATGGCGGAAAGGTACTTTGATAGGTAACTAATGTCAGGCAAGTAATATTCTTTGTTGCCTGACACACTATTTGATTGCTAGGCGAGATTTAAAGAAAAATATGTTATTTTCGGCCTGACAAATTGTTCAAAATTGGGCATTCGTTTGAAGCATCTCCCGGGCAATCATGCACCCAAGACTGTAACTGAGCCTTCATTTTATTTAACTCAGCAAGTTTCAATTCAATTTCATCTAACTTCTGAGTGGCCTTCTTCTTTACTTCGTAGCTTTGTCTGTTCGGATTCATTGCCAACTCGACAAGCGACTTACACTCATCGAGAGTGAATCCAACCATTTTAGCTCTCAGTACGAACTCTAACTGTTCGATATGAATCTCGCCGTATTGCCTGTAACCATTTTCTGATCGGTGTGGTGGGCTCATCATGCCTTTACTTTCGTAAAAACGAATGGATTTCGCTGTTGTACCAACACGTTTCGCTACTTCACCAATATTCACTCTATTACCTACAATTCAAATTGTTACCTAAAACAAAGAGCGCGACCTAAAACGAAAAACAGCAGTACTGCTGTTATACAATACTGCGGTTAAAAAACATAGCTAGAGACTTACGTTAGAGGCTTACTCTTGCTCTAACAGCCAAATCATAGTTTGAGATTTTTCTTCACTGTCTAGCTTATTGAACCAATATGAAACCATCTCGATTTCTTTTGAGCCTTCAATTGATGCTGGAGAAGCGTTCTTACGATTTTTGAATGCCCAATCTGTCACTGCAGACTGCTCTTCTTTTGTCGCTTGTCCATACCAGTAGTTAACCATATCTTGAGCTTGTGAAGCTTTTGGTTCTTCAGCAACAACCGCTGCTACAGGTACCGCGACTGCGGCAACCGCGATCGCAGTATGATTATTCGCACCATTGTAGATCGTGTCGATATACGCTTTCGGCACAATAAAGTTTGTACTCATTGTTGAGTTTTGTCCATCAAGCGTAAACTCTAAATTTTTTTCTCTTGCTTGCTGGATATCAGCGTCGCTTAATGGAAATTTAATATATTGAGTCTTTGTACAGTGCTCGCTGCAACTCTCTCTTGGAACCTGTCTCTCTTCTAGCTCTATCGTCTTGCCGAAAAAGCTTACCGTTTCATATTCTTTATAGCTCTGGAAGTAGCTCACATCCATTATAATTGAAGATTCTGGAGCCGAATTCTGTGTTACTTCTTTGTTGTACGTAAAGTAGAGTGACGATTTCAGGATGTCTGCTCCAAAATTTGCTTTACTTTCCGCAACGTAAGATTGCCCAGTTACCTGAATATAGCCACCTTTAGGCTGTACATCCGCAACTGAATCTGCAAAATCACTTTTTGAATCGAGTGAACTACAAGCTCCCAAAAATAATGATAATACAACTACACTAACTTTATTCATTATGACTAATTCCTTATGTTCACTATGGAAAAACGCTGGCAAAATAATTTACCAGCGTTTTGATTTTATTTAACTATTTTTAAGCTGATAACTTTAGCTTAGAAACCGTACTCAAGGCCAACGCGAGTTACAATATCTGTATCAGCGTCACCAACAGTACGACCCGCTACACGTAGGTAAGGTACGAAACCGTTGTGAACAGCCATTAACTGAGCAGAGATAGTGTTACTATCGTCAGTCTGTGCAGCTGCCAATTTTGAGTTAGATGCAGTAGTACCTGAAAGGTCTGCTTCTAAGTTTGCAGCATAACCAACCTTCACACCAATTGGACCATTCCAGTATTGACCAATGATTGAGTAAGAGTCTTGCGTATATTTGCGCGTGCCGTTGTCTAGCTCTTCGCCTTTATACGCAGCCGCAATACCGAATCCAGCAGGTAGACTTGCTTCGAAACCAACAATGTAAGCGAACGTATCATCGTCATAGCCAGCTACAGCTGCTGTGCAATCCGGCGTACCTGGAGCATCTGGGTCAAACACACAAGATTCATCGGTATCTGCAGTTACACGAGTACCAGATTCAACACCAGCCATGAATGTGATTTTTTCGAAGCTGTACTTAGCACTTGCACCAACAAAGTTAGCATCACGAGTCGCTGCACCGCCACCGTTGTCGTTATCATCACGACCAACAGAAGCTGCAAAAGAGAAACCACCAAATTTAGCTGAATCGTAACGTACTTGGTTAGATTGACGATCGTAGTGACCATTGATGCCGCCCCAATCGAATACAGAACCTAGACCAGGGTTAGAGAATGGCCAATCGACGATTTCGTATAGTGGCGTAAGAACACGACCCACACGAAGGTTACCCCAAGAGCCAGAAGCGCCAACGAACGTATCACGGAAACCAAGCACACCGCCTGAAACACCACCATGAGACCAGTCTGTGCTATCTACGTAACCAGATTCGATCTGCATTGTGATTAATACGTCATCAAACATCTCTTTATGAGCACGGAAGCCGATACGAGATTCATTCTCTACAGCATAACCTGAGCTAGAGTCATTGTTATCAGTCGTGTTGTAGTTAACTAGAGAGATAGCTGCAACACCGTATACGTCAACGTTGAAATCAGAGTTGATACCAACTTCTTTCGCCATTACGCCTGTCGATAAAAATGCAACCGTTGCACCTAGTAGAGTACGTTTGAAAATTTTGTTTTCCATGGAATAAAACTCCTAAAAATGGATATAGCTGTTTGAATATTCCCCGCCTAAAGTTGGCCGCCGTAGAGAGAAATACCTTTTCTTGTTTGAGAACCCTAAACTCGAATTCTCTATTTCCTTTCTGGTTATACACATCGTGTGCATCCATGGCATTAAGACTAACTTCGCCCTCAAAAAGATCAATGAGAACTTAATTTTCATCTAAAAAAATATGAGTTGGTGCAAATTTAGTAGGTACTTAGTGATCCAGATCGATAAATTGTAAAGATCATAACCAAAAACAATTAAATAAAATAATATCAATTACTTACACTAAACCCGCTCTTAAAAAAATAGAAGTGACTCGCATTTTCAATACAACTATAACGGCATTTCATTAATGTTGAGCAGCGTCACTGTCCTGATTTTAGAGTTCGTATAAGAACAAAATTCTCAACAATTAAAAAGCCATCATTTTTATATCAGAAACAAAAAAGGCACTCCCTTGAAAGGAGTGCCTTTGAGCTTTTTTTATCTGTATTTACTTACGAAATAAGTGCAATTAGATCTTCTTCCGTTCTTATTTCGATACCTAAATCTTGTGCTTTAGTCAGTTTAGAACCAGCGGCTTCACCAGCAAATAAGATATCCGTTTTCTTAGACACGCTACCGGTTACTTTTGCACCCAAAGCCTGCAAAGCGGCTTTCGCTTCACTGCGTCCTAATTTAGACAGTGAGCCCGTCAACACAACCACTTTACCTTCTAACGGCAGCTCTTGGTCATCCGCAACAGATTCGATTGCAGGCCAGTTAACACCAAGCTCTAGCAACTGCTCGACTACGGCTCTGTTTTTCTCCTGCGAGAAGAAGCTCGTTAGATGACTTGCTACGATGTCACCAATATCTGACACTTCAACCAACTGTTCATGAGTTGCTGCTTGAACCAACTCCAGCGTCTTAAAGTGCTGAGCTAAGTTCATAGCCGTCGCTTCACCCACTTCGCGAATCCCTAGAGAATAAAGGAAACGCGCTAATGTCGTGTCTTTGGCTTTATTAAGCGCACTCACTACATTCTGTGCCGATTTAGGCCCCATACGGTCAAGAACCGTAATAACGCCAGCGCTTAACTTAAAGAGATCGGCTGGAGTTTCTACCATTTCACGGTCTACAAGCTGCTCGATCACTTTTACGCCAAGACCATCAACATCCAGCGCCTTTCTAGACACAAAGTGCTTAAGCGCTTCTTTACGCTGTGCCTGACAGACTAAGCCACCAGTACAACGCGCTACAGCCTCTCCCTCAACGCGCTCTACTGCAGAGTTACATACTGGGCAAGCATCAGGGAATACAATGTCTCTAGCGCTATCAGGGCGACGATCTTGCACAACAGCTACAATCTGAGGAATAACATCACCAGCACGACGAATGATTACGCTATCTCCGACCTTCACACCTAAACGAGCAATCTCATCAGCGTTGTGCAACGTGGCATTACTTACCGTCACACCACCAACAAAGATAGGTTCTAGTTTAGCCACCGGCGTAATTGCGCCTGTACGACCCACCTGAAACTCAACATCGTTAAGTAATGTAATCTCTTCTTGAGCGGGAAATTTGTATGCAATAGCCCAACGAGGTGCTCGTGCAACAAAGCCTAGAGTGACTTGTGCGGCAATGTCATCAACCTTAATCACCACACCGTCAATCTCATAAGCCAGAGCATCACGACGAGTCATAATATCTTGATAGTACGCTTTTACGTCCTCAAGCGAGCTTAGCTGCTTAGTTTCAGGACACATTGGCAAACCCCAGCCTTTCAGCTGCAAGAAGCGTTGATAGTGGCTATTCGAAAGCTCAGCTCCTTGAACAACACCGACACTGTATGCGTAGAAAGCCAGTGGACGTTTCGCTGTAATGCGAGAGTCAAGTTGACGCAGGCTACCTGCAGCGGCGTTGCGTGGGTTAACAAAAACTTTGTCGCCCTTCTTCAAAGCCAACTCATTCAGTTTATCGAAGCCTGCTTTAGGCATAAACACTTCACCACGAACCTCAATACGTTCTGGCCAACCTTCGCCTTGCAACTTAAGCGGAATCGAGCTAATCGTTCGTACGTTTTCTGTGATGTTTTCGCCAGTAGCGCCATCACCACGCGTTGCAGCCTGAACTAAGGTGCCATTTACATAGAGTAGGCTTACCGCTAAGCCATCAAGCTTAGGCTCACAACAGAAAGTCTTAAGATTGGCCATTGGCGCTCTATCAGACATACGCTTATTAAACGCATCCAAATCTTCATCAGAGAATGCATTGTCCAGAGAAAGCATCGGGATCTCATGAGTCACTTGAGTGAAGCCATCGAGAGGCTGACCACCGACACGTTGGCTCGGAGAATCCACCGTCACAAGCTCTGGATTCTCTTCCTCGATCTTTAGCAACTGTTGCATCAATCGATCGTACTCGACATCAGGGATCTCAGGGCTATCTTCTACATAATAACGAACGGCATGATAGTGCAGAGTTTCTCTTAACTGCTCTAAGGTAACTTGAATCGATTCTTTCATATCATTCTCTGTCGTGATTGAAATATCAAAAAGGGCTCCCTTAGGAGCCCTTTTCTATAAATATAGATTATTTACAAGGCTAAACAATACGGCTAGGCATTCGTAGCGGTCATAAAGTCTCTGATTTGCTTGCGGTAGTCTGACAAACGATTGGGCGTCATTAAGTTACGTGACTCGTCCAAAACGTTTCCGCCCATATCATCAGCAATTTTCTGAGCTGCACTCAGCATTACATTAAAGTTCTGATCAGCTTGACCGTAACAAGGCAGCGTCATAAAGAACGAAATACCTTTCGTTGTAAAGTCAGCAGGATCATCATGTTCTAGAGTTCCCGGCTGCATCATGTTCGCAACACTGAAAATAACTTTTGGCTCATCGCTAGATTGTGCAAAACAATGGTAGATAGACATCTCACCATAAGTTAGGCCGTTATTCTCCATACTACGGAAAAGTTCAGTCCCTACGAATGGGATTTCTCCAGCACAGTGAACATTAAGAACAATCACTTCTAAGCCAAGTTCTTCATCTGGCTTAGCTTCTTCAACAGGCGCGGCGCTTTGTGGAGCAACGACCTCTTTCGAAACAAGCGGTTCACTTGGCGTCAATGATCCACTAGGAACGAGTGGTTCGGTAACCGAATCAGAAGCTTCTTCAAACGAACCGTACTGCTCTTGAAAACCAGCATGACTTTCTTTTTGCTCGTCAGTCAATTCAAAGCTTGGAACCTCTGGTTCAGTGGCCTCTTGTATGTCTTCAGGTTCACTCTCGATCTGAATTGGTTCTTCTTTAACACTGAAGGAAGGAAGATCATTCAATTCGATGTCGTCTTCGATAACTTCTTTCGTTTGTGGCGCAGTAAGTGGATCTGAGTCAATCAGCGGATCAGTCTCAGATGGTGAGACTGCAAAATCCGGCTCTTTACGCTCTTTTCGGATTATCTCAAAATCATCTTCTGGGGCGAATGAACGGTTTGGGATCGTTTCTGCTTCATCTAAGCTGTCGTTATCAAGCTTACCAAGCGGCTTATCTCCAAACTTTGCTTTCCCTTCTTTTTTACTCGTCCATAGACCATGGAACAATAATGCGGCGATAGCTAATGCGCCAACAATAATGAGTACAAATCGCAATTCCTGCATTTTTCGCTCTCAGCTTTCTTAGTCGACTAGCTATAAACACGCTGTCACTAAGTTGGGTTAATTTGGCTAATCTCACTACTCTATCAAAAGTAGCCACTGTTTTAGAACAACTTAATACAATTAGTTCCTTACATGGTGTGATTTTCACCACGCTTTTTTTCTTAATTTCGGTCTAGTACACTAGGGATGTTTGCTATTTAACCAAATTCACATGTGACCTAATTTTAATATGACTATTGAATCTGTTCCCCGCTCAGGCTTTGGCTATTTTATTTTCGGAATAAAAATCGCTTTGTCGCCGAGCATTCGTAAGTTTGTTTTACTTCCACTCATCGCTAACGTGTTACTCGTTGGTGGTGCTTTGTTTTATATCTTTTCCAACCTCAACACTTGGATTGAAGGATGGATTGGTGCATTGCCAAGCTTCTTGTCGTGGTTGTCATACATTTTATGGCCGCTACTTGTCATAACCGTCTTGGCCACGTTTTCGTATTTCTTTAGCACGCTCGCTAACTTCATTGCTGCGCCGTTCAATGGATTACTCGCAGAAAAGGTAGAAGAGCTGCTTAGTGGCAAAAAAGTCAATGACGATGGTTTACTTGATGTCCTCAAAGATACGCCACGTATATTAGCGAGAGAATGGCGCAAACTTGTCTACGTTCTGCCAAAAGCGATCGGTTTATTCCTACTTTTGTTAATTCCAGCACTCGGACAAACCGTTGCACCGTTTTTATGGTTCATCTTCACCGCATGGATGCTCGCTATCCAGTACGCTGATTACCCATTTGATAACCATAAAATCAAATTCGATGATATGAGAAACATTTTGAAACAAAAACAAGGTAAGACCTACAGCTTCGGTGCGCTTGTTTCTGTGTTTACGACAATTCCAATTTTAAACCTGATCGTAGTGCCTGTTGCGGTTTGTGGTGCCACAGCCATGTGGGTTGTTGAATTCAAAGAACAAGCATTAAACTCTCGTCGATAAACGACCCCACTTACCTTTCCGCGCCTATCTTTTGAAAATTCAATGACCAGTAAAGATAGGCGTGAACTCTCCTACATATCTATATGATATAACTTTTTAATCCTTTTACCTTTTTTTCAAGTTGTTTAATCTAAATTCAAGCTGAACAAACATCGAAAGACACTAGACGGTAAAGTGATTGATATACTACGTTTAGTTCTGTCATTAAATGAAGGAATATCGCATGAGCAAGATCTACGAAGACAACACCCTAACGATTGGTAACACACCGCTAGTCCGCCTTAACAAAGTAAGCAAAGGTAACGTCCTAGCTAAGATCGAAGCTCGTAACCCAAGCTTCAGTGTTAAGTGTCGTATCGGTTCAAACATGATCTGGGAAGCAGAAAAAGCAGGTACTCTTAAACCAGGTATCGAGCTTGTTGAACCTACCAGTGGTAATACAGGTGTTGCTCTTGCATTCGTAGCAGCCGCTCGCGGTTACAAGCTAACGCTAACTATGCCTGAGTCAATGAGCCTAGAGCGTCGTAAGTTGCTTAAAGCACTAGGTGCAAACTTAGTACTGACTGAAGCACCAAAAGGCATGAACGGCGCGATAGCTAAAGCAGAAGAAATTGTCGCTTCAGACCCAGAAAAGTATCTGCTGCTTCAGCAATTCAACAACCCAGCTAACCCACAAATTCACGAGAAGACAACTGGCCCTGAAATTTGGGAAGCAACAGATGGCGAAATCGATGTATTTGTCGCTGGCGTAGGTACCGGTGGTACGCTTACTGGTACAAGCCGTTACATTAAAGGCGAGAAAGGTAAAGCGATCACTTCTGTAGCGGTTGAACCAGCAGAGTCTCCAGTGATTGCACAAGCGCTTGCTGGCGAAGAAATCAAACCAGCTCCGCACAAAATCCAAGGTATTGGTGCAGGTTTCATCCCTGGAAACCTAGATTTAGAGATTATTGACCGAGTTGAATCGGTAACTTCTGAAGAAGCGATTGAGATGGCTCAACGCCTAATGAAAGAAGAAGGTATCCTTGCTGGTATCTCATCTGGCGCAGCTGTTGTAGCGGCTAACAAAATTGCCGAACTACCTGAATTTGCAGGAAAAACTATCGTTACTGTGTTACCAAGTTCTGGTGAGCGTTACCTAAGTACAGCCTTGTTTGCAGGCATCTTTACGGAAAAAGAGAACCAACAGTAATATGTGGTCAAATCAATTTTTCGTCCAAAAAAGCCCCGTTTAGGGGCTTTTTTGTTGATCCCTGCCCCACCTTTGGTAATATCAGCTCTGTTTTATTTTTCGCTTCAAAATAAAAGAAGCAATAAACAGATTCTGAAAGTCATGAGTACTCAACAAAAGACGACCATGGCTGGATAAAAATTTATAACCAGTCTAAGTTCTAACACGAACATAGCGTACTAGCCTCTAGCGGATTTACGTTAAAGCAGTTAAGCTGAATTGGTTACAAACTTACAAAAAATAAATTAATTGGGGTATATAAAATGTACGAGAAGCAAGTAGAAATCACAGCAGAAAACGGCCTTCACACACGTCCAGCTGCACAGTTCGTTAAAGAAGCAAAATCTTTCGACGCTGACATCACAGTGACTTCTAACGGCAAAAGCGCTAGCGCGAAAAGCCTGTTCAAGCTACAAACTTTAGGCCTAGTAAAAGGTACTAACGTTACTATTTCAGCTGAAGGCCCTCAAGCTCAGCAAGCAGTAGACCACCTAGTTGCTCTTATGGATCAACTACACTAATACGGTCTCCTTCTTTCAAAGCCATTTTGCACAGCAAAGTGGCTTTGTTCGAAATAGATAGCAATAAGCGCGACATTTAGTCGACGACTTAAAGTCACACATTCTCCCGTTTACAGTTGAACAACTAAGGTAAGGCTATGATTTCAGGCATCCTAGCATCTCCTGGTATTGCTTTCGGTAAAGCACTACTACTTCAAGAAGATGAAATTGTCCTAAACACTCAATCTATCTCAGACGATCAAGTTGAAGCAGAAGTTCAGCGTTTTTTTGACGCTCGTAACAAATCTTCTCAACAACTTGAAGTTGTAAAGCAAAAAGCACTTGAAACTTTTGGCGAAGAAAAAGAAGCAATCTTTGAAGGCCATATCATGCTGCTTGAAGATGAAGAGCTAGAAGAAGAGATTTTAGCACTCATCAAGAAAGACAAAATGCACGCAGACAACGCGATCTACACAGTGATCGAAGAGCAAGCTGTTGCACTTGAGTCACTTGATGATGAGTACCTAAAAGAACGTGCGACTGATATCCGTGATATCGGTACTCGCTTCGTTAAAAATGCACTAGGCATCAACATTGTGTCTCTAGCAGATATCAATGAACAAGTTATCCTAGTTGCTTACGACCTAACGCCATCTGAAACTGCACAAATCAACCTAGACTACGTTCTTGGTTTCGTTTGTGACATCGGCGGTCGTACATCTCATACTTCAATCATGGCACGTTCACTTGAGCTTCCAGCTATCGTTGGTACTAACGATATCACTAAGCAAGTTAAGAACGGCGACATGCTAGTGCTAGACGCGATGAACAACAAGATCATCATCAACCCTTCTGACGCTGAATTAGCAGAAGCTAAGAAAATCAAATCTGATTTTGAAGCAGAAGCGGCTGAACTAGCAAAACTTAAAGACCTACCAGCTATCACGCTTGATAACCATCAAGTAGAAGTTTGCGGCAACATCGGTACAGTTAAAGACTGTGACGGTATCCTGCGCAACGGTGGCGAAGGTGTTGGTCTATACCGTACTGAATTCCTATTCATGGACCGTACTGCACTTCCTACTGAAGAAGAGCAATACGTTGCTTACAAAGAAGTAGCGGAAGCAATGCACGGTGAGTCAGTGATTATCCGTACAATGGATATCGGTGGCGATAAAGATCTTCCATACATGGATCTTCCAGAAGAAATGAACCCGTTCCTAGGCTGGCGTGCAGTACGTATCAGCTTGGATCGTCGTGAAATCTTACGTGACCAACTACGCGGCATTCTTCGTGCATCTGCACACGGTAAGCTACGTATCATGTTCCCAATGATCATTTCTATTGAAGAGATCCGTGAACTGAAAAAAGCAATCGAAGAGTACAAAGTTGAACTTCGCGCTGAAGGTCACGCATTCGATGAAGACATCGAAATTGGCGTAATGGTTGAAACTCCAGCAGCAGCTGCAATCGCACACCACCTTGCTAAAGAAGTCGCTTTCTTCTCTATCGGTACTAACGATCTAACGCAATACACTCTTGCAGTTGACCGTGGTAACGAGATGATTTCTCACCTTTACAACCCACTATCTCCAGCGGTTCTTCTTGTAATCAAGCAAGTAATCGATGCTTCTCACAAAGAAGGCAAATGGACAGGTATGTGTGGCGAGCTAGCAGGCGATGAGCGTGCAACTCTACTTCTTCTTGGTATGGGTCTAGACGAGTTCTCTATGAGCGGTATCTCTATCCCTAAAGTTAAGAAAGTAATCCGTAACTCTAACTTCGCAGAAGTTAAAGCTATGGCTGACGAAGCACTATCTCTACCTACAGCTGCAGAAATTGAAGCTTGCGTAGAAAAATTCATCGCTGAGAAAACTCAGTAATCACCAAGAGCTTAATAAAGTTAGACGGCTAAAAATAGTCGTCTAATTTGTTAGATTGGTATAGTATATTCTACAGAATAAAACTAAACGTTAGGAGCATGACACAATGGGTCTGTTTGACAAACTGAAAAAGCTTGTATCTGATGACAGCGCTGATGCTGGTGCAATCGAAATCATCGCACCTCTTTCTGGTGAAATCGTAAACATCGAAGACGTGCCAGATGTAGTTTTCGCTGAAAAAATCGTTGGTGACGGCATCGCTATCAAACCAGCTGGCGATAAAATGGTAGCTCCAGTTAACGGTACTATCGGTAAGATCTTCGAAACTAACCACGCATTCTCTATTGAGTCTGACGACGGTGTTGAGCTTTTCGTTCACTTCGGTATCGATACTGTTGAACTTAAAGGCGAAGGCTTCACTCGTGTAGCTGAAGAAGGTCAATCTGTTAAAGCTGGTGACACTATCATCACTTTCGACCTAGCGCTTCTAGAAGAGAAAGCGAAATCTACGCTTACTCCAGTTGTTATCTCTAACATGGACGAAATCAAGGAGCTGAACAAGCTTTCTGGTTCTGTAACTGTTGGCGAAACTCCAGTTCTTAAAGTAACTAAGTAATTTCGATTACTTATCTGCTTTAATTAAAACGCTACCTAAGGGTGGCGTTTTTTGTGCCTGCTATATTTGTTCAATACCTCAGATAGGCATTACTGACTATCACACCGAAACCCTTCTCCTAGCTCCCTCAACCAATGAAAACTACACTGACCGTTTATCTCCTGCTATCCGACCTAGTTTTTTACTAAACGTTGTTAAGCGCTATTCAAGGCATTTCGCCTATACATCAAATTACACTTGTGAATTTTAACAAACAGAGATCTCTGATATCTCGTTCTACTCGATTCTGAGATACGACTAAAGACTTCGATTCAGGTAAACAATGGATCAATACCGCCCTATAGTCGTCACTCCCTACAGTGAGGAACGAGCGTGATAGGGAATCTCGCTTTTGCTTCTGTTTACCCGCACAGCACTTTTCCAAATATATCTTAGCTAAATAACAGGCAATAAAAAACCCAGCCGAAGCTGGGTCTGTTTAGCGCTCATCTCTCACCACGAGCTAATTTGTGGAAGCCTAACGTTAACGTTTATGATCAACAGCACTAATGATCAACAGCGCTTATAACCAACTTGGCAACGTGGCCTTTCAATCGATTAACCTAGTAGGCTAAGTGCCGAGTTCGGCGCTTGCTTCGCTTGAGCAAGAATCGAGCTTGAAGCTTGAGAAAGGATCTGAGACTTAGTCATCTGAGTCGTTTCTTTCGCGAAATCGGTATCTTTAATACGGCTCTTAGATGCGTTAACGTTCTCGTTAATGTTGTCTAAGTTGCTGATAGCGTGGTCGAAACGGTTTTGGAAAGCACCCAGTTCAGCACGGTGGCTATCTACATACTTAAGTGCCGCATCGATAACTGCAACAGATTCTTGTGCGCCGCCAACTGATGTTACGTCGATAGTATCAACCGTTACATCTTTACCAGGTTGCATGCCTAGTTCACCAGCAAGGCTGCCAGAGAATGCCACTTCGCCTTCAACTTTATTGTTGCCAGTAAACATTTGCAGCTTACCGTCTTCAGTTACGGACGCTTTAACAGAATCTTGTTGACCGTTGATGTACGTTGCTAGCTCTTCGATGTCGTCGCCCGCTTTCGCAGACACATCGATTTCTTGTGCTTGGCCGAAGTTATCAGTGAACGACATTTTTAGGTCGTTTGCGCCAGCTTGAACGTTCCAGTCTTTGTCTTTCGCGTTCTCAGTTTGGTAGCTCTTACCACCCATCTGAGCGTTATCAGAGCGCATGTCTTTCAGTTGAAGCATTACCGCTTCACCGTTGTCCGCACCGATTTGGAATGATTTAGTACCGTGAGTACCGTTAAGCAGCTTGTTGCCACCAAAAGACGTGGTTTCCGCGATACGGTTCAGTTCGTCGTTCAGAGCTGTTACTTCTTCTTGAATCGCTACACGCTCAGATTTTGAGTTTGAGCCGTTTGAAGATTGTAGAGACAAATCACGCATACGTTGCAGGATGTTTGTTGTCTCGTTCATTGCACCTTCAGCAGTTTGTGCAATAGAGATACCGTCGTTCGCGTTACGAACAGCAACATCAAGACCACGACTCTGAACGTTCAAACGGTTCGAGATTTGTAGGCCCGCAGCGTCATCTTTCGCGCTGTTGATTTTAGAGCCTGAAGCTAGACGCTCCATTGATGTTTGTTGTGCGCTGTTTGCGTTGTTTAGGTAACGTTGTGCTGTCATCGCTGAAACGTTGGTATTTACATTCACTGCCATGGTGACTTCTCCAATTGATTTTCCGGTATAGCGGTTTCCGACGTCTCGGAAAACCAAGTAGTTATCTCTAAGTTACTATTAATAACGGCATGAATACTGAAACCTTTAGGAAAAAAACAATAAAATTAAAGAAATAGCGAGAAAGGGGAAGAAAGCGTGACTGGCAGTGAAATTATCAAAAAAAGATGAGAAAAACACTAAAGTTGTCGATAAGTCGGTCGAGCGAAAAGTTGTGCTTTTATTAACCAAAGGGCTTTAGTTAAGCTGAATTACCTTTATAAGATTTGAGGTAATTTATTAGCCAAGCAGCGTTAAAGCTAGATTGGGCGCTTGCTTAGCTTGAGCCAAAATAGTGGTACTGACTTGTTGTAGTATTTGTTGCTTGAGCATTTGAGTGGTTTCTTTGGCGTAGTCGGTATCTTTGATTCGGCTGTTGGATGTCGCCAAGTTCTCATGAACATTTTCAAGGTTATTGATGGCATGATCAAAACGATTTTGCATTGCCCCTAGTTCAGAACGATGACTATCAACGTACTTCATCGCTGTGTCCAAAATAGAGACGGCGCGCTGAGCACCTCCCACATCGGTTACATTAATGTCATCGACTGACTCGTAATAGCCCGCCGACATCGAAAGCTCACTGGCTAATGAACCTGAGAAAGAGATCGTGCCTGCCGTGTCTTCACCAGACATATAGATCTGAAGCTGTCCTTCATCATTAACTGAAGCCGAGACCAGATCCGTTTGGCCATTAATATAGGTCGCCAACTCTTCAATATCATCGCCCGCTTTCGCGTTAATGGTGATCTCTTGTGGCTGACCAAAACGGTCGGTAAACGACATCGTCATATCATTCTGGTTGGATTCGACTTCCCACAAGTCACTTGCCATGCCATTGGCGACATAGCTAAAACCACCCATATTGATGTCATCGGTTCGCATGTTTTTCAAACCTATCTGCACCGCTTCACCAGAACTGCCACCGATTTGAAATGACGAACTACCAAAACTACCGTTAAGAAGTTTTTTACCGCCAAATGAAGTCGTTTCAGCAATTCGATTCAACTCATCATTTAGAGCTGTCACTTCTTCTTGAATCGCTGTCCTTTCAGACTGGCTATTCGAACCATTACTCGCCTGCAGCGACAAATCTCGCATGCGTTGCATGATATTGGTGGTTTCATTCATCGCTCCTTCTACAGTCTGCATAATGGAGATTCCATCGTTAGCGTTTCGAACCGCGACATCAATGCCGCTCATCTGCGCTTCTAATCGATTCGAAATTTGTAAGCCAGCCGCATCGTCTTTTGCACTATTAATACGACTCCCTGAAGCTAAGCGCTCCAAAGATTGGTTCAGCATGTTGTTGGCATTCGACAGATTCCTCTGAGCCACCAGCGCTGAGACATTTGTATTAACAGTTATAGCCATAGACCTTCACTTACAAAAAGATGAATAAAACTCACGATTGCTCTTGTATCGACCAATTCATCTAAAGCTTTAATAAAAAAGGAGCCCTGAGGCTCCCTTTGTTTATTCTATTTTGAGACGATTTACTTAACCGTTAATGCACTCAACATGTCAGTCGACGGTGCAAAGTAGTAAGCGCCTGTCACCGCTTCAGTAAAACGCAGCAGTTGGTCTGTTTTACCATCTGTTACGCCGTACATGCTCTCTAGCATCGCATCAAAGTTATGACGGACATTACAGTAAGCAATGAACAATAAGCCATGGTCGCCCGTTGCTGTGCCGTAAGGCAGGCTGTGACGAACAATTTTCAGGCCCTTGCCTTCTTCTTTGATATCCACACGACCAACGTGAGACGCCGCAGGAACATCGTCTAACTCAATTGAATCGGGCTTAGTACGACCAACGACTTTCTCTTGTGCCGATACATTCAATCGATTCCAAGCAGGTAGGTTATGGACAAAACGTTGCACCATCACATAGCTACCACCCGCAAATTCACCTTCAGGCACAATCGCTACTTCAGCGCGCTGTGCGTCTTTCGGGTTTTCAGTGCCATCAACGAAGTCGGTCATGTCACGTGAATCTAGGAAGCGGTAACCGTAGGTTTCATCAACTACTTCAACGTCCGCAGCTACTTCAGATAGCAATTTACGTAGGATGAAAAAGTGCAGATCGTGTCGATTTGAATGACAGTGAATCAGAACATCAGACGATGTGCTCGGTGCAGTGACATCACCTTCTCCAAGCGCAGGGAAATCAATGAGGTCAGACGGAGCAGCTTGCTCGAACTTATCCCAAAAAGCCTTTGAGAACGCAACTGACGCCGTTAAGTTCGCATCTGGCTGAGTTTGGTTGAGCTCTTCGATTAGCGCAGGAATCTTTTGAATTTCCGCTAATACATTAGCAGCGTTAGCATTCACTTTTAGTTGAACGTAAAGAGCGAAAGGCCCTGCTTCTGGTAAGATAGCACTTTGAACGTTAGGCTGCTCATTTGAGACATTAAGCATAGATTATTCCTTCCAGTTTTAGCTTCTAAGTATAATTGTGAATAGGACAAATGTTTTGATGATAATCAGTCTTCGAGCTCAACCACTTTAAAGCAATCCCTAGCGGCATGACTATTGGTTAGAAAAAGCGCTAACCATAGGAGCAATAACAGGGTGATGCCATTTGACCAACGGAACCATCCATTATCCAGATAGATTAAATAAATGGTATGAGACCCCTGTGCCAAGATAGCCACCATGGTGACCCAACGCCCCCAAGATACGACTTTATTGAGACGCTTTCTCTCTGGTGTTCTGAGTCCAAACAACCACATGAGTAACAAGATCGGAATACTCAATGCAATCCCAACATAAAACATTTGATGATCTGGATAGATGATTTCGAGGATATCAGTGCCCGACTCTCGGCTTGCACCTGCAACAATGAAAACGACCAAAGCTTTCGCCAAGAATAGCCAACCTAACCATAATAGGATTGGGGCTTTTAAAAAGCCGTGCTTGTCGTATTGTTCTATGGAGTACCGCACAAATCTCACTTTCACTTATTTTCAAACCAACACTTTAACGCAAATCATTCATACTTAACTAGGTTTGCGTTATCTTATTGGTTAATCCGTTTTAATTATCGAACTCAGTATGAAAAAGAAAACTAATACACCATCTGTTGAATCACAACAAGAAGCACTGAAGATAGCCAAAGCGACACAAAAGCCAGCTCAAACCAAAGAACAAACCAAATTGATTGCTCAAGGTATCGAGAAAGGCATCGCACTCTATAAAAAGCAGCAGAAAGAACGTGGCCGCCAAGCCGATAAAGCTAAAAAGCGCGTACAGAAAGAGAAGCAGACTCTACAAGCGAACCAAGACCAAGAACAGAATGTCGACTCGAATAATGAAACAACATCAAATCACGCCAGTAAATTGCCGTGGTTATTATTGTTCGCAAGCTGGATAGGCTTCGCGATTTATTTGATGAAATAACAGGATAAGCGTATGAAAAAGGAATTAATCGCTTTGGCTATGAGTAGCGTGTTACTCGGTTGCACGACACCGACATCAACGCCTCATAGCGAAGCTGCCAACGTGCAAATGGATTACCATGGCGTGATTAATATCGATAAATGTAAGTATAAAGGGGAAGTCACTGGCAGCGAGGGCCATTGGTATAGTTACCTGTTTTACCCAAATGACACCTTGATTCAGGGCGCGATGAATGAGCTCAAGTCAAATACGATCGAGTTAGGTGCAGATACCGTGATATTTACACTTCCCCAAGACTTTTCCAGTTCCGTGACTATGTTGGGCACTGCCTATCTGTGTAAGTAGGTAGAAATATAGTTAGACAGCTCAGCACTCAAATGAGCGAGAGGCTACCTCTTCTATTTCGATTTCTACTTCTACTTCTACTGCAAAAAAGAAAGCCAGCTTTCGCTGGCTTATGCACTAAATCCAAGGCTTATTGCTATATCGCCTTTACGTTGGATAACCCATTGACTGTCAAATGGACCCCAGTCGGATAACTGGTAATAGCCATCATTATGACGTCGCCCATCTTGAACAAACATAAGTTCGATACCGATCCCCGGTAACGCCTTGAGTACATCTTGAATAGTACGACGAGGCCAACCCGTTTTTTCGATGAGTTTAGGCACATTTGGCCTATCAAGGCTTTCCACTAACAATGCTAAATATAGCCGCCTTGCAAAAACAGGACTCAACTCCATTGACACCTCCTATATATGTGCAACTCAATTATTTCTTTTTTCGCTGACAACATGTTGAGGTTGATCAATAAGTCTCCAATAGTGACATTTTCTTACTGTTTTTTTTCACTCTATGAAATATTCCTCACTCTATTTTGTCTGAATTGCAGCTTCCTGATAGGATTCAACTCATAACAACGAAATAAAATCACCCAAAGGAAGAACAATGACTATCACTATGTTTGGCATTCCGAACTGCGACACCATTAAAAAAGCAAAGAAATGGCTCGAAGCTGAAGGGATCAAGTTCGAATTTCACGATTATCGCAAACAAGGCATCACTGAAGAGTTGGTTACGACCTTCTGTTCAGAACTTGGCTGGGAACTTGTATTGAACAAACGTGGTACGACTTATCGCCAACTTTCACAAGAACAGAAAGATACATTAACGGAAGACAAAGCCGTAACTCTGCTTGTTGAGCAACCAGCAATGATTAAGCGACCGATACTAAAAGTAGACGGCAAGCTTCATATCGGATTTAAAGCCGACCAATACGCCGCTATTTTTGCTTAGAGCGTATTATTTACATAGACAGACAACTGGACGTTGTTCTCGGAATCAGCGTCCTAAAAATTAATGACTAGACGTTTTATTTAAACAAGGAATTCAAGGATGACAGATAGCCCAACTTTGGCTCTGGCAAAAGACCTCATTAGCCGCCAATCAGTAACCCCTGAAGATGCAGGCTGCCAAGATTTAATGATTGAACGCTTAAAAGCACTCGGATTCGAAATCGAAGTGATGGTATTTGAAGATACGACGAACTTTTGGGCTCGCCGTGGTACAGAGGCGCCTCTATTTGCCTTTGCTGGCCACACTGATGTTGTACCTGCAGGCCCAATTGAGCAATGGAACACTAAACCATTCGAACCGACTATCGTAGATGGTTTCCTGCACGGTCGCGGCGCGGCAGACATGAAAGGTTCTTTGGCTTCAATGATTGTTGCTGTCGAGCAGTTCATTGCTAAACACCCGGACCACAGCGGCTCAATCGGTTTCCTTATCACGTCAGATGAAGAAGGTCCTTTCATCAACGGTACGGTACGTGTTGTTGAAGCACTGATGGCTCGTGGCGAGAACATCGACATGTGTATTGTGGGTGAACCATCAAGTACTGAGTACGTCGGTGATGTCGTGAAAAACGGCCGTCGTGGTTCTATCACTGGTGACCTAACAGTTAAAGGCACGCAAGGTCATGTTGCGTACCCTCACCTAGCGAACAACCCGGTACACAGCTCTCTGCTTGCGATCAATGAACTGGCTACTACCGAGTGGGATAAAGGTAATGACTACTTCCCACCAACCAGCTTCCAGATCCCAAATGTAAGTGCGGGCACGGGCGCATCAAACGTGATTCCTGGTGAGTTTAATGTTCAGTTTAACCTTCGTTTTAGCACAGAGTTAAACAACGACATCATCGTTGAGAGAATCACAAATACACTCGACAAATACGATTTCGAATACGATTTGAAATGGACATTCAATGGCGACCCGTTCTTAACAGACGCAGGCTCACTGCTTGATGCTATTGTTGATGCCGTTGGCCACGTTAATGACGTAAAACCAGCACTACTGACTACAGGTGGTACATCTGACGGACGCTTTATTGCGCGCATGAAAGGGCAAGTCGTAGAATTAGGTCCGGTTAATGCCACCATTCACAAGGTTAACGAATGCGTGAAAGTGGCTGACTTAGAGAAGCTAACCGACATGTATGAGAGAACATTAGTGAACCTGTTCGCTAAATAGTTTTTTCATCAGCGATTGATAGCATCTAATTATTGAGAGACGCGTTATGACACCAGAGCAGCTTACCGGGCAATCAGATTCTCATCTGGAACCTAACCTGATTGGCACCAAGACATTCTTGGTTCACAGTGATGTCAAAGATGACCTAAACAGTTTGATTGGAGCTGCTCAACTCGCTGGCTTTAAAATGGAGATTGCCAGTGGCTTTCGCGACTATGAAAGGCAATCTCTGATTTGGAACCGTAAGTTTTCTGGTGAAGCACCAATATTAGACTCAGAAAGCCAACCACTTGATGCTTCAAGACTCAGTGAACAGCAAAAGTTGTCAGCGATACTGAGGTGGTCTGCACTGCCTGGGGCGAGTCGTCACCATTGGGGTTGTGACTTTGATGTCTTTGCTCGTAATCACTTGCCTGAAGGCACACAGCTGCAACTGGAACCATGGGAATACCTTACTGGCCACCAGCAAGCGTTTTACCAATGGCTTTATGCTAATGCATCTCAATTTGGGTTCTTCTTTCCGTACAGTCAAGACCTCGGCGGTGTGGCGATAGAACCTTGGCATATCAGCCATCGAAAAGTATCGGAGTTGTGTTTATCACAGTTATCTCCCTCTTTACTTGGCAAGCAACTCCAATCTAAGCCAATATTAGGGTATGAGATTATTATGGAGCAGCTAGACGAGATCTATGCGCGCTTCGTGGCGAATATCAGTCATTAGGAGCGCTTATGTTGGAGTGGCTTACAAACCCTTGGGTTATCATCATCATCGTGGTTAGCGTTGTGGTGGGTAATATTGCTGCGCTCAAACAGACCGCCAATATGGATCTGACTGGTCGTAACAAAACAGAGAAAGACTTAGACAAGCTCAATCAATTGGATAAACAGAACCAAGAGAAAGCTCAAAAAGATGAGTCTACGGACAACAAAGACGCTTAATTTTGTAGCTCTAAGGAGCCAATCTAATTTGCTAATAATCCGCTGACGACTAATCAACGAATACAAAAAAGAGGACACAATGTGTCCTCTTTTTTATTGGCTTTAGCTAACCACAGGGCTGATATGACTAACTCTGTGGTTTTTCAGCTATGCTCACTCAGTTTACTTACTTACATCAGCTTCTTTGTCATCTTTGGTTTGGTCAGCAACATGTGCTAATACCGGTACCATAGACTTAAGTAATGCTTCTTCTACTGGTTTACCTGATGCATCCGTTACGTTAATTGACGTACGGTTACCAAGATCACCAAACAAGAAGGTGTAAGTACCTGGAGCCAAATCAATGGGTTGTAGGCCAATTGTTTCCCAGAATTCATCATCTGGTGCAGCATACTTAGCTTTTACAGTACCTTGAGACTGGTTACGCTCTTCAAGCTCAAAGCCCATCGTCGGTAGCAAGGTAGGCAAACGCTGCCACAATACATTGTATGGAGTACGAGCAATGATCACAGGGAAGCCACTGCGGTCAGCACCCATTGAGATTGGAATGCGTTTAACCAACTCTTGTGCTTTCAACGCCGCTTCAGCACGAAGGTTTTCATCGTACTTAGCCATCACGAGGTTCGTTAAGAACGCGTTGTAACGCTCCTTATTGGTTGCCGATACCGGCTTCTCTTCAGAGCCTTCACGCCAATCGATAAGGTTGATCTTGAAGCCATGGCGGTTGTTCGCTTGGAAACGAGAGATAGAGTAGCGACTGCCGATCTCTACTTCTTCATCTTCAGAAACCCAAGTAACCCAATCGGTCTCAATATCGTTTTCTGACTGTTCACGAATACCAATGCCACGTTGTGCCAGCATATCTACAGCCGTTTGCCACACGCGGTCTGCTTCTTCAGCACGAAGAAGCCATAGTGTCACTTCACCATTCTGACGTTCAGATCGAGCTCCTGGGATCAGCTCAAGAACCTGTTGCGGCGGACGAATATCCACTTCACGGCCAGTACCACCACTGAACTCACCGTTTGGGATGTCAAAATTGGGATAGAACTGAGGTTGAGCATCTTCAGGCAGCTGCCATTGTGAAAACTCAGGTGTTTCTAAGTATTCGAAATCATCTTTGGCTTGGCGACGTTGAGTCGGGCTGCCAGAACATGCTGTAAGAACGAAAACAGCCAGTGATCCAATCACTAGCTGGTGAGAATACTTCATTTATACTCCTAAATGCCGAAGGTTCACTTCGGCATCACTTCATACATTTTTAGTAAATACACGCTTCAGTCATTGCTTGAGCAACAACGGGTTGAGCTGGCTTTGACAATTCAGTCAACGGTAGACGTAAGCCACCTTCAGCAATCAGACCCATTTTATGAACCGCCCATTTTACGGGAATAGGGTTGGACTCAACGAACAAATTCTTATGTAGAGGCATCAAACGCTCATTGATCGCTTCTGCTTCTTCAAACTTGCCTTCTTTCGCTAACTTGAACATGGTTGCCATATCAGCGGCTGCAACATTGTTTGTTACAGAGATCACGCCATCGCCACCACGCTTAACAAATTCTAGACCTGTTAAGTCATCACCACTTAGTAAGATAAAATCTTCGCCACAAAGTTCACGGTGAATTGCAATTCTGTCGAGATCACCCGTCGCATCTTTAAGTGCAACGATGTTTTCGATCTCAGCAAGGCGAGCAACCGTTTCAGGTAACAAGTCTACAGCAGTACGACCCGGTACATTGTATAGGATTTGTGGAACGTCACTGACTTCAGCAATCGCTTTGTAGTGTTGGTACAAACCTTCTTGAGTCGGTTTGTTGTAGTAAGGCGTTACGCTCAGGCAACCAGCAATACCAGAACCATTCAGCAAACGGCTGAATAGAACAGATTCGTGAGTTGCATTTGCACCTGTACCAGCGATAACGGGAATACGACCATCAGCAAATTCAACGATCTTATTGACGACTTTGACATGCTCTTCAATAGTGAGTGTTGAAGACTCACCTGTTGTGCCAACCGCAACCAGACCATCACTACCTGCAGCAACATGGTGCTCAACTAACTTTTTAAGGCTGTCGAAATCCACTTCACCATCTGTATTAAATGGCGTAACTAGCGCAACGATACTTCCTGAAAACATGTCTATCTCCCTTAATTTATTCTTTTTGCATGTTACTGTAAGCCAATCAATAAACACAAGACATTAAAGTGGCTTACCGGCAACATCTGCATTAAATATTGTCGTATGTTTGAGGTAAAACGACTTCTAAAGGCGTTCTACCGAGAATTTGGATAACCTGCGCTCAATCTAGCGGATAGCACAGCACTGGATGTCAGTAACAAGTAAGCTGTGCTCTCACCGCTCAATCTCATTTTTTAACGCTCTCAATATTCTTATCATTGGTTGTATGTTAGAAGCAAGGTACCTCATAAAAAGCCCCGTACGCACGCTTATTCCACAAGCTAACTGTGCTAACATGCATGAATCAATGGAATATAAAGAGACGTGATTTTATGACTCAACATCTAGTAATCACAGCTGTGGGCACAGATCGCCCAGGTGTATGCAACCAAGTGGTTCATTTAGTCACCCAATCAGGCTGTAACATTATTGATAGCCGTATCGCTCTATTTGGCGAAGAATTTACGCTTATCATGCTGCTGTCTGGAAAGGCAAACAACATCACCCGCGTTGAAACCACCCTGCCCTTGCTTGGACAAGAGCACGACTTGATTACGATTATGAAGCGAACCTCAACTCATGATGTTATTGAGAACTCTTACACCGTAGAGGTGTTCGTTGAGTCAGACGATAAAATCGGCCTTACCGAGCAGTTTACCCAGTTCTTCGCAGACCGAAACATCGGCCTCGATTCGTTAAGTGCGCGAACCATCAATAAATCTAAAGTTCAGCTCGATAACGACCAATTCCATATCTCTATTACCGCTTCTGTGCAATCAGAATGTAATTTGATGCAGCTACAAGAAGAATTTGACGCGCTGTGTCAGAGCCTATCCGTACAAGGCTCGCTCAACTTTATCAAAAACAGTTTTTAAAAAGGAAATATCATGAATACGCTAACGGCTGGTGTTCCAGCACCTGCTTTTTCTCTTCCTGATCAAGATGGCAATATCGTATCTCTTGGTGACTTCAAAGGTAAAAAAGTCCTGTTCTATTTTTACCCAAAAGCAATGACTCCAGGTTGTATTGTGCAAGCTGAAGGCCTGCGTGATATCAAAGCACAACTTGATGACCTAAATGTGGTTGTTCTAGGTGTGAGTGTTGATCCAGTAAAACGCCTACCAAATTTCGTCGAGAAGAAATCTCTAAACTTCACACTGCTATCTGATGAAGACCACAGCGTTGCTGAACAGTTTGGCGTTTGGGGCGAGAAGAGATTTACCCTTAGAAAAAAAGAATGACAAAAACCTTGATATATTTTTATGACAAATCTATCTTTGATGTGTGGGTAGCATATCGAGGATTGTTTTGTGATAGAAACGTACAAAGAAAAATGTTCTGATGTTTATGATGACTACCGACTTCTTTCTATCGAAGTCGATACATTGGCAAAGCTTAAAGTCTTTACAAATACTGATACTGAATCAGGAGAAGTGACATACTCTCCCGACCTCTCTCCTTCCAATCTAGAATCACGCATAAAGAAAACCGATATCATCGTTGCCCCTGACGGTAGAGTGGTTTATCCACAATCTCTTTACCTAGTATCTAAATTGCGTGGTGAAGCGGCGGTAAAAGACACAGGTTCAATTGCAAAAGGTTTGCTGGCTTTCACTCGGTATTTAGATTCGACTCACTACTCTCAAGTTGATGAAGATGGTCATGAAATACCATGCGAATATCTAACGTATAAAACACTATCAAAGTACGAAGAGGAAGGCGCTCCTTGGCGATTTGCTGAGTTCCTGCTTGCGAACTGCAATGATATTGAGGGTTCTAGTGGCAGCGAGGCTTTTAGTTTATCTACCGCACGCACCTATATGGGCGTAGTAATTGGTTTCTATAAGTGGATGCAGAAATACGGCTACATCAAAAAGAACGATGACAATATCGTTACCCACTACACCACAGAAACAGTCCATCAGGAGTTAAACCAGCACGATATGCTGGCTCATACAAAATCTGGCTCTCAACGTACCTATGAAACGTCCAATATCATGAAGATGTTTCCTAAAAAACAAAATACGCCTGCTCATAAAAAACTCAAGCCGATGCACCCTGAACACAAGTTTTTATTTAATGAACATGTAGTGTCACTCCCAAAGACGACAAAGCTCATCTTTCGCCTATGTGTTGAAGCAGGACTTAGAATTGATGAAGCCATTCACTTCCCCGCTCACAATATCGGTAACGCTGACTTCGGTGATTTAGAAACTGTACCTGTCAATATTACTCACACTAAAGGCAGTAAGGCGCGTACCGTAGAAATTCCCATAGAGCTGTACGAAGAGCTAGAGATACACAAAGAAAGTCATACGCAACTTAAAAACCTAAACAAGCGCAATGAGCTTATTCAGGCAGGCAGCGCAATAGACACCGTTGAGTACCTATTTCTTTCAAACAAAGGTGTGCCTTACTCAGCCAATACCTTAGAAACGCACTTTTCAAACCTTAGAAAGCAGATTCGCGAAGTGGATTCCTCTTGGTATTACCGAATTCATGATTTACGTTCTACCTTTGCGACCCACTGGCTTTGGGAGGAATCAAAAGAGCGAAGTGTTAGTTATGACTACCTTATGGGTGAGTTAGCAGAATTGATGGGGCATGTCAGTACATCGACCACTGAAAAGTACATTCAGTACATGAATAAACTGGACGACCAAATCAGCACAGCTAAGGCTAAAAACCTCAAAATAAACGGAGGTTGGTCGTAATGGCGAAAAGTAAAATCGCAAAACAGTCCAAATCCGTCAAGCGTGTGCGAAACAACCAAAACGTTGTTCCTTTGAACCTTGAGATTCCTTATAAGCACTCTAAATCAACAAAAGTAGAGCAGTTCGATGTTTCTCACCTATTACATTTAGGGTGTAACAAAGAAAACAAAAAAATAGACAGTCGAACCGTATTTATCAGGTCTTTTTGCAAAAAAGCTCAACAATATGTCAAGAATGGTAAGTCAGCAAAATCCGTCACAAGGCACTTCGAGACCTTACGCGCTTACCTTTCTTTTTGTGATGCGATAAATGCTGCCCCATTCACCGAAAATGGCTATTTGAAATATGCTGGCAACGATGGAGAGTTAAGGCATCGCATCAAGACATTTACCCCTTCAAAACGCCTGTGGGAATACAATGATGGTGATGAGTTAGGTATTAAAGAATCAAGCGCATCTGGAATACTTTCATCACTTCGCACTGCACTTGAATGGTGCGGTTTATCTGTTTCCGATTGGGCTAATAATCACCGAGGGTTTGGAGGGGAAAGGGCACCCTTTAAGGGGTACTCTGATGAAGAAGAAAAGCTTCTAGTAGAACGATTAGAAGCATTATTTTTCACCCTTGCGCCTCAGCTCATTGCTGCGAAAGAAAGCAGCACACCTTTACCCGACACCCTACCTCTTATCATTAGCCTTGGCTTGAATGAGGAAACACTTCAAATTCCGACTTCATTAGAAGTGAGAAAAGGAGTGCCCAAAAAAAATGGCACTGCTGTTAATCCAGCCTCAGCTTTTAACCTTGCGATGGGCGCTGCCTATCATTTAATGTGTTTTTTCACCTCACTGAATGACAGCAACATTCGTCAAATTGCCCACCCCATTGATGTTAAAACATCAGAGCGAGATAAGAGCTTACAAGTAGTCAAGGTCTCAAGCTATAAGGCACGTTCAAGCAGCGAAGTCGATGCCCTTTTGGTGGGTGAGTCGTTTGACGTTGATAAGCGCGATGGCGTGAAGTTTATAAAGCTGCTAGAGCGGTTATCCAAGCTCTACGGCAGTGGTGAGGATGGCTCTGAGTTACTTTTTACTCTCAACGATAACGCAGAGGTCACTGATGCCTTTAATTTAAGAGAGGTGAATAAGAAGCTCTTTAACCAACTGCACCTGCTATCGCCCTATCGAGCGGGCAACCTGCCTTGGTTTAAAGAGTTGTTTTACGCCTACCGAAACCAACAAACCATCACGCTAAAAAAGACCGTGAGTCATTTAGGTCGCACGGTTGTGCTTAGAGAGGTAGAACCAACTTCCAAAGCTGTGGCTGGGAAAATGGCGACCAACAGTGCCTACTGCATTTTGTCTTGTTACACCGACTTGCCACTTAAAGGGATTTTACTACCACTTACCTACTCCGAAATTGATAGCGATGGCAATGTTACCGTTTCTTTTAACTATAGAAGTGGCGAAGTTGGGTATTTCAAAGTTCCCGCTTCTGATTTAACGCTTATTAAAGATATTGAGCAATTTGCGAAAGAAAAAGCAGACAGGCAGCCTAAGAGGTACGAACGAATGCTTTTAACAAGAACCTCTTCGAGGGGCGCTCCTTTTTATTGGGAAGGTATTAGCCCCATTTCGGGAAATCTCATGAATACTTGGTCTATTGAATCCAACCATTACTATATCTCCCTTCAATCAAGTCGCTGGCGAGAAATGAGCAGCAATCAAGCCTATGCGGAGGGCGGTATTCAAGCCGTTCAGAGCCTGCTCCAAAACAAACGAGACACAATAGAGAGAAGTTACGCAAACGGGCTTCCATCACTTAATAAAGTGATTCTCTCTCAAGGTATCGAAGTCATTGAAAACCTCTTTGATAATGACTTGGAGCAAGCAAAAGCTACTGTGACTGAAAAGCGCGGCATTCCGATACTGACATACGAGGAAGGTGAGAAAAAGCGTAAAACTAACCCCAATGGAATTGCTTGTGATGGGAAGCAAGTCATGATTGATGGTAAGAACACACAGCGAGAAACGAACTACGCGCTAGGTGTGGATTTACCTTGCGCCGAGTTTGATATGTGCCACAAGTGCCAATCTGCCAAAGCGGTGGATGACGTTGACGCTATTTATAAGCTTATTTCAACCATCGATGTTTTTAAGGAAGGTCTTGATATGTTTCCTGACTCGAAAGGGGATGCTCTAGAAAGAATCGAAGCGTATGAGTATACGCTAGATGGAGCAAGTGACGATGTATTCGATGAAGCCATGAAAAAATTCAATACCCAAGGTCGTCATCCAAGGGTGTCCATCGACCATGCCATTCTATTGATGTAATTGCGGAGGCTCACATGATAAAACTCTCTGACCCAGAACACCAAAACAAGCTTCTTAAAGCGCAACAAAGCGTTGGCGCTCATACAAATTACTTAATGGATGTATTAAAGCCAGCGATAGAAAGCGGGGATTGGGATGAACTCGAAGCGCTTGATATAGGCTTTACGGTGACAGGTGAATCATTAGGTAAAATTGGTAATAATGAGGCTTGGAAGAACTTGCAACCTCATTTTGAGCCGCAACCAGAGAGGTACCAAACCCTCGATTTTACCAACGATGGTAAAGTAATTGAGCGCAACCTAAAATTTGAGCTTATAACTCTCATCCTTAAAATGATGTGGCTTTCACCTCATAACCACTCCTTTGCCACTCTTTATACGGCGCTAACTGATCTAAAAAAAGTCATCAAGCCGCTTTTAAATGAAGGGTTTAACACGCTATCAGCGCTTAACTTTGAACTACTCGAAACTTGGGTGCTAACGGGCTTTACCGATATCAACTTCAAAAGATCTAGAATTTACAACGGGTTAAATCGCCTTTACAAAGATGCCAAAGGTTTACCCTTTGAGGTTAATTTAAACAAAAAGCTTAGCGCCTCAGATTTTGGTTTAACTATTAAAGAAGCTAAACAATATACCGTCATTCCACAAAGGCTCTACTATATGGGGCTTCAAAAATCGGAAGAACTAATTAATCAGGCTTATGCTGTGCGTCACGAGCTAGAGCAACTGGCAGATTACATCACCTCGTATGTAGACAAAGCCTATGATGGTTATGCTAAGTATCTTGTCAGTGGTGAGGCTAGAAAAAAGAACGGGGATATTACATGGTATTTAGAAAAGAATATAAATAATAAAAAGCGCACTATCGCTTTCAAGCAAGCCTTCACCGCACTTAACGCACCAAATGAACAAGAGGCACTGGCTCTCCTAGAGCTTCATAATCCAAAGATACAGAACGAGTATTTAGATAGGTTCCACACAGAGCGAAAACTAACGATTGGGCAGTGGACAATCACCAACTTAAAAGAGGCGCGAGCACTTTTCAAAAAGCTCAACGGTGGCTGTATATGGGGCTTAATGGCAAGAACAGGAATGAGAGGCGATGAAATGTATAACCTGAATACCGCTCAGGGCTGTACAGAGGATATCATTGACCGCCAAACTATATACGTTATCCATGCAAACCTTTCAAAGACAGCAAAAGGCTCTCAATCAATTCAAGATGAGTTTGTCACTACCGAAATTGGCATGAAAGCTTATGAAGTCCTTCAAGCGATGCATACACCACTTAGAAAAATACATCCTAGCTCACAATCCTTCTTTCATAAAACAAAAGAGGACTTTAGTGAAATATCTAAAAACCAAATAGGAAGACAATCTCCAGACTGGTTTAAAGATGTAATGGGTGAAGAGCTTACGCTCACCAATGCAGATTTAATTGACCTAAAAGTATCCGACCCTAACTTATCTTTTGAAGTGGGTAAGAATTACGAATTTACACCACACCAACTTCGCCGCTCCTTTGCTTACTACTTGATAGGCTTTGAGCTATGTCACTTCCCGCAACTCAAACAACAGTTCAGTCATGTGTCTATGGCAATGACACGGCATTACGCTAAAAATGCCAGTAAATTTCAAAAAATCAGGCAAAAGAAAAAGACACTTGCGAACGAAATTGATAACGAGCGAATCAACCAAAAAGCTCGTGTCTATTTGAGTATCTATGAGAAACTGGCAAACAAGGAAAGAGTTGCAGGCGGTAAAGGCAAAGAGTTTGCTAAAAGCATGACCAAAACAGACCGTAACTTATTCAAAGATAAAGTGGATAATGACATGCTTTCTCTTAATTTCTGGGAAAAGCAACTTCGAGATAAAAAACGACACCTTCATGCGGTTGCGCCTGGAATATATTGCACTTCAACCACTTGTGGATTAAGAACGCTTGTTAACCTACTTGAATGTGTAGATTGCAAGAATGACTACATCGTGGATGCCGTATTCGCTGAGGCGATGCGTAAAGAAGCTGAAATTCACATGCTTTACGATATTGAAAATAATGAACTCACCCCACAAACTGCCGCTCAATCTTACGCTAAGATTCAAGCGGCTGAACGTATTATGAGTGATTTAGGTATCGACTATGAACCTGTTGTTTTCCCTAATGAAGTTGCGGATTTACTCATCCCATTTGGAGTGGTTTCATAATGTCACAGGCAACAAAAAAGAAACTAATTGACGCATTAGAAAGGCTGCTGAGCGGCGATGTATCAAAACTAACATCGAGAGAGCTGCGTAATAAGGCACGTAAAGGCAAACTCAAAATCAACAACAGTAGCGTTGAAAAAGAAGCAGGGCTTTCTGCTGGCGCACTAAGAAGACACAGCGATGTCGTTCTGATGATAAAAAACAAATCATTAGAAGTACAAGTTGCTCAAGATGAGAATACAGACTCCCCTATTGAAGTGCTTCAAAAGGAAATAAAGGCACTCAAAGGTGAGCGGACTCAAGCCAACAAGAAGAAAAAAGAGTATTACGATGAGGCTCAAAGCCATAAAGAGGCATTGGCTACTCAAGCAGCTATTCATGTGAAAGTAGTTCAAGAGCTTATGGATATGCTGCATGAGAGTCTGCGAGAAAAAGCTATGGATAAAATAGTCTCGACTCGCCTAGATAATGTAGTTGCACACCAATTTAGAAAGCCGAAGTAGTGAGCACCCCTATTTAAAAACCGTCCTGTTTGGAGTAATCACTAGACAGGATACTGAATTATCGATAAAAGTGTACGCTCTAACGTAATAAAAATGCTCTAAAAAGGACGTAGTGAAAAACGCTACGCAAATACCATTAATTGAGAAAGTAAGGACAAAACCAATGGCAATCGAAGTCGGACAAACTGCACCAGATTTCACTCTGAATGACCAAGACAATAACCCAGTTACGCTCTCAGAGCTTCAAGGAAAGAAGGTGCTACTCTACTTCTATCCACGCGCTTCAACTCCTGGCTGTACCGTTCAGGCTCAAGGATTACGTGACACTAAAGCTGAGCTAGATGCCCACAACGTTGTTGTGCTTGGTTTAAGCCCAGACACCCCGAAAAAGCTGACCAACTTTATCAACAAGCAAGGGCTGAACTTCACTCTACTAGCCGATGAAGAACATGAAGTATGTGAGAAATACGGTGTTTGGCAGCTCAAGAAGTTCATGGGTCGTGAAAACATGGGCGTTGTAAGAACAAGCTTCCTGATTGATGAGTCTGGCAACCTTGAGCATGTATTCAACAAGTTCAAAACCAAAGATCACCATGAAGTTGTATTGGACTACCTAAACAGCAAATAACCGTCCATGAACTATTAACTCTTCAACTTGGGGGCAGGCATGATTGGTTACATTCGAGTATCAGATTCACAGAGAGCCGATGGTGAATCTCAAAGAGAAGCTATCAAGGCTTACGCCGCTAAACATGGTATCCAAATATCAGATTGGATCGAAGAGCATGTGTCTGCCACCAAGACAGAACTGAGTGAGCGGAAGTTATATTCCCTCATCACCTCGCAACAAAACATCATCGTATCGGATATCACTCGGCTGGGTCGCCATAAGGTGATGGAGTTGGTCGGCGCTATAGGCCAGATAGCCTCCTACGGTGAACTGCATTTGGCATACAGTGACACCATCATTAACTCAGAAAACGTTGATAATGCAGAAATCATTTTTACTGTTATTGGGCAGTCCTTTGCCAGTGCCGTCGAGGCCCAGAAGCGCTCTGATCGAGCCAAGGCAGGTCATGCTAAACGTAAGGCCAAAGGACTATCATCTGGCCGCCAGAAGGGACAGAAGGTTAGATCCAAGCTTGATGAGCATACTGCGTTCATTTTGAATATGCTTGATTCTGACAAGTCAAAGGCAGAAATTTTAAGGAAGCTTGGTGACAAAGGGGCACAAGTATCTCGAAGTCGTTTCTACTCTTGGCTGGAAGACCGTGGCCTGCATAACAAGAAAGCAGAGTTTCAGGCAGACATGTTCACTCAGTAGCACTACTCAGTGCTGATTATCCCTTAATCATACTTGGCTAGCTTATTTATGCCCCATTCCTTCTCAGAGTCATCAAAGTCTATGATTAAAAGTCTTCAATGCAGGCCAAATTTTTCTAATCCAGCTACTGGGTGTTATACGGAAGTTTTCCCGTAGTTTCTGTTACGTCGAACCCACGACTCACACTATAGCTGGATAGTAATTGAATTTCATAATCAATAGCTTCACTATAAATAGAAGGCAAAAGCGGAAAAATTCCGTCTATAGAGCGTTAGTTTTATATTGGAGTCAAATGGAAATTTCAGAAAGTGTACAACACTTAAAAAGCAGTTTTTCTAATATCAAAGATTGGGATAAAGGCACTTTTTCTTATGAAAAAGCTTTTGTTTGTGGCGTAATGTCAAATTTAGCATACTGTCATTTAACGGATTTTGAGCTTGAAAATACTGAGCATGTAAACCTTATTCCATCTGACGCATTTGGAACTGCTTACCGTGAAAAACGAACTTCTATGTTTAAGTTGCTTCTTTCTGAGTTGGGTACTGAAAATCCAATAATAATTGAAAGGGCTGGTTCTGTTACGGTAGCTATTCAATATCAAGATGTCGTCTTCATATCAATGAGAGGTACCGAGAGTTTTAAAGATTGGCGGAAAAACTTAAAATTCCGCAAAATCACACCATCACGATATGTACGTGATGAATCAAAAGTTAAGTTGCATAAAGGTTTCTACTTTGAAGTTGACTCATTCATGGATACTTTGGTGGCAGAGATCAGAGAAAGGGGCTGGCAGGATAAAAAAATTTATATTACAGGTCACTCTCTTGGAGGGGCTTTAGCTGCGTTAACATATGCACTTCGCATAGATGGTTTTCACTACTTCTACGATGATTATCTATATCATCGAAAAGGACTGTTAAATATCGTGTCTTGCTATACATTTGGTATGCCTAGATGGGGTAATGAAGCCGCAATTGAACACTTTCCAAGTCCATATCACGTTTTTGTCAGCAACGATATTGTTCCTTCAGTACCTCCAAAGCGTTTTGGCTTTGATGACTGTAAAATCAATTTTAACCTAGATGCACAGGCTTTTAAGTATGTTGACTTTTCAGATGGTTCTTTCAAATCATATATAAAGAATTTCAAGCTCTTCATTACAAAGGGTAAACTTGAAGATCACCGCATAGAAAACTATGTGGAGCGGATTTATCATAAAAAATAAAACTGACAAACTGTTTAAGAGTGATTAGCAACGCGTGGCATTTTTACTATGCGTTGAATTTAGTGTTTAAGGTGGTCTGCGGCGGCATCGGTATTGCGTTGCTCTCACCTTAACAGGGCGTTAGCTTTCTTTAACATTAGGAGGATTAGGTAGCATATGGATAATTATGAGAACCCAGTTGAAGGTAAGACATATATCAGTCCTAGCCTTAATCAGTTTATCGGTGATAGAAAAATCAGAATTGCTTCAAAAGTGATTGAATCCCCAGATACCTATGCATTTGGCACGATTAAAGGTGAAACGGTAATTCGCCATAAAACCGATGCCAAGTCATATATTACTGCAAAATTTTTCGAAGATACGAAAGGCATTTTTGTTCTAAATATTCAGGGCTATAGTGTTGCGACAGATAAGCCTCACAATGCAAGTTTCTCATTTGTAGGTGATGAAATCGGCAAACTAGTCGAATTCATTAGAAATATTCAAGCTATTAATTTTACACATCGTGGCTCAGTAAATATTACAGACGAAGAATTAAGTCGAATCACATTATCTGATTCGCAGGCAAAAACCTTGTTACAGGATAACCATGAACTATTCACGGAAGTATTGCGTTCTGAAATTACAACGAAGGATATAGTATCTGTAGGGTATCGTAAAAAACAGATTGATGTGTTTAGACGCTTATTAAATGACGAGCAGTATTTTTCCAAACTGAAAGCACAGAAGAAAACCAAAGATGAAGGGTTGTGGCAAAAATATTTTGAAAAAAATGAATGGATATTTGGGTATGGGTTAGGTTATCTATTTCTCTCAGGCTTAGATGATAAAAAGCTTGAGCAAGTGGTTCAAGGTCATAGTGTTGTCAATCATGGTAAACGAGTAGACGCTTTGATGAAAACCAAAGGTATCATTTCAAATCTCTGCTTCGTTGAAATTAAAATTCATACCACAAAACTGTTGGATACTAAGCCTTATCGAGCAGGGTGCTGGGCTCCTTCAAAAGAGCTAGCAGGAGCTGTTGCTCAAGTTCAAGGTACGGTTGCTTCAGCCGTTGATAGCCTTTCGACTAAAATAAGCTTAGATGATGCATACGGCAACCCTACTGGTGAAGAAATATATAACTATCAACCTAAATCATTTCTTGTAATAGGTAGTCTAGAGGAGTTTTCTGGAGAGCACGGTGTAAATAAAGATCAGCTGAGGTCATTTGAGTTGTTTCGGAAAAATACCATAAATCCAGAGATAATCACTTTCGATGAACTTTACGAAAGAGCTAGGTTTATAGTTCATCACAATGAAAGCTAACAAACGCTTCAAGTGGGACTATAAACGCGTGGTGATTTTGGTGCCAATTTTAGCTTTGGGGATTAAGGAGGGCTGTTCAGCTTTGGCGGTAGCGTTTCTAGTCCGTTAGCTTAGCGTTAGACATTTCATTGTAGGTAATAATTTTTATGAATAATGAGGTTGGAATAAATTTGGACTGGCTACAGATTACTGTTGATTTCATATCGAATAACATTGGGTGGCTAACGTTTATAGTATTTATCGTTGTCTTTCGAGATGCGTTATCTGATTTATTTAAAAGATTAACTGCATTAAATATTTCAAATGGTGAATCTAAGCTTGGTCTTAATGCTGTACCACCAATGAAAATAGAGCCAATGGAACCACAACAAGATTCCTCGGTAAGTGAACCGAAGGCGCAAGAATTAGAGCTAGTGGTAAATGAAAAAGAAGCTAAAAGTTGGTTTTCTGCGGTAAATGAAGCTCTTGAAGAAGGTGACATAGAAAAAAGCAGGAAGGTTTTTAAAGCGTATGAGTTAGAGGCTACTGACCAGAGCAAGCTGTATTCCGATAAGAGCTTATATTTATATCTAATGTTTCACAATGCAAATGATAGAAGTGCTATAGCTTTACTAGAGAAGCACTTGGACGAATCTCCGAATGAAGAGCTTAGATATAACGCGCTTACTTGGCTTTCATATTGTTTGAATGATAGTAAGCAATTTTCTAAAGATATAGATCTTTGGCGTAATGAGTCTTCTAGATTCCAGTCTCAAGAAATTGATACTAAGGTAGCTAAGGATTTGGCATTTGCCTATCGTGCAAATGGTGATTTGGATGAGGCGAAAAATATTCTCATCAATAAATTAAAGACTCTAAAGCAAAGTAAATACAAAGCCTTAATTTTTTCTGCATTAGCTCTCGTAGAGGAAGAACTGGGGAACAAAGCGATGGGAGCGTATTGTAGAGATAAATCGGTTGAAAATGATCCTGAAAATCTTGATGAAATTTTTAGTTCCGCTTACAACGCTAGTGAAGCAGGTATAGGCGAGTTAGCTATTAGCAACTATGTATTGCTTACTGGCGTCAACCCCAAAAACGCCACTGCATGGAATAATTTAGGTGTTCAGGCAAAGGAATCTGAGTTAAATACTATAGCAATTGAAAACTACGGAAAAGCGATAGAGTTAGAGGATACATTAGCAATTGCAAATAAAGGGTATGCCTTACTACATGCTGGCTTTGTCGATGAGGCAGAGCGAATGGCAAGCAAAGCACTTGAATGCAAAGAAATTCACGAAAATGTTTATAGCCTGTTGTCTCGAATATCTTCAGTTCGAAAAGAAGAAAATAAAAAGTGGTTAGAAATACAGAATAAGGCTTTTAAAAAGCAAGGGAAATTTAGAAAGTACACAGACAAATATTATCTAGGTAACTCTAGTGAATTTAATGGTACTTGGAGTATAGGGGACGAAGAAAAAACAATTGTTACTGGTAAAGATAAAGTAAGTATATCTTGGGAGTCGCAGGTTGGATTGTCTTCAAAGACCAAGTTTACTATTACAGGTCTAATTACTGGTGCAAGCTTCCGAGGTCAATATAAATCTGAAGCAGTAGACCAAGCGAAAACATCGTTACTTGGAGGATTAAGTAATTTTAACTTAGATTGTTTAGGTTATGTGCATGGAGAGAGCTTATATGTGTTTTCTTTAAATAAAGATAGCGAAAGAAATATAGAGTTCAAAAAAAGCAATACCTAACAAAACCATCAAAACGACCATCAACGCTCGGTATTCTTGGTATGAATTGGCATCAGTGTTTACGGTGGTAATTTACAAGTTGTCGTAATGCGTTACTGGCGTTTTATGGCAAGCGTTATATTTCATGGGGGCGACAGTGAAAAATTTGGAAAGTGAAGTCATTGAATATTTTAAAAAATTTTCTGTGGAAGCTAGGAAAATTGATGAGTCTGATGAAAAGACGCCTGATTTTCTGATAGTTCAAGAAGAAGTCGTGTTGATTGAGTTAAAGGAAAAGTCGGACGACGATACACTACATCAACGCCAACAAAAAGAATTAGAAGAAGGTGGTGTTTTTGAGCACGTCGGGAGTACAGGCTATCGTAACCGAATTTCAGGTGTTATTGGACACGGAATAAAGCAATTGAAAGCGCAGAAAGAAAATACAAAAAGTGATTTCTGCTTACTTTTTATTATTGCGAATGGTGTTGCTCAAGGTACTCAAGCTGAGCAAGTTATCTCAACGCTATATGGTAGAAAGCACATAATTGACTTTGACTCTCAATCTAGCGAAGCATTGAGTTGCTACTATGCATACCATAGCGAGTTTTTTAAGCACAAAGATGTCATAGATGGTGTTTTCCTTATCACGAATAGAAATGTTACCCTTCTTGTTAACGACAAATCTCCAAATTACAGTAAGTTCAAAAAATCTGCTTTTCTAGATAAGTTTATTAGCAAAATCGGAGTATTCGACCTATTTGAGCTCGAAGCTAAGGAAAATATCTTGATTGCCGACTGCGATATTCCCCGAAGTGATGAAGAAGCTGTGAAGCAGTACATCTTTGAAAAATACTCTATTAGTCGAGGTTTAATGTTAGATTTTCCTCATTATTCATTTCAGGCTAGGGGCAACGAAAATTAAATTTAAAAATGTTTAAGGTTTCAAGATACTTTTTCTAATATGATCGAAACAGTTTAGAGCAATACATCTAAAACGTTTTTGTCCAAAAGATTCCCAGCGCGCGATCATCGCTAAGAAGGTTTTGCCCCAAAGTTTGCTAAAGCCGATACAGTTTAAGCCATGTGTGATTGTTTATAGTATGATGATAAACAAGGTGTTATGACTTAGATGTAAAGGGTGTCAATGACTAACAAATACAAGATTGAACAGTACAATGTTGTTCCAAAAGATAAGAACACATCATTCATGAGTCCTAGAGATCAGTTAGAGTCAAACTTATCTCTATACCATTACACCGACTTAAATGCTCTGATTTCAATTCTGAGTCATCGACAACTGTGGCTAACTGACAGCATGTACTTAAATGACTCTGAAGAAATGTATGATGGTGCCAGTATACTATCGACCACTTTACTTTCCGATGATTTAGAGCCTCTAAGTAGTGGTAATAAAAAATATATTAGTGATGTCATCAATAACATCAAGAATAGGGATATTCCTGCATATTACATCGCAAGCTTTAGCGAGCAAGACGATCTATTGAGCCAGTGGCGAGCTTATGGAATGTTCTGCATTGAATTTGATCCAAGTAAAGTCAATAACATAAGATGTGCTTATGCGAGTGATGATAAATCCCAGATAGCTCACAACAGCATCAACACATGCGATCAATCAATTCAGCTTTATAAAATGCAAGGAGCTGACACTTTCGCTGAGCAT
Organism: Vibrio sp. QJM3NY_39; assembly: GCF_057785895.1. Lineage (NCBI taxonomy): Bacteria > Pseudomonadati > Pseudomonadota > Gammaproteobacteria > Vibrionales > Vibrionaceae > Vibrio > Vibrio sp. QJM3NY_39. The sequence continues at coordinate 842,037 of NZ_CM173505.1, read as the reverse complement.
ACAACTTATATGGAGTTGGTAATTGCTAGTTTAAGAATGAAAAATGAAGGCTTTTCGGAAGAAAAAGAACACCGAATGATAGTCTCAGTTGAAGGCACAGACCGATCTAAACAAGTAAAATTTCGGGCGAGGAATGATGTTGTAATCCCTTACATCACTTGGGATTTCGACCCCACAGCGATTAAAGCAATACACGTTGGGCCAGTGAAAGATAAAGATCTAACTCGTAAGTCCATAGAAAATATGCTGCGGCATCAATCTGAAATAGCCCCTGAGCTTTACGGTCATATTGAAATAAAAGAATCGAACATTTCATATAGAGGCTAAGTTTTTAAGTCCGTTCTCTAACTCTCTTTTGTCCGTGCGACCTGAAGTCGTATGAAGCGTTGTTCACCGCTTTATGAGTGAACCGTCTGTATCACCAGATGAACCTACGAGCCTGAATAAAGCAGCGGCTCGGACAATGTAACGAAACTTGGCCGTTTGGCCGAGTGGGAAAAGAATCGTGAGAGGACGTTCCTCCTGAAAACCACAATTCGGGTAAGTGCTAGGTAGTCAGTATGATGAACGTATGTGAATCCATTCAAGGTGCGTTATGTGATGAAGCAGCGGAAGTGGTTAATACGCTGTGGCCAAAAGGCAATGAGAGTTGGAAAGAGGTTGGACAGTACTTTTTCGTGGTCGCTGTACTCTCCGCACTATAGTGGGCATCTAAGCTGACATTTTACGTAACATACGGAACAGGGTAAGCCTGAATCACTCCCTTTGGGAAAGCCTTTGTGGCCGATAGTGATGCAGGTATAGGAGGTCGGAAAAAGCGAAAGCTGCATTGTAATGATGTAGATACAGACCTGTGTCTGATCACGAAAGTGAGCCCACTTCCGACTGGTCTCCCATTGCGAGATAATTTGAAGAACTTTATTCAAGGAGAAAAGCAAATGATGATCTCGAAAGAGATTAGTGCACCTTCTGACGGCGCTCAATGGCAGTCCATCGATTGGAAATCCGTTGAAGCACACGTATTGAAGCTTCAAATGCGTATCGCAAAAGCAACTAGAGAAAAGAAATACGGTAAGGTGAAGTCCTTACAGTGGCTCTTGACTCATTCTCGCTCAGCCAAGCTTCTTGCGGTTAAGCGAGTCTCTCAGAATAAAGGCAGTAAAACGCCTGGAATAGACGGTGTCACCTGGAACACAGATGCACGCCGTATGAAAGCAGTCAATCAACTGAGTCGCAAGGCTTACTCTGCAAAACCACTCAAACGTATCTACATTCCCAAAAAGAACGGCAAGCTCAGGCCATTGGGTATTCCATGCATGATTGATAGAGTGCAACAAGCCCTCCACCTTCTAGCATTAGATCCTGTGTCCGAAACATTTGCCGACCTCAATAGCTATGGTTTTAGGCCAAATCGCAGCACGGCTGACGCTGTCAGTCAGTGCTTCAAATGTTTGGCTCTAAAGCGATCAGCGAAATGGATTCTTGAGGGAGATATTAAAGCTTGCTTCGACAAAATCGGGCATGAATGGCTGATGGACAATATCACTGTAGATAAACGAATGTTAGAGCAATGGTTAAAATCTGGCTATGTAGATAAGGGGCTGTTCTACGATACCGAAGAAGGTACACCTCAAGGCGGAATAATATCTCCAACCTTGATGCTAATGACTCTCGCGGGAATAGAGCAACAAATAAAATCTACAGCCCTGAAAAAGGGTGCTAGGGCCAACTTTATCGGTTATGCGGATGATTTCGTGGTCACCTGCTCTTCAAAGGAAGTGCTAGTGAACGATATCAAACCGTTGATTGCTGACTTTCTGGCAAAAAGAGGGCTAACCCTCTCCGAAGAGAAAACAAAGGTCACTCATATTGATGATGGCTTTGACTTTCTGGGTTTCAATCACAGGAAGTACAAAGGGAAATTGCTCATTAAACCGAGCAAATCCAACACGTTGTTATTCTTGAGAAACCTACGTGAACTTATTAAAAAGCACGCAACCATCCCTGTTAACGATCTTATCAAGTTGATAAACCCGAAACTCAGAGGATGGGCGAATTACTATCGCCACTGTGTTGCTAAACAAGTATTCGGGTATGTCGGCCACAAACTATTCCAAGCGCTATGGCACTGGGCAGTTAGACGTCATCCAACCAAGTCCAAAGACTGGGTTGTTCATAAGTATTTTCTTAATCGTAAAGGCCAGTGGCAATTTCACGGTTGGCAGAAAATTATGACCATGGACTGTCACTTCAATCTGTTCCAAATAGCGAAAGTACCCATCGAGCGACACGTAAAAATCAGGAATGCAGCGACCCCTTTTGATCCTCAATACCAAGAATACTTGGCGAAGAGAAAACCCAAAAGGCTAGCCCGCAACTCTTGGAAAGAACCTGTCCCGACTGCGTTATAAGTTGCTGGGTATCAATGATGCCTTAGTGGAGGCTTGAGCCGTATGCAGTGAAAGTTGCACGTACGGTTCTTAGAGGGGCGGCACTTGGTAACAAGTGTCGTCTACTCGACAAAAGTGAGTTGGGTGATAAGTGTGTGATCACCAAGCGATCCCATCGAGATGACTATCAACCTATAGAAACACCTTAGTTTTTATGACAAGTTTAAGCTTGGAAAAGCGTCAAAATCAGCCCGATTTACAAAAAATTATGACAACTGCTATAATTGAGGTTCAAAAAGAGAAATTATTAACCTAACTCACTGTTAAAGTTAGAGTTTGTGATAAATCGTCAGAAATTGAGTCTAAAAAAATTTCCAAGGGTACTTGACCATGGGTAAAGTGTACGACGGTCTGCACCGTATTAGCTTCCTAATTGATGAAGAAGGCCAGATTGAACACGTCTTCAACAAGTTCAAGACTAAAACTCACCACGAAGTGGTTCTGGACTACTTCAATCCAGAAGCTTAATGTTGTTTCTAGTGAATTAATGACCTAATTTCATACCTAGATGATCTAAGTTAACAATTGACTAAGCCAAATACAAAAAGGCCGAATATCATGGATATTCGGCCTTTTTAATACTTACTCAACTGTATTGTTCTTCAATTACGATTGATGCTCAGGGTCATCGTCGAGAGCATGACTCGGTAAAGCATTCCAAACCGCTTTTACCAGCGTAGCAAGCGGGATAGCGAAGAACACGCCCCAGAATCCCCACAATCCGCCAAACACCAATACCGCTACAATAATCGCTACTGGGTGTAGGTTCACGGCTTCAGAGAACAGAACAGGAACGAGCACGTTGCCATCTAGTGCTTGGATAATACCGTAAGCAAGAAGCAGCCAGTAAAATTGAGGCTCTAATCCCCACTGGAACAGGCCAACAATCGCAACTGGAACGGTCACAGCTGCCGCACCGATATAAGGAATCAGTACCGAGAAGCCGACCGCGACAGCCAACAGAGCTGAATAACGCAAATCTAGAATCGCAAAGGTCACATAGCTGACACCACCGACGATCAAGATCTCAAGCACCTTGCCGCGAATATAGTTCGAGATTTGTTGGTTCATCTCAACCCAAACCTTGGTCGCTAGACGACGATTTTTCGGTAGCACGCCACTCGCCATGCTGATCATCTCTTCTTTATCTTTTAGTAAGAAGAAGATAAGCAGCGGCACAAGAATCAAGTAAACCGCAAGCGTAGCCAAGCTCACTAGAGAAGCTAAAGAACCTTTAACAACACTTTCACCAAAGCCCAATGCTTTATTTTTCGCGTTAGACACAATCGATTCAACGATCTGCAAGTTTGCTAATTCAGGATAGCGCTCAGGAATCGTCGCGATGAACTTCTGTAAGCCGCCATACATGCTTGGAATATCATTGATGAGATTACCCACTTGCTCCCAAATGGTCGGTACCAAACCAAATATCGCCAATAGCATCACGCTAAAGAACATTAAGATCACCAACATCACTGAAGGGGTTCTTGGAACACCGAGTCTTTGAAGTTGGGTAACCGGCCACTCAAGTAAGTAAGCCAACACAATTGCAACCAAGAGTGGCGCAATAAGGTGACCAAAAAAGTAGATCGTAATAAAGCCGAATAGAATGATGGCAACCAAACTGACAGCATGGGGATCAGAGAAACGTCGTTTATACCAACGATTGACCATTTCAAGCATCTGACTGCAATTCCTTTTTAGTGACGAGGATATGATGGTAATTAGAGCAAACCTCAGCGATGACGTCATAGGCTTGCTTAGACAAAAAAGTAACAATATCTTTCATCGAGCTGTTATCAGAGACATAAATTGACAATGACTGTCCTACTTCTAACTTTACACTGTGACGCTTGGCTAATAATAAAGCCATTGGACATCGCTCTTGGCGTAAATCTAGAATATTAGGTGTCATTCTTGGGCTCGATGCTTATTATAAGGGTCGTATTGTAATCTGTTTTTCAAAACGCGCCATCATTCATTCATCTTCCTTAATGATAGCGCACGCACTTAGTAAAGGTTAAATCAGATAAAGAACCAATTTGCATTGCTCTTGTCTTACTGTCAGAAGAAACGGAGTATTACTGACTAATATGTTTAAACGCGCTCGTTCAATTGCTTGCTTATGCATCGCAGCCACATTAAGCACCCCAACTTTGGCAAATACCAATGGTTTGGAGCTACCGGATATCGGCACCGCTGCTGGCGGCACCCTCACTATCGACCAAGAACTTATCTATGGTGATGCCTACATGCGCATCATCAGAAGCAGCCAGCCCATCGTCAACGACCCTGTTCTAAACCAATATATCGATACGCTCGGCCATCGCCTTGTCGCGAACGCGAATGATGTAAAGACCCCTTTTCAGTTCTTTATGATCCGTGACCGCAACATCAACGCCTTTGCATTCTTTGGTGGTTATGTTGCTTTGCACTCAGGTCTGTTCCTGCATGCACAATCTGAAAGTGAGTTGGCTTCAGTATTGGCGCACGAAATCGCGCACGTTACCCAACGTCACTTAGCGCGTAGTATGGAAGATCAAGCGCGTCGTTCTCCAGCAACCATCGCAGCGCTAGCAGCCTCTGTATTATTGGCCATTGCAGCACCTGAAGCAGGTATCGCAGCTCTAACTGCCACAACCGCTGGTAACATGCAGAGCCAGATCAACTACACCCGTAGTAATGAAAAAGAAGCTGACCGCTTTGGTATCAATACACTGGCGAAAGCAGGGTTCGATGTGAATGCGATGCCGCGTTTCTTCGGTCGTTTGGCTGATGAATACCGCTATGCAAGCACACCACCCCCAATGCTGCTGACTCACCCATTACCAGAAGATCGAATCACCGATTCTCGCGCTCGCGCTCGCAGCTATCCGCCACTTAAACTGGCTCCATCACTGGATTACCATCTAGCAAGAGCCCGCATTGTCGCGCGCTATGCGGGCATTAATAATGATGCCGCTCTAGATTGGTTTGAACGTAAGCTGAAGAAAGCACCTAAAGCTTTGGTTCCATCATTAGAGTATGGCCAAGCACTGGTTTACTTAGATTCTAAAAAATTAGATAAAGCTGAGCCGATTCTGACCAAGCTCATCAACAGCGATCCAACCAACCTGTTTTATCTAGATGCCATTTCGGATCTGCACATTGAACAGAAAAAGCCTGAGATTGCGATTAAAGAACTCGAATCAGCGCTGGTTCGCCAACCAAACAACCCGGTTCTAACCATTAACTACGCCAATGCGCTGATTGAAAATGAAGACCTACAGGAAGCCGTTCGCGTGTTGCAACGTTACACGCACGATAACCCGAACGACACCAATGGTTGGCACCTACTTTCAAAAGTAAATACAAGCCTGGGTAATAGCGACGAAGAACTGGCTGCTCGTGCAGAGATCTTGGCACTGCAAGCCAACTGGAACAAAGCGATTCAATACTATACGCAGGCTAGCCAAATCGCAGAGCTCGGCAGCCTAAAACAAGCACGTTACGACGCCCGAATTGATCAACTAATGATTCAGCGTGAACGCTTCTTGTCGTTACAGTAAGTGTATTTATTGGCAGCGGTTAGTTGTCAGAAGAAAAAGAAAGCTCAACGTTACATAGTAAAGAAGCCACTCAAGTGGCTTCAACTGAACAATTAAATCAAAAATAATAATGAGGAAGAACCATGTCCGTCGTGATTTATCATAACCCACGCTGCTCAAAGAGCCGTCAAACTCTCGAACTGCTTGAAGCAAACGGCGTACAGCCAGAAGTTATCAAATACCTAGATACGCCTTTAACTATCGAGCAACTTAAAGTGCTTTTCACGCAGCTTGGTTTTGACAGTGTTCGCGAAATGATGCGCACCAAAGAAGCGGATTACAAAGAGGCTAATCTTGGCGATGCATCGGTTACCGATGAAGATCTATTCTCAGCAATGGCGACAAATCCAAAACTGTTTGAACGCCCTGTTGTTGTTGCGAACAACAAAGCAAAGATTGGTCGTCCACCAGAGCAAGTGCTAGAGATTCTGTAAGCCAATATGAGCATCAACATTCTTGTTCTCTACTACAGCCGCCACGGCAACACACGAGGACTAGCAAGGCAAATTGCACGAGGGATTGAATCTATCCCTAACTGCGAAGCTATGTTAAGAACCGTGAACGACGTATACACAGCAGAAGAGCAGCCTGATTCGCGTTATCAGCCGACCGACCCTATCGCGACATTGCAAGAGCTCCGTTCTTGCGATGGTTTAGCACTAGGCAGTCCGGTTTGGTTTGGCAACATGGCTGGACCTATGAAGCACTTTTGGGACAGCACAACATCACTGTGGATAAATGGCGATCTGATCGATAAACCAGCTTGCGTGTTTACCTCTTCTTCATCATTGCATGGCGGGCAAGAGACCACACAACAAAGCATGATGTTGCCACTGCTTCACCATGGCATGTTAGTGGTGGGCATCCCCTACTCAGAACCTGCGCTGCATACCACTCAAACTGGTGGCACACCCTATGGTGCGAGTAGTACCGGAGAGAGCGCTTCATTAAGCAAAGATGAAATTGAGTTGGCGCAAAACCTAGGCAAACGCCTAGCGCGCATCGCAATAAACCAGAAGGGAATTTCTCAATGATGTATATGCCAGAGAAGGCGATGTCTCCCACAACCAAGCTATTCCGCTACCTTGCTCTAGCGGGCAACTTGTCGCTTTTATTCTGGGTGATTGCTTGGCAGATGACACTTTCGCCGCATCCTCATCTAAGTAATGTAACGCTTGCGATCGCTTGGGCTATACCGCTGTTACTCCCATTACCGGGCATTCTAGCAGGTAAACCTTATACGCATGCTTGGGCGAACTTTGTCTTAATGCTCTACTTCCTACACGCATTAACTATTTTGTATGTAGACGGTGGCGAGCGCTTATTAGCGGCTGTAGAACTGCTTCTGACGACTTTAGGCTTCGCGGGCAATATCTTATTTACTCGCTTTCGAGCCAAAGAATTAGGCATCAAACTTAAGCGCCTTTCTGAAGTAGAAAAGACCGAGAAAGCTAAGTTCGAGCAGTAACCTGGATTAGGTTGTCCTGACCTAGTATCAATAGAAAAAAGTGACAACAAACAAAAAGCCCTGCGAGATTTTTCTTGCAGGGCTTTTTTCATGAATTCATTTCAATCGGTCATGTCAGAAGACAATCACTAGCGAACCCATTCGTATACTAGGCTTGGCTTAGCATGTACTGGCGCAACAACTGTTAGCTCTTCCGAGCCAGACGTATTCGTTAGCTCAGCATCCGCTTCAGTTGATAACTCACTACCTTTGATGACTTGAACACTTGGGTCTGCTTCGTTAGCCGTCGCTTCTGCGCCATCGTTCAGGGTCGTATCAGTAACAGCTGCTGAATCATCGCCTACAGACATGGTGTTGTCTTGCGTTTCAAATTCAGGGCTCACTTCAGGTTCAATGTAAGATTCTTCAACCTTTGCGACTTGGCGAATGCTTTCTACTTCTTGCTCAAACTCTTGTTGAGTCGACAATAAGTGAATTCGAAAAGTTACTTCGTTATTCTGAATTTTCAGAATATCTAAGCTTGCCACCGAGTTTAAACGCTTAAGTGCATTCTCCAATTGGAAGAAGTCTTGTGCGTTATTCAGGCTAATAAATTGCGTTAAAATCGACTCTGATGATTCACTTGCTACTGTAACCGCACTTTTACCTGCGTAGTAACTACTGATTTGGTCGACAAGTTTCTTAGAAGTCGTCGCGCTGTTGCCCGATAGCGAACCACTGACTGGCGATTTTGGTGCGCTCTTCAATTGGTTTGGTTTTTGATCGTATAGAGTCCAACGTAGACCTGAAGATTGAGCCTTTATCACCAGAACAGCATCAACTGGGTAACGCTGACTCGCTTTACTGATTGGTGTAACAAAGCTACCCCAAAGATCAGAAGTCGCAATACCCGTAATGTCATCAAAATCACCCACAGGTAGCGTTAGAGGCAAACCGCGCTCTTTTGCGTTGGCTTGCAAACCTGCCGCTAATTGTGAGTTGGAGTGTTCCCACACAATATTCTTGTCGTAGTTCTGTTCTTCCACCAGCCAAACAAGGATGTTTGAACGCGTGTCAGGCCAGTACGGCAACTGTGCTTGCGTCAATAGAGAACGGATTTGAGCACCGTTAAAACGCATACGCAATGTTGATTGGTCACTGCTTTCGCCAAAACTCATTTGAGACATGTACTGCGAACTCTTACGCATCGCCTTTTGAATCGTCTCATTCGAAGCGACATCAGTTTGGCCAGTCGCACGTATCAAAACCTGCTCCATGCCGGTATTTCTTGCCACTTGTTCTGGCTGTTTGTTTTCAGCGTTAATCGCAACTTCAGCACTAAAGATATCTACTTGAGTTAATGCATAACTCGGAGAGGCTAATAGTGCCATTAACAACAATGCTATGTAGCGCATACTGATCCTAATATTCAAATCTTGTGCCTAGATGATAAGCAACTATGGATTGTGGGGCAAGGTCGATAGCGCCCACTGTGTTTAATAACCTTAAAATATCACCTGGCCATGATAGATCGCTCACTTATAAACTGAGTTTTTCAGGCGAGGATGGATATAAAACATAACTAAGATAAATAAATTTGATCTATTTGGTGTGGCAATCGATTGCTAAGTGATAGAATCCCGCGAATTTTATTTTTCACTTTTCATATAACGACCATTTTTAAGGACATAACATGAAAAATGCTCTGCAAGGTGCGCAAATGCTGTTTGTAGCGTTTGGTGCGCTTGTACTCGTGCCGCTACTAACAGGACTTGATCCCAACGTTGCACTCTTTGGCGCGGGTATCGGTACCCTTTTGTTCCAACTTATTACACGCCGTTCAGTGCCAATCTTCTTAGCGTCTTCTTTTGCATTCATCGCGCCTATCATGTTTGGTATTCAAACTTGGGGTGTTGGTGCAACCATGGGCGGCCTAATGGCAGCAGGTGTTGTGTATGTCTTAATGGGCGCGTTGATTAAAGTGCGTGGCGTAGCCTTCATCCATAAACTGCTTCCACCCGTGGTGGTTGGCCCTGTGATCATGGTTATCGGCTTAGGTCTTGCGCCTGTTGCAGTAAACATGGCGCTAGGTAAAACCGGCGATGGTGCGGTTCAACTTATCGATGCAGACGCCGCGTTATGGATCTCGTCTATTTCATTGCTAGTGACGATTGTCATCAGTGTTTTCTCGAAAGGCTTCCTTAAATTACTGCCTATCTTTGGTGGCATTGTAGCGGGTTACGTAACGAGCTTGGTATACGGCGTAGTTGATTTTACCCCCGTAGCTCAAGCAGCTTGGTTAGCACTACCAAACTTCACTGCACCAGAATTCAACATCAACGCTATCTTCTTTATGGTGTTTGTGGCAATTGCACCTGCTGTTGAGCACGTGGGCGACATGCTTGCTATCTCGAACGTTACCGGCAAAGACTACCTTAAGAAGCCAGGTTTACACCGTACTATTACTGGTGACGGTGTGGCAACAATTGCCGCTTCAATGCTGGGCGCTCCACCAAACACTACGTACAGTGAAGTAACAGGTGCAGTAATGCTGACCAAAGCATTCAACCCAGTGATCATGACTTGGGCTGCGGTAACAGCGATTGTTCTTGCATTGGTCGGTAAGCTAGGCGCGCTACTTCAAACGATTCCTGTTCCTGTAATGGGCGGCATCATGATTCTACTGTTTGGTTCAATCGCGACGGTAGGCTTGAATACTCTAATTCAGAATAAAGTAGACCTACATAAATCACGCAACCTTGTGATTGTGGGTATTACGTTAGTCTTCGGTATTGGCGGCATGGCATTTGGCATCGGTGACTTTAGCCTACAGGGCGTAAGCTTATGTGGCATCGTGGCAATCCTACTTAACCTAGTCCTTCCAGAAGAATTAGGCGACAACACCGTAGTAGACAAAGCTCAAATCGATTAATTTATCGGTAAGGCTGGATTCAAAAAAATCACAACCTAACAAGATCAAAAAAGGGAGAGCATCGAATGCTCTCCCTTTTATTTATACGGCTAATTAAGCAGGTTCAGTTAAATTTAAAACTCTTTGAATTAATTTAAACCGAAACTGAATTACTTAGTACCGAAGATCTTATCACCAGCATCGCCAAGACCAGGAACAATGTAGCCCTTGTCGTTTAGCTTCTCATCGATTGCAGCCGTGTACAGCTCAACATCTGGGTGCGCTTTTTCTAGAGCAGCGATACCTTCAGGAGCAGCAACAAGCACAAGAATCTTAAAGTGCTTACAACCTTTCTCTTTCATAAGGTCGATAGTCGCGATCATAGAACCACCTGTCGCAAGCATTGGATCTACCACTAGAGCAATACGCTCATCGATGTTAGATGCAAGCTTGTTAAAGTATGGTACTGGCTCAAGCGTTTCTTCGTCACGGTAGATACCAACAACGCTGATACGTGCACTTGGGATGTGCTCAAGAACGCCGTCCATCATGCCTAGACCAGCACGTAGGATTGGCACTACCGTTACTTTTTTACCTTTAATTTGGTCAACTTCTACTGGACCGTTCCAACCGTTAATCGTCACACGCTCAGTTTCAAAATCTGATGTCGCTTCGTATGTTAGAAGGCTACCCACTTCTGTCGCTAGCTCACGAAAACGCTTAGTGCTAATGTCACCTTCACGCATCAGGCCAATTTTATGTTTTACTAGCGGGTGTTTCACTTCAACAACTTTCATTTCCAACTCCGGCAATATTTAAACAAACCTGTAGATTATACACGAACTGTGGGGTTATTTCAGAATCTTTATTCTAATAAAAAAAACCGCGCAAACGTTTGCTCTTGGTAATCAAGCCCTGTTAGAATAGCGCCGTTTTCACATCCAACTTAAGTTCGAGGACTATCCCGTGAGTGGTAATACTTCTTCTCTAAGCTACAAAGACGCTGGTGTTGATATCGACGCAGGTAATGCACTAGTAGACCGTATCAAAGGTGCTGTTAAACGCACTCGTCGCCCTGAAGTAATGGGCGGTATTGGTGGCTTTGGCGCCCTATGTGAACTTCCAACGAAATACAAAGAGCCGGTACTTGTTTCAGGTACTGATGGTGTTGGTACTAAACTTCGCCTTGCTTTGGATCTGAAAAAACACGACACCATTGGTATCGACCTAGTGGCAATGTGTGTGAACGACTTAATCGTTCAAGGTGGTGAGCCGTTATTCTTCCTAGACTACTACGCAACAGGTAAGCTAGATGTAGATACAGCTGCAGACGTTGTTTCTGGTATCGCTGAAGGTTGTGTTCAAGCTGGCTGTGCACTAATCGGTGGTGAAACGGCTGAAATGCCTGGCATGTACGAAGGCGATGACTACGATGTTGCTGGCTTCTGTGTTGGTGTCGTAGAAAAAGCTGACATCATTGATGGTACTAAAGTAGCAGCAGGCGACGCACTTATCGCTGTTGGCTCAAGTGGTCCACACTCAAACGGTTACTCTTTGATTCGTAAAGTTCTAGAAGTTTCTGGTGCTGATAAGAATGAAGAACTAGAAGGTCGCACTATCGGTGAGCACCTACTAGAACCTACTAAGATTTACATCAAATCGGCACTTAAGATGATCGCTGAGCATGACATTCATGCTATTTCGCACATCACTGGTGGTGGTTTCTGGGAGAACATCCCACGCGTACTTCCTGAAGGCACTAAAGCAGTGATTGATGGAAAAAGCTGGGAATGGCCTGCTATTTTCAGCTGGCTACAAGAGAAAGGAAACGTGGAGACATTTGAAATGTACCGCACTTTCAACTGTGGCGTAGGCCTAATTGTTGCTCTACCTAAAGATCAAGCAGACGCTGCTGTTGAACTACTGAAAGCTGAAGGCGAAAACGCTTGGGTTATCGGTGAGATCGCAAACGCTGAAGCTGGCGAAGAGCAAGTTGAAATTAAATAAGTGATACGTTCACTTACTTAGTTAATAAATGAGGACCTATTGGTCCTCATTTTGCTATTTAGCCCGCAGAAAACCTTAGTTTATGTAGGTAAATTGTAAATACTTTAGTTAACCAATCGCATGACCCACTCTATGAAGAATAGCCATTCTATGAATAACAGTCACTCTAAGAAAAACATCGTCGTTTTAGTCTCAGGAAGCGGAAGCAACTTACAAGCTATTTTGGATGCCTGTGACAGCCACACGATTGACGCCTCTGTTAAGGCAGTTTTCTCAAATAAAGCGGATGCTTTTGGTCTAGAGCGCGCAAAATCAGCAGGTGTTCACGCTCACTCGGTGAATCCAAAAGAATTTAACTCGCGTGAAGAGTTTGATCATGAATTGATGGTTCAAATCGATGCTTACCAACCCGACCTGATTGTACTCGCTGGCTACATGCGCATTCTGAGTTCAGAGTTTGTTCGTCATTACGCGGGTAAAATGATCAATATCCACCCTTCTCTATTACCTAAGTATCCTGGGCTCCACACCCACCAGCGTGCCATTGATGCGCAAGACAAAGAGCATGGCACCAGCGTTCACTTTGTTACCGAAGAGCTCGATGGTGGCCCTGTGATCTTACAGGCTAAGGTGCCAGTATTTGAAGATGATGATGCTGACATGTTAGCACGTCGAGTGCTGACTCAAGAACACTGCATTTACCTTATGGTCTGTAAATGGTTTGCCGAAGATCGTTTATCGATGGTAAACGGGCAAGCTGCCTTAGACGGTAAAGTATTAGGCAATCACGGTTACGCAGAAGAGTAATTCGTCAGAAACTAAATCAAATCAAATCAAATCAAAAAAGGCCGCTTACTGATTCATTAGTTCAGTAAGCGGCCTTTCTTTTATGCGTTTCAAAATAATACTATTCGGAATACTTAGCTCAATGGCTCAGTTGGCGCTTGGCTTGCAACTTTTTTAGGTGCGTAAGCAACATCTTCCAACGCTTTATGGTTATTACCGATCAGCTCACCAAAATGAAACAATGCGTATTCGCCCGGCTTCATTCTAAACCACTCTTCATTGCATGTTAGAGGCTGAGTTGCTACCACCGTGACCACATCATTCGGCGTGGTCTCTTCTTGGAAGTTTATCTCAACATCTTCATCAATCAGGCTCGCATTACCAAAAGGCGCGCGTCTTGTTATCCAGTACAAATGATTCGTACAGTAGGTCATCACGTACTCACCATCACTGAGTAACATGTTGAAGACGCCTTTCTCTCTTAGCTGATCACAACACTCAGCGACAAAGCGAAACATACCTTCCATGTCTTGAGGAGGCTCAGGAAAACGATCTTCTAGTTGTTTCACTAACCAACAGAAAGACAGTTCACTGTCCGTCTCACCGACCGGTCTGAAACGACCACTAACCAGATCATCGTAATCCGTTAATTGGCCATTATGGGCGAAGGTCCAGTATCGTCCCCAAAGCTCACGGGTAAATGGGTGAGTATTTTCTAGATTAACGCCACCACGATTAGCTTGACGGATATGACTGACAACAGCTTGACTTTTAATTGGGTAGTTTTGAACCAACTCAGCGATCTTGGATTCACAACTAGGGTTAGGATCTTTAAACGTACGGAAACCCTTTCCTTCATAGAAAGTAATACCCCAGCCATCGCGGTGCGGGCCAGTATTACCTCCACGCTGCATAAGACCAGTAAAGCTAAAACAAATATCAGTTGGCACATTCGCGCTCATACCGAGCAATTCACACATGGTTTAATCTACTCCCTATCAAAACCAATGGAGCCTAAGTTGGGCCCCAAATGTCTTTAAAACTATTATTCCATTTCTTTTTCAACAAGCTGAATCACAATGTGGATGATCTTAATGTGAATCTCTTGGATGCGGTCAGCGTAACCAAAATGTGGAACTCGAATTTCGATATCGGCACAACCTGCCATTTTACCGCCATCTTTACCGGTTAGCGCGATGGTTTTCATACCTTTAGCTTGAGCAGCTTCAATCGCTTTCAAAATGTTGGCAGAGTTACCTGAAGTCGACAAACCAAACAACACGTCACCCTTACGGCCTACGGCTTCTACATAACGAGAAAATACGTGGTCGTAGCCAAAGTCGTTACTTACACAAGATAAATGGCTAGGGTCTGAAATCGCAATACCAGCGAAGCCTGGACGATTTTCACGGTATCGGCCAGTAAGCTCTTCCGCGAAGTGCATCGCATCACAGTGTGAGCCACCGTTACCACAAGAAAGCACTTTGCCTTCTTGCTTGAATGAGTCAGCAATCATCTTTGCAGCAGCTTCAATTTGAGCAATGTTATGGTCATCACTCAAGAATTTGTTAAGAACGTCAGCAGCTTCGTTCAATTCACTTTTGATTAGGTCTTGGTACATAAGGCTTATCTCTTATATTTTTTTACGCAACTTAAAGTACGTGAAATGAGAGCTGAGGGTTTTTCCCTCTATTACCTGAGTTTACCCACAAACATGAAATAGTGTCGACACTTAAGCCCAAAGATTGCCACCTTTATTAGCCTGTCGCTGCCGATCCGCCCAAATATTCGCCACCAACCTCTCACAATTAGAACTTTAACTCAATTGAGATCACTTTTTATCCACTTTAGAGTTTTACAAATATTTAATATTTTGTTTACACTTGACTGGTTAGACCTCTTACCTAAACTTAATAACAATAAGTGATCTCTGAAAAGGAAATCGATCATGAACATATTGCTCTCCCTACTCGGCATGACAGCTGTCTTAAGCGTCTGTCTTTACCATAGAGTTAGCCTAGTACGCGCATTAATCGTATTAACCGGCGCAATGGTAGCATTAACGCTGTTTGGCGGCGTAGCTGTCACTGGCTGGCTTTGTTACCTCTTAGCCATTGCGATTTTTGCTGTACCGGCAATTCGTCAGACTATCATCAGTCAAAAAGCGCTTTCTTTGTTTAAGAAAGTACTGCCTGCAATGTCTCAGACAGAAAAGGAAGCATTAGAAGCGGGTACTGTATGGTGGGAAGCAGAGCTGTTCAAAGGCAAGCCTGAATGGAAGAAACTTCAAAACATCGCTGACCCGAAGCTGTCTGAAGCTGAGCAAGCATTTTTAGATGGTCCAGTAAATACAGTGTGCGAAATGGTCAATGATTACCAAGTAACGCATGAGCTGGCTGATTTGCCACCAGAAGTATGGCAATACCTGAAAGACCATAAATTCTTCGCAATGATCATCAAGAAAAAGTATGGCGGTTTAGAGTTCTCGGCTTACGCTCAGTCTTTAGTGCTACAGAAGCTAACTGGCGTTTCTAGCGTATTGTCATCAACCGTTGGCGTACCTAACTCGTTAGGCCCCGGTGAGCTATTGCAGCACTACAGTACAGAAGAACAAAGAAACCACTACCTACCCCGCTTAGCGGAAGGTAAAGAGATCCCTTGTTTTGCCCTAACTAGCCCAGAAGCAGGCTCAGATGCCGGCTCAATCCCCGATTACGGCATCGTATGCAAAGGTCAATGGCAAGGCGAAGAAGTTCTAGGTATGCGCCTCACTTGGAACAAGCGCTACATTACCCTTGCACCTGTCGCAACAGTATTGGGACTTGCGTTTAAATTACGAGATCCAGACGGCCTACTTGGTGACAAGCAAGAGCTCGGTATCACTTGCGCGCTTATTCCTACAGATTTAAAAGGCGTGAAGATTGGTAATCGTCACTCCCCACTTAACGTACCGTTCCAAAATGGCCCAACCCAAGGTGATGATCTCTTCGTTCCTATCGATTTCATCATTGGTGGCCAGAAAATGGCCGGCCAAGGCTGGCGTATGCTGGTTGAGTGTCTATCTGTTGGTCGTGGTATCACACTGCCTTCAAACTCAACGGGTGGCATTAAATCGGCCGCGCTTGCAACCGGTGCTTACGCTCGTATTCGTCGCCAGTTCAAACAACCTATTGGTCGTATGGAAGGGGTTGAAGAGCCGCTTGCACGCCTAGCAGGTAATGCCTACGTAATGGATGCGGCGAGTAACCTAACGGTTGCAGGTATCGATCTTGGCGAAAAGCCTTCGGTTATCTCAGCAATTGTGAAGTACCACTGTACTCACCGTGGCCAACGCAGCATCATCGATGCGATGGACATCGTCGGTGGTAAAGGTATTTGCTTAGGCCCATCAAACTTCTTAGCTCGTAGCTACCAAGGCGCGCCAATCGCGATTACCGTGGAAGGTGCCAACATCCTAACTCGTTCGATGATCATCTATGGTCAAGGTGCAATTCGTTGTCATCCTTACGTACTAAACGAAATGGAAGCCGCTTATTCTGAAAGCAGCGATGCGCTTGATAAGTTTGATTCAGCGTTAGCAGGACACGTTAGCTTTACGATGAGTAACCTAGTCCGCAGCTTGTGGTTTGGTTTAACCGATGGTCGTGGTTCAGATGCGCCAGCACCTTCAAATAAAACAGATAAACAGACACAGCGTTATTACCAACAACTAAACCGCTACAGTGCCAACTTAGCGCTACTGTCTGATATTTCAATGGCAGTTCTAGGCGGCTCACTGAAACGCAGAGAGCGCCTATCAGCAAGATTAGGCGATATCCTAAGCCAACTGTACCTAGGTTCAGCAACACTTAAGCGCTTCGAAAGTGAGGGCAGCCACGCTGAAGATTTACCGTTAGTACATTGGGGTATGCAAGACAGCCTAAGACAGACAGAAGTCGCCATTGATGAGTTTTTAGCAAACTTCCCTAGCCCTGTGATTGGCCGTTTACTTCGTGTTGTGTTGATGCCATTCGGTCGCATTCGTCGTGCGCCAAACGACAAACTGGACAGCCAAGTCGCGCACATTCTACAAACGCCAAGCGAAACACGTTCTCGTATCGGCCGCGGCCAATACTTGGAAGCGACTGAATACAATCCAGTGGGTAAGATTGAAAAAGCGTTAGAAGTTATTCTTCAAGCAGAACCTCTATTCGACAAAGTCTGCAAAGAGACGCACCAAAAGCGCGCTTTCTTACGACTAGACCTTGTTGCTCAATTAGGGTTGGAGAAAGGCATCTTAACGCAAGAAGAGGCAGATCTGCTGATTAGCGCCGAGGAACATAGACTGTACACGATTAACGTTGACGACTTCTCTCCAGAGGAGCTTGCAGCAAAGTCTCAGTACCCAGACCAATCGATTGATAACGTCGCTTAAGGTTAGAAAAAGAAACAAAAACGGGACTCCTATGAGTCCCGTTTTTTTTTGGTCATGACATCGTTGTCACAAATTTTAATGCTGACATTCTCGAAGCTTACTTTCTCGAGATTTGTTCTTTCGAAGTTTGCTCTCTCAAGACAACTCCAATGATATAGACAAGTTACTTTGGTGCCTTAAGCTGCATCTCTGGTTGAGCTTTTTTCTTCGCCTTTACCCGACGAACCACAAACCAAATCAATAAACCTAATAGAATCGCGACCACATTACCCACCGCAATAATGATCATACTGCGCTGCCTGTCATCTTCACGCTTCTGAAGTATCATCAACTCTGCTGCGATACGCTTTTGCTCAGCAAGCGCTTGTTCTTGCAGGCGTCGAGACTCCGCTAAGTCGATATCTTCAACAACGCTGTACGAGTGCTCGGTAATGGGAAAGATCAGTGGACGTTGGCTTGAGGCATCAGTGGCGTAAACCATCCCCGACCAGTTATAAATCCCCAAATCGCCATTATAAGGCACCTCTAAAGCGACTTTCATTGCATCGACCTCAGCTTGGCCCTGCTTATACATTTCGTATTCATCCGGAGCCTTGTGTTCAACATGAACTGCTAACGAACTCGGCGCAATCATGCCCGGCTCCCCTGAAACGACAATCGTATGAGGCAGCCCCTCTTTTCGAGACTGAATAAAGGTTGTAGTGATCGGTGTTGGGTACACCAAAACTTCTTGCTCTTGCGCTCGCAGGAACACACCATTGCCAGAAGTAATACGCGCGCGGTATTTACCTGGCTCAATATCAATCGGCAACGACACAGTGAAAACGCCATCTCCGGCTTTTTCATCAAGACCACTGCCATCGTCGGCAAACTCGCCCATCACAACCGGAATTGGGCGCGCCTCTCTCACTAAAGACTCTTCATTTTCAACGAACTTAGTAAAAGTGACCTTAAGTTTCACGCGATCTAAAAAATCACGCAGCACAAGAGGCTTGCCGTCAGAGGTCAAACGAGCCGTAAATTTAATGTGTTCGGTTTGATACAGTTTGTCTGGGAAGTCATTGGCATCTAAAACAAGGTGAGATAATAGCTTGATGTTGTTCTTAGGTGATACCTTACCTACCGCTTGCCAAGGTCCTGGCATCGGTTTGTCGATAGATATGATGTCCATGGACGATTCTTCGTACCAACGGACATTATCAGCATTGCGCCAAGAGTAGTATTTCTTGCCATCCGGACGAACCAAAACGACAGGTTTAGAGTTATCGGCTCGATAAATCACAAAGGTGACTTGTTCAATACTGGGATCAACTCGAAAACGGTTGTCCAATAAACTCATTACGGATTCTGTTGCCGCATGTAAGCTAAAGCTTAACAACAATAAGCAACCGGTAGCCAATACCCTTAACATACTTTCTCCCTACTGACGCCAGAGGCAGCTTCCGCTTTTCTCGACGAGATCTAAACGACTTTGATGCGCTTCTACTTCATCGGCCGTAGCTCGTAAAACCTTTAGGGATTTTCGACCACTTTCTGCTCTTCGTATACTTTCACCTTCACCTTCCTTTTGCCCGGCGTTAAATTGCAGCGAAGTTTGCCCACCCGTCATCAATAAATAGACGTCGGCTAGGATTTCCGCATCGAGCAATGCACCGTGGAGGGTACGGTGCGAGTTATCAATACCGTAACGATCACATAAGATATCTAGGTTGTTTCTTTTGCCTGGAAATATCTTCTTCGCCATGGCCAAGGTATCGGTAACTTTACAGTAGTCATCCGTTTTACCTATCGCTGGGTTGAGCTTCTCAAACTCATAGTCCATAAAGCCCGTATCGAAGGGCGCGTTATGAGCTACCAGCTCAGCACCTTTGATAAAGTCGAGAAACTCTTTATGTATGTCTTGGTATTCTGGCTTATCAATCAAGAATTCATCGGTAATACCGTGAACGCCAATCGCCTCTTCTTGAATCGCACGATCGGGCTTTATATAGACGTGGAAGTGACGCCCGGTCAGCCTACGGTTGATGATCTCTACCGCACCAATTTCAACGATGCGATGCCCCATATAGTGAGGGCCACCTTCTGTATTCATACCGGTGGTTTCGGTATCGAGTACAATGATGCGCTTATTTTCGTCCGAACTGTTTTTTTCGTTCATGTTTTGTTCTGGAGTGCTACTGGTATTCATAAGGATAACTGTGTCAGACTATGCCGATAATGTGCTTGAGGTAATAGTATCAAATCATGACGAAACAAGTTGAAATTTTCACTGACGGTTCTTGTTTAGGCAACCCAGGTCCTGGTGGCTATGGCATCGTACTTCGCTATAAAAAAGTAGAAAAGACACTAGCCGAAGGCTTTACACTAACGACCAACAACCGTATGGAAATGCTCGCAGCTGTCATCGCTCTCCAAGCACTCAAGGAACCTTGCTCTGTGATTCTGACCACGGATAGCCAATACGTTCGCCAAGGCATCACACAGTGGATCCACAACTGGAAAAAGCGTGACTGGAAAACCGCCGATAAGAAACCGGTTAAAAACGCAGACCTGTGGCAAAGGCTCGATAAAGAAACTGCTCGTCATAGTGTTGATTGGCGCTGGGTTAAAGGACACGCCGGGCACCGAGAAAATGAAATGTGTGATGATTTAGCAAGAAACGCAGCGGAAAATCCGACTCAAGAAGATACGGGCTATCAGCCAAGCTAACCGCTTTTTAAATTAGACGCACATTTCAGAAAGCGATCTGCTAATTTCTCAACCGAATTAGCAGATCAAAAGCCGACAACTAATCGGCTTTTTCTGTTTTCAACGGATATGAAGCTTTAGTTGAATCCATGGTACGACGCGTATTGGTTCTAAAGCTTGCTCCAACCGGAGAGAAACGTCGCTTAAGGTGCCAATGCGGCTTGATAGGCTTAAGTGGGTAAGTTCGTTTACGAGCAACAATAAAGTATTGGCTACCAGCAAAGGAAGCACAGCCGCCCAAGCTGTTCTCTAACCACGTCCACATCGCCTGATACTTACTCATCGGAAATAGTGCATAGGTATCGCAGTGAATCACTTCGTAGTTCAATACACCTAACCAGTCTTTAATTCGGTTTGGCGTGTACATACGTCCACTCCAAGGCAAGCTGTTCTTTCGCCAAGGCAGTAAACTTGCTAGTCCGGTAATACTAAACGGATTGAAGCCAGTAATAATGATATAACCATCGTCCATCATCACTCGGTCGACTTCTCTCAATAATCGATGTGGGTCATTGCTATAATCTAACTGATGACTCAGCACCACAACATCAAAGCTTTTCTCCAAAAAGGGTAAATTATAGCCATCCGCTATCACATTATGTAATGGGTTCTGGATATCTAGGTTTACTTGATGTTGAATGTTGCATGTGCAGCTAGAAATCTCACTACTGAGACCGCCAAGCTTGAGCATATGGTAACCAAATAGCTTTGGGCACCACTCATCGAGTCGAGTTTGAATAGATTCTCTCAACCAGTCCCCATTGTGCAATTGTGCCCAAGTGTAAGGACGCTCAAACTTCTTTCTGCTACGTGCTGGCTTCATCAATAACCTGTCTCACTTATTCTGTCTCACTAAAAGTGACTGGAGAATCAATAATGTTACATATCAAAAGCATACCTGCATTTAACGACAATTACATCTGGCTGATTCAAAATAGCGATCGCCGTTGTGCTGTCGTCGACCCTGGTGATGCGGCTCCAGTATTAGAGTACTTAGCACATCATGAGCTAACTTTAGATGCAATCTTGATTACACACCACCACCATGATCACATTGGTGGCGTTCCAGAACTAGTCAGACAGTTTCCAAGCATCGATGTTGTGGGTCCAAGGAATGAACCAATCCCGACCTTAACTCACCCCGTTGATGATGGTGATCAATTAGAATTGTTTGGTGAAGTCTTTTTAGTACTCGGGCTCAGTGGCCACACAGCTGGTCACATTGGTTATATAGGCGATGCCAAACTATTTTGTGGCGATGTGCTGTTTTCAGCAGGTTGCGGTCGAATCATGGAAGGCACGCCACAGCAAATGTTTGATGCATTGAACAAGATCACAGCACTTCCTCAAGAAACCGAGGTTTACTGTGCTCATGAATACACCGCCGCGAACATCGCTTTCGCATTAGCGGTTGAGCCTGACAACCAACATTTGCAGCAATATCGCGACCAAGTAAACCGACTGCGAGCTCAGAATAAGTCGACCATCCCCACAAATTTGAGACAAGAGAAGTTTGTGAACCCTTTCTTGCGCTATACCGAGCCAAGTGTAGTGAAATCAGTATCTAATCGTACTGAGCAGACAGATCCTTTATCGGTATTTACCGCTTTACGTGCGTGGAAGAACGAATTTTAACAAATACAGACTTGTCACTCATAGGGGGTGGCAAGTATTATCACCGGCCGTTAATTAAAAAGGCTGTAACATGCGAGTTAAGTACAGCTGGGCTTTGGTATTACTACTTTCTGGTTGCCAATTAACTCAGTCAGAGAATCCAGACCAAGCTTCCGAGCAAACCAACACACCTCCTACTAAAGAAGTTTCTCAAGCGAACGTTTCATCAGAAGCAGCAGCCAAAGAAGATCAAAAAGTTGAAGCACCTGTCGTTACTCCACAAACACAAGAAGATGTTTGGAAACGTATTGCGATGCAACTAGAAATGGAAGTACCCGACCAAAAGAAGGTTGATTACTACCGAACTTGGTATTTAAAACACCCTAGTCATCTAAAAACCGTCTCACAACGTGCTGAACCTTTCCTTTATCTGATCACCACTAAGATTGAAGAAAAAGGCTTACCACTAGAATTGGCACTATTACCCGTTGTAGAAAGTTCTTTCGATGCATTTGCCTACTCTCATGGCAGCGCAGCAGGTCTATGGCAATTCATTTCTGGCACAGGCAAAGACTACGGACTTGAACAGAACTTCTGGTACGACGGTCGTCGTGATGTCGCTGCCTCTACTGACGCCGCATTGGATTTCCTCTCAGACCTTAACCGACGTTTCGATGGCGATTGGAACCATGCCATTGCTGCCTATAATAGTGGCGGCGGTCGTGTAAACAGTGCTATCCGCAAGAACAAGAAGCTGGGTAAGCCAATCGACTTCTTCTCTTTGGACTTGCCAAAAGAGACCAGCAGCTACGTACCTAAACTCCTTGCGCTAGCTGATGTGATTGCCAACCAAGAAAAGTATGGCATCGATATCCCTGCGATTCCAAACAAGCCAGTACTGACCCTGGTTAACCCAAACGAACAGCTTGATTTAGCGATTGCTGCAAGCTACGCAGGTATTCCAGTCAAAGAACTGCAAGGCTACAACCCCGCTTATAACCAATGGGCGACCGCACCTGAAAAGCATCAGCAATTATTGCTTCCCCTAAGCTCTGTTGAAAAGTTCAACAAAGAAGTGGCGGCCAATAAAGGCAAAGGCATGAAGTTGGTGCGTTACAAGGTTCAGTCTGGTGACAGCATTAGCGTACTAGCAAGTAAATATAACACCACCAGCAAAGTGATCCGCTCTGCAAACGGTTTGAGCAACAACAATATTCGTATTGGACAGCACTTACTTATCCCAACATCCACCAAAGACGACAAGACATACGCACTAAGCGCTTCAAATCGCCTAGCAAGCACACAGTCGAAGAGTCGTGGTCAATATAAGCTTAGTCATACCGTAAAAAGTGGTGACAGCCTATGGACGATTGCACGCGCAAATAAGGTATCTCACCAATCACTGGCTAAGTGGAATGGTATGGGGCCACGCGACACGCTTCGAATTGGTCAAGAACTGGTCATTTGGAAGAATAGTTCCGACGGTGCCATCATCCGAACTGTCTTTTATAACGTAAGATCAGGTGACACAGTCAGCGGTATTGCATCAAAGTTCAAAGTAAAAAGCGCAGATGTTGTAAAATGGAACGCTTTGCAGAACAAGAAATACCTACAGCCAGGACAAAAACTGAAGCTGTATGTTGATGTAACTAAGGTAAGTGTATGAACCCGTCAAGTAACCCACTCGTCATGCTGTTGGATATATTCCGTTCACCAACAGCTTGTTTCTTAGCGCTTTATCAGCGAAGTGCTTGGGGATGGCAACCCTACGTCGTATTAATGCTCAGCCCGTTTTTATTCTGGGGTGCTTATTTTTCGAATGTAGATTTTGCATGGTTAAGTGCAGAATTGTCACAACAACTGGCTCAAACGAACCCTGACCAATTGGCGTTACTTGACAGTAATACCTTACTCGCGAGTGAAATCATCAGCGATGTGTTTGGCCGTACGTTAACCATCATTCTGTTGGCATTCTGGTTTAACCTAGCAACCAAACCAAGCCAGCATCAACATAACTTTTGGCGATGGTTTGCAGCGGCATCGGTTGTGATATTCCCGGCTGTTTTAGGTGATGTAGCAAGCTACGCAAGCCTGATACTCAAGCATGGACAAGTGATGAGCTACGCTGCTGACTTGAACAGCTTAAACGGCTTAATCAAGTTACCACTAACCAATGATTGGTCGCAGTTTGCCAGCTCTTTACCACTGTTATTACCATGGTATATCGTGTTGGGTTATGCCGCGGTATTAACGTGGACTGAGTTTGAGCGTGGTCAAGCATTGGTCATCTCTGGCTTGCCATGGGTTGGCTACTACCTAATCTGGGCGCTCTACATTTTAATCTTTTAAGTTGAAGAGGTAAGGCTAGCGAAAACTCTCTAGCTTATTACCCAAAGTAACCACAGTGTGAACGGTGAATGGCAAATAGCTAAGATCCAATGACTAATAAGCTAATAAGCTAATAAGCTAATAACTTTTTACTATTTAGCCTTAAAGGTCACTCGCATAGGGTTATGATCAGAAGCGTCCGTAATGGGCGCTTTTGCATTTTCTACCTCTAGCCCTCGATAGAACACATGGTCGAGCACCAATCCTGTCATAAACTGAGTTCGGTTATCCGGTTCAA
This sequence comes from Vibrio sp. QJM3NY_39, assembly GCF_057785895.1. Taxonomy (NCBI): domain Bacteria; kingdom Pseudomonadati; phylum Pseudomonadota; class Gammaproteobacteria; order Vibrionales; family Vibrionaceae; genus Vibrio; species Vibrio sp. QJM3NY_39. Next base: position 817,447 of record NZ_CM173505.1, on the reverse strand, counting down.
AGGCAACCTCCGTCAAACCGACCTGTTCCAACGCGCCTTTCAATACCGCAAAGCGAGCCTCACTCCAGCTATTAAAATCTCCAGCAAAAATAACAGGCCCACGATACTGTTGCAGATTGTCAGTTAAGCTCTTCAGCTGAGCCTCGTAATCTTCCGTACCAAAGGTAAAGTTCACAGCATGGATATTAATCACAGCCAACTCTTCGCCATTGCTTAGTTGGTAACGCGACCAAAGCGCCGATTTAGGCAATTGAAGCCAAGGTTCTTCATGAGTATAAGCACAAGCTTCGATCGGTAAATGCGTCGCTAAGTTAAGTACGCCAGCACTTTGTTCAAAGGCTTCAAACGCATTCACACGAGTGCTTCCCCACTGGCCGCTTGTCACCCATTGGCGAAGCTCTACTGTCATACTCGCTTCTTGCAGCAATACAAGATCGCTTCCTGCCGTCAATTTGTTCAGTTCACTCTGCCAATTACTGCGATTTTGCTTGTAGATATTCCACACGGTAATGCTTAGTCCATCAGACACATCAATCGCTTTCGGTGCGGAGTTTTGGTAGCAACTGTAGATGTCGTTACTGGTACTTTGAGAGGAAGTGATCAGGTTGGGTTTATTCGGGATCACGAAGATAAAATGAAAACTAACGACAGCAAGCGTTATCAATACGGCGATAACAATGATGGTTTTCTTAAACATACAGCACCCTACCAGAAATGAAAAAGGAGCGATAAACGCTCCTTTTAGGGTAATAGTTTTTTTATACGGCGTCTTCGTCTTCTTCGCCAGTACGAATACGTACCACACGTTCAACGTCAGTAATGAAGATCTTACCGTCGCCGATTTTACCAGTTTGAGCCGTTTCGATAATGGTATCAACACACTGGTCAGCCACTTCGTCGGTCACAACGATTTCCAATTTCACTTTAGGTAAAAAGTCGACCATGTACTCTGCGCCGCGATATAGCTCAGTATGACCTTTCTGGCGTCCAAAGCCTTTAACTTCAGATACTGTCATACCCGTAATACCCACTTCTGCAAGTGCTTCACGTACATCATCAAGTTTGAATGGCTTGATAATGGCTTCAATCTTTTTCATGTTCATCCCTTAAACTGTGCGAATAGCTCATTATCGGTTAGCTATAGTAAACATTCAATGAAAAAAGCCAGAGCTTTAAAGCTCTGGCTCGAAATTTATCATCTTGTTTAATCAGCGCTTTGAGAAGGTTTTACTTAAGGCTTGCGTAGTAAGCGGCTAGATTCGCGATATCTTCATCACTCAGCATAGAAGCTTGAGCCTGCATCACAGCGGCCAAGCCACCATTACGCTGTTTTGTTTTGTAAGCGTTGATCGATGAAACAATGTACTGCTCGTTTTGTCCTTTCAGGTTTGGGTAACCTGGAATCATAGCGATACCATCGGCGCCATGACAAGCCGCACAGATTGCTGCTTTAGCTTGACCCGCAGCAACATCACCCGCCAGAGCGTTACCACTCAATAGTCCAAACCCAAGAACTAATCCTAGTGTAATTTTCTTCATTGCATATTCCATTAATTATTTTTATTAAAGTGACGGTGAATTGTGACACAAACTTTTTCTACTTGCTCCAAAGCGCTTCACAATCTTGACCTTCGTAGTTTTTATCTACGAATAAGCCTAAAACAGCGATCACTCGATCGCCATCCATTAATATCGGCGTTCTGCGTCTTAACCAACTGGGTACTTGGTATTCTTGAAAGAGCTTCTTGAGCTTTCTACTATGCCCGCGCCCAACAGGGTGAGCCGAAAGTCCTTCAGGGTTAAAGATCACTCTTAGTGTTGCACTTGTATCCGACAAACTAAAGCTTTGCACATCACGGTTGTTAGATTCGCCCTCACTCAATGCTGAATTTAAGCGTAGCTCCCCTAAGCCATCGGGTAGCGTCACACTCTCTCCCATTAAAAGATGGCTTTGCCAGTCGGATAGGTCTTTAGTCTCTCTCACTAAATAGAGCTGATGATTAAAACGTCGAACTTCGGCATCATTCAACACCAGCTTAGGGTTGGCGTCCGCCTGAGCGCATGCGACTTCATCCCAAATAAGCTTGAGCTGCTTTTGACTCGGCATCGGTTGATTACAATGACTCAACCACATTCTTAGCAGGCGTGCTCGTAACAAGTCTGAATGTTGAGATAACGCCTCAATGCTTAAGTTTTGGCTATCCCCTAAAGCTTGCTGAAAGTGTGATTCAAGCAACTCATCCAACAGTAACTCTTGCTCTGCACATAGCTGAGCACTACGACTGACCGCCTCTCGGAAACTAGGCCAGCGCTCAGTCAGTGCCGGAGTGACTTGATGACGAATAAAATTGCGGTCAAAGCGAACGTCTTGATTACTCTCATCTTCGACCCAAGTTAAACCCATGTAGTGCGCCGACGCTTCAATGTCTGATCGAGTCACTGAAAGTAGCGGTCGAACGATAAACGCTTCGCCAAACGGCATCACCTTCGCCATTGAAGAGAGCCCTTTCGGACCACTGCCACGCTTCAACGCCAACAAGAAAGTCTCCAGTTGATCGTCGATGTGTTGACCTGTAATGAGAACATCACCAAAACTCAGGTGCTTCTGAAACGCATTATAGCGAGCATCTCGAGCCAGCTTTTCTACGCTCTCACCACTATCGATATCCAGCGAGACTCGTTCTATAGCTAACGAAACCGACAAAGCATCACACCATGCTTGGCATTGCTCAGCCCAGTGATCAGCATTGTTGCTTAAACCGTGGTGAACGTGCACCGCGCAGCACTCAATGTCATAAGTTTGCGCGTACTGCGCTGCTAACTCTAACAAAACTCGAGAATCAACACCGCCACTGAAAGCCACGATCAACCGACGAGGCTTGAGCACGCTTTGTTGAAATGCAGAGGTAAAAGTTTCGATTAAGTGAGTCATGGGGTTAAGTGAGCCGTGTGTACTAATGAGAAAGGAGAATGTTTTAATAATAAAAAAGGGTTGGCACTGAGTCCAACCCTTTCATCAACTTGTTATGGAAAGCAGGTCTTATACCTTGCTAAGGCCGCTTATCAGCAGTAACCGTAGCTCATTAGGCGCTGGTAACGACGCTCTAGAAGTGCTTCGTTATCAAACTGCTCTAGTTCTTCTAACTGTTTAACTAACATGTCTTTCATGTTCTGAGCTGTCTGTATTGGATCGCGGTGCGCGCCACCTAGAGGCTCAGGGATGATTTCATCGATAAGCTCAAGCTCTTTAAGGCGAGGAGCAACTAGACCCATAGCTTCAGCAGCTTGTGGTGCTTTATCTGAATCACGCCATAAGATTGAAGCACAACCTTCTGGAGAGATTACTGAGTACGTAGAGTACTGAAGCATGTTCACGTAGTCACCAACACCAATCGCTAGTGCACCACCAGAACCGCCTTCACCCACAACGTTACAGATAACTGGAACTGAAAGGCCCGCCATTACTTTAAGGTTCTTTGCGATCGCTTCAGATTGACCACGTTCTTCAGCACCAACACCTGGGTAAGCACCCGCCGTGTCGATGAAAGTAATAATTGGCATGTTGAAACGCTCAGCCGTTTCCATTAGGCGAAGTGCCTTACGGTAACCTTCTGGTTTTGGCATACCAAAGTTACGGATCACTTTCTCTTTAGTCTCACGACCTTTCTGGTGACCAATAACCATAACAGGACGACCATTTAGACGAGCCATACCACCCACAATAGCTTTGTCGTCAGCGTAAGCGCGATCGCCCGCCATCTCTTCAAATTCTGTGAAGGCATGCTCCAGGTAATCTTTGGTGTACGGACGTTGAGGGTGACGAGCAAGTTGAGCTACCTGCCATGCACCTAAGTCACTAAAGATTTTCTGTTTAAGCTCTAAGCTTTTTTTCTCTAGTTGTTCGATTTCTTTGTCTAGATCTACCGCTGTGTCACCACCGTGACGCGAAACGTCACGTAGCGCTTCGATTTTTGCTTCAAGTTCAGCGATAGGCTTTTCAAATTCTAGAAAGTTCAGGCTCATCTATGAATCCTTGTTGATTCAGCTCCGTATTCACGAAGCTAAATTTTAGTTAAATTCGAGTTCTACTTGGCTATTTCCAAGCAGCTGTTTTAATTCGTCTAGTAATGTATCACTTGGCGTCACACGCCATTCTGTGCCCAATGTTAACCGCGCTCTAGCGTCGGCACGCTGGTAGTATACATTGACTGGGACCGTTCCGGCTCTATAAGGTTCTAAGATTTGACTAAAGCGTTCAAAAAATTGACCGTTAATTTGGGATTGATCGATAGATATCGACACCCCACGAGCATATTTCTCACGGGCGCTTCCTAAGTCCATGACCTCGCGCGCGGACATTTTAAGCCCACCATTGAAATCATCAAAGCTGACCTGTCCAGAAACGACCACTATTTTATCTTTTTCGAGTAATTCAGCGTAGCGATCGAGCGCATCCGAGAACAACATCACTTCCATTCGCCCCGATCGGTCGTCGAGGGTCATCAAACCAATTCGAGTTCCGCGCTTCGTGGTCATTACCCTAGCAGCAATTACCAAACCTGCAATCGTTAAAGACTGGTCACGACGAGTTGGCGTGGCGTCTTTCAAACGACAGCTGGTGTATTTCGCGAGCTCTTTAATGTACGCATTAACCGGGTGACCCGTTAAATACAAACCTAACGTCTCACGCTCACCTTCAAGCCAAACCTTTTCAGGCCACTTCGGTACTTGGGTATACTTGTGTTCCACCTCTTCCGGAGCGTCAGTCAACACGCCAAACATATCCGATTGACCAAACGACTCAGCGTGGTGATGTTGGCTTGCCGCCTTAACCGCATCTTTCAATGATGCCATCATCGCCGCTCGGTGAGGACCTAATCTATCTAACGCGCCTGATAGAATCAACTTTTCAATAACACGTTTGTTGACCTTCTTCAGATCAAGACGTGCACAAAAGTCGAATAAATCTTTAAAGTAACCGCCTTTATTTCGCGCTTCAATGATGGCTTCAATAGGGCCTTCACCTACCCCTTTAATCGCACCAATGCCATAAACAATCGCGCCGTCTTCATCGACATTGAAGCGGTATAGACCCGAGTTGATATCGGGTGGAAGTAGCTTGAGCTTCATACGGAAACACTCATCGACAAGGCCAATAACCTTTTCGGTGTTATCCATATCTGCGGTCATTACCGCTGCCATAAACTCCGCCGGGTAGTGGGTTTTCAGCCACAGCGTTTGATAAGAAACCAGTGCGTATGCCGCAGAGTGAGATTTGTTGAAGCCGTAGCCCGCAAACTTCTCTACCAAGTCAAAGATCTTCATGGACAGTTCGCCATCAACACCATTGGCTTCAGCACCTTCTTTAAAGGTACCGCGCTGTTTTGCCATCTCTTCAGGCTTTTTCTTACCCATCGCACGACGCAACATATCCGCTCCACCAAGCGTATAACCCGCAAGGATCTGAGCGATTTGCATTACCTGCTCTTGATACAGGATGATGCCGTAAGTTGGTTCTAGTGTTTCTTTTAACGATTCGTGTTGCCACGTTTCATCAGGGTAAGAGACAGCCTCTCGGCCGTGTTTACGGTCGATAAAGTTATCTACCATGCCTGATTGCAGAGGGCCCGGACGGAACAAAGCTACCAATGCGATGATATCTTCAAAAGAGTCGGGTTGTAGACGCTTGATCAGATCTTTCATACCGCGTGATTCCAGTTGGAATACCGCCGTCGTTTCAGAATTTTGTAATAGGTTAAATGACGCTTGGTCATCTAGAGGAATCGATTCAATACGAACCGGCTCTTTACCTTCTTTCTTCAAGCGTGGGTTTACGAGGCCTAACGCCCAATCGATGATAGTCAGGGTACGTAGACCCAAGAAGTCGAATTTAACCAAACCGGCGGTTTCAACGTCATTCTTATCGAATTGCGTTACCGGGAAGTTGCCTTCCGCATCTGCATAAATAGGTGCAAAGTCAGTAATCGTGGTGGGTGAGATAACAACACCACCCGCGTGCTTACCGGCATTTCGCGTACACCCCTCAAGAATACGACACTTATCAATCAGTTCGCGTACTTCTTCATCACCGTCGTAGAGTTCTGGCAATGCTGGCTCAGCAAGGAAGGCCTTCTCTAGCGTCATGCCCGGATCAGGTGGAACCAGCTTAGAAATACGGTCAACGAAACCAAACGGGTGGCCCAATACTCGGCCAACGTCACGAATTACCGCTTTTGCCGCCATAGTACCAAAGGTGATGATCTGAGAAACGGCATCACGACCGTACATCTCTGCTACGTGATCAATAACTTGGTCGCGTTTATCCATGCAGAAGTCGATATCGAAATCGGGCATAGATACACGTTCTGGGTTCAAGAAACGTTCGAACAGCAAGTCATATTCAAGTGGATCAAGATCGGTGATATCCAATGCGTAAGCCACCAAAGAACCAGCACCAGAACCACGACCCGGGCCTACTGGTACGTCGTTATCTTTTGACCACTGGATGAACTCCATTACGATCAAGAAGTAACCCGGGAACCCCATGTTGTTGACAACTTCAAGTTCAATCTTAAGTCGCTCATCGTATTCAGGTCTGCGTTCAGCTCGAACTTTCTCATCAGGGAATAGAAACGATAAACGACGCTCAAGGCCTTCTTCTGATTTTTTAATCAAGAAGTCTTCAATCGCCAAACCTTCCGTTGGGAAGTTAGGTAAGAAGTATTCGCCCAGTCGAACAGTTACGTTACAACGCTTAGCAATCTCGACACTGTTTTCCAGTGCTTCAGGGATGTCAGAGAACAACTCACACATCTCTTCTTCACTACGCAAGTATTGTTGTGAGCTGTAGTTTTTCGGTCGACGCGGATCAACCATTGTAAAACCGTCGTGAATCGCCACACGAATTTCATGGGCGTCAAACAAGTCTTCAGAGATGAAAACCACTTCGTTGGTCGCGACAACAGGCAGGTCTTCTTGTTCAGCAAGCTCTAGTGCAAAGTGCAGATAAGACTCTTCGTCCGGGCGCCCAGTACGAATGAGCTCCAGATAAAAACGGTCTGCGAAATGTGTTTTGTAAAACTCAACGCTGCTTGCAACCAACTCTCGATTGCCTTTCAGCAGCGCCTTACCAATCTCACCCTCTTTTGCTCCCGATAGAAGAATCAGGCCTTCGGCATGTTCAATCAGCCACTCTTTATCAATAACAGGCTGATGTTGTACATGACCACGAAGGTAAGCTTTTGAAATCAATAATGTTAGGTTGTTGTAACCTTTATTATTCGTTGCAATAACAGTGAGTTTGGTCAATTCATCGCCAAAATCCGGAGACTGCATCAAGAAGTCAGCACCAATAATAGGTTTAACCCCACACCCATGAGCAGTACCGTAAAATTTCACCAAGCCACATAGGTTAGTAAAGTCGGTCAATGCTAGAGCGGGCATACCCATTTCAGCGACTTTCTTAACTAATGGTGGCACCTTAGATAGGCCATCCACCATCGAAAAATCACTGTGTACGCGTAGGTGAACAAATTTTGGATCTGACATTATTTTTCCTGAGTTCTAGGTTTAGGCCTAGGATTACAACTGTGTGTATTCTATTTTTTTCTACCGCAAACAAGCAACTTTATTCGATGCCTTGCTCCGGTCAACATGAGTCTAAGCAATATAAAGCTCTAATCAATATAAAGCTCTAACCAATACTAAGCCCTAATCAATATACAGCCTTAGTCGACGAGTTTTAGTCGAGACCTAAAATGCGCTTTACTGGCTTAAAGCTTTTGCGGTAATGCTCGGTGACACCGTGTTTTTCAATCGCCTCGAAATGCGCTTTGGTCGGATAACCTTTATGTTGAGCAAAACCAAACTCTGGATGAAGTTTATCAAGTTCTTCCATCTCTTGGTCACGAACAACTTTAGCGATGATAGATGCCGCACTGATTTCAGCAACTCGCAAGTCCCCTTTTACAATAGCAAGACCATCCATCGGCAGTTCAGGAACGCGGTTTCCATCGATTAGTGCCATATCCGGTTGAACGCTTAGCCCTGCGATAGCTCGCTGCATAGCAACCATGGTCGCTTGCAGAATATTCCACTCATCAATTTCTTGCGGGGAACAACGACCAACAGACCAAGCCAAGGCTTTCTCTTTGATTTCAGGAAACAGAGCCAGACGCTTCTTCTCAGACAGTTTCTTTGAGTCGTTCAAACCTTCGATTGGATTATTAGGGTCGAGGATAACCGCAGCTGTAACAACATCGCCAACTAACGGCCCGCGCCCTACCTCATCAACACCAGCAAATAACTGGTAGCCTTGAGGATACTCAAAAGGAGGAAGCTCTTTTTTCTCTTTTACTGCCATAATTCTTCTCTTAATGTTCTGTAAACAAGCACTTTATGACTCAACACATGGTCGATCTATCAATTTCAATACCGCATTAGCGGCTTGTTTATCCGCGTCTTTACGAATCCAATGATGCATCTCGGTAAAGCGTTCGATTAATGCGCTGTTATCAGCGGATAGCATCTTATCGACAGACGGAAACAAGAAGTCTGGGTGACACTCTTCAAGAATATGCTCTTTCACAATCTCTTCGCCAGCCAAAATGTTCGGCAACGATACGAATTCAGTAATCGATAATTTCTTAACAATATAACCCGTCAGTTTATTTACTTTGTAGCCAACGACCATCGGGCGTTTCAGCAACATGCATTCGAGAGCAACAGTACCCGAAGCTAACAGAACAGAATCAGCAGCGGTAATCACGTTGGTGGCGGTATCTTCTACCAACGTAAATTCAAGTTCAGGTGCCGTCGATTGCCAAATTTCAGTGAACTGCTTTTTACGCTGCTCATTAACGAGCGCAACAACAAAATTGATATCAGGGTATTTTTGCTTAATACGCTGGCAAGTTTCAATAAAGGGTTGAGCAATCAAACTCATCTCACCACCGCGACTACCCGGTAATACTGCTAACCAAGGCTTATCTTGATCTAAACCTAAAAGCTCGCGAGCTTCTTTTTTATTCGGCTCTAGTGGAATGGTGTCTGCCAATGTATGGCCAACAAATTCACAAGCAACATTATATTTATCGTAGAATGCCTTTTCGAACGGCAAGAAAGCCAGTACCAAGTCGGTTGCTTTGTCGATTTTAAAGATACGCTTTGGACGCCATGCCCATACTGAAGGGCTGACATAATGAACGGTCTTAATACCCGCGTTCTTAAGATCCAATTCAAGTCTTAGGTTGAAGTCTGGCGCATCGATACCAACGAAGACATCTGGCGGGTTTTGAGTGAAATACTTAACCAGTTCCGCTTTCACTTTTAACAAACGAGGTAAACGACCAAGCACTTCTACAAGCCCCATCACGGCAAGCTCTTCCATTTCGAAAAGAGACTCACAACCAAGCGCTTTCATTTTTGGTCCGCTAATACCCACGAATTCAGCATTCGGATATTGTGATTTGACCGCTTTAATAAAACCCTCGCCAAGCGTGTCACCCGAGAGTTCTCCGACGACGATACCTACGCGTAGAGGTTCATTCGAAACAAAGTCCGAGCTATTGGTTGCTGCTTCTTGCTGTGCCATAGTTTTCCAATTCCCTTCTTGCCTAAAACAAAAAAGACCGCCCAATGAGTAGCGATCTTTTTGTTATACCAATCTGATTAAGTCATTATTGTCGTACTTGATATGATTGGTAAACAATCATATCAAGTATTAACGAATAATACCGCGCTCAGAGTTCTCTAGCATTTCTAGCATAGGAGTAACCGAAGTAAACTCTTTCGCCATTTCAACTAAAGCCGCTTTCGCTTCTTCAAGTGTTTTACCTGAACGGTATAACTCTTTGTACGCTTTCTGTAGTGCACGAATTTCTGGTTTCCCAAATCCGTTACGCTTCAAGCCCACTAGGTTAAGGCCAAATGGAGCCGCATGGTTACCCTGTGCAAGCACGTACGGCAGTACATCTTGAACAACAGCAGAACAGCCGCCAATGTAGGCGTAAGCACCTATTGAACAGAACGGGTGAATCGCAGATAGCGCCATTACACCAGCGTAGTCACCCACTGTTACGTGACCGCCAAGAATAGCGTTGTTACCAATGTGAGTATGGTTACCAACAATAACATCGTGTGCTACGTGAGCATTAACACAAAGTAAGTTGTCATCACCGATCACTGTGGTTGCTTTGTCTTGAGTTGTACCACGGTGGATTTGAACCGCCTCACGAATCACGTTGCGATCACCGATCACAACTGTTGTCTCTTCGCCACCGTATTTCTTATCTTGGTTCTCTTCACCGATAACAGCGTGTGGGAAGATGCGGTTTTCTTTACCAATGGTTGTGTGACCTTTGATCACCACATGCGACATCACTTCAGTGTCGTCACCAATTGTCACGTTACCAGCAATGTAAGTGAAAGGCCCAACCGTCACGTTAGCACCGATAGTTACATCACCTTCGATTACTGCTGCCGGGTGAATTTTCGCTGTTTCATGAATCATATTAAAACTCTCTACGAGCACATTTAAGTTCAGCTGAACATACAACTACGCCGTCAACTTTAGCAACGCCGTTAAACGATGCAATACCACGACGCTCTTTTAAGAATTCAACTTCGATAATCAGTTGGTCACCTGGCACTACTGGCTTGCGGAATTTTGCTTTATCTACACTTGCAAAGTAGTAAAGCTCGTTACCAGAAGGGGCACCAAATGATTTAAATGCTAGAAGACCAGTTGCTTGAGCCATTGCTTCTAAGATCAACACACCTGGGAATACAGGAAGTTGAGGGAAGTGGCCGGTGAACTGAGGTTCGTTAACAGAGACATTCTTAATCGCAGTCAGTGTTTTTTCTTTTTCAAAGCTAGTCACACGATCAACCATTAAGAATGGGTAGCGATGAGGTAATAGTTCCTGAATTTCAGTAATGTTCATCGTTGTCTGTTCAGTAGTCAAAGTCGTATTCCTATGTATATTCTTTATTTAATTAGAAGGATTATAAACGAAAAAGACTCGCTGTACGCGAGCCTTTTATTAGAAATGCTGGAATTATGATTCCGCGCTCTTCTCGATAAGTTTTTCAACGGTTTTCAAACGCTTGTTCATTTCATCAATACGATGTACACGCGTTGCTGTTTTACGCCAATCTTTGTTTGGCTGTAAAGGAATACCCGAAGAGTACATGCCTTTCTCAGTGATACTGCGCATTACCATCCCCATACCAGTGATTGTAACGCCGCCAACGATTTCAATATGACCATTAATCACACAACCGCCACCAATAATACAGTACTTACCTATCGTCGTGCTGCCTGCGATAATAGTACCACCTGCAATAGCAGAACCATATCCGATGTGAACATTGTGAGCAATTTGAAGCTGGTTATCTAAGATAACGTTATCTTCAATGATTGTGTCATCTAATGCGCCACGGTCGATGGTTGTACACGCGCCAATTTCTACACGGTTACCAATGCGAACTGAACCGACTTGTGGAATCTTAACCCACTCACCTTTCTCGTTCGCATAACCAAAGCCATCAGAGCCAATGACAGTGCTTGATTGAATCAAACACGCGTCACCAATCACGACTTCATGGTAAACACTTACATTAGCCCATAGCTTAGTGCCTGTGCCAATATTTGCATTTTTACCAATAAAACAACCAGCTCCGATGATCACATCATCACCAAGTACCACACCAGACTCAATCACAGCGTTCGCACCGATAGACACATTTTGTCCAATGGTTGCATCGCTTGAAATTGAAGCAGAATCAGCGATAGCCGCTGCGGGTGCAGGAGTAGTATCAAGCGCTTGAGCAACTTTAGCAAAAGCAACGTAAGGGTCGCTGACCACAATCACGTTGGTCTTACACAGTTCGCGCTCACTCTCTTTAACCATAATAGCGGATGCTTTACAGTCACCAAGGTGCTTGCTGTACTTCACGTTCGAAAGGAACGTAATGTTTCCTTCTTGCGCTTTATCCATAGGAGCAACTGCTGAAACGGTAACCGTACCGTCTCCGTGTAGCTCTCCCCCGGTAATCGTTGCCAATTCGGCTAAAGTCAGGTTCTTCATAAACTTATTTCAGTGATTTAATTACTTGCTCAGAGATGTTGTATTCCGGCTTGCCGTACTGCAGAGCTTGAATATCAACAATCATGTCGTAGCCTTCTTTCTCTGCAACTTTAGTTACAGCATCTTGAATCACTTTGAATAGCTTCTGCTTCTCTTGTGCTTCACGACGTTGGCTTGCTTTTTCTAGAGCTTGAGCTTTGATTTTGTACTTACTATCTAGTTGACCGACTTCGATACGAAGCTTCTCAACTTCGTCAGGACCTAGTAGTTCACCATCACGCTTAAGCTTTTCAATCTTAGTTTTTGCTTCTGCTTGAATGCTCTGCAGCTCAGCTGCTTTATCTTTGAACTCTTCCTGCATTTTTTGAAGAACAACTTCGCGTTGAGGTAGAGCCTGGAATACTTGTGCAGTGTTTACATAACCCACTTTTTGCGCAGCTTCAGCAGCTGTTGCAAAGAAAGAAGAGCTAAGAACTACAAGGCCTAAACCTGCTGCTTTAATCATATTTTTCAAAATATTGTCCTTTAAATATTAGAAAGTTCTACCAATGGTAAATGTGAAGAATTCCTCATCATCACCTTCGTAAATTTTAACGGGTTTCGCTAGAGAGAAAACCAATGGGCCCATCGGCGACATCCATTGAAGGGCTGCACCATAAGATGAACGGTAATTTGTTGGATCAGAGTAGTCGTAGTAGTACTGACCACCGCTAGTAGGTCTATTACGATCTACAAATTCCGTATCCCAAACACTTGCCATGTCGAAGAAGACACTGGTTCGAATTTGGCTGCGTGCTTCATCAGAAGCAAACGGCGTAGGTACAATTAACTCTAAACTTGCCAAGGCAACCGCATTACCACCAACCGAATCATCGGTTGCAGAGCTGTACGTAGGGTTGTTACCCGTACTGCTCCCGTAAACGGCTTTTGGACCCGCTGAGTTAGAGCCAAAGCCACGCAACGTTGTAAAGCCACCTGCGTAGTAGTTCTCGTAGAATGGGAACAAGTTATCATTACCATCCGTTTGACCGTAACCATTACCATATCCTAATCGGCCACGCATCAAAAGTGTGAACTCATGCTTTTTGGTCAGCGGGATGTAATGTTTTACATCGTACTGAGCTTTGAAGTACTTAGCGTCAGAGCCTGGTACAGTCATTTTAGCGAAAGCACGTTGGTGATTACCCTCGGTTGGGAAGAAACCACGGTTAAGGTTGTTACGTGTCCAAGAGATATTGATATCGAAGTCATCGGTTAAGATGTTTTCGTCACCATATTGGTTAATACTTCTCGCGAACTGTTCCACTTGGATATAAGTCGGAACGTTACCGATCTTGTTGTGCGTATAGCCAACACCAAATTCGATACGGTTCAGCTCATCCATAGGGAAGCCCCATGTCAGGCTGGTACCATAACTTTGGTTGGTATAGTCGACGATACCCGCTTCAGAGGCTTCGAATTCGTTGTAGAAGATCTTACCGCCTAAGCTCACACCATCAAGGTTCCAGTATGGGTCTCGGTAGTCTAAGCTCACGTTCTTTTGGTAATCGTTCATCATGGCACTTACGCCAACACGGTTACCTGAACCCGCAAAGTTATCTTGTTGCAAACCAACTTGGAAGCTGACACCTGATTCGGTACCGTAACCAACACCAAAGTTGATGCTGCCTGAGTTCGCTTCCTTAACGTTGTAAACCAAGTCAACTTGGTCTTCACTGCCAGGAACACGCACTGTTTGTACATCAACCGTTTCAAAGAAACCTAAACGGTTAAGGCGGCTCTTACCGGTGTCAATTGACTTAGAGTTAAGCCAGCTGCCTTCCATTTGACGCATTTCACGACGTAGTACTTCATCTTTGGTCGAGTTATTACCCGTAAATCGAATATCACGAACGTAGATACGGCTGCCCGCTTCTACATTAATAACCAATGACACTTCTTTGGTCTCATCGTCAAATTCAGGAATAGTACGTACTTGTGGGTACGCATAACCAGACTCACCAAGAATACGCTTTACGCCCTCTTCTAGTGATGTCACAGAAGAGCCGTTGTACGTATCGCCGTCTTCAAATGGTACTAATGCTTCAAAATCAGCCTCACGACCAATCAGCTCACCGCGAAACGCGACATCTTTAACGGTGTAGGCTTCGCCTTCATCAATACCAAGCGTGATGTAAACGCCTTTCTTATCTGGAGAGATCGCTACTTGTGTAGAATCCACCTTAAATTTAAGGTAACCACGGTCAAGGTAGTACGATTTCAACGCTTCGATATCACCCGCTAATACTTGCTTCTGGTATTTTTCATCCGCAAGGAAATTCCACCATGCAACATCAACATTCAGGTTGAAACGGCTCAGTAGCTCAGCATCAGAGAAGACTTCATTACCAATAAAGTTGATTTGCTGAATCTTAGCGGATACGCCTTCAGTAAATACAAACTTAAGGTCAGAACGGTTACGAGGCAAAGGTGTCACAACCGCTTTTACTGTCGCGTTGTACTTACCAACACTGTAGTAAAAATCTTCAAGGCCTTTCTCGATGTTACTCAGCGTTGTGCGGTCAAGGGCTTCACCTTCACGAACACCAGATGCATCTAGGTTCTGCTGAAGTTGCTCTTCTTTGATCGCTTTGTTCCCTGAGAATGAAATGCTTGCGATGGTCGGTCGTTCTTTTACTTGAACAACTAAAACACCTTCATCGCGAAGGACCTTAACATCCTCAAAGTTACCTGAAGCATACAGTGCACGAATGATCTCAGATACATCGCCTTCATCCACTTCATCGCCAATACGCACTGGCATTTTCAGTAGGGCTGCACCAAGTGCAACACGCTGTAAACCTTCGATCTTGATATCTTGAACTACAAAGTTTTGTGCTCCGTTCGCAGCCACACTAGTGGCCAATAGACTTGCGAACAGAATTTGCTTAATCGCCATACTTATTCTAATTATTCCTTGCTACTACCAATGCCTGTGAGAAACCATTCACAGACGAGTAAAATCATTAAATATTGCCAGAGCCATCAAAGAGAAGAGGATTGCTCCTCCCACTCTGTATCCCATTTCCTGAATTTTTTCAGGAACCGGTTTACGAGTAATGGCCTCAATAGCGAAAAAGAGCAAATGTCCGCCATCAAGCATAGGCAGCGGAACCAAATTAATAATACCCAAATTGACACTAATCAGAGCCAAAAAGCCTAAGAAGTAAACCAAACCGTAATCGGCGGTTGTACCTGCGCCTTTAGCAATTGAAATCGGGCCACTCAAGTTGTTTAAGCCAACATCGCCAACGATGAGCTTCTTGAGCATTGTCAGCGTCAAACCAATGATTTGACCTGTTTTATCAAATGCTTTTCCTACAGACTCAATTACACCAAATTGTAACTCAAAGCGATAATCTTCTGGCCATTCTGCGACTTCTGGAGCAATACCCGCATAGCCGATTATTGAACCATCAGAAAGCTCTCGACTTTTTGGCGTCATAGACAACGACTGTTCAAAACCATTACGCAGTACAATAAGGTTCATTGATTTCATCGGGTTCGAGCGAATCAACTCAACAACCGACTGCCACTGTTCAATTGGCTGCCCATTAATTTCAACAATTTTGTCACCAGCTTCTAGCCCCGCAGAGTATGCAGCGCCATCATCAATAACTTGAGCAAGCACTGTTGATATCTCTGGAGAGTACGGTCTAAAACCAAGCGTTGTCATTGCAGACTCAGTTTCTGGGTTGAACGACCAGTCTGAAATATCCAATGTCATCTGTTGCTCAAAGCCAATATCGTCTTGAGAAGAAACCGTTACTGTCATGGATTGGTCACCAATATGTGAGATCAAACCCATATTGACTGATTCCCAATCTGCGGTTTTGATTCCTGAAATAGATTTAAGTTCCATTCCAGTTTCAATTCCGGCTTGTGCAACAATAGATTGCGGGGTGACCTCACCGATCACCGGTTTAACCGCAGGCACGCCAATCAAAAATACCAGCCAATACGCAAACACAGCAAAGATAAAGTTAAATGCTGGGCCTGCACCGACTATGGCCGTGCGTTTCCACAATGGCTTCTTGTCAAAAGCGTATTGCTGCTCTTCTTCAGAAAGGTCGTCAACACGCCCATCGAGCATCTTAACGTAGCCGCCCAGCGGAATCACTGACAAGCTGTATTCAGTACCATCACGGCCGATCTTGCTCCAGATTGATTTACCAAAACCAATCGAGAATTTTTCTACTTTCACACCACAACGACGAGCAACCCAGAAGTGTCCAAACTCATGAACAGCAACCAGAATACCAAGCGCTACAATAAAAGATGCGAAGTTCCACAGAATTCCACTCATGCTAGCTGCTCTTTAATAAATTGAATGGCTATTTGACGAGACATATTATCTAGCTCAAGAAGGCTTTCCAAGCTATCTAAGCCCTCAGAGCTATATTGTTCACATACTTTGCTCATAACATGCTCGTTAATGACAGCAATATCGGTAAACTTAACCCGATTGTTCAAAAAGGCATCGACTGCAATTTCATTGGCAGCATTAATTGCTGTTGTTGCATGCTGCCCTAGGTAACACGCTTCAATTGCCAATCTTAAACATGGGTAACGGCTAAAATCGGGTTCTAGAAAAGTAAGCTCGCCCACTTTGGTGAAATCCAGAGGCTTAACGCCAGCTTCTGTACGCTCAGGATAAGACATCGTCAAAGCGATTGGCGTCGCCATATCGGGTTCACCCATTTGAGCAAGTACCGAGCCATCCTTGTACTGGACCATTGAATGAATCACAGACTGAGGATGAATAATGACTTTTAATTGTTCTTGAGAAGCATTAAATAGCCACTTAGCTTCAATGTACTCAAGACCTTTATTCATCATGGTCGCAGAGTCAACAGAGATCTTAGGGCCCATAGACCAGTTAGGGTGTGCAATAGCGCGAGCCGGTGTTACCGATTCTAACTCAGCAACATCCGTATAGCGGAAAGGACCACCAGAACCCGTCAAGAGAATATGGTTGATACCGTTCTCTTCCAGATTACAACGACCTAGATGGGTTTGTACATTTTGCGGTAGACATTGGAAGATAGCATTATGCTCACTGTCTACAGGAAGTAGTTCAGCACCGTACTTTTCCACGGCGTCTATAAACAACTGCCCTGACATCACTAAAGCTTCTTTATTAGCAAGCAAAATACGCTTACCAGCCTTAACCGATGCCATCGTAGGAAGCAAGCCTGCTGCTCCCACAATCGCAGCCATTACCGTGTCCACTTCCTCTAGAGAAGCAACCTGACACATGCCTTCTGGGCCTGAAAGTACTGTAACGTTAGGATAATTAGCAGACAGCATTTCAGTCAGCTGAGATGCAGCATCTGGGCAAGCCATAGCAATATAGCTTGGTTGCCACTTTTCAACTAACGCCAACATCTTTTCGACATTCGACCCGGCAGCCAGTGCCACGACCGAATAGAGATCTGGGTTTTGTTCAACGACTTTTAGTGTACTTGCACCAATTGAGCCGGTAGCGCCAAGGATAGTTAGATTTCGCATCACATATGACCGTAGAAATGAAATAAAGGGCAGAATCACTGCCCTTTATTATTAGAATGCTAAATAAAGCAGAGCAAAGACAGGGAATGCAGCCGTTAAGCTATCTATTCTATCAAGTATACCACCATGACCAGGAATCAGATTACTGCTGTCTTTCACCCCGGAAACACGCTTAAACATGCTTTCAACAAGGTCACCAAGAACAGAGATAACGACAGTCACAAGGGTAATTACAATCATGTGAAAAGGACTTGTGAATTGGATATCAAACAAGTCAGCAAAAATCCAAGCTATGATCACCGCTGTAATAATGCCACCAATAAGACCTTCAATCGTCTTATTAGGGCTTACCGCCGGTGCCATTTTACGCTTACCAAAACTCTTTCCTGAAAAATAAGCACCGCTGTCAGCAGCCCAAACGAGCAAACAAACAAACATCACCAATTTTGCACCGTGGTAAGGATCAACATCGATACCGTTAGCGCGCAGAATAACCACACTCCAGAAAAATGGCAGCAGAGTCAGCACGCCAAATGCGTGACGAAGGAGAGAAGAATCTTTCCATGCGGGCATAGACTTAGGATAAGTCACTGCCATACCACTTGCTATTACCCACCAAATAGAGCCAATCGTTAGAATTGTGTAGTGAGCGCTAGATAAATGATTAAGGCTAAATGCATCAAAAGGGATAAAAGCAAAACTTGCAGCACTGACTACAACCGTTGGAATCAGCGCTAAATAACGCGATTTGCTTTCAACAAACTGAGTCCACTCCCAAAAGCCCAATAGCGAGATTACTGCTAGTGAAAGAATAAACGTGGGAAGTGATAACTCGAAAATACCTAGAATAACTAGGGGAGCTAAAATCAACGCCGTAATAATTCGTTGTTTCAAACCAAAAAATCCTTATTAACTGTCCATCAGAGCTTTAATTTGCTCACCAGTGCATCCAAAACGACGCTCGCGGTTTACAAACCAAGTCACAGCTTCTACTAAGCTGTCTTCATTAAAGTCTGGCCAGAATTGTTCAGTGAAATACATTTCGGCGTAAGCCAATTGCCAAAGCATAAAGTTACTAATGCGGCACTCGCCACTGGTGCGGATAAGTAGGTCAACTTCAGGAATATCTGCCATAGTCAGGTGCTGTGTAATCATAGCTTCATCAATGTCATCTACATTAATATCGCCAGACTTTACCTGTTGAGCAATTGAGGTCATTGCCTGCTGGATATCCCACTTGCCGCCATAGTTAGCAGCAATATTAATAACCATACCCGTATTGGTACTAGTCAAAGCTTCTGCTTCTTCTATCTTCTTTTGTAGTCGATCATTGAAACGACTTTTATCACCAATAACACGCAATTGTAGATTATTTTTATGAAGTTTTTTGACTTCACTCGACAGCACTGAAATAAACAGTTCCATCAAGATACCGACTTCTTCTTCAGGACGACGCCAGTTCTCGCTACTAAACGCAAAAAGTGTAACGGCCTTAATGCCAAGTCTGGCAGATGAAGAGATGGTTTTACGAACGGCTTGAACACCGTTTTTATGACCAAAGACGCGAGGCTTGCCCTGAGCTTTTGCCCAGCGGCCATTACCATCCATAATGATAGCAATGTGTTTAGGAAGAGAGTCTGTGAACGCTTGAGAATTATGCATAAAAGAGTGAATCAAATTCTAATAGTCGAACAGAGTAGCATAAAAAAACGCTGAACCGTGAGTACAGCGTTTTTCCGGAAAGAAAAGAATATGGAAAATTAAACTTCCATCAACTCTTTTTCTTTAGTTGCTAGAACTTCATCTACGTTCTTAACCGCAATGTCAGTTAGCTTTTGAATTTCGTCTTGTGCTCTACGATCTTCATCTTCAGAGATTTCTTTGTCTTTCAGAAGTGCTTTTAGATCGCCATTCGCGTCACGACGGATATTACGGATAGCAACACGGCCACCTTCAGCTTCACCACGAACGATTTTAACGAGGTCTTTACGACGCTCTTCCGTTAACGCTGGAAGTGGTACACGAATAACCGTGCCAGCAGACATAGGGTTTAGGCCTAGGTCAGATGTCAGGATTGCTTTTTCAACTAAAGGAGTCAGTGTTTTATCAAACACTGTAATTGCTAGTGTACGTGCATCTTCTGCAATAACGTTAGCAACTTGAGCCAAAGGCGTTGGTGCACCGTAATACTCTACAGTAAGACCAGACAGTAGGCTTGGGTGAGCACGGCCTGTACGAATCTTTTGTAGGCTATTTTTAAGTGCATCTACACTTTTATCCATACGCTCTTGAGCGTCTTTTTTGATTTCGTTAATCACAATTTCACCTTGATTATGTTCTTTCTTCAAGAAAGCTTTTTATTTGGAGTGATAAGGATAAGCTTACCAAAGCATAACACCTCAGTAAGCCCGAAAAATTAGTCAGCGTCGCTGATTAATGTACCTTCAGTTTCACCCATAACCACGCGACGTAATGCGCCTGGTTTATTCATGTTAAATACACGGATTGGCATTTTGTGATCACGTGCTAGCGTAAATGCAGCCAAATCCATCACTTTAAGTTCTTTTTCAAGAATAGTGTTGTAAGACAACGTATCATACAGCTCTGCGTCTGGGTTTGCTACTGGGTCAGCAGTAAATACGCCATCTACCTTTGTCGCTTTTAGAACTACGTCAGCTTCAATTTCGATACCACGTAGACACGCAGCAGAATCTGTAGTGAAGAATGGGTTACCAGTACCAGCTGAGAAGATCACAACACGACCTTGACGTAGTTGGCTGATTGCATCTGCCCAATTGTAGTCGTCACACACACCTTTAAGAGG
This sequence comes from Vibrio sp. QJM3NY_39, assembly GCF_057785895.1. Classification (NCBI taxonomy): domain Bacteria; kingdom Pseudomonadati; phylum Pseudomonadota; class Gammaproteobacteria; order Vibrionales; family Vibrionaceae; genus Vibrio; species Vibrio sp. QJM3NY_39. The sequence goes on along the minus strand of NZ_CM173505.1, from coordinate 796,984 downwards.
GATAGCTGACATTACACGTGCATTTACGTAAGCACGGTGCAGAGCGTCACGCATTGCAAGGCCGTTCATTACCGTTGCTAGCATACCCATGTGGTCACCAACAACGCGGTTCATACCTGCTTCAGCAAGGCCTGCACCACGGAAAAGGTTACCGCCACCGATAACAACGCCTACTTGAACACCTAGTTCAACCAATTCTTTTACTTCTTGAGCCATACGATCAAGGACCGTCGCGTCAATACCAAAACCTTCTTCGCCTTGTAGTGCTTCGCCGCTAAGTTTTAACAGAATACGTTGATACGCCGGTTTAGGGTTCGTAGTCATGGAGTTTACCTTCCAAAGAGTTGATGATTAACAGTCATGGATAAAAACTGAAGAGCTCAGTTTGCATTCATAACAGCTAACAGCCAAAAAATAATTCATTATTCATAAAAAGACCGCAGCATTTGCCACGGTCTTTTTCAATCAATACACTAAGGATTAACCTTGTTGTACCGCTGCAACTTCGTCTGCGAAGCTCATTTCAGCCGCTTTCTCGATACCTTCACCAACTTCTAAACGAACGAAGGTAGTAACTGATGCGCCTTTCTCTTTAAGAATGTCAGCAACAGTTTTCTTAGGTTCCATGATGAAAGCTTGACCAGTAAGAGATACTTCGCCCGTGAATTTCTTCATACGGCCGATAACCATTTTCTCAGCGATCTCTTGTGGTTTGCCTTCGTTCATAGCGATTTCAACTTGAACAGCTTTTTCTTTTTCTACTACGTCTGCAGGTACGTCAGATGGGTTAACGTACTCAGGCTTAGAAGCAGCAACGTGCATAGCGATGTGCTTAAGCGTTTCAGCTTCGCCTTCACCAGCAACAACAACACCGATTTTCTCGCCGTGACGGTAAGAAGCTAGTGCAACACCTTCAACAAGCTCAACGCGACGGATGCTGATGTTCTCACCGATCTTAGTTACTAGAGCGATACGTGCGTCTTCAAATTTAGCTTGAAGTGCAACGATGTCTAGACGTTCAGCTAGAGCAGCTTCAGCAACTTCGTTAGCGAATGCAAGGAAACCTGCATCCTTAGCTACGAAATCAGTTTGGCAGTTCACTTCAAGAAGAGCAGCAACGCCAGCGTCTTCTTTAATGATGATTGTGCCTTCAGCAGCAACGTTACCAGCTTTTTTAGCTGCTTTCGCTGCGCCAGACTTACGCATGTTTTCAATTGCTAGCTCGATGTCGCCTTCAGCAGCAACAAGCGCTTTTTTACATTCCATCATGCCCGCAGCTGTGCGTTCACGAAGTTCTTTAACTAGAGCTGCAGTTACAGTTGCCATTCTCTATTCCTCAGTAAATTCTAAAAAAGATAAAAAACAGGGGCCTAATTAATTGGCCCCTGATATTGACTGTATTCAGTTCTTAAGCCATCGATTATGACCGCTTAATGTGAACTAAATATGGCTCAGAGCCGCTATTATTCAGCTTCTACAAAACCGTCTTTTTCAGCAGCTACAGCAGCAACATCTTTGTTACGACCTTCTTTAACCGCGTCTGCAGCAGCGTTTAGGTAAAGCTGTACTGCACGGATTGCATCATCGTTACCAGGGATAACGAAGTCAACACCGTCTGGGTTAGAGTTAGTATCAACTACAGCGTAAACTGGGATACCTAGGTTGTTTGCTTCTTTAACTGCGATGTGTTCGTGATCAGCATCGATAACGAATAGAGCGTCTGGAAGGCCGCCCATGTTCTTGATACCACCAAGAGATTTCTCTAGCTTCTCCATTTCACGAGTACGCATTAGAGCTTCTTTCTTAGTAAGCTTGTCGAAAGTACCGTCTTGAGCTTGCGCTTCAAGTTCTTTCAGACGCTTGATAGACTGACGAACAGTTTTGTAGTTCGTTAGCATACCGCCTAACCAGCGGTTGTTAACGTAGAACTGGTTGCTGTTGATAGCAGCTTCTTTAACAGCTTCAGATGCAGCACGCTTAGTACCAACAAAAAGAACTTTACCTTTCTTCTCGCCAACTTTAGCAATTTCAGCTAGAGCTTCGTTGAACATCGGTACAGTTTTTTCTAAGTTGATGATATGAACTTTGCTACGAGCACCAAAGATGAATGGCTTCATTTTTGGGTTCCAGTAACGAGTTTGGTGACCGAAGTGAACACCAGCTTTAAGCATATCGCGCATTGATACAGTTGCCATTTTAAAATCCTCTATGGGGTTAGGCCTCCACACTCCCCATGAATCCGACCCCTAACAACTAACCACTTTTCAGCCGTTATCTGTGTTGTTGAGGCACCCCGGAACATGTGTCGGAATGTGTGTGATTTAAAGAAATAAGTTAGTAGACACAAAGCTTGTTTCGCCAAATGGAGAAAACAGTCCTGATGTCCGGCGCGCTTTATACCATATTTTGTCTATCTATGGCTAGAAAAAAATCTAAAAATGGCGACTGCTATACTGAACCCTAGCGGTGAATTTTCTCTATAAAATAGTGTCCTATTCAAATCGCGTCTGCGTCATTAAACCGAACATTATCTACTCAGACTGAGCAGTATCCACCAACATTGTGCGGACATGGGAATGTTGCGCTAAAATGCTGCACTGATAGAATAGCCCCAATATGCACACTTAGGTGCTACCAAATTAAGAGATATGCAATGGCTGTAAAAATTAAAACTGCTGAAGAAATTGAAAAAATGCGCGTTGCCGGCAAGCTGGCTTCAGAAATTCTAGAGATGATTGAACCTCACATCCAAGTGGGTACAACGACAGAAGAGCTAAACCAAATCTGTCATGAGTACGCTCTAGAAAGAGGCGCATACTCAGCACCACTTGATTACCACGGTTTCCCTAAGTCAATCTGTACGTCTATCAACCACATCGTGTGTCACGGTATTCCAGCATCACAAGATGAGACGGGTAGCACAGGTCAATTCAAACCTGCAGTATTAAAAGATGGCGACATTCTCAACGTTGATATCACTGTGATTGTTCCTGATGACGAAAATGCTGATCTAAGTGTTCGTCCACAAGGCTATCACGGTGACACATCTAAGATGTTCCTTGTGGGTGAAGTTTCTCCAGCAAACAAACGTCTGTGTATGGTTGCTCAAGAAGCACTTTACGAAGGCATGCGTCAGGTTAAACCAGGTGTTCAACTTGGCCAAATCGGTACTGCTATTGAGAAGTACATCAAAACAAACAACAAGAACAACCCACGCGCTAAATTCTCTATTGTAAAAGATTACTGTGGCCACGGTATTGGTTCTGAGTTCCACGAAGATCCACAAGTCGTTCACTACAAAAACAGTGACCGTACCGTACTGAAAGCAGGCATGTGTTTCACAATCGAGCCAATGATCAATGCGGGTAAGTTTGGCTGTCGTCTAGATGACGAAGATAGCTGGACAGTGTACACAGCAGACAGCAAGAACTCCGCTCAGTGGGAACACACTCTAGTTGTGACCGATACTGGTTGTGAGGTACTAACACTACGCAGCGACGATACGATCCCACGTATCATGAAGAACGCTTAGTTCAACAAGCTGAATACCTCAGACTTTTAAAAATATCCTCGCCTGTCGAGGATATTTTTTTATCCCCTCAATTTCGATTTTCCATCAGCTTCTGTTAAATTGTTTACTATTCTCATTTGCTTGCACGGATAGCAGACTATGCCTTATCAATGTCCCCTTACGTTCAATGACGAACAAATTGAAATCTGCGAAATAAAAAATCAGCTCGAAATCTTCACGCAGTATCAAAAAAATGAATTTCTCAATCATCATCCAGTCACCGATTTGGTGCTGCTTCGTTCCGAATACATGGATTTGCTTCTCAATCGTTTATGGGAGCATTTTGGATTCAACAAACTGCCTCATATTTCACTTGTTGCGGTGGGAGGCTATGGCCGTGGTGAACTACACCCTTTGTCTGATATTGATATCCTCATCGTCTCGCAAAAAACACTGCCACCCGCACTGGGTGAAAAAGTCAGTCAATTCATTACCCTACTCTGGGACTTGAAACTCGAAGTCGGCCACGCGGTGCGTACCATTGCAGAGTGTCTTGATATCGGCACCGATGATTTAACCGTTGCCACTAACCTGCAAGAGTCACGCTTACTGTGTGGCAGCGAAGACACCTTTCAAGAACTTAAGCTAAAGATTCATTCTGATTCATTTTGGCCAAGTGAGACCTTCTACAAGGCTAAGATTCAAGAACAGAGAGAGCGTCATGCTCGCTACCACGACACCACCTATAATCTAGAACCGGACATCAAATCGACTCCGGGAGGGCTCAGAGACATCCACACCCTGAGCTGGGTTGCGCGTCGACATTTTGGTGCAACGTCTTTATTGGAGATGAGCAAATACGGCTTTCTAACCGATGCTGAATATCGTGAGTTGGTCGAGTGCCAAGATTTCTTATGGCGTGTTCGCTTTGCACTGCACATTGAACTGCGCCGTTACGACAACCGTCTCACGTTTGCCCATCAAGCTCAGGTAGCGGAACATCTGGGTTACAGTGGTGAAGGCAACCGTGGCGTCGAGATGATGATGAAAGAGTTCTATCGAACACTTCGTCGCGTAGCCGAACTCAATAAGATGCTGCTTAAGCTGTTCGATCAAGCGATCATCAATGGCGGTCAAACACAGGAAGCCGAGATTCTCGACAACGACTTCCAACGTCGAGGTTCATTAATCGAAGCGCGTAAGCCGGCTCTATTCCAAGCAAGACCAGAAACGATTCTCGATATGTTTATCCATATCGCGAATGACTCTTCTATCGAAGGGGTAAGCCCACCAACATTGCGCCAACTGCGAACCGCACGTCGCCGATTGAATCGCTTCTTGCATACCATTCCTGAAGCTCGTGACAAGTTCATGGATTTGGTTCGCCACCCAAATGCACTGCACAAAGCCTTTAGTTTGATGCACAAATTGGGCGTGCTATCGGCCTATTTGCCACAGTGGAGCCAAATTGTTGGTCAAATGCAGTTTGATCTGTTTCACGTTTACACCGTGGATGAACACAGTATTCGCCTACTCAAACACATCAACCGCTTTGGCCAAATAGAGAACCACGATAAGCACCCTATCTGTTGTGAAGTGTATCCACGAGTTCAAAAGAAAGAGCTGTTGATTCTGGCGGCTATCTTCCACGACATAGGTAAAGGCCGCGGCGGAGACCACTCAGAAATTGGCGCTGTTGAAGCTTACTCTTTCTGTATTGAGCACGGGCTATCAAAACCAGAAGCCAAACAAGTCGCGTGGTTAGTACAAAACCACCTGTTAATGTCAGTGACCGCTCAACGCCGTGATATCTACGACCCTGATGTCATCACAGAGTTTGCTAAAAAAGTCCGCGACGAAGAATCATTAGAGCTACTGGTGTGCTTAACCGTCGCTGATATCTGCGCGACTAACCCTGAGTTGTGGAACAGCTGGAAACGCACCCTGTTAGCCGAGCTATTCCACTCTACGCAGCGCGCACTACGTCGTGGCTTAGAAAACCCAGTCGATGTCAGAGACCGTATTCGTCATAACCAGCAAATGGCATCTGCACTGCTGCGTAAAGAAGGCTTCACGGCTCGTGAGATTGAGGTGTTGTGGCAGCGTTTCAAAGCTGACTATTTCTTACGTCATACACACACTCAAATCGCATGGCACTGTGAACACTTACTTCGCTTAGAAGATCCGAGCCAACCTTTAGTGCTTATCAGCCAAAAAGCGACACGTGGCGGCACAGAGGTATTCGTTTACTGTAAAGACCAAGCGGCACTTTTTGCGACCGTGGTTGCCGAGCTCGACAGACGCAACTTTAACGTTCACGACGCACAAGTCATGGTCAGTAAAGATGGCCACGTTTTGGATACCTTTATCGTACTGGATCAGCACGGTGAAGCGATTGATGAAGCAAGACACAAAGCCGTCGCTAAGCATCTAACTCATGTTCTGGCTGATGGCCGCCCAACTAAGATTAAGACTCGTCGTACGCCACGTAACTTGCAGCATTTCAAGGTGAAAACCTTAGTTGAGTTCCTACCGACCAAGAGTAAGAAACGCACCTTGATGGAACTCAGAGCCCTGGACACGCCGGGATTACTGGCTCAAGTTGGTGCAACCTTTGCTGAATTAGACATCAATTTGCACGGCGCTAAAATTACCACCATTGGCGAACGTGCAGAAGATTTGTTTATTCTGACCAGTGAAGCGGGAGGAAGGCTGTCTGAAGAGCAGGAACAAGCGTTGAGAGAAAGATTAACTGAACATGTTTCGGAACTCGCACCCTAAAAACAGAATCTAATCATCAAATAAGTGTGGGTAAAGATAGAGAGCGATCTTGCCCACAACTTACAATCAATTCCCATATATCAACTATCTAGCTCGTCGTTAGGCTGCTACATTGATCAAGTCAATTACATAAAAGTATTACATTCATAAACTAGAGGTCGCTTATGTATCCAAACCTCACTGGCTTAGGTATCCACGAACCTAAACAGATTGAACGTTACTCCCTTCGCCAAGAAGCTCACAAAGATATTCTTAAGATTTACTTCCGTAAACAGAAAGGCGAACTGTTCGCGAAAAGCGTCAAGTTTAAATATCCACGACAAGTGAAAAGTGTGCTTGTTAGCGGTGGCAACAATCAATACAAAGAAGTGACCGAGATAAACCGTAATCTCACACTTGTAATTGATGAGCTCAATAAGATCACCAAGCCGATTCCAACCGCAGAAGTCGATGTGAAACAGAAAATTCTTGCTGACTTACGCCACCTAGAAAAAGTGGTATCGAGTAAGATCGCAGAGATCGAAGCGGATCTAGAAAAGCTAAAATGATCCCGAGAATAGACAACTAACAACCACATTAGTTGTTCCACTCAGGTCACACAGACATTAAAAAGGGCTGATATCACTATCAGCCCTTTGTTTTTCTACTGCCTACGTTGACTAGACACGTGTGTGTTTACTTAGACAAACGCGCTTCCGTATTCACTAAGTGGGTATCCCACTCAAAGGTTTCAAACAACCTTAACCACGTTTCATCTAGATTGGCCTTCATCACCAACTCTTCTTTAGTAAAAGGGTGGATGAAACGCAACTCAGAAGCATGCAGCAACAGACGGTGCGAATCTAAATCATCACGAAACAGTCGGTTATGCTTACCATCACCATGTGAAGTATCGCCTACAATCGGGTGTCTTAGGTGAGCCATATGACGACGCAGCTGATGTTTACGTCCTGTCTTTGGCATCATCTCAACTAAGCAATAACGACTGGTAGGAAAACGGCCTGTTGAATACGGCACTTCGACTTTCGCTAACGGTTCGTAAACGGTGACGGCTTCTTGTGGTTCTTTATCTTCTTTCGCGAACTTGTCTGCGATCTTATCCAACTCGACCTTGAGTGCGTAATCGAGCGTATCGCCCTCTTCTATCCAACCACGAACAATCGCATGATAAGTCTTTTGCATCTCATGGTTGGCGAACATCGGCATCACCTGTGAAGCAACCTCACTCGACAATGCAAACACCAACACACCCGATGTAGGTCGGTCTAAACGATGCAGAGGAAATACGTGCTGACCAATTTGATCGCGCAAAGTCTGCATAACAAATTGAGTCTCGTGTTTATCCAACCATGAGCGATGCACTAGCATACCCGCAGGCTTATTCACCGCGACAAAATACTCATCTTGATAAATGATCTCTAACATTACGCGCATACCTCATCAATGCTCAGAATCGTCACTAGCAGTTCAGCTTTGTCTGCCTCACTTTTCCACACTTCACCAAAATAAGGATGAATCGCAAAGCCTTTCGGTAGGCTCATTTGGGCATCCATCATTGCGTTGATCTTTACGATAAAGATCCACTGCAACCACTCTTCCGGTTGTAGCGAATCAATCGCGAAAGGTTCAACACTTGCAAGCGCCTCATCCGAGGGTGGAAGCGTACTCCATAGAGAACATTGGCGCATTTGTTGTTCTAATTGTTGAAGTAAAAGAGGTAACTTTGTGGCAGCTGTCATTTTTCACCAAGTTATTTATCTAGTGACCTTGAAATTGGGGCATAGAGTACCATCTATTTAGGAAAGAAAGTTAGGAGCTTTATTACTATGGAAACCATTCACACGCTCACTCAGTTGCTAAAGAATAGCGGTTGCCAATACGACATCTACGACCTAGGTCGTCGTATCCAGAAAATCGACAACACCCTATTCTCTGATGTTGAGCAGGGCAAACAGCCATACCCGTTTCCACTTCAGAAACAAGCTCACTTAGCGATTAGCTACTGGAACGAACACAAGCAACCTTGGATCTGGTTTCTAAAATTCAAACTGGACGAGAGAGGCCTATTACATCAAGGCGATGTGGGTAATTTCCTTAAGTTTGTTATCGAAGCAATGGGCACGCGTTTGAACGGCGATATCAGCGAAGAGCAACAACAAAAGCTGTCAAACAACCCTTATACCTTCAAGCCTTCTGAAGACAAAATGGCCGTATTCCATAGCCAAGTAAGAGCAGGTTTAGACCTCGCGACGAGCCAATATTACGAGCACGCTCAACATTACTTCACTGGTGAGCTTGGTTGGGATAACTGGAAGACTGTTGGTCTACAAGGCATCACAGATATGTGCGCACGTTTAGGCAGCCAACAAAACGGTGTCTCGATTCGCAAAGCCATCAATAAACTGCCATCAGAACCGCTATACGCGACGTTAGGTGCGCTTGAGCATACACAAATCAATGACAAACTCGCGCAACGTTTACAAGAGCTTGCAGAGAATGAGATCGCAAGCAAAGAGCCTGATTTGTTCTTACTTTCAGCCTTGGTTCGTGCCCTTTCAGGTGCAGAACAAGGGATTGCGAATAACATCATTAACCAAGTTCTGGCTAGCCCGCGTCTAAGTCACCAAGAAGTGTTGATTGGTTTAGCGGGTCGCAGCTGGCATGCGCTACAAGACCCTGCGATTGCTGAGCAATTCTTGCTACGTCTCGCACAAACAGGTAATCAAAACCTGTTCAATCAGTTATTTGCAGATTTAGTGATGATTCCGACACTAAGAATGGTATTTTTACCCTTGTTGAATTCGAACCCATCACCTGAGCTCTCAAACGCATTAATTGAGTTACAACAAGCGGCTAAGTCGCAATAACGGATTGACGACTAATTCAAGAGCGGGTTTGCTCTATAGCTCGTTGAAATACGCTGTAATGACAATTGGAATAGAGATAAAAAGGAAGTATGGATTAAATGATAGATAACTTATTGGCTATTTTGTTTCTGTGCTTCTTTTGCTTTTTATTTTGGCAGCAGCGCAGGCAATCCGAGCTTGCGAAAGCTGCCATTGCGAGAAAGTGTAAAGAGCTAGACCTACAATTATTAAGCGTCGCTTTCAGTGGTCATAAACTTAAGATGCGCCATGAGCTAACGACCATTTGGCGCTGGCATACTGTGTACCAGTTTGAGTTTTCGGCATTAGGTGATGACCTGTACCAAGGAAAACTGACGATGGTAGGCTTCCGCTCTATGCGGTTTGAGCTACAGCCTCATAGAATGTAACGTCGCAATACGCGGTATAACTATATTCATGAAAAGGGCCAAACTGATCTTGTTTGGTCTCTTTAAATGCAAAGCCTAACTTTTCGAGTAACTTAATCGATGGGTTATGACCGACATTAACAGTCGCGACCACATTCGTTAAGTGCTCTTCAAAACACACCAAACTAAAGAAAGGTTTTAGCACTTCGCTAGCAAGGCCTTGATTCCAAAACTCCTTGTCTAGAATAAATCCCAGTTCATGCTTCCCTTCCTCAGACGAAACAAACAAATGTCCAAGATATTCGCGGGTCTGGTTATGGATAATGGCACGACAAAAACCGACGTTGTCGTTCAATATTTCTTGAAATAGGTGTTTTGCAGAGGCAATAGAGTGCGGCCCGTTCATTTCAGCACGATTAATGGGGCAGCAATTCAACTTGATAAAGTCGTGTTGTAGCTGTTCAGTATAAGGTACTAACAGCGTTCTTGAGGTTGCTATCGTCATAAAACACTCCTTGTGTTGACCATTAGCAGAAAAGCAGATGTCGCGCTCTTAGATAAAAGCTCCTGAATTAAAAAGAGCCCCTAGATAGAGAAAAGCCTCAGATAAAGAAAAGCCCCGACACCGAAGTGTCAGGGCTAGGGTCTTACTCGCAGCAGTCCGGCTACTAATAAATGCTCCATGCATCATCCATAATAGTGGCTGTAATCCTTCAGCTCTTTCCTTTACTTCGCCGTCCTAGCGGTGTCCAATCATCCTGAAAGCTAACAATCCTAGTTAGCGCACATCACTTGTTCCGTGAGCGGTGTCCTTTACATCGTCCTGATGCTAATCCAACCCTTTAAATCCTAAAGGTGTCCATTGTCATTCCGTTGCAGCTAACTTCCTGTTAACTGACTGTATCCCTACAATGTCCTTACGCTCCATGCTTGACTACTCAATCCTAAGTAACCAAATCTTCATCCTGAAGATAACCAAATCCTTGGTGCTTTCCTGTTCCGTGTCAGAATCCTTCCGACAAGGTTTAATTTACGCGATTTAGGATTTCGGACAATAGATTTGCATCACATTTTGAATTCAAGAAAGTTGTTAATTATATAAAACAATTAAAATTCAAACACTTGGTTATATGCATATCAATCTCTCTAGAGAACTATTTGTGTTATCTCACAGCCTTTGTAAGAGATCTCTCACACGCGATGGGCGGTTTTATGATTCGCTATCATTCACTGGAGCGAGTAAAATGACAAAATACTAAAAATGGAGGTCTACATGCTAACAAAAGATGTGTCTGAAGAGTTGAAATCAGTGCTTGAAGGACTGCAAGCACAAGGGAAAGAGCCGACTGTTGCTTTAGTTAAAGCTCGTATGAGCACATCGGTGCCGATGCCTGCTTTGATCACAACCATCAAGAGCTGGAAAAGTGCGAATCGTGTACCTAAAGTAGAAGTCGCGACACAAGAAGAGCCGGCACTTGATCGTGTTAGCCAACTGGAAAAGCAAATCCTTGAACTTACCGCTCGCGTTGCCACGCTTGAAGCCAAGTTAACTGAGTAATAAGTTAACCGATAAATAAGCTAACAGAGAAATAGAACACTATGAAGATATGGGTTGATGCGGACGCTTGTCCCAAGGTTATCCGAGAAACAATCGTACGCGCAGCTGAACGCACAGGGGTCGAATGTACCTTTGTCGCGAACCATTTGGTTCCAGTTCCCAAGCGTAACAACATTCACTCAATTCAAGTCCCAAGCGGATTTGATATTGCAGATGATGAAATCGTAAAACGCACTGAACCCGGCGATCTGGTGATTACCTCTGACATTCCTCTGGCTGATGAAGTGATCACCAAAGGTGCGCTTGCTTTAAGCTCTCGCGGCGAGCTTTACACCAAAGAGACCATTAAAGCGCGTCTCAACATTCGTGACTTTATGGATACTATGCGTTCAAGTGGTATTCAAACTGGCGGACCAAGCACCCTTTCTCAGACCGACCGTCGTGAGTTCGCAAACCACCTCGATCGCTTGCTAGCTAAACGTTAACAGCAGTATTTGAATGACGACAACTTTAGAAGTCACCTCTTAATCGCTGTAGCCCCGATGAAATTTTAATCGACATACTCCGTTCTTGATATTTATTACAATAACGGAGTATTGCTTATGATTCGTCGAATCGCCCTCTCGCTATCCATTCTTCTTGGCAGCACCCAACTTTCTTTTGCCGATAAACACTTTGCTGATCAAGAGTACGGAATCATCGGAGGCAGCATCACCTATGGTGAAAGTGTTTTCTCCACTAAAAGTGCCCCTCAATTTGGCGCGACACCCAACCTATTCTATTCAGGTCCGAAAGGTTTTATCGATGGTAGCTTAGCCAATTGGCAACTGCTGCCTTACGTGGGGCTATCTGGAAATTGGCGCTTTGCTGAAGTGTCAGACACTTTTGTGGACCTACCTAATGGCATTCAAGACAGAGATGGTAATGGAGAGCTGGGGATAACCTTAGGAACAGTAGGCGTACGCCTCACCTACTTACACGATGTGACTTCAGAACATAGCGGCTACGAAGTTCAGCTTCACTTAGGCAGAACATTAGAAACCTGGACGCAGCCATTCACTATTACTCCCTACTTAGAAGTCGATTATCGAGACAAGAAACTGTCCAATCATCTGTATGGTATTTCTAACACCGAATCTTCTGCCTCAGGGTTAAATCAGTTTGATGCGGGTTCGACGTTTGTTTATCAAGCGGGGTTAATCGGGCTCTATGAGTTCACGCCAACTTGGATTGGTATCGCTCGAGCAGACTTGATTCATCACGACAGCGACAGCGCGTTGATACAACGAGACTTGGGCTGGTCATTCGAACTAGGCGTTACCTATCGGTTTGCGGGATTGTAAGTTTACTGACTCAAACAAAAAGAGCCTGCATCAATGCAGGCTCTTGGGTATATCGTCTTATATTCAGTTAATAAACGAATCGAAATGTTCGCCTATCACAGTTCTCTAAGGCGTGTAGTACGTTGCAGCGCCTGGACCTACTGGTAGACCGAATACGAATACCCATAGGTAGAACAAGATGCTCCAACCGAACATGAATACCATTGAGTAAGGCAACATTGTCGCGATCAGTGTACCGATACCAAGGTTCTTCATGTAGCGAGTCGCTACGGCAAGGATAAGACCGAAATAGCTCATCATTGGTGTAATGATGTTGGTTGTTGAATCACCGATACGGTAAGCCGCTTGAATCGTTTCTGGTGCATAGCCTACTAGCATCAACATTGGAACGAAGATTGGTGCTGTTACTGCCCACTGTGCAGACGCTGAACCGATCATCAGGTTAATGAAGCCACACATTAAGATAAACGCGAAGAACAACATTGGACCCGTTAAGCCAATATCTTGTAAGAAGCTAGCGCCACCTACAGCAACGACTTGACCAAAGTTCGTCCACTTAAAGAAAGCAACAAACTGTGCAGCAAAGAAGACAAGAACAATGTACATGCCCATTGAAGACATAGACGTCGCCATTGCATTAATCACATCACGGTCATTCTTCATTGAACCGGTAACTTTACCGTAAACAAAACCAGGAATAGCAAAGAATACAAAGATAAACGCGACGATACTTTTCAGGAATGGAGAGCCTGAAATCGTGCCCGCCTCTGAACGTAGAACACCATCAGCAGGAACAACAGTCCAAGCTAAAAGCGCACTGACGATTAATACTGCAACACCCGCAAACTTAAGGCCTTTCTTCTCAGTATCATTGAGCTTACCCATTGAGTCATTTGAAAGGTCTTCAGACGCGTCTTCGTCGTTGTATTTACCCAGCTTAGGTTCAACAATCTTCTCTGTTACAAATGCACCGGCAATCGAGATAAAGAAGGTCGAAACAAACATGAAGTACCAGTTTGATTCAGGGCCAACAGAGTAAGAAGGATCAAGCATTTGTGCCGCTGTTTCTGTGATACCAGAAAGCAGTGGATCAACCGTACCGATAAGTAGGTTGGCAGAATAACCACCAGAGACACCAGCAAATGCAGCCGCTAAACCTGCAAGAGGGTGACGACCTAAAGAGTGGAAAAGCATCGCTGCAAGTGGGATAAGAACTACATAACCAAGCTCAGATGCAGTATTCGAAATAATACCTGCAAAGACGACAGTTACTGTCACCATGCGCTGAGAGGCACCCATTACCATGCCGCGCATTGCAGCAGATAAAAGACCAGAATGTTCAGCAATGGCTACACCTAACATGGCAACAAGCACGGTGCCTAAAGGAGCAAAGCCAACAAAATTTGTAACGAGATTTGTAACGATAAGTTGTAGGCCTTCTGCATTAAGCAGGCTTACAACGTGGATCATACCATCAGCAGCACGACCACTAGCACCTTCGGGACGAGGGTCCATTACAGATACTTCAAAGTAACCAGCAATACCTGAAGAAACTAGGATTGCGACACAGAAGATTGCAAAAAGAGTGATTGGGTGGGGTAAAAGGTTCCCCAAATATTCAACGCTGTCTAAAAAGCGAGTGAAAATAGGTTTCTTTGGTGCGTTGTTTTTTATTGAAGCAGATGAACTCATCTGTTCCCTCCTTGTGTAGTGATTCCTGTGCAATTGTGACAAAGATGTTCAAATTGCCAGCGAAGGGTACGCGACAAAATTATCAATTAGAAATTCAAAATGTTACAAAATGTGTAACAAACGACTACTTTTAACTCCATTTGAACAATTAATTAGCAAATAAATCTACATTAAATACAAAAACTAGATTTATAATTCACAACTACACATTCACTACAGATATAACTGATGATATAACTCATTGATTCATTTAAAAACAAAGCACAGCGTACTTTAAATAAGCACTCAATATTCAGCAAGGTTCCTCTCGAAGGAAAAGAAAAACAGACAAATGAATGAAGTTTGACTTTCCCCTCGTTTTTACACACGTGTCACATCATATTGACGGTTATTTTTGAACCGCTTTAAATCTTGGATTGGATTTACAGATCACATAGTGACGCCCTCTACGCTTAACTATCTGGCAATCAGGGTGACGGCTTTTCGCACTTTTAAGTGATTTAACAACTTTCATTATTTAGATCCCTTACCTAATTGACCAAAGCGACGAGTAAAGTTAGCAACACGTCCCTCTTTATGTAGCACTCTCTGTTTACCCGTATAGAAAGGATGCGATTTTGCAGACACTTCAATCGTGAAATAAGGGTAAGTATTGCCATCTTCCCATTCGATAGTACGTTCTGTTTTCAACGTTGAGCCAATCAAGAAGTACTCATCAACACTGGTGTCGTGGAACACCACTGTGCGGTAGTCAGGGTGGATATTCGGTTTCATTGTATTTCCCTAAATATTAAATTGATACGTTATAACATATCAAATGATAATTATTATCAAAAGAAAAACAAGCGATTTTATGATATTTTTCCGCCATAGATCGTAATTAGAGAACGTCCACTCATGTACTCCATTGAACCTATTGGCTTTATAGAGTCTCCCTATAAAGAGAAGTTCGCGGTACCCAGGCAGCCTAGATTGGTGCCAACATCCACCTCAAGAGTCAAGTTGGTTGACGCAGCAAACTGCCTTGAGTCTGTGCGAGATATTGAGCAATTTAGCCATGTGTGGTTGTTGTTTTTGTTCGATAAGAACCTTGAAGCAGGCTGGAAACCAACAGTGAGACCACCTCGCCTTGGCGGGAATGAACGTATTGGTGTCTTCGCGTCTCGTGCCACATTCAGACCGAATGGAATAGGCATGTCTGCAGTTGAACTCAAAGGGGTATCTCAAGAAAAGGGACAAACTTGGTTGGACTTAGGCAGTGTTGATCTCGTTGACGGCACACCTATCATAGACATCAAGCCTTATATCCCCTACTCGGATTCGATTCCCGATGCACTAGGAGGGTTTGCCGCCGATGAACCTGAAGTGTTAGATGTGAGCTTCTCGCAGCAAGCCCAAAGTAAGCTGTCTGGTCACCCACAGGCGCGCCATATCATTCAGGTGATCAAAGAAGTGTTAGGCCAAGATCCACGACCCGCCTATAAGAAAGGCAAGCCAGACAGTAAAGAATATGCGGTAAATTTGTTCGATCTTAACGTGAAATTCGTTGTTGAAACGCTTTTCATCAATGTTACCGACATTGAACGCTTTTGAGATCCCAAATAGGCTGATATTATATACGGCTATATCAGATTTGCTGTCGTCACTAACTGCAGCAAGTTTTCTTTTATCAATGATGAAACGGATACCATAGAATGCGTACCAGTAACTACCTTCTTTCTACTCTGAAAGAGACTCCAAACGACGCAGAAGTTATCAGCCACCAGCTGATGCTACGTGCAGGTATGATCCGTAAGCTAGCTTCAGGTTTATATACTTGGCTACCTACTGGTCTACGTGTACTGCGTAAAGTCGAAAATATCGTTCGCCAAGAGATCGATAATGCAGGTGCCGTTGAAATCTTGATGCCCGTAGTTCAACCGTTTGAGCTTTGGGAAGAGACAGGCCGTTCTGAAAAGATGGGTCCTGAGCTACTTCGTTTCACAGACCGTCATTCTCGTCCGTTTGTTCTTAGCCCAACAGCAGAAGAAGTGGTAACGAGCCTAGTACGTAACGAGATCAGCTCTTATAAACAGCTTCCTCTAAATCTGTACCAAATCCAGACTAAATTCCGCGATGAACGCCGCCCTCGTTTTGGCGTAATGCGTGCACGTGAATTCTCTATGATGGATGCGTACAGCTTTGATATCGACAAAGAAGGCTTAGAAAAGTCTTACCAAGCGATGCACGATGCTTACTGTAAAGCATTCGACCGCATGGGCCTTGAGTACCGTCCAGTATTGGCAGACTCTGGCGCAATCGGCGGCAGCGGCTCTCAAGAGTTCCACGTTCTTGCTGAAAGCGGCGAAGACCTAATCGCTTTCTCTTCTGAGTCTGATTACGCAGCGAACATCGAGAAAGCAGAAGCACTAGCTCCAACGACTGAAGCGGCAGCGCCAACTCAAGAGATGGAACTTGTTGATACGCCAAACGCAAAAACAATCGCAGAGCTTGTAGAACAACACGGTCTAGCAATCGAGAAGACAGTTAAGACTCTATTCGTTAAAGCATCTGATGAAGTAGAAGCAAATATCATTGCACTGATCATCCGTGGTGATCACGAACTGAACGAAGTGAAAGCAGAGAACCTTCCACAAGTTGCTTCTCCGCTAGAGATGGCTTCTGAAGAAGAAATCCGCGCACTTGTTGGTGCAGGTCCTGGTTCACTTGGCCCTGTTGGTCTAGAGCTACCATTCATCGTTGACCGCTCTGTAGCAGTAATGAGTGACTTCGGCGCTGGCGCAAACGTAGACGGTAAGCACTACTTCGGCATCAACTGGGGTCGTGACGTTGAGCTTGCTCAAGTTGAAGATCTACGTAACGTTGTTGAAGGCGACCTTAGCCCATGTGGTCAAGGTACTATCCAGCTTAAGCGCGGTATCGAAGTTGGTCACATCTTCCAACTAGGTAATACTTACTCTAAAGCAATGAACTGTAACGTGCTTGGTCCTGATGGTAAGAGCGTAATCCTAGAAATGGGTTGTTACGGTATCGGTGTTTCACGTGTTGTTGCATCGGCTATCGAGCAAAACCACGATAAATTCGGTATCACTTGGCCAGATGCACTAGCACCGTTCCAAGTTGCTATCGTACCAATGAACATGCACAAATCTGAGCGCGTTAAAGAAGCCGCTGAGAAGCTATACGCTGAATTAACGGCTATGGGTATCGAAGTTTTATTCGATGACCGTAAAGAGCGCCCTGGTGTTATGTTTAAAGATATCGAGCTTGTGGGTATCCCTCACACTATCGTTATCGGTGATCGCAGCATGGACGAAGGTAACTTCGAATACAAAAACCGTCGTACTGGTGATAAAGAAGTTATCGCAATGGACACGGTTATCGAGCACCTTAAAGCTCAACTAGCTTAGTAATTAAGTAACTGAATAAGTCTGTATTGACTAAATAATTGGTTACTCGCTAGATAAACATTGAAAGGCTGCCATTAGGTGGCCTTTTTTGTGCCTGTCATTTCGCTTCAAACTCCCTTCTATTTATCAGTAGAGTAAATAACGTAAGTTAATCCCCTGTTCATCTTTAAATCCGTATATTGGTGTCATCAACTTTTTGGACATGCTCACCATTGGAGGTATCGATGGATATCAAAAGCTTACTGAACCAAGCACTTAAATCAGATCTCGTTAAACAAGGCACTCAGAAACTTTCACAAGGGTCTTCAAGTTTAAGTGGCCTAACTCAAGGCAGCAATGGCAAGAGTATCAACAAAAGCACGCTCGGAGCCTTCGGTGCAGGCGCAGTTGGCGGAGGACTCTTAGGTGCGTTAATGGGCTCGAAGAAAACCAAGAAAATGGGTAAGAAAGCCGCTGGTATTGGTGGCGCAGCAGCACTTGGCGCTCTCGCTTACAAAGTCTACAACGACTATCAGTCTAAACAAGGCCAAACACCGAATGCCGAACAAGCTCAATTTGATGAGAACGACTCAAACCATAGTGTGCTGATTCTAAGATCTATGATTGCTGCGTCCAAAGCCGATGGTCATGTCGATGAGGAGGAGATGGCAAAGATCGAGCAAGCGGTCGAAAATATGGGCGCGGACTATCAACTGACTAAACTGGTCTCTGAAGAACTGCACAAGCCACTCGACCCAAGTGAGATTGCTCAGCTCGCAACTTCACCTCAACAAGCGAGTGAGATCTACTTAGCCTCTTTGATTGTGGCTGACGAGCAGAATTTTATGGAGAAGGCCTACCTCAGAGAGTTAGCTAAGCAACTCAACCTTGCAGATGAAGTTACTTATCAACTTGAACAGCAGATATCTGGTTAATCATTAGATACTAAGCGACTCGTAAAGAACGACTCAAATGGCAAGCTAGCAAAGTAATACATTGAGCATTAACAGAATGAGATATTGAGCAAGAACAAACTAACTCTGAACTTAATCAGATCCACTTTGTTTTTGCTTATCTCTATGTGTATATTGAGATCAGTTATCATTTGGTTAGGTATAAAAATGAAAGTATACGATTGTTGTGATTTGGTGCGTGCACTGTATTCTCAAATTGGCAGTGGCGACCAAGGCTATATCCCTAAAGCGATCACCTGCGCGGTAAAAACATTGAATGACCTTGCTGCAGATGAATCTCTTCCTAAAGAAGCACGTGATCGCGCTGCATTTGCCGCAGCCAATCTGCTGATCTCAGATTTCGAGGACTAATATGAACCTCGCTAACTTTGAAAAGATGGACTCTGTGATGTTGATGAGCATCGTCAACATGAAGCTACGTGACGACTTCGGCGGTGATTTGGATCGAGTAGTCAACTTCTACGAAATCGACAAAGCAGCCTTGATCGCTAAACTTGCATCTGCTGGTTTTGAGTTTCTTCCAGAAGCCAAACAGTTTCGATAGTCATTTAAAACAAGCTTGATTTTGAAAGGCCAGCCTCAGTGTTGGTCTTTTTTATTGGTGATACGTATTGGATAAACATGTAGTTAGCCAGTTATAAATTATCTGTCTGCATCTATACTTTTATATCTTAGAGTCAACCAACGCTCCTTGAACCAAAGCGTATTGTTGTATAGGCTACCTCAAATAGCATATAAAACTCATCACCCAATCTGATGATAGCGAAGGATTAACAATGAAAAGACTCGGACTTTTGGCAGTTTTCGCTGCAACACTGACTGCAGGTTGCGCTTCAAATACACAGCAAGACAACTTTCGTGAAGCCTCTTTTGAGCTGTGTAATACCGAAGTCGATATCTACTCAGTAAGCCATGATGAGCGAATTCGTATCGTCTGTTCTGATGGTTCTAAATTCGCTTTGAACAGCGAAGATACACTAGAAGTAATGCGTGATATCAACATCGACTATTGTGATGGCGAAGGCTTAGGCAAATTCAACGAGAGCCGCAGCTACTACTCGTTTAGATGTAAGTCAGGTACTTTACTGAGCATCAAAAAGTAAAACCGATACCAACAAATAGCAAAGGGTTGATGTGCAAACATCAGCCCTTTTTAGTACCTGCCTTTCTGTATTCTCAGATAACCCAACGCTCATACCGACCAATACAAAAAAGGCCCCTATACAGGAGCCCTTCAAATCGTATGTTTCAATCAAATAGATTTAGTTCAAGGAAAAGGCGCGGAGTTTTCAGCACCTTTCCCTAAAACAAAAAGGGACTCAATGAGCCCCTTTAAAAGTACTTTTCAAAGTAGTCGTTTGAAATTTTAGGAGAGCACGCGGAGCTTACGGATGTAAGTGAGCATGCTCGACAACGAAGTTCAAATTACTACGAAGAAAAATTAAGCGTAAACCGGTAGACGCTTACAGATCTCTAGTACTTTTGCTTTAGTTGCTTCGATAACAGACTCATCACCCATGTTATCTAGGATGTCACACATCCAACCTGCTAGCTCTTTCGCATCGGCTTCTGAGAAACCACGACGAGTAATAGAAGGAGAACCGATACGGATACCTGAAGTAACGAACGGGCTACGTGGGTCGTTTGGTACTGAGTTCTTGTTCACTGTGATGTTAGCTGAACCTAGTGCTGCATCTGCTTCTTTACCTGTGATGTCTTTGTCGATTAGGTCAACTAGGAACAGGTGGTTCTCTGTAGAACCTGAAACGATGTTGTAACCGCGAGCTAGGAATTCAGCAACCATTGCTTTTGCGTTAGCCACTACGCGTGCTTGGTATTCTTTAAACTCTGGCTCTAGAGCTTCTTTGAACGCTACTGCTTTACCAGCAATAACGTGCATTAGAGGACCACCTTGGCCGCCAGGGAATACTGCTGAGTTCAGCTTCTTGTATAGATCTTCGCCTTCGTTAGAAAGGATAAGACCACCACGAGGACCAGCAAGCGTTTTGTGCGTTGTTGTTGTAACAACGTGAGCGTGTGGAACTGGGTTCGGGTAAACACCCGCTGCGATTAAACCAGCAACGTGAGCCATATCTACGAAGAAGTAAGCACCTACTTTGTCAGCGATTTCACGCATGCGCGCCCAATCACAAACTTGAGAATAAGCTGAGAAACCACCGATGATCATCTTAGGTTTGTGCTCGATTGCGAGAGCTTCCATCTCTTCGTAATCGATTTGGCCAGCTTCATCGATACCGTAAGGAATGATGTTGTAAAGCTTACCAGAGAAGTTTACTGGAGAACCGTGCGTTAGGTGACCACCGTGCGCTAGGCTCATACCTAGAACGGTATCGCCAGCATTCAATAGCGCCATGTATACAGCGTTGTTAGCTTGAGAACCTGAGTGAGGTTGTACGTTCGCGTATTGAGCGCCAAACAGTTCACATGCACGTTCGATTGCTAGAGTTTCAACTTTATCTACGAACTCACAACCGCCGTAGTAACGCTTACCAGGGTAGCCTTCAGCGTATTTGTTTGTAAGTTGAGAACCTTGAGCTTCCATTACACGTGGGCTTGTGTAGTTTTCTGAAGCGATAAGTTCGATGTGCTCTTCCTGACGAAGAGTTTCTTCTTGGATAGCTGCGAATAGGTCCGCATCGTAATCAGCAATGTTCATGTCACGCTTAAGCATCTGTATCTCCTGACTCAGATTGTACTGAAAGTTTCAAAAAAACCACACAACGACCGAAAGCAAACGTTTCCGTCACCGTTTTGATGTGACGCATTCTACATAATTTGATCTAGGTCATAAAGAGCTAATTGCAATTTTATCATGTAGTTTTTTCATAATCACATATAAGATTCATCATGGTTATTAAGCTTATCCAACCAAAGATGACGCTTACTGTCAATTTTACGCTTTACACCCTGTAAAACGCAGATTACATAGGTTTACCTTAATTTTACCCCTCAAGCTACCGAAAGCTAAGGTTTTTCTCTACTATGCACGCCTTTATTGGTTAGGTAATTATTAAAACGATGGAAAAACACTCACGTAAAGAAGATTGGGTAGCTATTCTCACTGGCACGTTTTTAGTGGCGTTAGGCGTCTTCTTTTTACAGTCAGCGAACCTGCTTACCGGTGGTACTACTGGCTTGGCTCTGCTTTTGAGTCAATTCTTACCTGTAACCTTCGGTATTTTGTACTTTGTGGCCAACTGTCCATTCTATTTATTAGCGTGGAAACGATTTGGCCGTAGCTTTGCCATTAGCAGTGCAATTGCTGGTGCGTTAGTTTCTGTGTTTGCCGATCATTTATACCTAGTTATCTCACTAGAAGTTCATAACGAGATCTACTGTGCTGTTGCCGGTGGCTTATTAATGGGCTTAGGTATGTTAATCCTATTCCGTCATCGCTCCAGCTTGGGTGGCTTCAACGTATTATGTTTGTTCATCCAAGACCGCTACGGCATCTCTGTAGGTAAAACTCAGATGGGCATTGATGCCTGTATTCTGTTCGCTTCTTGCTTCTTCGTATCGCCTTGGGTAATTGCCGTTTCGGTATTGGGCACCGCAGTATTGAACATCGTATTGGCAATGAACCACAAGCCTACTCGTTATTCGGTCAACTACGCGTCTTAATTCCAGTTATCCAATCAATGAATTACTAGCTGTTTTTCATAACAAAAACAGCTAGTATTTAGCTTTTATAAGCTACCCTCTCTTTTCTTATGCAAGATTACCTCTCTAACGCCAAAGACACTCAAACCTCGATCTCTATTGAAGGTTTAGAATTCAACCCAGTCACACGTGTCTTGAGTAGCAACGAGCAGGTCATCGATTTAGAACCTCGTTCTATTGAATTACTCGAACTGTTTCTTACTAGCGTGGGTGAGCCTATCGCAGCTGAGCAGATCATCGAATCAGTTTGGCAAAGTAACTTCATTTCAAAGAATGTTCTCACTAATAGAATCAGTACATTGCGTTCTGTATTGCAAAAGCACCTACCAGAAAGCGATGCTACTAAGATCTTGGTGACCTATCCACGCAAAGGATACTTTCTCAATCCGAGCTCAGTGAGTCTGGCCGATACAGCAGTCGAAATTACAGAAGTAACCGAGCCACCTCAGGCCAGCCAAAAGACGTCGCCGCTTAACCTCTTATTACTGTCATTCTCTGTTGTGTTGCTGATAAGCACCGCGACTCTAGGTTATATGTTTTGGCACTCGTCAAACCAAGCCTCCGAGCTAGAACGCACACAGAGGCTGATTCCTAAGGTCGAACTATTACTGAACCGCATCGATGCCATTGGTGATAATGCGAGAACGCGCCGAAAATCCGTTAAAGCGCTACTGCTCCAACAGCAAATTGAATACGCTTATACCGATTTAGCCAACCAAGATGCTCCGAGTTACTTCGTTGACCCAATAGACAGTACTCCTTTCTTTCCGGGCGCAAAAAACATGCGTACCAGTGACTACCTGCTCAATATTCAATTAAAGGATCAGGAGGTCGATACACGTCTTGCAGCTAAAGTCAGCCTTATTTATCCAAGCTCGGGCAAGCTTGCCTTTCGTGGGGTCTACTCAATAGAGTTAGATAACCTCAATGAAGACTTGATGGAGATAAATAGAGAGCTGGCAAACTACTTTGCTCTACCTGCTCCGCTATCACCAGAATGGTCTGTCAGCGATAAAGAACTAAACCATTTGCTTAATGAACAAACGCTAAAGCTGGATAGCGTGCCACTCAACGTGATGACTGCAACATTGATTGCACGACAAATGGCGCTCTTTGAGACTGACCACCAGCGACTGATCAGTTTCACTAGCCTTGTGCAAACACGCTTTAAGTTGATTCCCGATGAGCTCAAACTCTGGCTTGGGATTATCCACTTCAAGTTAAGAGACCTGCAAACTGCCAAAGAGTTTCTGACCAATACGGCGGGTAACTCGACCATCGAGAACGCACTGGTCTATATGATGATTTCCCATATTGCCTACAAGCAAGGGGATATGGATAAGTTTCGCCTCAACTACATGGAATCCTTGGTCGCGTTACTGCGAGTGGTTCCTTCAGAAGAGTTGTTTGCTCGCTTATCCAAACCTGAGTCGAAATCGACCTGTCTCCAGCCTTGGAAAAATCTAAAATTGAGCATCAATGAGCCACTGATCATCAAGCAATGGGAAAACCTAATGCTTAACTACTGCACGAATGTCGGCCATCAATTTTCCGAATGAATAAATATAAATCACTTAAAAACAATAAGTTAAACATAAATTAAGATCTTATGTATCTTCGTTTTTTGCCCTATTAACCCTCTCAACAATAGCATTCCTAAAAACAACAGGCCGCTCTAGGCCAACTATATTAGGAATGCTCAACATGAATAAATCTATGACGCTGCTTGCGACTTCTCTCTTTGCTTTATATGGCTGTGGAGGTGGCTCTTCTTCATCAGGCTCAACTGGTACAACTCAGTTCGATTACCCGATCAACAACTCTCAGTTTGCACCGAAGAACATCACACTATTATCGTACCTAGTATCAGAAGATGGTGAAGAGAACACAGTGTTGGATCTTGCATACCGAGACATCAGTTCTGAACTGATGTTGGCCAATATTCAGTTGGAATTGGATAAGCTAGCTATCTCTAACACTACTGAAGGTGTTGCTGAACTAGAGAAGCTAAAGGCAACGGTAGAGAGCATGGTAAACAGCGGTATCAACGACTTCTATGCTGCAGATGTGACGGTGCAAAGTGAGACAGACAGTGATCTGTTTTACAAAGGCAGTGATGGCTTTGTTAACTCAGTTGATGCCAATATAGAATTGAGCAACGGTGAGACTGTCGACTTTTTAGTGACCAACCCAGTATTCAAATCCTCAGGCAGTACAGTAAAAGAAAAAAGCCCAAATATTAGCCATAGCAGTAGTTCAGTCGGGCTTTCGTTTGAGGTTACTACTGGCCAACTAGAAGCCTTGCTTGATGATTTCTATGAAGAAGGCATCAATGATTTAGGACCATCAGAAACACAATGTCGATTCAACTGGAGCCAACAAGTATCTGAGAATGGCCAACGTTCAACTATGACGGTTCAAGGTAAGAAAATTGAAACGGCGTACCTGAAAGTTGAAAACACTTACAACGTTGCATGTGATGGGTATGACTCAGCTGAATTTCAAAGTAATACCGAGACATGGTTTAACCCAAACTTTGGCGTTGTGAAAATGATGGACTGGGATGAAAAGAATGGCACACAACTGAGCGAAACAGTGTGGGTTCTCGATTCATTTACGGTCAATAAAGGCTAAGCAATCGAATAAGACTTCAATGTTAAATTAGAAGAAAGCTTTGAGCCTAACATCTAGAGTTCAGGCTCAAAGCTTATACTCGCATAGGGGTACGAGTATTATTGCTCTATCAAGAGAATTCTTGTTTCATATGGTCGTAAGGTCATCGTATATTCAGAAACTGGCGACTGATCATCAGGGTAATTCCCCAATAGCAATTGCGCTTTATCCAGCTCAAGTTCATTAGGTAACTCAACCTGACACGCTTCACCATAGTAGTTATTAATACAAACCAAAGTCTGGCTTTTACTCTCACGAGAGTACGCAAATACCGACGGGTGCTCAGGCAATAAATCTTGATAGCTGCCATAAGTAATCACGGGCACTTCTTTACGTAACTCAATCAAACTCTTATAGAAATAGAATACCGAGTCTTTATCTTCAAGCGCTTGCTCAGCGTTGATCTCAGTGTAGTTATTCGCAACATCTAACCATGGCTGTGATAGCGAAAAGCCAGCGTACGTTTCACTGTTCCATTGCATTGGTGTACGAGAATTATCACGTGATTTCTGAGCTAAAATAGCCATCATATCTTGATGAGCCACACCATCACGGTTCACCATGATGTCGTACATATTGGTACTCTCTACATCACGATACTGGCTGATCTCGGTGTAACCCGGGTTGGTCATACCAATCTCTTCACCTTGATAGATATAAGGTGTGCCTTGCATCATGTGGACTGACGCAGCAAGCATCTTGGCTGATTCAACGCGATATTGCTGGTCGTTACCCAAGCGGCTCACGACTCTTGGTTGGTCGTGGTTACACCAGAATAGTGCGCCCCAACCTTTGCCGTTCAAACCGGTTTGCCAGTGATTGAAGATCGACTTGAGCTGTAAGAAATCAAACGGTGCATTAGTCCACTTCTCACCATTGGTGTAATCGACCTTAAGGTGGTGGAAGTTAAACACCATTGATAGCTCGCTGTTATCAACATTTGAATATTGCTGACAATGTTCCAACGTGGTTGAAGACATCTCGCCGACGGTCACGCTGCCGTATTTCTGGAATACCGCTTCGCTGATCTCTTTCAGGTATTCGTGCACACGTGGACCATCGGTATAGAAACGACGACCATCACCGATATCATCGTTAGGGAAATCTTGTTGCTTCGAAATTAGGTTGATCACATCCAAGCGGAAACCGTCAACGCCCTTCTCAGCCCAGAAGCTGATAACGTCTTTCACTTCTTCGCGTACAACCGGGTTCTCCCAGTTGAGGTCAGCCTGTTCTTTGGCGAATAAGTGTAGGAAGTATTGCCCTGTCGCCTCATCGAGTTCCCACGCATTACCACCGAACTTAGACTGCCAATTGGTTGGTGCTTGGCCATCTACGGGATCTTTCCAGATATAGTAATCGCGATACGGGCTGTTTTTATCGCCCAAAGCAGATTGAAACCATGCATGCTCTGTCGAGGTATGGTTTACCACGATATCCATCACGATGCGAATGCCACGTTGATGCGCTTCAGACAGCAGTAGGTCGAAGTCTTCCATGGTGCCGAACTGGGGGTTAATCGAGTAATAGTCTGAAATATCGTAACCATTATCGATCATGGGTGACGCGTAAACTGGGGTTAGCCAAATCGCATCCACGCTCAAATGTTTGAGGTAATCCAGTTTCGAAATGATCCCTTTGATATCGCCAGTACCTTTATTGCCGCTGTCACAAAAGCTCTTTGGGTAGATTTGATAGATGGTTGCGGTTTTCCACCAACTTTCATCATGCTCAGTCATCGCCATCTCTAACACTCACTTACCAGAAAATATAAACAAAAAATCACCATGCTTACATGGTCAAATAGGAATCATTCCTAAGAGAAAAAGCGATGACTCACTTGAAGTCATCGCTTGCTAAATGCATTACGCGTTGGCGGTTTCTAGTTCGCCTTTCATCTGTGCTCGTTTATAGAAGAACAATGTCAGCGTTATCGGCAGTACAACCGCCACCAGCATCGCGACTAAGTAAATCGACCAATATTGAGGTTGAATCGATAAGATACCCGGCAAGCCACCAACACCGATACCATTCGCCATCACACCTGCACTACCACAGATTGCAGCCGCTGCGGCACTACCGATCATTGCGCTCAACATAGGGAATTTGTATTTAAGGTTGATGCCGTACATCGCAGGTTCCGTTACACCTAGGTAAGCAGAGATTGCTGCTGGTACCGAGATGTCTCGTTCACCTTCACGTTTACTCAAAATAATGATGCCGACAACCGCTGAAGCTTGTGCAATGTTTGATAGTGCAATCAAAGGCCAGATTGGTGTGCCACCTAAGTCTTGCATCAGTTGTAAGTCCACAGCGTTGGTTGTGTGGTGAATACCCGTAATAACCAAAGGTGCGTATAGGAAGCCAAATACCACTGAACCAAGAATCGCGAAGTCACCAGTCATTGCCACTTTGGCAGCGAAAGCCACACCATCACCTAACATACGACCAAATGGGCCAATAAAGGCGTGAGCTAGAATCACAGATAAGATGATCGAGACAAATGGCACAACAACTAGATACAGATAAGAAGGTACAATGCGCTTAAGGTTGGTCTCGATGAAGGCCAGAGCCACACCCGCTAACATCGCAGGGATCACCTGAGCTTGATAGCCGACTTTCTCAATCACGAACAAACCAAAGTCCCACACTTCAGGCACCGATTTACCTATCATGTAAGCGTTCATCAACTGTGGAGAAACCAAGGTCACACCGAGTGTGATACCCAGAATTGGCGTTCCGCCGAGTTTCTTAACCGTCGCCCAACACACACCAACCGGTAGGAAGAAGAAAATCGCTTCGCCAATCAACCATAAGAATGAGTGAACGGTTGCCCAGAATTGGCTGATTTCAACTAAGGTTTTGCCATCGAACATGCGAATGTCGCCAATCACATTACGGAAACCAAGAATCAAACCACCAGTAATAATGGCAGGCAGCAGTGGTACGAAAATTTCGGCTAAATGGGAGATACCACGCTCAAGGAAGTTCATATTTTGACGAGCAGCCAACTTCGCCTCATCTTTTGATGATGCATCTTTACCAGTTTGCTCAATCAAAAGTGCGTACACCTCATCAACCTCGGTGCCAATCACGACTTGGAATTGACCTGCGTTAGTAAAGCAGCCTTTTACCAGTTTAAGCTTCTCTAACTCTGCTTTGTTCGCTTGTTCCGTATCGTTCAATACAAAACGCAGTCGAGTTAGACAATGGCTGACACTCGCAATATTCTCTTTGCCACCGACTAACTCGATAAGACGCGCAACGTCTTGCTTCGCTATCTTACTCATACTACCCCACCCTGGTTTCATTCAATTACTCTTCTAAACCATGCAGCTATAACCACTCGATTCAGATTGATGGGAACATTCCCAATTACGGTTATTATAATGCCCTCATGAATAATAAATTAAAATGGGAACAGTCCCATTAATTGAAAGAGATCACACTCTAATTTTAATCTAAGCGGTTCAATTTCGCTTGATTGAGTGGATTATAGAATCGGAGATTGAGTGTGATGAGAGATCTCTGCATTACCTAAAAGCTGAGAGATCAATAGATTAGCGGCCAACTTCCCCGCAGATTGATACCCAGGATCAATGCTAAATACTCGAGGGAACAAGAAAGAGAGAAGATCATTGCCACCGACACCAGTCACCACCACATCTTCACGTTGTAACTCTTGCAAACGCTTGATTACGCCAAGAGCCAGTGTATCACTCGCACAGACAATGGCTTGAGTCGCAGGAGCAAGCACCTCATCCACCAACTGATAAGCGCTTTCATGATGAAGTTGACCAGTACGATAGTTGGCGATCGAGCCTGTGACTTCACACCAATCCAGGTAGGCCTTAAGACGAAGCTCACCGGTTGATTTATCGCTAGGATCAACGCCAATGAAGCCAACATCAGAGATCCCCTGCTCCGATAGATGCGTTAACGCACTATTGATCACTTGTTGATTATCATAGTTAATCGACGTCACGTTCTCGGTATCCAGAGCAATCACTACCGCTTTGTGTTCCCAAGCTTCAATCGCAGGAATATCACAGTCAGTAAAGCCGAATACAATGATACCGTCTACATTGCGACGCTTGAGAACCTGCAGATGCTCATTGGCTTTTTCTCTATCAAGCTGACTTTCCATGATCACCACATCGTAATCCGCTCGATACAATTCGGCCAGCATCGTACTTACCGCTTTGTTTTCAGAAGGAGAGTCCAGACGAGAAATGATTACGCCGATGACTTTTTGACTGCCACCGCGCATAGACTGTGCAGACTTTGAAGGCGAGTACCCAGATTCTTGAATTACTCTTTCCACCCTTTCACGGGTTTCAGGTTTCACTTTTGGATCATTGGTCAGAACGCGAGATACGGTTGACTTACCAACACCGGACAGCTTAGCAATATCGAGAATAGTGAGTTTTTTGCTCATAAAAAGTCTAACGTTAAAGGGAAGAGAGGAAAAAGCGAGGGTATAATCCCTCACTTAACTGTTTGTAAATCCTAGAAGTTAACTATGACTTACTTTCGGCAATTTTTATAGACGACACGACCAAGTTCTAGACGTGCGTTGTCACCTTTAGTGCGTAAAGTGACGCTATTGATCAGTTCAGAGGTTCCATCATCTAAGATGTACTTCGTTCCTGAACCTGCAGCTATTTGAGTTAGGCGATATTCATTCTCTGGCAAACGTAATACCGCTTTTTCATTACCAAGGTAAGCGACCTTAAATGAAGCGTCAGACTCACATTGATAAGTCACGAATTGATCGTCCGAGACTGCACCATCAGGCGCCGCGGATTTAGAACACCCAACTAACGCTACCGTACATAGAGATGCTGCCAACAATGCTTTCATACTGCGTTCCTCATCTTTATATAGTTAACGGCGCTGATATCTTATTTATGGGTTAGCACCCCAGTTGACTGGTTAGAACACACGAAATAAGTAAGCCTGTTAACGATAGGAAAATGTATCAGCCTTTCAGGAAAGCTGGTACATCCTTAATGCTATCCAGCACAACACTGGCAAGTGCCTCACCCTTTTCAGTCACGGGTTTACCGGTTCTCACCAACACTCGGGTACCAACACCTGCAGCTTCTGCTGCCATCATATCTTCAGCTTTATCACCGATCATGACAGAGTTCGCCATATCAATTTTCAGAAAGTCACGCGCTGAAATGAACATACCAGGTTTAGGCTTGCGACATTCACAATCTTGCTTGTAGTCGCCAATGCCGTGTTCAGGGTGATGAGGACAGTAATAGATACCATCTAACTCAACGCCATTATCGACAAAGTTCCAATCCATCCACTGCGTCAAAGAAAGAAAACGATCTTCGCTAAACTTGCCACGAGCAATACCAGATTGGTTGGTCACAAGTACCAATAAATAGCCCATATCTTTAAACGCTTTTGCCGCTTCAAACACACCATCGATGTATTCAAAGTCATGCTCATCATGTACGTAGCCATGATCAACGTTAATCACACCATCACGATCTAAAAAAACAGCCGGTTTAGACAAAATTCAGTTCTCTATCAACTCTCTATTAATCATTAATTATTACACGCTTTATTTGCTTCATCACTATCTATTTAGTTTTGCGTTCGTTAACGATTTGTTTCTACCTTAGCAACACAATCGACGTTTAGCCGTCTAGACGTAAAAATATCTATTGACTTAGATCATAGAACACCATAGCATCGTCTGTAAATCGAGCGAGCTATCGACATATTATTCTGTTCCACCTGCACGGGTTTCTCTATGATTAAAGTGAATCAAGTCAACAAGGTTTTTTATCAAGGCACTAAAGAAATCAATGCCTTAATCGATATCAACCTTCACATACCTCAAGGTCAAATCTTTGGAGTTATCGGCTCTTCAGGTGCAGGCAAAAGTACCCTGATCCGTTGTGTAAATATGTTGGAAGCCCCGACCTCAGGTGAAGTGATTGTTGACGGTATTGACCTGACAAAACTCAGCAAATCAGAACTCAGCGAAGCTCGCCGTAACATCGGCATGATCTTCCAGCACTTCAATCTGCTGTCTTCTCGTACTGTATTTAACAACGTAGCACTGCCTTTAGAGCTTGCTGGTAAAGATAAAGCTGCGATTGAAGCGAAAGTGAGTGAACTACTTGAGCTTGTTGGTCTATCGGATAAGCGTGATACCTACCCTGCGAACTTAAGTGGCGGTCAAAAGCAGCGTGTCGCGATTGCTCGTGCGCTAGCGTCAGACCCAAAAGTACTGCTATGTGATGAAGCGACCAGTGCGCTGGATCCAGCAACGACTCAATCTATTCTTGAGCTGCTACGTGAAATCAACCGTAAGTTGAGTATCACTATCCTACTGATTACTCATGAAATGGATGTGGTTAAAAGCATCTGTCACGAAGTCGCAATCATCGGCGGCGGTGAGTTAGTAGAGAAAGGCACTGTCGGTGACATCTTTGCACACCCTAAGACAGAACTCGCGCATCAATTTATTCGCTCAACGCTGGATCTAACGATTCCTGAAGATTACCAAGCACGCTTGCAAGGAACTCGCGTAAACAGCAGCTACCCGTTGGTACGTCTTGAGTTTACTGGCGCAACGGTTGATGCTCCGCTGATGACGCAGATTGCGCGTAAATTCAATATCGATGTCAGCATCTTAAGCTCTGACCTTGATTACGCCGGCGGTGTGAAGTTCGGCATGATGGTCGCTGAACTGTTCGGTAATGAAGCAGATGATAATGCTGCTATCCAATTCCTACGCGATAACAATGTAAAAGTAGAGGTACTTGGCTATGTCCTTTAGTTTCAACGAGATTGCTGACTGGATCAGCCTTAACGGTAACCTTCTATTAGGCGCAACAGGAGAAACGCTTTACATGGTTGCTGTCGCAGGTATTGTTGGCTTCGCTGTCGGTATCCCATTAGGCGTGATTCTACACACGACTAAAAAAGGTGGTCTGTTAGAGAACACCAAACTAAACAAAATTCTCGGTGCGGTTGTAAACGTGGGTCGTTCAGTGCCTTTCTTAGTACTGATGGTTGCGATTATCCCATTGACTAAGATGCTGATTGGTACCTTCATCGGTACGACAGCAGCGATTGTTCCACTGACGATTGGCGCTATCCCATTCGTAGCTCGACTTATCGAGAGTGCACTACTTGAAGTACCAACAGGTCTAGTAGAAGCAGCTCAGTCAATGGGCGCAACACCAACACAAATCATCAATAAGGTTCTGCTTCCTGAAGCACTACCGACTATCATCAACTCAGTAACGATTACGCTAGTGACTTTGGTGAGCTACTCGGCAATGGCAGGTACTGTAGGTGGTGGTGGCCTAGGTGATGTCGCGATTCGTTACGGATTCCACCGTTACGATGTGACCATCATGGCTGTCACGGTAGTGATGTTGATTGTGCTTGTACAAATTATTCAATCAATCGGTGATTCATTAGTTCGCCGCGTTGACCACAGATAAAGACTCACAGCTTAAACGCAAACTACCTAAGACCAAGAGTCGTCTGAACCAAATTAAATAGATTTATTAAAAGGAGATTATTATGAAATTTAACCTTAAAGGTTTACTTACCATCGCAGCAGCGGCATCAGCGCTAGTACTAGCAGGTTGTGGTGATAAAGAAGTCGACACTTCTAAAGTAAAAGTTGGCGTAATGGCAGGTGCTGAAGCACAGGTTGCTGAAGTTGCAGCTAAAGTAGCAAAAGAGCAGTATGGCCTAGATGTTGAACTAGTGACTTTCACAGATTACGTAACACCAAACGCGGCACTGGATGATGGTTCTATCGACATCAACGCATTCCAACACGCACCGTACCTAGATCAGCAAGTGGCTGACCGTGGCTACAAGCTGACTATTGCTGGTAACACGTTTGTTTACCCAATTGCAGGTTACTCTAAAGAAGTGAAATCTGTAGACGAAATCCAAGACGGCGCGCGTATTGCAGTACCAAACGATCCAACTAACCTAGGTCGTTCTCTGCTTCTTCTTGAGCAACAAGGTCTGCTTGAGCTTCGTGAAGGCGCAGGTCTTCTAGCTACCGTTCGTGACATCGTTGGTAACCCTAAAAATCTAACGATTGTTGAACTAGACGCTGCGCAGCTTCCTCGTTCTCTAGATGACGTAGCACTGTCTATCATCAACACAACTTACGCGAGCTCTATCAACCTGACTCCGCAAAAAGACGGTATCTTCGTTGAAGACAAAGATTCTCCATACGTAAACCTAATCGTTTCTCGTGAAGATAATCTAAACGCTGAAAACGTACAGAACTTCGTAAAAGCTTACCAAACCGAAGAAGTGTACAAAGCAGCTTCAGATATCTTCCAAGGTGGCGTAGTTAAAGGTTGGTAATCACCTAAACTACAGCATCGTATAGATACCCGAAGGGGCTGACTTAACGTCAGCCCCTTTTTTATTGATTGCCGTGGCTGAAAGGGTCAGCTTACCACCAAGCTTCCACTTGCATGCCGACACTCATTTCGCTGTTTTTACCTTCACCGAAGGCATTGTCATTTTCAGCATCGTTTAGGTAAGTCGCAAAGATACGGAATTCAGGACGCGACCAGAAACCCACTTGTGGAACCCAAGCCTGAGCCACAGTAAACTTACCACCCGCCCCATCTTGGTTATTAATGGTTTCAACAAAACCACCAATTTCAAGAATGGTACGCATACGCTTGTCCCACTTGTAAAGCGGACGAATAACAGCACTGAAAGAGTCATCATCGCTATTATTCGCGCCAACACCCGTCGACATGGCATAACGAACAGTATGGCCAAACTCGATGTTCTCACCAATCGCAAGTACGCCCCAGTTAATCAAACGGAAGCCATCGGCGTCGTTGTTGTTTGCATCACGAACGATGCCTTTACCCGTTCCAAAAGTCGTCATCTGCTCGGCATAACCAGAGTTAGCAACCTGTAGAATGGTTTTGTTGAAACCGCCTGATAGGTTTTGATTCAAGCTCGCGGTTAGCATTACGCTGTCATCCGCATCCACCGTTTGACCTTGCTTTTCATTGGCGAAGTTCATATCAATACCGACCTCAAGATCCGCATTGTTCCACAATGGAATGCCCGCATAACGTATATCAGCAATCATGGCTGTGGTTTCTTTGCCATCAAATACATCACCCGTAACGGTGTCTTGAATCAAAGCTACCGATAATTTACCTGGGCCCATATTGATGTGTTCAACACCGGCACCAATACCACTGACATCCCAGTAATAGTTATCAACGATGTGCACATCATGACGTTGGTAGTAGCGCTCACCCGCCCAAATCCCAATGTCCTTATCTTCAAAAAGCCCCACCGCCTGAACATTCAATTGCACCACATCCACGCTTTTATCCGCCGCGTTTTCATCTTGGCCTTGCCAGTACGACAACATGGAATCAACTAAAAATGAAACGTCGTCCTCTGCATACACCTCTTTCTTAAAACCAAACTCACCATACAGGTCATTTTCGTTGCCGAGTCGGCCAACTTTACTCACTTCCCACTTGCTGTTTGAGCCGCCTTCATTACTCAGGCCAACGCCTCCGCGCATGTAACCATTGAACTCCAATGGCGTGGTTTCATCAGCGTATAAATTAGGGGCAAGTAAAGCAGTAGAGAGTGCAGCAGCAATAGGTAACAGTTTCATCGTCCATTCCTTTCAGATCTAGAATCAGGTTGTTTTTATAAATGGGAACATTCCCATGGGATCGATCCCATTTATATTGAGAAGAATATAAATTGAAAGAGAACTGATTGATTATTGTGATCAGGCTAACTATTGAGGTAACTAAAAGTTGATGGGTGTTGGATTATTTCTATGAATACGTTGGAGCTACAGAAAGAGGGAAATATCACGTTCTGTACCTACTTGGGGGAACAGTAGTTAACAATTAGGGGGAATAAAGATTGGGAAAAGATAGCTTGTGAGTCGCGAAATCGAGTAAGAAAACAAGATGGTAAACGATTAATATAAAAGGGGAAATCGATATCGGAGCACTTAAGCAATACTCCGATATCTAAAATATGACGTTTAAATAACCACAGAAGGGTTACTTCAGGTGATCCCAAGAGATGTTTGACACCAATCGGCAGTCATCACACTTGAAATAGAAAATATCGTGAATAGGCGCATCAAGCAGCCATTCACCACCGCACTGCGGGCATTTACGCTCTTTTTCAGCTTTCAGGCTGATCCCACCGACACGATATAAGTAGTAATAAGTTGGAATCTTAGTCAGAAACTCAATGCGCCCTCTCAAGCCCCAACCGCGTTTAAACAATACGCTTTTGGTATCGCTAATCTCGGTCAGCGTTGCATGTTCAGCACGGCAACCCCCGCCCATTTGTACTTCGTCACAGGCTTGCCATTCTGTCTGCCATTTCAACACGGCTTTATGGTCACCATTGAAGGTTGGCGGGTTGCGGTACAAAGGGATCGGCAACAAGCTATCGCCACTACGCAGCGGCGAACAGGTATGCACGAATGTCGTGTATAGCACCTGCCAACTTGGCGTTTCATCTTCTGCCACTTCTTCTGAGTTCAGATCTCGACCAAGCAGACGCATCTTAGGCGCTAATAAACTCGCAGCTGATAAGCGTTCAAAACAGACCTTTACGAAATCTGAATGATTACGTGGGTGTAAGCTGTCTTGCTCAGGGCACACAACGCGAACATAGAATTCGCCGTCGCCCATCACAATTGGAAACTCACGACCTAACACTTGTCCGTTGTAACGAAGTGCATCCATTAAGCCATTAACTGCCTTATCGACAGCGCTGACCGTTGTGTTATCAAAACACTCAAATTGAAGCTCTAGTACGTACATCTATTTACTATATGTGGTTCTATTAATAGCATCATTATAACGACTATTTATACTATTGTACTTAGCTTAATAATACGGATGACCCCGAATTAAATAAATATTCGCTTATAGCTTAATACTACTGCCTGGAGCTCTAAAGCAGCCAGTTAAAAACGCATATCATCTTCAGGCAAGTAGAAAACCAATTGATTGGCTTTCTACTCTGTTCAACACAAGTTAAACCACGTTTTTACGTAAAAGTTTGTTGTTGGAACAACTGCTCTACAATTTCATTGGATGTTGTCATAGCGCTCATATCGAAGCCTGATAAATCCAAGTTGGTCATCTCAACTGCAACAGATTGGCCAGATTCCGCTTCGATCGCTAACTCAATACTACTATCCGCAGTTAATGAAGCTGTAACATGCTCTAGTAGCATTTCCATATTAGTAACATCATCTCCAGTCAGGTCAAGAAGGTCTGTGAGGTCAATATTGTCATCACCAAAAGTGAAATCAGTAATAGTATCGCGTGACAAACCATCCACTGAGTCTTGCTCAAAAACAAAAGCGTCTTTGCCCTCTCCCCCCGTCAAAATGTCATTACCTAAGCCACCAATGAGTACATCATCACCTTCACCGCCAAGTAAAAAGTCATCCCCTTGGTTACCATGTAAGGTATCACTGCCTTGCTGGCCGAGTAGTATATCAATACTTTCAGAACCAAGAATCGTATTACCCAACTCATCGCCAGAAAGTGTCACACTATCTTGGATGACAGGGACTGCTCCTTTTTCGGTTAGAATTAAACTAAATACATTGTCACTGTTTTGCCCTTTACCGTCCGTAACCTCAAAAGCAAAATTCATATTTATTTGCTGACCATTCGACAAGTTGAAGTTCTCGTCTTGGGTAAAGTTATAACTTCCATTTGAGTATACTTCCAAGACACCAAACTCTGTTGTCACACTCAGAAGACCATTTTCACTAGCAACAGAAGAGGTCACATTGGGCGGTGTATCAAAGCCCATAAACTCGGTATTCATCAATCTAAAGTCATTAGTTTGAGTAGACACCTGTAGCGTATCACCATCGGGATCGAAACTACCCGACAATAACTCACCAGCAATAGGCTCTGGCGTGTAATGTTTAAGCAGTTGTCCTAAACTTTCTCCAGAGTCTACATATACGACAGTATCAGTAATGCCATTCATTGCATCCGCAACACTTTCGTCACCACGCGTCGCAATACCAATACCATAAACAGAAGCTTGGTTATCTTGAACATATTGCTCCCAGCGGTCAGTTAGGTCATCAGCAACCACAGCTCCGTCTCTAGGGTTCGGAGCTCCATCTGACATGAAGAAGATAGAATCATGGCTCTCGATTGGCTGCTCTTTAAGTAAAAGATCCCAATCCAGTTCACCTTGAGCGTTTAGGCCATCCTGCCACGGGAAACGATTAGAACTATCACTTGGTGCCATGACAGCTTCCAAGGCATCATTGTAATCGGTGTTCATTCCTCTATTGTCGATCCAGCACCACTCATTCACATACTTATTGACATCCGTCAGGTAAGTCATGTCCGTGAGCTCACGTCCATTCAGCTCTGGCGGACGTGTCATCTCAAGAACGTCACCAAGTTCAAACCAACTTTGCTCTTCAGTTTCACCTGCAAATTTAACCAAGCGAATGTAGCTATTTGAAGCTCCACCTTGTTGTATTAGATCTTCAACCATTTCATGTAGAGCTTCTGCTGCCTTATACGCTCTTGACTCTGTACGTGAAGCAAGAACTTCATCCGGTAAGCCACTATCTCTATACGTATTCGTCCCATCAAAAGTCCGAGTCATACTGCTAGAAACATCGAACACAACTGTGATCTTATTTATAGGTTGCTCTTCGACTTCAGCAAAACCAACTACTGCGGTGTTCTCCGGCGCCCTATTTTCAACAACATTCAGAGTAACTGTAGTTTGATCTAAGTCGCTGCCATCACTTGCTTCTACGATCAATTCATGAGCTGAAGAAAGATCAAAATCTAAAGCGTCTGAATCTTTTAACCAAATCTCTCCCGTATTACTGTCTATGCGGAATTTGTCACTATCATCCCCTTTAAGGGTATAAGTGATCGTATCGTTGTCAGGGTCAAATGCTGCAACTTTACCAACCAAAATTCCGCTCTCATGCTCAGCAACGTCAAAACTAATGGTGTCGGTGGTTGCTAAACCATGTCCATCAGAGCCTCGAATCTGATCTTCATCGTTTGGAGAAATAAATTCTGGGGCACCGTCTTTGATATTTATTGTAATATCGTTAGTTGCAATATCACCATCAGCATCAATGACTTTGAATGCAAAGCTTTCACTTTGATCACCATCGACATTATTCGCTTTATAGTCATACCAACCATTTTCAAAATTAATCGTTAACTGGCCAAAGTTCGTTTCTACTTCAAGCAGAGAATGTTCTGAAACTTGAGAAGATATCCCATTAACATCCGTTTTCGATACTGTGCCTGTTTGTTTATCAAACTGGTAGTTTTCACCTTTGATTTCAATAGAATTAACCCATTGAATTTCACCGCCAACTTGAGAAAAAACATCACTTTGAACTTCACCTGGGACGGTAGTCACTAAAACATTCTCTACATTTGACTCATCAACAACCAATGCCGAACCAGAACTAGTCGCCACTGGTTTGAGATAATTCAAAGAAGCACTATCGCCAATACCAAGCGCCCAAATATTATTAAAGGTATGGCCATTGGCAGACACTCCATTTTCCATCGCTAATTCGAGAATCAACTTTTCTTCGGCATCTGTCGGAGCCACTCGGCCTGATAACAAGTCATCATAATGTGATTGGTTGCTAAAATGCGCCGGGTCTAAGTCATCCATTAAGCTTGTTCGAGCTTGAGCGGAATAGAAATCTTGACGAGTCCAGCCACTGAAATCTGAAGGCTGTCCGTCAGAGATAAAGTACAACTGGGTATTGGAACCCGCGACTTGGCTAGAGAAGCCATCAGCTGAAACAATGTCTTCAATCTGCTCAATCGCTTCATAATAGGGTGTCCAACCAGCTGGAGATACAGTAGCAAAGAAATCTGTAATGTCTTGCTCTGACTCGATCCAGTTAGAAGTTTTACCGCTTGGTGAACCAGAGTGAGTAGCAATTTGGAACTTCACATCTCCCAGTTCATCATATTTCTCAAACATACTTTTTATTGAAGTTTGTGCTAAATCCCATCTTGTCGTTTGCAGACCATTTGAATCGAGAACAGTATCATTCATAGAGCTAGATGCATCTAGTGCAATCACGACTGAGTTAGACTGAGGTTGAACATCTTTTATCGTATGTTGATGAGTTCCAGCTTCGGGAATAACATCGACCACTTCAATATTTAGCTGTGCTTGCTCCACTTGATGACCGACATCTAGCGTGATATTTAAATCAAGCATCAATGAATCATTACCCTGTTCTAGATGATCAAGTGCCGCATGTTGCGATACTTGATACTCACCAGTAGCTTGATCTATCTTTGCCGAAAGCACATCAACTCGATGACCATTAACCTCAGTAAACGCACTAAATTCTGTTTGGTCTTGAGAAAGTTCAAACTGGACTACCAGACCGTTACTCGTTAAACCAGAAAGATCTTGTGTACTATCGAATCGATACTCCGCTTCTTCCGCTGAACCAAGGTCTGCATCCAGTTCACCTTCGACAAATACGGTCTGATTCGCACCTAAGTCAGATTCTTCTAGAGTAACTGATTCATTATCAAGTGAAATAGATTCTCCGATTATGGTAACGGTGACGCTGGCTGTATCCTGCAACCCATCCTCATCTTGAATAGTGTACTCAAACTCTACAGTTTTAACTTCACCTGCACTTAATGATTGCTCAGCTAAAGGTAGGCTATCTAGATACTTTTCAGCATCAAAAACAAATTGACCGTTTTTAAGTGTTATGTAGTTCGCCTGTGGGTAATCAACAATAGTTAGCTCATCGTTCTCTGGGTCACTATCATTGGCGAGCACATCTAAAGTTAATAGACCGGTTCCGTGTGTGTGATAATTACTATCGAAAGACGTTAAATCAGCAGATACTTCAGTAACGAAATATTCAGAACCTTTAGGGTCAACAACCCCATCTTTGTAGCCAATTGCAGACAATTCAATCGTATCAAAGTATCGTCCGGAGGCATCAATAGAAACTAATTGGCTGCCACCACGATTCCCTTCAAATATACCTGTCGCAATTAATTCACCATCAAAATAAGCTTTCCATACGCCTTGCTCAATGCCTGGTTCCCAGCTTCCGTTGTTTGTATCTGTCCATAAGTTTTTAACTTCAACTTGTGCATGATTAGCAAGTTGATTATTAGCAAAAGAGAAACTCATCGCTTCACTCTTCTGAGTTGCATCATCGTAACCAATTTGGCCAGATTGAACACGATCAGAAGGGTTATCAAGATCAGAATGCACACCGTATTTATTGTCACCATCCCCGGTGTAATCTGCCAGAGTAGCATCTGCAACTTTTTCTCCAGTCACACTGTCAATTACATAGACATCGACTTTGATATCGTCGCTGACTATCCAATTCGATGAATCTAATGTTTTAGTTTCAGTCGTAATACCCTTGTCATCTAAAGCAGTCGGACCTTCATTAACGTCACCGACTGTTATTTGAACTTGAGCGGTATCCGTCTCTCCGGATTCATCAGTAACGAGCACGCCTACACTGTAGCTTTCGATGTCTTCGTGATTGAGAGATACGCCTGGTTTCAACGAAATTTCACCTGATACAGCATCAATCTGAAAGAGGTCGGTATGATTGCTAAGAGAATAGGTCAATTGACTTGCGCTATCGACGTCAAATGCACCGACCTGACCAACAGTTTGACCTGGGCTATTTTCAAGCACAGAGAATGAATAAACATCATCATCAACGAGTCCCATACTGTTTAGGCCATGCGAGTCGTTATTGCCACTGACAAATTCAGGTTTATCATCTGAGCCAGTGATGGTCACTGCAATCTCATGCGTGCTGCCATCCGCAGTTTCTACCGTGAAGGT
This sequence comes from Vibrio sp. QJM3NY_39, assembly GCF_057785895.1. NCBI lineage: Bacteria > Pseudomonadati > Pseudomonadota > Gammaproteobacteria > Vibrionales > Vibrionaceae > Vibrio > Vibrio sp. QJM3NY_39. Next base: position 756,217 of record NZ_CM173505.1, on the reverse strand, counting down.
GCGAACGATTGGAGTAGAGTCGGCATCTAACGCTTGAATATCCGCGTGGTCATTGTTGAGCGTGTACGTCCACTCACCGCTGTCATCAACACTGAACGTGCCGTAATTGCCATCTTGAATATCGGTCTGCGCGGTAAACACCGCTTCGCCTAAATCCGGATCGTCAACATTGAGGTTGCCACCCGTGGTTAGGGTCACGTCTTCTTGCACCGCGCCTTTATCATCACCCGTTTTGCTTGGCGTGATGACCGCCGCGTCGTCTGAGCCGGTGATGGTCACTGCAATCTCATGCGTGCTGCCATCCGCAGTTTCTACCGTGAAAGTGCGAACAATGGGAGTAGAGTCTGCGTCCAACTCTTGAATATCGGCGTGGTCATTATTGAGAACATACGTCCACTCACCGTCTGCATCGATACTGAACGTGCCGTAGTGACCATCTTGAACATCAGTCTGCGCGGTAAACACCGCTTCGTCCAAATCTGGATCGTCAACATTGAGGTTGCCACCCGTGGTTAGCGTCACGTCTTCTTGCACAGCGCCTTTATCATCACCCGGTTTGCTTGGCGTGATGACCGCCGCGTCGTCTGAGCCAGTGATGGTCACTGCAATCTCATGCGTGCTGCCATCCGCAGTTTCTACCGTGAAGGTGCGAACAATGGGAGTGGAGTCGGCATCTAGCGCTTGGACATCGGCGTGGTCATTGTTGAGCGTGTACGTCCACTCACCGTCCGCATCAATACTGAACGTGCCGTAATTGCCATCTTGAACATCGGTCTGCGCGGTAAACACCGCTTCGTCCAAATCTGGATCGTCGACATTGAGGTTGCCGCCCGTGGTCAGCGTCACGTCTTCTTGCACCGCGCCTTTATCATCGCCAGCTTTGCTTGGCGTGATGATTGCCGCGTCGTCAGTACCAGTGATAGTCACTTCAACATTGTGAGTGCTGCCGTCTGCGGTTGCTACAGTAAAAGTGCGAACTATTGGGTCAGAATCGGCATCCAACGCTTGAACATCAGCGTGGGTATTGTTGAGTTGATACGTCCATTCACCTTTGTCATCGATACTAAACGTGCCGAAATTGCCATCTTGAACATTGGTTTGCGCGCTAAAGACGTCTTCGCCTAAATCTGGATCATCAACGTTTAGGTTGCCGCCTGTAGTTAAAGTTACGTCTTCTTGCACCGCGCCTTTATCATCGCCAGCTTTGCTTGGCGTGATGATTGCCGCGTCGTCAGTACCAGTGATAGTCACTTCAACATTGTGAGTGCTGCCGTCTGCGGTTGCTACAGTAAAAGAGCGAACAATGGGAGTCGAGTCGGCATCCAGCGCTTGGACATCCGCGTGGTCATTGTTGAGCACATAGGTCCACTCACCGTCTGCATCGATACTGAAGGTGCCGTAATTGCCATCTTGAATATCGGTCTGCGCGGTAAACACCGCTTCGTCCAAATCCGGGTCGTCGACATTTAAATTACCGCCCGTCGTCAGCGTCACGTCTTCTTGCACGGCACCTTTATCATCACCCGGTTTGCTTGGCGTGATGACCGCGGCGTCGTCTGAGCCCGTGATGGTCACGGCAATCTCATGCGTGCTGCCATCGGCAGTTTCTACCGTGAACGTGCGAACAATTGGAGTCGAGTCGGCATCCAGCGCTTGGACATCCGCGTGGTCATTGTTGAGTGTGTACGTCCACTCACCATCCGCATCGATACTGAACGTGCCGTAGTTGCCATCTTGAACATCGGTCTGCGCAGTAAACACCGCTTCGTCTAAATCTGGATCGTCAACATTGAGGTTGCCGCCCGTGGTTAGGGTTACGTCTTCTTGCACTGCGCCTTTATCATCACCCGGTTTGCTTGGCGTGATGACCGCCGCGTCGTCTGAGCCCGTGATGGTCACTGCAATCTCATGCGTGCTGCCATCCGCAGTCGCGACCGTGAAGGTGCGAACAATTGGATCAGAGTCGGCATCTAGTGCTTGGACATCGGCGTGGTCATTGTTGAGAACATAGGTCCACTCACCGTCTGCATCGATACTGAAGGTGCCGTAGTTGCCATCTTGAATATCGGTCTGCGCGGTAAACACCGCTTCGCCTAAATCCGGATCGTCAACATTTAAATTACCGCCCGTCGTCAGCGTCACGTCTTCTTGCACTGCGCCTTTATCATCACCCGGTTTGCTTGGCGTGATGACCGCCGCGTCGTCTGAGCCCGTGATGGTCACTGCAATCTCATGCGTGCTGCCATCCGCAGTTTCTACCGTGAAGGTGCGAACGATGGGAGTAGAGTTGGCGTCTAGAGCTTGAACATCCGCGTGGTCATTGTTGAGCGTGTACGTCCACTCACCGTCTGCATCGATACTGAACGTGCCGTAGTTGCCATCTTGAATATCGGTCTGCGCGGTAAACACCGCTTCGTCTAAATCCGGGTCGTCGACATTTAAATTACCGCCCGTGGTCAGCGTCACGTCTTCTTGCACGGCGCCTTTATCATCGCCAGCTTTGCTTGGCGTGATGACCGCCGCGTCGTCTGAGCCCGTGATGGTCACTGCAATCTCATGCGTGCTGCCATCCGCAGTTTCTACCGTGAAGGTGCGAACAATTGGAGTCGAGTCGGCATCCAGCGCTTGGACATCCGCGTGGTCATTGTTGAGCACATAGGTCCACTCACCGTCTGCATCGATACTGAAGGTGCCGTAATTGCCATCTTGAATATCGGTCTGCGCGGTAAACACCGCTTCGCCTAAATCTGGATCGTCAACATTGAGGTTGCCACCGGTGGTCAGCGTCACGTCTTCTTGCACGGCGCCTTTATCATCGCCAGCTTTGCTTGGCGTGATGATTGCCGCGTCGTCAGTACCAGTGATAGTCACTTCAACATTGTGCGTGCTGCCATCCGCAGTTTCTACCGTGAAGGTGCGAACAATTGGAGTCGAGTCGGCATCCAGCGCTTGGACATCCGCGTGGTCATTGTTGAGCACATAGGTCCACTCACCGTCTGCATCGATACTGAAGGTGCCGTAATTGCCATCTTGAATATCGGTCTGCGCGGTAAACACCGCTTCGCCTAAATCTGGATCGTCAACATTGAGGTTGCCACCGGTGGTCAGCGTCACGTCTTCTTGCACGGCGCCTTTATCATCGCCAGCTTTGCTTGGCGTGATGATTGCCGCGTCGTCAGTACCAGTGATAGTCACTTCAACATTGTGAGTGCTGCCGTCTGCGGTTGCTACAGTAAAAGTGCGAACTATTGGGTCAGAATCGGCATCCAACTCTTGAACATCGGCGTGGGTATTGTTGAGTTGATACGTCCATTCACCTTTGTCATCGATACTAAACGTGCCGAAATTGCCATCTTGAACATTGGTTTGCGCGCTAAAGACGGCTTCGCCTAAATCTGGATCATCAACGTTTAGGTTGCCGCCTGTAGTTAAAGTTACGTCTTCTTGCACGGCGCCTTTATCATCGCCAGCTTTGCTTGGCGTGATGATTGCCGCGTCGTCAGTACCAGTGATAGTCACTTCAACATTGTGAGTGCTGCCATCCGCAGTTTCTACCGTGAAAGTGCGAACTATTGGGTCAGAATCGGCATCCAACGCTTGAACATCGGCGTGACCGTTATTCAATGTGTATGTCCACTCACCGTCCGCATCGATACTGAACGAGCCGTAGTGACCATCTTGAACATCAGTCTGCGCGGTAAACACCGCTTCGTCCAAATCTGGATCGTCAACATTGAGGTTGCCACCCGTGGTTAGCGTCACGTCTTCTTGCACAGCGCCTTTATCATCACCCGGTTTGCTTGGCGTGATAACCGCCGCGTCGTCTGAGCCAGTGATGGTCACTGCAATCTCATGCGTGCTGCCATCCGCAGTTTCTACCGTGAAAGTGCGAACGATTGGAGTAGAGTCGGCATCTAACGCTTGAATATCGGCGTGGTCATTATTGAGAACATACGTCCACTCCCCGTCCGCATCGATACTGAAGGTGCCGTAGTGACCATCTTGAACATCGGTCTGCGCGGTAAACACCGCTTCGTCCAAATCCGGGTCGTCGACATTTAAATTACCGCCCGTGGTCAGCGTCACGTCTTCTTGCACCGCGCCTTTATCATCACCCGGTTTGCTTGGCGTGATGATTGCCGCGTCGTCAGTACCAGTGATAGTCACTTCAACATTGTGAGTGCTGCCGTCTGCGGTTGCTACAGTAAAAGTGCGAACTATTGGGTCAGAATCGGCATCCAACGCTTGAACATCGGCGTGACCGTTATTCAATGTGTATGTCCACTCACCGTCCGCATCGATACTGAACGAGCCGTAGTGACCATCTTGAACATCAGTCTGCGCGGTAAACACCGCTTCGCCTAAATCCGGGTCGTCAACATTGAGGTTGCCGCCCGTGGTCAGCGTCACGTCTTCTTGCACTGCACCTTTATCATCACCCGGTTTGCTTGGCGTGATGACCGCGGCGTCGTCTGAGCCCGTGATGGTCACTGCAATCTCATGCGTGCTGCCATCCGCTGTCGCAACCGTGAAGGTGCGAACAATGGGAGTAGAGTCGGCGTCCAGCGCTTGAACATCGGCGTGGTCATTGTTGAGCACATAGGTCCACTCACCGTCTGCATCGATACTGAAGGTGCCGTAGTTGCCATCTTGAATATCGGTCTGCGCGGTAAACACCGCTTCGCCTAAATCCGGATCGTCAACATTTAAATTACCGCCCGTCGTCAGCGTCACGTCTTCTTGCACGGCGCCTTTATCATCACCCGGTTTGCTTGGCGTGATGACCGCGGCGTCGTCTGAGCCAGTGATGGTCACTGCAATCTCATGCGTGCTGCCATCCGCAGTTTCTACCGTGAAGGTGCGAACGATTGGAGTAGAGTCGGCATCCAGCGCTTGGACATCCGCGTGGTCATTGTTGAGCACATAGGTCCACTCACCGTCTGCATCGATACTGAAGGTGCCGTAATTGCCATCTTGAACATTGGTCTGCGCGGTAAACACCGCTTCGCCTAAATCCGGGTCGTCAACATTTAAATTACCGCCCGTGGTCAGCGTCACGTCTTCTTGCACCGCGCCTTTATCATCACCCGGTTTGCTTGGCGTGATGACCGCCGCGTCGTCTGAGCCCGTGATGGTCACGGCAATCTCATGCGTGCTGCCATCCGCAGTTTCTACCGTGAAGGTGCGAACAATTGGAGTCGAGTCGGCATCCAGCGCTTGGACATCCGCGTGGTCATTGTTGAGCACATAGGTCCACTCACCGTCTGCATCGATACTGAAGGTGCCGTAATTGCCATCTTGAATATCGGTCTGCGCGGTAAACACCGCTTCGCCTAAATCTGGATCGTCAACATTGAGGTTGCCGCCCGTGGTCAGCGTCACGTCTTCTTGCACGGCGCCTTTATCATCGCCAGCTTTGCTTGGCGTGATGATTGCCGCGTCGTCAGTACCAGTGATAGTCACTTCAACATTGTGAGTGCTGCCGTCTGCGGTTGCTACAGTAAAAGTGCGAACTATTGGGTCAGAATCGGCATTCAACTCTTGAACATCGGCGTGGGTATTGTTGAGTTGATACGTCCATTCACCTTTGTCATCGATACTAAACGTGCCGAAATTGCCATCTTGAACATTGGTTTGCGCGCTAAAGACGGCTTCGCCTAAATCTGGATCATCAACGTTTAGGTTGCCGCCTGTAGTTAAAGTTACGTCTTCTTGCACGGCGCCTTTATCATCGCCAGCTTTGCTTGGCGTGATGATTGCCGCGTCGTCAGTACCAGTGATAGTCACTTCAACATTGTGAGTGCTGCCGTCTGCGGTTGCTACAGTAAAAGTGCGAACTATTGGGTCAGAATCGGCATCCAACGCTTGAACATCGGCGTGACCGTTATTCAATGTGTATGTCCACTCACCGTCCGTATCGATACTGAACGAGCCGTAGTGACCATCTTGAACATCAGTCTGCGCGGTAAACACCGCTTCGCCTAAATCCGGGTCGTCAACATTGAGGTTGCCGCCCGTGGTCAGCGTCACGTCTTCTTGCACGGCGCCTTTATCATCGCCCGGTTTGCTTGGCGTGATGACCGCCGCGTCGTCTGAGCCGGTGATGGTCACTGCAATCTCATGCGTGCTGCCATCCGCAGTTTCTACCGTGAAGGTGCGAACGATCGGATCAGAGTCGGCGTCCAGCGCTTGAACATCCGCGTGGTCATTGTTGAGCGTGTACGTCCACTCACCGCTGTCATCAATACTGAACGTGCCGTAATTGCCATCTTGAATATCGGTCTGCGCGGTAAACACCGCTTCGCCTAAATCTGGATCGTCAACATTGAGGTTGCCGCCCGTGGTTAGCGTCACGTCTTCTTGCACAGCGCCTTTATCATCACCCGGTTTGCTTGGCGTGATGACCGCGGCGTCGTCTGAGCCGGTGATAGTCACTGCAATCTCATGCGTGCTGCCATCCGCAGTTTCTACCGTGAAAGTGCGAACGATAGGAGTCGAGTCGGCATCCAACTCTTGAATATCGGCGTGGTCATTGTTGAGCACATAGGTCCACTCACCGTCTGCATCGATACTGAACGAACCGTAGTTACCATCTTGAACATCGGTCTGCGCGGTAAACACCGCTTCGTCCAAATCTGGATCGTCGACATTGAGGTTACCACCGGTCGTCAGCGTCACGTCTTCTTGCACTGCGCCTTTATCGTCACCCGGAATGCTTGGCGTGATAACCGCCGCATCGTCTGAGCCTGTGATGGTCACGGCAATCTCATGCGTGCTGCCATCCGCAGTCGCGACCGTGAAGGTGCGAACAATTGGAGTAGAGTCTGAATCTAGCGCTTGGACATCCGCGTGGTCATTGTTGAGCACATAGGTCCATTCACCGTCCGCATCGATACTGAAGGAACCGTAGTTACCATCTTGAACATCGGTCTGCGCGGTAAACACCGCTTCGTCTAAATCTGGATCGTCGACACTTAAATTACCGCCCGTGGTCAGCGTCACGTCTTCTTGAACCGCGCCTTTATCATCGCCCGGAATGCTTGGCGTGATAACCGCCGCGTCGTCTGAACCCGTGATGGTCACTGCAATCTCATGCGTGCTGCCATCCGCAGTTTCTACCGTAAAGGTGCGAACAATGGGAGTAGAGTCGGCATCTAGTGCTTGGACATAGGCGTGGTCATTGTTGAGCGTGTACGTCCACTCACCGTCCGCATCGATACTGAACGTACCGTAGTTACCATCTTGAATATCGGTCTGAGCGGTAAACACCGCTTCGCCTAAATCCGGGTCGTCGACATTCAAATTACCGCCCGTGGTCAGCGTCACGTCTTCTTGTAAATCACCTTTATCGTTTCCAGTGATAATAGCGGCTAATGATTCAGAAATAACATCAATAGTAGAATTCAAAACAGTGTTCAAAGTGACTTGTTGATTTGCAGTTAACCCCTTGGTCTCAAAGAATGTTTGCGCTAAAACTTCTACGCCATCTCTTTCAATACTTCCAGAGGTTATCAAACTAGAGCCACTAACATCTCCAGCCGCGGTAGCAAATTCACTCCCCAATAAAGTAGGGTCTAAACCGTCTTCGAGAGCATTGAATAAAGCAATAACATCAGGTGATATGTCAATGTTTTCGTGTTGATCAACAAACGTAATTTCAGGTTCTTTATTGCCTTCAAACGTTTCGACAATAATTTCACCTGGAAACAACTGCTGCCCTGGCTCGACTACTTTAATTTGACCATCTAAACCAATTACAACATGCGTTTCTACTGCTAACTTCATTCTGTCGACCACTGCTCATATCCCCTAGAAATCATCGATTAGATTCATCAATCAAACCCAACACAACAAGCTCATTTATTGACAAGAAAAATAACTGGGTAATTTATCATCAAACAGCCCCTATAAAACACGCACTTTTATAGGCTTAAATTTTCATGTTTTAAATTTGTTTTATTTTTATCCAAACAATAATATTTTATTAAAGAATTAAAAATCGAACAAGTGATGTATATTTTTCGATTAAAAATAAGTTTGAAAGTTGTAATAACCTAAAAAATTGAATGGCATTCCTTAAGCAAGAGTCATTCATTCTAAATCAATAAAAACAAATAATGATGTAAATATTATTAACAAATTGGAGAATTTCTTTGAAGCTAATTTACTGTAGCTTACTGTGCAGTGGGCTTTTATTACCACTACCTTCTTGGGCACAGTCATTAGAGCAAGCGGTATCACAAACCTTTGCTACAAATCCAGAAATAAAAAGTGCGTTTAATGAATATATAAGCAAACGCTATTTAATTGATGCATCTACAGGAGCCTATAGACCGAGTTTAGATTTAGATGCAGGAATAGGGTATGAAGCAATTAATCCAGCTTCCGAAATCGCTCGCGGATCAACTGAGATGACACGCAGAGAAGCATCACTTACGCTAAATCAATTGATATGGGATGGTTCAAAAACTCTGAATGATATCGATCGTGTCTCTGCAGATGCTGAGTCAGTTCGACTACAATTATTATCGAATGCACAAAATACAGCACTCGACGTTATAAGGATTTACATTGAGACTATTGAAGGTTTTGAGATTCTCGCTCTATCAGAGAGTAATCTCGCGACACACGAAAAGATATACGTCGACATAAAAAAGCGTACAGACTCAGGTATCAGTTCAACTGCAGATCTTACGCAAATTGAAGCACGTCTAGCAAAAGCACATAGTAATTTAATCGCAGCTGAAAACAACTTGATTGACTCACAGACCACTTTCATTCGCCTTGTTGGGGAAGCTCCTCAATCCCTTATTTTTCCTCGAGCCGATAAAAACTTTATCCCATTAACGTTAGAGCTCGCTCAAGAGCAAGCCTATGAATCTCATCCTGTTATTAAAATATCACAAGTGGATGTTGAGTCTGCAAAATTCCAATATAAGCAAAGCCAGTCAAACTACTTCCCTACCCTTTCATTTGAAGCCAAGCAGAGTTGGAAAGAGGATGCTGGAGGAATAGAAGGTAGTAGTGATGAAACAACAGCGATGATACGGCTTAATTACAACCTTTATAATGGAGGTCGAGATTCAGCAAAGAGTTCAGAAATGGCTTACCAGTTAAACAAAGCCAAAGATTTACGAGAGAGAGCATATCGCTCAGTTAAAGAAGAACTACAACTGTCTTGGAGCGCTTTAGAAATGACATCTCAGCAAAAGGTCTTCCTTGCTGATCATGTGGATTCGGCCTCCGAAACCGTAATTGCGTACGAAAAACAATACTTAATAGGCAAACGTACTTTGCTCGATCTTTTGAATACTGAAAATGAACTTTTCGAATCACGAAAAGGTTACGTAGAAGCAAAACATTCCGAACAATACGCAAAATATAGAGTCCTTACTTCTACAGGTAACCTATTGAATGCATTGAGAGTTAACTTACCGAGAGAGTGGACAGATAAGGTGGATTACTAATGTACAAACAAACCATTTTTTGGTCTTTTCTATTTTTTACTTTCAACATTCAAGCAAGTGATGAGATTAGTTACATCCCAACCCCGAATGTAAGTCAAGTTGCGGACCAGTTTGACCAAGATAGTGATGGGGTCATCAATGAAAGAGACCTTTGCCCAGACACCCCTCAATTTGCTGAGATAGACAATGATGGATGTGGAAGCCTTGTTGAAACAGAGGATTCATATGTTATTCGAATCTTATTCAATAATGACTCCGATACAATAGATTCAATTTATGATCAGCAAATCAAAGGTATGGTTAACTTCTTAAAGCAGTATTCGAATACCGCAATTGAAATTCAAGGTTACGCCAGTAACGTCGGAAATCACCAATACAACATGGCTCTGTCGACACGTCGAGCTAAACAAGTTCGTAACAAAATAATAAATTTGGGTATAAAAGAAAGTCGAATAAGGATTGTAGGTTTTGGTGATACTCAACTGAGTTCAATAGGTATTGATGAAATAAGCCATGCTCTAAATCGAAAGGTTACAGCTACGGTTGTAGGGCATAAAGGTGAAGTAAAAGAAGAGTGGAATATATTTACAACTCTTCCAAAAGCACATTAACACGATATGATGGGATGCAGAGCATCCCATCTCCGTCTCAATATTGAGACTTTATAATAACAACCAAAAAACAACCATCTATTATTTATAAATAGTTATATTATTATCCAGAAAATAAATGGGGTGTTAAAATTAGCAATCATTAGCAATCACTTCCCGCCAATATAATACTAATAAAGTTTCATACATTACCAAAATCATCAAATAATGCTTATAACAACATCGTTAATAGCGTATGTACACCATATTCCAAACTCTATATTTAGATTAATTCAAATATATCCACAGAACTCGATTTACTTAAAAGCCCAAACACATTATATAGCGATATAAATATGACTGAAACATGCCTTCGCAGGCTAAACCAATTGTTGGGCCACTACGATCATTCAGTCCTTTATGAAGTTAACTTAGACGAACTGGAAAACGTGTTTGCCACCTCCCGACGTAACACATCCAACATTCTAAAAATTTTAGGAGACTACAATTGGATTTTCTGGCAACCAGGTGTAGGGAGAGGGAAAAGTAGCACCATCCAAATAACAGTTTCAATGTATCAAGCAATCTATCAAACCCTTAGCAGTGAAATAGAATCAAATAACTTTGACGTTATTGCTAAGATTCTATACGCCTATCAAGAGGTTGCGGCTAACGCTTTAAATCAAGCAATGCTTGAATCCAATAGGAATAAAGAGGCTTCAAATTCTCTCGTGATCACTCAATATCCCTGGGTCAATGAGTTAAACCCAACTTTAACTTACCGGTTTTCAGAGCTACAAATAGCTCGAAGTCTTTACGACACCTTACTCATAGTTAATGTACACGGGAAACTGGAGACGCAGCTGGCCTATGATTACAGGGTAGATGGAAAAAGTATCTACCTCTGGATCAGACCAGAAGTAATTTGCCATGATGGGTTGCCTTTGACTATAGATGATGTAATTTTTAGCCTTAGAGAACTAAAAAATACACAAGGTCCAGTTAATCTATTATTCAAGCAAGTTGAAGATATCTATTTCTCGGAGTCTGAAAGAGCCGTTTGTATTCAACTGGAAAGTGAAAACCCACTTTTCCTATACTGTCTCGCTACAGCGAATGCTTCAGTTTTTACTAGTCGCAACCTTTCCTTCTCGAAGAAGAGAAGTATACCAATCGGTACCGGTCCATTCTCACTATCTTGTTGGGATAAAGATAAGGTCGTACTAAGAAAGAACCCGCATTACTTTGCTAAAAACGCATTGCTTCAAGAAATAACACTTTCACACCAAGGCAGCGAACTTGAGCACTTTGTAAGTTTCAATCACCCTGCCCTCGAAACAGAAAAGCATCTAATCCAAGCCTTTTCATACTTAGCTTATAATATGCGTGAAAGTAGTGATATTTCTCCCCACACGATCAATAACCTTTTTAAGTACTTAAAATCAATTCGAAATCAATTTAGCGTCAGTGAAAACTTACACCCGATGACACTAAACGAGTCTTCCTCATGCTCTATAAACCCGATTTCGACACCGATATTAAGTGGAAAGTTGGTCTTAACGCACCCGAAATGGACAATTAAGTATCTTGAGAACCTTTCTAACTGGTTAATTAAAAAAATTTCCGAGACAGGTATAATCGTGGATGTCGTTATCTTACCCAATGCGAGCACACCAGAAATGCTTAGAGATCAAGCCGATCTCTTATTTGTAGAAGAGGTTATAGAACAACCCTTAGAGTTCGGCCTTTATGAATGGCTGTTAGCCAGCACTGCCATTCGATTTATTTACCCTTATGAACGACTCTTAGAACATACATCAGACCTTCATAAGCAATTAACAAATGAAGACCAACTACCGCAATTAGTCACACGGTTTAATCAACTATGTTCAGAAAGCTCTTTACTCCCACTTTTTTGGGGGCAAGAAGAAGTAGTTCAAGCGAAACAGGTTAATGGGCTTTACATAAACAAATCGGGATACAGTGATTTTTATAAGCTTTGGATCAATAACTAACCAGTAGTGTAAATATCATCGTCAACCTAGGCTTAGGTTGACGTCTCTAAAGTTCCAGTATCATAGAAAAACGTCACTAGACGAAATCACTTGCTTCACCTTATACCGCTGGTTGTAACTTGTTTAAAAATTCTGCCAATGTCTCGGCTAACACATCACGATTTTTGGTTCCCAAACGCTCTAAAACTACGTTACCCGTTAAGTTACAGATAGAGATAACATCCAGTTCAGCGTCAGTAGCTGCGATGAAAACCGTTGGCTTTAGCTTCAAACGACGCTGAGTCACTAGGTGGCCTAAGATGTTTTCTTGCAGGCATTCGAAGTCTTCATCACTCCAAATCTGTAATAACGTCAGATCGTTACCGTCAAAAGTCGCGTTCATATCTGCGCTGTATTGCGCACCGTAGAAGGTTTTGATGTCTTCATGCAGCGTCAACTCGATACCCGTTTCAACGTTAGTGAAATCCGCGAATTGCTCACGTGGATAGTTTTTCCATAACACGGCGTCGCCGCTCTTTTCTTCTACGCAATGCGACACAATATCAACCAACTCCTCATTGCGAGGTAAGCTTTGGTGTTGCTGCTGCCACGCGTCAACGTATCGCTGACTAAAAGAAAGTAGTGCGTCTTGAGCACGTTGAGTCATGAAAATCTCCTAAACACAAAATAATAAATAGAATCCGAGCCCTTTCAGCGCCGATTAAGCGATGACTTAATGACAGGGTAATAGGGATTCAGTAAAATCGACCCCATTCTAATCGAATTTGAAACGAAAGTATGAGCAAATATTCTGACGCAAAAGAGCTAGCGGGTTTAACCCTTGGCCAAAAAACTGAGTACTCTAACCAATACGATGCAAGTTTATTGCAGCCAGTACCTCGTAGCCTGAATCGTGATGACCTTGCGCTAAACGGTGACCTGCCTTTTGTCGGCCATGATATTTGGACGATGTACGAGCTTTCGTGGCTAAACACCAACGGCCTACCACAAGTGGCGGTGGGTGAAGTTTTCATCCCAGCAACGAGCCCAAATTTAATTGAATCAAAATCTTTCAAGCTGTACCTGAACAGCTACAATCAAACTCAATTCCAAAACTGGGACCAAGTCACTGAGCGTCTTACTCAAGACTTGTCGGCATGCGCTGGCGAAGCCGTGATTGTGAACGTTAACTCGGTAACCGACTACACCAACCAACCTATCGTAACGATGGAGGGTGACTGTATCGACAACCAAGACATCCAAATCACCAGTTATGATTTTGAAGCGTCATTACTTGAAGGTGCTGCTGGCGAGCAAGAAGTAGAAGAAACACTGCACAGCCACCTATTAAAATCGAACTGTTTGATCACCAACCAACCCGATTGGGGCAGTGTTGAGATCGCATATTCAGGCAAGGAAATTGACCGTGAATCACTGCTACGTTATTTAGTTTCTTTCCGTGAGCACAACGAATTCCACGAACAATGTGTTGAGCGTATCTTCACTGACATCATGAAATACTGTGCGCCATCGAAGCTAACCGTGTTTGCACGTTACACGCGTCGTGGTGGTCTGGATATCAATCCATACCGTTCAACAGAGCAAGATAGACCAAGCCACAATAAGCGTATGGCTCGCCAATAATCAGGCGTGAACCCACCCACACTTATTTGAACCTACCAATCTTTAAAGGGACATTGAAATGCGTTGGTTATACGTTGTTAGTCTATTTATTTTAAGCTTAAGCACATCGGTCAATGCGTCGGTTTATTCGTCGGCGCTACTCAATGAAGCCAATAACTTGGTTGAGATCGAGCCAAGCCAAGCAAAACAAATGGCCAACAGTTACCTAACGCTTCGTGTCCTTTCTGATCAACGTGAGAAAAGCCCTTCAGCGATTTCTCGCGAAGAGACAGACTCTTCAATTAGAACACCAAACAGCAGTATCGATGCGTATAAGATCTTAGCCAAAGCGGAATACAACCTAGGCAACATTCGTATTGCGATTAAAAACATCGATAAAGCCTCTGAGCTCGCAAAAACCTATAAGCTTAATTACTTAAAGCTGGATCTTCAGATCCTAAAAGTTCGCTTACTTTGGCTGAGTGACAGAAAGTCAGCCACAGCAACAGCAGAGCTGACAAGTATTGAAGCAAACCTAGAATCGGTGAATAAAACCTTACGTTTAACAGAGGGTATTACCTATCGTTTGATCATGCTGAAAGCTGATATCGCCTCTTATGACAATAAGGTCGACGAAGCTGAAAAGTTCTACCAAGAAGCGAAAATCTACCTCGATCAGCGTTACTCAGAAAAAGTTACCATCGACTACCACATCACGGTCGGTGAATTTTATCTGACTCACAAAGAGTACAATCACGCGTTATCTGAGTTACTGTATGGCTATTGGAAATCAGTAGAAGGCAATCTGAGTTCACGCTTAGCTAAGGTAAACCGCCTACTTGCGCAACTTTTCTTTGAGCGCCAAGTGTTAGATAAAGCATTAGAGCACCTCTCTCAAGCCGCTGATTTTTATGATAACTTTGAAAACTCTCCCATATTAGCTCAAGTACTTAAAAAGATGGGTGATGTGTACTTCTATCAAGGAAAATATAACCTTGCCCTAGTGCACTTTTTCAACGTTCTTGATCACGAAAGTACCGACAGAGATATACACCAAGTCATCGATATTCGTCTAAGTCTATCGGCAACTTACTTACGCCTCTATAATTACCCTCTAGCTGAGCAGTACTTAACCCGGGCCCTTGAACTACTAGAGTACACCGACATTCCAAAACTGGAAGGTCGTGCCGCACTATTATCAGCAGGATTGGCTTACCACCTGCAAGAGAGCGAAGATGTGATCAAGCATGCGACACGTGCACTTGAGATATCGCGTCAAGTAGAAAATATGCGTCTGTCGCAACGCTCATACTATTTACTTTCTTTGGGTTATGAACAGGCAGGTCGTCCACAGCAAGCATTGGCAAATCTCAAGCAATACAACAGCCTTGTCTCTTTAGAGCAGCAAAAACTCAACCGTGTTGGGGAAGACGCATTCCGCCAACAAAAAGAGTTTGCCGAACAAACCCTGCACTATGCAGGCCAAGAACAAGAGCTAGAGAAATACAAACTAGAACATCGTAAGTTCCAAAAGATTTCGTTTGCCCTATTCTTGTTCAGCATTGTCTTATTCTTCTTTGTGCTGCGCCGAGGCTACCTCATTCAAACCTTAGCCAAAGAGGTCGATTCACTGCGTACCGACCTCTTTACGCATTCCCGTTCTAAGCTTCCTAATCTAAGAATGCTGAATGCGAAACTCTCAAATTCATTGGAACAAACCAGCCAAACCTTTGAGCAATGGCAGCTTGGTGAACTGATTCATGAACCGCTCAACGACCGTTTACGCTTCGTGATGATTGACTTACCTTTCCTACGTAATATGTACACGCAGAACGGTTACAAAGCGGGTCTAGAACTCGAAGATGCTTTTGGCGAATTCCTCAAATCTAAGCTTGAAGGCCCAGCTCGTGTCTACCATTTCTCGGATGCGAACCTGCTTTATATCGAGCCCAACGCTGACCGTGATTTATCACCTGAGGCCCTGTTCAGAAAGATTCAATCTTGGGTTAATAACTTCGAACCCGAGCGAAACATCAATCGAACCGTCCGCATGGGCATCGCTGACTACCCGTTCCTACCACGTGCTTACACTGCAATTAACGACCAAGAACTGCTCGATGTGTTATTGATGTCGACTAATCTAGCGCGTGAGATCAGTCTCAAAGAGCGCAGCAGTCAATGGGTATACTTAAAAGCTATCGATAATGCGCCCGCAGCGAGCCTTGCAACTGGTAACATAAGAGAAGCGTGTAAACATGCGATTAATCAAGGGTTAATAAAGATACAATCGTCATACCAGAATGAGGACAACATCAAAAAAATGCTAAAAGATAACTAATTTGCGAGCGGTTAAGAGCGGCAAGCCGTGACCTTATTTTTAGTTTTGTTATTATCGATGCAACGGAATTTCATCAAAATGATCGAGCTCGGTCTACGCGGCGCTAATTAATACATCTATGGGCATTCTTGAAAAAGACATTCAGGCGCAACTCCACCAGCTGAAACTTCAGTTGGAGCAGGTCCGTTTGACGCAAAGAGACACCTCGTTCAAATTTATTAGAGAACAAAAAGTTCTAAAGCGTATCGTCACATCTTTAAGTGACGCATGTGTTGGCAGTAACAGCCATTTAGATGAAAACCTCATTGCCCTTCGGGAAGAGCTAGAAAAGCAAAAAGACATTAGCTCGATGATCCCAAAGCTGGCAGTATTAGAAAGGATGCTTAAGCAGAAAACGTTGGCTATGGATAAACAGAACGGATATCTGGACGATAGCATTAAGCACAGTGGGGAAACGCTGCAACGCATAACAGGCCTTCCAGCGCAGCTTAAACGCGACCTACGAAACTTACTTAGCTTCTCCGAATGCAATGGCAGTCAGAAAGTCGACCATGCCATGAAACTTCTCGGTATTTATGAGCGTGCCATTAAGATTATGGCGAATAACTCACGCACTCATTTTGCCGACGTTACGCATTCTCCGGAACAAGAACTCCTTTCCGACCTATCAAACGAATTACAACATCTGATCACTGAACTCGATTTCGAGGGTGAGTCGGGTGATTTGCTTACCGATATTCGAGCGAAACTACTACTGGGTGTTTCCACACAAAATCTGCTTGAGTTGACACTTCAGATCCTCAAACTGGTAATTGAAGGCACCAACTTAGAGCGTAAGAAGTCTGAACAATTTATCGATCAGCTAAACTCCTCGCTGGCCTCCAGTATCAAAACGGCAGACCAAAATGCCGATCAGAGCCAAAGTTACTTTGAGCACCGCCAAGGCCTTAACTCTGAGTTAAGTGAACTTGTCATTAAGAGCCAGAGCTCTGTAGAGAAAGCGAAGGAAATTGATAGTTTAAAGCGAACGATTAATCCGCTACTCACTGAAATCGCCTCTCTTTCAGAAAGACTGAATCACGCAGAACAGAAAGAACAAGCTCTAATAGAGAGAATGAGTTATGGAAAGACTCAGTTAGATTCACTCTATGAAGTCACCCAAGATTACCGCAAGCGCTTAGAAGATCAGGCTCAGCGTATGCTACTTGACCCGCTCACTAAAGTTTACAATCGCACCGCCTTTACTGATCGCTTAGAACTTGAGTATCGCCGTTGGATTCGTGCACAACACTCACTGCGCGTAGTGCTGCTCGACATCGACAACTTCAAAGCCATCAACGACAGCTTTGGTTATACCGCGGGTGATAAGGCACTTAAAATCATCGCGAGAACTATTACTAAAGAAGCAGGCACAACCGATACCGTGGCTCGCTTTTCTGGTGAAGAGTTTGTCTTGCTGTTGCCAGAACAAACCGATGAATATTGCCACCAGGTGATTCAAAACATCCAAGCTCAAGTAAGCCGCCTACCCTTTAAGTTCCGTGACCAACAAATCACGATTACCTTGTGTGCGGCAAGTACTCAGTTTAAAGAGTCTGATACGCCTGAAGAAGTATTAGAGAGACTTAATAAGACGCTAAACAAAGCAAAGCAACGCGGTACCAACCAACTTGTTTGGAACTAAGTCAGCCTTAGATTTAATTTATTTCATTTTTTCAAATACTTATCACATACCATTTCCCTCAATGTTTGCTAAGCTAATGATTAACATTCGCTTAACAAGCATTCTTGGCAAGCAATGCTGTATATACGCTCTTAATTTATTTTATATTAGCTCTTAAGCATCTATACATCTGCTATTAAGCACCCATGTATATACTGTTAAGCACCTGCATATAGACTGTTAAGCAAGATTATATAATCCATTAAGCAACGCTGTCGTAACCGTTTCGTCTGGTTAACTCTCTCCCCTTTAACCAAACACTTTCAACGTTTGCTTCTCACTCTCGAGTCAGAGGGTCACTTCAACGTCCCCCTGCTCTTTTCAACAAGGAGGCACTATGATCACTCATATCAGCCCTGCCGGTAGCATGGATTTACTCTCTCAACTTGAAGTTGAGCGTCTTAAGAAAACCGCGTCTAGTGATCTGTACCAACTGTATCGTAACTGTACGTTAGCGGTACTTAACTCGGGAAGCCACACCGACAATTCCAAAGAGTTGCTCGACAAGTATCAATCGTTTGATGTTGAAGTCGTGCGACGTGAGCGTGGTATCAAGCTCGAACTAAGCAACCCACCAGAGCATGCCTTTGTCGATGGTGAAATCATCAAGGGTATCCAAGAGCACCTATTCTCAGTGCTGCGTGACATTGTCTACGTCAACATGCATCTTGCAGACAACCAAAGACTCAACCTGACTAATGCCACTCATATTACCAACCTCGTATTTGGTATTTTGAGAAATGCAGGTGCACTTACGCCGGGCATCGAACCTAACCTGATCGTGTGTTGGGGTGGCCACTCAATTAATGCCACTGAATACCAATATACTCGTGAAGTAGGTAATGAACTTGGCCTACGTGAACTCAACATCTGTACGGGTTGTGGACCAGGTGCAATGGAAGGACCAATGAAAGGCGCGGCTATTGGTCACGCTAAGCAGCGCTATACTGATCATCGTTACTTAGGGTTGACTGAACCATCAATCATTGCAGCTGAGCCACCAAACCCGATAGTGAACGAACTGGTGATCATGCCAGATATCGAGAAGCGTCTTGAGGCATTCGTTCGTATGGCGCATGGCATCATTATTTTCCCTGGTGGCCCCGGTACGGCTGAAGAGTTGCTGTATATCTTAGGGATCATGATGCACCCAAATAACGTCGACCAACCCATGCCGATTGTATTAACGGGTTCAAAAGAGAGTGAAGCTTACTTCCGCTCTATCGATAAGTTCATCGGTGAAACCCTCGGGGAAGAGGCTCAGAAACACTACGAAATCGTGATTGATGATCCAGCACGCGCAGCGAAAATCATGAAACAAGCGATGCCAGATGTACGTTCTCACCGTAAAGAGACCGGCGATGCTTATAGCTATAACTGGTCACTGCATATTGAGCCTGAATTCCAACTGCCCTTCGATCCAACACATGAGTCTATGGCGGCACTTGATCTTCATATGGACCAGAAAACAGAAAGCCTTGCGGCTAATTTACGCAAAGCGTTTTCTGGCATTGTGGCCGGTAACGTCAAAGCCGAAGGTATTCTAGAGATAGAGAAACACGGCCCATTCTTGATTGATGGCGACAAAGAGCTGATGACCAAAATGGACCAACTGCTGAATGACTTTGTTGAACAACATCGCATGAAACTACCGGGTGGCACTGACTACGTTCCTTGCTATAAAATTATGCCTAGCAGCGAATAACAACAAGTGATTGATAACACGCCATAAGCATAAAGCTAAACAAGTCATGACGTTTACGTCGCCAACGTTTCAACTCACTAAGTGATACGTTACTATAAGGGGCTAGCAGCCCCTTATTTATTGCCTATTTAGTGGAAACTTATGTCTATCCATCTTGTTATTATCGATGCTTTGAATCTCATCCGACGCGTTCACTCTGTTCAGCCGGACCCAACCGATATTGCAAGAACCATCACCACCACTGCTCGTACTCTTAATCGCATCCTAAAAGAATCAAAGCCAACCCATATCATTGCAGTATTTGATCATCATTTACAAGATCGAGGCTGGCGCGCTGAAGTCCTTCCAGCCTACAAGCAAAACCGCAAGCCGATGCCTGAACCATTAATGAAAGGCCTTGATGCTATCCAACAAGCTTGGTGGGAGTTAGGGATTGATTCACTGCTATCTGATGGTGATGAAGCGGATGATCTAGTCGCTACTCTCGCTAAGAAAGTGGCCGATCACGGAGAAACGGTCACCATCATCTCGACGGATAAGGGCTACTGCCAACTGTTATCACCAACGCTACAGATCCGTGATTACTTTCAGCATCGTTGGTTAGATAAACCCTTTATTGAAGCTGAGTTCGGTGTAAAGCCGGAACAACTCGCTGACTACTGGGGATTAACGGGCGTCAGCTCAAGCCAAGTGCCGGGGATTCCTGGAGTTGGACCAAAAGCAGCCAAAGAGATATTAACAACGTATCCAGATATAGAAACGGCATTCCTAGCTGAAGACTTACCGAAAAAGTATCGTAAGAAATTCGATGAGCATATTGAATCAGCTCGCGTATGTAAGCTCGTTTCAGCACTCAAAACAGACATCGATTTGGGCTTCAATCTTCAAGACATTCGCTACGAAGCTCATTCTTAACTCCCGATAATGCGATGAGCAGATACAAAAAATGCCCCTTAAAGGAGCATTTTATTGGTCACTGACAGTACTAAATTTTCACTTAAGTGAATAATTAGTACGGTGAGATATTCGAAAGCGACTGAATATGAACCGTGATCTCTTCGCGATCGTGGTAAAGGTGCTTCGCCTGCATCTTGAATTTAACTTTGTTATCAATCAGGAACTGTTTCAGGTTCTCGATATCCTGCAGTACTTCATCGTAACGGCCTTTCATTGGCAGTTTAAGGTTGAACAATGCTTCTTTCGCCCAGCCTTTGATGATCCACTCACCCATTAAGTGAGCAACACGAGCTGGCTTCTCAACCATGTCACAGATAATCCAAGTCACGTTCTTACGGTCAGGTTCAAATTTAAAGCCATCTACCATATGGTGCTTGATTTGACCCGTTTCCATTAGGCTGTCCGCCATCATGCCGTTGTCAACACAGTGAACGAACATAGAACGCTTAACCAGTTGGTAAGTCCAACCACCTGGACACGCGCCTAAATCTACGCCCCACATACCTGGAGCAAGACGCTCATCCCACTCATCACGAGGGATGAATACGTGGAACGCTTCTTCTAGCTTCAATGTAGAACGGCTTGGCGCATCTGATGGGAACTTCAAACGAGGAATACCCATAAAGAACTGTGAGTTATTGGTTGGGTAAGAGTAACCGACCAAGCAATGACCCGGAGCGATAAAACATAAGTGAAGCACAGGCTTCTTAACATTGTCTTTCGCTGTCATCAGGCCTTTACCACGCATAGCTTGACGCATTGGCACGGTAAACTTACGGCAAAACTTCAAAAGCTCTTTCGCTTCATTGGTGTCAGGCGTTTCAATACGGATGTCGCCACAACGTGGGAAACCTTCTTTCTCAGAAAGCGCCTCAAGAATTGGAGAAATACGATCATCAGTCGGCAGATCTTTGATTTCAGCTGCTACCGCGATCATTTGACGAGCAAAGATCAGCGATTGGAAGTCGATCTCTTTAACCAATTTATCAGCTTCGCCTGCTTGATAACATTCAAACAATACAAAGCCTGTATTGTTCTTTAAGCGAGGAAAACCAAACACTTCCAGTTGTGTTGCCTTGTCTTGAATTTCGCCAGCACATTCTTTTTCAAAACCAGAGCGACAATAAAGTAGTACGTGTTTCACTGAGTTACCTCTTTTATATTCAAAGCAGCGAAGGAGAAGACTCCCCAACCAATGATAAATAGTAGACCACCAAACGGAGTGATAGGGCCAAACCATTTTATTCCTGTCAGTGCCAAGCCATAAAGGCTGCCACTAAAACAAAGGATGCCGATGATAAAGCAAATTGCCGCAATGAAAAAATATTTTTGTGATTTAGCGCCAAGTTTCATCTGCAGCAGAGCGCCACACGCCAATATCGCCAAAGTATGGATAAACTGATACTGAACACCCGTCTCAAACACGCCTAGCAGATATTCAGGTAAAATAGCTTTCAACCCATGAGCCGCGAAGGCACCAAGCATCACAGCAATCGCACCAGAGATACCTGCAAACGTGAGTAAATACTTACTTCTCATTGAGTACCTCTTTGATAAACGCTGACAGCTTCTCAACGGTTAAGGCAATATTCTGCTGCTCTGTGTAACCAGAACTCTTACGAGGCTTAAAGCTGTGATCACCGTCTGGGATAAATTCAACACGAATAGAATCCGACAGGTCGAAATCAGCAAACTCTTCACGCTTACCAAAGGTATCGCGCTCACCCTGCAAAATAAGACATGGCTTTTGTAACTCAGCTAAGTGCTCACCTTTGTACTTCTCTGGCTTACCAGGAGGGTGGAAAGGAAAGCCTAAACAGGCCATTGCTGCCACCTTATCAACTTCAGACAAATGGCTCGCCATACGCCCTCCCATCGATTTACCGCCAATCACAAGTTTATCGGCATCGCACTGCTCAATGATGCCTTGGTAAGCTTCAAGCAGCTTAGGGGCTCTGTCAGGTGGACGACGCTTGCCATCTTCAGCACGTTTAATCATATAAGGGAAATTAAAACGAATCACTCGTATCCCTTTAAAGGCTAACCCTTTTGCCACCGACTGCATGAATTCATGATCCATACCTGCGCCAGCACCATGTGCAAAGACAAAGGTGATTGGATTGTCTTCACCGTCAATGATGACGTTATTCATCGAGTAAATCCTCTTGTTCACTTTGCGCTTTCGCCAGCATCCAATCGCGGAAGGTGGCGATACGGCCCATATCGGCTTGTTTCTCATGACAAACCACATAGAAGGCATTTTTGCTCACCAACACTTCGTCAAAAGGCGCAATCAAACGACCCGCTTCGATTTCAGGTTGCGCCAACACGTTGTTACCCAGTGCAATACCTTGGCCGTGAGCTGCTGCCTGCAACACCATGGTTGAGTGACTAAAGATAGGACCGTGATTGACGTTTACCCCATCGATGCCATTTTGCTTAGCGAACTGCTTCCAATCCTTTCGAGAAGTATCATGTAATAGCGTATGACATGCCAAATCGCTTAGAGATTCTAATGGTTTGGTACCAAGCAACACTGAAGGTGAGCAAAGAGGGATCAAGTATTCTTGATAAAGCTTATCAGCTCTAAGCCCCGACCAATTACCTCGACCATAATAAATAGCTACGTCTACATCATCGGTCAACGAGCCTTCATCCATATCAACGGCTTTGATTCTTACATCGATATCCGGTTCTTGCTGATTAAAATCAGCCAACCTTGGCACCAACCATTGAATCGCAAAACTTGGCGGTAAACTGATGGTCAATGCGCCCTTCTCACTTCGCTCAAGCACTTTGTCTGTCGCTTCTGCCAGTGATGTGAAAATATCTTTGATATCCAAGAAGTAGCTTTGACCTTCTTCCGTCAGCAACAAAGAACGGTTTCTTCGACGAAACAGCTTCAAAGACAAGAATTCTTCAAGCGCTTTAATCTGATGACTCACTGCAGCTTGAGTAACAAACAACTCTTCTGCAGCGCGCGTAAAACTCAAGTGTCGAGCAGCGGCTTCAAACACTCTTAGCGAGTTTAATGGGGGTAATCGACGAGACATAGGTACTCTCTAAATAAGCATTAGTTTTTTTTATCTGAAACATTATAATTTGTCCATTGCCTAGCGGCCAGAGAAATTCTATATTTCATCCCGCAGCAGCTAGCCTGAACGGCTTGATTCTCTCTAGAATCAATTGGTTTAGCTCCTGCGATGTTGTGTTTGCAAACTCGTTCTTTTCGAGTTGGGTAGAGTTCTACCAAATGTTTTGTTGCAGTTCTATACTGAAACGAGACATGTACTTCCTGTATTTATTTTGACCTGTCTGTCAAATTTGTTTACACCGCCTTATGGGCGGTGTTTTTTTATGTGCAAAGAAAAATAACAATAAGTTTATCAATAGCTGTACTAATTAATCTTTGTTATTTTTCGTCGTTAATCACAGAATCAGACACCCACTCAAATAATCAACTGAACACATACAAATACAACCATTGAATAGCACTAAAAAGTAACAGAGTTCCTCAGGTACTCACACTTCTTCGGTCACCTACAAGCCAACTCAAACCCCATCATTTCAATCTCAGAATCTCAAGACAGAGCATGATGATAACTCGACAAACTCGCGACTCTTACTGCCTACTGTAAAACAATCACAATAGAAAATAAAAAAGCCGCTTACTTTTCAGTAAACGGCTTTGCAAAATATTCGGCTACTCTATACCACTATGGGCGGTAAACCTTCACGTTATGGAAGCCTTGCTCTTTTAGATAAAGTGCCTGTAGACGGCTCATTACACCACGATCACAGTACAGCAAGTACTCTTTTGCTTGGTCCAAGTCGCCAAACTGAGTCGAAAGCTTGAAGAACGGGATATGTTTAATTTCAACACCATCGATCTCTAGTGGGCTTTCGTCTTCTTCGTCTGGGCTACGGATATCAAGAACGATCGAGTGCTCAGCAACAGCTTGAACTTGTTCAACTTCAGGCGCTTGCTCTTGGCTCTCTTTCTCGATGTCACGGATATCCATAACTCGAGCGTTCTCGATCACTTGCTCTAGCACTTCAAAGTTAAACTTAGCTTCTTCCGCTTCTAGTTTGCCTTTCTTCGCTTTCACGGTTGGCTTCTTAGAGATAACACCACAATACTCAGGCATTACTTTCGCGAAGTCTTCAGTACCAATCTTACGAGACAGATCGATGATGTCTTCTTTGTCCCAGTTGATAAGTGGACGAAGGATCAAAGTATCGGTCACGTTGTCAATGTGGCGAAGGTTAGTTAGCGTTTGGCTAGAAACCTGACCTAATGCTTCACCGGTTACTAGGGCTTCGATACCGAAACGCTCTGCAACCATACCACCAGCACGCATGAACATACGCTTAAGAACAACGCCCATTTGGCCGTCTTCAACGTTCTCAAGGATCTCTGCAACTACAGGTTCAAAATCGATAGAGATAAACTTCACCTTTGCAGATGAACCGTATTTATCCCATAGATAGTGAGAAACTTGCTTAACACCAATCTCGTGAGCAGGGCCACCAAGATTGAAGAAGCAGTAATGCACTTTAGAACCACGTTTGATGTGTAAGTAACTTGAAACACCAGAATCAAAGCCACCAGAGATCAAGCTAAGCAGATCTTCTTGAGTACCAAGAGGGAAACCACCTAGGCCTTTATGACGTTCAATAACTTGGTTTAGCTTCTCGTTCTCGACTTCAACTTTAACGGTAATATCTGGATTTTTCAGTTTTACTTTTGCTGATTCAACCGCTTGGTTTAAACCACCACCTACGTAGCGTTCTAGCTCAATAGAGGTAAAGTCATGTTTACCACGACGCTTAGCACGTACAGAGAAAGTCTTACCTTCAATAAGAGCACCGCTTCGCTCAAGAACTTGCTCGTAAATATGATGCAGGTCTTTAAACTCTGATTGCTGAACTTCAAGGGAGTGATGAATACCCGGAGTTTGCGTCAATACTTCGAGTGTTTCTTTAAAGTATTTGTCGCTCTCAGACGTCACTTCGATGTAGTCACGACGGTTGAAGACAGCCACAGACTCAGTACGACGCTGAAGAATAGTACGAATATTACGTTCTAGAATCTTTGTGAAGCGCTTACGCACCGATTCACTTTTAATAAAAATTTCCGGATGAGGCTTAACAATAAATTTCATAGTACTTTCACGCCAATAAGGTTCACAAATTTTAGTAGGTTCATCACCACGTAAAAGGTCATTTCACATAGTTATTGAAGCAATAATAGATCAATATTAAATCTAAGGGCGCGAATTATACATGAGAAAATCAAACAAGGAAAAGAGTGCGTGCTTCAACCTCATCATTAAACTGCCTGTTATTAAAAGTAGCAGATTTCAAAACGACATAAATACAGCTGAGAGCATCATTGAAGACCACAAAACAAAAAGCCCAACCTCATCATAAGGTTGGGCTTTCGATGCTATCTGCTGACTAACGTATGTGTACCTGAAGACTAATCGCTGTCTCTCTGCCTACTACTGACCAATAACAGGCACTTCATCACTATAAAGCGGCTCACCCTGCATTATGCTGATTTCAACACGGCGGTTGAGGCTACGCTGCCATTCAGTATCATTGGGTTCAACAGGCTCTGTATCAGCCATACCGCGCACTCTCAAGCGTTGATGAGAGAAGCCACGTACCTTTTCCATCTCTTGAGCCACAGACACCGCACGCTGCGATGATAAGTCCCAATTAGAACGATAAAGCTCTGAATCCAGTCGCTGGTTATCCGTGTGCCCAGAGATACGGACAATGCCCGGTACATCTTTTACCAGTTCAGCGACCTGTCTAACCAATGGTCGAAACTTAGGTTGTAGGAAAGCAGACCCCGATGGGAACGCACCTTTCTCACGAATTCGAATAACAATCTGCTGGCCAAGGTTTTCAACCTCAATCGCGCCTTGGTCGATCTCTCGCTCCAACGCCTTCTTGATGCTTTCCATCAAGGTTTCCATCTCTTGCGATTGAGCTTCGGCTTGCTGTTGCTGTTGGTCTGACTCAGAGTTTTGATTGTCATGAGTAGAGACCTCTGGCGACTTGCCTCCCGTCATCTTGCCTTGGTCACGCATTGTTCCGCCAGCACGCTCAGATTCACCTTCATGAAACTCAAGCGTTTGCTGCGTAATATCAATGGTCTGCTGCATGATCACATCGATAGGAGTCGGCTCTGGGCGACCAGGGCGAAACTCTTGCGCAATGATGCTAGTCCCTTTAGGAATATCTTTCACTTCCAAGCGGTTTTGTACACCAAACGCAAATTTCATCGATCCAGCGATCTGTTTGAACTTCAGTACGTCCATCTCAGAGAATGAGAGCAGCAGTACGAAGAAACACATCAGCAGTGACATCAAGTCAGCAAATGTCCCCATCCATTGAGGTAACCCCGGAGGAGGACATTTACATGGATTTTCTTCATCCATCTTCAACTCCTCTTACGCGGGTTCACCATCAATCGTGCGCTTACCTTCATTGAGGTAGCTCTTGAGGTAACCATCGATAACTCGTGGGTTCTGACCATCTTGAATCGCTAATACACCATCCATCACCAGACGACGGTTTAGTGTCTCTTGGTCACGACGCAGCGCAAGCTTGTCCGCAATTGGGAAGAACACCATGTTCGAAAGGATTGCACCGTAAAGCGTAGTCAAGAGTGCAACCGCCATCGCAGGGCCGATCGCTTTTGGGTCATCCATGTTAGAAAGCATGGCAACCAAGCCAACCAAGGTACCAATCATACCCATCGCAGGTGCAACATCACCAAATGCAGAGAACACTTTCGCGCCCTGCTCATGACGCTCTGTGGTTAATGCGATGTCTTTTTGCAGTGCAGCACGCACCACATCACCATCATGGCCATCTACCAATAGGTCGATGCCCTTTTGCATGAAACTGTTGCTGATTTCCATTTCTTCAAGTGCCAAGAAGCCACCTTTACGTGCTGCATCCGCCATCTCTACCACTTTAGCGATAAGATCTTCAGGCTCATCGGCCTTAAACATAAATGCTTTGCCAGCGATTTTGGTTGCTCCAAAGAATTGTCCCATGGTGAACTTCATTAGAACAACAAACGTTGAACCACCCACCACGATCAAAATGGATGTCGTGTCATAGAACATCCCGAGGCTTCCACCTAGGATCATTGCCATGATTACAAAGGCAAATCCACCAATCAAACCTATTAGGGT
The DNA here is from genome assembly GCF_057785895.1 of Vibrio sp. QJM3NY_39. Lineage (NCBI taxonomy): Bacteria > Pseudomonadati > Pseudomonadota > Gammaproteobacteria > Vibrionales > Vibrionaceae > Vibrio > Vibrio sp. QJM3NY_39. The sequence continues at coordinate 728,603 of NZ_CM173505.1, read as the reverse complement.
TGCTAAATCCACTGAGCACTCCTCATGCTTTTTTGTAGCTCTACGTCGACGATAATCTTTTTATCGGCCAGACTATAAGATCTTTTAGTAAATTCTTGGCCTAAATATCACACTTTTCGTTTTTGAATCACAATTATTGGCTTACTTTGCTCTTATCCTTAGCGCATAAACTCGATAAAGCTAAGGTTATTCAACCAAAGTGAGTTCAAGCCCCTTAAAAACGAACTTTCTAGCAAAATTTCTTGGTTACATTTGACCATCTCAGCGGCCTAGGGTAACGTTCGTTCATATTTCCAAACGCAGATTTATTATGGCTACTAAGAAACCTGAAAATATGAGCTTTGAAGCGGCTATCGAAGAGCTTGATGGCTTGGTTGATCAACTAGAAAATGGTGATCTAGCTTTAGATGATGCGCTGAAAAAGTTCGAACGAGGCATCTCCCTCGCTCGTGCTGGTCAAAGTAAACTAAACGATGCTGAACAGCGTGTTAGCATCTTACTGCAAAATGATGAAAATGCAGAACTTAGTGACTTTAACCCACAACCAGAATAACGAATTGTATGAGATCCCCTATGATCGAGACTTTATTGTCTTATCAAGCACGTAATAACGAGCAGCTGAACCTTTGGCTTGATCGCCTGCCACACCAAAATCAGAACCTTATCAACGCGATGCGTTATGGGTTACTTTTAGGCGGCAAACGCGCACGTCCATTTCTTGTCTACATTACAGGGGAAATGCTCGGCTGTACCGCTGAAGAACTCGATACTCCAGCTTCTGCAATCGAATGTATTCATGCCTATTCTCTGATTCACGACGACCTTCCAGCAATGGATGACGATGAACTTCGTCGTGGCCATCAGACTTGTCACATCAAATACGATGAAGCAACGGCAATTTTAACTGGCGATGCCCTACAAACTCTCGCGTTTACTATACTTGCGGAAGGCACATTAAGTGCTGACGGGGAAAGCAATCGCGTTCGAATGATTCAACGCCTAGCTGAAGCGTCTGGTGCACAAGGCATGTGCATTGGACAAGCTCTTGATATTGAAGCTGAAAACCGCTCTGTCACGCTAGAAGAGTTAGAAGAAGTTCACCGTAACAAGACTGGCGCTCTAATGAAGAGTGCGATTCGTTTAGGTGCTCTGGCTGCTGGCGAAAAAGCGTTTGAAGTGATGCCTCAATTAGATAAGTACGCCGATGCAATCGGGTTAGCCTTCCAAGTTCAGGATGATATTTTAGATATCATTAGCGATACCGAAACTTTGGGTAAACCACAGGGCTCTGACCAAGATTTGAACAAAAGCACCTACCCTTCTTTGTTAGGTTTAGAGGGCGCTCAAGAAAAAGCGCAAACTCTGCTACAGGAAGCGCTTCAAGCTTTGGCTGCAATCCCATACAATACCCAGTCACTCGAAGAGTTCGCCCGATACGTCATCGAGCGCAAGAACTAAGACAATAAGCGCGCATTACCTATGACTCTTGATATATCAAAGTACCCAACTCTTGCTTTGGCTGATAAGCCAGAGGATTTGCGTCTACTTCCAAAAGAGACGCTTACACAGCTTTGTGATGAATTACGTACCTATCTTCTTAACTCGGTGAGCCAGTCAAGTGGTCACTTAGCGTCAGGCTTAGGTACAGTAGAGCTAACCGTTGCTCTGCACTATGTGTACAACACGCCTTTTGACCAATTGGTTTGGGATGTTGGCCACCAAGCCTATCCACACAAGATTCTTACGGGTCGTCGCGACCGCTTGTCGACTATCCGTCAAAAAGATGGACTGCACCCATTCCCATGGCGTCAAGAGAGCGAATACGACACCCTATCTGTTGGTCACTCTTCAACATCGATCAGTGCCGGACTTGGGATGGCGATCAGTGCGAAGAAAGAAGGTAAGAATCGTAAAGTCGTAAGCGTTATTGGTGATGGCGCGATTACCGCAGGTATGGCTTTCGAAGCCATGAACCACGCGGGCGATATTCACAATGACATGCTAGTTATCCTTAATGATAACGAGATGTCGATCTCTGAAAACGTCGGTGCTCTAAACAACCACTTAGCTCAAGTTCTTTCTGGCAGTCTTTACACGTCTATTCGTGAGGGTGGCAAGAAAGTGCTATCAGGCGTTCCGCCGATTAAAGAGCTCGTTCGTCGTACAGAAGAACATCTAAAAGGCATGGTTGTCCCTGGCACCATGTTCGAAGAGTTAGGCTTCAACTACATTGGTCCAATTGATGGTCACGATGTGAATGAGCTGATTAAAACGCTCAAGAACATGAGAGATCTTAAAGGTCCTCAGTTCCTGCATATCATGACGAAGAAAGGCAAAGGCTACGAGCCAGCTGAGAAAGATCCAATTGGCTACCATGGCGTACCTAAATTCGATCCGGCACATTCAAGTCTGCCTAAGAGCACCAGCTCTAAACCAACTTTCTCTAAGATTTTTGGCGACTTCCTATGCGATATGGCCGCTCAAGATCCTAAGCTAATGGCGATCACGCCTGCAATGCGTGAAGGTTCTGGTATGGTTCGTTTCTCTAAAGAATACCCAGAACAGTACTTTGATGTAGCGATTGCTGAGCAGCACGCTGTGACGCTAGCCACCGGTATGGCTATTGCGGGTGATAAGCCAATTGTGGCTATCTACTCGACTTTCCTACAACGTGGCTACGATCAACTGATCCACGATGTTGCCATCATGGATCTACCGGTTATGTTCGCTATTGACCGTGCAGGTCTTGTCGGTGCTGATGGTCAAACACACCAAGGTGCGTTCGACTTAAGCTTTATGCGCTGCATTCCAAACATGGTGATCATGGCACCAAGCGACGAAAACGAATGTCGCCAAATGCTTTACACCGGCCACCAGCACACAGGGCCAAGTGCCGTTCGTTACCCTCGCGGTAATGGCATGGGTACTGAGATTCAAAGTGAGTTTACCGCTCTTGAGATTGGTAAAGGTCGTATCGTTCGCGAAAGTGCAAAAGCAAAAGATGGCTCGAAGGTCGCTATCCTGAGCTTTGGTACTTTCCTTGAAAGTGCACTTCAAACCGCAGATGCTATCAATGCGACAGTTGCAGACATGCGTTTTGTGAAACCGCTAGATGAAGCTCTGATCAAACAACTTGCTGCTGACCACGATGTACTAGTGACTATCGAAGAAAACGCGATTGCAGGTGGTGCGGGCGCGGGTGTGATTGAGTTCTTGATGCAAGAAAAACTACTGATGCCTGTTTTAAACCTTGGCCTACCTGACAAATTTATTGCTCAAGGTACTCAAGGTGAGCTGCATGAAGAGCTTGGCTTAGATGCGAAAGGTATTGAGAAGTCTATCTCCGACTACCTTGCCAAATAGCTTTCACAAGCAAACAGCATAAGCTGCAAAACAAAAAAGGTTGGCCCTAGGGTCAACCTTTTTAGTATCTGCTAACTGATAAACTATTCGTTGTTTAGCTGTTAGTTATTAGCAATTAAGCCTGCTTAGCAACAAGGCTTAAGTACTGGTGCGTCATAGTTCTCTGGTTCGTCAGAGTAGATAGCAACGTTGAAGTTCTCAACCAAGCCTGTCTCTTCAACGCACTGCTCTTGGAAGAATTGCTGAATCTCACGACGTTGGCAATGCGCTTCAAACGCTTCGTTGTCTGCCCAGATTTCATTGAATGCGATAGGGAAACTCTCACCTTCAGCAAATGGGCTCTTGATGTGACGAGTCACTGTATATTGGATACAACCGTCTTCACGCATTGTGTTTGGCTCTAGTGACTTTAACACTTCAAACAACTCGTTCAATTTGCCTTCTTTAGGCTGAAATTGAGCAACGCAGTAAACCTTCTTAGACATTGTAATTCCTTGTTTTGATCTATTATCGTCAGTGCTTTGGATATTGATTCTTAAACGAGCCAACCTGAAAAATGAGCCACTGCATACAGCGAAATCGCCGCCATAATACCCGCCACGATATCATCAATCATGATACCTAAGCCGCCGTGAACTCGCTTGTCTAACCAACCAATTGGCCAAGGCTTTACCATATCGAAAAAACGAAACAGAACAAAGCCAGCAAATAGCCATTTCCAATCATTAACAGGAATACCCAACAACGGCACTAGGCCCATGGTGATCCAAAAGCCCGCAAACTCATCCCATACAATAGAGCCGTGATCGTGCACGCCCATGTCATCAGACGTCACTTGGCATATTTTGATACCAATAATGCAGCTCACAACCACAAGAATGACATAAATAGGGAAAGGTAACTGAACCAGCAATAGATAAAATGGGATCGACGCAAGCGTGCCCATGGTGCCGGGAATAATCGGCGATAAGCCACTACCAAAACCCGTTGCCAATAAGTGCCAAGGATTTTTAAGAGAGATTGCAGAAATTGGGTTTGTCATCAATTAACCTTAAAGTGATCGTAACCAGTTAAGTTCCAACTCAGTGGTTCACCATTATTGTGTAATTCAAAATATTCTACAGGTCTTATCTGGCCAATGCAGGTGACTTTTGTTCCAGTGTGTGACAAAGCACTTTCCAACGAGCCTTTATTCTCTTCCGGCACAGTAAAGCACAGTTCGTACTCTTCACCACTGGTCAACGCATACTGTTGAGCCGAAGCAATATCAGATGCGAACTGGCGTAGTTCTGGAGAAATTGGCAGCGTACTCACATCAATGCTCGCACCAACCTGAGAACGCTTAAGGATATGTTTTAAATCAGCAATAACACCGTCAGAGATATCAATAGCAGACGAAGCAAGGTTCACGAGCGCTTGACCAGCCAATACTCGAGGAACGCTCATATAGTGTCTTTCTTCAAGCTCGAGAGCATAAGGTTTGACTTTGTTCTGTTCAGGATCAAGCAATACTTCTAGGCCGGCTTTGCTATCACCTAGGTTACCCGTTACGTAAATCCAGTCGCCCACTTTAGCGCCATCTCTACGCAGTGCTCGACCTTCTGGCACAAAACCTTGTACAGTCAATGTCAGACTTAGGGGCCCTTTGGTTGTATCACCGCCAATTAACTGAATACCAAAGTAGTCAGCGAGCTTGAAGAAGGAGTCACAGAAGGGAGCAAGCCATTCTTCATCAACTTCTGGCATAGTTAACGCAAATGAAACCCAAGCAGGTGTCGCACCCATCGCAGCAAGGTCGCTAATATTGGAAGCCAAAGCCTTGTGTGCCACCCAAGCAGGGTTAGCCTCTGCTAAGAAATGTGTGCCTGCAACTAAGGTGTCGGTGCTGATCGCTATCTCAACATTACTTGGCGCTTTGACTAAAGCACAGTCATCGCCCGCAGCCAGATGTACGTCTTTACGTTGTGGTTGTCGATTTACAAAATATTTTTCAATCAGGTTAAATTCGCCAGACATCACATGCCCTATCTTTAGTCTTCATACAAATCACCGTAATTATTGATATTACAGAAATTTAGTTACAAAAAAGGCCAGCATAAAAGCTGACCTTTAGATTCAATATACGAACGTCTTATTTCTTACGAACGTGTGGTGCAGCTTTATCAAGCACACCGTTAACAAACTTATGGCTGTCTTCTGCTGCAAATACTTTTGCAAGCTCGATAGCTTCGTTGATAACCACTTTGTATGGTACATCTTCGCGACGAGTCATCTCGTACATAGCTAAACGTAGAAGCGCTAGTTCCATCAAATCCAGATCTTGCATAGGGCGAGATACGAATGGACGAAGCTTGCTATCAAGTTCCATGTGGCTAAGAGCAACACCAGTTAGTAAGTCGCGGAAGTATGCAACGTCTGTTTCTGGCATAGCGAGAGCAGGTTCTGCGGCATGATGCTCTTCTTCATCATACTTACCACCAGATAAGAACTGTTCTTCAACGGTAGCAATATTTTCTTTAGTAATTTGCCAAGAATAAATTGCTTGTAGAGCAAATTGACGTGCGTTACGACGTGCGGCTGGTTTCACACTGGCCCCCATTAGGAATCGATTTCAGAAAGAACGTTGATCATCTCAAGTGCGCTAAGTGCGGCTTCTGCACCCTTATTACCAGCCTTGGTTCCTGCGCGTTCAATAGCTTGATCGATCGTATCAACAGTAAGAACACCAAACGCGACTGGAAGTGAAAACTCCAGAGACACTTGTGCCAAACCTTTATTACATTCACTACAAACATAGTCAAAGTGAGGTGTACCGCCACGGATTACTGTACCAAGAGATACAATCGCATCGAACTTACCTGTTTTTGCAACGCGTTGCGCTACAAGTGGAAGTTCTACTGCACCAGGGCAACGAACAACAGTGATGTTGTCTTCGCTTACTTGTCCATGACGCTTTAAAGTATCGATTGCACCAGAAAGTAAACTTTCGTTAATAAAACTGTTGAAACGAGCAATAACGATAGCAATTTTTGCATTTGGCGCTGGGAAGCCACCCTCGATCACTTTCATAAGCCTTCCTTTAACTATTTTCATCAAGTGAGAATCGCCGGATTCTAGCACAAAACTGTGAGCAATATCTAATGCTAATTTAGAAGAACAGACACCGGAGATGTAAAGATGATAACGCAGCACGGCTCTCAACCATATAGGAGCAACCAGTAGTCAAGCTCGTGTATTTAACACGTTTTGAATCGGGCTTAACTACTTTGCTCTTTTGGCAAAACTAATCACCAAAAGAGCCACTGGAATCATCGGTAAATTATGTTGCTATAAACAGAGATATATCGACTTACTCGCAAACATACTCAACAACGTTAAGACCAAAACCACCCAATGCGTGGTAACGCTTAGTACTTGAAGACAGCAAACGCATATCGTGAACGCCTAGGTCTTGTAGAATCTGAGAACCTACGCCAACACGACGAGAGGTACCCTGCTTCTTAGCCATGGTTGGTTGCTCATTCTTATCTTGAGCTTCGAATGTCTTCACTTTGTGAATCAAAGAATCTGAAGACTCTTCGTTGCCCAGAATAACCAACACACCGCCCTCGTCGCCAATGCGCTTCATCGCTTTATCTAGCGACCAACTACGCTCGGTACCGCGATCTGAATGAAGCAGATCGGTAAACGTGTCATGCAGGTGAACACGCACTAATGGAGCACCTTCAGACAGGTCGCCTTTTTGCATCGCGTAGTGGATCTGGTTATCAATTGTGTCACGGTAAGTCACTAGCTCAAAATCACCAAACTCTGTTGGCAGATGGCATTGTGCTACACGTTCAATCGTCGTTTCAGTGTTGTTACGGTATTCAATCAAGTCAGCAATGGTGCCCAGTTTGATATCGTGTTTTTCAGCGAAGACTTCAAGATCAGGACGACGTGCCATGGTGCCATCGTCATTTAGGATCTCAACGATAACAGACGCTGGCTCACAGCCTGCTAGACGAGCTAAATCACAACCTGCTTCAGTGTGGCCTGCGCGTGTTAGAACACCACCTTCTTGAGCTGTCAGTGGGAAGATATGACCAGGTTGAACTAAGTCAGCCGCTTTCGCATCTTTTGACACAGCCGCTTGAACGGTAACAGCGCGGTCTGATGCAGAAATACCCGTTGTTACGCCCTCAGCAGCTTCAATTGAAACCGTAAAGTTCGTCGTGTATTGAGCATTGTTGTCTTGAACCATAGGCGCTAGACCCATGCGATTTGAACGCTCTTTCGTCAACGTTAGGCAAATTAAGCCACGGCCATACATCGCCATAAAGTTAATCGCTTCTGGCGTCACATGTTCTGCTGCCATGATCAGATCGCCTTCATTCTCGCGATCTTCATCATCCATCAGGATAACCATTTTTCCTAGGCGAATGTCTTCAATAATTTCTTGAGGAGTACTAATTGGCATTGTTCTATATCCTTTGAAATGGTTCTGCTTCCTAGAACCGACACTATTTAAACCTGATGATATTGCTCGCTTTTACAAAGTGATGTTTAGTGCACTTTGTACCAACGGTTAGGCAAAACCATTCTGCTGTAAGAATTCCATCGTTAATCGAGATTCAGGCTCAGATTCTTGTTGCTGACCTTGCAGTAAACGCTCCATGTAGCGCGCTAATACATCGACTTCTAGATTCACTTTACGACCAACATTGAATTGATCGATGGTGGTTTCTGAAGAAGTGTGAGGAACGATCGTCAGCTTAAAGGCATTCTTGCGTAAATCATTCACAGTCAGGCTAATGCCGTCAACGGTGACTGAACCTTTTTGAGCCACGTACTTTGAGATCTCTGCTGGCATTTCAACCCAGAACTCAATCGCACGACCAACTTGGTTACGCTCAACAATCTCACCGACACCATCAACGTGACCCGATACGATATGACCACCGAAACGCGTGGTCGGTAGCATTGCTTTCTCTAGGTTGACCTTATCGCCAGCTTGGTAATCCACAAAACCCGTTTTTTTCAGGGTCTCAAGCGAAAGGTCTGCACTGTAGCTGTGGTCGTTATACTCAACGACCGTCAAACACACACCATTGGTCGCGATACTGTCGCCTAACTTAACGTCAGCCATATCAAGATTACCAACATTAACCGTTACGGTGATGTCTTCTCCGCGGGGAGTGATTGCACTCAATGTACCTACGGCTTCTACAATTCCTGTAAACATTTTAAAACTCTTTTTGTTGTCAACGACACGTATGCTGTTGGAATGACTATTTCTACTGTGGTTTCGTCGCGATAATAGGTTTCGCGACGATGCGAATATCCACACCAACCTGTCGAACATCTTTAATTTCTAGGTCAATCACATCAGACATTGAAGTGAGCCCTAATGCGCCCATCAAACCTCGTCCGTCACTGCCCATAAGTTTAGGCGCTAAATAGAGGATTAGCTCATCCACTAGCCGTGCTTCAATCAAGCTCTTGGCCAATGTCGCGCCCGCTTCGACCCAAATATGGTCAATATGATTCGCTGGCAATTGACGCATTAAATCGTGTAAGTCCAGCTGACCTGTATTCGTTGTTCCGACTGTAATATCAGCAGAGGTTTCAGCGACTCTCAATACCGAAGTTGGAGTCTGGAATAACTTGAGCTCAGGATACAGTTGATTTTGGCGATCAAGGATCACACGAATCGGCTGACGCAACTCGCCTTCAAGGTAATTTATTTTGGTATTGCTTGGCAATTCTGCCCAGCGAACATTTAACGACGCGTTGTCTTCAATCACCGTCTGGCTAGTTGATAGCACCGCACCTGCTTTTGCTCGGTAATTCTGAACATCACGACGCGCTTCTGGTGAGGTGATCCACTGGCTTTGACCATTTCCCAATGCCGTTTGCCCATCAAGGCTAGAGGCCATCTTTAACTGAACGAATGGCATGCGCGTTTGCATACGCTTGATAAATGCAGGATTCAAGTCGAGAGCATCTTGCTCTAATAAACCGATTTCAACCTCAATGCCGGCGTCGCGTAGCATTTTGATACCACGACCTGCAACTTTTGGGTTTGGGTCCTGCATGGCACAAATCACTTTGGCTACTTGAGCCTTAATCAAACCTTCAGCACAAGGTGGCGTTCGACCATAGTGCGAGCAAGGTTCTAGCGTGACATAAGCGGTCGCACCTTTTGCCTTATCGCCAGCCATTCGCATGGCATGTACTTCAGCATGAGGTTCACCGGCTTTGGCGTGAAAACCTTCACCAACGATCTGACCGTCGGTTTGCACGATGACACAACCCACATTTGGGTTTGGCGCAGTGGTGTAAATGCCGCGTTTGGCTAACTGAATAGCACGCGACATCATTTGAAAATCTAGGGGAGTAAAGTTTGACATGATTGAGGCGTTAATCCTCTAATTTAGCGATTTCTTCGCCAAACTCTCGGATGTCTTCAAAGCTGCGGTAAACAGAGGCAAAACGAATGTACGCCACTTTATCCAATTCTTTTAATTGGCCCATCACAAGATTACCAATCATCTCGCTTGGTACTTCACGCTCACCAGTTGCACGGAGTTGTGACTTAATCGTACTGATCGCAAGTTCAATCGCATCAGCACTCACTGGGCGTTTTTCTAGGGCGCGCTGTACACCACCCACCATTTTATCTTCATTAAATGGTTCGCGGTTTCCATTCGACTTTATGACTTTCGGCATCACAAGTTCTGCCGATTCGAAAGTCGTAAAACGTTCACTACATGCAAGGCATTGACGGCGACGACGAACCTGATGGCCATCGGCTACCAGTCTTGAATCGATTACTTTAGTGTCGTTCTCTGAACAAAAAGGACAATGCATATCACCTCCAAATAATTGAATATCAGTGTAACGGAATTGCCAAACGTTAGGAAAGAAAAAGGGCCAATTAAGGCCCTTTTGTGTGGTGATTCATTGATTATTGCTACTCGATCGCCATTTCAAAAATGAGCTGAGGAGTAAAATTAACGACCAGCGTTAACCGCGAATCAAATAGTTCGCTTTACCCACCCATTTGTAGCTTGTCAGTTCTTCTAAGCCCATTGGGCCTCGAGCGTGCAGCTTCTGGGTTGATACTGCGACTTCAGCGCCTAAACCAAACTGTGCGCCATCAGTAAAACGTGTTGATGCATTTACATAAACCGCCGCAGAACCGACAGAGTTAATAAAGCGCTCTGAGCTCTCTAGGCTGTTGGTCATGATCGCATCTGAGTGACTCGCGTTGTGTACACGCATGTGGTCAATCGCTTCTGCCACATCCGCTACCACTTTTACGCCTAGCGTGTAGCTTAGCCATTCAGTGTCAAAGTCGCCTTCAATCGCATCACGTTGGTCTTCAAAACCCGCTAGCAGCGATTTTGAGCTAGTGTCAGCAACCAAGGTAACCTTGCCTGCTAAACGCTGTTTCAGCTTAGCAAGGAAAGCCTCAGCAACCGCTTCATGCACTAGCAATGTATCTAACGAGTTACACGCTGATGGGCGTTGAACTTTTGAGTTTTCGACCACATCTACCGACTTTTCAAGGTCCGCACTTTCATCAACAAAGATATGGCTGATACCAAAGCCGCCGATGATCACTGGGATGGTGCTGTTCTCTTTACACATCTTGTGTAAACCAGCGCCACCACGAGGAATGATCATATCCACGTAGTCATCCAACTTAAGCAGTTGAGATACTAATTCACGATCAGGTTTTTCAATGTACTGAACTGAAGCGGCAGGAAGCTCAGCTTTCTCTAATGCAGACTGGATAACTTTAACCAGTTCCATGTTCGAGAAGAACGTCTCTTTACCACCACGTAGAATGCTTGCGTTACCTGTCTTCAAACACAGAGCTGCAATATCAATGGTTACGTTTGGACGCGCTTCATAGATAACACCAACCACACCAAGCGGCACACGGCGGCGAGACAGTGACATACCGTTTTCCAGTACCTTACTGTCCATTTCGCTGCCTACTGGGTCGTTCAGGCTAATCACGTTACGCACATCGTTAGCGATACCGGTTAAGCGCTCTTCGTTGAGCAACAGGCGATCTAAAAGTGCATCAGTCAGGCCCGCTTCACGGCCAAGTTCGATATCTTTTGCGTTCGCTTCTAGAATATCTACCGCGTTTGCTTCTAACTCATCAGCGATGATCGCCAATGCTTTGTTCTTCTGCGCCGTTGATGCGGTCGCTAGGTGAAAAGCAGCGTCTTTTGCTGCGATACCCATATTAGTTAAATCCACGTTTAACTCTCCCTAAATTCTGTCTGTCTTTGGATGTAAAAAGGCGATTTACGATTATGTATATTCGCAGCGCATCGCCTTATCATCACGAACTACTCTTGAATCACAACTAGGTCGTCACGATGAATGACTTCTGACCCATAATCGTATCCAAGAATGTTGCCAATATCTTTACTGTGCTTGCCTGCAATTTTTGCTAGGTCTTGGCTTGAATAACTGGCGATACCACGCGCAATCACTTTGCCTTTACTGTCTGTGACTTGAGTGACTTCACCACGAGAGAATTCGCCTTTAACTCGAACAACCCCTTTCGCCAACAAGCTACTGCCCTTAGTATTAACTGCGTTCACCGCTCCATCGTCGACTACGATGTCACCAGCAGAAGCTGGGCCCGCTAGAATCCAACGTTTACGGTTTTCAAGCGCTTCAGCTAAAGGCAAGAAACGTGTGCCTTGTGGGTTGTCACTCAATGAATCAAACACCACATTTTCAGCACTGCCTGCTGCAATAATCACTTCGATACCCGCACGACGAGCAATATCAGCCGCCTGCAGTTTTGTCGCCATGCCGCCGGTACCTAACGTAGTACCACTGCCACCTGCGATCTTACGCAGTGTGTCATCAATGGTTTTTACTTCTTTGATTAGCTCAGCATTTGGGTCTTTACGAGGGTCTGCCGTAAACAGGCCTTTTTGGTCGGTTAATAGCAAAAGCTTATCAGCGCCGCATAAAATACCAACCAGTGCCGACAAGTTATCGTTGTCACCCACTTTAATTTCATTGGTGGCTACTGCATCGTTTTCGTTTACTACCGGAATAATATCGTGCTCAACGAGCGCGTTGATCGTGTCACGTGCATTCAGAAAACGCTCGCGATCATCGAGATCAGCACGAGTCAGTAGCATCTGGCCAATCTTAAGGCCATAGATAGCAAACAAAGACTCCCAAACTTGAATCAACTGACTTTGCCCAACTGCCGCAAGCAATTGTTTGCTTGCCATCGAGTTGGGAAGTGCGGGGTAACCAAGGTGCTCACGTCCGGCTGCAATTGCACCAGACGAAACCATAACCACAGAGTGGCCTTGTTTTTTTAATTCAGCACATTGACGAACCAGCTCAACCATGTGAGCACGGTCTAATGCCAATGTTCCACCAGTTAAGACACTGGTACCCAGTTTAACAACGACAGTTTTACTCTGTGTTGTTGTCCCGCTTTGATGATTTGTTGTCATGAAGTCTTTTATGAATAAAACAAATAAGAGGTGATGTTTTAGCAATCAACAGGGGAATTCACAAGCAGAAAAGGTGCGAAATCGCACCTTTTTGCTTTATAGAGAAGAGTAACCTTCAAAATCAGACGAATTCGACAGACTCTTCGTCTAACTGAACGCCGATTTCAAATTTCTTTTGAAGTTCGTCAACCAGCTTTTGGTGAAAGGCTTCTTGAGTTCGAGACACCTCAGCGACCGCCTTTTTAGGTAATGGCAAAGGATCCCAGTTACCATCAATGTTGTATTTACCCGTGTTGTACTTCGCCGAGAATCCTTCTTCCGACTTATCCAACTCTAACCACCAGCCCCAGAACTCACGCTCTTCTGGTGACTTTTTATCGTTCACACACACAGACAAGCAATCAAAAATGTAATGACCATCTTCTGATTGCGGTTCCCTCAAGTAAGGCCCAATAGCCTTTAAAACGTTTAACAAGCGATAATGCGTAGGTTGTTGTGTCACTTCTGACATATTGAATCTCCATTTCAATGTTAAGAATGACGTTACTCAGACTGCAATACGTAGAAAACACGCAGTTGGATTTTATAAATTTTCTCTGAGTATCAGGTACTTACTTTGTACACTTTTCATGCTTAACTAATTTCGGAGAAATGTCATCTAAATAATTCATCCTCAAGCCATTTTATCGCTAATTCGAGGGATTGCTCATACCCCTGTGTAATTGATTTGGTTTTGATTTTCTTCGCTTTGCCGTAATCACTGTAAATAGCAACCAGTTGATTATCCAGATGCGGTGAAACAGGGTCACCTTCCAAAGCCAATGCCAAAATAGGAACGCTGGTTTTACTGTTAGCCAGCAAGCCTTGCACCTTGAGTGACCAAGCCATCAGTTGCCCAGAAAGGCTATTGATATCCACTGCTCCTTTGCCAAGGCGAGAAGCCAACACATCCAAATGCATCTTGGGCATCTGCTTGAGTTTGTCCGCATGAACAAAGATATCGTGGATCGGTGCGCCAAGAGAGATACAGGCTTTGAGTTTGTGCTGCTCAAGGAAGGATAACCTCACCATCGCGTTACCACCGAATCGGAACCCAAACAGACCGACTTTATGATGGTCCACCCATGGAATGTTAGGCAGTTCATTCAGCACGGCTTGATGCAGGCAAGAAGAATCTTCCGTCAAAGGCCAATGCGAACTGTGCCCTATCGACGGCATATCAATCGTTAGCATCGCAATGTTTTTCGGTGCTAGGTAATCTCTAAACAAACGCCACATGTCAGTTTGCAGACTATCTAAACCTGCACTCACGATCACGACAGGTTGTGGTTTGTCTGTTTTGGTTAGATGTAAGTTCGCCTTAATCTTTTTGTTTTGATACGGCACTTCGATTTGTTTGACGATCAATTTGGTGTGTTTGATCGCTTCAGAATACGCCGCATTCGCTAATACCTGTGCCTGAGCAGCAAGGTTATCGTTCTTTAGGTGTGGGTAGCCCGCAATGCTGAAACACAGCGATGCTGAAAATAACTCTTCAGCCATTTCTTCGCCGTTCTTTTCATTAGAACGATTCTGATGCTGCATACCTAGCTTGGTCCACTCGTATGCCCAGTTACCGCTGCGGTAACCCATCACGGTGTCTAGCCACTCATCAGTCGTGCGTGAATTGTCTGATGACGCAATGCGAGCCAATACCGCTTCTTGCTCAATTGGGTTAACGCCTTGCCATACCCACTGAAGACGTCTTAGGTTTCGATACCAAGATGAGTTCTGCTCTTCACGCTTTTTATCCAACAGTTCTTCTGAACTTGGCATGTAGCGAGTAAGCATTGAGGTCTCTTTGGCCTGCTTGTGCTTTACAAACAAGGTTTCCGAAAGGTTCGAGCTCGTTTCTTCTGATTCAGACATTGGGATACTTAATAAGAAATGGTTGTTACTAATCATATAAAAAAAAATGACCCTATAAAGGGTCATTTCTCAAAAAACTAAGTTTACGCTTATTTTGACTTGCGATTTACTGGCTCAATGAAGCTTAAGCTAGTATCCCAAGGTTGCTCAATCCATGTGTCTTGAGCGATATCCACGATGTACTCGTCTAATAAGTGTGCGCCAGATGGTTTTGCACAAACAGCAATCAGTTTCGCTTTAGGGTACATTTCGCGAAGCTTGCGTGCAGTGTCACCACTATCAACAAGATCTTCAACGATTAAGAAGCCTTCACCATCACCTTCAGGTGCTTTAACTACAGTCATATCACGCTGGTGATCGTGGTCGTAGCTAGAAATACAAATCGTATCTACGTGACGAATACCTAGCTCACGAGCCAAGATTGCACCGGGAACCAAACCACCACGGCTTACCGCCCAGATGCCTTTCCACTGCTCTGCTGGCATTTGCTTTTCAGCAAGTTGACGGCAGTAAGTCTGCATGTTGTCCCAAGTGATAATGAATTTGTTGCTCATAGTATAAAACCTAATAATTTTGTCATGTTATTAGAGGCTATTTCAAACATAGCCTCTTCAGCGATTAAGCAGAAATCTAGACGATTAAGCGAAAATGTATTTAAGAATAAAGATAACGGACATTACCCACACAGCAGGTGAAACGTCGCGACCTTTACCACTTAGCAGCTTAATTGCAGCGTAAGCGATGAAACCTAGTGAGATACCCTCAGCGATAGAGTACGTCAGCGGCATAAGCAGACATGTTACCACGACTGGTGCGGCTTCCGTAAGATCACGCCAATCAATGCCAACTAGGCCAGACATCATCAGAATTGCTACATAGAAAAGTGCACCTGATGTTGCGTAAGCCGGAATCATACCTGCAAGTGGCGAGAAGAAAAGAGCCAGTAGGAATAAGATACCAACAACAACAGCAGTTAGACCGGTACGACCGCCTTCAGCAACACCCGCAACACTCTCAACATAAGAAGTTGTGTTTGATGTACCTAGCAATGCACCAATAGATGTTGCTGTAGAGTCAGCAAGCAGTGCTTTGTTCAAGCGCGGTAGTTTACCGTCTTCTTTGATTAGGTTTGCTTTCGTTGCAACACCAACCAGAGTACCCGCTGTATCGAACAAATCGACGAACAAGAATGCGAATACAACTGAAATCATACCGATTTCAAATACAGCAGAGAAATCAAGCTGCATGAATGTAGGTGCAAGGCTCGGTGGTGTCGACATGATGCCGCCGTATTGAACGTCACCGATCGCAATACCAATCGCTGTGATAGCGAGAATCGCGATCATTACTGCGCCTTTCACACCACGGTGAACAAGAGCAATAGTAATGAAGAAACCAAGCGCGCCTAAAATAGGAGCAATCGCGGTAATGTCGCCCAGTGAAACTTTAGTCGCTGGGTTAGAAACAACGATGCCTGCATTGCTAAGCGCGATAAACGCTAGGAAAAGGCCGATACCAGCAGAGATACCAACACGCAGAGACATAGGGATCGAGTTGATAATCCATTCACGAATCTTAAAGATACTTAAGAAGATGAAGATTACGCCTGATACGAAAACCGCTGCCAGAGCAACTTGCCATGTATAACCCATACCCATTACAACAGCGTAGGTAAAGAATGCGTTCAAACCCATGCCTGGAGCTTGAGCAATTGGGTAGTTAGCAACAAAGCCCATGATGAAACAGCCAATAGCAGCCGCTAAACAGGTTGCTACAAATACAGCGCCATGGTCCATACCAGCATCAGCTAGAATCATTGGGTTTACAAAAATGATGTAAGCCATTGTTAGGAAGGTTGTTAGACCTGCGATGATTTCAGTGCGCACATTGGTGCCATTTTCACTGAGTTTGAATAGCTTTTCGAACATTATCGAATCCTATAAGGGTAAAAAGTAAACGGTTGCGTAAACGATTGGCTGTGGATTATAAAGTTATCAAATAACAAATTCCAGATAGAATTAAGGCTCTAATCGATATTTATCAGAATGCCGTATGAAACAAAGCGATTAAAAACGAGAAGCAACAAGAATAATAATGATTAAAAACAATGGTTTAATCAAAATAAAGGCGATAATATTACTTGGTTATTTTTTCAACCATCGGTTATTTCCATTGAGAATGTAGCCATCATATTCTCAATTTAAACCCACAAGAGTTGTGTATTTTTCAACAGAATCAGTAATAAGACGCAAATTGATATTTTGGCGTTTAAAAAACAACCACTAAGAACAGCAAAGAAAGTGACAAGCGAAAGCGGTTTGGGAAAGTAGCAGGCAAAAAAAACGCCACTCAAAACTGAGTGGCGGTAGAATCTGTCAACCAAAAGGGCTGTAAAAGAATTCCAATATATAGGGGTGAACAAAACTGTTCGAGTTACATGCTTACGGTATTAGTAACCAA
Organism: Vibrio sp. QJM3NY_39; assembly: GCF_057785895.1. Classification (NCBI taxonomy): domain Bacteria; kingdom Pseudomonadati; phylum Pseudomonadota; class Gammaproteobacteria; order Vibrionales; family Vibrionaceae; genus Vibrio; species Vibrio sp. QJM3NY_39. The sequence continues at coordinate 711,381 of NZ_CM173505.1, read as the reverse complement.
AGCTTGTAGGGTATGCAAAGTTGCTAGTGTAAACAGAGCTGTTAATCCAGAACATTGCAGATGGTAAACCTTTCATAACTATCACCTTAATAAATCAATAAAAAACGAATTTGATTTCTCGGTTCCTTGGAGGCGATAAAACGGACTCATCCTTTGAGCATTTACTCTTCATCTCAGAAGTTGGTTATTAATATACTCTAAAGAAAAAAGATTACAAGTATTTTTTGCTATACGTCACACTTTTGGTCAGTTCTGGTTATTTTAAAAACTTATTTGTGTAATTAAATTACACAATAGAATTAAACAAACGTTTGCTTACGCCATTTATAAGCATCAAGTCTCTTAATTATGATCAGATGGACAAGACCGCTTTCAAAATTTGAGGTATTTGAGGTTTATAACCGCTACTCGTCAAAACGCTCAAGTGGTATGCTGTTGCCATCAAAACAGACCCATATTTTAGATTTTTATTCTAAGTTTTTACCTATAGAAACCCTAAATATATGGTTATCAAATAAAAAAGGAGTCATCCGTGTCTGAATTCCATTCTGAGATCAGTAAATTGTCCCCTGCCCCTATTTGGCAGTTTTTCGATAAAATTTGTTCAATCCCGCACCCTTCAAAACATGAAGAGGAGCTTGCTCAATACATTATTGCGTGGGCAACAGAGCAAGGCCTAGATGTACGTCGCGACCCAACAGGCAACGTATTCATCAAAAAGCCAGCAACGCCGGGTATGGAAAACAAAAAAGGTGTAGTGCTACAAGCTCACATCGATATGGTTCCACAAAAGAACGAAGACACTGATCACGACTTTACAAAAGATCCAATCCAGCCATACATCGATGGCGAATGGGTTACAGCAAAAGGCACAACGCTTGGTGCTGATAACGGCATGGGCATGGCTTCTTGCCTAGCGGTTCTTGCTTCAAACGAAATCCAACACGGCCCTATCGAAGTTCTACTCACTGTAGATGAAGAAGCAGGCATGACTGGCGCGTTCGGTCTTGAAGCCGGTTGGTTAGAAGGCGATATCCTTCTTAATACTGACTCAGAGCAAGAAGGCGAAGTGTACATGGGTTGTGCGGGCGGTATCGACGGTGCAATGACATTTGAAATTGCACGTAATGCGATTCCAGCTGACTTCGTAACACGCAAGCTAACGCTAAAAGGCCTAAAAGGCGGTCACTCTGGTTGTGACATCCACACCGGTCGTGCAAACGCAAACAAACTGATTGCTCGCTTCCTAGCGGGTCACGCAAAAGAGCTAGACCTTCGCATCGTCGAATTCAAAGGTGGTAGCCTTCGTAACGCAATTCCTCGTGAAGGTTTCGTAACGGTTGCTGTTCCTGCGGCAAACCAAGAAAAACTGGCTTCACTATACAACTACTACACTGAGCTACTTTCAACAGAGCTAGGTAAAGTAGAAGACAGCATCGTGACTTTCAATGAAGAAGCTTCTGTAGAAATGGGCGCACTAGCGTCAGCAGACCAAGCTCGCTTTATCGCGGCACTTAACGCATGTCCAAACGGCGTGATTCGTATGAGTGACGAGATTGAAGGTGTTGTTGAAACGTCTCTAAACGTAGGTGTTATCACAACGGAAGAAGATTCAATCACAGTACTTTGCTTGATCCGTTCTCTTATCGACTCTGGTCGTAGCCAAGTAGAAAGTATGCTTCACTCTGTTGCTGAACTAGCAGGCGCTAACATCGCGTTCTCTGGTGCTTACCCAGGTTGGAAACCAGACGCAGATTCAGAGATCATGCATATCTTCCGCGACATGTACGAAGGCATCTACGGTCACAAGCCAAACATCATGGTTATCCATGCTGGCCTTGAGTGTGGTCTGTTCAAAGAACCTTATCCGAACATGGATATGGTTTCTTTCGGCCCAACGATCAAGTTCCCACACTCTCCCGATGAGAAAGTGAAGATCGATACTGTTGAATTGTTCTGGAACCAAATGGTTGCATTACTTGCTGCGATCCCAGAAAAAGCATAAATCGATTAGCTATGTGTTTTTCAGTAAATGGTGTTTTCCAATAAATGGGCTCTTCAATAAATAGCACTTTTCAGTAAACACCGTTTATTAAGAACAAAATAAAACAGGTACTCAATGAGTACCTGTTTTTGTATCTAATCTTTGTCACTGCTACTTGTGACTAAATAATTAAGCGCGTGAAGCCGCGTAGCTTTCTAGCTCATCAATTGAAGTTTGTGCCACTACTTCGCCGTCGATGAAGTACGTCACCATCTTGCCATCACGAACACCGATTAACGTCGCACGCTCACCAGACTGGTAAGTGATGTCCATTTGGATAGTGTTTTCGTCGATCTGCTGCATTTGACCTTTCTCAATCATATCGGCACTCGTGATCGGGCCTACTGGCGCTTCAGTCAGTGACTTATCAAGCTGATCGTTGATATCAAGGTAAGTATCAGTCTTAGTATCAAAGATGTGCGGAGCACCTGTTAGTGGGTTGCTACCCGTCCAGAACTCTAGTGAGTTAAATACTAGGTAATCGGCAGCAACCGTTAGACCGTACGCAGGTGCAAGTAGTATGTTCAAACCACCACGAGCGTAGCGGTTGTCAACAGCCTTGATGTTGAACTTCATTAGGTAACCCGTTACTGCGTTGCTACCCACACAGCCAGATAGAGCAACAGATACCACCGCTAGTGCTACAACTTTTGAAATTGTTTTTTTCATTTTGATCTCGATATTTGAATTTGGCCGCCAAAAAATGGCGATGGATAATACCAACCAACCGAACAATAAATATCAGCGTTAAATCAATGTATTGTCAGGAAATTCACAATTCTAAACCCCTTCTAACTAGCCAAATCAAAAACAGAAACCAATTAAGAAACCCCTCCATAAAAAAGTTTTGTCGTCACCGTAAAGCGATTGATTCGTACTAAAAATCAACGATTGATACATTCCGTGTTAACGAATTATCACCATGTTGAGAACAACATAAATGGCAAGACTAAAACCTAATCAACCATTCGAATTACTTGGTTATACTGTTCAGCCAGGACAGAGAATGGAGATTGAACTGCAAGCGGCTCAGCTTTACACGCATTCTCCACTTTCAATCCCGATTGAAATTATTCATGGTCGCCAAGCGGGCCCAACACTGATGGTAAACGCGGCGATCCACGGAGATGAACTAAACGGTGTTGAGATTGCACGACAACTGACCAATGCGATAGATCCAAAAAAACTGAAAGGAACACTACTTGTTGTGCCTATCGTTAACGTATTTGGTTTTATCCATAAGTCTCGTTACCTACCAGACCGTCGTGACCTGAACCGTTGCTTCCCTGGAAGTGAGAAAGGATCACTGACATCACGCATCGCTCACACCTTCTTTGAGAACGTAGCGAAGCACTGTGATTACATTTTGGATCTTCACACGGGTGCGATTCACCGTACTAACTTGCCACAGATCCGTGCAAACCTGTCGAACCCTGAAACACTGCGCATCGCAAAAGCGTTCGCAACACCCGTGATCATAGATTCTCCACTGCGTGATGGTTCATTGCGCAGCGAAGCGGAAAAATTAGGTATTCCTGTATTAACTTACGAAGGTGGTGAAGCGCTGCGTTTTGATCACCTAGCGATTCGTGCGGGTTACCTTGGCGTACATCAAGTGATGAAAGAAATCGGCATGCTGCGCCCTAACCGTAAGAAGTTACCAGAGCCAGTATTGAGTAAATCGACCAGTTGGATCCGCGCTGAATCAGACGGCATTTTGCGTAATATGGTAAGGCTTGGCGAACAAGTTGAAGCAGGACAAACCCTGGCTTACATCAGTTCTCCATTGGGTCACCAAGAAGGCCAAGTAATCACCACTAAAGGCGGTATCGTGATTGGTCAACAAACTCTACCGTTGGTAAACGAAGGTGACGCAGTGTTCCACATTGCTTACTTCAAGCAAGATGATGATGAAGTGGGACAGTCTGTAGAGAGTTACATTGAAGAAGTCGCGGAAGACGATTGGCTGACAGCGCTAAACAACTAAGGACCGAATTCGGGTAATTAGTGAATCAGATACGTAGCCACCAGCCATGAGTGGTTACGTGATCCAGACTAATACGCCACAAATGAAAAAGCCCCGATAAACTTTTAACTAGAAAGAGAAAAGCTATATCGGGGCTTTTTTTACTTGTCCCTTATCTTAAAATTAAGGGACCTGTAAATTAATTGTGCACTGGATTACTCAGCGTCTTCTTGCTCTTCTTCACGAGCTTTTGCGCGTGCTTCACGTGCTTGCTCAGCTTTAAGCTCTTTAGTGTGACGTAGTTCGTCACGCTCTTTACGCTGCTCTGATTTACGCTCGTTACGTTCAGCTTGGTTTGCGATGAAAGATGCTAGCTCTTTCTCTGCCCACTCTTGTGCTAGAGCTTCAGTTTCGAAACCAGACTCACGCTTAGATACTGTTGTGCTGCGAGACGTTACTTGACGAGTAATCTCTGCACACCAACCGTTGCGTTTTTCTGTAAGGCGGATATCAAATTTTTTGTTCTTAGACATGTTCTATTTTTTCCTAAGGGAGATCATTAAGGGATCGGTCACTTTGATAACTCCATCTAAGTGAGCATCTTTTAACACCATCCCTTGGTAAGCGCGGTATTAGAGCACAAATCAATGAATATTGCTGCAAATATTTGCAGCGGATCACACTCCCATGCTGCAAATCGTTTGCGCCGGATTTCAATGGGTTCGTAACTCTCGATTCACCATCAACTTCTGTGCAGTTTTATCGACAACAATGAAATGAACTATGCTCAAACAGAGATAAATGAAAGAGATAACCTGCAGGCTCAGGTTTACAGACTCTACTGTCTCGCCTACTCCGCCCATAATTAAAATAGCTAAGGAGTTGCTATGGATAGCTTCATCAAACATTTACCCAAGGTTGAGCTGCATTTACATATTGAAGGCACGCTAGAACCTGAGCTGATGTTCCAACTGGCCAAGCGCAATAACGTGTCGATTCCCTTTGATAACCCAAACCAAGTAAGAGACGCGTACCAATTCCACAATCTTCAGTCTTTTCTCGATATCTATTATCAAGGCGCTAACGTACTGATTCATGAACAGGATTTCTATGACCTGACTTGGGCTTACCTACTCAAGTGCCAACAAGATAATGTGGTTCATACTGAGATCTTTTTTGACCCTCAAACCCACACCGAACGTGGCATTGCCTTTGAAGTCATCATAAGTGGGATTACTCAAGCTTTGAATCAAGCCGAGCAAGAACTAGGGATCAGCAGCCAGCTGATCATGTGCTTTCTGCGCCATCTTGATGAAGACAGCGCTTTTGAAACACTCCAACAAGCCCTTCCCTACAAAGATAAGATCATTGCCGTCGGGCTGGATTCGTCGGAAAAAGGAAACCCGCCGGAGAAGTTTAAGCATGTATTCCAAGAGGCGATCAACCAAGGGTTCCTGACCGTCGCGCACGCCGGAGAGGAAGGCCCTGCGCAAAATATTAGTGACGCGCTGAGCTTGTTGGGCATCACCCGTATTGATCATGGCGTTCGCTGTGTAGAAGATGAAGACTTGATGGAACAGCTAATCGCTAAACGCACACCGCTGACCGTATGCCCGCTATCGAATACCAAGCTAAAGGTCTTCGACACCATGCAAGAACACAATATCGTCGAGTTGCTGAGAAAAGGGTTGTGCGTCACCATCAATTCCGATGATCCGGCTTACTTCGGCGGCTATATGAATGATAACTTCCTCGCCGTCGCCAATGCTCATCCACTGACGAAAAACGAATTAGCGCAATTCAGTATTAATGCTGTCGAAGCGAGTTTCATCTCGCCTCACGCCAAAGAAGATATCATTGCACAAGTGCGCCAATATCTTGCCGAAAATACTCCCTAAGAGAATGGATCTTTGAGAATGGAGCTTTGCTGCGATCAAAAAAGGGAAGCTCAGTGCTTCCCTTTCAAAATGGGTTCGAAAATCAATAGGCTTAGCCTGGGTGACCATCCACTCTTGGCGTTAGAAGCATCATGCCGAACTTCCAGATAAACAACCCGAATGCTAACGTCCATAAACCCGCGCTGATGTTCACCATCTCAAATAAATACGCAGGGAAGAAAGTCACACCTACGCTGCGAACCAAAGCCGCGACAAAAATAGCCGAGAACGCTAAAGCCATACTTGGCCCTTTATATATAGCACGACCCGTGTGCCCCATTGTCACGCGCGTAATCATCGCAAGAATTAACCCACTCAAACCGCCAATCGCAAACAAGTGCAACATGTTGTGGCTCGCGAACGGGTTGTCTAATAAACCACGTAGCAGCAAGCTTAAAGGGATGCATAGGTAAGCCGCATGCAGCGACCACACCAAGGGTTCAGATAACGTAGTCCAAGGCTTCCAGCGGATAAAGCGCACCAACTGAGTCACACCTGCAAATACCATCAACTCATTGCCGGCTTGAGCAAAGGTCAATGGGAAGAAGCTCAATACAAATAAGCCAACCAAAGGTAGATTCGCTAACCATTCTAACCAAACGAGTGGCTGTGCTTTTTCAAAATCAAAACGACGCGCCGTAAAGAATGGAATAACTCGCCCACCCATCACTGATAGCAGTAAGGTAAACCACCACAACATCGCTTGCCATACCGCAGACGACGGGAATGGAGGCATCCCCTTAATGGTTGCGTAACTAGCAAAGTTCGCCACGATAGCCAATATAAACAGCGGCACAAAGAATAGATTCTTCCAGCCTTTCGATTTAACGACTCGGAAACCAATCTCGTAAGCGGCGAAGATTAAGAACAACGCCTCAACCGATGAGATCAGCCATAACGGTGCGGGGGTCCAAAACAGAATACGAGGTGCTAACCACAAACCAACCAATACGGCTAATCGATAGTGTTTGGTTCCATTGACACCCGTCCACGTTTGCACCGCCGTTAAAACAAAGCCGACCACAATCGCCATGGCAAAGCCAAACAGCATTTCATGCACATGCCACCAAAGCGCCGGTACTTTTAGCATTTCTGGCTGACCGTTTTGGAACATGATGACCCAAGCCACAATCGCGATCACAGCATAGAGACTGCCTAAAAAGAAGAAAGGTCTAAAACCTAATCGAAGATATGCAGGAATCGCATCTTCTACACTTTTATCTGTGATATTTAACAAACTCGTTCCTCACTTCAGATAACAAGCCAAGAGTGGCTTCTGGGAATTGCTATTTCATAGTCAAATTCATGATGCAGTAATCATCACTGCAATATTACCTAACGTAATGCATGAAACGCGCCAAAGGTATAAAGCCAATAAAAACAATCAACAAGGAGTCTTTAGGCTTCAAAAAAGTGTCAATTAAACACACCCCATAAAAGTCATTTAGACTCATGAGTGTGTAAAATAAAAAACTACTGACATTTGATGAAGCCAAACATATAGTAAGACTAGTCTCAAATACAAAAGAACAGACAGGGAACGCGATGTATATTTTTGGTTATGGTAGCTTGATCAACTCCTCTTCTCGTCAACTCACAGGTCAAACAGGACAAGCGATTCCTGCAATAGTGCATGGCCTAGTTCGTCACTGGAGTAAGATCGATGACAGCTATGTTTTGTCTCCTTTGGTCGTGAATCTCGGTGAGGGACAAGTGAATGGAGTTTTACTTGAGGTGGATGATATTGCGCTGACTGAGTTTGATCGCCGTGAGCGTGGTTATCACCGAATCGAATTAAAGGCCTCTCAGATAGAAAGCCAAAATGAGTTTAAACAGGATCAATCGATCTGGGTTTACATCAAAGACGAGATTGAAGCACCTTGCGAAAACAGCCCTATCGTTCAAACCTATGTCGATACGGTATTAGCAGGATGTTTAGAAGTGTCTGAAAGCTTTGCGGCGCACTTTGTTCAACACACACAAGGTTGGCATCACCCATTAGAAAATGATCGCCACCAGCCTAAATACGGTAATCTTGCTGGGGTTTCAGATCACCACCACAGTGTGATTGATGGCTTGATACTGACTGTTCGAAGCTAGTTGATGTACGTTATTAATGGATGTACACAGTTTATTAATCTACATCGTTAATTAATCTAAATCGCCAGTTAATCTAGGTTGGTGAGCTGGATCGCTCTCCAACCTAAAACGATCTTAAACGACACGAATACCTGCAGGCATCGCACGTTCCGGGGTCAGCAATACACTTTCAGATTCATCTTCCGTTTCAGCACATAACAACATGCACTCAGAAGTGTGGCCTCTCATCTTCGCCTTCGCTAGATTGCACAAAACAACAACCTGCTTACCCATCAACTCTTCTTCTGTGTAATAAGGGACTAGGCTGGTCACTGTTTGTAGCGTCTTCTCACCGATATCCACTTGCACGATGTAAAGCTTGTCTGCGTTTTCATGACGCACAACCTCAATGATCTTACCGACACGCATTTCTAACTTAGCAAAGTCACCATAAGAGACAGTATCCATTTCTCACTTCCTATATTGATTTATTTTCACTCATTAAATTATTTACTAAAATTAAGTAAAATGTAAATGTTTACACTAGCATTAAGCCTAATAATTACAAGCGGTAAAGATCTCATTACTGGAAGTAAAATGAGAGTTTCGTTGCCTTGCACTCATTGTCGGTGTTAAATAGATGCAGCAATGTATAGAGGTTAAAAATGGCAACAATTAAAGATGTCGCAAGGGAAGCTGGTGTTTCTGTTGCAACCGTATCTCGAGTCGTAAATAAGTCTCCGAAGGCAAGTGCGAACTCAATTGAATCCGTCACCAAAGCGATGTCTAAACTCGGCTATCGCCCGAATGCCAATGCTCGCGCGCTGGTAAGCCAGAGCACCAATACCGTCGGTGTGTTGGTTGGTGATATCTCCGATCCTTTTTTTGGCACGCTGGTTAAGGCTGTCGATAATGTCGCTCGTGAGAACGGAAAACATATCCTCGTCGGTAATGGCTCACACGATCGTGAAGAAGAGAGACAAGCGATTGAGTTGCTGATAAATAGCCGTTGCGATGCCTTGGTGATCCACTCTAAAGGACTCACCGACGAAGAGCTGATTGCCTATGCCAAAGAAGTGAAAGGCTTAGTGCTGATCAATCGCTATATTGCTGAGATTGCCAACCGTTGTATTTTCTTGGACAACAAGAAAGGCGCGTATCTTGCGACTGAATATCTGATCCGTCATGGTCATAAAAATATTGCCTGTATCGCTTCATCGCACAGCATTGAAGATGCCGATGAGCGTGTACAAGGTTACTTGTCAGCACTCTCGGATTACAAAATAGCGTTATCTGACAGCTATATTGAGTACTCAGCTCCCACCAGTGAAGGGGGTGAATACGCCATGACCAACCTTTTGACTAAATCACTGCCAATCACAGGCATTGTTGCGTACAACGATTACATGGCGGCAGGTGCTTTGTCTGTCCTAGATGAAAACGGTATTCAAGCGCCGGACAAAATGTCGATCATCGGTTTCGATGATGGCTTGATTGCACGCTATGTTCATCCAAAGCTAACCACCATTCGCTACCCGATTCAGATGATGGCAGAGAAAGCGACACGACTCGCGTTGCACTTAGCCAAAGGTGAAAACACCTCAACGGAGCCAATGATGTTCTCTCCGACTTTGGTGCGCCGTAATTCGGTAGAGAAAATCTAAGCTCTGGTCAACTCACCAAACAACAAACAAAAAAAAAGGTTCATCGCGGCTTTCCGGGGAAAGCCGCTTTTATCTTCAAGAAGAAGTAGTCTGTATCTCGATACCCATACCCCATTCGCTTGATTAACTTTATCTTGTTGTTTATCCCTTCCAGTGTGCAGGTGTTCAACGGATAACTTGCCGATGCGATAATGCCGTGAAGATAAGGACTCAGTTTTCGTGCGAACTCTTTCAATGGCTTAATTCCACTCTCTTGCACTTGTTCCCACCACGTGTCCCAGAGCCCCTTCGCGTGCCCTTCGGATTCACAATACCAAAGCTCTTTGAGTTGGGCTCCGAGTATATAAGTGGTCATTAAGTCCTTATTGATATTCAATATTTCAGTAAGATAGCTATCTTGACGTGTATTTAAGTTGCCTCTATTTTTCAGCAGTACCCACCGTGAGCGCTTCACCCATTGCCTCGCTTTTTTATCTTGCTTGAGTTTGTTGGCTTGGTCGACTCTGACTCTATCCATCACCTCGCGACCGAACTTAGCAACAACATGGAATAAGTCGTAAACGATTTTTGCGTTCGGGCAGTGCGCTTGAACTTCAAGGTCAAAAGCCGTATTCATGTCCATCGCTACTGCTTCGATATTTACCCCATTCTCGCCTAGCTGCTCGAAGAACGGCCGTATGTCCTTGCGGCTGCGGCCTAATCCAACCCAAATGACTTGATGAGTCTTCGCATCAGCGATGACGGTGGCATATCGATGCCCTTTAAAGATGGCGAACTCATCCATCACGAGCTGCTTTAGCTCACCCCATTTCACTGGCGGCACCACTTGTCGAAGTCGGCGTTTATCTATTTCTTTAATGGTGTGCCAATGAACGCCCGTAATTTGGGATATATGCTTAATGGGAAGCAGGGGTAGCAGTTGTTCTATATAGCTTTTTAGGCGCTTTGTTATACGAGCATAAGGCTCTAACCAAGAGAGAGATTCTGTTTTTATGCCGCAGTCACGACACTTAATCCTTCGAGTTTGAACGGAAAGTTCAACAGGCACACCGAGCAACATGGCATCCTTTACGTGACGCCATTGATACTCATGGATAGCCTCGGCCTCAAGACCACAAAGGCATTTAGCCTCAGAGCTAGGTTTAAGAGTCAGGGTAATAAGTGATGCTGTCTGGAGAGACTTTACTATTTGAAAGCCTTCCCAGAATGAAGATAGGAAAGTATGATTCGGCATAGAAACGGTAGTTTGTGTATGATTTTTGTTTGGCGACTAAACCATATCACTTACTACCGTTTTTGTTTTTAGTTCCCGCTAATCCGCGATGAACCAAAAAAAAGCCCTAACAGAATCGCTTCTGTTAGGGCTTTCCTACCTTACTCTGATACCCAACAATCGCGCTTAATAAATCACACACTTGTTGAGCGCCACTTTTACTCATCCCCCAAGAACAACACGATAACTCACATCGTTCTATTCACAAACAAAAGCAATTGGCGTAACCGTTTTGAGCTAGAGCGTACTAGTTTGAAGAATCCCCCGAAAATTCAAACTGGTAACAGGTACGGTAGTTATATTCTTGTTCAGGCTTGAGAATACAACTGTCCTGCTTCCACTCTGGGTGGTTAGGAGAGTCAGGTAAGAACTGGGTTTCTAACGCCAAACCAGCGTAGTCTTCATAGCTGCCACCACTTCGGTTTGGTGTACCACCAAGCCAGTTTCCGGTGTATAGCTGCATTGCAGGTTTGGTTGAAAATACTTTTAGTGAGACTAGCGCGTCCGGTGACGTTACGGTCGCAGCGCATTGAGTGCGCTTGCAGCCGTCAGCTAATAAGAAAGAGTGGTCGTAACCCTTTGCTGCTTTCTGCTGTTCATCACCCAACAAACGCTCTGAGATCATCATAGGCTGATTGAAGTCGAAGCTGGTCGATTTCACCGATTTAAGATTGCCTAATGGAATACCTACCGAGTTGGTCGGTAAGAACTGATTGGCGTTGATGCTCACAATGTGTGACAAACAATCGTGGCCGGCTTCTGCACCAAGTAAATTGAAGTACGCATGATTCGTTAGGTTGACTACGGTCGGCTTGTCTGTGGTTGCAGAGTAATTAATGGAAACTCGATTGTCTTCGGTGATGTCATAACGCACCGACACATTCAAATTCCCCGGGAATCCTTGGTCGCCATCAGCAGACTCAAGAGTAAACATCACTGACGTTTCGGTTTGCTCGGCAATATTCCAACGACGTTTATCAAAACCGTTCGGACCACCATGTAAAGTATTGCCCGCTTGGTTGGTTTCCAGCTTGTAGTTTTGACCATCAATTTTGAAACGACCATTGGCTATGCGGTTAGCATAACGACCAACAGTTGTACCCATATAGCTGGCTTGTTTATCGAAGTTCTCCATTGAGTTAACACCCAACAAAACCTCTCTTTTATTTCCCTTTACTGGCAGGATACAGCTCAACCATGTTGCACCAATGTCCATGAATGTCACTTCCATGCCACGCGTATTTGATAGCGTCACTAACTGAGCGGGTTGGCCATCATAGGCTGGAGTTTGTGTCATGGATTGATGCAGGTTTTGCTCTTGTGTCATTCTAAATTCCTTCTAGTGCCAGTAAAAAGCCTCTACCTGAAATAAAGGCTTTAGCATTTGGCCTACCATGATCTTTTCACTTGGTAAGCTCTATATTAAGTCTCGAAGCCGTTAGATTACTTCAACTAAGCCTGCTCCGTCTTTCGCTTGGCACACATAAATAGATTCTTTTAGACCCGTCGCCGCTTGATATTTCTGTTCAACGGTTGTTTTAATTTCATCAACCAATGCAGGTGGAACCAATGCCACAATACAACCACCGAAACCACCGCCAGTCATACGCACGCCACCTTGGTCACCGATCACGTGTTTTACCAGCTCAACTAAGGTGTCGACTTCTTTGACTGTAATTTCAAAATCATCATGCATTGACGCATGTGATTCAGCCATCAATTCGCCCATGCGTTTCATGTCATGAGTACGCAGAGCTTGAGCCGCTTCAACGGTACGGTCATTTTCGGTTATCACGTGACGGGCACGTTTCGCGACCATTTCATCCAACTCAGACTCTTTCGCTTTGAACTGTTCAATAGTCACATCACGAAGTGCAGAAACACCAAAGATGCGCGCCGCTTCTTCACACTGTTCACGACGCGTATTGTATTCGCTGTCGACCAAGCCGCGTTTCTTGTTCGAGTTGATGATAACCACAGCCATATCTTCTGGCATAGAAACCGCTTGAGTCTCTAGGCTACGACAATCCAAAAGCATCGCATGATTTGCACGACCTTCAGCTGAGATCATTTGGTCCATGATGCCGCAGTTACAGCCTACAAATTCGTTTTCGGCTTGCTGACCATTCAATGCAACTTCAGCTTGGCTGATCTCTAGGTTGTAAAGCACCTTGAATGTCTGACCGATGACCACTTCCAGTGCCGCAGAAGAACTTAAACCTGCACCTTGAGGCACGTTGCCCGTTACAGAGATGTCTGCACCTGTAAATTCAAAACCACGACCTTTTAAGCACTTCACCACACCACGAATGTAGTTAGCCCACATCTTATCTTGTTGGAATGTGATCTCTTGAGTTAAGTCGAACTCATCCACTGCATTTCCGTAGTCCACTGATACTACGCGCACGATGTTGTCGTCACGCTTAGCCGCTGCCACTACCGTTTGGTAGTTAATGGCACACGGTAGAACAAAACCATCGTTGTAGTCAGTGTGCTCGCCGATCAGGTTCACACGGCCTGGCGCTTGGATAATATGAGTCGCTTGGTAACCAAGGACTTGCTCAAAAGATGCTTTCACGTTTTGGATTAGATCAGACATAAGTAAACTCTCTGCTTAAACTCTTTAATCAATTGGTTATGGCCCCTTTACGGCACCACTTTAATTCTTTTAAATCCCCTATCTCGTTCGTCTCTCACGGTAGGGAATGACAACATCGGCTTCTCACCTGCCGTCATTCCAGAATCGAGGGACGAGATATCAGGAATCTCGCTTTTTTATTTAGTAACCGAGTTATCGATTAGTTTTACTATCAACGAAACAGGCTATTTCTGCTCTTTGTAATGAACGTCACTCAAATCACGCAAACGCTGCGCCGCTTGTTCTGCGGTTAAATCACGCTGAGACTCAGCCAACATTTCGTAGCCGACCATGAATTTACGAACCGAAGCACTGCGCAACAGTGGCGGGTAGAACAACGCATGTAGCTGCCAATGGTCGATGTCAGTACCTTCTTCGAAGAACGGCGCATAGTGCCAGCCCATTGAGTAAGGGAATGAGCATTGGAACAAATTGTCGTAACGGCTCGTCAGCTTCTTAATCGCAAGCGCTAAATCATCACGCTGCTCGTCAGTCAGTTCACTCATACGGCGGATGTGTGTTTTTGGCAGCAACATGGTTTCAAATGGCCACGCTGCCCAGTAAGGCACCACAGCAATCCAATGTTCGGTTTCAACCACAGTACGAGAGCTGTCTTTCATTTCAGCTTCAACGTAATCCACTAAAAGATTAGAACCTTGTTGTTCGAAGTACTCTTTTAACAGTTTCTCTTTGCGTTCAATTTCGTTGGGTAAAAAGCTGTTTGCCCAGATTTGACCGTGTGGGTGTGGCTGAGAGCAGCCCATGGTCTCACCTTTGTTTTCAAACGCTTGAACCCACAGGTAGTCTTTACCTAGCTCTTCAATCTGTTCATTCCAGGTATCGATAACACCACGGATCTTGTTTACCGGAAGCTCCGGCAGCGTTTTGCTGTGGTCCGGAGAAAAACAGATCACACGGCTCAACCCACGTACACCTTGAGTCTTGAATAGAGGGTTATCAGACTCTGGAGCATCAGGTGAGTCAGGCATCAACGCCGCGAAATCATTACTGAATACATAAGTGCCGTCGTAATCTGGGTTTTCATCGCCCGAAATACGCGTATTGGTTGGGCACAAGAAACACTCTTTCTCATACGCAGGAAGCTGCGCAGTCGATGGTTTTTCATCTTGGCCACTCCAAGGACGCTTTGCTCGGTGCGGTGATACCAAGATCCACTGACCCGTTAATGGGTTATAACGACGGTGCGGATGGTCTACTGGGTTAAATTCAACTTTTGACATGTTTAGATTGCTCTCAAATTTTGTGTCTTGGTCAATTAACCAAGATGAATAATTCTTCTACAAGGAGATTCCCTATCACGCTCGTTCCTCGCTGTAGGGAATGACGTTCAGAAATCGTAGTTTTAAAATTCGTCATTCCAGAATCGAGGGACGAGATATCTGGAATCTCTCTTCATCTGTATTCTCCAAAGAAATTGGAGTTGCAGCTAACAACGCTGCGGCTTCAATTACGAAGGGGAATAGCCGTTCGGGTTATTCGACTGCCAATTCCACGTATCCGCCGTCATTTCCATCACGCTACGCGTCGCCTTCCAGCCAAGTTCGCGCTCTGCTTTTTCAGTGCTTGCCCAACATTCAGCAATATCACCAGCGCGGCGTGGGCAAAGTTCATAAGGAACTGGCTTACCCGATGCTTGTGCGAAGGCTTCAACCATCTCGAGTACGCTTGAGCCTTTGCCCGTGCCTAGGTTGTAAATGTGTAAACCCGCCTTCTCGCCAACCGCTTTCAATGCGGCTACGTGTCCGTCCGCTAAATCCATAACATGAATATAGTCGCGAACGCCTGTGCCATCGACTGTTGGGTAATCGTTTCCAAAAACAGCCAATTTGTCGCGACGACCTACCGCTACTTGAGCAATAAACGGCATTAAATTATTTGGGATACCTTGTGGGTCTTCACCCATGGTGCCTGATGAATGGGCGCCAACTGGGTTGAAGTAACGCAGTAATGTCACACTCCAATCGTTCTCAGCGTTGAACAAATCACTCAAACATTCTTCGACCATGTACTTACTGCGACCATAAGGATTAGTTGTTGCACCCGTTGGAGAGCTTTCAGTAATTGGCACCACTTCTGGATCACCGTAAACGGTAGCCGAAGAGCTAAATACAATGCTCTTCACACCCGCTTTCTTCATGCTGCGAGCTAACACCAATGATCCATTGACGTTGTTATCGTAGTACTCCAAAGGTTTAGACACCGACTCCCCAACCGCTTTCAGGCCAGCAAAGTGAATCACGGCTTGGATATCGTTTTCTGAAAACACGCTATCTAGAAAAGATTGATCACGAATGTCGCCAAGATAAAAAGTTGGTCGCTTACCGGTCAATGATTCGATTCGCTCCAGTACTAGCTCTTTGCTGTTGCAAAGGTTATCAACAATGATTGGCTCCATACCCGCCTGTATCATTTGAATACATGTATGACTTCCGATGTAACCCATGCCGCCCGTAACCAGTACTTTCACAATCAACCTCTCTTTGTCGTCATTCTTGGACTAACTCGAACTAACATTCAGCTCAGTAGCACCGTATGCCAGAAATAGTAGCAGCCATTTTGACTATAATTCTGTGATCAAAACCACGAAGTGTAAACGTTTACACTAACTCATATCATTGTTACTGAACGTGACATAGGGAGAGCCTATAAACAAACACATCTAATTCATTGAATTTTAATAAGATAATTATAGATAGTTAGATTTGAGACATCATAGAGGAGTTGAGCATTTATTTTACTAAAAGTTAATGCAATGACTTCCAGTTTGATTACAATAGGTCTGTAGAATAAAGAGGTGCATTGCTTTTTTACTAAATACCAATTTCAAAGCAGCGCAATGTTCCAATAACAGGAAGTGAGTATGGCAACGTTAAAAGATATCGCGACTGAAGCACATGTTTCATTGGCTACAGTTTCAAGGGTTCTCAATGAAGATCCAACATTAAGCGTCAAGGAAGAGACCAAAAGGCGTATCTTTGAAATTGCAGAGAAGTTGGAATACAAAACCAGCAGCTCACGAAAAGCCGTTAGCAGTAAAAAACAAAATCATCACTTCCTTGCGCTGTATAACTACAAGCAAGAAGCTGAAGTGAATGACCCTTATTATCTATCGATTCGCCACGGGATTGAAACCCAATGTGACAAGATGGAAGTTAAACTAACCAACTGTTATGAAAGTAAAATACACGTAAATTCAGCACCTATCACTGGTGTATTGTTGGTGGGAAGAATGACACCGGAGGTTATCGAACAAGCCAAAAAGCTAAGCGACAATATCTGTTATGTCGATTTCACTGATCACTCTGAACCTTATGACTCTGTCGATATCGACCTGGCTTTGATCAGCAAAGAGATCACCAACTTCTTTATCAACCAAGGCTATCAACGCATTGGTTTTATTGGCGGACAAGATAACGTCAACACTCCTGATATTCGCGAAGTTGCCTTTGCTGAATACGGTAGCCTTAAGAATGTTGTCAGCGAGCAAGACATCTATCGTGGAGACTTCTCTAGTTCTTCAGGTTATAAGCTTGCAAAACAGATGCTAGCGACTGGCGACTACCCTAAAGCCATGTTTATTGCGTCAGATTCCATCGCAATTGGTGTTTTACGAGCCGTTCATGAGCACGGATTAAACATCCCTGAAGATATTGCGCTGATTAGTGTAAATGACATCCCAACAGCTAAATTTGCCTTCCCATCTTTATCGACTGTTCGTATTCACTCTGAACTAATGGGAATTCAAGGCGTTAACCTGTTGATTGAGAAAGTACGCGACGGCCGTACTATCCCACTACGTGTCTATGTACCAAGCAAATTAAAGCTGCGTGATACGACAAAATAGTTAGAAATATCAAATAGATAAATCAAGGCTGCCTTTACTTAAGGTGGCCTTTTTTGTGCCCATCACATACGCCTATATACACATACCTGCCTCTTTAGCCTGCTTCATAAAACAGCCAATAGTATTCTTTTAAGTGGATCACACAGCACTGTAAAAAGACCATAAAAAACGTGATGGAGTTAAAGTAAAACGTTTTCACCAATTTCATTTAGTAAAAGTTTTACTAATAATTACCTCAGTCCAAAAATACTCGTATTCACTACGACCCAATTACGCATAAGAACGTCGGTCAGCAAATTGCATTTAGGCCGAGAGAGAGGCAACGTGAACAACTGGGAAAACTTCCTGAACTTACATGAGAACCGTATGGCACCGCGTGCATACTTCTTCTCATACGCATCAGAAAAGAATGCAAAAACGTTTCAGCGTGAACTTAGCAGCCACTTCCAACTATTGAGTGGCCAATGGAATTTCAGCTATTTCACCAATCCACTATTGGTTCCTGAAGAGTTCTACTCTCAAGAAATGAGCGACTGGGGCCACATTACGGTTCCAAACATGTGGCAAATGGAAGGCCACGGCGATCTTCAATACACAGATGAAGGTTTCCCATTCCCAATTGATGTGCCTTTCGTACCATCAGACAACCCAACCGGTGCATACCAACGCTCTTTCTTCCTTGGCGAAAGCTGGGACGATAAGCAAACCATCATCAAATTTGATGGCGTAGAGACTTACTTCGAAGTTTACGTAAACGGCGAGTACGTGGGTTTCAGCAAAGGCAGCCGCCTCACCGCTGAGTTCGATCTCTCTAGCCACGTAAAAGCAGGCAACAACCTACTTTCTATTCGCGTGATGCAATGGGCCGACTCAACCTACATTGAAGACCAAGACATGTGGTGGACGGGCGGTATCTTCCGTGACGTTTACCTAGTGGGCAAAGAACAGCTGCACGTTCAAGACGTTACCGTTCGTACTGACTTCGACGACGCTTACCAAAGCGCTACTCTGTCGTGCAAAATGGAACTAGAAAACCTAGCAGCAGCGGTAAACGCAACCCTTGAGTACGCATTGCTTGATGGCAGCCAAGTTATCTCGCAAGGCTCTGTAGATAGCTTAGCCGTCCCTAATCATAAGACTGGTGGCAATGTAGAGACTCAATTCTCTATTGATGTGGTTAACCCTGTTCAATGGAACGCTGAAAACCCTTACCTATACCAACTGTTGCTTACGCTGAAAGACGCTGACGGCAAGGTGTTGGAAGTGATTCCACAGCGCGTTGGTTTCCGTGACATTAAAGTTCGCGATGGTCTGTTCTACATCAACAACAAGTACGTGATGTTGCACGGTGTGAACCGTCACGACAACGACCACCTGAAAGGTCGTGCTGTTGGCATGGATCGCGTCGAGAAAGACTTAGTACTGATGAAGCAACACAACATCAACTCAGTACGTACAGCGCACTACCCGAACGACCCACGCTTCTACGAATTGTGTGACATCTACGGCCTATTCGTGATGGGCGAAACCGATGTTGAAACTCACGGCTTTGCTAACGTTGGCGACCTAAGCCGCATCACTAACGATGCCGCATGGGAAGCGGTGTTTGTTGAACGTATCGAACGTCATATCCACGCTCAAAAGAACCACCCTTCTATCATCATGTGGTCGCTGGGTAACGAGTCTGGCTACGGCTGCAACATTCGTTCTATGTACGATGCAGCAAAAGCGATTGATGACACCCGTCTAGTTCACTACGAAGAAGACCGTGATGCTGAAGTGGTCGATATCATTTCAACCATGTACTCACGTGCTCAACTGATGAATGCCTTCGGTGAATTCCCACACGAAAAGCCACGCATCATCTGTGAATACGCACACGCAATGGGTAACGGCCCAGGCGGTTTAACTGAATACCAAAACGTGTTCTACAAGCATGACGCGATTCAAGGTCACTATGTTTGGGAATGGTGTGATCACGGCATTCTGGCGCGTGATGAAGCAGGCACAGAGTTCTACAAGTACGGGGGGGACTATGGTGACTACCCGAACAACTACAACTTCTGCATGGACGGCTTGATCTACCCAGACCAAACACCAGGCCCTGGCTTGAAAGAGTACAAACAAGTGATTGCCCCAGTGAAGCTTCGCGATTTCGATGCAACAACGGGCACCTTCACAGTAGACAACAAGCTTTGGTTCTCAAACATCGATGACTACACCATCACTGCGGAAATCCGCGCTGAGGGTAAAACCATTGCGGTACAGCATATCAAGGTTGAAGAGCTGGCTGAGAACTCTAGCCGTGAACTGACGCTTAATTTGCCAGAGCTTGATGAGCGTGAAGTGTTTGTGAACTTTACAGTTCGTAAGGATTCTCGTACTTCATACAGCGAAGCGAACCACGACATTGCGGTTTATCAGTTCCAAGTGAAAGAGAACACTGCACAACTTGACGCCTTCACTAACAATAATGCGACAGCACTGAATGTTGAAGAATCTCGCTTAGCCTACCTAATCAAAGGACACAACTTTGCTCTGAACTTCTCGAAAGTGAACGGCAAACTGACGTCATGGTTAGTGAATGGCGAGGAACTGATTAAGTCTGAGCCTAAGCTGAACTTCTTCAAGCCAATGATTGATAACCATAAGCAAGAGCACGATGGTTACTGGGAGCCTGCACACCTACAGATCATGCAAGAGCACTTCCGCACGCTAAACGTTGAGCAAGTTAACGGCAAGGTAGAGATCACCACCACCAGCATCGTTGCTCCACCAGTATTTGATTTCGGCATGCGTTGTGAGTATCGCTACCAAATCAGTGCTGAAGGTCAACTGAACGTTGAGCTAAGTGGCGAACGTTACGGTGATTACCCTCACGTGATTCCAGTGATTGGTTTCGACATGGGCATTAACGGTGACTTCGACCAAGTTCAATACTACGGCCGCGGTCCTGAAGAGAACTACCAAGACAGCAAGCAAGCCAACATGATTGATGTTTACCAATCAACCGTGGCTGACATGTTCGAGAACTACCCGTTCCCACAAAACAATGGCAACCGCCAACACGTTCGTTGGGCTGCGCTTTCAAGCCGCGCGGGTAATGGTATTGCAGTAAAACCACAGCAAGAAATCAACTTCAGCGCATGGTTCTACACCAACCAAAACCTACATCAAGCACAGCACACCATTGAGCTAGAGAAGAGCGGTTACATCACGCTAAACCTAGACCACCAAGTGATGGGCTTAGGCTCGAACTCTTGGGGCAGCGAAGTGCTCGACTCTTACCGAGTTTACATGGACGAGTTCCGCTACGGCTTAACTCTGATTCCATTCCAAGCAGGCGATTGCGACGCGCAGCACCTAATCAATCACAACTTTGGCGATGAGTTTTTTACGGCGAATACACCGAAAGCTCAACCACAACAGAACGAGGCATAAGCGATGATCGTTTTAGACAACCTAGAGCAATTTAAAGTCGTTTACCGCGACGGTCGTAAATGGCAACGCTGTGTAGAAGCGATTGAAAACATCGGCAACATCAAAGATGGCGTGATGTATTCCATTGGTGACTCACTGGCTTACATGATTGAAGACGGTGTGGCTCGAAACACAGAAAGCTTCACTGGTAACCGTCGTTACTTCGACGTGCATTACTACCTAGAAGGTCGTGAAACGGTTGAATTTTCAGATAAATCTCAACTTGAACAGACCCAAGCTTACAGCGATGAGACTGACCGAGAACACCTAATAGGTAACGGCGAGACTTGCGAGTTAGCTGAAGGCCAAGTAGCGATCTTTGATAACAGCAAAGCCTACCGATTCCACGGTGATAACCGAGTTCGTAAAGTGGTGCTGAAAGTGACTATCGAAGACGGTTACTTCCTTAATAAGTAAGTAACTGAAGCTAAACAAACGAAAGCAACAACAAGATCTATTCACAGTGTGTACCGAGCCTTGCCGTTCAAGGCTCAGTCACACTGCACAACGCCTTTACGCTTCTTCCCTACAAGGAAGCCTAAAGAAATAACGACTATAATTACGTGACCCTTGGAGGACACTATGTCTGAATCTGTACGCGGTAAGTTAGGTAAATTTGCCTTGCTCTCCATGACATTTGCAGCGGTATTTAACGTTCGCAACATTGTAAATAACAACATCGAATTGGGATTGAGTTCAGCCCCTATCTTTTTGCTTGCGACTCTTATTTACTTCATTCCATTCGTATTCATTATTGCTGAATTCGTATCAGCAAATAAAAATTCTGAGTCAGGCATGTATGACTGGCTTAAACAACCTTTAGGGTCAAAAGCCGCCTACTTAGGTTCATTCCTCTATTGGTTCGTTAACCTATTCTGGTTTGTATCACTGCTACCTAACGTTATCGCATACGCGTCTTACGCGATGCTTGGCTACGAGTACGCCTTCTCTCCTATTGTGACATCGGCAATCTCAATTGGTCTATTTGCGGCGGCAACGCACATCTCGACTAAGGGCGCGAGCTGGTTAGGTAAGATTGCAGAGATCGTGGCATACGGCGTATTTGCACTGTTCGCGGTTTACGTTATCGGCGCCATGATGGCACTCGGTGGTAACCATGAACCTGTAGAGCCAATCACGCTTGAAGCAATGACGCCAACCATCAACTGGGCAACATTAGGCATCATGTGTTGGATCTTCCAAGCAGCCGGTGGTGCAGAAACCGCAGCCGCTTACCTAAACGATGTTAAAGGTGGTCATAAGTCTTTCATCAAGGTGATCATCAGCGCGGGTATCGCTATCGGTATCATGTACGCAGTCGGTTCTCTATTAGTAAACGTATTCGTTGCACGTGATGAACTCACTTATGCTGGCGGCATGGTTGAAATCTTCACTGGTATGGCGAACTACTTCGACATTTCACAATCTCTAACGGGTCGCTTCGTCGGTATTATCCTATTCGTTGCGATGTTCGGTTCAATGATGATGTGGACAGCAGCTCCAGTAAAAATTCACTTCTCTGAAATCCCTAAAGGTGTTTACGGTGAGAAGACGACTGAGCTTAACGAACACGGTGTGCCAGTACGCGCAGCATGGTGGCAGTTTGCGTTCGTATTCCTAATGCTAGTGGTTAACGGCTTCGGTTCTGAGTCTGTGCAAGACATGATGAACACAGCAATCAACCTAACAGCAGGTACCGCAATGTTACCGCCTATCTTCATCATGGTGGCGTACTTTGTATTCCGCTTGAAGCATGACGATACACCACGTGACTTCCGCATGGGTACTCGAGTTCAAGGTATGTCTGTTGTGTCAGTACTTATCGGTATCTTTGTTGTCAGCATGACGGCATCAGCATTCCCAACAGGTGTAGACCTAATGCAAGCGTTCTTCGTCAATGTATTTATGACGGCTGTATTCTCAGCTATCGCTTGGTGGTGGATCTCTCGCTTTGAAAAGAAGCAAGCAGGTAAAGATGCAAAGCTAGAAGCGGCTAAGCAATCGTAATACTTAGCAGCATTAGAACCAATTTCAAAAGCGCCTACCATGGCGCTTTTTTTTGTTTTAAATCAGACAATTAAAAACCAACACCCGAAAATAAAAACGCCATTCCGTCAAGGGTTCACTTCACGAAAAACGTTAATTAAATCGTAATAAAACCCGAACAAAAACAAAGGTAAAATATTAACTAAATTTATTTACTCAAGGTCACATATTTGATCAATTTTGATTAACTTCCCGCCGCTTAATCTTTAATCTTCTTGCTGAAGAGACGAAAGAGTTCATATTTAAAAACGACAAAAAGCCCCTACAAGCCTTACAAATCGTCGTTCATGAAACAAACAATCTCTTTGATGAACCTCTTAACCTTTAACTCTTTGTTTTGGTAATAACTTTACTGAAAATCAAGGAATAAAAGCGATAAGAAGTCCGATCGTAAATCTATAAAAACAACAATGAGCCAACCCTGACAAAACAAAGCGGGTGTTTGCCAAACCAACATAACAATAAAAGTGCGGCCTAGAGCCTCCCTCTCTAGGACCAAGTTATAACGATCATCAACGTGATTCACCGGAGAACATAATGTCCGAAAATAAACGCAGTACGATAGGCAAGTTTGCCCTACTGTCTATGACCTTCGCGGCGGTATACAGCTTCAACAACATCATTAACAACAACATCGAGATCGGCCTTTCCTCGGCACCGATGTTCTTTCTAGCCACCATCTTTTACTTTGTGCCCTTTTGTTTGATCGTCGCAGAGTTTGTGTCACTGAATAAAAACTCTGAAGCGGGCGTTTATTCTTGGGTTAAAAGCTCTCTAGGCGGCCGCTGGGCGTTTATTTCGGCTTATACCTACTGGTTTGTTAATCTGTTCTTCTTCACCTCTCTGCTGCCTAGAATCATCGCTTATGCGTCGTATGCGTTCTTAGGGTTTGAGTACATATTCACGCCAATCACCACGGCGATCCTCAGTACCATTTTGTTTGCGATTGCTACGCACATTTCAAACAATGGCGCGAAACTACTAGGCCCCATCACCTCACTAACATCGTCGCTTATGTTGTTGCTAACAATGTCTTACATCTTGTTGTCTGGCGGTGCTTTGATCGGTGGTATCGAGCCAGCAGACCCAATCACCATTGAAGCGATGACACCAAGCTTTAACTGGGCATTCCTTGGCGTAATCACTTGGATCTTCATGGCGGCTGGCGGTGCAGAATCGGTAGCGGTTTACGTTAACGACATCAAAGGCGGTCACAAGTCTTTCGTTAAAGTAATCATCATCGCGGGTATCTTCATTGGTGCGCTTTACTCGGTGGGTTCAGTACTAGCAAACGTATTTGTATCGCGAGAAGAGCTTAAATTTACTGGCGGCTCAGTGCAGGTATTCGAAGGGCTAGCACGACACTTTGGGTTGTCTGAAATCCTAATGAATCGCTTTGTGGGCGTGGTTTCATTCACGGCGATGCTGGGCTCTCTACTGATGTGGACAGCGACACCCGTTAAGATTTTCTTCTCTGAAATCCCTAAAGGTATCTTCGGTGAGAAAACGGTCGCTCTAAACAAACAAGGCGTTCCAGAACGTGCGGCTTGGATTCAGTTCTTGATTGTGATTCCACTGATGTTCATTCCGACACTAGCGTCCGATACAGTACAAGATCTGATGAGTACCATTATCAACATGACGGCTGCAGCATCGATGTTGCCACCACTATTCATCATGATCGCGTACCTTAATTTACGTTTGAAGTTGGATCACTTACCTCGTGATTTCAGAATGGGCTCACGTATGACAGGCATTACCGTGGTCTCTATTCTGATCGGCATTTTCACTGTTGGTTTCTTTGCGTCTACTTTCCCAACAGGTGCTGACATCATGACCATCATCTTCTACAACGTGGGCGGGATTGTGATCTTCCTTGGCTACGCGTGGTGGAAGTACGGCAAATATGAAAAAAGCTTATCTCCAGAAGAGAAAAAACTAGAGGCAAAACCGGAACCGGCGAACGCTTAGTTTTCCCCTATACTATGATTTAAACTTCAGGCACTCGCATTTGGTGAGTGCCTTTTTATTTGTCGGTACATTTCCACTAACCATCTCGATTAAATCAAAGCCATTCAAGAAACAAAGCATTCGAACCAACAATCTAACCACCCATCAAATAATTCACCTTCCGAATACTTACAACCCTAGCCATACCTCTGCAAATTCAACTGAAAGTCAAAATAAAAACAAAGTAAATATTTACTAAAAACAGATCACACTTTTAAGCCTAATTAATTTTAAACATCAAAATTATCATTAATATTGGTTTTGCGATCGTAAGTAACCTGACCAATACGCCTTGAAGAGCACCCCATATTAGAAGTCAGAACTGCTTGCGAACCTTCATTTATAACCCCGACACAGAAGTGATTAAAATGAAAAGTAGTTTTACTAAAAACACTCTTATTACAAGCTGTATTCTTGCTGCCTTAAGTGCCACTGCCCACGCGGAAGAGTCCGCAGCAAACCACAGTGATACTCAGCCTCCTCAGACAGAAACTGAAACCCTATTTAACTTTTATGGTGAGCTTGGCCTTGGTGGTCACGTGGCACTAGAAGGTGATGATAAAGGCCGCTACGCAGACGGTACTTACATTGAAGCAGGCTTGGCTATCGAGCACGGTAATTGGTTTGGTCTTGCTTACATGGAAGGCTGGACAGTACAAGCCGACGACGAAGGCAATGCTTGGGCAACAGGCCACGGCTGGGGCGGCTTCGAAGGTGGTTTTAACCGCTTCTACGCTGGCTACCGCACCGACGCAAAAACAGAATTTATTGTCGGTCGTATGGACTCGTCACTGGATGACGTTCAATGGTGGGGTGACCCTACGGTTGAATACGGCTACGCAATCTCAAACACGCGAGACGTGCACCTTGGTGTGAAGATTCAAAACCTAGAAGGCAAGCTTCGCTACAGCGTTTCTTTCGCGCCAGAGTCTGACTTCTCTGAAGACGATGCTCTCGTTCACTTCGGTAAATACGACAGCTTCGCAGACCAATGGAAAGATAAGAACGCCATGGTCAATGGTTACCTCCAATACGATCTGACCGA
Organism: Vibrio sp. QJM3NY_39; assembly: GCF_057785895.1. Classification (NCBI taxonomy): domain Bacteria; kingdom Pseudomonadati; phylum Pseudomonadota; class Gammaproteobacteria; order Vibrionales; family Vibrionaceae; genus Vibrio; species Vibrio sp. QJM3NY_39. Next base: position 685,334 of record NZ_CM173505.1, on the reverse strand, counting down.
CGACTTAACCTTAATGGGTGGCGGTGAAGTTCGTAGCAACGATGGTGGCGAACTATTGCTATTGGGTGCTGAGTACAAAAACTTCGCCACTCGAGTTTGGCACGATACCGATAAAGGCAACCAAGAGTCTTTCGGTAGCGAGTCTGGTATTCAAACCAGTGCATGGTACGAAGCGGCACAAGGCGTTTACCTATCTGCAGCCTACAACTACGCAAACTTTGACGGTGACAATGGCGACAAAGAAATCACCTCTTACATCAATGCTGGCGTTTGGTATGAATACGGCAACGGCGCGTTTGCGACTGCTTTCGATAGCCGCTTTGGCGTAGGCAGCGACACTGAAATCGGCGACGCTCAGGTGTTCGCAATGCAATACTTCTACTGGTAATAACAGGAATTGATCATGAAACTGAATAAATCATTCGCAGCTCTCGCTATCGGTGCAGCCCTTGTCGTTGCTGGTTGTGCTTCAAACTCAATCTCTGGCTCAGGCTCTGACACAGAGCAACTGCAAGCCAACGAATTTAAGAACGTTATCGACCGTACTGGCTCACCTGAATACATGCGTGACTACGACTTCGATGACCACCAACGCTTTAACCCATTCTTCGACCTAGGTGCATGGCACGGTCACCTGCTGCCAGACAGTGCAGAAGGCATGGGCGGATTCCCAGGTACAGCGCTGCTTACCGAAGAATACATCAACTTCATGGCTGATAACTTCGACCGCCTAAGCGTGTTCAAAGACGGCAAAAAAGTGGCTTTCACTATGGAAGCTTACAGCCTACCGGGCGCATTGGTTCAGACGCTAAAATCTGACGATGTGACCGTAGAAATGACGATGCGTTTTGCTTCAAACCGTACCTCTCTGCTAGAAACCAAAATCACTACCGACTCTCCTGTTGAATTGGTGTGGGATGGTGAACTGCTAGAAAAGACCCATGCGAAAGAAGGCGTGGCACAAACCGACAAAACAATCGCTGAAACTTACCCTGAGTATGACCGTCAAATCGTCGCAACCGACGATGGCCTGAAGGTCACCTTTGGTAAAGTGCGTTCAACTTGGGATCTGCTGACTTCAGGTGAGTCTGAGTACCAAGTTCACAAATCGATTCCAACACAAACCACAGTGGATGGTTTAGCGTTTACTTCAACGGCAAACATTGAAGAATCGACCACCATCTACACCACTTACTCGCATGTGCTAACGGCAGAAGAAGCACAAGCTGAACAGCCTGAAATCAAAAAGATCATGGCAAACCCGACTGACTTCCTAGCAGCATCTGCAGAGCGTTGGGAAGGCTATCTTGAGATGGGTTTAACCAACCCGAACGCGACACCAGAACAAGAACGTGTTGCTGTTAAAGCGATGGAAACCCTAAACGGTAACTGGCGTGGCGCTGCAGGTGCGATGGAGTTTGACTCAGTCACGCCATCAGTGACCGCACGTTGGTTCTCGGGCAACCAAACTTGGCCGTGGGACACATGGAAGCAAGCTTACGCAATGGCTCACTTCAACCCAGACGTAGCGAAAGACAACATCCGCGCGATGTTCGCTTACCAAATTCAGGCTGACGACGCTGTTCGCCCTTGGGATGAAGGCTACGTGCCCGATCTATTGGCTTACAACCTAAGCCCAGAACGTGGCGGCGACGGTGGCAACTGGAACGAACGTAATACCAAACCAAGCTTAGCGGCATGGGCAGTAATGGAAGTCTACAAGACCACCAGCGACGAAGCTTGGCTTGAAGAGATGTATCCAAAGCTCGTGGCATACCATGATTGGTGGTTACGCAACCGTGATAACAACGGCAACGGTGTTCCGGAATACGGCGCAGCACGTGACAAAGCACACAACACACCTGAAGGTGAAATGTACTTCACCGTAGTTCGTGGTGATAAACATGAAACCGTCGTAGGCCAAGCTGCACTCGATAAAGTCGTGGCTGAAGGTAACTACGATTACATCGAAAGCCCAGCTCAAACGGCAGCGTCTTGGGAATCAGGTCGTGACGATGCAGCCGCATTTGGTTTCATCGATAAAGATCAATTAGACGCGTATGTCGCGAATGGCGGCAAGCGCAGCGATTGGGATGTTGAGTTCGCTCAAAACCGCGCAGAAGATGGCACGTTGTTGGGCTACTCATTGCTGCAAGAGTCTGTCGACCAAGCAAGCTACATGTACAGCGATAACAAGTACCTAGCAGAAATGGCTGACATTCTTGGTAAAGACGCAGAAGCGAAAGAATTCCGTGAAAAAGCGGAGCACCTATCGAACTACATCAACACCTGTATGTTCGACGAAGGCACTAACTTCTTCTACGACATTCGCATTGAAGACAAACCATTAGCAAACGGCTGTGCGGGTAAACCGATTGTCGAGCGTGGCAAAGGCCCTGAAGGTTGGTCACCACTGTTCAACGGCGCAGCAACGCAAGAGCACGCTGATGCTGTAGTGACGGTGATGAAAGATACGGAAGAGTTCAACACCTACGTTCCACTAGGTACTGCGGCGCTGTCTAGCCCAGCATTTGGCCCAGATATTTACTGGCGTGGACGTGTATGGGTAGACCAGTTCTACTTCGGTCTAAAAGGCATGGACAGCTACGGCTACCGTGACGATGCGATTGAAATGGCAGGCGCATTCTTCGACCACGCCGATGGTTTGGTGCAAGACGGTCCTATACGTGAGAACTACAACCCACTGACTGGTGAACAACAAGGTGCACCAAACTTCTCTTGGAGTGCCGCTCACCTATACATGCTGTACAACGATTTCTTTACTGACGCAGAGTAAATCGAACCTTTTTACCTGTCCTCTGAGATTCATTAATACACCGGTTCAATAAGATACTGCGAATTAACAAATTTCAGGCTTTGGCACTCAGCGTTATGTTGAGTGCCTTTTTTATATCTGAAGCCAAACAATCGAATAAACAAGCACTTATACTATTTGACCTACTATGATCCTTTTACTCTATTCGCTGTACTTTGACCGTTCTCACCACAATAGAAGCGCACCTGATAATGGTAATGCTCTTTCAATAATTTGTATTCATCATGGACACTTGGCGTCCATGAGTCGTCACCGCCGACCCCCATATGGAAGCCATCGACATAAACAAACAGCTGTTCTTGTTCGGTTAAGTCACAAGTATGTTTTGCCTTCTGTAGCTGCTGTAACCCAAAACGACTGACTGAGAAATGGAAGTCTCCTTGCAGTTCAAATGCGCCCACTTTTGCCTCACGAACATCACAACGCAAGCCGCAATCAGAAGGGAAAATATACGGGGTATGCATTTGTTCAATACTCTGCTGATGTAAGCCAACGTGTGCCGACATCTTTCGATCTGGGTAGTTTTCGTGTGGCCCACGACCAAACCATTCCACCCCATCAGGTACATGCTTCAAAGCAAACTCAAAACCGACTCGTGGCAGAGACGGTAAACCTTTCGCCGCTTGTACATCCACATCTAACTTAACCTCACCATCGGTAAATAATTGGTACCGCCAAGTCGACAACAAACGAACCTGCCCTTCCACTGTGTGAGCAATGATTGCCGTCACCAACACCCCGTTTTTCTGAGTGATGGATGAAAATTCGATACACTCTGGAGTGAGCCTATCCAACCTCATCGCCTGCCAGCGTGCTATCCATGAATGAGGGTCGACGCGGTTTGCTTCACTGACACCGATATCGTTGTCCAATGGAGCACGATAAAAGTTATCTCGAAGACCACTAGCAAGCTGTTCCACCCCTTTGATTTTCCAGCTCTCTAATGTCCCAGATAATCTGTCGAACTCTACTTGATAAGCATCACCACTCACCGTCAGCAGCGCATCGGTTTCAGTCACTTTCGGTGGAAATTGAGAGAGGTTGGCATCCAACATCAATTGCGGTTGAGTAGGTAAGCTAAACTGTTCAATCGCCGTCACATGACCTTTATTCGCCCACGCAGTATTGGCATTTAATACTACTTCAAGATTGAGGTAATTAAGCGCATTGGCCGTATGAGGAATAGTCACACCATTAAGCTCTATCTGGACACTCTCCCCCGCATCAACCATCAATTCGATACAACCATCGCACGTCACCACACCATTCTGGGTAACCGTCCAATTCAACGTTTCAACCCTGCTGGTCACAAATAAGTGTTCGCTGTGTACCTCAATCACCAGTGGTGATGCAGACACCAGCTTGAATTGATAAAACTGCTGCGCTTTTTTCACTTCATGTAACGTTGGGTGAACCGTTCTATCGGGGAATACCAATCCATTAATACAGAATTGACGGTCATTAACCTCATCGCCGAAATCACCGCCATATCCCCAGTATTTCTGTCCGTTCGTATCGGTTTTGGTAATCCCTTGATCGACCCAATCCCAGATAAAGCCACCTTGCAATCTAGGGTTATCTCGAAAAGCGTCCCAATATTTGTCGAAGCTACCGAGGCTATTGCCCATCGCATGTGCATACTCACACAAGATCAGCGGGCGCTGTTCGTTCGGCAGAGCAATGGCTTTACGAATACCCACTCTAGGAGTGACTTCAGGTTGACTCTCAACCACAGGTAAATCCCAATCAACACGCGCATACATAGGACATAAAATATCGGTCGCTGCTGTATCTGCCCCGCCACCTTCATACTGAACGGGACGTGTTGGATCAGTTTGTTTCACCCATTGATACATCGCATGGTGATTACGACCAATCCCCGACTCATTACCCAACGACCAAATGATCACGCTGGCGTGGTTTTTATCGCGCTCCACTAGCCTTGTCATTCGTCTCATGTACGCATTCAACCACGACGAATCATTAGACAGTCGACACATCGGAAACTGACCATGGGTTTCCACATTCGCTTCATCAACCAGATACAGGCCATACTCATCACACAATTCATACCACAATGGGTGATTCGGATAATGAGCGGTTCTCACGGCATTGAAGTTGTTTTGTTTAAGTAGTTTGATGTCTTGAATCATCCCTTCACGAGTCATGGTGTGACCCAATTCAGGGTGATGTTCATGGCGATTCACACCACGAATCAGCAACGGCTTACCGTTAACTTTGAGTAAACTATCGGTAATTTCAATACATCGAAATCCGACATCGTAAGCCTCACAATCGACAAGCTCATCATGTTCATTGAGCAATGACACCACACAACGATACAGATAAGGTGATTCGGCACTCCACTTGTTCGGATTCACCACTGAAATGCGGTGTTCAGCGACTTCAGACCAAGGCCCTTTCTCATCGACAACTCGCTCACCAAAGCCCACGATTTGAGGCTCAGAGATGAGTTGCCCCTGCACATCAAACAGCTCGACTTTAACTCGGTTTATTTGTTGAGTTTGGTTATCTTGATCTAATGGATTTGGTTTCGATATTTGTGTCAACACCTTCAAACACGCATCTCGATAGCAAGCGTCCAGTTGAGTTTCAACCCGAACATCCTCAATGGCGACCTTAGGTTTTCTCAACAAAGTCACATCACGGAAGATGCCGCTGAGCCACCACATATCTTGGTCTTCAAGATAGGAACCATCGGACCAACGCAGCACCATCACCACTAGCGTGTTCTCACCCACTTGCAAGTATTCAGACACATCAAATTCAGCTGGTAATCGACTGTCTTGCGAATAGCCAATCCACTTCCCGTTACACCACAAATGAAATGCCGAGTTAACTCCATCAAAGGTCAGCCTATGGGTATCTAATAGCTCCGGTTCCGTGCAGTTAAAATGCGTTCGGTAGAGCCCTGTCGGATTATCGCTAGGGACGAAGGGAGGGTTATCAGCGAAAGGATATTTCACATTGGTATAGATCGGTTTATCAAAGCCTTGCATCTGCCAATTGCTTGGCACTGCGATCGACTTCCATGAGGAGTCATCAAAATGCTCAGAGACAAACTCTTCGCTGACCAACTCAGGCGAATCGAACAGCTGAAACTTCCAAACCCCATTGAGAGACAAGGTGCGTGACGAGTTCTTCCCCACAGCCTCAGCCAACGAGGTGTAGCCATTCAAAGGAGCATGAGCCTCAACAACGTTATGATGAGTGATGTGTTGGTTTTCCCATTCACGGGCAGAGATGATTTGAGAGAAAGTTCTCATGGAGTGTTCCTTACGATAAACCGTTCAAAGTGAATCATTGCAAGTGATACTCAGTGCTCCACAACATTCAAAAATGACGAACACCAACGAATCAGCACTGGCAATAATCCCTAGAGAGACAAAAGAAAAGCCGCAGCCAGAACCGCTGCGGCTATTGAGATATTACTTAAAGGTACGCTTGCTCACCTTATCGAGTTTCTTTAAGATTTTTTCGATTCGGTCAGGGTGAACCATAAACTCTTGGAAACCTTTCATGCCCTCTTTGGCCATCGCAGGATCGGTATCACGGTCATAGAACTGAGCCGTACCATCGGTAGAAGCGAGCATTGCTACACCTTTATCTAAGAACGGATCAGACTTGGCTTTGGCTTTATTGTTGGTCGGAATTTGTAACAGCATCTCATTGATCAGCTGTTGGTTTTCAGCGCGAGCAACAAACTCTAAGAACTTACGTGCATCTTCCTTATTTTTCGCTTTTGAAGGAATGTGTAGCGTATCCATTGGCGCATCTTCTGACATCGGAATGCTTGGGTCGATGACAGGGAATTGGAAGAAATCCATCTTGCCATCCAACTCAGCAGGGAAGTTAGGCGTGATGAAGTTCCCCATCAGGTACATCGCCGCTTTACCGTTGTACAAAAAAGGTTGAGCCTCTTGCCAAGAATAAGAGGCGTGATTTTCTAGATAGTAACCAGGCTCAACAAGCTCAGCCCAGTTAGCGAACGTTTTCTTCACACGTTCGTCAGAATAAGGCACCTTGCCTTCCATCAACTGAATATGGAAATCCAAGCCGTTGGTACGCATGTTGATGTAATCAAACCAACCCGCAGCAGTCCACAAGTACTTAGTGCCAATAGCAAACGGCGCTACACCATTTTCTTTCAGCGTTGCCGATGCCGATTTCAGATCATCCCATGTTTTAGGTTCAGCAATTCCATACTGTTCAAAGATGTCTTTGCGGTAGTAGATGCCCCATTGGTAATACGTGTATGGCACACCAAATTGCTTGCCATTCACCGTCATTGCAGGTGCGGCTGAAGCAAAATCTTGCTTCATGTTGTTGTCAGTCCAAATATCACTCACATCTTCAAACAGGCCGCGGTCAACAAAGGCTTTCATTCGGTTACCCGCGTACCAAAAAACCACGTCCGGCGGCGAAGTGACCAACCAATTACGAATCGTTGTTTTGTACGACTCGTGATCGTACAAATTGTACTTAACCGTAATATCTGGGTTTTCTTTTTCAAAGCGGTTAATGATCTCACCCCACGCCTCTTTTGGCGCTGGATCAGAAGCATCTGAGTTGATGACTAAGGTGTCTGCAAACGATGTTGCAGACATGGAGGCAGCGAGCACTGCAGAGGCAGCGATATGTTTCACGTATTTCATATTGAGGTCCTTGTTATGGAGCTAAGCTCTCTAAGTCCAATTCTTATTGTTTTCTCTCGTAGGGTTGTTCGTGTTTTAGTTTCTCTTCAATGATTCATCCATTCGGGATGTCGGTAGCAATAACGACTAAAGCCGTCGCTATTGCTAGATTCGTGTATCGATTCTTATCTCGTTATTTACCCTTTGGTCGCACCTAATGTCAGACCTGCGATAAAGTGCTTTTGCATGGTGAAAAACAGCACAACCGGTGGGATAGCCGCGACTACAGCACCCGCCGACATAAACTGCCAAGACGCCAGCCATTGGCCTTGTAGTGAGCTCAAACCCGCAGTTACAGGGCGAACGTCATCACTCTGAACCAGTACTAGTGCCCAGAAGAAATCGTTCCAAATAAAGGTAAACACCAATACAGCTAACGCCGCTAAAGCTGGGCGAACCAAAGGCAGCACCACATGCCAGAATATTTTCCATTCACTCACCCCTTCGACACGTGCCGCTTCAATTAACGCATCGGGAATGCCAACAATAAAGTTACGCATGAACAGGGTACAAAAGCCGGCTTGAAAAGCGATATGAAAGAAAATCAGCGCCCAATGGGTATCGTAAAGGCCAAGTCCAATGGTTAAATCACGCACTGGAATCATCAAAATTTGGAACGGAACAAAGTTGCCCGCAATAAACATCGCAAAGATCCAAACGTTGGCTTTGAAGTTGTATTTCGCCAAGGCGTACCCAGCCAGAGTCGAGAGAGCGACAGCCCCTGCGACCGCCGGCAGTGTGATGATCAAGCTATTGATTAGGTACTGCCCCATCGAGGTCGAGGTAAAAACTTGGGTGTAGTTCTCTATGAATTGAATCTCGCTCGGCCAGCCCCAGTAATTACCTTTGTTGATGTCATCCATTGAACGAATCGACGTCATCATCACGGCGATAAGCGGTAACAACCACATCACGATCGAGATAGGTAACGCCACTCGGTAGCTGATATTAGTAAAGCGACCGGCTTTTTGAATTGGTTGCGGAAACATTATTTTTCACTCCTTAACATGCGCCACAAGAAGTAAGCGATATAGATATCCATAATCAGAAACAGCACCACAGAAACCGCCGCACCGTAACCCATTCGATAGTTAAAGATAGACTCTTCATACATTTGATACGCCAGTACCGTCGAGCTGCCCCAAGGTCCACCCGCCGTCATGGTTGCCACTAAATCGAAAGAACGTAGGGCACCAATCACGGTCACGACCACAGCAATAAACGTCGCGGGTCTTAGTTGAGGCAACACCACGTACCAGAGCATGCGCCACTTCTTTGCACCATCCAATCTCGCCGCTTCTAATTGCTCTGGGTCGAGGTTATTCAACCCAGTGAGATACAAGATCATGCAGTAAGAAATTTGTGGCCATAGGCCAGCGGCAATGATTCCGTAGGTGACATAGTCTTCATCAGCAAGTATTGAAACGGGCTCAAAACCGAAGGCACCCAATACCATGTTGAAAAGGCCAAATGATGGGTCATAGAACCAAGAAAATACTAGGCCGACCACCACTTGAGAAATAACAAAGGGGAAAAAGAATAAGGATTTAACGACACGAATGCCTTTCACTTGTTGGTTGAGGAAAAGGGCAATCGCCAAGCCACACGGTGGCGCGAGCATAAAGAAGATCAACCAAAGAAAGTTATTCGTTAACGAAGTATAGAAAGCATCTGAGTCAAATAGCTCACGATAGTTCTCAAGCCCCACCCACTCTTTTTCGCCTAACCCATCCCACTCAAAGAAGCTCAGCCAGATACTGTCCAAGATGGGGTAGATAACATAGAGAGAGAAGATAGCGATGGCTGGCGCCAAAAACAGCCAAGGCGACACCTTAGAACTAATGCGCCTTTTCTTTTTCGCCGATGGGATGCGATTTTCTGGGTATATCGTTTTCACAGATTGCTCCATTTCCCGAAATTCCTTGTATTAAAAGCTTCATTTACTATTTGATTAATTTCCACCTAGGTTTCTAAATTTAATCGAGCAACGCAGCATTTATAGTAATTACGTTCAAATATTAGGCTTATTGATAACATTGCGCACAGTTATGTTTTGTTTTTGTAAACGTTTCCACAAAAATCAGTATAGATCGCCAAATTTATATGACCACGATCAATAAATCATGCGAGGCACCTAACAAATTTCTGATGAAAGCGTATGTTTTAAAGGCAAAGAGATGCAGTCCAACGAAGCAAGGAGAGAGCATGGCTGATATCAGCTTAAAACAGGTCATCAAACGATATGGTGATGTTCAAACGATCCATGGTGTTGATCTAGAAATAAGTAACGGCGAATTCGTAGTATTCGTTGGACCGTCTGGTTGCGGTAAATCAACTCTCTTACGCTTAGTTGCTGGCTTGGAAGAGATTACTGAAGGTGAGATCCATATTGGCGATGATCTGGTTAACGATGTCGATCCTGCAGAACGTGGTGTGGCGATGGTATTCCAGTCCTACGCCCTTTATCCGCATATGACGGTTGAAGAAAACATGGGCTTTGGCCTGAAAATGAACGGGGTAGCTAAAGAAGTCGTCGAGAAACAAGTCACCAGTGCAGCGAAAACGCTTCAACTAGACCCTTTGTTGAAACGTAAACCTAAAGAACTTTCGGGTGGACAACGTCAGCGTGTTGCTATCGGTCGAGCAATTGTTCGCAACCCAAGAGTGTTCTTATTCGACGAGCCTTTATCAAACTTAGATGCTGAACTTCGTGTCGATATGCGTTTACAAATCGCCAAATTGCACCAAGATCTACAAAATACCATGATTTATGTAACACACGATCAAGTCGAAGCAATGACGCTTGCCGACAAGATCGTAGTACTAAGAGACGGTCGAGTAGAACAAGTCGGTTCACCTCTCGAACTGTATCATTCTCCACAAAATGAGTTTGTGGCTGGCTTTATTGGCTCTCCGAAAATGAACTTCTTACCGTGTATCGTGAACAGTACCTCAGAAACTCATGCCCAACTGACCGTCAATGGACTTAATAAAATGACTCTACCATTGCCAAGTGATGGCCTTGCCGAAGGACAAAAGTTGACTCTTGGTATTCGACCAGAACATTTGGAGATCAATGGCGAGTCAGATATCACGATTGAGTTCCAAAGCGAGGTTGTAGAAAGGCTTGGCAACAGCACTTACATGTTTGGCCAATCATGTGGTGTTGATAGCTTTAAGGTCCACCTACCTGGCGATCAGGAAGTCGCACGCTATCAGTCTCTCAATTTAAATTTCGCATCAAAAGATTGCCATCTGTTTGATGCTGAAGGTCAGCGTATTAACTAAACTTTAAAAACGGTAGAGCTAGCTCGATGTCGCTAGCTTTACCGCTTCATTTCAAACTCATTTCTTGTGCCACTTTTAAGTAGTTAAACGCTTCCACTTTCTTCCTCTTTACCTTATGAAACATCTCTCAAAAGTTTCATAACTCACACCTAAATGTTGGCCTCTGAAGGCTTATTCGAACTTTATTTACCCTTAATAGCTATCCGGACATTAATTTGATAGTCGTTTACTCAATAATGGCTAAACTATAGTGTCGCTTACCCCTTTCTGAGAAAACCCAAATGCCTAATGCTGATTCCACCCTAAATAAACGCATGGGAATCGTTGCGCTCACCTGGCCAATTTTTATCGAAGTTCTTCTAAGAACCGCACTCAACACCAGTGATGTATTCATGTTATCGGGGTACTCAGACAAAGCCGTGTCTGCCGTTGGTGTTATCTCTCAGATATCCTTTTTTCTGATCATCGTCTCAACCATGGTCAGCAGCGGTACAGGCATCCTAATCGCACAATACAACGGTGCCTCTCGCACTCAAGAGAGCGCTCATGTGGGCGTGGCGAGCATTATCTTGGCCATTATTACCGGTGTGTTACTCAGTATTATTGCGATTCTTGGTGCTGAATATTTTATTCCGCTCTACCAACTGGAAGCTCAAGTCGAACAGTACGCTCAAGAGTATCTGTTTATCAGTGGTGCTCTCACCTTTAATGTCACGATAGGTGTCGTTCTCACCACGATTCTACGCAGCCATGGCTATTCAAAATCACCGATGGTCATCAACATGATTGCAGGTGTGATCAACATCTTCGGCAACTACTGCGCACTTTACCAACCTTTCGGGTTGCCAGTGTACGGCGTACAAGGGGTTGCAACGGCGACGGTTATTAGCCAAGTGATCGGCTTATTGATCTTAATCGGTGTCGTAAGAAACAAAGGCATTGACCTACCGATGAAACAGTTCAAATCTGTGCCTAAAGCTATCTATCAAAAAATCATGAAGATCGGCTCTATGAATGCTGGAGAAGTACTCTCTTACAACATGGCGCAAATCAGTATTACCTTCTTTGTGGTGCAGATGGGAACGTCTTCACTGGCCGCGTTTACTTACGCACAAAACATCGCACGTCTCTCTTTTGCCTTTTCCTTAGCCATCGGCCAAGGTAGCCAAATCCAAACGGGTTATTACATTGGTAAAGGTTGGATAGATGAGATAGCCAACCGTGTACAACGATACTTTGTAGTAGGCTTTATCGCCTCTATCACCATTACCTGCGTGGTCTATATTTTCCGATTCGAGATTTTGGATTTATTCACTCAAGACCCAGAGATCATCGCACTGACTGCCGCACTCATCGCAGGCTCGATACTTTTAGAAGCTGGTCGCGTATTTAACCTGATTTTCATTTCTTGCTTAAAAGCCGCAGGCGATATTAAGTTCCCGATCAAAATGGGCATTCTTAGCATGTGGGGCATTGGCGTTGCGATGAGCTATTTACTTGGTGTGCATTGGGGTTATGGCGTATTAGGCGCGTGGATGGCGATCGCGATGGATGAATGGTTCCGCGGATTGATTATGGTTCGTCGCTGGCGAGCGAAGAAATGGACTAGATTCTCTTTGTAAGTGGTAAATAGCCAGACAATAACCAATCATAAAGACAATATGTTAGGCATCTCAATCATCACGATTGAGATGCCTTTTAGTTATTGGCCTACGATGATCCTTTTACTTATAAAGCTCATTCTAAAGGAACTAATGGCAGGCTCTATTAAGGTTATGCGGCAGCTTCAACGGCTTTCTTGCGCTTTGCTAATCGCGCAGCTATTCCGAACAACATCACAATGCCGCACACACCGTACACTTGCATAATGGTTGGATCATCAGATACAAAACCAACATCAGAGAACATCACATAAGCGCCCAGCACCATGTAAAGAATGATCGCTGAAGCTTCGAAACGGAACGCCCAAGGCGTAACATCAATGTTTTCATTCACAGGCATCACATAATCATCTTCACGTGGCATAAAGTAGCCAATAATGAACATCAACGCCGTACATACAACAAACAGAATCGCCAGTTGGTGTAAGAAGTGAATGGGCGTTTTGAACACTAACTGCATCGCAGCGTATGAACTTACAAACACCACCAAAGCAACTTTAGCCGCCACAGCAGGTACACGTTTAGAGACATAACCAACAAACACAATCGTAAAAATTGGCACGCTGAAGAAGCCCGCTACCATTTGTAGGTATTGGAACAAACCTTCAGGGGCATACATGATGAACGGTGCAATACACACAGAGATAATCGCGATCACAACGCCGAAGATACGGCCTTTACCCACCAGTTCTTCATCCGTTTTACCTTGACCAAACAAAGGCTTGTAGACATTCAATGCAAAAAGAGTGGTCGAGCTGTTAAGCACACCATTAAACGTACTTAGGATGGCACCAAACATAACCGCGACGAAGAAACCGACTAATGGTTTAGGCAACACTTCATTTACCAAGCGCGTGTACATGGTGTCAGGGTTACCGGCATCTGCGCCAAACATGTGGAATGCAATGATGCCTGGAATGATTAGGAACAACGGAGAAATAACCTTAATTGCACCCGCAAGGATTACCCCTTTCTGACCTTCTTTTAAGTTCTTAGCACCCAATGCACGCTGGATGATTGATTGATCCGTACCCCAGTAGTAAAGGTTCACAAGTAGAAGACCTGTAAACAAGGTTGAGAACGGCAGTGGATCAGTCTCTGTACCAACCGATTGCAGTTTCTCTGGCGCTGCATAAAGCAGAATATCCAAGCCAGCACCAAAGCTGCCCTCGCCCAACACCATCAAACCAAACACGGGGATCATCATGCCGCCAACAATCAGGCCTACGCCATTAATCGTATCCGCAATCACAACCGCTTTTAGGCCGCCATAAATCGCGTAAAAGAAGCCAAGTAGACCAATCGTCGCCGAAATAAGGGCTATTGAACTAAACTCTGAAATATTTAGCAGAGCTTGAACATCAAAGATCTCCCCCAAAACAACGGCACCGGCATAAAGTGTGGTTGGCAAGATATTGATGACGTACTGGCACAAGAAAAGTAACGTCACAAACTTCTTCACCGACATGTCGTAACGGCTCTCTAAGAAGTCTGGAATCGTCGTTATCCCTTGCTTCAGGTAACGCGGTACCAGCATCAGAGCGATGATGACTAAAGTGACACCAGACGCCACTTCCCAACCCATGACACTCATATTGTGGGTATAAGCTTGTGCACTCATGCCAACAAAGCTAGTCGCGCTTAAATTGGTTAAAATTAGGGAGCTGGCAATCAAACCACCGGTTAAGCTTCTTCCGCCGAGAAAGAAACCGTCTTGTGAGGTGTTCTTGTCATTTTTAACTTTGTTGTAGGTAAACGCGACAACAAAACCAGTAAATAACAAGAATGACAGCAGAACTGTAATAGACATTTTGTTTTCCTTAAGTTTAGTTATTGCGGCAGCAATTCCTCGCTGCCGATTATATTTTTATATTTAGAATTTTATTTGTAGGGGTACTCATAGTTAGCGCTTCATATCTTTTTCAGATGAACAATCAAGGCTGACTCTGGGTCTAGAATCGGTAAGGTCAATCCAATTTCCTTGAGGTTATCGCCACTCAGGGCCAACGTTTTGTCGAGCCATTGGGGGCGCTGTTTCATCAATTGGAAACTGGTTTTTGGCATGTCCACTAACTTCACTTGATACATCGCATTGTCTTCCACGCAGCTAATACGAAGTGGCGAAGGCAGAGCATACTCAGGCATCGCTAATTGGCACACGGTGATCAGCATTTCATCGTCATTTTCAACGCCATAAATGTTCTGATTTTTGTCCGAAGGATCCATTCGGAAACTACGACCAGAATGCAAAACATGACGAAATTGCTTATGCAGTGAAATGTAATGTGAGAATGCTTGTTTCTCTTCCGGTGATTCTTTAACAGGGTCAAGCTCAACACCCATGTGCCCCATGAGTGCAGTTACACCACGCATATTGATGCTGTGACGACGGTTGGTTGAGTGGCATTCTGCTGGGCCAATGTGCGCCCCCATCACTTCTGGTGGGAAGAAGTAACTCATGCCTTTCTGAATGGCTTGGCGCTCTAAGGCATCATTACAATCCGATGCCCAGAAACGATGGGTTCGTTTTAGAATTTCAAAATCGATACGGCCGCCGCCCGAAGAACAAGATTCAATCTCGACTTCTGGGTGCGCTAGATTCAACTCATCAACAAGGCGATATAGCGCTTTAGTTTGACCATGCACCGCAGCCTTACCTTGATGCCCAGGTTGAACCAACTCTCGGTTCATATCCCACTTTAAATAAGTGATGTTGTACCGAGTCAGCAGCGCATTGAGGCGTTCATACAAATAGTTAAAACACGCTTCATTTTGTAGGTCTAACACATACTGCCAACGGCCAGATGGTTGATGATACCCTTGTAAACCAAGCACCCAATCAGGATGATTTCGGTAAAGATTAGAATCTTGGCTTACCATCTCAGGTTCAACCCAAAGGCCAAACTCCATACCCTGTTGGTTTACATGTTCAATCACAGGCTCTAAGCCATTTGGATATTTCACCTCATCCAAATACCAGTCGCCCAGTGCGGTACGTTCACCATCACGCCCCACAAACCAACCATCATCAATAATGAAACGTTCAACGCCCATCACGCCCGCTTCCGTTGCCATCTTCATGATGTAGTCAGGCTTGTGATCAAAATAGATCCCTTCCCATGTGTTTAAATGAACGGGACGAGGTTTTTCGGTTGGGAATTTAATAATGTTGTCGCGAACAAATTGCTGAAAACGCTGAGCAATACCGTTCAAGCCCGAATTGCTGTAACAACCATAGAGCCAAGGTGTCTGATAAGTAGCCTCTGGTTCTAGAATCGATTCACCCGCTAGCAATAACTCTCCCGCTTGAACAAAGCGGCGACCATCACTACGAACATCCGCGCGCATTTGGTGGTTACCGCTCCAGCCCAAATGAAATCCCCATACCAAACCATGTTGCTCTGAGAACCCTTGAGTGCCTGCAAACATGCCAGGGAAGTTTTCATGTGAAGTACGACCGCGACGGTTCTCTTGCATGAAGCCGCCGTGTTCAAAACGCTGACGTTGCGTTTGAAACTCATGACACCAACGGCCATGGAACGTCATAAGCTCGTTAGCATGATTCGGCAATGGCAACGTTGAAGAAAGCTTGTTCAAGTAGTATTTATTGCTGCCTTTATTGGTGACGGTTACACGCTTTTGGACGACGTCAGATTCGAAATCCAGTTTGATCTCAACCTTAATCTCCAGCAGAGCAACCTTGTCTTCAAGGAGGAAACTCACTTCTTGCTCTTGAGCATCGTAACGAACTGTCTTAAAGACGGGAGCCCAATCAAGCCCTTCTCTATGACCTTCAATGCCCGGAGCGTTAAAGTGCCCACTGCCTAACTCAGGACAAAGAGAGAGAGGCACATCCACATCAAGTCGCGCTTGGGAAATCGGTCTCTCTGTCGAAAGCAGAAGATCTTCATCAATACTTGCGATCTTTGCCCCCCAATGCAAAACCTCTGGAACACGCCCTGATTTAATGATCAAACTATGGTTTTTACTCTTTAAGTGAATAAATTCGTTCATTACTAATCTCTATTGTTTTCGTAAACATAATATAGGAATAACAATGAACCCATCACGCCAGATTAGTATCCAAAACCCACAAAATCGTGATGTAAATTGGCTTTAACATTCGAAAAACTTGCACAAGATCGACTGTTTCCGGAAACACTTTTAATGTTTTAAAAGACATTTATTTGAGAGTGAGCAGAGTTTAGTTTGGTAAATTTCGGTAGGCTTATTTCACTCTAAAATATTCGATGAGCAGAGCGATGAGTATCACCTTCAAAGACGTAGCAAAACTGGCAGGGGTATCCACCCAGACGGTATCTCGAGTAACCAATGGCTCACAAGACGTCGCGGAATCCACCCGCAACAAGGTTAACGCCGCCATAAAGCAACTTGGTTATGTACCCAATAAAGGTGCTCAAATGCTCAGTCGAGCCAAGTCCACCAGCGTTGGCTTAGTCACTCTCGATATGGCACTGCATGGCGCAGCAATGATCGCAAATGGCGTGCGAATGCAAGCTCACAATATGGGTTACGGCACCACATTTTCTGTCGTCTCTGAATCAACCGTCGACAGTACACGAGAAGCTATTCGTGAATTACTCGCCCAACAGGTCGACAGTATTATCCTCAACGTTCCTCTAACTAAAGTTGAAGCTGAGTATTTGGTCGAGCAGTATCAACACCTGAACCTTATATTCATTGATGTCCCTTCAGACACACACGTCAATTACATATGCGGTGACCATGCTAAAGGCGCAACAATGGCCGCTCAGCATTTAATAGAAAGTGGACGTCGAGATTACTTGCTGATCACAGGCCCTAGTGAATCCAGTGCATCAAAGATCCGTCACCAAAGTTGGTTGGCAGCACTATCAGATACGGGATGTAAGGTGCAATTTGAGCATCAAGGAAACTGGCAGGCGGAAAGTGGTTATCTTGGTGTTCGAGAAGCTATCGCTAAACAAGCCGTATTTGATGCCGTGTTAGTGGCGAGTGATCAGATGGCATTAGGGGTTTTACGCGCGCTACAAGAACTGCAGATTCCAGTACCAGAAAAGGTTGCAGTCGTCGGCTTTGATGGCATCGAAGACAGTGCGTTCTTTAACCCACCTCTCACCACAATCAAACAAGATTTCACTACAATAGGTCAACAAGCCGTAGTACTTGCAGAGAAGCTCAGCGCCAACTCACAAGATTCCCTACTGCAACAACATATTGAAACTACACTGATTCCCAGAGAGAGTAGTCAATCTAAGGTTACGGCTCACTATGAAAAACAACAGATAGAGCAACTCCTGAAGAAAATTCATAGCCTATTACCGGAATAGAGATTGAAAGAAGAAAAAGCGCTAGGGGGAGCTAGCGCTTCAAGACCAACTAAGTCCGTTTAGCCTGGTAGTTTTTTAAGCTATATCATGAGGATATAACCATTTTTTTACTTAGGTAAATCAAAAAGCCTATTCTTTACGACTGCTTTGAGTCGTAAATTAAGTATAGTCACGTTCTGGTAATTAACCGGATTTTTTTAGGGATAATTTGGACAAACTTAACGACAAACCGCAGCTCATAAATTTACTCACTAATCACAGATGAAATAGCTTTAGCAATCAACTTTCTAAGTAATTTATTTTTATCATCTAGATGCTTTGCCTTGCGATAGACAAGCTGTATATCAAAATCTGGAACATCGATAGGTGGCTTCACCGCGACTAAAGCTTCTTTTGTATTAGTATCATTGCGTGCAACGAGTTTAGGGACAATACACAACAGCTCTCTGCCACGAATTAACCGCTTTACTGTCAAGAAGTTACTTGAAGATATAGCGACTTTTCGACTGAAACCTAGCTCAGCCAATCGAATATCAACACCCGTTTTTAGAGCCCCAGCAGGAGAAACAAGCGCATGCTCTACAGACACAAACCGCTCTAAAGACATAGGTTGTTCAATAGATAAAACCGACTGATCGAACAAACAGACATGTTGCTCTGTATACAAATGCTTTGTTCGATAAGGCTTTGGTACCTCACCAAAACTACCGATCGCGATATCGAGCTTAGCGTCTTCAAACACTTGTTGATAGTTGCTTCGATTGACATTGAATAACGTCACTTGAGAATAAGGCGATGATTGCTTAATAAGATCAAACAACATTGGAGCGAACATCTGCTCTGCATAATCGGTAAGTCCGATCTTCCAAGTGCCTTTATAGGTTGCTACATCAAACGATTTAGACAACAGTACTTCTGACTGAATGGTATTGAGTAAGGCATCGACGGTGCTTGATAATTCAATCGCTCGGTCGGTCGCTTCCATCTTGCTACCGACCCGCTCAAACAAAGGGTCATCAAACAACTTTCTCAGTCTTTGTAAGCTATGACTCATCGCAGATTGGCTGACATAACAACGTTCAGCCGCCTTACTAACACTGTTGGTTTTATACAGAGCTTGCAGTGCAATCAATAAGTTAAGGTCAATTCCTTTCCAGTTAAAATCAGCCACAAATCAATCCCATATTATTCATAGTTATAATTAAAACAATTAATTTGAATCATAGTTCAACTCCACCTAAATTACGCTAAACATTTATCTGGAATCGATCATGCTTTCAATTTTTAAAACCTTTTTCTGGCTTGGCTGGATTAGCTTCGGTGGACCTGCGGCACACATTGGCTACTTCCGTAAAACCTTTGTTGAGAAACTGAATTGGTTATCCGACGAAGAGTACGGGCAAATTGTCGCCCTCAGTCAATTTCTGCCGGGTCCAGGCTCAAGTCAGGTTGGCTTCGCGGTTGGTTACAAAAAAGGTGGCTTAACCGGTGCGATTGCCGCATTTGTCGGCTTCACCTCCCCTTCAGTCATCCTAATGTTGATATTGGCCTTAGTGAGCAACCAGTTGTTAGAAGCGCCGCTTTTCATTTCAATCATCCACGGACTTAAGCTACTCGCGGTCGTGGTTGTAGCTGACGCCACTTTCGGCATGTACAAAAACTTTTGCCAATCAAAGGTAGCAACAGCACTGTGTGTGATAACCGCGATTGTTCTACTTTTGATTCCGGGGATCTGGCCTCAGGTATTAGTTCTATTGTTTGCTGCTATGGTTGGCAGTAAGTTCTTAACCTCACACGAATTAAAAACAGCACCTTCGACCCATAAGATATCGTTAACACCACTCGTAATTTTCGTTGCTTTACTGGTTGGTCTGCCTCTATTCAGTGCATATTCTCAAGGCATCGAAGTGTTTGGTTTGTTCTACCAAGCAGGCAGCTTAGTCTTCGGTGGCGGTCACGTGGTTCTTCCGTTGCTACAGAATGGTATTGGAGACCAACTGTCTCAAGATACCTTCCTAACAGGCTATGCTGCTGCGCAAGCGGTGCCGGGCCCGATGTTTACGTTAGCCACTTACCTCGGTTATGTATTAATGCCGTCAGCGCCGATTACAGGTGCTCTATTAGCAACGGTTGCGGTGTTCTTACCTGGCTTCTTATTGCTACTGGGTGTACTGAAGAACTGGCAGGCAATTGCGAGCAAGCCTCTAGTAGCTGGGGCGCTTACAGGTGTGAATGCGGCTGTAGTCGGCTTATTACTTGCAGCTCTATACCAACCCATCTTCACAAGTGCAGTGAGTAGCGGCTTAGACTTCGCTCTGATCATTGTTGGTGTTTGGCTCTTGAAAACCGTGAAGATGCCGATTGTAGGTTTAGTGGGGATCTTTATGTTATTGGGTGCGATTACCGGTCTCGCAATCTAAGTAATAATTGAGAGTAAGAGGTAGGGGAGCTAGTCGCCTACTTCTTACTTTAATCAAAATCGTCATCACAGCAGCAACTATACAATTGCAACTCCACCTAGCACTTCAAGCACTTCAAGCACTCGAGTGCAGCTCCCTTGGCCAAAAACCTCAGCCTAATTATTTATCGTCCTTAAATCTTAAAATAGAGAGTATTCTCATCTCTCGCCTACCTCGTGATACGTTATCGAGTATCAAACCGCAGAAAAAAGACATCACAGCGATCAAAGCTATTGAGCTAGACAAAACAGCTGTAGGTAGCCTTGCCACTAAACCCGTGTCAACGAATTCAACAATAACGGGAATACCTAAGCTCAATGAAATAAGACCAAGCAATATCGAGAGCACGCCAAAGAAAAACATTGGTTTTACATCTCTCAATAAGAACAAGATAAAGTTGAGGATCTTGAGGCCATCACTCAAGGTGTTCAGTTTACTGGAAGTCCCTTCCGGCCTAGATTGGTATTGAGTTGAGACTTCTTTGATTGACATATTATGGTGTAACGCATGCACGGTGAGCTCTGTTTCTATTTGGAAGCCATCGCTGAAGATAGGTGCGGTTTTGACAAATCGATGGCTCATAATTCGATAGCCAGAAAATACATCATTCAATTGTGCATTGAATGCTAAGTTAATCAGTGATGAAAACATCTTATTCCCAAGGATATGTCCTTTTGGGTAAGCCATTGAAGTTCGCTCACGACTTCCAATAATCATATCGAGCTTTTCATTATTTAATTGCTCGATCAACACCGAGCATACTGACGCATCGTAAGTGTCATCGCCATCAGCCATCACATAAACATCAGCCTCAACATCAGAGAACATCCGCCTCACGACTTCCCCTTTACCTTGGCGAGGCTCATGTCGCACAATCGCCCCTACTTGTAACGCCTCGTTGACCGTGTTGTCGGTTGAATTGTTGTCGTAAACATAAATAGTAGAATTAGGTAAAGCTTGTTGAAAAGAAATGACCGTTTTTCCGACCGCACCAGCTTCGTTATAGCACGGGAGTAACACAGCAATGGTTTGGTTTTTCATGAACTCCCCTTAACTCTAAAGACTCGGTAACCGCTTTCAATGTTGTCGTGCACAACCTCCAACCAAGTTGGAGTATCTGAGCTGTATAATTTATTGATAAACGCCTCCTCTCCCGCCGAACCCTTTAGAATCAACAAATGCGGATCATTGCCAACAACAATAATATCTACGCTTTTATCTATAATTTTCCTTTCAACTAACCCGAGATCTTCCTCTAGCATTACCTCAATAAGAAACCTATTCCCGACAATATTTCGATGATAAGGAGCGGCAATAATACTGTTATTTGTCTTTGCTAATACAGGAGCCCCAGTTTCTATTCCAGAGAGGATGGTTTGTGAGTTGATATCGTTATCTTTTAGTACTTTAT
This sequence comes from Vibrio sp. QJM3NY_39, assembly GCF_057785895.1. Taxonomy (NCBI): domain Bacteria; kingdom Pseudomonadati; phylum Pseudomonadota; class Gammaproteobacteria; order Vibrionales; family Vibrionaceae; genus Vibrio; species Vibrio sp. QJM3NY_39. Next base: position 663,634 of record NZ_CM173505.1, on the reverse strand, counting down.
AGATATTCAGCGATTCTTTCTCTTCATCAAGAGTAGTTGTAATTTCCTCTGTTGGCGACAAAGCGAGAATGACAAATGCTACAGCTAACGGTGCGCCAGAAAAAATAACTGTAGCTTTTAAGATTGAAGAGCGAATGTAATCTGACAACTGCAGAACAACATATGCTTGAAGAGGAGCAGCTAACACAAAGCACAATCTCATGACCCTAATCTGCCAAAAAATCGCAAGGGCTAGATTAAACAGAAAAATGAGATACAAAATTGTGCAGTGGTGGTTTTTACGCTTAAAAAATGGATATAAAGTGGCAGGAATCACGAGCAAAGCGTAATTCTCTATCGAGAAAAAACCATGACTTGCGACATATCTAACGACCGATTTCGCTTCTGTCACTTGGTCTAGCCAATACACTTTAAGTATCGGAGGGTAATCAATAAACAACGCACTACTGAGTGATGGGTAAAGTACTGCCACTGGAATTAAAAACACAACAGCAAGAAATACGAACAGAAAAACCTTTTGTAGCAGGCTTTTATCTTCATTCATTAATCGGTGATAAACATTAACGAAAAGCCAGCCACAAAAGAAAAGAATGATGAGAACAAATGATATTTCGTCGTATTTAAAAACAAAAAACTCATCATAAGGCCGATTTAATAAAACCGCACAAATCCCGAACAGAGCGGAACTCGCATACAACTTAGAGATATAACCAAACCACTCGTGGCGAACAAGACCGCAATACACGGTGTAAATAGCGAAGAAAAACATAAATAACAATACATTATCTAAACCAGTCCACAACGATAAAGACAGGATAATTGATTGAGCATAAACACGCCATGAGTGATTCACCTGGCGATAATTCACAGGTGTTAAAGCTAAAAATAGGGCTGCAAAGATAAGCTGAATATTATGATGATCAATAGAACCCGGTAAGAAGTGAATAATTGAAGGGGAGGAGATAGCAAACATCATGCTAATAAAACGATATTTGTCGCCGAATAAATGTTCACTTAAATAAAAACATGACAATGCAAAAATCAGTAAATAAAGTAATGGAACAATCGATATTGAAATCGTATACGCAACACTATCATCGGCGACTAGTAATAGTGGAAAAGCGACTAGCGATAACATTAGGTCAGGGAAGCGAGACCAATGGATTATAATACCATCAGCGGGATTAAAGTTACTCATCGGTTCAAGATACCAATGACCATTCTTCATCCACTCTTGAAACTGAACAAAACGCATATAATCGTCATTATCATTCAGGTTGAGTATTGAAACGCTTTCCCACTTGTAAATAAATATCGCGATGGCACAAACTAGCCAAATTGCAGAAATAACAACGATATCTTTGTTAAAACTCTCATTTTTAGGCAATATGAAGGTCCTTTTCATTGAGCCAAAGTCAAATCATTACTGTTCCATCTCTCTCACTTCTGCTAACGCTCTGTTTAAGTTTTCATTCGCTACTTTGTAATAAGATGATTTTTTATCGATAGCTTGTTGTAAATAAGGAACTGCCTGATCGGGCTTTCCTTGTAATATCAAGAAGTAGCCGACATTATTTAACGCCTCCGGAGCTTCCATATGCCTCATGAATACGTTGGTTGCTTTTTTAATATCCCCAGACGCTAAATAAATAAGTGCCAGATTATTCTGAGCTTTTTCATTATTCGGCTCTAACTCTAAAGCTGAACGCGTGTACTGATACGCTTCCTTGTAGTTACCGTACATGTAGTGAGAATAGCCCATATTCAGCAAAGCTTTGACTGAACTTTTATCTATCGTCAGTGACTTTTTAAAGTACTCTTGTGCAATCTGATGCTTCCCGTCAACATCTTCCAGTACCCCAATCCCCATATACGCCAATGATGGAGACATACTATCGACCTTCAAACTGGCCACTTCACTTTGGTTCAATGCTTGGTAGTTTTGGATAGTTTCACTGCTTTTTAAACGAACTTGGTCTGAATTAATCGCTTTAAAGAAATAACTACGTCCTTCATCTGTGCGACGTTGTTTGGTGTATAGAACGCCTAACTGCTCCAACACTTCTGTGTGGGCAGGGTTAAAATCTAGCGCAGCAAGGTAAGCTCTCTCGGCCAACGCATAATTACCGCGAGATGAATGTATTTGGCCAATAGTGAACAGGGTTTTATCGTGAAACTCTTTTTCAGGGAAAGACAAAGAGCGTATGTATTCATACAACGCCAAGTCTATGTTGTTGTCTCGCAGAGCAATGTCACCGCGCATAATTGCTTCTTTTTCATTAAGAGGTGGCTCATCGCTAGTTAAAGTATCGATTGGCTTACCGGAATACAATTCTGCATCAAATTGATTAGTTGGTTCATCAGAAGAAGCACAACCGAGTAGCAAGACTGGCAATAAAAGAAGAAGAAACTTATTGTAGAAAATCATAAACTTGCTCCCGGCGCACTTAATGCGTCCATTACAATCAAGAGTCCAGGGCCAAGTGCAACAATGAAAAAGCAAGGCCAAATAAATATCAACATGGGAAATAACATTTTAGTCGGTATTTTCGCCGCGATTTCTTCAGCGGCTTGCTGACGCTTATCTCTAAAGTCTTCGGTATAGTCACGGAGCGTTTGCGCTAAACTTCCGCCCATTCTCGATGCATGAGAAAGCAAAGAAACCAAACCTTCCAATTCGACTAAACCGGTTCGTTCAATAAGCTGCCTAAGCGCATCAGGCATAGTGACGCCAGCTTGGATTTTGGCAAACACAGTCTCTAGTTCATCCGCAAGCTCCGGCTGAGAGATATAGAGTTCTGATGCAACACGTCCAAGAGCTACATTAAAGCCAAGTCCTGATTCAGTACATACAACAAGAAGATCAAGCGCATCAGGGACGCCGTTTCTGATTTTTTTCTGACGCTCTTTTTGTAGCTTACTGAGAATAATATTAGGTGTGAATGTGCCAAGAAAAACACAGGTCATGATGAGTAAATTATTATAATCTCCGCCCAACGCTATGTAATAAACCATAAAGCCCGCGACGATACCTATCAAGCTAGATAAAACCTTCAACGCATAGAAAACCGATAACGAACTCTTCTCATGGAACCCGGCATGCATCAACTTTTCCGAGTAAGTTTCATTATCTTTTTTATTACCTTTACTTATAAAAGGGCTTAATGATTCTAACGTATTTGAGAAGTCGTATGGTTTTCTGCCAGTCGGTGCCCCGTCTTCTGATATCTGTCTCAGTTTCTTGTCCAAAGGAGAACGAGCTCCTAAAAATAGAAATCCAAGCGTTAGTGTTAACAAGACTGTTGTAAGCAAAATCATCGAATAGATAACCATCTGAGAGCTAACTCCAAAGTCTGCTAACATCTGCTTCCAAACTTCAATATTTAATAATTCCATAGGTTAAATCTCTATGCTGATGATCTTTTTAATCCACAAGGCTCCGATAGCCAAAAGAACAATACCGACACTGACCATCGAGAGACCGCGAGGATCTTTATAGAGTGGCTCTATATACTCGGGGCTAGCGACCCTTAAGGCGAAGAACAAACCAAATGGGGATAACGTTAAGATCCATGCTGATAAACGACTTTCAGCAGAGAGCGTTTTGATTTTTCTTTCCAGTTTAAAACGCGCTCTCAGTACTTCAGATACCTTTTGCAGGTTTTCAGATAAGTTACCCCCAGTCTCTTTTTGCAACATTACGGCACTAGAAAATGCCAACATTGAGACGGTTGGTACTCGTTCTGTCATCTGTAGAATCGCTAAGCGTAAGTCATAACCATAGTTAAGTAGGTTATAGGTATTTTTAAATTCAATACCGATTGGATCTGGAAGTTCTTCGCCAACTTCATTGAATGATTGGACGAGCGGTTGTCCTGCTTGCAATGCGCGTCGAATAATATCTAAAGCCTCAGGAAGTTGTTCCTCAAATCGAGCCATTCGGTAAGTCACTCGATTTTGCACAAATAGATAAGCGATAACCCAAACAAAAATGAACGCCGCGACACTAATGAACCATACTTGGTTGGTCATTATCGATATCAACGTGAGTGACACACCACAAAGAGAAACAATAAGTAAGAACCTGCTTAACGTCACTTTCATACCGGCTAGTTCCAACATTTTTTTCAAGCCAGCGAAGAAAGAAATAACGATGAGCTTACGATCTAGCGGGGACAGCTCTTTGTTATAGTGTTCTTTGAGTAATGACAAACTCTCTGCATCGATATTACGTTGCGTCTCTTTCAAACGTCGAGACAACTCTTTGTGCTTCGCTTTTTTCCCTGCAGCAGGGAGCAACAAAGCTTGAGAGATAAAAAGCACCGCAATGAATAATAGACCTAATGAAACGCTTACATTGTCCATAATCTCTCCTTAACGTTTGGTCTCACTAAAGAGCTCGAAAGGCAGGTCGAGTCCACGTTTGACTAACTGGTCATGGTATTGAGGAACGACCCCCGTTGCCGTGAAATAACCGATAATATTGCCGTCTTCATCAATACCTTTACGCTGAAAACGGAATATTTCCGACATCGTGATCACCTCACCTTCCATGCCGTTGATCTCTTGGATACTCACCATACGACGCTTACCATCTTCTTGGCGTTCCATTTGAACAACAAGGTGGATAGCCGAAGCAATCTGAGCTCGTAAGTTTTTGGTTGATATGTTCCACCCTGCCATCGAGAACATGTTTTCGACACGACTTAAGGCATCACGGGGGGTATTCGCGTGAATGGTCGCAAGAGAACCATCATGACCGGTATTCATCGCCGCTAGCATGTCAACGGCTTCGCTACCTCGCACCTCCCCAACCACGATTCGGTCTGGTCGCATACGCAAGGTATTTTTAACCAATTCGCGCTGACTGATTTCTCCCTTCCCTTCTAGGTTCGCAGGACGGGTTTCTAGGCGAATGACATGTGGTTGTTGCAGTTGTAATTCTGCCGAGTCTTCTATGGTAATAATTCTTTGGTCTCGCGGAATGAAACCAGAAAAGATATTCAGTGTGGTTGTTTTCCCTGACCCCGTCCCTCCTGAAATCAAGATATTCAGCTCACCTTTCACCGCAGCCTCTACAAATTTAGCCATCTGAGGCGAGACTGAGTCGTAACCAATTAAGTTATCCATCGTCAAACGATCGACGGCAAAACGACGAATCGAAACTGAAGGGCCATCGAGTGCGAGAGGCGGGATAATCGCATTCACACGGGAACCATCAACTAAGCGGGCATCTACCATAGGTGATGCTTCATCTATCCGACGACCAACCTGACTGACGATACGGTCAATAATGTTTCTTAAATGGCGGTCATCAAGAAAAGTATAGGGCGTTTTTTCGAGTTTACCCCTTCGCTCAACGTAAACACTTTTTGGGCCGTTGACCAATATATCCGACACAGTTTGATCAGCTAATAAGGGTTCCAATGGGCCAAGGCCAAAAACTTCATCTTCTATCTGTTTGATGACCCGTTTACGACCTTCTGCGCTGAGTGCATGACTACCATCATCAGCCATCAACTGAACGATAGCTTCATGCAAATCTAGCTTGGCGCGCTCTTTCTCCAAGCTAGAAAGTAATCCTAAGTCTAACGTTTCAAGCAACTGCTTGTGAAAGAAGTGTTTGATTGATAATTCTTGCTCCAGTACTTTTCGAGCTTCATCGATCGCTTTCTCCTTTTCAATGCTCGCTTCTGTCCGAGAGTGACTGGACGTCTCAACACTTGATAAACGTTCAACAGGATTGGCATCTTCTGAATCATGCGAAATCTGTTCTACTTTTTTTTCAAACTCTGGATTTACATTTTTTCGTTTAAAGAACATCACAATCCCTCGTGTTTACTTTTCATCAACCCATTATGAAAACAACTTTTTCAGCCACCCTTTCTCTTCTTGCTCCGGTGGTGAAAGAACATGAGATAAGTCGATGATAGAGCGAGTAATAGAGCTTTTTTTTCTCGACTGAACTAACGGCTGCCCCAAGTTGGCACTCTCTAGCGCGACTTTAAAATCATTTGGCATAAGGTGTATGTCGTGGTTGCCCACTGCTTGCTCAATGTCTTTCAACTTAATTGAATGTCGCTTTTCATAACGGTTGAGAATGACCTCTATTGAATCGCTTTGTATGCCGTACTCAAATTTCAGAGATTTAATTAATCGACTTGTGTTTTTTACTGACACTAAGCTCTGTTGCAAAACCAAAAGTACTTTAGTCGCGGGTGATATTGCTGATGCAAACACGTGATCTAATCCTCTAGATAGGTCAATGATCACATAAGGGTAGAAACGACGCAGAATTGGAAGTAATCTGCCAATTTTCTGAGCCTGCTCGAAGTCATCAGCGTTATTTTCATGTTTAAAGCTTAGAACATGGAGACCTGATTCGTGTTTATTTACCAAAGAGCCCAAAGACATTTCATCCAAATCATTCGAATTGTTGATCGCATCCGAAACGCTATAAGTCGGTACTATGTTCAAATAGTCTGGAATCACGCCAAACTGAAGATCGATATCGAGTAAAAGAACTTCATTAGGGTGTTGAGTGGCCATCTCAATGGCAGTATTTAGCGCCAAGGTGGTTGCCCCCATCCCTCCTTTGGTATTCAAAAACAAGATAAACTCTCCGTAACTGGAGTTTTCAAGCTTTTCGGAAGCGGTTTTCTTCAATAATGGAAGTAAATCCGATAGAGTCACATTATGAGACAGAAAATCTGAAGCCCCTAAGCGAAGTGCGATTTTTAATGATCCATTATCACTTTCATCACCGAGCACAACTAAAGACAAATCCTTGTCTTCTAAAGACAAATCATACCCTTGCAACTCAACCATTTTTTGCGCCCAATTCCCATTAGCTTCAACGAAAATAAGCTCTGGGACATCTGCACTTTTCAGGTATTCCTCACTCATTGCCGCAAGAGAAAACGACATTACATGAACATTTCGGCATTTTTTTAGTTCTTTACTCATATGCGAATGAAAGCCGTCAGTACTGTAGACTAACCAAACCTTTAGATTCGTTCTTAAACGCGTCATATCCTTATCGTTTTCATTCGGCGTTATTTTGATCGCTTCCCCCATACCGCTACTCCTGTAATAAATAACTTATGGACACCGATTCCTTTTTTCAGAGTCCGCCCTAACCACACCCAAGCTTTCAGCTGGTAATATTGTTTCAAACGCAGGGGCAGCAAGAAATCCATTCTCTCCTAGAAAGCTTAGGTTACTGATTAACTGAATGCCATAACCCGTAGCCCTAGCACGTACAAACTTAATACTGCCAAAGTTAGCTTCAAAATCAGAAGCAACCTCTCCCCCGCTCGCGTCTAAGTAAGCCACTTCTAAGTTAGCATTAGTAAATCCAACAAGAGGAATATCATCCACCACCATTCCCGCAATATTGTCTCTATCTAGGACGTAACATACAGTCGCTAACCTAGCAGCCTTCCTAGTCGCTTCACTGACCATTTGCAGCGAAAATATATAGGCACCTAACGCTAAAATGAGGAAGAGCAGCAGAAAAATTAATGATGAGACCAAAGTGAACTCAATAATGGCAAGCCCTTTGGTTCGTCTTTTAAGTCTTATCATCACAGCACCCTCATCACTGAAGTCACACTTAATGGAACAGCAAAACTCTCATTCGAAAAAGGGATAGACAAAAAGAGTGGAACATAATCATACGTCACACTAACTCGTACATAACTGTCGCCTGAAGGCGGGGTTACGGTCACATCCGATGTCGTCAATGAAGATAATACAGCTGTTCCTGCGCTGTTCTGACCATAGACCACCACATTCTGAATTTCAGACGTCGGTGCGATGGTTCCACCAATGGTTCCATACACTTCACTAACCGCATAACGAGCGCCATTCTGCACTGACTTCGATATCACATTGTAATGAACAAGAATATTGCCAAGCTCTAGAACTAAGACTAGAAAAAACAGTAAAACGGGAGTCGCGATGACCATCTCTACGGCAGCAAACCCCTGTTGAAATTGATTAGATGGCTTCATGATCAAGATTCCCCACTATTGGGGTCTTTATACAGAACAATCTTATAAGTCCCTTCCGTTGTCGACGTTGTACTACCAGATCCACCAGCAACACTGCAAGAGTGGATAAACTCACCAAAAACGGCGGGTGTACCTGAGTTGTTAGTTGGAGCTTTTTGTAACAAGAAAAAGCAGCCAATTTTGTTTACGGTAAAGTCAGTTGCACCACCACTTTTACCTGAGCAATCAACCATAGGAATGGGTAAAATACGACGCCAAGCAACACCATTAGATGCACACCCGGAACCACCGTTTGCTATACAGGCGTTGGTATCTGACTCATATTGAGCATAGGTATAACTTCCGTCAGAATCTATCTCTCCCGTACCTGCATCAATCGTTATTTCATTGGTAGGTTCTGTGGTTACATAATCTGAAGGGTAATCGGATGCCGATAAGCCACCACCATAATCGCCAAAACGAGTATTCAAACCATCGCCTGTGGGGCCAACCGTGCCACCTGGTTTGGTCGTGATATCTTCACCAATTTTGACTGGCTGGTCATAGCTACCACCTAAACCTTCTTTGACGGTTTTACCACCGGAACCGAAATCCAACAGATGATAATTACCGTTGCCCATTTCTGACAAGCTACTGTCACCCACCTTCAATGCGTGGACCGTTCCGACTTCATATCCAAATACATTAACTATCTCTTCGCCTGTCACATCGTGATAGCCATCTTCTGGGTCAATATCGTTATCCGAAGTGCCATCACCAATACACACCCCAATGGGTACAACGTTATTAACTACATCTTGCCCAGAGCTTGGCCCAGCAACGGCACTTGCCGATACTTCCTTATCAAGACCAAACATATGAATGAAAAATTCATCCATCTCTAGTGCATCTACGCGAACTCGCACATAAACATCATCACTTGCACCGAACGTCGCCGTGCCAGTAAAATCTTGTGGGTCATTCGAATAATCAATGCTTATAGAAGCGGTCGAGAAATCAATTTCTTGGTTCCCTGTTGAAGCCGCCATGGCATTGAGCGCCGTACCGACTTCTGCATCCACCGCGTCTTTATCTTTGCTATTGTCTAATATGGTTGCGGCAGCCAGCGCTGCAGAATCAACCGCATTTTGTAAGCGCGTTTTATTTACAACCATATGGTTTATGTCTACAGCTAGCGCTGAGACCGCTAGAAAAACCAACAAGGCAGCAGTAATCATCACCACAACTAAGCCTTGTTGTTTTTTAGGGCTTTGTGATACTCGATACAACATATGAGTACCTCCAGATTTAGTTAAAATCTTCTAAGATCTGGCTACTACTTCCGGACAGATCGTTTTCACCTTTGCCAACATATCTGTCGTAACCAGTCTGCATCCGCTCCCCTGTACCATCAGGTACTTCGAGTAAATTCTCTTGGGTAGCATTAGGGTTATACGTTTGCTCTGTTTTCACTAGTGCTACCGAATGCCCTAAACGAGCATCGTTCGCACAGCCAACTAATAACATTGCGAGAAAGATCATCATTATTTTAGTCATATCTATCCCCTTATAAATCATGCCCAAATGAGCCTTCGCTACCACCATCGGTCGGTGATATATCCTGTGAAGCTTGAGATTGCTCTGAATCAGATTCAGACGGTGCAGCTATGTAAGCACTTCGGCCTAACAAATAGTATTCCAAGTCATTAGGGTCCACAAAGGCATCAGTTGGCAGTGTTACTTTACTTCGATCCACCGGTTTGGCGAGTCGAGGCGTAACAAGAATGACCAGCTCAGTTTCTCCAGACACATACTCTTGACTATTAAAGAGCTGACCTAAAATAGGAACATCACCAATACCCGGCATTTTGTTGCTGACATCTCTGACATTCTCACTGAGTAAACCCGCAATACCGATTGTTTGGCCGTCGGCTAGCTCAAGTGTTGATGACGCGCTACGTCGAGTAATAGGTGGGATAAAATAAGTCGCATTTGTGGTACCCGGATCAATGGTCAATGAGCTGGTATTGGCTATCTCACTAACATCAACGGCTAGATTTAAATTGATTTTTTTGTCACTGAGTACCGTCGGTATAAACTTAAGCCCTACACCGTATTCTTTGTATTCAATGGTAATGCCATCTTCGTCTGGCACAGGGATAGGAAATTCACCACCCGCTAAAAACTCAGCCTTAGAACCACTTAATGCGGTTAAGTTAGGTTCAGCCAATACCTTAGCGACCCCGTTTTGTTTTGCTACGTCCAGTGCGAAAGTAAACAGAGTATTACTATCAATGAAAGACCCTAAAATGCCGTAGTCCGTCGACGTGGGAATATTGAAGATAGGCGTAGCTCCTAATACTCCGGCAGGTACAGAAGACGCCCCCCAAGAAAAGTCAGAACCACTGGTTTGGAAAAAATGGAAGTTCGCATCAAACTTTCTCACTAAGCTTCTTTGAACCTCGGCAACCGTCACCTCTAACATAACCTGTTGCGCGCCACCTATAGACATCAGGTTAATAACACCTGTCGCTGCAGCTTGTTCACTGCCGCTTTCTTTGGATTCGTCAGCAGCCTGCCCTGATGAATAAGTTTCCGCGATTCGCATCGCCACATTCATTTGTTGCTGGTTACTGACCTGACCACTCAGCAACAAACGGTTCTGCGCGCTGTGCACTTCAATAGTTTCATCAGGAAGAAACTCATACAATTTAGCTTTGAGGCTATTAAGATCATGAGTAACCTCAATATTAATAGACTCGATCAACTGACCTCGTGAATCCCAAGCCATTAGGTTTGTCGCACCTAATTTTTTGCCGATTAAGAACAATTCATTTGATTTTAAAATTACAATATCTAAGACTTCAGGATCACCAAGAGAAACCTTCGCCGCTTTTCCCGACAGCACCACATGCGTAGATTTATGATGTGGAACCGTGACTGTTTTTCCCGTCTGTAACGCCGCAACACTGGCCGTCGAAAAACAAATCAGGCTCAAAACACACGCAATTAATATTTTCATATTTCACCTCAATCCTTGACGCGCACATTAGATGTTTCTGTACCTTTGATAATGGTGACACTTGGTCTAGGCACATATCGACGAACCACTTTTTTCTCAACTTCATGTGGGTTTCTCAAAGTCAGCTGAATGCTGCCTTTGCTTTTAGCCGTGAGAAGTTTCTCGGCCTCTTTCGGCGTCATCTCAAGAGTTACCGCTCGTACAATAATCGGACTGTTTTCTTTCGTTTTAGCTGTTTGGTCTACAGCCAAAACCTTAATATCTTTAAGAACGGTTTGAGTCGCTGCAGAGTTTTTTCCGTAAGAAACGGTATTGAGAATATCAACCTTATTCCCAGGTAATAAGAAACCGGCCACACCAATAACATCATCAACACGTATCGTTACCGCACGTTTATTTTCAGGGATAAGAGCGGCAAGTGTTGACCCTTCTCCTGGTACAGTAAATCGTAACTTGTGAAGCACCTCTCCGGCATAGATAGTATTCGCAACAACCTTGCCAATCAGATCCGCTTTATCCGAATAGTTATTTTCATTAATCCAATCAACTTCCATCAACCGAGTAGTTAAGAACTGATCTTCGATAATGGTTCCGGCTTCAATTTCTTGTGATGCGACAACAACGGGGTGACGCTCAACCGTTTCAACTTCAACGGTTGGCTGAACTTGATCATCCATCCACTGCTTAGCAAAAAATACAGCCGCCAAGCCGAATACTACGGACAGTAAAAACAGTAGGAAAACTTGACTCTTATTCATTATTCTCTTCCTCGTGTCCATCAGAGGTAAAATAGACTTCCCATGCCATGGAAAGAATATCGAATGTAATAACAGGTGGGAGTTGCTCAAACGAAAGAATGTCTTTGCTTATACCAACGAGATCTTTCGGCAAACAAGGGAAAAGTGGTACCTTAAGAAGCGTGTGCATTTGAGACAAACGCTCAAAGAAACCATCTTGAAGCTCTACCTCTTTATCAGCGACGACGCTCATCCATAAAGCTTCATAATCTCGCTGATTCAACGGCTTGAATTCAATTTTATAACCTAAACGACGTAAAAATGCAGGGTCGCTTATTTTCTTGGGATTTAGATTGGTAGAAAAGGCAAGCGTTAGAACAAACGGCATCGTGATTTGCTGGCCATTAGGTAGCGATAAATAATCAAAGGAATATTCCATTGGTACAATCCAACGATTAAGCAAAGCATCGACAGGCATGGGCTGACGACCAAGGTCATCAATGATAAAAATCCCATTATTTGCCATCATTTGTACAGGCGCTAACCAAACACGACTGTTCTCAGAATGATTAACTTCAAGCATATCCATAGTCAGTTCTCCACCCACCTGAATATTCGGCCTTTCACAATTAAGCCAACGCTTGTCGTATTGATCTTTGAGGGAAATACTCTGATCGCTGCCATTACTATCCAACGGTTTATGATGTTGTGCGGAAAATACCTTAATGATATTACCTAATGCATAAACGGCATAAGGAATGAAAACAGACGTATGCAGCGCATTGACAATACGTGAAGCTACAAATGTTTTACCCGTCCCCGCATGCCCATACAGCAACAAGGCACGCCCGGAATTGATTGCTGGCCCCAATACCGAAATCATTTTGTCGACACCATATACATCATTCAGTGCTGCTTCGACATGTGGCCGAGTCACTAGCTCTGCTCTTAGATCCTGCTGCTTGACCACATCACTATATTGAGTAAGTGAAACGGGGGCAGGACCTAAATAAGCATCACGTTTAAAGGCAAGATCAGCTTCTTCAAGTCCTTTCTCAGAAAGGGAATAGCGAACGTGACTATGAGATGCAGATGAGAGAGAAAGGTTAGAGGTTGGTTGAAAAACTTCAATCAATGACTTTGTTCTCAACACAGCCAACGCACTTTCAACAATATGTGTCACAACACACAAATAGTTAGAAAGCTCTAAAACATCCGACTTGGGGTAGGCTGACAGGTGCTTCAACACAAGGTTTTCTATAACAACTTCAGGAACACCCAGCATATCAATAGATGTAGGAACGGCTGGGGCTGAAATTTGAGGCTTCAAAGTTGTTGGAGCAGTACGCCCTATAATATCCATATATTATTCCTCTCCATGAAGCTAACCAACAACAGATTTAAGTAAAGTAGCTATACATCGCCAATCCCATGACAACAGAGGGTGCAAAAGGCATCGTCACCTTATTTGAATACCTAGCGTGCAAACTCGCACTTTCATCTAATACTGGTGCCACTCCACCAAGCACAATCAGCTTATTTTCAAAATAGCCTTTGATGCTAAGACTGTTCGAGTTGGAAAAGTTATATAGCAGGTAGAAAGTCCCGATCACTCCAGAAGAAAGTAAGATAAAGTACGACGCACCAAGTAACTGTCCCCACCCGAGATACATCCCCACAATACCCAATAACTTCACATCTCCTGCAGACATAGCTCTTAAAAAATATAAGAGCAATCCAAAACAAAAAAACACTACGAATCCAACGAAGGACATTAAGAAAACATCAAAGGAGTAATTGCGGTTAAACATTGATAAGAAATACACAAACAAAAACAGTATCAATATTTTGTTTGGTATACGATGTTTCTCAACATCGTATACCGAAACTGCAATTAGCAATGCCCAAAAAACTGAAGGCTCATTAATCATATATAAAATTCACACACTCGATATGATACTCTGGAATTTACTAAGTAAGGCCGCTGCCATCCCAGAAAAAACCAATCCAACAGCAAGAACGAGCGAGGCTGCACCGATCACATACTCAGTAGTTGTAAGTCCTTTTTGTTGTCCAATTTTTTTCTTATCCATGACGCTATCAACTACGGGGTGCCGACATTGGCAACAATGGTGTTTAATTTGGTTGCTAGAGTAGTGCCCAATCCAGAGAATACCGTGGTTAAACCTAACACTAATAATGCTGCACCGATTACGTACTCGATAACAGTCAACCCTTCTTCATCTTTCATGAATTCTTTACAATTATTCAAAAACTTATCCATGAGAACCTCTCCTTGATTTTAGTATCAGGCTTTGTTTACCTGTAAACTAAATCTAGAGGTGAGAGATATATTCGGTTAGGATTTTCTTGCCATTCACTTGCACTTTTTTGTGGTACTTCTAATCTAATTATTATGCATCGTAATTTATCTATTTTTAAACTCACAGTTTAATATGAAATAGAGTTGGTATTTATATGAAAGTAGTAACACCTTTATTATCAGATAAAGACAGTGAATTTAATGCTGTTATTATCAATAAAATAAGCCACTACTTCCCTATTGAAAATTGTAAGCAAGACATATCTGTAATCAGTGACTTAGATGTCAGACTAGTATTTTTTATATTGAATAGACCGGATAAACTTCAACTACTTACAATGGCGTTATCTATTTGCGAGAACTTGAACAAGAGAATTGTCATTATTTGCTCGGATCCGTTACCTAATATCGTTCGAAATCATAAGAATATATTTTTCATTATCGAAACAAACAGTAATCATCTGACCAGTACATTCGAAGAACTTAAGAGTAAAACACAGCATATCTTCGAACCTCACTTTGATATCGACCGAGATACAAACAACAACAATCAATTACCTGCAAAGTTGTTTACCTCTGAAGTCGTTAACTTTGTTATGGACAACATCAACAAAGAAATCAGAGAAACAGAAATCGCAGAAAAGTGTCATTGTTCAACAACCTACTTTTCTAAGAAGTTTCATCTACACTTTGGGGTAAGTTTTAGAGACTTTGTGTGCGATAAACGAATCCTGTTAGCCAAAAAGTTAATCGAAGCCGATACCGAATCAAAAATAGCTGTTATTTCTTACCAATGTGGCTACAAGGATGTGTCGTATTTTTCAAGAATCTTTAAGAAAAGGACCGGAGTAACACCCGCAAGTTACAGACGTGCCTGCACGGATAACAGAAAACGCTAATTTTACTCCCTAAAAGAAAAAACCATGGTACATTTAACATGATTTTAACAAAAATAACTTAGCGAAAAACATGGAGTTAGACAATGATTCAGCCTAACGAGTTTAGCCAAGAAAAAGCAACAGCTCTCCCTACACCCAATGACATGATTTTAAAATGGGCAGAAGAACGCCCAGATGAAGTCTATTTAAAACAAATCATCAACCGCCAATTTGTTGAATTTACTTATAAAGAAGTGGCCGACAAAGCACTAAAACTGGCGTCAGCATTAGAAGGATTCGGAGCCCAACCCGGCGATCGAGTCGCTCTCGTTTCAAAAAACTGTGCAGAGTGGTTTATCTGTGATCTTGCCATGATGTTAGGAGATTTTGTCAGCGTCCCAATCTTTCCAACAGCGGGTGCAGACACCATTCAATACTGTATTGAACACAGTGAAAGTAAGATCGTAATTGCAGGTAAGCTTGATGATCCTAAAGCTACTCAAAAAGTACTCGATGATAATCCGAGTCTAATTAGTATCTCGTTACCCTACGATACTGCCGCTAAGTGCCAGCACACTTTTGAGCAACTTATCGAGACACATGAACCCTCAACCAAACGACCTCAGCATCACGATGATAAGCTGATGTCGCTTGTGTATACTTCGGGTACGTCTGGGTTACCGAAAGGCGCAATGCTCACGTATGGTGCCTTTACATGGTCTGTTCAGAGGTTAATCGATCACATTGGTATCCAACCCGGCGATCGCCTGTTTTCTTATCTGCCGCTTGCCCATATAACCGAACGAGTGTACATCTTTGGTTCTTCAGTGATGGGGGGGGTGGTTACTGCTTTCCCTGAATCTTTAGACACATTTATTGATGATGTAAAAATGCATCGTCCAACTTTGTTTATTTCAGTTCCTCGTTTATGGACTCTATTCCAACAACGAATCCAAGATAAGCTTCCACAGAAAAAACTGAACTTCTTACTTAAAATTCCGTTCGTGAATAACCTCATTAAGAAGAAACTGGCTGATGGTCTGGGGTTAGACCAAGCTCGCGTTCTTGGCTGTGGCTCAGCTCCGGTATCACCAGCTCTACTTGCATGGTATGAGAGTGTTGGCCTACACATTACCGAAGCTTGGGGAATGACTGAGTCTTTCGCCTACAGCACGATTAACCACCCGTTTAGAGCAGACAAAATTGGCACTGTAGGTAATGCTGGTCCGGGCATTGAACTCAAAATTGCAGAAGACGAAGAGATTTTAGTTCGAAGCAAAGGCATGTTCTCTGGTTATTACAAAAATGACATTGCAACTCAAGAATCTTTTAACTCAGAAGGTTGGCTTCATACGGGTGACATTGGTGATATTGACAGCGAAGGCTATTTAACGATTCGTGGGCGTAAGAAAGATACCTTTAAAACCGCGAAAGGCAAGTTTGTCGCTCCTGTACCAATCGAAAATAAACTCTTTGAGTACAGTCGTGTCGAAATGATGTGTTTGATAGGCTTAGGCTTACCTGGCCCTATCCTGCTCGTAGTACCGCATGACTTCCCTAATTTTGATCGGGCTCGTTACGAAAGAACAAGCAAACGCGTCATTGAAAAAATGAACGAACAGTTAGCTTCGCATGAGAAGATCAAAGGCGTACTGATGATTAAGGAACCATGGAGCATCGATAATGGTGTTCTTACTCCAACTCTCAAGATAAAGCGACACATCCTTGAGCAGAAATACCATGAAGTCGGTCATAACTGGCCGAAAGATAAATTGGTAGTTTGGGAAGAGTAATCAAAATAGAGAAGGAGCCTGTACGGCTCCTTTTTTGTAAGCTCAACTTATAAGTATTTAGTGTAATCAGCCGCATCATTGCTCCCATAGTCCAGACCGATGTCCTCCCTCATTCGACTGCTCAGCGTTTCCGAACTAATAACTTGTCTCGATTTAGCCGTCTTACTCATCTTGGTTATATCATTAACTTTAAGCATCTGATTAACAAATCTGCCGACCCAACAGGTTATTGTTTTCATTTTCTCTCTCTTGTATTCCTTGTTTATTTGTCGCTATTATGGAAATAACCTGTTCGATAAGCGAACAACCATTGTTAACAAGGACTATAAGCTGAGATTATGGACAATAGACTGCGCCACCTTTCTGGTCTCCGTTATTTTGAAGTTGCAGCACGCTTAAATAGCTACAGTAAAGCTGCTGAAGAACTGTTTGTTAGCCAAGCAGCCGTCAGCCAAAAGATCCGCCAACTAGAAGAACAGCTTGGATGTAAGCTTTTTATTCGTAAAGGACGCGTAATGGCCTTAACACAAGAAGGACGTACCCTTTTTAAGCATGTCTCGGACGGGTTCGAAGAGATAATCGTAGGATTAAATAAGATCCAATCAGAGCCCCTTCAAGGCGTTCTTGTTGTTAGCAGCCCTCCTTCATTTGCTTCCCGCTGGCTGCTGCCGAGGCTTTGGAAATTCTCAGTCAAACACCCTGAGATTCCAATTAAGGTGCTAACAGCGTCTGATACCCCAAATTTAAAACATGGTGAGATTGATGTGGCTATTCTACAAGGCGAGGACCTATGTGTTGAGGAAGGCTTGAGTCTTGAGATGCTAATCAACGAACCCATCTATCCTTTTTGTTCACCTGAACTGGCCAACTCTTTAAAGTTCACGTCACCTGAACAATTACTCAAATGTTGGTTAATTCAATTTAATAGCGGATGCTTCCCTTGGGAAGAGTGGTTCAAACAAGCCAACATATCCACTCAAGGCAAAACAATGCAGTGGATGGAAGTGGGTACCTTCGATATGGGGTTAACGACTGTCATGGCTGGACATGGGGTCTGCCTTGCTACAGATAGCTTGGCTGGTGATTTTATCGAACGTAACCTACTCGTTAAGCCATTCAATATTGGGATGACACCCGGTGTTCAGGTCAATCTCTGCTTTGATCCTAGCTCTCCAAGAAAAGAGCGAGTGACTGCGTTTACTCATTGGTTACATGAAGAAGTAAACGAGGTATTGGAGAACTAGCTCTGCCTATCAGCTTCTGAAATAAACAGTTCCCCAATAACTAAATACAGAATAGCAACGTAACTCTTCCACGCCGACAAAGCTATGTTGAGTAAAAACTATGTAGGGTAAAAACAGCGTTAAATAAAATCCACCTTGAGTAAAAGCTACGCTGCCCTGACTCACTCCCAAAACGATTTCTTCAGTTCTTGATCGACTTGATCCTGCGTAATCCCGACATCTATCAATAAATACTCTGGTAACTCAGACAGCTGCTTTCTGGTTCTACGATTCTGAAGATAACGCTCAAAGTTAGAATAGAATTTCTTAACTGATAACGATGACAAAAATGAATGGTTGGTATTTTCGGTTGCTGTGATCG
The DNA here is from genome assembly GCF_057785895.1 of Vibrio sp. QJM3NY_39. Classification (NCBI taxonomy): domain Bacteria; kingdom Pseudomonadati; phylum Pseudomonadota; class Gammaproteobacteria; order Vibrionales; family Vibrionaceae; genus Vibrio; species Vibrio sp. QJM3NY_39. Next base: position 645,282 of record NZ_CM173505.1, on the reverse strand, counting down.
TATTCATAGCCTTTCTCCTGTTGATCTTTCGCTTTGTTATGGTCAATAATCGACCAACAGAGCAACATCGACAAACGATAGATACTGACATTCAGTTAAGGAAAACTAATGTGAGAGAACGAACCCCACCATTTCAAGGGATCTATTACTTTTACACTGCAGCTGAAACTGGCAGTTTTAAACTCGCGGCTGAAAAGCTGTTTGTCACGGCAGCCGCCGTCAGCCAACAAGTTCGCCAACTTGAAGAGTGGTTAGGTGCAGACTTGTTTATTCGCCAGCACCGAAAAATAGTACTCACTCACGAAGGTGAAGTACTTTACCTGCAAGCTAAGAAAGGCTTTGCCCACATTCAAGATGGTGTGAGGCGAATTAACCAAGACCCAAACCCTACTCAACTTTCTATTTCAACCGTGCCATCATTTGCCCAACATTGGTTGGTTCCTAGAATTGGTGACTTTCGCGATCGCCACCCTGACCTATCCATGCTGATTGAACCGACCAATAAGCTAGTCACGTTTGAAGATTCTAATGTCGATGTCTGCGTTCGGTATGGTCACGGTAACTACCCAAATATCGAGTCTCGTTGGTTAATGGACGAGGTGGTTTACCCAGTTTGTCACCCGATTTATCAAGAGAAGCATGGGATCCATGACATTGACGATCTGCATAAAGCTGAATTGATTGAAGATCGATGGCCAGATATGGATTGGAATCTATGGCTAGACATTGTTGGAGCGAAGGCTGGACGCTCATCATTGCAATTTGATGGCTCGCATTTTGTTTTAGAAGGTGCATTATCCGTACAAGGCGTTGCTCTTGTGAAGCACAGTTTGGTGTATCGGTATTTGCAGGAAAAGAAACTCGTTCGAATCGGTAACATCGCACTTAAGCCCAAATACAATTACTTCCTATGTGCGCCAGATGGATACTTTCATCGCGAGAAAATCAAACGCTTTGAAGCTTGGATGCAAAGTCAGGTTCAGTTATTTGGAAATAAAGGTCGAGAAGAACTAACTATTATCGAGACAGATTACCAACTTAAATGGTCTGATAATTCATAAAGCGAAACTGGTATACTGAGCTCAAATAAATGGCGAGAACATCTCATGACACAAGAAAATAACCCGCTTCACGGCATAACACTGCAGAAGCTACTGACTGAATTGGTTGAGCATTACGGTTGGGAAGAGTTGAGTTATATGGTGAATATCAACTGCTTTAAAAAAGACCCAAGCATTAAATCTAGCTTAAAGTTTTTGCGTAAAACAGACTGGGCTCGAGTGAAGGTTGAGTCGATTTACATTGAGCTAAAACAGAACTCTTAAGTCTTCGTCTTAGTCTTAGTCTTCGTCTTCGTCTTCCAAGAGTAAGATAACAAAAAGCCCCGCAAGCTTTCACTTGCGGGGCTTTTTAGTTAATTTAGAAAAGAGCTAATTACTTACCAGCTTCTTTTTCTGCTTTAACTTTAGCGATTACTTCTTCTGCCACGTTCATTGGACATGGAGAGTACTGTGCGAATTCCATAGAGAATTGGCCACGGCCTGAAGTAATTGTACGTAGGTGACCGATGTAACCAAACATTTCTGAAAGTGGTACGTCAGCTTTAATACGAACGCCAGTTACGCCAGCTTGTTGATCTTTGATCATGCCACGACGACGGTTAAGGTCACCGATAACATCACCAACGTGATCTTCTGGAGTAAATACGTCAACGTTCATGATTGGCTCAAGAAGTTGCGCGCCAGCTTTAGGCATAGATTGACGGAATGCACCTTTAGCTGCGATTTCAAATGCGATTGCAGATGAATCGACTGCGTGGAAACCACCATCGTAAAGTTCAACTTCAACGTCTAGCGTAGGGAAGCCAGCTAGTACGCCGTTTTCCATCATGCCACCAAAGCCTTTCTCAACAGCAGGCCAGAATTCTTTAGGTACGTTACCGCCAACAACTTTTGAAGAGAACGTAAAGCCAGAACCAGGTTCGCCAGGCTTGATACGGTAATCGATCTTACCGAATTGACCAGAACCACCAGACTGTTTCTTATGCGTGTAGCTATCTTCAATTGCTTGAGTGATAGTTTCACGGTAAGCAACTTGAGGAGCACCAACTGTTAGGTCAACGCCGTAAGTACGCTTAAGGATATCTACCTTGATGTCTAGGTGAAGCTCACCCATACCTTTCAGGATAGTTTCGCCAGTTTCTTCGTCAGTTTCAACTTGGAAAGATGGATCTTCTGCAACCATTTTACCGATAGCGATACCCATTTTCTCAGAACCGCCTTTATCTTTTGGAGATACAGCGATAGAGATTACTGGAGTTGGGAATACCATTGGCTCAAGCGTTACTTGATCTTTAGGATCACATAGAGTGTGACCTGTTTGCACGTTCTTCATACCAACGATCGCAATGATGTCACCAGCTTGTGCGCTAGTTAGTTCGTTACGGTCATCAGCTTGCATCTCAACCATACGGCCAACACGCTCAGTTTTACCTGTGAATGAGTTAAGAATCGTGTCGCCTTTGTTCAATTTACCAGAGTAAATACGAACGAAAGTTAGAGCACCGAAACGGTCATCCATGATTTTGAATGCAAGCGCTTTAAACGTTTCTTCAGTAGAAACGATAGCGTGGTTGCCAGTTTCTTCGCCGTTCTCGTCCATTAGAGGTTGAGGATCAACTTCAGTTGGAGAAGGTAGGTAATCTACAACAGCGTCAAGAATGATTTGAACACCCTTGTTCTTGAATGCAGAACCACAGTAAGTTGGGAAGAACGCTAGGTCACGAGTACCTTTACGGATACAACGCTTGATGTCTTCGATAGAAGGCTCTTCACCTTCCATGTAAGCTTCCATTAGGTCATCGTCTTGCTCTACAGCAGTTTCGATTAGCTCTTCACGGTATTGCTCTACGTCGTCTACCATGTCCGCAGGAACATCTAGAATTTCGTAGTTTTCAGGAAGACCAGTGTCATCCCAAACGTATGCTTTACGGCTTAGAAGGTCTACAACACCCACGAATTCATCTTCGCGGCCGATTGGTAGAACCATAACTAGAGGAGTTGCACCTAGAACGTTTTTAACTTGGTCAACAACGTTGTAGAAATCTGCACCCATACGGTCTAGTTTGTTAACGAAGATCAGACGAGATACTTCTGATTCGTTAGCGTAGCGCCAGTTAGTTTCTGATTGTGGTTCAACACCACCAGAACCACAGAATACACCGATACCGCCATCAAGTACTTTAAGAGAACGGTATACTTCAACTGTGAAGTCAACGTGTCCAGGAGTATCGATAACGTTTAGACGGTGACCGTTCCAGAAACAGCTTACAGCTGCTGATTGGATAGTAATTCCGCGCTCAGCTTCCTGTTCCATGAAGTCAGTAGTTGATTCGCCATCATGTACTTCACCAGTCTTGTGGATCTGACCAGTTAGCTTAAGGATACGCTCAGTGGTAGTTGTTTTACCCGCATCAACGTGCGCGAAAATACCAATGTTTCTGTATTTCGATAAATCTGCCATTGTCTTACTCTGTTAATAGGATATAAAATGCGCGCAGAGTATATCACAATCTGTGAAGACTGATAGCTTTGCATGCATTTGGGACTAAAAAACTTTGCCTTTTTCTAACATATAGAAAAAGGCAATCTGTAGAAACAATCTAAATGATTGTTAAGTTTAGTGCTAACTTAAAGCGAAAATAGCGTTTAAGTTAGACTGAATTTCTGCTGTATAGAGTAGCTGAAGTGAGCTCAATTACAACTCATCAAAAGCATTAATTGCTTCTGATAATTTTTTCACACCGTGGATCTGCATTCCTGGAATGCCCCCTTTTGGCATGTTAGCCGCCGGAACAATCGCTCTCTTAAAGCCATGTTTAAATGCCTCATTTAAGCGCTCTTGCCCGCTCGGTACAGGTCGAATCTCACCCGCTAGGCCTACTTCGCCAAAAACCACCACATCTTTTGGTAATGCGCGATCTCTGAAACTAGAAAGTAGTGCCATCACCAACGCGAGATCGGCACTGGTTTCGGTTACTTTAACACCACCGACGACATTCACAAACACATCTTGGTCAGCCATTTGTAAGCCGCCATGTTTATGCAGCACGGCTAATAACAGTGAAAGCCTATTTTGTTCTAGACCAACAGCAACACGACGTGGATTAGCGAGCTGGGAATAGTCCACCAGCGCTTGGATTTCAACGAGAAGTGGACGAGTACCTTCCCACACAACCATGACCGAACTGCCCGAGGTTTCTTCTTCACCGCGAGACAAGAAAATAGCCGATGGGTTGCTGACTTCTTTTAGGCCTTGGCCTGTCATTGCAAATACACCCAACTCATTGACCGCACCAAAACGGTTCTTGTGACTGCGCAGCGTTCTAAAGCGGCTATCAGTTCCGCCATCCAACAACACAGAGCAATCAATAATGTGTTCCAGTACTTTTGGCCCCGCTAATGTGCCGTCTTTAGTTACGTGTCCCACTAAGAACACCGCAACGTTGTTTTGTTTCGCATAGCGCGTTAATGCCGTTGCCGATTCGCGCACCTGCGCCACACTACCTGGCGATGACTGAACATCAGCGACATGCATAACTTGGATTGAGTCGATAACCATGATTTTAGGTTGCTCTTTTTCGGCAACCTGACAGATCTTATCAACATTGGTTTCAGAGAGCATTTTGAGATGTTCTTTCGGTAAACCGAGTCGAGAAGCTCGCATCGCGACTTGTTGCAGTGATTCTTCACCAGTGACATAAAGTGTTGGCAACTGAGAAGAGAGCTGACACATGGTCTGCAATAACAGCGTTGATTTACCGGCACCAGGGTTACCACCAATCAGAATTGCAGCGCCAGGTACGACACCACCACCGAGCACGCGGTCGAGTTCTTTGAAACCACTGCTAAAGCGAGGGACTTCTTGCAGGTTAATTTCCGATAATGTCTGAACGCTCGATTCTGTTGCCCCACCCGCGTAACCACCACTGAGTCGTTCATTACGCGCAACTTGAGGTGAAGCCGCTAACCTAACTTCGGTAATCGTGTTCCAAGCACCACATGCATTGCATTGCCCCTGCCAACGTGGAAAGTCAGCACCACAGTCATTACACACATAAGCTCGTTTTGCCTTAGCCATAAAACCTCAATAATTTACTCAGTTACACAATGATGTTGTCAATTTGTGACTTATTTGACCGTACGGGTGAAAATAAAAGTTGCAGTCATACCAGTTATACTTAAAGATCGATTTAAACTAGTCGATAACATAAACGTACCGTCCATTCTAACAAGAAAAGTATGCAGCAATCTGAAATTCTATCTGTAGCAGAGCGACTCATCCCAGCCTACCACGCTGAGGATTTCGACTTCCTTCTTTCTCAAATGACAGAAGGTGAATCCCCGTCTCTGAAATTGCTCGTTAAAATGGAACTGAATCGTATCATGGCTCCGTGCACAAAGAGCATTGATTTACGCGGACGTATTGACACTGAATGTCGTCAATTTACGTTAGATGGTCGTAAACACTGGCTTGATGATATTGCTTTGAACGCCTATCAACGTGGTACTAAAAAGTTTAAAGGCTATACAGAGGGCGCGTGGGAGTTAGTGATGACTCCGCGAACTCAGCCACTTCGTAATATCGTTAAAACCTCGTCTCAGCATAATCAAGATCTCACTAACGCTAATAGCCCGTATGAAGCGGAAGCCATTAACCTCGGTTATGACTTAAAGCGTCAAGAAAACAGACTCAAGATTAGCTCACAGGTTGAGATCACCACATCTAAAGGCCAAAGCCTACACGGTGTGACGGTTGATATTTCCCCGTCGGGTGCAAAATTCAAGGTACCGAGCGCCTTTAAGTACAACCTCGGTGAGATCATCAGCGTTAAGTTCACAGAGCTTATCGAAAAGTCGCAAGAAAACGATGTTTACCAAGCGGTCGAATTCCGCGTTCTGGGCATTGATGAGTCTTACGAGAATAACGCCGTCAAATTTTTAAGAACCATCAAGGTAAGCAATAACAATATTGTAGCCCGCTTGCTTGATGAATCTTTGAATAGCTCAAGCAAGAAAACCAGCCATGAGAATCAAGATAGAATCATTCGAACTCGTACTCGAGGTATCGAACACACCTATCTCAAGCACACCTGTAATCTTCCTCTTTTCTTTAGCGGCAGTGAACTAAAGCTAGCCCTACTGACGGATAACAACCATCCGCTGTGGCAATACTGGCACGATGAGCGAAACCAACAAGCACTGGGCACCCTGTTCAACGAACAACGAATGAACTTGCTGGCTAAACCTGGCGTAAAGGGAACCAGTAACGTTATTTACTCGTTTACTCATGAGCATCAAGACAAGACCTTGTTCTACTCAATGATGCTCCCTGAAGCCTCTCGTGAGCAAAGACAGTTGTTCTGGCACATCGGTGGTAAACGTAAAAGCTGGAAGGCGTTCAAGTTCTCGGTGTTCGAACTTTCAGACACCGAGCGACAAGCCTTAGCCAAGCACTCGGATACATTAGCTCAAAGCTCAGCACAACTGACGCATTGTGGGATTTTGCAAGAGATTGGCGATCACGAAAGTGCAGCTGACTATCTATTGAGTGAAAAACCGCGCATTCCAAGCAGTGAACTGAACCGCTTCCGTCACCCGCGTTCTGTAGTGGGAAATATTCAAAGTATCTACTTCGACTCTCAAACTCGTCGCAAAGAACCGAGGTATCAATTTAAGTCACCGTTACAACTCACCTCACAAGATGGCGCTGCGGCTAACGGACACACCTTAGATATATCAAAACGTGGACTCAGCATTGCTCTTGAGCATCCGATGGTACTCAAGATTAATGACCCAGTATTAGTAAACTTCAATGAACTGCAGCTCTACGACAAAAACCTGCCATTAAGCACCGTGCCTTACCACGTGATTCGAGTCAGCCCGAATGGTCGCAACGTGCAGTTGGTTATCGCCGAGAACACGAAGACAATGCGTACTATCGCCTTTCTCAATGGGCTTATCGATCAAAACCAAAGCAAGTTGATTAAGAAGAAAGAGATACTGCCAACACACTCTCTGCTCGAGTCTCTACACAACATTTTGCTGAGCAAGATGGTCAGCAACCCAATATTCATCGATAAACCAGGCTCAACACTGCGTTGTAAGATCATTGGCGTAAACTTTCCGCTGAATAAACACTTAGCACTGCTCGCTAAACTTGGCCACAACCAAAAGTTCTCACTCGAACCTATTTTCAAAGGCCACTCTAACTCACTGTTGGCGGAACCACTGAAAAGAATTGAAGGTGCTGAGCCTAAACACCATGATGTCTATATTGCTGCGGTTAAGTTTGGCGACAAGATCCAATCCGTACACACGAAGTTGGTCAAAGACTTCGCCTCGGCAAAGGAACGCATCTTATTCATCAAGAAAGCTCAGCATTTAGGTGACGTGTATGTACTACGAGTCACTACTGCACCTATTTTTAATCCGCTAACGAGTTTATTCCAGTCTGATTTAGAAGAGCTCTCACGCATCAGCATGCACCAAGCTAAGAAGCTAGAAAATGAGGTCACGGCTTTTATTGGTTATGGTGAGATAGAAGATATTACCGATGAAGTATTGATTCGATTGGAGCTGACACGCTAACTCAGTTCATCCATATTCCAGAGACACAAATAGAAAAAGCAGGCTCATCGCCTGCTTTTTTGTGTCCGTTGTAAATGCGCTTTTGTTTAGCGTTTGACGAATATGACTAAGGCTTCGCTTGCCAGCTGATTTTTTGCTGCTTAGCTAGTACACCCGACAAGATGCAAAGTACCCCGCCTAAACCGGCATAACGCACAGCGGTTTGAGCTTGTTGCTCTACTTTTGGTTTCGCATGGTAGGCGATGCCTAAACCTGCAGAACCCATCATAACCAAGTCATTAGCACCATCACCAACGGCAACAGTGTTATGCAGTTCCAATTCGTACTCTTCAGCCAACTCTACCAAGATATCCGCTTTAGTCTGCGCCGAAACAACATCGCCTAAGACTTCACCCGTCAATTTACCATTAATGATTTCAAGCGTGTTTGACTGAGCGTGGTCAAGATCAAGCGTATCTTTCAGATAGTCAGAGAAGTAAGTAAAGCCACCTGAAGCAATTGCCGTCTTCCAACCAAGCTTATTCAGCGTATTCACTAGCTCAACCAAGTCTGGCATGAATGGCAATGATTGACGCACTTGCTCCAAAATAGATTCATCCGCACCTTTCAGTGCGCCTACTCGTTGACGTAGGCTCTGTTCAAAGTCGAGCTCACCTTGCATTGCTCGCTCGGTGATTTCAGAGACTAATTCCCCCACTCCAGCTAGCTTTGCAATCTCATCGATACATTCAATTTGAATCGCTGTGGAATCCATATCCATTACAATCAAACCTGGCTTAGATAGGTCTGGGACCTCGCTAAGGCAAGCATAATCAAGCTTTAAGGCCTGTAGGATTTCTTCGTGTGCTGGTGTTAGGTTGCCTGACATCAAAGCCACTTCATAATGCCCTACCTTCCACGTATCAAGAATGGTGTTGTAAGTGCCTGTGAAAAAATCGATGTCATCGAATGATTGTGGTGATAGATACTCACCGAATACAATCCAGTTGGCTTTGGCTTTAGCGAGTTGAGAAGCAAAACGAGTCTCGGGGAGTCGAGTTAATAATGTTGTATGCCTTTTTATCGGCAGATATTTCTGAGCGTCCATGTGTATGATTCCTAATTAACTATGCTAAACGTTAACCTATTGCAATTTGAAAACGCAAGTCTCAATATGTCTTAATCATAACATTTGTTTATTTCAGGCTTCGTGAAACATGAATGAATCATTGTTCTCAATACGTAACGCTTTACGAATGCTAGCCCTCATTTTGCTGGCTACTATGTTCGTTGTAACGATTAAAAATACAGTCGTGATCAGTAAAGGTAACGAGAAGATCCAAGCAAAACAGCTAGAAACGCTGACTAAGTTGCTTATCTCTCAGGCATCACTTTCTGCCAGTAAAGCGATCACACAACAAGACCAGGAGCGACTGCTGGACCTCACCAATCAGCTGTCTCAGGATCGCTTGGTATTCGATACCACGATATACGATGCAGAGGGGATTCGACTGGCTTCGAGTGAAAAAGCACTCTCAGTACGCGAAGTTCTAGGCTTAGATACGCCACTTTCAACAGCAAGTATCGGCAGACAGCAATTAGTTGAACCTATCTACTCTCCAGAGAAAGCGATCATTGGATTCATTCGTGTGACCTTTGAAACGGGTAAGATGACGGCGATTTCTGATCACCATTATCGTAAAAGTGATCGCTACATGATCGGCATGGTGTTGATGGGGTTTGTCAGTGGCGTGCTGTTTGTCATGCTCATTCGTAGAAGAAAAACCAAGTCTGGTGAGAACTTGCTGCTTAAGAATGCAAACTCATAAGCTTTGTCATAGGGTCTTGGAATCACGAAATAAAAACCTCGGATTAGGCAAGGTGAATTATTTCGATTGAAATCACATAGCCTTCAGAATCCAAGAAATAGCGCTCAGTAATACATCATTACCAATAAAAAGCCCCGACGCTCAGGCAGCGACGGGGCTTTTTGTTATCTGTTAATTTGGCTAGCTATATTTATTCGAGAGCTAGAAACAACTTAAACCACAAAGTAACTCTTACTCTTGATCACCAAGCAGCACAGAGTCTAGTGCGATAACCATCATGTCGTTGAAGGTCGTTTGACGCTCATCTGATGTGGTTTGCTCACCAGTTTTGATGTGATCAGAAACAGTACAAATAGTCAGAGCTTTTGCGCCGTATTCAGCACACACACCATAGATACCTGCCGCTTCCATCTCGACGCCAACAATGCCGTATTTGTCCATCACTTCGAACATCTCTGGATCTGGCGTGTAGAACAACTCTGCCGAGAACAGGTTACCCACTTTTACGTCTACACCACGCGCTTTTGCTGCATCTTCTGCCGCACGCACCATTTTGTAATCCGCAATAGCCGCGAAGTCATGACCTTTAAAGCGAATACGGTTCACTTTTGAGTCAGTACACGCGCCCATGCCAATCACCACATCACGCACTTTGATATCTTCACTCACTGCACCACAACTGCCGACACGAATGATCTTTTTTACACCAAAGTCTTTGATCAGCTCAGTCGCGTAAATAGAACAAGATGGAATGCCCATACCGTGCCCCATAACCGAAACCTTACGACCTTTGTAAGTACCCGTGTAACCGAACATATTACGAACATCACATACTTGAACCACTTCTTCTAAGAAGGTTTCAGCGATGTATTTAGCGCGTAGCGGATCGCCTGGCATTAGAACTACGTCAGCGAAATCACCCATTTCAGCATTAATATGTGGAGTAGCCATTGAAAATATCCTTAATCTCAAAACAAAAAAGAAGAGAAAGGTTTCCCTCTCTCTTCGTTAACTATTATAGAAAGCTTGTACCGTGTCCCATTGGCGACGTACCAAAGTATGACGCTAAGCTTTGACCGATATCAGCGAAGGTATCACGACGGCCTAGAGAGCCTGCTGGAACCTTGTTACCGTAAACAATCACAGGGATATGTTCACGAGTATGGTCTGAACCCGGCCATGTTGGATCACAACCGTGGTCTGCAGTTAGGATAAGCACGTCATCTTCTTTCATCATATCGATGATTTCATTGATGCGGCCATCGAAGTACTCAAGCGCAGCTGCGTAACCTGCAACATCACGACGGTGGCCGTATGCTGAGTCGAAATCAACGAAGTTAGTGAACACGATAGTGTTGTCGCCCGCTTCAGTGATCGCTTCTTTGGTTGCTTCAAATAGCGCTGGAATACCTGTTGCTTTGGTTTTCTGAGTGATACCACAACCTGCGTAGATATCAGAGATCTTACCGATTGAGTGAACGTTGCCGCCCTTCTCATCAACCAGTTTCTGAAGTACCGTCGCCGCTGGCGGCTCAACAGAAAGATCGCGACGGTTACCAGTACGTTCGAATTGACCTTTACCCGCACCAATAAACGGACGAGCGATAACACGACCAATGTTGTAGTCAGCGAGTTCTTCACGAGCAATCTGACAAAGGTCTAATAGGTTTTGTAGGCCGAATGTCTCTTCATGACATGCGATCTGGAAAACAGAGTCTGCAGAAGTGTAGAAGATTGGCAGGCCAGTCTTCATGTGTTCTTCACCTAGATTGTCTAGGATTTCTGTACCCGATGAGTGGCAGTTACCTAAGAAGTCAGATAGACCAGCACGCTCAAGGATGCGATCAGTCAGTTCTTTTGGAAAGCTGTTCTCTTTGTCGGTGAAGTAGCCCCAGTCAAACAATACCGGTACACCTGCGATTTCCCAGTGACCTGATGGCGTGTCTTTACCAGAAGACAGCTCAGCAGCATGACCGTAAGCGCCAATGAGCTCAGCGTCTGCGTCCATACCTGGAGCAAAGCGACCTGTAGACTCTTTGTGAGCCATAGCTAAACCAAGCTTAGACAGGTTTGGCAGCGTTAGTGGACCTTTACGATCCGCGTTGTCTGCAAGGCCTTGATCACAATGGTCAGCAATGTGACCCATTGTATCCGAACCTACATCGCCGAATGTGTCAGCATCCGCTGTTTCACCGATACCGAATGAATCTAAAACTAAAATAAATGCTCTTTTCATTTTCTTCACCAACTTATTGCTCTTTGCACCAGAACTCTGTTTATCGGTATACACGAGGTATACCGATACCTGTTATTTACACGTCTTCAGAACGAATCTGACGGTAAACGTCTGGCGTTGCTGTATATTCTCCGCCCACAGTGATTGCATTTTGTAATGCCGTCGCAGCTTCTTGCCACTGTTGTTCATTGCGAGCATGAATTATTGCTAATGGTTTATCGTCACTTGCTACTTCGCCAAGGCGAATGAAGCTATCAAAACCGACTGCGTAATCAATGCTGTCTGTTGCTACGCGGCGACCACCGCCCATACCAACTACAGCCATACCAATTGCACGCGTATCCATCGCTGATACTACACCGCTTTCGAGTGCGTACACTGGTTTAACAATTTCTGCTTTTTCTAGGTAGTTATCGTAGTTCGTTACGAAATCTGCAGGACCACCAAGGCCCGCTACCATCTTACCGAAGCACTCTGCTGCTTTACCGTTATCCAGTACTGCCATCAGTTTTTCACGCGCTTCATCTGAATCTTTTGCTAGGTTACCCAGCACCAACATTTCCGCACACGACGCTAGCGTTATTTCCAACAAACGTGGATTACGGTATTCGCCTGTTAGGAACTGAACCGCTTCACGGACTTCAACTGCGTTACCCGCTGAAGAAGCCAGAACTTGGTTCATGTCCGTTAGGATTGCTGTTGTTTTAGTGCCTGCACCGTTTGCTACTGCAACGATAGATTTTGCTAACTCTTCAGATGCTTCATACGTTGGCATGAATGCGCCTGAACCGACTTTTACGTCCATTACTAGAGAATCAAGACCAGCGGCCAGTTTCTTAGATAGGATTGAAGCGGTGATCAGTGAGATGTTGTCTACTGTTGCTGTGATATCACGAGTCGCATAAACACGCTTGTCAGCAGGTGCTAGGTCACCGGTTTGACCGATGATAGCCACGCCAGCTTCTTTGGTTACGGCACCAAACACATCGTTGGTTGGTGTAATGTTGTAACCAGGGATAGATTCTAGCTTGTCTAGCGTACCGCCAGTGTGGCCTAAACCGCGACCAGAGATCATTGGAACGAAACCGCCACATGCTGCCACCATAGGGCCAAGCATCAGAGAGGTTACGTCGCCAACACCACCAGTAGAGTGTTTATCAACGATTGGGCCATCAAAGTTCATGTGGCTCCAGTCAATCACCATGCCTGAATCACGCATTGCACATGTTAGTGCGATACGTTCTGGCATCGTCATTTCATTAAAAAAGATAGCCATTGCGAATGCAGCAATTTGGCCTTCAGAAACCGTGTTTTTAGCGACACCTTGGATGAAGAAGTTAATTTCTTCTGTGGTCAGTACTTCGTTATCACGTTTTCTGCGAATAATTTCTTGAGGTAGATACATTAGTGCCTCCCAAACTCTGAGCGAGTATGGTTGTAGGATAAAGAGGTAATATGGAGTGACTTAACGCCACTCCATCAAACAGACTTGTTATTATCAATACTCTAAATATTTGGCGTTGCAGCTAGGCGACCAGTGAGTTCATTCCTATGAGCATAGAAGCTCTATGTGATTAGGATGAACTTACGCAGTCAACAACGCTGCGGCGTCAAATATGACGAGTAAATTAGTATGCTGCTGGATCAGCAGTTTCGTCTGTCACTTCTAATGTATTAAGAAGGTTAGTCAGTAGGCTTGAAGCACCAAAACGGTAGTGCATGTTGTCTGCCCACTCAGCGCCTAGTAGCTCATCAGCCATTGCTAGGTAAGCTTGAGCATCTTCAGCTGTACGTACGCCACCAGCTGGTTTGAAACCAACAGTTTTAGCCACGCCCATGTCACGAATAACTTCAAGCATCATGCGCGCGAACTCAGGAGTCGCGTTTACTGGCACTTTACCTGTTGAAGTTTTGATGAAGTCTGCACCCGCTTCGATACAGATCTGAGAAGCTTTCTTGATAAGTGCTTCTTCTTTTAGCTCACCAGTTTCGATGATCACTTTAAGCGTGATGTCACCACAAGCGGCTTTACATTGCTTAACTAGCTCAAAGCCAACTTCTTCGTTGCCAGCAATAAGAGCACGGTATGGGAATACTACGTCAACTTCGTCTGCGCCGTACGCTACCGCTGCTTTCGTTTCTGCAACAGCAATTTCGATGTCGTCATTACCATGAGGGAAGTTAGTTACAGTCGCGATGCGTACTTCTGGAGTACCTTGCTCACGCAACGCCTTCTTAGCGGCTGGGATGAAGCGAGGGTAAATACAGATTGCAGCGGTGTTGCCAACTGCAGTCTTCGCGTCATGACAAAGCGCCACTACTTTTTCAGTAGTATCGTCATCATTTAGCGTCGTTAGGTCCATAAGTTTAAGTGCACGTAGAGCTGCTGCTTTTAAATCGCTCATTTCTATCTCCGATCAATATATTCAAATAGTTAACTACTTCGCCACCCATCCAGTATAGATGGATATTTTAGTAATGTTCAGTAGTCACAAATGAACGGACTTGGTTCCCTGAAGACTTGATAACTTTCGCTATCAATTGCAATCCTTGTCACCGCACAGTACCAGTTTGGTCTATGGCACAACAAATCAGTCATGTTGTGTCTAACATCTATAGCGTATCGCTAAGTTTGGCTTAATCCCAGAAGAATAACCTTTAGATAAACCCAAGCAGTTATTTTCTTGCCAACAAGAGACATCCTGTCCCTTAAGCTTATACATTATAGGTATCCATCAATAAATTGTAGTGCTCCTTAGAACGCAAACGGTTTGTATCTCAAAAAAACATTCTAGACCCATTTTCGACTCCAAGCATTCACTCATGCTAATGCTCAAAATCACTAGGCCCAAAAACAAAAAAGCCCCGCAGCAATTTCTTGCTACGGGGCGATATTATTATGGCGTCTATATATCGATTTCTAACTGATTAGAAAGACAGGAAGAAGCCAGCAATTGTTGCTGCCATCAAGTTAGATAGAGTACCAGCTACAACCGCTTTAACACCCATACGTGCGATGTCGTGACGACGGTTTGGAGCAATACCACCTAGACCACCTAGAAGAATCGCAATTGAAGAAAGGTTTGCGAAACCACATAGAGCGAACGAGATAATTGCTTGAGTCTTAACAGACATTACTTGACCAGTCGCTTCAACGATTTGAGCGTTGTCACCGATGTATGGTACGAAGTTTAGGTATGCAACGAATTCGTTAACAACTGTCTTCTGACCAATGAAAGAACCAGCAATAGTTGCTTCTTCCCATGGAACACCAATGATGAATGCTAACGGTGCGAAGATCCAACCTAGAAGAAGTTCTAGAGTTAGGTTTTCCATACCGAACCAACCACCGATGCCACCTAGGATACCGTTGATAAGAGCGATTAGACCGATGAATGCTAGTAGCATTGCACCAACGTTAAGTGCTAGTTGTAGACCAACTGACGCACCGCCAGCAGCTGCATCGATAACGTTAGCAGGCTTGTCGTCGCCACCGTCGATGTCTGAACCTAGGTTCTCATCAACTTCATCAGTTTCAGGCTTGATGATTTTAGCGAATAGTAGACCACCAGGTGCTGCCATGAATGACGCTGCTACAAGGTACTCTAGAGGAACACCCATAGATGCGTAACCCGCTAGTACACCACCAGCAACAGATGCTAAACCACCACACATTACTGCGAATAGTTCAGAGTTAGTCATTTTAGGAACAAATGGACGAACTACTAGAGGTGCTTCTGTTTGACCAACGAAAATGTTTGCTGCTGCAGACATTGACTCAGCGCGAGAAGTACCTAGAGCTTTCTGAAGACCACCACCAAGAACCTTGATTACAACTTGCATCGCACCAATGTAGTAAAGTACAGAGATAAGAGCAGAGAAGAAGATTAGTGTTGGTAGAACTTGGAATGCAAAGATGAAACCGATACCGTCAACTGAGAAGTTAACAAGGCTACCAAATAGGAAGCCAGTACCATCTTTACCGTAGTCGATCACGTTTGCTACACCAGCAGAGAAACCTGCAAGTAGATCACGACCCCAAGGGATGTAAAGTACGAATGCACCAAGTGCGAATTGGATAGCGAAAGCGCCACCCACTGTTCTGATATTAATTGCTTTGCGGTTGTCGGATAGTAGTACTGCGATTGCAATCAGTGCAACCATTCCGACGAGGCTCATAAACAGGCTCATAGTTTATGACTTCCTTATTAGTTATTTATTGGCGTGTTACAAAATGGGGCTATAAAGCGGAGGCAATTATACTCATGCGACCACTAATAAAGTAATGCCGTCCTCACACTTTCGTACAAGATTCATGTACCATTCACACGCAAATGTGAACCAAATCACAAGCTCAGTGCAATTTACGCAAACGATAAACAAAAACCTTCGATTTTATTCACATATACCGAATGCACGATGGCTATTTTGCCAAATTTGCGTTGCAATCGATTGCTTTGGCTCTTTTCTAAGCAAAAAAAGTTCATTTAAGATCGTAACTAAATGTTTGGAATGATTAACATTTCCTTGGTTTCCATACATGGGCATATCCGGTGCATCCGTTTCTAATACCAGGCATTCAAGAGGCAGTTTTGCGATGGTTGTGCGTGTTTTTTGTGCTCTGGGGTAAGTAATCGTTCCACCGACACCAATATAGAAACCGAGCTTGATCCACGCCAAAGCTTGCTGTTCACTCCCTGAAAAACCGTGAATCACCCCACCAAAAGTGAACTTGTGCTGCTTTAATAGTTCGATGAGTCGGTTATAAGACTTCCTCTCATGGATGATCAAAGGCAGCTCAAATGCCTTCGCAAGCTCCATTTGTTGGATGAAAAAGCGTTCTTGTTTCTCCCGCTCGACATCGACAAAAAAGTCGAGACCACACTCTCCTATCGCAACGCATTGACTGTTTTTTGATGAGAGTAATTGGCGAAGCTCTGAGAATTGCTCGCCATTGGCTTGCTCTAAAAAGTAAGGGTGGAAACCTAAGGCGTAGTAAACATTAGGGTAAGATTGAGCAATTTTATCGAGCTTCGACCAGTTACTTTGGCCAATAGAAGGAATAAGAATCTTCTCGACTTGAGCTTGTTTCGCTTCTTTAAGATAGCTATCAATACTTTGATCAGGTGTAGCTCCCTGATCAATTACAATATTTTGCTCAAACGCCTCAAAATCCGCATGGCAATGAGTATCAAACAGCGGAAAATTACTTATTTTCTGTGTCATCTTCCCTACTCTCTGTTTGTTTCCCTTGGGGATCACGACGATAAGCAACACAACTGCGCTTGTTCTCAGGCGTTAAGCCAAGCTCTTCACACCATTTATCGTATTTCTTAATCCAAGCTTTTATCCAACTGAACATCATTGCCTCTAACCTCAGCCTCTAAGCCTTAAAAAACGCCTATTGCAGAACAATAGACGTTTTTGTTTAACTCGAATAGAGCGCGGAGAAATTAGTGCTCGCGCGTCGCTCGGAACTGAACGTCAGGGAAACGTTCAGAAGCTAGGTTCAAGTTCACCATTGTAGGTGCGATGTAAGACAGGTTATCACCACCATCTAACGCTAGGTTAGCTTGGTTCTTACGTTTGAACTCTTCTAGTTTCTTCGCGTCATCACATTCAACCCAGCGAGCTGTTGCAACGTTAACACCTTCGTAGATAGCTTCTACGTTGTATTCCGCTTTCAAGCGCGCTACAACCACGTCGAACTGAAGTACACCAACCGCACCAACGATCAAGTCGTTGTTCTGCATAGGACGGAATACTTGTACTGCGCCCTCTTCAGAAAGCTGAACCAAACCTTTTAGAAGTTGCTTCTGCTTTAGTGGATCGCGTAGACGAATACGACGGAATAGCTCAGGCGCGAAGTTTGGAATACCAGCGAACTTCAAGCTTTCGCCTTGAGTAAAGGTATCACCAATCTGGATTGTGCCATGGTTATGCAAGCCAATGATGTCACCAGCATACGCTTTTTCAGCTCGCGCACGGTCGCCCGCCATGAAAGTTACCGCATCCGAAATACTTACGTTCTTACCAGTACGAACATGATTCATCTTCATACCTTGGTTGTAAGTACCCGAAACGATACGCATGAATGCGATACGGTCACGGTGTTTTGGATCCATGTTTGCTTGGATCTTAAAGACGAAGCCAGAGAACTTCTCTTCTGTCGCTTCAACATCACGCTCGTTAGCTTGACGAGTTTGAGGACCCGGAGCCCACTTAGTCAAACCATCTAGCATGTGGTCAACACCAAAGTTACCTAATGCTGTACCGAAGTAAACAGGCGTTAGTTCACCAGCAAGGAACAAATCGAGATCAAACTCAGGACATGCGCCAATAACCAATTCAAGCTCTTCACGAACACTGCTCGCCAGATCTTCGCCAACAGCTTCGTCGAGTTCAGGGTTATCTAGACCTTTAATGATACGAACTTCTTGAATCTCATGGCCATGGCCAGATTCGTACAAGATCGTTTCATCACGATGAATGTGATAAACACCTTTAAACTCTTTACCACAACCGATTGGCCATGAGATTGGAGCACAAGCCATACCTAGCTCGCTTTCCACTTCATCAAGCACTTCCATTGGGTCACGAACGTCACGGTCAAGTTTGTTCATAAACGTGACGATTGGAGTATCACGTAGACGCGTTACTTCCATCAATTTACGAGTA
This sequence comes from Vibrio sp. QJM3NY_39, assembly GCF_057785895.1. Lineage (NCBI taxonomy): Bacteria > Pseudomonadati > Pseudomonadota > Gammaproteobacteria > Vibrionales > Vibrionaceae > Vibrio > Vibrio sp. QJM3NY_39. The sequence goes on along the minus strand of NZ_CM173505.1, from coordinate 626,911 downwards.
CGATCCTCGACACCTTTCGCAGCATCGATAACCATCAAACAAGAGTCAACCGCTGTTAGTGTACGGTACGTATCTTCCGAGAAATCTTCGTGTCCTGGAGTATCGAGTAGGTTTACTAGGCAATCATTGTATGGGAATTGCATTACCGACGTGGTTACCGAAATACCACGTTCTTTTTCCATCTCCATCCAGTCAGATTTAGCGTGCTGGTTAGAGCCACGACCTTTTACGGTACCCGCTTTTTGAATTGCGTTTCCGAATAAAAGAACTTTTTCAGTAATCGTGGTTTTACCCGCATCCGGGTGAGAGATAATTGCAAACGTTCTACGTTTGCTCACTTCTTGTTGGAAAGACATAGTCGCCCTTTGCTGATCTAAAGCATAAAAAGGGCAAGTAGATAATACTTGCCCTTGAATTCTGTGTGCGGATTATACAGAAAGCGAGTCACTTTCTAAAGGGTCAGTTTACACCCTATTTTGTGGCTAATTCTGTGGTTAGTTATCTAGTCGGCTAAAAGACGTAACACGCCCTAACTAAACGACATAAAAAGATAGCTCATAATGATCGCATCTTCGTTGCCTTGCTTGGTTGGGTAATAGTTACGGCGGCGATCGACTTCATTAAAGCCAGCCTTCTCGTAAAGATTAAAAGCATTCACATTACTTTCGCGAACTTCCAGCCAAGCACTCTCAGCGTCAGCTTGTTCACACATATCGAGAAAGTGCTCAACCAAAGCTTTGCCGTAGCCTTTACCTTGCTGCTTAGGGTCAACCGCTATCGTCAGCAAAGTAACCTCACCGACAATATTCTGAGCATAGAAATAGCCGACAACCTCTCCATCGACTTCTAAAACACGGTGGCTGCCTCCACGACTATTAAGATCACGGACCATATTTTCAGACCAAGGATGAGAATGCGCGGTCTGCTCAATTTGCCAAATTGCGTCTAGGTGTTGTTCTGAAGTGGGTAAAAATTGATTAGTCATAAGCACAAATTTGTTGCCATAAGTCGCGGCGATGTTGGTTATTACCGTTAATGTCAGACAGTAATGGAGATTGAAGTGTTTTTGCCTTCAGTTCATGGGCAGAGTCACAACCAGCAAACCATACCCATTCAACCGAACTTAAATCCACAGCAGACAAGTGTTGCGGTTGAAGGTGTAAAGCCTGAGATAAGTCGAGCTTGATGCTTTTAAGTACGCGTTCAAACATCACGGCGAGATCTTCCTGAGGTTTTTCAGGCGAAACCAGTAGCAACTTGCAGTCGCTCGATAGTGGAATCAATTCAGATTCGTAGCCAACCAAACGCTCTGGGTGACTAAGCTCCCATTGGCTGATGCCCATCTCTTGCAGGTATTGTGCGTGTGTTTGTGACATATCTAGCGGTGTAACCTTAGGTTTGTTGGTATTGCTCTTCTTGGAGCGAACTGAAAAGGAGCTCATTGGGGCTGATACTAACAAAAAATAAAGGAGCATCAAGCTCCTTTATTTAGACTAAATCAGTTTGTATCGGATTACGTGGTAAATCAGCTTATAAGTCGTTGAACTCTGGGCTGTAAGCAATCTCACCAGAATGCCCAGCAAACACACCGTCTACCAACTCAATCGCTTGGAAAGCACCTTCAGGTACATCCCAAACACAACTCAGGCCAAACTCGCTCGCAGCCTTAAAACCAAAGCGGCCGTAGTAAGCAGGATCACCAAGCACAACACAGGCTGGGTAACCGAAATCTACTAATGTAGAAAATGCGTCTTCAACCAGTGATTTGGCAATACCTTGATTGCGGTACTCTTCTTTCACTGCGAGAGGCGCAAGTCCCTGCCAGTTATGATCGTCACAATGAAGAGTGATAGGGCTAAACATCAGGTGACCAACCACCTCACCCTCATCAGAACAAGCCACCAGCGATAGCGTTAAATGGCTATTCTCACGCAAGCTCATAACCAAATTAGCTTCTGCATCTGTTTCAAAAACAGATTTCAATAAACGATCAATGACAAGTATATCTGCCGGTGCTTCAGTTCGAATAAGCATTCATTACCTCACTTTGTGTATCTGGGGATTGTACTCCCTTCTGCACAAAATCAGCTAATTGATTTAACAAAGTTTTCATAGGAGTCGGCAATACGTCTAAATCTACGCTATCCATCAAGTTTTTGACTTCTAAACCAAGCTCTGTATCGCCCTCAATCGACAGTCTACGTTGAAAGAAAAGCGTATCTGGGTCTTCTTTACGCCCGGCAATCAGCACAAGATCGTTAAGGTTTCCGCTAAAGCTTACATCTTCAACAACCTCGTTATCAGCTACAACTAGTTGCTCATTTTGATAGCTAATACACCAACTTAACCCCATATCTTTTATTGAGACTTTAAGCCACTTGTCTTCTAAGAATTCAAAGTCACCGTCCTCTAAAGCTTCCTTAAAGACATTCTTAAGCGCCTCCAATAAGGCTCTTTTTTGTACTGTTTTAGGCAATAACTGGACTGGAGATCGCAAAATTGATGCGGCATTTTGAACTAGTTGAGTGCGAATCTTGTTTATCACGTGACTTATCCGTAACTTTGTCAATAATATGGAATGCATCATAGATGATGTTGAAATCTCAGTTACTGTTATGTATCAAATTAACTTCGGTTTGATACTCGACCTTTAATATCCTGAAAATCACAGTTATAGTAACTCAGGTCATGAGAATTACAGCGAATCGCTGCACTCACAGGTAAATATCGATAGCCACACAAAAAGTAATAAATATTTATCGATAGTGAATATTCAAGCTCTTGGAGAATTGGTAGTACTTTGATGCCTCCCCAGCAACTACAACATTGGTTTACCCAGCTAACAGCAAACAGTCCGTTCTTTTTTGCGGTACTTGACGCCCAACATAACTATTTTATGGTTAATGAGCGTTACTGCGATATTGCTGGTTTGAGTAAAACCGAGCTTGCTGGCATGAATGACCGCCAAACATTAGGTGAGCAATTCTACCAACATCTTAAGCCTTACTATGAGCGTGCATTCAATGGCGAAACGATTGAGGCCGAAGTCACGCTCAACGAAACTGACCTCGATACCAGCCTTCATTTCAGCCTATCTCCGCTGACGAATGGCAACAAAACCGACTACATTGTCTTTCATGCCTTCGACACATCAGAAAACCAAGTACTTGCCCGTTCTTTAGAAGAATCCGAAGCGAAATTCCACAAGCTATCTCACCTACTCCCTGACGGATTACTGTTAGTTGAAAGTGACTACATCTTGTCATCAAACCCAGCAGCAGCACGCTTGCTCGGCTTTAACTCCACCACCGAGTTAATTGGCGAAGAGTTGGGACGATTATTCATCGATGAACAAACCAAAACAGTCTTCAATAATAACCTCAGTTCTATTATTTCCGAGTCTGGTTTGGTTTGCTTAACGGGTGCCCGATGCGGCTTTGAACGTAAGGTTCAACTCAACATCGACTCCACCACTATTCTTGGAAGTAACACTCAGCTGGTGCTTATCCAAGACGCGCAAGAGACCACAAAGCAGTATACGCCAGCAAACAGTGAAGATGCCTACATCGATGCACTGACCAAGCTCTACAACCGAGTTGGGTTCACCAAACGTCTTGAGCAGTTCATTCAAAACGATACGCCAGTTGTGATGCTCTACTTAGATATTGATAACTTTAAGAATATCAATGATTCACTAGGTCATCACATTGGCGATAAAGTGATTAAAGAGGTTGCTTCACGCCTAAAACGTTTACTGCCTCGTCAGGCCGTTATTGGTCATTTAGGCGGAGATGAGTTTGGTATTATCCTGCCAGAACCTGAACATCAGCGAACGCCTGAAATGCTCGCTGAAAAGATCATTTCCCTGATCAATCAACCCTTCGATCTTCATCACTTTAGTAAGCGCTTAGCCTGCTCGATTGGCAGCGTGAGCTTTCCTCAAGATGGCACCGATGCTCGTATCTTGCTGCAAAATGCAGACACCGCAATGTATGAAGCGAAAGATCGTGGACGTAACCGCCTGATCAAGTTCAACGAACAGATGAACAAAGAAGCACGTATGCGATTGTGGTTGGAGATAGAGCTACAAAAAGCACTGCAACAGAATGGACTTGAGGTTTGGTATCAACCTAAGGTCAACGCGCGTGATTTCACCATCAACGGTGCAGAAGCGTTAGTGCGCTGGAAGCACCCAGTAGAAGGCTACATCAGCCCTGCCGCATTTATCCCTGTAGCGGAACGAGCTGGCCTTATTGAACAACTTGGCCGAGTGGTGATGCGTGAAGTATTTGCCACGGTTAAGCGCTGGAAGATGCAAGGTATCTTGCCAGGTAGAGTGGCTATCAATTTGTCTCCAGAGCAATTTGGTAACCCGAAACTGATTGATTACGTTGAAAAGCTACTCCGTTCAACAGAGCTTGACCCTAGTGCTATTACGTTTGAGCTGACAGAAAGCGCGGTGATGAGTGATAGTGAACACACACTTCAAATGCTTAACGCTATAAAGAAACTCGGCTTTGCTTTATCTATCGATGATTTTGGTACGGGCTACTCTTCTCTGTCTTATTTGGCTCGCTTCCCAATTGATGAGCTTAAGATTGACCGTGCTTTCATTTCTGATATCGATACGCTACCAAAGCAAATCACTGTGATTGAAAACATCATCAACCTAGGTAAATCTCTCGATTTAACTGTAGTGGCAGAAGGCGTCGAAACCAGTGAACAAGCGACCCTGCTTTCTAACCTCAACTGCAGTTCAATCCAAGGCTTCCACTTCTATCGCCCACAACCGAAACAAGACGTCGAAGAGCTGTTTGCCCAAAATCGTCGCCATAAGAACTAGTACACGATTCAACTATCCCCCAGTCAAAAGCCACACCAAAGCACAAAAGCCTTACTAGTCAGTACCCCAAACGGAGTAAAAGCAGATTTATCCATCTAAACCTGCCTTACATCAATTCCGTCATTCATAATTCTTCATAAAATACTCGCTTCAATTTCATTCTACTGGTAGTGAGCAAATGGAACTCTTATGCCCAGCGGGTAACTTACCTGCTTTGAAAACCGCTATTGATTGTGGTGCGGATGCTGTCTATATCGGATTCAAAGACGATACCAATGCCCGACACTTTGCAGGCCTTAACTTTGCGGGTAAAAAGCTCGATCGTGCTGTGCAGTATGTGCATGACCGCAACAAGAAAATTCACGTTGCCTTAAATACTTTTGCTCACCCAAATGGCTTCGAACGCTGGACAAATGCCGTAGACAACGCCGCAGCACTAGGTGTTGATGCGCTGATCATTGCTGATATCGCAGTGCTTGAGTACGCAGCAAACAAATATCCAGAACTAGAATTGCATCTATCGGTTCAAGCTTCTGCGACCAATGCGGCTGCAATCGACTTCTACCACAAGAACTTCAATGTAAAGCGTGTGGTATTGCCTCGCGTATTGTCGATTCATCAGGTCAAACAGCTTTCTCGTAACATCACCTCTGACGTTGACCTTGAAGTATTCGCTTTTGGTAGTTTGTGCATCATGGCGGAAGGTCGTTGTTACCTCTCTTCGTACATGACCGGTGAATCCCCTAACACGGTGGGCGCTTGTTCTCCGGCGAAATATGTACGCTGGCAAGAAACAGAAACCGGCCTAGAGTCGCGCTTGAATGAGATTCTTATCGACAAGTACGTAGCAGGCGAAAACGCGGGCTACCCAACACTGTGTAAGGGTCGTTTTGAAGCGGATATCGATGGTGAACGTAAGCGCTACCATGCACTTGAAGAGCCAACTAGCCTTAATACACTATCAATGCTGCCAGAGCTTTTTGCTGCAAATGTTGCTTCTGTGAAGATTGAAGGCCGCCAGCGTAGCCCTGCTTATGTCGAGCAAGTGACTCGTACTTGGCGCGCTGCTATCGACCGTTACTTAGCGAACCCAGAACAATACCAAGTGGAACAAGCTTGGAATGCGACACTGGCGAATGTATCTGAAGGTACACAAACCACGCTTGGCGCTTATCACCGTAAATGGCAATAGAGCCAAATGGAGAACTCAATGAAATACGCATTAGGCCCTCTTCTTTATTTTTGGCCAAAACAAGACGTTGAAAGCTTCTATGAGCAAGCGAAATCAAGCTCTGCCGACATCATCTACCTTGGTGAAGCCGTGTGTTCAAAGCGCCGTGAGATGAAAGCCAAACACTGGATGGACATTGCCAAAGAGCTGTCGGCTTCCGGTAAGCAAGTGGTGCTATCGACGATGGCGTTGTTGGAAGCGCCAAGCGAAGTCAACATCATGAAGAAGTACATTGATAACGGTGACTTTGCGATTGAAGCCAACGACGTATCTGCTATTCAATTAGCCAGCGAAAGTAAAGTACCGTTCGTGGTTGGCCCTGCAGTTAACACCTACAATGCACGCACTCTGAACCTGTTTTTGAAGCAAGGTATGACGCGCTGGTGCATGCCTGTTGAGCTTTCTCGTGAATGGCTGAGCAACGTCATGACACAATGTGAAGAGCTTAATATTCGTAATAAGTTCGAAGTCGAAGTGTTTAGCCATGGCTACTTACCGCTTGCTTACTCAGCACGCTGCTTTACCGCTCGCGCTGAAAACAAAGCCAAAGACGATTGCGAAACCTGCTGCATCAAATACCCAACAGGTCTGCAAGTCGATAGCCAAGAAGGTCAGTCGGTTTTCAACCTTAATGGTATCCAAACCCAATCGGGTTACTGCTACAACCTAGTAAATGATCTACCGAGCATGCATGACTTGGTTGATGTGGTTCGTTTAAGCCCATTAGGCATCGATACCTTCTCTGAAATCAATAACTTCAGAGCGAACGAACAAGGTAAAAACCCAAAGATCATTGAAAGCCGCCAATGCAACGGTTATTGGCATCAGCTTGCGGGTTTAGACGTTAAGAACATCTAGTTCCTTAAATTGGAAGAATCAGCAACAGATACAAAAAAGGTCTAGCATTCGCTAGACCTTTTTAATTCAGCTCAAGAAAAGCGACCTATGCTGTCGCTGTTTCTAGCGGCGCATCGTCGAGCTTCTTTACGTCTTTATAGAGCATAATCATAACCACGACGCTTAGCGCGATGTTAGACAGAGGATAGGCAATCCAAATCCCCGGCACACCGTACAATTTAGGCATTATGTACAAGAAAGGTAATTGGATAAGCATATTGCCTATCGTTACAAACATCGCCTTGCTGCCTTTGTTCACCGCCTGATAGTAAGCACCCGCTACCACTAAGAAGCCATCAAGCGCCAATGCAAACATGTGTAGTCGAATACCCAACACTGTGTACTCAACTAGCTGAGGTTCATCCGAATTAAAGACGGAAACAAACTCACGTGGGAACGCATTCAGCAACAACACAAACGCCACACCAATCAAGACAGAGCTCACCATCGCAATCTTCAGTAACTTACGAATATTTGCTTGATTACGCGCACCATGGTTGTAACTCACTAATGGCTGCATGCCGTTGGCGATACCTTCCGCTGTGAGATAATAAACCGTCACTATGTATCCCAAAATAGCATAAGCACCAATCATCAGCTGGTCGCCATATTGAGAGAACAAGGCATTGTGCAGCGCCACCATCATCGAACCGTAAGCGTACATAAAGAAGCTCGAGGTACCAATGGCGAAGATTTCAGGAATCACCGATAACTTCAGTCTCAGTTCACTCCAACGTAAACGTAAGTTTGCTCGACGTGAGAAAAAGTAAGCCAACCCCAAACCCGTTACCACAAACTGAGCAATTGCGGTTGCCAATGCAGCACCCTTCAATTCCCAACCAAGCTGCGCGATAAATAGGTAATCCAATACAATGTTAATCACCGCACCGACAATCATCAGTATGGTGGCCAAGTTAGGACTGTCATCGTTACGCAGTAAAAACGGCATCGCGATAGAGCCTAAAGTGAAGACACTAGCGCCAATCAGAATATGTAAGTATTGCAGGCCTAGTTCATACACTCGCCCTTCAGCACCCTGCCAAAGCAAGAAGTTATCGGCAAACAGAAACAACAATCCAGAAACAATGGGTGTTATCGCCAACAACAATGTTAGACCGGTTGCTAAGATCTGCTTAGCGCCTTTCGTGTCTTTTTCGCCTTGGCGGATCGAGACAAGAGCACCCGTACCCACGCCCACAAGCATACCAATACCGAGGATCGACCCAATCACAGGCCACGCGACGTTAATGCCCGCAAGTCCATCGGCCCCAACATAACGGCCAATGAAAATACCATCCACCACTTGGTAAAGGCCATTAACTAACATGGCCGCTACCGTAGGAATTGTGTATCGCCAGAATTGACGACTAATTGAGTTACTCATTTCTTACTCTACTTTCTTCAGTGAGTCGCATATCAATGGGATATGACTCGTTAAACTAGTTAACAAGGCTAACTAAATATCTAAATTATTTATTTCAAAGCCTTGTTTAATAATAGGTTCAGCTGGTGGGATTCTTGCTCAGACAAGCGACTTTCCAGTATCTGTGCCATGACCTGATAGATTTTACTTTCTTCTTCCAAACCGACTTCAGCCTTTTGGGTCAAAATCACCAGCTTAGATCTCGCATCTTCAAGAGACGCTTTGCGCTCAACTAGACCTTTTCTTTCTAGCCTTTGAACCATAGTCGTCGCAGAAGGTTTTGTCACCTGCATCTCAATAGCGAGGTCTGTTAGTCGAATAGGCTCTAACGATGCTTGAATGACCTTCAAATAATCGTACTCATTGAAGCTCAACTGGCAGATAGGATCTTCATTAACTTGAGTTCGCCATATCTTAGAAGCAAAGCGTTCAATTTTTTCTAGATTTTGGTCCAGCATAGATTTCCAACCACAGAATTTGCATTTAGTTAGCAAGGCTAACTATTTTAGTGTTGTTTAAATAAAAAGCAATCAAAAACAAGACCCCCGTTTATAAAAAAGGAGCATAAAAAAGGGCCATAAAAAAACCGCTGATAGGCAGCGGCTTTTCGGAATCAAAATGTATCGCTTACTTAGCGTTAGCTTCTTCTTCGGCCTCAGCCAACTTAACTTGCGCTAAATGCTCGGCTTTAAGCGTAGTGAAGATACGGCTTAACTCTAAGAAAGAGTAACGGTGTTCTACGTATTCATACACGTTAAAAGAAACCGCTAATTTGTACAAAGAGATAGCATTCGCGTAATCACCATTCATGTGGTGGCGCTTAGCAAGGTAGAAATACGTTTCCGTCAGACGTTGAGCTAGGAGCGTATTGTCACGAGTCCCGGTTAGAATAGCTTTGAATGCCTGCTCTTCGGTAATATCGTCAAGCATGATCGCAACTAATACCCAGCCCCACTGTTCGTCACGGCTCTCGTAACGCTTTTGAAGATCAAGCTTTGCTTGTTCTGGCGTGAGTTCATGCTGAATGATGTAAAGCCACAGAGCGCGAAACGGATCGCTAGGATCATCGGCGTAGTGCTTCATCATCTCTTCGTTGGCTAAGTCATAGCGCTCGCCATAGTAGAGTGCGATAGAGCGATTTCTTTCTGCATATGAGTTTGCAGGATCAAGCTCTAACGTAGAATCAAAAGATTCATAAGCGGCATCAAACTCCCCTACCTGCGTAAAGTAAACACCCAAAAGATTGAAGATATCAGGTTGAGCGGGGTTCAATGAAAGAGACTGATTGAAATCAAGACGCGCTAAATCGCGCAGGCCAACGCTGTCGTAATAATTACCACGCTCGAACAACATTTTAGCTCGAACTTCATCGTTCAAATCTGGGCGTTGTAATAGCTGACTAAGACGCGCTATTTGCACTTCTTGCTGAACACTTGGTTGAAGCGGCACAGCCATTGGTGGATAAACCCAACGTGAGGTGTTATCTGATGTTGTCGCACAACCAGTTAGTACAAGCAGTAAACACATACTCGCGGTTTGAAACCATTTCACAAATAATTACTCCTGTTATGACCGCAATAAAAAGGGGAGCGATATGCTCCCCTTTATAACATGCTTTTTTACCAATGGGTTAGAAATCACTAAAAAGCGATAGTCCCATTAATAGGCTAAGAATTACTCAGCAGCAGGTGCTTCGCCTTCAGCTGGCGTTTCAACTGCTTCTTTCATGCTTAGACGTACACGGCCTTGACGGTCAATTTCAAGAACCTTAACTGGTACTTCTTGACCTTCAGTTAGGTAGTCAGACACTTTCTCAACACGCTTGTCAGCGATTTGAGAGATGTGTACTAGACCATCTTTACCTGGAAGGATAGTAACGAATGCACCGAAGTCAGCTAGACGAGCAACTTTACCTTGGTAAATACGGCCAACTTCAACTTCAGCAGTGATCTCTTCGATACGGCGGATAGCTTCTTGAGCAGCTGCGCCTTCAGTAGCAGCAATCTTGATTGTGCCATCGTCTTCGATTTCGATTGTAGTACCAGTTTCTTCACAAAGAGCACGGATAACTGCGCCGCCTTTACCGATAACATCTTTGATCTTATCAGAGCTGATTTTCATTGTGTGGATACGTGGAGCGAATTCAGAGATATCTTCACGAGCACCAGAGATAGCTTCATCCATTACAGAAAGGATGTGCTTACGTGCACCTTGCGCTTGGTTAAGAGCAATTTGCATGATCTCTTTAGTGATACCTTCGATCTTGATGTCCATTTGAAGTGCAGTGATACCAGCGTTAGTACCTGCTACTTTAAAGTCCATGTCACCTAGGTGATCTTCGTCGCCAAGGATGTCAGAAAGAACAACGAAATCGTCGCCTTCTTTAACAAGACCCATTGCGATACCCGCAACAGAAGCTTTGATTGGAACACCAGCATCCATAAGTGCTAGAGATGTACCACATACAGAAGCCATTGAAGAAGAACCGTTAGATTCAGTGATTTCCGATACAACACGAACTGTGTATGGGAATTCGTCAACAGAAGGCATTACTGCTTGGATACCACGTTTAGCAAGCTTACCGTGACCAATTTCACGACGCTTAGGAGAACCAACGAAACCAGTCTCACCTACACAGTATGGAGGGAAGTTGTAGTGTAGAAGGAAGTTGTCTTTCTTCTCACCCATTAGGCTGTCGATGATTTGTGCATCACGTTGTGTACCAAGCGTTGCAGTAACAAGTGCTTGAGTTTCACCACGAGTGAATAGAGAAGAACCGTGTGTACGTGGAAGAACACCAGTACGTACGTCTAGCGCACGAACCATGTCTTTTTCACGGCCATCGATACGTGGGTTGCCAGCAATGATACGGCTACGTACTACGTTTTTCTCTAGAGAACCAAGCATGCCGCGAATTTCGCGCTCATCTAGGTTTTCGTCTTGTGCAATTAGAGCTTCAACAGTGTCGTTCTTGATTGCGCCAACTTGCTCGTAACGAGCCATTTTCTCAGTGATCTGGTACGCGTCAGATAGACGAGTTTCAGCTTGCTCAGCAACTTTAGCTTTAAGCTCAGTGTTAACTGCTGGCGCTTCCCAGTTCCAAGATGGAGTTGCAACTTCAGCAGCAAATTCGTTGATTGCTTTGATTACAACTTGTTGTTGGTCGTGACCGTAAACAACAGCTGAAAGCATTTCTTCTTCAGATAGGTTATCTGCTTCAGATTCAACCATAAGTACTGCGCCTTCTGTACCAGACACAACTAGGTCTAGTTTAGAGTTTTCAAGCTCAGTATTTGATGGGTTAAGAACAAGTTCGCCGTCGATGTGACCAACACGTGCAGCACCGATAGGACCATTGAATGGTGCACCAGAGATAGCAAGTGCAGCAGACGTTGCGATCATAGTGATCATGTCTGGGTTTACGTCAGGGTTGATAGAAACAACCGTAGCGATAACTTGAACTTCGTTTTTAAACGCACTTGGGAAAAGTGGACGAATTGGACGGTCAATCAGACGAGCTGTTAGCGTTTCGCCTTCAGAAGGACGACCTTCACGCTTGAAGAAACCACCAGGGATTTTACCGGCAGCGTATGTACGCTCTTGGTAGTTAACTGTTAGAGGGAAGAAATCTTGGCCTGCAACAGCTTCTTTTTTAGCAACAACAGAAACGAATACTGATGTATCGTCCATAGTCGCCATTACAGCAGCAGTAGCTTGACGTGCCATTACGCCCGTTTCTAGAGTAACGGTGTGGTTACCGTACTGGAACGATTTTACAACTGGTTTTTCAAACATTGTATATCCTTAGCTCTAAAGTCATGACTTTAGATTAAGTGAAGATTGACTCAAGATATTACCAATCGCGACTAGTGAAAAGAGACTTGGGAATGATGCTTCTTTGTATGAGTTCATACGCCGAATTAATACCAAATCCGCCTTTGAATAGTCGCGACCTATTGGCCGACATCTGTGACTGTAACGTCTTGAGAGGTTGATTGCCCAGCGTTGAAAACGCATAGGCGGGCGTAGTATAAACTATTTTTATTAGGAGAGATATTTCCTATCAGAAAAAGCCAGATGATATTCTGTGCACCCAGCCAAACATTTTCTTACGGGCACAAAAAAAGGAGCATAAATGCTCCTTTTCTTCAAACTGTCTTTGCAGACATCGCTATTAGCGACGTAGGCCTAGACGCTTGATTAGGTCTTGGTAACGAGTAAGGTTTTTGCCTTTCAAGTAATCAAGAAGCTTACGACGGCTAGAAACCATACGTAATAGACCACGACGGCTGTGGTGATCGTGTTTGTGCGCTTTGAAGTGACCTTGTAGGTGGTTGATAGAAGCAGTAAGTAGTGCTACTTGTACTTCTGGTGAACCTGTGTCGCCTTCAGATTGTGCGTATTCTGCAACGATTGCTGCTTTAGTTTCTGCATTCAGAGACATAAATCTCTCCTGATAAGAGTAAGTTTATATTTGTAGCAGCCAATCTCTGATTCAGCCGCTACGCGAGCCGAGGATTATAGGGAAGTTTACGAGTTGGTGCAATAACAATCGAACTCATGAAAAACGAAAAAAGCGAACCATTAAAATTAAGGGCTCGCTTTCTGTATTATTGATTCGCTTTTCCAGGCTAAGCGCCAATACCTAATTAGGTTTCAGCGTTACGCTTGTGGCTCTTCATCTCTGAAAACAACCAAACGCTTAGGTGCAACTCGGCCATCTTCAGCAATTTGAGCAACGCCAACAAACAGCTTCTCTGCACCGCTTGTCATACGAACGGTACCTTCAGCAGGAGCGCCTGCGACTTGAACGGGCATACCGTGCTGAACAAGATCAGTCAGTTCCGCATTCAAGTTAACTTCAGGTAAGTCTTCTACAGCGGTGTCCATTGGCATTAGCAATGGATCAAGCAACTCTTTAGGTGCAATTTCTTGCGCTTGTGCTTGCTCTAGAATTTCGTTCAACTGTTCTAAGGTAACCATGCGTTCATACGGGTACTTTGCAACACCAGTACGACGAAGCATTGTCACGTGAGCACCACAACCTAGCATTTCACCAAGATCGTCGGTAATTGTGCGGATGTAAGTACCTTTAGAACAATGCACTTCCATCTCAACTTCATCACCTTCAAAGCGAAGTAGCTCAATAGAATACACAGTAATCTTGCGAGACTCACGAGGCACTTCGATACCTGCACGTGCATATTCATACAAAGGCTTACCTTGATACTTCAATGCTGAGAACATTGATGGAATCTGGTCGGTTTCACCTTTGAAGCTTGCAATGCAGCGTTCAAGTTGCTCTTGAGTCACGTTGATTTCACGCGTTTCAACCACTTCACCATCAGAATCTGAGGTGTTGGTACGCTCACCAAGCTTCGCGACAACAACGTAGCGCTTATCAGAATCTAGAAGAAACTGAGAGAACTTCGTTGCTTCACCAAGACAAATTGGCAGCATGCCAGTCGCAAGAGGATCCAGAGCACCGGTGTGCCCTGCCTTCTCTGCAAAGTAAATACGCTTTACTTTTTGCAGTGCATCATTAGATGAAATGCCTGTTGGCTTATCTAACAGAATTACCCCATTTATAGGGCGACCTTTACGACGGCGAGCCATTACTCTTCATCCTTAGACTGAGTTTCGTCAGTGCGGCCAGATTCTTCTTGCTTACGCTTGTCATCGTTCAGTACTTCACTTACTAGGTTAGACATACGCATGCCTTCTACCAATGTGTTGTCGTAAGTAAAACGAACTTCAGGTGTTAGACGGTGACGAATACGCTTGCCAAGAGCCATACGAACTGGCACTTCATGCTCTTTAAGAGCAGCAAGACATGATTCAGGTGTTTGCTCACCGATACATAGGAAAGTCACGAACACTTTTGCGTATGCAAGGTCACGAGACACTTCTACATCTGAAATAGTTACCATACCAATGCGTGAGTCACGAACTTCACGTTGGAGGATAAGTGCGAGCTCTTTTTGAAGCTGCTGAGACACACGTTGTGTGCGGCTAAATTCTTTTGACATTTTCTTTTCTCACTTAGAAAGATGGGGGGCTTGGTAATTACCAGCCCCCCATGGTGTATTCAACAACCGATTACTTAGTACCTTTACAGGTAATGTTAGTAACCTTAGTCAATATGTCGAGTCGTACTGACTGATTAGTCTAGAGTACGTTTAACTTCAACAATTTCGAATACTTCGATCTGGTCACCAACGCGAACGTCGTTGTAGTTCTTAACGCCGATACCACACTCGTAACCATTTTTAACTTCTTGAACGTCATCTTTAAAGCGACGAAGTGACTCTAGTTCACCTTCGTAGATAACAACGTTCTCGCGAAGTACGCGGATTGGGCTGCTACGCTTAATCGTACCTTCAGTAACGATACAACCAGCGATTGCACCAAGTTTAGGCGACTTAAATACGTCACGAACTTGAGCAAGACCAATGATCTCTTGACGGAATTCAGGAGCAAGCATACCGCCCATTGCCTGTTTCACTTCGTCGATCAGTTGGTAAATGATTGAGTAGTAACGTAGATCTAGGTTTTCATTCTGAACAGTACCACGCGCAGTTGCGTCAGCACGAACGTTGAAACCAAGGATGATAGCGTTAGAAGCAGCTGCAAGAGTTGCATCAGTTTCCGTAATACCACCAACACCAGAACCTACGATGTTCACTTTAACTTCGTCAGTTGACAGTTTCAGTAGAGAGTCAGCAATTGCTTCTACAGAACCTTGAACGTCAGCTTTAAGTACAACGTTAAGTTCAGCAACTTCACCAGCAGTCATGTTCGCGAACATGTTCTCTAGTTTCGCTTTTTGTTGGCGAGCTAGTTTAACATCACGGAATTTACCTTGACGGTAGTTCGCAACTTCACGCGCTTTACGCTCATCACGTACAACCGTTGCTTCATCACCTGAAGCAGGAACGCCAGAAAGACCTAGAATTTCTACAGGGATAGATGGACCTGCAGTTTCGATGTCTTTACCGTTTTCATCGCGCATTGCACGAACACGGCCGTACTCTTGACCACAAAGAACGATATCGCCTTTGTTAAGAGTACCAGACTGTACTAGTACTGTTGCAACTGGACCGCGGCCTTTATCAAGACGAGATTCAACAACAACACCAGATGCCATGCCTTCTTTAACTGCTGTAAGTTCAAGAACTTCAGACTGAAGAAGGATAGCTTCTAGAAGACCATCGATGTTTGTACCCTGTTTTGCAGAGATGTGAACGAAGATGTTCTCACCGCCCCATTCTTCAGGGATAACGTCGTATTGAGCTAGCTCATTCTTAACGTTGTCTGGGTTTGCGCCCTCTTTGTCGATCTTGTTCACAGCAACAATCAGAGGAACACCTGCCGCTTTCGCGTGCTGGATAGCTTCGATTGTTTGTGGCATTACGCCATCATCAGCGGCAACAACAAGTACAACGATATCTGTCGCTTGAGCACCACGAGCACGCATAGCTGTAAACGCCGCGTGTCCAGGAGTATCAAGGAACGTGATCATGCCGTTGTCAGTATCTACGTGGTAAGCACCAATGTGCTGTGTGATACCGCCAGCTTCGCCAGACGCAACGTGTGCTTTACGAATGTAATCAAGTGTAGAAGTTTTACCGTGGTCAACGTGACCCATGATAGTAACAACAGGAGCACGGCCTTCTGCGACAGCATCGCTATCACGGTCAGCTAGCACTGCTTCTTCTAGTTCGTTTTCTTTACGTAGGATAACCTTGTGACCCATTTCTTCAGCAACAAGTTGTGCTGTTTCTTGGTCGATCACTTGGTTGATAGTCGCCATAGCGCCCATCTTCATCATTACTTTGATAACTTCAGTTGCTTTAACTGACATTTTGCTAGCCAGTTCAGAAACAACGATAGTTTCGCCAATAGCAACATCAGATTTAGCAACAGTTGCTGACTTATCGAAGCCTTGCTGCATTGAAGTTGGTTTAGCAAGCTTACCTTTACCGCCACGACCACGTTGGTTACGACCACCACGGTTGTTGCCAGGTTGAGCTGCTGGAGCAGGTTTCTTCTTGCGACGACGAGGAGCTTTCTCATCTTTTTTATCAGCCGCATCTTCTGCTTCACGAGCATAAGTAGAAGTAGTCACATGGTAATCCGCAGATTTCTCTTGCTCTTTCTTCTTCTTCTCTTCTTCAGACCAACGTTCTTGGTTCTCTTCTGCTAACTTACGAGCTTCTTCAACAAGCTTAGCTGCTTCAGCTTCGGCTTTACGAGTTGCTTCTTGCTCTTGACGAGTTTTAAGTTCATCCGCTTCTTTTTTCGCTTGTGCGTTAGCGTCTGCATTTTTTGAATTCATGTCTTTTTTAGCCTTTTCAGCTTGTGCGCGTTGAGCCTTCTCTTCAGAATCACGTTTTGCATCCGCTTCACGTGTTACTTTTTCTTCGGCTTCGCGCTGTGCTTTCTCTGCAGCATCACGTTTCGCTTGCTCTTCAGCATCGCGTTGTGCTTTCTCTTCCACTTCACGATTAGCTACTTCCTCAGCTTCACGTTTCGCTTCATCTTCAATAGTGCTGCGCTTCACGTAAGTACGCTTTTTACGTACCTCTACTTGAACATCCTTACTCTTACCGCCTCCAGCAGCAACACTTAGCGTGCTGCGGGTCTTGCGTTGAAGAGTTAAACGAGTCGGTTCTGTTTCGCCAGAAGTATCGCCATGCTCCTTTTTAAGGTGCGTTAGCAATGTTTGCTTCTCTGAATCAGTCACTTGATCCGACCCTGCTTTCTTCATTCCTGCATCAGCAAGTTGTTCAATTAAGCGGTCAACTGGCGTACCAATCTCTTCACTCAGTGCTTTAACTGTTAATTGTGTCATACCGCTTTCTCTCCTTGCTGAATTATTCTTCGTCGCCGAACCAACAGATGTTACGCGCAGCCATAATCAGCTCGCCTGCTCGCTCTGCAGTTAGGTCTTCGATGCCTTCTAGTTCATCAACGCCTTGGTCAGCTAGGTCTTCCAATGTCGCAACGCCTTTTGCTGCTAGCTTGTAAGCCATTTCACGCTCAAGACCTTCAAGTGCAAGTAAGTCTTCAGCAGGCTCAACACCGTCGAAAGTCTCTTCTTTCGCTAGCGCTAGAGTAGTCAGTGCGTCTTTCGCGCGGTTACGTAGTTCTTCAACGATACCTTCGTCTAGACCGTCTACTTCAAGAAGCTCGTTCACAGGAACGTATGCCACTTCTTCAAGTGTAGAGAAGCCTTCTTCAACAAGCATTTGAGCAAAGTCTTCTTCAATGTCTAGGTGCTTCATGAAGTTTTCAATAGAAGCAACTGCCTCTTCTTGGTGCTTCTTCTCTAGATCAGCAACAGTCATTACATTCAGTTCCCAGCCAGTAAGCTGAGACGCTAGACGTACGTTTTGACCGCTACGGCCAATCGCTTGTGCCAGGTTATCGGCTTCAACAGCGATGTCCATAGAGTGTGCATCTTCATCAACGATGATTGAAGCAACATCAGCAGGCGCCATTGCGTTAATAACGAACTGAGCTGGGTTATCGTCCCAAAGAACGATATCGATACGCTCACCGCCAAGATCATTAGAAACCGCTTGTACACGTGCACCACGCATACCAACACACGCACCAACAGGGTCAATACGTTTGTCGTTTGTTTTCACAGCGATTTTAGCACGAGAACCAGCGTCACGTGCAGCACCTTTAAGTTCAATTAGCTCTTCACCAATCTCAGGCACTTCAACGCGGAATAGTTCAGCTAGCATTTCTGGCTTCGAACGAGTAACGAAAAGCTGGAAACCGCGAGCTTCTGGTTTAACTGCGTAAAGAAGACCACGAACACGGTCACCTGGACGGAAGTTTTCACGAGGAAGTTGGTCGTCACGAAGGATTACCGCTTCAGCGTTGTTACCTAGGTCTAGAATAACTGTGTCACGGTTAACTTTCTTAACTGCGCCAGTTACGAGCTCGCCTTCGTTGTCAATAAACTGTTCAACGATTTGAGCACGTTCTGCTTCACGTACTTTCTGTACGATAACTTGCTTAGCCGTTTGAGTCGTAATACGGTCAAACGTTACTGATTCGATATCATCTTCAATGAAACCGCCAAGTTCGATCTCTGGATCATCGTACTTTGCAGCTTCAATAGAGATTTCTTTTGTTGGGAATTCAACTTCCTCAACAGCTTCCCAACGGCGGAAAGTTTCGAAATTACCCGTTTTACGGTCAATTTCTACACGAACTTCAATTTCTAATTCGCTTTTCTTTTTTGTTGCCGTTGCAAGCGCGATTTCAAGCGCTTCAAAAATACGCTCACGAGGAACTGCTTTCTCATTTGAAACAGCTTCTACTACCGCCAAAATTTCTTTGTTCATTAATCTAGCCTCTTAAGCTCTTCTCTCTAGGAGAACTAAAATTTAGGGATCAGGTTAGCTTTCGCAATATTGCTCAGGACGAATTCTTCTTCTTGTCCTTCAACCAATACTTTCACTGTCTCGCCTTCGATAGATTGGATATCACCTTTCCATTTACGACGGTTGCCGACAGCCATTTTCAAAACGATGCTTACCTCGTGACCAATAAATTGTTGGTAATGCTCTGCTTTGAACAGTGGTCTCTCTAAACCTGGTGAAGACACTTCAAGGTTATAAGCCACTGAAATTGGATCTTCAACGTCCATTACGGCACTTACTTGGTGACTAACCTCAGAGCAATCATCTACATTGATACCATTTGGTGAATCAATGTAAATACGTAGCGTTGAGTGCTCACCAGCACGAATAAATTCTAATCCAACTAACTCATAACCTGATGCTGCTACTGGAGCGTCAAGCATTTCAGTAAGTTGTCTCTCTAAACCAGTCATTTAACCACTCCAGAAACAAAAAAAGGGCTCAAAGCCCAATTTAAATTCCAAGCAAACATTATCATCTAAAGGCATTTACAAATGCTTAGATAACAAAAAACCCCGTATAAGCCGGGGTTTTTGTTGCTGGACCCTTATATGTTAAGTGTCATCACATTCGATATCACACTTAACTCACAGTGAGGTTCACACTGTGCAAACTTGCTACCAATACAAGCTATATAATAGCATCGAAATTGGTTGCGGGAGCCGGATTTGAACCGACGACCTTCGGGTTATGAGCCCGACGAGCTACCAAACTGCTCCATCCCGCGTCCGACTTGTGAGCATTATACGCCCAACAAGATGTTTTACAAGTTTGTAAACATGGTGCCGAGAGAGGGACTCGAACCCTCACACCCTAAGGCACTAGCACCTCATGCTAGCGTGTCTACCAATTTCACCATCTCGGCATCAAATCTTTGCAGCTTATTGTGGAATTTCGTCGCCTTGCGTCGGAACTTCACTCACTGCATCTTCAGCTTGCTGAATTACCTGACCTTGAGTCGGGTCAATCCATTGTGACTCAGTTTTATGTGTAGACATATTACCAAGCACTAAGCTAAGGATAAAAAATGTAGTTGCAAAAACTGCAGTCATTCGGGTAAGGAAATTTCCTGAGCCACCAGCACCAAACACAGTGTTTGAAGCGCCAGCACCGAAAGAGGCTCCCATATCTGCGCCTTTACCTTGTTGAATCAACACTAGGCCAATTACACCAAGCGCTGCCAACAGGTAAATCACAAGTAGAACTGTAAACATTTTTCCACCTATGTTCCTAATTGTTGAGCCAGCGCCGTTCAAAAAACTATTTTTGAGAACAAGGCTAGCGACCTCCTAACTGAAGGCCGAGCAATACTAGCGAATGCGACGATGGCTGACAAGGGGAATTTGCTAAAAAATAAGCCTTTACCAAGCGAATGGTTAAAAAAAGGTCAAAAGCGACACAAAACTCATTTACGTCTCTTTTGACCGTGATATCTCTTGACCGTTATATAAGTCAATCACTTCTAATCACAGGTGCTATTCGTACGCCCGTTAAGTAAAAGGTTAAATTAGCAGTTTGCTTTTACTGCATCTGCGATCTTAAGCGCTGACGATTGAACAAGCTCAGCATCTTCGCCTTCAACCATGACACGCAGTAGTGGCTCGGTACCAGACTTGCGTAATAGCACACGACCTTTCTCGCCAAGCTCAGCTTCTACTTCTACAACCGCTGCTTTTACCGCTTCGGCTTCTAGTGGGTTTGAATCTCCGCTGAAACGAACGTTTTCTAGAACTTGAGGGTATAACGTCATGCCCTGAGACAGCTCATTCAGTGTCATTTCGCTATCAACAACTGAAGCCAACACTTGCAGAGCAGCAACGATAGCATCACCCGTCGTCACTTTATCCAATAGGATAACGTGACCCGAATTTTCTGCCCCGATCTTCCAGTCTTTAGCAAGAAGTTGCTCCATGACGTAACGGTCACCAACAGCAGCACGTACAAATGGAATACCTAATTGCTTAAGGCCGTTTTCCATACCAAGGTTGGTCATTAGTGTACCAACAACGCCACCTTTCAACTCACCGCGACGCAGTGCATCACGAGCAATGATGTAAGCAATTTGGTCACCATCAACTTTGTTGCCTAGCTCGTCAACCATGATGATACGGTCACCGTCACCATCAAAGCCTAGGCCTAACGCTGCTTGTTCTTCAAGTACTTTAGCTTGCAGAGCACGCACATCTGTCGCACCCACTTCGTGGTTGATGTTAGTACCATTTGGCTCAACACCCATTGCAATCACTTCAGCGCCCAACTCTTTAAATACCGCTGGCGCAATGTGGTAAGTCGCACCATGTGCGCAATCCACCACAATTTTCATGCCCGCTAACGTCATTTTGTGTGGGAATGTACTTTTACAAAATTCAATATAACGGCCAGCGGCATCATTTAAGCGTACAGCTTTACCCAATGCAGAAGATTCCACGCACTCGATATCTTTATCTAGTTCAGCTTCGATAGCCAACTCAATGTCATCCGACAATTTAGTGCCTTCAGAAGAGAAGAACTTAATGCCGTTGTCATAGAAAGGGTTATGCGATGCAGAGATAACGATCCCCGCTTCAGCACGGAAAGTTTGTGTTAAGTAAGCAACAGCAGGAGTTGGCATTGGGCCAGTAAACGTAGCCTGAAGACCCGCAGCAGCAAGGCCAGCTTCTAACGCAGACTCAAGCATATAGCCAGAGATACGAGTATCTTTACCAATGATCACTTTCTTGGTGCCCTGCTTCGCAAGAACACGACCTGCAGCCCAGCCAAGCTTCAGAACAAAATCAGGTGTAATCGGGTATTGGCCAACTTTGCCACGTACACCATCTGTGCCGAAGTAATGTCTTTTATCAGACATATTGATTTTCCTTAATTATTATTAGTGATTGTTATTCATCACTTCGATTATCTTCATCGCTTCCAATGTATCTTCAACATCGTGAACGCGAATAATTTGTGCGCCTTTCATTGCAGCGATAGTCGCGCAAGTGACACTGGCTACCATGCAATCTGCTGGGGCCTTGTCCAGTAGCTTAAAGATCATCGATTTTCTCGACATCCCAGCTAAAACTGGCAACCCAAGCGTATGAAATTTTTCAAGGTGCGCTAATAGGTGGTAATTGTGTTCAATGGTTTTACCAAAACCAAAACCAGGGTCCAGAATCAGCTGTTCTTTTGAGATTCCTACAGCCTCACAAGCTTCCACTCTTTCTTGTAGGAATGCTTCAACATCCATTAGAACATCGTCGTAAACTGGGCTAGCTTGCATGGTTCTTGGTTGGCCTTTCATGTGCATCAAGCAAACAGGAACATTACCCTCAGCGGCCGATTGTAGGGCACCTGGCTCTTGTAAAGCGCGTACATCATTGATCAAATCAGCACCCGCTTCAACAGCTTGGCGCATCACTTCGGCTTTGCTGGTATCAATAGAAATCCAAACATCAAACTTGGCACGAATCGCTTTAATTGCAGGAATAACTCGAGCGAGTTCTTCCTCTAAGGAAACGTCCGGAGCTCCAGGGCGAGTCGATTCACCACCAATATCAATAATGCTAACGCCGGCTTGAATCATTCGTTCAGCTTGCAGCAATGCATTGTCTAATGAGTTGAATCTTCCGCCATCAGAGAAAGAATCAGGGGTGACATTGAGGATACCCATTACATGTGGGCGGTCTAAAACGAGTGTTTTATTGTTTGCTTTTAATATCATGAAAGGCAGGTCTTAAAGAGTAAAAAAACACCTTGAGCTATAAACAGAAAAACCCTGAGCGTACTCAGGGTTTTACTTTATAGCTTAGCGATTAAGAATCTTTGTTTTGAGTATCATCTGATTCAGATTTAACTTCTTCAACTTTCGACTCTTCAGCTTCTGGTTCGGCTTTAGCTTGTTCTTCAGATTTAACTTCAGCTTCAGGCTTGGCTTCTTCCTTTGCAGGTTCTGCTTTTACTTGCTCCCCCCAACCAGCAGGCTCACGGATCTCGGTTTTACGATCCATCAAATCATCAATTTGACCCGCATCAATCGTTTCATACTTCATTAATGCATCTTTCATTGAGTGCATTAAATCCATATTGTCTTCGAGTATTTGTTTCGCTCGAGCGTAATTACGATCAATTAGGATACGAATCTCTTCATCGATAAGTCGAGTGGTTTCATCCGAGACGTGTTTCGCTTTGCTCATTCCGCGGCCTAAGAAAACTTCACCTTCTTCTTCTGCATAAAGAAGAGGGCCTAGTTTTTCAGAGAAGCCCCATTGAGTCACCATCTTACGAGCAATATCAGTGGCACGCTCAATATCGTTTGATGCACCTGTCGATACCTTGTCTGAACCGTAAATCAATTCCTCAGCAAGACGACCACCGTATAGGCTAGAAATCATCGATTCTAGGTGTTGACGGTTCATACTTACACGATCTTGTTCTGGTAAATACATAGTAACACCAAGCGCTCGACCACGAGGAATGATAGATACTTTGTACACTGGATCGTGCTCAGGCACTAAACGACCAACAATTGCATGACCAGCTTCATGGTAAGCCGTCGATTCTTTCGTTTCTTCAGTCAGAACCATTGAACGGCGCTCAGCACCCATCATGATTTTGTCTTTCGCTAATTCAAACTCAACCATCGATACATTGCGTTTGTTACCGCGAGCAGCGAATAGAGCCGCTTCGTTCACAAGGTTCGCAAGGTCTGCACCTGAGAAACCGGGTGTACCGCGAGCAATCAGAGATGGTTCAACATCGCCTGATAGTGGAACCTTACGCATGTGTACTTTAAGAATCTGTTCACGACCACGTACATCTGGTAGACCAACCACTACTTGACGGTCAAAACGGCCTGGACGAAGCAATGCTGGGTCAAGTACGTCTGGACGGTTAGTCGCAGCGATAACGATAATACCTTCGTTACCTTCGAAACCATCCATCTCAACCAGCATTTGGTTTAGTGTTTGTTCACGCTCATCGTGACCACCACCAACACCAGCGCCACGCTGACGACCAACAGCATCGATTTCATCGATAAAGATAATACAAGGTGCTGCTTTCTTCGCTTGCTCGAACATGTCACGCACACGAGATGCACCGACACCAACAAACATTTCAACGAAGTCAGAACCTGAGATAGTAAAGAACGGTACTTTCGCTTCACCAGCAATTGCTTTTGCAAGCAATGTCTTACCAGTACCAGGAGGACCGACCAACAGGATACCTGTCGGGATCTTACCACCCAGTTTTTGGAAACGACTTGGGTCACGAAGATAATCAACAAGCTCTTTCACGTCTTCTTTTGCTTCGTCACAACCAGCAACATCAGCAAACATCGTTTTGATTTGTTCTTCGCTCATCATTCGAGCTTTGCTCTTACCGAAAGACATCGCGCCTTTACCGCCGCCGCCGCCTTGCATTTGACGCATGAAGAAAATCCACACACCAATCAGTAAGATCATTGGGAACCAAGAAATGAAGATAGTGCCAAGCAGGCTCTGCTCTTCAGGTGGTGTACCCTGAACTTTTACGTTTTGATTAATTAAGTCATCAAGTAGCTTTTGATCATAAACAGGCATGTAAGTTACATACTTAGAGCCACCACCACGACGTGTGAAAGTGATTTCGCTGTTATTGAACTGTGCGTCTTGAATCTGGCCTTGGCCAACTTCCTGTACAAACGTGGTGTAATCTACTGCTCTGCCGTTACTTTCCCCAGGGCCGAAGCTCTGGAATACCGACATCAACACTACCGCGATAACAAGCCACAGAATTAAATTTTTTGCCATGTCACTCAAGGTGTAAGCCTCTCGATAACTAATTGTAATTAAAGGTAGGGTACTACAGTTTGTAACCTGTAGCCATGTTGTTAACTCTCACTCTTGGAAGAGAATCGTTAACCTTTGTAACCAGTTGCTACGATAAACACTTCACGAGATCGAGCTCGAGAAGAGTCGGGTTTTCTCACTTTGACTGTTTTAAACATCTCACGGACGTCCTTAACATATTGGTCAAACCCTTCGCCTTGGAATACTTTTACAACAAAACTACCATTGGTAGCTAGAACTTGTCGACACATATCCAAAGCTAATTCAACTAAATACATAGCTCTCGGCTGATCCACAGAATTGTTGCCTGCTATATTAGGTGCCATATCAGACATCACGACATCAACCATGTTTGGCTGTATACGTTCCAACAAGGCATCTAGCACAGCTTCTTCGCGGAAATCGCCTTGTAAAAAGCTCACTCCAGCAATCGGATCCATAGGTAGCAAGTCACAAGCAATGATTTGACCGTTGTCTCCGATAATCTTAGCAGCATATTGAGACCAACCGCCAGGCGCTGCACCCAAATCCACAATGGTCATCCCAGGAGTCAGCAATTTATCTTTCGTTTGAATCTCTTCCATTTTGAAATAAGCACGCGAACGATAGCCTCTTTTTCTTGCTTCATTTGCATACTTGTCGTCGAAGTGTTCCTTCAACCAACGGCCTGAACTGGCCGAGTGTTTCTGTTTGCTCATTGGATACCTAAATTGGAGGAAAGTACTAATTGCTGAATAAATTATAGTCTTCAGCTTTAGATGGCGTTAAAATAGGTTTTTTCAACCCTAATACTAAATAAAATTGGCCGCGTAATGAACCTAAGTACCAAACAAAAGCAGCATCTAAAGGGCCTAGCTCACAGTTTAAAACCTGTAGTGCTAATGGGCGCAAATGGACTTACTGAAGCTGTTCTAGCGGAAATCGAATTGGCTCTAGACCACCATGAACTGATCAAGATTAAAGTTGCATCAGAAGACCGTGAGACTAAGCAACTGATTATCGATGCAATTGTACGTGAATCTAAAGCTGAGAAAGTACAGACTATCGGTAAAGTTCTAGTACTGTTCCGTCAGTCAGAAGCACGTAAAATCGAGATTCCACGCAAATAAGCTAGTTTGACATCAAGCTAGCTCCACAATAAGAAAGCCACTGTGCTTATCTTTTAGTGTAGCGTGAGAAACGAAAAAGGTCGCATTAGCGACCTTTTTACTTATTAGAACCAAAGTAAATTCAATTAGATGTATTCTACTTTGTCGATTTCGAAATCTTTATCGCCGCCAGGTGTAGAGATAATAACCTCGTCACCTTCCATCTTACCAATAAGGCCACGAGCGATCGGTGATTTCACCGAAATGCGGCCAGTTTTGATTTCAGCTTCATCTTCAGAAACGATTTGGTAACGGAACTCTTCATCAGTATCTACGTCAATCAAAGTAACCGTAGTACCAAAGATAACCTTGCCTGTGTTATCCATTTGAGTTACGTCGATGATCTGAGCTAGCGATAGCTTGTATTCGATATCTCGAATTTGAGCTTCACAGATACCCTGCTCTTCACGAGCGGCGTGATATTCAGCGTTCTCTTTCAAGTCACCGAGTTCACGTGCTTCACCTATAGCTGCTGAAATAATAGGACGTAGCTTAAGTAGGCGATCTAATTCGTCACGTAGCTTCTGAGCGCCACGTACTGTCATTGGAACCTTTTCCATTTTTTACCTCTATGCCAAAGCTTTCTTTGGCCAACATAAATACACCCAACGCATTTATTGGGTGATAGAAACAAAACGATTTGGCTTAGTGTAAACAAACTTTATGGCTAAATCACCTTTATTCCACTTTGCGTTATAAAAGCTTTATCTAGGTCTAAATTACAGACATCACAAAAATGAATAATAACCTCCCCATCAATAAGCTGAGAAATAAATACCTAAAAAAACAAAAAACAAACAAAATAAACACAGATCACACTTTTATAAAAACCAATTTAAAACAAATGGTTAAACAACAACAAATATAATAAAACAGTGTTCATTTTTTAGTTTTATATCATTTTACTAACTGACTATGGAACTTTAGAGGTAAAAAGTAACCCATGGATTGCACTGGCATTTTTCAGACTTCTGTTCTAATCATGATTATGAAGCCTGATTAATACAGGCAATACACAAAAGGGTTCAAATCCTTGATAAAACTTCTATGGACAGTAATTAGGAATTAATAACATGAACAAGACTATGATCGCGCTTGCTGTATCGGCTGCAGCTCTTGCTACTAACGCAGTGGCAGCGGACGGCAAACAAGCTGGTGGTATCGACGGCACTTCTGTATACAGCTCAAATGGCACTTCTCTAGAGATCGGTGGTCGTGCGGAAGCTCGTCTATCTCTAAAAGATGGCAAAGCTGAAGACAAAACACGTGTACGTCTTAACTTCCTAGGTAAAGTTGAAATCCAAGACGGCCTATACGGTGTTGGTTTCTACGAAGGCGAATTCACAACTGCTGAAAACGGCGGCTCTACTGATAACAACGACGGCGACATCACTAACCGTTACACATACGCTGGTATCGGCGGTACATTCGGTGAAGTAACTTACGGTAAAAACGACGGTGCGCTAGGCGTTATCACTGACTTTACCGATATCATGTCTTACCACGGTAACTCAGCGGCAGACAAAATCGCAGTAGCTGACCGTTCAGACAACATGCTTTCTTACAAAGGTCAATTCCAAGACCTAGGCTTAAAAGCAAGCTACCGCTTCGCTGACCGTGATGTTGACGCTAACGATGAGTTCAGCGATAACGGTAAAGATGGCTACTCTCTATCTGCTATCTACGCAATCGGCGATTCTGGCGTTAAGCTAGGTGCTGGTTACGCAGACCAAGATCAATCTAACGAATACATGCTTTCTGCATCTTACCGCATGAGCGATTTCTACTTCGCTGGTGTATTCACTGATGGCGAAAAACAGACTACAGGTGTAATCAAGAACGATTCTGTAGACTACACAGGTTACGAATTCGCAACTGCGTACACACTAGATAAAACTGCATTCACGCTAACGTACAACAATGCAGAAACTGACGGTGAAACTTCTGCAGATAACGTTGCAATCGATGCAACTTACTACTTCAAGCCTAACTTCCGTACTTACATCTCGTACAATTTCAACCTAATCTCTGAAAATGATACGATCGGTACAACAAACCTAGCTTCTAACGGCAAAGCAACTTCTGCTCAAGCTGAAGACGAAATCGCTCTAGGTCTACGTTACGACTTCTAATTCTGATTATCTAATTGATTAATTAGTTAATTGAGAATCAAAACGCCCGCTATCTAGCGGGCGTTTTTTATATCTGTATACTGAAAACATCAGCCATCCAAGAAATCTTCTATGCGCCTTCTATCCACCCTACTTCTATGTGGCTTATCACTTAGTAGCTACTCACTTACCACTTTCGCCTACGCCCCTTTAAGTAAACTACCCGATGGCAGTGGCGCAAGTTTAATCTTGCAACCACTGAGTGGTAATTCAAATCAAATGAATACCAATAGCGATGGATTTTATCCACCCGCCAGTACTTTGAAGCTGGTGACAGCTTTGGCGGCTAAATTGGAGTTAGGGGATGACTTTCACTACACGACCAGTATTGCTCGTTCTGGGAATGACTCAATCATTTCATTTAGTGGCGACCCGACGCTACAACGAGAGCAGCTAAAAAGGCTTTTAGCTCAATATGCTAAATCACAATCTAAAACCATTAACGGTAACCTGTATCTCGATAACTCAGCTTATACGGGCTATCAACGAGCGGTGGGGTGGCCTTGGGACATTTTAGGCGTTTGTTACAGCGCGCCTTCGAGTGCTATGACCTTAGACAGCAACTGCGCACAAGCCTCTATTTATACAAAAGATAACGGCAACACTCGTGTCTATATTCCCGCTCACTATCCGATAGACGTGACAACCACCGCAGCCACCGTAACTCGATCAGGACAGAAGGCGACACAATGCGACTTAGAGCTCATTACCACTCCAGACAACGCTTACAAGCTCTCTGGTTGCTTAGTAGAGCGTAAGAAGCCACTACCACTCAAGTTTGCGATTCAAAACCCCGAGCTTTATACCTATCAAGTCGTGACATCGCTGCTTAAAGAGCTGAAAATCCAAGTTAAAGGCGATGTGATTATTGGTAAAAAAGCGAAAGCAAACAAAACCACGTTGGTCGCGAGCCATCATTCTGAAAAGCTTCCCGAACTGCTCGATACCATGCTGAAGAAATCAGACAATCTAATAGCAGACAACCTAACCAAAACACTGGGTGCAACGTTTTATGTCCAACCGGGCAGCTTCA
Organism: Vibrio sp. QJM3NY_39; assembly: GCF_057785895.1. NCBI lineage: Bacteria > Pseudomonadati > Pseudomonadota > Gammaproteobacteria > Vibrionales > Vibrionaceae > Vibrio > Vibrio sp. QJM3NY_39. The sequence goes on along the minus strand of NZ_CM173505.1, from coordinate 597,916 downwards.
ATAACGGCACCGAAGCGATAAAACAGATATTACTGACCAAGGCCAACATTGACCTAAACAAAGCACAGTTGGTTGATGGCTCAGGGTTATCGAGGAATAATCGCATGACCTCGCAAACTATGGCTCAGGTTCTGCGTTACATCTGGGATAACGACAAACAGCTCAACCTGATTGAGGCTATGCCTACATCTGGCACTAATGGAACGCTCAAATACCGTCAGAGTATGAGAAAAGCACCAATCCAAGGTAATATTATTGCGAAAAGTGGGTCTTTGTACGGTAGCTACAACATGGCAGGTTTTGGTTTAGATAAAGCGGGCAATCCAAACTCTCTGTTTGTACAGTTTGTCCGTGATTACTTCCCTGAAGAGCAAGATTCAGAAAAACCTGTAGAAGCACCAATCACCCAGTTTGAACGAGCTTTCTACAAAGATGTGGTCGAATTCAGTCAAACACAAAGCAAATCTAAGTAATGTTTAGCTCTCTGTAAGCTTCTACTTAAACAATAAAAATGGCGCTGAAGATCGTATGATCTTCAGCGCCATTTTTATTCCTAAGATGTTTTTCTTCGGAGGTACTCTTTGTTTCCAAAGTCTTTATTTAAAGGCGTTAAGCAATGCCCAAGAATGAATTCACTACCGTGAAGTAAATCCACATCCCCGAAATATCGACTACTGAAGCCAAGACAGGGCTCACCAGCACCGCAGGATCTAACTTGAATAACCGAGCAACAATCGGTAATCCAGCGCCAAGCACGGTTGATATTGTCACTTGAATAAACAGAGCGACAGCAATCGCGTAAGCAATCATATTAATGTCGTAGCCACCCGTTGATTGGTTGTCACTGAACAGTAAGATGCGGCCTATCATCACCAAGGCAATCGCAAGCGCCAAGCAGATGGCAACTCTAAGTTCTTTCCATAAAACGTTCGCCCATTGGCGCTTCTTCAACTCGCCCGTGGCTAAGGCCCTAATGACCAAAGTCGCCGCTTGTGTGCCTGTATTACCACCCGCAGCAGCGATTACCGGCATATAGATCGCCAGAAGTACTAGCTGGCTAAGAATGTCTTCATACTGAGCAATGATAAGCCCAGAGACAATACCCAGCAGCGCTAAGGCAATAATCCAACCGATACGCTGCCTAACGTGGCTAAGCACTCCAGTTGAAAGGTATCCCTGTTGAGGTTCAACCTCTGAGTAAATCAGCCCTAGTTGGTGAGCTAGATGTCGAGAGCGCTTCTCAAAGCCTTGCTCTTCTAGCTCACTAAGTAAAGTCTGAATAATACTGAGAGAGCATTGCCCAAGTACTAACACCGCATCTTCAAGTGGCATTCGGTTTAAAAGGTTAATTTGTTGCTCACGCCCATACTGTTGAAATGCATTCGATACAGCTTGGATGTCTTGCTCTGTGTACAAAGCTTCGATAGATAAAAAAGTGTTGTTCATTACCGTCATGGCGAATCTCCCGATTGGCAAAGGTAACGACCATCAAAACAAATAGCATAAGTTTATAGATTTATAGATTTATGCGCACCAAGAGTTGAAAGCTACTGGTGTGTCTACTTGTTAGAATCTAGTGTGTGGAAAAGAATGAGGGGAAAACAAAGATACCCTACCTGAACGGCAGGACAATAGATCAATACCGAGACAGGTTATTCTTCTCCATTCAAACTAGGAGGATGGTCGGTATTGTTCATAAAAATCTCCAGAATTACTGTCAATATGACAGCGCGCATAGTGTAGCAATGCACGTTCAAAAACTTCGTCAACTTTGTGTCAATAAAAAAGGCATCCGTGGATGCCTTTTGTTCAATTATTGATGTGTGTTATTACTTAATAGTAATACGAGCAAACTTACGCTTACCTACTTGGTAAACTGCAGTACCTACTTCAGGTACGAATTTGCTGTCTTCAATCTTCTCGCCTTCAAGCTTAGCAGCGCCTTGCTTGATCATACGCATCGCATCAGAAGTCGAGTTTACAAGACCCGCTTCTTTTAGAACGTTCGCAATCGGTAGGCCGGCTTCGAATTCAAATTCAGGCATATCATCAGGAACTTGGTTTTTAGCAAAACGGTTAACGAACTCTTGCTCAGCTGCTTCAGCATCCGCTTCACTGTGGAAACGAGCAATGATCTCTTTCGCTAGAAGTACTTTAACGTCACGAGGGTTTTTGCCCGCCTCAACGCCAGCTTTCAGTTCCGCAACTTCTTCAAGTGGACGGAAAGACAGTAGCTCGTAGTAGCTCCACATTAGATCGTCAGAGATAGACATGATCTTACCAAACATCTCGCTTGGTGCTTCGCTAATACCGATGTAGTTGTGCGCAGACTTAGACATCTTCTTAACGCCGTCTAGACCTACAAGTAATGGCATCATCAGTACCGCTTGTGGTTTTTGACCTGCTGCTTTTTGCAGTTCACGACCCATTAGAAGGTTAAACTTCTGGTCAGTACCACCAAGCTCAACATCACTCTCTAGTGCAACAGAGTCGTGACCTTGTAGAAGTGGGTACATGAATTCGTGGATTGCGATCGGTTGACCACCAGCGTAACGCTTTTTAAAGTCATCACGCTCAAGCATACGAGCAACAGTTTGGTTAGAAGCAAGACGAATCATGCCTTCAGCGCCAAGCTCAGATAGCCACTCAGAGTTGAAACGAATTTGCGTTTTCGCAGGATCTAGAATCTTGAATACTTGCTCTTTGTAAGTTTCAGCATTCTTCAATACGTCTTCACGGCTTAGCGGTGGACGCGTTGAGTTCTTACCTGATGGATCACCAACCATTGCAGTGAAATCACCAATAAGGAATGTCACTTCATGACCAAGCTCTTGGAAAGCACGAAGCTTGTTAAAGATAACCGTATGGCCTAGGTGGATATCTGGAGCAGTTGGATCGGCACCCAGCTTAATGCGTAAAGGACGACCTTCTTTTAATTTAGCAATCAGTTCGTCTTCTGGAATCAGTTCTTCTACGCCACGTTTGATCTCGGCTAGTGCAGCTTCAATACTCGCCATTCTTGTTCACTCCCACAGATTTGGCAAAAATATAATAATTAGACATCTTACTTGAATAGCGATGTATTTTGAAACCAGTTACACTATTCCGTCGCCTATTTTCATAATATTTACAGAACGAACCGGAACATGTTGTCTATTTTTGCACGCCTTCCTATTTTGCACCGGGCTTTTATCGCATTTTTTAGTGCCGTAATTTTCGTCGCGATCTTCTTACTCCCCGATGTCAGCAGTTTGCGTGACGATACGGGCGCTTTAGTGGTGGGGAAACATTACCCACTGACTATCAATGCATCCGCGCTTGTTAGCTCGAGTGACGCACCGCCGACGGCTGTGCTTAATTGGGAGAAATATACCGTTCGTTCTGGCGAAAGCACCTCTGTTTTATTTGAACGTATTGGCCTCTCATACCGCTTGCTGATCACGCTACTCAATACCAATAACGATATTAAGAAGCAGCTGTCTAACCTAAGACCTGGCGATATATTGCAATTCGGTTTTGATGAAAACAACGACCTTATTCAGTTAAAACGACAACTTAGTGCGTTTGAAAGCTTCAAAATCACTAAGTCTGGCGATTCGTTTACCTCTAGCATCGACAAGAAAGAAGTTGCCTACCAATACAATTACGCTGAAGCCAACATTACCTCTAACTTCTGGAATGCAGGCGTTAGCGCAGGTTTAACCGCAAACCAAATCATGGAACTGGCGGGCATCTTTGGCTGGGATATCGACTTTGCTTTGGATATTCGTAAGAACGACAGCTTCAAAATCTTATACCAAGAGAAAGTGGTTGAAGGTGAGGTGGTTGGTCGCGGTAAGATCATAGCAGCCGTATTCAAAAACCAAGGCGATTCATTTACCGCGGTATTGGATGATAAGAGCGGCAACTACTTCGATGAAAATGGTCGAGCAATGAAGAAAGCGTTCTTGCGCTCACCAATTGATTTTCGTCGCGTAACATCGAACTTTAATCCTACCAGGAGACACCCAGTAACCGGTAAGGTTCGAGCTCACCGCGGTACTGACTACGCAGCCCCTGTTGGCACACCTATCTGGGCAGCCGGTGACGGTATTGTTCAGAAGTCGGGTTACAACCAATTCAATGGTAACTACGTGTTTATCCGCCACAGCAACACCTACATCACCAAGTACCTGCACATGAAGCGACGTATGGTGAAAACAGGTCAGCGCGTAAAACAAGGCCAAACCATTGGTACTTTGGGTGGCACAGGTCGTGTTACTGGTCCGCACTTACATTATGAATTCTTGGTTAATGGCGTACATAAAAATGCGCGTACCGTGAAATTACCGCAATCTAAGTCGTTAACAGGTAAAGCAAAAGCAACATTTATTGCGAACTCAGAAATTCGATTGAGTAACCTAGAGCGATACGGCCAGTTACTAGCAACTAATTAGGTTACTAGCGACTAATTGGACTAATAGCCATATAAACCAACGAAAAGAGCGCCCACCTAGGCGCTCTTTTTATTTCCGTCGGACTAGGACTTATCTTTCACCGTCGTTGCTTGGGAGCACATCGGGCTTCTTATCTCGCCCTAACATCAGCAAACAAGGCGTCAGCACCAAGGTAAGTACTGTCGCAAACGCCAAACCTCCAGCAATGGCTGTAGCAAGTTGCGACCACCATTGGGTACTCGGGGCACCAAACTCTATTTTCTGGTTAATCAGATCGATGTTCATTTCTAACACCATCGGCATCAAGCCTAAAATGGTGGTAACCGTAGTCAGCATTACTGGTCTTAAACGCTGAACACCCGTCCTGAGAATCGCATCTCGCTTGTCCAAGCCGCGTTTTATCAGTTGGTTATAGGTATCAATCAGCACAATATTGTTGTTTACCACAATTCCTGCCAACGCTATCACTCCAATACCAGACATCACAATGCCAAACGGACGCTGAAAGATAAGCAAACCAACAAACACACCAACCGTGGAGAACAGCACCGCACTAAGAATCAAAAACGCTTGATAGAAGCTATTGAACTGAGTAATCAAAATCAAAGCCATCACCGCCAATGCAACTAAGAAAGCACTTTGTAAGAAGGCTGACGAGTTTTCTTGTTCTTCATTTTGACCACGAATACGAAACTCGACACTACTTGGTAAGCCTAACTCACTTAACGCTCGCTCAATCTTTGGCAGTTCGAGTGCAAGGTTATAACCCTCTTCCATATCCGCCATGATGTTCACGACACGCTTACCATCAAGACGCTTTATCGTGTCCTGCTTATGGTCTGGCACTATCTGAGCAAAGTTAGTGATCGGCACCAAGCCTGCTGGTGTTTTAACTCTTAGTTGGTCAAAGCGCCCAATATCTCTTTTATCGCTTGGATAGCGCACCAAGATATCGACCTCTTCTGAAGAATCATCTGGGAGGTAATCGCCAATCTTTAGCCCGTTAGTGACGAATTGAACCGTATTACCCACCAAGGTCGCATCAGCCGAAAAACGCGCAGCATCATCTCTGCGAATATCCACTTTCCAATCGATGCCATCTTTACTCGCGGTATCACTTATATTAGTCAGTGCCTGATTGCCATCCGCCCAGTTTCTTACAATTTTTGCAGCCTGATTGAGCTGCTCAGGAGTTTTGGCCGAGAGCTCAATCACTAAGTCATTTTCAACCGGAGGCCCTGCATCAGGAAACTTATATTCAATCTCGACCCCTGCGTATTGATCGGTGTGCACCTTTAATTCTTCAATGATCGCCTTAACACTGCGACGGTATTGCCAATCAACGGGGGTAATCGAGATCAAACCAATCTGATCGTCACCACCAGTACGCGTATAAACGGTATCGAACTCATCATGATTAAGCATCATCAACTCAATATCACGCATGATGACATCTTTCTCTTGGATTGATAGATCACCATGAGAGCGAACTTTGACGTTAAAGAATGGCGGATCCACTTCTGGGAAGAACTCTGCGCCTAGACCTGCCTTTGAGTAAGTAAATCCAACCGCAACCGCAAGTAATATCGCACTGAAAAGAATCTTAAAGGGGTGCTTAATCGCAATCGACAACGTGTGGTAGTACGCTTTGGTTAAGCCTGTAGCCTGTGAGAAATCACCGTTGTGCAGTGCCACCATTCTCGCTTGGCTTTTGGGCGATACGTATTGAGGTTTACCAATCAAACCACCGAGTACAGGCACAAACAACAACGCCATAATCAATGAAGCGGTTAAGGTTGCAATCAACGTTAATGGCAGGAACTTCATGAATTCGCCCGTTACATCCGGCCAAAACAGTAACGGAGCAAATGCCGCTAACGTTGTAGCTGTGGATGCGGTTATAGGCCACGCCATCCGTTTCGCTGCATCTCGGTAAGCGGCTTTACGCCCTTCACCTTCTTGCATTCGCCTGTCGGCAAACTCGGTCACCACAATCGCGCCATCAACCAACATCCCGACCGCCATGATCAACGAGAACAGCACCACGATGTTGACGGTTAGACCAAACACAGACAACACCAACAATCCCGTGAGGAACGATCCAGGAATTGAAATTCCGACCAATAGCGCGGTTCGAACACCAAGAATCGCGATGATCACGATCACCACTAAAATGATGGCGGATAAGATATTGTTTTGAAGATCGTTGAGCATGATCTTCACATCTTTAGATTCATCCCAAGTGTATTTGACCAATAGGTTATTTGGCCATTCAGCTTGCTGCTGAGCACCAGCCATTGCCGCTTTGACTAGCTCAACGGTTTCAATGATGTTTTCACCCGCACGTTTCTTGATATCCAAGACAACCGCGGATTTGCCATCTAAACGGGCAAAGCTTTCAGGATCTCGAAACGCTCGGCGAACCGTAGCCACATCGCCAAAGGTTACTACCTGTTTACCATCAACTTTGATTGGCAACTCAAGTACGTCTTTTAAGGAGTTAAACACAGAAGGGACTTTGACCGAAAAACGCCCGTAGCCTGTATCAACAAAGCCTGCGGCCACCACTCGGTTATTCAAAGCGATCAAGTTATAGATATCCGCTTGATCTAGGCTGTAACTCTCCATCAATAATGGATCAACGATGATTTCTACTATGTCATCGCGATCGCCTGCAATGTCGACTTCAAGGATCTGACGATAGCTTTCGAGTTTATCTCCGAGCTCTCGAGCGATTTGTACGATGGTGCGCTCAGGCACGGTACCAAACAGAACCACTGACAACACAGGCTGCTCAGAAGCGAGGGTAACTTCATTTACAGTCGGCTCATCGCTATCTTCTGGCAATTTGGGCTTAGCCAGATCAACCGCGTCACGAACATCAGCCATCGCTTTAGTAAGATCGACGCCAACATTAAACTCTAACACCACAGAGGCGTGCCCTTCTGCTGCGGTTGCTGTCATCTCTTTTACGCCTTCGATTGACCTAAGCTCTTGCTCAATAGGTCGAACCAATAAACGTTCTGAATCCGTTGGCGAGATCCCTTGATGCCCGACTGAAACGTAGATAATTGGAATGGTGATATCTGGGCTCGATTCTTTGGGTATCGTGATATAGGTAATCACACCTGCGACTAAGATGAGCGCCAAAAGGGAGAGCATTGTTCGAGCACGAGACAAGGCTGCATCAATAATTGAATACATCGGCTATCTCCTACTCTGCAGTTACGTTAGAGAGTTCAGCACCTTGCTCAACAGCAATCACCGAATCACCATCACGAACAAAACCTTGCCCTACCGTGATGATATCGACACGCTGACCTAACCCCGTGAGCCACACGCCATCTTGCTCAGCTTTCACCAGTTGAATGCCGACGAATTTCACGATTGGTGAATCATCAATTGAAACCAAAGTTTTGACCCCAAGATTACCCGCCTCATCCAGTGCCAACATGGCTGGTGTCACTTTGATAGCGTCTCTCGTTTCTAGATTGAGGGTTACTTCGGCACTGACACCGGCAGGTAACAGGCCATCGGAGTTATCGATTTCAATCTCTATTGGGAAGGTATTGGTAGCAGCAGAAGAGATACGAGAAACATAGCGTAAGCGGCCTTCCGCTTCTTCTCGCCCTAACAAGCGAACCAAAGCAGATTGATTGACTAGCAAATGCTGGATATGACGCTCACTGACATCGGCCTCAATAACCAAAGGATCGAGGTCAATCACGCCCGCGACCGGATCGCCAACACCAACGAAATCACCGAGCTCCACCATCAAATCTTGAACCACACCCGAAAAAGGCGAAGTAATCACAGTATTCTTTAAAGCCAATTCCGCATTGCGCTTCATGGCCTTTGCTTCCGTTAGTGAAGCCTCTGCGGTGGTATAGGCTATCTCGCCTTGCAACCCTCTTTTCTTCAAAGACTGTGCTGCTTTAAATTCTTTTTGCTTCAAACGATATAACGCAGATGCTCGCTCCAACTGGATCTCTAAATCGCCTTTATCAATCTGAGCAATGGCTTGTCCAACTTTAACCGCATCGCCCTTAACAACGTTCAATCTAACAACCTTGCCCGCAACTTCAGCCCCCAAACGAGCATGTCTATCGGGCGCCGTTCGACCATAGAGATCAATCGTTTTAAAGGTCGGTGATGAAGTAAATGTTTGAAAAGAGACCTTCGCCAACGGAATTTCTGTCACTTTTTTCTCAGACGACTCTTCCGCTTGCCCCACTCCTAAACCAAGCCAAATCGACAACAGCACAACTAGAATCAGAGAAACCAACCACGGCTGCTTCAGTTTCTGAAAAAGTGGAGAGTTAGAAAATAGAGTGGGCATAGCAAATCCTTTTGTCCGATGTTATTAAGGCGCGCTAATTAGCTTAACACTGTCATATGCAACATCCTGATGCACAGCGGTAACCTTAACAGACCCACACCCAACGAAGTTGGACTCTATCGACAGTTTAAAAAATATGGCGTTTACTATAAGTCAGGCAGATGAAATAAAGATCACACATGCCCAAGCTAAATACCTCTTGGTGTATATGGCTAAAATAGGTCGAATTACTGTCTGTTTTATATGATGTATTTCTTAAAAAAAAACGCCGAGCATGAGCTCAGCGTTTAAAATATTTCTAATGTAGCTCTCAGTTCAAGCTACCTTTCAGTTCACGTTAGACGCTAAATGATGCACCACAGCCACATGTTGTGGTCGCGTTCGGGTTGTTCACAAAGAAACGTGCGCCTTCTAGGCCTTCAGTGTAATCAACCATGCCGCCCATTAAGTACTGTAGGCTCATTGGGTCAACAACCAGCGTAACACCGCTGTTTACAATAGTAGTGTCGCCATCATTTACTTTTTCATCAAATGTGAAGCCGTATTGGAAACCACTACAACCACCACCTGTAATGTATACACGCAGTTTTAGTTCTGGGTTTTCTTCTTCAGCAATTAGCGTTTGAACGCGTGTAGCTGCTGCATCAGAAAAAGACAATGGGATATTTACTTCGCTCACGACAACCTCTCTTACCTGTGTCAAAAACAACATGATACAAATCTAATTCGAGACCATAGTTGTTGAGTATTTTCTTATATTCTGGTGATTATCTAATACCTGACTGAAACGTTCAAGTATTCACCACAGGATCGTTCCTTTTACTGTCGTAAACTCGCCCATATCTGACAATTAAAACGTGTAACCACACAAAACAACCAGATTCGGGGGATTATATCGGCGAAAGCATTCCTAGTTGGATTCTGGATAGGTACAATGCGTGCCAATTGGTCCGACAGTCAAAAGAGGATATATCAATGACCAAATCAGCAGAACTGTATCAAAAGGCACAGCAAACTATTCCAGGTGGCGTTAACTCTCCAGTGCGCGCTTTTAACGGTGTAGGTGGTTCTCCAATCTTCGTTGATAGAGCTGACGGCCCACTTCTTTTTGATGCTGATGGGAAAGCATATATCGATTACGTTGGCTCTTGGGGCCCAATGATCCTTGGTCACAACCACGCAGTTATCCGTGAAGCTGTCATTGATGCAGCGCAACGCGGCCTTAGCTTCGGTGCTCCAACCGAAACTGAAATTAAAATGGCTGAACTTGTCTCTGAGATGGTTCCATCAATGGAACAGCTGCGTATGGTGAGCTCAGGTACAGAAGCAACAATGAGTGCGATTCGTCTTGCTCGTGGCTTTACTGGCCGTGACAAAATTCTTAAGTTTGAAGGCTGTTACCACGGTCACGCAGACAGCCTACTGGTAAAAGCAGGTTCTGGTGCACTGACTTTAGGTCAACCAAGCTCTCCTGGCGTACCAGCTGATTTTGCGAAACTAACGCTAACAGCAACCTTCAACAATCTAGATTCAGTACGCGAAATCTTCGCAGCAAACAAAGGCGAGATCGCTTGTATCATCGTTGAGCCAGTCGCGGGTAACATGAACTGCATCCCTCCTGTCGAAGGCTTCCACGAAGGTCTACGTGAAATCTGTGACCAAGAAGGTGCGTTGCTGATCTTTGATGAAGTAATGACAGGTTTCCGCGTTGCTGAAGGTTGTGCTCAGGCTTACTACAACATCAAGCCAGACCTAACGTGTCTTGGTAAAGTGATTGGCGGCGGCATGCCTGTGGGTGCTTTCGGTGGTCGTAAAGACGTGATGCAATACATCGCACCAACTGGCCCTGTTTACCAAGCGGGGACGCTTTCAGGTAACCCTGTTGCTATGGCAGCTGGCTACGCGTGTTTGAACCTTCTAAGAGAGGAAGGCAACGAAAAGCGTCTAGCATCAAAAACTAAGCAACTGGCTAATGGCTTCAAGCAACTAGCAGACAAGCACGGCATTCCAATGCTAGTTCACCAAGTTGGCGGTATGTTTGGTTTCTTCTTCACTGACCAAGAAACTGTGACGTGCTACGAAGATGTAACTAAGTGTGATGTCGAACGCTTCAAGCGCTTCTTCCACCTAATGTTAGATCACGGTGTTTACCTTGCACCTTCAGCATTCGAAGCAAGCTTTACTTCTCTTGCTCATGGTTCAAAAGAACTGGATGCAACACTAGAAGCTGCTGATCGCTCTCTTGCGATCATTGCTGCTGAAAGCAAATAGTCGAAAGCACTTTATAAGTCGCTAACCGATTGAATTTAGGGCTGCATTAGATGCAGCCCTTTTTAATACATCACGCTCGCTAACCACAAATATAACAGCTTACTTACCCTTCGATTAAGGCTAAAACTGAACTAAAAACGCCTAACGTTCCCAGAAAAGAAAAACCAACAACATCAAGGTACCAAGGAACATTCTGAACCAAGGGATCTCTTTTTTTGTTTGCTGTTCTTCATCTTGGCATTTCTTATCTTTATTACAGCATCCCATTATCAAAACTCCTCATTGCTAACTCTCTGTTTTGCAGCCATTATAAACTCAGAACGCAAATATAGAGACCATTAACGTGTCAGAAAAACTCAAAATCAATACTAGCCACTGGGTGATCATCATTGCCCTACTTGCGGCGGCTTATGCTTGTTACTTGCTTATAGAGCCGTACGTCAACTCAATCGTGATGGCCTTTATCATTTCACTATTGATGTTCCCAATCCATGAGTGGCTTGAAAAAAAGCTCCCGAATAAAGAAAACATCGTCTCTCTGCTGTCTTGTGTGATTCTGACTTTCATTATTGTTATCCCTTTATTGGCAGTATTCGCCGCAATTGTTCAGCAAGGTTCTCTGTTCTCTCAAAACACCTACCAATGGGTGACCCACGGCGGTATTCAGACTCTGTTTGCACACCCATTAGTGGTCAAAGCGCTGTCATTTGTGAATAACTACTTGCCTTTCGACAACATTGAGCCTCAAGCCATCGCACAGAAAGTCGGTGAATTTGCGACCAGCTTTGGTTCAAAATTGGTTGGTATCAGTGCAAAAATCCTTGGTGATGCGACAAATTTCTTGATGGATTTCTTCTTGATGCTGTTTGTTCTGTTCTTCCTACTAAGAGATCACGACAAAATCATCAGTGTGGTTCGTCATATTCTTCCTTTATCTCGCAGCCAAGAAGACAAGCTTCTAACAGAGATTGAGCAAGTATCTAAATCAGCTGTAATGGGTTCATTCTTAACCGCAATAGCGCAAGGTTTTGCGGGCGGGTTAGGTATGTGGATTGCCGGTTTCCCAGGCCTATTCTGGGGCACCATGATGGGCTTTGCCTCTTTCATCCCAGTTGTGGGGACCGCTCTAATCTGGATCCCTGCGGCGACCTACTTGTTCCTAACAGGCGATACCACGTGGGCGATTTTCCTAACGGTTTACTGTGTAGCGATTGTTGGTTCTATTGATAACCTGCTTCGTCCGCTGCTGATGCAAGGCAGTGCAGGCATGAATACCCTGATGATCTTCTTCTCACTGTTAGGTGGTATTCAATTGTTCGGCTTAATTGGTCTTATCTACGGCCCACTAATCTTTGCGATTACCATCGTCCTATTCAACATCTACGATGAAGAGTTTAAAGACTTTTTAAACCAGCAAGACAAGAGTTAACGAACTTGACGTCAACTTGATTGGCGAACCCGTATTAAACACTTCAAGCTTTGGGCGGATTATGCGAAAATCCGCCCTCATTTTTTGCTAACGATTCAATAGAGTGTCCTATGTCAGCTTATATTGCCCCAAGCCAGATTGCTCAACGCCAACTCGCCTACTTTGAAGGCAAACATGTTTTAGTTGCTGGTGAGGCAGAAGACTTATTCCCTGTTGAATTAGCGAAACATTGTGAATCAGTCACCGTGTTTACCTCTAATTACAGCTACTACCGTCAATTAGAAGGCTGCAACACCATCCAACGTTTTTATGGTGCGGAGTTTACCGAAGAAACCAAAGCCGACTTAGTGATGCTGTACTGGCCAAAGGCTAAAGCAGAAGCGGAATTTCTGTTGGCGATGTTATTTGCCAAGCTAGGTAAAGATACCGAAATCGTTGTGGTTGGTGAGAACCGTTCAGGCGTGAAAAGCATCGAGAAGATGTTTGCTCCTTACGGTAAAGTCGTGAAATACGATTCGGCACGTCGTTGCTCTTTCTACTGGGGTCAATGCTTCGAGCAACCACAAGCCTTCAATCTGCAAGACTGGTTTAAAACCTATACGGTTAACATTGATGAGCAGTCACTGACTGTAAAAAGCCTTCCAGGAGTGTTTAGTCACGGCCAATTTGATGTAGGTAGCCAACTGCTACTTGATACTCTGCCAAAACTGAAAGGTAAGGTACTGGATTTCGGTTGTGGTGCAGGTGTATTAGGCGCGGTAATGGCATCTCGCAACCCTGATATCGAGCTGGAAATGTGTGACATTAGCGCTTTCGCAGTAGCATCGAGTCAAGCCACCTTGCAAGCGAATGGTTTGACAGGTCATGTGTTTGCTTCAGATGTCTATTCTGATACGTCAAAAGACTACCAATTCATCATCAGTAATCCACCATTCCATTCTGGTTTGGATACAAGCTACAGCGCGACTGAGACCTTACTTGCTCAGGCTCCTAAGCATTTGAAGCGTTCTGGCGAGATGATTATTGTTGCGAACAGTTTCTTAAAATACGTTCCAATTATTGAACAAGCGTTTGGAAAATGCGCGACTCTAAATAAGACCACTAAATTCGCGATCTACCACGCAAACAAATAGCCTATCTAGCACAGCGCAGGGTCATTATCTGCGCTGTCTGTTCATATTTTTGTCAAAACTCTATAAAAATGAGCTTTTGCACACGCTTTAAATACCACTTACTTGTCAAAGTAAAAAAACTCGTTAATTTCGTTAAATTGGAACCCGTTAATTCTATTCTCTGTACTTGTTTTCACCCCTTTTAGCAGTACATCAAAGGAAAGTAGTACCCAATTTATGTTTAGATTCTATCGTAAGCAGAAGTTTAAGCGCCTTCAAAATACCCTAATGCTGGCATTTCTTGTCCTCAGTATTACCCCAGTGACACTTATCGCGATATTTTTCCTCCAGTCGCACAGTCAGGATCTTCAGGAACAAAGTACTTCGCACCTTGTTTCGGTCCGTGATACTAAGCAACAGCAAATTGTCGATTACCTACAAGCTCAAGAGTCCCAAGTCATGGGCTTTGTTCGCTCAGAACTTGCCAATGCCAGTGGCGGGCGATTCTATGGTTTGATCAATGCATTCCAACGCTTAGGGTTAGATATTGACGAAGCACGCAGTAATGCGCAGCAGCGTTACATTCAAGGCTCAGGCGATCAAATCAAGACATCGATTCTTCCAGAATCTAGTAGCTTTATTGGCAGCGAACGTTATCGACTGCTTCACAAGCGCTACCATAACTCATATCAGGAATTGCTTAAGCGTTCAGACTTTGATGACATTCTATTAGTCGACATTAACGGTAACGTCGCTTACTCAATCTTTAAGCGTGATGATTACGGCACTAACTTGCTAACAGGTAAGTACAAAGATTCAAACCTAGGCGTTACCTTTCAACGCTTAGCAAAAGACGTAAAAGACAAACGTAAATCCAACGAGGACTATACGCCGGTTATCGTTTCTGACTTTAAAGATGAGAACGGTAAGCAGACGGCTTGGTTAGGTGCGCCTATTGTTCAACAAGGCTACCTGCACAGTTACGCCATGTTTAGGCTGCCAATCAATGGGATTACTAAGCTGATTGCGGATCTCAACAAGAGTTCAAATATTCAAACACTGCTTGTGGGTGATGATCACCTGCCACGCAGCCTCGCCCATTCGCAAGAGTCGATTAATTTAAGCTTAGACGTTGTCGACAAAGCATTGGCTGGCGAAACAGCCGTTGGTACGTTCAACAACACTCAAGATCAAGCGATCATCGCAGCATATACCCCAATTGAGCTGAAATACGCAACATGGGCTCTTGTCGTAGAGCTGCCAGAAAAAGAGGCGTTTGCCCGTATTCATCAATTAGAGAAGATCTTCGTGATCGTGATGCTAACGGCGATCATTCTTGTGTTTGTCGCATCGCATTATCTGTCCAATTTCATCACTTCCCCTCTCCTCAAGCTCACATGGGCTGCCGAGAAAGTCTCTGCTGGTGATCTTGATGAAACCATGATCAATACCGAACGCAAAGATGAAATAGGTCGACTCGCGGTTAGCTTCGAAAGAATGCAGCGATCGATCCGTGAAAAAATGCAGCTCATCAAGAGCCAAAACGGTGAGCTTGAGGACAACCTTAAGACCATTCAAAAGCAAAACGAAGAGTTACAACTGGCGAACAAACTTAAAGATGAATTCTTAGCCACCACCTCACATGAATTGAGAACGCCATTGCATGGCATGGTTGGTATCGCTGAAGCGCTAATATCTGGTGCTAACGGCCCTATTCCTGCCAACCAGAAGTACCAATTGGATATCATCATCAATAGTGGTCAGAGGTTGGCTACACTGGTTGATGACCTGCTTGATTATCACAAGATGCGCTATGGCAGCTTGGATATTAAGAAGTCTGCTGTTGATTTATCTGCTGCCACCAGCTTAGTGCTTGAGTTATCTCATCACCTGTTAGGCAACAAACCGATCCGTATTATTAACCAAGTGCCAAGTGACTTAGGTTTAGTCTCATCTGATCCACAACGCCTTGAACAAGTAATGTATAACTTGGTCGGCAATGCCATCAAGTACACATCCGAAGGTAAGATTGTTATCTCAGCGAGTGTTATCGACGACAATATTCGAGTTCAAGTTGTCGATACCGGCCAAGGTATCCCAGCAGAGTACCTAGAACACATCTTTGAACCACTGATTCAAGCAGGACAAGACTCAAGTAACTATCGCCAAGGTGCTGGACTTGGATTATCCATTAGTCGCCAGCTGATTGAGCTAATGGGTGGCTCACTGTACGTAAGTAGCCAACCTATGCTTGGCACTACATTCAGCTTTACATTACCTTTAGCTACTCAAGAAGAATTGGATAGTTACAATGAATCAGGGAGCTACTCACACTTCCAAGCGCCTGATTTGATTGATAACACTCAGCAAGAAAACAGCGCTATCAGTGAAGACCCGAATGGCCCGTTGTTAGTAATTGCTGATGATGAGCCGGTAAACCTACGCGTGCTAGACAGCTTCTTGAAATTGGAAGGTTATCGAGTTCGCACCGCATGTGACGGCCCAGAAACGATTGAACTGATTGAGAAAGAGAAACCAGAATTACTTCTGCTCGACATTATGATGCCAGGTATGAGCGGCTATCAGGTTTGTGAAGCACTGCGTAAGCAATACGATCATGCACAATTGCCAATCATCATGCTCACAGCTCTTAATCAAGCAGAAGACCGTGTTCGTGGCTTTGAAGCAGGTGCCAACGATTACTTGTCCAAGCCGTTTAACAAACAGGAACTGGCGGCTCGAATCACAGCGCACTTATCGGCAAGTAAGGCTGAACAAAGACGCCTTGAGAATGACCAGCTGCAACTGGAGCTCAAACACCGAGCTATGGTTGAAGCGAACTTACTAGAAACTCAAGGACGCTTGCTAGAACAATTAGAGTCAGCACCAGAAGCCATCATCTGTATTCGAGAAGACCAACGTATTCGCTTTGCCAACGAAGCTGCGGCTAAGCTGTTTAGACGCGGGCAAGAACAACTCAAGCGCTCAATGGCCGACGAGATCATCGCGCCTAAATACCTGAAGGTGGAACAAGCTCACTACTGTGGTGATATTGATATCTATATAGACGACACACGTCAGCGCATTCCAAGTGATATCCTTAAGCTACCTGAAGGCTCAGGGCTCGACACCATGTATATCTTCAATGTCGGTGGTGGCGTTAACTCAAACCGAGTCAATAACCTTGAAACAGCGGTTGAGGCACTTTCAAGCTACGCCTTTGAAGGTGACAAAGATAAGCTTCAACAACTGAAGGAGCTTGGCGGTGAATTTACTCGCCTTGCAGATAAGGCAACCGGTGAAGGTAAAAACAAACAAGAGCTGATGCGTGAAGTACTAGTCGATGTCATGACCAATGCCATTATCTACTGGGAGTCGGTTACAGGGGAGACCAAGTTTGCTTTCGCAGAAAAGAGTGGCTTGTGGCGAGTCTACTTAGACCGTAGTACCCTGCAAACTAGAACGCTAGACAAATACCTACGCGTAGAAACTCTACCGAAAACACCTCGCTGGCGAACGGTACTGAGCTCTATCGAATTCATTCTTGAGCACTGTAAAGAACAAACACCAGAAAGAACTCATATCGAGATGCTAAGGGATAAACTACAGAAACTACTGACCAGCTAACCCTGAGGTAAGATCACGATACTGTAAATAATGGAGCCCACCTAGCGTGGGCTTTTTTATGAGTATCATTCACGAACAAAGCACAATAACGTCTATTCAGACACACTTATTTCACTGTATTAAACAAGCAAAGTGACACGTTACTCAAGCTTAAATAATCATCAGTTCAATCACTCTTTGGAAGCTTTTTCTTGGCTGAATTTCACATTCCTCTGACTCTTTGTTGCAGTTTGAGAAGCGAGTCACAACAGAACGGCAGATTTAATTTTCTAGGGAAATTTAACGTAAAATCGGCAAGTGACCAAGATCTACAATTACATCATTCCAGCCTAAGGCTTTATAATAAAAAGCCTATAAAGTTAGTGACCACTTACAATTAACCGACATAGCAAAACCAAATGCGAGTCACATCACCTTAACAATTACGCACAAAAAACCATCAAAGCACCCCATTTTGACGTTAATGACGTGGGATTATGTCTTTTTAACGTTTTTGACGGGAAACGAGTTTGATTAATTCATCGATAAGGTGTTTTCTTACTCCTGCCAAAGGCCTACAGGCCACTCTTACCACTTCTCAGAATCAACGATGAATCTGGAGCAATGAAGAAGAGGTAGGCCTTTAACTAGAGTGTGTATCTACTAAACAATTTAGCGACAGATAACATTCAATCCATTAGTGAAATGAAAGCAAATAGTAAGGAACAGCTATGCTTGCCAATATAAAAAAAACAGCAATAGCAACAGCAATTATTGCAACTGCTACAACAGGTTTTGCATCAGTAGCAACAGCTGCAGAACGCAGTGAGTTGACTATTCACCCGAAAGAGTACACTACATTCGTACGTAACTTTAACCCGTACCTTGGTGCTACCAACCTACATACTACAACCGACTTCCTTTATGAGCCGCTAGTAGTATTTAACGAAATGCACGGTAACACTCCTGTGTTCCGTCTAGCTGAAAACTTCACAATGTCAGATGATCTGATGAGCGTAGTTTTCGACATTCGTAAGGGTGTTAAATGGTCTGACGGAGAAACTTTCTCTGCTGATGATGTTGTTTTTTCTTTCAACCTTGTAAAAGAGAAACCAGAGCTTGACCAATCTGGCATCAACTCTTGGGTAACTTCTGTAGAAAAACTGAACGACTACCAAGTTAAGTTCAGCCTAACAGAAGCTAACTCGAACGTACCTTACGAGATTGCTAAAGTACCAGTAGTACCTAAGCACATCTGGAAAGGCGTGAAAGATCCATCAACGTTTACCAATGAGAACCCAGTAGGTTCTGGTCCGTTTACAGAAATCGATACGTTTACAGCTCAGCTATACATCCAGTGTGCTAACCCGAACTACTGGGATGCAGACAACCTAGATGTTGACTGTCTACGTGTTCCACAAATTGCGAACAACGACCAGTTCCTAGGTAAAGTTGTAAACAGTGAAATGGACTGGACGTCTTCTTTCGTTCCAGATATCGATCGTACATACGCTGCAGCTAGCCCTAAACACCACTACTGGTACCCGCCAGCAGGTACACAGGCATTCATAGTTAACTTCAAGCACCCTGATGCTGCGAAGCATGAAGCATTGAGCAACGTTGAATTCCGTCGTGCTTTCTCTATGGCTCTTGACCGTCAAACTATCATCGATATCGCATTCTACGGTGGCGGTACTGTGAACGATTTCGCATCGGGTCTTGGCTACGCATTTGAAGCTTGGTCTGATGAAAAAACTCATGACAAGTACAAAGGCTTCAACACTTACAACGCTGAAGGCGCGAAGAAGCTTCTTGCTGACGCTGGCTTCAAAGATGTAAACAAAGATGGTTTTGTTGATACTCCATCAGGCAAGTCTTTCGAACTAATGATTCAATCGCCAAACGGCTGGACTGACTTCAACAACACAGTTCAACTAGCGGTAGAACAGCTAAACGAAATCGGTATTAAAGCGAAAGCTCGTACACCTGACTTCTCTGTTTACAACCAAGCAATGCTTGAAGGTACATACGACGTAGCATACACAAACTACTTCCACGGTGCGGATCCATACACGTACTGGAACAGTGCTTACAACTCATCACTACAATCTGGTGATGGTATGCCTCGTTTCGCGATGCACTTCTACCAAAACGACAAGCTAGATGGTCTTCTAAACAGCTTCTACAAAACGGCTGATAAGAACGAGCAGCTAGATATTGCACACGGTATCCAGCAAATCATCGCTGCAGACCAAGTGACAATCCCAGTGATGTCTGGTGCTTACATGTACCAATACAACACGACTCGCTTCACTGGTTGGTGGAACGAAGAAAATCCAAAAGGCCGTCCAAATATTTGGGCTGGTATTCCAGAGCGTCTACTTCATGTACTGGACCTAAAACCAGTTAAATAAGTAATCGTTCAATCTTTGCGGCGTAACTTCTTACGCCGCTTATAAAAATCCCCACACTATCAATTGAAAGTATGGCGCTAGTCGTCAGGGGATTTTTCGTTCCAAATTTCGCTAGGAGCGACCTGAATCCAGAAACAGGGAAACAATCTGGGTGAGTAAGGTGTGAGTTATGGGTTATTTTTTAAGACGTTTGTCATTTTATTTTGTCGCGCTATTAGTTGCAGCGACGTTAAACTTTATTATTCCAAGAGCAATGCCTGGTGACCCAGTTACCATGATGTTTGCGAACGCTTCTGTACAAGTTACTCCTGAGCGTATTGCGGCAATGAAAGAACTATTAGGCTTCGTTGATGGCGGCTTACTGGTTCAATACGGCGCATACATGAAGAACATTCTAAGCTGGGAGCTTGGTACATCAATTCAATTCTACCCACTTTCAGTAAATACACTGTTAGGTGGCGCATTCGGTTGGTCGCTATTCTTAGCAGGCACTGCCGTTATTCTTTCTTTCTCGATTGGCTCAATCCTAGGTATTTTTGCAGCGTGGAAACGTGGCAGTAAATACGATGCTTTTGTGACTCCAGGGATGCTTATTCTACAAGCTGTTCCTCAAGTTGTTATTGCCATGCTTGCGCTATTTACCTTCGCAATTGGTTTGAAGTGGTTCCCAACTGGCTACGCCTATACCGCTGGTACGATACCTGACTGGACAAGTTGGGCATTCATCAAAGACGTTGCTTACCACGCTTTCTTACCTCTGGTATGTGCTTCGGTTGTTCAAATTGGTGGCTTCCTAGTAAACATGCGTAACAACATGATCAACCTACTCGCAGAAGACTACATCACCATGGCGAAAGGCAAAGGCCTTAGCGAAAACCGAGTGGTATTCAATTACGCAGCTCGTAACGCGATGCTACCAAGTGTGACAGCACTTTCGATGTCTCTAGGTATGGCAATCGGCGGTCAGTTAATTATCGAAATCATCTTTAACTACCCAGGTCTTGGTAGCGTACTTTTCAACGCAATTAACGCTCGTGACTACCAAGTATTGCAAGGCCAACTGCTTATCATGACGCTATTCATGCTGTTCTTTAACCTTGTTGCAGACATGCTTTACGTTGTTCTTGACCCTCGTCTTCGTAAGGGTGGTAAATAATCATGAAAGATATTCTAAAACTCATTTGGCGCAATCCGATGGCCCTAACCGGTGTCATCATCCTAAGTATTTTTATTCTTGGTGCTATTGCGGCTCCATTGATCACCAAACATGTACCAGACAAGCGTACAGGTAACCCACACGAGTACCCTGGCTTCGTCGTAAAGTCTGCACAAACGAACCCTGACGGCTGGGTTGCTCAAAACCTAGCAGACGACCGTCGCACACTTATCATGTCTAAGAAGGCAGACCATGTACTGGGGACAACTCGTATGGGCCGTGACGTTTGGTCACAAGTGGTATACGGCGCACGTGTATCTCTGGCTGTAGGTTTTGGTGCGGGCCTTACCGTATGTTTACTAGCAACGGTTATCGGTGTTTCCGCGGGCTACTTTGGCGGCCGTGTCGATGACATTTTGACAGCCGCAATGAACATCATGTTGGTTATTCCTCAATACCCATTACTGTTCGTAGTTGCAGCCTTTATCGGTGAGGCAGGGCCACTCACCATAACCTTAGTTATCGGCTTTATGTCCTGGGCTTGGGGCGCGCGTGTTGTTCGTTCCCAAACGTTAGCACTGCGTGAAAAAGAGTTTGTAAAAGCCGCTGAAGTTTTGGGTGAATCTTCATTCCGTATCATCTTCGTAGAGATTCTTCCAAACCTTATCTCTATCGTTGGCGCGAGCTTCATCGGTTCGGTGATGTACGCAATCATGATGGAAGCTACGATTTCGTTCCTAGGTCTTGGTGACCCGAACACAATCAGCTGGGGAATCATGCTTTACAACGTTCAAACCTCTTCATCAATGCTGATTGGCGCTTGGTGGGAACTGTTGGCTCCTTGTATCGCATTAACACTACTTGTAACTGGCCTTGCTCTACTTAACTTCGCGGTCGATGAAATTGCCAACCCGCAACTGCGTTCTCACAAAGGCATGAAGCGTTGGAAAAAACTAGCGGCTCAAGATAAAGAAGAACGTGAACCAGAACTACCACCACAAAATGCACTTTGGAGCGGAGATAAATAATCATGTCTGAACCACTAATTTCAATCCGCAACTTATGCGTGGATTACATCACAGAGTCTGGCGATGTTCGCGCGTGTAATAACGTAAGTTTTGACATCGCTCCGGGTGAAGTATTCGGCTTAGCTGGTGAATCTGGCTGTGGTAAATCAACCGTTGCTTTCTCTCTTATGCGTCTTCATAAGCCGCCCGCTTACATCAGTGGTGGTGAAGTCATCTTCAATGGTGAGAACATCCTTGAATACAGTGACGAACGTATGCAAGCGTTCCGCTGGAGCGAGATGTCGATGGTATTCCAGAGTGCGATGAACGCACTCAACCCTGTACTTCCAATGGAAGAACAGTTCTGTGATGTGATTATGCATCACACCAACATGACTCGTGAACAAGCTAAGCAACGCGCTGAAGGTCTACTTGAAATCGTCGATATTCACCCGAGCCGATTGAGTGACTACCCTCACCAATTCTCTGGCGGCATGCGTCAACGCTTAGTTATTGCTATCGCTTTAGCATTGAATCCAAAGCTGATCATTATGGATGAGCCAACGACCGCGCTTGATGTGGTTGTTCAACGCGAAATCCTACAAAAGATCTATGCACTAAAAGAAGAGTTTGGTTTCTCAATTCTGTTCATCACCCATGACTTGTCATTGATGGTCGAGTTCTCTGACCGTATCGGCATCATGTACTCCGGTGAACTTATCG
Organism: Vibrio sp. QJM3NY_39; assembly: GCF_057785895.1. NCBI lineage: Bacteria > Pseudomonadati > Pseudomonadota > Gammaproteobacteria > Vibrionales > Vibrionaceae > Vibrio > Vibrio sp. QJM3NY_39. The sequence goes on along the minus strand of NZ_CM173505.1, from coordinate 575,423 downwards.
AGGTCGCGAACTCTCAAGATATTCTAGAAAACCCTTACCACCCTTACACCAAAGGGCTGGGCAGTTCTTTCCCTCCACTAACAGGGCCAAAGACAAAACTAGCGGGTATTCCGGGCAACCCTCTGAACCTCCTAGAGATTCCTGAAGGGTGTCGTTTCCAAGCTCGATGTGACCGTGTACATGAAGCTTGTACTAAGGTGCCAACCAAGCTGCGCTCTATCGACCCTGGACACTTGTCTAACTGCCACCTGTACGGTGACCCAATAGTAAAAAGAAAGCTATAGCTTGCACGCTGAATCAGCGTGGATAACGAATAAGGCGGCTCGACCGTCGAAAAGCAAGCAAAGCGAACAAGGATTCTGGAGACAATTATGAGCAAAGATTTCGGTCAATTATTGGTAGAAGGCAAGAATGTCGTAAAAGACTTCCCAATAAGCAGTACCACCATTCAAACCCCAATGATGCGTGCGATTAACGACGTGTCATTCAAGATGTACAAAAGCCGTGGCCTAGCGGTGGTTGGTGAGTCTGGTTCAGGCAAATCAACAACAGCAAAAATGATCGCAAAAATGTACGCGCCTTCGGGCGGTACGATCGAATACAAAGGTCGCGATATCCAAGAGATCTCAAGCAGAAAAGATCTCATGCACTACCGTGAAGGTGTGCAGATGGTATGGCAAGACCCGTTTGGTTCACTGAACCCAACGCACAATATCTTCCACCACATCGCTCGCCCTTTGTTGATCCACAAAAAAGTATCTCCGGGCAACAAGAAAGAGTTACAGGAACGTGTATACGATCTTCTAGAGCAAGTGGGGTTAGTACCACCGCAAGCGACGGCAGAAAAGTACCCTCACCAACTCTCAGGTGGCCAGCGTCAACGTGTCAACCTTGCACGTAACATCGCGGTAGGTGCGGAAGTGGTTCTAGCCGATGAGCCAACCTCAATGCTTGATGTATCGATTCGTGCTGGTGTTTTGAACCTGATGGAAGAGATGAAGTTTGAGAAGCAAATGTCTCTACTTTATATCACTCACGACATCGCAACTGCTCGTTACATCGCTGAAGATCTTTCCGTAATGTACGTTGGACACATGGTGGAATGGGGCGATACCGATGACGTTATTGCTAACCCTCAACACCCTTACACTCAGCTATTGGTTTCGGCAGTTCCAGATCCTAAGAAATCGATCCACGACCAACTAGCAGGTAACAAAGGGGAGATCCCACTTTGGACACCAGTATCAGCAGGTTGCCCATTTGCAGGCCGTTGTACTCACGCGATGGACAAGTGTAAAGAACAGCTTCCAGGAGTTACACAGTTAGCTGATAACCACTTTGTACGTTGTTACCTACACGAAAGCTAAGCAATAAAGTCCAAGTTAGGGTCTGCGGACCCTAACTATTTATATCCAAAACATTCAAGTACCTAGCCAATAGAAACTAGGACTGTCGGAGAGTATTGATGCTGTTATTGACCAACCATATTGGCTATGAGTCCACAGGCCCAAAGCAAGCTATCTTACAAACAAAGAAAGCTCGTCTATCGAGCACTACGGCTTTACTCGTCTGTGCAGACAATCATATGACTGTCGGAAGCTTTGATGTGGTTAAACAAGGCCGCGTAGCAAATTGGCATCAAGGGCAATTCTTCACTATCGATTTCAGTTCAGTTACTGAATCTGGTCGCTACTACCTACGTTTTGACAACCTGCGTTCAGAAGTATTTGAGATTGGTAGCAACCTATTAATGAACCACACATTCTCTGATGTGCTTCATTACTTTAAGTCACAACGCTGTGGCGGTATTTTCGACAAAAAAGATCGACAAGCACAAATTCTAGGTACCGACAGATACGTCGATGTCCACGGAGGATGGTATGACGCATCAGGAGATGTCAGTAAGTATTTTAGCCACCTGTCTTATGGTAACTACCTCAATCCTCAACAGATTCCGATGGTTGTTTGGAACATGCTAAAAAGTGTGCGCTTGACTAGCCATAATCCAGACTTCCCGAAATTCTCCATGACTCGTCTAACGGAAGAGGCTCTGTTCGGTGCCGACTTCTTAGTACGTATGCAAGACGCCGACGGATACTTCTATATGACGGTATTCGACAAATGGAGCAAAGATATCAATCAGCGCGACATCTGCGCTTATGCGACTCAAGAAGGTCATAAATCAACAGACTTACAGGCGGGCTACCGACAAGGTGCAGGCGTTGCTATTGCAGCACTGGCTGCTGCATCTGAGCTTGAAACCTCTGGCAGTTACTCGAGCCACACCTACCTTGAAACGGCTGTTAAGGGTTACTGGCACCTAAAAGAGTACAACCTCCAGTACCTAAACGATGGCGAAGAGAACATCATTGATGAGTATTGCGCCCTACTCGCAGCCAATGAGCTGTATCGCGTAACTCAAGACCAGCAATACCTAACAGAAGCAAGAACTTGGGCGACTCGTTTAATCTCTCGCCAACAGTCAGATAATTCATTTGAGAACTTCTGGTCTGCAAATTCTGATGGCTATCGCCCATACTTTCATGCAGCAGAAGCTGGCCTTCCGGTGATTGCGCTATGCGAATACATCGACAACGAAACCAATGCTGAATTAAAAGAACAGGCTCGCACAGCTGTTGAGCAAGCTTGCCAGTTCGAAATCAACATTACCGACAAAGTCACCAACCCATTCGGCTACCCAAGACAGTACGTTAAATCTGTCGATGGTGATAAACGTGATGCCTTCTTCGTCGCTCAACAGAACGAGACCGGTTACTGGTGGCAAGGTGAAAATGCTCGCCTTGGTTCACTCGCAACCATGGCTTACCTAGTTCAACCGCACATTAAGGATAATGACCTTCAACAGCGTCTAATCCAGCTTTCACAAAACAGCCTTGATTGGATCTTGGGCCTCAACCCATACCATATGTGCATGCTCGATGGTCACGGCCATAACAACCCAGATTACCTACCTCAGCTTGGTTTCTTCAATGCAAAAGGTGGTGTCTGCAACGGCATCACGGCGGGCTTTGACGATGAACAAGATATCGCATTCAATCCACCAGCTCAAAAAGACGACATGCTACAAAACTGGCGTTGGGGCGAACAATGGATTCCTCATGGCGCTTGGTTCCTATTGGCAACGGCTTCGCAATTCAACTTCCTAGCCCAAAGTAAGGAGCAATAATCATGACTCTTTACTACGTAGGTATTGATGGAGGCGGTACATCTTGTCGAGCTCGAATTCGAGATGCCCAGGGCAAACTGATTGGTGAAGCGAAAAGTGGCAGTGCCAACATCCTATTGGGCGTGGATGTTGCGATGAACTCTATTGTTGATGCCATCACAAAAGCGGCACAACAAGGGCAACTCAACTCAGACCATTTTTCAAATATGCATGTTGGCCTAGCACTGGCTGGCGCTGAGCAAAAATCAGCATGGTTCGACTTCATGGCTCAACCACAGCCTTTCGCAAGCGTGACGCTAAATACCGACGCTTATGGAGCTTGTATTGGTGCTCACAACGGCCAAAACGGCGCAATCATGATTGGTGGTACGGGTTCTTGTGGAATCTACCTAAAAGACGGTGAGCAACATGTGGTTGGCGGTCGTGAATTCCCGATTTCAGATCAAGGCGGCGGCGCAGTGATGGGCTTACGTTTGATTCAACAAGTCTTGCTTGCAGAAGACGGTATTCGCAGTAAAACCCCACTGACTCTACATGTCATGAATCACTTTAATAATGATGTGGATGCCATTGTGGAGTGGTCGAAAGGCGCGATTCCAAAGGATTACGGTCAATTCTCACCAGTGATTTTTCAACTCGCTAACGAAGGCGATGAACTGGCTATCGAGATGCTCAAGCAAACCGCGGCTGATATCGAAATGTTTGTCTTGGCACTTCATCGAAAAGGCGCTGACAAGGTGTGCTTAATGGGAAGTATCGCTGAGCGTATTCTCAACTGGCTATCACCACCAGTACAACAATGGATAGTTAAACCTCAATTCGACGCTATTGAAGGCGCATTGATGTTTGCCGGGAAACCACAACACAACTTGTATCAACAGGCTTAGCAGGGAAGTTATATGAATTATCGCATCGACTTAGCTGTTCTTTCTGAACAAAAAAATAACTGCCGATTTGGCCTTACGGTACATAACTTAAGTGATCTTGACGTACAAGATTGGTCACTGCATTTTGCCTTTGACCGATTCATCCTTCCTGAGAGTTTATCGCAAGGTGAACTGACTCAAGTTGGAAGCTATTGCTCGTTCAAACCAAGTTCGCCAGTGTTAAAGGCCAATAACCATTACTACCTTGAATTCAGTATTCAAAGTGCACCATTTCGTTTCTATTCAGATGGCTTGAATGATGCCTTTATCCAATCACATCATGATGGAGAAACATCGGTACTGCCTGTCGCGATATCACCCATTGTACTGGCTTCGCCATACCGTGAACGCAATCAAATTCCTGAAGTAAGCGCAGCTGAAGTGGCATTGATTCCTCAGCCGAATCAGATCGAATTTCAGCAAGGTAGTTTCGCGCTAAGTAGATTCGCGCTAAATAACGACTGCAGAATTGAGGTTCAATCTCACCTTGCTGATAAGGCAGTATCTTGGCTGCAACAAGAATTGCTTTCTACCTTTGAACTATCTCTTTCGAACGCGCTTTCAACTGAACTTTCAAAAGACGAAAGTTGCGACATTCTATTTCGCAGCAACCCGACGTTAGACGAAGCCGAGTACAAGCTAACCGTCACGACACAACAAATAATGGTTGAATCAGGTAGCCAATCGGGCTTCACACACGCTGTAGCAAGCTTAATTCAATTGGTACAACAACTGGATGCCGAGAACTTCTCTGTGCCATGTTGCAAAATCGCCGATCAGCCTCGTTTCAAATACCGAGGCATGATGTTGGACTGCGCTCGTCACTTCCACTCGGTAGAGCAAGTGAAGCGCTTAATCAATCAACTGGCGCACTACAAGTTCAACGTTTTTCATTGGCATCTAACTGACGATGAAGGTTGGAGAATTGAGATTAAGAGCCTACCTCAGCTGACTGAAATCGGCGCTTGGCGTGGTCCTGATCATGCACTAGAACCGCAATACACCCACATTGCTGACAATTATGGCGGCTTCTACACGCAACAACAGATTCGTGAAGTGATTGAATATGCTGAGCAGCGCAGTATCACGGTTATTCCTGAAATCGATATCCCAGGACACTGTCGCGCCGCGATCAAATCACTGCCAGACATGCTAGTTGAGCAAGCAGACACCACACAATACAAGAGCATTCAGCACTACAACGACAACGTGCTAAATCCAGGTTTACCGGGTACTTACCAATTCCTAGATGCCGTTATTGAAGAAGTGGCAGAGCTTTTCCCTAGCGAATTGATCCACATGGGCGCAGATGAAGTGCCACCAGGAGTGTGGAGCAACAGCCCTGCTGCTCAAGCTCTGATGAAAGAGCATCAATATAAAGACAGTAAAGACTTGCAAGGTCACCTATTCCGTTATGCCGAGAACAAACTCAAGCAACTTGGCAAGCGCATGGTGGGCTGGGAAGAAGCGCAACACGGCGACAAAGTCAGTAAAGAGACCATCATCTACTCGTGGCTCAGTGAAGAAGCGGCAGTGAATTGCGCTCGCCAAGGCTTTGATGTGGTGCTGCAACCGGCACAATTTACCTATCTCGACATGACCCAAGATTATGCACCGGAAGAACCGGGCGTAGATTGGGCTGCCGTAATCCCATTAGAACAAGCTTATACCTACGAAGCGCTTGCTGAAATATCCGACACCGACCCAATTCGTAAGCGGATCCGCGGAATTCAGTGTGCTCTATGGTGTGAGATCGTCACCAATCAAAAGCGTATGGATTACATGGTATTCCCAAGAATTAGCGCTTTAGCTGAAGGATGTTGGACACATAAAAACAACCGAAACTGGCTAGATTACTTGTCTCGCCTAAAGGGTCACCTGCCATTACTCGACAGACTCAACGTTGACTATCGCAACCCTTGGAAAGCTCAATAAAACAAAACCAAAGCACACTCACACCGAGTGTCAGCTTAACCCTGATTAAGGTGTTCAGTCAGATAAGACTCAGCATCACTATTTAAAAATTAGCTGCATAGATGCAGTTTGTTAAAAAGGAAATGACAATGAAATACGGCTATTTCGATAACGACAATCGCGAATACGTCATCACTCGCCCTGATGTACCAGCACCATGGACCAACTACCTAGGTACTGAAAAGTTTTGTACCGTGATTTCGCACAATGCGGGTGGTTACTCGTTCTACAATTCTCCGGAATACAACCGTGTTACTAAGTTCCGTCCAAACGGTACATTCGACCGTCCAGGACACTATGTTTATCTGCGTGATGATGAGACAGGTGATTACTGGTCTATCTCTTGGCAGCCAGTGGCAAAAAGCCTAGATGAAGCGAACTACGAAGTTCGTCACGGCCTGTCATACTCAAAATTCAAGTGTGAATACGGCGGTATTACGGCAACTAAAACGCTATTCGTTCCTAAAGGTGAAGATGCGGAAGTTTGGGATGTCGTGCTGAAAAACAACACTGACAAGCCAAGAACGATCAGTACTTTCTCATTTGTTGAGTTCTCTTTCAGTCATATTCAATCAGATAACCAGAACCATCAGATGTCTCTGTACTCTGCGGGTACATCTTACCAAGAAGGTGTTCTGGAATACGACTTGTACTACAACACCAACGACTTTGAAGGCTTCTACTACCTAGCATCTACCTTCTCGCCAGACAGCTACGACGGACAACGTGACAACTTCCTTGGCATGTACCGTGACGAAGCAAACCCAATCGCGGTTGAAAATGGCAAGTGTTCTAACAGCGCTCAAACCTGTTACAACCACTGTGGTTCTCTGCATAAGCAATTTACAATTCAACCGGGTGAAGAGGTTCGCTTTGCGTACGTACTAGGTATCGGCAAAGGCAACGGTGAGCGCCTACGTGAGAAATACCAAGACACAGCCAACGTAGATGCGGCTTTCCAAGGCATCAAAGATCACTGGGATGAGCGCTGCAACAAGTTCCAAGTTAAGTCTCCAAACGAAGGCTTAGACACCATGATCAACACGTGGACGCTTTACCAAGCGGAAACCTGTGTGGTTTGGTCGCGCTTTGCATCCTTCATTGAAGTCGGTGGCCGTACTGGCCTTGGTTACCGTGATACTGCGCAAGACGCGATCTCAGTACCTCATGCCAACCCACAAATGACCAAGAAACGTATTATCGATCTGCTTCGTGGCCAAGTGAAAGCGGGCTACGGGCTACACTTGTTCGATCCTGACTGGTTCGATCCAGAGAAAGCCGACGTTGAGCCTTCAAAATCGCCAACGGTTGTTCCAACGCCTTCAGACGACGACAAGATCCACGGTATTGACGATACCTGTTCTGATGATCACTTGTGGATCGTACCAACCATCATCAAATACGTGATGGAAACCGGTGAGCACGACTTCTTTGACGAAGTAATTCCATACGCAGACGGCGGCGAAGCGACTGTTTACGAACACATGAAAGCCGCACTGAACTTCTCTGCTGAATACGTAGGGCAAACCGGTATCTGTAAAGGTCTTCGCGCAGACTGGAATGACTGTTTGAACCTAGGTGGTGGTGAATCTTCAATGGTTTCATTCCTACATTTCTGGGCGCTACAAGAATTTTTAGACCTAGCTAAGTTCCGTAATAACGATGCTGATGTCGCTAAATACACAGAAATGGCCGCTAACGTTCGCGAAGCGTGTGAAACACACCTATGGGATGACGAGGGTGGCTGGTACATCCGTGGTCTGACTAAAAATGGCGACAAGATCGGTACAGCTCAACAAGCTGAAGGTCGAGTTCACCTTGAGTCAAACACGCTAGCGGTTCTATCTGGCGCGGTATCTCAAGAACGCGGTGAGAAAGCGATGGACGCTGTCGATGAGAACCTTTTCTCTGAATACGGCCTACACCTAAACTCTCCATCGTTCGCAACACCAAACGATGATATCGGCTTTGTGACTCGCGTTTACCAAGGCGTTAAAGAGAACGGCGCTATCTTCTCTCACCCGAACCCATGGGCTTGGGTAGCAGAAGCGAAGCTAGGCCGTGGTGACCGTGCGATGAAATTCTACGACGCACTAAACCCATACAACCAAAATGACATGATTGAAACACGCTACGCAGAACCATACTCGTACGTGCAGTTCATCATGGGTAAAGACCACCAAGACCACGGCCGTGCAAACCACCCTTGGTTAACAGGTACGTCGGGTTGGGCTTACTTTGCGGTAACCAACTTCATTCTTGGTGTTCGCACAGGCTTTGAAGGTTTAACCGTAGATCCTTGTATCCCAACTGATTGGCCAGAATTCGAGGTAACTCGTCAATGGCGCGGTGCGACTTACAACATCAAAGTTCAAAACCCGAATTCAGTAAGTAAGGGCGTTGCTTCTATCACGATTAACGGTGAGCAGATTGAAGGCGTAATCCCAGTACAAGCAGAAGGCAGCGTGAACGAAGTTATCGTTGTACTCGGCTAATCACTTAATTTGATGAACAGCTCCTATCTCAAGTCTTTACTGGCTTGAGATAGTGAGACTAAAAGGATTTTCTAATGATTAAATTTGGTACTGGCGGCTGGCGCGCGTTTATTGGTGAAGAATTCACTAGAGAAAACGTCCGCTTAGTGGCACAAGCACTCTCTAACATCATCAATAATGAAGATGCAGCGAAAAACGGCTTCGTTATCGGCTATGACCGCCGCTTCCTTTCAGATAAAGCCGCGTGCTGGTTTGCTGAAGTATTGGCAGCCAACAACATCAAAGTGAGCTTTATCGACAAGTTCGTTCCGACTCCTATCGTGATGTTCCAAGCGAAAGAGATGGGATGTATTTACTCTGCGTGTATTACCGCTTCTCACAACCCAGCGGACTATAACGGTATAAAGATCTTCATTGAAGGTGGCCGTGATGCTGATGAGATCATCACAGAAAAGATCGAACAACAGATTTCGACCCTAACCAGTGAAGATGTTGTCAGAGTCGATTTTGAACAAGCATTGAATGACAAAGAAATTGAAATCATCAATCCGATGAACGCCTTTGTTGACTCGATCATTAACGCTATTGATATCGAATCGATTAAGAAAGCCAACCTAAAAGTACTGATTGACCCGATGTTTGGTGTGGCAAAAAACGCACTGCAAACCGTGTTAATCAGCGCTCGCTGTGATGTCGACGTGATCAACGATGGTAAGAACCCAGATTTCGGTGGTCTCATGCCATCTCCTAATGCCGCTACGCTCTACCGCTTGAAGCATTTGGTTGCAGCAGAAGGCTATGACATTGGTATTGGTACCGATGGCGATGCCGACCGTTTAGGCATCATCGATGAGAAAGGTCACTTCATTCACCCTAACGAAGTGTTACTGCTTCTTTACTACTACTTATTGGAATACAAAGGCTGGAAAGGCTCTGTCGTGCGTAACATCGCCACCACACATCTGCTCGACAAAGTAGCGGCAGATCATGGTGAGAAGAGCTTTGAGGTTCCTGTAGGCTTTAAGCATATCAGCTCTCAAATGGAAGCCGATGATTCACTAATTGGCGGTGAAAGCTCTGGCGGTTTAACCATTCGAGGTCACATCAAAGGTAAGGATGGCGTGTTCGCATCGAGCTTACTGGTTGAGATGATCAGTGTGACAGGTAAGAAACTCTCTGAGCTACTTGATGAAATCTACTCTAAGTATGGTTATGCGTATACGGCAGAAGGAGATTGCAAATTCAAACCTTCAGAGAAAGAAGCGCTCTACACCAAGATCTACGTAGAGAAACAACTGCCTGAATTTGAATACGAAATTGAAAAAGTCAGCTATGAAGATGGCGCTAAGGTGTACTTCAAGAATGGCGGCTGGGTGATTGCTCGTTTCTCAGGAACTGAGCCATTGCTACGAATCTTCGCTGAAATGGAAGATAAAGACACTGCAGAACATGTTCTTCAAAAAGTGAAAGACTTCCTCTCTCTATAGGCTTATAGAGCGCAGCAGTCTTGTATGGGACTTAACAAATCACTGCCTTGTTAACCCCTATAGATGAAGAGCTTTTGCCCAGTACTTTCGATTAAAGTGCTGGGCTTTTTTAGGTTCATCGCGGATTAGCGGGAACTAAAAACAAAAACGGTAGTAAGTGATATGGTTTAGTCGCCAAACAAAAATCATACACAAACTACCGTTTCTATGCCGAATCATACTTTCCTATCTTCATTCTGGGAAGGCTTTCAAATAGTAAAGTCTCTCCAGACTGCATCACTTATTACCCTGACTCTTAAACCTAGCTCTGAGGCTAAATGCCTTTGTGGTCTTGAGGCCGAGGCTATCCATGAGTATCAATGGCGTCACGTAAAGGATGCCATGTTGCTCGGTGTGCCTGTTGAACTTTCCGTTCAAACTCGAAGGATTAAGTGTCGTGACTGCGGCATAAAAACAGAATCTCTCTCTTGGTTAGAGCCTTATGCTCGTATAACAAAGCGCCTAAAAAGCTATATAGAACAACTGCTACCCCTGCTTCCCATTAAGCATATATCCCAAATTACGGGCGTTCATTGGCACACCATTAAAGAAATAGATAAACGCCGACTTCGACAAGTGGTGCCGCCAGTGAAATGGGGTGAGCTAAAGCAGCTCGTGATGGATGAGTTCGCCATCTTTAAAGGGCATCGATATGCCACCGTCATCGCTGATGCGAAGACTCATCAAGTCATTTGGGTTGGATTAGGCCGCAGCCGCAAGGACATACGGCCGTTCTTCGAGCAGCTAGGCGAGAATGGGGTAAATATCGAAGCAGTAGCGATGGACATGAATACGGCTTTTGACCTTGAAGTTCAAGCGCACTGCCCGAACGCAAAAATCGTTTACGACTTATTCCATGTTGTTGCTAAGTTCGGTCGCGAGGTGATGGATAGAGTCAGAGTCGACCAAGCCAACAAACTCAAGCAAGATAAAAAAGCGAGGCAATGGGTGAAGCGCTCACGGTGGGTACTGCTGAAAAATAGAGGCAACTTAAATACACGTCAAGATAGCTATCTTACTGAAATATTGAATATCAATAAGGACTTAATGACCACTTATATACTCGGAGCCCAACTCAAAGAGCTTTGGTATTGTGAATCCGAAGGGCACGCGAAGGGGCTCTGGGACACGTGGTGGGAACAAGTGCAAGAGAGTGGAATTAAGCCATTGAAAGAGTTCGCACGAAAACTGAGTCCTTATCTTCACGGCATTATCGCATCGGCAAGTTATCCGTTGAACACCTGCACACTGGAAGGGATAAACAACAAGATAAAGTTAATCAAGCGAATGGGGTATGGGTATCGAGATACAGACTACTTCTTCTTGAAGATAAAAGCGGCTTTCCCCGGAAAGCCGCGATGAACCCTTTTTTATGGTTCATCACGAATTATCGGTACTATGAGTTGTACCTAATTAGAAAGCCAATACGCCTTTGGTATCCACTTTTACGTTGACCGGCATACCAACTTCAAGCGCTTCTGACGAGGTTGCCAATAGCTTTTGACCGTGTGCTTCAATAACATAACGGCAGTGGTCGCCCATAAATTGCTGTTCTAGCACTGAAATAGCACTGTCTTGTTCATAACTAGCTTGAATATGCTGTGGTCTTAAAAGAAGCTCACACGCACTGCCGAATTCAATCTCCGTTTGTGGTTTAGCTTCAACCATACCCAAGCTGGTTTCAAACTCCAGCTCTGAAATACGCTGTGCATTGAGGTAACTGCCGCCGCCCAAAAAGTCTGCAACAAACTTACTCGAAGGGTGGAAATAAAGCTCCGATGCCGAACCATACTGTTCAATCACACCATGGTTCATTACTGCCATCTTATCTGCAAACGCGAACGCCTCTTCACGACTGTGAGTCACAAAAATAGCCGTCACACCCTGCTTCTTAAATATTTTACGAATCTGAGAGATCAACTCATGGCGAACCTGAGTATCGATATTTGAGAAAGGTTCATCCAATAACAATAAATCTGGCTTGTATGCTAAAGAACGAGCAATCGCTACGCGCTGCTGTTGACCACCAGAAAGTTGATGTGGGTATCGGTCACCGAATTCATCTAAATGAACCAGCTCCAACATCTCTTGGACTTTCTCTTTCTTTTGCTGATCAGAGAGATCTTTAAGGCCAAAACCGACATTCTGGTTTACCGTCAGGTGCGGAAACAGGGCGTAATCTTGGAAAATCATACCGATGTTTCGTTGCTCTGGTGGCAACCAATTATCACCATCATCAATGGTTTGACAGTTCAAGCTCATGATTCCGCTACTTAATGGAAGCAGCCCTGCAACCGCCTTAAGCAAAGTCGTTTTTCCGCAGCCACTGGCACCAAGAAGACAAACGATTTCACCATGCTCAACTTCTAACGAGAGCGATTCCAAGATGGTTTGCGACTCATATTTACAAGTCAGATCTTTAATTGATAATGCACAACTCATTAGTGTTTCTGCTCCAAAGAACGGTTGACGATGATCAGAGGAATTAAACCCACCAACACCAATAATACAGCAGGCATTGCCGCCAACTCTAGGTGCTCATCTGAGGCATAGTTATAAACATAGGTCGCCAATGTTTCGAAGTTGAAAGGACGTAACAGCAATGCCGCATTTAGCTCTTTCATTGATTCGATAAACACCAGTAAACCTGCAATCAACGCGCCGCGTTTAATCAAAGGTAAATGAACACGACGTAACATCTGGTTGGTATTACAACCCATGGTTTTAGAAGCCATATCCAATGAAGGCGATACTTTACTCAAGCTACTTTCGATACTGCCGATCGCCACTGCCGAAAAACGCACGACCATTGCAAAGATAAGCGCAAACATGGAACCAGAGAAGATCAAACCAGGTCGTCCCCACTCCATCACTTTAGCGATGTCATTGACCAAGTGATCCATAAACAACACGGGTACCATCACGCCAATCGCTAACACGGTGCCTGGAACGGCATAGCCCATCGAAGCAATACGCATGTAAGCCTGATTTTTCTTACTTGGGCTAACACGTTGATTAAAATTCACAATCATCGCAATGATAACGCCAATAATCGCCGCGACGACTGACACATAAAGGCTGTTAACCGCATACTCTCTGAATTCAGGTGTCCAGCTTTGCGCAAAGTATTTGTAGGCATAGATCATCAACTGACCGAGAGGAAACAAGAATGCAACGCACACTAATCCCCAACACCAGAACAGTGCCAACCATTTTTTCCAACCGGACAAGTCGTAGCGAAAGTCTTCACGACTGCTGAATTGATTCTGGAACAGTTTCTGTTTACGACGGCTATAGCGCTCTGAACTCAACAGTAGGATCACGATAACCAGCATAATTGCCGATATTTTCGCTGCAGCCGTTAAACTTGAGTAACCTAACCAGGTATCGTAAACCGCTGTCGTTAAGGTGTTGACTGCAAAGTAACTCACGGTACCAAAGTCACCGATGGTTTCCATTGCGACAAGCGATAGACCTACCGCCATAGAAGGACGAACAAGCGGTAAAGAAATACGACGAAAGCTTTCCCAAGGTGAACATTTTAGCAACCGAGCGGATTGCAATAAGGAGACGTTTTGCTCCATAAAGGCCGCGCGGCACAACAAGTAAACATACGGGTAAAGAACGAGGGACAGAACAATAATGGCGCCCGATAACGTTCTAATATCCGGGAACCAATACTCACCGGGTCCCCACCCAGTCAGATCTCGCAGTAACACTTGAACAGGGCCTGCAAAGTCGAACCAATCGGTAAAGATATACCCGACAATATAGCCTGGCATAGCTAATGGCAGTACCAGTGCCCACTGTAAAACACGCTCACCCGGCACACGGCACATTGCCATAATCCAAGCAGACGGAATACCAAAAACTAAAGACAGGAACATGGTTCCTATGACTAAAACCACCGTATTGTAAGCATAGGTGGGCATCACTGTGGACATCAGATGAGAAAATAGCTCATCTGTTTCTCCAACAGCCGTCGTAAAAATCGCTAAGATCGGTAAAACCAGCAATACTGCAATAATGCCGCTACTGGTGTTCCATAAATAATTCTTTTCTTTCATCGCCTAACTACAACGAGGCTTAATGAAACACAAATGCATTTGCAAATACATCTCATATCCTTTTAATGGTGGGGTTATTTATACCCATATACTGTAACGACTTCAAGGTGAGATGCTAATAACTCAAGGGATCAACGACGAGCTTTGTATCAAAAAGTGATTTTCCAAAAACAAACAACCCCAAGTGACCGAAAATGGCGACTTGAGGTTGTCATTTTACTTGGGCCGAAGCCTACAGTAATAAATTAAAGATCGAACTTAACTTCATCTAATAGCTTGATTGCTGCTGCGTGGTGGTCAGCGATCTGGTCTAGAGAAATTGTATCAGCTTTGAATTCACCCCATGAAGCAACAAGCTCAGAAGGTTTAACGTCTGCTTTCACTGGGTACTCGTAGTTCACTTCTGCGTACATGCTTTGTGCTGTGTTACCAGATAGGAATTCCATTAGCTTAACGGCATTCTCTTCATTTGGAGAGTATTTAGCCATTGCCATACCAGAGATATTCACGTGAGTACCTGTTGTCTCTTGGTTAGGGAAGTTAATGTAAACAGCATCAGCCCAAGCTTTTTGCTCTTTATCGTTAACCATCTTACCTAGGTAGTAGCTGTTGCCAAGAGCAACATCACATAGACCTTCTTTAATCGCTTTAACTTGTGCGCGATCGTTACCTTGAGGCTTACGTGCTAGGTTTGCTTTTACGCCTTCGAGCCACTCTTTCGTTTCAGCTTCACCTTTGTGAGCGATCATCGAAGATACTAGAGAAACATTGTATGGGTGCTTACCGCTACGAGTACAGATTTTGCCTTTAAATTCAGGCTTAGTTAGATCTTCGTAAGTAAACTCTTCACCTAGACGACCAACACGATCACGTGAAGAATAAACGCTACGTGTACGAGTTGTTAGAGCAAACCACTCGTTAGCAGTATCTTGGTACTGAGCAGGGATGTTCTTTTCAAGTACATCACTTTCAACAGATTGAACTAGACCTTGTTTAGTGAGTTCAGATAAACGACTGATATCAACAGTTAATACAACGTCAGCTGGGCTGTACTCACCCTCTTGAGCTAACTTCTCTGCTAAACCTTTTTTAGCAAACTTAACGTTTACTTTAATGCCAGTCTCTTTCGTGAATTCCTTGAACATAGGCTCAACTAGGAAAGGTTGACGGTAAGAGTATACGTTCACTTCTTCCGCAGCCATTGCTGTCGGGGCAATCACACTACACGCTAGAGCTGAAAGTGTTAGCAGTTTTTTCATTGTAAAATCCTTTATATCGAAATGATAATCTATATCAGTTGCGTTATTATATTCATCAGTAACATAATTACAATGATGTCCGACAAAAAATTCGTCTGCTCAGCACCATCAAGCTCGCACTTTTGTAACAATGTATTTCAGAGGATATTCATATCATCTCCTATCCAAAATACTCGCTCACTCTCTCTTGAGAGATCATTGTTGCTTAGACATAAATAACAAGAAACCCCATAACCAATGGTTATGGGGTTTCTTAAACTAGCTTACTCTTTATCTACATTAAGCTTTATTCTTTGATTACTTTACTGATACAAATTCAGGGTAAGCGCCAACACCACAATCATGCATGTCCATGCCTTCCAATTCTTCATCTTCAGTTACACGGATACCAATTGTTGCTTTAAGCACTGCCCATACCGCTAGGCTAGCTCCGAATACCCATGCAAAGATTACTGCTGCACCCAATAGTTGAGCACCAAACGTTGCATCCGCATTGCTTAGAGGCACAGCCATTAGACCGAAGAAGCCACATACACCGTGAACTGAGATAGCACCCACTGGATCATCAATCTTCACTTTATCTAGAGCAATGATGCTGAATACAACCAAGGCACCAGATACCGAACCAATCGCTACAGAAAATAAAGGTGATGGTGATAGAGGGTCTGCAGTGATTGCTACTAGGCCAGCTAACGCACCGTTAAGAATCATTGTTAAGTCTGCTTTACCCCAAGTTGTTTTACATACTAGTAATGCTGCGATTGCACCTGCTGCTGCTGCTGCGTTGGTGTTAAGGAAGATCTGACCAACCGCTGTCGCGTTTTCAAAATCTGAAACCATTAGCTGAGAACCGCCGTTGAAGCCGAACCAACCAAACCATAAGATGAATGTACCTAATGTTGCTAACGGCATGTTTGAACCAGGGATTGGGTAAATTTCACCATTTTTACCGTATTTACCTCGACGAGCACCGAGTAACAATACGCCAGCAAGCGCAGCCGAAGCACCAGCCATATGCACGATACCTGAACCTGCGAAATCACTGAAGCCTGCTTCTGATAGGAAGCCACCACCCCAAGTCCAGTAACCTTCCATTGGGTAAATAAACGCTGTTAGAACCACAGAGAAGATAAGGAATGACCAAAGCTTCATACGCTCAGCCACTGCGCCCGAAACGACCGACATTGCCGTTGCAACGAACACAACTTGGAAAAAGAAGTCAGATTCTAGTGAATGGTCTGCGCCTTCACCTTGAGTACCAATTAAAGTACCAAATGAAGGCAACCAACCACCTTCACCGTTATCTACGTACATAATGTTGTAGCCAACCACTAAGAAAGTCGTACAAGCAATAGCGTATAAACAGATGTTCTTAGTTAAGATTTCTGTGGTGTTCTTTGAACGAACTAGGCCAGCTTCAAGCATTGCGAAGCC
Organism: Vibrio sp. QJM3NY_39; assembly: GCF_057785895.1. Taxonomy (NCBI): domain Bacteria; kingdom Pseudomonadati; phylum Pseudomonadota; class Gammaproteobacteria; order Vibrionales; family Vibrionaceae; genus Vibrio; species Vibrio sp. QJM3NY_39. The sequence goes on along the minus strand of NZ_CM173505.1, from coordinate 558,555 downwards.
TGCTGCCATCCACATGACCAACGCACCTGAAATGAGGAAGAAAAAAGTGTCTAGTGCGTAACGTAGTTCCATTACTGTTGTAGTAAGTTCCATATTAAAGTCTCCAGTCCTTGTAATTCTTTAAAGTGCTTCAGCATCCATTTCACCAGTACGAATACGTACGGCTTGGCTTAGGTCATACACAAAAATTTTGCCATCACCGATTTTTCCGGTATGTGCTGCTTGGCTAATCGCTTCAACAACTCGGTCAACGTTTTCAGCTTGGGTAGCAATCTCTAGCTTCACTTTTGGTAGAAAATCCACTTGGTACTCCGCACCACGATACAATTCAGTGTGTCCCTTCTGACGACCAAAACCTTTCACTTCAGAAACTGTCATACCTTCAATACCCACATCAGAGAGCGCTTCGCGTACATCGTCTAATTTGAATGGCTTAACAATGGCATTTATTAATTTCATATTCGTTCCTTAAATTCTTCACTTAATCCGTTAATTCTCTTATTACAATCCAAGTAGCGTGCCAAAATGTTAAGTTATTGATTTTAAATAATATGTAAATGATAAGGTCATAAAAACGAAAAAGGCCGCACCAATATGGTGCGGCCTTTTCACTATCTTAATGCGTTGCGCTATTGTTGCTCCAGTTTTGGGCAACCAAGCCTTCAAAGCTCTAAATGACTCAAGAATAGGGGCTAACTAGCGTGTAGAAAGTTAGACCTTAATAGCCTAGAAAGTCCATCCAGCGTTCGATAAGTCGCTCGAAATCATCGATTCCACAGCTTGCTTGGCTTTCACAGTTATAGAAGTCGAATTCACTGCCCTCTTCCATCTCTTGCTCATGCGCTAACACGTTTTCCTGAATCGTTACGTCATCTTCATTGATAGCAAGGCTGATCTCTTTGCCAAGCAGCGTCACTTCATTACTCAGATCCTGTCGAGATTGTTCAATCAACGCCATCACATGATCCAGTTTCTGCTTATCTTTCCCGATCTCTTCTTGAAGCCAGCGGCCAACAATCTCATGGCCCATGCTGCATTTCACATAGTATTCACCCATTAGAGTGTTTCTAGTAAATTCGAATTCCATAAGGCTCCAAAGTTCTAATAAAAAGAAGGTTCAATAAATAGGTAGTAGCAAAAATGAGGCGAGAGTATATAGCTAAGTCTACGAGAGATCGAGTGTGTTTAATGCTGCACTAAACCACCAAGAACAAATCACCAAGAACAAACCACCAGCAACGCGCATAAACAAAAACGCCCTCTCACAAAGAGAAGGCGTTTTGTTAGCAGCGAGTGCTTTACTGCAGCGCAGTCGGCACTTTATCGCACTCCATTAACCGCTTACGCAGGCTCTTGGAAGATAACCGTGTCTGCTTTATCCGTGTACTGACCCATTTTATGGAAGTTCAAGTAACGGTAAGTATCGGCAGCGGTTGCATTAATCTTCTCGGCGTACGCTAAGTACTCTTCTTTAGTTGGGATACGACCAAGAATCGCACCAACTGCAGAAAGCTCGGCAGAAGCTAGATAAACGTTCGCACCATTACCCAAACGGTTCGGGAAGTTACGAGTAGACGTCGACATTACTGTCGAAGCGTCAGCAACACGAGCTTGGTTACCCATACATAATGAACAACCCGGAGTTTCAATACGAACCCCAGCACGACCGAAGATGCCGTAGTAGCCTTCTTCTGTCAGTTGGTCTTTATCCATCTTCGTTGGCGGAGCAACCCATAGGCGAGTATTTAGTGAGCCGTTAAACTCTTCTAACATCTTACCTGCAGCGCGGAAGTGACCGATGTTGGTCATACAAGAACCGATAAACACTTCTTGAATCTCAGTGCCTTGAACGTCAGAAAGAAGACGAGCATCATCTGGATCGTTTGGTGCACATAGGATTGGCTGATCGATGTCAGCAAGGTCAATCTCGATAACATGAGCGTATTCAGCATCTGAATCAGCAGAAAGCAACTCAGGGTTCGCTAGCCACTCTTCCATTGCCGTAATACGACGCTCAATAGTACGAACATCACCGTAACCTTCAGCAATCATCCACTTAAGCATAACGACGTTCGAGTTCAGGTACTCTTCGATAGACTCTTGAGAAAGCTTAACAGTACAACCAGCAGCAGAACGCTCCGCAGATGCATCTGAAAGTTCAAATGCTTGCTCAACAGACAGGTGGTCAACACCTTCAATTTCTAGTACACGACCAGAGAATTCATTGATCTTACCGGCTTTTTCAACAGTCAGTAGGCCTTGCTTGATACCGTAAAGAGGAATTGCATGTACAAGGTCACGTAGCGTGATACCCGGCTGCATTTCGCCTTTAAAGCGAACCAAGATTGATTCTGGCATATCAAGAGGCATAACACCTGTTGCTGCAGCAAATGCTACTAAACCAGAACCTGCAGGGAACGAGATACCTAGAGGGAAACGAGTATGTGAGTCACCACCTGTACCAACAGTATCAGGCAGAAGCATACGGTTTAGCCATGAGTGGATAACACCATCACCCGGACGAAGTGAAACACCCGCACGGTTCATGATGAAATCAGGCAGTGTATGGTGAGTGTTTACATCAACTGGTTTCGGGTATGCAGATGTGTGACAGAAAGACTGCATCACAAGATCCGCAGAGAAACCAAGACAAGCTAGATCTTTCAGCTCATCACGTGTCATAGGACCCGTAGTATCTTGAGAGCCTACTGTTGTCATTTTAGGTTCGCAGTACTGACCCGCACGCACACCTTCAACACCACACGCTTTACCTACCATCTTCTGAGCTAACGTGTAGCCTTTATCAGAAGCAGAAGGATCGATTGGTTTAGCAAACAGATCGGTTTCAGCTAGGCCTAGAGCATCACGAGCACGGCCCGTTAAGCCACGACCAATGATCAGTGGAATACGACCACCAGCACGTACTTCATCTAGAAGTACTTTGCCTAGCTCAAAGCTTGAGATATCTGCACCGTCTTTACGAACAACACCTTCATAAGGATAGATATCAATCACATCACCCATGTTCATGTCTTGTACGTTCAGCTCAATTGGTAGTGCGCCTGAGTCTTCCATTGTGTTGTAGAAGATCGGAGCAATTTTACCACCAAGACAAACACCGCCAGTACGCTTGTTCGGTACGAATGGGATATCTTCACCCATGAACCAAAGTACTGAGTTTGTCGCTGATTTACGTGAAGAACCAGTACCAACAACATCACCAACGTAAGCCAGTGGAATGCCGTCTTTTTGCATTTCTTCAATTTGAGTAATTGGACCAACGTTACCCTGCTCATCAGGAGTAATACCATCACGTTCCATCTTCAGCATCGCTTTTGCGTGTACTGGGATATCAGGACGTGACCATGCATCTGGCGCTGGAGATAAGTCATCGGTGTTCGTTTCACCAGTGACTTTAAATACTTTAACGGTAATTTTTTCCGCTACTTTGTCTTTAGCTGTAAACCACTCAGCATCAGCCCAAGATTGAAGCACTTGTTGTGCTGAAGCATTACCTGCTTTTGCTTTTTCTTCTACATCGTAGAATGCGTCAAACATCAGTAGAGTATGAGAAAGCGCTTTAACAGCGATAGGAGCAAGCTCTGCATCATCCAGCAAAGAAACTAGAGATTCGATGTTGTAACCACCTTGCATTGTGCCAAGTAGTTCCGCAGCTTTTGCTTTGCTTACTAGTGGAGATTCAACTTCACCTTTAGTGATAGCTGTTAGGAAGCCCGCTTTAACGTAAGCAGCTTCATCTACACCTGGTGGAATTCGGTTTTCTAGTAGGTCAAGAAGGTATTCTTCTTCACCTTGAGGTGGGTTCTTTAGAAGTTCAACTAGGCCAGCGACTTGCTCAGCATCTAGTGGTCTTGGAACAACTCCCTCGGCAGCACGTTCTTCGACGTGTTTACGGTAGGCTTCAAGCACGACTTTTTTCCTCTCATTGCGGTTCACTTCTTATCTTCATAATTATTAGTAAAATAAAGAAGTGAACATCCTTGGAAACTTGGCTCTCCATTGCCATTTTTGTCATTCAATTTGTATTGATGAGCGGCATCATAGAGGCCAAACTGTGGGCGGTAGAATAGCAAATTTAACGTTAAATTAAAATCTTATCATTTTGACCAACATAGCAAGTTAAGACGAAAGTCCTACGATTTTTGCCTATTTAGTCGGAAAAAGAGCTATCCCACGCATGTTTATTTGTAAGACGTTCCAATAATTAAGTAGACCGAGTCGTAATTATCTTCGGTTCTACCATAAGCCAAAATAATCGGCCCTAATGGGGAGTCGACTCCGGCAAAGACCGAACCAGCGGTGAACATTGGCGCTTCGTCAATGTTCAAATCATTATTCGACCATACACCACCATGCTCAATGGACGCACCCACGTAGAACGGTGACTTAAACAAGCCAAAATCATTTTCAAACCATTTATAGCGATAAATTAAACTGCCATATGCCAAGTTTTGCCCAATAAGACTATTTCTTGGTATTCCCGATAAATTTAAGAAGCCTCCAAGCTCCTTTGGATCAATAGGGAATACGGAATTTTTACTCTCTACCATACCAAAATCGAACTTTGCGACTAAAGTATGCTTTTCAATACTCTGCGCAGCCATGACATTAGCTGAAATCTCATAAACCGTATCGCTTTCAGAGTTAAATTCAGAATCAGCAAGAGAAGAGTCATTATCGAAATCATCATGGGAAACGAGATACTCCAGATCAACGAAATACCCTTTGGTTGGCAAACTGAAGTTATCTAAAGTATCCAATCGATAACTCATAAACCCACCAATACGTGTATATCCACCGCTACCTAAAGACGGTAACGAGGCTACCTCAACATCACCATCGGTGTATCGAGCCCCCACTTTAAATTCTTGCCACAATGTTGGCTGGTAACCTAATGCCAGTTCACCAATATACTCTTGATAAGTCATTGGTAAGTAGTCTTTAGTTACGTCAAGAGTGGGCTCTTCGATATCGTCAATATTGGCGGGTAAGTTTCTCTTCTGATTGCTATAAACAAGTGATGCCGATGTAAATAACTTCTGGCTTGAGAAAAAAGGAGAATATAACTCAGCCTCAATGAGTTTATCAGTTCCCATTTCTACATTCGTTCTTAACTCTGCGCCATGCGAGTTAATATCCGTAAAATTAGCCGACATACCAATTGAATATTGGCTCTCGGTTGCAAAGTCATCTTCAAGATAAAATCGAAAGTTGAGGTAATTAGGACCCCATGATTTTTCATTTACATCTACCTGCAGTTGATCTTCACCGTCTACATTGTCAAATTCATAGGTGACCAATTCAAAACGGTCGAGCGCATAGAGGTCTTTAACCTGAGATTCAATTTCACTGGTTTTAAGGATTTTGCCAGAATCGAGGTTCAAACGATTGGCAATCAACTTATCTGAATAGTGGGTGTTATTATTGATAACGACCTTATCCACCACCGTTTTATCACCATGCTTAAGCTGCTTTCGAGCTTTCTGTTTATCATCAATATAGTGTTGGTAGTCCGCATTCGAGAGCGACAACTTAGAGAGCTGATCCGTATACTGCCTTGTTGCTTCGTATCCAGCATGATAAGCCGTCGGCATTTTATCGAACTCTGTGGTCTCCATTTGCCCAACATCAGGACGTAGGAAAAAATCATCGTCTGTTAACGTAGCGGCTTGCTCTTGAGTACTGCGTTGAACAAGGTAATTAGAGAGTTGGTCTGCTGCTGCTAAAAAGTTAGTAAAGTCTTCTTTGCTTTTGTAGTTAGTACTGATATCAACGGCAATAACGATGTCGGCTCCCATTGCTCGAGCAACATCCACTGGCATGTTATTGGTGACACCACCATCAACCAGCATTCGTCCATCAACCTCATAAGGAGGAAGAGCTCCGGGTACCGACATACTCGCCATCATCGCATCAACAAGATGACCATGGTCGATGACCACTTCTTCAAGATCGATAATGTCGGTTGCAACAGAGCGATATGGAATAGCGAGGTTGTCGAAAGAATCGAGTGGAGATAAGTTACCTGTGGTCTCACGCAGAATACGCAACATATTCTGGCCTTGAACCACACCTTTTCTGGCTTTGATTTCACCCCAACCTAAACCGAGGTCGGTATTCAGTTGATAACGGTCTTCATACTCTTTGTCACGCACACGGCGATCACTACGGTTAACGCGATCGCGATAGCCACGATTCCAATCCACCGTATAAATAAAGCTCTCGATCTCATCTGCGCTCATCCCTGTCGCATAAAGACCACCAACGTAAGCGCCCATACTGGTACCGGTAATGTAATCAACCGGAATTTGCATCTCTTCTAAGGCTTTAAGCACCCCAATGTGAGCCGCTCCTTTGGCCCCTCCACCAGCAAGCACGACAGCAACGGTTGGTCTTTTATGAGCTTGCTGAGATTGCTCCACCGGTGTCACAGTAGATGCAAACAGCTGAAAACTGATCACAGTACCGACAATGCCTAAGCCGCTCACAATCCAACGAGAAATCATTCTTTAAACTATCCTTGTTATTCTTTTCTTTTACGACTTTACCATTGAAAAAGCTTTTTTAGCCACTGTTTTGGTTGACTTTCACAACCCTTTTTAATGTTTCCATTCTCATCCCAAACCGGCAGTTTAACCGTACCGTCACAGTCAAACTCTAAAGCCCCTTCAGAAGTCCGAGTAAAACTTGCCGTCGTAATGCCATTCGGCCAAGGCAACAATAACTGCTCTGGAGTTCGATGTTTCAAGTAATCGGCATAGACACGTAACGCACCACTAGAGCCCGTAAGTTTAGTCGGCTTATTATCATCGCGTCCTAGCCAGATGGTAGTGACTTCACGACCATCAATACCCACGAACCAACTGTCTCGGCTGTCATTACTGGTACCCGTTTTACCGGCTAATCCTGCCCATGCAAACTGACCTTGTAGGAAACGTCCAGTACCTTCCGACACACCACGTTTCATGGCATAAGTTGTCAACCAAGCTGCTTGCTGGTCAACGCTTTGTGATACACGAGGGATCGACTGATATAAAACCTCACCATCGTTATCAACCACTGAACGAAGCGCAGACAAAGGTGCTATACGGCCAGAGTTGGTAATCGTTTGGTACATCTGCGCTACCTGAAATGGGGTCAATGAGAATGAACCCAAAAACATCGATGGCACTGGGCGAATTTCGTTTTTATCGACACCCAGTTTTCCAATCGTATCCGACACGCTATCAATACCTAACTGCATGCCCAAGCGAACCGTTGGTACGTTGTAAGACTTAGAAAGCGCCACATACAAAGGCACCTCTCCGCGAAACTTGCGATCGAAGTTTCTTGGGCTCCATACGCTGCCTTTACTGCCTTTCAAGCTTAGTGGAGTATCCATCAAGGTTGTCGCCAATGTGTACTTCTGGGGTTGCTCTAATGCGGTTAAGTAGATTGCTGGTTTAACCAAAGAACCAATAGGACGACTCGCATTCAAGGCTCGATTGAAACCATCGTAGCCAGTGCGTTTACCACCGACCATCGCACGAATTTCACCAGTATTTCTATCCACTGCAATAGCAGCAGCCTCTAGCTTGTTACCTGCAGTTTTAGATAAATCAGGCACCTTACGAGCAATCGATGTCTCTAGCTTGTCTTGAGAAACAGGATCCAGAGAGGTAAATACTCGAATGCCTTTCTGTGCTTCAAATCGATCACCGACATATCTCTTAAGCTCAATATTGACTTGCTGGAAGTAAGCGGGCTGACGGCTCGCAATGCGTGGGTTATCTTGAATATCCAAGTCTCGGCTTGCGGCTTCTTCGTACTGTTTCGGCGTCAATATGTCTTGTTGCATCAGCAAACGTAGAACCAAATCTCGTCGAGTCTTAGCTCGCTCAGGGTAACGAACCGGGTTGTAATACGAAGGTCCTTTGACCATACCGACCAGCAGTGCTAGTTGGTCAATTCGGAGTTCTTGAATCGGTTGCCCGAAATACAAGCGAGATGCTAATCCAAAGCCATGAATCGCTTGCCCACCATTTTGCCCAAGATAAACCTCGTTTAAGTAGGCTTCTAAGATGCGGTCTTTGCTGTAACGATGATCCAAAATAAGTGCAATATAGGCTTCGCGAACCTTACGCCATAATGTGCGCTCACTAGATAAGAACAGGTTTTTTGCCAACTGTTGCGTCAACGTACTACCACCTTGTACGGTTCGCCCTGCTTTTACATTGACCACCATCGCTCGAGCGATGGCCAGTGGCGATACCCCATCGTGCTGATAGAAATTTCGGTCTTCGGTTGCCAGCAATGCATCAACCATCACCTCTGGGAACTGATTACGTTTTAAGAACAGACGCTGCTCATCGCTACTTTTTTCAAGCATGCCAAGCATTTTCGGTTCAACACGCAGATACCCCATGTCGCCTTTCTTCTCTAGTGACTGAATACGAGTTAACTCGTTACCGTTGAAATGCAGCATCACATGACGATCCGCTTCCGGTCCATCGACAAACTCGAACGGGCGGCGAATCATTTCAATCTTGGTTGAGGAAGAAGAGTATTCGCCAGGGTGACGAGGAGCGTTCACCTTACGATAATTGAGTACATCCAGCTCATTCTTAACCTGCACCAAACTCACCTGAGTTCCCGGAGACAGGTCCAGCACTCGCGCATAAACCACGGTTGGCAAATCAAACAGCTGACCTTCAAAACGTTGCTTGACCACAGAATCAAGATAAATACCGACGAACAACAGCAATGCGGCGAGCGCTAGGCCCGCTTTCCAAGAAATGCCCCACAGGATCTTCAACCAACCTCTCTGACCAGACGGCTTAGCTTTAGGTTTAGTCTTTTTCGCTGCTGCTCTTGGCTTTCTAGGCTTTGCTTTGGTCGCTGGTGACTTCTTTGCTGGCGCTTTTTTAGGTGGTGCTTTTTTTGGCGTTAACATTTTGGTCATCATCGATTCAACTGTCGTTTAGTTTTAGTGGTTGCTACATGATTAGCAGGGTCATCTGGCCAAGGATGTTTTGGGTAACGGCCTTTCATTTCTTTTTGTACTTCTTTGTACGCGCCAGCCCAAAAGCCAGCTAAATCTTGAGTAATTTGTAGTGGTCGTTGTGCTGGAGAAAGTAGCTCAAGCACCACTTTTTTACGCCCTTGCGCAATTAATGGCGAGTCTCGTTCACCAAAGACTTCCTGCATTCGTACTGAGATTACTGGCTCAGACTGATACTGGTAGCGAATTGCTTTTTTACTGCCCGTCGGCATCAGATAGTCAGAAGGCAGCCATTGATCAATTTCTTGATTCAACGGCCAACCAAGGTATGCCGACAGTGCTTGTTCAATCGATACATTCGACAGCCCTTTAGCGGACTTAATGCCATTCAGATATGGTGATAACCACTCATCAAGATGTTCAATCAAACTCGCGTCATCCATCGCAGGCCAATCATGCTCAGGCATCCAAAGCCCTGCACAGCGTACACGCTCAACAAACTGTTTAGCCGAAGGGGTCCAATGTAAGCGATCCAGTCCGCATCGAGCGATATAATTGAGTAGCGCTTTGCTCGCCTGATTCACATCAGGCTCTGGTAAAGCTTTGGTGCTGATAATCAACTTACCCAAAGACACTCGCTGCTCTGCCACTAAGCGGCCACGTTTCTCATCCCAATCGGCGTAATCTGAACGCACAAACAGTTTTGGGAATTCAGCTTCTAGCTGCGAAATATCAACGGCAGTGGCTAAGAAAATCTGGCTAGCTCGCCCTGTGCTACGCATCAAATCAATCACTACGATATAGTCATTGTTCGCCAATGGATCATCGTCACGAACCTCTGCCCCGTGGCCATTCGCAAGAAGGAAAGCACTGCTGGTTGCGCTTCTCACTTGTGCAATTCGGTCTGGGAAGGCAAAACAAAGCACTAATGGTAGCAATGATTCGTCAAGTTGTGACAAATCTAAGTGATGATTGAGTTTACTTGCGAGGCTTTTTGCGCGTTGCATTACAACACTGTTTTTCGAGTGTTTTCTTTGCTTAAGGCGATGCAACGAATGCTGAATATCCGTCACATTGCGCTCTGGCTCTTCCAGTAAAGCGGCAGCAACAATCGCGACATTCAGTAGCTCTTGGCTACTTTGCTGCGCTTTAACCAACATACTGGCAATGCGAGGTTCAAGTCCTAAGCGTTGAGCCTGTTTTCCTAGTGCCGTAAATTGACCATTACCGTCTAACAGTTCCAGGTTTTGTAAGAGTTGCTTGGCTTGTTCTGTTGAAGCTTTCGGTGGAATGTCTAACCATTGCAATTCATCAGCACTTGCGGCTCCCCATTGTGTCAATTCAGACACCAACGAAGACAAATCAGAATGAAGAATCTCAGGCTCTGGTACAGCGGGTTGCTGCATCAACTGTGTTTCGCTGTACAAACGAACACACAGGCCCTCTTCGATTCGCCCAGCACGACCCGCTCTTTGTTCAGCAGAAGACTGCGAGATTTTCACTTGCTCAAGCTTAGTAATACCGGTTTTCAGATCGAACTTTGCCACACGTTCAAGCCCGGAATCGACCACCAGTCGAATGCCCTCAATCGTTAAAGAAGTCTCAGCAATATTGGTCGCTAACACCACTTTTCGACGCTCTTTCTCTGATGGCGCGATCGCTTTTTGTTGTTGAGGAAAGCTGAGCTGACCGTACAAAGGACACACATCGATATCGCTGGCGAGTTGTTCTAGTTGAGATTCGACTTGCTTAATCGCCGAGACACCCGGCAAGAAAGCCAAAAGTGAGCCTGACTGTTTCTCCATCAGAGAACAAATCACGTTGGCCATCTTAGGGGCTAAATATTCATTCGAGCCTAATGGCTGATAACGGAAGTCGACCGGGAAAGTTCGCCCTTGTGATTCAACATACTTGGCATCAGGCAACAAAGATTGCAAAGCTTGTTGATCTAACGTCGCCGACATTACAATCACTTTTAGATCATCACGCAGTGCTTCTTGGATCTCTAAGCTAAAGGCCAGCGCAGTATCTGCATGGATACTGCGCTCATGAAACTCATCAAAGATCACCATATCAACCCCAGTCAATTCAGGGTCGGTTTGGATCATTCTCGTCATAATCCCTTCAGTTACGATTTCCAAGCGAGTCGCACTGCTGGTTTTAGATTCACCACGAACTCTAAAACCTATGCTATCTCCCACTTTTTCTCCCAATTGGCTGGCTAAGTAAGTTGCGATATTCCTTGCCGCCAAACGCCTCGGCTCAAGCATAATGATTTTGCCTTGAACTGCGTTGGTCTTAACTAACTGTAATGGGAAGAATGTTGACTTACCCGCACCGGGAGCAGCCTTTAGAATAAGTTGAGTGTGTGTTTCTACGCCAGCGAGCAGATCTGGCATCACAGCTTCTATGGGCAGTTGTGGCAATGGGAGAACCTTGTGGTGTAATGTTGGCAACATTGTACATAAAAACCTACCTGTCTTAATAAGTAATATGCACTTCAATCCTCCATTAGAGCCAGCGACTCTTATTAAACGCTATAAACGTTTTCTCACTGACATCCAACTTCCAGACGGCAGCGAACGTACTATTCATTGCGCTAACACTGGAGCGATGACGGGATGTGCGACTCCTGGCAATACGGTGTGGTACTCAACATCCGATAATGCAAAAAGAAAATACCCAAACAGCTGGGAGATCTCAGAAACAGACAAAGGTCACCGTATTTGTGTAAATACTGCGCGAGCAAACCAGTTGGCAGTGGAAGCAATTGAAAATAATACTATAGTTGAACTCTTAGGCTATAACGCGTTACGAACCGAAGTGAAATATGGCAGTGAGAATAGTCGAATTGATATTCTGCTTGAAGATAACGAAAAGCCACCTTGCTATATCGAAGTAAAAAGCGTCACTTTGCTCGATGAACAACAAGCGTCAACCAAAGGGCAAGGCTTTTTCCCTGATGCGGTCACCACCAGAGGCCAGAAACATCTGCGTGAACTCACAGAAATGGTCGAATCTGGAAATAGAGCCGTACTTTTATTCACTGTTTTGCATTCAGGTATTGAAAAAGTGTCTGCGGCACACCATATAGACGCCAAATATTCGTTATTACTAAAACAAGCACAAGACGCTGGTGTTGAAGTGCTTTGCTATAAAGCAGAGCTCAGCAGTACTCAAATACAACTAAAACAAGCTGTTGAATTTATCAATAGCTAAGCAAAAATGCTGAACTATTCACATTGATTGCAAGTTTGAGCAAGAGTATTTGCCACCATTCGTTCTTTCTGCTATAGATACCCGCCTTAAAATTAGCTGCTTTGCAGTTGACTAGGTGTAAATAGGAGATGCTGTATGCCAGAATCTAAGAAAAAAGCGCTAGGCATCCTAGCCATCGCAGGTGTTGAACCGTACCAAGCAAAACCAGGTGAAGAATACATGTCACCTGAGCAAACGGAACATTTTACAAAAATTTTAGCAGCTTGGCGCAACCAGCTCAGGGAAGAAGTTGATCGTACTGTGCACCACATGCAGGACGAAGCAGCAAATTTCCCAGACCCAGTTGACCGTGCTTCTCAAGAAGAAGAATTCAGCCTAGAGTTACGTAACCGTGACCGTGAGCGCCGTCTTATCAAGAAAATTGAGAAGACACTAGACAAGATCGAAGAAGACGATTTCGGCTTCTGTGACTCTTGCGGTGTCGAGATTGGCATTCGTCGTCTTGAAGCTCGTCCAACTGCTGACCTTTGTATTGACTGTAAAACACTTGCAGAGATCAAAGAGAAACAGATGCAAGGTTAATTCTTGCGGATGTAAAGAAAGGGAGCTTTGGCTCCCTTTTTTGTTTGTTATCCAAGCTGGATATTTCAAGATTTTGATAGCAAATCAAAAGCTTTAGCTTGTTTTTACGTATTAATACGATGACTAAACGAACCAAAGCAATAGATAAACGTCTTAAGAATCGGCTACTGCGGTACCATCAAGATTAGGTTTTTCACTTATGAATTATATCGGGCGCTTTGCACCATCACCGTCAGGTCCTCTTCATTTTGGATCACTTGTTGCTGCTCTTGGCAGCTACTTTCAAGCGAAATCGAACCAAGGACAATGGTTAGTTCGCATGGAAGACCTCGATCCACCAAGAGAAATGGCCGGCGCTGCAGACCTCATTCTTAAGACGCTTGAGGCTTACCACCTATTTTGGGATGGCGAAGTCGTCTATCAAAGCCAACGTCATGACCTTTACCAAGCTCAAATTGATCAATGGGTCGCTGACAAGCAAGCCTATTACTGTGAATGCACACGCAAGCAGATAAAGTCTCTGGGTGGCTTTTATAATGGTCACTGCCGAAACGCAGGTTTGGTTGATTCAGGCGAACAAGCCGTGCGCTTGTGCATGGACTTTCCAGTCGAGTCTTTTGACGATGTTCGTCACGGCACGATTCAAATCCCTAAAGCATTGGCTGAAGAAGATTTTATTATCAAACGCAGAGATGGATTGTTTGCCTATAACTTGGCGGTTGTCCTTGATGACATCGATCAAGGGGTAACAGAAGTCGTAAGAGGCGCCGACCTGATAGAGCCTACAGGTCGACAAATCAGTTTGTATAAGACACTCAAGCAAAAAACCGTGAGTTACTTGCACTTACCATTGGCAACCGATGGCTTGGGGAATAAACTGTCAAAACAGAACCATGCCACCGCGATCGATCTCGACAACCCAAAACCAACGCTGCTCGACGCTATGCGATTCTTAGGTTTTGGTATCCCACATGCCCTCTGTGAGGCTTCAATGGATGAGATTTTGTTATGGGGAACTCAGCAATGGAACGTCAGCCAGTTACCTGATAGTTTACAAAAAGAGCACAGCGATTAGCTCAAAACTAACGGCAAATAGCAAAAACGACACATAAAAATACCACAACCAACAGCAGTGGTTAAGCAGACGATGTTCTCAAATGGCTCGCGCTAAGCTATCATTAGCCGCAATTAAACTCTGCACTACCACTTTGGACTAAGAGAAAAACAAAGTTGGCGATACCTACTTTGTTCTAAACTAATGAATACAAACGACAATACCCCAAGCGAACAACGCGGATTCCACGAATTAGCTCTGAATATATATACTCGTCAAGAGCACAATATTTCACGTAAGCAGATCAGCGACAACGCACTAAAAGTGCTATATCGCCTGAATGGTGCGGGTTTTGACGCATTTCTAGTCGGTGGTGGTGTTCGCGATATCTTATTAGGCTCACAGCCAAAAGATTTTGATATTGCGACCAACGCAACACCAGAACAAATCAAAAACCTCTTCAGAAACTGTCGCCTTATCGGCCGCCGTTTCCGCTTAGCACATATCATGTTTGGTCGTGACATCATTGAAGTGGCAACTTTCCGTGGCCACCACCAAGAGCCATCGAAAAACGTTTCTGCGCAATCTGATGAAGGCATGTTGCTACGCGATAACGTGTACGGCAATGTTGATGAAGATGCAGAGCGTCGTGACTTCACTATTAATGCGATGTACTACAACATTGCAGACTACAGCATTCACGATTACGCGGGTGGTGTGGAAGATTTAGAAGACAAGCTGATCCGCTTAATTGGCGATCCAGAAACTCGTTACCGTGAAGACCCGGTACGTATGCTTCGCGCAATGCGTTTCGCCGCTAAACTGGATTTCGATATTGAAGAAGACACAGCAGACCCTATCGAAGAACTGGCACACCTGCTAAAAGATATCCCAGCAGCGCGCCTTTACGAAGAGTCTCTGAAATTACTTCAATCAGGTCACGGTTTAGAAACCTATCACCTAATGCGTGAATACAACCTGTTCCAACAGATGTTCCCTGCAATTGCAGAGCACTTCACTGAAGGTTACGACTCTCATACAGAGCAGATGCTTGACTTAGTACTCGACTCAACCGACCTTCGCATAGAAGATGGCAAGCGAGTCAACCCTGCATTTATGTTTGCAGCGATTCTTTGGTACCCAATGAACAAGCTCGCAGACAAGCTTGTCGCTGAACAGGGTATGGCGCATTACGATGCGATCATGGAAGCGAGCAACATCATTCTTGACCAGCAAGTTAAGTCTATTGCTATTCCTCGTCGTCACACGGCGACCGTTCGTGAAGTTTGGCAACTGCAATTGCGACTGCCTCGTCGTAACGGTAAACGTGCCGTTCGTCTTATGGAACTGAATAAGTTCCGTGCTGGTTACGACTTCCTAGAAATGCGTGGCGAGATTGAGGGTGGCGAAACCAAAGAACTAGCAAAATGGTGGGAGCGTTATCAGACCGCAGGCCGCAACATGCGTCAAGCGATGGCTAACGACGTTGCAGCACCATCAAAATCTGGCCATCGTCGCCGTAAGACTTACCGAAATAAAAAGAGTAAGCAGTCCGAATGATAACGGCTTATATTGCGGTCGGCAGCAACCTTGCCGACCCAGTTAGCCAAGCAAACTTGGCTATCGAAACGCTAAAAAGCCTACCGCGATCAACGTTTATTGCGACCTCTCAGCTATATAGTAGCACTCCAATGGGGCCGCAAAACCAACCTGACTACATCAACGCGGTAGTAGCAATCCAAACCGAATTAACGCCAATTGAACTGCTTGATTGCACTCAAAAGATCGAGCTAGAGCAAGGGCGCGTCCGTAAAGACGAGCGTTGGGGGCCAAGAACTTTGGATCTCGACATTGTGTTATACGGCAATGAGGTGATCGATTCAGAGCGCTTAATCGTTCCTCATTACGGAATGAAAGAACGAGAGTTTGTACTTTACCCGCTTGCTGAAATCGCACCAAGTTTACAACTCCCTGATGGGACTGAGCTGACAGAACTACTCAAAATAGTCGATAAGAACGGGCTCAATGTTTGGCAACAATAGCCAAGCGCATTAAGGAAAACCAATGAAAAAAGTAACCATTAACGACCTGATCAAATGCAAAAGTGAAGGCCGTAAATTCGCGACGTCGACAGCTTATGATGCGAGCTTTGCTCAGTTATTCGAAAGCCAAGAAATGCCAGTTCTGCTTGTCGGTGACTCACTGGGTATGGTTCTACAAGGCCATAACGATACATTACCAGTAACCGTTGAAGACATTGCTTACCATACTCGCTCAGTGCGTGCAGGTAGCCCAAACTGTCTTCTTATGGCTGACATGCCTTTCATGAGCTACGCAACGCCAGAGCAAGCCTGTGAGAGCGCAGCAACATTGATGCGTGCTGGTGCGAACATGGTAAAAATCGAAGGCGGAAGCTGGTTGGTTGATACTGTGAAGATGCTAACAGAACGTGCCGTACCAGTATGTGCACACTTAGGCTTAACACCTCAGTCTGTGAACATTTTTGGTGGTTACAAAGTACAAGGTCGTGACGACGAGCAAGCCGACAAAATGGTTGCTGACGCTCTAGCACTACAAAACGCAGGTGCTCAAATCGTTCTCCTTGAATGTGTACCCGCTTCATTGGCAAAACGAATTACAGAAGCTTGTGACGTACCCGTTATCGGTATCGGCGCAGGTAATGTTACCGATGGTCAGATCCTGGTTATGCATGACATGTTCGGTATTTCTGCGAACTACATGCCGAAATTCTCTAAGAATTTCCTAGCTGAAACAGGTGATATGCGTAAAGCCGTCGCTCTATACAAAGAAGAAGTAGAGAGAGCACGTTTCCCTGATGATGCTCATACAATCGCTTAGGAGTAACTATGCAAACTTTTGCTGAAATAGCGGCTCTTCGTGAGCAGATTAAACAGTTTAAGCGTGATGGACGTACGGTCGCTTTTGTCCCGACAATGGGAAACCTGCATGAAGGTCACCTGACTCTGGTCAAGAAAGCTCGTGAACTGGCGGACATTGTTGTGGTAAGCATCTTTGTTAACCCGATGCAGTTTGATCGTACCGATGACTTGAACAACTACCCTCGTACGTTAGAAGCTGATTTAAGTAAGTTAACAGCCGAAGGTGTTGAGCTCGTGTTTACACCGACACCAGAAGTCATGTACCCAGATGGATTAGATAAACAGACGTTTGTTGAAGTTCCAGGCATATCTCACATGCTTGAAGGCGCGTCTCGTCCAGGTCACTTCCGCGGCGTATCAACGATTGTCACTAAACTGTTTAATATCGTTCAGCCAAACTTTGCATGCTTCGGTGAGAAAGACTTTCAGCAACTTGCTGTTATTCGCCAGATGACAACAGATTTAGCGTTAGACATTGAAGTTGTCGGCGTAGCGACCGTTCGTGAAATGGATGGCTTGGCAATGAGCTCTCGCAATAGCAACCTAACGATTGACGAGCGTCAACGAGCTCCTGTTCTAGCGCGTACTATGCGTTGGGTCAGCAGCGCAATTCGTGGCGGTCGTGATGACTACGCATCTGTTATTGAAGATGCGACAGACCAGCTTCGTGCAGCCGATCTTCAACCCGATGAAATCTTCATTTGCGATGCTAAGACGTTGCAAGCTATCACTTCAGAATCCACACAAGCCGTGATCCTGATGTCAGCTTTCCTAGGTAAGACGCGTCTTATCGACAACCAAGTTCTCGATTTGGTAACGGAAACTAAAGAAGAAGTGAAAGAAGAAACGGCGGAGTAATCAGCCTCTAGCTTGAACGCAAGACATAAAAAAGGTCGATGTAATATCGACCTTTTTTATGTCTGTCATTCAGAGCTTAATCCGCTATTTATTAACTACGTAAGCCAATCCCCTTAGTCACTAGATAGTGTGCAACGCCATACAGCGCTACGATAAACACACCCAATACACCAAACGACGTTACAATACCCACATCAGACACTCCCAAGAAGCCATATCTGAACGCATTAACCATGTACACAATTGGGTTCAGTTTCGACACACCTTGCCAAAATTCAGGCAATAAACTAATCGAGTAAAACACACCACCAAGGTACGTCAGCGGCGTTAAGATAAAGGTCGGGATAATAGAGATATCGTCAAACGTGCGTGCAAATACAGCGTTGATTAAGCCACCCAGAGCGAACACAACCGACGTTAGAAATACTGTCGCAATAATCACGCCCCAATGGTCAACTTGCAGGTCGACAAAGAAAAGCGATACGAAGGTGACTATGGTACCCACTAACAAGCCACGCACCACACCGCCCATTACGAAACCAGCAATAATCACGTAGTTAGGAACTGGCGCGACAAGCAACTCTTCAATGTTCTTCTGGAATTTGGCACTAAAAAACGACGAAGCAACGTTGGAGTATGAGTTAGTGATCACCGACATCATGATCAGGCCGGGAACAATGTATTCCATGTAGCTAAAGCCGTTCATTTCACCAATACGCGCACCGATAAGGTTGCCAAATATGATGAAATACAGCGTCATGGTAATCGCTGGCGGGACAAGCGTTTGCACCCAGATACGAGTAAAGCGATTGATCTCTTTGGTCAACAAGCTACAGAAAGCGGTCCAATATAGGCTGTACATATTATTTACTCCCCTCACGGACAATACTCACAAATAGCTCTTCTAAACGGTTTGCTTTGTTACGCATAGAAAGGACTTTCACCTGCTGTTCACTCAATTGAGCAAAGATGGTATTCAAACCTAGGTTCTTGTCGATTTCGATTTCTAGCGAACCATTAACCATCACTTGGCTATTCACACCTTCAAGTTTAGGTTCAGTCACGCCCTCTTCAAGATCAAGAATAAAGGTCTCTGCACTCAACTTACCCAGCAGCGACTTCATTGTTGTATTCTCGATCAGCTCACCACGGTTGATAATACCAATGTTACGACACAACATTTCCGCTTCTTCTAGGTAGTGTGTAGTCAAGATAATGGTAATACCCTGCTTCTCATTGATCTCTTTCAGGAACCCCCACATTGAACGGCGCAATTCAATATCAACGCCCGCCGTTGGCTCATCAAGAATCAACAAATGAGGCTCATGCATCAGTGCACGTGCGATCATCAAACGACGCTTCATACCACCAGACAAGTTACGTGCACGTTCGCTACGCTTTTCCCACAAATCGAGCTGAGATAAGTATTTTTTCGCTCGCTCTTTCGCCAGTGCTTTGGGCACACCGTAATAACCCGCTTGTTGCAGCACGATCTGCTCAACGGTTTCGAACGGATTAAAGTTAAACTCTTGCGGCACTAGACCTAAGTTCTGTTTCGCCAACTCCAGATCGGTATCAATGTCGTAGCCGAACACTTTAACCTTGCCTGAAGTTTTGTTAACCAGTGAAGAGATAACACCAATGGTGGTTGATTTACCTGCGCCATTTGGACCAAGCAGAGCGTAAAAATCGCCTTTTTCTACTTGTAAACTAACGCCTTTAAGAGCCTCAAAGCCCCCTGCATAAGTTTTTCTTAATTGCTCAATTTCTAATGCATACATAGAGATAGACTGCCATTTGCTATAGATAAGATGTTGATGACCGAGCTTGAGGAAGCGAGTAATGCTTAAAACGAGCTAGCAGAAAACTAACCCAAACTTGTTTACTCGGCCATTTTGCAAACAAGTCTATCGTTGATTAACGATTAATACAAATACCGAGTGAGGGTTTCTTTCGAAAGCGAACAAGAATATTAGCGACGTAAAGACCAGTTCAGTGTTCAGTAAACATAAAAATGCCGTTAAGTTAATAACTTAACGGCATTAATCACCAATACTAGATTTGGCATCTATAACTGATTCATGTCAGATTATTACTGAAAATTAGACTGACTCAAATTGATGTTCATCTCTATCAACATAGCTTGTTGCAGCTGTCAGAGCTTCATACCTGAATCGGTAAGTGTTAGATTCCGGCACAAGATCAAGCACGTGGAATTTCTCTAGCTGCTGACGAGTATTATCATTCGGACACAGCAAGTACACTTCACACTGCGCATCCAACGCATCTTTAATCGCATTTTCTAGTGCAAGCCCAACCGTCACATCAATCATCGGCACATCTGTTAGATCTAGAATCATCGCTTCGTAATCAGAGATACTAGAGTGCTGGCGTGAAATCGCCTTTGAAACACTGAAGATCATCGGTCCAGAAAGGTAAAAGAACAGCACTTTACCATTAGCACTATCCAATAGCTGACGTTCGCTATCGGTCAATGGGATATCATCTTCATCATCACCATCACTGATCGCCTTAACTTGTCTGGCTTGCTCTCGGCTCAATCTTTCAATAATCAGGATGTTAGATATAAAGACACCAAGACCAACAGCAATAATCAAGTCCACGAATACAGTCAACAGCATCACGCCGTACATTACACCCATGCCGGCATAACTCACCTTGTGTGCTCGCTGGATAAAGCTCCAGTCAAGAATATTGAAACCAACATACATCGCAATGCCAGCCAATACCGCCATAGGGATAGGTTCAGTTAAGCCACCAGCAACCAATACCACCAATGCCAAAACTAAAGCTCGAATAACACCAGAAAGTGGAGAACGAGCACCCACCTGAATATTGGTTACGGTACCCATGGTTGCGCCCGCACCAGGTAGCGCACCAAACAGACCAGAGATCATATTCGCGATGCCTTGGCCACGAAGTTCTTTATCTGAATCATGTTCTTTACGAGTCAGTGAATCTCCGATAACCGCAGTCAGAAGCGTATCAATGCAACCCAACGTACCCAGCACCAAGGCATCAATAACCATGGTCGTAAATTGTTCAGAACTGATTGTCGGAATAACGAGAGAGGGTAAACCAGCAGGGATCTCACCAATACGGCGAATAGAGTCTGTATCGAAAATAATGACGGATAAAAGGGTGACAGCAACCAAAGCAACGAGTTGGGCTGGCACATACTTACGGTATTTAGCTGGAAAACCGAAAAGAATGCCTAATGTTAATGCTCCTAAGAACAACTCACTTATTTTCAAATTGGCCAACGTATCAGGTAGCGCAGAAAGCGTGCCCATCACCCCGCCGGATGGAGCCGCATGTCCTAACAATGGTGATAGCTGCAAGATAATCAGAATAACGCCGATACCCGACATAAACCCAGAAATCACGCTATATGGCATCAAAGTAACGTATTTTCCGAGCTTTAAGGTGCCAAGTAATATCTGAAAAGCACCCGCCATCATGACCACGGTAAAGGCCATTGCCATTCCGGTTTCAGGATACTTGGCCACCATGCTTGTCATCACGGCTGTCATGATCACCGTCATCGGCCCGGTAGGCTCTGATATCAAGCTGTTTGAACCACCAAACAATGCGGCAAATAGGCCGACCATGATGGCGCCCCAAAGGCCAGCTTCCGCGCCCGCACCAGACGCAACACCAAATGCCAACGCTAAAGGCAATGAGATGATGGCTGTGGTGACACCGCCAAACATGTCTCCTTTGAGACTGATATCCGCAAAACGACTTCCAAACAAAACACACCTTCCTGATGATGAAAATGACAAACCTTATCACTTTAACAAATGAGTTAATCAGACAGAAAGTGTTAATTCAATCACATTATTCATGACTTATAACCAGATGGTAGTTTCTGTGCTAAGTTAATGATCTTAACGACTAGAACACGTCAGATGAGTACGTGTTGACGCAGTTTTTACGGGATTGAATTTGTAACATTGTGTATAGTTACAATTCTTAATGAAGGGATGTAAGACGCAAAATGCCAGAGATTAAACAGCTTTTTGAAAACAACTCTAAATGGTCTGAAGAAATTCGCTCTCAAAGACCTGAGTATTTTACAACGCTTGAAGAAGGGCAAAGCCCTGGCTTTCTATGGATTGGCTGCTCTGATAGCCGAGTACCGGCCGAGCGTCTCACTGGTTTGTATTCTGGCGAACTGTTTGTTCATCGAAATGTAGCAAACCAAGTGGTTCATACCGATCTCAACTGCTTATCCGTTGTGCAATACGCCGTTGATGTGCTCAAAGTTAAACACATCATTGTATGCGGTCACTATGGCTGTGGTGGTGTTAATGCAGCGATTGATAACCCTAAACTTGGCCTTATCAACAACTGGCTACTCCACATTCGCGATAACTACCTTAAGTACCGTAAGCAAATTGAATCTCTACCTCGTGAACAATGGGGTGACAAGTTGTGCGAAATTAACGTTGCAGAGCAAGTCTACAACCTTGGTAACTCAACCATCATGCAAACCGCATGGGAACGTGGACAAGATATTGAAATCCACGGCGTAGTTTATGGTATTGGTAACGGCAAACTACAAGACCTTGGCGTTCGTTGTTCAAGTAATGACACGCTAGAAAATAGCCACTTAGAAGCGCTTGAAAAAATCCTATCGTCTCCCACTCTTGGTTAACCTTTAACCTTTAACCTTTAACCTTTAACGTCTAACCCGTTGATATAAGAAAGAATAGATATAAGAAAGGCTCGCATTGTGCGAGCCTTTTTTGTTTTTCTTCATAGAGCAGTGATTACTCTTGAGGTACTACTTTACCGATGTACGGTAGGTGACGATATTTTTGTGCGTAGTCGATACCAACACCAACAACGAACTCATCAGGAATCTCAAAACCAATCCACTTTGTATCAACAATCACTTCGCGGCGAGAAGGCTTGTCTAATAACGTACAGATTTCGATAGATTTAGGGCCACGTAGGCTCAAAATCTCTTTCACTTTAGTCAGTGTGTTACCTGTATCGATAATGTCTTCTACAAGCAGAACATCTTTACCTTGGATATCATCATCAAGGTCTTTCAAAATACGAACGTCACGTGAGCTTTCCATGCCGTTGCCGTAGCTAGACGCGGTCATGAAATCAACTTGGTGAGTTAAATCGATAGCACGAGCAAGATCCGCCATAAAGACAAAAGATCCACGTAATAAGCCAACTAAAACGAGATCTTCACTGCCTTTGTAGTGCTCCGTGATCTGCTTGCCTAATACGTTCACTCGATCCTGAACTTCTTGCTCAGAGATCATGACTTCAACTGTATGCTTCATACTGCTCTCATTTTATTTGGTGATTGCGACGAATGTTGACAGTTTCGTCAGTTGTGCCGCTCAATTTTGTGGGTAAGTCTAGCACTGCTCAAATACCCACACCACCTTATGGTTCTAATTTACTGTGAGATTCTCAATTAAATGTGCGCTGATGCCCTATCCAATACTCGCTTGCTTTCACATCAATCCTGATCACGCTTTATGGATCTAGTTTGATGTAACTGCCTATAAAACAAGCTCAAAGGATTGACCATTCGCATATGCACCATTACACTCATCTTGGCTTAAATAATAATAAAATCATTAATATAAAAATTTCGTTGGCAAGGAAAATAAAATGGACTCAATATCTAAGAGACCTAGAACTAGGCTTTCACCTTTAAAAAGAAAACTTCAATTGATGGAAATCGCTCTTGAGGTATTCTCTCGCCGCGGTATTGGTCGTGGTGGACACGCTGATATTGCAGACATCGCTCAGGTGTCTGTAGCAACGGTATTTAATTACTTCCCTACCCGTGAAGATCTGGTTGATGAAGTGCTTAATCATGTTGTACGCCAATTCTCTAACTTCCTTTCAGACAATATCGATCTGGATATTCACGCAAAACAAAACCTACATAATATTGCGACTGAAATGGTGACGTTAGTGGCTCACGATAGCCATTGGTTGAACGTATGGTTTGAATGGAGTGCTTCGACTCGTGATGAAGTGTGGCCTCTGTTTGTAACCACTAACCGCACTAACCAGATGTTAGTACAAAACATGTTTAGTAAAGCGATTGAACGCGGCGAAGTTTGCGACGATCACGACCCTAAACATCTAGCGAACCTATTCCACGGCATTTGCTACTCGTTGTTCATCCAAGCGAAACGTGTAGATACTCAAGAAGAACTTTCGACCTTGACGGATAGCTACTTGAACATGCTGTGCATTTATAAGTAGATTCGAGTAAATAACTTAAGGGTTGGCCTAATCGGTCAACCCTTTTTTTGTCGAGTGTAATCGTTCTTCGCATCCTCCCGAGCGCAACATACTCGCATCTCGAATAGAATATTTCTGCTCTTTTCTTCAGACATAAAAAAACCGCTGACGAATCAGCGGTTTTTAAAAATATTAGCGAGTGACTAAGAAAGAATTACTTCTTCTTTTTTACTGCTTTTTTGTTTGGAAGGTCAGTGATTGAACCTTCGAATACTTCCGCAGCTAGACCAACAGACTCGTGTAGAGTTGGGTGAGCGTGGATAGTAAGAGCGATATCTTCTGCATCACAACCCATTTCGATTGCTAGGCCGATTTCACCAAGAAGTTCACCACCGTTAGTACCAACAACAGCACCACCGATTACGCGATGAGTCTCTTTATCAAAGATCATCTTAGTCATACCGTCTGCACAGTCAGAAGCGATTGCACGACCAGAAGCAGCCCAAGGGAAAGTAGCAACTTCGTAGTTCAGGCCTTCCGCTTTCGCTTCTTTCTCAGTCTTACCTACCCAAGCAACTTCTGGCTCAGTGTACGCAATTGATGGGATTACTTTAGGATCGAAGTAGTGCTTCTTACCAGAGATAACTTCAGCAGCTACGTGACCTTCATGCACACCTTTGTGAGCAAGCATTGGTTGACCAACAACGTCACCGATCGCGTGGATGTGAGGAACGTTAGTACGCATTTGCTTATCAACATTGATGAAACCACGCTCATCAACTTCGATACCCGCTTTTTCAGCGTCGATAAGTGCACCGTTTGGAACACGACCGATAGCAACAAGAACAGCATCGTAGCGCTCAGCTTCAGCTGGTGCTTTTTTGCCTTCCATTGAAACATAGATACCATCTTCTTTCGCTTCAACAGCAGTCACTTTAGTTTCAAGCATTAGCTTGAACTTGTTCTTGATGCGTTTAGTGAAGACTTTAACGATGTCTTTATCCGCAGCAGGGATAACTTGATCGAACATCTCAACAACTTCAACTTTAGAACCTAGAGAGTGATAAACCGTACCCATCTCAAGACCGATGATACCGCCGCCCATGATAAGCAGTTTTTCTGGTACTTCGTTTAGTTCTAGTGCATCCGTAGAATCCCAAATACGTGGGTCTTCATGTGGGATGAACGGAAGTTTGATTGGGCGAGAACCCGCTGCAATGATTGCATTATCAAAGTTAATTGTTGTCGTTTCTTCGCCAACAACTTCGATGCTGTTAGGACCAGTAAACTTACCGAAACCGTTAACAACAGTAACATTACGCATCTTAGCCATACCGCCAAGACCGCCAGTCAGTTGATCAACTACTTTGTCTTTCCAGATACGAACTTTGTTGATGTCCGTCTGTGGCTCGCCGAATACAACGCCGTGCTCTGCCATCGCTTTTGCTTCTTCAATTACTTTAGATACGTGAAGAAGTGCTTTTGATGGAATACAACCAACGTTTAGACATACACCACCAAGAGTGCTGTAACGTTCAACTAGTACTGTTTCTAGACCTAAATCCGCACAACGGAATGCCGCTGAGTAGCCAGCAGGACCTGAACCAAGTACAACAACTTGGGCTTTAATTTCTTTGCTCATTGTGACCTCTTGTAGTCATTATCCCTAACAGGCTGAGTAGATGTTCTTAAAATTATTGGGCTTTCAAACAGGAAACATTTTACAGAGATGTTAACAGTGTGAAAGTAGCTTTAAGTTAGCCTGTGAGCTAGACAACAATTCCCCCGCAGTTTATGAGAAATGCCGGAAACTGTTCTCTAAAAATAGTCTTTATATAAAGAATTAAGGTGACCCGAAAGTCACCTTAATAATTACTTTCTCAATTACAGTACTAGACGACGAATGTCAGATAGTGCGCTGTTTAGGAAAGTAATGAAGCGTGCACCTTCAGCACCATCGATCACGCGGTGATCGTATGATAGAGACAGTGGAAGCTGTAGACGTGGTTGGAACTCTTTACCATTCCAAACTGGCTTAATCTCAGACTTAGATACACCTAGGATACCTACTTCTGGAGCATTTACGATTGGAGTAAATGCAGTACCGCCAATACCACCAAGGCTAGAAATTGTGAAACAACCGCCTTGCATGTCTGCCGCTGTTAGCTTACCAGAGCGTGCTTTCTTAGAAACAACCATTAGTTCTTCAGATAGCTCGTAAATACCTTTCTTGTTCACGTCTTTGAAAACAGGAACAACTAGGCCGTTTGGTGTATCAACTGCGATACCCACGTTTACGTACTTCTTAAGAATGATGCTTTCGCCATCGTCAGAAAGAGACGAGTTGAATGCAGGGAATGCTTCTAGCGCTTTAGCAACAGCTTTCATGATGAACACAAGTGGAGTGATCTTCATGCCAGTGTCTTTCTTCGCTTCGATTGCGTTCTGTTCTTTACGGAATGCTTCTAGCTCAGTGATGTCTGCGTTGTCCCACTGTGTAACGTGCGGGATCATTACCCAGTTACGGTGCAGGTTAGCGCCAGAGATCTTCTTAATCTTAGAAAGCTTCTGAACTTCAGTTTCGCCGAACTTGCTGAAGTCAACTTTTGGCCATGGTAGTAGACCAAGAGCAGAACCGTCGCCGCCTTTGCCAGATGCCGCAGCACCAGACTCTAGACGCTTAAGTGCATCTTTAACGTAAGACTGAACGTCTTCTTTAAGGATACGGCTCTTACGACCAGTACCTTTAACCTTAGAAAGGTTAACGCCAAATTCGCGAGCAAGACGACGAACAACTGGAGATGCGTGCGCGTAGTCACCGTTCTCTTGGAAGTCGCCAGCTGCTGGAGCTACTGCTTCTGCTTTAGGTGCTGATGCTGCTGCCGGAGCTGCTGCTTGTGCTGGAGCTGAAGCCGCTACTGCTACTGGAGCTGCGCCTTCAACAACGAAAGTCATTATTGAAGAGCCTGTTGACACTTTGTCACCAGCTGCAATCTTGATCTCTTTTACTGTACCAGCGAATGGTGCAGGCACTTCCATTGAAGCTTTGTCGCCTTCAACAGTAATTAGAGATTGCTCTTCTTCTACTGTATCGCCAACCGCGACCATGATTTCAGTAACTTCTACTTCGTCGCCACCGATATCAGGAACGTTCACTTCTTTCTCAGCAGATGCTGCTGGAGCAGCTGCAACTGGTGCCGCCGCTGGAGCAGGAGCTGCTGCAACTGGTGCGCCAGAACCTGCCACTTCAAATACCATTACTAGAGAACCAGTAGATACTGAATCACCAGAAGCGATCTTGATTTCTTTAACGATACCAGCGAATGGTGCAGGTACTTCCATTGAAGCCTTGTCACCTTCAACAGTAAGAAGAGATTGCTCTTCTTCTACTGCGTCACCGATAGCTACCATGATTTCAGTTACTTCAACTTCATCACCGCCGATATCAGGAACGTGAACTTCTTTAAGCTCAGCTGCTGCAGGAGCAGCTGCAACTGGTGCCGCCGCTTCAACTGCTGGCGCAGCCGGTGCTGCTGCAGCACCTTCCGCTTCGAAGATCATGATAAGAGAACCAGTAGAAACAGAATCACCTTCTGAAATCTTGATTTCTTTAACGATACCCGCTTGAGACGCAGGAACTTCCATTGAAGCTTTGTCGCCTTCAACAGTGATCAGTGACTGCTCTTCTTCAACCTTGTCGCCAACGTTTACAAGAATCTCAGTTACTTCAACCTCGTCAGCACCGATGTCTGGTACATTAATTTCGATTGTCATTGTATTTACCTACCTTAATGCCAGTCTTATGCGTATTGCGGGTTAGTTTTTTCAGTGTCGATATCGAACTTAGCAATTGCTTCAGCAACTACTGATTTCTCGATATCACCACGTTTAGCCAGTTCAGTTAGAGCTGCAACTACGATGTAGCCAGCGTTAACTTCGAAGTGACGACGTAGGTTTGCACGGCTGTCAGAACGGCCGAAACCATCTGTACCAAGTACTTTGTAAGACTCAGTTGGCATGTACGCACGTACTTGCTCAGCGTAGTTCTTCATGTAGTCAGTCACTGCGATTGCAGGTTCTTTACCAAGAACAGTCGTGATGTACGGTACTTTCTCTTCAGCTTCTGGGTGAAGCATGTTGTCACGCTCTACCGCTTGGCCGTCACGAGTTAGTTCGTTGAACGACGTTACAGAGAATACGTCAGATGCTACGCCGTACTCTTCGCTTAGAATTTCAGCCGCTTTACGCGCTTCGTTCATGATAGTACCAGAGCTCATTAGTTGAACTTTGCCCTTAGCACCAGCGTGAGATTCAAGCTTGTAGATACCCTTACGAATGCCTTCTTCAGCGCCTTCTGGCATTGCTGGCATTGCGTAGTTCTCGTTCATTACTGTTAGGTAGTAGTAAACGTTCTCTTGATTCTCACCGTACATGCGACGGATACCGTCTTGCATGATAACCGCTAGCTCGTAAGCAAACGTTGGGTCGTAAGAGATACAGTTAGGGATCGTGTTCGCTTGAATGTGCGAGTGACCATCTTCGTGCTGTAGACCTTCACCATTCAGTGTTGTACGACCTGCAGTAGCACCTAGTAGGAAGCCACGAGCTTGTTGGTCGCCTGCTAACCAAGCCATGTCGCCAATACGTTGGAAACCGAACATTGAGTAGTAGATGTAGAACGGGATCATCGGTAGATCGTTTGTGCTGTATGAAGTTGCAGCAGCAACCCATGAAGCCATAGAACCTAGTTCGTTGATACCTTCTTGAAGAACTTGACCAGACGTTGCTTCTTTGTAGTAAGAAACGATGCCTTTGTCTTCAGGTGTGTATTCTTGACCGTGTGGGTTGTAGATACCAACCTGACGGAATAGACCTTCCATACCGAATGTACGAGCTTCATCACAGATGATAGGAACAATGTTCTTACCAATGTTCTTATCTTTAAGAAGGATGTTTAGCGTACGTACATAAGCCATAGTTGTAGAGATATCACGCTTCTGTTCACCTAGTAGAGGTGCGAATGCGTCTAGCTCAGGAACCTTGAACTCTTGAGTAAACTTAGGAAGACGAGCAGGCGTGTAACCGTGTAGAGCGTTACGACGAGCGTGCATGTATTCGTACTCAGGCGTACCTTCTTCTAGTTTCAGGTAAGGAAGCTCTGTGATTTTCTCATCAGAAAGAATGTCTTCTAGGCCTAGACGATCACGTAGGTGTTGAACATGAGTCATGTCCATTTTCTTAACACCGTGTGCAATGTTCTTACCTTCAGCTGCATCACCCATGCCGTAACCTTTAACAGTCTTAGCTAGGATTACCGTTGGCTTACCGTTTGTCTCTTTTGCATTGTTGAATGCAGCAAACAGTTTAGAAGAATCGTGACCACCACGCTTAAGAGCGAAGATTTCGTCATCAGTCATGTCTGCAACTAGTGCAGCTGTTTCTGGGTACTTACCAAAGAAGTGCTCACGTACGTATGCGCCATCTTTAGATTTGAATGTCTGGTAGTCACCATCGATAGTTTCATTCATCAGTTGAAGAAGCTTACCTGTCGTGTCTTTAGCCAGTAGTGAATCCCAGTTGCTACCCCAGATAACTTTAACAACGTTCCAACCTGCACCTTTAAATAGGCCTTCAAGTTCTTGGATGATGCTACCGTTACCCATTACAGGGCCGTCTAGACGCTGTAGGTTACAGTTGATTAGGAAACATAGGTTGTCTAGCTTCTCACGCGCAGCGAAAGAGATAGCACCACGTGATTCTGGCTCATCCATCTCACCGTCACCTAGGAACGCGTATACGCGTTGCGCTGAAGTTTCTTTCAGGCCACGGCCGTCAAGGTACTTAAGGAAGCGCGCTTGGTAGATCGCAGAGATCGGACCAAGACCCATAGATACAGTAGGGAACTGCCAGAACTCAGGCATCAGTTTCGGGTGCGGGTAAGAAGGGATACCTTTACCATCAACTTCTTGACGGAAGTTATCTAGCTGTTCTTCAGTTAGACGACCTTCAACGAATGCACGAGAGTAGATACCTGGAGAGATGTGACCTTGGTAGTAAACTAGATCGCCACCGTCCGTCTCATTTGGAGCACGGAAGAAGTGGTTGAAACATACTTCGTAGAACGCTGCAGCTGACTGGTAAGAAGCCATGTGACCACCAAGGTCTAGGTCTTTCTTAGAAGCACGCAATACAATCATGATTGCGTTCCAGCGAATAATCGAACGAATACGACGCTCAAGAGTTACGTCACCAGGGTAAGCTGGCTCTTGTGCTGCTGGAATTGTGTTGATGTAGTTTGTGTTGATGCCTGTAGCCATATCAACACCATCTAAACGCGCTTTATCTAGAACTTGTTCTAGTAAATACTGTGCACGTTCTACACCTTCTTCACGTACTACTGACTCAAGAGCTTCTAACCAATCTTGAGTTTCCAGAGCATCAACGTCATGCTTCATGTCAGACATGGCGATCTATCCTTTTTGTTAGTTGGATTCTACTAAACACGTAAAAAGCCGAAGTATTACGGCTATTTACCCTGTTGAATTCGACGTAAAGAACGTTCGCGGCGCGATTCTTCTTTGGTCAAATCCAGCAATGTTTCTTCGATGTAAGCTAAATGAGAATGTGACATTTCACGTGCCTGTTCTGGCTGCCCTGAAACGATCGCATCTACAATGTTAGCTCGATGTATACTCACTTTCTCCACAACGTCTTTACGACGATGCAACAGCTTTAAATTTTCTAAGACGTTTTGTTCGAGTAACGGAGCCAAACTACGAACAATGTGCAATAACACCACATTGTGCGCTGCCTCTGTTAAAGCAATAAGAAAAGCCATCACCGCTGCAGATTCGGCTTCAATATCACCTTTATCTTGCGCACCATGAATCTTATCTTGGCATGCTTGAATTCGAGCAAAGTCTTCATCAGTACCACGCAATGCCGCGAAGTAAGCCGAAATCCCTTCCATCGCATGACGCGATTCCAACAAGTCTAGTTGGGTTTCAGAATGGGACGACAACAAATTAAGCAAAGGATCTGAAAAGCTTTTCCAGATATTTTCGCTAACAAACGTACCTCCACCTTGACGGCGAGTAAGCAAGCGTTTTGCTTCTAAACGTTGTATCGCTTCTCGGATTGAAGGACGAGACACATCGAACTGTTTCGCTAGTTCGCGCTCAGGCGGCAACTGCTGCCCTGGAGCCAGTGTTCCTTCCACTATCAACCTTTCTAACTCTTGTTCGATAACGTCCGAGAGTTTTGGCTGACGAATCCTTTGATAAGCCATAGTTTGTTGTTCTTCTTTTTCTTCGCTGACAATTGGTAATACCAATTTTAAGTTGGGCAGAAATTAACATAATTAAAACGCCACTGTCCAGTGCAAAATTGACCTGCATCATAGAACACAGCATGAATTAACCATGATTTAACAAATGAAATTTAAAACAGCAACTAAATTGGTCTTACCATTTACAGGGGTAATACTTTTGGGGAGGTTTCGTGCTAGAAAGTTTCAGGATAAAAATGAATTGTTTCAGAAAGATTAGTGCCACTTGTTTAAAAATCAAACCAAGCGCACATTTAGGATGGAAATTCTGTTCATAAGTTTTAATAAATTAGCGTTTGATAAGCTCGTCACACTCTCGATTTATTGATGCTCTCCTCTCCACCACTTTCTTTACATAGCAACAACAAAAATTCACAAGTCATTATGCCAGGCGTTGATTATTCAACGCCTAACAGCAGTAAGGCTATCTAAAGTTGAGGCTTAGCCCTTGAGCTTTTCTTTAAATTTCTGCCAGTCGAAAACCAAGCCAGGATCGGTTTTGCGCAGAGGCGCAATATATTGGTGGCCTGTGATTCGTTCAGTGGTAATTTGAGGGAAGCTCGATACCAGTGTTTCCGTTAATTGGGTAAGCGCATGATACTGCTGCTCGGTGTAAGCCACAAAGTCACTACCTTCCAGTTCAATACCAATCGAGTAATCATTACACCTTTCACGGCCGGCAAAGCTGGACTGGCCAGCGTGCCAAGCTCTATCAAGGAACGAAACAAACTGCACCACCTCACCATCACGACGAATCAAGCAGTGTGCAGAAACACCCATTTGGTGAATCACTTGAAAAAACGGGTGTTCTTCTGGGTCAAGTTTGCCCGTAAAAAACTGTTCGATGTAAGGCCCACCAAATTGCCCCGGAGGTAAACTAATGTTGTGAACCACCAGCAGAGAGATATCGTCGACGCTAGGTCTAACATCAAAATACGGGGAAGGAACATGCCGAGCGTTGTCATACCATCCGTTGAAGCTGATCGTCATCTTGGTCTCACTTTCTTTTCTGCTAGCACAATAAGATTGTGACCTTACCCATAGAGCAGTCACGCTAGCCTCTTTAATTTGAAGTTAAGCAAGAGTATCATTCCATTCCCACTCCCTTTCAAGATTAGATTTGCGATGAAAAACACACATAACAGCCACCAACGCCTTGACTACTTAAAAGAGCAACTGCCTCTAGAGATCACTCGCTCAGTGGCTGAGACCATCAAAGAAGATCTAGGCGGAACGTTAGATCCAGCGGCTGATATTACGGCAAGTCTAATCCCAGCAGACGCAATCAATAGCGCTACCATCATTACCCGTGAACACGGTGTGTTCTGTGGTAAAGCTTGGGCTGATGAAGTGTTTAAGCAATTGGGCGGTGAAGTGACTATCGAGTGGAACGTAGAAGATGGCGACAAGGTTGAACCAAACCAAACGCTTTGTAGCTTGACTGGCCCAGCACGTGCGCTATTAACCGGTGAGCGTAATGCAATGAACTTCATTCAAACGCTATCTGGCTGTGCGACAACAACAGCGATCTACGCAGACAAAGTTAAGCACACAGAATGCCGCCTGTTAGACACTCGCAAAACAATTCCTGGCCTTCGCAGCGCACTAAAATACGCTGTCGCTTGTGGTGGCGGTTTCAACCACCGTATTGGCGTTTTCGATGCTTACCTAATCAAAGAAAACCACATCATCGCCTGTGGTGGCATTGAGAAAGCTATCTCGACAGCAAAAGAACTTAACCCAGGTAAACCTGTGGAAGTTGAAACGGAAAGCCTAGCAGAGCTAGAGCAAGCGATCAGCGCTGGCGCAGACATCATCATGCTAGACAACTTCACCACAGACATGATGCGTGAAGCCGTGAAAATCAACGCTGGCCGCGCAGCATTAGAGAACTCAGGCAATGTAACATTAGACACTATCGCAGAGTTCGCTGAAACAGGTGTTGATTACATCTCGGTAGGTGCACTGACTAAGCATCTAAAAGCAATGGACCTATCAATGAGATTCAAAGCGTAATTTACTGAATAGTAAATAATTTCTATAAAGGCACTGTTGAAGACGGTGCCTTTTTTATTGCTTGAATTATCAGTATTTCAAAGACTTATTTAAGTTGATCGCATAAATTTGCTTTCTATATGAAACACTACACTAATAAATACCAAACCACTCGCGACCACACCTAAACACAATTCCACTTCCCCATCTTGACTTCTATTCTCTCAATCAACCAGTGCCTGCACTGAAACAAACTAAAGAATGGAATTAGACAATGAAGAACAAAAGAACGAACCAGAAAGGCTTTACGCTGATTGAATTAATGATTGTGGTGGCTGTGATAGGGGTACTTTCAGCTATTGCCATACCAAAGTACCAAGAATACGTTGAAAAAGGCGCTCTAGCTTCCGCCTTAGCAACCGCTACCGCTTTAAAAACAAATTATGAAAATTACTTAGCTGTAAGTGGTGCTGAACCTACTAGCTCAGCTGCAATTGGGGCAACAGACTTTAGTTTAGGTACGATTAATGTAACTTCTGGTGGGATTAATATTGCAATCACAAATGGTGGGGGGAAAGGCAGCTCTATTTTATTGTCTAGAAGTGACGACAGTTGGACTTGTAGTGTTAGTTCTGCACGAAACATTCTCCTTAACGGCTGCCCTTAAGTGCTAACCAACCTCCCAACCGTTCTTCGTCAGGCAGACTTACTTAGCCTGACTCAAGAGCAAGCCGTGGCGGAACATGTACAAGCTTCAGGTATTTCGACACCTGAAGCTTTGCTCGTTCTTGATTTCTTCAGCGGCGATTCCTTAGCAAATAATATAAAAACCATCTTCGGTTTACCGTTAGTACAACTTGCCAATACTGACTACGAAACCTTATGTGATCAATTAGGGCTTCGTGAGCTGATCACCAAATATCACGCGATCCCGGTTTCAGTCTCTAGTTCGACTCTCACACTCGCCTCTGCTGACCCAACAGATTTACAAGCAGAAGATGACTTTCGCTTCGCGACCGGATTACAGATCGAACTCGTTGTTGCTAACTATTCTGAATTAGAGGGTGCAATACGTAAGCTGTACGGCCGCTCGATTTCCGGGCAGGACTCCAAACGCAAAGAGATCACTCAAGATGAACTGGCTAACCTCGTTGAAGTCTCCGACGATGAGATGACTTCAATTGAAGATCTCAGCCAAGACGACTCCCCTGTCAGTCGTTTTATCAATCAGATACTGGTCGATGCGGTGCGCAAAGGCGCATCAGATATCCATTTTGAGCCTTACGAAGAACACTACCGTGTACGCCTGCGTTGCGATGGCATCCTTGTTGAAATACAACAGCCCGCTTCCCATTTAAGTCGCCGTTTATCTGCTCGCCTTAAAATACTCGCCAAGCTTGATATTGCCGAACGACGTCTGCCGCAAGATGGACGCATAAAACTGCGCCTGAATGACGACCTAGCGATTGATATGCGCGTCTCAACGTTGCCAACATTGTGGGGTGAGAAAATTGTACTGAGGCTACTCGATAGCAGCGCAGCTAATCTCGATATCGACAAGCTCGGTTACAGCGACGATCAAAAAGCCCTCTACCTGAATGCACTAAAACGTCCGCAAGGAATGATCTTAATGACCGGGCCAACCGGCAGTGGAAAAACCGTCTCGCTTTATACCGGCCTTCGAGTATTGAACACTACGGAACGCAACATCTCAACAGCTGAAGACCCGGTGGAGATTAATCTGTGTGGTATCAACCAAGTGCAAGTGACACCTAAGATCGGCTTTGGATTTGCTGAAGCGCTGCGATCATTTTTACGACAAGACCCCGACGTGGTGATGGTCGGTGAGATCCGAGATTTAGAAACCGCAGAGATCGCGATCAAAGCATCGCAAACAGGTCACTTGGTACTATCTACGTTGCACACCAACTCTGCGGCAGAAACCGTCACTCGACTCGCTCATATGGGTATTGAACCCTTTAACCTCGCTTCATCACTGAGTTTGATTATTGCCCAACGCTTGGCAAGACGGCTGTGTAACCACTGCAAAGAAAATGACGACTCACCAGACATATTTCTGCGTCACTCAATTCCTAACACCCAAACCATCTACAAAGCCAATCCTCAAGGGTGCAATGAGTGTAACCAAGGATACTCAGGTCGAGTGGGGATCTATGAAGTAATGCCTTTTACCGACAAACTCAAAAGCAGCCTTATCAGCAAACCCAATGCGCTAGCGATCGAAGATCTCGCGCGTCGAGAAGGCATGAGAACTCTGCAAGAGTCAGGTCTGGATAAATTGCTTGAAGGCACCACCAGCTATCAAGAACTGCAACGTGTTCTGTACATATAAGCCAATGGAGCACCAATGAGTAGCAAGTCCAAACAATCACAACTAAAAAGCTATCACTGGAAAGGCATTAATAGCTCAGGCAAGAAAGTGTCAGGGCAGACCTTAGCGCTAACCGAATTGGAAGTACGAGAAAAGCTCAAAGAGCAGCATATTCAGATTAAGAAAATCAAAAAGAAAAGTATTTCAGCAGTCACTCGTTTAACCCATAGAGTCAAAGCCAAAGACATCACTATTTTGACTAGGCAGCTCGCTACCATGCTGGCTACGGGTGTCCCTATCGTGCAAGCCATCAAGTTGGTCTCAGACAATCACCGCAAAGCTGAAATGAAATCGATTTTATCGCACATCTGCAAAGGCGTAGAAGCCGGAACGCCAATCTCAAAAGCGATGCGAACCGCAAGCCGTCACTTTGATGACCTCTATACTGATTTAGTTGCCACGGGTGAGCTCTCCGGCAACCTCGCACAAGTCTTCGAACGCTTGGCGACCTATCGTGAAAAGAGTGAGCAACTAAAATCCAAGGTTATAAAAGCTCTCATCTACCCAGCAATGGTTGTAGCGGTCGCCCTTACCGTTTCCTACTTAATGCTGACCATGGTCATTCCTGAATTTGAATCGATGTTTTCTGGTTTCGGAGCAGACTTACCTTGGTTCACCCAGCAAGTGCTTTATCTTTCCCATTGGATGCAGGCTTATAGTTTCTATAGTGCCATCGGTATTGGTTTATTAATTCTGTCTTTTCAGCAACTGCGTCAGCGATCCTACTCGATTCGACTTTCAACCAGTCGTCTTGGCTTACGCTTTCCTATCTTGGGTGCTGTTATCACAAAGGCATCGATTGCAAAGTTCAGCCGAACACTTTCAACCAGTTTCAGTTCTGGGATTCCCATCTTAACCAGCCTTAAAACAACGGCTAAAACCGCAGGCAACCTGCATTATCAATCGGCCATCATCGAGGTTCACCGTGAAACTGCCGCAGGCATGCCGATGTACATTGCAATGCGCAATACCAATGCCTTCCCAGAGATGGTTTTACAGATGGTGATGATAGGTGAAGAGTCAGGGAATCTTGATGATATGCTCAATAAAGTCGCTTCCATTTACGAGTTCGAAGTAGACAACACCGTCGATAACCTAGGTAAAATTCTAGAGCCACTGATCATCGTATTTTTAGGCACCGTAGTTGGCGGACTTGTTGTCGCGATGTACTTACCGATCTTTAATCTTATGAGTGTGTTAGGATAGTTAAAAGCAACTAAACACCCATGAGCAGCCAACCTCTGCTCACCTTGATTAAGTGGTAAAGGACACTATGGAAGTATTTCACTACTATCCTTGGCTATTCCCCGTATTAGCTTTCATTTTTAGCCTTCTTATCGGCAGCTTCCTCAACGTAGTCATCCACCGTTTACCGATAATGATGGAACGAGAGTGGCAACAAGAGTGCTCGGAGTATTTCTCTCAATATAAAATTCCAGCACCAGAGGGAAAGTTCAATCTCAGTATCCCTCGTTCTACCTGCCCGAAATGTAAAACCCAATTAAGAATCATCGACAATATTCCAGTATTAAGTTGGTTGTTCTTAAAGGGCAAGTGCCATAGCTGTGCTAACCCAATCAGCGCTCGTTATCCATTGGTCGAACTGCTTACGGCGATACTTTGTACCGTAGTCGCGAGCCACTTTGGTTTCAGTTACTACGCCATCGCTCTGATTTTTTTCACGTTTGCATTGATTACCGCAACCTTTATCGATCTCGATACTATGCTGCTGCCAGATCAAATTACCTTACCTTTAGTTTGGTCTGGTATCGCGTTAGCTCTGTTTAATATCAGCCCAGTATCGCTTCAAGATTCTGTGATTGGCGCAATGGCAGGCTACCTAGCACTTTGGTCGGTTTATTGGCTGTTCAAGCTGTTAACAGGCAAGGAAGGCATGGGTTACGGTGATTTCAAGTTACTAGCTGCGCTTGGCGCCTGGCTTGGTTGGCAACATCTCCCAATGATCATTCTTCTATCCTCACTTGTCGGTTTAGTTTTCGGCTTGATTCAACTTCGCTTGAAACAGCAAGGCATAGATAAAGCCTTTCCCTTTGGACCTTACCTTGCGATTGCGGGTTGGGTGAGTT
This sequence comes from Vibrio sp. QJM3NY_39, assembly GCF_057785895.1. Taxonomy (NCBI): domain Bacteria; kingdom Pseudomonadati; phylum Pseudomonadota; class Gammaproteobacteria; order Vibrionales; family Vibrionaceae; genus Vibrio; species Vibrio sp. QJM3NY_39. The sequence continues at coordinate 520,891 of NZ_CM173505.1, read as the reverse complement.
TGATGTGGGGCAACGACATCATGGGCTGGTATTTCACTTCTGTACTAGGAATTTAACCATGGCAATCATTATCGGATTAAGCGGTGGTATCGCCAGTGGAAAAACCACCGTTGCTAACCTCTTCAATGAGCATTTTAATATTGATATTGTCGATGCTGATATCGTTGCACGCGAAGTCGTTGCAGTGGGCAGTGACGGCTTAAAGCAGATTACCGACCATTTTGGTGAGGCTATCTTACTTGAAGATGGAGCACTCAACCGAAGTAAGCTGCGTGAGTTAATCTTCTCGGATCCCATAGAGAAACAATGGCTCAATGACCTGCTTCATCCCATGATCCGTAACAAAATTGACAGTGACCTGTCTAAAGTCACATCCCCTTATGGTTTATTAGTCGCACCGCTATTGGTTGAAAACCAAATGCAAGGTATGGCCGATCGCGTATTAATCGTTGATGTGCCAACAGAAGTGCAAATAGAGCGTACGATGAGTCGTGATAATGTTTCTAGGGAACAAGTTGCATCAATTTTAAAATCACAGGCTTCAAGAGAACAACGCTTAGCAGTTGCAGATGACGTGATTAAAAACCATACTAAAAACCAAGAACTTTTGCCTCAAATCACAGATTTACATCAAAAGTATCTGGCAATCAGTACTGTAGATGGGTCAGAATAGAATAATGTTGAATGAAGGTTTGCTCGATGATCACCCACAAATTTGAACATCCTCTAAATGAGAAAACACGCATCTACTTAAGAGTTGAATCACTCTTGAGGCAGCTGCACTTGTCTTCTACATTTTCCGATGCTCAACAGTATCAACTTTTTTTCCGTTCCATCTTTGATCTGGTTGAAATCTTCGAACAGATCCAACTCAAGAGTGAACTCGCAAAAGATATTGAGAAGCAGCGTGTAACCTACAAAAGCTGGTTAGATGTTGAAGGTGTTGATCAAGAGATGCTGACTTCACTACTCAACGATATTAGTAACATCTATCGTGAACTGATGCAGGCGGAGCGTTTTGGGCAGTCACTTAAAGAAGACCGCTTCTTGAGTGCCATACGTCAACGCTTTAATTTGCCAGGTGGCTCATGCTGCTTTGATTTACCCGCACTGCATTATTGGTTGCATCTTCCTCTCGATAAGAGAATGCGAGATGCCAAAGCTTGGATGGATAGCCTACAGCCTCTGTATGAAGCGCTAACGCTATGGTTAAAGCTCACCAGAGAGACTGGTCACTTTAAAGAGCAAATTGCTCGCGCTGGCTTCTTCCAGAGCGATGCTGATGAAGCGAATATCCTTCGCCTTTCTATTCCAATGCAATACGGTGCTTACCCGATGATCTCCGGGCATAAAAACCGTTTTGCCGTTAAGTTCATGAGCTTTGAAACAGGACAAGCCTGTACTCAAGACATCGAATTTGAATTGGCTGTCTGCAGCTAATTAATTTCCTTTTATAGTTTGGCTTGAGCCTTCACTCGAGCCTAAACTCTTTCTTACAATACCCTCTAATTAAGAATCACTATGTCGAAAAAAATCACCATCGTTAAATGCCCTCAATGTAATGCCGACGTTGAATGGGGCGAACAAAGCCCACACCGCCCGTTTTGCAGTAAGCAATGTCAGATGATTGATTTCGGTGAATGGGCAGACGAAGAGAACAGCATTGCTGGCGCACCAGACATGTCAGATAGCGATGGTTGGTCGGAAGATCCGCACTAAGCGAGTAACGAGTAACGAGTAACGAGTAACGAGTAACGAGTAACGAGTAACGAGTAACGAGTAACGAGTAACGAGTAACGAGTAACGAGTAACGAGTAACGAGTAACGAGTAAATTTTGAAGGGTTGGCGTTTAACGTCAATCCTTTTTTATTGCCTATAGCATGGTACGAATAGAGATTCCCTACTCCTTCCTTCGTCAGTCTAGGGAATGACAGTTAAATGTGAGTTTCGTTTAAGTCCGTCATCCCCAAGAGCGAGGAACGAGCGAATTGAGGCTCTCTTACCTACTCAGATCTAAATAGCAGACACAAAAAAGCGGAGCCAAATGGCTCCGCTTTTATCGATAGAATGCAAAAAGAATTACTTCTTAGTAAGCTTCTCTTTAATACGAGCTGACTTACCAGAACGCTCACGTAGGTAGTACAACTTGGCACGACGTACTGCACCACGGCGTTTAACTTCGATGCTATCAACCATTGGAGAGTGAGTTTGGAACGCACGCTCTACGCCTTCACCGTTCGAAATCTTACGAACTGTGAATGCAGAGTGTAGACCACGGTTACGAATAGCGATTACAACGCCTTCGAAAGCCTGTAGACGCTCACGGTCACCTTCTTTTACCTTAACCTGAACTACAACAGTGTCACCTGGTGCGAATTTAGGAAGGTCTGATTTTAGTTGCTCTTCTTCAAGAGCCTTGATGATGTTGCTCATTTGTATAAATTCCTAGAATAAACTGATACTAAATTTAATAGGTTACTGCTTGCTTTTCTTTAAGAGCGTTGCTCTTTAATGAATTCAGCCAGTAATTGTTCCTGTTCGTCAGTCAGAGCTAGGTTTTCCAGGAGCTCTGGTCTTCTTAGCCAAGTTCGGCCCAACGATTGTTTTAATCGCCAGCGACGAATGTCCTTATGGTTTCCAGACTTGAGTACCGATGGCACATCTTTATCGTCTAGCACCTCAGGGCGCGTATAATGGGGACAATCTAGCAAACCATTTGCAAAAGAATCTTCTTCTGCTGAAGCGAAATCTCCAAGTACACCCGGAACAAACCGAGAGACTGAATCAATCAACGTCATGGCTGGCAGTTCGCCACCCGTCATCACAAAATCGCCAATCGACCATTCTTCGTCGACTTCAGATTGAATAATGCGCTCATCTACCCCTTCATAGCGGCCACAAATAAGAAGCAAGTTCTCGTTTGTTGCCAACTCTTCAACACCTTTCTGGTCGAGTTTACGACCTTGAGGTGAAAGATAGATTACTTTCGTCTTTCCCGGTGCTGCTTGCTTGGCAGTTTGGATAGCATCGCGCAAAGGCTGAACCATCATTAACATGCCAGGACCACCACCGTAAGGTCTATCATCAACAGTGCGATGTTTATCATGAGTGAAATCGCGAGGATTCCATGTCTCAATAGATAAAAGACCTTTTTTAACCGCTTGACCTGTTACTCCAAAATCAGTAACAGAACGGAACATTTCAGGAAACAGGCTAATAATGCCAACCCACATGTGTTCTCTCGCTCTGTAATTTGGAGTTAGAATCCAGGATCCCAGTCAACTTCGATCCGGCGAGCTTCGCGATCAACTTTCTTGATCACTTGCTCTTCAAGGTACGGTACTAACCGTTCCTTTTGGCCAAAAGCATCTTTAAGATTTGCTTTAATTACTAGAACATCGTTCGAGCCAGTTTCTAATAGGTCAGTGACCTCACCAAGGTCGTAACCTTTAGTGGTAAAAACTTGCATACCGAACAATTCGCGCCAGTAGAATTCATCTTCTGACAATTCAGGTAACGAAGCAGGGTCAATAGCAATTTCAAAGTTAGTCATCAGTTGCGCGTCTTCACGAACATCTAATCCCGCTAGCTTACATACATAACCTTGGCCATGACGTTTCCAGCTCTCAACTTTGTACTCAACCCACTTACCCTTTTGGTTTAAATACCAAGGGCTGTAATCAAATATGCTTTCAGCATTGTCTGTGTAGGAGAACACTTTAAGCCAGCCACGAATACCATAGGTAGACCCAAGTTTACCCATGACAATTCTATTATTTTGCTCGCTCATCGTTTCTTTACCCTTCATCGACATAAGCTATTTCTCTTTAAAAAAGAATTAAGCCGCTTTTTGAGCGTCTTTAACTAGCTTAGCTACACGATCAGATAGAGATGCGCCTTGACCAACCCAGTGGTTAACACGATCTAGGTCTAGACGTAGACCTTCTTCTTGACCTTGAGCAGTAGGGTTAAAGAAACCTACTTTCTCGATGAAACGGCCAGTTACAGAGTTACGGCTATCCGCAACTACGATTTGATAAAATGGGCGCTTCTTTGCACCGTGACGTGCCAAACGAATGGTTACCATGTCGTCCTCTTTGCTTTCTTAATAAAATAATTAACCCCAAGTATAAGTAAATAGCTTGGGGTCTCGTGCCAAATTAAAGCCCCGGAATTTTACTCTTATTCCGGTGCAATGCAAGGGCTTTAGCTATTTTTTCACCAACATAGCAACCGGACACTTTCTGTGACACGGCTAACACTATGAAAAGTAACGTAGCTAAAGCTTACATTTGTAGTTTATCGACCAAACGGGTTAAAACCACCACCCATTCCGCCCATACCTCCACCGCCGCCCATCATGCCTTGCATGTTGCGCATCATGCCTTTCATTCCACCTTTCTGCATTTTCTTCATCATCTTCTGCATTTGAGTGAACTGTTTAAGCATACGGTTTACATCTTGTACCTGCGTACCAGAACCTGCAGCAATACGCTTTTTGCGTGAGCCTTTGATTAGGTCTGGACGCTGGCGTTCTTTCATTGTCATAGAGTTGATGATCGCTTCCATTTGCTTGAACATCTTGTCATCAACTTTATCTTTAACGTTGTCTGGTAGCTGAGACATACCTGGAAGCTTATCCATCATGCCCATCATGCCGCCCATGTTTTTCATCTGACCAAGCTGCTCACGGAAGTCTTCAAGGTCAAAGCCTTTCTTCTCTTTGAACTTCTTAGCCAGTTTCTCTGCTTTCTCGGTATCAACGTTTTTCTGTAGATCTTCAATAAGAGACAGTACGTCGCCCATACCTAAGATACGAGAAGCAACACGATCTGGGTGGAATGGTTCTAGTGCGTCAGTCTTTTCACCAACACCTAAGAATTTAATCGGCTTGCCAGTGATATGACGAACAGACAGTGCAGCACCACCTCGAGCATCACCATCAACTTTCGTCAAGATAACACCGGTTAGTGGTAGCGTATCACCAAAAGCTTTTGCAGTGTTCGCAGCATCTTGACCAGTCATTGCATCAACAACGAACAGAGTCTCTACTGGTTTAATTGCAGTATGAAGCTCTTTGATCTCGCCCATCATCTCTTCATCGATAGCCAAACGACCAGCAGTATCGACAATTAGCACGTCGTAGAATTTCTTCTTCGCATGGTCGATTGCAGCGTTTGCAATATCAAGAGGCTTTTGATCAGCTGAAGATGGGAAGAAGTCGACGCCAACATCGCTTGCTAACGTTTCAAGCTGTTTGATCGCCGCTGGACGGTAAACGTCGGCAGACACAACCAAAACTTTCTTCTTGTCACGCTCAGTCAGGAGCTTAGATAGCTTACCTACCGATGTGGTTTTACCCGCACCTTGTAGACCTGCCATTAAAATAACGGCTGGCGGCTGTGCTGCTAGGTCAAGAGCCTCGTTAGACTCACCCATCACCGCTTCAAGTTCAGCTTGAACGATCTTAATGAATTCTTGACCAGGTGTTAGAGATTTAGAAACCTCAACACCCACAGCGCCTTCTTTTACGCGCTTAACAAAATCGCGGACAACGGGCAGTGCAACGTCGGCTTCAAGTAGCGCCATACGTACTTCACGCAGCGTCTCTTTTATATTGTCTTCGGTCAGACGACCTTTACCGCTGATGTTCTTCAGCGTTTTGGATAGACGATCCGTTAAATTATCAAACATAGTTTTCTCTTCGCTCAAAACTGCGACTATTACTGTGAGTATACATTAGCGCGGATTAGAGTCATACCCGTTGTAGAGCGTTAATCATCCACGCTTGTGATGTGAGACATTATTCACTTGGAATTGAATGAGGTTCACCATAGCCCCAAAGAGCGATGCGAGGTATAATTCGCCAATTAGTAATCATTTAAATGGATACCATGGACAGTCTTATTGCGATCGCAGCAGCCTTTCTTTATACAATGGCGATTTCCACGATCATTCCAGGTCTCGTGCACCAAACAGGAATCCGCGTAAAAACGGTGTTTATCAGCGCATTACTTGCTTTAGCTTTCCATGCTTGGTTGCTTGGCGATTTAATTTTTAATGCCAGTGGCCAAAACCTCAGTATCTTGAACGTTGCTTCATTGATCAGTTTAATCATCTCTTTGGTCATGAGCGGTGCGATGCTCAAAACCCGTTTGTGGTTCATCTTGCCGGTTGTTTATAGCTTCGCTGCTCTAAATCTAATGGCGGCCACTTTTCTTTCAAGCACGTTCATTAAACATCTAGAGAATGATCCAAAGCTGCTACTGCACATCTCTTTGGCTTTGTTCTCATACGCGACGTTGACTATCGGTGCGCTATACGCCCTGCAACTTGCGTGGCTAGATCACAAACTTAAAAAGAAAAAAGCGTTAGTGATAAACCCGAACCTACCTCCTTTAATGATGGTGGAAAGACAGCTTTTCAAGATCATTCTGATCGGTAATGGCTTATTAACAGGTACTTTATTGACAGGCCTTATCTTCGTACAAGATATGTTTGCTCAAGGAAAAGCACACAAGGCTGTATTGTCTTTTATTGCTTGGGTTATCTACTCCATCCTTCTATGGGGTCACTATCAGAAAGGTTGGCGTGGACAAAAAGTCACTTGGTTCGCACTTGCCGGTGCCAGCATGCTCACACTAGCCTACTTCGGTAGCCGCTTCGTTCAGGAAATCATCCTGAATTAGTCTGTAATATGAAGGCAAGGTCTCACACACCTTGCCTTTAAAATATTGAGTCCGTTAGATTCAATTGACATCTCGACCATGTTCGGTCATAAATTAATCAAGATACACAAATAGGAAAAGAATAGTTTTGGACGACATATCAACGGGTATCTTATTTGCGCTACTCGCGTGTCTCATTGTAATTTCTGGTTATTTCTCTGGTTCCGAAACGGGCATGATGTCCTTGAACCGCTACCGTTTAAAGCATTTGGCCAATACGGGTCATAAAGGTGCCAAACGCGTAGAAAAACTTCTGAACCGCCCAGACAGATTGATCGGCCTTATTCTCATCGGCAACAATCTCGTCAACATTCTTGCATCTGCGATCGCGACTATTCTTGGTATGCGCATCTACGGGGATATCGGCGTAGCGATTGCTACCGGTGTCCTGACTCTCGTGATCCTCGTGTTTGCCGAAGTAACCCCAAAAACCATCGCTTCTCTGTTTCCAGAACGTGTCTCTTACGCCAGTAGTATCCTTTTGATGATACTGATGAAGGTACTGTCACCATTGGTGATATTGGTGAACTTCATTACCAACGGTTTTATTCGTATCTTAGGCGTCAAAGCCCGCCACGATGCGACCGACCACTTAAGCTCTGAAGAGCTGAGAACCGTGGTAAATGAAGCGGGAAGCCTGATACCTCAGCGCCACCAAGATATGTTGGTGTCTATTTTAGATTTAGAACACGTGACCGTGAACGACATCATGGTGCCTCGAAATGAAATCACTGGCATCGACATCAATGATGACTGGAAATCTATCGTTCGCCAATTAACTCACTCGCCTCATGGTCGTATTGTGTTATATCGTGACCAGATAGATGAAGTGGTTGGTATGCTTAGGTTACGAGAAGCTTACCGCTTGATGCTTGAAAAGAACGAATTCAATAAAGAGACACTGCTGCGTGCTGCGGATGAGATCTACTTTATTCCTGAAGCGACACCACTCAATATTCAACTACTTAAGTTTCAGCGCAATAAACAACGCATCGGTTTGATTGTGGATGAGTATGGCGATATCAACGGCTTGGTTACCCTTGAAGATATTCTAGAAGAAATCGTTGGTGAGTTTACGACCTCAATTGCACCAAGCTTATCTGAAGAGATCACACCGCAAAGCGATGGCAGCTTCTTGATTGAAGGCAGCGCCAATATCCGTGACATAAACAAAGGCTTGCAGTGGACACTACCTACAAATGGCCCAAGAACACTTAATGGTTTAATACTGGAACACCTTGAAGACATTCCTGAGAGTCACCTGAGTGTTCAGGTTGCGAGTCATCCAATGGAAATTGTTGAACTCGAAGAGAACCGTATCAAGCTCGTTCGCGTGTTCCCGCAGATCGTTAACGGATAAAAGTGGTTTGCTGGACTGGGATAACTAAATGAGTAGTCACAAGCTCACATGCGACAACTGCTTAGCTCTAAAATACGTTGACGAAAAAGGCCCGGTTCATTGAACCGGGCCTTTTAGTATCTAACTCGCTCTGTCTCTAGAGTGAAATGTATCTAGAGTGAAGCGCTTCTAAAGTGAAAAGCATCTAGAGTGAAGAAAAGTGATTAGTCGATTTTAAGCTCTTGCAGCATAGACTCAGGCAATGCCAGTTCATCATTTTTGTTTACAGAGATACCAGCAGCAATAATCGCGTTGGCGATATCTTTCGCTTCATCCAAAGAGTGCATTGCCGCAGTACCACATTGATACTCGTTCAGCTCAGGGATCTTATTTTGATTCTCAACTTTCAGCACATCTTGCATTGCAGCCAACCAACCGTCTGCCACTTGCTGCTCTGAAGGCGTACCAATTAGGCTCATGTAGAAACCAGTGCGACAGCCCATAGGTGAAATATCGATGATCTCTACATCTGAACCGTTCAATTGATTACGCATAAATCCTGCGTAAAGGTGCTCGAGAGTATGGATACCTTTCTCAGATAGAATGTCTTTGTTTGGCGCAGTAAAACGCAGGTCAAACACAGTGATGGTATCCCCTTTTGGGGTTTGCATTGTTTTAGCTACACGAACTGCAGGTGCGTTCATGCGCGTGTGATCAACAGTGAAACTATCTAATAAAGGCATTGCTATTCTCCGTGACGGTTGGCTTTAGAAAAACCAACTTCTATTGTCTTCTAGTTCTTTACGACACTGTTTAAGCTGCCATCCATAATCTTTTGCTTGCTGTTCGACTTTGCGTGCCACCTTAATCAACGATGGTTTGCTGTTGTATGACTTGCGCTTATAACCACCACGGCCTTCATGATAAGCCAAGTACTGGTTATATGGGTCCCAAAGTGAAACCCCTAACTGACGACGCGTCTCGCTGGTGTACCAACCGATGAACATCAATGCATCATCAAAGTTGGTTCTTGAACCACCGTTATTGGTCGCCTTTTGGAAGTCTTCCCAAGCAGGGTCTTGAGCTTGTGCATATCCGTAGGCACTGCTCACGCGTCCCCACGGAATAAAGCCAAGAATGTAATCTTTAGGTGGGCGTGCATCATGACGATAGCTACTCTCTTGTTTCACAAAAGCCATCGCTACGTTGATCGGCGTGCCCCACTCTTCTTGCATATCGAGAGCATCTTCATACCACGACGGGTGTTCTCTGAAGATGCTACACAAGTTATCTTGCTGCTTTGGCGGTGGCGTTGCACATCCAACCAATAGGCTAGAGACAACACCAACAGTCACTACTGGCAACCATTTTCCACTTACGCGTTTAGGCTGGCCTAATAAGGCTTGCTTCCTTTCCACCAAAGTCTCGCTATGCTTTTAAATACGAAAAGTAATCCGTTAAGAAGCTGTCAAAATCTTGAGTGCTTGCTTCTTCACTTTGTTGCTGAGCAATAACAGAGCGTTGAACTTCCGCTTCCATCAACTCAGCTGAGTAAACTTTATATTGGTGTGCTTTGTGTTGCTGAGCGTACGTTTTTCCTAACGCACAACCCACTTTACCCAAGCCACCTAATTTTTTGGTCTCTTCTAGCAACTGGCCAGAAATGGTCAGCTCTGGGTTATCGATCCAAGTTTCAAGCGTATCGCACGTTTCTTGGTATGCACGACCACCTTGCTCAGCATCCATCAACTCAGCGATAACACGAAGATCTTTGAATACGCGTTTAGCCCAATCTTGCAGAGACAGTCTCTCGCCATCACAACCAATCTTGAGTTCTAAACCAACCTGACGACCTTCTAAGATCACCTTGTTCCAGTTATCGCGCCAGCATTCAAGTTCGCAGTTATCCATCTCAGCAGAGTCAGATAGAACACTCCAAGTTAAGAATAGATCGAGGAAGCGAACTTGTTGCTCATTGATACCAATTGAGCTGAATGGGTTTACGTCCAAAGAACGAACCTCGATGTACTCAACACCAGCACGAGCCAGTGCTTCCGATGGTTTTTCACCACTTTTCGCCACGCGCTTAGGGCGAATTGGCGCATAAAGTTCGTTCTCGATTTGAAGAACGTTAGTATTAAGCTGACGGTATTCGCCATCAACCTTAGTACCAATCTCAGCAAACTCTTCTGATGGCGTGCGAATCGCTTGGTTCAAACCTTCAAGGTACTGGTCTAGGCTGTTGAAGCCAATCTTTAATACGCTTTGAGCACTATTGGTGTAGCCAAGATCACTCAGGCGAAGTGCCGTTGCTTTTGGCAGATACAGTGTCTCGCCAACCTTCTCAAAAGGTAACTTTGTCTCTCTTCCTTTGATGAAAGAAGGACATAGTGCAGGTGAAGCGCCGAAGAAATATGGGATTAACCAACCAAAACGGTAATAATTACGAATCAAACCAAAGTACGCATCTGACTTAGCTTCACAACGCGCTTCTTCTGTTTGCTCTCCAAACAGGCTATCCCAAAAACTTTCTGGGAAAGAGAAGTTGAAGTGAACACCAGAAATAATCTGCATCAGGCTACCGTAACGGCGCTTTAGGCCTTCACGATATAGCGTCTTCATTTTGCCGTTGTTAGAGGTGCCGTATTGCGCTAGCTGAATGTAATCTTCACTGCCTACGTAACAAGGCATAGAAAGCGGCCACATCTTTTCGCCATCTAACTTAGTTTGAGTGAAATGGTGGATATCAGACAACTGATTCAAAAGAGTCGGAACGTCGTTAGAAACAGGCGTAATAAACTCCAGTAGCGACTCGGAAAAATCGGTCGTTACCCATCCGTTCATCAACGCAGATCCCAAAGCCTTTGGGTGCGGCCCAGTAGCAAGATGCCCATCTTCCGTGTAGCGTAACGTTTCCCTTTCAACACCACGACCAAATTGAGAGAAGGTCTTAGGGTTGGTTGCAACTTGCTTTAGTCGCGCAGCAAAATCAGTCAAAATTCAGTTCACTTATCTTATATCGTTCTGATTAGAACTATCATAAATTAGGTTGGAGGAGAAAAATAGAGTCTTTTCCCTCCCCCTTTAATGTGTACTCTAACGAATGATTTCAAGCTCTTCTATTGGAATATCTAACTTTTCTAGTTGAGGACGAAGCGAAGTCGCATCACCAACAACAATTATTTGATAATCATTCGGGTCAAACCATTTCTTAGATAGCTCGTTTAAAGTCTCTTTTGAGACCGTTTCAACTATCTGATTACGTTGTTGCAGATAATCTTCATCAAGGCTCAGCGCAACAATATTACTCAACAACCCAGCCTTTTGACTTGGTGTTTCGTATTTGAGTGCATCTTGTTGACCGACGGCAAGGCGCATAAATTTCACCTCTTCGTCAGTTAATCCACTCTGACTAAATTCATTTAGCTCGGCGATAAACTCTTGAATCGATGGAACCGTCGCATTGGCTCTCACTTGAGCACTAAATACTACCGCACCAGTTTCACGAGTACTCGCGAAGTAACCGCTCGCACCGTAAGTGTAGGCTTTGTCCTCACGTAGATTCTGGTTGATACGGCTATTGAAGTTACCGGCTAAGTTAAAGTTGGCTAGCTGGCTCAAATACAACTCACCAGTCGCGTCGAAAGGTAAACCTTTACGCACTAAACGAACAATACTTTGCGGTGCACCCGGTTTATCAACTAAATACAGGTGCTGTCCTGAAAGCTCTTTGATGATCTGAGGACGCGTTAGTGGTGCCGCATCGCCTTGCCACTGTTCAAAGAATTGTAGCTGTTTTCCCACCTCTTTCTTCGAGATGTCTCCCACAACAACAATATTGGCACCTTCCGGTGTGTAGTGTTGTGCATAGAATTTTTTCACATCATCTAAGGTTAGATCCGATAGAGACGCCTTGGTGCCATCGCTTGCTCGAGCAAAAATACTGTCACCAAATAGCACCTCACGGGTTGCTTGAGAAGCCATCCAGCTTGGTTGTTGATGCTGATAGACAACACCTTCAAGCATCTGCTTCTTAACACGTTCAAAGTCTTGCTCATCAAACTTAGGCTCAAACAGAACCTCTTGTACGATCGCTAAGGTTTGAGGCAGGTTTTTCTCTAGCGTTGAAACCGAGATATCCGTGGTATAACTGCCTGCGCCAATGCTAACGCTACTGCCAAGCTTATCTAAGGTCGCCTGTAGTTCTTCAACCGTTCGTTTAGTCGACCCCTCTTCCATCATCGAAGCCGTTAGGTTCGCTAAGCCTTCTTGACCTTTACGAACATAGCGTTCGCCTGCAGGCAGTTGAATTTGCAGCTGAACTGTCGGCGTTTCACTGGTCACGGTACCAATCAAGTCAGTGCCGTTCGCAAAGTGCATGCGGTACAACTCAGGCATGGTCGCTTCAACACCAAAGTTCACTTCTGGCATCACGCTGCGATCAAATGTGTTTGGCGCCTTTCTGAAATCCAGTTGGTCTTCCGTCACCTTACTGTATTCAGGAAGGGTACGTGCAGGTGTGGTAAAGGTAGCCTCACGAACCGCTAAGTCGAGCTTTTTCTTAGGAACCACACTCAACGTAACCTTGTGCTTACCTTCGATGAAATCTTGGTATGCCTTGCTTACGCTTTCTGGAGTAACCGCTCGAATTTGATCGAGTTGTGACTCAATGCGATCCGGCTGACCATAGAAGGTTTGATTAGACGCGAGCTGCGAAACCTTGCCTTTAACACTTTGCAGCGCAAAAACTGCATCCGCTTCTGCCATACCAGTGATCTGGTCTAAACGCTCTTGTTCAACGCCCTCTTTCGAGAATTGATCTAAGGTATCCATAAGCTCTTTGTTTAGAACCGTCAAATCACCTTTTTCACCTGAATTACCCATCGCATACACATACATGGTACATGCAAGCTCAGCACAATCATGGAAAGATCCTGCACTCACCGCTTTTTGCGTTTTTACGAGGTTTTGATACAGGTAACTGTTGGTGCCAGAACCTAACACGTTGGACAGTGCATTCAATGAAGCCTGCGTCTCTTCACCACGATACGTTGTTGGCCAACCAACAAGCACCATCGGCTGACGAATATTATCTTTTAAGGTGATGTACTTGTCTTCAGTCAGCACTGCAGGTTGCTTCTCTGCCGCCTTAACTTCAGGTCCCTGAGGGATAGGGCCAAAGTACTTGTTAACCCACTCTAGCGTGTCATCAACATCGATATCACCACCGATAGTCAACACCGCATTATTTGGGCCATACCAGCGTAAGAAGAAGGCTTTAAGATCATTCACATCCACACGGTCTAAATCTTCAACATAACCGATTGGTTGCCACGAGTATGGGTGGCCTTCAGGGTAAAGCGCTTCACCCATGCGTTCCCACATCAAGCCGTAAGGACGATTTTCGTAGCTTTGAGCTCGCTCGTTCTTAACCGTTCCTCTCTGAACTTCAAATTTCTTCTGAGAAACCGCATCCAACAAGAAGCCCATGCGGTCTGATTCCAGCCACAGCATTTTCTCAAGTTGATTAGATGGAACGGTTTCAAAGTAGTTGGTACGGTCACGGTTGGTGGTGCCGTTTAAAGAACCACCCGCTTCGGTGATGATCTTGAAGTGCTGTTGATCACCGACGTTCTCAGAGCCTTGGAACATCATGTGTTCAAAGAAGTGAGCAAAGCCTGATTTGCCAATCTGTTCACGAGCAGAACCCACATGATAGGTCACATCAACATGAACAAGTGGATCAGAATCATCAGGAGAAAGAATAACGGTCAAGTCGTTTTCAAGCTGATACTTCGCATAAGGAATCACGACTTTATCTTTAGAAGGCTTAACCTCTTCTAACAGAGTGACGCCTTCCGGTAACGAGGAAAAGAAGGGTGTTGAGCTAGGTACATTGTAAGAACAGCCAGCAATGGCGATAAGAGAAAATGTACCAAGTAAAACCTTTTTCATAGGTTCTCCTTAGAAAAAACCGAAATAGATAGCAGCAAGTAAGCTGTAGCGAGCGGCTTTGCCAATCGCTATCAAAATAACGCTAGGGATAAATTTCATTCTCAGCCAACCCGCAGCCAGACATAAAGGATCACCAATGATCGGTAACCAACTGAATAACAATGTCCAGTAACCATAACGGCTCAGCCAAGCCATAGCCTTATGACCATGCTTTTCAGATTGAGTTCGATTAGGTAACCACAAACCAATCCAATAGTTGGTCAGGCCGCCTAAGGTATTACCAAGTGTCGCCAGCAGAATGATCGATGATGTTGAGAACTGATCTAAGCTCAAGGCTGCCACAAGGCTCGCTTCTGATCCCCCGGGCAATAATGTGGCACTCAAGAAGCCACTAATAAAGAGTACCCACAGCGCTGAGTCAGAGAACCACAGCGCTATGTTTTCAAACAGAGAATTAAAAAACTCTAGCACTGCATATCAACCTTCTTGCATTTTAAGTAGTACTTTGCCTCTGGTGTGTCCGGTTTCAACCTGCAGATGCGCCGACTGCGCTTCATCCAACTGGTAGATACCTTGAATTTCTGTTTTGAGCAATCCGACACTGACCATGTACAACATAGTGTCCATTTGCTCTGGGTTTGGTTCAACCAGCATGCCTGATGCAGTAAAGCCTAATAATGTTGCTTTTTCGCAGATCAATTCAGCAGATAAAGTTGGGACTGTCACCACTCTTGCGCCATCTTTTAGGCACTTCAACGCATCGAGAGCGGTATCGCCACCAACCAAATCAATCAGCACATCGACATCAGAGACTCTTTCCGATGCTGGCGCAAATTTATAGTTAATCGCATGAGCGCCTAACGTTGCTAAGTAATCAAGATTCGCTTCACTACAAGTTGTGTAAACCTCGGCTTTCGCTGCCACGGCGATTTGAACCGCTAGATGACCAACGCCGCCGGCACCCGCTAAGATAAGTACGCGATCGCCCTCTTTCACTTCAGCTTTGTTGAGCGCTTGAGCTGCTGTTTGACTGGCTAATGGTAATGCCGCAGCCGCTTCTAGAGTCACCGAATCAGGAACCATGCTTAATGCCGCTTCTGGGACACATACATATTGGCTGTAACCGCCACCTTGCAATGGGAAACCAATAAAGCCTGCCACGTTGTCGCCAACCGTAAAGCGCTCAGCATGCTCCCCTAGGGTGACAATTTGCCCTGAAATGTCATAACCAGGAACCCAAGGCAGGTTATCTTTGTTCTGTGCTGCAGCCCAACCTAGACCAGCACGGGTTTTAACATCAATCGGATTAATGCCCGAAAAGGAAACTTTAACCACGACTTCTCCAGCCTTAGGCTCAGGAATAGCACGGGTTTGAATACTGAGGTTTTCGACACCGCCGAATTGAGTAATCGCTATCTGTTTATTTTCCATTTCCACATTTCCTTGATTGATAAAAGCCCTAATGAGCAAGCACCCTAATTGATAAAAAGAAAGGGATGCGAAAGCATCCCTTTGACTATAAACCATTTAATAAGGCTAAGTTAACCGCTCATTCGTAAATTGACGACCAATTAACGTAACGATACGTGACCTAGGAACCTACTAGCCCACTAGAGCTAATAGAATACCCGCCGCAACCGCACTACCAAGTACACCTGCCACGTTCGGGCCCATCGCATGCATCAACAAGAAGTTCTGAGGGTTTGCCTCAAGACCAACCTTGTTTACAACACGAGCCGCCATAGGAACCGCTGATACACCAGCCGCACCAATCAGTGGGTTGATGTCTTCTTTAGAGAAGCGATTAAGTAGCTTAGCCATTAATACGCCACCCGCCGTACCGATACTGAACGCCACCGCACCTAAACCTAAAATACCCAGCGTCTCTAAGTTCAAGAACGTGTCCGCTTGAAGCTTAGAACCAACACCTAGGCCTAGGAAAATAGTTACGACGTTAATCAGTTCGTTTTGAGCTGTTTTTGAAAGGCGATCAACCACACCCGCTTCACGCATTAAGTTACCCAAGCAGAACATACCTACTAGAGGTGTTGCTGAAGGTAGGAACAGAATCGTCATCAGTAGTACAGCAAGCGGGAAAAGGATCTTCTCGGCTTTACCAACGTGACGTAACTGCGCCATCTTAATCTTGCGTTCTTCCGGCGTCGTTAGCGCTTTCATGATAGGTGGCTGAATAATAGGAACTAAAGCCATGTAGCTGTATGCCGCAACTGCAATGGCACCTAGTAGGTCAGGAGATAACTTACTCGCCAAGAAGATCGCGGTTGGGCCATCGGCACCACCAATGATCGCAATGGACGAAGCATCTGCCATTGAGAATTCCATTCCTGGAACATAGTTCAGCAAGATCGCACCAAATAGCGTTGCGAATATACCAAACTGAGCCGCAGCCCCTAGCCATAACGTTTTAGGGTTAGCAATCAACGCACCGAAGTCCGTCATTGCACCAACACCCATAAAGATCAGCAGTGGGAAAATACCCGTTTCAATACCAATGTAGTAAACGTAGTAAAGCAAACCACCGGGATCAGTAAACCCAGCATTTGGAATATTTGCTAATACAGCACCAAAACCAATCGGTAATAAAAGTAACGGTTCAAACCCTTTACGAATTGCCAAAAACAACAGCAAGCAACCAACCAACATCATACAAATCTGGCCGAACTCAAAGTTAGCAATCCCTGTTTCAGACCATAAGGTCATCAATCCTTCCATGGTACTCCCTTACGCTAAGCTTAGTAGTGGAGCGCCTACAGTAACTGCATCGCCTTCTTTAACATTCAATTCCTGAACGATACCACCACGAGCAGCACGAACTTCCGTTTCCATCTTCATCGCTTCCAAGATCAGTAGCACATCGCCTTCAGCCACTTCAACACCTGGCTGAACGATAACTTTGAAGATGTTGCCTGCTAATGGAGCTGGAACTGCTTCTGCATCAGAAGCCGCAGCTGGTGCTGCTTGAGACGCTTGTGCTGGTTTCGCTGATGGAGATACCGATGTCAGTTCACCTTGAGGGCCAACTTCAACATCATAAACTTGACCATCAACCTTCACGCTGTAGCTTTCAATGCTACCAGCAACAGGCTGTGGTGCCGCAACAGGAGCTGCCGTTTCTGCAGTTGGTGCAGGTTCAAATGCTTCAGGGTTACGACGGTTCTTAAGGAACTTAAGGCCGACTTGTGGGAAAAGTGCGTACGTCAGTACATCATCAACGGTATCTTCAGCGAGTGAAATGCCATCTGATTTCGCTTTTTCTAAAAGGTCTGTCGTTAACGTATCCATTTCAGACTTAAGTAAATCAGCAGGACGACACGTGATTGGCTCTGCACCATCTAACACTTTTGCTTGCAGTTCAGCATCAACCTCAGCAGGCGCTTGACCGTATTCACCTTTCAGTAGACCAGCAGTCTCTTTAGTGATGCTCTTGTAGCGCTCACCCGTTAGAACGTTGATAACCGCTTGAGTACCAACAATCTGAGAAGTAGGTGTTACCAAAGGAATGTAACCCAGCTCTTTACGTACGCGAGGGATCTCTTCGAGCACTTCGTCCATACGATCGGCTGCGCCCTGTTCTTTAAGCTGGCCTTCCATGTTGGTTAACATGCCGCCAGGAACCTGAGCAATCAAGATACGTGAATCAACACCTTTTAGCTGACCTTCCCATTTCGCGTACTTTTTACGTACATCACGGAAGTAAGCCGCGATGGGTTCGATCTGATCAAGCTTAAGATTGGTATCACGCTCTGTACCTTCTAACATCGCAACAACCGTTTCGGTTGGCGTGTGACCGTAAGTACAGCTCATTGAAGAAATAGCGGTGTCTAGAATATCGATACCCGCTTCAACGGCTTTAACCGCTGTTGCTGTCGATAGACCGGTTGTCGCGTGGCTATGCAACGCTAGAGGAACGTCACACGATGCTTTGATACGTGTAATCAGCTCTTCCGCTTCATACGGCTTTAATAAACCTGACATATCTTTGATACATAGTGAGTGACAACCTAGGTCCTCTAGGCGTTTAGCTAAATCAACCCAAGTATCTGAGTTGTGAACCGGACTGGTTGTGTAAGACAACGTACCTTGAGCGTGACCACCAACATCAATCGTTGCTTTCACTGCTGTTTCAAAGTTACGTACGTCATTCATCGCATCAAAAATACGGAATACGTCCATGCCGTTCTTATGGGCACGTTCAACAAATTTCTCTACTACATCATCCGCGTAGTGACGGTAACCCAATAAATTTTGACCACGCAGTAGCATCTGCATTGGTGTGTTTGGCATCGTTTTTTTCAGCTCACGCAAACGCTCCCACGGATCTTCTCCTAGAAAACGGATACACGAATCAAACGTTGCGCCGCCCCAAGTCTCTAAAGACCAGTAACCGACTTTATCCAGTTCTGCCGCAATTGGCAGCATATCTTCGATACGCATACGAGTAGCAAATAGTGACTGGTGCGCGTCACGAAGTACCACATCTGTGATAGCTAGTGGTTTAGACATGCTCATAAACTCCTTTTTAATCCTTTAAATGCTACTTAGCAGTAGACGCACGGTATTGATGAACCGCGGCCGAAATTGCTGCCACTACCTGTGGACTAACAGCTGAAGGGTTTGATTGTGATTTTTTAATTTTTTTAGGTGCTGCGATCGGCTCTGGTACTTCTTCTGGTACCAGTTTTGACATCAACCGAACGAGGTAAACTAGAATAGTTAGGAAAATAAAGACAACGGACATCCCCGTTATCATTAGAGTCGCCGCATCTCCTAGCAGGCTTCCAATATTAGTCATGTTGCTTCCTTTCTTCGTCATCCTGACATACGTGCAGGATTTCAGCGAATAGTGATCCCGACCCATGGATTATCTCGATTGGTAAAAGTTTGTCAATTTTGTTTAAGGTTCTGTTACGGACAACGCACACATAAGGTTAATTATTCGCCTATCAGATCACATAAATCTGTCAAATACGTCATTTATAGATATTTAAACTGTGACTTAAACGGGGCTTTTCTTAGAAATGATATGAGAAAGGTGGAATAACAAAGAAGCAATCAAGAATTACTTTAAATACAACAAGTTAAATAACGACAAAATTTAACATTGTCGCAACAAATTTGCAGCAGACATAAAAAAAGCCTCGTATAAACGAGGCTTTCTTTAATAAGGTGGTGCGCCCTGGAGGATTCGAACCTCCGACCGCCTGGTTCGTAGCCAGGTACTCTATCCAGCTGAGCTAAGGGCGCAACGGTTTCGATATTAAGCTGTTAGTTAAGGCAATAAAGCAAAACTAAATGTTCAACATCAGGATTAATGAAAACCCTAAATAGTGGTGCGCCCTGGAGGATTCGAACCTCCGACCGCCTGGTTCGTAGCCAGGTACTCTATCCAGCTGAGCTAAGGGCGCAACGGTTTCGATATTAAATTGTTAGTTAAGGCAATAAAGTAGTTAAGACTATAAAGCAAAACTAAACGTTCAACATCAGGATTAGTGAAAACCCTAAATAGTGGTGCGCCCTGGAGGATTCGAACCTCCGACCGCCTGGTTCGTAGCCAGGTACTCTATCCAGCTGAGCTAAGGGCGCAACGGTTTCGATATTAAGCTGTTAGTTAAAGCAATAAAACAAAACTAAACGTTCAACATCAGGATTAGTGAAAACCCTAAAAGTGGTGCGCCCTGGAGGATTCGAACCTCCGACCGCCTGGTTCGTAGCCAGGTACTCTATCCAGCTGAGCTAAGGGCGCAACGGTTTCGATATTAAGCTGTTAATTAAAGCAATAAAGCAGTTAAGGCAATAAAGCAAAACTAAACGTTCAACATCAGGATTAATGAAAACCCTAAATAGTGGTGCGCCCTGGAGGATTCGAACCTCCGACCGCCTGGTTCGTAGCCAGGTACTCTATCCAGCTGAGCTAAGGGCGCAACGGTTTCGATATTAAGCTGTTAGTTAAGGCAATAAAGCAGTTAAGACTATAAAGCAAAACTAAACGTTCAACATCAGGATTAATGAAAACCCTAAATAGTGGTGCGCCCTGGAGGATTCGAACCTCCGACCGCCTGGTTCGTAGCCAGGTACTCTATCCAGCTGAGCTAAGGGCGCAACGGTTTCGATATTAAGCTTTCAATTAAGGCAATAAAGCAAAACTAAACGTTCAACATCAGGATTAATGAAAACCCTAAATAGTGGTGCGCCCTGGAGGATTCGAACCTCCGACCGCCTGGTTCGTAGCCAGGTACTCTATCCAGCTGAGCTAAGGGCGCACGGTATCTTCAAGTGAAGAAGTTGTGAAATATATCACATTCTTGTTTCTACGAAACAAAAAAAAGGCCATAGGCCTGTAATGAATGGCGGTGAGGGAGGGATTCGAACCCTCGATGCGGCTACAAACCACATACTCCCTTAGCAGGGGAGCGCCTTCGGCCACTCGGCCACCTCACCTAATTCATTATTCTTATCCATTACTTCTTAACAAAGTAATCTAAAGAATGGTGCGCCCTGGAGGATTCGAACCTCCGACCGCCTGGTTCGTAGCCAGGTACTCTATCCAGCTGAGCTAAGGGCGCACATTGTTACTTCTGTGTTTGCTTGCAAATTCAAACGTGCAAGAAATGGCGGTGAGGGAGGGATTCGAACCCTCGATGCGGCTATAAACCACATACTCCCTTAGCAGGGGAGCGCCTTCGGCCTCTCGGCCACCTCACCGTCTTGCGGAGGCACATATTACGTTTTACCGAAAATATGTCAAACACTTTATTGAAAAAAACCGGACAAAAACATTCAACCGTTTGCAATTTAATCAAAGCGCTTGCAAATTGAACTTATAACATCCAATTAGCGCTTTTTCCCTTAAAAATTAAGGTGAAAGATTGGCAATAATTAACAACGGAAAACAATTATCTAATTTATCTCGCAGTAAGTGTCACTGCTGATTGCACCATACTACGGGATGCTCTATTTCGCCATAGGGAAAGTCAGTAAAACTTGAACTATGGCAAACAAATCTCACGATGCTTCAATAAGAGTTAACTCTGGTGGCGAGGCTTTTCTATACCAAGCACTCCATCCAGCATCTATAACTAAGCCAGCTAGTGAATCAACCTATTGCTACGTTGTGATTATGTGCACCCCAAGATCAAAAAAGGCTAGCAACAATGCTAGCCCCTCTTCTACGCAAAAGTATTAGTAGTTGCCAGATGCAACGTTACCATTACCTTTTTCAGCTTGAATGCGCATGTAGATCTCTTCACGGTGAACAGATACTTCTTTAGGTGCGTTAACACCAATACGTACTTGGTTACCTTTAACGCCTAGTACAGTAACTGTTACTTCATCACCAATCATCAGTGTTTCGCCAACACGGCGAGTCAAAATTAGCATTCTTTGCTCCTTGAGTAATCTCTAAATTTATCTAGCTACGAGAGCATTATCCAACAAAAGTTATATTTTCGTAAACTATCGATTGAGTTTATTTAACCAAAATGCACTTCTTTTTTAAGATAACCCTGTGTTTCACGCGCTACGATGTATGCATTGTGTAATATGTTAGCAGCTATATCGACTTGCGTTGGTGATATCACCAAAGTTAAAGACTGCTGCTGCAATAAGTGATGTTGTACATCAATTTCGCCTTCAGACAACAATCCATGTGAACTGACCACAATTTCTTGCGTTCGGCTTCCTACCACAGTTAACAAACTAACATATTCACTATTACGGATTTTTTCAGCAAAAACTAGTTTTAATTTAGCACTTATGTCCGGTTTGATAATGAGCGCTGCCCGTTCTGTTTCCTCGATCACACTACAGACTTCGATCCCTAACAACTGGCAATGCGACATGAGAGACGGTAAGTCTTGATTCAAACACTCGATGCGCACCATATCTCTTTGAATGGCTATTCCAGCAATATCATTCAAACAATCATTACCCGCGATGAGAGTGCCCTCGCCTTCTTCAAAACTCGAAAGTACTCTCAGTGGTACATTGTGTCGCCACGCATGCTGAACACATGGAAGGTGCAAAACCTTAGCGCCTCTGCGAGCCATTTCTTCCATAGAGGGAAAGTCTAAGGTATCTAATTTTTTAGATTGCTTAACCACTCTAGGGTCGCAGGAATATACGCCATCAACGTCGGTATAGATCTGACACTCTTTAGCTTGAAGCGCGCCCGCTAATGCAACGGCCGTGGTATCTGAACCACCTCGCCCTAAGGTTGTGATATCACCTTTCGCATTAACGCCTTGAAAACCTGCAACAATGACAATCTGGTCATC
Organism: Vibrio sp. QJM3NY_39; assembly: GCF_057785895.1. Lineage (NCBI taxonomy): Bacteria > Pseudomonadati > Pseudomonadota > Gammaproteobacteria > Vibrionales > Vibrionaceae > Vibrio > Vibrio sp. QJM3NY_39. Next base: position 498,574 of record NZ_CM173505.1, on the reverse strand, counting down.
ATCTAACAGCGCTCTAATAGGAGCGGTATCAATACGCTCAATCGTCGCATTATTATGATTAGAATCGGTGTGTATCTTGGCTTGATAGCCGGTCATCGATGTCGCTTCATAACCCAACTTGTGCAACGTCATCGCCAACAAAGCCATGGAAACTTGTTCTCCAGCCGTCAACAACACATCCAATTCTCTAGCGTTTGGGACACTATCAACTTGTGAAGCTAAGTTAACTAACCGATTTGTTTCACCTGACATAGCAGAAACGACAACCAAGATCTGGTTCCCTTCATTTTTCGCTTCAATGATTTTTTCTGCTACATGATGGATCCGCTCTATTGAACCCACCGACGTTCCACCAAATTTCTGCACGATAAGAGGCATTTTCACCCGTCCTCACCTTCCCAAGACCAATGTCTATATATGACAAAAAAACACATACTCCGCGTCAGGGCGAAGCAATAAAAAATTAACCAAGGAGTCTAACGTCTCCATTGGACTTCTTGGTTAATCTCAATCAAACCTTGTTTAAACACGCTTCCAATAGGCAAAATAAAAGATGCCCAATCAACTGATTGGGCATCTTTGTATCAATTACTTAAGCTTAAAGACGCTCTTCTAGCCAAGTACGCACAGATTTAAGCGCTTCAGGTAGTGCTTCAACGTCTGTACCACCCGCTTGAGCCATATCTGGACGACCGCCGCCTTTACCGCCAACTTGCTCAGCAACCATCTTAACGAGGTCACCCGCTTTTACTTTGCCGATAAGGTCTTTGGTTACGCCAGCAATCAAGCCAACTTTACCGTCTGCGATATTCGCAATCAGGATGATGCCGCTACCTACTTGGTTTTTAGCGTTATCAACCATAGTACGTAGGTTCTTGTTGTCTGCGCCTTCAATTGCAGCAACCAAAACTTTAGTACCAGAGATGTCTTCTACTTTGCCCATGATATTTGCGCTTTCTGCAGCAGCCATCTTTTCTTTAAGCAGTTGGATTTCTTTCTCTAGCGATTTCGCTTTCTTAGCTGATTCAGCCAATTTCTCTTCGTAAGCGTTAGCCTGAGCTTCTACTGCATCTAGAGCAGCTTCACCCGTTACCGCTTCGATACGACGAATACCTGCAGCGATACCACCTTCAGATGTGATCTTAAATAGGCCGATATCACCCGTATTGCTTGCGTGGATACCACCACAAAGCTCAGTAGAGAAATCGCCCATCGACAGAACGCGAACTTCATCATCGTACTTCTCGCCAAACAGTGCCATTGCACCTTTTTCTTTCGCTGACTCGATGTCCATGATGTTGGTTTCAATCACGTGGTTCTTACGAACTTGTGCGTTAACCAAACGCTCTACTTCTTTAATCTGTGCCGGCGTTACCGCTTCAAGGTTAGAAAAGTCAAAACGTAGGTTGTCTGGCTTAACTAAAGAACCTTTTTGAGCAACGTGCTCACCTAGAACTTCGCGCAGTGCAGAGTGAAGTAAGTGAGTTGCAGAGTGGTTTAATGAGATAGCAGCACGACGCTCAGCGTCAACCGTTGCTTCTACTTTATCGCCTTGAGCAAATACACCTTCAACTAGCTCACCGTGGTGCGCAAATGCGTTACCTAGCTTCTGAGTGTCTTGTACTTTGAATAGACCAGATGCTGTTTTTAACGTACCAGCGTCACCACATTGACCGCCTGACTCAGCGTAGAATGGTGTCTCTTCAAGGATGATGATTGCTTTGTCGCCAGCCGATAGTGAATATACTTCTTCGCCGTCAACAAATAGCGCAGAGATTTCACCAGCGCCTTCAGTCGCTGTGTAACCACAGAACTCAGTGTTCGTGTCTACTTTGATAGTTGCGTTGTAATCAGTACCGAATTGGCCTGCTTCACGTGCACGCTTACGCTGTGCTTCCATCGCCTTCTCAAAGCCTTCTTCATCGATAGTAAAGTCGCGTTCACGAGCTACATCGTTAGTAAGGTCAGCTGGGAAGCCGTATGTATCGTAAAGTTTGAAGACTGTTTCACCGTCAAGCTCTTTGCCTTCAAGTGCGTCTAATGCGTCGTTAAGGATAACCATGCCACGCTCTAGCGTGCGACCAAAGTTCTCTTCTTCGATGCGAAGTACTTTTTCAACAAGCTCTTGCTGTTTCTTAAGCTCTTCAGCCGCAGAACCCATCACTTCAGCCAGTACACCCACAAGTTTGTGGAAGAACACGCCTTGTGCACCAATCTTGTTACCGTGACGAACTGCACGACGAATAATACGACGTAAAACGTAGCCACGACCTTCGTTTGAAGGCATTACGCCATCAGCGATTAGGAATGAACAAGAACGGATGTGGTCAGCAATAACGCGCAGCGATTGGTTAGATAGGTCGTCGTGACTTACTACTTCTGCTGTCGCCTTGATTAGCTTTTGGAATACATCAATTTCGTAGTTAGAGTGAACGCCCTGCATGATTGCAGAGATACGCTCAATACCCATACCAGTATCTACCGCTGGCTTAGGTAGCGGTTCCATAGTGCCGTCAGCGTGACGGTTGAACTGCATGAATACGTTGTTCCAGATCTCGATGAAACGGTCACCATCTTCTTCAGGTGTACCAGGACGGCCGCCCCAAATGTGCTCACCGTGATCGTAGAAGATTTCAGTACATGGACCACAAGGACCTGTGTCACCCATTGTCCAGAAGTTATCAGATTCAAACTTCTTGCCGCCTTCTTTGTCGCCGATGCGAACAATCTTGTCAGCTGGGATGCCTACTTTCTTGTTCCAGATTTCGAATGCTTCGTCATCTGTCTCGTAAACCGTTACTAACAGGCGATCTTTTGGCAGACCTAATGTTTCAGTCAGGAATTCCCAAGCAAACCCAATCGCTTCTTCTTTGAAGTAATCGCCAAAGCTGAAGTTACCTAGCATTTCGAAGAATGTGTGGTGACGAGCCGTGAAACCTACGTTTTCAAGGTCATTGTGTTTACCACCAGCACGTACACAACGCTGAGCCGTAGTTGCTCGAGAGTAGGCACGCTTTTCGGCGCCTAGGAAGCAATCTTTGAATTGGTTCATACCTGCGTTAGTGAACAGCAGGGTTGGATCGTTATGTGGAACTAACGATGAACTGTCTACGATTTGGTGTTCTTTGCTCTCAAAGAACTTAAGGAACGCGTTGCGAACCTCATCAGTGCTCATGTACATGCAGCTCTTCCTGAAAATAGTCGAGTTAGAATTTTGCCGTATTGTAGATCATGGTTAAGGCTTCGACTAGTTTTCTTGTAGAAAAGACACCCTTGGGCAGGATTTTAGTTGGAAATCGATAAAATGAAGAATATTCCACTAGCTCAGATAGGGAACAAACAAAAAATTGGCAAGCTACCTCAAACAACCAAATAGATCTAGCAAGGCGCTGCAAGGATGGAGACAGATACTTTGACAAAAAAAGCCCCACATAAAATATGCGAGGCTTCCTATTCTTTCAAAGCGGATGTTTCTTTCAGACGCCCGCTCTATAAACCGTTAGCTTATAGCTCTTCGTTTTCTTCTTCTTTCTCTGCGCCTTTCTCTTCAAGAACAGCAGGAGTCAGTAGCAATTCACGAAGCTTAGTGTCAAGTTCCAGAGCGATCTCTGGGTTTTCACGTAGGTGCTTACAAGAGTTCGATTTACCTTGGCCGATCTTGTCGCCTTTGTAGCTGTACCAAGCGCCCGCTTTCTCAACTAGCTTATTCTTAACACCTAAATCGATAAGCTCACCTTCGCGGTTGAAGCCTTTGCCGTAAAGGATTTGAGTTTCAGCTTGTTTGAATGGTGCAGCAATCTTGTTCTTCACAACCTTGATACGAGTCTCGTTACCAACAACTTCATCACCATCTTTGATTGCACCAGTACGGCGAATATCAAGACGAACAGATGCGTAGAACTTAAGTGCATTACCACCTGTAGTTGTTTCTGGGTTACCAAACATCACACCAATTTTCATACGAATTTGGTTAATGAAGATAGCCATACAGTTAGACTGTTTAAGGTTACCTGTCAGCTTACGCATTGCTTGAGAAAGCATACGCGCTTGAAGACCCATGTGGCTATCGCCCATTTCGCCTTCGATCTCAGCTTTAGGTGTTAGTGCAGCAACCGAGTCAATAACAAGAACATCGATAGCACCTGAACGAGCCAGTGCATCACAGATTTCTAGAGCTTGTTCACCGGTATCAGGTTGAGATACAAGCAAAGCATCGATATCAACACCCAACTTTTGAGCGTAGATAGGGTCAAGTGCGTGTTCCGCATCCACGAATGCACACGTTTTACCCACTCTCTGCGCTGCAGCAATAAGCTCAAGCGTTAGCGTTGTTTTACCTGATGATTCTGGACCGTAAACTTCAACGATACGTCCCATCGGTAAGCCACCAGCACCTAGTGCGATATCTAGAGATAGAGAACCTGTAGAAATAGTTTCTACGTCCATTGTGCGGTTATCACCAAGACGCATGATAGAACCTTTACCAAATTGCTTTTCAATCTGACCAAGGGCTGCAGCTAACGCTTTTTGTTTATTCTCGTCCATTTCTATCTCCACATAATCGGTTGTCTCAACAAGCGACTTAGAATCTATTTCTAACCCACAAGGGGTGACTAATTGGCTTTTATTATACTGTTGATTCATACAGTGTCTATACCTGTATGAAAATAATTTGTACAAATGTTACTTGTCTTCCATTGATAGGTAATCATAAATAACTTGTAGGGCATGGTGCGTAGCTTGTTGGCGTACTTGTGATCTATCGCCTGTAAATACATGCGTTCCTACTTTGTTCCACCCATTTACTGCTTTCCAAGCAAAACACACAGTCCCTACGGGTTTATCTTCCGTGCCGCCGCCCGGGCCAGCAATACCGCTGATAGACACAGAAATAGTGCCGTTTGAATGTTGTAGCGCCCCGTGAGCCATTTCTATAACCACTGGCTCACTCACAGCACCAAACTCAATTAAGGTTTCAAGCTGAACACCGATCATCTCTTGTTTCGCTTCATTACTGTAAGTCACGAAAGCACGGTCAAACCAAGCCGAGCTACCAGCAATATCGGTTACCGCGCTAGCAACGCCACCGCCAGTGCAAGATTCAGCCGTCACTAATACATGTTTATGTTTCGCAAGTAAGTGTCCGAGTTTTTCACTAAGAGCTTGAGTCGTCTGCATCTTTGGCTTCCCTTATCTAGATGTATATCATTTGGATTTGCATCTTTTCGCATGTGTCGCTTTTCGCACGAAACGCTTTCACGTATCCTAAGCCGCAATAGAAATAAACGAAAGAAGTTAACTGTGAAAGCCGATCAAAAACATACTCCTATGATGCAGCAGTACCTAAAACTAAAAGCAGAAAATCCAGAAATTTTGCTGTTCTACCGCATGGGAGATTTCTACGAGCTTTTCTACGATGACGCTAAGAAAGCCTCTCAACTCCTCGATATTTCACTAACTAAGCGTGGCTCTTCAAACGGTGAGCCTATCCCTATGGCGGGCGTTCCATACCATGCCGTGGAAGGTTATCTTGCGAAGTTAGTGCAGTTGGGCGAGTCCGTAGCAATTTGTGAGCAGATTGGTAATCCAGCAACTTCAAAGGGCCCTGTTGATCGCGCTGTCGTAAGAATTGTGACTCCGGGAACCGTAACCGACGAAGCATTGCTTTCTGAGCGTGTTGATAACCTGATTGCATCCATTTACCACCACAATGGTAAATTCGGCTACGCGACGCTTGATATTACTTCTGGCCGATTCCAGCTATGTGAGCCGGAAACCGAAGAAGCAATGGCGGCAGAGCTACAAAGAACGTCACCACGTGAATTGCTATTCCCTGAAGATTTCGAACCTGTAAATTTGATGGCAAGTCGTAATGGCAATCGCCGTCGCCCGGTATGGGAATTTGAATTAGATACAGCGAAGCAGCAACTGAATCAACAATTTGGTACTCGTGACTTAGTTGGCTTTGGTGTTGAAAGCGCAAAACTAGGTTTATGCGCTGCGGGTTGTCTGATCCAATACGTTAAAGATACGCAACGTACTGCCCTCCCGCATATCCGTTCACTCACAATGGATAAGCAAGATCATTCCGTGATCCTTGATGCGGCTACTCGCCGTAATTTAGAAATCACCCAAAATCTTAGTGGCGGCACCGATAACACCCTATCTGAAGTGCTTGACCACACCGCGACGGCTATGGGTAGCCGCATGCTTAAGCGTTGGTTACATCAACCCATGCGTAATATTTCAGCTCTTGATCAACGCCTAGATGCTATTGGTGAGATGAAAGATCTGGCTCTGTTTACAGAGTTACAACCAACGCTGAAACAGATCGGTGATATCGAGCGTATTCTTGCTCGTCTTGCCCTTCGTTCTGCACGTCCTCGTGATATGGCACGACTTCGCCAAGCAATGGAATACCTACCAGAGCTTGCTGAAACGCTAACGCAACTTAAACACCCATACCTAACTCAGCTTGCTCAGTATGCTTCGCCTGTGGATGAAGTATCTGAACTGCTTGAGCGTGCGATCAAAGAGAACCCACCCGTGGTTATCCGCGATGGTGGTGTGATAGCAGAAGGCTACAACGCCGAGCTAGATGAATGGCGCGACCTTGCTGCAGGTGCAACTGAGTTTCTGGATAAGCTTGAGCAAGAAGAGCGTGAACGTCACGGTATCGACACGCTAAAAGTTGGCTACAACAACGTCCACGGTTTCTTCATTCAGGTAAGCCGCGGACAAAGCCATCTTGTGCCACCACACTATGTTCGCCGCCAAACGCTCAAAAATGCAGAACGTTACATTATTCCTGAGCTGAAAGAGCACGAAGACAAAGTTCTCAGCTCTAAATCGAAAGCCCTAGCTATCGAGAAGCAGTTGTGGGAAGAGTTGTTTGATTTGTTACTGCCTTATCTAGAGCGACTACAAAACATTGCATCTTCAGTGTCTCAGCTTGATGTTCTACAAAACTTAGCTGAACGTGCAGACACCCTTGATTACTGTCGTCCAACAATGACAGAGTCTGCTGGTGTACAAATTCAGGCTGGTCGTCACCCCGTAGTTGAACAAGTGATGGACGAACCCTTTATTGCTAACCCTATCGACCTCAACGATCAACGTAAGATGCTAATCATTACAGGTCCAAACATGGGTGGTAAGTCGACCTACATGCGTCAGACCGCACTCATTGCGCTGATGGCTCATATCGGTTGTTATGTTCCAGCAGAAAGCGCGACGATTGGTTCTATCGACCGTATCTTTACGCGTATTGGCGCATCCGATGACTTAGCTTCGGGTCGTTCAACCTTCATGGTTGAGATGACAGAGACCGCGAATATTCTGCACAACGCGACACCAAATAGCCTTGTGTTAATGGATGAAATCGGTCGTGGTACCAGTACTTACGATGGTCTGTCTCTGGCTTGGGCAAGTGCTGAATGGCTAGCTAATCAAATCAATGCGATGACACTATTTGCAACGCACTACTTTGAGCTAACTGAACTACCAAACCAAATACCAACCTTAGCGAACGTACACTTAGATGCGGTTGAACACGGTGACAGCATTGCCTTTATGCACGCAGTTCAAGAAGGTGCAGCAAGTAAATCTTACGGCCTCGCGGTAGCTGGATTGGCTGGTGTACCTAAAGCGGTAATCAAAAATGCACGCGCGAAGCTGACTCAGTTAGAGGCATTGAGTATCGACTCTCCAACATCAAAGCCAAGCGGCGTTGATATCGCTAACCAACTGAGCCTGATACCTGAACCGAGTGAAGTAGAACAAGCACTAGCGAATGTTGACCCTGATGATTTAACTCCTCGCCAAGCGTTAGAAGAACTCTATCGTTTGAAGAAGTTGCTTTAGTCTCTTTCCAAGTAGCTTGTTATTGTCGCTTGCTATTGTCGTTTTGTACTGTCACTTAAATAGGCAGCATCAGATAAAAAAGCCACAAACAAAAAAACGCTGACTTAGAGTCAGCGTTTTTATTTGTCTTCTATTCAAAGAAACATCATCAGTTCATTTAGTCATTTTCTACATTGAACAGATTTTCCATATTCAGACCTTGCTTGATAAGAATCTCACGTAGACGGCGAAGACCTTCAACTTGGATTTGACGAACACGTTCACGAGTCAGGCTAATTTCACGGCCTACTTCTTCTAGTGTTGACGGTTCGTAACCAAGTAGTCCAAAGCGACGTGCAAGCACCTCTTTCTGCTTAGGATTCAGTTCATCAAGCCAGAAAATCAATGAGTTCTTGATATCGCTATCTTGAGTTGAAACCTCAGGATCTGAATTGTTGATGTCTGGAATAATATCCAACAGTGCTTTCTCACCGTCACCACCAATTGGCGTATCAACAGAGCTCACTCTTTCGTTTAGACGAAGCATCTTACTCACATCACCAACAGGCTTATCTAGCTTAGAAGCAATTTCTTCTGCCGTTGGTTCATGATCAAGTTTTTGTGATAGCTCTCTTGCGGTACGCAGGTAGATGTTCAGCTCTTTCACAACATGGATTGGCAAACGGATAGTGCGAGTCTGATTCATTAGCGCACGTTCAATGGTTTGACGAATCCACCATGTCGCGTAAGTTGAGAAGCGGAAACCACGTTCTGGGTCAAATTTCTCTACGGCGCGAATCAAACCTAGGTTGCCTTCTTCAATAAGATCAAGAAGTGCAAGACCACGGTTACTATAACGACGTGAAATTTTTACCACTAAACGCAGGTTACTTTCGATCATGCGTTTACGTGCTGCTTCATCACCGCGCAGAGCTCGTCGTGCATAAAGCACTTCTTCTTCAGCGGTTAGTAGTGGTGAGAAACCGATTTCGCCTAGATAAAGCTGAGTAGCATCTAAACTTTTAGACGTAACTTCAACTTCTTCTTTCGCTTCGGTTTTCTTTTTGACTGTTCGTTTTGCTTTTCCAAGAGCTTCCGGTTCCGTGGTTGCTTGGTTAAGATCGAACTCTTCTTTGGTTACTGCATTGCTTATACTCATAACGCCTCCCCCTGGCGAAATTAGCATGACATCACAACTTGATATGTCGCTAAATGACTATGTCACTCCATACAATACGTAATTTTTGCATATTGTATTTAAGGTAAATATCGTTTTGGATTAACCGATTTACCTTGGTAACGAATCTCAAAGTGCAGCCTAACACTGCTGGCTCCAGAGCTTCCCATAGTTGCAATCTTCTGCCCTGGTTTCACACTTTGCCCTTCAGATACTAATAGTCGGTCGTTATGCGCGTATGCACTTAAGTAATTATCATTGTGCTTCACAATCACTAGATTGCCGTAGCCTCGTAGTGCATTACCCGAATAAACAACCGTTCCCCCTGCAGTAGATACTATTGGCTGACCTCGCTGTCCTGCTATGTCGATGCCTTTATTTCCTTGTTCGCCTACAGAGAAATTCTTGATTACTCTCCCTTTAGTTGGCCATAACCATTTGGATACTTTATCACTTGTTGGTTTGGTGGACGGTGTAACATTCTGTTTACCTTTAGAACCAACATACTCCTTTGATTTGGATTGTTCAACCTTCTTTGGTGGATCTTTTTTCACCACTTTGGTGGTAGTTTGAGCTGGAGCAGGTTTAGATTTTTTACTCTTCTTCGGCGTAGTTTTCGGTTTACTTGCCGCAGATGAAGTTGTGGATGCCGCGACAGGCGCAGCAACGGCTGCAACCGCTACTGTTGATTTACCATACGCTGGCGCATTGTAACTCGGGCGCCACAACTTAAGCTTCTGCCCCGGGTGGATAGTGTAAGGAGCAGCGAGTTTGTTATAACCGATGAGGTCTTTAACGTCTTTATTGGTGACATAAGCAATGAAGTAAAGGGTGTCGCCTTTTTTTACTTCATAGTAACTGCCGCGATAACTACCACGATCAATCGATGAGTAATTCTTGTTTAGGCTTGAAACGGGCGCAGGTGAATTCGCCGCACACCCAACAAGTGCACAACTAAGCAATAAAGTACTTCCTTTTAACAACTTCGAACGCATCGACTCTCTATCCACCTACACCATTAGTCTTTTATTAAGCTAGCTCACCAGGGACGAGAGGTACAAATCTCACCATCTCGATAACACTCGATAAAAACTCGTCACCATGGCGAACAATCTTCAACAATTGCTGTTCGTCATCACCGACAGGAATCAATAAGCGACCACCATCTTTCAGCTGTTGCAAAAGCGCTTGAGGAATCGACTCTGCGGCAGCAGTTACGATAATCGCATCAAAAGGGGCTTTCGAAGACCACCCTTGCCAGCCATCACCATGCTTAGTTGAAATATTGTAGAAATCGAGCTGTTTAAGACGACGCTTGGCATCCCATTGCAATGATTTAATTCTTTCAACCGAATACACATGATCAACTAGTTGAGCCAAGACCGCCGTTTGATAACCTGAGCCGGTTCCAATTTCTAAAACACGGCTATCTTGCTGTAATTCTAGCAACTCTGTCATCTTAGCAACAATGTACGGCTGAGAAATCGTCTGGCCCTGTCCGATAGGAAGCGCATTATTATCATAAGCTTGATGATACATCGCCTGCGATAAAAAGCTCTCTCTCGGCAGTTGATAAATAGCATCAAGAACCTTTTGATCCTGAATGCCATTTTCAATCAGAAAAGTAATTAAGCGCTCTGCATGCGGATTACTCACTTACTTCTCCTCTAACCATGTTGTCATCGCACCCAACGACTCATGCGCAGTCAGGTCCACTTGTAATGGTGTTACCGATACAAAGCCATGCTCGATAGCGTAAAAATCCGTGCCTTCACCGGCATCTTGCTCTTTTCCCGGAGGACCAAGCCAATAGATATCATGACCTCGTGGGTCTTTTTGCTTAATCATATCTTCAGCATGATGACGAGCACCTAAGCGTGTCACCTGAGTACCAGACAACTGCTCTAACGCTAAATCAGGGATATTGACGTTTAACAGGCGATTGGTTGGGATTGGGTTTGCTAAATGTTGTTCGACGATACGACGAGCAATAGCCGCCGCTGTCTTAAAATGTTTTTTACCCACCAGAGAAAACGCCACCGATTGAACGCCTAAAAAGTGCCCTTCCATAGCGGCTGCCACTGTGCCTGAATAAAGCACATCGTCACCCAAGTTAGCACCATGATTAATACCCGTTAATACCAGATCAGGCATATCATTCTTTAGCAGTTCATTTAACGCAAAATGTACACAGTCGGTCGGTGTTCCTTGTACCGAATATGTATTTTCGGTAATTTCTTGAACACGTAAAGGCTGTTCTAAAGTTAATGAATTTGAAGCGCCCGAGCGATTACGGTCAGGTGCAACAATGATAATTTCAGCAAGATCACGTAATTCATTGGCTAGCTCATGAATACCTTGAGCATGCACACCATCATCGTTGCTGAGTAAAATCTTCATCTTGTATCCTTTCTTTTGTTCCAATGCCAAGTCACTTAATTTCCGATATCAAGTGACTTCGCTCCAAGCAGAATCGTTATTGCTCGTAGCTTCTCTCTACGTGAACTTCTTCAACCAATTCACGAACAATAGCGGTTGCGAAACAACCTGCATCGAGAGAGAACTTAAGAGTGACATTGTCTTCGTTCACTTCCCACGCTAAACCCATCGGCTTCAGCGAAGCTTCACGGCGATCATGGCGCATACGGTTGCCACAAATCAGAGCCATTAGATCCGGTTCAGCATCAAGGTGTTTCTGCTCTAGAGCTTGAGACTCATCGCTCGTCGGTAACGCATTATCTCCAGCCAAAGCAACGGTAATAAACGCAGAACCGTTCGCGATATCTTGATTTACCGTTTCGATATTGTCTGCCGTCACAGCTAATTGCGCGCCGTCTTTAACGACGATATCGCCAACCAATGCCGACGCAAACGCATCTTGCTCAATACGGTCAGAAAGAATTAAGTTGTAAATCCAAGAACGAGCCGCAGAAAGATACAAGCTACGCTTATTTTGATTACGCGTACGAACGTTTTCACGACCCCAACGGCGAGCTTCAGATAAGTTGTTACCTTCATTACCAAAGCGCTGAGCACCGAAGTAATTTGGCACACCAACTTGAGCGACTTTTTCTAAACGCTTTACCACATCATCACAATCCGTTACTTCAGACAAAGTCAGCTCGAATTGGTTGCCAACTAAATCGCCTGGACGTAACTTTTTGTTGTGACGTGCTGTCGCCAAGATCTCAATGCTTGGGTATTGTGCGAGAAAAGCAGAAAAGTCAGGTTCACCCTTTGGTAAGTGCACGCTTAACCACTGCTCAGTCACAGCATGACGGTCTTTCAAACCAGCCCAGCTAACATCTTTCGACTTAACACCACACGCTTTAGCCAGTTCGTTTGCTACGAAGCTCGTGTTCTCACCAGTTTTACGAATACGCACCATTAAGTGCTCGCCTTCACCAGTAAACTCAAAACCCAAGTCTTCATTAACGACAAAGTGTTCGGCTTTTGCTTTTAGTTTTGCTTTCGCAGTTGGTTTACCGTTTAGGTAAGCCAATGAAGATAAAATATCTGACATGCTGTTCTTTTCGTGTTGGTGCTTACGCACTTTTAGTAATTAGGACCACCGCTTCACATGCGATGCCCTCTTTGCGACCTGTAAAACCTAAACGCTCGGTAGTCGTGGCTTTTACATTCACATTGCTAATGCTTGTTTCTAAATCTTGAGCAATGGCTTGGCACATAGAGTCTATATGAGGAGCCATCTTTGGAGCTTGCGCCATGATAGTAATATCCGCATTACCAATCACATAACCTTGCTCTTTTACTCGACGGTAAACATCTTTCAGTAATTCGCGGCTATCTGCGCCTTTCCACTCATCATCCGTATCAGGGAAATGACGACCAATATCACCGGCTGCAATGGAACCCAGTAAAGCATCGCATAATGCGTGCAGGGCAACATCACCGTCTGAGTGTGCGATAAGACCCTGTTCATAAGGGACACTCACGCCACCAATAATTACCGGGCCTTCACCACCAAATTTGTGTACATCAAAGCCATGGCCAATACGAATCATCATTATTCCTTATTCTGACTTAAATAGAACTCAGCCAAAGCCAAATCTTCAGGCTGAGTAATCTTAAAATTATCTGAACGCCCAGCAATCAATGCTGGTGATAAACCTTTCCACTCAAATGCAGAGGCCTCATCGGTAATCGAAACGCCTTGTTGCAAGGCCTCACTCAAGACTTTCCGTAAAGGCTTAGATCGAAACATCTGAGGGGTAAGCGCATGCCAAAGATCGACGCGATCGACCGTGTGTTCAATTTGTCCTTGAGCACCACGCTTCATTGTATCGCGAACCGGCGCAGCTAAAATCGCGCCAACATCATGGGTCATAGCAACAGAGATCAGTTTGTCGATATCGCTCAATTGGATACAAGGTCTAGCGGCATCATGCACCATCACCCAATCACTGAGTTGCTGTTGGGCAATATAGTCCAGAGCAGAAAGCACCGAGTCGGCTCTTTCCGTTCCGCCGGAAACTCTGATCACCAGTGGATTAAGGTTAAGCGGTAATTCAGGGTAATAAGGATCATCGTCGCTGACCGCTACCACAATTTTAGACACTTGAGGGTGAGACAACAGTTTCTCAACCGTGTGCTCTAAAATCGTTTTACCGTGAATTTGAAGATATTGCTTGGGACGGTCTGCCTTCATTCGGCTGCCGACGCCCGCAGCGGGGACCACTGCAATAACGCTTTGAAGTTGGTTGGACATTAATGAGATTCCTCACCAATAATACGATAAAACGTTTCGCCTTCTTTCACCATACCCAGCTCATGACGTGCGCGTTCTTCTATCGCGTCTAAGCCTTGGCGTAGATCGTCGATTTCCGCAAACATCTCTGCATTACGAAGATGAAGCTTTTCATTTACTTGCTGCTGAACTTGGATTTCGTTGTTCACACCGTAGTAATCAGAAATACCATTTTTACCGAGCCACAGTGTGTGTTGTAGCCAGCCAAACACTATGAGCAGTACTAAAGCAAAAATTCGCATAACACCTTTCGCCGGTTGAAAAAGAAGGAACTAGAATAAGGCACATATATACCATAATGCGCTTATTGGTGCGAGATATGTGGTGTCAGGGGATCAATAAGTCGAGGAATTATTGGACAGAATAGTGAGTGGTAACAATGAAGTTCCCTACTCCTTTCTTCGTCAGTCTAGGGAATGACGAATTTGAGGCAAAAAAAATGGTTCATCGCGGCTTTCCGGGGAAAGCCGCTTTTATCTTCAAGAAGAAGTAGTCTGTATCTCGATACCCATACCCCATTCGCTTGATTAACTTTATCTTGTTGTTTATCCCTTCCAGTGTGCAGGTGTTCAACGGATAACTTGCCGATGCGATAATGCCGTGAAGATAAGGACTCAGTTTTCGTGCGAACTCTTTCAATGGCTTAATTCCACTCTCTTGCACTTGTTCCCACCACGTGTCCCAGAGCCCCTTCGCGTGCCCTTCGGATTCACAATACCAAAGCTCTTTGAGTTGGGCTCCGAGTATATAAGTGGTCATTAAGTCCTTATTGATATTCAATATTTCAGTAAGATAGCTATCTTGACGTGTATTTAAGTTGCCTCTATTTTTCAGCAGTACCCACCGTGAGCGCTTCACCCATTGCCTCGCTTTTTTATCTTGCTTGAGTTTGTTGGCTTGGTCGACTCTGACTCTATCCATCACCTCGCGACCGAACTTAGCAACAACATGGAATAAGTCGTAAACGATTTTTGCGTTCGGGCAGTGCGCTTGAACTTCAAGGTCAAAAGCCGTATTCATGTCCATCGCTACTGCTTCGATATTTACCCCATTCTCGCCTAGCTGCTCGAAGAACGGCCGTATGTCCTTGCGGCTGCGGCCTAATCCAACCCAAATGACTTGATGAGTCTTCGCATCAGCGATGACGGTGGCATATCGATGCCCTTTAAAGATGGCGAACTCATCCATCACGAGCTGCTTTAGCTCACCCCATTTCACTGGCGGCACCACTTGTCGAAGTCGGCGTTTATCTATTTCTTTAATGGTGTGCCAATGAACGCCCGTAATTTGGGATATATGCTTAATGGGAAGCAGGGGTAGCAGTTGTTCTATATAGCTTTTTAGGCGCTTTGTTATACGAGCATAAGGCTCTAACCAAGAGAGAGATTCTGTTTTTATGCCGCAGTCACGACACTTAATCCTTCGAGTTTGAACGGAAAGTTCAACAGGCACACCGAGCAACATGGCATCCTTTACGTGACGCCATTGATACTCATGGATAGCCTCGGCCTCAAGACCACAAAGGCATTTAGCCTCAGAGCTAGGTTTAAGAGTCAGGGTAATAAGTGATGCAGTCTGGAGAGACTTTACTATTTGAAAGCCTTCCCAGAATGAAGATAGGAAAGTATGATTCGGCATAGAAACGGTAGTTTGTGTATGATTTTTGTTTGGCGACTAAACCATATCACTTACTACCGTTTTTGTTTTTAGTTCCCGCTAATCCGCGATGAACCAAAAAAATGCCCCGCATAAGCGAGGCATTTAAAAAGCTTAGATGAATAATTCGCTAGGAATTATTGACCTTTAACTTCTTTAAGACCGTTGAAAGGAGCTTTAGAACCTAGAGCTTCTTCGATACGGATAAGTTGGTTGTACTTAGCAACACGGTCAGAACGGCTCATAGAACCAGTTTTGATTTGACCTGCAGCTGTACCTACCGCTAGATCAGCGATAGTTGCATCTTCAGTTTCGCCAGAACGGTGAGAGATTACTGCAGTGTAGCCAGCGTCTTTAGCCATCTTGATAGCAGCTAGAGTCTCTGTTAGAGAACCGATTTGGTTGAACTTGATAAGGATAGAGTTAGCTACGCCTTTCTCGATACCTTCAGCAAGAATCTTAGTGTTTGTAACGAAAAGATCGTCACCAACGATTTGAAGCTTGTCGCCTAGAAGTTCAGTTTGGTGCTTGAAGCCATCCCAATCTGACTCGTCAAGACCGTCTTCAATAGAAACGATTGGGAAGTTGTTCGCTAGTTCAGCTAGGTAGTGGTTGAACTCTTCAGAAGTGAAAGTTTTACCTTCGCCCTTCATGTTGTAGATGCCAGCTTCTTTGTCGAAGAACTCAGATGCTGCACAGTCCATAGCAAGAGTAACGTCTTTACCTAGTTCGTAACCAGCAGCTGCAACAGCTTCTGCGATAACTTCTAGAGCTTCAGCGTTAGATTTAAGGTTAGGAGCGAAACCACCTTCATCACCAACTGCAGTGCTGTAGCCTTTAGACTTAAGAACTTTAGCTAGGTTGTGGAATACTTCAGCGCCGATACGCAGACCTTCTTTAAGAGTTTTAGCGCCAACTGGTTGGATCATGAACTCTTGGATGTCAACGTTGTTATCAGCGTGCTCGCCACCGTTGATGATGTTCATCATTGGTAGAGGCATAGAGAACTGACCAGCAGTACCGTTTAGCTCAGCAATGTGCTCGTATAGAGGCATGCCTTTAGCAGCAGCCGCCGCTTTTGCGTTCGCTAGAGAAACAGCAAGGATAGCGTTAGCGCCAAACTTAGACTTGTTCTCAGTACCGTCTAGATCAAGCATAACTTGGTCAACGTCAGCTTGTGCTTTAGCATCTTTACCAACTAGAGCGTCAGCGATTGGGCCGTTTACAGCTTCAATTGCTTTAAGAACACCTTTACCTAGGAAACGTGATTTGTCGCCGTCACGTAGCTCAAGAGCTTCGCGAGAACCAGTAGATGCGCCAGATGGAGCAGCAGCCATACCTACGAAACCGCCTTCTAGGTGTACTTCAGCTTCTACAGTTGGGTTACCACGTGAATCGATGATTTCACGACCTAGAACTTTAACGATCTTAGACATTGAATGTTTCCTTCTCGTTGAATATATAAATGTCAAATTTAAAGGTAGCAGCACAACTTACGCAGCTACCTGGATTCCTTTTTACTTTTCTAATTCGCCGCGCTGGAATTCACCAGCCGCTTTAACGAAACCTGCAAACAATGGGTGACCATCGCGAGGTGTTGAAGTGAACTCTGGGTGGAACTGAGCAGCAACGAACCATGGGTGGTTCGGGTTCTCAATAACTTCAACCAGTTTCTTGTCCGCAGATAGACCCGATACTTTTAGGCCCGCTTTTTCAATTTGTGGACGAAGATTGTTGTTCACTTCGTAACGGTGACGGTGACGTTCATGGATCGTCGCGCTACCGTATAATTCGTAAGCTTTCGTCCCTTTCGCAAGGTGACAAAGCTGTGAACCAAGACGCATTGTGCCGCCTAGGTCAGATTTTTCAGTACGCTCTTCAACTTTACCTTCGCCGTCAATCCACTCAGTGATTAGGCCAACAACAGGGAATTTAGTTTCTTTGCAGAATTCAGAAGAGTGTGCACCTTCCATCTTCGCAACGTTACGAGCGTACTCAATAAGAGCAACTTGCATACCTAGACAGATACCTAAGTAAGGTACTTTGTTTTCACGAGCGTATTGTGCAGCAAGGATCTTACCTTCAACACCACGATCGCCAAAGCCACCAGGAACTAGGATTGCATCTAGGTCTTGTAGAATTTCTGTGCCTTTAGATTCAACATCTTGTGAATCTACATATTTAATTGTGACACTTAGGCGATTTTTCAAGCCTGCGTGTTTCAGCGCTTCATTTACTGATTTGTATGCGTCAGGCAGTTCAATGTACTTACCAACCATACCAATCGTCACTTCACCCGTTGGGTTAGCTTCTTCGTAAATTACTTGTTCCCACTCAGACAGATCAGCTTCTGGTGCATTGATACCGAAACGCGTACATACAAGATCATCAATGCCTTGAGCACGGATTAATTGTGGGATCTTGTAGATTGAATCTACATCTTTCATAGAGATAACGGCTTTTTCTTGTACATTACAGAAAAGAGCAATTTTCTTACGTTCGTTTGCTGGGATAACACGATCTGAACGACAAACTAGGATGTCAGGTTGAATACCGATAGACAGTAGCTCTTTTACAGAGTGTTGCGTTGGCTTAGTTTTCACTTCACCCGCAGCTGCTAGGTATGGCACTAGAGTAAGGTGCATGAACATTGCGCGTTCACGGCCTAGTTCTACTGCTAACTGACGAATCGCTTCCATGAATGGTAGAGATTCGATATCACCTACAGTACCACCAACTTCAACAAGCGCGATATCGTGGCCTTTAGCGCCAGAGATTACGCGTTCTTTGATAGAGTTAGTGATGTGTGGAATAACCTGGATTGTTGCACCTAGGTAGTCACCACGACGTTCATTACGTAGAACGTCAGCATAAACACGACCTGCTGTGAAGTTGTTACGCTTAGTCATCTTGGTGCGAATGAATCGCTCATAGTGACCAAGGTCAAGGTCAGTTTCAGCGCCATCTTCCGTAACGAACACTTCACCGTGCTGAGTCGGGCTCATAGTGCCTGGATCAACGTTGATGTAAGGGTCAAGCTTCATCATAGTCACTTTAAGACCACGAGCTTCTAAAATAGCCGCAAGAGATGCTGCTGCAATACCTTTACCTAGAGAGGATACAACCCCGCCAGTAACAAAAATGTAATTTGTCGTCATGTTTAACCTGAAATTGGTTGAATGAGGGAAATGGATTACTTCTGGACGGGATGAAAATATACCAGAAGCCCCTTATCGCCACAACGTGAAATCTATCACACTGCAATTTTTTATTTTTTGCTTCAAATCAATTCATGATAAAAGCTTTGATGATCTTTTCTCCGCCACTTTGACTTCATCCCACATGGAATCAAGCTGTTGTAGAGAAAAGTCGGTCAAAATTTTATCTTGCTGACGAACTTTTTGTTCCACACCTTTAAAGCGGCGTGAAAATTTCAGATTGGCTTTATTGAGAGCCGTTTCTGGATTTTTACCCAAATGTCGCACTAAATTGACCGTCGCAAACAATAAATCACCCAGTTCTTCTTCAACTAAATCTTCGTTTGGCGTTACTTGAAGCGCTTCTTCTAGCACCTCATCAACTTCCTCTAAAACCTTATCAGCGACTGGGCCAATAGTGTCCCAATCAAAGCCAAATTTCGCGACTTGCTTTTGAATTTTTGTAGCACGCGAAAGTGCAGGTAGAGAGTTTGGTATTGAGTCTAGAATACTTTCTTGAGTTTTGCCTGCCTGTGCTTTCTCTTTGGCTTTTTCAGCTTCCCAGTTGGCATTAATTTCTTCATCACTGGCAAACTCTGTATCAGAAAATACATGTGGATGACGGCGCGTCAGTTTCTCATTGATACCGTCGACCACATCAGAGAATTCAAACAAGCCCTGCTCTTTCGCCAATTGGCTGTAGAAGATTACCTGAAACAACAGGTCACCCAACTCTTCTTGTAGGTTTGGCCAATCTTTGTTGTGAATCGCGTCCACCACCTCGTAGGTCTCTTCGATAGTATGCGGCACAATTGTTTCAAAATTTTGTTTCAAATCCCAAGGACAGCCACCTTCAGGATCGCGCAGCTTAGTCATGATCTGTTCAAGTTGTTCAATCGGGTGATTCATCGTTTTCTTCCTATTCACTGTCTTTGATTTTTAAATTTATAACGTCTTCTAAAACTAAAAGGTACTGATATTAAAAAAGGTGAGCAGCCAAAACCACTCACCTTTGTTGATACTGTCTAATTCTCTAAATAATTGAAACTGTGGCTAGGCGACAAGCAAGCGAGACTCCTGAGCATAGCTTGTCTATGTGATTGAGCGAGTGCGCGCAGGCAACAACGCCATCAGCTTCAACTATGACGAGAATTTTAGCCGAGGCGTTTTACGCTCATAACATCTTTGATTTGTTCTACTCGGCTGGTCACTCGACTCAGAATCTCAATATTGGTCACTTCCAAATCGAAATCCATCACCGATAGCTGACGTTTATAGTCAATACGGCTCTTCATTGTCGTCACACTGACTTTTTCGTTTAAGAACAGGGATGTTATGTCTTTCAACAAACCGGTACGTTCTAGCGCCTCGACACGCAGCGTTAAGATATACGAGCCGACAAAACCATCGCCCCACACAGTATCGATGATACGTTCGGGTGCATGTAGGTTAAGTTCACTTAACTGTTCGCAATCGCTACGGTGCACTGAAATACCGCGACCTTGAGTTATGTAACCTTTGATCACATCGCCTGGGATTGGCTGGCAACAACGAGCCAAGTGGGTCATTAGGTTATCGACACCTTCAACGACGACGGCATCCTTTTTCGGACGACTCTGATGAGCGGGCTTATTGTCAGACTCAAGCAACTTTTCGAGCGCTTTTTTATCTTCTTCTTCCGCTGTCGGCTTGTTGACCAAAGCATTGATGTGATTAACGACTTGGTTGATACGCATATCGCCGCTACCAATACCCGCATACAGTTCATCTGGAGTATTGACGTTGAATCGTTTCAGCGCGTATTGCTCGGCATCTTTCAGCGTCGCTCCGACTCTGCCTAGCTCGACTTCTAGAATATCTCGTCCAGCTTCAAGGTTTTTCTCACGACTCTGAGCGCGGAACCAAGCGTTAATTTTTGCACGAGCTCGACTTGAATGAACAAAGCCTGTGGTCGGGTTTAACCAATCACGTGATGGATTAGGTTCTTTTTGAGTGATGATCTCAACTTGATCGCCCATCGCCAACTTATGAGTAAACGGGACGATTCGACCTGCTACTTTGGCACCGATACAACGGTGTCCAACCATCGAATGGATGTGGTAAGCAAAATCCAACGGTGTTGCACCCATTGGTAAATCGACCACATCACCACGAGGTGTAAAGGCATAAACACGGTCATCAAAGACTTGGCTACGCACTTCATCCAGCATTTCACCAGAATCCGACATCTCTTCTTGCCAGTCGATAAGCTTACGAAGCCAGGTGATTTTCTCGTCGTAGCCACTGCGTACGCCGCTTGAAGCACCTTCTTTGTACTTCCAGTGCGCTGCAACGCCTAATTCAGAGTCTTCATGCATCTGCTTGGTACGGATCTGAATTTCAATGGTCTTGCCTTCAGGGCCAAGAACTACGGTATGAATCGATTGATAACCATTGGGTTTAGGGTTCGCCACATAGTCATCAAATTCACTTGGGAGGTGTTTATATTTGGTGTGAACCACGCCTAAACCGGCATAACAGTCTTGCAGTTGGTCTGCGATAATACGCACCGCACGCACGTCAAAAAGCTCATCAAACTCTAAGCCTTTTTTCTGCATTTTACGCCAGATGCTGTAGATATGTTTTGGTCGACCGCTGACTTCAGCATTGATGCTTGAGCGGTTCATTTCTGACGTTAAATCGTCAACAAAGTCAGTGATGTATTGTTCGCGCACGATACGGCGCTCAGACAGCTGTTTAGCAATCTGCTTATAGATATCTGGTTGTTGGTAGCGGAAAGCGTAATCTTCAATTTCCCACTTTAGCTGACCAATACCTAAACGGTTTGCTAGAGGTGCATAAATGTTGGCACACTCTTTTGCTGCCGCACGGCGCACAGCATCAGGGGCCTTTTTCACTTCTATGAGATTACAAATTCGCTCTGCTAGTTTGATGACGACGCAGCGGAAGTCATCCACCATTGCAAGCAGCATTCGTCGAACATTATCGACTTGACCCGAGGCAGCACTGCCTTCAAGGGTGACGTTTAGCTGGCCCAAAGCCGCCATTTCTTCCACGCCATCAATCAGCTTTACGGTTTCCTTTCCGTAACTTTCTTCAAACGCTTCACGCTCAAAAACACCGCTTGATACTACAGGGAAAAGTTGCGCTGCCACTAAAGTTGCGCGATCCATAGACAAGGTGACCAAGATTTCAATCATCTCGCGCCCACGCCAAAGCAAGAGTTCGCCTTGCTCATGATCTTTTAATAGCTCTTCACAGTGACGATAAACTTTGGTCAGTTTATTCGAGGTTTTTGCGTCTTGATTCAGTGACGCAATCCAATTATCTAGCTCAAACTGTTCGCTTGGGTTTAAATGTGCGCTTCGTACCGCAACCATCATGCCTTCCTAGTTATTATGTTTTATACCCAATTCAATATGACTAACTGATTCCAAGTTAGTTCGACTCATATTGATATCAGCGCAGGCTTCCCTGCACCTTTGTGATTCATTTTTAAGCCTTGTTTAAGGGCCTCTAAGCCTTGATAAAGAGAGCCATCGATTCTAGATGACTGGTGTGTGGGAACATGTCCAACATACCCAGCTTGGCTAATTGATA
Source organism: Vibrio sp. QJM3NY_39 (assembly GCF_057785895.1). Classification (NCBI taxonomy): domain Bacteria; kingdom Pseudomonadati; phylum Pseudomonadota; class Gammaproteobacteria; order Vibrionales; family Vibrionaceae; genus Vibrio; species Vibrio sp. QJM3NY_39. Next base: position 476,334 of record NZ_CM173505.1, on the reverse strand, counting down.
GCCTTGCTTTTCTAAGCTCTCTGAATCTCTAGCTAGAGTAGCAGGATTACACGAAACATAAACCACACGCTTCGCTCCTAACCCTGAAATTTGATCAACGATCCCACTCGCTCCAGCACGTGCTGGATCAAGTAAGATTTTATCAAATCTTTCTTTTGCCCAAGGCTGTGAAGATAGCTCTTCTTCAAGATTCGCTTGATAGAATTCTGTATTACTCAATTGATTTAAAGTTGCGTTAGATGTGGCCTGTTGAACCATTTCATCAACACCTTCAACACCCACTACAAATGCAGATTGTTGTGCAATAGGCAAACTGAAGTTCCCTAAGCCACAAAACAGGTCGAGCACTCGCTCATCGGCTTGAGGCTCTAGCCACTCAATCGCTTGAGCAACCATTTTCTGGTTCACTTTCTGGTTAACTTGGATAAAGTGGTTTGGCTCAAAAGGTAAAGTCACGCCTGTTTCGCTATAAGCTGGCGCATCACCGACTAAACGAACGAGCTTGTCCGTTTCAGGCATAGTATACAACGTGGCACCTTCCGCTTTAGCGAGTGCAATCAATGCTTGCTCATCTTTCTCAACCAAAGGCTTAAGGTGACGCAGCACCATCACAGAGCCAGTATCACCCAACACCAATTCAACGTGTCCTAAAGACGTAAGGTTGCTGAAAGTATTGAGTAAACTTTTCAGTTTTGGCAGCAATACATTAAGGCGAGGATCCAGCACGGCACAATCGGTGATGTTTTCAATCTGCTTACTTTGTTTCTTACGGAAACCGAACTGAAGCTGCTGTGTCTTCTTATCAACAAACAGGCTGATACGCGCGCGACGTCGATAACCGGTTTCATCACCCACAATCGGCTCAACAACTTCGGTGTTAGCCGTTTGGTATTGACTCATCAGGTGCGTCAAAGATTGCGATTTATGCTCAACCTGAGAAGCGTAACCAAGATGTTGAAGGTGACAGCCACCACACTGATTAAAGTGCTTACAGAATGGCTTTAAACGCAGCTCACTCGGTTTAAGTAATTTGATGAGTTTTGCTCGCGAAAACTTACTTTTGCTCTCAGTAAGTTGAATAACCACCTGCTCACCGGGCAATGCGCCATCAATGAAAACAGGTTTATTCTTCTGATAAGCGATGCCAGCGCCATTGTGATCCATTCGTTCAACCAAAACCGATTGATGCTTGGTCTCGAGTTGCGTTTTCTTTTTTGGTTGGAAAAAACGTGCCATTGCTTGTGCCTAATGTATCTTTTAATAAGTAATTGGTATCCAGGACTCACTATTATGTCTTGGAATCATTGTCGAACGTCACGGCTTTGATTAAGCTTACCGTTCACTTAACCGCCATTGTGTGCGTTATTTTCCCATATCCAGACCTCGATGTAATTAAAGAACATGACCAGATATGGCTTAAGAGCCCGTGTAATTACCTTAACTCTAGCTCCAACCTTGATTATTGGGTTGCTATTGAGTGCATTTTTCTCATTTAACCGCTATCAAGACCTTGAGGGCCAAGTGGTTAATACTGGTACTAGCATCATTGAACCGCTGGCAATTGCTAGTGAGTCAGGCATGAAGCTCGAAAGTCGAGAGTCTGTTCGTCAGCTTATTAGCTATGCGCACCGAAAGAATTCTAAGCTGGTGCGCAGTATCGCAGTATTTGATGAACGTCATGAGTTGTTTGTAACCTCGAACTTTCATCCTGATTTTGAAAGCCTGACCTATCCGAAAGATAAACCCATCCCGCATTTAAGCTCATCGAACTTGCTCGACAATACGTTGATTCTTCGAACGCCTATCATTGCGGAAGGTCAATACATCAACTCAGCAAACGGGCAATCTCAAGCCAACCAAGCGATCGGCTATATTGCGATAGAGTTAGACTTGTCGTCACTTCGATTGCAGCAGTATCAAGAAGTGTTCTCTGCCTTCTTGGTGTTGATTTTGGGGCTGGGACTTTCTGGTGTATTTGCTTTTCGCTTGATGCATGACGTAACCCAACCGATCACACACATGAAAAACATGGTCGACCGAATTCGTCGTGGTCATCTCGATGTACGTATCGAAGGCAAAATGCACGGTGAGCTAGACTCACTGAAAAACGGTATCAACGCGATGGCGGTATCGCTATCAGAATATCACGTCGAGATGCAGCACAGTATCGACCAGGCTACGTCTGATCTGCGTGAAACCCTAGAGCAATTAGAGATTCAAAACGTTGAGTTAGACATTGCGAAAAAACGCGCTCAAGAAGCGGCACGTGTTAAATCAGAGTTCTTAGCTAACATGTCTCACGAATTGAGAACACCGCTTAACGGTGTGATTGGTTTTACTCGTCAAATGCTTAAGACCCATCTATCGACCAGTCAAACAGATTACTTGCAAACCATTGAACGTTCGGCAAATAACCTACTTAGCATCATCAACGACATTCTTGATTTCTCGAAACTGGAAGCCGGTAAATTAGCGCTCGAGAACATCCCATTCGAGTTCCAAGCCAGCCTTGAAGAGGTTGTGAACCTTCAAGCGACCAACGCCCATGAGAAAGGCCTAGAGCTAACACTTAAGATAGACCCGAAAGTGCCACCAGGCGTTGTTGGTGACCCGCTGCGTATTCAGCAGATCCTAACCAACCTCGTGGGTAACTCAATCAAGTTTACTGAACGTGGCAACATTGATATCAGTGTTGAACTTCGTTCACAAAGCGAAGACAGCATCGAGTTGCAATTCATGGTTCGCGATACAGGTATTGGTATCTCTGAGCGTCAACAAGCTCAGCTATTCCAAGCCTTCAGCCAAGCCGACGCAAGTATCTCTCGTCGTTATGGCGGTACGGGGCTAGGTCTGGTTATCACCCAAAAACTGGTCAGCCAAATGGGCGGAGAGATCAGCCTAACCAGTCGCCTACACCAAGGTTCAACCTTCTGGTTTACTTTGAGACTATCAACGACTGATATGCCGATGACTGAGCTGATTGAGACTCAGTGTCTGCAAGACAAGCAGCTGCTGCTTATCGAGCCAAACATGCAAGCGGCGTCGATTACTCAGCAAATCTTAACTCAAGAAGGCTTAGTGGTAACGTATCGTTCGGTTATGCCAGACGAGAGCACCTCGTATGACTACGTACTGTTGAACCTAGCTGCAAACCAAGAGTATCAATTTGATACCGTGAGTGGTTGGGCTATTGGTGCGAAGAAAATCGCTCAGAACGTAATTATTGGTACGCCGAGTACTGAGCTAGCGTTGGGTGAGCAACTAATGAAAGAGGTCGATGTTCAATGCATCACTAAACCTCTTTCTCGCAAGAAGTTACTGCAAACTCTGGTATCAAATCAGGCGCCAACCTTGATTGCACCCGCGATTGAAACACACTCAGAAGAGAAGCTACCGCTCACTGTATTGGCGGTCGACGACAACCCAGCAAACCTTAAATTGATCACCGCGCTACTAAAAGAGCGTGTAGAGACTGTCATCAGTTGCACCAGCGGACAGAAGGCCATAGACAAGGCGAAGGAGACCCCATTTGATATCATTTTCATGGATATCCAAATGCCGCAAATGGATGGTGTGACGGCCTGTAAGAATATAAAAGAGCTAGCGAATAATGCGAATACCCCCGTCATTGCCGTCACAGCACACGCGATGGTTGGCGAACGTGACCGTCTGCTTGAAGCCGGCATGGATGACTACCTAACCAAACCGATTGAAGAGCACGTGTTACAGCAGGTTCTGATTCATTGGAGCCCTACCTCTGAGGTTGAGCACATTGAAAAAATAGACCCAGCCCACCCAGCAGTCTCTGCGGAAGTAGACAATAGCTCAGTTTCAGATTCTGAGGCTAACGTGCATAAGAATATCATCATTGATTGGCAAGCAGCTATGAAGCAAGCCGCCAACAAAGAAGACCTCGCACGCGATATGCTGCAAATGCTAGTCGACTTTATTCCTGAGGTTTATGAGGCCGCAGAGAAAGCGATCGAAGACAGTGACTACCCCGTTGAAGCACTGACACACATCATCCACAAGATGCATGGCAGCAGCTCATACAGCGGTGTACCAAGGCTGAAGTCGGTGTGTGCGACGATAGAGAAAGAGCTGCGTTCCGGCACTTCCGTTGAAGACATTGAACCTGAACTTTTTGAACTTCAGGATGAATTAGATAAGGTTCAAGCAACCGCGATTCATTATTTGAAACCAGCTAAGACCTAGCGAACATTTCTTACTCACAAATATTCGTTAAACGGTTTACTAGCCAATAAAAAAGCAGAGCTCATGAGCTCTGCTTTTTTCTGTCTAGAACCTAGGGCACTAGATATAGAGTAACGGTAATCTATTTACGACTCGAGTAGTACCGTCGCCACCGCATAATGGCGCTCATCTGAGATAGTCAGATGAATCGACTTTGTACCACTCGCTTCTGCGATTTCACGCGCCTTTTTATGTAGGCTTAGAACTGGCTTGCCATGCTCATCGTTTGAAATCTCGAAATCGTGAAAGGTCACACCCAGCGCGATACCCGTGCCCAACGCCTTAGATGCCGCTTCTTTTGCAGCAAAGCGTTTTGCAAGGTAACGTCCTTTTTGCTTCAGTTGCTGAAATACTTCAAACTCAGAGTCGGTCAAAATACGCTGAGCAAAAGCGTCGCCACTTCGTGACAGCGCCTTTTCAACACGTTCGATTTCTGCGATATCTGTACCTAATCCAACAACAGCCATGTTTACCCTACTACCAAACTTCTATCTATTAACTTTATCGATTCTACTGATTAACCGCTTAACGCTTACTACTAAACTAATGACGAGTTAAAGAACTAAGCATTGTTGCGTGCTGTTTCCATCACGGCTTTCATGTCTGCAACGGCTTTATTCAAACCATCAAATACTGCGCGTCCCATGATCGAGTGACCAATGTTCAACTCGTAAACCTCAGGAAGTGCCGCAATTGGCGCTACGTTGTGATAAGTCAGACCATGACCAGCATTGACTGTGATACCAAGATCGTCTGCGTAGCTTGCGCCTGCAGCAATCTTTTTAAGCTCATCTTGCTGATCTTCTTCTGTTTTCGCATCAGCGTAATGACCAGTATGAAGCTCAATGAACGGTGCGCCACACGCTTTTGCTGCGTCGATTTGCTCACGATCTGCATCGATAAACAGAGATACTTTGATACCCGCCGCCGACAGTTTTTCCGTCGCTGCTTTGATCTTTTCAAGTTGACCAACCACGTCCAAGCCGCCTTCCGTCGTCAGCTCTTCGCGCTTCTCTGGAACCAGACAAACGAACTCAGGATTAGTATCGAGTGCAATTTGAACCATCTCGTCCGTCACTGCCATCTCTAAGTTCATGCGAGTCTGGATTGTCTCAGCAAGAATACGTACATCGCGATCAACAATATGACGGCGATCTTCGCGCAGGTGAATGGTAATGCCGTCAGCACCCGCACGTTCAGCAATTTCAGCTGCGTGTACTGGATCTGGGTATTTAGTACCACGTGCATTACGTAGTGTAGCAATATGGTCGATATTAACGCCTAAAAGGATTGAGCTCATTTTCCAATACTCCGTGCTCTAGAGAGGGCTATTGTGGGCATAAATAGCTCTCTACTTTTTAATGGTTTGCCGCCAAGATACGGCTTTAAGGCTATGCGTGTAAAGCGTTTTGCTGCTTTTAACTGCTCTTTAGTGATAAACCTACGTTCACTGATTGCGATAAGTTCATCGCCCATAAATGTCAGGTTATCTCGACGTACAGAAGCGATGAAACCTTTCTGCTCTCGATAGCGATAAGTCATACTTGGATCGATCGCTTCACCAGTACCAGCACAATGCAAAAAGTCGACGCCATACCCCATAGCGGAAAGTAGAGCCAATTCAAAACGACGTAGCGCTGGCTCAGGGTTCTCATTATGAGCGAGTTCTGTTAAAGCATGAAGATAGTCGTGAAAAAATGCGGGCATGGCTACTTCGGCCATCAACACACGGCCAACTAGCTCATTGACATACATAGCGGAATACAGATTAATACCGGCAAGAGGAAGCCCCAAGCTGATGGGTTCAGCTTGGCGTAACGTTTTCATTGAACCATTGCCAGACCACTTAAGCAGCAGAGGCGTAAAAGGTTGCAATGCACCTTTCAAATTAGAACGCTTACTCCGCGCACCTTTAGACATCAACGTCACCCGACCGTACTCTTCACTGAAGACGTCTAGAATCAGGCTCGACTCACTGTATGGTCGACGGTGCAACACAAAGCATCGCTGTAACCCTTCGCTCAATCACTTACCCTTCTTACAGATACAAAAAGAGAGAGTTCGCACTCTCTCTTGAAATTATATTCAGTTCAACTTTCTTAATCTCAGAAAGTGACGTTCAATATATTATAGATCGTCGATGTAGCCTAACGAGCGAAGTGCACGCTCATCATCAGCCCAACCAGACTTGACTTTAACCCAAGTCTCTAGGTAAACCTTACGACCGAACAGTTCTTCCATATCGATACGAGCTTCACGACCAATCGTTTTGATCTTCTCGCCCGCTTTACCAATCACCATCTTCTTCTGACCAGTACGTTCAACAAGAATCAAAGCATTGATGTGGAAGCCATCGTTATCAGGGTTGTAATCGAAACGCTCGATTTCAACCGTTACTGAGTAAGGTAGCTCTTCGCCTGTGAATCGCATCAGTTTTTCACGGATGATTTCAGAGGCCATAAAGCGCTGTGAACGATCCGTTACGTACTCTTCAGGGAAGTGATGCGTCGCTTTAGGTAAAGAGTTACGAACGTGCTTACGCAGTACATCGATATTCTTACCTTGCTTCGCCGAGATTGGCACAACATCAAGGAAGTCCATCTTCTTAGACACTTCCATCATGTGTTGCATCACGTCGGTACGATCTTGAACGTTGTCTACTTTGTTAATACAAAGGACAACTGGGAAATCTGTTTTTCTCAGTTTGTTCAGTACCATTTCATCGTCGTCAGTCCAGTGAGTACCGTCAACAAGGAAGAATACTAGGTTCACATCACTCAGTGAGCTGTTCGCCGCACGGTTCATCAAACGGTTGATAGCACGCTTTTCTTCGATGTGAAGTCCAGGAGTATCAACGTAGATCGCTTGGTAATCACCTTCAGTTTCTACGCCCATAATACGGTGGCGTGTTGTCTGAGGTTTACGTGATGTGATCGAGATTTTCTGACCCAAAATATGGTTCAGAAGCGTCGATTTACCTACGTTTGGTCGACCCACGATAGCGATGAAGCCACAGTGTTGGTTTTCCGGTAGGCCCGTTTTTTTGCTATCAGATGAAAAGAATGCATCGATATCGAAATCTTGATTGTTATCAGACATTGCTTAGTTGCTCTAATGCTGTTTCAGCAGCCGCTTGTTCTGCCTTGCGGCGGCTAGTGCCTTTACCGATAACAGGTTTATCCACACCTGCCACTTCACACTCAACCGTAAACTCTTGGTTGTGTGCTTCACCTTTAATATTAGTCACTGTGTAGACAGGTAGGGGATTTCTTCGACCTTGTAAAAACTCTTGTAAGCGAGTTTTCGGATCTTTTTGAGATACACCAGGCTGAATAGACTCTAGGCGAGATTGGTACCAGCTTAAAATAATGCGGCGAACAACCTCGGTATCACTATCTAAATAGACAGCACCGATGATCGCTTCTACTGCATCCGCTAGAATAGAATCACGACGGAAACCGCCACTCTTCAACTCACCTGGACCTAATTTTAAGTAATCTCCTAGTTCGAATTCACGACCTAGTTCTGCCAATGTATGACCACGTACTAATGTTGCGCGCATGCGGCTCATATCACCTTCGTTTACCTTAGGGAAACGATGGTAAAGATCATCAGCGATAACAAAACTTAAAATTGAATCGCCCAGAAACTCAAGACGTTCGTTGTGTTTACCTGCGGCGCTACGGTGAGTCAGCGCCAAATGGATAAGATCGGCATCATTAAACTGATAGCCAATCTTTCTCTCTAGTTTATCAATTGGAGAATTCATGCTCTCTCGATGTGTTATGTGATCGATTAGTGAATCCCACCGATGCGATTAAAACGCACACCAGTAGGAATCCATGTTGGAAGTACACTGTCTGAACCGCGTTCGAATTCGAAGCTGGTCCAAATAGCAACGGCCTTACCAACAAGGTTTGCTTCAGGGACAAAGCCCCAGTAACGGCTGTCAGCACTGTTGTCACGGTTATCACCCATCACAAAGTATTGGCCTTCTGGAACGATCCACTCGTTAACACCATTGCGAGGTTGATATGCTTGCACACGATCACGACGTAATGGGTTAACTAAAATTTGGTGCTCCACATCACCCAGCTGTTCATTCAGCTGAATCAGAGGCACACCATCTTGAATAAATTGGCTTTCTTCAACGTTACTTAACTTCACTGGTTTACAGCTACTGCCACCCTTCGCTTGAATGCAGACTTCTTTATTGCTGCTGTAGCGAATGGTATCACCCGGCATACCAACAACACGCTTAATGTAGTCGATATTCGGCTGAGGTGGGTATTTGAATACGATTGAATCACCACGTTCTGGTTTGCCCGTCTCTACCAGTTGAGTGCGCCATACCGGGTCTTTTAGACCGTACGCGTACTTCTCTACTAAGATGAAGTCACCAACCAAAAGGGTTGGCATCATCGAACCAGATGGGATTTGAAACGGTTCATAAATAAATGAACGCAAAACCAAAACAAATGCAATTACAGGGAAAATGGACACACTGTTCTCAACCCACCAAGGCTGAGCCGTAACTTTTGCGCTGGTTTCAGCGTCTAGGCCATTCGATTGTGCTTCAACGTCAGCAAGCTTTTGCTGGCGCTTCTTCGCCCACACAAACTTTTCCAACGCCCATACAATGCCGGTCACTAGAGTTAAGAGCACTAAAAAGAGCGAAAATTTATTAGCCATTGATATCCCTTAAATTTCATTTCTTTAAAAATAACGAAAGTGAAAGAATAGCGAGCTACTCTTCCACTTTCAATTATTCGTTTAATGCTGGATAAAGTTAGTCTTTACCAACATGAAGAATCGCTAAGAATGCTTCTTGAGGCAGTTCAACGTTACCGATCTGCTTCATACGCTTCTTACCTTCTTTTTGTTTCTTAAGAAGTTTCTTCTTACGACTGATATCACCACCGTAACATTTTGCGATTACGTTCTTACGCAGTTGTTTCACTGTAGAACGAGCAATGATGTGGTTACCAATCGCTGCTTGAATCGCGATATCGAACATCTGACGAGGGATGAACTCTTTCATCTTCTCAACCAATAGACGACCACGAGACTGTGCAATGTCTTTGTGCGTAATAATAGCCAGTGCGTCAACCGTTTCGCCATTAAGCAATACGTCTACACGAACCATGTTCGACATTTCAAAACGTTGGAAGTTGTAATCCAGTGACGCATAGCCACGAGATGTTGATTTCAAACGGTCGAAGAAGTCTAGAACCACTTCTGCCATTGGCAAGTCGTACGTCACAGCAACTTGCTTACCGTGATAAACCATATCCACTTGAACACCACGTTTTTCTACACATAAGGTAATTACGTTACCTAGGTAGTCTGACGGTACAAGGATATTACAACGAGCGATAGGCTCACGAATTTCTTCTACATCATTAGTCGCAGGCAATTTAGCCGGGCTATCGACGTAAAGAATGCTGCCATCCGTTTTTACAACTTCGTACACTACGGTTGGTGCCGTTGTGATTAGGTCTAGGTCGTATTCACGCTCTAAACGCTCTTGAATGATCTCCATGTGAAGCATTCCTAAGAAGCCACAACGGAAACCAAAGCCAAGTGCTGCTGAACTTTCTGGTTCGTAGAACAGTGATGCATCGTTCAGGCTTAATTTGCCTAGTGCGTCACGGAAGTTTTCGTAGTCATCAGACGATACTGGGAATAGACCTGCATATACCTGAGGCTTCACTTTTTGGAAACCAGGTAGACGTTCTGTGCTGCCGCCTTTTGCAAGCGTCAACGTATCACCAACAGGTGCGCCAAGGATGTCTTTAATACCACAAACAACCCAACCAACTTCGCCAGTATTTAGCTCTGTTGTGTCGATTTGCTTAGGTGTGAAGATACCTAGACGGTCAACACCCCAAACTTGGTCTGTCGACATTACTTTAATCTTGTCGTTCTTCTTCAGCTTACCGTTCTTGATACGAACCAAAGAAACAACGCCTAAATAGTTATCGAACCAAGAGTCAATGATCAACGCTTGTAGTGGTGCGTCTGGATCACCTTCAGGTGGTGGGATAGCTGTTACGATGTTTTCAAGAACGTCATCAACACCGATACCGGTTTTTGCAGAACAACGCGTCGCTTCCATCGCATCGATACCAACGATCTCTTCGATTTCTTCAGCAACTCGCTCAGGTTCAGCAGCAGGTAAGTCAATCTTGTTCAAGATTGGCACTACTTCCAGTTCCATTTCGATCGCGGTGTAACAGTTTGCTAGAGTTTGCGCTTCAACACCTTGGCCAGCATCCACTACAAGAAGCGCGCCTTCACAAGCGGCTAGAGAGCGAGATACTTCGTAGGAGAAGTCTACGTGTCCAGGGGTATCGATAAAGTTTAGTTGGTAAGTTTCACCATCTTTCGCTGTATAATCTAAAGTCACACTTTGCGCTTTAATTGTAATACCACGCTCGCGTTCTATATCCATAGAATCGAGGACTTGAGCTGCCATCTCACGTTCACTTAACCCTCCACAAACTTGGATTAAGCGGTCAGAAAGGGTCGACTTACCGTGGTCGATGTGGGCGATAATCGAAAAATTACGAATGTGCTTCATAGGCTTGGTGTGACTAAACTCTTTGAATAGGGATAATAAGAAAGCCGCGACGCGTCCAATCTACAGTCAGCATTGGTGGCGGCATTTCAATCAAGTTGGCAGATTCTACCCAATTTAAGGGCAAGAAGCATCATAAATTAGACGAGAGGCTCGCCTAGGATTCGAATCAAGACGACTTCTTGCTTGGATTTGTCTTCCATTGGTTTGGCTAACCGCTTCGCTAAGGCAATACCACCAGCAGTAAACAGCGCTGCACTTAAGATAACAATGCCCTCGCCCCCTTGGAGTAAGGGTTGCAACAAGAGCTGTCCAAAACCAGCACCAATCATCAACATGAAAAGTGGAATGAGGTAAACAATAGCCGCAGACTGCAGTAAGCTTTTTTCTGGAAAGCCAATTTCCACGATCTGTCCGGCTTTAACTAAACTTTTGGTTTTAAGCTGCCAAAACAAGGATTTATTGCCAACAGCCTTAGTAACAATACCCGTTCCGCAGCTTTTTTGAGATGAGCAACTGCTGCAACTGGTTTGTTGTTCGCAGCTCAGTTGAACAAAGTATTGTTGACCGCTTTGTTCAACCGAGCTAACGGTTGCCAGCGCCGTCATCATTGCGCTGGTACCGGTTTATTGAACGTAACTGATTGGGCAATACGTTTGGCGGTTGCTGGCGGAATATCACCCACCACAGAGATCTCTTTGTCACCAATCACTAAGCTATGTAACGTTCTGCGTCCTTGGCGTACCAACTGCCCTTTCAATGAATGTTCGTCTTTATCGGCGATATAAACTGAAAAGCTAAACAACCCATCACTGAAAAGTTGGCTTTCAACCATTTTATCGGTCGCAGCCATTGGATAACGACTAAGCTCTTTTGACTTAAATCCTTCAGGAATCCAAGAGGCTTGCCAGTTAGTTTCACTCACTAAGCCTTCCGGCAGCGATAAGACTTTCGGCAGTTGAGCGCTATTCAAGCCCCCCATTGCCTCTGCAATCTTATCGTTCACCACGTAAGAGATAGTACGGTACTGTTCAAGCACTTCGCCATCACGGTCCAACAGATCGGCACGCAAAGGAAGACTCGTTTTTTCATCTACCCAAACGACGTAAGAGTAACGAAGGCCATCTTTCGGCACCACGCGCAATACTTGCGTAGTACTTCCAGCTTCACGAGCACGGCCAACTTTAACGAAATCGTAATAGTCGTTGAGCGCGTCAATATCTCGATTAATCATCGGAATAACAGGGGCAACCATACTGCCAGATTGAATGGTAAACGGTTCTGTGCCCGGTTCAATATAACTGACTTCATCACCACGTCGAATAACTTCACGGATAGGCCCGCTCAAGTAAACAAGGTGTGCAAGTTGTTGGTCGTCGTTAACCGCATGGCGATAAACAAGAGGTTCAATACTGCTCTTCTTGATCAAAATGTAGGAGAGTTCGTAATTTAGATGCTGACTGGCCTCGTTCATCTGATGTAACAACGCCTTTGCAGTGGGTTCCTCTGCAAAGGCTGTTGGAGACATCAAACTGAACAGTGTCAGTGCACTGACCAGGATTTTCTTCATTCAATGTCCGATTCTAGATGTGCATCTTGCATTGGCGATGCATCACTGTTTAATCTTAGCTGCAGCTCATAATCTTCTAGCATTGCATGAACGCGTTTACGCTGCTCTTGCAAGTTAGCTTCAGATGCTGGCTTCTCAACAGAGTCACGCGTTAAGCTTACTGGTTCCGCAGAACCCGCAAATGGAATCGTCTGGAGAACAGGCAACTGCTCTGGCGCAGCAGGGTCGCTGCCACCATATTGTTGAACACCTAGTACAACGACTAGTGAGACACACGCTGCCACGGCAACTTGTCCAAACTGTTGTAACCACGCTGGAAGCTGACGCTTCGCTTGCTGAGGTTTAGGCTGCTCTTCAATTGGAGCAACAGTTGGTTCAACATGCACTTGGTGCAAGTTCGGCATTGCACTATGTGCAGGCTCATTATCAAGCGCTGCCGCAACACTGTTAGCAATGTTCCACTCTGGAGTTTCTGGCGCATCCCCACGCATAACATCACCAATTAGATGGTAACTCTGCCAGGTATCCATGCTTTCTTGATCAGATTCGAGATCTACAATGAGAGCTTTATCGATCGTTTCACCATCCATGAGTGCCGAAAGCTTTTCTTTATCAGCCATTATTTTCACCATAATTATTACAAGTTCTAGCGTTGCAAAAGAGGCTTAATTTTCTTTTCCACCGCTTCACGAGCTCGGAAAATACGCGAACGTACGGTTCCTACAGGGCAATCCATTACTTCTGCAATCTCTTCGTAGCTCAAACCTTCGAGCTCACGCAACGTCATTGCAGTTTTTAAGTCTTCTGGTAGCGCTTCAATCGCTCCAAAAACAACTTGTTTCAATTCGTTTGACAGCGTTAAGTTCTCAGGGTTCGATATTTCTTTTAACGCGCTGCCTGTTTCGTAATATTCTGCATCTTCTGCATCTACATCTGTTGCTGGCGGCCTACGGCTCTGGGCAACGATATGATTTTTAGCGGTGTTCACGGCAATTCGGTACAACCATGTATAGAAGGCACTCTCGCCACGAAAGTTAGGTATCGCGCGGTAAGCTTTAATAAAAGCTTCTTGTGCTACATCAGGTACATCACCGGAATTATTCACGTATCGAGAGATAAGATTACAAACTTTATTTTGGTACTTAACCACTAGTAAGTTAAAAGCCTGCTTATCTCCACTCTGAACTCGCTCAATCAACACTTGATCGGTTAGCTGCTCGTTCATTCGAGCGGGTACTCCTATTGTTATAACCCTTACCTTCACAGATATGGGTACTAATTATGCGAAATGTAGTATTGACACCACCGTCTACAAGAGCACTATTGTGACTAAGCCAAATACCGAAAGTTCCAACTTTCTTAAAATTATTTGCCATTATTGTTTCACAATGTGATGTAATAAAAATAGCTATCCCTATCAATTTGGGGAAACTTGAGCAAAAGCAATGGTATTGAGCAATTAAATATTTCTAGATAGCTGTCTGTACATTGATTTTGTGTAGCATTTTAGGATGACTCTGGAGAGATTATAACAGTCTTAGCCAAACTCCTAAAACAAGACAACGTCAATTGAGAGTGGACAACTCGACTATAGCCCGGGATTTAATAAGTTTTATGAACGCAAACCGTGAACATCAGTGTGATGTATTAGTGGTAGGAAGTGGTGCGGCAGGCTTGTCATTAGCCTTACGTGTAGCAGAACATGCAAAAGTAATTGTATTAAGCAAAGGACCACGCAGCGAAGGATCGACGTATTACGCACAAGGTGGTATCGCCGCGGTGTTCGATGAGTCGGACAGTATTGAGTCTCATGTAGAAGATACTCAAATTGCTGGGGCTGGGTTATGCGAAGAAGATACAGTTCAATTCATTGCTGAAAATGCTAAAGAGTGTGTGCAATGGCTGATTGATGGTGGTGTTCCATTTGATAAAGATGAGAACAGCACGGAAGGCCAACCAAAATATCACCTCACTCGTGAGGGTGGCCACAGTCACCGCCGAATTCTACACGCTGCCGATGCAACTGGCATGGCAATGCAAACCTCACTGCAAGATAACGTCAACAATCACCCCAACATCGAGATCTTCGAGCGCCACAACGCGCTAGATTTGATCACAGAAGATAAGGTTGGTGGTTCGAAAGACAAAGTTATCGGTGCCTACATTTGGAACCGTAACCAAGAACACGTTGAAACCGTGCGCGCTAAATTTGTTGTATTAGCTACAGGCGGCGCTTCAAAGGTTTACCAATACACCTCTAACCCAGATGTATCTTCAGGTGATGGTATTGCTATCGCTTGGCGTGCGGGTTGTCGAGTAGCAAACCTTGAGTTCAACCAGTTCCACCCAACTTGCTTGTTCCACCCAGAAGCGCGTAACTTCTTGCTAACGGAAGCACTGCGTGGTGAAGGTGCCTACCTGCGTCGTCCAGACGGTTCTCGCTTCATGAAGGACTTCGACGAGCGTGGTGAACTGGCTCCGCGAGATGTGGTTGCTCGTGCGATTGACTTCGAAATGAAGCGCCTAGGTGCCGACTGCATGTATGTTGATATCAGCCACAAGCCTGAAGAATTCATCACAACGCATTTCCCAATGATCCATACTCGTTTGATGGATTTGGGGATTGATATGACTAAAGAGCCGATCCCTATCGTACCGGCTGCGCACTATACCTGCGGTGGTGTGATGGTGAATAAGCAAGGTCAAACCGACTTAACTAACTTATATGCGATTGGTGAAGTGAGTTACACCGGCTTACACGGTGCGAACCGCATGGCGTCAAACTCACTGCTTGAATGTGTTGTGTATGCTTGGGCAGCAGCAAAAGATATCGTTGAAAACATCGACCAATCTCAACTGTGCGCTGAACTCCCTGCATGGGACGAAAGCCAAGTCACCAACAGTGATGAAGAAGTGATCATTCAGCACAACTGGCACGAACTAAGACTGTTCATGTGGGATTACATGGGTATTGTTCGAACGGACAAACGTCTAGAACGTGCAATGCGCCGTATTCAGATGCTGCAGCAAGAAACTCATGAGTACTACAGCTACTTTAAGGTTTCGAACAACCTATTAGAACTGCGCAACTTGCTACAAGTGGCTGAGCTAATGGTTCGCTGTGCGATGCAACGTAAAGAGAGCCGCGGCTTACACTACACGTTGGATTACCCAGAACTTGCAAAAGACAGTGGCCCAACGATTCTTACGCCAGAGAGAAACCAGTCGTAATCATTATTTGAAAGCTATTAGCTAATCAACTAAACGCAATCAAACGAAAAGGAGCCTAGCGCTCCTTTTTCTTTTATCTCGCGTTCTCATTTGCCTCGTGCGATCGTTGTAAGTTCGCCAGAAAGTGGCGATATTCACGCTCACGACAACTATCACGCCAAAGCATTACCGAATGCCCACATTCGAATTTTAGTTTGACGAAAAAATGTGCCCAGATCTTATCAACGGACTTAAGTGTGTAGGATTGGTCATTGAGTCGAATCTCGCCATCTTCTTTATAATCAAAGCATCCATGTGCTGTATTCAAGATTACATGATTGGCTTTAAACAAACTGAACATTAGAGCTAAACAATAGAGGGCAACAACGAGCGGGATAGAAGAAAAGACAATGAAAAACAAAAGGCACCCAGAAACAGTGCCTTTTGCAAATAATGCGGAAACTGAAGGTTTAAGCTGAAGCTTAACGAACCTTGCTGAGGTTGTGCGCGACAATTTTATCAACCATTGAAGCATGGCCTAGATTTTCACTGCGCCCATGTCCCATAACCCAAGTAAACAAATCTGGGTCATCACACTCAAGTAGAGAAACAAACTCACGCTGTTCCTGCTCTTGCAATGAATCAAAACACTCTTCAAAAAATGGCATGATGACTACATCAAGTTCTAACATGCCACGACGGCAACCCCATTTAATTCGTGCTTTCTGCTCTGCAGTGTACATTGGCTATCCTCACCTATAATTTTTCTTTCTCGGAGTGTAACAAGTCATACGCTCTGCAACTACTATGTGAGTCACAGTCCCTATCTAAGCTCACAAAAAAACCTAGGCTGACAAAGAAACAGAACCGGATTAACATAGAGCCAAATAAAATTCTTAGGAAAGATAAAATGGATTGGAAAAACACATTTCAGCCGCTCGCTCATACGCAAAATGAATCGCTTCCAGAACTGATGATCACACACGTGTCAGACTGGAGCGCAATCACCATGATAGGCGATGACAAAAAGTCGTACCTACAAGGTCAAGTAACGTGCGATGTCGTCACTCTTCCTAATGATGATTCTACATTAGGCGCGCATTGTGATGCGAAAGGAAAGGTTTGGAGTATCTTTCGTTTGTTCCACCACAATGGTGGTTACGCTCTTATGCAGCCTAAATCGGCAATTGAAGTCGAGTTAGTTGAAATCAAGAAATACGCCGTGTTCTCTAAAATTGATATCGAGCAGACGTCTGACGTTGTTATCGGAATCATGGGGACTTCAGCGAACCAATACGTTGATTCGATTGCAGAGGGCCAAGGTAAAGTGCGTACTATCTCTGGTGGTACAGCCGTTCAAGTCTCAGACAACCGTTGGGCTCTACTTGTTACTCAAGAAGCAGCAGAAGCCTTGGTATCAAGCAGCTCAGCTGAAAAAGTATCAGAAGCGCTTTGGCAGTATCATGAAATTCTTGATGCTCAGCCTAACCTATCAAAAGCAGAGCAAAACGAGCACATCCCTCAAGCTCTTAACCTACAAGCGATTGGCGGCATCAGCTTTTCAAAGGGCTGCTACACAGGTCAAGAAACGGTTGCTCGTGCCAAGTACCGTGGCATGAACAAGCGTGAGATGCGCATTGTTTCTGGAACAACTTCAGATGTACTCTCTCTAGAGAATACGATTGAACTTGAACGTAGCGTGGGTGAGAACTGGCGTGGTGCAGGCCGACTATTAAACGTCTATCAATTTGCTAATAACCAAGCGATTGGTTTGATGGTACTGCCAAACAACCTTGATGACGATGTTCAGCTTCGACTGACCGCGCAGCCTGATCAAACATGGAATATCCTGCCACTGCCTTACAGCCTTGACGACGAGTAACCACGTGGAAACACTGATTACACAATGGCTGGATCAACAGCAGGTGAACTATCGCCTGCTGATGCAAAGTAAACCAACCACCAGCATCGAAGAGACAGCTCAAGAGCGAGGCATCGACGCCTCTCAAATGGTGAAGTGTATCCTGCTCAAGGATATGGGCAACCAATATGCGTTGGCCTGTACTGCTGGAGATCGCTCTGTCGACCCCAAGAAAGTACGCTCGGTACTGAATTGCCGTCGAATGACCTGTGTATCACTCGCTGATGTTGAAACGATCACAGGCTTTAAGGCTGGGTGTGTTGGCCCTCTTGCTCTAAAAAGATACATGCCGATCATTTTTGATCCTTCAATTCAAAAAAACTCGACGGTTACTATTAGCTCGGGTGATCGAATGGCTGGTGTTGCGCTGGATCCCAATGATCTTATGGCCCTTTGCGCACCAATCGTTGCTGACATCAGTCGATGACCTTTTCGATCGAGTCATCGTTCGCAAACTTAAGTACAACTTTTCATTGAATACATTTTTAGTGTGAAGTTCGTCATAAGAAGAACACACCAATAATAAATAGTTACTCAAAATAAAAGCATAAGTAGTCACAAGGGGGAATTTACGTTATTGTGAATTTACTGACTCGCTTTTAAGCAAATCAGTACAAGTGAATCCACTGAGTAACATCAGTATCCACTTTTGTGTAATGCATCTGTGACTATTCGCCCGTTTTAGACGGGCTTTTTTTTGTCAAAAATTTACAATTTGATTACACAAACAAAAAAATCCCACCTATTCTTATACTTGTAACATTATCACTGCTTAATACCGAACAGGAAAGTTCACAGCAGTTCACTACTCAGTATTATTTTGGGGAGAAGCTCACGTAAAAATAGATATTTACTGAAGAAAGTGCTTAGAACAGCACAAATATCTAATTCACGTCAACTCTACTGCATATTACTCCATGCTTATCACAATTATTATCTCGGAGTTTTTCTATAATATGCAGGCTAGGTAAATATAAGGATAATTAAAATGAGACTGTTTAAGCGCTATACACCAAGTATGATTGCTAAACATGTAAGTCGACTTTTCAAAGGACGAATCTACATTTACGGCGTAGGAAAATTTGAGTTTGATAACGGTAAACTCGTGCTGCCAGACCGAGCAGAAAGGCGTCACTTTCAAACGGTAAAAGAAATAAATAGTGAAATCATGAAACTGCGCTGCGCATACGCATGACCTGATTATCTACAGAATTAAAAACAAAAAGGGTTGGCATAATGCCAACCCTTTTTTCGTGTTCAGATTGAGTCAATGGCAATCAGCTGCAGCTGCTGACCATCAACAACGGCTCACCCGTGCGCGACTATTGATTTGCGATTGTTGATTCACGATTATTGGTGCGTAACTGGACGCTTGGCTAGATCAGGAAGATTGCCTGACAAACCCAGTGCTCGCTTCATGATCTCATCTTTCGCACCCGGTAATTGGCCCGCGAGCTTCATACCGATACCACGAATCAGCTTCTTGGCTGGGTTATCGCCTTCAAACAGATCTTTAAAGCCCTGCATAGACGCAATCATTTTAGCCGCCTCTGCTTTTCTCCAGCGCTCGTAGCCACGAAGGTTACGCTTGGTACCAATGTCCTCGCCAGCAGCCCAAAGCGTTAACAGCTCTTGCGCTAAGCTTGCAGCATCTAATAGCCCTAAGTTGACCCCTTGCCCCGCTAACGGGTGAATCGTATGAGCTGCATCACCAACCAAAGCGACACGCTCTAAAGCAAAGTCACGTGCATAGCGCATACGTAATGGGAAGGCAAAACGCTCACCAACCACTTCACATAAACCAAGTTTTGAGTCGAACTCAGCCGTCAGTTGCTTATTAAAATTAGCATCCGACATGGATACAAGCTTCTCGGCACGATTAGGCTCCGTAGACCAAACTATCGAGCTCATGTGGCTTGGCTGCATTGGTAGGAATGCCAATGGCCCTTGTGGTGTGAATATCTGACGAGCAACGCTGTGATGCGGCTCTGTGGTCTTGATATTCGCGACAATCGCGCTGTGTCCGTAATCCCAATGTGTTAATGGGATATCTTGTTGTTTGCGAACCCAAGAGTTTGCGCCGTCCGCTCCAACAACCAACTTAGCGGTCAGTGCTTGGCCATTATCTAGCGTTAGCCATGCTTCGCTTTCACCAATCGCCATCGTTTTGCACGTCGCGGGCATGTACAAGCTGACATTATCTTGCTTCTTCACCTGTTCAAGCAGTGCGAGTTGAATCACACGGTTTTCAACAATATGACCGAGATTCGGCTGAGCCAAACGTGTCGAGTCAAACTCAATACGAGCAAAGCTATCTTGTTCCCACACCTCCATCGCTTGGTAAGGTGCCGCACGTCTTTGTTCAATGCCTTGCCATGCGCCTAGGTTACGAAGAATCACTTCACTAGAGCGGCTCAATGCCGACACACGCACATCAGGCAATTCGCTAAGCCCTTCACTGGGTGCCCTGCCTTCAATGACGGCAATTCTTAGGTCACTGTCTTTCAACGCAGCAGCAAGCGCTAGGCCAACCATGCCTCCACCAACAATCGCGATATCAACACTTTGCATCATTATTTTTCTACCTTATCTTTCTACTAGGCCAAGCGTATGACGCAAAAGTGGACCTTTAAGTGGTGGAAGGTTATCAATTACGGCTAACCCAAGATTACGCCCAATGCGAGCGGTCAAAAAATCGTTTGAGAATAAATGGACTAGGCTTGATGTCAGCGTAATCGTCGTGTCTCTATCTTGTTCTCTACGCTTTCTAAAGTTAACAAGACCATTGTAACGCCCAACATCATCGAGTTGGGTACACAACTCTTCCGCCAAGGAAGCCACATCACGAATGCCAAGATTAAAGCCTTGTCCCGCAATTGGGTGAAGCGTTTGAGCAGCATTGCCTACGATCGCAAAACGATGAGAGATATTTTGCTGACGATGACGAAGAATCAGTGGGTAACTGGCACGCTTGCCTACCTTCTCGAGTCGGCCAAGTCGCCAACCAAAGTCACTCTGCAACTGCTCAAGAAATTCATTGTCGTTTAGGGTCATCACTTTTTGCGCTTGCTCCGGTGACAAACACCAAACCAGCGACAAACGGTTGTCACTCATCGGTAAGAGAGCGACTGGCCCATGATGAGTAAAACGCTCAAATGCTCGACCTTGATGAGGTTCGCTCGCCACGATATTGGCAATCACCGCAACTTGTTCAAAGTCATGCTCACTCAATGAGATATTGAGTTGCTGGCAACATGTTGAGATAGCGCCATCGGCAGCAACCAATAACTTAGTTGTTACTGTTTGCCCACTTGTCAGTTCAATCGTCGTTTGCAACTCTTCACGTTCGACTTTACTGACAGACTCAGGGCAAAGCATCGTAATTGCAGCTTCGGATTCAAGCTTCTGCTGATAGATTCGCCCCACACCCGCCAACTCCACCACATAGCCAAGCGCATCAACAGCAAGCTCTTCACTGTAGATGTCCGTCATTCCGGCATGCCCTCTATCCGATACATGGATATCTTTAATCGGGGTTGCTACCGGTGCGATAGATTGCCACAAATGCAAAGAATCAAGGATCTGCACCGTGCCATAAGACAAAGCGATCGAACGAGAATCAAAACCAGGGTGAGCTTGATGATCAACCTGATAAGGCTCTACTACCGCGATCGATAGTGAACCTTGACTGAGGTGATTCAGAGCAAGGGCTAAGGTCGCCCCTGCCATTGCGCCACCAGCAATTACAACATCATACTGAGCCATTATAACCTCAAACCGGCAAGCGGATTAATGAATGGTTGGAGCTGCATCTGCAGATGGGCGAGCACCGAATTCAGCATGAATCGTTAGTGCACACGCTTTTACGTGTTCAATAACGTGCTCTAGAAGCTGCGCCTGCTCTTCCATATCATCTTCTTCATCAATACCCAGCTTTGCCATCTCTTCAAGATCAGCCAAAGCTTCTTTGGTACCGTCAGAGGCTTTATTCAATTGAGCGCCAACCAAGCCTAAGCCAGAAATGAAGTGGTTAATCCAATCAGACACACCGTCCGCAAGATCAAACAGGCTTGCGCTTGCGTCTTCGTCCGGCAACAACATAGACAGCTCCATGCCTGAACCTGTGATTTCGCTGGTCGTTACTTTTAGCGTTGCTTCCGCAAGCGTTAATGCGCGATCTGGCCAGCCCATACCTTCATTGGTGTAATCAAAGATCAGTGGTTGCCAGCTTTTATCTGCCAGGTTTAAGCCTCCGCTTAACATACCCGTTAATAAACCATGCATCTCAGCAGGGTTTACGGCTAGGCTTGCCGATTGAAGTTCAGTCGCAACCGTTAGGTAGTCAGGTAAAGTAGTTTCGCTCATCAGATAGCTCGCTCAGTTATTCTTTATATCGATAGTATAATCGTACCACTTCACCCCAATTCTGATAAGCATCGATCCTGAGCAATTGAAGGATGACTGACTACCAATTGTTCAATTTGCTGAATTACTGTGTGCTCAAGCTCTCATTTACAAACAGTCACTCTGAAAAGCTTGAATCTTAATAGCGGTTTACCTATAGTTTCTCCCTCAGAGGAGATTGCTTCCTCATCGGTACTTGCACTTTTTCTTTGTAAAAATATGATAAAGGGCAACAGCCTTAAATAGTGCGTTAAAGAGTTCATCCATCATGAGTAATCAAGCGGTAGACGTTGAAATATTAGGAAAACTGACTCGAGTTAATTGTCCTCCAGGGCAAGAAGAGTCATTGATTGCAGCGGCGGTCGATCTTGATAATCGATTGAAAGAGATGGCTGAACGTACTAAGGTAACCAATGAAGTGAAGCTGCTAACGATCGCAGCTCTGAACATTTGCTATGAATTACAAACTAAGAAGTTTGAAGCAAATGATGAACAAAACGCACTGACCGAGCGAATGGAACAGCTCACGACATCACTTTCCGATGTCCTCAGTAAAGTGAAGCACGGACAGCAATAGCGTACACAAAATTTACCCTGGAGTGTTTGTCAGAGGATTCACGTCCCCGAGCCGATAAGCAATCCCTAAGGGTTAGTACTTGAGTGCTATTGAGCATGCTCGGTCCGCCGAGAAGCCTACGGTAATCATTGCTGATCCGCCTTGAACTCGCTGGTTCAAGGGCCATCTATTCTCAACGGCACTTTGGGGTATCCCTTCTTATGAAGACGCTCACACGCAGCGAATTTCGCAAACAGATCCGTATCAAACGCAATGCCTTATCAGGCAACCAACAAACTCAATCCGGTATAGACTTAGTTAAGCAGTGTTCTCAGCTTGATGAGATTCAGTCAGCTCAACATATCGCCCTCTATATTTCCATTGATGGCGAACTCGATACCCAGCCTTTAATTGAATGGTTATGGGCGCAAGGCAAGCAAACTTATTTACCAGTATTGCACCCCTTCTCGGCCGGACACCTGCTGTTTCTGCACTACTCGCTAAGCACACCGACGGTTTTGAATAAGTACGGCATCGTTGAACCTCAACTCAATCAATTACTCGTCAAACCATGTCAGCAACTTGATCTGATTCTCACACCACTGGTGGGCTTTGACTCTCAAGGACATCGCTTAGGCATGGGCGGCGGATATTACGATCGCACCTTGGCTCGATGGTTCGAGACGGGCAATGGCGCAACACCTATTGGCCTTGCTCACGATTGCCAACATGTCGATCGCTTACCAATTGAAGGTTGGGACATTCCGTTACCTAAAATCGTGACTCCGAGTAAAACTTGGCAATGGGAAAACAACCATTAAAGCGCTATAATCGCGCCGCAAACGTTAACCTCGATATCTAAACGTTAACTTCAATACGCGAACGATTAATTCAAAGCGCAAGACCTTATTCAGGAGAATGGCATGACTCAAGATGAAATGAAAAAAGCAGCGGGCTGGGCAGCACTTCAATATGTTGAAGAAGGCAGCATTGTAGGTGTAGGTACTGGCTCAACAGTAAATCACTTCATCGACGCACTTGGCACAATGAAAGACAAAATCAAAGGTGCGGTTTCAAGCTCTGTAGCCTCTACTGAAAAACTAGAAGCACTAGAAATCAAAGTATTCGAATGCAACGACGTATTCAAGCTAGACGTCTATGTTGATGGTGCTGACGAGATTAACGCTTCACGCGATATGATCAAAGGCGGCGGCGCTGCTTTGACTCGTGAAAAAATCGTAGCAGCTATCTCTGATAAGTTTATTTGCATCGTTGATGGTACCAAAGCAGTTGATGTGTTGGGTAAATTCCCATTGCCTGTTGAAGTTATCCCAATGGCACGTTCATACGTTGCACGTGAACTAGTGAAACTTGGTGGTGACCCAGTTTACCGCGAAGGCTGCACAACCGATAACGGCAACGTGATCCTAGATGTGTACGGCATGGCGATTGAAAACCCGAAACAACTAGAAGATATCATCAATGGTATCGCTGGTGTGGTGACGGTTGGCCTGTTCGCTCACCGTGGTGCTGATGTGGTTATCACAGGCACGCCTGAAGGTGCAAAAATCGAAGAATAAATAATAGAAGATTGAGTTTTTCTGTTACTTCATTACAGACGGTGCCCTAGGGCGCCGTTTTTTTTGCTTTATTGCTGTAAAATTATGTCTTATTCCGTAATTTTCTTACCCAAAACATTTTTTTTTTGTTACTTTATTGTTCAGAAGACGCACAGGGAAAACGTTTGTCTCCTAACAAAGTGGTGAATTTGTTCCCCTTTCAGCCATTTTGTAGCACGTGCGCCGCATTTGCCCAACCTTTCCATTTTAAGGACGAGAACAATGGCCAAAGTTTCACTGGAAAAAGACAAAATTAAAATTCTACTTCTAGAAGGTCTTCACCCTTCTTCTGTAGAAGTACTGCAAGCCGCTGGTTACACAAACATTGAGTACCACAAAGGCTCACTACCTGAAGATGAACTTCTTGAAGCAGTTAAAGATGCTCACTTCATTGGTATCCGTTCTCGCACCAACATCTCCCAAGAAGTGATTGATGCGGCTGAAAAGCTGGTTGCCGTCGGTTGTTTCTGTATTGGTACTAACCAAGTCAACCTTCAAGCAGCAGCTAAGCGCGGTATCCCTGTTTTCAATGCACCGTTCTCAAACACTCGAAGCGTTGCTGAACTCGTTCTAGGTCAGGTTCTATTACTGCTTCGAGGTATCCCAGAGAAGAATGCTCTTGCTCACCGTGGTATCTGGAAAAAGAGTGCAGACAACTCTTACGAGGCTCGTGGTAAGCGTTTAGGTATTATTGGCTACGGTCACATCGGAACTCAGCTAGGTATTATTGCTGAAAATCTGGGTATGCGTGTTTACTTTTACGATATCGAAAACAAGCTGTCTCTAGGTAATGCCACTCAAGTTCATACGATGACCGAGTTGCTGAATAAGTGTGACGTGATCTCTTTACACGTACCTGAAACCAATGAAACTAAAGACATGATGGGTAAAGAAGAGTTCGAGCGCATGAAGCCTGGTTCTATCTTTATCAATGCAGCTCGTGGCACTGTTGTTGATATCCCTGCTCTGTGTGGTGCTCTAGATTCTGGTCACCTTTCAGGTGCAGCAATCGATGTATTCCCAACGGAACCAAAAACCAATGCTGACCCATTTGAGTCACCATTGATGCAGTTCGATAACGTGATCCTAACGCCTCACGTGGGTGGTTCAACTCAGGAAGCACAAGAGAACATCGGTGTTGAAGTAGCAGGTAAGCTTGCAAAATACTCTGATAATGGCTCAACGCTATCCAGTGTTAACTTCCCTGAAGTATCATTACCACTACATACAGGTGCTTCTCGCCTGCTGCACATTCACGAAAACCGTCCGGGTATCCTAACTCAAATTAACACCATCTTCGCAGAGGAAGGGATTAACATTGCAGGTCAGTACTTACAAACTGCAGCAGATATGGGTTATGTGGTTATCGACGTGGAAGCGAATCGTTCAGAAGAAGCTCTGCTTAAACTGAAAGAGATCGAAGGCACCATTCGTGCTCGTTTACTTCACTAATCATCGAATTAGATCATAAGTAAAAATAGAAAAGGCTCTCGTAATGAGAGCCTTTTTAGTATTTGGTCTACTGTAGGTAAATAGATCATGATGATCTAATCCCTTCCTGAGGTATGTTCACTACTCTTCTAGTTGGTAGATCACATTAACTCGATCACGAATGGTGATCGTCGAATCTTCATAAGAATTCGACTCGGTTCTCGCATCCATTGCCATTGAACGCATCAATACAGGCTGAGAAGATTGTGCGTTGTAATCTATGCGCCAGACATCACCTAACTCGCGCTCAAAACCGCTCGCTAATGATTTAGCTTTTGATGTCGCATCTTTAATGGCCTCCAAGCGCGCTTGCTCCTGATACTTAGCTTGGTCACGAACCTGAAGTTGGATATTATCGATCTGGTTAATACCCTGCCCGATGGCAATATCCATGTAGTCATTTAAGTTGGCTAGCTCATTCACTTGAACGGTCACATTACGTGACGCACGGTAACCAACCAGTTCAGGTTTACCATTTTTCGGGTAATGATATTGAGGAGATAAATACAGGTTAGAGCTGTGTACACTCGCCTCATCAACACCCGCTTGATGTAGCTTATTTAGAAAGCCAGTCACCACTTTATCAACGGTATTTTTAGCCTGCTCAGCAGTCATCGTCGATTCCACGACTCTAACTGAAAATGTCGCCATGTCTGGTGTCGCGATCACTTCACCATAGCCTGTCGTTGAAATATGCGGAAAAGATGGCGAGTCAGCCAATGATGGAAAACTCACAGCACTCAATGCTGCAGTAAGAGTAAGAGACGTTGCTAACATCTTTGGTACAAACTTCATTAGGTAAACCTATGCTGAACAAATGTTCTTTTATCATAGAGCAATTTGTCACATAACCAATCCCGCGACAGGACTTCTAACACAACTTTGACGCTGCAAAAACCAACAGCTTACTGAGGTAAGTGGTTGTGGGCATAATTTAATATCGCTTGAGATATCTCTTTTAATACCCCGCTCTCTAATTGCCAATGGTGCCAATAGATTCGGTAAGACAATAAAAAGCCGGGCGTAATATCAATCAAAGCACCAGACTCTAGCTCCTCGATAATCTGCAATCGAGGAATCAAACAGTAGGCAACGCCCGACAATGCCAAGCGTACAAATGCTTCTGAACTACCGACAGTATGATTGATCACGCTATCTCTCGGGACGTTAAAATGATCATGCAAAAATTTCTTATGCAGATCATCGTATTGGTCGTACGAAACCGCAGGGGCTTTGGTTAGTGTCGAATAGTTCACTCCATCAGAGAAGTAGCGTTGATGGAAGCTAGGGTTCGCCACACACACATAATCCATTCTTCCAAGATAGTCCGCACTGCAACCTGGAATAGGTTGAGGTTCGAGGCTGATTGCCCCAGCAACCTCACCACTTTTAATCTTCTCAATGGTTCTTGATTCACCATGAATCGCAAGGTTCAACTCAACTTGACGTGAATTCATCACATCAGATAACGCAGGAAGTAACCATGTCGCCAAGCTATCAGCATTGGTCGCAATAGACAGAGAAAGAGGTTGAGCTCCCTCTTCGTTCATTAACTCTGGGACAAGCTCGTGCTCTAACAAGCGAACACGACGATACAAACCCAACAGTTTTTTTCCTGCTGGTGTTGGCCTTGGTGGGCTCTCTCTTACCAGAGCAGGCTGTGCTAACCATTTTTCCAGTTGTTTGATGCGTTGAGACACCGCAGACTGGGAGATATATAACTGCTCGGCTGCCCTTTCAAAACTGCGTTGTTTCACCACAGCGTCCAGTGCTTCTATCCATTTATAATCCAATCCACGCATCAACTTGCTTCCTTTTTGGCCTAATTACCGCCCACATTAGCAACTCTAATAATAGATTAAAATCATTAATTATACTTATTTAAAGTGTCAGAGTATCTTCGCCATATAGCACATAAATATCGTTAATTAAGTGGAGGTTGAAATGAATTTTTGGGTTTTATTACAAGGTTTTGGTCTAGGGGCAAGCATGATCATCCCTATTGGCGCTCAGAATGCGTACGTCTTAAATCAAGGGATAAAACGCAATCACCACCTAACCACAGCAACGATTTGTAGTCTGCTCGATACCTTGTTCATCTCATTGGGTATTTTTGGTGGCGGAGCGATCTTGTCACAGAATGAATTACTACTCACCTCAGTGACATTGGGTGGTATCGCCTTTCTTACGGTTTATGGCTTGCTATCCCTACGCAGTGCGTTCAGAACACGTACCAGTGATGAATCAAAGGGTGAGATATTAGCTCGCGGTAAGCGCACCGTTATTTTAGGTGCATTGGCGGTGACCGTATTAAACCCACACCTCTATTTGGATACCGTGGTGATTCTAGGATCTATTGGCGGACAGTTTGAAGGTAACGACAGAATTGCTTTTGCTATGGGAACAATCTTGGCTTCATTTGTTTGGTTTTACTCTTTGTCATTAGGCGCTGCAAAGCTAGGCCCAACGCTATCGAAACCCAAAGTTAAGAAAGGCATCGATATCGCGGTAGCAACCATGATGTTTACTATTGCACTTGTACTCGCCAATGGACTCATTGAGCAGTACGGCTAAATCCGTTCATATTGAGTCATCCACAGACTTAACTCATCAAAAAAAGGCGGATAACCTAAGTTATCCGCCTTTCCTTATAAAAGCTTATAGCTAGAAAAACTAACTAGAAATTAAGCTTCTACTTTATTCATGTGCACATCCACTTGCGGGAATGGGATTTCGATACCTTCGTTATCCAAGCCTTCTTTGATTGCTTGCATCAGGTCGAAGTAAACATTCCAGTAGTCAACAGTGCTGACCCAAGGACGAACAACAAAGTTAACTGAAGAATCCGCTAGTGTGTGAACACCAACTTGAACGCCAGGCTCTTTCAGTACACGCTCATCAGATTCACAGATCTTAGTCAGTAGCGCTTTTGTCTTTTGAAGATCGGCGTTGTAAGAAACACCAATCATTAGATCAATACGGCGCGTATCATGACGAGAGTAGTTAGTAATTGGGCTACCAATAACGCTGCCGTTAGGTACTACAACCATTTTGTTGTCTGGTGTTGTTAGAACGGTTTGGAAGATCTGAATTGAATCTACTGAACCCGCTACACCACCAATTTCCACGTAGTCACCAGACTTGAATGGACGGAATGCAACGATAAGTACACCCGCAGCAAAGTTAGATAGTGAGCCTTGTAGTGCAAGACCAACAGCCAAACCAGCCGCACCAATAACAGCAACCACAGATGCAGTTTGAACGCCTAGACGACCAAGTGCTGCAATTAAAACAATAACAAACAACAAGTAACGAACTAAACCATGGACGAACTCCACAACTGCTCGGTCCATTTTCTTCTTCTGAAGAACCTTAGACACGCTATTCGCTACTGCTTTAACAATAAGGTTACCAATAAATAGAATTATCAGTGCTGAGATAATGTTTACACCGTATTGAATAAACAGATCTGAGTTATTTGTTAACCACTGTTCTGCGTGAGACAGACCATCCACAAGTGGAGTCTCAATCGCTGTCGAACTATCAGCCATAATGTGCATCCTCTATATAATTTGCTATGAGCTAAACTGCCTTAAGCCAAACTTACCCAACAACAAAATAAACCGTATAACTCATATTAAGTCGTTGTGTTAAAAGTAAATTAAAGCCAAGTCCTTTTTTATAAACTGAACCAAGTTCAATTTTTCGGCACGATATCCTATCTTTGACAGATTGCAAAGTCATATTTATGTAAGCTTTTGAATTAATAAAACTTACCAATAAACACAAATACCGATAACTAAAAGACTACGAAATTTATTCACCGCACGCTAGGTTTTTCACATATTTAGTACAAGTTTTTATCAGACATAAAAAAACCCGCTCAATGAGCGGGCTTTAAAAACTTAAAGAGTACTTAATTCAAAGAATTACAGTACGTCTACAGCGTTAAGGTCAGCGAATGCTTTCTCAAGACGAGTAACCATTGAAGACTGACCAGCACGTAGCCATACGCGTGGATCGTAGAACTTCTTGTTTGGAGCAGCTTCGCCAGTTGGGTTACCGATTTGACCTTGTAGGAAATCACGGTTCTCAGCTTCGTAAGTACGAACGCCATCCCATGAAGCCCACTGAGTATCAGTATCGATGTTCATTTTGATAACACCGTAACCAATAGACTCTTGGATTTCTGCTTCAGAAGAACCAGAACCACCGTGGAATACGAAGTTAAGAGCGTCAGCTGCAATGCCAAACTTCTCAGCACAGTATGCTTGAGAATCACGCAGGATAGTTGGAGTAAGTACAACGTTACCAGCTTGGTAAACACCGTGTACGTTACCGAAAGAAGCTGCGATAGTGAAACGTGGGCTAACTGCGTTTAGTTTCTCGTATGCGTATGCAACATCTTCAGGAGAAGTGTAAAGCTCAGATGCGTCCATATCAGAGTTATCAACGCCATCTTCTTCACCACCAGTACAACCAAGTTCGATCTCGATTGTCATGTTTAGTTTAGCCATGCGAGCTAAGTAAGCTGCACATGTTTCAATGTTCTCTTCTAGAGACTCTTCAGAAAGGTCTAGCATGTGAGAAGAGAATAGTGGCTTACCAGTTTGTGCGAAGAACTCTTCACCAGCGTCTAGTAGACCGTCGATCCATGGAAGAAGTTTCTTAGCAGCGTGGTCAGTATGAAGAATAACTGGAACACCGTAAGATTCTGCTACTGCGTGAACGTATTTTGCACCAGCTACAGCGCCAAGAATTTGTGCGCCTTGACCTTCAAGTTTAACGCCTTTACCAGCGAAGAAACCAGCACCGCCGTTAGAGAACTGAACAACAACTGGAGCTTTTGCTTTAGCAGCAGCTTCAAGAACAGCGTTGATAGTATCAGTGTTGATTACGTTTACTGCAGGAAGAGCAAATTTGTTTGCTTTTGCTACTTCAAATACTTTCTGTACGTCATCGCCAGAAATCACACCAGGTTTTACAAAATCGAAGATCTTAGACATGGAAATAGTCCTATTTATTCTATCGTTTTAAGATTAAAAAACTTAAGTTTAAAAATTTGCAATCGTTTGCTCACAACTTATGCCATTCTAGCAAAAAAGTGTGATATGCAGCAAACGTTAAAAGGCGAGATTCACATCTCGCCTTTCTAAATCAATTATGCTTTAGCACGCTCTTCAAGCATTGCTACTGCAGGAAGTACTTTACCTTCAACAAACTCAAGGAAAGCGCCGCCGCCAGTAGAGATGTAAGAAACATCTGCTTTGATACCGAACTTGTCGATAGCTGCTAGCGTGTCACCACCGCCTGCTACTGAGAAACCTTCAGAGTCAGCGATTGCCTTAGAAATGCCAGCAGTACCCGCTTCGAAATTTTTGAATTCGAATACGCCTACAGGGCCGTTCCAAAGAATTGTTTTTGCGTTGCCGATGATTTCAGCTAGAGCTGCAGTTGAATCTGGGCCAAGGTCGAAGATCATGTCGTCGTCTTGAACTTCAGAAACGTGCTTGATTTCAGCTTCTGCGTTTTCGTCGAATACTTTAGCACATGCAACGTCAGTCGCTACTGGGATAGCACACTCTTTCATTAGCTTCTTAGCCGTTTCAACTAGGTCAGCTTCGTATAGAGACTTACCTACGTTGTGGCCTTCAGCAGCGATGAACGTGTTCGCGATACCACCACCAACAACAAGTTGGTCAGCGATTTTAGAAAGAGATTCTAGAACAGTTAGTTTAGTAGAAACTTTAGAACCACCAACGATAGCCACTAGTGGGCGAGCTGGGTTGTCCATTGCTTTACCAAGAGCTTCAAGCTCAGCCGCTAGAAGAGGACCAGCACATGCTACAGGAGCGTAAGTACCAACGCCGTGTGTAGAAGCTTGAGCACGGTGAGCTGTACCGAATGCGTCCATCACGAAGATGTCACATAGTGCAGCGTATTGCTTAGAAAGTGCTTCTTCGTTCTTCTTCTCGCCTTTGTTAAAGCGAACGTTTTCAAGAACAGTTAGTTCACCAGCGTTTAGCTCAAGACCATTTACGTAATCTTTCGCTAGTTTAACGTCGCAGTCTAGTGCGTCGTTTAGGTAGTTAACTACAGGAGCTAGAGAGAACTCTTCGTTGTATTCGCCTTCAGTAGGACGACCAAGGTGAGAAGTAACCATAACTTTTGCGCCAGCTTCTAGGCAAAGTTTGATAGTTGGTAGAGATGCAAGGATACGTGCATCTGAAGTTACTTTACCGTCTTTTACTGGTACGTTTAGGTCAGCACGGATGAATACGCGTTTACCTGCAAGTTCCAGGTCAGTCATCTTGATCACAGACATGATTTGTCCTCTCAAATTTAAATAAAAATAAAGTTTTGGAAACTCAGCAACCCTGCTAAGCCTATAAATTATTCAACTGGTAATTCTTTCACTACTAATAATATGTGGACTCTTAGTATTTATTTCAAGCTAAAAAATAAATAATCCACACATTTGCTTCTAGGTCTTACTTCTTGCCTTCAGAAGCTTGCATTGCAAGAACCGTATCCAGCATCCGGTTCGCAAAGCCCCATTCATTGTCACACCACACAAGCATTTTTACTAAGTGGCCGTTGCTCACTCGAGTTTGTGAACCATCAACAATTGCGCTATGGGGATCGTGATTAAAGTCGATGGAAACGAGTGGCGCTTCAGTATAGTCAACTATATTGTGTAATGTACACTGGGATGCATTAACAATGGTTTGATTTACGTCATTAACTTTCACATTTGCATTAATTGTGACACTTAAATCCATCGCAGTGACGTTTACCGTCGGCACACGCACAGATATAGCTTCAAATTTGTTAGAAAATTTCGGGAAGATTCTTTCAATACCTTTATGCAATTTGGTATCGACAGGAATGATGGATTGGCTTGCTGCTCGAGTTCGACGTAGGTCGCTGTGGTACGCATCGATCACTTGCTGGTCATTCATAGAAGAGTGAATGGTCGTAATCGTGCCGGACTCAATACCAAAGGCATCATCAAGCACCTTGATGATAGGGACAATACAATTGGTGGTACATGAACCATTGGAAACGATTCGATGATCGGCTTCGATAGTCTCGTGATTCACACCATAGATAATGGTGTTATCAAGGTCATTAGCACCAGGATGCGAGAACAGCACCTTTTTCGCTCCAGCAGCGATGTGTGCTAAGCCGTCATCTCGGCAACCGTAAACACCGGTACAATCGAGAACAATATCGACTTCAAGGTCACGCCAAGGCAGCAGTTCAATATCAGCCAAGTGTAAGATACGAATGGTATCAAACTCTCCTTTATCTTCAGCACCAATGCCATGATGAACATAGATGTGCTCTTGATCGTTTGAGATTTTCTTGCCGAAGCGGCCGTGACTGGTGTCGTACTGCAATAGGTGAGCCATAGCGTCAGGCTGAGCAAGCTCATTGACCGCTACTACTTTGATTTGTTGGCTTTTGCCACTTTCATAGACAGCGCGCAATACATTGCGCCCTATTCGTCCAAATCCATTTATCGCGACTTTTAGCATAGTTCCGTACATCTAACCAAAATTTCGTGCAACAGATGATAACTGAATCCTACCTAAAAGGCATTACTTGAATAACTCAGCTGACTTATGACAGATTGATCTGTTGCTTGTAAGCCTTAGTCTAAGTGATAACAAACCCCAGATACAAAAAAACCGAGCTTAAAGCTCGGTTTTTTCATTCATTTCATTGTTCGCACAAGGCTAGTAATCAATGATTAAGCAAGAAGTTCTTTCGCTGTATTTACTACGTTTTCAGTAGTGAAACCGAACATCTTGAATAGCTCGCCTGCTGGTGCAGATTCGCCGAACGTTGTCATACCGATGATCTTTCCACCGAAGCCAACGTACTTATACCAGAAGTCAGCGATGCCAGCTTCTACAGCAATACGTACTGTTACGTCAGCTGGAAGTACAGACTCACGGTATTCAGCGTCTTGCTTATCAAACGCGTCAGTTGCAGGCATAGAGACTACGCGTACCGCTTTACCTTCAGCTGTTAGTTCAGCAGCAGCGCTAACCGCTAGCTCAACTTCAGAACCCGTTGCAATGATGATTAGCTCTGGCTTGCCAGCACAATCTTTCAGGATGTAACCCCCCTTCGCGATGTTTGCTACTTGCTCAGCGTCACGATCTTGTTGTGCAAGGTTTTGACGAGAGAAGATAAGTGCAGAAGGACCATCTTTACGCTCGATTGCCAGTTTCCAAGCAACAGCAGACTCAACTTGGTCACATGGGCGCCATGTGCTCATGTTTGGAGTCAGACGTAGAGAAGCGATCTGCTCAACCGGTTGGTGAGTAGGACCATCTTCGCCTAGGCCGATAGAATCGTGTGTGTAAACTTGGATGTTCTGAATTTTCATCAGAGCCGCCATACGCATTGCGTTACGTGCGTATTCCATGAACATTAGGAACGTTGCACCGTATGGTACGAAACCACCGTGCAGAGCGATACCGTTCATGATAGCCGTCATACCGAATTCACGTACACCGTAGTGGATGTAGTTACCTGAGAAATCGTTCGCTTCAAGAGACTTAGAACCAGACCACATAGTCAGGTTAGAAGGCGCAAGGTCAGCAGAGCCGCCCATGAATTCAGGTAGCATAGCGCCGAACGCTTCTAGCGCATTTTGAGATGCTTTACGTGATGCGATGTTTGCTGGGTTAGCTTGAAGGTCAGCAATGATTGCGTTTGCTTTCTCTTCCCATTCAGCTGGAAGCTCGCCGTTAGTACGACGTTTAAATTCTGCTGCTAGCTCTGGGTGAGCCGCTGCGTATGCGTCAAACTTAGCATTCCAAGCCGCTTCTTTCGCTGCGCCCGCTTCTTTCGCATTCCACTCAGCTGCGATATCAGCTGGAATTTCGAAAGGACCGTGTTCCCAACCAAGTGCCGCTTTAGTTGCTGTGATTTCATCAGCGCCTAGTGGAGCACCGTGACAGTCGTGCGTACCCGCTTTGTTTGGAGAACCAAAACCGATAATAGTTTTAGTACAGATAAGCGTTGGACGAGGATCCGCTTTAGCTGCTTCGATAGCCGCGTTGATAGCATCAGAGTCGTGACCATCAACGGCCGGGATTACGTGCCAGCCGTAAGCTTCAAAACGCTTAGGTGTATCGTCAGAGAACCAACCTTCAACTTCGCCATCGATAGAGATGCCGTTGTCATCCCAGAAAGCAACCAGCTTACCAAGACCTAGCGTACCTGCTAGAGAACATGCTTCGTGAGAGATACCTTCCATCAGACAACCATCACCCATGAATGCATAAGTGAAGTGATCGACGATGTCGTGGCCTTCTTTGTTGAACTGTGCAGCCAATGCTTTCTCAGCCATCGCCATACCAACAGCGTTAGTGATGCCTTGACCTAGAGGACCAGTCGTTGTTTCGATACCAGGAGCGTAACCGTACTCTGGGTGACCAGGAGTCTTAGAGTGCAGTTGACGGAAGTTCTTAAGGTCTTCAATTGAAAGCTCGTAACCTGCAAGATGAAGCAGAGAGTAAATCAACATTGAACCATGCCCGTTAGACAGAATAAAACGGTCGCGGTCAGCCCACTCTGGGTTTGCTGGGTTGTGGTTCAAGTGACCACGCCAAAGAACTTCAGCGATGTCAGCCATACCCATAGGTGCGCCAGGGTGGCCTGAATTTGCTTGTTGAACGCCATCCATGCTAAGTGCGCGAATTGCATTGGCTAGATCTTTACGAGAAGGCATGTCTGCTCCTGAGTACATAAGCGATTTAAAAAAGAGATTGATGCTAAAGTTTTCATTTTTATTAGCGCGGGTATTCTCTCAAACGACTTTAGCGACTGCAAACGTTTTACTGGCATTTTAACGGTCACTTTTCGCAATTTTCGAACATTTACATCACTTAGCAATGCGTTATCTCGACCGATACGCAAACGTTTAGTTATGACATATCATAAAAAAGAGCTTGTAATTCGACCGCTGGAATTTAGAATAGCCGTCTAGATGTAGAAACACCTACAAAATATACTGTATTTAATGGCGTCGCTTCCTAGCTTGCGACGCCTGAAATTATTTGCATTTAACTATTTGCAACTAAAAACTAAACTAAAAGTGGAGCTCTCATGGCTAAGCACCTATTCACTTCTGAATCTGTTTCAGAAGGCCATCCAGATAAAATTGCAGACCAAATCTCTGATGCTGTTCTTGATGCCATCTTGGAACAAGATCCAAAAGCACGTGTTGCTTGTGAGACTTACGTAAAAACCGGCATGGTTATGGTTGGCGGTGAAGTAACAACGTCTGCATGGGTTGATATCGAAGAAATCACTCGTGAAACAGTTCGTGAAATTGGTTACGTTCATTCTGATATGGGCTTTGACGCTGACTCTTGTGCAGTACTAAACACAATTGGTAAGCAGTCTCCAGACATCAACCAAGGTGTTGATAAAGCCGATCCTAAAGATCAAGGCGCAGGCGACCAAGGTATCATGTTTGGTTACGCGACTAACGAAACACCAATCCTAATGCCAGCTCCAATTACTTACTCTCACCTTCTTGTTAAGAAGCAAGCTGAAGTACGTAAGAGCGGCAAGCTTGACTTCCTTCGCCCAGATGCGAAATCTCAAGTAACGTTCCAATACGACCAAGGTAAGATTGTTGGTATCGACGCTGTTGTTCTTTCGACTCAACACTGTGATTCAGTAACAACACCTGACCTACGTGAAGCGGTAATGGAAGAGATCATCAAGCCAGTACTTCCTGCTGAGTGGATCAACAAAGACACTAACTTTTTCATCAACCCAACCGGCCGTTTCGTAATCGGTGGCCCAATGGGTGACTGTGGTCTAACAGGTCGTAAGATCATCGTTGATACCTACGGCGGCGCAGCTCGTCACGGTGGCGGTGCATTCTCTGGTAAAGATCCATCAAAAGTTGACCGTTCTGCAGCTTACGCAGCTCGTTACGTTGCGAAAAACATCGTTGCTGCTGGTATGGCTGACCGTTGTGAGATTCAACTGTCTTACGCTATCGGTGTTGCAGATCCAACATCTATCATGGTTGAAACGTTTGGTACTGAGAAAGTAGCTCACGAAATCATCATTGAAGCCGTTCGTCAAAACTTCGACCTACGTCCATACGGTCTTCAAGAGATGCTGAACCTTCTTCAGCCTATCTACAAGCAGACTGCTGCATACGGCCACTTCGGTCGTGAAGAGTTCCCTTGGGAAGCGACTGACAAAGCAGCAATCCTTGCGGACTTCGCTGGCCTAAAATAATTTAGCCACTGCGATTTGTTTCTTTAAAGTCCTTACTGCTTAGTAAGGGCTTTATTTTTATGTACTTACCAAACCTTTCCTTACTAGACCACCCTGCCCAAGTCTTCTTTACCGTTAACCACTTAGTATAAAAACCCACCGATAATTTGTGTTTTCGAACACTACTGACAATAGTTAAGGTAACTCCTAGGCGATCAAGCTCACATTTAACTCAAAGTAATTCAGTCTGATAGCTCTCGTTAAATGCACGCTAGAACAATAACTGGGACGAAAAAGAGCATTTTAGCTCAATACCATAATCCTCATATGATCGCAATACTGAGCTTTATGGAACTATAACTAGGACGTTATTTAACTAGGGGGATATATGCCTCGTACTGTACACCCATCCGAACTGAACGATAAGAAACACAAGGTCAGCGATCCGGATTATGCTCGCACCATTCCTTGTAACCAAGTAAGCATATCCGCCCCATTCCATTGGTTATCGCTTGCACTGCATGACTTAGTGAGAATGCCATTAATTAGCGCATTTTACGGTTTGTGCTTTATGGGTGCGGCCATCGCCATTGTTCAACTTGTCCAATGGCAAGGAACACATTTGGTCGTTATGCCAAGCTTGATTGTGTACATGCTAATAGGGCCGTTTCTTGCCCTAGGCTTGTATGACGCAGCCTGGGAAAGAGAAAAGGGGCACAACGCTAGCCTACTGCACTCGATGAAAGCCATCACGCGGAACTCAACCCACCAATGGGCGTTTGCGATTGTATTAATGGTCGCGATGATATTCTGGATGCGTATCGCTGCATTATTGCACGCACTTTACCCTTCAGTACAAGGTGCACCATTGACCGAATTTGCTCCCTTCTTAATTACAGGGTCTGTGATTGGTTTTGTTATCGCTAGCCTGATATTTAGCATCTCAGCATTTTCGATTCCATTGATGATGGAAAGACGTGTAGATGTAATGAGTGCCATTTTTACTAGCTTCAACGCTGTTAAATCAAACATCCCTGCGATGGTCGTTTGGGCTGGTATCATTGGTACAGGTATCTTAGTCGGCTTCGCGACCTACGGTGTGGGTATGATTGTAACGATGCCATTACTTGGCTACGGAACATGGCATGCTTACCACGAAGTCATCAAAAAGAAACATCACGTTTAAATCGTTTCACGATCGATGAGCAATGTTATGATGAGGCCTTAGCTTAAACGCTGAGGCTTTTTTTGGAGTTAACAACGCTTGTCTTACACCCCGCAACAACATCGAGTAAATAAAAAACTGGGCGAATGCCTAGCTATTGCTAATCAACATTTTTCTCGTGAATTTCCATGCCCAACCGTCACTTACAAGTTAAGAGGAAAGGCAGCGGGAAAAGCCTACCTCCAATTAAACGAGATAAAACTCAACCAAGTGCTATTCAGCGAAAATGAAGACGCCTTTATTAACGAGGTTGTACCTCATGAACTCGCACATCTGATCACACATCAGGTCTTCGGACGAGTTAGGCCTCACGGCAATGAGTGGAAATACGTGATGGAAAGGGTATTCAATGTACCGGCCAAAACGACCCACAGCTTGGAGATAACCTCAGTGCAGGGCAAAACTTTTGAGTATCGCTGTGATTGCACCACTTATCCCCTATCGATAAGACGACACAACAAAGTCATCCGCAACCAATCAACGTATCGTTGCCAACAATGCCAGCAAACCTTAGCTTTTACTGGCCTTCAATTGAGCTAAGTCTTAAGCTCATAAGTTAACGCGAATAAATGTAATAGAGAGAACTAACATTTGAGTGCTAGACTGTTGTTTATCATACTTTCATCAGTCTTTCTCTATGCAAAAAACCACTCCAAAAGCATTTGGCCTATCGGTGTCCTTTTACTTATCAATAGTATTTGGCCTACTGGTAACCCAAAGCGTTTTCGCCGCTCCACCAAGCTCCTTCTCCAAAGCAAAAAAAGAAGCCGTGAAGATTTATCTCGATCACCCGACTTCATTTTATTGTGGTTGCGACATCACTTGGAAAGACAAAAAGAAAGGTATCCCCGACCTCGACGGCTGTGGTTATCAAGTGAGAAAACAGCAAAAGCGCGCTTCCCGTATTGAGTGGGAACACGTGGTTCCAGCTTGGCAATTCGGCCACCAGCGTCAGTGCTGGCAAGATGGCGGACGTAAGAACTGCACTCGCAATGACAAAATATTTAAATCGATGGAAGCCGACCTTCATAATCTAACTCCGGCAATTGGCGAGGTTAACGGTGATCGATCCAATTACAATTTCAGTCAGTGGAATGGAATGGATGGCGTGAGTTACGGTCAGTGTGAAATGCAGGTCAACTTCAAACAACGTAAGGTGATGCCGCCAGACAGAGCAAAAGGTTCTATCGCGCGTACTTATCTTTATATGAGCCAAGAGTATGGTTTCAAACTATCTAAGCAGCAGACTAACCTGATGATGGCGTGGAACAAGCAATTCCCTGTCGATAAGTGGGAATGTACTCGTGATAAGCGAATCTATGCGATCCAAGGTAATCACAACCCATTTGTTTTCCCTGCTTGTAAATAACACGACTCAGGCAACCAACATCTCCAATTGCCTCCATCTCAAACAAGAGTTTCAGAATTGCCCCTGAAACTCTTGCTCTACCCTTGTTTTTTCAACTAAAAGCATCCATGTTAGGCAGAGACAAAATACCCAAATGACACTATTTATAGGTTTACCAGCATGAGAATCCCTCGTATCCATCACCCAGAACGCATTCATCAGTTAGGTTCACTCGCTTTAGGCGAAGATGCCGCGGGTCATGTTGGTCGAGTCCTTCGTATGAAAGAAGGTCAAGATGTTCTTCTATTTGATGGCAGCGGCGCTGAATTCCCAGCGACAATCGCTGAAGTATCAAAAAAGAACGTCACAGTTAATGTTACTGAGCGTATCGAGCGTAGCAGCGAATCTCCGTTAGACTTACATTTAGGCCAAGTGATTTCACGTGGCGACAAAATGGAATTCACGATTCAGAAATCGGTTGAGCTTGGTGTGAACACCATTACCCCCCTTATTTCAGAGCGCTGTGGAGTTAAGCTTGATACTAAACGCTTCGAGAAAAAGCTCGCGCAGTGGCAAAAGATTGCTATCGCGGCATGTGAACAATCTGGCCGTAATACGGTTCCAGTTATTCGCCCAATAATGCAACTTGAAGAGTGGTGCAGCGAACCGAGCGAAGCGTTAAAACTAAACCTGCATCCTCGTGCAAAATACTCAATCAATACCCTTCCAGAACCCATCAGTAAGGTGCGCCTATTGATCGGTCCTGAAGGCGGACTGTCAGCTGAAGAAATCGGTATGACAGAACAATACAAATTTGAAGAGACGCTACTCGGCCCACGTGTACTTCGTACCGAGACAGCAGCTCTAACCGCAATTACTGCCTTACAAGTCCGTTTTGGCGATCTAGGCTAGGAGAAAAAAATGATCAAACTTGGCATCGTAATGGATCCAATTTCATCCATTAACATCAAAAAAGACTCTAGCTTTGCCATGATGCTTGAAGCTCAGCGTCGTGGTTACGAAATCCATTACATGGAAATGGATGATCTACATTTAGATCAAGGCGTAGCCATTGCTGACACTAAGGTTGTTGAACTAAAAGAAGATCCAAACGGTTGGTACGAGTTCAAATCAGAACAGACTATCACTCTCTCTGATTTAGATGCGGTACTGATGCGTAAAGATCCTCCGTTTGATACAGAATACATCTACGCAACTTACATTCTTGAGCGTGCTGAAGAGAACGGCGCACTGATCGTAAACAAGCCACAAAGCTTACGTGACTGTAACGAGAAGCTATTCACAGCTTGGTTCCCTGAACTGACACCAACCACCATCGTGACTCGTAAATCTGAAAAAATTAAAGCGTTCCGAGAAGAACACGGTGACGTGATTCTAAAACCACTTGATGGTATGGGCGGCGCGTCTATCTTCCGAGTGAAAGAGGGAGATCCAAACGTATCAGTGATCATTGAAACACTGACTAACCACGGTCAGAACTACGCAATGGCGCAAACTTTTGTTCCAGACATCAGCAATGGTGATAAGCGTATTCTTGTGGTTGATGGTGAGCCAATGCCTTACTGTCTAGCTCGTATTCCTGCAAAAGGGGAAACTCGAGGTAACCTTGCTGCTGGCGGTACAGGTGAAGCTCGTCCGCTAAGTGAAACAGACTGGGCTATCGCAAGAGCAGTTGCTCCTGCACTGAAAGAGAAAGGCTTAATCTTTGTAGGGCTTGATGTTATCGGCGACAAGCTGACTGAAATTAACGTCACTAGCCCTACTTGTATCCGTGAAATTGAAGCCGCTTTTGATATTTCAGTTACGGGTAAATTAATGGATGCAATTGAGCGTCGCGTTAACGCTAAATAGCCTAAACTAAAGAAAGTCTTAGCTATTCGAAAACACAGAAATATCTAGGCAAAGAACAATGAGCGGCTTTACGCCGCTCTTTTTCCTTTACTAGGAACACACTGGCAGGAGGCTCTATGAATTTAACGAACCACTTTCTGGTTGCTATGCCCGGAATGAAAGACCCATACTTTCAAAATTCGGTGATTTACCTTTGTGAGCACAATGACGAAGGCGCGATGGGTTTGATGATCAACGCCCCTATCGATGTCACTGTCGGTAGCATGCTTAAACAAGTTGAGGTTGATTCTGAACAGCCAAAATCCAACCAAGCAAGTCTTGATAAGCCTGTATTGAATGGGGGGCCGGTCGCAGAAGACCGTGGGTTTATTTTGCACAAACCTAAAGGCAGCTATCAATCCAGTATCAGCATGACGGATCAAATATCGGTGACAACCTCAAAAGATATCTTGATGGTATTAGGTACAGAAGATGAACCGATGAATTATCTAGTCGCTCTTGGTTATGCCGGATGGGAACCTGGGCAACTGGAAACCGAACTGACTGAAAACTCATGGTTAACCGTAGAAGCAGATCCAAAGGTCATCTTCGATACGCCAATTTCAGACCGCTGGAAAGTCGCAGTGCAGATGTTAGGTATTAATGCCGCTCAGCTTTCTGCTGACGCTGGTCACGCCTAACTCAGACTCAGTATATAAACTCTCAAACACAGATTAATTTGGAAACCCCATGTCACGAACAATTATGGCATTTGACTACGGTACAAAAAGTATCGGCAGTGCGATAGGACAAGAGATCACAGGCACAGCCAGCCCTTTAAAAGCCTTTAAAGCGAAAGATGGCATCCCAAACTGGGATGACATCGAAAAGCAAATCAAAGAGTGGCAGCCGAATATTATCGTGGTTGGTCTTCCTACCGACCTTCATGGTAAAGATCTAGCCGCGATTACACCAAGGGCGAAAAAATTCGCTAACCGTCTTAAAGGACGCTTTGGTGTCGATGTTGAATTACATGATGAGAGACTTTCTACGACAGAAGCTAGGGCCGACCTTTTTGAAATGGGCGGCTATAAAGCACTAAGTAAAGGTAACGTCGATAACCAATCCGCAGTTGTTATTCTAGAAAGTTGGTTTGAAGCACAATATTCTTAGTAAAAACTAAGCGATTAACATTTGAGCTAATTTATGATCCCACATGAATTTCACGCCGTAGTGCCAGTGCAATTCATAATAAGGACGTGGGAGTTCATATGAAAATTTTTTAGTCATCTTCGCTTCTCTAGCAATCACAGCATGCAGCTCTATGAGCGGAGGCTCAGCAGGTTATACCGGTGAACAATATCCGACAAAAATCAAATTAGAGAAAGAACGAGGATATTCTGGTAAAAACAATAGTTACGGCAACCACTAAATTATCTAGCCTCAAAAAACCGCCTTCACAGCGGTTTTTTAGCGTTCAGCATTCAGCATTCAGCATTCAGCATTCAGCATCAATCTAACCCATATCAATCTTCACGCCAGCCAAAGCACCAGTTCCGTAGTCATCATCACCACGTCTGGTTTTTAGCATTAAGCGTAAGTCATTCGCGGAATCAGCACTGTGGAATGCGTCTTCTTCACTGATCTTGCCTGCAAGCACCAAGTCATACAACGCTTGGTCAAAGGTCTGCATACCAATCTCTTTCGATTTAGCCATAGTCGCTTTTAGTTCATGCAACTCACCACGACGAATCAAGTCAGACACTCGCGGGCTGTTAAGTAGAATCTCAAACACGCCATGGCGACCGCTGCCATTCTTATCTCGGATTAATTGCTGAGCGACCACACCACGTAGATTCATCGACAGATCAAACAAGAACTGCTCTTTCTGCTCTTTAGGCACCAAGTGAAGAATACGTTCTAACGCTTGGTTGGCATTATTCGCGTGCAGTGTTGCCATACACAAGTGACCCGTTTCAGCAAAGGTCATCGCGTATTCCATGGTTTCACGGCTACGGATTTCGCCAATCAAAATCATATCAGGTGCTTGGCGCAAAGAGTTCTTAAGCGCAACTTCATAACTCTCGGTGTCGAGCCCAACCTCACGTTGAGTCACGATACACTTTTTATGTTCGTGAA
Source organism: Vibrio sp. QJM3NY_39 (assembly GCF_057785895.1). Lineage (NCBI taxonomy): Bacteria > Pseudomonadati > Pseudomonadota > Gammaproteobacteria > Vibrionales > Vibrionaceae > Vibrio > Vibrio sp. QJM3NY_39. Next base: position 432,904 of record NZ_CM173505.1, on the reverse strand, counting down.
CGAATTCAATCGGGTCTTCAACCGTCAAAATATGCCCGGAACGATTGGTATTGCGATAACCTGTCATCGCAGCCATCGAGGTTGACTTACCGGAGCCCGTCGCCCCAACCACCAGCACAAGTCCACGCTTTGCAATTGACAGGTCTTGCAGTACATCAGGAAGCTTTAATTGCTCAAAGGTTGGGATGTTAGTCTCGATACGACGAATTACCGCTCCTGGTAGCTCTCGTTGAAAGAATGCGCTAACACGAAAACGGCCAAAATCACGCACGATGGCAAAATTAGCCTCACGCGTTTGCTGATATTCATCACGTCGGTCTTGATCCATCATCGCGTCAAGCAACTGTGCGACCTGAGCCGAATTCAGCTTATCTCCTTGAGGGCGAAGTTCACCATCCACACGAAACAGGATTGGAGCATCGACAGTGATGTAAAGATCCGACGCTTTTTGTGAAAGCATACCTTCAAGGATTTGATTCAATTCCATTTTGTTCACCTTGATTAAAACATAGAGGTTTGAATTTCGATCTTTTTCTCGACCTCTTCCGAATCAACCAAACCTTGAGCCATAAGCTGCTTCGCATTTTGCTCCATGGTTTGCATACCATGTGCAGCGCCCGTTTGAATGATAGAGTACATCTGCGCGACCTTGTCTTCACGGATCAAGTTTCTGATCGCTGGCGTCGCCATCATGATTTCATGACAAGCTACACGACCACCACCGACACGCTTTAACAGCTTCTGGGCAATCACCGAACGTAACGATTCAGACAACATTGAACGCACCATGTCTTTGTCGCTACCTGGGAATACATCGATAATACGATCTATAGTTTTAGCCGCAGAACTGGTGTGTAGAGTACCAAACACTAAATGCCCAGTTTCTGCTGCTGTTAGCGCCAAGCTAATCGTTTCTTGGTCACGAAGCTCACCGACAAGGATAACGTCCGGGTCTTCACGTAACGCACTGCGCAGCGCCGCTTTGAAGCTGTGAGTATCACGATGAACTTCACGCTGATTAACGAGACATTTATTATTGGTATGCACAAATTCGATCGGATCTTCAATCGTCAGAATATGCTTGTTGTGGTTGCGATTTACGTAATCGACCATTGCCGCCAAAGTTGTCGATTTACCAGAACCCGTAGGACCAGTGACCAGCACTAAGCCTTTTTCGTAGTTGGCAATCTTTTCAAAAATATCAGGTGCGCCTAACTGCTCTAACGTGGGAATTTCTACAGGGATAGTTCGAAAGACAGCTGCGCAACCACGAGCTTGGTTAAAAGCATTAACACGGAAACGACCAACATTGGGTAATTCAAAAGAGAAGTCGACTTCCAGTTTTTCTTCGAACTCACCACGTTGTGAATCACTCATGATCTCAAAAACCAAACGATGCACATCGGCATGACTCAAAGCTGGTATTCCAAGCTTCCTTACTTCACCATCTATACGTACCATTGGAGATACACCCGCAGAAAGATGTAGATCTGACGCGTTATGCTTTACACTAAAATCTAGTAACTCAGTGATATCCATTTATTTTCCCTTAAGTAAAGTCAGCTATGAGTAGTATTCAACAAAATATCGAACAAATCACCTCACAGATACGTAGTGCTGAGCAAAAGTGCGGACGAGCTCCAGAGTCCGTGCAACTTTTAGCCGTCAGCAAAACTAAACCTATTGATGCGATTCTAGAAGCCGCACTCGGAGGCCAAGTTGCCTTTGGTGAAAACTATGTTCAAGAAGGTGTTGATAAAGTAAAACACTTTTCAGAACAACATTCTAACTTAAATTTAGAGTGGCATTTTATTGGCCCAATTCAATCCAATAAAACCCGCCCAATCGCAGAAAGCTTCCAATGGGTGCATTCTGTTGAACGCGATAAGATCGCACAAAGACTTAGTGATCAACGACCAAGCGAACTTCCACCTTTGCAAGTTTTGATTCAGGTAAACACCAGTGGTGAAGAATCCAAGTCTGGAACGTCAGAAGAAACAGTTTTTGCACTCGCGGAGTTGATTTCGTCGCTCCCTAACCTCACGTTAAGAGGATTGATGTCGATTCCTGCAAACGTATCTGACTATCAATCTCAGCTTAATGCATTTTCTCAACTGGCGGATCTTAAAGGCAAGCTAGCCGTGAAGTATCCAAACATAGATACCCTTTCGATGGGTATGAGTGGTGATATGGATGCAGCAGTTGAGGCCGGTAGCACAATGGTTCGTATTGGAACGGCTATCTTCGGTGCTCGTGATTACACGAAATAGTCTTAGTAAGTAACTAACGACAAGTACAAGTATTGATACCGCTTCGCTTTAACCGCGCAGCGACACGCTCAGGATTTTATATATGGAACATAAGAATATCGCCTTTATTGGGGCGGGAAATATGGTTCGCTCAATTGTAGCGGGCTTAGTGGCGAGTGGTTACCCAGCACAAAAGATTACGGCCACAGCCCCTTCAGACACCAGAAGGCTGCCGTTAGAGCAAGAGTACGGCATCAATACCACCAGCGATAATATTGCCGCAGCAGAGCAAGCAGACGTTGTTGTGCTATCCGTGAAACCACAAATGATGGCTGATGTATGTAAACCCTTACAAGATATCGACTTCAGCAACAAACTGGTTATCTCAATTGCAGCGGGTATTAATGCGAATCGACTCAATGAGATGTTAAACTGCCAACTGAACCTTGTACGTGTTATGCCAAACACGCCATCACTGCTTGGTAAAGGGATGAGTGGCCTTTATGCTGACTCAACGGTTAGTCAGGGCGATAAAGAGTTCGCTTCTCAGCTAATGCAAGCCGTAGGTGAGGTAAGCTGGGTTGAACAAGAGTCTGGCATCAACAACATCATTGCGGCGGCGGGGAGTGCTCCGGCTTACTTCTTCCTGTTTATGGAAGCGATGCAAGCTGAAGCAATTAACCAAGGTTTTGACCAAGAAACCGCTCGTAAATTAGTGCAGCAATCTGCATTAGGCGCGGCAGAGATGGTAGTAGCAAATCCAAATACTGAATTATCAACACTGCGTGAGCAAGTGACTTCAAAAGGCGGAACGACCGCAGAAGCATTGCGCACGTTTAACGACCATCAACTATCAGACATCGTAGCGAAAGCCATGCAAGCGGCGGTTGCTCGAGCTGAAGAGATGGAAAAACTGTTTTAATACTCGTTACAGTACAAAAGCATTGTGCCGTTCGGGTTATACCTAGCGGCAAGTAAATCCGAAAAAGGAAACAATATGAATTCGATGAGCTTTCTGATCTCGACCGTTTTTGATCTTTACATCATGGTTGTGATCTTGCGTATCTGGCTACAAGCATCACGTGCAGATTTCTACAACCCATTCTCACAATTTATCGTAAAAGCGACACAACCGGTTGTTGCCCCACTACGCCGAGTGATTCCATCAATAGGCAGCCTTGACCTGGCGACAGTTGTTTTCGCTTATGTGCTGTGTGTACTTAAGTTCGTCGCTCTAAACTTGATTATCTCTGGCGGTGCGGCTGTATTTGATATCAGCTTCCTGATCTTTGGCGCACTATCTCTGCTAAAAGCGGCTGGTGGGTTAATTTTCTGGGTTCTGCTAATCCGTGCAATCCTGAGCTGGGTTAGCCAAGGCCGTAGCCCAATCGAATACGTATTCCATCAATTAACAGAACCAATGTTAACGCCGATTCGCCGTATCCTTCCTGATATGGGTGGCTTCGACCTAAGTGTGCTTGTTCTGTTCATTGTTCTGCAATTTGCGAACTTCCTAATGGGCGACATGATCGGTCCTATTTGGTATCAGCTATAATTCAAGTACGAACATCAGGTACTTTGACGATGCCAAAAGCAGTTTGGGCCGAAGAGGACGATATTCTTCTTAGGCTCTATATCCAACCCAAAGCAAGCCGAGACAAGATTGTCGGCTTGCACGGAGAGGAACTGAAAATTGCCATTACTGCACCACCGGTTGATGGCAAAGCAAATGCTCACTTAGCGAAATACCTTGCGAAACAATTTAAGGTCGCTAAAGGGCAAATTAAGATAGAAAAGGGAGAGCTCGGTCGGCATAAGCAAGTTCGAATATGCTCACCAAGCCAGATCCCAACTGAAGTCAAAGCCATCCTATGATGGCTTTTTGCTATTTATTGGAGTCATTATGCGTCTATGGATAACAGCACTACTCACCGCTCTGATTGCCCTACCAAGCTCGGCAGGACAGTTTAAAAGTATCAAGGATGTCGAGGTTCATTACTCGGCTTTCAATTCCACGTTTTTAACTGCGCAGGTTGCTAAGCAATATAAGCTGAAACGAAACGGATACTCAGCAATTCTAAATATCAGCGTGCTAGACAACGCTTCCCTAGGCAAGCCAGCAACAACGGCTAAAATTACGGGAACAGCACGAAACCTAGTAGGTAACACTCGCACGCTTAACTTCCGTGAAATAAAGGAAGGCGATGCGATTTATTACCTTGCAGAGTTCCCTATCACTCACGAAGAAAACATCACTTTTAATATTGATGTTAACGCAGGTTTAAAAGGCACTGGTCCACTGCGTTTCACACAAAAATTCTATATAGAAGAGTAGCTTCAAAGCTCACTTTTCTAGTCATTAACTTATTAGAGCCACATCCCCATGAGTAAGATTGTTTTAGCAACAGGCAACCAAGGCAAAGTTCGCGAGATGGCAGATATTCTGTCTGAGTTTGGTTTCGACGTTGTCGCGCAAAGTGAGTTTAACGTTTCAGAAGTCGCTGAAACGGGAACAACTTTCATTGAAAATGCCATCATCAAAGCTCGCCACGCTGCGAAAGAGACGGGGCTACCAGCCATTGCTGACGATTCTGGCTTAGAAGTTGATTACCTTAATGGTGCACCCGGTATCTACTCAGCGCGTTACTCAGGTGAAGGGGCGACTGATAAGCAAAACATCGAAAAGCTGTTAGACGCCATGCAAGGTGTGGCTACTGAAAAGCGTACCGCTCGTTTCCACTGTGTGTTGGTGCTAATGCGTCACGAAAACGATCCAACACCATTGGTGTGTCACGGTAAATGGGAAGGTCGTATTCTGACTGAAGAACACGGTGAGAATGGCTTTGGCTACGATCCTGTATTCTTTGTGCCAGAAGATAACTGCGCCTCAGCAGAGCTTGAATCATCACGTAAGAAGCAACTGTCACACCGTGGTAAAGCTCTCGCGTCATTATTCAAGACTCTCAAGGAGCAAGCTCTGTAATGTACAATGCAGCGCTAATACCACCCGCACTCAGCCTTTATGTCCACATCCCATGGTGTGTACAAAAGTGTCCGTATTGTGATTTTAACTCTCATGCTCTAAAAGCCGAGATTCCTGAAAAAGAGTACATCGATGCTCTGCTTGAGGATCTCGATACCGATATCGAAAAGTACCAACTCAATGACGCACCTCGCCCATTGCATTCGATCTTTATTGGTGGCGGCACGCCGAGTCTATTTTCTCCAGAAGGAATAGGTCGATTACTGCAAGGTATTGAACAACGCATCCCGTTCAAACCTGAAATAGAAATCACTATGGAAGCCAATCCGGGCACCATAGAGGCAGAACGTTTCGCTGGTTACCAAAAGGCAGGCATCACTCGAATCTCGGTAGGTGTACAAAGTTTTGAGCAAGAGAAACTGGAAAGGCTTGGCCGTATTCATGGTCAAGATGAAGCGGTCAACGCAGCTCACTTAGCGCATAAAATCGGATTGAACAGCTTCAACCTAGATCTAATGCACGGCTTACCGGATCAAAGCATTGATCAAGCCTTGGCTGATTTGGACAAAGCGATCGAGCTCAATCCTCCACATTTGTCTTGGTATCAGCTAACAATAGAACCTAACACCATGTTCTATTACAAAACGCCAAAGCTACCTGACGATGATGACCTTTGGGATATCTTCGACTTAGGCCATAAGAAGCTCGCAGACGCAGGTTATGTACAATACGAAATTTCAGGCTACAGCAAGCCGGGATATCAGTGTCAGCATAATCTCAACTACTGGCGCTTTGGTGACTACCTAGGTATAGGCTGTGGCTCTCATGGCAAGCTGAGCTTTGCAGATGGACGTATTGTTCGCACCACTAAGGTTAAACACCCTAGAGGTTACCTAGCCGCGTATCAGAATCTGGTGAAGCCCTATCTGTCGGATGAACTTGAAGTACCTAATGACGACCGCCCTTTCGAGTTCTTCATGAACCGCTTCAGGCTAATGGAAGCGTGTCCAAAGCAAGATTTCATTGATACGACTGGGTTAGAGTTTGATTCGATTCAGCCAACGATAGAGTGGGCCAAAGATCTCGGTTATCTCAATGAAACCGACAGCCATTGGCAGATCACTGAAAAAGGAAAACTCTTCTTAAACGATTTGCTTGAAGCGTTTATGGCTGAAGAAGACGAATAGTTCGAGATTCGAGAAGTATTGCGTAAGGGTTGGCTTTAGGGTCAACCCTTTTCTAATTTGCACGCCGACAAATAATAGATTCCCGGTTACGCTCCTTCGTCGCTATCGGGAATGACGGGTATCAAACAAGTCTTATCCCCCAAGAAGTTAGGGGCCAGTACGTCGAAAGTTACAAACAACACCGTCATCCTCAAGAACGAGGGACGAGTGAGTTGGGGATCTCTTGCAAATGTAGAACCCCAACTAAAAAGCGCTTTTAAAAAATAGAACGACCAATACGCTCAGAGAGCAATTCTAAAGCCTGAGTTCCCGCCAGTGAATTACCCGACGCGTCCAGTTCTGGAGACCACACCGCGATCGTCATTTCGCCAGGAACAATTGCAATAATCCCGCCACCGACACCAGACTTTCCGGGCATACCAACACGATAGGCAAACTCTCCCGCCCCATCATACAAACCACATGTCGCAAGCAAAGCATTCAGCTGTTTGGTTTGAACTGGCGTGATGATCTCTTTCTTGGTTTGAACCGACACACCTTTATTTGCCAAATAGCTAAAGGTTTTTGCCAAGTCCACACAGGTCATTTTAAGCGCACAAGCATGGAAGTAATTGTTGAGTACGGGGATAACATCGTTCTCAAAGTTACCAAATGAACGCATCAAATACGCGATGGCAGCGTTGCGATCGCTGTGCATCATCTCAGAAGCCGCCACAACCTTGTCATACACAATATGAGTATCGCCCGATAGCTGACGCACAAATTCTAATAAACGGTGTCTTGGTGCAGATAGACGGCTTTGCAATAAGTCAGCAACGATAATGGCGCCAGCATTAATAAACGGGTTACGAGGGATGCCGTGCTCCATCTCAAGCTGAATCATCGAGTTAAAGGCTTGTCCTGAAGGCTCCTTCCCTACTCGCTGCCAAATCTCTTCCGGCTTATACAACACCATCGCTAACGTCAGGCTTAAAGCTTTAGAGATTGATTGCACTGAAAAGGCTTCATCGGCATCGCCAGCTTGAATGACTTCACCTTCATTGGTGTATACCGCAATCGCCAGTTTCTGATTAGATACACGAGCCAATGCAGGAATATAATCAGCGACCTTTCCCTGACCAATTAAAGGGCGAACTTCATCTAAAATCTCGGCCAAAATAGCTTGAGTTGGTTTCATGTTTGCTTACTTCTTTATTGTTATTTTTGTAGGGGGTGTGACATTACTTTCTGTCCTTAAACCTTTATCGCAATAAAAGCCTAAGGACAAAAAAGCCAACATTACAATAATGTTGGCTTTAATCAATCCCATAAAGTGTAGGGTTTAATCCTAAGTCGGATTCACCTTCACTTAATTTGATTCAGAATTACTTAGTACGCTTAAACTTAATGTCCCAAACACCATGACCTAAACGGTGGCCACGCGCTTCAAACTTAGTTAGTGGACGCTCGTCTGGACGAGGAATGTAATCACCATCTTCAGCGATATTCTCGAAACCTGGAGCTACGTTCATCACTTCAATCATATGTTCTGCGTAGTTTTCCCAGTCTGTTGCCATGTGGAAAATACCAGTATCAAGTTGAAGCTTGCCGCGAACCATCTCTGCAAACTCAGCCTTAACGATACGACGTTTGTGGTGACGAGCTTTATGCCATGGGTCAGGGAAGAACAGTTGCAGTGTATGCAGGCTGCTGTCTGGGATCATGTGTTCAAATACTTCTACTGCATCGTGACACATTACACGCAGGTTAGTTACGCCAGCATCGCGAGCTGTACCTAAACACGCACCAACACCTGGGCTGTGAACTTCAATACCTAAGAAGTTTTTCTCAGGCGCATTCTTTGCCATTTCAACCAGTGATGCACCCATACCGAAGCCAATTTCTAGTACAACAGGGTTGTCGTTGCCAAACACTTCTTTCCAATTAAGAAGTTCTGGGTTGTAGTCGATACCCATTGTTGGCCAACATTCGTTCATCGCGTTTTCTTGGCCTTTTGTTAAGCGGCCTTCGCGGCGAACAAAACTACGGATCTTACGAACCAGTTTGCCGTCTTCAGTATATTCGTTAGTGGTCACTTCACTCATTGATTTTTGCCTGCACATTGATTAATCAAAGCGGGGATTATCCAAAGAATTGCCTCCGGTGCAAGTCTTTCCGTGGATAAATTCCCACACAATTTGTCTGTTTTACATCCAACCGTAAGTGTGGTGCAATTTCACTCCTAATAATAGCAAAGCATAGAGCATGTCGTGACTCCTTTCGCAACTGCCATATTAAAGTGGTATGACGCCTTTGGGCGTAAAGAATTACCTTGGCAACAAAATAAAACCGCCTACACCGTTTGGCTATCTGAAATCATGCTTCAGCAGACTCAAGTCGCCACGGTGATTCCATACTACCAGCGCTTCTTAGAACGCTTCCCAACGGTTATTGACCTAGCGAACGCCGAACAAGATGAGGTGCTGCACTTATGGACAGGGCTTGGCTATTACGCGCGAGCTCGTAACTTGCACAAGGCTGCCAAAATTGTTGCCGAGCAATACGGTGGTGAATTTCCGCTTTCTATCGAAGAAATGAACGCGCTACCGGGTATTGGACGCTCCACTGCCGCTGCAGTGCTGTCCTCTGTGCATAAACTTCCTCATGCGATTCTTGATGGCAACGTCAAGCGCACCTTGGCGAGAAGCTTTGCAGTAGAAGGTTGGCCTGGGCAAAAGAAAGTTGAAAATCAGCTGTGGGAACACGCAGAAGCACACACCCCCAACCAAGATGTTGATAAGTACAATCAAGCCATGATGGATATGGGTGCGATGGTTTGTACCCGTAGCAAGCCTAAATGTACCTTATGCCCGATTGAAAGCATGTGTGAAGCTAAGAAGCTCGATAAACAGCTCGATTTCCCTGGTAAGAAGCCTAAGAAAGAAAAGCCAATAAAAGAAACATGGTTTGTGATTCTGTACCACAACAATCAAGTATGGCTCGAACAACGCCCTCAATCTGGTATCTGGGGAGGGTTATTCTGTTTCCCTCAAAATGAAAACGCAGAGATCGAACATCAATTAGATCTTCGTTCGATCAAAGACAATGAAACCGATTCGATCAAGACCATGATTGCGTTTCGACATACTTTCAGCCACTACCACTTAGATATCACGCCTGTATTAGTAAAATTAGATAAACAACCAGATTTGATAATGGAAGGGACTAAAGGTCTCTGGTATAACTTATCAAAACCGGAAGAAATTGGCCTAGCCGCTCCTGTAAAGCAGCTTATTGAGAGCCTACCCTTTGAACTGAACGACGACGTTTGAATCAACGAACGCGATAAGAGGAACCACTATGAGCCGCACTGTATTTTGTGCTCGCCTTCAAAAAGATGCTGAAGGCCTAGATTTTCAACTTTACCCAGGTGACTTAGGTAAGCGTATCTTTGACAACATCTCTAAAGAAGCTTGGGGACAATGGCAAAGCAAGCAAACCATGCTTATCAATGAGAAGAAGCTAAACATGATGGATCCTGAACATCGTAAACTTCTTGAAACTGAGATGGTTAACTTCCTTTTCGAAGGTAAAGATGTCGTTATTGATGGCTACACTCCACCAAGCGAATAAGACATTTATTTAAGCAAATTTTAATGACATCATGGTTAACGCTGCGATGTCATTTTTGTATGAGGAACTATGAAAAAGCTAAGTTACTTCCTAACAGCCATGTTGTTAACTGGCTGCAGTCGTGAATTTGTCGAAAGCATTTATGATGTTAATTACGAACCAACCAACCGATTTGTCAGTAATTTAGCGGAGCTACCCGGTCAATTTGAAAAAGACACTGGGGCGTTAGATTCTTTAATTAATAGCTTTTCTGGCAATATCCAAAAACGTTGGGGCAGCAGTGAAGTAAAGATGGCGGGCAAGAGTAACTATGTGAAATACATAGATAACTACTTGAGCCGTTCAGAAGTAAACTTTAGCCAAGGCCTAATCACAGTTGAAACCGTTTCCTCAACGGATCCTAAAAAGCACCTTAAAAATGCGATAATGACGACACTTTTGACGCCAGATGATCCTGCAAATGTCGATCTGTTCTCCTCCAAAAGCATCAAGTTAGAAGGCCAACCTTTCCTCTATAACCAAGTCGTTGATCAGGATAATAAGCCTATCCAATGGACATGGCGTGCTAACAAATTTGCTGATTACCTGATCGCCAATAACCTAAAAACCAAGGAAGTCGACTTTAAAAAAGCGTATTACGTCGAAATTCCAATGGTGGCCGATCACGCCAGCAAACGAAGCTATAAGTACGCCGATATCGTTCGTCGCGCATCCCAACGTTATGACATCCCTGAAGACTTGATTTACGCGATCATCAAAACAGAGAGTAGTTTTAACCCATACGCTGTGAGTTGGGCGAACGCTTATGGTCTTATGCAGGTAGTCCCAAAAACCGCAGGTCGAGATGTCTTTAAGCTTGTCAAAAAGAAACCTGGAGAACCAAGTCCTGAGTACTTATTCAATCCAGAAAACAACATTGATGCTGGCACTGCGTACTTTTACATCCTTAAAAATCGTTATTTGAAGGACGTGCAGCACCCAACAACGCTTGAGTACAGCATGATCTCAGCATACAACGGTGGCACTGGTGGGGTACTAAATACCTTCAGCAAAGACCGAAAGCGAGCAATGCGTGACTTAAATTCATTGCAACCTAGTCAAGCTTACTGGGCACTGACAAAGAAACACCCAAACAAAGAGTCGCGTCGATACTTAGAAAAAGTAACAAAATTCAAGAAAGATTTTAACCAAGGTAAAACGTAAGCCTCACTTTTGAATAAAAAAACAACTAACGAACGTTTTTTTTAATTATTTTCAAAAAAGGTGTTGACGGTTATGCAGAAAATCCGTTTAATAGCGCTCCGTTGCCCGGATAGCTCAGTCGGTAGAGCAGAGGATTGAAAATCCTCGTGTCGGTGGTTCGATTCCGCCTCCGGGCACCACAATTTGATTTGTTGGTGTCATTACTCTTTAACAGGGAGTAGCAACACGAACAAAAGCATAAAGAATTTAGTGTGCCGACTTAGCTCAGTAGGTAGAGCAACTGACTTGTAATCAGTAGGTCACCAGTTCGACTCCGGTAGTCGGCACCATTCTTTTGCCTCGATAGCTCAGTCGGTAGAGCAGCGGATTGAAAATCCGCGTGTCGGTGGTTCGATTCCGCCTCGAGGCACCATTATTTGGTACTTAACAAATAATGGTCTTTATAGACCTGATGTTGAGACAAGTAATTCCCCTTTAGTTCAGTTGGTAGAACGGCGGACTGTTAATCCGTATGTCGCAAGTTCAAGTCTTGCAAGGGGAGCCATTTTAAAGAACTTCATTTTATGTGAGGTTTTAATTAGAGAGTAAACTCTCTAAAGCAAAGAATTTAGTGTGCCGACTTAGCTCAGTAGGTAGAGCAACTGACTTGTAATCAGTAGGTCACCAGTTCGACTCCGGTAGTCGGCACCATTCTTTTGCCTCGATAGCTCAGTCGGTAGAGCAGCGGATTGAAAATCCGCGTGTCGGTGGTTCGATTCCGCCTCGAGGCACCATTATTTGGTACTTAACAAATAATGGTCTTTATAGACCTGATGTTAAGACAAGTAATTCCCCTTTAGTTCAGTTGGTAGAACGGCGGACTGTTAATCCGTATGTCGCAAGTTCAAGTCTTGCAAGGGGAGCCACATTCAAGAAAGCCAAGTCGAAAGACTTGGCTTTTTTTCGTTTGAGCAAAAGCTAACTCTATTCAGTATTGCCGCCAGCTCAACATCAAGCCCTGATCATCCCCATAAAGTTAAAGCATCCCCTTTCCTATCTCGACAGTACCCATCCTTGAATTCGTTCAAACCCTCTCGATACAAACTAAACCATCACTGAAATTAAGCACCTTTAGCCGCGTATCGTCACATGAAAACAAACAGAATGACAACTCGTTACTTTTTTTGCTTCGTAAATTTAATCTTCATCATGTTTTGATATCTTTCTGATATCTGCCCTACACGACTTAGATTAAGATTCGATGAATTATATCTAATACTAATTATTGAATCGCTACGCAGGAAAATATGAAATTAAAAACGCAAGCTTACTTATTATCGGGCATCATCTTGATCGCTCTGCTGGCGCTAACTGCTACTGGTTTATGGACCTTGAGAGTCGCTAGTAACATGGACAACAAAGCTCGTGTGACAGAACTATTTAAGAGCGCATACAGCATTCTTACTGAAGTCGAAAAAATGGCGATTGATGGCACATTAGAAGAACAGCAAGCTAAACAACTTGCTACTCGCCTACTACGTAACAACATCTATAAAGACAATGAATATGTCTACGTCGCAGATGAGAACATGACGTTTGTCGCGACACCATTAGATCCTCAACTACACGGAACCAGCTTTAACGACTTTAAAGATGGCGACGGCAATAGTGTGGGTCAGCTAATCCAAAGAGTACTTGGCAATCGCACTGGCCAGATCATTGAGTACACCTGGACACAAAAGCTTCCAGACGGAACGATTGAAGAAAAACAGTCTATTGCAGAGAAGACCCCGCATTGGGGTTGGGTTGTCGGCACAGGTATCGGCTTCAATGAAGTTAACGCGCGTTTCTGGTCAACGGCTCAATGGCAATTGTTTCTATGTGTCGTGATTGCTGGCCTTATTTTATCAAGCCTAATTGTATCCATTAAACGCATGTTAACGCTTCTTGGCGGCGAACCTAAAGATGTAAGAGAAGCTGTACAAGCAGTAGCACAAGGTCGCATTCAAACCTATTTCGAAACTCAGGCAACAGACGGCAGTATCTACCACGCCGTACAACAAATGAGTAAGTCACTGGCTGAGTTGGTATCAAACCTTGACGCTTCAATGCTGGCATTAAGGGGCGAACTGCAACGCGTAGAAGATCGTGCTGGGGCAATTGCTCAGCTAACAGAGACACAACAGCAATCAACAGAGATGATCGCAACAGCAATGACCGAGATGGCCTCTTCAGCCAACAATGTTGCTGATTCAGCGGGTGATACTGCGCGTAATACTGACGAAGCTGATAAACAGAGCCAACATACTCAGCAGTTAATTCACAACACGGTAGATAACATTCAAGGTCTAGCAGGCCAACTAGGAACTGCCAGTGAAGCCGTCGCTAACCTAGATAGCGATGTACATAACATCGTTAAGGTCTTAGACGTCATCGGTGATATTGCAGAACAAACTAACCTTCTAGCGCTAAATGCGGCAATTGAAGCTGCGCGCGCTGGTGAACAAGGCCGCGGATTTGCGGTTGTGGCTGATGAGGTTCGTAACCTTGCAGGTCGAACACAATCAAGCACGAAAGAAATCCAGCTAATGATCAATAACCTTCAAGAAGGCTCTCGTAACGCAATAAAAACTATGGAAGTGTGTGCGACGACCAGTGAAAGCACCGTAACAGAGTCCCAGAATGCCTCTGAAGCTCTACAACAGATTGTTATCGCATTAGAGTCTATTTCATCGATGAGTCATCAAATCGCGACAGCCGCCGCTGAGCAGACTCAGGTGAGTGACGATATTTCGAAGCGTATCAATATGATCGAAGAAAGTGGCAACCAACTGAGTAATGTGGTGACAGAAAGTCATAACAGCACTCAAACTCTCACCTCCCTTTCTAACGAATTAGAAGCTTGGGTTAATAGGTTTGAAGTAAAACACTAAACTCTCGAGTAAATTCTTAAATATAAAAGCACGTTTTCATACGTGCTTTTTTTGTTTCGGTGCCTATTCAGTCCAGTTAACCGTAGTTTCAGTATCTTTTAGAGCATGCTAGACCTAGGTTTTTAGCCCCAAACGAACAAAAACAATCCACTAAGTATAGAAAAACATCAAACGATACTTTTTTTGCAATTTAATGTTGACCCAGAACGCGAAAACACGTTTAATACACCTCGTCGCCCGGATAGCTCAGTCGGTAGAGCAGAGGATTGAAAATCCTCGTGTCGGTGGTTCGATTCCGCCTCCGGGCACCACAATTTATTTGTTGGTGTCCTAGACAACAACAGTAAAGCACAAAGAAATATTATGTGCCGACTTAGCTCAGTAGGTAGAGCAACTGACTTGTAATCAGTAGGTCACCAGTTCGACTCCGGTAGTCGGCACCATTTCTTTAAAGCTTTAAGAATAATTCCCCTTTAGTTCAGTTGGTAGAACGGCGGACTGTTAATCCGTATGTCGCAAGTTCAAGTCTTGCAAGGGGAGCCAAGTTAATCATCAAGCATAAGCTTTTTGATTCATGATGCCGACTTAGCTCAGTAGGTAGAGCAACTGACTTGTAATCAGTAGGTCACCAGTTCGATTCCGGTAGTCGGCACCATTCTCTTGATTAGAGACTAAACAATCAATTCCCCTTTAGTTCAGTTGGTAGAACGGCGGACTGTTAATCCGTATGTCGCAAGTTCAAGTCTTGCAAGGGGAGCCAATTAGAAAAGGCCGCATCATTGATGCGGCCTTTTTGCATTTAAAGATCCGAACTCATCCATACCAGTCTACTCACCTTTTACTACCTCATTTAATTCGAAAACCAACACTTTTAATGCTCTTCTAAAGCAATCAGACTTTTCTCTTTAATTCCGCTCAAGCTATCACAAGAACAAACTTGTCACTCTTGCAAGAAGCCAGTCATCACGAAGGGCTACTTTCGTTATCTATAGAAGTGCTCTGCTGAGAAATTCTAGTCGTAATGGGGGCGGGAATTAAAAGCTAAATAATGAATTCAAATAAGCTCTAGAAAGGCTCTGTTGGTTGCTTAAATTGAAATGACATACGACTCACTCTTTATCGAAACTATCCACTACAATCGCTCCCATAGACGCTGGCATAGAAATAACAATTACCCTTTTGATAGATACAATTGGATCGCTTAATAAAGGAAGCTTGTCCAAACAAGTCAGCACCAAAGCAACAACCAATGCAGTCATCACATAAGCAATAACAATTCTGAAAATAAACACTGGCAACCGAGCGACAATATCTTTCTGAAATACACTCTCATACGTGTAAAAGCCCAGGAATACAGCAGACAATAGAAACAACAACAGCAAGTTAGCTGTGGGCAAAGTCTCTCCTAACTTCCACGCTTCTTCAGAAAAAGAAATCGGCACGGCCAAAGCAAAAGATCCTACAAAGATCTGGCTCGCATCTTCAAAGTTAAAGCTTAATTTCATAATTCGACCCATTAGGTTTTAAGGCTTTATCTATTTTTAAAATAATCACAAAATTATCTGCCGATGATTTGGGGAATTTTCTATTCTTACCAAGCAACAGAAATGACAATTCTTAGCTTAATATTAGTCGTAATAACTTAAACATAGCTTGAACTAACCAGCAAGAAATCAATATGTTCAGAGTAAAAGCGGTGAAACAACTAATTCATATCGAGTCAACAAGCACATCAGAATCGAAGAAATACCGGCAAACATCCTAAGATACCAGTACCTAGAACCAGAGAACCTCAATCAGTTGGGTGATAAACATCACTGCACGGATCGGGGGATAGTCTATTTCTTAGCTTATATATCCTTCCAGCATCACTTGGGGAGCTCAACCTAGCGACTCTCACCTTCAAACTGAATCTAGTCCGCTTTCCCCCTTTGAGATGCTTCAAACAGGGTGCTCAATACAATTAAGATTGGTTTAAGTTTAATGCATAGCAAGAGCATGAAATCGAATCATTAAGGGCTCTAGCGTTCTTAGCAGAAGTCCCCATGATGGAGTCCTAATTACACACCAGAACTATCCTCTAGATTCACAGATAGAACAGATAGAACAGAAGTCAGGTTTCCTAGACAAAGATCTATTAACTAATACTTGAGGAGGGCTCCAAGCAATGAGCAAGCAGGATGAGTTGTAATGCTTGTATAGTTTCAGGTATTGAATTGGGGCGCTGAGTCAGAACAGTCTCATTAGACTAACTTACAACGTCGTATGGCTCGAGTATTTGATTAGTAAGCTTAAAGATCTGCGTGCGTTTGAAGTCATTCTTGTATCAAACCACAATTGGAATCAGAAATGATGTGATTCTAGTCGTAGGATTGGGATTTCTGATAAGTGACGGAATTATGGGGACGCGTTGGCTAGGAGTTATGGTTTACGGGAAACCTTATGTGGAAGTCATTAGATGGAAGGGCGAAACACTATAATTTAGATGTAAAAAAGCCCCGCTATTTCTAGCGAGGCTTCTAAATAAGTGGCGGAGTGGACGGGACTCGAACCCGCGACCCCCGGCGTGACAGGCCGGTATTCTAACCAACTGAACTACCACTCCGCAGTGTCTATTCAGCATAATGCAATTTAAGCCTGACGATGTCCTACTCTCACATGGGGAAACCCCACACTACCATCGGCGCTATTGTGTTTCACTTCTGAGTTCGGCATGGAATCAGGTGGGTCCACAATGCTATGGTCGTCAAACAAATTCTGTTGTCAACTTGATTAATCAAATCAACTAAATAGTGGTGCTGATACCCAGACTCGAACTGGGGACCTCACCCTTACCAAGGGTGCGCTCTACCGGGCTGAGCTATATCAGCAATTCAGGAGTCGTTTAAAAAACGATTCTGAAAACTTTTGTCTTCACTTTTAAAAAGTGAAAATAAATTTAAAGCCTGGCGATGTCCTACTCTCACATGGGGAAACCCCACACTACCATCGGCGCTATTGTGTTTCACTTCTGAGTTCGGCATGGAATCAGGTGGGTCCACAATGCTATGGTCGCCAAGCAAATTTTAAAATTCGGAAAGCTTATCTAAAAGTATTTCTCTTCAAACGCATTCAAGGTCTGGTACTTCTGAGTCCACAAAACCCCTTGGGTGTTGTATGGTTAAGCCTCACGGGCAATTAGTACAGGTTAGCTCAATGCCTCGCAGCACTTACACACCCTGCCTATCAACGTCGTAGTCTACGACAACCCTTTAGGACACTTATAGTGCCAGGGAAAACTCATCTCAAGGCTCGCTTCCCGCTTAGATGCTTTCAGCGGTTATCGATTCCGAACTTAGCTACCGGGCAATGCCATTGGCATGACAACCCGAACACCAGAGGTTCGTCCACTCCGGTCCTC
Source organism: Vibrio sp. QJM3NY_39 (assembly GCF_057785895.1). Classification (NCBI taxonomy): domain Bacteria; kingdom Pseudomonadati; phylum Pseudomonadota; class Gammaproteobacteria; order Vibrionales; family Vibrionaceae; genus Vibrio; species Vibrio sp. QJM3NY_39. Next base: position 415,358 of record NZ_CM173505.1, on the reverse strand, counting down.
TCGTACTAGGAGCAGCCCCTTTCAATTTTCCAACGCCCACGGCAGATAGGGACCGAACTGTCTCACGACGTTCTAAACCCAGCTCGCGTACCACTTTAAATGGCGAACAGCCATACCCTTGGGACCGACTTCAGCCCCAGGATGTGATGAGCCGACATCGAGGTGCCAAACACCGCCGTCGATATGAACTCTTGGGCGGTATCAGCCTGTTATCCCCGGAGTACCTTTTATCCGTTGAGCGATGGCCCTTCCATTCAGAACCACCGGATCACTATGACCTGCTTTCGCACCTGCTCGAATTGTCATTCTCGCAGTCAAGCGGGCTTATGCCATTGCACTAACCACACGATGTCCAACCGTGTTTAGCCCACCTTCGTGCTCCTCCGTTACTCTTTGGGAGGAGACCGCCCCAGTCAAACTACCCACCAGGCACTGTCCGTAATCCCGATTCAGGGACCAACGTTAGAACATCAAAACTACAAGGGTGGTATTTCAAGGACGACTCCACCACATCTAGCGACGCGGTTTCATAGTCTCCCACCTATCCTACACATGTAGGTTCAATGTTCAGTGCCAAGCTGTAGTAAAGGTTCACGGGGTCTTTCCGTCTAGCCGCGGGTACACTGCATCTTCACAGCGATTTCAATTTCACTGAGTCTCGGGTGGAGACAGCGTGGCCATCATTACGCCATTCGTGCAGGTCGGAACTTACCCGACAAGGAATTTCGCTACCTTAGGACCGTTATAGTTACGGCCGCCGTTTACCGGGGCTTCGATCAAGAGCTTCGACCGAAGTCTAACCCCATCAATTAACCTTCCGGCACCGGGCAGGCGTCACACCGTATACGTCATCTTACGATTTTGCACAGTGCTGTGTTTTTAATAAACAGTTGCAGCCACCTGGTATCTGCGACTCTCGTCTGCTCCATCCGCAAGGGACTTCACTGATAAGAGCGTACCTTCTCCCGAAGTTACGGTACCATTTTGCCTAGTTCCTTCACCCGAGTTCTCTCAAGCGCCTTGGTATTCTCTACCCGACCACCTGTGTCGGTTTGGGGTACGATTCCTTACAATCTGAAGCTTAGAGGCTTTTCCTGGAAGCATGGCATCAATGACTTCACTACCGTAGTAGCTCGACATCGTATCTCAGCGTTAAGAAAGTCCGGATTTACCTAAACTTTCCGCCTACGTACTTGAACCTGGACAACCGTCGCCAGGCCCACCTAGCCTTCTCCGTCCCCCCATCGCAATTGTAAGAAGTACGGGAATATTAACCCGTTTCCCATCGACTACGCCTTTCGGCCTCGCCTTAGGAGTCGACTTACCCTGCCCCGATTAACGTTGGACAGGAACCCTTGGTCTTCCGGCGAGGGAGTTTTTCACTCCCTTTATCGTTACTCATGTCAGCATTCGCACTTCTGATACCTCCAGCAGCCCTTACAGACCACCTTCAACGGCTTACAGAACGCTCCCCTACCCCACATACCCTAAGGTATGTAGCCGCAGCTTCGGTGTATAGCTTAGCCCCGTTACATCTTCCGCGCAGGCCGACTCGACCAGTGAGCTATTACGCTTTCTTTAAATGATGGCTGCTTCTAAGCCAACATCCTGGCTGTCTGAGCCTTCCCACATCGTTTCCCACTTAGCTATACTTTGGGACCTTAGCTGGCGGTCTGGGTTGTTTCCCTCTCCACGACGGACGTTAGCACCCGCCGTGTGTCTCCCGGATAGTACTTACTGGTATTCGGAGTTTGCAAAGGGTTGGTAAGTCGGGATGACCCCCTAGCCTTAACAGTGCTCTACCCCCAGTAGTATTCGTCCGAGGCGCTACCTAAATAGCTTTCGGGGAGAACCAGCTATCTCCAGGTTTGATTGGCCTTTCACCCCTAGCCACAAGTCATCCGCTAATTTTTCAACATTAGTCGGTTCGGTCCTCCAGTTGATGTTACTCAACCTTCAACCTGCCCATGGCTAGATCACCTGGTTTCGGGTCTAATCCTAGCAACTGTACGCCCAGTTAAGACTCGGTTTCCCTACGGCTCCCCTAAACGGTTAACCTTGCTACTAAAATTAAGTCGCTGACCCATTATACAAAAGGTACGCAGTCACACCACGAAGGTGCTCCTACTGCTTGTACGTACACGGTTTCAGGTTCTATTTCACTCCCCTCACAGGGGTTCTTTTCGCCTTTCCCTCACGGTACTGGTTCACTATCGGTCAGTCAGTAGTATTTAGCCTTGGAGGATGGTCCCCCCATATTCAGACAGGATATCACGTGTCCCGCCCTACTCGTTTTCACTGATTATGAGATGTCGACTACGGGGCTATCACCCTTTACTGCGGCACTTTCCAGAGCCTTCGTCTGTCTCATTAAAAGCTTAAGGGCTAATCCAATTTCGCTCGCCGCTACTTTCGGAATCTCGGTTGATTTCTCTTCCTCGGGGTACTTAGATGTTTCAGTTCCCCCGGTTTGCCTCCTGTTGCTATGTATTCACAACAGGATACGTGCTTATGCACGTGGGTTTCCCCATTCAGGAATCCCAGACTCAAAAGGTTATTACTACCTAATCTGGGCTTATCGCAAGTTATTACGCCTTTCATCGCCTCTGACTGCCAAGGCATCCACCGTGTACGCTTAGTCACTTAACCATACAACCCGAAAGGGTTTCTATTTGCTTTCACTTTAAAAAGTGAAGACAAATAAGCGTATGGCAACTAACCAAGGTTTTTGGTTGTCATCAAGAAGGGTTAATTCTTGATGACTGTTTGCCGGACTCAATTGTGAATCAATGTAAACATTGATTCGAATACAAGACACTTGAATGTGTTTGTTGTGTTTATCTAATGAAAGATAAACATTGAGAACTTTTAAATTTGATTGAATTACTCGTAAGTAAATCAATCAGTCAGCTTTCCAAATTGTTAAAGAGCATAAAGCAAAAAGCTTTAATCAATAACTTGCGTTATTAATTAAAGCTCTGGCTTTAACTAAATCTAAACCATCAATCTGTGTGGACACTCATCGTAAGTATCTTCGTATAAGGAGGTGATCCAGCCCCAGGTTCCCCTAGGGCTACCTTGTTACGACTTCACCCCAGTCATGAACCACAAAGTGGTGAGCGTCCTCCCCGAAAGGTTAAACTACCCACTTCTTTTGCAGCCCACTCCCATGGTGTGACGGGCGGTGTGTACAAGGCCCGGGAACGTATTCACCGTGACATTCTGATTCACGATTACTAGCGATTCCGACTTCATGGAGTCGAGTTGCAGACTCCAATCCGGACTACGACGCACTTTTTGGGATTCGCTCACTATCGCTAGCTTGCTGCCCTCTGTATGCGCCATTGTAGCACGTGTGTAGCCCTACTCGTAAGGGCCATGATGACTTGACGTCGTCCCCACCTTCCTCCGGTTTATCACCGGCAGTCTCCCTGGAGTTCCCGACATTACTCGCTGGCAAACAAGGATAAGGGTTGCGCTCGTTGCGGGACTTAACCCAACATTTCACAACACGAGCTGACGACAGCCATGCAGCACCTGTCTCAGAGTTCCCGAAGGCACACCTGCGTCTCCGCTGGCTTCTCTGGATGTCAAGAGTAGGTAAGGTTCTTCGCGTTGCATCGAATTAAACCACATGCTCCACCGCTTGTGCGGGCCCCCGTCAATTCATTTGAGTTTTAATCTTGCGACCGTACTCCCCAGGCGGTCTACTTAACGCGTTAGCTCCGAAAGCCACGGCTCAAGGCCACAACCTCCAAGTAGACATCGTTTACGGCGTGGACTACCAGGGTATCTAATCCTGTTTGCTCCCCACGCTTTCGCATCTGAGTGTCAGTGTCTGTCCAGGGGGCCGCCTTCGCCACTGGTATTCCTTCAGATCTCTACGCATTTCACCGCTACACCTGAAATTCTACCCCCCTCTACAGCACTCTAGTTCACCAGTTTCAAATGCAGTTCCGAGGTTGAGCCCCGGGCTTTCACATCTGACTTAATGAACCACCTGCATGCGCTTTACGCCCAGTAATTCCGATTAACGCTCGCACCCTCCGTATTACCGCGGCTGCTGGCACGGAGTTAGCCGGTGCTTCTTCTGTTGCTAACGTCAAGATGTGCAGCTATTAACTACACACCCTTCCTCACAACTGAAAGTACTTTACAACCCGAAGGCCTTCTTCATACACGCGGCATGGCTGCATCAGGCTTTCGCCCATTGTGCAATATTCCCCACTGCTGCCTCCCGTAGGAGTCTGGACCGTGTCTCAGTTCCAGTGTGGCTGATCATCCTCTCAGACCAGCTAGGGATCGTCGCCTTGGTGAGCCATTACCTCACCAACTAGCTAATCCCACCTAGGCATATCTTGACGCGAGAGGCCCGAAGGTCCCCCTCTTTGGCCCGTAGGCATTATGCGGTATTAGCCATCGTTTCCAATGGTTATCCCCCACATCAAGGCAATTTCCTAGGCATTACTCACCCGTCCGCCGCTCGACGCCCATTAACGCACCCGAAGGATTGTTAGTGTCGTTTCCGCTCGACTTGCATGTGTTAGGCCTGCCGCCAGCGTTCAATCTGAGCCATGATCAAACTCTTCAATTTAAGATTTTGTGACTCAACGAATACTGACTTCAAAACTAATATTCATGTAAACATGAACATGTAATTCTAAAGCTATTACCATTCCAACAGAATGGTAATGAATTGACTGTGCCAAAATTAAGTAAACTTAACTTTGTATTGGTCACTCAGTTCATTGAAATCAAGTTTGTTACCGAAGTAACTGTTACTACCTAAGTAATAACGTTTTGATATTCATCAACGAGTGCCCACACAGATTGATAGGTTTAAATTGTTAAAGAGCCTGTTCTCTAAAAAGAGAACGCTTTCAGTGCCTTAGCACTTAAGCAGGACGCGTATAATACGCTTTCCACTTTGAAAGTCAACATAAAACTCTAAGAAAACTTAGAACTCTATGGTGACTTGTCTAAAAACTAGACAAAGTCGAAATTAAAGCCTGGCGATGTCCTACTCTCACATGGGGAAACCCCACACTACCATCGGCGCTATTGTGTTTCACTTCTGAGTTCGGCATGGAATCAGGTGGGTCCACAATGCTATGGTCGCCAAGCAAATTTTAAAATTCGGAAAACTGATTTAAAAGTTATATCTCTTCAAACGCATTCAAGGTCTGGTACTTCTGAGTCCACAAAACCCCTTGGGTGTTGTATGGTTAAGCCTCACGGGCAATTAGTACAGGTTAGCTCAATGCCTCGCAGCACTTACACACCCTGCCTATCAACGTCGTAGTCTACGACAACCCTTTAGGACACTTATAGTGCCAGGGAAAACTCATCTCAAGGCTCGCTTCCCGCTTAGATGCTTTCAGCGGTTATCGATTCCGAACTTAGCTACCGGGCAATGCCATTGGCATGACAACCCGAACACCAGAGGTTCGTCCACTCCGGTCCTCTCGTACTAGGAGCAGCCCCTTTCAATTTTCCAACGCCCACGGCAGATAGGGACCGAACTGTCTCACGACGTTCTAAACCCAGCTCGCGTACCACTTTAAATGGCGAACAGCCATACCCTTGGGACCGACTTCAGCCCCAGGATGTGATGAGCCGACATCGAGGTGCCAAACACCGCCGTCGATATGAACTCTTGGGCGGTATCAGCCTGTTATCCCCGGAGTACCTTTTATCCGTTGAGCGATGGCCCTTCCATTCAGAACCACCGGATCACTATGACCTGCTTTCGCACCTGCTCGAATTGTCATTCTCGCAGTCAAGCGGGCTTATGCCATTGCACTAACCACACGATGTCCAACCGTGTTTAGCCCACCTTCGTGCTCCTCCGTTACTCTTTGGGAGGAGACCGCCCCAGTCAAACTACCCACCAGGCACTGTCCGTAATCCCGATTCAGGGACCAACGTTAGAACATCAAAACTACAAGGGTGGTATTTCAAGGACGACTCCATCACATCTAGCGACGCAATTTCATAGTCTCCCACCTATCCTACACATGTAGGTTCAATGTTCAGTGCCAAGCTGTAGTAAAGGTTCACGGGGTCTTTCCGTCTAGCCGCGGGTACACTGCATCTTCACAGCGATTTCAATTTCACTGAGTCTCGGGTGGAGACAGCGTGGCCATCATTACGCCATTCGTGCAGGTCGGAACTTACCCGACAAGGAATTTCGCTACCTTAGGACCGTTATAGTTACGGCCGCCGTTTACCGGGGCTTCGATCAAGAGCTTCGACCGAAGTCTAACCCCATCAATTAACCTTCCGGCACCGGGCAGGCGTCACACCGTATACGTCATCTTACGATTTTGCACAGTGCTGTGTTTTTAATAAACAGTTGCAGCCACCTGGTATCTGCGACTCTCGTCTGCTCCATCCGCAAGGGACTTCACTGATAAGAGCGTACCTTCTCCCGAAGTTACGGTACCATTTTGCCTAGTTCCTTCACCCGAGTTCTCTCAAGCGCCTTGGTATTCTCTACCCGACCACCTGTGTCGGTTTGGGGTACGATTCCTTACAATCTGAAGCTTAGAGGCTTTTCCTGGAAGCATGGCATCAATGACTTCACTACCGTAGTAGCTCGACATCGTATCTCAGCGTTAATGAAAGTCCGGATTTACCTAAACTTTCCGCCTACGTACTTGAACCTGGACAACCGTCGCCAGGCCCACCTAGCCTTCTCCGTCCCCCCATCGCAATTGTAAGAAGTACGGGAATATTAACCCGTTTCCCATCGACTACGCCTTTCGGCCTCGCCTTAGGAGTCGACTTACCCTGCCCCGATTAACGTTGGACAGGAACCCTTGGTCTTCCGGCGAGGGAGTTTTTCACTCCCTTTATCGTTACTCATGTCAGCATTCGCACTTCTGATACCTCCAGCAGCCCTTACAGACCACCTTCAACGGCTTACAGAACGCTCCCCTACCCCACATACCCTAAGGTATGTAGCCGCAGCTTCGGTGTATAGCTTAGCCCCGTTACATCTTCCGCGCAGGCCGACTCGACCAGTGAGCTATTACGCTTTCTTTAAATGATGGCTGCTTCTAAGCCAACATCCTGGCTGTCTGAGCCTTCCCACATCGTTTCCCACTTAGCTATACTTTGGGACCTTAGCTGGCGGTCTGGGTTGTTTCCCTCTCCACGACGGACGTTAGCACCCGCCGTGTGTCTCCCGGATAGTACTTACTGGTATTCGGAGTTTGCAAAGGGTTGGTAAGTCGGGATGACCCCCTAGCCTTAACAGTGCTCTACCCCCAGTAGTATTCGTCCGAGGCGCTACCTAAATAGCTTTCGGGGAGAACCAGCTATCTCCAGGTTTGATTGGCCTTTCACCCCTAGCCACAAGTCATCCGCTAATTTTTCAACATTAGTCGGTTCGGTCCTCCAGTTGATGTTACTCAACCTTCAACCTGCCCATGGCTAGATCACCTGGTTTCGGGTCTAATCCTAGCAACTGTACGCCCAGTTAAGACTCGGTTTCCCTACGGCTCCCCTAAACGGTTAACCTTGCTACTAAAATTAAGTCGCTGACCCATTATACAAAAGGTACGCAGTCACACCACGAAGGTGCTCCTACTGCTTGTACGTACACGGTTTCAGGTTCTATTTCACTCCCCTCACAGGGGTTCTTTTCGCCTTTCCCTCACGGTACTGGTTCACTATCGGTCAGTCAGTAGTATTTAGCCTTGGAGGATGGTCCCCCCATATTCAGACAGGATATCACGTGTCCCGCCCTACTCGTTTTCACTGATTATGAGATGTCGATTACGGGGCTATCACCCTTTATTGCGGCACTTTCCAGAGCCTTCATCTGTCTCATTAAAAGCTTAAGGGCTAATCCAATTTCGCTCGCCGCTACTTTCGGAATCTCGGTTGATTTCTCTTCCTCGGGGTACTTAGATGTTTCAGTTCCCCCGGTTTGCCTCCTGTTGCTATGTATTCACAACAGGATACGTGCTTATGCACGTGGGTTTCCCCATTCAGGAATCCCAGACTCAAAAGGTTATTACTACCTAATCTGGGCTTATCGCAAGTTATTACGCCTTTCATCGCCTCTGACTGCCAAGGCATCCACCGTGTACGCTTAGTCACTTAACCATACAACCCGAAAGGGTTTCTATTTGCTTTCACTTTAAAAAGTGAAGACAAATAAGCGTATGGCAACTAACCAAGGTTTTTGGTTGTCATCAAGAAGGGTTAATTCTTGATGACTGTTTGCCGGACTCAATTGTGAATCAATGTAAACATTGATTCGAATACAAGACACTTGAATGTGTTTGTTGTGTTTATCTAATGAAAGATAAACATTGAGAACTTTTAAATTTGATTGAATTACTCGTAAGTAAATCAATCAGTCAGCTTTCCAAATTGTTAAAGAGCATAAAGCAAAAAGCTTTAATCAATAACTTGCGTTATTAATTAAAGCTCTGGCTTTAACTAAATCTAAACCATCAATCTGTGTGGACACTCATCGTAAGTATCTTCGTATAAGGAGGTGATCCAGCCCCAGGTTCCCCTAGGGCTACCTTGTTACGACTTCACCCCAGTCATGAACCACAAAGTGGTGAGCGTCCTCCCCGAAAGGTTAAACTACCCACTTCTTTTGCAGCCCACTCCCATGGTGTGACGGGCGGTGTGTACAAGGCCCGGGAACGTATTCACCGTGACATTCTGATTCACGATTACTAGCGATTCCGACTTCATGGAGTCGAGTTGCAGACTCCAATCCGGACTACGACGCACTTTTTGGGATTCGCTCACTATCGCTAGCTTGCTGCCCTCTGTATGCGCCATTGTAGCACGTGTGTAGCCCTACTCGTAAGGGCCATGATGACTTGACGTCGTCCCCACCTTCCTCCGGTTTATCACCGGCAGTCTCCCTGGAGTTCCCGACATTACTCGCTGGCAAACAAGGATAAGGGTTGCGCTCGTTGCGGGACTTAACCCAACATTTCACAACACGAGCTGACGACAGCCATGCAGCACCTGTCTCAGAGTTCCCGAAGGCACACCTGCGTCTCCGCTGGCTTCTCTGGATGTCAAGAGTAGGTAAGGTTCTTCGCGTTGCATCGAATTAAACCACATGCTCCACCGCTTGTGCGGGCCCCCGTCAATTCATTTGAGTTTTAATCTTGCGACCGTACTCCCCAGGCGGTCTACTTAACGCGTTAGCTCCGAAAGCCACGGCTCAAGGCCACAACCTCCAAGTAGACATCGTTTACGGCGTGGACTACCAGGGTATCTAATCCTGTTTGCTCCCCACGCTTTCGCATCTGAGTGTCAGTGTCTGTCCAGGGGGCCGCCTTCGCCACTGGTATTCCTTCAGATCTCTACGCATTTCACCGCTACACCTGAAATTCTACCCCCCTCTACAGCACTCTAGTTCACCAGTTTCAAATGCAGTTCCGAGGTTGAGCCCCGGGCTTTCACATCTGACTTAATGAACCACCTGCATGCGCTTTACGCCCAGTAATTCCGATTAACGCTCGCACCCTCCGTATTACCGCGGCTGCTGGCACGGAGTTAGCCGGTGCTTCTTCTGTTGCTAACGTCAAGATGTGCAGCTATTAACTACACACCCTTCCTCACAACTGAAAGTACTTTACAACCCGAAGGCCTTCTTCATACACGCGGCATGGCTGCATCAGGCTTTCGCCCATTGTGCAATATTCCCCACTGCTGCCTCCCGTAGGAGTCTGGACCGTGTCTCAGTTCCAGTGTGGCTGATCATCCTCTCAGACCAGCTAGGGATCGTCGCCTTGGTGAGCCATTACCTCACCAACTAGCTAATCCCACCTAGGCATATCTTGACGCGAGAGGCCCGAAGGTCCCCCTCTTTGGCCCGTAGGCATTATGCGGTATTAGCCATCGTTTCCAATGGTTATCCCCCACATCAAGGCAATTTCCTAGGCATTACTCACCCGTCCGCCGCTCGACGCCCATTAACGCACCCGAAGGATTGTTAGTGTCGTTTCCGCTCGACTTGCATGTGTTAGGCCTGCCGCCAGCGTTCAATCTGAGCCATGATCAAACTCTTCAATTTAAGATTTTGTGACTCAACGAATACTGACTTCAAAACTAATATTTACCGAAGTAAACATGTAATTCTAAAGCTATTACCATTCCAACAGAATGGTAATGAATTGACTGTGCCGAATAATTTCTTTCTACAAGAGAAAGTCGTTAAACGTATTGGTCACTCAGTTCATTGAAATCAATTTGTTACCTAAGTAACTGTTTTATCCAAAGGATAAAACGTTTTGATATTCATCAACGAGTGCCCACACAGATTGATAGGTTTAAATTGTTAAAGAGCTTCACTTATTGAGCGTTCCTTTTAAGTAAGGAGCCTCTCTAAGTGGACGGCCATTCTAGCGTTTTAATTCTCAGTGTCAAACACTTATTGGGAATTAATTTCTACTTTTTAAAAGTAGGAGCGATTAAACGCTTTAAGCTAGTTGCCTTACCAACATTCTGCGCTGAAGCCTTGTGGCGTCTGCCGTGTCAGTGAGGCGGCATTATAGAGATGCAGCTCTTATTGGCAAGCATTAAATGCGTTTTTTATTGAAAAAAGAGGTTAAGCGAAGACATTTCAACCAAGGGCTTATTTATACCACTTTCAACCCAAGTTTCGAACAAATTACCCACAACACCCTGTGGATAACTACTCACCATTATCAAAAAAGTAAGATAAACGAGCCCTAGGGTTTAGATATTCTCTAACTTGTTCCGGTAACTTACTTGGATGAACTGCATTGACAATTTTTATCTCTTTACTAAAGAGGTCAATGATCGGGGCTTGGGTTCTTGGCACGCTAGGATCATAGATCAGTACATTCGGGTAAAGCATGTGTTTAGCATTAACTGAAATCACTATTCCAATTGATTCATTTGAAAGCTGCACGACAGTGCCCGGTGGGTACACTCCCATAAACTTGACTAACAGACTCAAGTTATCCTGACTATATAGGTGTTTGCAGTTCTTATATAAATGAGAGAGTGCTAAGTAAGGGATCTTCTGCTGGGATTGCGCTTTACTGTGGCAAAGGTTATCAAATGCATTTGCTACCGCGACTATTTTTGCAAACTCATCTATACCATCTTCAGTTAAGCCTTCTGGATAACCCGAACCGTCATTCATTTCGTGATGCTGACCAATAACTCTCTTCGCACTGTCAGGAAAACCCTCAATAGCCGTGACTATATCTACCCCATACTTAGTATGAAGTTTGAGATAATTCGCCTCTGGCACAGTCAAAGCTGCCTGCTTTCTTAGTATCGCTACGGGTATCTTTATTTTACCTATATCGTGAAACAACGCGGCAAATGAAAGGTCTTTCAACTGTTGCGTATTGTAGCCTTTTGCTTTACCAATCATTAACGCAACAACAGAGACATTTAATGTATGGAAGTAAATGTCTTCAAAGTCAGCTTTTGCATTCATGAGATGCAAGGTTACGTTATCGTCACTCACTAGCGTTTCAACAATATCATCAACAAGAGCTTTAACCTCCCCTACCGCATCTAATGGGCGATTACGGATTTTGGTCATCACAGAACGCATTCGGGCAAGCGAACGTTCGAACTCTTTCTCGCAATGACTCACCCTACGACGGTAAGAGCTTAGAGTTTCGATACGCTCATGCTTATCTTTCCACATTCTTTCCGCTTCAAGACTTACTTGTAAATCAGTATCAAGGTCTTGTTCACTCACATGGTTAGCGGGTAAAGGTGATGTATCGCTTTGGTTCGGATTTATATAGACGTGCTTAATCCCAAGATGTCGAATTACTTGTACTTGAGCGTCATCTTTGATTTTAAAGCTGTTAAGTAGAAATGGGTGTTCATTCCATTTTACTGGGAGTCGTACATGTAGACCGGGCTGAATGCGATCTACGGTAATCTTTATGCTGCCCATTTTTATATATAATATTGATCAATAATCTCTATTTATAATTCTAATAAAACCGAGCAACAATTTCACTATCCAATTTCACAGGTTCAACTTAAAGAATCACAGTGCACCATCCAACGTATGCCGAACTTATCTTCCACTTTGCCAAACCGAGCTCCCCAAAACGTATCCGCTAAAGGTGTCATTATTCGCCCACCTTGCTTCAGGTTTTCAAAGATGTGCTCTTGAGTCGCGGTATCCTCAGTAACAAGGGAGAGAGCGAGGTTGTTACCTTCGAGCTCTTTCGCTTTAACACCATCAGACATCATCAGCTTCATACCAAACGCTTCAAACTCAGCATGCATAATCCAATCAGGTTGAGCTCCCTCTATTACTTGTGGCGCATCACTAAAAAGTTGTTTCGATAAAACTACACCGCCAAAACATTTATGATAAAAATCCAACGCTTCGTTACAACGGCCATCAAAAAACAAGTAAGGGGTTACTGTCAGCATATATCTCTCCTCTATTATTTCTTTAAACATAGACAATAGATGAGAGAATGGTAGGTAACATCATGATTTAAGATGATTAATTTATTAAGGAATCGAATTGCGAAGGGAAACGGTGAGATTTATGAATGAAACACCAAGATCTGACTGATTGAAAAACCGTTCCTGCCGTTAAAACAAAGGTAAGCTTTTCTAGTCTCCAGATACAACAAAGCCCCGACTTGAGTCGAGGCTTTGTCATTTAAATATGGTACCGGTAGGCGGACTTGAACCGCCACGCCCGAAGGCAACGGATTTTGAATCCGTCGTGTATACCAATTTCACCATACCGGCATTATCTTGGGGCATTGCCCTTTCGATGTCTGGCATTATACGTATGCGAACTGATGTGGCAAGTATAAAAACTTGAATTCATGTGTGTTTGCCGATAATTTCGCCACTAAGTCATAAGCTGTGCGTCATGTCTCTTTTCACGCCAAGCCTTAGACTATATTCTGACGCCTAAATTTTTGAAGAAGTAATGACACCATGACATCAACAAACACAATGCCACCAGCAGGAGTAATGCGCCGATTTGGTGCCTTGTTCTATGACGCCCTTATCGTAATCGCTATTGAAATGTTGGCGGCTGGCGTCATTGTCGCTCTGCTGCACGCACTCATGGCTCTTGGCATTTTTAACCATAGCGGTTATGCCGATGTTAGTGACTTCTTAACGAACCACCCTATCTGGAGCCCTGCATATACTTTCTACTTAGTCGTAGTTTGGGTGTACTTCTTTGTATTCTTCTGGACAAGAGCAGGCCAAACGCTAGGAATGAGAGCTTGGAAACTGCGTGTTCAAAACAAAGATGGCTCAGCAATTACGGTAACCCAAGCGCTGATTCGCTTAGGAACCTCAGGATTTGGATTGGCAAACTTATGTGTTCCATTCGATCCTCAGAAACGTGGCTTTCACGACATCTGGGCGAAGACCGAAGTAGTAGTTCTACCACAAGCACGATAACGCTATTAATCTCGCTACAAGCAAGATCAAAAAAGGAAGGCGTTATGCCTTCCTTTTTCTATTTACAGTTTCCGCCTCAAGAGCATTATGGCTATTCCGAGGAACACCACGCTCGGGGCGAGCGCACCAAAGGCAGGTGGTATTTGATAAACCAAACTGACCGGACCAAAAAACTCACTGGATATATAGAAGGTGAAACCTGCAATAACCCCCGAAAGAATTCTTGCTCCCATCGTCACACTTCGTAATGGACCGAAGATAAACGACAGTGCCATCAACATCATGACCGCTATCGATATTGGCTGAGTTATCTTTCTCCATAAAGCGAGCTCATAGCGTGATGCATCTTGCTCCGAGGCTTTTAGGTAGGAAACATAATCATACAATCCACTTAAAGACAGCTCTTCAGGCTTAACCGTTACAATCGCAAGCTTATCTGGAGCGAGTGACGTCTTCCATGAGTATGTCGGTAGGCTTTCTTTGGTAATCTGAATCTCATTTTCGAACGACGTGATCTCTACATCGTTCATTGTCCAAACGTTGTCTCCAACGTAATCGACCTCTTTAGAGTATATCGCCGTTTTAAGTGCCTTATTCTCGTCAAAGCGCCACATGTTCAAACCATATAACTTTTCATCGTCAATTTTGACAACGAATATAAAGTCATTGGCATCACGGGCCCATACCCCACTTTGGGTAGAGATAATATTACCACCAGCAATCGATATAGTCCTCAGATCACGAGCCATCTTCTGTGCTTGAGGTGCACCCCATTGACCAAGAAGAGTCACCACGATCATTAATGGAATTGCGGTTTTGAGTACAGATAGGCCAATATCTAACTTAGAGAAACCCGCAGCCTGCATCACCACCAACTCAGAACTCGCAGCAAGCATACCCAATCCAATCAATGCCCCAAGTAATGCCGCCATTGGAAAGAACATTTCAATATCACGAGGGATACTCAATAGAACGAAATACAGCGCTTGTAATAGGTCATAAGTACCACGACCAACCTTTCTCAACTGCTCTACGTACTTGATAATCCCAGAGAGACCAACAAACGTCACCAATACCAGTGACGTAGTTGCGATGATGGTTCTGCCTATATATAAATCGAGAATCTTAAACACGGCTTAAGCTAACCTTTTATTCTTGAATTTTTCTTTCAAACGCCTTACTGGCACGCTATCCATAAAGTTTGCACCAATCGCGACAAATAACAACAACGCATTAATTGGCCACATGCCGACTACCGCAGGGATACTCCCCTCTTCAATCGAAGATTTGGTTGCACTAATGGCTAAGAAATAGGTTAGGTAAATTAGAATAGCGGGGCCAATTTTAGCGAAACGACCTTGTCGAGGGTTCACCGCAGACAGTGGCACAACAAGCATGGTCAACAATGGAATACAAAGCACCAATGAAATTCGCCACTGTAATTCCGCTTTCGCACTTTTTTCTGGATTACCAATCAGTTCGAGTGTAGGAATAGCTTCCCAATCTCGACCTTTCTTCTCAACTTCACGCTGACCAATTAAACCTTCGTACTCTTCAAAGTGCGTCACCATATAATCGAGACGTGTCGGAACTCCTTCATGGCGAGTGCCGTCATACATAACGATGACTTGGCGACCATCGCTCAGTTCTTTGACATCACCCGACTTAGAAAACATCACACTAGGCAATACCGAGTCACGTGGGCGCATTTGAGCAACGAACACATTTTCTAACTTATTACCGTCGATATCATCAATGAAAACGACAGAAGAACCATCCGGCGTGCCTTCAAACTTACCTTTTGGCAGCAGATCAACACTGTTCTCTGCAGCCACTTCTTCATACATTTGCTCAACTTTGTCTTGCGACCAAGGAGATAACCAAAATGAGTTAAAAGCGGCAACTGATGCGGTTATCAAAGCCAAATAAAGCGCAGATTGGATAAGGAATTTATTACCAATACCCGTAGCGTTCATTACGACTATTTCACTTTCAGCGTAAAGACGGCCAAAAGTAAGCAAAATACCAATATAGATACTGAGTGGAAGCATCAATAAGCCCATCGCTGGCATATTTAGACCAACAATCGACAATATGAGGCTCGCAGGAATATCACCATCAGAGGCGTCCGCTAAAACACTGATGAATTTTTGGCTGAGAAACACGAGAAAGAGAACAAAAAAGATCGCAAATTGGCTCTTGATTGTCTCGCGGATCAAATATCTAACAATAATCACGCTCAAATTACCTATACAAAACTTGTTTTTTTGATTGAATCACTATAATTTCCCGTTGAACCTTTTATTTTTTTAAATTTTTAGCTAAGTGTTAGCGTTCTTCTTTAAGGTTAGTTCCATTATAGGATCCAACAAGTAAGAACCCATTATCTAACATTTAGTTCGATTTGTCTTCAGGATGTAGGAGTACGCATGGAGTTCAGTGTAAAAAGTGGCAGCCCAGAGAAACAGCGCAGCGCATGTATCGTTGTCGGTGTATTCGAACCGCGCCGCCTTTCTCCAGTAGCCGAGCAATTAGATAAGATTAGCGATGGCTACATTAGTTCACTGCTTCGTCGCGGTGATCTAGAGGGTAAACCTGGCCAGATGCTGCTACTGCATCAAGTACCTGGTGTACTTTCAGAACGTGTTCTACTGGTAGGCTGTGGTAAAGAACGTGAGTTAGGCGAGCGTCAATATAAAGAAATTATCCAAAAAACCATCAGCACGCTAAACGAAACAGGTTCTATGGAAGCGGTATGTTTCCTTACAGAGCTTCACGTTAAAGGTCGCGACACTTACTGGAAAGTTCGTCAAGCAGTAGAAGCAACTAAAGATGGTCTTTACACATTTGACCAATTTAAGAGCAACAAACCAGAGACTCGTCGCCCATTGCGTAAATTGGTATTCAACGTACCAACACGTCGCGAGCTAAGCCTTGGCGAAAAAGCGATCTCTCATGGTCTTGCTATTGCTTCAGGTGTGAAAGCATCTAAAGATCTTGGCAACATGCCACCGAACATCGCAAACCCGGCTTACCTAGCTTCTCAAGCTCGTCGTTTAGCTGACGATTATGAGACAGTAAAGACTAAGATCATCGGTGAAGAAGAGATGGAAAAGCTGGGTATGACTTCATACTTAGCAGTAGGCCGTGGCTCTAAGAACGAATCTATGATGTCTATCATGGAATACAAAGGTGCTGCTGACCCAAATGCAAAACCTATCGTTCTAGTCGGTAAAGGTCTTACTTTCGATTCAGGCGGTATCTCACTTAAGCCTGGTGAAGGCATGGATGAGATGAAGTACGACATGTGTGGTGCTGCATCTGTATTCGGTACAATGAAAGCATTGGCGAAACTTAACTTGCCAATCAACGTTGTAGGTATTCTTGCGGGCTGTGAAAACATGCCGGGTAGCAATGCTTACCGTCCAGGTGACATTCTAACAACCATGTCTGGCCAAACAGTTGAAGTACTCAACACTGATGCTGAAGGTCGCTTGGTTCTATGTGATGCTCTAACTTACGTTGAGCGTTTTGAACCTGATTGTGTTGTTGACGTTGCAACACTAACTGGCGCGTGTGTTATTGCTTTAGGCCACCACATCAGTGGCGTTCTATCAAACCACAACCCTCTTTCTCATGAACTTGTTAATGCTTCAGAGCAAGCAAGTGACCGTGCATGGCGTCTACCTATGGCAGACGAGTACCATGAGCAGCTAAACAGCCCGTTTGCTGATATGGCAAACATCGGTGGCCGCCCTGGCGGTACTATCACCGCAGGTTGTTTCCTGTCTAAATTCACCAAAAAGTACCACTGGGCCCACATCGACAGTGCAGGTACAGCGTGGAAGTCAGGCGCAGCGAAAGGCTCGACAGGTCGTCCTGTCTCAATGCTAGTCCAATTCTTATTGAACCGCAGCGGCCAAGAGACTGAAGAGCAATCTTCAAAATAATGAAAAGGGCCTACGGGCCCTTTTTTAATAAGCGCTATTTGTTAGATCCTGTTAGCCAAGTAACATTGATATCCACGATTTTCAGTTCGAGTGTTAAGTATGCAAACTGCTACGTTTTACATTGTGTCTCCAGAAAGCGCGCAAGCCAGCGAAGAAGGTTTTGCTCGCTATGTGTTGTTTCTTGCGCAGCATTTTGCAAAACAAGGCGCTAAACTTTATCTCAACTGTAACGATAAAGATCATGCTGAGCGTATCGCTGAAGTTTTTTGGCAGGTAGAACCTACTGAATTTATCGCGCACAACTTGGTTGGCGAAGGCCCAAAATATTCAACGAATATTGAAATAGGCCATCAAGGTGCCAAACCTAATTGGAACCGACAATTGGTAATAAATCTGGCCGATAATCATACAACCTTTGCGAACGCCTTTGCTCAGGTGATAGACTTCGTTCCTTGCGAAGAAAAACCTAAGCAACTCGCTCGAGAAAGGTATAAAATTTACCGTCAGGCTGGATATCAGCTACAAACTATCGAGATTCAACATCCATAGTCAAACCTCATAGTTAAAGCTATCTTTGGATTTAGATTCAAGAAGCTTCACTTATGAAGTTTGACCACGATTAACCATTCACAGTATCCGTTATAAGAGCACTATGGAAAAGACATACAACCCAACATCAATCGAACAAGCTCTGTATAAGACTTGGGAAGAGAAAGGCTACTTTAAGCCACACGGTGACACATCAAAAGAAGCTTACAGCATCATGATCCCGCCACCGAACGTCACTGGCAGCCTACACATGGGTCACGCGTTCCAAGATACGATCATGGATACGCTTATCCGTGCTCAACGTATGAAAGGCAAAAATACTCTTTGGCAAGTGGGTACTGACCACGCTGGTATCGCCACTCAAATGGTTGTTGAGCGTAAGATCGCCGCTGAAGAAGGCAAAACAAAACACGACTACGGCCGTGAAGCTTTCATCGACAAGATCTGGGAATGGAAAGGCGAATCAGGTGGCACGATCACTCAACAACTTCGTCGTCTTGGTGCTTCTGTAGATTGGGGTCGTGAGCGATTCACTATGGATGACGGCCTATCGGCTGCGACTCAAGAAGTGTTTGTTCGTCTATACGAAGAAGACCTAATCTACCGTGGTAAGCGTCTAGTAAACTGGGATCCTAAACTGCACACGGCAATTTCTGATCTTGAAGTTGAAAATAAAGACAAAAAAGGTTTCATGTGGCACTTCCGCTACCCATTAGCGAACGGTGTTAAAACGGCTGATGGCAAAGACTACATCATCGTTGCTACTACACGTCCTGAAACCATGCTTGGTGATACCGGCGTTGCGGTTAACCCAGAAGATCCTCGCTACAAAGATCTTATCGGTAAAGAAATCCTGCTTCCTATCGTAAATCGTCTTATCCCTATCGTAGGTGATGAGCACGCTGACATGGATAAAGGCACGGGTTGTGTGAAAATCACGCCAGCTCATGACTTTAACGATTACGAAGTGGGCAAGCGCCATAGCCTACCAATGATCAACATCCTAACGTTCAACGGTGATATCCGTGATGCGGCTGAAATCTTCACAACTAACGGTGAAGAAAGCGATGTGTACTCAACAGAGCTTCCAGCTAAATACCAAGGTATGGAGCGCTTTGCTGCTCGTCGTGCAACGGTTGCGGAATTTGATGAACTAGGTCTACTTGAAGAGATCAAAGATCACGATCTAACCGTTCCTTACGGTGACCGTGGTGGTGTGGTTATCGAACCAATGCTGACTGACCAATGGTACGTGCGTACAGCGCCTCTTGCTGCTCCTGCTGTTAAAGCCGTTGAAGATGGTGAGATCCAATTCGTACCTAAGCAGTACGAAAACATGTACTTCGCGTGGATGCGTGACGTGCAAGACTGGTGTATCTCTCGTCAACTTTGGTGGGGTCACCGTATCCCAGCATGGTACGACAACGATGGTAAAGTTTACGTAGGTCGCACTGAAGAAGAAGTTCGTGAAAAGAACAACCTTTCACCGGTAATTGTTCTTAAGCAAGACAACGACGTTCTTGATACCTGGTTCTCTTCTGCACTTTGGACGTTCGGCACACAAGGCTGGCCTGAAGATACTGAAGCAATGAAAACATTCCACCCATCAGAAGTACTAGTATCTGGTTTTGATATTATCTTCTTCTGGGTTGCTCGTATGATCATGATGACTATGCACTTCGTGAAAGACGAAGATGGCAAAGCTCAAGTACCTTTCAAAACAGTTTACATGACGGGTCTTATCCGTGATGAAAACGGCGACAAGATGTCTAAGTCGAAAGGTAACGTACTTGACCCAATCGATATGATTGACGGCATCGGCCTTGAAGAGCTAGTAGAGAAGCGTTGTGGCAACATGATGCAACCTAAACTGGCTGCTAAGATCGAAAAAGCTACACGTAAAACTTTCGAAGATGGTATCGAACCATACGGTACTGATGCGTTACGTTTCACTCTTGCTGCTATGGCTTCAACTGGCCGTGACATCAACTGGGACATGAAGCGTCTTGAAGGTTACCGTAACTTCTGTAACAAGCTATGGAACGCAAGCCGTTACGTACTGATGAATACAGAAGAGCACGATTGTGGCATGTCACTGTCTGTTGAAGACCGTGCAAACATGGAATTCTCTCTAGCTGATAAGTGGATTGAATCTCAGTTTGAAGTTGCTGCGAAAGAGTTTAACGCTCACCTAGACAACTACCGTCTAGACATGGCGGCAAACACGCTTTACGAATTCATCTGGAACCAATTCTGTGACTGGTACCTAGAGCTAACTAAACCTGTTCTTTGGAAGGGTACTGAAGCTCAACAGCAAGCGACTCGTTACACGCTTATTACGGTTCTTGAGAAGACTCTACGTCTTGCTCACCCTGTTCTTCCTTACATCACTGAATCTATCTGGCAGAGCGTTATTCCGCTGATCGACGGCGTTGAAGGCCCTGATGCAGAAGAAAGAACTATCATGACCCAAGCGCTTCCTCAGTTTAATGAAGCTAACTTCAATGCTGAGATCGTTGACGACATCGAATGGGTTAAGACTTTCATCACTGCTATTCGTAACCTACGTGCAGAATACGACATTGCACCAAGCCAAGGCTTAGAAGTAATGATCAAAGTAGCCGATGAAAAAGACGCTGCTCGTATCGAAGCAAACAAGATTGTTCTAAACTCTCTAGCAAAACTTGATGTACTTAAAGTGCTTGCAGACGGTGAAGCAACGCCAGCGTGCGCAACGAAACTCGTTGGCAAATCCGAGCTAATGGTGCCAATGGCTGGCATTATCGACAAAGATGCTGAACTTGCTCGTCTAAACAAAGAAAGCTCAAAGACTCAAGGTGAGATTAAACGTATCGAAGGTAAGCTAGGTAACGAAGGTTTTGTTGCTAAAGCACCAGAAGCGGTTATCGCGAAAGAGCGTGAAAAGCTTGAAGGCTACCAAGAAACGCTTGTTAAGCTAGAAGAGCAAAAAGCGACTATCGCTGCACTTTAAAACTGATTGAACGAGAAGGCTTCGAACTTCTCGCTCTAAATAGAAAGGTTGGTCTTCGTGACCAACCTTTTTTATGCCAATCACTCCAAGCTTTATCGTCCGTCACTTATTTATTGATAGTTTTTACCTATCAAATTAATCCCTACAACCCATTTTAATTAATGATAATAATTCTCAATAATAGCTCTATCAAAACAACACAACGATTGAGTAATTATCATGAAAAAGACACTAACCTTTGCCGCATTACATTTTACTATCGCATTTAGTGTCGCTTACGTACTCACAGGCGACATCTTAATTGGCAGCTTAATTGCCATGATTGAACCCTCTGTGAATACTGTTGCCTTCTATTTTCATGAAAAGGCTTGGGCTCAAGTTCCAGCGCTTAAAGCTCGTCAGTGGATGACTAAATTAAAAACAGCAAGCTTCGCGACTATCCACTTTAGTGTTGCCTTTACCGTTGTCTACTTATTGACTGGCGATGCCTTCGTTGGTGGTGTAATGGCAACGTTAGAACCCGCTTTGAATACCGTGGCTTACTACTTCCATGAGAAGGTGTGGTTACGAAAAGCAGAAAGCCAAGCAGCACAACCACAGTTTTGTTTACACCAACATGCTTAACCTAGAGAGTTTACTGTTGACATAGTTGCGATGCGCACTTAAATTATAGTTGTACATCGCAACCATATTAAGAGGCAACATGACTTCAGCACAACTTAGAGAATTATCACGTCAGCTCGTTCGACAGCTTGGAATACTCGACAAAGATTGTGGTGATATTGCCCTACCTCCGATTCAAGCTCATACACTGATCGAACTAGAACAGCAGCCATTAACTGTGAATCAATTGGCGGATAAGCTCAATATTGATAAGTCCAACGCCAGTAGAGCAGTCAACAATCTAGCGAAGAACTCACTAATTCAAACCTCCCCACACCCCAACGATAAGCGCAGTGTTGTTGCTTCAGTAACAGAACAAGGGATAAACACTCTTGCCAAACTTCACAGTCAGCAGAATCAGTTTTATGACTCGGTACTTGAGCGTTTAACGGAGGCGGAAACTCAACAAGTTTCGGGGGGAATCGAGCACTACCTTAAAGCACTGCAACAAAGCCACGCTTCAATCGATGTAGTAGTTCGCCCTCTACAGCAGCAGGACAACACCGTAGTGGCCAATGTGATTCGCCAAGTCTCTTATGAAAACGGGCTAACCGAAGATAAAGGTTATGGTGTGGCTGACCCCACCTTAGAAGACATGTTCAGCGTTTATAACAATGAAAGATCTCGGTATTGGGTAATTGAACTTGATGGAAAGGTTGTCGGTGGTGGTGGGTTTGCACCATTAGCAGCGATGCCAGAGGTCTGTGAACTGCAAAAGATGTACTTCTTGCCAGAAACAAGAGGCAAAGGCTTAGCGAAGAGGTTGGTTAATATGTCGATGGAGAAAGCTAAGGAACTGGGTTATCAACATATGTATCTAGAAACGACCGAATGCCTTAATGCCGCCATTAAACTTTACGAAAAATTGGGCTTTGAACACCTTGATTCAGCTTGGGGAGAAACAGGCCATGACGCTTGTGAGGTTGTCATGGCCAAAACGCTATAATGTGTTTTGAAATAGGGTTAGCGTCGGCAGTTCATCAGATGACAAGCAAGTGAGCGAATTGATTCCTTACGTAACGGGCTAATTAAATAACCGCTAACTACGCAAAAAATTACTGACGCAAGAAGCTGGATTCAAGGCGACAAAAGAGCTCTCTTCCTGGCCATCAAGTACCACTTCTAACGAGTATAAATGTTTAGGGTTAGGATTCTCAATATCAAAAATTATCGGCGCCTCAACCTGGAAAACAACACCCGTATGTTCTGCTCGCACATCTATCGGCATCACTAATGTCATACCATTAAACTTGATTGATGCCGATATTAGCCCTGGCTTTAGCGTTTGATAGATAACATCCACTTTGAACTCACAACCACCACCGTAATGCCAGATCTGCTCTGTCACAACTTGCTCAAGCTTGACGTGACGAACGAACTGCAGATATGGCGCTTGCCAGATTCCGATACGAGAATCCGATTTAGCGACAGCCGATGAAGAGACTGACTCATCCATATCCTCTTCAAGCAATAAGCTCTCCTCTTCTTCAAGGAAAAGAATCTCAAAACGGTTGCGACCAGACTGCATGTAAGGTCGAATATCTTTACGATATTCGACTTGGCTACCATCACAATCAAACACAGCCACACCATTGAGTCGAACTTCCGCAAAGTAATCAACACCTGCCATTACTAACTCAACAAACGGGCACGCCAACATCGCATCATCCACTTCGATGTCATGCATCAGGTGCCACTCTTGCTCTGCGATTTCACTTTCACTCAAGCTATCAGGAAGCTTTGAACTTAACGGAGCCGGAAAAGTAATGTCATCTTGTGGAATAGAGAGGTCCGTCAGTGGCGATATTTGCCAAAGACCATCGAGAGGTAATCGCATAGCATTCCTTGAGCTAGATCAATTTTGACCGCATTATAATGAATGAATGCATATAAAGACATTTATTTTTCTGAGGATAAAAAAATGCCAGCTCAAGGCTGGCATTCTTTAAAACTGGGAAGAAATTACTCTTCGTCTTCCTCATCTTCGTCTGGGTAGATAGCATCTTCACCTTCGTAGTAAGTGCCCCAACCGTCGTAGATAATGTCAAACTTCTCTGCAAGATTTACAAGCTTCTCAACTTGCTCATCAATCGCTTCTGCATTCAGAGTACACTGCATCGTTGCATCACAACAAAGTAGCTTGTTGCCATCTTCGTCTTCTGTCTCTTCAGCTTCAAGCACTTCAAAGCCCATTTTGAATGCTTCAACAACGGCTTTCTCAAGTACTGCGAAATCTTCAGCAAAAAGGTGATGCTCGATATCGTATAGAGCTTCAGGATCGCTACCATCTTCGATTAGTGCTTCAATGATGTCGCGAGTCTCTCCTTTTTGAAATTCAATTAATTCCGCTACTGATAGATATTCATCTTCGTGAGACATGTGTCTGCTCCAGAGTGTTGACTATGAAAAGATCAAATTTGATTGCCACGAAATATGGCATGGATCGCCTAGAAAAGCCACCTAGATCAGGTATAGAAGAGTAAGTTTATCGCTAGATAACAGAGGGGATATCAATTAAAAAGTGAAATCAAAATCACAGAAACAAATTTTCAACATATTATTAACTAACGTGTGTTTTAGCATTTCATTTTTATTGTTACTTTTCGCCTTACTTCTCTAAAACTGAGTGGTTAGTCATATCAAATGCATACTGACGATCACTTCATTGGTGCATAAGATCTCATTTTAGAATGGATAATTGCATAAATTTTGAATGAAAAATCATGTTCACCAAGCAAAATGGATTATCGAGTTACTGAAATTTGAGCATAGAACTGCAAAAAGTTTGTTCTAGCATTGAGTCTTTCAATTGGATTTTAATATCACTAATTTTTAATTAATCAGCATTAAAAACCAACAATTGAGAAATAAAACAACCTTTACACAATTTTCAAAACTTGCATATTACGAACAAGCTTGTCATAAATAGACGCTGGATTAATAGTAAGGATGCAAAATGAGTAAGCTGTACGTTGGCTCCGAAGTCGGTCAATTAAGACGAGTTCTCCTAAATCGACCTGAAAGGGCACTCACCCACCTCACCCCTTCTAACTGTCATGAGTTACTCTTTGATGATGTACTTGCAGTAGAAGCCGCAGGAGAAGAACACGATGCCTTTGCGACGACACTTCGTAACCAAGACGTTGAAGTGTTATTACTGCATGACCTACTGGTTGAGACACTCGCTGTAGCTCAAGCTCGTGAGTGGCTACTGACGACTCAAATCTCAGACTTCCGTTACGGCCCTACATTCGCACGTGATTTAAGAGAATACCTTGCTCAAATGGACAACGAGCACTTAGCCACGATCCTACTGGGTGGCTTAGCCTACTCTGAACTTCCTATTAAATCTTCTTCAATGCTACCGAAGATGCACCGCCCACTTGATTTCGTTATTGAGCCACTACCCAACCATCTATTTACCCGCGATACTTCTTGTTGGGTTTATGGAGGTGTCTCTCTTAACCCAATGATGATGCCTGCTCGTCAACGAGAAACGAATCACTTGCGAGCAATTTACCGCTGGCACCCTGTATTCGCAGGCCAAGATTTCATTAAGCACTTCGGTGATGAAGATCTTCACTATGACAATGCGAATATTGAAGGTGGAGATGTTCTGGTTATCGGTAAAGGTGCCGTGCTTATCGGTATTTCAGAGCGTACTAAGCCACAAGGTGTTGAAAACCTAGCCGCGAGTTTATTCAAATCCGGTCAAGCAACCGAAGTGATTGCGATTGATTTACCAAAGCACCGCTCTTGTATGCATCTTGATACAGTAATGACGCACATGGATATCGACACATTCTCAGTCTATCCAGAGATCGTTCGTAAAGACCTAGATACTTGGCGCTTAACGCCGAAAGAAAATGGCGAAATGCGAGTAGAGAAAGCTGAAAACTACCTAACAGCGATTGAAGGCGCACTGGACCTCGATCAACTGAAGATCATCACAACCGGTGGTGATAACTACGAAGCTGAACGTGAACAATGGAATGACGCTAACAACGTACTGACGGTGAAACCGGGTACGGTTATCGGTTATGAGCGTAATGTTTACACCAATGAGAAATACGACAAAGCAGGTATCGAAGTTCTGACAATTCCGGGCAATGAGCTAGGTCGTGGCCGAGGTGGCGCTCGCTGTATGAGTTGTCCTATCGAAAGAGACGGTATCTAAGCCACAAAACTCGATAAAGCGAACACGCTAACTTATCTAGGCCAGTACCATTGTACTGGCCTTTTTTATCAAATTAATAAAATAAATATTCACAAATATAGCATTTTTATGTTTAACTGAGTTCTTCATTGATTCTATATACGCAAGGAGCGAGAGATGGCCTTTAATCTTCGCAATCGTAACTTTCTAAAACTTCTCGACTTTACTCCTAAAGAGATTCAGTTTTTACTCGACCTATCTGCCGACCTTAAAAAAGCTAAGTATGCAGGTACAGAGCAGAAAAAGCTTAACGGTAAAAACATCGCTTTGATCTTTGAAAAAGCATCCACTCGAACTCGATGTGCCTTTGAGGTAGCTGCTTTTGATCAAGGGGCTCAAGTCTCTTATTTAGGCCCTTCTGGTTCTCAGATTGGTCAGAAAGAATCAATGAAAGATACGGCGCGTGTATTAGGTCGCATGTACGATGGCATTGAATACCGAGGGTTTGGCCAAAGCATTGTCGAAGACTTAGGCGCTTATGCCGGTGTACCGGTTTGGAATGGCTTAACCGATGAGTTCCACCCTACTCAGATCTTGGCTGATTTCCTCACTATGCTTGAGCATGGTCGCGGTAAATATCTGCATCAAATCAGTTTTGCTTACCTAGGCGATGCACGTAACAACATGGGTAATTCTCTGCTAGTAGGTGCAGCAAAAATGGGCATGGATATTCGCCTTGTCGCGCCTAAAGCGTTCTGGCCAGAAGAGCACCTTGTCGAAGAGTGCCAAGCTATTGCACAAACTACAGGTGCAAAAATCACACTAACAGAAGACGTTGCCGAAGGCGTGAAAGGCTGTGATTTCCTTTACACCGATGTTTGGGTTTCTATGGGTGAAGCACCAGAAGCTTGGGACGAACGTGTGGCTGTAATGACACCTTACCAAGTGAATATGGATGTCATAAAGCTTACTGGTAACCCTCAAGTGAAGTTCATGCATTGCCTACCTGCTTTCCACAACAATGAAACCATAATCGGCCAACAAGTCGCAGACAAATATGGAATGAACGGTTTGGAAGTAACAGATGAAGTCTTTGAGTCTGATTACTCAATTGTGTTTGATGAAGCTGAGAATCGCATGCACACCATCAAAGCGGTAATGGTTGCGACCTTAGGTCAATAACGAAGAATCAAACATAAACAAAAGCTTGATGTAATCGCTTGCGCTCACAGATTGAAAGCGTATAATTCTCGGCAATTTGTCTGAGAGTAGTGAAAATGACGCCAAGCAATGTTGTGATAAAACATAATGATATTGTGAAAACACATAATAAAATTGTGGAAACACCAAATATTGCTCGCAAGCTAGCATGCTTGCCAGGCCGTCTATTCTGCTTTTCAGCACTTTTTTAAAGCCTCCCATTATGGGGGGCTTTTTTATGGCCAATACATTATTGTGGGGAAGAAGATCATGGCGAATTCGCTCTATCAAAAGCACATCATCTCAATTCCAGAGCTTTCTCGTGAAGAGCTAGAATTAATTGTTCAAACGGCAGGTCAGCTAAAGGCTGAACCAAACCCAGAACTCATCAAGAACAAAGTTGTTGCCAGCTGCTTCTTCGAACCTTCAACGCGAACTCGTCTCTCTTTTGAAACGGCTATTCAACGCATCGGTGGTGATGTGATTGGTTTCGACAGTGGTGGTAACACTTCACTGGCGAAGAAAGGCGAAACGCTAGCGGACTCGGTACAGGTTATCTCTTCATACGTTGATGCTTACGTAATGCGTCATCCTCAAGAAGGTGCTGCGCGTCTGGCTTCTGAGTTTTCTAACGGTGTACCGGTTATTAACGCAGGTGACGGCGCAAACCAACACCCAACACAAACGCTATTAGACCTATTCTCTATCGCTGAGACACAAGGCCGCCTAGACAACCTCAACGTTGCATTCGTTGGTGACCTTAAGTACGGCCGTACGGTTCACTCGTTGACTCAAGCGCTAGCGAAGTTCGATAACATCTGTTTCTACTTCGTGGCACCTGAAGCACTGGCGATGCCAGACTACATTTGCGAAGAACTTGATGAGGCGGGTATCAAGTATCAACTGCTGACAGACATGGAAGATGTCATTCCAGAGCTTGATGTCTTGTACATGACTCGAGTTCAAAAAGAGCGCTTCGATGAATCGGAATACGCGCACATCAAATCAGCGTACATCCTGACGGCTCCAATGCTGGAAAATGCACGTGATAACCTAAAGGTTCTTCACCCTCTTCCTCGTGTTGATGAAATTACTGTCGATGTCGATAAAACACCTTACGCTTACTACTTCCAGCAAGCAGAGAACGGTGTTTACGCACGCGAAGCACTGCTAGCCCTTGTTCTTAACGAAACGCTGTAGAGGAGAGATATCATGTCTAAAGAGACTCAATTAAAAGTTGAAGCAATCAAGAACGGAACGGTTATCGACCATATCCCAGCCAACATCGGGATCAAGGTACTCAAACTGTTCGACATGCATAACTCAAATCAGCGAGTGACAATTGGCCTAAACCTGCCATCTTCTGCTCTAGGCGGCAAAGACTTACTCAAGATAGAGAATGTTTTTATCACGGAAGAACAGGCGAGCAAGTTAGCACTTTACGCACCTCACGCAACGGTAAACCAAATCGAAGATTACGAAGTGGTTAAGAAGCTACCACTAGAACTTCCTGAGCAAATCAACGATGTGTTTGAGTGTCCAAACACCAACTGTATTACTCACAATGAGCCCGTAGAAAGCAGCTTTCAGATCTTTGAAAAGAAAGAAGATATTCGATTGAAGTGTAAATACTGCGAAAAAGTCTTCTCTCGTGAGATCGTGACAGAAAGATAACGTCATACGGCAACATCGATCGAACGCAAAAACTATTCAATACCTCGCCTGTGCGGGGTATTTTGCTCTTTACCTATCCTAAGTTTGAAGGCACACTAAAAATCGCTTTTTATCCAATAACTGATGGAATAACCAATGACTAAAGTACTTCACACAGAATCAGCTCCAGCTGCAATCGGCCCATACGTACAAGGTGTTGACCTTGGTAATATGGTTCTGACTTCTGGTCAAATCCCAGTAAACCCAGCAACTGGTGAAGTATCTGCTGATATCGCAGTGCAAGCTCGCCAATCTCTAGACAACGTTCAAGCGGTTGTTGAAGCTTCTGGCCTGACTGTAAAAGACATCGTAAAACTAACGGTATTCGTTAAAGACCTAAACGACTTCGGTACAGTAAACGAAGTTTACGGTAAGTTCTTTGATGAGCACGGTGTTGCAAACTACCCTGCACGTTCATGTGTTGAAGTAGCGCGTCTGCCAAAAGATGTAGGTATCGAGATCGAAGCTATTGCGGTTCGCAAATAGGTTTTAATATCTAGAATAAACGGTTTCTAGTAAACAAGTTGGCATAAAGCTGAGCGTTTATCAGATACAAAAAAGGTTGCCCAATTGGCAACCTTTTTTATTGTTCATCGTTTCGCTTAGATGATTACTTCTTATTAAGCTCAACCACTTCTTTGTCTAACTCTTCAAGCTTCGCAGCCATCTGCTCACGAGCTAGGTTAGCCAGTTGACGAACATTAGACTTATCGTAATCTTCAGTACTGATTGGTGGCAGCATTTCAACAATCACATGACCATTGTTCCAACGGTTCAGCTTCACGCCACCTGTTGAGCTACACACGATAGGGATAATAGGTAAGCCAGCGCCAATCGCAGCATGGAAAGCACCCGTTTTGAATGGCAACAAACCACGACCACGAGAACGAGTCCCCTCAGGGAACATCCATACTGAAACATCACTCTCTTTAAGGCTAGTAACCACTTGGTCAATCGTACCTACCGCTTTGCTGCGGTTAGCTCGGTCGATTAGGATATTACCCGTCAGCCAATACAGCTGACCAAAAAGAGGCATCCACGCTAAGCTCTTCTTACCAACAGTCACAACTTTAGGTGTTACCGCTGATGAAATCGTGAATAGATCCCAGCTATTTTGGTGGTTTGCAACGTAAACATGTTGGCCACGAGAGTAAGCATCTTCCGGGATGCGAAGCTCTAACTTCATACCAAAGATTTTCGACATACGACCGAAATAACGACCAAAGGTAAATACGTGTTTCGGGTTGCGTGGGCTTAGTAGACAGTAACCACACCCAAATACAAACATAAGAATCGCAAATATCGCCACTGCGAAAATACGTAATATTGCTATCATTTTGTTCCTCACAACCGCCAAGTTGATTCATCTATTTGCACAAAATAGGCAACAGATTCACTGACGGTAAATACAACTATAAAAAAGCCGAAACCAAGGTTCCGACTTTTCTGTTTTCATCTTACTGATTCATGAACTCACTAACCTAAGTTAGTTCGACTCGCTAAACCGTGTAATGTTTGCGCCTAAGGCTGACAATTTATCTTCAATCTTATCGTAGCCACGATCGATGTGATAAATACGGTCAACAATGGTTTCACCTTGAGCAATACAGCCAGCAATAACAAGACTCGCAGATGCGCGAAGGTCCGTTGCCATTACTTGAGCGCCGCTCAATTTTTTGGTTTCACCACAAATAGCCGTGTTGCCTTCTATTTCCGCTTTTGCGCCCATTCGCTGTAACTCAGGGATGTGCATAAAGCGGTTTTCAAAAATAGTCTCAGTGATAACACCACTGCCCTTCGCCATCATGTTAAGCAGAGTAAATTGTGCTTGCATGTCGGTTGGGAAACCTGGGTGAGGTGCTGTTACGATTTTCACCGCTTTCAGCTCACGGTCTGTCATATCAAGGCTGATCCAGTCTTCGCCTGTTTCAACCTTCGCACCCGCTTCTTCAAGCTTCGCTAATGCAGCTTCAAGAAGATGAGCGTTGGTGTTGCGACAAACCACTTTACCGCCAGAAACAGCAGCAGCAACAAGGAACGTACCCGTTTCGATACGGTCAGCAACCACAGAGTGATGACCACCACCAAGACGCTCAACGCCTTCGATAGTAATCGTGTCTGTACCTGCGCCAGAAATCTTAGCACCTAGTTTGTTTAGGAAATCAGCCGTATCAACAATCTCAGGCTCGCGCGCTGAATTGTCCAAAACAGTTGTTCCTTCAGCAAGTGTTGCTGCACACATGATAGTAATGGTGGCGCCCACACTTACTTTATCCATCACGATGTGCGCGCCTTTCAAACGGCCGTCAACACTTGCTTTTACATAACCATCTTCCAACTTAATGGTCGCACCTAGTTGCTCTAGGCCATGGATATGTAAATCAACAGGTCGAGCGCCAATTGCACAACCACCAGGAAGTGACACTTGGCCTTCACCAAAACGAGCGACTAGAGGACCTAAAGCCCAAATAGAAGCACGCATTGTTTTTACTAAATCGTAAGGCGCACAAAATTCATTAATTTCGCTGCCATCAACATGAACACTACCGTTACGTGATACTTTTGCGCCTAAACGCTTAAGCAATTCCATCGTAGTATCGATGTCACGTAGGTGAGGAACATTACTCACTTCAACCGGCTCTTCAGCAAGGATTGAGGCGAATAAAATAGGTAGCGCTGCATTTTTTGCGCCTGAGATCGTCACTTCACCGCTTAACGGCTTATCCGATCCAATAACTCGAAACTTTTCCATCATAAACCTTAAAGTGACATCAGTTTCTTATCACGTTCCCACTCTTCTGGCGTGAAAGCCTTAATAGAAAGAGCATGGATGTCATTGCGTTGAATGTATTCCATTAGTGGGCCGTAGATTAGTTGCTGCTTCTTAACTCGATTCATGCCGTCAAAACATGCATCAACCGCAACAACTTCGTAATGACTGCCTTCACCCTTCACGAAAATCTCCTGAAGGTTCAGTGCCGCTGCTAATAATTCTTGTACTTTTGTGCTGTCCACAAATAGCTCCTGCCTAATTTTTTATGTGTTCTGCCATCATTGGCTGGATATTGCTCAATTGGAACAACGTTCGTAATTGTTCTGGCACGAAACTGAGCATTATATGACAGTTTTGATTTTTTGCATGCTCTAATAAGTGAATTAGCATCACCATTCCTGCTGAATCGACTCGATTTATATGGCTAAGGTCAATTTCAACGCTCGATTCCGTCGTTTGCCACTTTTCCAATATACGCCAGATTGCAGGGACACTGTCTCGGTCTATGTCACCGAGCAGCTGATACTCTTTAGAGCTTAGTGCTTGCCATTGAGAGTGGCTCATTATTTATTACTCTCAAAACGAATCGGTTGTGCTGCAAGTTTCTCTAATTCATCGGCAACTTGTAAAATGCCTTCTTGACGAATTTTAGTATTCCACTCTGATTGCTTGCTCGATAACAGGCTAATACCTTCAGCAACCATATCAAACGCCTTCCACTCGCCTGACTTCTTGTCTTTGCGTAGCTTAAATTCAAGCTTAATGTTTGGTCGCGGCGTATCTAAGATACTAACCTTAATACTGGTAATACGGCTATCTGCTTTGATTTTTGGTTCTGGACCAAATTCAATCGTCTGATCCGAGTACTGAGTCAGTACTTGAGCGTAAGAAGAAACGAGGTATTTACGGAACGCATCGATAAATACACGTACGTCTTTTCTGTCCGCCCCTTTTAGGTTAGGTCCTAACAACTTAAGTGCCGCATATTGCGCGTTCACATAAGGCATCAATTCATCTTCCACAATGACCTTCAATAACTCAGGATCTTGCTGGATATTCTCTTGCTCACTCTTTAAACGATCAAATGCCACTTCAGCAACTTGCGTCATCATCTGATAAGGCTGAGTGCGATCAATCGATTCTGCAGCAAAAACTTGAGCAGAAATAAGTGAAGCCATTGCTACCATAAACATTGATTTCAAGTAACCGATAACTTTGAAGTGACTAATAGTTTTCAACATCATCTTATTCCTTAACTTCGCTGTCATCAGAGCCACCAACGCTATACAGCACTTGGCCAATCAAATCTTCTAGTACTAATGCTGACTTGGTGTCTTCAATAGAATCACCATCAACCAACATCTCTTCATCATCAAAAATGAAGCCAGGAACCAGACTGATGTACTGCTCACCGATTAAGCCAGACGTTAAGATTTGAGCACTAGAGGTATCTGGAAATTGTGAGTACTTCGCATCAATAGATAATTCAACGACAGGAAGGTAACTCTCGGTATCAAGCTCAATACTTTTAACTCGACCGACAACGACGCCACCCACCTTCACTGGAGAGCGAACTTTTAGGCTACCAATGTTGTCAAAGGTCGCTTTTAGATTGTAAGTATGGTTCGAACCTAAGCCTTTTACGTCAGCGACTTGAAAGATCATGATTAAGATTGCGCAAATTCCGACAATAGCAAAGGTGCCGACCCATAATTCTAATTTTCGAGTTTGTTGCATGATTAATTCCCAAACATCAATGCGGTAAGAACAAAATCTAGCCCTAATACCGCTAGAGAAGAGTGCACTACAGTGCGTGTGGTTGCCTGACTAATACCTTCTGAGGTCGGTACCGCATCATAACCATTAAAAAGTGCGATCCAAGTTACTGTGATAGCAAAGACCATACATTTGATCGTGCTGTTACCAATATCTCGACCTAGCTCAACGGAAGACTGCATCGCAGACCAGAAACTACCGTGGTCAATGCCCTTCCAATCGACACCAACCAATTGAGCACCCCAAATCCCGACCGCCATAAAGATCATCGCGAGCAGTGGCATTGAAATAAGCCCGGCCCAAAGGCGTGGCGCAATAATGCGTTTAAGAGGATCGACGGCCATCATCTCAAGGCTAGAGATCTGTTCGGTTGCTTTCATTAAGCCGATCTCAGCCGTTAATGCTGAACCTGCGCGGCCTGCAAACAATAACGCAGTCACCACTGGGCCCAACTCACGTAACAGTGAAAGCGCGACCATTTGACCAAGGTTACCTTCAGCACCGTAGTCGATTAACACGACATAGCCTTGCAGGCTGAGCACCATGCCAATAAACAAACCCGAAACTAAAATGATAGCTAATGACTGAACACCAACGCTATAAAGTTGTTTAACGAATAAAGGGAAATTCTTTAGTCTCGGGATGCCAAACAAAGCCCCGAATAACATCAGGCTTGCTCGACCAAATGACTCACAGATCGCAAGTGTTCGCTTACCGACACCCGCAATAGCTTTAACAATCATATTAAAACAAATCCTCTTTTAAGCTCTTCGCAGGAAATCTAAACGGCACAGGGCCATCCGCGTCACCTTGCAAAAATTGCTGCACTCTCGGATCGCTGTTGTTGTACAGCTCATCAGGCGCACCAGCAGCAATGATTTTTCCATCAGCCATCAGATAAACCCAATCGGCAATACTCATCACCTCAGGCACATCATGAGAAACGACAATAGAGGTCAAGCCCAAAGCTTGATTGAGATTACGGATCAGCTCAACCAAGACGCCCATAGTGATCGGGTCTTGGCCAACAAACGGCTCATCGTACATGATAAGTTCAGGATCCAATGCGATCGCACGAGCCAACGCAGCACGTCTCGCCATCCCACCAGACAATTCACTCGGCATCAATTGCGCAGCACCTCGTAACCCTACCGCTTCAAGCTTAAGTAATACGATGGTACGAATGAATTTTTCGTTAAGTTCAGTGTGCTCTCGCAGCGGAAACGCCACATTATCAAAGACATTAAGATCAGTAAAAAGTGCACCCGATTGGAAAAGCATGCTCATTTTTTTACGTGCTTGATATAGCTTTCGACGTGATAATGCAGGGATATTGTCGCCATCAAACCAAATTTCGCCCTCATCTGGCGGTAATTGTCCGCCAATCAAACGCAGCAAGGTCGTTTTACCGATCCCTGACGGGCCCATGATTGCGGTTATTTTGCCTTGAGGCACCTCTAAACTGATGTCATCAAAGATAACGCGCTCACCGCGTGAGAAGCTGAGGTTCTTAACTTTCACAAGCTCAGTGTTCAACATATTTTTGTTGTTTCCTTGCTTTAAAATACGCCAATTATGGCTGCAATAATAATGAGTCTACTTTAGAATTAAAAGCACTGTTCAATTAATTCATATTAAACAGGAATCTATGCAGGGATTTGAAAGCCTTAGAAAATTATCTATTGAGCTCTCTTTCTTGCCTGCTAACTGGTAATTAATTTGCCGAGTGACTTCCCTTTTATCTAGCAACAGGTCAAAATTAGCGGTTAATTCTCCGTTTTTTATTAATTTTTTAGGAATCATCATGCTTGAAGCGATTGCGTTTCTTATTATCGGTCTAGGTTTTTTGGTGTGGAGTGCAGATAAGCTGGTTTACGGCGCCGCTGCTCTTGCTCGCAACTTTGGTATCTCACCATTAGTTATCGGTATGACGATTCTAGCAATGGGGTCTTCGGCTCCTGAAATGATGGTTTCAGCAACAGCTGCTCTTGATGGAAAAACAGATACGGCTGTAGGTAACGTTCTCGGTTCAAACATCGCCAACATCGCACTGATTTTGGGTATTACAGCGCTTATCAAACCGCTATCAATTAGCTCTGGTGTGATTCGCCGTGAACTACCATTGATGATTGGTGTCACTCTACTAGCGGGTGCTTTGCTGTGGGACAACCATTTAGGGTTCTACGAAGGCGTATTGTTGTTTGTTCTTTTTGCCGCATTCTTATTCGCAATGCTGCAAATCAGCCGCAGTGAGAAAAAGAACGGCGATGCCTTCCTTGAAGAACAAGAATCTGAAGTTCCTGAAGGCGTGAGCAACCCTAAAGCCGCAATGTGGGTGGTAGTTGGTCTGATAATTCTGCCTCTAGCTGCCAACATGTTGGTTGATAACGCCGTTGTTATCGCGAAATTCTTTGGCATGAGCGACCTTGTGATTGGTTTAACCATTATTGCCGTTGGTACAAGTCTGCCTGAGCTAGCAGCATCACTTGCTGGCGTAATGAAGGGTGAGGATGATATGGCCGTGGGTAATATCATTGGCTCGAACGTATTCAACATCCTTGCTGTTATGGGTATCCCTGGCATCCTCAACCCTTCAGTCTTGAGCGAGTTTGCGATGGGTCGTGATTTCTGGGTAATGCTAGGCGTATCGCTACTGCTTGTCGTCATGGCGCTAGGTAAATCACGTAGTGTGAATCGTATTGAAGGCGGTGTGTTAATTGTGACATTCGTGGCCTACCAAGCTTACCTACTTATGAACATGTCAGCTTAATTATTGATTTAACTTCCCGTACTTGGAGTATTTAATGTCTCAGTCATTCGATTATCGCAGTGTTGCAAAGCAAGTTTTGGAAACCGAAGTTGCAGGTCTTACTCAATTGGACCAATATTTTAATGATGACTTTTGCAAAGCTTGCGACCTTATCCTGAACAACAAAGGAAAAGTGGTTGTGATGGGCATGGGGAAATCTGGCCACATCGGCAAAAAAATCGCAGCAACACTAGCAAGTACTGGGACATCCGCTTTCTTCGTACACCCAGGGGAAGCTGCGCACGGTGACTTAGGAATGATCGGGGCTGGCGATGTTGTGATAGCAATATCCAACTCTGGCGAATCAGGTGAAATCCTAAGCTTATTCCCGGTATTGAAGCGTTTGAACATCAAGATTATCAGCATGACAGGTAAGCCAGCATCAAACATGGCGACGTTATCTGATATTCATTTACAAATATCAGTACCAGAAGAAGCGTGTCCACTTGGTCTTGCGCCAACAACCAGTACAACGGCTACCTTGGTGATGGGTGATGCATTAGCCGTCGCACTTTTACAAGCCAGAGGCTTTACTGCGCAAGATTTTGCTTTGTCCCACCCTGGCGGCGCTTTGGGTCGACAACTATTATTGAAGCTTGAAGATATCATGCATACGGGCGATGCACTCCCAGTGGTAACACCGGAAGCATTGGTACGAGACGCTCTTTTGGAGATATCTCAAAAAGGCTTGGGGATGACGGCAGTCGTGGGTGAAGACGGTCTAATGGCCGGTATTTTCACTGATGGTGATTTGCGCCGTATCCTAGACAAGCGCATCGATATCCATGATACGCAGATCGGCGATGTGATGACGCTAAATCCGACGGTAGCAGAACCAAACATGCTCGCGGTTGAGGGTTTGAACTTGATGCAAGCTAAGAGCATCAATGGCCTAATGTTGTGCCATGAAGGCAAACTAGTCGGAGCGTTAAACATGCATGACTTACTCAAAGCAGGAGTAATGTAATGACACAGACAGTCGAAACTCTATACGGCACGGTAGATTCAGAAGTGTTTGCCGTAGCAAAAGAGATCAAATTGCTTATTTGCGATGTCGATGGCGTATTCTCAGATGGTCGCATCTACATGGGCAACAACGGTGAAGAACTAAAAACCTTCCACACTCGTGATGGCTATGGCATTAAGTCACTGATGAGCGCCGGTATCGAAATTGCAATCATCACTGGCCGTAAATCTCAAATTGTTGAGAATCGAATGACCGCTCTCGGTATTAAGCTTATTTACCAAGGTCAGGATGATAAAGTTAAGGCCTATCAAGATATTTGCGATAAACTTTCAGTGAATCCTGAAAATACGGGCTACATCGGAGACGATCTGATCGACTGGCCTGTGATGGAAAAAGTTGGCTTGAAAGTATGTGTTGCAGATGGTCATCCACTACTTGCAAAGCGTGCAAATTACGTGACAACCATTAACGGTGGTCACGGTGCGGTACGTGAAGTTTGCGACCTTATTTTACAAGCAAGAAATGAACTCGACGTGCATAAAGGTTTAAGCATATGAGTTTTACTCGTATTATCTATTTAATACTCATATTTATTGCCTCTTGGTCGACCTATTACTTGTACGACAAAGAGCAAACATCAACGATACAAGTGGCTCCAAATTTGGAGCTGCCCGCGTTTAGTGGCAAAAGTCTAAACAACATTAGCTATGACGAAAGCGGTATTCGTAGCTATCAGGTTGAATCGACGTATTTAGAGCACTACTCAGTGGTTGGCGATACGCACTTTCAAAACCCGGTTCTTTCGGTATTCAGAGAAGGGCACACGATTGAATGGCAAGTCACCGCTGATCGCGCGATTATGGATGAGAATCAAGTTGTCACGTTTTATGACAACGTCGTGGCAAAGAACCTGTTGCCAGAAGCCAGCTTCGATACAATGACCACAGATAAAATGGTTGTTGAGCTGCCTAGCCGAGATTTTTATTCAGAGACTCCGGTCCATATGATCGGTACATTTTTTGAAACTGAGGGACAAGCAATGAAAGGTAACTTCGGTACCAACAATGCAACCCTCTTTAATTCTGTTCAAGGTAGATATGAAACTCTTACACCTTAGTTTATTCGCTTTGACCCTTGCGGCGCCTAATGTCTATGCCCTTTCTTCGGATAGCGAGCAACCTGTCTACATTGACTCAGACAGCCAGCAATTGGATATGAAAAGTAACCAAGTGACTTTCCTTGGTGATGTAAACCTTAAGCAAGGCAGCATCAATATCAATGCCGATAAGGTTATTGTTACCCGCAACGCCGTAAACGGTGAGATTGAAGAAATTCAAGGCTTCGGTAAGCCAGCGACCTTCTCTCAACTGACTGACGACGGGAAGACACTCTACGGTGAAGCTGACGACTTACATTACCAGCTTGTTGCCGACAAATTGATCATGACTAAGAATGCAATGCTATCTCAAGATGGCAGCATCATTCGTGGCTCTAAGATCACCTACCAGATCGGCTCTCAAAAATTAGTCGCTGACAGTGGTGAAAACAAACGAGTGTCAACGGTTTTACAACCAACGGAAGTGAATAAGTAACGATGGCTGTTCTTAAAGCAAAAAACCTAGCGAAAACCTACAGCAAGCGCAAAGTTGTTACCGATGTAAGCTTGCAGGTAGAGTCAGGCCAGATCGTTGGTCTGCTTGGCCCTAACGGTGCGGGGAAAACGACCTCTTTCTATATGATAGTTGGCCTGGTTGCACGTGATGAAGGTACTATCAGCATTGACGACCGTGACATCAGTATCTTGCCAATGCACAGTCGTTCTCGTCTTGGTATCGGTTACCTACCGCAAGAAGCATCTATTTTCCGTAAGTTGTCTGTTGAGAACAACATCATGGCCGTTTTACAAACCCGTGATGAAATGACTAACGAACAGCGCCAAGATAAGCTGGAAGACCTTCTAGAAGAGTTCCACATCCAACATATCCGCACCAGTAATGGTATGGCTCTGTCAGGTGGTGAGCGTCGTCGTGTGGAGATTGCTCGAGCTCTAGCAGCAAACCCGCAATTCATTCTGCTGGATGAACCGTTTGCCGGTGTTGACCCGATCTCAGTTATCGATATCAAGAAAATCATTGTTCACCTACGTGATCGCGGCTTGGGCGTTTTGATTACCGATCACAACGTTCGTGAAACATTAGATGTGTGTGAAAAAGCTTATATCGTAAGCCAAGGACATCTGATCGCTGAGGGTACTCCTGAAGATGTTCTCAATAACGAACAAGTTAAACAAGTTTATCTAGGCGAACAATTCCGTCTATGATTATATAGAGAGTATCGAGAGTTCTAAGAATAATAACTAGGTAAGTCACACTGAATGAAACCCTCATTACAACTTAAGCTAGGCCAACAGTTAGCAATGACTCCTCAATTGCAGCAAGCGATTCGTTTGTTGCAATTGTCTACTTTAGATTTGCAGCAAGAGATTCAAGAAGCACTTGAATCTAATCCACTACTCGATGTCGAAGAAGGCAATGAAGATACGCCTACATCGGAAGAGAAACCTAGCAGTGACGAGAAAGAAACAGTTGAAGCCACAGAGCAAGATTTACCTGATAGTTCAGACTTAATCGAAAAATCAGAAATTGGCAACGAACTAGAAATCGACACAACTTGGGAAGACGTCTACAGCGCAAACACAGGTAACACTGGTATTGCGATTGATGACGACATGCCTGTTTATCAAGGCGAAACGACTCAAAGCCTACACGATTACCTACTTTGGCAACTCGACCTAACACCATTCTCTGAAACTGACCGAAGCATTGCTTTCGCGCTGATTGATGCCATTGATGACTATGGCTACCTCACCGTATCTTGTGAAGATATCCTTGAAAACTTCGATAGCGAAGAAGTAGAGCTTGATGAGATTGAAGCCGTCCGCAAACGAGTTCAGCAGTTTGACCCGCTGGGTGTCGGTTCAGTGAACCTACAAGATTGCTTGTTACTGCAACTGGCAACCTTTCCCCAGGATACCCCTTGGCTTAACGAAGCTAAGTTAGTACTTACTAGCCACATCGACCAACTCGGTAACCGCGATTACAAATTAGTCATCAAAGAAACCAAGCTGAAAGAAGCGGAACTACGTGAAGTTCTGCAGTTGATTCAGCAATTGGATCCTCGACCTGGCAGTAAAATTACACCGGACGAAACTGAATATGTGGTTCCTGACGTAACGGTGTTCAAAGATCTTGGAAAGTGGTTAGTCACCATTAACCCTGATAGTGTCCCTAAGCTGAAAGTAAATCAGCAATATGCCGCTCTTGGTAGTAAGGGCAGCAGCGCAGACAACCAATTCATTCGCTCAAATTTGCAAGAAGCAAAATGGCTAATCAAAAGCTTAGAAAGCCGAAATGAGACGCTACTCAAAGTTGCGCGATGCATTGTTGAACATCAGCGTGATTTCTTCGAACATGGCGAAGAAGCGATGAAGCCAATGGTTCTGAATGATGTTGCGTTAGACGTTGATATGCACGAATCCACGATCTCTCGTGTGACGACTCAAAAATTCATGCACACGCCACGTGGCATCTTCGAACTCAAATACTTTTTCTCAAGCCATGTCAGCACTGACAATGGCGGTGAATGTTCATCTACAGCAATTCGCGCACTGATTAAGAAGCTTGTCGCAGCGGAAAATACCGCGAAGCCTCTCAGTGATAGTAAGATTGCTGCTTTACTGGCTGACCAAGGAATTCAGGTAGCTAGACGTACCATAGCGAAATACCGTGAGTCTCTGGGCATTGCCCCATCGAGTCAGCGTAAACGCCTGCTATAAGCTAATTTAGTTAGCTATTTAGTTAACTATTAATTTGGTTATAACCTGGCAACCAACTGAAAAGGAAAGTCTATGCAAATCAATATTCAAGGCCATCACGTTGATCTTACCGATTCAATGCAAGACTATGTTCGCACTAAATTCGACAAACTTGAGCGCTTCTTTGATCATATCAATAGCGTTCAGGTTGTTTTAAAAGTTGAGAAAATCAATCAAATCGCGGAAGCTACCCTGCATATAAATCAGGGGGAAATCCATGCGACAGCAACTGATGAAAGCATGTATGCCGCGATTGATTCATTGGTTGATAAACTCGTCCGCCAACTCAACAAGCACAAAGAAAAGCTAAGTAGTCACTAACATGCAATTAAGCGAAGTACTTTCATTGAACTGCACCAAAAGTGCAGTCCAATGCACAAGCAAAAAAAGAGCCCTTGAGCTCATCAGTCAGATCGCTGCAGAAAGCTGTGGTCAAGATTCAACAGAACTGTTTGAGTGCATGTTGAGCCGTGAAAAAATGGGCAGTACTGGTATTGGTAATGGCATCGCTATTCCTCATGCTCGTATGAATGTCAGTGATAAAGCGATAGCTGTATTACTACAATGCCAAGACCCAATCGAATTTGATGCGATTGATAATCGTCCTGTCGACCTACTATTTGCCCTGCTTGTTCCAAGTGAACAGTGCAAGGAGCATCTAAAAACCCTTTCATGTATGGCAGAACGACTTAACGACAAACAGACTCTTAAACAGTTGCGTAATGCTCAAAGCGATCAAGAGCTTTACGACATCATGATCCAAGTGCCAACTTGCGAGCAATAACATGCGATTAATCGTTGTGAGTGGCCAATCTGGGGCCGGTAAAAGTGTTGCGTTACGAGTCCTTGAAGACTTGGGGTATTACTGTGTTGATAATCTGCCAGTAAACCTGCTAAGCGACTTCGTCGAATCGGTACGCGAGATCAATCAAAACGTCGCTGTTAGCATTGATATTCGCAACCTACCGAAAGAACCGCAGTTAGTTACAGAGACACT
Organism: Vibrio sp. QJM3NY_39; assembly: GCF_057785895.1. NCBI lineage: Bacteria > Pseudomonadati > Pseudomonadota > Gammaproteobacteria > Vibrionales > Vibrionaceae > Vibrio > Vibrio sp. QJM3NY_39. The sequence continues at coordinate 373,511 of NZ_CM173505.1, read as the reverse complement.
AGAACAACTAGAAGCCGCTACTGATATTGATGTGAACGTTTTTTTTCTAGACGCAAGTAAGCAAACGCTACTCAAACGCTACAGCGAAACACGCAGAATCCACCCTTTATCGATCGGCCAAGAAAAGTTATCTCTTGAGCAAGCGATTGATCTAGAAAAGACACTCCTAACACCTCTCGCAGAGCAAGCCAGCATTGTGATTGACAGCAGTGACTGCAACCTCTATGAATTGAGCGAAAAGGTACGATTTAAAGTTGAAGGCAAAGAGAAGCAAGAGCTGATCATTGTCTTTCAATCTTTCGGTTTCAAATACGGACTACCAAGTGATGCCGACTATGTGTTTGATGTTCGCTTTTTGCCAAACCCTCACTGGGAACCAGCACTGCGACCATTAACGGGCCTTGATGCACCCATTCACTCTTTTCTTGAAAAACATTCAGAAGTTCTTGAACTCAAGCAGCAAATTCAAGGCTTTGTTGAGCAGTGGTTGCCAATGTTAGAGAAGAATAATCGCAGTTATCTAACGGTCGCGATAGGTTGTACTGGCGGTAAACACCGCTCGGTTTACCTAACTCAGAAAATTGGTGAATACTTCGAACAACTTGGCCATCAAGTTCAAATCAGACACGCCTCCCTAGAGAAGCACCAACAGGGCTAACCATGGAATTAACTCGAACTGTACTGATCCAAAATCGCTTGGGTCTTCACGCTAGAGCAGCCGTAAAATTGGTTGAGCTTGCACAAAGCTTTGATGCAACCATCACTATCCATAGTGAAGAAGATAAAACGGCAACAGCAGACAGTGTAATGGGGCTACTTATGCTGGAGTCGGCGCAAGGGCAACACATCACTATCCAAGCCGCAGGCACCGATTCACAGCAAGCGCTTGATGCCGTTTGTCACCTAATTGAAGACCGGTTTGATGAGGGCGAGTAGCAAAAACGCTTCACTCACAACATCTAAAACTCAAACCACGCATCAACCAATATTAATTCTTAGTTCTACCTAAGTTAATGATTTAAATAAGCCCCAGAATTAAGTTACTATTCCAAGCATTGTTAGAATAATGAGATAGGAGGAAAATATGGCAGAGCAATTAGAATTCGACCAAGCTCACCAAACCCTCCAAGAAGTCAGCGAAGCCCTAGAAAACGGCCGATTTGTTCACGTACGCCGACAACTTCAGGATATGGAACCTGAGGATATTGCACACCTTTTAGAAGCCTCCCCTCGCAAAAGTCGTGACGTACTCTGGCAACTCACCGATCCAGAAGACTACGGTGAAATTCTTGATGAGCTAAACGAAGATGTCAAAGATGCTCTTGTGTCAAAAATGGCACCAGAAACTTTGGCAGAAGCGACCGAGGGTATGGAAACCGATGACGTCGCGTACGTACTTCGAAGCCTGCCGGACGATGTTTCTCGAGAAGTCCTTTCCCAAATGGACTCTGTCGATCGTGCATTAGTAGAAACTGCCCTTTCGTACCCTGAAGATTCAGCGGGTGCGTTAATGAACACCGACGTAATCACGATCCGCGGTGATGTCGATGTTGAGGTCGTACTGCGTTATTTACGTATGCGTGGTGAATTACCTGACGCTACCGATGCATTATATGTTATCGATGACGACGAACGCCTCATTGGTAACCTATCGCTCAGCACACTGATTACAACCCAGCCTGATGTGTCTGTTTCAGAAGTGATGGAAGATGCCGACGAAGCGATCGCCGTTGAAACCAGTGCCTCTGATATCGCCAGCCTGTTCGAACGTCGTAACTGGGTGTCAGCTCCTGTTGTCGATGTAAATCAACACCTTGTAGGTCGTATCACGATCGATGATGTGGTTGATGTCATTCGTGAAGATGCTGAACACTCGATGATGAGTATGGCGGGTATGGACGATGATGAAGATACCTTCGCACCGGTCGTAAAATCTGCTCGTCGTCGTAGTGTATGGCTAGGCGCAAACGTTTTAGCAGCACTCGCGGCAGCGTCTGTGTCTAATATGTTTGAGGCCACACTGAATGAGATGGCCGCGATTGCCGTTTTGATGACTATCGTACCGTCCATGGGTGGTGTTGCAGGTAACCAAACCGTCGCTCTAGTGATTCGTGGTTTAGCGCTTGGTCACATTGGTGACAGTAACAAACGCGAACTACTACTCAAAGAAGCCTCTATCGGCTTCCTTAACGGCATTCTATGGGCCGTTATCATTGGCGGTATAGTGGTTGCTTGGAAAGGCAATTGGATCTTGGGAGGCATCATCTCAGCAGCGATGATGACAAACTTGATTGTCGCGGGTATTGCCGGTGTAACCATTCCTGTAATGCTGAAGAAGATGAATATCGACCCTGCCCTTGCTGGCGGTATGGCTCTGACCACAGTAACCGATGTGATTGGCCTATCGGTATTCTTAGGCCTAGCCACCATTCTTATCTAACTCATACATATCTAGTGTAATAAACAGATAGCCTATTCTAAGACGAGATGCTGAATACAAAAAGGGAGCCAGAGGCCCCCTTTTTAATATGTCAGATTTACACTTCCGGTTTGAGCTTCAGATTTAAACTAAAGCAAATTACTCACCCGCGACTTTCATCGATTCAAGCAGGATAGAACCTGTTTGAATTTGTGAACGAGTTTCAACGTCGTTACCTACCGCTACAATCTGAGTGAACATATCTTTTAGATTGCCCGCGATCGTCACTTCCGATACTGGGTATTGGATCTCTCCGTTCTCAACCCAGAAACCTGCAGCACCACGAGAGTAATCACCTGTCACGGTATTCACGCCTTGACCCATCACTTCAGTCACAAGGAAGCCTGTGCCTAACTCTTTTAGCATTTGCTCAAAGTTTTGACCAGTCGATTTAACGAACCAGTTATGAATACCACCCGCATGACCTGTTGGCGTCATATCCATTTTACGTGCGGCGTAGCTCGTTAGCAGGTAAGTTGCTAACACACCATCGGTGATAATTTCACGATCTTGAGTGAACACACCTTCGCTATCGAATGGGCTTGAAGCCAAACCACGTAAGATATGGGGACGCTCAGAGATATTGAACCAATCTGGCAAGATTTTCTGACCTAGATGATCCAGTAAGAACGAAGACTTACGGTAAAGATTACCACCGCTAATTGCCATCACAAGGTGGCCAATTAGACCTGTAGCGACATCGTTCGCGAACATAATTGGATATTGGCCTGTTGGTAGCTTTTTAGCATCCAAACGGCTGATGGTTTTTTCTGCCGCTTCTTGACCAACACGCTCAGGCGCCCATAGCTCATCACGATGACGTGCAACGGTGTAGCTGTAGTCACGTTCCATTTCACCATTAGCGCCTTGCCCAATCACACAGCAGCTCGTGCTATGGCGACTTGAGGCGTAGCTTGCCAGTAAGCCATGGCTGTTACCATAAACCTTAACACCATAGTGACTGTCGTAGCTTGCACCATCACTTTGCTTGATCTTGTCGCTATAAGCTAGCGCTTGCTTCTCAGCAGCAATCGCAATCTCAGCGGCATAGTCAGGGTTTGGTTCATCAGGGTGAAAAAGGTCCAAATCTGGAATTTCTTTTACCATGTATTCTTTTGCGGCAGGACCTGCAAATGGGTCTTCAGAAGTGTACTGAGCAATATCAAGCGCAGCCGCTACTGTTTGAGCAATTGCCTTTTCACTCAGATCAGATGTAGATGCGCTGCCTTTTTTCTGGCCGCGGTAAACAGTAATACCTAGAGCACCATCACTATTAAATTCAACGTTTTCCACTTCACACATACGTGTTGAAACACTTAAACCCGTTGACTTAGTAATAGCGACCTCAGCTGCGTCTGCACTCACTGATGCCATATCCAACGCTTTAGCTACTGCGGCTTCTAGCTCAACTCTTTGCTGGGCGACTTGCTGTTTTACATCCATATCTATTCTAATTTTTTAGGTCAATATTAGGTAGGATAACAAGAATTTCGCTTTCTCCCCAAGATTCTTGCTAAAATAGGCAATATATTCGTTTGAGATAGTGACATAGGCAGAAAAGATGGCTCGCAAAAACCAAAAAGCCCCATGGGAACCAGAAGAAGAAATCATCTGGGTAAGTAAGACAGAAATGAAAACGGACATGGATGCCCTGCAAAAGCTGGGAGAAGAGCTTGTTGAACTAAAGCCTTCTATTCTTGATAAGTTCCCTTTGTCTGAAGACCTGGCACAAGCGATTAAAGATGCACAACGCTTTAAAAATGAAGCAAAGCGCCGTCAGCTTCAATACATTGGTAAAGTAATGCGCAATGTAGATCCAGAGCCAATTCAAGCGGCTTTAGATAAAATTCGCAACAAACACTCTCAAGCAACAGTTGAACTACACAAACTAGAACAACTGCGTGACCGCGTTGTTGCAGAAGGCGATGCTGCCATTTCTGACGTTATGGAAATGTACCCTGAAGCAGACCGTCAACGTCTTCGTCAGCTAGCTCGCCAAGCTAACAAAGAGAAATCAGCAAACAAGCCAGCGAAGTCTTCTCGCGAGATCTTCCAAATCTTAAAAGAGCTAAAGCAAGGCGACTAATCTTAGTCTCCCTTTGCTCAGAAAGATAATAAAAGACCTAGCACATGCTAGGTCTTTTTTTTTCGACTTACTCAATGTCAAAGCCCACAAGACCAATACTCAGTCGTCACTCACCCGCTTTAACAAACGAACTTAATTCTTGCTGTGGATGAGTAGCGGTCAGTACCTCTATCGAGTCTTCAACCAACACCTTACCTAGCGCCACAAAAATAAACTTATTCGCGATACTGCGTGCATCACCTAAATGGTGCGTCACCATCAATACCGTAATATTTCGTTCTGCCGCTAATCGCTTCACTAAGCTAAGCATCTCCTCGCGCAGCAAAGGATCAAGCGCAGAGAAAGGTTCATCAAGCAACCAGATATCATGAGGCTGAACAAAACAGCGGGCTAACGCGACACGCTGGCGCTGGCCACCCGATAAATGCTCAGGCAATCTATCTAAATACTCTGCAACACCTACTTGTGCGGCTGCTTGCTCAACTTTGAGCTTTTGGGTTGCTGTAAGCTTTAATCCTGGATGCAGCCCTAAACCAATATTTTCACGTACGGTGAGATGGGCAAAAAGATTGTGTTCTTGGAACAACATCGCCAATGGACGTTGGTGCGCTTCTTTACCAATAAGCGATTGTCCTGCCACTGATATCTCACCCGATGTAGGCTCTATGAATCCCGCAACTAGCGCCAACAACGTTGATTTACCAGCGCCACTCGGCCCCATCAACGCGACAATGTCGCCCTGCTCAGCTTGGAAATCAAAGCGAAACAACTCTCGGTGATAGTGGTAGTCCACCTCTTTCATCACTAACATCATCGGTTCCTTAACTCTTTAGCATTAGGGTTTGAGCTTCGAGTAAATAAAAATTCTATTAAGCTAAAACTGCCCACACTCAGCAGCAGTAAACTCACAGAAACCACCGCGGCGGCTTCCATTTGATAGCTGCCTAACAATTGGAATAGATACAAAGGCAGCGTTCTAAAATCTTGGCTACCAAACAAGGCAATGGCACTCAAGTCCCCCATCGCCAGCATAAAGCTAATAGAAAAGGCTTGCGCCATTGGTTTACGTAGTGCGCGCCACTCCACCAGCCTAAAACGTGTGAAACCTGTCATTCCCAAGCTTGCACACACGTATTGATACTGTTGAGATAAATGCAACATAGGTTGGGCTAAGGTTTTGATCACATAAGGCAGTGCCATTAAGCTATTTACTGCAATCACAATAAAGAAAGCTAAGCTAAATACATCGGTAAATGAACGCAGTAATAAGAAGAGTCCCGTACTGATCACTAACCCTGGTGTCACTAAGATAATGGTACCAATCAGCTCGATTTTATCGGCTCTAAAGTTCTTGTTCTGCAAACGCCATGCACGACTGGTCAGCAGTATCGCAATACCAATACCGACGGCAATAACACTTGCTAAGGACGCAACTTTAACTGAGGTCATTAGCGCAGCCCAAAACGGTTCGCTGCTGAGCACAGTTAGTGCTTGTGAGTTAATACCACTGACGATAACCATGGCTAATGGCGGCAATACCAGCATTGAGACTACTATGATCCAAAAGCTATCCCAAGCTTTTGACCACCAGCAGTCCTTAACCAAATATTTCTCTTCCGACAACTGACTGGCCGTCACTGAAATAGGTTTCGACAGGCGCTGAATACTCACCGCGAGCACTCCACACAGCAGCATTTGCCATATCGCGAGCAAGGCACCAGCCTGTAAGTCAAAGTCGAATTTAATCGCTTGATAAATAGCGAGTTCGATAGTGGTCGATTTCGGACCTCCACCTAGCGCCATCACGGTAGCAAAGCTAGTAAAGCACAACATGAAGACTAAGCCACACACATGAGGCAGTTGTTGTCTCAATCGCGGCCATTCGACCCATTTAAATTTATTCCAATGACTCATACCCAAATGAGCACACAGCTTGTGCTGCTCGGCAGGCACGGTATCTAAAGCTTGTAAAAGTAAACGGCTGGCATAGGGCAGATTAAAAAAGACATGTGCGAGCAAAATGCCATTCAATCCATAGATGGAGAATGGTAATTCAATATCGAAGTTCGCCAGAAATTTAGCTAACCAACCACTGTTGCCATAAATTGCAAGCAAACCAAACACACCGACTAACACAGGCAAAACCAAGGTCGATGCGAACAGCCTTAACAACAGAGCTCGCCCAAAAAATTGCCTGCGACACAAAGCATGAGCAATAGGTATAGCAAAGCCAACACTCAGCACAGTTGAGAGTGTCGCTTGATAAAAACTGAATTTCGTTACGTGCCAATAGTAAGGATCGGACCATACTTGGCTGATATCAAGAGAAGGGGCATTGCTAAGCAATGCCCCAACTGCTGAAACCACAAAGGCGGTAATGAGTATCGCAACCCAGATCCCGACCTTAGGTGTTTTCTTTATCATAAATTGATTTTTTACCGTAAGTGGTTCACTCAGTTAATATCGAACGAACCTTTAAATACAGAAAGTTAGAAAGCTGAGCTTTAGGAAACTCATCTTTAGAAAGTTAAGCTAGAAAGCTAATCCTTTAAAAAGTAAGTGCACTCTGCCATTCACGAATCCATGGCTTACGCTTAGCAGCGATTTCTTCAGGCGTAAAACTCAGAGCTTTCTGCGGTACTGTTAACTGCTCGAACCCTTTGGGTAGCTCGATACCCGTCACTGGGTACATCCAGTTGCCAGTTGGCATCGCCGATTGGAATTCATCACTTAAGATAAACGCCATAAACTCATCGGCCAGTTTTTCATTTTTGCTGCCTTTAACTTTCGCAGCCACTTCCACTTGAGTGTAATGACCTTCTTCAAAGCTTGCAGCTGCATACTTAGAATCACTTTCTGCAATGATGTGGTAAGCAGGAGATGTTGTGTAAGACAAGACTAAGTCCGACTCCCCCTTTAAGAACATAGAGTAAGCTTCAGACCAACCTTTAGTAACCGTAACCGTCTTCTGAGCAAGTTTCTTCCAAGCTGCTGTCGCTTCATCACCGTATACTGACTTCATCCATAGCATCATGCCTTGACCCGGCGTAGATGTACGTGGGTCTTGGTAAATAACCTTGAGGTCGTCACGCTGCTCAACCAGTTCTTTCAAGCTCTTAGGTGGGTTTGCTAGTTTCTCTTTGTTATAGATAAACGCAAAGTAACCAAAATCATAAGGAACAAAGGTGCTGTCGTCCCAGCCGTTAGGAAGTGTCACTGAAGACGTATCAACATTGTGCTCAGCCAATAAGCCCGTCGCTTTCGCTTCAGCCATCAGATTGTTATCTAGGCCTAACACGATATCAGCTTTGCTGTTACCACCTTCAAGACGTAAGCGGTTCAGAATAGATACGCCATCTTCTAGCGCGACAAAGTTCACATCGCAGCCACACTTTTCTTCAAATGCTTTTTCAACGGCAGGACGAGGGCCCCAATCCGCAGCAAAAGAGTCATAGGTATAAACCGTTAGGGTATTGTCTGCAGCAAAGGCAGAAAAAGAGATGGCTGTAGTAACAGCAAGAGTTGTTAATGTAAATTTCACTGGACGCTCTCCATGGTCTGAGCGGCACAGGTTTGAGGGAGGAGAACGGTAGAAGTTGTTCCTAACTCAATTCCTACGCCAGCATTATCTGGTTCAGGTTTACGGGTCCCAAGCACTTGCTTGATCTCAGCTCGCATTCATTATTTGAATGGTTCGCTCCCCGATGAGTGTTCAGAATTGTAATTCGAATTTTAACAATAAGCTATCAAGTTTGGATCAATTACGTTGATCGTAACCCCAACGTGGCACTAAACCTTGCTCGATGCCAAGATGGTCCAAAATGCGCGCCACCATAAAATCGACCAGATCTTCAATCGACTTAGGTTGATGATAAAAACCCGGAGCGGCAGGCATGATCGTCACGCCCATAGTCGATAGCTTATGCATGTTCTCTAAGTGCAGCGTCGAGAATGGCGTCTCACGAACCACCAACAACAGTTGGCCTCGTTCTTTCATGACCACATCTGCAGCACGCTCAATCAGATTATCCGATAAGCCATGAGCAATTGAAGCCAAGCTTCCCGCTGAACATGGACAAACGACCATCTGCTTCGGCGCTGCAGAGCCAGAGGCAACCGGTGAGAACCAATCATCTTTGCCACACACCACCAGCTTTTCGGGGTCACACCCAAGGTGTTTAACCAAAGCTTGTTTCGCTGCATCGGGTCCTGCAGGTAACTTAAGTTCATGCTCGGTCGCCAACACCACTCGCGCAGCCGACGATATCAGTAAATAGACCTGATAATCCGCCGCCAAAAGGCATTCAAGTAAACGCAGGCCATAAGGCGCACCTGATGCGCCAGTGAAAGCGAGGGTTATAGCTTTATCGTGTTTTGTCATGTTCTCAATTACTTCAAAATATAAGATCGTGGATCAGTTAGCCTTTGAGTGCCAACGCATCCAACAGTTTCTGGTGAATACCACCAAAGCCACCATTGCTCATTACCAAGATTTGGTCGCCCGCTTGTGCCTCTGAGACAATTCTAGCAACGAATGTATCCATGTCATCACTTACATGTGCGGGTTGATGGCACGCATCGGCAACATCTTGTACAGACCAATCAATGTTATCTGGTTGGAATAAGTAGGTAGAATCCGCCTGTTTAAGAGAATCAGCCAAGGTTTCTTTATGCACACCACGCTTCATGGTGGCAGAACGAGGCTCTAAAACGGCAATGATTTTTTTCGTATCGACCTTATTACGTAAGCCACCCAGAGTAAGTTCAATCGCTGTAGGATGATGAGCAAAATCGTCATAAACAGAAACACCTACTACCTCACCTTTGAACTCTAAGCGACGCTTGGTATTAATGAACGCCGCCAGTGATTCACATCCTAAGTCGGGTGTAACACCAACATGTCTTGCCGCCGCAATCGCCATCAAGGCATTACTTACGTTATGATCGCCAACCAAATCCCAGTCTACGGTTCCAACACATTCGTCTTGGAAATAGACCTCAAATTTGGAGCCATCTTTAACCAGTTTCTTGGCATCCCAATCGCCAAGTTCGCCGCTCGATTCAGTCTCACTCCAACACCCACGAGAAAGAACATCTTCAATAGCCGTATCTTGCTTCGGTGAAAAAATACGACCATTACTTGGCACAGTGCGAACCAAATGATGAAACTGTCGCTTGATCGCTTCAAGATCATCAAAGATATCCGCATGATCGAACTCAAGATTATTCATGACCAAGGTTCTTGGGTGGTAATGAACGAACTTAGATCGTTTATCGAAAAAAGCACTATCGTATTCGTCGGCTTCAACCACGAAGAACATGCTTTCACCAAGGCGAGCAGATATACCAAAGTTACCCAACACACCACCAACTAAGAAGCCCGGTGCATAGCCACAGTCTTCCAAGATCCAAGCCAACATGCTTGATGTAGTAGTCTTGCCATGCGTTCCCGAGACTGCAAGAACCCAACGGTCATGCAGTAGAAATTCTTGCAACCATTGCGGGCCTGATGTGTATCTAAGGTTATTATCCAATACATACTCAACACACGGGTTACCACGGCTCATGGCATTACCGATAACCACGAGATCAGGCCTTGGCTCTAATTGACTAGGGTCGAACCCTTCAATAATTTCAATCCCTTGCGATTCCAACAAAGTGCTCATTGGAGGGTAAACATTCGCGTCACTACCCGTAACCTTGTGACCTAATTGACGAGCCAATACCGCGGCACCACCCATGAAGGTGCCACAAATTCCTAAGATGTGAATATGCATATATTGCTTCCAAACGCTTGGCTAAATGAGCCATGTCTAAATCAAACTACTTGCACTCATTATCATTAAATGGCGATTAAAAGCGAGCAGCAATGCAAAACAAATTTAGTCGACATAGTAAGTGAGATCTGTGTCGCTTAGTTCATTACCATTAAAAAGATCTAACCTTTAGAATTTAGGTAAGCGTCTAGATGAATAAAGCCCACTCAAGAGGCCTAATCTACAGTGCTCAAATCCCCCCTAATATTGAGAGAAGTTTAAGGAAATAACATGTCTGAGATGCGCACCCTTGGTGAGTTCATTGTTGCAAAACAAAATGATTTCCCCCATGCAAGTGGTGATCTATCATCCCTTTTGTCATCAATTCGTCTTGCTGCAAAAATTGTTAACCGTGAAATCAACAAAGCAGGTCTTGTCGACATTACTGGCGCTGTTGGTACAGACAACGTTCAAGGTGAAGAGCAACAAAAGCTAGACCTTTACGCGAACGACAAATTTAAAGCGGCTCTAGAAGCTCGTGACCAAGTTTGTGGCGTTGCAAGTGAAGAAGAAGACGAAGCTGTTGCCTTCAATAAAGAGCTCAACAAAAACGCAAAATACGTTGTTCTGATGGATCCACTTGATGGTTCTTCAAACATCGATGTGAATGTATCGGTTGGTACGATTTTCTCTATCTACCGCCGAGTGTCACCGATTGGTACCCCACCAACACAAGAAGATTTCCTACAACCTGGACACAAACAAGTCGCAGCTGGTTACGTAATTTACGGTTCTTCAACCATGCTTGTTTACACAACAGGCGCTGGCGTCAATGGTTTCACCTACGACCCATCACTGGGTACCTTCTGTCTATCTCATGAAAACATGATGATCCCTGATGAAGGTAAGATCTACTCGATCAACGAAGGTAACTACTTCCGCTTCCCTACTGGTGTTAAAAAGTACATCAAGTACTGCCAAGAAGATGAGCCGAGTGATAACCGCCCTTACACCTCTCGTTACATCGGTTCTCTAGTATCAGATTTCCACCGTAACCTGCTGAAAGGCGGCATCTACTTATACCCAAGCACACAAAGCCACCCTCAAGGTAAACTGCGTTTACTTTACGAGTGCAACCCAATTGCTTTCCTTATGGAACAAGCGGGTGGTATCGCTTCAGACGGTGCTCAACGTATCATGGACATCAAACCAACTGAGTTACACCAACGTGTACCTTTCTTTGTTGGCTCAACAGACATGGTTCGCAAAGTAGAAGAGTTTCTTGAGCTTAACCGAGACTAATTATCTCGTTTATTTCTCAAAATAACGTCATTAAAAAAGCCAGCATTTATATGCTGGCTTTTTGTTTGATAACTCTAGGATACATAACGGCTAACAGATGTCCCGCTTACACCAGTCACCCGAAAGTATTTCTTTATTAGCTGTTAGATCAAGCTGATACAAATATACCCATGCTAATCCAAATATAGTCTCTATTTGCTCGCGACGATACTCAACAGGAACATCTTCTAGCCGATCGAGCGACTCCAAAATTTCGTCGTTAATGATATAGACCTCGCCAGCGACACTTTTCTTTCCGAAAATCATCGCCGGATACGCAACTAAATCAAAAAGTGCGTATTCCTCAGGTGTGTCAAACCTTCCTAAACACTCACACGGTTTTAAATAGTGGTGGTTCGATTGGTCTTTTCTCAATGTTCCATCAACAAAAACGAGGTGCTGCATGCTCACTCCCTAGCATTCGTCATCCGCTAATCAATCACCGCTTAAAGTGTTACTCGAATTCAAACTGATAGAGAAGATCCACAGCACTGTCTAGACCCGATACAGCCTCAACGTAGAGATCCTGCATCAATCGATAACGAACGGTAAACTCGCCTAACGAGTTAAAGATACCCACACCATACTTCACCTGTAAACCAGGCAGAATGTAGCCACTTACCGTTACTTGTGAGTCATCCCCAGAGCCTGCTGTATCCAGTTGTAAATCTTGTACACCAAAGGCTTCACCGATTTCGCCAACAACCTTACCACTCTTCGCCAAACTCAAACCGATCAAGGTTGTTGTCATCGAACCGCTCGACTCGCCATCAATATCTTGGCCACGCAAAATATAAGACAGCGCATTGGCTTGCGGCATCGCTGGATCAGAGTAAATCTCGATGGTCGGCTCAGTCGCTGGGCCCGTCACTCGAATGCCGGCGGTCACATCGTCCTGAGTATTGTCAGGATTACGAATCGCGTTGATGGCTACATATGGCTGATCCGGTGGACCATTCATTAGAATTTTACCCTCTTCGATCAAGAGGTCTTGCCCGAATGATTGGTAAGTACCATCGACGATATTCACTTCACCAGTGATGAATGGGCCTTGGTCTTTTTGAGCTACATTGAGCTTACCAACCAAGTCGCCTTCAAGACCGAAGGCAGACAATTTAAAGTCATCACCAATGGAGATATTAATATTGGTCATCACATTGAATGGGATCGTATCTTCACTTTCAGGCTCAAGATCTTTGTTCAATATAACCTGATCGGAAGACACACCAACCGCTGACGGTGGTAAGTCTTCTACCACAATTCGTCCCCATGGTAGTGCTATGTCACCCGTAATTTTTGCCAGCTCGGGCGTGACATCAATAGTCATATCAGGTACGACCTTAACCTTGACCATCGGCGGGATATCAACCATCAACTCATCGGCAAAAACTCTAACGTTAGAGTGCCATGCTTTAAGATCTTGCCAATCCCCGGTTCCCTCAATATCAAGATGACCGTCAGGCGTTTCTACATTCGCATCCAGTTTTGCACTATAACCATCAAAATCGAGGTCGATGCGGCCATCTTTCACATCAACAGGCGTAACGTCGCCTTTGACTTGAATACCATCAACCGAGAACTGACCAAAAACTTGAGGGTGCATCAAAGATCCTTTAACTTGAAGATCACTCTCAAGGTCGGCTTTCAATAGGCTGTACTCACCTAGGATTGGTTGCAAGAAATCGAGGTGGAACGTAGTCAGCTTAATTGCGGCATCGACCATTTTGTCTTCGGCAAGAATATCCGGTAACGACACCGTACCAGACAGGTCACCATTATCAGACACATCCAACTTAAAATCGGCATCCAGTTTGTTATCTTTCAGCTGGGCATTCAATGCAATACTTTCCCAACCCAGTGTGATTGGCTCGCCAACTTGTTGAACAACCTGACCTTTCGGCATATCAACGCTTACCGTAACCTCCGGCTCACCTTGTTCAGACCACTTAGCATGGGCAGTCGCATTGACTAAGCCCTGTAATTGCGTCTCTTTTGGCACAAAGGCTTTAATCTGCTCGAAATCAAATTGATTGATGGCCACCTTGGCCTCACCCGATTTTCCGACACGAACGTCTTCGTCCAAACACACACTCGAACCAGATTGTTTCCAACAGTGCGCTTGAACATCGGCAAACTGTTTATCGACATCCGCCTTTATCGCGACAGGTTGATCTAATACCCAAGGGCCTTGCTGAGTGGTTATTTTGACGCGGTCTAACGACCCATCCCAAATAATAGAAGGCTTTTGAATCAACTCACCAGAGATGGCCAAACTTGTCGACACGATGTCGGATATCACATCAAGTGTCACCGTGTGTTTCTTCTCGCCACCACTCACCGTGAGATCTATGCTTTCCACCCTTTCATCTTGATAAGTTAGGTTCTTAGCCCTTAGTTCAAGATCGGCTTGAGCTTCGGGCAATGGCAGAGGAACAACAGAGCCATTGAGAGACAAGGATTCCAGTGTTGCTTCGCTATTCCAATCGACCTTATCCACATTGAGAGCGAGATCGAGCTCCGGCTCTTTCGTTGGGCCACTAAGTTGGATATTACCGATCACTTTGCCTTTCAAATCAGGGACACTTTTTACAAGTTCAGGAAAGAAAATCTCAACGCCCATGTCCCATTGCTTATCAAGCTCACCCTGAGCCTTAATCGAGTTAACACCATGAGCCAAGCTCAAACCGCTGGTTTTCAGCTTTGGTTCACCGCTCGCGCTGCGATCCGACGCTGACAACTGACCTTCGATATCCAGAGGGTACTCTCGCAAGATCCCTTCAATATCCAGTTTAGGCAATTCAATCGCCCAACCGCCCACTTCCGTCAACTCACCCGAGGTGACGATGCTTCCGCTGATGTTGCCCTCAGCTTCTGGCCACTGCAGACCCGGTTGAATGTCTTTGAGTGTCACATCAGCTTGCCAGTTAACAAGATTCTTCCAGTTCGCTTTAACGACACCATTAAGTTCACCGCCTAATGTGTTCAACTTTAGACGTTCGAGCTCAATCTGTTCGGTCGTGCCTTTCCCCTGAAGATCGATGGATAACTCAGGAATCTCCTTACCATCAGCTTCACCAATAAGCTGAACATTGAATCCATCTAATGAGCCATCGGCTTTAAACGTCTTAATTGCCGCTTGGTAATCACTTTTTCCGGTAAGAGGCCACTGTGCTTGGCCACCCTCTAAAAGAAGATCAAACGGTAGAGTTGGCTCTAAGGGTTGAATATCCCCAGACAACTTTGCCTCAATTAGCTCATAAAACTTGGACTCTAGGTTGAGCTTGGCCACGCTCCCTTGCGCTTTCAATGATAGTTTTTGCCCAGCAAGGTCGGTTTCTTTCACTAACGCATCCAAAGAAAGCTCTAACGGATAACCATCTTTGAGTTCAACCTTCGTCGCTAGGTTCGCACTTACTTGTGGCATATCGAGTTCAAGGGTTGAAACGTCTACTGTGTGCCCACCAGCTCGTGCTTCGAGCCCAAGGTGGTTCA
The DNA here is from genome assembly GCF_057785895.1 of Vibrio sp. QJM3NY_39. NCBI lineage: Bacteria > Pseudomonadati > Pseudomonadota > Gammaproteobacteria > Vibrionales > Vibrionaceae > Vibrio > Vibrio sp. QJM3NY_39. The sequence continues at coordinate 358,357 of NZ_CM173505.1, read as the reverse complement.
CAACAATGGGTGTATCTTGCTCTAAAGTGAAGCGATTTAAATCAAAGCGCTCTAGGACAACCTTTAAAGGAATCCAGACTTCGGGTAATTCGATAGCAGTTTTAACGGTTGCCTCTGGTTCAACAGCTTCAGCTTGCGGCTCTTTTGTCGACTCCGAGAGATTGACCTTGAGATCATTGAATAAGGTTGGAGATACAGTCAGCTTTTCGCCTTGCATACTCAAAGCGGTCGAGAACAGGCTCCATTCAATTTCATGGCCTAAGATATTCAACTTGATATCAGATAAAGCGATACGATTGATTACGATTGGCAGCGGTGTTTTTACCGATGTTACAGGTGGAGTAGGCTCAGCTTCTTCTGGTGATGCTGGAGGTAGCTCAGTAAATGCAAAGTCCACCCCTTGAATCGCTAAACGATCGACACACAACTTAGGGTCGAGCAAACAGCGAGTGTTAATAGCCAATGCCAATTTTTCAACCTTGGTATCGATATGAAGGCTATCATCTTTGAACTGGACATTATTAAGCGTAAAACTTGGGAAAAGTGCACCTTTAGTGCTTTCTACTTTAAGCTGTGGCAATGCTTTTTCCGCGCCCCACAACACGATGTTCAACCCTGGGTTGGTGAACAAAACAAAACCTAGCAGGGCTATCAACAGCAGCAAAATAGACGTCAATGAGATCGACGTCCACTTAATGCATTTACCCATCACTTTGATCATAATTCAGGTCCTAAACTAAAGTGCAGTTGGAACTCATCGCCTTTCTTCGCATCTAGACCCCAAGCAAAATCTAAACTCACAGGGCCGACAGGAGACGCCCAACGAACCCCAACACCAGTACCGTGTTTCCATTCTGGCGTATAATTAAATGCATCACCAATATCGTAGAAGGCCGCGCCCCACCAATTTCCAACTAAGCGGTATTGGTATTCAAATGAGCTGGTAGCAATGAATTTTGCACCGGTCAATGCGCCACTTTCATCGCGAGGAGAAATCGATTCGTACCCATAACCACGGATACTGTTGTCACCACCGGCGAAGAACCTCAGTGAAGGAGACAGTTTCTCAAATTCATCAGCAAAGTTACCACCAAACTGTAGGCGGGTTAGACCACGGTGGTTGTTACCGATACTTCTGATCCAAGCTGTTTGTCCTTGAAAGCGTACCACCTTGGTTTCCGACAATAAGGTATCATCAGCCGCTTCAAACATTATGGTTTGTTTGTCGCCCCACATCGGCATCGAACCGCCTCGCGTTCGAGTTCGTGAGAAAGAGATGCCCGGCAACACAAATTGCGCTAAATCATCTTGCAAACCTTGTTCATAGTTTTCGACCAAGTATCGAATGAACACCGTGCGTTGCCAGCCGTTATCCAGGCGCCAATATCTTTCTAAGGCAAGGTTTGATTCCAAACTCTTGGTATCACGGTTATCTAAATTCTTCATCCCGTACTTAACTTGATAATAGTCATTAAGTACGTCATCCAATGGCATTTTATAGGTGGCGGTAATCGTCTGTTCAGGCTTAGAAATCGACAAACTACTATTGAAGCTATGACCTTGGTCGTTAACCCATGGTTTTTTCCATTTGAGAGTGCCTTTTACACCAAGGTCTGTTGATACACCAATACCCGTTTCTATTTGATTACGAGCTTGCGGAGCAAGGCTGACCTTCATAGGGATTTCTCGACCTTCGCCTAATTGGCTTAAATCCGGTTCAACAAAGACCGAAGAGAACCAATCGGTATTAGACAGGTTTTGGTTGTACTCGCCGACTTTAGTAATTGAGTAAGGTTCGCCATCTTCAAATGGCTTGAGAGATTGAACTTTGTCATCTTCAATTTGACTGCCCGTCACTTTGGTAGTGCCGAAGTGATAGCGGATACCACTATTATAGTGAAGGCGAATGTAAGCGCGATTTAATTCAGGAGCGACTTCTAACTTACTAAGATCATACGCACCATCGAAGTAGCCCTTCGCCAAGCCAAGGTTGCGAATCGACGATTTCAAAGAATCATAATTACCATGGTTCAGAATCGAACCTTTAGACAGCTTGCTCTTAGCGATCAAGGCCAAAAAGTCAGGGTCATCTTTAGCTTCGCCAGTCAAAACGATATCTGAAGTATAAATAACAACAGGCTCTCCCGGCTCAACCGTAACGGTCATTTCGGTATCATCTTCGGGGTGAGAAAATGTGATCTTAGGGTGGTAGTAACCTAACGCATTCAGAGCTTCTTTTATCATAGACTCCAAGCGAGATTGGAACCTTAATGAAACCGAGTACTCTTCTTCAGGAATCGCACTCAGATAAGCATCAACATTATCCTCAAGCGCTCCATTAAGCCCTTTAATTTCAAGGGAAACATCAGCGAAAGCGAGCGTCGATGACAATAGAGTGCCAATCAGAACTGGTAAAGTTTTTCTTATCATGCTTAATTGGTGAAGAAGTTATCAATACGTTAATAAATGAAAAGAAATAATACCGCTAAAAAGACATTGAGTCTGTAATAAATCTTGGAATAACACGGTCTAATTTAAAGACTTAATCAATATAAACCAGCCGTTAATATGAACCTAGAGTTAAATTAAACCAACGCGGTAAACGTATGCGAAAAGGAATATAACATGCTAAACAAACAACAACTGGTTTCCGCAGCAACCGCTTTACCGGGAAATGCAGACCCAATCCGAATCACTGAGCGCCATTTTGTCAATCAAACTGACTTGCTCGATGCTCCTATGAGTTCCCAACAAGAAGTCCTACTTGGTATGGGATGCTTTTGGGGAGCTGAGCGTTTGTTTTGGCAACTTGATGGTGTTATTTCCACATCCGTTGGCTACGCTGGTGGATACACAGTCAATCCCACTTATGAGCAGGTATGCAGCGGACAAACCGGCCATACCGAAGTCGTTCGTGTCATTTTTGACAGTGCACAAACCTCACTAGCTCGTATACTAGAAACTTTTTGGGAACGTCATGACCCAACTCAAGGGATGCGCCAAGGTAACGATTTGGGCACTCAATACCGTTCCGCGATCTACATATACAGTGAAGAACAACAATCTATCGCTGAGCACTCAAAGCGTGAATATCAACGAGCAATGACTGAATCTTTAGGCAACGAGATCACGACAGAAGTTCTGCCTGCAGGGAAATATTTTTTCGCAGAAACATACCACCAGCAATACCTAGCTAAAAACCCGAATGGTTATTGTGGATTGGGTGGGACAGGTGTCTGCTTCCCGCCACAATAAAGTGAAGCTCGATATACCAACAAGAACAACACGCATTAAAAAGGGCTTCCATTATTAGGAAGCCCTTTTCATTACAAATTGATTTGAAGCACTGTAACGCGATAAAAGTCAGTTAAACCGGCAACGCAGCAATCGTACCGTTAACTTCTTTAAAAATAGTGAGTTTTTGTTTGTCTGAAACTTCAGGAAGCAGCACCTTGCCTTGGTCGAAGCGAAACTCGCCAACACCTTCAATAGCAAACTGACCTTTGAATAGGACTTTAACGAAACGCGCCACTTGATGTGGACGGTAAGTAGAAAATTTTCTTAACATAATACAACCTCAATTCCCTTTGAGTACTACAGTCTCATACCTGAATAGGATCACTATTCAAAGCACATTAAATCGCTAATTCCTTTAGCAAACAGCAAGATAATCTATTGTTCATCTCGATATTGATGCATTATACCTTCTGGTAACAAGCCTGCAACTTATTTCTACATCGTACGATAAAAAAGTTAAAGAGGCATTTTTCAAATTTCATATTATACTTCCAGTGCAAACCAATAAGCGGAACAAAAATATAATGAAAAACAAAACTCTACTGGCTTTTTTAGCCGCAGCCTCTCCACTCTTCGCCAATGCTCACAACCTATCTGTAGGTGAAACTCTACCTGCTGTCGATGTTAGCAACTATGGTGAAATCGTACTAAACGACGGAAATACCGGATATCAAGCTTGGGCAACCAACAATCTCCTAGGTAAAGTTCGTGTCGTTCAAGCTATCGCTGGCCGTAGCAGCTCTAAAGAGCTCAACGCACCACTGATGGCAGCCATTACAGCATCTAAATTCTCAGAAGACAGCTACCAAACCACGACCATCATCAACCAAGATGATGCGATTTGGGGTACAGGTTCTTTTGTGAAATCGTCTGCCGAAAGCAGTAAAGAAGAATTTCCATGGTCTTCTATGGTGTTAGATGAAGACGGAGCCGTCGCGTCATCATGGGCTTTAGCAGAAGAAAGCTCAGCGATTATCGTTCAAGACAAACAAGGTAAAATCTTGTTTGTTAAAGAAGGTGCTCTCAACGAATCAGAAGTCACGCAAGTTATTGAATTGATTAAAGCGAGCCTTTAATCAGATAATCGCGTCTTTTTCGAGACCTGACCAAAGGATATTGTTATATTATAACGGTATCCTTTTTTAATTCTGTGGTTAATCATCCTCATGTGGCAAAACACACCTAACAATGTGAAACGCAAAACAGGCTTCTTGCTTGGGCTGATGCTCATGTTAAGCGTGTTAGCGGCAACACATATGGTGGATATTGACCCCGATCACCACACTTCGCATCACTGTGAGCTGTTTTCGATAAATCAGTTCATTACTGCGCACTCACTGCCACAGGTTCCAGAGTTCCATTCAGAATTTGCTGCCACGATTACAGAGTCAGTAATTTCGTTACAGCGCCTGTATTTCGCTTATTTAGCACGTTCACCTCCTGTAAATATCGCTTAATTACCACTACTTTTTAATTAACCTTTATTCAGGAAAAAAACATGAAACCTACTATTTTAGCCGTTGTTATCGGCATGACTGTCTCAACAAATATTCTAGCTAACGAAGAATTCCGCTCTCACGAAGCACACGTGCACGGTAAAGTTGAAGTGAACATCGCTCAAGATGGACAAGAGCTGCTTGTTGAAGTAACAGCTCCCGGCGCTGATGTGGTTGGCTTTGAACATGCTCCAGAAACTGCCGAGCAAAAGAAAGTGTTTGAACAAGCTATCGCGCAACTGAACAAGCCAGAAGAACTATTTGGTTTCAACAATGCAAGCTGTACTCTGAAGTTCAAGTCAGTGACGAACACCCTAGAAGACGATCATGATGACCATGAAGGCCATGACCACGCTGAAGGCGAACATGACGACCACGAAGGCCATGACCATTCAAAAGGTGGCCACGGTGAATTCACTGTTGAGTACCATTACCAGTGTTCAGATGTTGCTAAGCTAGACACAGTTAGCACTCAATGGTTCTCTAAGTTCAGCAATACAGAAAAAATGACTGTGAACTTGCTTACAGACACAGCTCAAGTACAAGAAATACTTAACGCAGAGCGTATTAGTTTCCGATTCTAATCACTCCTAGATCGAATTAAACGTAAAACAAACAGCCAGGTAAACAATCACTTACTTGGCTGTTCAAATCGGTGTGTTGTTCTGGGGAATTAATGTTTCAAATTGCTGTCCAGTAGATACACCGCTTTAATTATTGGAGCTAGCATGTCTTCTGACAGATCATCACTTGTGGTCAAACTCGAAAATATCAGCTTTCGTTGGAAGCCTGAATTACCACCAACACTAGAGATCCCATCTCTGCACATCCAAGCCCAAGAGCACCTTTTTATAAAAGGGCCAAGTGGTTGTGGAAAATCAACATTGTTAGGGCTGTTGACTGGAATCAACCAAGCCGAGCAAGGTGAAGTCTCTATTTTAGATCAAGACCTCACACAGCTCACTCCTCGTCAAAGAGACAAATTTAGAGCTGATCATATTGGTTATATTTTCCAACAATTTAACCTTCTTCCTTATTTGTCAGTCATCGACAACGTGACGCTTCCTTGTCAGTTTTCAACAATTCGTAAACAACAAGTCGTTGAAAGCCAGAAAAGCTTACAAGAAACTGCTCGAGAATTGTTACTTCGATTAAAGCTACCCCAAGCCTTGATGGATAAGCCTGTTACCGAGTTGAGTATTGGTCAGCAACAACGTGTCGCTGCTGCTCGTGCTTTGATCGGTCAACCAAAAATCATCATCGCCGACGAGCCAACCTCGGCTTTGGATCATGACAACCGAGAAGCCTTTATCGAGCTATTGCTAGAACAAGCGAATCAAGCGGGTTCGACTCTAATCTTTGTTAGTCACGATCCAACATTAGAAAAACTGTTTACTCGAACCATAGATTTAAAAACCGTTAACCAAGCTAAGGTTGTCGTATGAAAGTAATTACTCACTTAGCCTTAAAAAGTGTACTCAACCGTAAAGCCACGGCCATTCTCACTATTCTCACCGTGGCGGTATCAGTCATCCTATTACTCGGTGTAGAGCGTGTTAGAACCGAAGCCAAGAGCAGCTTTGCTAATACGATTTCAGGTACTGACCTTATCGTCGGTGGCCGCTCTGGTCAGGTAAACCTGCTGCTTTATTCCGTATTTAGAATCGGTAATGCGACCAACAACATCGACTGGAAAAGCTATGAAGAATTTAGCCAGCACAACGCCGTAAAGTGGGCGATCCCAATCTCATTGGGTGATTCACATAAAGGCTTCCGCGTAATGGGCACAAACCATAGCTACTTTGAAAACTATCGCTATGGAAGTAAGCAACCACTTACTTTTCAAAAAGGAAAAGAATTCAATCAACTATTTGATGTAGTGATTGGTGCCGATGTCGCGAAGAAGTTAGATTACAAAATCGGTGACCACATCATTCTTGCACACGGAATCAGTGATGTAGCCTTCAGCCGCCACGATAACCTGCCCTTTACGATTGTAGGAATACTCGCGCCAACCGGCACACCTGTAGATAAAACCGTGCATGTTTCGTTAGAGGCTATTGAAGCGATTCATGTTGGTTGGGAGTCGGGTGCCAACTTAGGACACACACCTGATGCTGAAGCACTAGAGCAACGTGACTTCCAACCTAAACAAATTACGGCAATGATGGTAGGGCTCAAGTCGAAGATCCAAACCTTTGCACTGCAACGAGAAATCAATAACTACCGCCAAGAGCCGTTGAGCGCCATTATGCCAGGCATTGCGCTGCATGAATTGTGGGGAATGATGGCCGTCGCAGAACAAGCACTACTGATTGTGTCAGGGTTTGTTGTAATCGCGGGACTGTTAGGGATGCTGAGTAGCCTACTTACTAGCTTGCAAGAAAGACGTCGAGAGATGGCTATTCTGCGCGCGATGGGAGCAAGGCCTCGCCATGTATTTGGTTTGCTAATTAGCGAAGCCAGTGCACTGACCTTCCTCGGTATCACATTGGGTGTTGCCGTGTTGTTTGCTCTGATCGCAGTAGTTGCTCCTATTGCGCAACAAAGTTATGGTATCAACATATCGATATCCGCAATCACACCTCATGAGTGGAAACTGCTTATGTTGGTGCAAGTTGCCGGAATCATTATCGGCTTTATTCCCGCTTTCAGGGCTTACCGTCAGTCATTGTCTGATGGCATGACTATTCGAATCTAAAATAGGAACCTACGATGCAACGCAAATTCCTACTGATACTTGGGTTACTTATGTTCCCATTTATCAGCACAGCTCACGCTGACACCACTCAGACTGACGAATCGGTATTAACACTCGATTGGATTGACTTAATTCCAGAATCGGAACGAGCACAACTAGATTCATTTGGCATGCCGATGGTTAACCACGACAGTATGGACAAACCTCAACAATCGACACTTGGCGCTGTTCGTCCGGAGTTGAATGGCAGCACAGTTAAGATCCCAGGCTTTGTGATTCCATTGGAAGGCGATGAGAACATGATCACTGAGTTTCTGTTGGTGCCGTACTTTGGCGCATGTATCCATGTGCCACCACCGCCACCGAACCAAATCATCTATGTGAAGTTCCCTAAAGGTGCACCGATCCAGCAGTTATGGGATGTGATCTATTTAGTGGGTACGCTGAAAACTGAGTCAATAAGCCATGACTTGGCGCAAACCGGTTATCTTATTGAAGGTACTGCGATTGAAGAATATGACGACATGTAGTCATTAGAAGGGTGGCTCAAGGATGAGCTGCCGTCACTGAACGAGTGAGATCATTCAATAACAGTTTAATAACGATTGTTTTATTCTAAATTACGCGATGTAATTAGATAAGTACGCTAGAACAGCGACATAAGTAGCGAGTAATAACCCTATACTAAGCTGTTTCTTCAGCTTGTTATCATTGACTTGATTCATAACTCCTCCTTGAGAATTACAACAAATTTAACATTTTATTATCATTAGCAAAAGTAAAATTTTGTTGAAACCTTCAACTCTGCACGCAAAATCTAGCCACCAATAAGATAAAGAGTTACATTTTAGACAGTTAAGTCGTCTCCTAACGGTACTCTTATGTCAGAAACTAAACAGCCAGTGATCATTGAGCATGCTAGCGATACACAGCAAAAGCATGAGAAAAAGCCTCATATTGCCGACAGTGCAAGCAGAATGCTGCACATCGCACAAAGCTTCGGCCTCGATTCCTTAATTAGTCATAGTGCAAAGCCAAACGATAAAGCTGAGAGTTCGCTTATCGAACGGGCACTATTACGAGAGAAAAAACGTAGAGAGCTTCGCCAAAAGAACCTAGAACAGATTCTAAAGTTGGCACACTCTTCATGTAAGGATGAAGCGGCTGGAGACCCTGATCAGGACTGGCTATACCGCTTCTTCGATATGGCACAAGAGATCCACAATACATCGATGCAGAGGCTATGGGCTCAAGTACTGAAACGAGAAGTCACCAACCCAGGCTCGACGTCGATGAAGGCGCTTCAGATCTTAAAAGACATGACACCAAAAGAAGCGCTCACCCTGCAAAGAGCCGCGTCACTGGGTTGTAGCTTTGGTAGTGATAACAACAGAAAACTATTACTCGGCTTTAAATCCCATGCTGGAATCTTCAGCTTTGGCAAAAGGGACACCACCAACACCATCAACCTTGGTGGACACAACCTGCCCTACTCTAGTTTGCTCCACTTGATTGAACTCGGGATTATTCTAGGAACAGAATTAGAATCTGGAGAGATTGATTTCGACCCAGCTCTACACCTAACTTATCAAGGTAAGGGCATGTCACTGGCACCGTTATCAAAAGGCGTGAAGCTGGTTTACTATCGATTCAGCCCAACAGGCAATGAGCTTTGTACCTTGCTTGGCAACAAGCCAAACACGCAATATTACGACCAACTGATTGCGCTATTGAGCCAAAAATTCACGGTTCAGACAGAAGTTAAAAGCAGCGTAAATTACACCGTCTAGACACTCGACGGTGTAAAAGTGAAGTGTATTGAGAGGAATAAAGAGAATCTAGAGGATAGGTTTCTTGTCTCGGTAAACCAAGGCTGCACGACTTATCAGTCATAAATCAATAGATAAGTAAGTGCTCAGCCTTAATCATACCAACGATCTCAATTGGCTAAAATATTACGCTTCTCTAACACATCAATACACAGCTCGACCAATTCATCGAGTGTCTTCTCACCTGCGGGTAAATTAATCTCAGGGTTCTGAGGCGCTTCGTAAGCTGAACTAATACCAGTGAAGTTCGGGATCTCTCCAGCACGTGCTTTCTTATACAGGCCTTTAGGATCACGCTGCTCACAAACCTCAAGTGGCGTGTTCACAAACACCTCTAAAAACTCGCCTTCAGGTAGCAAGTCTCGCACTAACTGTCTTTCAGCTTGATGTGGGGAAATAAAAGCAGACAACACAATTAAGCCCGCATCTGCCATCAACTTAGCAAGTTCACCAATACGACGGATATTCTCTCGGCGATCCTGCTCAGAGAAGCCAAGGTCGCTACATAACCCATGACGCACATTATCGCCATCCAATAAGTAAGTATGGTAACCAAGCTGTGCCAAGCGGTTTTCTAATGCTCCAGCGACTGTCGACTTCCCAGAACCAGATAATCCCGTGAACCAGAGCACGGCTGGCTTTTGTGATTTCAGATTAGAGCGAAATGCTTTATCAATCGAGTGTTGATGCCACACAACATTCTCATCTTTTGGTTTGAGTACTGCGGTCATAATTAGTCCTTTAAATAAACAGCATTAAAATGGGAAAAAATAAGGAATTAGGGTCAGCACCAAACCCGAATAAACAATCGAGATTGGGATGCCGATGCGCAGATAATCCGTAAGGTGGTAATTACCTACGCTATAAACAAGTAAGTTGGTTTGGTAGCCGTATGGCGAAATAAAACTGGCACTGGCACCAAACAGAACCGCCATAATAAACGGCATTGGATCGACGCCATAGCCGACGGCCATACTGTAGCCAATGGGAAATGAGAGTGCCGCTGCCGCATTATTGGTCACCAACTCAGTCAGGACCAGCGTCATGAAATAGGTCGCGACTAGCGCTCCAAACACGCCCCAACCATTAAAGGCCTCCATAAACATCAGCCCCATTCGCTCAGACAACCCAGATGAAATCATCAGTTGAGCAATAGAGAGTGCCGAACCAACGATCACGACAATATCGACGGGGAAGCGGCGGCGAAGCTCTCCAAGTTGTACTACACCAAATGCCACCAGCAATAATAAAAATCCCGCTAGCCCTTTAATAATCGGGACTACATCAGCGAGCGATAACCCAATCACACTGGCAAATCCGAGCAACACAAACGTCGATTTATCGGCATCAAGCTTGGCGCTTGAGTCTAGGTCGTTCATCAACACAAACTCTTTATTGTGTTGTTGACGCTGTTCTTCAAAACGTTTGCCTGGAACCAAAATCAAGGTATCGCCAGCGGTTAATGTGATGTTTCCAAGGCCACCTTCAAGGCGTTCATGACCACGACGAATGGCAACCACAACCGCATCGAAGCGATCTCTAAACTGGCTGGTTTTGAGGGTTTTATTACAGAAGCTTGCCGATGAACTGACTACGACTTCAACAAAGCTCTGCCCGTTCAGGTGGTGTTGACCAAACAGAGTTAGCCCTTGGATCTCTTGCAGTGTCGCAACACTCTCGACATCACCACAAAACAGTAATCGATCACGAGCTTGAAGAATAAAATCAGGGTCAATAGACGCGGTTGTTTTACCGTCTCGAATTACTTCTGCTAAGAACAGTTTTCTCAATGCTCTGAGGTTATTCTCGCTGACGCTGCGGCCAACTAAAGGAGAACCCGGCTCAACTCGCGCCTCGAGAAAGTAAGGTAGATCGTCTTGAGAACCATCATCGTAGCTGGGTAAGAAGTAGCTCAGAGGAATGAGGATCAACACACCACCGACCAACACCGCTAAACCGATCAAGGTCGGTGTAAAAAAGTTTAAGCTTGGCAGTCCAGCATCTTCAACAAAGCTATTGATGATCAAGTTGGTAGAGGTGCCGATCAATGTCAGGGTTCCACCTAAGATGGCAGCGTATGACAAAGGGATAAGCAGTTTAGATGGCGCATGCTGTTGATTACGTTTGATCGCCCCGATCAAAGAAACAACCACCGCCGTGTTATTAGTAAAAGAAGAAAGTAACGCTGTGGAAATACCCAACTTAGCAACCACGGTACCTAGCCTACCTTCAGAGATATTACGGCTAACCCAACTGATTAAGCGAGTTTTCTCCAACGCACTTGATGCGAGGATCAGAAGAATTAAAGTCAGTAACGAGGAGTTAGTGAAGTTATTGGCTAAGCTCGACAAATCGATCATGCCTGCCATAAAAGCAATAAACGCCGCGCCAGCAAAGATAAAGCTTGGCTTAATACGGGTAACGAGCAGGCAAGTAATGATGCCGAGCAAAATCGCTAATACAAATCCTTGTTGCCACATATACCCGTCCTTTATGGCGGAAACGATGGGTTTCCGCCTGATTCAATAAGCTGTTACTTAGTCGTTTATGACTTCAGTAATTGGCTTAGATCTTTGGCATCCCAATGAGGGAAGTGCTTGCGTACCAATGCGTTGAACTCAAGTTCAAATGCAGAGAAGTTACCGACTTGCTGTTCAACAGAGTCCAAACGGTCTCGAATCAAACCAGCACCAACCGTCACGTTAGTCAGGCGGTCGATAACAATGAAACCACCGGTATCGGCACTCTCACGGTATTTATCCAGCGCGACAGTCTCGTTCAATGACCATTCACACAAACCAATACCATTCAGTGGCAACTCATCAACAGCGTAAGTCGACAAGTTGTTGATGTCATATTGGTGACGAACCGTTTCAACCTGACCGACGGTTTTCTTGCCTGCGATTTTGATGTCGTAGGCTTTGCCCGGTTGCAGTGGTTGCTCTGTCATCCATACGATGTCGGCCAATACATGGTTAGTTGATTCAATTTGAGCATTTTCCAACACAATCAAATCACCACGGCTGATATCGATTTCATCTTCAAGAGTCAGCGTTACTGCTAAACCCGCTTGCGCCGATTCAAGTTCGCCATCAAAGGTCACAATACTTGCCACCTTAGACGTTTTACCTGATGGCAGCGCCTTGATTTCATCACCTACACTGACACGTCCAGAAGCCACAGTACCTGCAAAACCACGGAAGTCTAAGTTAGGACGGTTTACGTACTGAACAGGGAATCGGAATTCACCTGCAGAACGTTTTTGGTCAATATCGACGTTCTCTAACACTTCTAATAGAGACGGACCTTCGAACCATGCAAGCTCTTTGCTTTGCGCTGCAACGTTAATGCCTTCAAGTGCCGAAACGGGCAGAATTTGAATGTTAGTTTCGCCTTCTAGGTTTTCAGCAAACTCTAGATACTGATCGCGAATCTCTTCAAAACGATCTTGCGAGTACTCGACGAGATCCATTTTGTTGACTGCGACGATGAAGTGCTTCAAACCAAGCAGGTTAGAAATAAACGAGTGACGACGTGTTTGATCCAGAACGCCCTTACGAGCATCAATCAAGATCACAGCCAGATCACACGTTGAAGCGCCTGTTGCCATGTTGCGCGTGTACTGCTCATGCCCTGGGGTATCAGCAATAATGAATTTACGCTTTTGCGTCGAGAAGTAACGATAAGCCACATCGATCGTAATCCCTTGCTCACGCTCAGCCTGTAGTCCGTCAACAAGCAGTGCTAAATCAGGCTTCTCACCTGTGGTACCCACTCGTTGGCTATCCGAGTGAACCGCCGCTAGCTGATCTTCATAAATCTGTTTTGTATCATGGAGCAAGCGACCGATTAACGTACTTTTACCGTCATCTACCGAGCCACAAGTTAAAAATCTAAGCATAGATTTATGCTGATGCTGACTTAGATAACCTTCAATCCCTAGTTCAGCCAATTCGGCTTCTACTGCACTATTCATTTTTCTTTCCTTAGATTCTTAGAAATAACCTTGGCGCTTTTTCAGCTCCATAGAGCCCGACTGATCATGGTCAATCGCTCGACCTTGACGCTCACTAGACGTCGCCACCAGCATCTCTTCAATAATGCCTGTTAGCGTATTCGCCTCAGATTCAACCGCTCCGGTTAATGGGTAACAGCCTAAAGTACGAAAACGAACGCTTTTCTCTTCAATCACTTCACCTTCTTGCAGCTCCATACGGTCATCATCAACCATGATCAGCATGCCATCACGCTCAACCACAGGGCGTTTGTCTGAAAGGTAAAGTGGAACAATATCGATGCTCTCTAGGTAGATGTATTGCCAGATATCAAGCTCAGTCCAGTTAGATAGCGGGAAGACACGAATGCTTTCGCCCTTATTAACCTGACCGTTGTAGGTGTGCCAAAGCTCTGGACGCTGGTTTTTTGGATCCCACGTATGGTTCTTATCACGGAAAGAATAAACACGTTCTTTCGCACGAGATTTTTCTTCATCACGACGCGCACCACCAAAAGCCGCATCGAACCCATACTTGTTTAACGCCTGCTTAAGGCCCTGTGTTTTCATGATGTCAGTGTGCTTCGAAGAACCATGTACAAATGGGCTACAACCCATCTCAATACCTTCTGGGTTCTTATGTACTAAAAGGTCGAAGCCGTACTTTTTAGCCGTACGATCACGAAACTCAATCATCTCGCGGAATTTCCAATCCGTATCTACATGCAATAGCGGGAATGGAATCTTGCCTGGATAAAACGCTTTGCGAGCTAAATGAAGCATCACAGAAGAATCTTTTCCGATGGAGTACATCATCACTGGGTTATCAAACTCAGCCGCTACTTCACGGATAATATGAATACTTTCCGCTTCGAGCTGTTTTAGGTGGGTTAAACGTTCTTGGTCCATTTCAGTGCTTCCTTTAAGGCTCGCGTTACGAGCAATTCATTACTTGGTCTTGCCAAGCAAGGGATTTAACTCATCCACTTGAGTGAATGGGAGTATTGGCACTAGAAGAAAACAGAAGCTTCGTTTTGAGCTATCCTTGCTATTCATCTGCCTGATACGTCCTTGATATAGGCATTATGACGAGCCTCTCATATTACTGGAAATTCTAAAATTTCATTTTTTATTCGAAAAGCTGATAAGGGATTGAATTTACCGATAAGCAGGTGAAATGAATGGACTAATATTATCGATATCAGTTGCGCATCGATTGAGCAGCTTTGGGAGGCGTCTTGCAGAACACCATAAAGTAATCGATCTAAGTCACGAATTCACATTCGTTGTAATCATTGTTTCATTCGGTTTTGTTACATTACGCAACGAATTTTCTACTATCCACTTTGGAGCTACAAAATGAAAGTTGCAATGAAACCTTTGTCATTGGCTGTACTTGCGGGTCTTGGTTTGACTTTAGCAGGCTGCACAACAACACCAGATACCGATGAAGTGATTAAATTACGTGTCGTAGAAACGACGGATATCCATACCAATCTAATGGATTACGACTACTACAAAGACAAGCCATCGAAAAAAATTGGCTTAGCACGTACTGCAACTCTAGTAAAAGAAGCTCAAAGCGAAGTAACCAACAGCGTATTAGTTGATAACGGTGACTTGCTGCAAGGTAGCCCAATGGGTGACTACATGGCAGACAAAGGCATCGAAGCGGGCGAAGTTCACCCTGCATACAAAGCTATGAACCAACTAAGCTACGACGCTGCAAACCTAGGTAACCACGAATTCAACTACGGTCTTGAGTTCCTAGAAGAATCTATCAACGACGCTGATTTCCCGTACATCAGTGCTAACGTTTACGACGCAGAAACCAAAGAACACTACTTCACGCCTTATATCATCAAGACGCACACGTTCGAAGATACTGCTGGTGTAGAGCACGAAGTAAAAGTGGGTTACATCGGTTTTGTTCCACCACAAATCATGACGTGGGATAAAAAGAACCTTGAAGGCAAAGTGATCGCTCGTGACATCATTGAGACGGCTAACGAGTTAGTGCCTCAAATGAAAGCGGAAGGCGCTGAAGTTATCGTTGCTATCCCTCACTCAGGCGTATCAACTGACCCATACAAAAATGGCGAAGAGAACTCAACGTTCTACCTATCTGAAGTAGATGGCATTGATGCGATCGCATTCGGCCACTCTCACGCAGTGTTCCCAGGTAAAGGTTTTGATGACATTCAAGGCATCGACAACGAAACGGGCACAATGAACGGCGTTGCGGCAGTAATGCCAGGTCGTTGGGGTAGCCACGTTGGTGTTATGGACCTAACACTGGCACAAAAAGACGGTAAGTGGGAAGTCGTTAAAGGCCAATCAGAAGCACGCCCTATCTACGACAAGATCGAGAAGAAATCTCTTGCTGCGGCTGATGAAGGCATCGTAACAGCACTAGAAAAAGACCACGCTGGTACTCGTGAGTTTGTTAACCAACCGATTGGTAAAGCAGACGATGTGATGTACAGCTTCTTGTCTCTAGTACAAGACGATCCAACAGTTCAAATCGTTAACCTTGCACAGAAAGATTACGTTGAACAGTTCATCCAAGGTGACCCTGACCTAGATGGTACGCCAGTACTTTCAGCGGCTGCACCATTCAAAGCCGGTGGCCGTAAGAATGATCCAGCGAACTTCACTGAAGTTGAATCTGGTCAACTGACATTCCGTAACGCAGCTGACTTGTACCTTTACCCGAACACGCTAGTTGCGATGAAGGTAACAGGTCACGAAGTAAAAGAGTGGCTTGAGTGTTCTGCAGGTCAATTCAACCAAGTTGATGTTAACTCAACAGCACCACAACAGTTGATCGAGTGGGATAACTTCCGCACTTACAACTTCGATGTTATCGACGGTGTTGATTACCAAATCGACGTAACTCAACCTGCGAAATACGATGCAAACTGTAAAGTCGTTAACCCTGACTCACAGCGTATTGTTGGCCTAACTTACCAAGGTAAGCCAATCGACATGAAGCAAGACTTCCTGATCGCAACCAACAACTACCGAGCATACAGCGCTAAGTTCCCAGGCACAGGTGAAGACTTCATCGCATTTGATGCACCAGATGAGAACCGTACTGTTCTTGCAAACTACATCTCTCGCGTAAGCAAAGAACAAGGTCAAGTGAGCCCAAGCGCAGATAACAATTGGTCATTTGCACCAATCAAAACGGATAACAAGCTAGATATCCGCTTTGAAACATCTCCAAGCGACAAAGCAGCAGAGTTCATTAAAGAGAAGGGTCAATACCCGATGAAACGTGTTGCGACTGACGATGTTGGTTTTGCTGTTTACCAGATTGACCTAACTAAATAGATTGCTCAAGTAATCCATAGTTAACGTTCTGAAAGGCTGAGTTTAACGATTCAGCCTTTTTCTTTTCTTATAAATGTTCAGTCCAAAGCCTTAGGTTTCTAACCCTTTAACACCCTCTAGTTCTGCACCGAAACCACATACCTCAAACCACTCATTTCATTCAATCAACACAAAAAAGCGGTAATTGTCTGTAAGTTTTTCTCTGCTCCTCCTGTCTATTTAATTTACTACACTCAATGAATGGTCATTAAGCCATTCATCTATAGGATAGATAAGGACATTTGATGAGCACCGTCGAGAGCATTCAAGCATGGTTACATTCAGGAGAGGAGTCGCTGCTATGGCTGATGCTTGGCATCATCGCGCTTTCTTACCTGCTTGAAGATCTTGCGATTGTTACGGCGGCTGGTATCGCGACTCAAGGTCTAATACTTCCTCAATATGCGCTGCTTGCTATTTTCATCGGTATTGCCACGGGTGATCTCGGTCTTTATTACTTAGGGAAGTCAGGACGTTACTTCCGAGGTGTTCGATATAAAGCCCTCACGAATAAATACTTTCGTTCGCTTCGTACCAAATTACGTCAGAACGCATTCAGCAGCCTTTTTGTTATCCGCTTTATTCCAGGGCTTCGCACCGTCGGGTTTACCTTAAGTGGCTTTTTCGCCATCCCACTGTCTACTTTCTTGCTTGCTGTCATCAGCGCCACCGCGATCTGGACTGGCATTGTCTTCTCTGCCATCTACTATTTAGGGACATCAGCGTGGCTGCAAGCCTCTGAATATCAATGGATCGTTATCCCGTGTGCCATCGCTTTACTGTTTATCGGTAATCGATTAATGAATAAAACCTACTCTAGAGGATTATCATGAGTTCACCGCAAGATATTCGCATCATTCCCGCACATCAAATCAATGCAGGCATGCCTTCGCTTGAAAAAGATACCGTGCGCAGTGTCTCTCCTTATGAGTTTCTTCCGACTTGGTTCTTCTACACGCCAGTGGTGATTCAAAGCCTGATGCAAGGGTTACGGCACTTTGACTGGGCACTGCCGCTCATCGCCAACCCAAGCATCAAGTTAAGCGGTATGGTAGGCGAATCAAAACACGAGATATTAAGCCTTGCCGGATCTTCAAGTCAGCGTTGGATCTCTCCGTTTATCACCCTCACCAAAACGGATCTCAGCGGTAAGAAACAAGCTGAAGATGCACGCAGCGCACTCATACAATCCGATCTTGATTTCCCGATTGTCGCTAAACCGGATCTTGGCTGTCGAGGCGTTGGCGTCAAGCTGATCAACACACAAGATCAACTTGAGCAATATGTTGAATCTTTCCCAAATAACGCTCGCTTTCTACTGCAAGAAAAGGCGCCTTATCAGGCAGAAGCTGGCGTTTTCTATGTTCGTTACCCAAACAAAAAGCAAGGCGAGATCATCTCGATCACACTCAAATATGCGCCAATGGTGATGGGTGATGGCAAGTCGACACTCAAGCAGTTAATTGAAAATAGCCCGCGTGCTGGGCAGCTCAGTCACCTGTATCTACCAAGGCATGAAGATAAATTGGATCACGTGCTCGCAGAGGGCGAAGAGTTCCAACTCGCGTTCGCAGGTAGCCATAGCCGTGGCTGCATCTTCCGCGATGGCAATCAATACATCACTCGGGCTTTAACTGAACGTTTAGACGAGATATTCGATGACTTCGATGGTTTTCATTTTGGCCGACTCGACGTCAAGTTTAAGGACATGCACAGCCTAATGAACGGCGAGGATTTCACGATCCTTGAGGTCAATGGCGCAAGCAGTGAGGCTGGGCATATCTGGGATCGCAACACACCGCTGCGAGAGATATTTTCTACGCTACTTCTGCAATACCGCATTCTTTTTGACATTGGCGCTCAGCAAAAAAAACGAGGCCATAAGACTCCTTCTTTCAAGAGCTTATTCGCTGCGTGGCAAGAAGAGCGACGTCTTGTTCAACAATATCCGACCACTGACTAACTTTGTACGAGGACCATGAATGAACCCCATAGCCCAACCGAGCGCCCTCACTTCTTTCTCTCCTAGTATCAAAGGAGCGGTAGAGATATTGAATCAGGGTCTAGAGTTTTTGTTAGCGATATCTGACAGCGACTATCTGACACGAGCAAAGCCGCACGTCACAAGCTCTATTGGTGAGCATACTCGTCACACGCTCGATCTTTTTCACGCTTTAATTTTAAAAGAGAATGCGACCGTTGATTACAACACTCGCCGTCGTGGTCATCCCGTCGAATACGACCGCTCAATTGCAGTAAAAGAGATCCATTATGTGATCAACTGGCTTGAACGACTAGACCGCAGAGATCTCGAAGCGCCTATCATGATCCAAACCGAAGTTTCAATGGATACACAAGTATTCGCCAGCCTGCCTTCTACGTTAGAAAGAGAGGTCACCTTTGCTGCTCTGCATGCCAATCATCACTATGCGATGATCAAGGTGATCACGACCTTTCTTGATGTCGAAACATGCAATACCTTTGGTTATGCCCCAACCACCAGCAGCTATCTGAGGGAGCAATAATCATGTGTTCAGTCTCTTGGCTGCTTGAAGAAAATGGTTATCAGGTCTTTTTTAACCGTGACGAACAAAAGACGCGAGCACTAGCAATGCCGCCTAAACAGTATCGAGTCAACGCTGTCGATATCATCATGCCACTCGACCCAACTGGCGGTGGTAGCTGGATCAGTATCAATGAGTTCGGGCTTTCGTTATGCCTACTCAATAACTATCAAGGCATAGTCCCTGTTGGACCTTTAGTCAGCCGTGGTTTGTTACTCAAGAATCTATCATCGAGTCGTAACATCAGTCAGCTCTCTGAAGCATTTCATCAGCTCGACCTGCACACTTTTGCTCCATTTACCTTGTTGGCTTTCGCGCCGAATTTAACTCAGAACAATGGTTTGGTTATCGCCTACATGTGGGATGGTATTCAACAGCACATCATCGACACCGATTCTCCGCTGTTCTCATCCGGTGTTGATTTAGAGCGAGTGCAAGCCTATCGACAAGCAAAATACGATCAGCTTATGACAACAGGTAAGAATCAACAGAACTTACTTCAGTTTCACTCTCACCATCATAGCGAACAACCTCATTTAGCGACCTGTATGCATCGTGAAGACGCACATACGGTGAGCTTTACACACTTACGTAATCTACATGGCCAAGCCTCGATGTTTTATGCACCCGGCTCGCCTTATGAACCCATTAAGCCATGTCAGATAAATCAACAGCGCTTTACCTTCGATTTATCACCCGTAATCAATCTATAGGAGTCCATCATGAGAAAACTATTAACCATGGTCATGCTACTTGTTAGCCCATACGTATTTGCCGCCGATGAGATCTACACAGGATTCTTTAGCAGCAAGGCGCTCGATGGCTACGATACCGTCGCTTATTTCACTTCAAGTAAGCCTATTGAAGGCAGTAAAAAATTCAGCACAGAGTACAAAGGTGCGGACTGGTATTTCTCTTCTGAAAAGAATCTGACTTTATTTGTTAATAATCCTGAAAAATATGCCCCTCAATATGGGGGTTATTGCGCTTGGGCTGTTTCAGCAAAAAGTGACTTTGCACCCGGTGACCCGAACCAATGGACGATTGTTGATAACAAGCTTTACCTCAACTATGACCAAGAGATTAAGCAACGTTGGGAACAAGATCGAGCACAGCATATTCAAAAAGCCGACACCGTTTGGCCGCAACTGATCAAATAAGGGAATAACCATGACATTCACTCCAGCTAAACATATTCCTGCGGCATTTATCGCTTTCGTATTTGTTCAGTCGCTGTTTTTTAAGTTCACAGGCTCATACGAGACTGAGCATATCTTTGGCACCTTGGCGACATGGTCTGGCTTAAGTTGGTTCGGTTCATTTGGCGGCTACTTGATTGGGTTCGCTGAATTGATTGCGGCCATTTTGTTGTTTACTCATTGGCACGGTCTGGGTGCCATCATGAGTGTGGGGATTATGAGTGGCGCGATATTTTTCCATCTGTTTACGCCGCTCGCTATTCAAATGCCTGAGTTTAATGCAGCGGGTGAAATTGTCGGTTATGACGGCGGATTACTGTTTGGTATGGCATGCCTAATATGGCTTTGCGGTGCATTTTTAAGTGTAAAAGATTTCAAGAATCAAGACGGTTTCCTAAACAACTTTAGTCAATAAGGTAGCTTCATTATGATTGATAGTCCTTTTCGTTTACCACGTTACACGCCTTTTGGTTTAGGTGAGTCTGTTGTCGAGTGGGCAACTGGGCTATCTAAGCTAGATAAACTCTATCAAGATAGACCTGATGAGTTATCTAGCTTTGAATTCATGCATCACACCCTGTCGGCATTGAATATCGACTATTCTGTTTCAGCTGGTGCCACTGATAATATCCCTGAAGAAGGACCTGTAGTCATTGTGGCTAACCACCCACTTGGCGCAATTGAAGGTGTGATCCTTGCAGATCTCGTAGGATCGGTAAGGAAAGATGTGAAGGTGTTAGCGAATGAGTTGCTCAAGCGACTGCCTGAACTGGATGATCTTTTCATTGGGGTCGATGTCTTTAACAGTAAAGAATCGAAACGCACCAATGCTAAAGCTATTCGAGATGCCAATCGTCATTTAGCAGACGGTGGACTCTTGATAGTGTTCCCAGCAGGTGAAGTATCGAGTTACCGTAAAGGGGCAAAAACACTGACAGACATAGAATGGAGCAAGTCGGTTGCCAAGTTTGTTAAGCGTCATCAAGCCACTACGGTTCCTATCTTCATCAATGGTAAAAACAGTGAGCTTTTCTATCAAGCTGGCCGTGTCCATCCGCTATTAAGAACGGCTCTACTCGGGCGTGAACTTCTTAATAAGCAAGCGACTACCATCTCTATCTCTATTGGCTCATCGATTCCGTATTCGGAGATAAAATCGTTCGAACAAGAGATGGATATCGTCAACTATCTACGACTCAATACCTATCTAATGAGTCAACAAGATAGCCCTAGCACAGCAGTCCATGCCCCCTCTTTTGACACTCAAGTGATAGCACCAATCTCACCAGAAGTATTGTCCATCGAGATTAGCTCGCTCCCTGAAGAGATGAAACTGCTCGAGCAAGGTGACTTCGAAGTCTACTGCACACCAAGCCAGTCGATCCCCAATTTAATGCGTGAGATTGGTCGAGTCAGAGAAGAGAGCTTTCGAGAAGTGGGAGAAGGCAGCGGGCTTGCCTGTGATTTGGATGAGTATGACCTTTACTACCATCAACTCTTTGTGTGGAACAAAGCCAAGGCTGAACTGGTCGGGGCGTACCGACTTGGTATGGTCGACAAGTTAATCGCAGAACATGGGCTTGACCAGCTCTACTCTCGAAGTTTGTTTAACTACAATCAAGAATTCATCGACACCCTAGATAACAGCATTGAACTTGGGCGTTCTGTAGTGAGCAAACCTTATCAAAAGAGCCTTAACTCACTGTTACTATTATGGAAAGGCATCGCAGCCTTCGTGTATCGTCACCCTCAATACACTCATCTATTCGGTCCAGTCAGTATCAGTAATGATTACAGTCACAATGCTCGCCTGTTGATCGCGACGACCTTATCGATTCACCACTACGATGAGGAAAAGGCGAATTTGGTTTCTCCTTCGTCACCACTCAATACCAGTAATCATGTGTTCTGGCAGAATCACCTGTTATCGTCATTGGCGAGTGTTCCTCTGCTCTCTAAAGTGTTAGCACGTATGGAGCAAGGAAAAGGCCTGCCAGTACTACTGCGCCAGTATCTAGGGATGAATGGGAAATTGGTGTGCTTTAACGTCGACCCATCTTTTAATGATGCCTTGGATGGCTTGATTGTGGTTAATCTTAAGAAAGTACCGTTGAAAACCCTAGGAAAATACATGGGAAGAGACCTCGCTCAAGATTATCTAGAACAACACAGTCGACGCTGATTTAGCCTGCTCTGTACCTCTCCCCAAATAAGTGCGATGATTTCGCCACTTATTTGGGTTAGGTTATTTTCATGCACACCTCTTTTATCAAACAACTACAAAGCTTTGACTTCTCTGAGAGTCAGGTTGAATCTCTATTAGCTGTCGCGAAGCCGCTTGAGCTGCCAACCCGACACATCCTGATCAATCAAGGTGAGATGGCGAGTTCAATCTACTTTGTACTTGAAGGCTTATGCCACGCTTGTTATCTCACTAATGACGGTAAGCAATACAGCAAAGAATTCTACTGGGAACAAGACTGGATCATCGGCTTTGAGAGTTTGATAAAGAACCAAGCGTCCCCTTACCTACTAGAAACGCTCACACCCATCACAATGTTAGAACTGCCAATGAATGCGGTTATTGAGTGGCGAGCATCAAATAACCCTTTGTATTTAAAGCTGTTAGAAACTCAGCTCATGCATAAGGAAAACAAAGAACGCTTTATGCTGCTCTATACTCCAGAGCAACGCTATCAGCTTTTCTGCGAACATTACCCCGACCTTGAGCAGCGCTTGAACGACAATCAAATTGCGGCTTACCTCGGTATAACCGCGATCAGCCTGAGCAGAATCAAAGGTCGAATTAACAATAGTTAATGCCAACAATCATCGCACATAGTACATTCAGAGCATCGATAATCTCTGGATGTAAACATGATCACTTGGCACTCAATTCCCTTCTCTGAACTTTCAACACAACAACTTTATCAACTACTTAAATTACGAGTCGATGTATTTGTGGTTGAGCAAAATTGCCCTTATCCAGAGCTCGATGGTAAAGATACACTCGCAGGTGTTGAACACTTGCTTGGCTATGCTGATGCAGAGCTAGTGGCGTGTGCACGTTTGTTACCCCCCGGCACCTCTTACGACAACACGAGCATCGGCCGAGTGGCGACCAAGCAATCGGCAAGAGGTGATGGCTTGGGTCATCAATTGATCAAAGAAGCGTTAACACGCTGTGAGGCTCTTTGGCCGAACAAGACCATCGATATTGGCGCGCAACAACACCTAGAAAACTTCTATGCGAGCCACGGGTTCGAAACTATCTCTGAGATGTATCTGGAAGACGATATTCCGCATGTAGACATGAGATTAGAAAAGTAATGACGAATATCACTGTCGGTATTCTATTGTTGGTTGCAGGTAACTTGTTTGCCTCGCTTTCCGACGTAGCGGTAAAACTATTGAATGGCGAAGTACCGCCCTTACAGTATATTTTTTTCCGACAGTTGATATCTCTGCTCATCATCACCCCTTTGTGGCTACAGCAGAAAAAAGAACAACGGCGCTTACAACAAGCTAAAGTGACCTTTATTCGAGGACAACTGATCCTAATCGGCAGCGGATGTATGGTCGTCGCGATCACCCACCTTTCTTTAGCTACCGCCAACGCAGTATTTTACGTCGCGCCCCTGTTGATGTTACCTCTCTCTATGTTTCTACTCAAAGAGCAACCGGCACTTGGCAAGGTTATCGCCACCACTATCGGTTTTATTGGTGCATTGATTGTCTTGAGGCCATCACAATTTCATTGGGCAGCACTGTTTGCTTTGGGTACAGCACTCACCCTCGCACTATTCAATGTATTGGTAAGAAAGCTTCCTAGTGAGCAAACGGTGGTTACTACGCTGTGGTGGACAACGTTATGCTCTATTCCAGCCTCATCAGTACTGTGCTTCTTATACTGGCAGCCGGTGTCTGTGGAGCATTTGGGGTACATAGCATTAAGTGCGACGCTCATTTTAAGCTACAACGGACTTGCGGTCGCTGCCTACCAAAAAGCACACTCTAGTCAAATTGCCTTGGCTGAATACTCAGGCTTAGTGTTTGTCGCAATAATAGGCGCGATATGGTTTGATGAGATTCCAGATACGTTAACCTTTATCGGAATTATGCTCATCATCTTACCGCTTGCACCTTTCAAGCGACCAAAAAAAAGAGCTAATCATTAGCTCTTTTCTATCGACTGTCTGTATCTGACGAAGCGCTTTAACGCAGGCTCAGTATTGAGCTATTTACTACGGCCAAAGCCACCGTCTGACAATCGAAAAAACATCACCGAAGTGTTGCCTTTTTCTAGCTGAAGAATGTCTAGTTTCCCGGTCTCGGCGAGTTTGAATCGAACTAGCTGGCCTTTACGAATCTGACTAAGTGGTTTGTCTGCCCCTTCAATACGCACTAGCGCGTTCAAGTCAGACAACGGTAAGTCGTTATTTCGAAAAACCTGCGCTAACGTATCCCCTTGCTTCACAAGATACTCTTGCCAATTATTGTTACTCGGTTCTGATGAACTGCTCTTGGCATTTTGCTGTTCGCTTAAGCCAACCGTGTTTATCTCAAGCTCGACGCGCGATGTTGCTGGGGCTGCGTCTACTTTAGGTTCTGGTAGCGGCACAAAAAGTAAGATCAATACGATCGGCGAAATCACCATCAATAATCTCTGGTGTAATTTCGGCAATGATCCCCAGGCCTGCACGGTTGAGGTTTTCATTTTCTTGATATCGATCGAGCTTAATTTCTCTTTGACCTGATTCAGTCGATCCTTGAACTCTGCTAAGTGGTCTACTTTCTGTTTTTTCTTTTGACGACGATTCATGCCACTGCGTCCTATACATTGAATAACTACAGTATAAAAACCAAAGTACCAACAGTATAGATCTTTCCGCTACAACAGAGACCAAAGCAAGAAAATTGACATAGCTGTGATTTGGACACGGTAAAGCGTAAGTGATCAGGGGCTAGCCGTTTATTCAGGCTGCTAATACTGGTATTCTTACCCTTTTCGTACTGACAAAAAGAGTGACTTTTCATGTCTGAAGTAAAATTTGAAACTGTAGAGCAAAAAGCTAGCTACGGTATCGGTCTACAAATGGGCCAACAACTTGCTGGTTCTGGTCTTGAAGGCCTAAACGTAGACGCAATCGCTGCTGGTATCGCAACAGCTCTAGTTGGTGACATGCCAGCTATCGAAGTTGACGAAATCAACAACGCACTACAAGAGCTACACACTCGTGGTGAAGCTGCACGTCAAGAACTAGCTAAAGCAGCTGCTGCTGACGGCGAAGCTTTCCTAACTGACAACGCTCTTCGTTCAGAAGTAACAGCTCTTGAGTCTGGTCTTCAGTACGAAGTACTAACTGAAGGTACTGGCGAAATCCCTACTGCAGACAAGCAAGTACGTGTTCACTACCACGGTGAACTAACTGACGGTACTGTTTTCGACAGCTCTGTATCTCGCGGTCAACCTGCTGAATTCCCAGTAACTGGCGTAATTCAAGGTTGGGTACAAGCTCTACAAATGATGCCTGTTGGCTCTAAGTGGAAGCTATACATCCCTCAAGATCTAGCATACGGTGAGCGCGGCGCAGGTGCTGCAATTCCACCATTTGCAGCTCTAGTATTTGAAGTAGAACTTCTAGCTATCCTTTAATTTTTATAAAAACCTTTAGTAAAACAAAATACTATAGGCAAATAAAATTAAAATAATCCAACGGCGATGTGACTACATCGCCGTTTTTCGTTTATAGTGAATAGGTCGATTACTTTATTACTTAAGGAAGAATAATGAAGAAAATACTCATCACTATGCTCAGCAGCCTTGCTGTAGTCTCTTGCGCTAGCACTAGCGACTCTGAACAAACCGGTTCAACATCAGATACCAACTATTCCCAATTATCACAAACTGCCCTGATGGCAGCTGTAAATATGTGGTCTCAACAAAACGAAACAACACCACTTGCTGATACCGTTGCTGACCAAGCATCTGTAACAAGCGATCAAGCGATTGGCGGTATCGGTTCAATGCTAGCACTTGCACAAAATTCGCTTGGCACTGCGGACAATAAAGAACTCGCATCACTCATTCCTGGAATGTCTTCACTTGAATCGACTGGCTTATCATCAGTTCTAAGCTCACAAGGTGCTGTTGAAAGTGCGTTTGCTGGGTTAGGTATGGATTCGTCAATGGTTACGACATTTGCACCCATCATTCTTCAGGCACTTCAATCACAAGGTGCAACGAGTGGCCTTATGGATTCACTTGCCGCTATTTGGCAGTAGGCCATCGCAATTAGCGATTAGCGATTAGCGATTAGTTGAAGAATATTATAAGGGCACTTCGGTGCTCTTTTTTGTGCGTGGAAGAAAAGATATTTGAGATACGAGATACGAGATACGAGATACGAGATACGAGATACGAGATACGAGATACGAGATACGAGATACGAGATACGAGATACGAGATACGAGATACGAGATATTTTTAAAAAATAGAGCAGAGCAGGCAAGCAAAAATGCCAAACATCGTGGTGCAATTTTTCAATTCGATAGAAACAAAAAAAGCCGAGCTAATGCTCGGCTTTTTGTATTAAGAATCTAGTATAGATTACTCAGCAGCTTCTTCAGCAGCTGGGCGGTCTACAAGCTCAATGTAAGCCATTGGAGCTTTATCACCAGTACGGAAACCACATTTAAGAATGCGAGTGTAACCACCTTGGCGAGCCGCGAAACGCGGGCCTAGTTCATTAAATAGTTTTGCCACAACTTCGTTATCACGAGTGCGAGCAAATGCAAGACGACGGTTAGCAACACTGTCTGTCTTAGCTAGGGTAATCAATGGCTCAATTACGCGACGTAGTTCTTTTGCTTTAGGCACGGTAGTTTTAATAACTTCGTGACGAACAAGAGAGCTAGCCATGTTGCTGAACATCGCTTTGCGATGACTGCTGTTGCGGTTGAGTTGACGACCACTTTTACGATGGCGCATGACCTAATCCTTCTAACTTTTCGATTAATCTTCAGCGATTGACGCTGGTGGCCAGTTTTCTAGGCGCATGCCTAGAGAAAGACCACGTGAAGCAAGCACATCTTTAATCTCTGTAAGAGATTTCTTACCAAGGTTTGGCGTTTTAAGTAGCTCAACCTCAGTGCGCTGTACAAGATCACCGATGTAGTGAATCGCTTCTGCTTTCAAACAGTTAGCAGAGCGAACTGTTAGTTCAAGATCGTCTACAGGACGTAGTAGGATAGGATCGAATTCTGGCTTCTCTTCCTTCTCCTCAGGTACACGTACATCACGAAGATCTACGAACGCATCCAGTTGTTCAGCTAAAATAGTAGCTGCACGACGGATTGCTTCCTCAGGTTCTAGAGTACCGTTCGTTTCCATATCGATAACAAGCTTGTCTAAATCAGTACGTTGTTCTACACGTGCCGCTTCTACAGCATAGGCGATTTTATCAACCGGGCTGTAAGTAGCGTCAACTAATAGACGACCGATAGGACGCTCATCTTCTTCAGTATGGATACGAGCTGAAGCTGGAACGTAACCACGACCACGTTCTACTTTGATACGCATAGCGATCTCAGCATTGTCATCCGTTAGGTGACAAATTACGTGCTCAGGGTTAGCGATCTCTACATCACCATCGTGGGTGATGTCACCTGCAACAACAGGGCCTGAGCCTGATTTGTTCAGTGTAATAAACACTTCATCTTTGCCTTCAGCAACGCGTACAGCTAAACCTTTAAGGTTTAGAAGGATTTCCAGGATATCTTCCTGAACGCCTTCTTTAGTGCTGTATTCGTGTAGCACACCTTCAATTTCAACTTCTGTTACGGCACAACCCGGCATAGAAGATAGAAGAATGCGGCGAAGAGCATTACCTAGAGTGTGGCCGAAACCGCGCTCTAATGGCTCAAGAGTTACTTTCGCGTGTGTCGTATTGATCTGTTCAATGTCAACAAGACGCGGCTTAAGAAATTCTGTTACAGAACCCTGCATTGTGTCCTCTCTTTTTTTAACCTTACTTAGAGTAAAGTTCGACGATCAAGTGTTCATTGATGTCAGCTGATAGGTCAGAACGCTCAGGCATACGCTTGAATGTACCTTCCATTTTGCTAGCATCTACTTCAATCCAAGTTGGCTTTTCACGTTGTTCAGCAACTTCTAGAGCCGCTTTAATACGAGATTGCTGTTTAGCTTTCTCGCGGATAGAAACAACGTCGTTAGCCGCTACTTTGAAAGAAGGAACGTTTACAACTTTACCGTTAACTAGAACAGACTTGTGGCTAACTAGTTGACGAGATTCAGCACGAGTAGCGCCAAAACCCATACGGTAAACTACGTTATCAAGACGACCTTCAAGAAGCTGAAGCAGGTTTGCACCTGTGTTGCCTTTAAGACGTGCAGCTTCTTTGTAGTAGTTGCGGAATTGTTTTTCTAGAACGCCGTAGATACGACGAACTTTTTGCTTCTCACGAAGCTGAACGCCATACTCAGATAGACGACCGCGACGAGCGCCGTGTACACCTGGTGCGTTATCAATTTTACACTTGGTATCGATCGCACGGACACCAGACTTAAGGAATAAGTCAGTACCTTCGCGACGGCTAAGCTTCAGCTTAGGACCCAAATATCTTGCCATGATCTTTCTCCAATATTCCTAGAAACGAAACTTAAACGCGACGTTTCTTAGGTGGACGACAACCGTTATGAGGGATTGGTGTCGCATCAACAATGTTAGTGATACGGAAACCAGCAGCGTTCAGTGCACGAACAGTAGATTCGCGACCTGGACCTGGACCCTTAACCATAACTTCCAAGTTCTTTAGGCCATATTCTTTAGCCATTTCACCACAACGCTCAGCTGCAACTTGTGCTGCGAACGGAGTAGATTTACGAGAACCACGGAAACCTGAACCACCTGCTGTAGCCCATGCAAGAGCGTTGCCTTGGCGGTCAGTGATAGTTACGATTGTGTTGTTGAAAGAAGCATGAATGTGCGCTACGCCATCAGCTACTTGCTTGCGTACGCGCTTACGCGCGCGAGTTGGTTGTTTTGCCATTGTACTCTACCTTATCCGACTATTTCTTGATCGGCTTGCGCGGACCCTTACGGGTGCGAGCGTTGGTTTTAGTACGCTGTCCACGTAGTGGTAGACTGCGACGATGACGAAGACCGCGGTAACAGCCAAGGTCCATAAGACGCTTGATGTTCATCGATACTTCACGACGTAGATCACCTTCTACAGTGTATTTAGCTACACCATCACGCAGTTGATCGATCTGCTCTTCAGTTAGTTCACTGATCTTAGCATCTTCAGCAATACCCACTTCAGCTAGAATAGCTTGAGAGCGAGTTTTACCAATACCGTAGATTGCAGTAAGTGCAATTACAGAATGCTTATGATCAGGAATGTTAATGCCGGCTATACGGGCCATTATTCACTCCTAAGGGGGTTCATAAAAGAATTATCCGCAGCAAAGCCCGTTATGGATACGCTGCGGCATACTACTTCTTTTGCACGCAAAAGGTAGGCCGAGGAATATACTCGACTCTACCTAGTATTTCAAGTAAAAATTTCTGCTGATTAGCCTTGGCGTTGCTTATGCTTTGGCTCACTGCAAATCACGCGAACGACACCGTTACGCTTGATAACTTTACAGTTACGGCAGATTTTTTTAACGGAAGCACGAACTTTCATTGCTAAACTCCGTAAATGGAATCGAAATAATTACTACCGAATTAACGGCCGTAACCTTTCAGATTCGCTTTCTTTAACACAGAATCATACTGTTGTGACATCAGATGAGTCTGTACCTGTGCCATGAAATCCATGATAACAACCACTACGATTAGTAGGGAAGTGCCGCCAAAGTAGAAACGAACGTTCCACGCGACCATCATGAACTCAGGAATCAGACATATAAAAGTAATGTATAGAGCGCCCGCAAGGGTTAGTCTAGTCATCACTTTATCGATATATTTCGCTGTCTGCTCACCTGGGCGGATACCGGGTACGAATGCACCAGACTTCTTCAAGTTATCAGCTGTTTCACGTGGGTTAAACACCAACGCTGTATAGAAGAAACAGAAGAAGATTATAGCTGCTGCATAAAGCATTACATACAATGGTTGACCTGGGCTAAGAGCTAATGACACGTCAGTTAACCAACCGAACGCGCTGCTTTCACCATTTTGACCAAACCACTGCGCTAATGTTCCTGGGAACAAAATAATACTTGATGCAAAAATCGCTGGTATAACACCTGCCATATTAATCTTAAGTGGCAAATGAGAACTTTGTGCTGCAAACACTTTACGACCTTGTTGACGCTTCGCATAGTTAACGACGATACGACGTTGACCACGCTCCATGAAAACCACGAAGTAAATTACAGCAAAAGACAATACCGCGATAAACAACAGAAGAAGCACATGCAATTCACCTTGACGCGCTTGCTCGATTGTTTGACCGATTGCAGAAGGCAATCCAGCAACAATACCTGCAAAAATCAGAATGGAAATACCATTACCGATTCCTCGCTCAGTGATTTGTTCACCTAACCACATCAAAAACATGGTACCAGTTACTAAACTCACGGTAGCAATAAGCGTAAACATGGTTTGGTTGATAACAACCAGATTATCGACCATGTTTGGTAAGCCTGTTGCGATACCAATAGCTTGGAATGTTGCAAGTACAAGCGTGCCGTAGCGTGTATATTGGCTTATCTTACGACGGCCTGCTTCACCCTCTTTCTTGAGTTCCGCTAACGCTGGATGAACTACAGTTAGCAATTGGACTACGATCGATGCCGAAATGTACGGCATGATACCCAATGCTAATATAGATGCACGCTCAAGAGCACCACCGGAGAACATGTTAAACATTTCTACGATGGTACCTTTTTGCTGATCGAACAAATCGGCAAGTACAGCTGCGTCAATACCAGGGATCGGCACAAAAGAGCCGGCTCGGAATACTAAAAGTGCACCAATTACGAATAATAAGCGCGACTTTAGTTCACTTAAGCCGCTTTGAGCACTACGAAAATCTTTTCCTGGTTTCTTAGCCATCTGTACCTCGTTCCTCGAGATTATTCCTCGATTTTACCGCCTGCAGCTTCGATTGCAGCTTTAGCGCCTTTAGTCACGCGTAGACCTTTAACAGTCACAGCTTTGCTTAGGTCACCAGAAAGAACGATCTTAACAAACTCGATGTTCTTAGTGATAACGTTAGCAGCTTTAAGGCTGTTAAGATCAACTACGTCACCTGTTACTTTCGCTAGCTCAGCTAGACGAACTTCAGCAGACACTAGGCTCTTACGAGAAGTGAAACCGAATTTAGGTAGACGTTGTTTTAGAGGCATTTGACCGCCTTCAAAACCTGGACGAACAGAGCCGCCAGAACGTGACTTTTGACCTTTGTGACCGCGGCCACCTGTTTTACCAAGGCCAGAACCGATACCACGACCTACACGCTTCTTAGAAGGTTTAGAGCCAGCAGCCGGTGATAGAGTATTCAAACGCATTCTGATTACTCCTCAATCTTAACCATGTAGTAAACCTTGTTGATCATACCGCGTACGCACGGTGTATCTTCAAGTTCTACTGTATGGTTGATGCGACGAAGACCTAGACCTTTAAGACACGCTTTGTGCTTAGGTAGGCGACCAATTGAGCTTTTAGTTTGAGTTACTTTAATAGTTGCCATCGTGTTCTTACTCCGAAATAGATTCAACAGTTAGACCACGTTTAGCAGCAACCATTTCTGGTGACTTAACGTCTACTAGAGCACCAATCGTTGCGCGAACAACGTTGATTGGGTTCGTTGAACCGTATGCTTTAGAAAGTACGTTATGTACGCCTGCAACTTCAAGTACGGCACGCATTGCACCACCGGCAATAACACCTGTACCTTCAGCAGCTGGCTGCATGTAAACTTTAGAGCCCGAATGACGACCTTTCACCGGGTGGTGAAGAGTGCCTTCGTTAAGCGCAACAGTAACCATGTTACGACGCGCTTTTTCCATTGCTTTTTGAATCGCAGCAGGTACTTCACGAGCTTTGCCGTAACCGAAACCTACACGACCATTACCGTCACCAACTACTGTTAGTGCAGTGAAGCTCATGATTCGACCACCTTTAACCGTCTTAGATACACGGTTAACAGCGATCAGCTTTTCTTGCAAATCATTAGCTTGTTGTTGTTCTTTAGCCATCTTCCAACCCTACCTTAGAATTTCAGACCAGCTTCGCGAGCAGAATCTGCTAGCGCCGCTACTCGACCGTGGTATTGGAAACCAGAACGATCAAATGCAACTGTAGCTACGCCTTTTTCAAGAGCGCGCTCAGCAACAGCTTTACCAACTGCTTTAGCTGCATCAACGTTACTAGTGTTCTTAACTTGCTCACGGATCGCTTTTTCTACAGTAGAAGCAGCTGCGATAACCTCAGAGCCGTTTGCCGAGATAACTTGAGCGTAAACATGGCGAGGAGTACGGTGTACTACCAAGCGAGTTGCGCCAAGTTCTGCAATCTTACGACGTGCACGTGTAGCACGACGGATGCGAGATGCTTTCTTATCCATAGTGATACCTTACTTCTTCTTAGCTTCTTTAGTACGCACATTTTCATCTGCGTAACGAACACCTTTACCTTTATAAGGTTCAGGAGCACGGTAAGAACGAATGTCAGCCGCAACTTGACCTACTACTTGCTTATCGCAACCAGTAATAATGATCTCAGTTTGGCTAGGGCACTCAGCTTTAATACCTTCAGGTAGAGCGTGCTCTACTGGGTGAGAAAAGCCTAGTGTTAGACCTACAGAGTTGCCTTTGATAGCAGCACGGTAACCAACACCTTTAAGAGTTAACTTCTTAACGAAGCCCTGAGTAACACCCACAACCATGTTATTAACTAGAGCGCGAGCTGTACCAGCCTGTGCCCATGCGTTAGTAACACCTTCTTTCGGACCGAAAGTTAGGTTGTTTTCTTCCTGTGCAATAACTACGGCGCTGTTAAGAACGCGAGTAAGCTCACCTTTGCTACCTTTTACAGTAACTTCTTGGCCGTTTAGTTTCACCTCTACGCCAGCTGGAATAGCGACAGGTGCTTTAGCAACACGAGACATAATCTACTCCTTAAGCTACGTAACAGATGATTTCACCGCCAAGACCTGCTTTGCGAGCAGCACGGTCAGACATCAGACCCTTGGAAGTAGAAACAACTGCAATACCAAGACCACCCATCACTGTAGGTAAAGAGTCTTTATTTTTATAAACTCTTAGACCAGGACGTGATACACGCTTGATTTGCTCGATTACAGGTTTAGCTTGGAAGTACTTAAGAGTAACTTCTAGCTCAGGTTTTACTTCGCTGTCAACAGCGAAGTCTACGATGTAACCTTCAGCTTTAAGTAATGCAGCAATTGCAACTTTAAGCTTTGAAGAAGGCATTTTTACAGCAACTTTATTTGCTGCCTGACCGTTACGAACTCGGGTCAGCATATCCGAAATCGGATCTTGCATGCTCATAAGATTTACTCCAAATGATTAAGTGGCAATTACCAGCTAGCCTTACGAAGACCCGGAATCTCGCCTTTCATGCAAGCTTCACGAACCTTAATGCGGCTTAGACCGAATTTACGTAGGTAACCGTGTGGACGACCAGTTTGGTTGCAACGGTTGCGCTGACGTGATGCACTTGAATCACGTGGAAGAGATTGCAGTTTAAGAACCGCATTCCAACGATCTTCTTCAGATGCGTTTACATCGCTAATGATAACTTTTAGCGCAGAACGCTTTTCAGCGAACTTAACTACTAGTTTTGCACGTTTAGCTTCACGTGCTTTCATTGATTGTTTAGCCATAACAGTAACCCTACCCTTACTTACGGAATGGGAAGTTAAAGGCAGCCAGCAGAGCTCGGCCTTCCTCATCGGATCCCGCAGATGTCGTGATAGTAATATCAAGACCGCGGACACGATCGACTTTATCGTAGTCGATTTCCGGAAAGATGATTTGCTCGCGAACGCCCATGCTGTAGTTACCGCGTCCGTCAAAAGACTTAGCGCTAACACCACGGAAATCACGTACACGTGGAAGTGCAATAGAGATTAAACGCTCTAAAAATTCCCACATGCGCTCACCACGCAAGGTTACTTTACAACCAATTGGGTAGCCTTCACGAATTTTGAAACCAGCTACAGATTTACGCGCTTTCGTGATAAGTGGCTTTTGACCAGAGATCGTTGCCATATCAGATGCTGCGTTTTCTAGCAGTTTCTTATCGTTGATTGCTTCACCAACGCCCATGTTTAGGGTGATTTTCTCAATCCTAGGGACTTGCATGACGCTTGTGTAGCTGAACTCTTTGGTAAGCTCAGCGACTACAGACGACTTGTAGTAATCATGCAGTTTCGCCATAGTAGAACTCCAAATTACTTCTAATTAGTTAGAAACAGTTTCGCCGTTAGATTTGAAGAAACGAACTTTCTTGCCATCTTCGATACGGAAACCGATACGGTCTGCTTTACCAGTAGCCGCGTTAAAGACTGCAACGTTAGAAGCATCAATAGCTGCTTCTTGTTCAACGATGCCACCTTGTTGACCTAGAGCCGGAACCGGCTTTTGGTGTTTTTTAACAAGATTAATGCCTTCAACAACAACTTTACCAGTTGTCAGAACCTTAGTTACTTTACCTTTCTTGCCTTTATCTTTACCAGCAAGAATGATTACTTCGTCGTTACGACGGATTTTAGCTGCCATGTTGCCGCTCCTTACAGAACTTCAGGTGCAAGTGATACAATCTTCATGAATTTCGCGTTACGAAGTTCACGAGTCACAGGACCAAAGATACGTGTGCCGACTGGTTGCTCAGTAGTGTCATTTAACAATACACAAGCATTACTGTCGAAGCGAATGACAGAACCGTCTGGGCGACGAACGCCTTTACGGGTGCGCACTACTACCGCCTTCAGAACATCACCTTTCTTTACTTTACCGCGAGGAATCGCTTCCTTCACTGTAACCTTGATGACGTCACCGATATGTGCATAACGGCGGTGAGAGCCACCCAGAACCTTAATACACATTACCTTGCGCGCGCCAGAGTTATCTGCTGCGTCAAGTGTACTTTGCATCTGGATCATTGTTAGTGCTCCGCTAAATATTAAAACTAGACCCTCTCGGGTCGGGCTGCCTCTTTAAAAGGGACGCGAATTGTACCACCCTTTTTTTAAATTGGGTAGACAAAAAACAAGCGGCTCCAAAAAATAATTTGGAGCCGCTTATAAGTTATAGAATTACAAAGATTAAATCTTCGCTTTTTCTAGAACTTTAACCAATGTCCAAGACTTAGTCTTAGACAGAGGACGACACTCAGCGATTTCAACTTTGTCGCCTAGGCCACAAGTGTTGTCTTCGTCGTGTGCGTGTACTTTAGTCGTGCGTTTGATGAACTTACCGTAAATTGGGTGTTTTACAGTACGCTCAATAGCAACAACGATAGACTTGTCCATCTTGTCACTTACTACACGGCCTTGCTGGATGCGGTTAGTTTCGCTCATTATGCGCCTGCCTTTTCAGTCAAAACAGTTTTCACACGTGCGATGTCACGGCGTACAGCTTTTAGAGTATGAGTTTGCTGAAGTTGACCAGTTGCAGCTTGCATGCGCAAGTTGAACTGTTCACGTAGCAAATTCAATAGCTCAGCGTTAAGCTCTTCAACGTTCTTTTCGCGTAGATCTTGTGCTTTCATCACATCACCTGCTTAGTTACAAAAGTAGTTTTAACAGGCAGTTTACGCGCCGCTAGGCGGAACGCTTCACGTGCCAACTCTTCAGGTACGCCATTCATCTCGTACATAACTTTGCCTGGTTGGATTTGAGCAACCCAGTACGCAACTGAACCTTTACCTTTACCTTGACGAACTTCAAGAGGCTTTTCAGTAATTGGTTTGTCTGGGAAAACACGGATCCAGATTTGACCTTGACGCTTAATGTGACGTGTCATAGCACGACGTGCCGCTTCGATTTGACGTGCAGTCAGACGACCACGGCCAACAGCTTTAAGACCGAATTCGCCGAAGCTTACTT
This sequence comes from Vibrio sp. QJM3NY_39, assembly GCF_057785895.1. Lineage (NCBI taxonomy): Bacteria > Pseudomonadati > Pseudomonadota > Gammaproteobacteria > Vibrionales > Vibrionaceae > Vibrio > Vibrio sp. QJM3NY_39. The sequence goes on along the minus strand of NZ_CM173505.1, from coordinate 321,795 downwards.
CAGTACCTTTAGCTAGACCACGGTTACGACCAGTCATAACCTTGCGGAACTTAGTACGTTTTGGTTGTAGCATCGTTCGACTCCTTACTTACGGCCTTTACGCTGCTTCTTAGGCTTATCGCCTTTTGGCTCTACTGCGTTAGCAGCTGGCATACCGCCTAGAATCTCACCTTTGAAGATCCAAACTTTAATGCCGATCACACCGTATTGAGTGTGAGCCGAAGAAGTTGCGTAATCAATGTCTGCACGTAGAGTGTGTAGAGGCACACGGCCTTCACGGTACCACTCTGAACGTGCGATTTCAGCACCGCCAAGACGGCCGCCTACTTGTACTTTGATGCCTTTAGCGCCTAGACGCATAGCATTTTGTACCGCACGCTTCATTGCACGACGGAACATAACACGACGCTCTAGTTGAGACGCGATGCTATCAGCTACAAGCTGACCATCTAGCTCAGGCTTACGTACTTCAGCGATGTTAATTTGCGCTGGTACACCTGCGATTTTAGCTACAGCTGCGCGTAGCTTCTCTACGTCTTCACCTTTCTTACCGATAACAACGCCAGGACGAGCTGTGTGAATAGTCACACGGATGCTCTTCGCTGGACGCTCGATAACGATACGAGATAATGATGCTTTTTGTAGTTCCTTGGTAAGGAACTGACGTACCTTGAAGTCGCCGTCTAGGTTGTCAGCGAATTCGTTGGTATTAGCAAACCATGTAGCATTCCAAGGCTTGACGATGCCAAGACGAATACCATTAGGATGTACTTTCTGACCCATTGCTTACTCTCCTAGTCTTTAGCGATCTGCTACAACAATAGTGATGTGGCTTGAACGCTTCAAGATACGATCCGCACGGCCTTTAGCACGAGGCATAATACGCTTCATGATAGGGCCCTCATCTACGAAGATTTTAGCGACATTTAGATCGTCGATATCTGCACCTTCGTTATGTTCCGCGTTAGCGATAGCTGACTCAAGAACTTTCTTAACTAAAACAGCAGCTTTTTTGTTGCTGAAAGTTAGAATTTCTAGAGCCTGGTCTACCGACTTACCGCGAATTTGGTCTGCAACTAAGCGAGCTTTCTGTGGAGAAATACGAGCAAAGTTATGTTTAGCTAAAGCTTCCATCATCTACTCCTTATTTCTTCTTAGCTTTCTTATCTGCAGCATGACCGCGATAAGTACGAGTTGGTGCAAATTCGCCTAGTTTGTGACCGATCATTTCTTCGGTAACGAAAACAGGGACGTGCTGACGACCATTATGGACAGCGATGGTCAAACCAATCATTGTTGGGATGATCATTGAGCGACGGGACCAAGTCTTAATAGGCTTTTTGTCTCCGCTTTCCACCGCTTTCTCTACCTTCTTCAGCAAGTGTAGGTCAATAAAAGGACCTTTCTTGAGAGAACGTGGCATGGCGATTCCTCTTTATAAATTATTTAGTGCGACGACGTACGATGTACTTGTCAGTGCGCTTATTCTTACGAGTCTTGAAGCCCTTAGTAGGAACGCCCCAAGGAGATACTGGGTGACGACCACCAGATGTGCGGCCTTCACCACCACCATGTGGGTGATCCACCGGGTTCATTACTACACCACGTACGGTTGGACGTACGCCGCGCCAGCGTGAAGCACCAGCTTTACCAAGTTCACGTAGCATATGCTCAGAGTTACCAACTTCACCGATCGTTGCACGACCTTCAGAAAGTACTTTGCGCATTTCACCAGAACGTAGACGGATAGTTACGTATGCACCATCGCGAGCGATGATTTGAGCATAAGCACCAGCCGAACGAGCTAGTTGTGCACCTTTACCAGGCTTAAGTTCAACACAGTGTACAGTAGAACCTACTGGGATGTTGCGCATCGGCAGAGTGTTACCTGCTTTGATTGCAGCATCTACGCCAGATTGAATCTGGTCGCCTGCGTTAACACCTTTAGGTGCAATGATGTAACGACGCTCACCGTCTGCGTACAGAACTAGAGCGATGTTAGCACTACGGTTTGGATCGTATTCTAGACGCTCAACTTTCGCTGGGATGCCATCTTTAGTACGTTTGAAGTCAATCAGACGGTAATGGTGTTTATGACCACCACCGATGTGACGTACTGTAATACGACCGTTGTTGTTACGACCACCGTTCTTAGAGTTTTTCTCTAAAAGTGGTGCGTATGGCTTACCCTTGTGCAGGTCAGCGTTAACAACTTTAACGACGTGACGACGACCAGGGGAAGTCGGCTTACATTTAACAATAGCCATTTTTACTACTCCTGTTATTCCGCGCCGCCAACGAAGTCAAGATCTTGACCTTCTTTCAAAGTAACGTAGGCTTTCTTAACGTCTGAACGACGGCCTTCACGCATACCTTGACGTTTGGTCTTACCCTTTAATACAAGAGTATTTACAGACTTAACTTCAACTTCAAATAGCTTTTCTACAGCTGCTTTGATCTCTTTCTTAGTTGCATCTTTAGCTACTTTGAAAACGATAGTGTTCGCTTTCTCAGCTGCCATAGTTGCTTTTTCAGAGATGTGCGGAGCACGTAGAACTTTTAAGATACGCTCTTCAGTGATCATGCTAGCATCTCCTCAACTTGCTTAACTGCGTCAGCAGTCATCAGAACCTTGTCGAAAGCGATTAGTGATACTGGATCAACACCAGCAACATCACGTGCATCTACTTTGTATAGGTTACGAGCAGCTAAGAATAGATTTTCATCTACTTCGCCAGTCACAATCAGAACGTCGTTTAGCTCAAGCTCTTTAAGCTTAGCTACAAGTTCTTTTGTTTTTGGTGCTTCTACAGAGAAGTTATCAACAACGATTAGACGCTCTTGACGAATCAACTCAGACAGAATGCTCTTCATAGCACCGCGGTACATTTTTTTGTTTACTTTTTGGCTGTGATCTTGTGGTTTCGCAGCAAAAGTAACACCACCTGTACGCCAGATTGGGCTACGAATTGTACCAGCACGTGCACGGCCAGTACCTTTTTGGCGCCATGGCTTAGCACCGCCGCCTGATACTTCAGAACGAGTCTTTTGAGCACGAGTACCTTGACGAGCACCTGCTGCATATGCAACAACTACTTGGTGTACTAGAGCTTCGTTAAAGTCACGTCCGAAAGTAGTCTCGGAAACAGTTAGTGCATCAGCACCTTTAACCATCAATTCCATTACTTACTCCTAGACGTTATGCTTTAACAGCAGGTTTTACGATCACGTTACCGCCTGTTGAGCCTGGTACTGCACCTTTAATAAGGAGTAGATTGCGCTCAGCGTCAACACGTACGATCTCTAGGTTTTGAGTCGTTACACGCTCAGCTCCCATGTGACCTGCCATTTTCTTGCCTTTAAACACGCGGCCTGGAGTTTGACATTGGCCAATTGAACCCGGTGCGCGGTGAGACAAAGAGTTACCGTGAGTCATATCTTGAGTAGAGAAATTCCAACGCTTGATAGCGCCTTGGAAGCCTTTACCTTTAGATGTACCAGTAACGTCTACTTTTTTAATTTCGTTGAAAAGTTCTACGTTTAGCTCAGCGCCAACTTCAAACTCTTCGCCGTTTTCTAAACGGAATTCCCAAAGACCGCGACCTGCTTCTACACCCGCTTTCGCGAAGTGACCAGCTTCAGGTTTAGTTACACGGTTAGCTTTCTTAGCACCAGTAGTTACTTGGATTGCTGCGTAGCCGTCTGTCTCAAGAGTTTTAACTTGAGAAATACGGTTCGCTTCAACCTCAACAACAGTTACTGGGATAGAAACGCCTTCTTCAGTAAATACGCGGGTCATACCCACTTTACGTCCGACTAGACCAATCATTATTCTTATCTCCCTTAACCTAGGCTGATTTGAACATCAACGCCAGCTGCAAGATCAAGACGCATTAGAGCATCAACAGTTTTATCTGTTGGCTCAACGATGTCGATCAAACGCTTGTGAGTACGAATTTCGTACTGGTCACGTGCATCTTTGTTGACGTGTGGAGAGGTAAGAACAGTGAAACGCTCTTTACGAGTAGGAAGTGGAATAGGACCACGAACCTGTGCGCCAGTACGTTTTGCTGTTTCAACGATTTCCGCAGTTGAAGCATCGATTAGCTTGTAATCAAACGCTTTAAGGCGGATACGAATACGTTGGTTCTGCATGAGACAGAGCTCCAATTATTAAAAATTACACAAACAATATCGCCACTCAAGCTCGAAAGAACGAGAGAATGCCGATTGATTTATGTGAAACCGTAGCATCCAAAATCAGGACGCATTGTCAGTTAACTTTTGAAGTAAACACGAAGTTTACTATTTTTATTAACCGCGAACATAAGCTGAGTATACATTACTAGGTAAGACCTACTCCTCAGTGCTCATTGGTTCACAAACCGGCGTTAGCCAGTGCGATGCATTATACAGATCACGTTTTAGTATGCAAGTAGTGTTGGGAAAATAATCGGAATATATTGAAAAAGGAACTTGGGGAGATATGGCGTATTGCGCGGTAAAGGAATGTTTCTCTATAAATAACAAAAGGGAAGCCGAAGCTTCCCTTTTCAGATGCGTGCTCTTCTAATGAAGAGTGTGCAAAAATCTAAATGCTATTAAGCGAAGATTTTAGCTACAACACCAGCACCAACTGTACGGCCACCTTCGCGGATTGCGAAACGTAGACCTTCGTCCATTGCGATTGGAGCGATTAGCTCAACAGTCATTTGAACGTTGTCACCTGGCATTACCATTTCTACGCCTTCTGGTAGAGTGATATCGCCTGTTACGTCAGTTGTACGGAAGTAGAACTGTGGACGGTAACCCTTGAAGAAAGGAGTGTGACGGCCGCCTTCGTCTTTAGAAAGTACGTATACTTCAGACTCAAACTTAGTATGTGGGTTGATTGAACCTTTAGCAGAAAGTACTTGGCCACGTTCAACGTCATCACGCTTAGTACCACGTAGAAGTGCACCAACGTTCTCACCTGCACGACCTTCGTCAAGCAGTTTACGGAACATTTCAACACCAGTACAAGTAGTAAGAGTAGTTTCTTTGATACCAACGATTTCTACTTCGTCACCTACACGTAGGATACCGCGCTCGATACGACCAGTAACTACAGTACCACGACCTTGGATTGAGAATACATCTTCAATAGGAAGTAGGAACGGTAGATCAACAGCACGCTCTGGAAGTGGAATGTAAGAATCTAGTGCTTCTGCAAGCTCAACAATCTTGTCTTCCCACTGCTTTTCGCCGTTTAGAGCGCCAAGTGCAGAACCTTGAATTACTGGAAGGTCGTCTCCTGGGTACTCGTACTCAGAAAGAAGTTCACGTACTTCCATTTCTACTAGCTCAAGTAGCTCTTCGTCATCAACCATGTCACATTTGTTCATGAATACGATGATGTAAGGGATACCAACTTGACGACCAAGTAGGATGTGCTCACGTGTTTGTGGCATAGGGCCATCTGTAGCAGCAACAACTAGGATACCGCCGTCCATTTGAGCAGCACCAGTGATCATGTTTTTAACATAATCGGCGTGTCCAGGACAGTCTACGTGTGCGTAGTGACGTTCAGGAGTATCGTACTCAACGTGAGAAGTTGCGATTGTGATACCGCGCTCGCGCTCTTCTGGAGCGTTATCGATAGATGCGAAATCTTTAGCAACACCGCCGTACACTTTTGCAAGTGTAGTACAGATAGCAGCAGTTAGAGTTGTTTTACCGTGGTCAACGTGGCCGATAGTACCAACGTTTACGTGCGGTTTCGTACGTTCAAATTTTTCTTTAGACACAATCGTGTTCCTTCCTAGTTATGATTCGCCACGTTCATTATTGAGCGAGACGCGCCAGAAATTGCTATTTTATGCGCCAACTCTCGTTAGCGCAATATTTGGACGCATTGATCTTTCAAAAAATGAAAAAAATGCATCCCTTTTGTTTAACCACGCTCTGCAATGATTGCATTAGCAACATTTTTTGGCACTTCGGCGTACTCACTAAACTCCATAGAGTAAGAAGCACGACCTTGTGTCGCAGAACGTAAATCAGTTGCGTAACCGAACATGACAGACAACGGAACTTGTGCACGAATTATCTTCAGGCCAGCTGTCCCCTCGTCCATACCTTCGATGATGCCGCGACGACGGTTAATATCGCCAACAACGTCACCCATCCAGTCTTCTGGAGTAGTTACTTCAACTTTCATCATAGGCTCAAGCAGAACCGGTTGCGCTTCAAGTGCACCCGATCTGAAAGCCATAGAGGCAGCGATTGTAAACGCCATCTCACTTGAATCTACTTCATGGTAAGAACCATCATATAGTGTAGCTTTGATATCCAAAACTGGATAGCCAGCAAGTACACCATTGTTCATCTGCTCTTCAACGCCTTTAGCGACTGAAGCGATAAACTCTTTAGGTACGATACCGTTGGCAATTTCATCAACGAAGACAAAGCCTTCGCCAGCTTCTGATGGTTCAAGTTTTAGCCACACGTGACCGTACTGACCTTTACCACCATGCTCACGGATAAATTTGCCTTCCGCTTTCGCAGTACCGCGAATCGTTTCACGATAAGCTACTTGCGGGTTACCAACGTTGCAGTTGACGTTAAATTCACGCTTCATACGGTCAACGATGATATCTAAGTGTAGTTCGCCCATACCAGAAATCAGTGTCTGGCCAGTTTCCGCATCCATATCAACGCGGAATGATGGGTCTTCTGCTGCTAGTTTACCTAGAGCGATAGTCATTTTATCTTGATCAGCTTGAGAGCGAGGCTCTACAACGATCTGAATAACTGGATCTGGGAATTCCATACGCTCAAGAACGATTTTATGGTTCTGATCACATAGAGTTTCACCAGTAGTAACATCTTTAAGGCCGATAATGGCTGCGATGTCACCTGCTCGTACTTCTTTTACTTCTTCACGTTTGTTCGAGTGCATTTGAACAATGCGCCCTAAACGTTCACGTTGTTTCTTCACAGAGTTGTAAGCTGTTTTACCGCTTTCAACAACTCCAGAGTAAACACGGATGAAAGTTAAAGTACCAACAAATGGGTCTGTTGCAATTTTAAATGCTAGCGCTGAGAACGGTTCTTTGTCGTCTGCGTGACGCTCAATTTCATTCTCGTCTTCATCAACACCTTTAATTGCCGGTACATCGACTGGAGAAGGAAGGAAATCAACCACTGCATCTAGAACAGCTTGTACACCTTTGTTTTTGAATGCACTACCACAAGTGGCAAGTACGATTTCATTATTAAGGGTACGAATACGAAGACCTTGCTTGATTTCAGCTTCTGTTAATTCACCTTCTTCAAGGTACTTATCCATCAGCTCTTCATTTGCTTCCGCAGCAGCTTCAACAAGTTCGGTACGATATTCTTCAGCCATTTCTTGCATGTCAGCAGGAATATCTTCGTACGTGAAAGTCATGCCCTGGTCAGCGTCGTTCCAGTTGATTGCCTTCATCTTAATAAGATCGACAACACCTTGGAAGTTTTCTTCAGCACCAATGTTCAGTTGAATTGGAACAGGAGTTGCGCCTAGGCGGTCCTTAATCTGTTCAACTACGCGCAAGAAATCTGCGCCTGTACGGTCCATTTTGTTAACGAAAACCATACGTGGAACTTGGTACTTATCAGCTTGACGCCATACTGTCTCTGACTGAGGTTCAACACCAGATGAGCCACAGAACACAACAACTGCACCATCAAGTACACGCAGAGAACGCTCTACTTCGATTGTGAAGTCAACGTGTCCAGGAGTGTCGATGATGTTGATACGGTGGTCCGAGAACTGAGCTTCCATACCACGCCAAAACGTGGTCGTTGCTGCTGAAGTGATCGTAATACCGCGCTCTTGCTCTTGCTCCATCCAGTCCATGGTTGCTGCACCATCGTGAACTTCGCCGATTTTGTGAGAAAGACCGGTATAGAACAGAATACGTTCACTTGTGGTTGTTTTACCTGCATCTACGTGAGCAACGATACCGATATTACGGTATTGCTCTATAGGAGTTTTACGAGCCACGGTTGAATCCTCTTATTAGAGACTTAGGGACTATTGCTATGTCTAGATTATGCGTTAAAAGCGATGCTTCGCTAAAAAGTGCTTGCCCTAGAAATAGCAATAGTTCCTAGCATAAGCATAGGAACTAAAGAAGTGCTGCAAGGAACCTTGCAGCACTAAAAAGGTATTACCAGCGGTAATGTGCGAACGCTTTGTTTGCGTCAGCCATGCGGTGAACGTCTTCACGTTTCTTAACCGCAGTACCTTTGTTCTCAGACGCGTCTAGCATTTCAGCAGCTAGGCGTTGAGCCATAGATTTTTCACCACGCTTACGCGCAGCTTCAACTACCCAACGCATAGCAAGAGCGTTACGGCGAACCGGACGAACTTCTACAGGTACTTGGTAAGTTGAACCACCCACACGGCGAGATTTAACTTCTACCGCTGGGCGAACATTTTCAAGAGCTTCTTCAAATACAGCTAAGTGATCTTTACCAGATTTCTCAGCCATAGTTTCTAGTGCAGTGTAAACAATCTTCTCTGCAGTAGATTTTTTTCCGTCAACCATAAGGATGTTAACGAATTTTGCCAGCAGTTCAGATTTGAACTTAGGATCTGGAAGGATCTTACGCTGGCCTATTACGCGACGACGTGGCATGGAATTTCTCCGTTGTCTTCTTCAGGTTTTTTCCAAAACTTTTCAGAATAATAAATAAATAGTGTTTGGCCTTACTTAACGCTTTCTTTTTAAAAAAGACGCATTAAGACTTAGGACGTTTCACACCATACTTAGAACGACCTTTCTTACGGTCGTTAACGCCTGCACAGTCAAGTGCACCGCGAACAGTGTGGTAACGCACACCTGGTAAATCTTTAACACGACCACCACGGATAAGAACAACACTGTGTTCTTGAAGGTTATGACCTTCGCCGCCGATGTATGAAGTAACTTCAAAGCCGTTAGTTAGACGAACACGACATACTTTACGTAGTGCTGAGTTCGGTTTTTTTGGAGTAGTAGTATATACGCGAGTACATACACCACGTTTTTGTGGGCACGCTTCTAGTGCAGGCACGTTGCTTTTAACAACCTGCTTTACACGAGGAGTACGTACCAACTGGTTAATAGTTGCCATTAACTAGCTCCTGATTTACTTGAAAGTAAGCTTGATGAAAAATCTAGCCCTATTACACATAGTGTAAATAGGGACGCAAAATTCTATTCAGCAGTGGGATGTGTGTCAAGAAATATACAGATCTTTTTTAGCCGTCTAGAGCTCAGGATGGTCTTTTTTTAACCATACTGATAAAACGCAGCTACCAAGTTACTGATTTGTCGTTCAAAACCGTCAGTTTGACGAATCCGTCGAAGTCCACTTGTTCCAGAGTGCTTGAAGCAAGTTGTTGTAAACCTCGGCTATCGAGATCTGTTTTTAATACCGACACATGATCAACATTTGAGATTTGATTGAATAACTCATGATTTGGAAGGCAAACATACACCGCATCTTCAACCAAAAGGATGTGATCCTTTTGTTGCGAGTACGCCAATGCAAGCTTGAGTTTGTCTACTGATTTTACAATATGAAGCATAACGTTCCCTAGAAAGTCAGTATTTTTTGGCTCTGAGCTAACTTCTGCGTCAACTCATTCACTTCTAGCGCAGTCACATCGATCAGTAAGTTATCGGTCGAAAGACCAAACTGATTGAGGCTATGTTGACATACGTAAACCTGCTCAATGTCGTAGAGGTCCATAAGCTTGAATGCAGAAATATAGTCACGTGATAGGGATTCATCAGGCTGTTGAGCCTTGAGAAGCTGTGTAACGCCATTACCGACAAAGAACACGGTAATGTCTTCACTATAGGCTGAAGCAGCTAGCAGTGCGTCTAGCCCTTCCCTGCCCGCAGCCGTCGTATGAGGAAAAGTGTTAAATACAAAGGCCAATTTACTCAAAACTGTACAACCCTATCTTGCGTCAAAAGTGCTTCAGATAAGCTCCCTAACCCAGCTTGGGTAAACCCAGCCGCCAAGTTAGATGCTCTCAATTGATGTTGCGTTGCTTCATCCGTGCTGATCACTCCGCGTCTAAGCGCAGCAGCCACACACGTTTCAAGGCTAACATTGTGCTCATCCGCCAGTTTTTGCCAAGCGGAAGCCAAGTCGAATTCATCATTAGCAGGCACAGTAATGTCAGAGCCATTACTGACGCCATCTTGATAGAAGAATACACTGTGAAGTTTGTGGCCCTGATTAATAAGAGCCACAGCAAACTGGTAAGCACTTCTTGCCGATTGTGAACCGTAGACCGGTCCATTCACTAAAAGTGTATAGCTTAACAACCCTCTTCATCCTCTGTTTTACGTTGGCGGATGTATAGGTATACGGTGTGCTTAGAGATGTTCAATCGCTCGGCAACACGGTTAATCGCATCTTTGATATCGAAAATACCTTTGTCGTAAAGCTCCATCACGATTTGACGGTTCTTAGTATTGTTCGATACTGATTTGTCGGCATTGATTTCTTCAATGGTGCGTTCAACCGTCTGGTCGACAAGCTCTTCCACATCACTCGCAAAGTTTACTGATGATGCTGCTTCGTCCGCATCTTGGGTAGGCATGAAAGATTGCAGTACTTGTGAGAATGGCGCATCTAAGTTTACGTTAATACACAACAAACCAATCACTCGGTCTTCACCATTGCGGATAGCAACCGTGATCGACTTCATCAATACTCCGCCTTTAGCGCGAGTAAAGTATGAACGTGAGAAGTTACGCTTAGAACCTTCAATATCTTTCAGCATTTTCAATGCGAGATCGGTGATCGGCGAACCAACCTGACGACCTGTATTTTCGCCGTTGGCAATTTTAATCGCAGAAGTATTGAGGTCTTCTAAAGAGTGTAAAACGATTTCACAAAACGGACCGATAAGACTCGCAATACCGTCAACCACGGCCTCATAAGATCTTAGAATGATTTTATCGTGTTCACTGAATGGCATAACGTGGACTGATTCCATTTCAAGTAACACATCTGCATTGACTGTTTCTGTAGTAGTCACTTATTCCTTACCTTCGTGTGAAAAATCAACAAATTTATGTAAGTTTATCAGAAAATTTTAATTGCACACCTAGCTAACATTGCAACTAGTGATTTAGAACAAGTTTAAAAATCAAATACTCACCTTCAAATCATAAAAAAAGCCTAACTCAAAGTTAGGCTTTTTATTCAATCAACGTATTTTAGAATAAAACTTTTAGCTGATATTACTGAGCAGGAGCCGCTTCAGCGTTATCAATTTTAAGTAGTTCAACTTCGAATACTAGCGTTGAGTTAGCAGGGATAGTCGGTGTGTCTTGCTCACCGTATGCTAGCTCTGGCGGGATAACGAACTTGTACTTAGAACCAACTTGCATCAGTTGTACGCCTTCAGTCCAGCCTGGGATTACGCGGTTTAGTGGGAAGGTTGCTGGTTCGCCACGATCGTAAGAGCTGTCGAACTGAGTACCGTCGGTTAGCGTACCTTTGTAGTGCACTTGAACAGTATCAGTGTCTTTTGGAGAAGCACCTTCACCAGCCGTCATTACTTGGTAAAGTAGACCAGATTCAGTTTGCTTAACGCCTTCAGCTTTAGCGAACTCAGCGCGGAAATCATCACCGGCTTTCTTCACTTCTGCAGATTTTTCTGCCGCTTGTGCTTGCATTGTTTCAGCAACACGCTTGTCTAGAGCTTCAAGAGCTGCGCGAGTTTCTTCTTCGTTAAGTGCTGTTTTCTCTGCGAATACGTCTTCGATACCTTGAAGAACCATATCTTTGTCTAGGTTAATGCCTAGCTCGCTTGGCTTATCAATGCTTGTGCTTAGGTAGTTCGCGAAAGATACACCGATTGCGTATGCCGCTTTGTCATCTTCTGTTTTAAAGTTTACTGCTGCAACTTTAGCTTCTTCTACCTGTGGAGCTTCTGCCTTTGGTTCTTCTTTCTGACAACCAACTGCTAGCATAACCGTTGCGGCAAGCAGTGATACTTTTAAAACTGATTTCATTGAATTCTCCAATTAATGGCCAAGCCATTGGTTATTGTGCACAAATCTAATGATTAGATTGGTGTGAATACGTTAGTTATAACAATATACTAGTCATATGTCTTTCGACACAAACCGGATTATTAGATGTGATGCGAATATTTTTCCACTCATTGCTATGTACGATTGTCATCACCTTGTTAAATGGTTGCTTTTTCTTTCAAGATGATGAGCAACGTTGGGAAATTGAACCCAATGGCGCCACCAGCTTTGCACTAAGCAGAGATGGACGCTTCGCCCTGCTCTACTCTCAGCAAAAACAACTGTTACTCTGGGACCTCGTCCAAGATAAAGAGCTCGCTCAACTCGGCCCGCAAGATCAATCAGAAAACCAAGTATCGCGTATCCGCATCTCGGACAACGGCCGCTTCGCCATTACCGCCAGCCAGATGAATTTCGCCGTTTGGGACTTATCTTGGACTCAAGCTGAAGGGCTTTGGTCTATTTCCGATGGCCTAATTCGTGATGTCGATATATCCAGCAATGGTGAAAAAGTCTTACTTGGCCTGTCTAATGGCAAAGCTATCTATGTGGACTTAGTCACCGGACGCCGTCTTGAGTTCCTTGCTCACCGAGAAAAAGTTAATTCAGTCTCCCTCTCTTCTAATGGCCGCTACGCATTATCAGGCGGCAACGACTACAAAGCTTACCTTTGGGATACCGAATCAGGCTTGGTGTTACGTACCTTCGAGCATGAACAAAGAGTAGTACGAGTTGCGCTACAACGGGATGGAGAATTGGCTTTTACTTCCGATGGCGGCAACCAAGCGATGATCTGGAATTTGGAAACAGGTGAACCTCAAGCGCAATTGCAGAGCTGGTCTCGACAGCTGATATTCTCTAGTGCTCGCTTTTCTGACGACGGCAGTATGTTGGTGACGGGTACGCCATCCAGCCAAGTGAGTGTGTGGAATACTCAAGATGGAAAACGCATTTCTCGTCACGATGCCGAGCCATTAAAAGATGCTCGCCCTCCACGTGCGGTAGTGTATGATGCAGCCTTTGATGAAAAGAACCGTGTGATATCGGGCACCTCTGCGGGCATCGCCCAAGCTTGGAATGTGGATTAAGAACGATGACAGAAAAGCGAATTGAACAACTAGAAAGCCGCGTGAATGACCTAGAATGTCAGTTGGCTTTCCAAGAACAAACCATTGAAGAACTCAATGAAGCGCTTAGCCAACAACAGATGTTGATCACGAGAATGCAAGATCAAATGAAGTTCGTGGTGGGTAAAGTAAAAAATATGGATGGCTCAAACCTCGCTGACGCATCAGAAGAGACGCCACCTCCACACTATTAAGTGCGGTTTAAAGATAACGAATTAATTCTAGCGACGCATATCGTTAGTTTCTCGTCCTCAATGTGTAAACACATTTCAGGGCTGGACATAGAAAACTAAAAGGGCGACAGATGTTTATCTGTCGCCCTTTTGCTTGTTTAATCTGCGCTAATTCAACTTAAACCAGTTAAGCCAATACAAGCTTATTAGTCGTCGGCATAAATCTTCACTTCCACGCAGCCTTTCGTATCAACACTCGCGCGATACATTCCAGAACTGTTCATACCGAAATGAATATCACCTTGGCCATCGATAGCAATCAAGCCTCCTTCACCACCCATGGTTTTCAATTCACCTTGAATAATCGTTTCACAAGCCGTATGCACATCTTCCTTGAGATAACGCATTCTTGCCGCCACATCACTAGCGACCATCTTTCTAAGGAAGAATTCCCCCATACCCGTTGTTGAAACGGCCACGTTGCCATTTTCAGCAACAGTGCCTGCACCGAGGATTGGAGAATCTCCCACACGACCGTATTTTTTATTGGTTACGCCACCGGTACTGGTTGCTGCAGCTAAGTTACCGGCCTGGTCTAATGCTACTGCGCCAACCGTGCCGTACTTTTTATCATCTGGATATTTTTGAGCTTGTTGCTCATCGTATTTTGCTTCAGACAAAGCAAAGATGCCTTTCTCTTTCATCGACTGAAGTTGGTCATAACGACGCTCAGTAAAGAAGTAATCTTGCTCGGTGAAGATATACTCATGCTCAAACGCAAACTTCTCTGCGCCTTCACCAATCAGCAGCACATGGTCGCTTTTAAGCATCACATCACGCGCAAGTTCAATTGGATTTTTGATATGGCGGACACCTGCAATAGCACCCGCATCCATTTCGCGACCGTGCATCACAGAAGCATCCATCTCAACAAATTCGTCATGAGTTAAAACAGAGCCTTTACCGGCATTAAAATGCGGGCTGTCTTCCATCACCTTGACTGACGCAACCACTGCATCCAGCGCATCTCCACCCGATTGCAACACTTGATAGCCAGCCAAAACCGACTTCTCCAAAGCCTCGGTAATACCCGTTTTTAATTCATCGCTCATTTGCTCTCGCAAGATAGTTCCTGCACCACCATGAATAGCAATTGAAAAAGGCTGTGACATGCAAACTCTCCACTGACGTCGTCTTATAATGTTGTGCTATCAATATCACATCCATGGTTTGATGTCTGATAGGGAAAACCAAACTCTTTACGAATGCTTAGATTCGCGGATGTTTAGATTTACGGATACTGAGTTCGCTAGATTAAAAGTCAGCTCAAAAAGCGAGACTTAAACGAAAAAAACCTCCACAAGGGAGGCTTTCAATATTCTTAAACTAAACCGCTAGTTCGGTATTAGTGAGAACCACAGCTACCGCCGCCGCAGCAGCCGTCTTTTTTCTCTTCAGCGTGGTCATGGCCTTCGCCACCACAACAACCGCCTTCGTGGTCATGATCATGGTCGTGACCGTGGCTACCACAGCCGCCTTCTTGGTGTACGTGACCGTGTTGAACTTCTTCTTCAGTCGCTTCACGAACGGCTACAACTTCAACGTCAAACGTTAGAGTTTGGCCAGCTAGCATGTGGTTACCATCAACAACAACTTCGTCGCCATCTACTTCAGTCACTTCAACTGGGATTGGACCTTGGTCAGTATCCGCTAGGAAACGCATGCCAACTTCGATTTGCTCAACACCTTGGAATACGTCTGCAGGAACACGTTGAACTAAGTCATCGTTGTGCTCGCCGTAAGCGTCTTCTGGAGTAACCGTTGCTGAGAACTTGTCGCCAGCTACTTTGCCTTCAAGCTCTTTTTCAAGACCTGTAATTAGGTTGTTGTGACCGTGAAGGTAATCTAGTGGAGCTTCTGCAGTTGATTGGTCAACTACTACGCCATCTTCAAGTTTCACTTGATATGCAACACTAACTACTACGTTCTTTTCAATTTTCATGAGAGCTCCAAGGAGGTTTGGACTAAGCTCGAACAGTTGAGCTTAGGAAAAATTCTGTACCAGGATATTATGGGGATCAATTAACGAAACTCAATCATTCTGGCTTAAAAATACCGATCATTTCTTGATTCGCGTGTTCAGATTTCTCTACAGTTTTCGGTTTACGCTGCTCAGTGAAGTCACAATCGACGCATTCCACCAGCTCGATATTATTTTCAACCCACCAGCGGAGTGTGTCTTGGGTCTTGCAGCTTGGGCAACTCGCCCCTGCGATAAAGCGTTTTTTCTGTTTCACGTTCATATCCTTTACTACTCTGGATTCGCAGTTCTTCCCACATGCTCTATTCGAGACTAAGCAGAGACCGCGTTTATTATTAGATTGATTCTTTAAGTTACAGTTTTTAAGAACAACTACAGAGCTAAGCTCAAGCGATTAGCTCTAAGTTCTAAGTTCTAAGTTCTAAGTTTCTAAGTTCAGGCTATTGCCAATAGTTTCTAGATTGGTGATCATTTTCCATCTCATGTCCAAAGATCTCTTCAAGCTCTTTACGAGCTTCTTTCGCTCTCTGAGCTAACTCAGCATCTTCGCTATGCTGAGGAAGCAACTCTTTGAGCATACCATTATCCAATTTCCTAAAATGTGCTTCTGCTCGCTTCGCTTTATATGGATGCATACCAAGTTCAGTCAATGTTTGACGACCTAAATCTAGAGCCCCAAGAAAAGTTTCACGAGAATAGTTGCTTACACCATGGTTAAGTAATTGATACGCTTCAACACGGCTTCGAGCACGCGCTAAGATCTTCAACTTCGGGAAATGCTGCTTACACAAATCCACGGTTTTCATGATTTCATCGGGAGAGTCGGTACACAGCACAATGGCTTCAGCCTTATCAGCGCCTGCAGCACGTAATAGTTCAAGGTGAGTTGAGTCACCGTAGAATACCTTGTAGCCGAATTTTCTAAGTATATGGATTTGGCTGGCGTCACTTTCAAGAACGGTGATACGAATCTTGTTGGCATACATTAGACGTCCAATGATCTGACCGAAACGACCAAAGCCAGCAATGATCACTCGAGGGCTACGATCGACAACATCAGAAGACATCGCGCTTTCACTGATTTGATTGAGTTGACGAGCAAAGAAGCGATCTTGCAGCTTAAGCATCAATGGCGTGGTCACCATAGAAAGGCTCACAACCACCAGTAAGAACGACACTTGGTCACCACTTAGGATGCCTTGTGCACTCGCCGCGGTAAAAATAACGAAAGCGAATTCACCACCTTGGCTGAGAATCATCGCCATACGGCTGCGCGCTTTAGTTTGAGTACCGAAGATACGAGCCAGCGCATACAACACCAAGCCTTTCAATACGACCAGAGACGACACCGCGATCAATATTGCGAATGGACTTTCTGCCAGTAAACCTAAGTTCACCGCCATACCCACCGAAATAAAGAACAGGCCGAGCAGTAACCCTTTAAATGGGTCTATGGCGATTTCAAGCTCATGTCGATATTCACTTTCAGCCAGAAGTACGCCCGCCAAGAAAGTACCGAGTGCCATCGACAAACCAATCTGCTGCATGATGACGGCAATACCAATCACCAATAACAGCGCCGCAACTGTGAATAACTCACGCACACCGCTCATGACTACATATCGGAACAGTGGTCTCAACAAGAAGTGACCACCGACAAGCAAGCCAATCACACCACCTAGCATCCACAACATGTCAGCCCAACTGCCGCCCGTATTACCAGCGAGCAAAGGCAGCATCGCCAACATAGGGATTACTGCTATATCTTGGAAAAGTAATACAGCAAAGCCGGATTGCCCCGCTTCTTTACCGCCGAGCTCCCGCTCTTCAATAACACGTAAGGCTATGGCTGTCGAAGACAGCGCTAAACCCATACCTATTACCAGGCTGGTTTGCCATGTTAATCCGAACAAACAGGAGATAGCGGTAATAATCAAGGTGGTGATCAGCACTTGCGCACCACCGAGTCCGAGAATAGGCGCCCTCATCTGCCACAGTTTTTTAGGGTTAAGCTCTAAGCCAATCAAGAAAAGCAGCAGCACCACCCCGAATTCGGAGAAATGTAGAATCGCTTCGACATCACTGATTAAACCAAGCCCCCAAGGGCCAATCGCCACGCCAGCTAATAGATAGCCGAGTACTGAGCCTAGGCCAGCGCGCTGCGCGATAGGAACCGCGACCACAGCAGCCGCTAAAAATATAACGCTACTTTGTAGAAAATCATTAGTCAGAGCCATTATTCGCTCCTATATCTTGTAGCGGGTCTCGCAGCCAATTTCGATACGCTTCTGCGTGTTGGTAAAGCGTCATATCCGAAACATTTCTCGCCCAGTGTAAAACTAAGGGGGATATCCAGTGCATCTGACACAAAGCAGCGGTTAGCTCGAATGGTTGCAAGATCTCTTGTAATGGATATTTATTATAGCCTGCGGCACCAAACGCCTCTTCTTTACCACCGGTAGTAATAACGCTGCGCCAGTGTTTGCCTTTAAGCGCACTCTGCTCACCGAATGCAAATCCTTTTCCTAACACACGATCAAACCACTCCTTCAATAACGAAGGACAGGAATACATAAACAGAGGATGCTGGAACACAATCACATCGTACTCTAGGAGTAAGTCATGCTCATAAGGCACATCGATAAAGAAGTCTGGGTAGATGGCGTAGAGATCGTGAATTTTGACATGACCGAGCGACTCGACCTTTTTAACCATCATTTGATTAGCAATAGAGGTGTGCGGCTCTGGGTGTGCGTAGATTATTAACACCTTTGGCACGGCTTTGTCTGTCGAGGGAGTATTACTCATTCCTTTGAAACATTCCTTTGAGGGCTAAACGGTGGCAAGGCCACAAGAATTTAAGCAAAAGTTATTAATATGTTATTGGCATCATAACGCAAATTGCATTGTGATCGACTTTTATCTGGTTTCAGCCTACTATGCAGGCGTCTGTTCACCTCTAATTTCTATGCTATTTCAATTATGATTACTTTCTCTGATATTCAATTGCTCCGCGGTGGTAAGCCACTCCTCGACCAAGCATCTGCGACTTTTCATCCTGGCGACAAGATCGGTTTGGTTGGTAAAAACGGCTGTGGTAAATCTACGCTGTTCGCCCTAATCAAGGACGAACTGTCTATTGATGCAGGCTCGTTCAGTAAACCAGCTCATTGGGAAATGGCTTGGGTTGCTCAAGAAACACCAGCATTAGAAAGAACAGCCATTGAATACGTGATTGATGGCGACCGTGAATACCGTGGCCTTGAAGATCAACTAGAGAAAGCGGAACAAGCCGACAACGGCACATTAGTCGCAGAGATCCACGGCAAGATTGAAACCATTGGTGGTTACAGCATCAAAGCACGTGCTGCCGAGTTATTGGATGGCCTAGGCTTTCGCCAAGAGCAAATGACATGGAACCTAACCCAGTTCTCGGGTGGTTGGCGTATGCGTTTGAACTTAGCGCAAGCCCTTCTATGTCGCAGTGACTTACTGCTACTCGATGAGCCTACCAACCACTTGGATTTAGACGCAGTAATGTGGCTAGAGCGTTGGTTACAAAACTACCCAGGCACACTGGTTCTTATCTCGCACGATAGAGACTTCTTAGATCCTATCGTCAACCGCATCGTGCATGTTGAAAACCAGCAGCTCAATGAATACACCGGTAACTACTCATCGTTTGAAACTCAACGAGCACAAAAGTTAATCCTGCAGCAGGCAATGTTCCAAAAGCAGCAGAAACAAATGTCTCACATGCAGAGCTACATTGACCGTTTCCGCTACAAAGCATCAAAGGCTCGCCAAGCGCAAAGCCGTATTAAAGCACTAGAGAAAATGGAACAAGTGCTGCCCGCTCAGTTTGATAATCCATTCAGCTTTGAGTTTAGAGAGCCAGACGCGCTACCAAATCCAATCATGATGATGGATGAAGTATCAGCGGGCTATGATGACAATCTGATTCTAGAGAAGATTCGCCTTAATCTAGTACCCGGCAGCCGAATTGGTCTGCTTGGTCGAAATGGTGCTGGTAAATCAACGCTAATCAAGCTGCTTTCAGGTGAACTGAAACAGCAAGGCGGTGAGCTGAGCTATTCGCAAGGCGTTAAGATGGGTTACTTCGCTCAGCATCAATTGGAGACGTTGCACCCAGAAGAAACGCCACTTCAGCACATGATGCAAATTGCGCCGAAACACACCGAGCAACAACTGCGTGACTACCTAGGTAGCTTTGGCTTCCAAGGTGAAAAAGCACTCGACAAGGTGGCGCCATTCTCGGGTGGTGAAAAAGCGCGTTTAGTATTAGCGCTACTGGTATGGCAAAAGCCGAACCTGTTGTTACTCGATGAACCAACCAACCACTTGGATCTCGACATGCGTCAGGCGTTGACCTTCGCCCTACAAACGTTTGAAGGCGCGATGGTTATCGTATCGCACGACCGCTACCTACTTCGTGCGACTACTGATGATTTATACCTTGTGCACGACCGTCAGGTGGCACCGTTTGATGGTGACTTAAGCGATTACTACAAGTGGCTAACCGAACAGCAGAAAGTTGAGCGCAAAGAAGCACAAGCATTGGCACCAGCAAAAGACGGAGCCAACAGTGCAGCAGCGAAAAAAGAGCAGAAACGTAAAGAAGCCGAGTTCCGTAAACTGACGGCACCACTTCGTAAAAAGCTGACTCAATTTGAAAAGCAGATGGATAAGTTAACGCTATCTCTCGAAGAAGCTGAGCAAGAATTATCCGACACTTCACTGTATGAAGCTGAAAATAAGGCTAAACTGAATAAAGTACTCGCTCTCCAAGCGAGCAGTAAGTCGCAGCTAGAAGAAGTTGAAATGGATTGGATGTCCACTCAAGAAGAGCTTGAGCAGATGGAACAGGATATGGATAGCTTATGAGCCCAGAGCACGCACCAATATCACTAACACTGGAACGACTATGGCAATTTAGCCTTCAGTATTACAGTGTGCGCGGTGTAAAGGATGCGTGCCTAGCTTTGCAAAACCAGTTCCACGGCAACGTCAATCTACTGCTGCTTCTCAAATGGCTCGATGAGCAGCAATTGTCTTTTGCCGAAGAAGAGTGGCACAAGGTACAACAGTGCTTAAGCCGCTCTGAAACCCTGCTTCATAGCTACCGAGAGCTGCGTAAGCACCTCAAACCTCAAGTCGTCGATTCCCTCTACCGTGAAGCTCTCCAATTTGAACTGCAGTTAGAGAAGCAACAGCAATCTGATCTCGTCGACTGCATTAATTCTCTTCAGCTTACGGCTAACCAGCAATCACCACTCGCTTTTCAATACTGTCGTTTATTAGGGGCTGAAAACCTCTACGACGCTTTTTCTGAACCAGCACCTCAACCCTAACGCGTTTCCTTTCTCTAATCTTCAATCAAGATCCAAGCTTACCTTGGTAGTATCGCTCTTCGTTTCCACACGGGAGTGGCGCGCATGACTGGCAATATGTTTGAAGCTCAATCTCGACAATATTCAACCAGTTACTTACACCCTGTTTTTGTAACCCGTATCAGTGAAACCCTTGCGCTTATACCGAGAATCAACCAAGCTCAAATAAAAACGTGGGCGTTTCGCTAAAAGCTCAACACTTTATCAAAGCCCATAAAAGAAGCATGGACTGTTTTTATGACAATATTTACCGCAGCCGCTGGTTTATCTAATCCGCACTTACAAACCTTAGTGCCACGATTTATTAGAAAGCAGGCATTGTTTGACCCTCAATGGCAAACCTTAGAAACACCCGACGGTGACTTTCTCGATCTTGCTTGGAGCGAATCGCCAGAGGGTGACACCCCAAGTAATGAGGCTCGAAGTAACAAGCCGATATTCGTTCTATTCCATGGCTTAGAGGGAAGCTTTGAAAGCCCTTATGCCAACGGACTGATGAATGCCTTTGCTAAAGATGGCTGGCTATCAGTGATGATGCACTTCAGAGGCTGCAGCGGAAAGCCCAATCGCTTGGCTCGCGCTTACCATTCAGGTGAAGTCGAAGATGCACGCTTTTTCCTAAGACATCTACACGCCCAGTTTCCCAATAACCCTAAGGTAGCGGTTGGTATCTCTTTGGGCGGTAACATGCTGGCGAACTATTTGGCTGAGTACGCGGACGACCCATTGCTGTCGGCGGCGACGATTGTCTCTGCACCTTTTGATCTGGCTTGTTGCTCTAGTCGTATTGAGCGAGGTTTCTCTAAGCTCTATAAAAAGTACCTGCTCAACTCTCTCAAATCGAATGCCTTGAAAAAGATTAAGCTGCTGCAAGAAAAGCTCGGTATCACCGCCGAAACCATTAAGAAGATAGACAAGCTGTATGAGTTTGATGAACGGATTACTGCGCCTCTGCACGGGTTCAAGAATGCTCAGGACTACTATGCTCAGTGCTCAGCGCTTCCTAAACTTAATAAGATTAAGCTACCGACTCAGATCATCCATGCCAAAGACGATCCGTTTATGACAGACGACGTGATTCCAAAGTTCGTGTTGCCTGACAACATCGACTATCGCCTATTTCAAAAAGGCGGCCATGTGGGGTTCATTACCGGTAGCACGCTCAAACCAAGGTTTTGGTTAGAAGAAGCGTTGCCTGCTTACTATGAAAGTATCCAAGATTCGGCATAATGACCGAGCCTTTGTTAAGGACTGAGTAGTAGACGTCACTAGACACGGTAATCAACACATCAATAAACCTATTTATGAACATAAAAGAGAGAAGTATTTATGATCATCCCATGGCAAGACATTGCGCCAGAAACACTGGAAAACCTCATTAAAGAATTCGTGCTGCGTGAAGGCACAGACTACGGCGACGTAGAGGTTTCACTGCAAAACAAGATTGATCAAGTGAAACATCAATTAGCCTCAAAGGAAGTCAGCATCGTGTTTTCTGAGCTGCATGAAACCGTTGATATTCAAGTCACAAAACGCTTCTAAGCTGCGCTCATAAAGGAGCCGTGTTATAGTGGTAAACGATTGCTAACAAGTAAGTTACTCAAAAGACAAGGGTTGTCATGTCCGCTAAACATCCAATTATTGCGGTGACGGGTTCATCAGGAGCCGGCACCACCACTACCTCAGAAGCCTTCCGAAAAATGTTCAATATGATGGACGTGAAGGCCGCTTGGGTTGAAGGGGATAGTTTCCATCGCTTCACTCGACCAGAGATGGATGTCGAGATCCGTAAGGCTCGCGAGCAAGGTAAGCACATCAGCTACTTTGGTCCACAAGCCAACGATTTTGGCGCATTAGAAGAGTTCTTCCGTCAATACGGTAATGAAGGCACGGGTAAAGTCCGTAGTTACCTACATACCTTCGATGAAGCCGTGCCTTACAATCAAATGCCGGGCACCTTTACGCCATGGCAAGAGATCCCAGAAAATTCCGATGTGATGTTCTACGAAGGCCTTCATGGTGGCGTGGTAGATGGCGACATCAATGTCTCACAGCACGTCGACTTGCTGATCGGCATGGTGCCAATCGTCAACCTTGAGTGGATCCAAAAATTCGTTCGTGACACACGCGATCGTGGGCACTCACGCGAAGCAGTAATGGATTCTATTGTTCGCTCAATGGATGATTACCTTAATTACATCACCCCACAATTTTCGCGTACTCACATCAACTTTCAGCGTGTTCCAACCGTAGATACATCGAACCCACTGAACGCCAAAGGGATTCCAAGTTTAGACGAAAGCTTCGTGGTTATACGTTTGCGTGGCATCAAAAACGTCGATTTTCCCTACCTTCTGGCTATGATAGATGGCTCATTTATGTCACGCCACAACACGCTTGTGGTGCCAGGCGGCAAGATGAGTTTTGCTATGGAGCTCATTGTAAGGCCCATCCTACAACAGCTCATCGAAACCGGAAAAATAGGTTAACAAGACGCCATTCTGGTTGATTACTTTTCATACCGTGATCATGTGCACAATTTTGCGTAAAAATCGTAGCTTGGTCACGATTAAAATCAAGAAATAGTACCTGAAAAAGGATACTATTCTTAAACGAAACACAAGATAGCTTGCAGCGCTCAACGAGTGCTCTTATCCTACAAGTCAATCTAGGCTTAGCTAAAATACGGAAAGCGGCAAGCATACCCTGCAGAGGAAGTAAGATATTATGGTTCTAGGTAAACCCCAAACCGATCCAACATTAGAGTGGTTCCTTTCACACTGTCATATTCATAAGTACCCTTCAAAAAGTACTTTGATTCATGCTGGTGAAAAGGCAGAAACCTTGTACTACATCGTTAAAGGTTCTGTGGCAGTTCTTATCAAAGACGAAGAAGGTAAGGAAATGATTCTTTCTTACCTAAACCAAGGTGACTTCATTGGTGAACTTGGCCTCTTCGAAGAAGACCAAGAGCGTACTGCATGGGTTCGTGCAAAATCTCCTTGTGAAGTAGCTGAAATTTCTTTCAAGAAATTCCGTCAACTTATCCAAGTGAACCCAGATATCCTAATGCGCCTTTCAGCGCAAATGGCAAACCGTCTACAAGTAACTAGCCAAAAGGTTGGTGACTTAGCGTTCCTTGACGTAACAGGTCGTATCGCTCAAACGCTACTTAACCTAGCGAAACAGCCAGATGCAATGACTCACCCTGACGGCATGCAAATCAAGATCACTCGTCAAGAGATTGGCCAGATTGTTGGTTGTTCTCGTGAGACAGTAGGTCGTATCTTGAAGATGCTAGAAGAGCAGAACCTAATTTCTGCACACGGTAAAACTATCGTGGTATACGGCACTCGTTAATCTCGATTAACTGAGCCAAAAATTTGAAAGCCACCAAATGCAAATTTGGTGGCTTTTTTGTTTTCTAAAGATCTAGAGAGCAGATGCGAGATGCGAATGGAGCACCTCCCGCGTCCAAGCGCAAACACTCTCAAAGCGAAGCGTACCCGCATCTTTAGGGTAAAGCCCGTGCTCGTATCTTTCTTTAACCGTTGGTGCTCTCAAAGATCTTGTCAGCCGATGCTGCAACAAACCCTGTATAAATCTCACCATTCGCCATCGCATAACGCTTAGCGAACTCGTAGAAGCCACCAGGAATCACCTCATTGCCTTCAACAAATGAAACTGGCACTTTGTCTGCCATTGTAGATGATTGCTCTAATAAGACCTCTGGAGAGCCTTTAACCTGACCGCCAGATGCATTGATAGTGAAACCTGAATCACTCAAATGGTCATTCACAGTCTGTACTTCATCGAACTCATTAAGCTGGTTCACACTCACCGTAAAGTGGTTTGCACCGTAACCATGAGCCGCTAGCCAAGACGCGTATTCACTCTCTTTTGCTAGCACTTGGAAATCCGCGAAACTCAGATCCCAAAGGCGACCACCAAACAAGAACTCATGACCTTGAAGCTTGCTTGCGTCTACTTGCTCAACCAACTTCGCAACGATCTGTTGTAAGTCACTTGAACACTCTTCTACCTTCAACTCACTAATGAACACTTTCGGTTGGTTTGGGTCTGGGTGCTCGTAGTGCTTAGCCACTAACTTCTTGCTCTCAAACAAGTAGTCGCCACAAGCCTTGTAGCCTAATTCAAGGAAAGGCTTAGCCAGTGTTTCAATACCTAGCGGTGCAACATTGAAAGTTCGCAGTGCAATGTGATCATTAATCAGGGCTTCGTCTTCTTTCAGCAGATGATGAACTTTCTCGGCCGATGGGCAAAGCCTGTGAATGTAATCGTCCCATAGTGATTTAAAGAGTAGATCGGGCGTCATGGTGACTCCTTGTCAGAGGTTCTAGCAAGCTAGTAATTTGGATTAGAGAGGGAGAGGCTGGACACAGAGTCAGCAGCCATCAGCCTGTGACATACTTGTTCTATTATTATCTACCGCCCAATCTAGGTGTCGGACGTGATGGAAAAGGAAGCGATAACACCGCTTCCTCATTACACAATTAACCAATGAATCTGTTATTCATGAACCTAGAGCTCATAAGCTTATGATTCATGAACTTATAGCTTAAGAGCTTAAACTAAAGCTCAATACCTGGGCTAAATGTCGCTGGCAGTTGAGTTTCACCACCTTCCATTGACGCCATTGGGTAAGCACAGTAGTCCGCCGCGTAGTAAGCACTTGGGCGTAGGTTGCCTGAAGCACCCGGGCCACCAAATGGTGCATCACCACTTGCGCCTGTTAGCTGGCGGTTACGATTAACAATACCCGCACGGATATGGTCAACGAAGTATTCCCATTCAGAATCGTCTGTTGAAACTAGGCCTGCAGACAAACCAAAGCGTGTGTCATTAGCCAATTCAACCGCTTGCTCTAGCGATTGGTAACGAACTACTTGTAGCAATGGACCGAAGTACTCTTCATCTGGTAATTCAGCAATGTTGGTTGCATCAATAATACCCGGAGAAACAAACGCCGCTTCACCCGCCTTTGCTTCTACTAGGCTTACACCGCCTAGCGATTGCAGATTAGCTTGCGCGTCCAGAATGAATTTAGCCGCAGCTTCCGAAATTTGTGGCCCCATGAAGGGTGCTGGCTCAGCGAATGGCTGATCGACACGAATCTTCAAGGTCGCAGCCACGAGCTTATCGAGCAGTTGATCGCCCTTCTCTCCAACAGGCACATACAAGCGACGTGCACACGTGCAACGTTGACCCGCACTGATGAAAGCCGATTGAATGATGGTATAAACCGTCGCGTCAGCATCACCAAATTGGTCGCTGATCACCATAGGGTTGTTGCCGCCCATTTCTAGTGCCAGCATCTTGCCCGGTTGGCCCGCGAATTGACGATGCAGGATATGACCGGTATTGGCACTACCTGTGAACAGCACGCCATCAAGGCCTTTAGCATCAGCCAGTGCGATACCTGTCTCTTTGGCACCTTGTACTAGGTTAATTACGCCAGCAGGAAGGCCAGCTTCTTGCCATAGTTTCATCGCAAACTCACCCGTCCAAGGTGTCTGCTCTGACGGCTTAAATACCACGGTATTACCCGATAGCAGTGCTGGAACAATATGACCGTTAGGTAGATGACCAGGGAAGTTATAAGGACCAAATACTGCCATTACACCTAATGGACGATGACGCAGTACGATTTGGTTGCCTGCGGCTTCACGTGAAGCTTCACCCGTACGTTCGTGGTAAGCACGAATAGAGATAGCGATTTTACCCGCCATCGCACCCGCTTCAGTGCGAGTTTCCCAAATCGGTTTACCCGTCTCTTTTGCAATAATCTGTGCAATTTCTTCGCTGTTCTCTTTTACCTTCTCAGCAAAGTTCAACACGATCGCTTCACGCTCTGCAAAGCTCAATTTTTTCCAAACTAAGAAAGCGTCACGCGCCGCTGCTACTGCAGATTCAACCTGTGCTGGTGTTGCGCTATCGCCTTGCCACACGACTTCATTATTGTATGGGCTTACTGATGTCATGGCGTCACCTTGACCTGCCACCCACTGTCCTGCTATCCACTGAGTCATACTTCTATCCTTAAAATCTTCGACAGATAATCGCCGCTCTTATTGAGCCAACATGCGAACGAATTCGCCTTCTTTTACTTCAAGAGCGCTTGCTACTTCAGATGATAAAATCACTGTGTCGCTAGCTTGGTCATACGCGCCTTTCGCGGCTACTGCGCGGAAGTACTCAAACGAGGTATTACCAATGAGGAAGTCTTTAGAGCTTGAATGCTCTGCAATTGTCACTTGAGCTCGAATCGCATGACGCACTGATTCGATATTTCTTAGATCACACTCAACCGTTGGGCCCCCATCAAAGATGTCGACATAGCCACGGTTGGTGAAACCTTCACGTTCCAGCAACTTAAGTGCAGGGCGCGTATTGTCATGAACCTCTCCAATCACCGCCTGAGCTTCTTTGCTCAGTAGGTTCACGTAGATAGGTAACTTCGGCATTAGGTCAGCAATGAAGCCTTTCTTACCAATACCCGTTAGATAATCAGCGAGCGTAAAATCAATCGAGAAGAAATGCTCTTGCAGCCATTGCCAGAAAGGAGAGTTACCTTCTGCATCTGATACGCCACGCATCTCAGCAAAAATCGTTTTCGAGAAACGCTCTGGGTGCTCAGACATGATCAAGAAGCGACACTTAGACATCAAACGACCATTCAATCCACCACGGAAAGCCGGGCGTAAGAACAGTGTGCAGATCTCACTGCATCCGGTGTAGTTATTGCCGAAAGTCAGTAGCTTCACGACGTTATTCACGCCAAGCTTTTGCGATGAGTGAACCACTTTGCTGATGTGGTAAGAGTAAAACGGAACATCCCAGCCAATTGAGGCTTCGATACCTGTGGTACCTGCGACTTCTCCGGTTTCGGTATCAAAGCCAACCATTAGGTAGCCTTCATCACCAGGTTCAGTCACGTCTTGTTTAGCAAAGCTGTATTCAGAATGAGTAATTCGGTTGGTTAACAGTTCTTCGTTAACCGGAAGAGATGTGAATCCGTGACCAGACTCAACCGCGCAGGTATGCAACGCATCGTAATCAGATAATTTTATTGGGCGAACAACTAGCATCAATATTCCCTCCAGATGCAAAACAGGCCCAAAACGAGAATCTTGGGCCTTTAGCGGTACGTCATGGGATCGCTCTAATGGCGATCATTCCTATGACGCCGCTCAGGCTAAACTAGCGTAGCGATTGCTTTGTCTAGTTTTGATAAACCTTCTTCAATTTCTTGTGTAGTGATAACCAGTGATGGCGTGAAACGAACCACGTTTGCACCCGCAACCAGTACCATCAAGCCTTGTTCGCCTGCTGCTACTAATACATCGCGAGCACGACCTTGCCATGCATCATTAAGTGCTGCACCTAGCAATAGGCCTTTACCGCGAACTTCACTGAATATTTGGTATTTGTCGTTAATCTTAGCTAAACCATCACGGAACATTGCTTCACGTTCTTTCACGCCAGCTAGCGTTTCCGGCTGGCTAACGACATCAACAACCGCTTCAGCAACGGCACACGCCAGTGGGTTGCCGCCGTAAGTAGAACCGTGCGTACCGACTTTTAGGTGTGTCGCGAGTTCGGTGGTCGTTAGCATTGCGCCGATTGGGAAACCGCCACCTAGTGATTTCGCTGTACTTAGGATATCAGGTGTCACACCTAGGCCTTGGTAAGCGTAAAAGTTACCCGTACGGCCATTACCTGTTTGCACTTCATCAAAGATAAGCAGCGCATTGTGTTTGTCACACAGTTCACGAACCGTGTTCACGAACTCAGATGTTGGAGATATGATACCGCCCTCGCCTTGCAAAGGTTCCATCATGATTGCACATGTGCGATCTGAGATGTGCGCTTCTAGCGCTGCAATATCGTTGTAAGGCAGGTGAGTTACATCGCCAGGTTTAGGACCGAAGCCATCAGAGTAAGCCTCTTGACCACCCACCGTTACGGTAAAGAAAGTACGACCGTGGAAACCTTGTTTGAATGCAATGATTTCAGATTTCTCAGGACCGTGAACATCCGCTGCCCAACGACGAGCTAGCTTCAATGCTGCTTCGTTCGCTTCTGCACCAGAGTTGGCAAAGAATACTTTTTCTGCAAAACATACGTCGGTTAGCTTCTTCGCTAGACGTAATGCAGGTTCATTGGTCATGACATTACTTAAATGCCAAATCTTGTTTGCTTGCTCAGTAACTGCGTTAACCATTGCTGGGTGACAGTGACCCAAACAGCTCACAGCGATACCACCAGCAAAGTCGATATATTCTCGGCCTTGTTGGTCCCAAACGCGTGCGCCTTCCCCTTTTACCGGGATCATTTCCATTGGGTTATAACAAGGCACCATCACCTCATTAAACAGACTACGTTCTACTTTTTTTTCCACTGTCATCGTACATTCCTTTTCGATACCGCAAGCTTCGCAAATAAGCGTACTGGTTCATAAGTGAGACAAAGATATTTTCTCTCTCCATAATCCCGCTGCAGCATTATATTTACATTTAATTAACGTTTTCAATAGTAGATTATTCTTTAGCTGTCCCTAACAACCAGCTAAACGTCACTACCTATGACTATTTATGCATCAATTAATCTGTTTTATGAAGCTTTTTTTACCTAAACGCATAACCTGCAACGGCAAAGCCTTACTGGCATTGCGGTATATTGGGTTCGAGACGAAATAAGGCGAATAATTTTGCATAGGCTAAAAACTTAGCCTTAAGAGAGAGAAATGTTATAAAAAGTGATCAGCGTCAGAGGAGTAAGAGACGCGTAGCGCCCGAATTTAAACGCTTAACGAATGGACTAACAGGTTCAACTGGCTTATTTAGGCGGAGAAAGGGTCGAATTTAAACACTCAACGCGCTA
Source organism: Vibrio sp. QJM3NY_39 (assembly GCF_057785895.1). Classification (NCBI taxonomy): domain Bacteria; kingdom Pseudomonadati; phylum Pseudomonadota; class Gammaproteobacteria; order Vibrionales; family Vibrionaceae; genus Vibrio; species Vibrio sp. QJM3NY_39. Next base: position 292,065 of record NZ_CM173505.1, on the reverse strand, counting down.
AGAAGTTAGCGAGAAGCAGGTGCCCTTGCTCTGTTTTAATCGACTCAGGATGAAATTGCACCGCATCAATCGGCAAGGTTTTGTGTTGATAACCCATGATCTCATCCATGCTGCCATCTTCGAATTCCGTCCAAGACGTCAGTTCAAAGCAGTCAGGCAGCGTGCCATTTTTCACCACTAGAGAATGGTAACGTGTCACAGTCAGAGGGTTATTAAGCCCTTGAAAAACGCTCTTGCCATTGTGGCGTATTGGAGAGGTTTTACCGTGCATCACTTGTCTGGCTCGCACTACTTCACCACCAAACACTTGAGCAATGGCTTGATGACCAAGACACACACCTAAGATCGGCAGTTTACCAACGAAGTGTTCAATGACTCGCAGAGAGATTCCCGCATCATCAGGCGTACAAGGACCTGGCGAGATAACTAGATGGCTAGGATTCAGCGCTTCAATACCGACAATATCAATCTCATCGTTGCGAACAACTTTTACAGTGACCCCTAACTCACAGAAATACTGATACAAGTTATAGGTAAAAGAGTCGTAGTTATCGATGATAAGTAACATGGGTCGAAATCGTTTGCTAAATACTAAATGATTGGGAGATATAGGGGCGGTATTGTGCAATACCCATGGCGAAAGGCAAGTGGAAACTGCATTTCGCCAATAATTAAGGCCAACCTAAGTTGACCTTAATTGTTTACAGATAACTTTCAGTTACCTGAATTGGCTTGCTTGTATAGCAAGCCAATCTATTTGTGATTGAGCTACTTGCGACGACGCCACATTGCTAAACCAAATAGTGACATCAGAGCACCGAAGCCAAATGAACCGCCTACTCGCAGTTCAAGAACAGCAGGATCATGATCCGATGAACGGAAGTGATCTTGGTACTTAGGTAGGTCACCTTTGAACTCTTCGTTGTAGTCAAACAACGTCGACTCACCACCATTGATGTGCCAATCGGTCGCATCGACAACCCTATCTTTCAGGCTGTCACTGATCAACAAATGATCCAAGGCACCAACTTCATCATTGTATGAGTAGCTCCAGCTGTCTGGGTGCTTTTGAGCCACAGCATTAATGTAGCCGTAGTTCTTAGTAATCACCGCACCGTTATCACCAAACTGCTCGACGCCGTCAATGTAAGTGTTACGCGCCGCTTTGATTTGCTTACCGTATTTCTCTTCAGAGTAATCCGTAAGCACCAGCATTGGATCTTCCATGCCGTACGAGTTCATATCCCCCAGAATCACTTTATGGCCTTTGATGCCGTCTAGCGCTTCACCCAGAGCAACTGCTGCAGCCACACGGAAGTTCTCACATGAGCCTTGCTTATCGGCGTCAACGCCACCTTGACCGCCCTGCTCGACCGGTGCAGCATCTTCCCAACACTTAGAACCTTTCGATTTAAAGTGGTTAATCGCAACGGTGAGTTTCTCTTTAGTGCCTTTAACTTTAAAGGTTGGCGCCAATGAGTCACGTTGGTAGTTCTTACCGTCTTCAATCACCTTGCCAGAATCGTCTAACACTTCTGGTGCTTGTTGGCTTGGCATCGCGATAACGCGGCTGTCTTTAAGCTTAACTACTTTCTTGCGGTAGATAACGCCTGTTGTAATAACGTCGGTACCAATCGAGTCCATCTCGTCGGTCACGCCATCTTCGTTCGAATCGACAGCTACAAAGGTATAGCGGTCTTTCTTACGCTCAATGCGATCATTCAGTTGGTTAACAAGCTGGTGAATGGCTGAGCCTTCACCAAAGCCGTTGTTCTCAATTTCCATCAAACCAATGATGTCTGCATCTAAGCGAAGAATCGCGTTCACTATCTTCTCTTGCTGCATCTCAAACTCGGTGATGGTGTTCGCACCACGGTTGTTGCCGTGTTGGTTTGCGTCACCGCCAAATGGAGAGTTGAAGTAGTTCAAAACATTGAAAGTCGCGATGCGAAGGTCGCCTTCATCCATGTCTGGTTTGTCGGTACGCGGATCGTTACGAACGAAGTTTTCAGCCGAGATCTGGTTAGTTGTCACTAAGCGGTACTCACCGTAGCTGTAGGTAAGTACGCCTTCTAGACCAACAATGGTGTCATCAATACGAATGTAGTCTTCTGTTGAACCATCTTGATCAATATCGGTACGGCCGAAGTCTGGATAGAAAGGAACCTGCCCGTCACCCGCTTTTTGATCGGTTTCAACGAAAAGACGACGGTCTGCGTTATCTTCCGTTTGTTGTTTCGCGTCTTCAGAACCTGCTGCGAAAAGCTGGTTCGGCTGCATGTTAATACGCTCATGTGCCAGTATCATGTTGTTACGACGACCTGAATAGTCATAACCAAAGGTACGAGTCACACGCATATCAAGCGCTTCGGTCGTTTTCACCAACATGCCTTCGTAGCGTTCAAGCGTTGCTGCGAAGTTCTCATCACTGTCTAGCGCTTCTATCGCCGTTGCTTCAGGTGCTTGTTGTTCGCCCTGTTTTAGCCATTGGTTGTTTTCAACTTTAAGCTGAGTATGGCTGTAGTATTCTTGAACCTTACCTTTCACACACACTACGTCGCCCGCAGCCAGTTCTGAGCTCGATTGATTCGTGTGGATAAATAGACCTTCAGAAGTACTTGAATTGAAGTCATCCTCAAGTGCTTGCAGGTAGAAACCTTTGGTTATGCCCGTTGTCACCGCACTCACAACACCTTTAACGAAGTACTCATCGTCCGTGATGTACGGATAGCCATCAATGAACGGTGATGTTGCACCCTCGCCTTGGATCTCTTGAATGGTTGTGAATACTGGGTCAGAGCCATCTTGTGTACAAGTGAACGCTTCTGGCAGTTCAACACTGTCTAATGAACCTAAGCCTTCAATGCTGTCTTTTGGTAACGACACCCACTGTGAAGCATCGAATGTTGCCGAAGGAGTTTGTGTCGCTCGAACCAAAGTAACATCTTTACCCCAATCCACATCACCCATCAAACCAACAATATCGTGTACCGAGTTATCTGAATTCAAGATAGCCAGCGGGTCGTCACCGTTATGGTTAGCAATCGACGCGTTGAGAATGTCAGCGACGGCTTTAATCTCATCACTCGCACTCGTATGAGCGACAACAAGTACCTCACCAGGCGCTAAAACGTGGCCATCTAAAGGTAAAGTGGCGCCCCATGAGCCGTTGCCATTCGCAGACTTCGCCAGCGAGTAACCATCTAAATTCATGCTGCTATCGCCGTTATTAGCAATCTCAACCGCTTTGTTGTAGCTGCCGCCTTCCACATATTGTGAAATAAACAAATCAGCGTGTGCACTTGCTGTTAGCAAGCTACCAATTGCCACTGCTAGCAATGAAGGTTTGTGTAAAAGAGCCATCCGTTTCACCTGAGTTCATCGATTTATAGTTACTGCCGTCTATTGGCAGTCATGTATTTTGTGGTAACTATCAGGTTTATTTATGAAAGGAATAAGTCAGTTAGCAAGAAAATGAGGAACTTATCACTTAATGATCATCAATTGTTTGGCATGTTATGTATTTCCAACATAAATAGAAATAAGCAAGATTTTATAAACCCTAAGGAGAGGGAATAGGATCGTCTGCACAGCATTAATATTATGAATATGTTAGCGAGATAATGCTTAAATCATCAATTCAAACAAGAGATTTACTGGGGAGTAAATGAAACGGGTACTAAAAAGCCCAAAGTAAACAGCGTCTACTTTGGGCTTAAATTCTGAAACGAGTGGCTTTAGCTCACCCTACGGGCGAGTAACAAAACCGACTGCTTCGTATGCTTTTTTCAGTGTCACGGCTGCGCGCTCAGAGGCTTTTTCAGCACCCGCTTTCATTACTGCATCCATATAAGCACGGTCAGCACGGATACGGTGGTATTCAGATTGAATCGGCTCAAGCATCTCAACCAATGCTGCGCCTACATCTTTCTTAAATGGACCGTACATTTCAACGCCTTGGTATTGCGCTTCGATCTCTTCGAACGTTTTACCCGTCGCTGCAGAGTACAGACCCATTAGGTTAGAGATACCCGCTTTGTTTTCCCAATCGTGAGCAATACGTGGTGGTGTTTCTGCGTCAGTCTGCGCTTTGTTGATCTTCTTGATGATCGACTTAGGCTCTTCTAGCAGAGTAATCACGTTCTTACGGTTATCATCAGATTTAGACATCTTCTTAGTCGCATCTTGCAGGCTCATCACACGTGCATTCACTGTTGGAATGTAAGGTTCTGGTACTTGGAAGATTGGCGTTTCAGGGCCGTAGATGTTGTTAAAGCGATTTGCGATATCACGAGCTAGCTCTAGATGTTGTTTCTGGTCGCTACCTACTGGCACTTGGTGAGCACCGTAAAGCAGGATATCTGCAGCCATCAACACTGGGTAGTCGTATAGGCCTACGTTTACGTCATTTGAGTGACGTGCAGACTTATCTTTAAACTGAGTCATACGGCTCAGTTCACCCATTTGTGTGTAACAGTTAAGAAGCCAACCAAGTTGAGCATGCTCTGGTACGTGTGACTGAACAAATAGCGTGCTCTTCTTTGGATCAACACCGACAGCAAGACAGATTGCTAATGCGTCTAGAGTCGCTTCATGCAGTGCTTTCGGATCTTGGCGAACCGTAATTGCGTGAAGGTCTACAACACAGTATTGGCAATCGTAATCATCTTGCATCTGTTGCCATTGACGTAGAGCACCCAAGTAGTTACCGATACTTAGTTCACCAGATGGTTGAACACCACTCAATACGATGGGCTTGCTCATGGTTTTAATTCCTTTGCTTGTTCGCTAAGCTCGTTAACTTAGTTTCTTAACGTAGTATCTGAAAAACTTAGCTTCTTAACTTTAAAATAGAAAAGCCGCACAGCTCTTCTGTACGGCTCATCCAGTGTACTCATTGATAAGTATTTTGCTAGTAGGTTAGCTAACTTTTGTCCGCTTTATGCTGAAACTAGAACGACATCTAGTAATTGTGCAATGTTGTCTGCGACATAGTCAGGGTTTGATACTGAAATCGGCTCACCGTGGTTATAACCGTAAGTCAGACCAAACGAGTGGCAGCCTGCGTTCTTAGCCGCTTTGATGTCGTTGCTTGAATCGCCTACCATCAGCATCTCTTCAGCCTTCACATTATGCTTTTCCAGCAACCAGTTCAGCGCTACTGGGTTCGGTTTCTTCTCTGGGAAAGAGTCGCCACCCAACACATCAACAAAGTACTTATCGATACCGTGCTGCGCCAGAACATCTGGTACAAATTTCGAAGGCTTGTTGGTGACAAGAGCCATGGTGAAGCCCGCTTTGTCTAGCTCAGCTAACGTCTCTTTAACCGATGGATAAAGGTGACTCAGCTTATGGCCGCCCTGCTCGTAGAAATCATCAAACAGGATACGCGCTTTCTTCAAAAGATCAGGCTCAAGGCTTGGATCAACCGTAAGATTACGGCTCAATGAACGTCCAATAAGAACATCAGCACCATTACCCACATAGTCGCGAACTTGTTCTTCGCTTACTGAAGAAAAACCCAGTTCCTGACAAGCTTGGTCAGCGGCGATAGCCAAATCAGGCACGCTATCTAACAAGGTTCCATCCAAATCAAAGGCAATCAGTTTTATTGAGCTTAATGACATCTTACTTTCCTATTTATTATGTTCGTCTTATGAGTTGAGCTCCAAGACGTAAAAAAGGGGCCAATGAGCCCCTTAATATTCAATCTATCTGTAGTTTTACGATTATGCGTTTACTTTTGCAAGCTCTGCGCGCATCTCATCAATCACTTCTTTGTAATCTGGTTGATTGAAGATAGCTGAACCGGCAACGAACATATCTGCGCCCGCTTCTGCGATTTCACGGATATTATCTACCTTCACGCCGCCATCAATCTCTAGGCGGATATCACGGCCTGATTCATCAATAAGTTTACGAACAGCGCGCAGCTTATCAAGAGTATGAGGAATGAAAGATTGACCGCCAAAGCCAGGGTTCACTGACATCAGTAGAATCATGTCGACTTTGTCTAGGATGTAATCAAGGCAAGAAAGTGGCGTTGCTGGGTTCAATACTACGCCTGCTTTACAGCCGTGTTCTTTAATTAGCTGTAGAGTACGATCAACGTGCTCAGACGCTTCAACGTGGAAGGTAATCATTGATGCACCGGCTTTAGCAAACTCAGGTACGATGCTGTCTACTGGCTTAACCATTAGGTGAACATCGATTGGAGCTGTGATGCCGTAGTCTCGCAGCGCTTTACAGATCGGTGCACCAAAAGTCAGGTTGGGTACGTAGTGGTTATCCATCACATCGAAGTGCACAACATCGGCACCGGCTGCGAGTACTTTTTCTACGTCTTCACCAAGACGAGCAAAATCTGCAGACAAAATCGATGGAGCGATTAGAAAATCTTTCATACCAAACCTCTTAAGAGTGAGTAAATTGCGAATATCACCGCCTTGTGACATCTCGTACACGAATACAAGACTCAATCCCAAGACTATTTGGTGTGCAATTCTACCTAAGCACCTAAGCAGATTCTAGCAGTTCGAAAGATTAGTTTATGAAAGTACCCGTTGGTCACTCAATTTAATGAGTTTGGGGATTATGCTGACGACTACAATTCTGTTGGAACGTGTTGCTGGTTTTTCTCTTTATGAAAAAGTGCCAGTAACTCATCAACTTTATTACGCCCTGCGCCATTACGGCTAATGGTGCGCTTAACTTTGACCACGTTCAGTTCCGCACCATGGTATAAACGGCGCGTTAAGGTCGTATCATGGTTTGAAATCAAGACAGGAATGCCTCGTTCCATTGCCGCTCTTTCTGCAACATCAGCCAAGGCCGCTTGATCATCTAAGCTGAAGCCATTACCCGCATAAGAGGTAAAGTTAGCAGTACTAGACAATGGCGCATAAGGAGGATCACAATAAACCACACAGCCTTTACGGGCGCGGCTAAAGGTCTCGCTATACCCTTCACAAACAAACGTCGCTTTCTTCGCTTTCTCAGCAAAAAACTCCAACTCAGCTTCTGGAAAGTAAGGTTTTTTATAAGAACCAAATGGAACGTTAAAACCGCCCTTCTTGTTGTAACGACACAGGCCATTGAAGCCAAATCGGTTCATGTACAAGAAAGCTAACGAGCGATACATGACGTTATCTGTACCATTGAACTCAGCGCGAACATCTAAGAACACCTCTCTACGGTTATTCTCCGGACAGAACCAACGCTTCGCTTCAGTGATATAGGTTTCAGGATCGGTTTTAAGTAGATTGTATAGGTTGATAAGATCGGGATTGATATCTGCAAGCAGGTACTGTTCAAAATCAGTATTCAGAAATACTGAGCCGGCACCGACAAACGGTTCTACCAATTTACGAGCAGGTGGCAGGTGACGTTGGATGTCTTCAACTAGGCCATATTTACCACCAGCCCATTTTAGAAAGGCACGCTGCTTTTTCATTTACTGCTCTATCTATCAACTCAAAAATAAGGCTGCGGAATGTAACATATTTTGAGGCTAAGCTCAGGGTTATTTCGCACGTTCTATCTCTCGATGCACTTGATTCATCGATTTTGCCCAAGGTTCCAACTGCTGAAGTGGTTTTGATAACGCACTTACAGCATCTCGCGCGACTTGAATCGTAGGATAATCTTGATAAGTGATAATAAACCACTTGGTGTCATTGCGAAGTGTTGGGTAAATACGAACCTTGTCCTCGACGTCATATTCTTCAATAAAAGACTGAACATCTTCTAATGACGTCATCGCGCTCAGCTGTAAGGTATAAGCGCGTGGCGAGATAGCTTGTAACTCTTCACGAGCAAATGAGAAGGTGATCTTTTTCGTCGGCGGTGTTGATTCCGTTAGGTCAGTATCTTCATCAACTGAAGCTTGTGACTCGTTTTTCGCCGCATCAGGTTGCGCGCTAACCGCGGCACCTGTGTTTTCTTCTACGGCAGCATCAATCGCACTGGTATCGGCACTTTTCGGCTTGTCATCAAGCAAGGCATCAACCACATCAGAAGTAATCACAACACGTTGCTGCTCTTGTTTCACCTCGCCAACACTGGCTGTACCTTCCACCACAACCGGTGGTAATGATGAACTGTCATCGTCAGCACCTTGATAGCTCATGTCAGCTTCGGCTTGAGAATCTGAAGATCCGTCGACTCCGGCTTGCTCGGTACCACTTTCCACTTCAAACGTTGGGATAGCTGTTTGTTCAATGGGAGCGATAAGTGATTGCGCTTTATCGTCAGGGGTTGGTTGACTGAACATCCACCAATAGCCACCACCAATTAAAACCAACAACAAGGCCACCACCATCGCGATATTGATGGGTGAGCCAATGATTGAGCGAATAATAATCCTTTTTTCCACTTTCAATTCTCCTAAAGCCATTAACTCACCGGGCAAAGGTTGTGCTTTATTAAACGCACGTCGCACGCGAGTTTCAGACTCATCATCAACATATCGAATCACTAGGGATTCAAAGAAATGTTCCGCTTCTGGTTGAGAAAGATCATCGATCTCGAGGTCGATAGGCTTGTGTGGTTGCCCGTAACTAAGACGTGTTAGTAGCGTGTCTAGATGGCCAATTTCCGAGAAGAGAACGATATTGATCGTCCATTGAGGGTTTGATTGAGCTTCAAGTACCAACATCCATAATTCGGATACCAATAGCTCAGACAGTCGATGGGCATCATCTACAACGATAACCACATTACACGACTCTCCATCCAGTAGCCTTGCAAGGCTATCTGATAAAGAATCATGTTGATTAAACAGGGGATCAGAAACAATTTGGCTAAGAATAAGCACGCGACGTTGTTGATCGTCTTGGCTTGGGTGACAAAGCAGTAAACACTGATTTTTTTCTGTCGACCATGCTTCAAGGTAACGTTGAGCCAACCAAGATCGGCCAGAGCCAGCTTTGCCCGCAACCGTTACAAGGTTTGAACCAAAGTTAGTCAAAAGCTGTAAGCGCTCTAGCAGCTCAACTTGAGATTCTAACTCTAATACTCTTAATTCATGAGCCAAACTCATTGGGGATCCCTACTGATAAGATCGATCAGTAAAACGCTTCAGCTGCCTAGAGTTTAGCTAGGCAACCTCACAACCAAATTTAAAGAGTACGGCAGAAATCAATCGCTTGTTTTATGATGTCTTGAGGCACATCAGCGACCACTTCAGCGGTACCAATACTTGTTGGTAATACCAAACGTAACTGACCAGACAGCACTTTTTTATCACGCATCATGTGCTTCATAAAGTCTTCAAAAGACATGCTTTCTGGCGTATGGATTGGCAGTTTCGCATTCTTGAGTATAGAAATAATTCGCTCAAGCTGCTGCTGAGAGATCAGTCCCTGTAATTGAGCGGTTTTCGCTGCCATTACAGTGCCTGACGACACAGCTTCACCATGTAGCCAATTACCATAGCCTAGTTCTGCTTCGATCGCATGACCAAATGTATGACCTAGGTTCAATAACGCTCTGATTCCTGACTCTTTTTCATCTATAGCAACCACTTCAGCCTTAATTGCACAACAACGAGCAATCGCGGTAATCAGTGCATCTTCATCAAGTTGATAAAGTTTCTCTAGATTCTGTTCCAACCAATCAAAGAAGACTTCATCGTAAATGATGCCGTATTTGATCACCTCAGCAATGCCCGCTGCGAACTCACGCTCAGGAAGCGTTGATAGGCAGTTAGTATCGATGATGACAGATTTTGGTTGGTAAAAAGCGCCGATCATATTCTTGCCAAGGGGATGGTTCACTGCAGTTTTACCACCTACAGAGGAGTCCACTTGAGAAAGAAGGGTCGTCGGGATTTGAATGAAATCAATACCGCGCTGGTAGCAAGAGGCAGCAAAACCGACCAAATCACCGATAACACCACCACCCAAAGCAATCACCACCACATCGCGGCTGTAATTTCCTTCAAGCATGTAGCTCATCACTGAGTTGAACGTTTCAAGTGTTTTGTATTGCTCACCGTCTGGCAACTCTAAAAGAGAAGTTTGACAGCCTACTTGATCCAACAACGATAAAATTTTATCGGCATAAAGAGGCGCTACTGTCACATTACTGATAACAACAACTTTCTGTTTACCTGATAAAAAAGAAAGGTACGCCGGGTCTTCAAATAACCCGGCGCCAATAGAGATAGGGTAGCTACGCTCAGCTAGATTGACCGTAATCCGTTCCATGGGTTTGCTCTCCGAAAAAATGAACTTAACGTTCTTCTAGCATTTTTACGATCTGGTTGGCTACCACTTTTGCACTTTGATCGTCGGTACGAACTGTGTAGTCCGCCACTTCGTCGTATAGTGCGTTGCGAGATACAGCTAGATCTTCTAGCACATCACGCGGGTTGTCTGTTTGAAGTAGAGGGCGTTTCTTGTCGCGGTTAGTGCGAGCAAGTTGCTTTTCAATTGTTGTTTCTAGGTATACAACAATGCCTCGTGCAGATAGACGGTTACGGTTTTCTTTGCTCAGCACTGAACCACCGCCTGTCGCAAGAACAATACCTTGTTCTTCTGTCAGATCGTTGATTACAGATTCTTCGCGCTTACGGAAACCATCTTCGCCCTCAACATCAAAAACCCATGCGATGTCTGCGCCAGTGCGCTCTTCGATCACAGTGTCAGAGTCTAGAAACTCCATATGAAGTTGGGAAGCTAGGTGTCTACCAATTGTACTTTTGCCGGCGCCCATTGGGCCAACAAGAAAAATATTGCGTTTCTCAGCCATGTTTTTAGCAGTAATTTACAACGTTAATTCAATGACATCGCCACAAGGTAGGTCAGTACAAGTACTGAAATTAAAAGGCCCGTGGCACCGATTCCTCACAGATAATTCGTGATAAGACCCGAAATTATCAAGGTTAGGTGCCACTAATGCAACTTTATTTTTAATCTAATTGTTCATTACTGAATCACAACTTTGGGTGTAACAAAAATAAGTAGTTCACTTTTACCCACATTTTCATAGCTACGACGGAATAATGCACCCAAAACTGGCAGGTCTCCTAACAGAGGAACTTTGTCCACTGTACTGCTCACACTGTGCTGGAATATCCCGCCAAGTACGACTGTTTCACCATTATTAACAAGCACTTGCGTCCCTATGCGTTGAGTGTCAATGGCAACAGCCTCACCCGTTCCCGTTTTCACTACTTGCCCTGGCCTATCTTGCGTCACGCTTAAATCCAATACCAAACGATTGTCGGGCGTGATTTGTGGTGTCACCTTAAGACTCAACACTGCTTTCTTAAATGCGACCGAAGTAGCACCACTTGAAGACGACTCTAAATAAGGAATTTCAGTACCTTGCTCAATATAAGCGGGCTTTTTATTGGTGGTGATTAAACGTGGGCTGGAAATAATCTCAGCTTTTGACTCTTGTTGTAATGCCGACAATTCAAGATCAAGCAAGGTATCTGAACCCAGTTTGGCCACCTGAAACGCAATGCTTGATGCATTAGGAGATGTCGCCCCTAGATTAACGTTGAGGAAATCGTCAATCGCACTATTCCCACCATTATCGTCATACGGCGTAATTTGCGATGGGTGGTTGCCCTCTATCGATCCGCCAACTTTAAAGCTACCGTTGGTGGAAGAAACACCCCAACGCACCCCTAACTCATCAAGGTTACCCTCGGTAACGGTTACGATGCGCGCCTCTATCTGGACTTGCTTCACGGGGATGTCCAAAGATTCAATGATGCCTCGTATCACGGCAATGTTTTCTTCCAGCTCACGAATCAATAGGGAATTGGTGCGTTCATCAATGGTGATCGAGCCACGATCGGACAACATGCTCACCGCCCCTTCACCGCCAATCATGTCGGCAATGTCGGTGGCTTTAGCAAAATTAATCTTGATGATTTCCGACTTAAGCTCTCCTAACTCCTCTTCCAAGCGAGATTTCTCTAACGCTTGTTGCTCTCGAAGATCGAGTTCTGCTTTTGGCGCCACCAAAATAACATTGCCATCAACGCGCTTATCTAGTCCTTTAACTTGCAAGATAATGTCGAGAACTTGCTGCCAAGGTACGCCATCTAAACGTAAAGTTAGGTTACCAGCTACCGAGTCAGACACGACGAGATTGAAATCGTTGTAGTCAGCAATCAGCTGAAGGACATTTCGTACCGGGATATCTTGGAAGTTAATCGATATCAGTTTGCCCTCTTTTTCTAAAACGCTTTTCTCTTTGGTCGCTTCATTGATAACAGGCTTGCTGATCACCACCTCTATGAAACGACCTTTTAGGTTATATTCATACTGATAGTCACCAGCGATCGTCGCCAACAATCGTGTGCTGGGCGTCTCTTTATAGACTTCAATACCTTCCACTAGGGTCGCGAAATCCTTCACATCCAAAAGATAAAGCTTATCGTCATTAACTTGAGTATTGAGTAATTCGATACTTAACCCTTCCTGAGCACGTTGAACATCCACCACAGCGGTGCTGGTTGCCAGCTCAATAATAATGACGGCGTCTTTATCCTTATTTACCCTAAAATCAATATTCTCTAATTTATTTGGTAGGCTTTCTGCATAACTGAATACGCTAAAAACCAACATCACAGACACAGCAAAACCTTGTAGAGCCTTGCTCACTAATCTACTTATTCCTTTAATCATATTTACATCTCATATCCACATCATGTGACATTGGTTTACTTCAGAGCCAGTCTAACGTTGCGCTTATGCCAACAACCTAAGCCATCTGGAAGAGTTTCATTAACCTGAACGTACTGGCTCGTCACTTTAGTAACTCGGCCATTGTTTAAGCCGATAAACTGGCCTTTTTTGACGTTTACCACGTTCCCTTTGGGTGTTTGCACTAACCCAAACACACTTGTGCCGCTTCCCATGAAGCCTCTTAAACGAAGCTTACTCAACGGGTACTTCTCTAATTTCCCATTACGAGAACGCGCGCTAGGTTGCCAACAGTCTTTCTTAACTAAAGGCTGATTTTGCACGATGGCTTCTTTAGGCAGTTCAAACGGAGGACGAAAGGCGCGGCGCTGATAAGTAGCGGCCAAAAATTCAGTCGCAGGAACCAGTTGTTCCACCTCTTTTCTCGCTTTGGCCTCAACTTGCACTACAAAGTCTTCTAACGAATCTTCATTCGCTTTACAGCCCGTGAGCACAAGCAATAGTAATGTTGAATAAAACACGCTATTGGGTTTCATCATTGACCTCCGATTTAAATTGGTAGGTATAAGCTCGAACCCTGAAGTGCAGCGTGCTACTTTCTTGACTGACTCGCTGCCAATTCACGTCATCAAAGCTGATGATGCACGGCAGCTTAGCAATGGCCGCAGAGAAATCACCAATCTCGTGGTAGTCACCCGTCAGCTCGATGTTGAGCGGTAAACGATAGAGAAACTCTTTGTTCTGCTTCTGCCCCCAGTCAATTCGCGTAAATGTCAGCTTATTATCCAATCCAAGCTCGTTCACAGAGGCCAACATACTGGCTAGCTCTTTTTGAACGGGCAATTGCTCCAATAGATAGTCATAACGGCTAGTTAGCTCATCCAGCTGGCTCTGAAGCTTAGGTAAGGCCGCAACCTTATTGGCCTTTATTCTCAAGGTCGCTTTTAAGGTCTGCTCTTGTTGCTTCATCTGCTGTAGCTCATCGTCCAAAGGCAGCACATACAACCAAGTGCCCACTCCTTGAATAAGTATCACCAACACTAGAATCACCAGTAATTGAGGCAGTAACGGCCATTCGGTGATCTCATCAACATCAAGATCTTGCAAGCTCATCCTATTTTGCCAACTAATCCGATTTTGAACGTTAGCCATGATTCGCCCCCTTCTCTTTTATGTTCGCAGTTGTGCTCTCTGCGGTCGTGTTTTCTAAAGAAATAGGGCTAAACACAAAAGAGACCTTGAAGGTCTGAAACTCTTTATTGAAGCGCTTGCGGTTATGAACGATGGAGTGCATCTCGACCCCTTCCAGAGAATCAGAACGCTCTAGATTGTCCAACATGGTGGCGAGACGAGCGGTGCTGTCGCTGATGCCCGACATTTCAATCTCCTGACCATTCATCTTTATTTTGTCGACATACACACCCTCAGGAATAAGCTTCGGCATCAGGTTCATAAAGTCGGTGGTCTTGTTGCGACCAAGCTGCAATGATTCGACTACATCAAGCCTGCTCAGAATCGCTTTATGCTCCTGCTCCGCGACCTTTAATGACTGAATTTGTCGGTCGAGCTCGGTAATATATCGATTGAGGTAACTAAGACGTGCTTGCTGCTTGGCTTGTTGGTCGTAAAAATAGTGACCAACCGCCCATTGCCCTGCAAGCGCGATGATGACACCAAGAATGACCAGATGAATAAAGCGCTTTTTGTGCTGAGCGCGAATATCATCACGCCACGGCAGCAGATTAATTTGATGCAACATGCTTTTCTCCCTGCCACTTGAGTCCACTCATCGCCATACCCGCCGCAATACCGAAATGTTGCCAGTTCGTTGGTAATCGACGTCGCTTCGCCACCTTATTCTCAAATAGAGACAAAGGGTTCAGTGACTCGCAACTCATCTGAAAATGACGTTCTAGCTCTTCGGTTACCATAGGAATGCTGGCGCCCTCGCCCATCAGCCAGATCCCTGAGATAGGTTGCTGCGCATTTCCCGAGGAATAGAGCTGCAATTGACGCTTGAGCTTCTCAATCAGGTTAACAATGAATTGATGTGTATCTTCAGTGGTGGCGAACACACTCTCGATATCACTTGCCGCACCATTGCTGCGAAGATCTTTGGTACCAAAAGCGATATCTTTATAAAACGGTGCCAAACCTTGTGGAATAATGCCTAACGACGTTTGGTCGATTCCCACATCCACCAGCAGCCAGTTTTTCTTTTCGGGGTACAGGCGCGATGCCATTTGCCAGATGTTAAGCAACCCATGCGCCTGCGTGTCTACCACCACAGGTTTAAAACCAGCTTTGGTCAAAGCATCCGCTCGGCTATCCACCACTTCTTTACGAGTGGCGTATACCTGATAACTGCTTGTCGAACCTTTACCAAATCGTTTGTCTTCTAGCTTTACAAAATCTAAACTCAGCTCCTCTATCGGAAAGGGAGATTGATGAGCAAAGGTTTGATAGATCGAAAACTCTTTTTCTCTGTCTTCTAACTCACTCTCTATTTGCAGTACTTTGCTGATCACCGTGTTATCAGGTACTGAAATGGCGACGTTGCAACAGCCAAAAGGCAGCCCTTTCCTAAGTTCTTTAAGTTTCTTAACAGTTTTCTGATACTCCAAAGTATGGTTAGCTGTAAAAATGTCGTCCGAAATCGGCAGCTCTTTGTATCCCACTAGGGCATACAACTCCCCCACGGGTTTTAGTACCACGGCTTTGATGCTGTGATGATTTATATCTATACCTGTAATTAATGATGAACCCATGTGACCTAGCTCCTGAAGTGCCAAGCATTTCGTTGATTATCTAGGGGTTGTGATTATTAGTTAAATAAGCGTTAATAAACGAAAGCTAAGTTTTTAGCCTAGAGTACAAGGGTTTGCTGCTTATCAGCCTTAACTAATCAGGGATTATCCGGTGAAGTTCATAAAGCGATTATTCATATTTACATTGATTTGCATGATTCTTGGAGTCAGTACAATTTTTGGGTTTTATTATTACGTAAAACCAGAGTTGCCTGATGTTGCCACTTTGCGTGACGTGAAGCTCCAAACGCCAATGCAAGTCTTCAGTCAAGACGGTAAGTTGATCTCTCAATTTGGCGAAAAGCGTCGTAACCCAGTGACTTATGACGAGATCCCTCGCCACTTAGTTGAAGCTCTGATTGCCACCGAAGATAGCCGTTTTTACGAACACCCAGGTATTGACCCAATCGGTATCACCCGTGCAGCGCTCGTCGTTGCAATGTCGGGTTCAGCCAAACAAGGGGCGAGTACCATTACTCAGCAGCTTGCGCGTAACTTCTTCTTATCTAATGAGAAAAAGATAATGCGTAAGATCAAAGAGATCTTCATTGCGATCCATATCGAGCAACTGCTTAGCAAAGAAGAGATCATGGAGCTTTATGTAAATAAGATCTTCCTTGGTCACCGCTCGTACGGTTTTGGCGCGGCAGCGCGTGTTTATTTCGGTAAAGATCTCCCCGAGCTCACCCTGAGTGAAATTGCTACGCTAGCGGGTATGCCGAAAGCACCATCCACGATGAACCCTATCTATTCGATTGAGCGCGCGACTCACCGTCGTAACGTGGTATTACGTCGAATGTTAGACGAGAAATACATCACTCAAGCAGAGTTCGATGAAGCTCGTAGCGAGACATTGATATCGAAATACCACGGTGCAGAGATTGAACTGAGCGCGCCGTATGTTGCTGAAGTAGCACGTGCTTGGATGGTTGAACGCTATGGCGAAGCCGCTTACACATCAGGAATGAAGGTTTACACGACCGTTGATTCAAAACTGCAAAAAGCAGCGAACCAAGCGGCGATTAAGAACCTACTTGGCTACGATGAGCGTCACGGCTACCGTGGTGCAGAAAAAGTATTATGGCAGACGGCACAATCAGCTTGGGATCAGGAACAAATCGTTAAACACCTTAAGTCTCAACCAACCTATGGTGACTTAGTCCCTGCTGTTGTTACCGCGGTTGATTCGAAAAGCGCTCAAGTTTGGGTTAAAAACCAAGGCGAAGGTACTATTGAGTGGCAAGGCATGAACTGGGCGCGTAAATTCTTAACGGATAATCGCCAAGGACCAGCACCCTCTCAAGCGAAAGAGATTCTTGCTGTTGGTGAGCAAGTTTGGGTTCGCCATGAAGTAATTACAGGAGACGAAGTATCTGAAGAACCGACAGAAGAGTCAGCAGAGGCGAAGTCAGAAACACCTGTTGAATGGCGACTAAGCCAAGTACCCAATGCGAATACTGCTTTTGTTGCAATGAACCCGAACAACGGCGCGGTATTGTCGATGGTGGGTGGCTTTAACTTTGTTCACAACAAATTCAACCGTGCGACGCAATCTATTCGTCAGGTGGGTTCTGGTATCAAACCATTTATCTACTCAGCGGCCATTGATAAAGGCTTAACGTTAGCATCACTGATCAACGATGCGCCTATCAATCAATGGGATAAGAGCCAAGGTACCGCATGGCGACCAAAGAACTCACCACCGACCTACGTGGGTCCTACGCGTTTACGTATTGGCTTAGCTCAATCTAAAAACGTAATGGCTGTGCGTGTGCTGCGTGAAGTTGGCTTAGATGATACTCGTAACTACCTAACTCGTTTTGGTTTTGATATTGACGAAGTACCTCGTTCTGAAACTATTGCTCTAGGTGCGGGTAGCTTAACGCCAATGAAGGTAGCTCAAGGTTACTCAGTATTCGCTAATGGCGGCTACTACGTTGAACCTTTCTACATCAGCCGTATTGAAACGCCATTTGGTGAGACTGAATTCGAAGCGACACCGAAAGTGGTTTGTAAGGACAATTGCGATCATAAGGTTGCCACAGACCCAATGGCCGATGAGTTTGCAGAGCAAGATGTGGATGCCAAAGTACAATACGCACCTCAAGTCATCTCTGAGCAGAACGCATTCCTTGTTCGTGAAATGATGTACAGCAACATCTGGGGCGGCGGTGACTGGAGTGCTGGCACAGGTTGGAATGGTACAGGTTGGCGAGCTCAGCCGTTGAAGCGTCGTGACATTGGCGGTAAAACCGGTACAACCAATGACTCGAAAGATACATGGTACAGCGGCTACGGCCCTGGCATGGTGGCAACGGTATGGGTTGGTTTTGATAACCACAACCGTAACCTAGGTCGAACTAAAGCGAACTCTAACCTTGGCAAGAGCCAGATTACCGGTGCCGAAGCGGGCGCTAAAACGGCAGAGCCTGCATGGGTTGATTTCATGGGTACGGCGTTAGCGGGCGTTCCTGCTGAGCGTAAAGAGATTCCGGAGAACATCGTTCGTGTTCGTATCGACCGTGAAACTGGCTTACTGACTAATAAGTTCGATAGCTCATCAATGTTCGAGTACTTCGAGAAAGGCACAGAGCCAACTGAGTACATCACTGAACGTTTCAATGATGACATCTACTCAACGTCATCAGGCGAAGCAGTAGAAGAGCTATTCTAGCTAGGGTTTGTTGAACTTAGTAAGATGAACCAACAAAAAAGGGTTGATATGAATTCATATCAACCCTTTTTTTATATCTACATCTGAACAAACTCCACTCTAAACTCGAGTGCTAAGCCGTTTTTTCCAATTGAGTTCGGATAGCCTCAGCCAGTTGTTCAAAACGCCCCTTTAGCGGAGAGCCCGGTCGGTAGGCAACAACAATGCGACGTGAAGGTGTTGGATTCACCGCTGGCACGTAACACACACCATCTTTTTGTTTTTCCTTTGGAACCGATAACTGAGGTAACAAGGTAATGCCCGCCCCTGCCGCTACCATGTTACGCAGCGTTTCTAAGCTGGTCGCTTTAAAGCGCTCATCATCTTTTGCACCCGCAGCAAAACAGAAGCCCAAGGCTTGGTCTCGTAAGCAGTGACCATCGCCCAGTGCAAGCACGGTTTGTCCATTTAATTGCAACATATCGACAGCGTCCTGCTGTGCCCATTCATGATCACACGGTACGGCAACGCTTAATGGTTCGTCATAGACATCAATCTCTTTGAACGCAGCCGTTTCATCTACCGCAGCCAGCACCAAGCAATCAAGCTTGCCATCTTCTAACTGGCTCACTAACTGATGTGTCTGCGCTTCGTGCAGATAAAGCTCAAGGTCTGGGAAACTCTCTTTTAGATAAGGAATGATCTTAGGCAAAATGTACGGGCCAACGGTCGGGATAAAACCAATGTGCATCGGCCCCGTCATCGCTTCACCGTGTCCACTTGCCATATCTTTAAACGTCTTTACCTCGTTGAGAATGCGCTTGGCTTGCTCAACAAGTTGTAAACCTGATTCTGTAAATATTACCTTCCTTGGGCTACGCTCGGTTAACTGAAGTCCAATTTCATCTTCCAGTTTGCGTATTTGACCGCTCAATGTCGGCTGACTTACAAAGCACGCTTCTGCTGCTTTTCGAAAATGTTTGTGCTCAGCGAGCGCCACCAAGTATTCAAAGTCACGAATGTTCATGCTCAGTCTCTTACCTCAGGTTTTAATAGAAACATTTAAAAGAAAAATGCTCTTGATAGAATTTACCTATCAAAACCATAACATCAAACGATTAGAGCTATCAAAGGATTTATCTAATAATGGGCTCAACGAAACGAAACAGAGCAAAGAAAAACGTTAAGCTCTGATAGAACAAAATTAAAATACTATTTAAGGAAATCAATATGTTTGCATCTAAAGAAGGTCAATCAATCCCTCAAGTAACATTCCCAACTCGCCAAGGTGATGCATGGGTTAACGTAACGACGGAAGAGCTATTCAAAGACAAGACAGTTATTGTATTCAGCCTACCAGGTGCGTTTACACCAACATGTTCTTCAAGCCACCTACCTCGTTACAACGAACTGCACTCAGTGTTCAAAGAAAACGGCGTTGATGACATCCTTTGTGTTTCTGTAAACGACACGTTCGTAATGAACGCGTGGAAAGCAGACCAAGAAGCTGAAAAAATCACATTCATCCCAGATGGCAACGGTGATTTCACAGACGGCATGGGTATGCTAGTTGAGAAAAACGACATCGGCTTTGGCAAACGTTCATGGCGCTACAGCATGCTGGTTAAAAACGGCGTGGTAGAAAAAATGTTCATCGAAGAAGACGTACCAGGCGACCCGTTCAAGGTTTCTGATGCTGATACTATGCTTAACTACCTTGCTCCTGAACACAAAGAGCAAGAGTCAATCACAGTATTCACTAAGCCAGGCTGTCCTTTCTGTATGAAAGCGAAACAGAACCTAATCGACAAAGGTCTAAACTACGAAGAAGTGGTTCTAGGTAAAGACGCAACAACAGTAAGCCTACGTGCAATATCTGGTCGCACTACCGTTCCTCAAGTATTCATCGGTGGCAAACACATCGGTGGTAGCGAAGAACTAGAAACTTTCCTAGGTTAACCACTTAGTCGCTAATAAACACTTAGCAATTAAATAACCTAAGTAATTAAATAGCTTAGTAATACCAGCTAACCCACCCTCTTGTGGGTTAGCTATTCCAAACCACTCTTATCTGAGCTTTGGAAAAAGATACAGCTTCTGACTGGCCAATTTTTAGCTAACCTATAGTTAGTAACAAGAAGCAGTTAGTAACAAAAAGCTGAATCACAAGCTAAACCTAATAAAACAGAATCACAAAACTGACCCGCAATCCTGACTCTCAAAAAATCACCAGAGTTGGAGGGGTTCGTTCACACTAAATTTAGCCATTGCGAGAAAATTATTATGAAACAAGTCAATGTAGATGTAGCAGTTATCGGGGGCGGTACAGCAGGTCTAGGTTCTTACCGCGCTGCAAAAGCACACACTGACAGTGTCGTGATGATTGAAGGCGGCCCTTACGGTACAACCTGTGCTCGTGTTGGTTGTATGCCATCTAAACTGCTTATTGCAGCAGCTGAAAGCGTACACCAAATCGAGAAAGCTCCGGCTTTTGGCGTTCACCCACAAGGTGATATCGTAATTAACGGCCGTGAAGTGATGGACCGAGTGAAGTTTGAACGTGACCGTTTTGTTGGTTTTGTTTTAGAAGGTGTTGATGAAATCCCAGAGCAAGACAAGATCTCTGGCTACGCAAAGTTCTTAGATGACAACACGCTACAAATCGATGACCACACGGTTGTCACCGCTAAGCGTATTGTTATCGCGACCGGCTCTCGCCCTGCATACCCTGCAGTTTGGAATGAGCTTGGTGACCGTCTAATCATTAACGATGACGTATTCAGCTGGGATGATTTACCAGAGTCGGTTGCGGTATTTGGCCCAGGTGTTATTGGCCTAGAACTTGGTCAGTCAATGCATCGCTTAGGTGTGAAGACCAAACTGTTCGGTTTGGGTGGTCAAGTTGGCCCAGTGACCGACCCAGAGATAATGGCGTATGCAGATAAAGCGTTCAATGAAGAGTTCTACCTAGATGCAGACGTAAAAATCGAAAGCATGAAGCGCATTACCTCAGAATCAGGTGAAGCTCGCGTCGAAATCCAGTTCATAAATAAGCAAGGTGAACTAGAAACCAACATCGTTGAGTATGTGCTGGCAGCAACAGGCCGTCGTCCTAATACAGACAAGCTTGGCCTAGAGAATACCTCTCTTGAGCTTGATGAGCGTGGTGTGCCAATCGCCGACCACTACACACTGCAAACATCACTGCCATCGGTATTTATTGCCGGAGATGCAAGCAACCAACTGCCTCTACTACATGAAGCAGCAGACCAAGCGCGTATTGCGGGTGATAATGCAGGTCGCTTCCCTGAGATTCGCGCAGGCTTACGCCGCTCTAAAATCTCTGCGGTATTCTCTGATCCACAAATCGCGATGGTGGGTGAAACATACAAAGAGATCATAACCCGCTTAGGCACCTGTGGTTGTTTCGCAACGGGTGAAGTGTCTTTCGAGAACCAAGGTCGTTCACGAGTGATGCTACGCAACAAAGGTATTCTGCACGTTTACGGCGAGCAAGGTACAGGCCGTTTCCTTGGTGCTGAGATGATGGGACCAAACGCAGAACATTTGGCTCACTTACTCGCATGGGCACACCAGAAAAAGATGACGGTTTCTGAAATGTTAGATATGCCGTTTTACCACCCAGTAATTGAAGAAGGTGTACGAACAGCGCTACGTGACCTCAACGCGAAACTGCACCTTGGTCCAGAGATGGTGAAACACTGTCTAGATTGTGGCCCGGGTTGTTAATTTCAGACTATCGTTAGCAGTTAGCAAACACTAGATACTAAAAAGGAAAGCCATTGGCTTTCCTTTTTTTTTGGCTTCGAGCATCGTCATTCCAGAACCGAGGGACGAGGTATCTGGAATCTCTTGAAGCCATTGCTTGTCGCTAAAGGCTTAGCGATTACTTCTCAGCAGCAATCACAGAGATCTCAACAAGTAGCGCTTCGCGAGCCATATCACCAGTCACACATGCGCGAGCTGGAGCGTGACCTTCTGGAACCCATGCATCCCAAACCGCATTCATTTCTTGGAAGTCTTTCATGTCTTTCAAGTAAATCGTTGCTGACAGCATGTGCTCTTTATCGCTGCCCGCTTGCTCAAGTAGGGCTTCCACTTTATCTAACATCGTTTGTGTTTGTTCTGTGATGTCTTTTGTTGCATCAGCACACACTTGGCCACATAGGTAGATAGTGCCGTTGTGTTTAACAATACGGCTCATGCGTTGTTTGGTTTCTTGGCGCTCAATCATCGACTTTCTCTCTCTGTGTCACCGTGATCCAATATCTTGTGACGTGTTATTATCAAGGCAACAAGCATAACGCGAATCAAACCCAAGATGACATGCATTCATTGCAATAAAAGTGAAAAAATCCGTAACAAACTCGGCCGCTGTCAGCGCTGTATGAATCAGCTAATGGTGTTGTCGATTTTAAGTTGGGGAATATGGTGGTTGTTTTTCAAAGAAGACCCAAAAACCATCAATGCCATCGCTTTGATGATGGCTGCTTTCGCATTCAGTGGTTTGCTGTCGTTACATTGGATAATGAAGTTTGTGGTGCTGCCTTTAAGGAACAAAAAGCGTTAACAGAGAGACTTTGCTAGATAAGTGATAAAGGCTAGATACCCAATAAAATGACCCGACTTAGCAAGCCATCATCATTTCCCAAACAGCAGATAGAAAAAAGCCCCAGAACCAATCGATTCTAGGGCTTTCTTAGAAAATTCTAAGAAAAAGCAGTGGTACTTTAATAGACCGGACTTTTCCTAATTTGTTCCCAAAAAAGATCAATTTTTTGATCTTTTTTTTAGGGGCTATAAAATCAATGCTTTATGCAACATTAACCTTAGCGATGATCTGCTCTACCAAGTTCACTTCCAAGGCCACTTCATCACACGCGTGTTGACGCGGACACTGGTCACAATCTTTCAGCACCTTCTCTGGCAGCAGAGATTTTGATGTCGGTAAGAAGTCATGCTTCATAAAGAACTCTGGAGTACGAGTCAGTACAAACACCTTCTTAATGGCCATTTGTCGTGCTTTATCAACCAAGTGCTGCACAATCGCTGTACCCTGCCCTTGACCTTGCCATCCAGCCTCAACACCGAGCGAGCGAATTTCCGCTAAACCAGAATCATACACATAGAGTGAGGCGCAACCTGTCACCTCACCATGATGTTCTGCGACAGCAAACGAGCCAATATCACGCACCAGTTCATTACGAGAACGAGGTAGGTTTTCACCCATGTTCGCCCAGTAGGCCACCATGCCTTCCAACGCTTCAATATCCGTCAGACGAGCAGGACGAACCTTCACGATGGAAGTGTCACGCTGTGATAAACGCTTCTCAGCTTGGTCAACCGCGTAAGCCACTTGCTGTGGTGATACACCGCCTAGCGCGCTACGTTTTTCAAGACACGATTCAATGGTCAGAATGTCATATACATCCTCTTCAATCACCTCAGAGAACTCTTTCATCTCTGCGATGGTTAACTCTTCTAATGCACAGCCTTTAGCAATCGCCGCCACTACCGTCACACCAACAATATGGTGAGCTTCACGGAAAGGAATGCCTTTCGCTACTAGGTAATCAGCCAGCTCAGTTGAGTTCGCGTAGCCTTGTTTCGCTGCTTCAAGTGTACGTTCGCCGTTCACTTTAATGCCGTCAAAACAAAGAGCAGCCATTTCCATACAATCATTCCAAGTGTCTAAAGCGTCGAACAGACCTTCTTTATCTTCTTGCATGTCTTTGTTGTACGCCAAAGGCAGGGCTTTCACTGTCATCATCATTGCGGCTAATGAACCATAAACACGGCCAGTTTTGCCACGGATAAGTTCGAGCGCATCAGGGTTTTTCTTTTGTGGCATCAGAGATGAACCTGACGTCACAGTATCCGCTAACTCGATGAAGTTCGATTCACCTGAGTTATAGAAAATCATATCTTCTGCAAGACGTGAAAGGTGAAGCATAGAGATAGATGCAATCGACATCAGCTCCATCACATGATCACGGTCAGAGACTGAATCTAGAGAGTTGCGTGTTGCACGACGGAAACCTAAGTTGTGAGCTAACTCTTCACGGTCCATCGGGTAAGCAGTTCCTGCAAGGGCACCAGAACCCAGCGGACATGTATCTAGGCGCTTAATCGCATCATTCAAACGAGAATAATCACGCTCAAGCATTTCAACGTAAGCCAAGCACCAGTGAGCAAAAGTTACCGGCTGAGCACGTTGCAAGTGAGTGTAGCCAGGAAGCACGGTTTCTTGATGCTGAGAAGCGACATTCACCATTTGGCTTTGCAGACGATCAAGCGCTAACAGCAGCTGATTACCTTGTTGACGACACCATAGTTTAAGGTCGGTCGCTACTTGGTCATTACGAGAACGGCCAGTATGAAGTTTTTTGCCCAAATCACCGACTTTGCCGATAAGTTGTTGCTCAACCCAGCTGTGAATATCTTCTGCATCAGAACGTAAGATCTGTTCAGGATCTTCCATCACCTCGAGTTTTAGCTCGTTCAGTGCAAGCTCTAGTCTTTGCTGTTCTTCTTCTGTTAGAACGTTGACCGATTGTAGAGCCTTTGACCAGGCAATAGAGCCCACAATGTCTTGCTCAGCCAATCGGTAATCAAAACGAAGAGAATCGTTAAAATCTTTGAACCGGGTGTCTGCTGCTTGGGTAAATCTACCGCCCCATAATGCCATTGTGTATCTCCTAATTGCACAGTGCTCACTGTTTTTGCAAATGATAATTCTGATTAAGATTCAGTATTTTTCTGATGGTTTAAACTTACGGCAATTCAAAATGAAAATAAAGTATTAATTCATTATTTTCACATATTTATTCATCACAAGTTCATTCCATTGATTATTTTCAGCGTGGAGCGCGAATTATATGCCATTCGACAGTAAAAACCGAAGCTGATTTATTAAACAAACAAAAAGCAAAAAGCCCACTCACTAATCAATAGTAAATGGGCTTTGCATAATGATGTCTGTTTACTGGCCTTCAACCTTTCGCTAAAGGCTAGCTCACTAACTCATTGTTCGGATTACTTTTGGCTATTCAGAGCACGGATACGGCTTGATAGCGAGTAAAGACGAATGAAACCTTCAGCGTGGCTTTGGTCGTAAACTTCATCTTCGCCAAAGGTTGCAAACTCTTCTGAGTACAGGCTGTTGTCAGAACGCTTCTGAGTCACCGTTGCATGGCCTTTGTAAAGTTTGATAACCACTTCACCATTCACGTCTTGTGCTAGCTCATCTGTTGCTGCAAGAATTGACTTACATAGCGGAGTGAACCAACGGCCATCGTATACAAGGTGAGAAGCCTTAACACCCAGCTCTTCACGGAATTCGAATGCCGCTTTATCCAGAACCAGTTGCTCTACTGCACGCAGTGCTTCCATCATGATCGTGCCACCTGGAGTTTCGTAACAACCACGAGACTTCATGCCAACAAGACGGTTTTCTACGATATCGATACGACCAACACCGTGCTTCGCACCCTTCTCATTTAGGTAAACCAGTGCGTTGTATGGCGTCATTGTTTCGCCATCAACCGCTACCACTTCGCCTTTTTCAACTTTAAGCGTCACTGTTTCAGATTCGTTTGGCGCTTGCTCTGGGTCTACAGTCCAAGCCCAGCAATCTTCATCAGGGGCATTCCACGTATTTTCTAGTACGCCACCTTCTGTAGAGATATGCCATGCGTTTGCATCACGCGAGTAAATCTTAGTTAGAGAAGCGGTACAAGGGATGTTACGCTCAGCTAGGTAGTCTAGACACTCTTCACGGCTCACTAGATCCCATTCACGCCAAGGTGCAATTACGTGTAGGTCTGGTGCTAGTGCAGCAAATGCACCTTCAAAACGAACTTGGTCATTACCTTTACCAGTACAACCGTGACATAGCGCGTCTGCACCTACTTTACGGGCAACTTCAACCTGAGCTTTCGCAATGATTGGACGAGCCATTGAAGTACCTAACAAGTATTTACCTTCGTAGTAAGCACCTGTTTTAAGCGTTGGGTAGATGTAATCTGCCACCATCTCTTCTTTAAGGTCAGCGATGTAACACTCAGACGCACCAGAAGCTTTTGCTTTCTCTTCGATTCCAATCAGCTCTTCATCGCCTTGGCCTACATCAGCAACAAATGCGATAACTTCGCAGTCATAGTTCTCTTTCAACCATGGGATGATTACTGATGTGTCTAGACCGCCAGAGTAGGCTACTACAACTTTCTTTACGTTAACTTTGCTCATTTTCTTTCTCCTAGTTTCCATACTGCACATGGCGGTCAGCGTTGGAAATGACTTTAATAGTTATTATTTAAATTTATTTGTCTAAATTCTTTAAGTAGTGACTCGTTGTGAGGCCTACTGAGGTAAAAACTGTGTTCCTATGCTTTTACCTGAAAAAAGTTGTGTCAGTTTGTCTGGGTATCGCCAAGTGGCGACTTCGATTGGTCGTCCAAGGTCGTTAGCCGCTTCTAATGCGGCTTTGACCTTAACGATCATGCCGTCAGTAATGACTTTACCTTTAATAAGGTCATCGGCTTGTTGCTGATTAAGGCTTGGAATCAGGTGGCCTTTACCATCCAATACACCACTGACATCAGAAAGCAGTACCAGTTCAGCATCAAGCGCGCCAGCTACAGCTACAGCAGCTTGGTCTGCATTGACGTTCATCAGTTGGCCTTGCTCAGTCAAACCAATCGAGCTAATGATTGGCAGTGCGCCAGCATTAAGAATGGCTTGCAGGACGGTTGAGTCGCCCGGCTCAGCTTTACCTACTGCACCTAATTCAGGGTTCAGCTCGCTGACTTTACATAGACCACCATCAGCTAGGCTCAAACCAACAGCGTTGATACCGTCTTTAATCGCCTGACCTTGAAGCAATTTGTTGGCCGTGCCCGCTAGCGCACCAGCGATCAAAGGAATCTGATCATAAGGAGTAACACGTAGCCCTTCTTTCTTAACGGTTTCAAGGTTCAACTTATTCATCAAATCATCAACAAGGTAACCACCGCCGTGAACAATCACGATTGGTCGCTGTGCCTGCTGTTGGTAAGCTGAAATCGCACCAAATAACTTGCTAAGTGTTTCACCACAAGATAGCGCAGCGCCACCTAACTTTATGATTAATGGTTGATTATTAAGGCTCATATCTAGATTTCCTTACACTAACGCAGTTAATGGTGCAAAACCATAACGTAAATTCAAACACTGCATCGCTTGACTAGATGCACCCTTTAATAAGTTATCAATCGCTGAAACAACGATGATGTGCTGACCTTGTACCTTCCAACCTAAATCGCAGAAAGGTGTTTGTTCTACATCTTGAATTCTTGGCAATGTTTCTTCGAGTAATCTCACAGCTGGTTTACCTTGATAAGCTTGCTCGAAGGCTTCTTGTATCTGTTGTTCTGTCACACCGTCAGCTAGTTTCATGGTAATGGTCGCTAAAATGCCACGCTTAAAGTTGCCTAGGTGTGGGGTGAAAATCACATCACATCCTAGATGTACAGCCATTTCAGGTTGATGACGATGGTTGAATACACCATAAGCTTGCAGGCTTACTTCGCAGAAGCTGTTGACCATACTCGCCTTGCGGCCTGCTCCAGTAACACCACTGGTCGCGTTAATCACTGGCCATTGGTTTGTATCAAGTAGCTTTGCTTCAACCAAAGGCTTAATCGCTAATTGAGAAGCTGTTGGGTAACAACCCGCGACTGCAACAAGCTGAGCCTCTTTGATTTCTTGTTCGTTCCATTCAGCTAAACCGTAAGCAGCTTTGTCTAGCCATTGTTCGTGTTGATGTTCAAAACCGTAAAACTCTTGATAGAAGTTTTCGCCTTTAACTCTGAATGCACCCGACAGGTCGAACACTTGGCAATCGTTCTCAAGGAAGATTGGCGCTAGGTCGTGACTTACCTCGTGTGCAGTGGCTAAGAAAATCACATCAGACTGTTTAGCCACTTCTTCTGGATTCGTTAAAGGTTGCACTGGCATATCAATCAGGCCAGCTAACTTACCGTGCAGTGCAGCGATAGGTTTGCCTGCATCTACACTATTGGCTGAGACATATAAACCTGATAGCGTGAGCTCAGGGTGTCTGTTTATCATTAGAGCCAGTTCTGCTCCTGTGTAGCCGCTTGCGCCAATGACCGTGGTTTTCAACATCTCAACACATCCATTCTTGAGGTAAGTTACATTTCAAATTTGACTATTCATACTTAATTTTTAGCTTTATTTGATTTCTTATGCATTAAATATGATTTAATATGTGTTTTACCGACTTATGGTTTTCCTGTCAATAGTAGAAGTGAAGTTATTATGCAATTACCGAGTTTTCTTGAGGTCTATAAAGGCCTAATTTCCACCGACTCCATTAGCTCAACCGATCCAAGCTGGGATCATGGCAACGAGAAAGTGATCGAAAAAATGGCTCAATGGTTTAAAGACGTAGGCTTTAGTGTTGAGGTGGTAGAGATCGAACCCGGCAAGCATAATATGGTCGCAAAGATGGGTTCTGGAGAAGGCGGCTTATTGCTTGCAGGACACAGCGATACGGTGCCATTCGATGAAGGACGTTGGAATTTCGATCCTCACGCACTAACAGAACACAACAACCGCTTCTACGGATTAGGCACGGCCGATATGAAAGGCTTTTTCGCTTTCGTTTATGAAGCCGCGAAGAAGATGGATTGGAGCAAACAGACCAAGCCGCTCTATGTATTAGCAACCTGTGACGAAGAAACCACTATGTTGGGTGCTCGTCATTTCACTGAGAATGCGCCGTTTAAACCGGATTACTGCATCATTGGTGAGCCAACCAGCCTCGTGCCGATTCGTGGTCATAAAGGCCATGTTGCCAATGCCGTGAGAGTAACGGGTAAGTCAGGCCACTCTTCTGACCCGGCATTAGGCGTCAACGCCATTGAGATCATGCATGAAGTGCTGTTTGCTTTAATGCAGCTGCGTGACAAGCTAGTCAAGGAGTACCATCACCCGGGTTTTGCAATTCCAAGCCCGACCCTAAACCTTGGTCATATCCACGGTGGCGACAGCGCCAACCGTATCTGTGGGTGTTGTGAGCTGCACTATGATGTTCGTCCTTTACCGGGCATTAGCTTAGATGGCTTGGATAACATGCTGCGTAGCGCGCTTAAAGAAGTAGAAGCAAAATGGCCGGGCAGAATTGAGATTACTCCCCTGCATGAGCCAATCCCGGGTTATGAGTGCCAGCACGACCATCCATTTATTGGTGGCATGGAATCAGTTTGTGAAATTGAATCGCAAACCGTGAACTACTGTACTGAAGCACCTTTCCTTCAAGAGTTATGTCCAACCTTGGTGTTAGGTCCAGGCTCAATTGACCAAGCTCACCAACCGGATGAGTTCTTAAGCTTCGATTTTATTGACCCAACAATTGATGTTCTGAGTAAATCTATTCGTAAATATTGTTTCTAGTTATTACTTCCTTTCCAATATTTTCGTATATAAGCCACCCAAAAAGGTGGCTTTTATTCTGTTATCCCTGACACAGCCTGATCTTGTAATTAAATTTCACTTTTTCTCTAAGTTTTGAAAAATTTACTTCTCCCGCATTTTTAAACCTAATAATTGCAAACTTAGAATGCTTTATTTGACTAGATACAGCACTTTTCGCTAGATTGTGTACTTAACAAGGAACAATGGATGTAATTTTTTTACGAGGCAGGATGACAATGAACGAGAAATACGCCGCTCTCAAGAGTAACGTAAGCATGCTGGGACGCTTGCTAGGTAACACAATCCAAGATGCACATGGTGACGTTATCTTAGAGAAAGTGGAGACTATCCGTAAACTTTCCAAATCCGCCCGCGCAGGCAACAAAGCTGACCGTGACAGCCTAGTTGAAGAAATCAAAAACCTGCCGAACGAACAACTCACTCCTGTTGCTCGTGCATTTAACCAATTTCTTAACCTCACCAACATGGCAGAGCAATACCACACAATCTCTCGCCACTGTGAGGAGCATGTTTGCGAACCAGACGTGCTGCAATCTCTATTTTCTAAATTAAATCAAAATGACATCAGCAAGCTAGACGCGGCTCAAGCCGTTCGTGACCTGAACATTGAACTCGTTTTGACCGCTCACCCAACAGAAATCACTCGTCGAACCATGATCAACAAACTGGTTAAGATCAACGAGTGTCTGTCTAAATTAGAATTAAGCGACCTATCACACAAAGAACGCGTGAAAACCGAACGTCGCCTAGAGCAGCTTATCGCTCAAGGTTGGCACTCTGATGTGATTCGTCAGCAACGCCCGACACCACTTGATGAAGCTAAGTGGGGCTTTGCGGTTGTAGAAAACTCTCTATGGGAAGCCGTGCCTGATTTCCTACGTGATATGGATGGCCGACTAAAAGGTTACCTTGGTGAGGGCCTACCAATCGATGCGCGCCCGGTTCACTTCTCATCTTGGATGGGTGGCGACCGCGATGGTAACCCATTCGTAACGCACACCATCACCAAAGAAGTACTGCGCCTATCTCGCTGGAAAGCCGCTGATCTGTACCTAGGTGACGTGAACGAGCTGATTACCGAACTGTCGATGACGAAGTGTAATGATGCCGTTCGTGAATTGGCTGGCGATGAGCACGAAGCTTACCGTGCAATCCTTAAGAGCCTACGCACTCTGCTGAACAACACGCTAGAAGTGCTTGACGCAAAACTGCATGATGCCGAAGTACCGAAGAAAGAAACACTACAGAATATCGACCAACTTTGGACACCGCTTTACGCGTGTTACCAATCGCTGCACGAATGTGGCATGGGCGTCATCGCAGACGGTTCTCTACTTGATACCCTGCGCCGCCTAAAAGCATTCGGTGTGCACTTGGTTCGTCTCGATGTTCGTCAAGAAAGTACACGTCACTCAGATGTCCTATCTGAACTGACTCGCTACCTAGGCATTGGCGATTACGACCAGTGGAACGAGCAAGACAAGATTGCTTTCTTAACCAATGAATTAAGCTCAAAACGCCCACTGCTACCGCGCGACTGGGAGCCATCTGAACAAGTCAAAGAGGTTTTAGACACTTGTAAGGTCGTTGCTGCTCAACCTCGCGAAGCCTTTGGTGCTTACGTAATTTCTATGGCTCGTACAGCATCGGATGTGCTGGCTGTTCACTTGCTGCTGCAAGAATGTGGTTGCCCGTACCGCATGGACGTATGTCCATTGTTCGAAACGCTGGACGACTTGAACAACTCAGAAGCAGTAATGAAACAGCTGATGAGCATCGATTTATACCGTGGCTTTATCCAGAACCATCAAATGGTGATGATCGGATACTCTGACTCAGCAAAAGATGCTGGCGTAATGTCTGCAGGTTGGGCGCAATACGACGCAATGGACAAACTGGTTAAGGTTTGTGAAGAAGAAAGCATTGAACTGACTCTATTCCACGGTCGTGGTGGTACGGTTGGTCGTGGTGGTGCTCCAGCGCACGCAGCCCTACTTTCTCAGCCACCTAAGAGCTTGAAAGGCGGCTTACGTGTAACAGAACAAGGCGAGATGATCCGCTTTAAGCTTGGCTTACCAGATGTTGCCGTAAACAGTTTCAATCTGTACGCAAGTGCGATTCTAGAAGCGAACCTTCTGCCGCCACCAGAACCAAAGCAAGAGTGGCGCGACCTAATGGAAGTGCTTTCTCAAGTTTCTTGTGAGGCTTACCGCAACGTAGTTCGTGGCGAAGAGAAATTTGTACCTTACTTCCGTCAAGCGACACCAGAGCTAGAGCTCGGCAAACTGCCACTCGGTTCTCGCCCAGCAAAACGTAACCCGAACGGTGGCGTAGAAAGCTTACGTGCGATTCCATGGATCTTCTCTTGGAGCCAAAACCGTTTGGTACTTCCAGCATGGTTAGGTGCAGGTGAAGCTATCCAATACTCAGTCGATCAAGGCCATCAAGCGCTACTTGAAGAGATGTGTCGTGAATGGCCATTCTTCTCTACTCGTCTAGGTATGTTGGAAATGGTGTACTCTAAGTGCAACATGGAAATTGCGAAGTACTACGACCAGCGTCTTGTTGATAAAGAACTACTGCCATTAGGTGAGTTACTGCGTGAACAGCTGCAAAAAGACATCAAAGCGGTACTAAATGTAGAGAACAACGAGAACCTGATGCAGAGTGACCCTTGGGGACTTGAGTCAATTCGTCTACGTAACATCTATGTTGAGCCACTAAACATGCTTCAAGCAGAACTGCTTTACCGTACTCGTAAGTGTGAAACACCACCAGCAGAGCTAGAAGAAGCACTAATGGTGACGATTGCAGGTATTGCAGCAGGTATGCGAAATACTGGTTAATTAGTGATTCCTACTATAACT
Organism: Vibrio sp. QJM3NY_39; assembly: GCF_057785895.1. Lineage (NCBI taxonomy): Bacteria > Pseudomonadati > Pseudomonadota > Gammaproteobacteria > Vibrionales > Vibrionaceae > Vibrio > Vibrio sp. QJM3NY_39. The sequence goes on along the minus strand of NZ_CM173505.1, from coordinate 259,553 downwards.
TAATCAGCATTTACATCTACAAAGAGAACAAAAGGTCGCCATGTGTGGCCTTTTTATTTCACCAGATAACCACTAGTAAGTATTTTGTCAGTTTTTTGGGTTATTTTGTCCATGTATTCTACTTTATGCTTATTATTTAGATATACTACTGCTCCGCTGCGGAAACACTCCAAAAAAATAATCTGCAGCAACTTGACCTATAAACTGGTCAACCTAGGTGATAAACGGCTTTGTAAGGTGACATAACCAACCGCCGAGTTGGTGCTACTTAGACATAACCAATATAACGTGCCATTAGAAGCACACTTGTTGTCTAAGTATTTGTTTACTGTTTACCATTTGGATTTCAGACATGTCATTACCACACGTAATTCTAACCGTTTTAAGTACACGCGATGCTACTGGTTACGATATCACAAAAGAATTCTCTTCAAGCATTGGTTACTTCTGGAAAGCTAGCCACCAACAAGTTTACCGCGAGCTAAATAAAATGGCTCAGAACGACCAGGTAACTTGCGTGCTTGAGCCTCAAGAAGGCAAACCTGATCGTAAAGTTTACTCTATCACTGACGCAGGCCGCAGCGCGCTAGGTGAATGGTTTGAACAACCAACTGCACACCCAACCGTTCGTGACGAGTTCTCAGCTAAGCTAATGGCTTGTGCTGTACAACCTGCTGACGCTTACCGTGTACAACTTGCTGAGCTAGTTGAAGAGTCTCGCAAACTGGTTTCTCACTACAAAGAAATTGAAGCAGCGTACTACGCAACGCCATCTACACTAGACAAGCAAGCACGCCTTGAGCGTTTAACGCTTCGTCGTAACCTACTTATCCGTGAAGCATGGATTGTTTGGGCGGACGAAGTACTGCTTGAACTTGGTGCTCTTGCTTAAGTTAAGCTAGACGCTAGAAAAGCAAAAGGCTTGAACTCTTAGAGTCCAAGCCTTTTTTGTATCTATCGGACTTGAGATTTACAGCAAATAGCGCTTTAACAAGGCTGAAGCTTAATTACAGCGCAGCAACTTGTGGGCGAACACCTAGAGTATGGCAAAGTGCGTAGGTCATTTCTGCACGGTTTAGCGTGTAGAAGTGGAAGTCTTTCACACCTTCACGGCTCAGCGTACGAACCATATCGATCGCTTGGCTCGCACCGACTAACTGGCGGGTCGTTGGATCATCATCCAAGCCTTCGAATTGCTTCGCCATCCAGCCCGGTACTTTTACGTTATTCATCGCAGCGAAACGAGACGCTTGCTTGAAGTTAGAGACTGGCAAGATACCCGGTACAATCTCAACATCCACACCTGCCGCTACACAACGGTCACGGAAACGTAGGTAGCTTTCTACATCGAAGAAGAATTGCGTAATAGCACGGTTCGCGCCCGCATCCACTTTACGCTTTAGGTTAATAAGATCAGATTGAGCGCTTTTTGCTTCAGGGTGAACCTCAGGGAATGCCGCTACTGAGATATCAAAATCGTGGCGAGATTTAAGTAGCTCGACTAGATCAGATGCGTACATCTCTGGCGCGCCGCCGCCTGCTGGAATGTCACCACGCAGCGCAACAATACTCTCGATACCATTCGCCCAGTAATCGTCGGCAATTTGAATCAGCTCTTCGCGACTCGCATCAATACACGTTAGGTGTGGCGCTGCCACTAGGCCAGTTTGGTTCTTAATTTCTTTAATGATTGAGTGGGTACGGTCACGTTCGCCCGAGTTTGCACCGTAAGTTACCGATACAAATTTTGGTTGAAGTGTTTTAAGACGGTGAACAGAGTTCCACAAGGTCTCTTCCATCTTCTCACTGCTTGGTGGAAAAAACTCAAATGACACATTGATGTTGTCAGAAAGCTCAGCGATATTCTGATTTAAAGCGTCGATATGACTAGCGTGTGTGTATCCCATCTTACTCTCCCTGTGGCAAAAGCAACCACTAAAACTCAAATCCTTAAACGACGTTTAGACGTCTATATGTCTGTAGAATGTATTGAATACGATTTAATGTCAACAGATCCATTATGAATTTTTCTCAAGTAGATCGTGAGTAAAACTCAAGTCGTTAGATGGGTCGCAAAGCAGAAATAATGTAGAAAAAAGGCTGACAAACACATCGTGCTTTCAGCCTTATTTATCTTAGTGAATAGTATGCTATTTAGACACTAAACCAACCGATCTGAAAATCAAAACAGGCTAGACATTCTGTTTAAGTCAGATTGAATTGCACCAGCAGTGACTTCACGTCCTGCACCTGGGCCACGGATAACTAATGGATTATCTTTGTACCATTTACTCTCAATCGCAAAGATATTATCGCAGGGCAGTAAGTTCGCCAGTGCGTGCTCTTTCGATAGTGCTTCAACGCCTACGGTTGCTTTACCATTCTTCTCCAAACGCGCTACGTAACGTAGAACCTTTTGTTGAGAGTGCGCTTTTTCCAAACGCTCAGCTAACTCTTCGCTTAGAACAGAAGCTTTATCGAAGAAGTCATCCACTGATAGATCTTGCAGCTCTGCAGGTACGAGCGATTCCACTTTTACGTTTTCAGGTTCGATATCCAAACCGGATTCACGCGCCAGAATCACCAGTTTACGCATCACGTCTGAGCCATCTAGGTCAGCACGCGGGTCCGGTTCCGTCAGGCCTTGTTGCCACGCTAAATCAACCAGCTCGCTGAATGGCACCGTGCCATCAAACTGTTGAAACAACCAAGATAAAGTGCCAGAGAAAATACCAGACAGCGCAATGATATCGTCACCGCTCTCACGCAGGTCTCGTACTGTGTGGTTGATAGGTAAGCCTGCACCCACTGTCGCGTTGTACAACCAATGACGGCTGATCTTAGCGAAAGCATCTTGTACCTGATGGTAATACTCGCTCGATGCAGATCCTGCCACCTTGTTAGCCGAGATCAGGTGGATACCTTGTTGTGCAATTTGCAGATACTTTGCAGCAAGCACTGGGCTAGCAGTGACATCGAGTACTACTGCTTCATCGTAACCCTGAATAGAACCTAAACGCTCTAGCCAGTCGTTACCATTGTTGGCAATCGCTTCATCATCAAAACGTTTACCAACTGAAGTCGCATCAATGCCTTGATCGTCGAACCAATAGGTTTGGCTATCAACCACCGCAACCAATTCAAAGTTCATCCCACGACGCTTTTCAAGTTCCGCTTTTTGCTCGGAAAACAGGCTTAACCAACTTGAGCCAATGTTACCCTTACCACACAAGGCAATCGCAACACGCTTCTGAGCTTGGAACAGTTGAGAGTGAATGCCTTTCACTAGGCTTGATGTTTCACTCTTACGAATCACGGCCACCAAGCTTAAGCCTGAGCTCGCTTCTGAGATGAACTCCACTGGCGAGCTCTTGAGCTGTTGGTAGAAACCGTAGCAATGGTTCGGGTTCTTAGTCACACCCGCCCCCACAGCAGCAATCAGAGAAAAACCTTCTTTCAGTTTAATCTCAGCTTCAATCGCGTGGTCTTGTAGATATTCTAATGCACCACCAGCGATCTCTTCCGTGTAAGCAAGGCGCAAGCAGTGTTGATCTGGTTCTAATTCATAAGCAAGCGGCTCTAATTGAGCACGCTTAAGCCCTTCAAGGACTTCACTCTCCAGACGGTCGAAATCATGGCCGTGACCAAAGGTCAGTTGCACGATAAGAACTTCATCCAAAGAGGTAATGATTTTTGCACCACGCCCCGATGCCAGTACTCGCTCTATCTGTGTAGAGCCTGCCTCCGGCTGGTAGCTGCAGCGCAAGCTGAGATCCATGGCACTTTGAGCGACAGGCTGTAGCGTTCGACTGTGTAGCACTGGAGCCGCAAGACGAGCTAATTCACTGGCTTCATCAAGGCGAAGCAGAGGTAATAAACACGCATCCGAAACCAAACGAGGATCTGCGCTGTATACGCCCGCCACATCACTCCAGATTGTCACGCGTTCAACTTCAGCTAGAGCACCAATAACAGTTGCAGAGTAATCCGAACCGTTACGCCCAAGCAGCACCGTTTCGCCTTCGCAGTTCTGAGCCATAAAGCCAGTAATTACCACGCGACAATGTGCATGCTGCGCCAAGGCTTCTTTAATCAGAGGATAAGAGCGTGCACGGTCAACTTCAGGTTGAGCACCCGCTTCTGCACGTAAAAAGGCACGTGCATCTTGAGCAACTGCTTGTAAGTCATGCTGGCACAACAACGTCGCCAACAAACGTGAAGACCAAACCTCACCATGACCCAGTACTTGTGCTTTTTGTGCTTCACTCAAGGGAGCCGTTAGCTCACCCAAAGCGGTAAATTCTTGTTGGATGGTTGCCGTTAGTTGCGAGGCGGCTTCACCTTCAAGCAGAGCCTCAATCAGTTCAAGTTGAAACTGACGAAGGGTTTGCAGGCATTCATGAGCAATACGACCATCTTTGTCGAGCGCTTCGACAAACTCAATTAAGCGGTTGGTTGTTTTGCCTGCGGCCGATACCACCACCAAATCCGTCGCTGATGAGTATTCTCTAAGAATGTTGACCACGCGTTGGTAACATTCAGGGTTCGCTAAACTGCTGCCACCAAATTTATGTAGCTGGCGAAAGGTTGCCATTATTAAGCCTCCCCTTCAGCAATAAAGCGTTGTGTTTTTTCAAACGCTTGCTTGAGATCGTCGATTAGGTCTTCCGCATCTTCAAGGCCAACAGAAAGGCGCAGTAATTGTTGAGAAACACCCGCTTCTGCCAATGCTTCTTCGCCCATCGCACGGTGAGTCATCGACGCAGGGTGACAAATCAGGCTTTCAACACCACCCAGTGATTCAGCCAAAGAAAATAACTCTAACTTATCTACAAAATATTTAAGTGCTTCAAAAGAGCCCGCAAACTCAAAGCTCAACATGGAACCAAAGCCCAACTGCTGTTTCTTCGCGATCTCGTGACCTGGGTGTTCAGGAAGGCTTGGGTGGTAAATAGTGCCCACCAGATCTTGTTGTTGCAGCGCCGTCAGAATTTCACGTGAACTCTCTTCGTGAACACGCATACGCGCACCTAGCGTACGAATACCACGTAGAGTCATGTAACTATCAAATGGTGTGCCGGTCGCACCAATACAGTTGCCCCACCATGCAAGCTCTTCAGCGTGCTCTTCAGTTTTCGTCACTACAACGCCACCAATAACATCTGAGTGTCCGTTGATGTATTTGGTGGTTGAGTGGATAACAAAATCAGCACCCAGCTCTAAAGGCTTTTGGAACACAGGCGTCAAAAACGTGTTATCGACAGCAACCAGAGCACCTACCTCTTTCGCTTTACGGCAAGTCTCTGCAATATCAACCACACGAACCAACGGGTTCGATGGCGTTTCTATTAAGATCAACTTTGGCTTGAGCGCGATCGCCGCATCCAACGCTGCTTGATCCGATTGATCAACGAACAAAACCTTGAAGTCACCTTTTAACGAGCGGGTATTAAACAGGCGGTAAGTACCACCGTAGCAGTCGTGTGGTGCGATAATAAGATCATCACCGCCTAAGAAAGCGGATACCCACAAGTTAAGTGCCGAAGTGCCGCAGTTAGTCACCACTGCACCTTTGCCAGATTCAAGCTCAAACAATGCCGTTTCTAATAAACCACGATTTGGGTTACCAGAACGGGTGTAATCGTACTTTGGCACTTCACCAAAAGCGGGAAACCCATAGTTAGTCGAAAGATAAATGGGTGGGACAACGGCATGGTGTTGCGTGTCTGACTCGATACCAGTACGTACTGCGATTGTTGCTGGCTTCCGGCTGCTCATAGGTGCTTCCTTACAAGTTTTGCGTCTGAGAATCACAGCGGCTTGTCGGCATTCTGCGGCTGTGTTAGATATATGTTATTCACTTTACTTTCATAAATGTGAGACGTCAACACTTCTGGACGTCTATATGTCTTTGCTTATGGCGGTAAATCCCGCTAAAATCACCACTATTAATTTATTCTAACAACTAAAGTGATGAAGGTACGCAATGGCCGACTGGAATGGTGAATACATAAGCCCATATGCTGAGCATGGAAAGAAAAGCGAACAAGTAAAAAAAATTACAGTTTCTATCCCTCTAAAAGTGTTAAAGGTTCTTACTGACGAGCGCACTCGCCGCCAGATTAATAACCTACGCCATGCAACAAACAGTGAGCTACTGTGCGAAGCCTTTCTACATGCGTACACAGGCCAACCACTGCCAACGGATGAAGATCTCCGTAAAGACCGTCCAGACGACATCCCGACTGAAGTGAAAAAGCTGATGACAGAGATGGGTATCGAATTCGAAGCGTTTGACGAAGAATAAAAACAACTCAGTCACTGCCTTCAATATTGATTCGCTATAGCTGAACCTTATTTGTCGCATCACCCACTACGTTACCGGTAGCTGCTCAGTGAATGATAGACATAAAAAAACCGACTCCTATGAGTCGGTTTTTTATTATTCTTTTTCGCTCAATAGAGCAACCGCTATTAAGCTATTAAGCTATTAAGCCATTAAGCCATTAAGCCATATAGTTAGCAGGCATCTCAATACGAGCTACGCCAGATTCAACGGCCGCTACTGCAACCGCTTTTGCTACGCGAGGAAGTAGACGTGGGTCCATTGGCTTAGGAATGATGTAGCCTTTACCAAACTCCAGTGCAGTCTCACCTGCAGCAGCGAGTACTTCAGCCGGAACTTCTTCTTTCGCTAGTTCACGAATCGCTTTAACCGCAGCCAGCTTCATCTCATCATTGATTTCGCTCGCACGTACATCAAGCGCACCACGGAAAATGAATGGGAAACAAAGTACGTTGTTTACTTGGTTCGGGTAATCGCTACGGCCTGTACCCATGATAAGGTCAGAACGAACTTCATGAGCAAGCTCTGGCTTGATCTCTGGATCTGGGTTTGAACATGCAAACACAACTGGCTTATCAGCCATCAGCGTAAGTGCTTTAGCTGGTAACAGATTAGGACCAGATACGCCCAAGAACAAGTCAGCGCCTTCGATAACATCTTCAAGCGTGCGCTTGTCCGTGTTATTTGCGAATAGCGCTTTGTATTCATTCAGGTCTTCACGACGAGTGTGGATTACACCTTTACGGTCAAGCATGTAAATCTTCTCACGCTGAGCGCCACACTTGATCAGCAGTTCCATACAAGCAACCGCCGCTGCGCCAGCACCTAAACAAACGATCTTACACTCTTCAAGCTTCTTACCTTGAAGCTCAATCGCGTTCAGCATACCTGCAGCCGTTACAATCGCTGTACCGTGTTGGTCATCGTGAAAAACAGGGACATCACAACGCTCAATCAGGCGACGCTCAATCTCAAAACAGTCAGGTGCTTTGATGTCTTCTAGGTTAATACCGCCGAATGTATCTGCGATATTCGCAACCGTATCAACGAACTCATCGATTGTGCGGTGTTTCACTTCAATATCGATAGAATCTAAACCAGCAAAACGCTTAAACAGTAGCGCTTTACCTTCCATAACAGGTTTAGAAGCAATAGGGCCAAGGTTACCTAGACCAAGAATCGCTGTACCGTTAGAGATAACTGCAACCATGTTGCCTTTACCTGTGTACTTATAAACGTTATCAACGTTCTGTGCGATCTCGCGAACAGGCTCAGCCACGCCTGGGCTGTATGCAAGTGCTAGGTCTTCTGCAGAGTTTGCAGGCTTCGTCAGTGCTACGGCTATTTTGCCTGGAATTGGGAACTCATGGTAATCAAGAGCTTGCTGACGGAATTGTTCTTGAGGCGATAACGCTTGAGAGGATTGATCTTGGCGGCTGTCTTCAGACATAGGTGTAGGTTCCTAGGATATTATTATTTGGGGGATCTTGTTCATGTTAATAGATGTACTTCAAAGTTCCTAGGTGGTTAAAGCCTCTGTCTCATTAAAAAACGAGATTTCACTACTAATAAGACCAGTGAGCAGTTGAAATTACTGTCGCTTGTTGAACTTTCGAGCGGATTTCGAGAATGGAGTATTGGGTGTAAGTTATGAAACAAAACTCAAGCGGTTTGCCTGTCGTTTTCGAGAAGTTGATGGTTGAATATGATTCAGCATTTTCTTAAATTTCAGGCAACAAAAAAGGACACCGAAGTGTCCTTTTTATGTCTAAATAGCGAGAATTACTTCTTGCTAGAAAGAGCACCGAAACGCTTGTTGAAGCGATCAACACGGCCGCCAGTATCTACGATACGTTGCTTACCAGTGTAGAATGGGTGACATTTGTCACATACGTCTAGGTGGATAGATTCTTTTGCAAGCGTTGAGTTGAACTCAAATGTGTTGCCGCAAGAACAAGTTGCAGAAACTGCTTTGTATTCTGGGTGGATACCAGTTTTCATGGGATAACCTCAAGTAGGCCGTGTCGCTATACGATTCTAAGCCGTACACCACACGTAGTTAAAAAATAAAATAAAGACACCGCTGCATCACTAAACTGCGATAAAGCCATACCTTTAAGGCGCAGTATAGTAATGAATCTATAAGGCAGGATCAACTGATTTGATACATTTTTCACCAATAGCCTCTTTTATTTCCTTTGTCGGCCTGAGATTTCGGGCTCTCGTTATCTTCCTGCGTTAACTCGATACTCTCATCCAAACTGCTCCTCGAATTTAACGCCCTTATCCATTAGACTGTTCGCTCTCGTCAACTCAGATAAAGCTGTCCCTTTATGCGTCCAATGATTGCCCGCGTGGCACTGCCTGTTCCACTAGACAAGCAGTTCGATTACAAGATTCCTAACCACCTATTCCCGATTATTGGTGGACGAGTCTCTGTGCCTTTTGGACGACAAACCTTAACAGGTATTGTTACAGCTCTGGTTAACGAATCTGAATTCGATCTAGACAAGCTCAAGCCCATTAAAGCCTTATTAGACAACCAACCTGTTTGGCCAGAATCGGTCTACTCACTCTTGGTATGGTGCAGCCAGTTCTATCAGTATCCACTGGGTGAAACCTTGGCTAATGCTCTACCAAGCGCTTTACGAAAAGGCAAAGCTGCCGACTTCGCAACGCTTGTCGAGTGGCAATTGACCCCATCAGGCAGAGATCAACTGATGCAAGGCTTTGGTCGTGCGGTTAAGCAAGCCAAAGTGATGCACATGCTTGAACACGGCCCTGTTCCTCATCAAGAGTTCATTGACGAGGAAGTAGGCAGCGCGGTGCTTAAGACTTTGGAAGAGAAAGGTTGGATTGAGTCGGTAGAGAAAAAGCCAAAGCGCCAGCCGTGGCCCGTTGAACTTGAAAACGAACAAGACAAGCCGAAGCTCAATGCTGAACAAGCGATCGCGATTGCGACAGTAAATAGCCAAACCGATTTTAGTTGCTTCTTGCTAGAGGGGGTTACCGGCTCAGGTAAAACCGAAGTCTACCTCAATATGATCAAGCCGATTCTCGAGCAAGGTAAACAAGCATTAGTCTTGGTACCGGAAATAGGCCTCACTCCACAAACGATTAATCGCTTTAAGCGTCGTTTTAATGTGCCTGTTGAGGTGATTCACTCTGGGTTAAACGATTCTGAACGATTGAATGCTTGGTTATCAGCACGTGACAAAATAGCGGGCATTGTGATTGGTACGCGCTCGGCTCTGTTCACGCCGTTCGCTGATCTGGGAATTATCATTGTCGATGAAGAGCACGACGCCTCTTATAAGCAGCAAGATAGCCTACGCTACCACGCTCGTGATGTCGCGATCATGCGTGCTCATAAAGCACAGATTCCGGTTGTGTTAGGCTCGGCGACTCCGGCCTTTGAAACGCTGCACAACGCTCAGATCGGTAAATACAGTTACCTCACCCTGACCTCACGTGCGGGTGTCGCGCTGCCGACCACCAATAAAGTGTTGGATGTGAAGGGTGAATATCTAGAAAGTGGCTTGTCTGCTTCTTTGATTGCTGAAATGCAAAGACACCTCAAAGCGGGCAACCAAGTGATGTTGTTTCTCAACCGCCGTGGGTTCTCTCCCGCATTGATGTGTCACGATTGTGGTTGGACAGCGGAATGTAAGCGTTGTGATGCCTACTACACCTATCACCAATACAGCAATGAGATGCGCTGTCACCACTGTGGTTCTCAGCAGCATATCGTGCACAATTGCCAAGGCTGTGGTTCAGCGAACTTAGTGACGGTGGGTGTAGGTACCGAACAGTTAGAGGCTCAACTTGGTCAGCTATTCCCTGAATACAAAACCATTCGTATTGACCGAGACAGCACCCGCCGCAAAGGCAGCTTAGAAAGCGCGCTAGAGTCGATTCGTAAAGGTGAATACCAAATTCTTATCGGTACACAGATGCTTGCTAAAGGTCACCACTTTCCTGACGTGACACTTGTGGCGTTATTGGATGTGGACGCCTCTTTATATAGTAGTGACTTCCGCGCCTCTGAACGGTTGGCGCAACTGTTTACTCAAGTCGCTGGTCGAGCAGGCCGTGCCAGTAAGCCGGGTGAGGTTATCTTACAAACTCACCATCCAGAGCATGGGTTGCTGCAAGCACTACTCCACAAAGACTATAACCACTTTGCCCAAACTGCATTGGCCGAGCGTAAACAAGCGATGCTGCCACCTTACACCTTTATGACTCTGTTTAGAGCGGAAGCCAATGACACACGTTTGGTGGAAGAGTTCTTGCGTCAGGTTCGTCATACATTAGAATCGCACCCCTTGTTTGACCAATATTGCATGGTTTTAGGCCCCACCCCAGCGCCACTGGCCAAGCGAGCGGGTAAATCACGCTGGCAGTTGATTCTACAAACTCAGACTCGTTCGTTAATGCAGAAGTTATTAATGAGTGCGAAGCCGGCAATTAATATGTTACCTGCTGCAAAAAAAGTCCGTTGGTCACTCGATATTGAGCCGCAAGATTTAAGCTAAACCTACTTGGGTTAAAACTAATGATAAGTTTGTTCACAAATATTTCATATTTCTCGTGAGCAACCTCACACTAGTCATGTGATTTTTGTTAATCTAGCCGTAACTTTACACGGATGAAACGAATAAAATATTGCAATAAAAAAAGTGTTAGCAACACTTTCATAATATCTATCCGATTGTATTAATTATTCACGCCTTAAATGCTTAGGCGACAAAGGAACTTAAAAGAGGGTTTAATTTATGGCGACAATGAAGGATGTTGCCCAGCTAGCAGGCGTCTCAACGGCAACGGTATCACGTGCATTGATGAGCCCTGAAAAAGTCTCGGTTTCTACTCGTAAACGAGTTGAGACAGCAGTACTTGAAGCTGGATACTCACCCAATACATTAGCTAGAAATTTACGTCGCAACGAATCAAAAACCATCATCACTATCGTTCCTGATATCTGTGACCCTTACTTCGCCGAAATCATTCGTGGTATCGAAGATGCCGCTGTAGAGAATGACTACCTCGTTCTACTGGGTGACAGTGGTCAACAAAAGAAGCGTGAGTCTTCATTTGTTAACTTGGTCTTCACAAAACAAGCAGACGGTATGCTACTGCTTGGCACTGATCATCCGTTTGATGTCAGTAAGCCTGAGCAAAAGAACTTACCGCCAATGGTTATGGCGTGTGAATTCGCACCTGAGCTTGAACTGCCAACGGTTCACATCGACAACCTAACCTCTGCATTTGAAGCTGTGAATTACCTCGCTCAATTAGGTCATAAGCGCATCGCTCAGATCTCTGGGCCAACGACTGCAACCCTATGTAAGTTCCGTCAACAAGGCTACCAACAAGCATTGCGCCGCGCTGGAGTATCAATGAACCCAGCTTACAGCACGGTGGGCGATTTCACCTTTGAAGCTGGTGCGCAAGCGGTTCGTCAATTACTAGCACTTCCTGAACAACCTACAGCGATCTTCTGTCATAACGATGCGATGGCGATTGGTGCGATTCAAGAAGCGAAGAAGCTAGATTTACGTGTTCCTCAAGACCTATCGATTGTTGGCTTTGATGACATCCAATTCGCTCAATACTGCGATCCACCACTAACCACTATTTCTCAGCCTCGTTATGAGATTGGACGCCAAGCGATGTTGATGATGCTTGACCTATTGAAGGGCAACGATGTGCAAGCAGGTTCGCGTCTGCTTGAAGCTAAATTAGTCGTTAGAGGCAGCACCGCACCACCTCGAATGTAACCCTCAGAAATACCCTTATAAATCTGCGGCACATTTTGATGTGCCGCTTCCATTTCTGCACTATTATCCTCGCGCAATCTGGATTACCATGAGGACAGAATCAGCAACTATTGAATTGTCTTGTGGCTAATAGAGATTATGTAAAGCGCGGTCGTGGCACGAAAAAACCGACCAAGAAACAAGCCCCTCGCCGTAAACCTTGGCGCAGTGGTCTTTTGGCGATCCTCCTTGCCGGTGGTTTTGGTTATGGACTTTACTTATTGAGTAATGATCCTGAGCCGCCAACTCCAGTGGTAACCAAACCAAAACCTAAGCCAAAACCAGCGAAAGTGATTCCACCGCCTCCTGAAGAGAAGTGGGACTACGTTGAAACGCTGCCAAGCCGCGAGATTGAAGTTAAAGCCAAAGAACAAGAGATCTCTAAGATCCCTTACGTGATGCAGTGTGGCGCTTACAAAACGTCAGCACAGGCAGAAACGCGCAAGTTAGATATTGCGTTCCAAGGTATCTCGAGTGAAATCCGTAAAAAAGACGGCAGTAGCTGGTACCGTGTGGTTCTAGGGCCATACAAATTGAAGCGAGATGCAGAGCGAGATCGCCATAAGCTGCAACGGGCGAAAATCGAACCTTGCGCTATTTGGAAAGACACCGATTAGATTTAGCGATAGTCGCAGCCTTAATCTTAGCAAAAGCCAAACACCGAAAGCCTCCCATTGTGGAGGTTTTCTTTTATTTACTCCCTTTAGTCAGTTTTCCTTACAACTTCCGCCGATAAGTTGCGCGACATCACTCGCCCTTCCTTGAATTATCCGAGCACCATCCTCATATACTTTTTATACCCAAAGATAAGAAATATTAAGAGGCCCTACTCGTGACTACCATTGTATCTGTACGTCGTAATAATAAAGTCGTCATCGCGGGTGATGGACAAGTATCTCTAGGCAATACTGTAATGAAGGGCAATGCCCGTAAAGTACGTCGCCTATACAACAACAAAGTACTGGCTGGTTTTGCTGGCGGTACGGCAGATGCTTTCACGCTATTCGAAAAATTTGAAAGCAAGCTGCAAATGCACCAAGGCCACCTAACCAAAGCTGCCGTTGAGCTGGCGAAGGATTGGCGTAGCGACCGTGCTCTACGTAAATTAGAAGCACTGCTAGCAGTCGCGGATGAAACCGCTTCGCTGATCATTACTGGTAACGGTGACGTCGTTCAACCAGAGAACGACCTGATTGCGATCGGTTCGGGCGGTAACTTCGCTCAAGCAGCAGCGACTGCACTATTAGAAAATACTGATTTAGATGCGCGTGAAATCGCAGAAAAGTCGCTGAACATAGCTGGCGATATCTGTGTATTCACCAACCATCACCACACTATTGAAGAACTAGAAAGCACCGTTGAGCTGCCAAAGCCAGAGTAACGACCGCTTCCATCAATAACGTTGTATTCAACAGTGATTAAAGAATTAAGGAAAAACCATGTCTGAGATGACTCCTCGCGAAATTGTTCACGAACTCAATCGCCACATTATCGGCCAAGACAACGCTAAGCGTTCAGTGGCTATCGCTCTACGTAACCGCTGGCGTCGTATGCAGCTTGAAGAAAGCCTGCGTGTTGAAGTTTCGCCAAAAAACATCCTGATGATTGGCCCAACGGGTGTGGGTAAAACTGAAATTGCTCGCCGTCTAGCGAAACTCGCTAATGCGCCGTTCATCAAGGTAGAAGCGACTAAGTTCACCGAAGTTGGCTACGTTGGTAAAGAAGTTGAGACCATCATCCGTGATCTAACGGACGTTGCGATCAAGATGACGCACCAACAAGCGATGGAAAAAGTACAGTACCGCGCTGAAGAACAAGCTGAAGAACGCATTCTTGATGCCCTTCTACCACCAGCACGTGATGCTTGGGGTCAGAACGAGCAATCAACGGAAGACACCACCTCTTCAAACACGCGTCAGATTTTCCGCAAGAAACTGCGCGAAGGTAAGCTAGACGACAAAGAGATCGAAGTCGATGTAGCCGCACCGCAAATGGGCGTTGAAATCATGTCACCTCCTGGTATGGAAGAGATGACCAACCAGCTGCAAGGCATGTTCCAAAACCTAGCGGGCGACACCAAGAAAAAGCGTAAGATGAAAATCAAAGACGCATTCAAAGCACTGACGGAAGAAGAAGCTGCGAAGCTTGTGAACCAAGAAGAGCTAAAAGAGAGCGCGATCTTCAACGCTGAAAACAACGGCATCGTATTCATCGATGAGATCGACAAAATCTGTAAGCGTGGCGACAGCTCAGGCCCAGACGTATCTCGTGAAGGTGTTCAGCGCGACCTACTGCCTCTAATTGAAGGCAGCACAGTATCAACGAAGCACGGCATGGTTAAAACTGACCACATCTTGTTTATCACATCAGGTGCTTTCCAAGTGGCTAAGCCATCTGACCTGATCCCTGAACTGCAAGGTCGCCTACCAATCCGCGTAGAACTTGAAGCACTATCAGCACATGACTTCAAACGTATTCTTACTGAACCAAAGGCGTCACTGACAGAACAGTACATTGCCCTGATGAAAACAGAAGATGTTGACATTGAGTTCACTGAAGATGGCATCAACCAAATTGCAGACGCAGCATGGCGTGTGAACGAAACTACTGAAAACATCGGTGCGCGTCGTCTACACACCGTCATGGAGCGCCTAATGGATGAAATTTCATTTGACGCAACAGACCGAGCAGGCAGTAAATTGCTGATTGATGAAGCTTATGTAATATCTAAGCTTGGCGAGCTCGTGGAAGACGAAGACCTAAGTCGCTTCATCCTGTAGCACACAAAACTCCAACTTATTGCTCTATCTCAAAGAAATAGCAGCTAATAAGCGAATTCAAGGCCCACTTTCGAGTGGGCTTTTTATTACCCGAAAAATGGGCGTATACTCAAATCACAGTTTGAAACGAAGACTTACAAAGAAATAGACCTACGATGAAACAATCTCTACTGATTTGGCTTGATGCCGCACGACCAAAAACTCTGCCTCTCGCACTCGTCTCTATTCTTACAGGAAGTAGTTTAGCGTTCGCCAGCGGTCAGTTTTCTCTATCAATAGCCCTACTGGCTTTTTTAACTGCCACCTTATTACAAATTTTATCGAACCTAGCCAATGACTATGGTGACGCAGTAAAGGGCACAGACAACGAAAACCGTCTGGGGCCAACACGCGCAATGCAATCCGGCGCGGTGACCGCGAAAACCATGAAGCAAGCGATCATCCTCAACATCGTGTTTACCATGCTCGCTGGGCTGATTCTTATTTTTCATGCCTTAACCTCGATTGAAAGCATCTTATCTTTCATCGCGTTAGGCGTATTAGCCATAATGGCTGCCATCGCTTACACCGTGGGCAATAAACCTTATGGTTATATTGGCCTTGGCGACTTATCGGTATTTATCTTCTTCGGTTTGTTAGGCGTTTCAGGCACATACTTCCTACACACTGGTCATGTTGAACCAAGCCTATTTCTTCCGGCCTTAGGCTGTGGATTAATGGCGGTTGCGGTACTCAATATCAACAACATGCGTGATATAGAGAACGACAGCGAATGTGGTAAGCGCACCATGGCGGTTCGCCTAGGGCAACGCAAAGCCAAACACTATCATTTTGCACTGCTTGGGCTCGCCCTTGCTTCTTTCGCTATCTACCTACTGATTCAAGAAAAACCGGTCTGGATCAGCCTGCCGTTTTTATTGAGCATTGTTATTGTTTATAAACATGGCAAGGCCGTTTGGGAAACCGAAAAACCAGCGCAGATTGCACCAATGATGCCAGTGATTGTGAAATGCTCACTGGTCACTAACCTATTGTTTGCAGGGGTTGTCGTAGCTCAAACTCTATTGAGTTAAATGAGACTAATCATTGCAAAGGGATCAAGCACCGATATACTCAAAGTAAGCTCATTGTTCAAAAGGTATACTAATGGAATACAACACTTCAGCACTGTGCGACATATATTTGGATCAAGTTGATGTCGTGGAGCCCATGTTCAGCAACTTCGGTGGACGTGCATCCTTCGCAGGACAGATCACGACATTAAAGTGTTTTGAAGACAATGCTTTGATTCGCTCTGTACTCGAGCAAGACGGTCTGGGACGAGTGTTGTTAATCGATGGTGGCGGCTCACTACGCAAAGCGCTGATCGATGCTGAGATTGCCCTACTTGCCGAAGACAATGAGTGGGAAGGTATTGTGGTTTACGGCTGCGTTCGTGAAGTCGATGAGCTAGAAGACATGAACATTGGTATTCAGGCTTTGGCTTCTATCCCTGTTGGTGCGAGCCAAGAAGGTGTCGGCGAATTGGACGTACCGGTCAACTTTGGCAGCGTAACCTTCTTACCGGAAGATTACCTCTACGCTGACAACACCGGCATTATTCTTTCGGCAGAGCCTTTAGATGTAGAACTTGATCTGGATGTTGAAGAAGAGGTCGAGTAACTCTCACTCAGCTTCAAATAATAAAACAAACCATAAGAACACGAAGCATAAGAACACAAACAAAAACGCCCGCTACTCAGTAGCGGGCGTTTTTTTTAATCTGAAGAGTCAATTACTCTACGTCATCCATTTTACCAAGAAGGTTACGGATGCGATCTTGCCACGCTGAATGTTCTTCCTGCATTTGCTGAGTTTTTTGCTCTAGCTCGTGACGGCTTTCTTTAAGCTCACCAGCTTCTGTTGCTAGTGCTTGTTTCTCTTCTTTAAGCTCTTCCACTTCCATTTGAAGAAGTGCAATTGTATCTACTGCTGTTTGAATTTTTGCTTCTAGCTGCTCTAGTACTTCAAAAGACATTCTGGCCTACCTTTAAGTTATCCGTTTGATGGTGAAGGTCTACTCCACTTATTTCCCCATTCTACTCAGCAGAGCAAGGATAAACACTCAATATATTCGATATTTTGCGCCATTCGATGAAAAAAACAGCGCTTTTTACCGAATATTGACGTGAATTATTACTACCGCGACAACAGACTGATTATTTTGATGAATATTACCTGTTTTCACCCGCAAATTGATCAAGAGCAATCCCAAAAAAACAAAAAGGCAAACGTTTCCTTTGGGATATGGTAAAATTCGCCGCGAAATTTCTATTCCCCTTTTGAAAATTTTGGAGTCCGCATGAAACGCGATTTAGCAATGTCATTCTCTCGTGTCACTGAAGGTGCAGCACTAGCTGGTTACAAGTGGCTTGGCCGCGGCGATAAAAACGCTGCAGATGGCGCTGCTGTAGAAGTAATGCGTAGCCTACTGAACAAAACCGAAATTAGCGGCGAGATCGTTATCGGCGAAGGTGAGATCGATGATGCACCTATGCTATACATCGGTGAAAACGTCGGTATTGGCGGTGATGCAGTAGATATCGCCGTTGACCCAATTGAAGGGACACGCATGACAGCAATGGGTCAATCAAATGCATTGGCTGTCTTGGCTGCAGGCGAAAAAGGTAGCTTCCTAAAAGCACCTGACATGTACATGGAAAAATTGGTTGTTGGTCCTGGCGCAAAAGGCGTGATTGACCTAGAACTGCCGCTGACAGAAAACCTAGAAAACATTGCGAAAGCACTAGGTAAAACACTCGATACACTGGTAGTAACGACACTGGCTAAGCCACGCCATGATCAAGTGATTGCCGACATGCAGGCGATGGGCGTTCGTGTATTCGCAGTGCCAGACGGTGATGTTGCTGCTTCTATCCTCACGTGCATGCCAGACAGCGAAGTCGACGTAATGTACTGCATCGGCGGCGCACCTGAAGGCGTGGTTTCGGCTGCGGTTATTCGCGCACTCGACGGCGACATGCACGCACGCCTGCTTCCTCGCCATGAAGTAAAAGGTGATACAGAAGAGAACCGCAAGCACGGTGAGCTTGAACTAGAGCGTTGTGCTGAAATGGGCGTAACGGCCGGTATCGTGTTGAAGATGGAAGACATGGCTCGTAGCGACAACGTTGTGTTCTCTGCAACCGGCATTACTAAGGGTGACCTTCTAGAGGGCATCACACGTACAGGTAATATCGCAACCACAGAAACACTGCTTATCCGTGGTCGCTGCCGTACGATTCGCCGCATCAAATCTATCCATTACCTAGAGCGTAAAGACCCAGAAGTAATCGGTCACATCCTATAGACCTAAACTCGCTCAAGCAGAACATTCGAAGGCTGATACCAAGTATCAGCCTTTTGTTTTATTGGTCATCAATAATCTGTGCATTTCACCTGCACCATAGTAAATGGTTTGCTTTATAAACACCTTGCCTCATAATAGTAAGGTTCATGAGGTAGAGATAGTATGAAAACAAGCGACAAAATCTTACAGACCATTAAGCGTCAAGGCGCGGTAACCGCGAAACAGTTGTCAGAAGAATTTGGCATGACGACAATGGGTGCAAGGCAACATCTGCAAAGTCTGGAAGATGACGGTATTCTTGCGTTTCATGATGTTAAAGTAAAAGTGGGTCGCCCGACTCGCCACTGGTCCCTGACTCAACAAGGCCATGGTCAATTTTCAGATCGACACGGTGAACTCACCATTCAAGTGATCGATGCTGTCGAGAACCTGTTTGGTAAAGAGGGGTTAGCTAAGGTTGCGGCCGAGCGCGAACAACACACCCTTAAGCAATATCAAACCGCGCTGTCTGATTGTGAATCGCTGAGCAGCAAGCTTAAAAAACTCACCCAGCTGCGTGAAGACGAAGGCTACATGGCTGAACTTCAAGAGCATGGCGATCACTACATCTTGATCGAGAACCACTGCCCTATCTGCAAGGCTGCGACTCGCTGCCCTAGCCTGTGCCAATCTGAGCTCAATGTTTTCAAAGAATTACTCAAAGATGAATGTCATGTGAGCCGCACTGAACACATCATTACTGGCGAGCGTCGTTGTACTTATACCCTAACGCCAAGTTACTGATCCTGTCTCAATATTGAGAAAACACCAATAGATTAAAATTTGTACAAATTTCTTTCTTAAGCTTAAAGCATATGAAACATGCTTAATGCTAAGGAAGGAATCATGGCACATCCACAGCCCAATCAAAAACTGCCCCCTTTTGATGAACTGGTCCAACTCGCGAAAAGCGATCCGAAAGCATTCGATCAATTCAAACACGAGATGTGCGAACAGATGATTTGCTCAGCCTCAGAGACCATGCAAAACAGGCTTCGCGCTCAACAAAGTCATATCGATTTAATCGTCAGCCGCTGCAAGAATCCACATCACGCTAATGTTGTTCTGATGCAAGAGCTGCGCTGTCAGGTCTGTAAATTCCAAGATGCACTCAAAGGCCGCTGCGATTTTGAAGAATCTCTGCCTGAAAATGTCGTGCCTTTCAGGCCAAATACAGAGCCAAAAATGTACTAGCTGTTTAAATGTACTAACCGTTGAAATGGACTAGCGACAACAACCCATTAAAAGAAAAACGCCTTAAAAAAAAAGGGAGCACAATGCTCCCTTCTTATTTCTCAATCATTCAATCTTTACACTGGGTCGTCACCGTAATCATTACGGCCTTCTGTTCCCTTGAGCAATCCACATTCAATCAAAATCCATAAACCACATACTAATGCTGCAACCGTTGCTGCCATGTGAACTGGTGATACCGACTCTGTTGTCGTTGCTACCATTGGCGAAGCCAAACGCCCAAGCACGAGTGGCACGTTCAACAACAACCAGTAGTTCGATTTATTGCGGTCGTGCCAGCGTTTAGCGGTAATTGCAAGATCTGGGATAACCAGCAACAGTAGGAAGATTGGTAGCAGGATATAGGAATATGCAGGGAACAGAACAGAAATACCGGAAGCAAAACCAGTAATCGCTACATAGTAGAAAACATTCCAAATCCAGTAAGTCTTACGACCAATTCTCCCCTTGAAAGAGAGCAGTAAATCTTTCATCGACATCTTAAATACTCAAAAAATTAATACGCTACCAAAAAGTTAGCAGCAAATAGTCAGTTAATCACTTTTAGTTAGTTGATTCTTTTTAGCTAGTTCATCACTTTCTGAAAGCAACTTTTATCCATATCTCGTATGTTGACCGTTAGGCTACGGATATGGCTTGCCTGTTCTTGTAGGGTTTGCATCAACAAACGCGACAATTCTCTTTTCTGTTCTTCGGTACGTCCTGAAAGTAACTCAAAGCTAATATGAACAAAATCCACATTGTCCTCTTCATCACCGACCAACCAGTTATGGCAGCGCAGTGAACGAGACTTCACAGAAGGTACATCAAACAAACCACAGTTTAATGTAACTTGATGAAGATCTTCTAGTAAACCTTGGATATTCACTCGCTCATCCACTGAATTTGAGTACTCTAGAACTAGATTCGGCATTATTACTTCCTATTGTTAACGCAATCGTTTGTCCCTTAATAGCAACTAACGATGAAAAATCCGAGAAGTTAGCTATTATTCTGTCTGCCGGATCACTGATATATGCTCAAAATCTACTCTGACCATTGAGTAAGATCCAAGAAAGTCATGACCACAGTCATGATCTGTTGATATTATTCTGTTATATTATTTCGTAATAAAGTTTACTTTTTTACATTCGATTTATTTAAATACTTTGGAGATATTCCTATGCGTCATCCTGTAGTTATGGGTAACTGGAAACTAAACGGCAGCAAAGAAATGGTTGTTGATCTACTAAACGGTCTTAACGCTGAACTTGAAGGCGTAACAGGCGTAGACGTAGCAGTTGCTCCACCAGCACTTTTCGTTGATCTTGCTGAGCGTACGCTTACTGAAGCGGGCAGCGCGATCATCCTAGGTGCTCAAAACTCTGACCTAAACAACAGCGGTGCATTCACTGGCGACATGTCTCCAGCAATGCTTAAAGAGTTCGGCGCATCTCACATCATCATCGGTCACTCTGAGCGTCGTGAATACCACGCTGAGTCTGACGAATTCGTTGCTAAGAAATTCGCATTCCTAAAAGAGAACGGCCTAACTCCAGTTCTTTGTATCGGTGAGTCTGATGCACAAAACGAAGCAGGCGAAACTGTTGCTGTATGTGCTCGTCAACTTGACGCTGTTATCAACACTCAAGGTGTTGAAGCTCTTGAAGGCGCTATCATCGCTTACGAACCAATCTGGGCTATCGGTACTGGTAAAGCAGCTACAGCTGAAGATGCACAACGCATCCACGCTCAAATCCGTGCACACATCGCAGAGAAATCTGAAGACGTTGCTAAGAAAGTTGTTATCCAATACGGCGGTTCTGTTAAGCCAGAAAACGCAGCAGCTTACTTCGCACAACCAGACATCGACGGTGCTCTAGTTGGCGGCGCAGCTCTAGACGCGAAAAGCTTCGCAGCTATCGCTAAAGCAGCAGCTGAAGCAAAAGCTTAATTTAAACGTCACCGTTTAAATTGAATGAAAGGTCAACTTAGGTTGGCCTTTTTTATGGTTCATCGCGGATTAGCGGGAACTAAAAACAAAAACGGTAGTAAGTGATATGGTTTAGTCGCCAAACAAAAATCATACACAAACTACCGTTTCTATGCCGAATCATACTTTCCTATCTTCATTCTGGGAAGGCTTTCAAATAGTAAAGTCTCTCCAGACAGCATCACTTATTACCCTGACTCTTAAACCTAGCTCTGAGGCTAAATGCCTTTGTGGTCTTGAGGCCGAGGCTATCCATGAGTATCAATGGCGTCACGTAAAGGATGCCATGTTGCTCGGTGTGCCTGTTGAACTTTCCGTTCAAACTCGAAGGATTAAGTGTCGTGACTGCGGCATAAAAACAGAATCTCTCTCTTGGTTAGAGCCTTATGCTCGTATAACAAAGCGCCTAAAAAGCTATATAGAACAACTGCTACCCCTGCTTCCCATTAAGCATATATCCCAAATTACGGGCGTTCATTGGCACACCATTAAAGAAATAGATAAACGCCGACTTCGACAAGTGGTGCCGCCAGTGAAATGGGGTGAGCTAAAGCAGCTCGTGATGGATGAGTTCGCCATCTTTAAAGGGCATCGATATGCCACCGTCATCGCTGATGCGAAGACTCATCAAGTCATTTGGGTTGGATTAGGCCGCAGCCGCAAGGACATACGGCCGTTCTTCGAGCAGCTAGGCGAGAATGGGGTAAATATCGAAGCAGTAGCGATGGACATGAATACGGCTTTTGACCTTGAAGTTCAAGCGCACTGCCCGAACGCAAAAATCGTTTACGACTTATTCCATGTTGTTGCTAAGTTCGGTCGCGAGGTGATGGATAGAGTCAGAGTCGACCAAGCCAACAAACTCAAGCAAGATAAAAAAGCGAGGCAATGGGTGAAGCGCTCACGGTGGGTACTGCTGAAAAATAGAGGCAACTTAAATACACGTCAAGATAGCTATCTTACTGAAATATTGAATATCAATAAGGACTTAATGACCACTTATATACTCGGAGCCCAACTCAAAGAGCTTTGGTATTGTGAATCCGAAGGGCACGCGAAGGGGCTCTGGGACACGTGGTGGGAACAAGTGCAAGAGAGTGGAATTAAGCCATTGAAAGAGTTCGCACGAAAACTGAGTCCTTATCTTCACGGCATTATCGCATCGGCAAGTTATCCGTTGAACACCTGCACACTGGAAGGGATAAACAACAAGATAAAGTTAATCAAGCGAATGGGGTATGGGTATCGAGATACAGACTACTTCTTCTTGAAGATAAAAGCGGCTTTCCCCGGAAAGCCGCGATGAACCTTTTTTATTACCTTTTTATCCGCATCCAATATCGGCTTCATCATCGTGGATGTGCAGCTAATTAGGTATTTGGATCATGGTAGGCCAAATGCTCCGAGATGTGCTTTTGGATGTAAGGAATAACGTCACTCTCAAACCAAGGGTTCTTCTTGAGCCAGATATTATTGCGTGGCGAAGGATGAGGTAGAGGCAAAAACTCAGGCGCCCACCTTTGCCAATCACGTACGGTTGCGGTCAGTGTGCTGATGGTTTTGTTTGTTAGGTAATGGTTTTGTGCGTACTGACCAATCAGCAGTGTCATTTGGATGTTGGGTAGCGATTTCAGCACTTTGTTATGCCAAAGCTCCGCACACTCCTTACGTGGTGGGAGATCGCCACTCTTTCCCTTTCCCGGATAACAAAACCCCATAGGAACAATCGCGACTTTTTGTTCGTCATAAAACGTATCGCTATCTATCCCTAACCATTCTCTTAATCGTTCGCCACTGGCATCATTCCAAGGGATCGATGACTCATGAACCTTGATGCCGGGTGCCTGCCCAATAATAAGCAAGCGCGCGTTTGGATGCGCTTGAATCACCGGGTTAGCACCGTGTGATAGGTGAGGCTCACAAGCTCGGCATTGTCGAATCTCTTTGAGTAACGATGAGGACATCAGTAGCCTTTATCAAAATCGATGACATGGTTCAGTTTAAAGCCATCTCGCCACTGTTGGTAATTCTCGGCGAAAATCTCAACCACCTGCCTTGGCTCACTCAGCGCTGCAATGTGCGGGGTGATGGTCACTTGCGGCAATGTCCAGAAAGGGTGTTCCTGCGAGAGGGGCTCATTTTCAAACACATCCAAGAAAGCGTGCTCAACCCATTTATTCTTAATCGCAAGCAGCAAGGCTTTGTTATCTAAGCTCTCTCCTCTGCCAACATTAAAGAACAGCACATTCGAGCAGTAACTTAAGGTCGTTTGATTGAGTAATTGATAGGTTTCAGCTGTTGATGGCAAGGTGTTAACCACAATATCCGCTTGCTTAAGGGCAGCCTCTACCTCATTGATGTGGAAAGTGTCTTTAAAGGTCTCTTGCTTTGATGGAATGCCGGTACGGTTGACTCCAATGGTATGAATACCAAAAGCAGCTGCGGTTTTCGCTAAATGACTACCGATTGAACCTGTCCCTAAAATCACCATGGTTTTGTCAGTTAGGCTAGTATATAGCTGTGGTTGCCAGCTTCGTTGTGCTTGTTGCTGGTGGTAGTGAGGGAAGTGTCTACAGTGGCTGATAGTGTAACCTAACACGTATTCAGCAATCGCAGGGCCGAAGATGCCTTTGACGTTGGTCAGCGTATAATCTTGACGCAGATCCGGCTGAGTGAGTTTATTGATTCCTGCGTAGGTACTCTGCACCCAGTCTAGATGTTTAAACTCATTAAGTCGCTCCGCGATTAAAGGAGGAGAAGCCAGCACGATCTCAGCTAATTCGGGGTTTTGAGTGATTTCGAGGTCAGGTAACCCTTGGTTTAGAATCAGTTGCGTATAAGTATCGTCATGCTCAGTAAGAATATAGAGCTTATTCGTAAAATTGTTCATCGGCCTACCTTTTCCATCCTAGGTTTATCAAGTACACTTTCGCTGTCTTTTTCTGCAATTATTGAGTGACTATGCTTCAGAATCCACTGCAGGTTCGTCTAGAAAAGTTAGAACCTTGGCAACAAATTACCTTTATGGCGTGTCTATGTGAGCGTATGTACCCTAACTATGCCATGTTTTGTGAGAATACAGAATTTGCGGAAGCTCGAATCTATCGTGATGTTTTGGATAGCATTTGGGAAATCCTAACCGTTAAAACGGCAAAGGTGAATTTTGAGCGTCAACTTGAGAAAGTCGAAGAGCTATTCCCAAGTGGAGATGATTTTGATTTTTACGGTGTTTACCCTGCGATGGACGCGTGCCAAGGCTTGGCAACGTTAATTCATGGCTTACTTGATCGTGAACATCTGCTTGAAACTGTAATTAAAGTGAGTCAACAATCGGTGAAGACGGTTGCTGAGCTTGAGTTTGCTCAAGGCGCTGAAGAAGTGACAAACGAAAACCAGAAAGAAAACGAAGCGGTGTGTGAAGAGTGGGACGTTCAGTGGGCCATCTTCCGACCTCTACGTGAAACGACTGAGCGTGACCTAGATCTGATCAAAGATCTACGCCACGAACTGCGTGAAGACCCAGTAAGTAACATTGGTGTAGCGTTATAATTCGCTATAGCACCAAAGTACGAATAAAAACAAAGGCTCCCTAGGGAGCCTTTGTTGTATCTGACGGTATCAAATTGAGATTAAGCGTCTTTTTTGTCTTCTTTTTGAACCTTGTCTTCATCCGCTGACTTTGAGTCTGAGGTGTCGTTGTCTGTTAGAGTTTTTTCCTCTAGCTCGTCCTCTTCATCGCGGTTTTCGATAACACCGTGTGTTTCTTTCCATTGTTCCCAACGTTGAAATGCCAGTTCTTGCATGTCAGTTGTCTTATCTGCCTCGTCGACGATCTCTTCGCCCACTAGGTGCTCAAAGATATCTTCTAGGGTGATGATGCCCTGAATCGTACCGTATTCGTCAACCACTAAGGAAAGCTGCAGGCGGTTTGCCATCATTTGGTCAAAGGCTTTAGCCAAGCCCATATTGTTCAGCAACACGTGGATAGGGCGCATTACTTCACCCAGAGCTTTCTCGCCACAACCCGCTTGTTGTAATCTAAACAGCTCCAGACGGTGTACAAAACCAATGATGTTGTCAGTTTGCTCGCTGTAAACCAATGGGCGCGAGAATGGTGTGTCTTTGTGTTGCTCTAGGAACGTATTCACGCTCATTTCGGCATCGACGCGGAATACAACAGGGCGCGGCGTCATTACTTGAGTCACGGGCACATCTTGAATGCCTAATAGGTTGCTCAGAATTTTTGATTCGCCTTCAGCAAATTCACCACTTTCTTTTGCCAAAATAGCCATTGCAGACAGCTCATCACGCATTTTTGGTGCTTGGTGGCCACGAGCAAGACGTTTGGTGATCTGTTCTGAGAACCAGACAAACGGTGTTAGAAAGAAAACCATCCAGCGAAGTACGTTTGATGATGCTGGAGCAAGTTGGCGCCAGTAGGTTGCACCAATGGTTTTTGGAACAATCTCAGACAAAACCAAAATACCCAAAGTCAGTACGGCAGAGAATACACCTAACCATTGGCTACCAAAAACCACAGCCGCTTGTGCACCTGCCGTCGCAGCACCGATTGTGTGCGCGATGGTGTTGAGCGTTAAAATTGACGCGAGTGGGCGGTCAATGTCTGTTTTCAGTTTGTCTAAAGACTCTGCTGCAGGGTGCCCATTTTGTTTTAGTTGAGCAATATAACTCGGACTAATACTCAAAAGTACAGCTTCTAAAACAGAACAAATGAAAGAAACTCCAATAGCAATGGAGACGTAAATAGTTAGCAGCAGCATGTTTGCCCTTAAATTAAATTGTACGCTTTAGCAGCGATTCAGCGTGGATTATAGAGATAAAGTAGTGGCTAGGTCATCATTAATTTGCCTCTCAGCCCCTTTTAAACAAGGGCTTGCTCAATAAAATCAGTAACAAATTGTGAGTTATTACTCATATTATGGCTAAAACTACGGCATTAGAGCTAAAGATCGACGACAAACCTTTGCCAGATGGGGCATTTATGTTTTAGAGTAAATTGAATTCAAAAATACAAAGAAGGGAAACCTAAAATGAACAAGACTCAATTAATCGACTTTATTGCTGAAAAAGCGGACCTTTCTAAAGCACAAGCTAAAGCTGCTCTAGAAGCGACTCTTGGCGGTGTTACAGATGCTCTTAAAGATGGCGATCAAGTTCAGCTAATTGGTTTTGGTACTTTTAAAGTAAACCACCGTGCAGCTCGCACTGGTCGTAACCCAAAAACTGGTGATGAGATCCAAATCGCTGCTGCAAATGTTCCAGCATTTGTTGCAGGTAAAGCGCTGAAAGATTCAGTGAAATAATCTAAACTGTACCGAGGTAGTCGTATTCCACCTCGGTACAGGTTTTTATGAAAAAAGCATTTCTTCTCGTTTCACTATTATCTACATTCCTCATTGGCTGTTCATCAACCAGCCCCAGCAAAAACCTAGAGCAATTTGAAACTCACACCGGCGGCCAAGTCATGGGCGACGCGACAAGTTTCTACTGGGTCACCAACAAGCTAACACAACCTCATACTTCTGCTGACTATGTCACCATGGGCGATTACGGCTGGTACAAAACTGACTATGTTTGGTCGGAAGATGTGCTTCGTGAATTTGTACGTGAAGGTGAGCTACGCGATGATTCACTTGCGTTGGTTCCATATCGTGTACATGTGCGCTTTAATCAGTCTGGTGAGGCTGTGTATCAACAGTATCGTATTGGTAAAAAAGTATTACCGTTACAGTCAGTTCAACTCGACAGATATAAACAGGAAGCGACATCCGTTCTCGATGTTACCGAGAAGCAAAATGATGAAGGGTTAGAACTTTTGCAGGGCTATTGGAATGGCAAAACGTTTCAGACTTGTTCTGGTAAACAGTTTGATGACTTTGAGTTCAACCAAACATTGCCTAATTTTGTGATTAACCGTTTATCGTCTGTAGAGAGCTATGGTGCTTTTGTCGGTAAAGCGTCTTTGAGAAAATTGTCGGTTGCTGAGTTTTTGATATTGGCAGATGAAAATCATGAGTGTGTATCAAGGCCCTCATTGCTGAAAGAATAGAGATCGCTTGAACAGTATCAGAGTATTTGGCCTACTATAGGCAAAGTGCTGATTAGTCAGTACAAGTTCCACTAATCGATAAAAAAGGCGCCTGTTGAGGCGCCTTTTCTTTTATTCAATTGCAGTCATTCATTTGCTGATATTCGAATCTAGCCGAATGATGATGTTGATTACTGCTCTTGCTCGCGCGCAATCGCACGGTAACCGATGTCATTGCGGTGGAACATACCATTCCAGTTAACTTGCTTAGTTAACGCGTAAGCGCGCTCTTGAGCCTCAGAAACCGTATTGCCCAGTGCTGTTGCACAAAGTACACGACCGCCGTTTGTCACAACGTCGCCAGCTTCATTATTTGTGGTACCCGCGTGGAAAACCTTTTGGCCTTCAACTTCGCTTGTTGGTAGTGAAATAACGTCACCTTTTGCGTAGTCAGCAGGGTAACCACCAGCCGCAAGAACAACACCGATAGAAGCGCGTGGATCCCACTTCGATTCTGCTTCGTCGAGCTTCTCGTCGATAGCCATTAGGCAAAGTTCAACAAGGTCTGACTCCATACGCATCATGATAGGTTGCGTTTCTGGATCACCGAAGCGGCAGTTGTATTCGATAACTTTAGGTGTGCCGTCAGCATCGATCATTAGGCCAGCGTAAAGGAAACCTGTGTAAGGTGCGCCTTCCGCGTCCATGCCACGTACCGTTGGGTAGATAACTTCCTCAAGGATACGGTTGTGGATTTCTGGAGTTACCACTGGAGCTGGAGAGTAAGCACCCATGCCACCTGTGTTAGGGCCTGTATCTTTGTCGCCAACACGTTTGTGGTCTTGGCTGGTGGCCATAGGAAGGACGCTAGAACCATCAACCATTACGATGAAGCTTGCTTCTTCGCCTTCAAGAAATTCTTCGATAACCACGCGGCTGCCTGCTTCGCCAAAGGCGTTGCCCGCTAGCATGTCTTTGATTGCGTCTTCTGCTTCTTCAAGTGTCATCGCAACGATAACGCCTTTACCCGCGGCAAGACCGTCAGCTTTCACTACGATTGGAGCGCCTTGCTCGCGAACGTAAGCGATAGCTGGCTCAATCTCAGTGAAGTTTGAGTAGTAACCTGTTGGGATCTCATGACGAGCTAGGAAGTCTTTAGTGAATGCTTTAGAGCCTTCAAGCTGTGCTGCGGCTTGAGTAGGGCCAAAGATTGGCAAACCTACTTCGCGGAATGCATCAACCACACCGATAACCAATGGTGCTTCAGGACCCACGATAGTCAGTTCGATTTTCTTCTCTTGAGCAAACGCGACTAAACCTGCGATGTCTTCAACACCGATGTTTACGTTCTCAAGTTTAGGCTCTAGCGCAGTACCTGCGTTGCCTGGAGCAATGAATACTGTTTCAACGTTTGGGTTTTGTGCCGCTTTCCAACCAAGTGCATGCTCACGACCGCCGGCACCGATAATAAGTACATTCATGTTTTAAAATCCTTATAGCTGCTTCAGAGCCTTTATTTCTGTGTCAAACATGCTCACTTATGTTCATAAGCTCCGCGTGTTTTCCTTGAACTAAAGTCGCTGACTTGCTCTACGTATTTCAAATATCGGAATATTTAAAAAACAAAATTATAAGTTTTGCTCAAAGTAGTTGGTGATGTGGCTAGGCAGCAATTGAGCCCATCCCCGGGAGCATAGTCCGCTATGCTCCCGGGGTGGGCGAAAGCAGCTAACGACGCCACAGTGCCAAATACGAAGAGGAAATTAATGGCGGAAGTGACGCATGCCCGTAAAGATCATCGCCATGCCGTGTTCGTCTGCTGCAGCGATAACTTCGTCATCACGCATAGAGCCGCCCGGTTGGATAACACACTTGATGCCAGCTTCTGCTGCCGCGTCGATACCGTCACGGAATGGGAAGAATGCATCTGATGCCATCACACAACCTTCAACCTGTAGACCTTCGTCTGCCGCTTTGATGCCTGCGATTTTCGCAGAGTAAACGCGGCTCATTTGGCCAGCGCCAACACCAACCGTCATGTCACCTTTCGAGTAAACGATAGCGTTAGACTTAACGTACTTCGCTACTTTCCAGCAGAATAGAGCATCTTTTAGCTCTTCAGCCGTTGGTTGACGCTTAGAAACTACTTTTAGGTCATCCTCAGAAACCATGCCTTGGTCGCGGTCTTGAACTAGCAAGCCGCCGTTAACACGCTTCACGTCAAAGCCAGTCGTCTTCGTTGTCCACTCGCCACACTCAAGTAGGCGAAGGTTTTTCTTAGCTGCGACGATTTCTACTGCTTCAGCAGAAACAGATGGTGCAATGATAACTTCAACGAATTGACGCTCAGTGATAGCCGTCGCTGTTGCCGCGTCTAGTTCACGGTTGAAAGCGATGATGCCGCCAAATGCAGACGTTGGGTCTGTTTTGAATGCACGGTCGTAAGCTTCTAGGATGTCTTCACCTAGTGCAACACCACATGGGTTAGCGTGCTTAACAATCACACATGCTGGCTGATCGAACTCTTTCACACATTCAAGTGCTGCGTCAGTGTCAGCGATGTTGTTGTAAGAAAGGGCTTTACCTTGAATTTGGCGAGCAGTCGATACTGATGCTTCTTCAGGGTTCGCTTCAACGTAGAATGCTGCTGCTTGGTGGCTGTTCTCACCGTAGCGCATGTCTTGCTTCTTCTCGAACTGTTGGTTGAACGTGCGAGGGAATTTACTCTCTTCATCGCCTTCCTTGTTCGCGCCGTAGCTAGGAACCATAGTGCCGAAGTAGTTAGCGATCATGCCGTCGTAAGAAGCGGTGTGCTCAAATGCCGCGATAGCGAGGTCGAAGCGAGTCTCTAGGGTTAGAGATTGCTCGTTAGCGTCCATTTCAGTGACAACGCGCTCGTAGTCGTGTGCGTTTACAACGATCGTTACGTCTTTGTGGTTTTTCGCTGCAGAGCGAACCATTGTAGGGCCACCGATGTCGATGTTCTCAACAGCGTCAGCAAGGGTACAACCTTCTTTAGCAACGGTTTCTGCGAATGGGTATAGGTTTACAACAACCATATCGATAGGGTTGATACCGTGAGTTTCCATCACGTCATCATCTTGGCCACGACGGCCTAGAACACCACCATGAACTTTAGGGTGCAGAGTCTTAACACGGCCATCCATCATTTCTGGGAAACCAGTGTAGTCAGATACTTCTGTAACAGAGATGCCTTTTTCAGCAAGCAGGCGAGCAGTGCCACCGGTAGATAGGATATCTACACCACGGTTAGCAAGAGCTTGTGCAAATTCAACGATACCAGTTTTGTCTGATACGCTGATGAGAGCGCGGCGAATTGGACGAGCGTTATTCATGCTTCCATCTTCCTCAAATTCATGGGGTTAAAATAAAGATATTTGCCAAAAAAGAACTTGTTTCTATCTTCTTAGCGTGGATTATCTTAGATACCAGTAAGAGATAAAATATTGGCCAGTTTTGGTAAAGACCTTTTGGGTTAGTCTTATGATTAAGCTATAAGATAACCAACTCCAAATTTGATGGCGCAGATTCTAACTAATTTATTACAAAAAAGCTCGCGCAATCGTTTGGCATCTCAAAATTAATTATGAAAAGTGCCATTTCAGCCTGAAAAGTAACGATAAGGTTAATTGTGGAATGGACGGAACAGTAGGAAAAAACATGTTTCAGATAGGTGAATTAGCGAAACGATGTGGTGTGACAGCCGATACCTTACGATTTTATGAGAAGAATAACCTGATCGCGCCAGCCAGTCGCAGTGAGTCGGGTTATCGTCTATATGATGAAAATAACCAGAAACAGGTGACGTTTATTCTCAAATCTAAAGCGTTGGGACTGAGTCTGGACGAGATTAAAGAATTGCTTGAGATTCGTCTCGAAGCCACACAGCACAGTTGCGCCGAAGTGAAATCAATTACCTCAGCAAAACTAGAGATGATCGATGAGAAGATTTCCGAGTTAACCAAGATTCGCACGGCGCTTAAAAAGATTAATGATGCGTGTTGTGGCCACGTAGACGACGATGCAAGCCATTGTTCTATTCTGGCAGCCTTGGATTCAGCAAACGTTGATAAAGAGCGCTGCTGTCGCACTGGAGAGTAATCAGCCACCTATTACGGTTCGACAAGCCAAAAAAAAGCCAAACTCAAAAAATGAGCTTGGCTTTCCATTCAATAAATTACGAAAGAACGATTAGTTCATGCCGTATTTTTTAAGTTTCTTGCGAAGAGTACCGCGGTTAATACCCATCATGGTTGCTGCGCGAGTTTGGTTACCGCGAGTGTACTGCATGATAGTGTCTAGTAGTGGCTGTTCAACTTCAGCTAATACTAATTCGTATAACTCGCTGACTTCTTGACCGTTTAATTGAGCAAGGTAATTTTTCAATGATGCTTTAACTGAGTCACGTAGTGGTTTCTGCGTGATTTGGTCTTGTGATGTAACTGTAGTTACTGTCAATGCTTCTGAAGTCAGATTTTGTTCGAACATATTCGGTCTAGCTCTTCTCGTAATTATGGTGCAACGTTATCAAAAAAACCTTCTAGCGCTTCAAGCTGCAGATCACCTGCTTCGAATGCGTTGAAGGTACGGCGAAACTCACTCGCTTGTTCATGTTCTTTTAGGTACCAACCCACATGCTTACGAGCAATTCGGGGGCCTAAAAACTCGCCATAAAACTTATGTAGAGCGTTCACATGACCAAGCATGATGTCTTTCACTTCCGAAATCGGGAGCGGGTCCATCGTGGTGCCGTTTTCCAAATAGTGTAGGATTTCGTTAAAAATCCAAGGACGTCCTTGGGCAGGTCGACCTATCATTAAAGCATCAGCACCGGTGTACTCCAGCACAAACTTCGCTTTTTCCGGACTATCGATATCACCGTTAGCGATAACCGGAATAGATACTGCTTGTTTCGCTGCTTTAATGTGTTTGTATTCTGCCTCACCTTTGTACATACAAGCGCGAGTTCTCCCATGAAGGGCAAGAGCTTGTATGCCGCAGTCTTCGGCTATTTTCGCGATTTGGACACAGTTTCTGTTATCTGTATCCCAGCCTGTGCGCGTTTTCAACGTTACTGGAACGTCGACAGCATTTACCACCGCTTTCAGAATGTCTTCAATGAGTTCTGGATGCTGCAGTAGGGCTGAGCCCGCAAGCTTCTTATTCACTTTTTTGGCTGGACACCCCATGTTGATATCGATGATTTGCGCACCGTTATCGACATTAAATTGAGCAGCCTCGGCCATAAGCTGTGGATCTGCACCAGCGATTTGTACTGAACGAATGCCCGATTCGCCTTCATGTACCATACGCTGCTGAGACTTTGACGTTTTCCAAACTTTAGGATTGGAGGACATCATTTCACTGACTGCCATCCCCGCACCGTAACGAAGACACAACTCACGGAATGGTCTATCCGTTACGCCAGCCATAGGAGCGACGATTAGATTGTTCTTAAGTTGATAATTTCCGATTTTCAAAAATGTCATCACAGTTCTGTACCAGCAAGGGCGCGCATTTTACGCATTTTTTCGCTGCGTGAAAAGACTAATATTTGAGCATTTACAATTTGTTTTTGTAATTTGTTTAAATTTCAGTCAATTAGCGCTCAAAGTCTTACCTAGCCTTGCTTCTGACCTGAGATTCGACACCATTCTTGTTGTTCAATGATCGGATCAATGTGAAGCTCATCACGATAATAAGTCGCAACATCTTCCGCTTGTGTATCTAAAACACCCGACATCGCAAGTACACCATTTGGCTTAATTAGGCCTTTGATGATGCCTGAAAGGTCGCGTAATGGACCTGCAAGGATGTTGGCAACAACAACGTCAGCAAGCAAACCTTCCGGTTGATCTTGTGGTAGGAACACCTCTAGCTGCTCAGCAACACCATTGCGTTGTGCGTTGTCTTTTGAAGCAAGCAGAGCTTGAGGATCAATGTCGATCCCGATAACTTTTTCCGCGCCTAGTTTGATCGCAGCGATCGCTAAGATGCCTGAGCCACAACCGAAGTCGATCACGGTTTTGCCTGTCAGGTCTAAGCCTTCAAGCCACTCAAGACACAATGCTGTTGTTGGGTGAGTACCCGTACCAAATGCAAGACCGGGATCCAGCATTACGTTTACAGCGTCAGGTTCAGGGATATCGCGCCAGCTAGGGCAGATCCATAAACGCTCACCAAACTTCATTGGGTGGAAGTTGTCCATCCATTCACGTTCCCAATCCTTGTCTTCAATTTGCTCTACTTTATGAGCAAAGTCTGCAGGGAACATGTTGCTTGCTTTAATCTGCGCTAGAACGACACCAGTATCAGTCTCAGCGTCGTAAAGCGCGAGAATGTCAGTATCACCCCAAAGGCGAGTTTCACCCGGCAGAGGCTCAAATACAGGGGTATCTTGTGCATCCAGGAAAGTTACGGAAAGAGCACCAGTCTCTTCCATTAACATGTCGCCGATTTGTTCGGCATTTTCATTGGTCGCATTAAGCTTGATTTGAATCCAAGGCATGGCTGCATCTTCTATATGAGAAAAATTGGATGGGGAGTCTAGCAGAAAATATGAGCAAATTCATCAAAACCCCACGTATTATCATGGGGATTTTAGCTTGCTTTTTCCGGAGCACTAAAAACAAAAATGCTCACCGAAGTGAGCATTTATTAGTGTTCTATAGAGAACTCATTACGGAAGGCTAGCTTCTATTGTAGACCAAGCTTCTTCTCAAGATAGTGGATGTTTGCACCACCGTGTTGGAAGTTTTCGTCGTTCATAATAGCCAATTGAAGTTCAGTATTAACGTTAATACCTTCAACAATCATCTCACCCAATGCGTTCTTCATACGAGCGATAGCGACATCACGGTTCTCACCGTAAGTGATCAGCTTACCAATCATTGAATCGTAGTGTGGTGGTACTGTGTAGCCAGTATAGATGTGAGATTCCCAACGAACACCCATGCCACCTGGAGCATGGAAGCGCGTGATCTTACCTGGAGATGGTAGGAAACGCACTGGGTCTTCCGCGTTGATACGACATTCGATTGAGTGGCCGCGCAGCTTAATATCATCCTGTGTGAATGATAGAGGCTGACCAGCAGCAATGCGAAGTTGCTCTTTCACTAGGTCGATACCCGTTACCATTTCAGTAATCGTGTGCTCAACCTGGATACGAGTGTTCATTTCGATGAAGTAGAACTCACCGTTCTCGTATAGGAACTCAAATGTACCTGCGCCGCGGTAACCAATCTCAAGACATGCGCGAGTACAACGGTCACCGATGTACTTACGCATCTCTTCAGTGATACCTGGTGCTGGTGCTTCTTCCACAACTTTCTGGTGACGACGCTGCATTGAACAGTCACGCTCACCTAGGTGGATAGCATTGCCTTGGCCATCTGCAAGCACTTGTACTTCAATGTGACGTGGGTTTTCTAGGAATTTTTCCATGTAAACCATGTCGTTATTGAAACATGCTTTTGCTTCAGCACGCGTCATTGCGATAGCTTCTGTTAGTTCTTTTTCAGTACGAACAACACGCATACCACGACCGCCGCCGCCGCCAGATGCCTTGATGATTACAGGGAAACCAATGCGCTTAGCGTGCGCTTTGTTTTTCACTTCATCATCATCAAGAGGGCCGTCAGAACCCGGTACACAAGGTACGCCAGCTTTCTTCATTGACGTGATAGCTGACACTTTGTCACCCATCATGCGAATGGTTTCAGCTTTAGGGCCAACGAAGATAAAACCACTGCGCTCTACCTGTTCTGCAAAATCTGCATTTTCAGATAGGAAGCCGTAGCCAGGGTGGATAGCGACTGCACCCGTTACTTCAGCAGCGCTGATGATGCGAGGGATGTTCAGGTAGCTATCGATACCACGAGCTGGACCGATACAAATGGTTTCGTCAGCAAGCAGTACGTGCTTAAGATCGCGGTCAGCTGTTGAGTGAACCGCTACCGTTTTGATGCCAAGCTCTTTACATGCTCGCAGAATACGCAGTGCAATTTCACCACGGTTCGCGATTACTAATTTATCTAACATAATGAGTGCTCTCTATTATTCGATAATTACTAGAGCTTGGTCGAATTCTACTGGTTGACCGTCTTCAACTAGGATAGCCGTTACAACACCAGATTTATCAGCTTCGATTTGGTTCATCATTTTCATTGCTTCAACGATACATAGCGTTTCGCCAGCAGTTACAGATTGACCAACCTTAACGAATGGCTTTGCATCTGGGCTTGGAGCGCCGTAGAAAGTACCAACCATTGGAGAAAGAACTTGGTGACCAGCTGGAACTGCAGGAGCTGCTGCTTCTGCTGCTACAGGTGCCGCCGCAGGTGCTGCCGCTACAGGAGCTGGAGCCGCTGTATATTGAATAGGCGCTGCAGATACAGGGCTGTTACGACTGATTCGTACTGACTCTTCACCTTCAGAGATTTCTAGCTCAGAAATACCAGACTCTTCAACCAATTCGATTAGCTTTTTGATTTTGCGAATATCCATTGTTTCTTTCTCTTTATCTGTTGATTGAACTTACTCTTTGACTGAGTAGGTTAGTAATAGTTCGTTGTTTTTATTTACTTTGCGTTGAGCTTGTTGAGCGCAGCCGTCAAAGCAAATTGATAACCTTGGGCACCTAAGCCACAAATCACACCTTCTGCTTTATCAGATAGGTAAGAGTGGTGACGGAATGGTTCACGTGCGTGAACATTCGATAGGTGAACCTCAATAAATGGGATAGCAACACCAAGTAGTGCATCACGCAACGCCACACTGGTATGTGTGAAGGCCGCTGGGTTGATAATAATGAAATCAACATTTTGATAAGCACTATGGATAGCTTCAATCAGTTCATACTCACGATTTGATTGTAAGTGAGACAGCTCAACATCTTGTGTTTTCGCTTGCTCGGTCAGTGAGCTAATAATCTGGTCAAGTGTTTGAGAACCGTAGTGTGCAGGCTCTCTAAGGCCTAACAGGTTAAGGTTTGGGCCATTTAAAACTAGAATGCGAAACTTTGTAGACATTGTGGGGCTATCTTCCTTTATCGTGTTTACGAATGTGAATGTTGCCATTTTATTGAAAATTTGGGGTTAATTTCCAGTAAGAAAAACCCAAATTTAAAAATTAGAACCAGATTATAGCTAATTCAGCGCAAATCGCAGCAATTTACTGGTCTAATCTCCTATAAGTACAGCATGGAATTGTTATCAACTTAACAAAAAACCACGATTGCTTTAATTTTATCGAAGATATTTGAGATCAAGATCGGCCATAAAAAAACCGCCACATAGGTGACGGTTTCATTATGGTCTGTTTTAAACAGTGATTAGCTAATGTGATGGGTTGCTTATGCCAGTTCAGCTTTCTCTGCAATCAGTTTATCAACCACACTTGGGTCGGCCAGCGTCGAGGTATCACCTAGGTTTCCAGTATCGCCGGTGGCAATTTTACGCAGGATACGACGCATGATCTTACCCGAACGAGTTTTTGGCAGAGAGTCTGTCCAATGCAGGACATCTGGCGTTGCGATAGGACCAATCTCTTTACGTACCCAGTCTTTCACTTCTTTATGAAGCTCTGCAGTTGGGAACTCACCATCATTCAACGTGATGTAAGCGTAAATGGCTTGGCCTTTAATATCATGAGGAATACCGACAATCGCGGCCTCAGCAATCTTATCAAACGCCACTAGAGCCGATTCAATCTCAGCGGTACCCATACGGTGACCTGATACGTTAAGCACGTCATCCACACGACCCGTAATCCAGTAGTAACCGTCTTCATCACGACGAGCACCATCACTCGTAAAGTACATACCTTTAAAGGTTGAGAAGTAAGTCTGTTCAAAACGGTCATGATCGCCATGTACGGTACGCATTTGGCCTGGCCAAGAGTCAAGAATCACAAGGTTGCCGTCTGTTGCACCCTCAATGATGTTACCCATGTTATCAACCAGCGCGGGCTGTACACCGAAGAATGGGCGAGTCGCTGACCCCGGTTTTAGGTCTGTTGCGCCCGGCAGTGGTGAGATTAAGATACCGCCCGTTTCTGTTTGCCACCATGTATCGACAATCGGAGACTGCTCATTACCAATCGTTTTGTAGTACCACTCCCACGCTTCAGGGTTGATAGGTTCACCTACCGAGCCCATGACTCTTAGGCTGTCACGAGAAGTCCCTTCAACCGCTTCATTACCTTTTGCCATCAAAGCGCGAATCGCCGTTGGTGCAGTATAAAGAATATTAACTTGATGCTTATCGACCACTTCACTCATGCGGCTTGTGTTCGGGTAATTTGGCACGCCTTCGAATAGGATTGTTTTTGCGCCATTGGCAAGCGGTCCGTAAACAAGGTAAGTGTGACCAGTAATCCAGCCCACATCTGCTGTACACCAGAAGGTTTCGCCTTCTTGGTAGTCGAATACGTATTTGAAGGTCATGGCTGCATAAACAAGGTAGCCACCTGTGGTGTGCATAACACCTTTCGGTTTACCTGTAGAGCCTGACGTATAAAGGATGAATAGTGGGTCTTCTGCGTTCATCTCTTCTGGTGGGCAATCTGCAGATACATTTGCGATAGCATCATGCCACCACACATCGCGGTGTTCGTGCCAAGCAACATCACCGCCGGTGCGTTTGAATACGACAACTTTCTCGATGTTTTTCACTTCAGGGTTCGTTAGTGCTTCATCCACATTCTTCTTCAGTGGAACTGCACGGCCGCCACGCACGCCTTCATCGGCAGTGATCACGACTTTAGAATTTGAATCGATAATACGACCAGACAGTGCTTCTGGTGAGAAACCACCAAATACGACTGTGTGAACCGCACCGATACGGGTACATGCCAGCATCGCAACTGCAGCTTCTGGAACCATTGGCATGTATAAACAAACCACATCACCTTTGCGTACGCCTTGCTCTTTTAGAGCATTTGAAAACAGGCACACTTCTTTGTGTAGTTCATTAAAAGTTAGTGTTTTGTCATCAGCCGGGTCATCGCCTTCCCAGATGATAGCGACTTCGTCACCGCGCTCAGCAAGGTGGCGGTCGATACAGTTAGCCGAAACGTTAAGCGTGCCATCTTCAAACCAGCGAATATCAATGTGGCCAGGGTCGAAAGAGGTGTTTTTTACCTGTGTGAAAGGCTTAATCCAATCAACGATTTTTCCGTGTTCACCCCAAAAGCCTTCAGGGTCAGAAACAGATTGCTGGTACATGGCTAGGTAAGTGTCATTATCCGCGTGTGTGGTTGATTTAATATTTTCTTTTACCGGATAAACGTGGGCTTCACTCATTGCATCTCTCCTTGTGCCTACATTCCTAATGAACTGGCAACTTCCTTTGTGTTCAGTTTCTAGGTCTATTACAGAACCGTCGTTGTGCTATCACTCTCGGCTAGGACGGCGATTTCCACAATTAGACTTTAGGATGAGACGCCGCTTTTCACTTAAAAAATAGCGAGTTAAGTTCATTTTTGAGAGATTGCTCTCTATGTGGAAAGGCAGTAGTTGAATTAGGTATACGAAGAGTTGAAGCGCGGTAAGTCGCCGTGCTTTAGGCGAACAAAAATCAGCGCAGCGGAGATAGCATCTTGTAATGCATCATGTTTATTGACCGGGATAGGTAAATCAAGCTGACGACAGATGGCATCGATACTGAGGTCAAAATAGGCATTGGGTAGCTGCCTTTCGAGTTTGTCTTGGTAGAGCTGGCTCACTTCGACTAATCGGTTAGGCAGTGGAAATCCAAGCTGTTTTAAACAGGCACGGTCGAGAATCTTTTTATCATAGCGGATGTGATAGCCGACTAAAGGACGATTTCCGATGAAGTTCAGTAGCTCAATTAAGGCTTGTTTCTCTTCTATACCGTGCTTTAGATCTTGATGGCGAATGCGGTGGATTTTGATGGAATTGCAATCGAGTGACTGAGGTGCTCTGAGTCGAACTTCAAAAGGTTGGCTGGTAATGATTCGGTTACCGATGATCTTTGTCGCGGCAATAGTGACTAATTCCGCCTGATTAGGGTCGAGGCTGGTGGTTTCACAATCGAGCGATACATATTCATTATGCGTAGGCGTAGCAAACAGAGGCTGATAAGGAGAGCCTTTGAGCTTGTGATGCCAGTAATAACGAACCAATCTATTCATCGTTCAGCCGCCTAATCTCTTATCTGATAGTGGTAACCTAGCCATTGCTTGAATTTCTTCACCACATGTAGGCTATGACGAAGTAGATCTCTGTCTGCTCGCTCCATCAGTTTGACGTTGATCTTGTTGCTGCTGTGCTGCTGAGAAAGCCTTTGGGCTAAGCGCCACTTAAAGAATTGTTTGAGAGCTTCACTGAGATTGTCTGCGGTGCTTTGCTCTAATACCTTCTTGCTGACCAGCTGCTCAATGCGTTCGAAGGTATTGTTGACCGTGACACCATGCTCAAGACAAAGTGCTCTCACACCATGCACGATAGGGAAAATGCCGCCTTGTTTGATATCGAGCCCTGATTTGGATTTTTTTACATTGCCAAATAGGGTGAGGGGAACCGAGAAGTTCAGAGCAGGGCGGCAGAATTCAGTCAGAATCAATTCTTGTCCGAGCATCAAATCACTCAGGTGCTGCTTGACCGGTTTTAAGAGTTCTCTGTTACCCGCAACGGCGTGTGCATCCGCCATGATAGCAATATCCATCACAGTGTCTGGCGTGGCTTTTTTTACCCAACGGGTGAGCGTTTGTTTCCACTCTTTTTCTGAATGTACCCATTTCGGGTTGTTGACCATCACATTGCCCGGGCACAGTGGATAGCCCAATTGCTGCAGTGTGTGGGTGAGATCGTTCATGGCACTTTGGCATTGATGCCACTCCAAGCCATCTTGAATTATTAGCGCGTTGTCTTGATCGGTTTTGAGAATTTGTTCTCCACGGCCTTCGGAACCCAACACGATTAGGCAGCAATGATTATGCAGTGCAGGTGGGATCACCAACTCAAAAGCCTTCTCTATGATCTGTTCATTAACAGCAGAAATCAGCTCCATGATAAAGCGTGTGCGAATCCCGTTACTGAGCAAGCTCTCGACCAGTTGACGCTGTTTGTTAGAGGCCATTGACAACTCTTCAATGCTGGTGGCTCGCGCAATACGCAAAGTAAGAACGTGAGAGTGAGTGGAGAATGCACTGAGGATCTGTGTCATATCCACCATGCCAACCGCATTTAGACCATCACAAACCATCAACCTTTTTACCCGATTTCTGGTCATGGTAATCATGGCGTTAAATAAGAAGTCGCCTTGATTTACGTGCATCACCGGAAACGTCGCGATCTTGCCGACGGGCGCATCCAGTGGGAAATTATCGAGCATCACAGCATGCAATAAATTGGTTCGAGTGACGATTCCATACGGTAAGGAACATGATGATCCAAAAGCTTTTGGATCATCATGTTCCAAATGAACGAGAGCTGAGTCCAACCCTCGTTCTTTAAGGGTTTGAGTGACTTGGTTGATAGGTTGGTTCGGTTCAAGTATCAGTGGTGGGTGATAGATAGAGTCATCCACTTTGGTCAATATGAACTCGGCTAGATTCTGCTGTTGTTGGGCGGCTTCGATCAGTGCTTTACGTGTTGATAGGTTACTATCAAAGTAGGCGGCGAATTGGCCATTGGCGTGGTAAAGCTCGAGAAAAATATCAGTGGGCAGCAGATAACTTAATGTATCTTCGAGCGCGATATATTGGTGTTTGGCGTGAGGTTCAAATTGGCTTCGGACATCAAAAATATCGTCATTGGCATAGTGTGCGTAAATCTCGCCATCACTGCTCGCACGCTCTTCAACCGCGCCTTTGATCAAAATGTGCAGATGTCGGCTCGGCCTATCGGCTTCCAGTATTACTTCTTGAGAGCGGTAATACACCACGTCTAATGACGAGCGCAGCTTCAACTGTTCGGTGTCGGACAGGCTATCGAAGGGTGGGTGCTGCATATTAAATTTGTCAGGCATAAGCATCACAAGAAGAAATGGGAGTCTTTAATCAGTCTGACAAAATACCAGCGAAGCTCCAGACGACTTTAGTCTAAATGAGAGTATGGGTATCGATGAACCTGAGATATCTCGTTGAAATGCGATATCCAAGTAAATTGAATATAGGAATAGCATCCCAGTAATAATTCCCTTTTTCATCGTATGCGAGATAGGCATAATTGGTGCTGCCTTTTTCCGCACACTTTATAGGTTATTTATGTTTAGCCCTTCACCCTATGGCTGGATCTCTCAGTATTTTCTTGGTTTCTTTTTTGCGTATGGCGTGTACTTGCCATTTTGGGCGTTGTGGTTTGAAGACCAAGGCGTGTCTGCTGGTGATATTGGTGTATTGATTGGTATCGGCTTTGCGACGCGTTGTGTGGCCAACCTAGTGATTACGCCACGTATCCATAAAGTTGAACACTTGATGCCAGCTTTACGCTGTTTGAGTTTCGCCGCGCTGTTGTTTGTAGGCTTCCACTTTTTCACGGGTGGCAGTTTTATACTGATGTTGCTGGCAACGGTACTGTTTAACCTGTGTTGTGGGCCGATCATTCCTCTTTCTGACGCAATGGCTAACCATTACAGTCGTCTTAAGATGCTCGACTACGGCCGAACTCGCCTTTGGGGTTCGGTTGCTTTTATCGCGGGTTCAACCGTGGTTGGTTATCTAGTGGCTGAATTCGGCACTGACATGATTTTGTATACTGCGCTTGCCGGTGTGTTGTTGTCGTTGATTCTTGCGATGAGAAATCCCAATGTGATGCCAGTAACACAATCTGAGCAACAAGCGGTGCGACCAAAACTAGGTGAGTTACTGCGCGAGTCGTCAGTGGTGAAATTTTTAGCCTTGATGGCACTGTTGCAAGGTAGCCATGCGGCTTACTACAGCTTTAGTGCAATTTATTGGAAAGAAGCCGGTCACTCAGAAGCGATCATCGGTTATTTGTGGAGCCTTGGTGTTGTCGCTGAGGTGGCCGTATTTGCGTTAAGTAAGCGCTTATTCTCTGGTTGGTCACTGCGTACTCTGTTCGTGGTAGCGGCAATTGGGGTGATGGCTCGTTGGGGTATTACCGCGTCTACCACAGCGATTTTCGCACTGGTTACGGTGCAGCTGCTGCATGGTGTGACGTTTGCTATGGCACACATCGCAGCGATTCAATACATCCAATCTGAAGAACAGAACAAGATGGTTGCGCTACAAGCTCTCTATAATGCGATTCCATTGGGTGCCTTTATTGCACTAATGACCACCTTAAGTGGTTGGGGATATGAGCTTTGGGGTGCCAATATTTTCTGGGGTATGGCCGCAATGGGAGCACTTGCCTTGTTTATTAAGGTCGATGAAAGAAGCTCCGTGGTTGAGGTTAATCAAACAGCCTCAGCTCAATCTGATGCTCAGAATTAAAGCCTAAAGCACAGAATTTAAGCGATGCGATTGAGTTAAACGCACTTCCCTAGTTAAATGAAACCTCTCCCTTATGGAGAGGTTTTTTTATGGATGAAAAAGGGTTTTTAATGCAAGGATGGATAGTAATTCCAGTCTCTTTAGCCTATTTGGGCGTGTTGTTTTTGATCGCTTGGTATGGAGACAGGCAAGTTCGTTGGCTATCACGCTGGCGTCCATGGATATATAGCCTTTCTATTGCGGTGTATTGTACCTCTTGGACCTTCTATGGAACGGTCGGGCAGGCCAGTAACAATCCTTGGTCATTCTTACCCATCTACCTCGCCCCTATTTTAGTTTTCACGTTGGGGTGGCGGATCTTAGCTCGGCTGATCCTCATCGCGAAGCGTGAACACATCACCTCTATTGCCGACTTTATCGCGGCTCGTTATGGAAAATCTCAAGGCTTAGCGGTGGCGGTGACCATTATCGCTGTGGTTGGCATTCTTCCTTATATCGCGCTGCAATTACGCGGTATTACCATGGGCTTAGATATTGTTGCGCCAAACCTAGCCACTGATTTTGGTTATCAGGACTATCACGTCTCTTGGTTTGTTGTCGGTGCATTGGCCATTTTTACCATGCTGTTTGGCACGCGACACATCGATAACACTGAACACCACCGCGGCATGATGATGGCTGTAGCGTTTGAATCCATCGTTAAGCTTGCGGCATTTTTGATTGTTGGCTTGTTCATCATGTACCTGGCGGTGAGCAGTGACAAAATTGACTTGCTTGATGTGGCGGCTTCCACCTACGAATCGCCGAATATTCCGACCTTAA
Organism: Vibrio sp. QJM3NY_39; assembly: GCF_057785895.1. Classification (NCBI taxonomy): domain Bacteria; kingdom Pseudomonadati; phylum Pseudomonadota; class Gammaproteobacteria; order Vibrionales; family Vibrionaceae; genus Vibrio; species Vibrio sp. QJM3NY_39. The sequence goes on along the minus strand of NZ_CM173505.1, from coordinate 215,682 downwards.
TTATTCATACCGTTTTAACCATGTTGGCGATTGTCTGTCTGCCGCGCCAATTCCACACCATGGTGGTTGAGAACGAACGTCCTCAAGATTTGCATACTGCTCGCTGGCTGTTTCCGCTTTACCTGATTTTGATGGGACTGTTCGTGCTGCCAATTGCTTGGGCAGGACAAGGGTTGCTCACTGACATGCCAGCTGATACTTATGTTATCAGTGTGCCAATGGCGGAAGGTGCGAATCACATTGCTTTGTTAGCTTTCCTCGGAGGTACTTCGGCAGCGAGTGGCATGGTGATTGTATCGACCATCGCATTAGCGATCATGGTATCGAATGATTTAGTGATGCCATTGCTGCTGCGCCGTATGCGTCTAACCCAAAGAACACATCGACATTTTTCTGGCCTGTTACTGGTGATTCGACGCGGGTTAATTTTGCTGCTGTTACTTGGTGCTTGGTTGTTTTATCAGGCCCTCGATACTATCCATTCATTGTCGGCGATTGGTTTTCTTTCTTTTGCTGCGATTGCTCAGTTCGCTCCTGCATTAATTGGTGGATTGTACTGGCGTCCCGGAAACCGAAAGGGTGTCTATGTCGGGTTGCTTGTCGGTTCGGTGATCTGGCTGATTACCCTGATGAGTCAAACCAGCATGTTGGCAGGTGATAGCGAAAGCAACCTATTGTTATGGATAATCACGCCACCCGAATTGCTCAGTAGCTGGGATATCAGTAGCTCAAACTGGGGTATTGTATTGAGTATTACGCTCAATACTTTGTGTTATACCGTGGTCTCGATGACGACCAGACCAAGCCTAAGTGAGCGCTTACAATCGGCAGCATTTGTTGGTACACCACTGCCTGAAAATGAGAACATCAGCCTCTATCAGAGCCGTGTGACAGTCGCAGAATTAGAGATGTTGGCATCGCGTTTTGTGGGTCGCAAGCGAGCGAAAAGCGCCTTACACAGCTATTGGCAGCAACACGGCCAGCCGTTACTTCCTAATCAACAAGCGCCCGCAAGCCTGATTAGACACGCAGAGCGTGTGCTTGCTGGGGTGTTCGGTGCTTCGTCTGCTAAGTTAGTACTCACTTCTGCTTTACAAGGCAGAAACATGCAGCTTGAAGAGGTTGCGACTATCGTTGATGAAGCCTCTGAGCTGTACGACTTCAGTCGTGGTTTACTGCAAGGTGCGATTGAACATATTGGCCAAGGTATTGCAGTAATCGACAAGCAAATGAGGCTGGTGGCGTGGAATCAACGTTACTTAGAACTGTTTGAGTTCCCTGCTGGCTTGATTCAGGTTGGTCGACCCATTTCAGATGTGATTCGTCATAATGCTGAGCAAGGTTTGTGTGGTCCTGGCGACCCGGAAGATCACGTTCGCCGCCGTGTTTATCACCTTGAACAAGGCACCCGACATACTTCTTCTCGTATTCGTCCTGATGGTCGAGTGATTGAAGTGCAAGGTAACCCGATGCCAAGTGGTGGTTTTGTGATGAGCTTTACCGACATCACGGTATTCCGACAAGCAGAGCAAGCGCTAAAAGATGCCAATGAAAGCTTGGAATCGAGAGTGCATGAGCGTACTCAAGAGCTCGAAAAACTGAATCATCGCTTGGTAAAGGCGACGCAAATCTCTGACCAAGAATCACAATCCAAGAGTCGTTTTCTTGCGGCTGTGAGTCACGATTTGATGCAGCCATTGAATGCTGCCCGCTTGTTTGCTTCTTCGCTATCTGAGGTCGCCAAAGAACAAGAGGTCAAACAGCTTTCATCCCACATCGAGAGTGCCCTTGGTGCGGCTGAAGATCTGATTGGTGATTTGTTGGATATCTCGCGCTTGGAATCCGGTAAGTTAGAAACCAACATTCATGCGATTGCCGTGCATGATGTACTAACCAATTTGAATGCGGAATTTAGCGCTTTAGCGATACAACAAAAAATCCAGTTTCAAATGATCCCATCGTCATTGTTCATTCATTCTGACCCTAAATTATTAAGACGAGTGATTCAGAACTTTTTAACTAATGCGTTTCGCTATAACCCTGAAGGAAAAGTGGTCCTCGGTGCGAGACGAGTGAATGGTCAGGTGCGAATCGATGTGTGGGATAACGGAACCGGTATCGATGAAGACAAGCAACAAGAGATCTTTGAAGAATTTACTCGTGGTAGCCAAGTGCGTGCTGATCAGGGGTTAGGGCTAGGATTAGCCATCTCCAAAGGTATTGCCCATGTGCTTGGTCATCAAATATCGATGCGTTCATGGCCGGGTCAAGGCAGTGTCTTTTCCATCACCTTAGCGAGAGCTGAAAAGGTGGCTCCGGTTGTACAAGCTTCGACGCCAATGGCGACCAGTGATATCGAGCACTTGAAAATATTGTGTGTCGATAATGAACGAGAGATTTTAGTCGGTATGGAGAACTTGATTGGTCGTTGGGGCTGTGAGGTTAAGACAGCCGTTGATCTAGTTGAAAGTTTGAAGTGCCTAGATGATGGTTGGCAGCCGGATGTGATTTTCTCTGATTATCGTTTGGATAATGGTCGAACTGGACTCGAAGTCCTGCAGCAGTGTCGTTTACGTCTTGGGGACTCTTTTGAAGGGGTCATCATCAGTGCTGATCGAACCGATGACATGCTGGCAGCGATAAAAGCCAATAGCTTCAGCTTTATCGCTAAACCCGTCAAGCCGCTAAAACTCAGAGCGGTCTTAAATCGGGTGAGCTAATTAATGAACGGATGTAGAAAAGGCCTCGGATGAGGCCTTTTTTGTTTCAGTAAGGATTGTTAATGCCTATTCGCTTTTTAACTAACTAACTAGATAGATAACTAGCTAACCAGCAATACCACCCTGTGTCAGTGTGGTCGGATTGAGCAGTTTGCTGAGTTCGTCTCGGCTAAGATCGGTTTCTCTTTCTGCCACATCAAGAATCGGCAAGCCTTCTTTGTAGGCCTTCTTGGCAATATCTGCTGCTTTTAGGTAACCAATCACAGGGTTGAGCGCCGTCACCAGAATTGGGTTCTTTGAAAGCGCTAAGTCGAGATTGTCTTGGCGCACGGTGAAGGTGGCAATCGCTTTATCAGCCAGTGCGACTGAGCTGTTGGCTAATAGTTCTATGCTTTCTAATACGTTATGAGCAATCACAGGCAGCATTACATTCAATTGGAAGTTGCCCGATTGGCCTGCAATCGTAATGGTGGTGTCATTACCAATCACTTGCGCCGCCGCCATGGCTGCAGCCTCTGGAATCACAGGGTTGACCTTTCCTGGCATGATAGACGAGCCCGGTTGCAGTGCTTGTAACTCAATCTCCCCTAAGCCGGCCAGCGGTCCGGAGTTCATCCAACGAAGATCGTTTGAGATCTTCATGATCGCAACTGCTGCAGTTTTAAGCTGACCAGAAAACGCAACGATCGCGTCTTGACTGCTGAGGTTAAAAAAGAAGTTTTCACTCGAGGTAAAACTGATCTTTGTCGATTGAGACAGGTTACTCGCAAACTTATCGGCAAAGCGTGGGTCGGCATTGATGCCCGTACCTACCGCTGTGCCACCTTGAGCAAGCGCCTTGATTGCTGGCAAACTGCTTTCAATGGCTTGCTTGGCGTGTTCAATCTGGAACTTCCAACCACCAAGCTCTTGAGCAAAGGTAATCGGCATCGCATCCATTAGGTGAGTACGACCTGTTTTTACTACCTCAGCAAGCTCTTGCTGTTTAACGGTAAGTGCTGCAGAAAGGTGAGTTAATGCAGGCAACAATTTGTTTTCTGTCATCAAAGCAACGCTCACTTGGATCGCCGTTGGCACGACATCGTTACTGCTTTGACCCATGTTGACGTGATCATTGGGGTTCACGTCGCCTTGTAAGCTTCTTGAAGCGAGCGTGGCAATGACTTCGTTGGCATTCATGTTGGAGCTAGTACCTGAGCCCGTTTGGTAAACATCAATAGGGAATTGCTCGAGGTGTTTACCCTCAATGATCTCTTGGCTTGCTTCGGCAATTGCGTTGGCAATATCACCTTCTAATAAGCCTAATTGAGCGTTGGTATCGGCGGCGGCTTGCTTAATTAACGCCAGTGCTTGAATAAAGCGGGTTGGCATCTTGTGCGAACTAAACGCAAAGTTATCCGCGGCACGTTGAGTTTGTGCCTGGTATAGCGCATCGGCAGGAACTTTAACTTCGCCCATGCTGTCTTTCTCAATCCGAAATTCTTGGGTCATGTTCTATCCTTGTTAGCCAAGTGGGGCTTGGACTTGTTGTAGTGTCTGGCTGATATTCAAAAAACGCGCTTGGCCGTGCGGTTGCTGGCGGTAGTGGCGTTTTAAATAAAATAGTGGAGAGTGAATAGAGTCTAGGCAGATATGGCGAAAGGTGAAACTGTGGTTAGGAGACTCAATTGCTTCAATTAAATGAAAGAAAACTTGGCGTAGGTACAGTTCACACAACAGGATATTTTCTTGAGCGGCATGCTTTTCATAGTAAGCCGAAAGCGTCAGTGCGCATTCGATATAGTCTCGAATCACAAACGGTTCGTTACCTTGAACTTGCTCTAATGAAGTAAAGCGATCCTGTGCTTTGTAAAATCTCGAATAGAGAACCTGCTGCTCTTTCATCATCATTTGCATCTCTTTAATGGATGTTAATGATAATTATTATCAAATGAGGATTTAAAAACAACCCTTTCTTTAGTCTTTTTATAAAATGGCAGGAAAAAAGAAAAGCCGATACATAAAGTATCGGCTTTCTTGAGTCAGTACCTAATCCCTACAATGTAAGTACTGATTCATTTTCTAAGTACTTCTTATCCTAGTCACTAAGTCGCGAGCTTCTTAGTGGTCGTGAGCTTCACCAGCACCTTTAGGATAACGGATAGACTCAACCATCTCTTGTACATCTTCAGGAACTTCAGCGGTCACTTTGTTCACTGCAATTGATACTACAAAGTTTAGACACATACCTAGCGTACCGATGCCTTCTGGGCTGATACCAAACCACCAATTTTCCGGTGTGCTTGCTGCTGGGTTAATGAACTTGAAGTAGATGATGTAGCTTGCTGTGAAGGCAATACCTGACAACATACCTGCAATAGCGCCTTCCTTGTTCATCTTCTTGTAGAAGATACCTAGGATGATGGCAGGGAAGAAGGATGCTGCGGCTAAGCCGAAGGCAAACGCTACTACCTGAGCTACGAAACCTGGTGGATTAATACCTAAGTAACCAGCACCGACAATCGCGACCATGGCTGCCAAACGAGCGGCTAACAGCTCCTGCTTGTCGGTCATGTTTGGTCTAAATCCTTTCTTCAACAAGTCATGTGAAATCGACGTTGAGATTACCAATAGTAGACCTGCGGCTGTTGATAGTGCGGCTGCTAGGCCACCGGCTGCGAGTAGTGCTACAACCCAGTTAGGTAGTTTTGCTAGCTCTGGAGAAGCCAGTACGATGATGTCACGGTTAATCTTCATCTCGTTGCGTTCATCGCCCGAGTAGAACATTTTGCCATCGCCGTTCTTATCTTCCCAACCTACTAGGCCCGTGCTTTCCCAGTTTTTATACCAGCTTGGTGCGTCTGCTGCTGCGACACCTTGCATGTCAGGACCGTTAATCGTTTCAATCATGTTTACACGAGCGAACGCTGCAACGCCGGGTGCTGTTGTGTATAGCAATGAGATGAACAGTAGTGCCCAACCCGCTGAGATACGAGCATCACGTACTTTTGGTACTGTGAAGAAACGAATGATTACATGTGGAAGACCCGCAGTACCGACCATCAGAGCCGCACAGATGAAGAATACATCCACCATGCTCTTGTTACCTTCGGTATAGGCGGTAAATCCGAGCTCTTCGGTTAGGCCATCCAGTTTATCAAGAAGATAAACATCCGTGCCAGATAGCGTTGAACCCATACCAACTTGTGGAAGTGGGTTACCCGTCATCATGATTGAGGTAAAGATTGCTGGAACAAGAAAGGCGAAAATGAGGACACAGAATTGAGCTACCTGCGTATAAGTGATGCCTTTCATGCCACCCAGTACTGCGTAGAAGAACACAATACCCATACCAATGATGATGCCTAGGTTAATATCAACTTCTAGGAAACGAGAGAATACAACGCCAACACCACGCATCTGGCCTGCAACGTACGTAAATGATACGAAGATTGCACAGAATACCGCTACCATACGTGCTGTTTTCGAGTAGTAACGCTCACCGATGAAATCAGGAACCGTAAACTGACCGAACTTACGTAGGTAAGGTGCTAAACATAGCGCAAGTAGTACATAACCACCTGTCCAACCCATTAGGTAAACCGCACCGTCGTAACCAACGAATGAGATGATACCTGCCATTGAGATGAATGATGCTGCCGACATCCAGTCAGCGGCTGTTGCCATGCCGTTTGCTACTGGGTGTACGCCGCCGCCAGCAACGTAGAATTCACTAGTTGTTCCAGCGCGAGCCCAGATTGCGATGCCGATATATACTGCGAAAGTAATACCGACGAGAATAAACGTCCAAGTTTGAATATCCATGTTCTAGCCTCTAGTCTTCCTGTACGTTGTATTTTTTGTCCAGCTTATTCATGCGAACAACGTAAATAAATATCAACGCCACGAAGGTATAAATTGAACCTTGTTGAGCGAACCAAAAACCTAGCTTAAATCCGCCAAATTGAATGGTATTGAGGACATCCACAAATAAGATGCCAGCGCCGTAAGACACCACAAACCATATTGCGAGTAGTGTTCCCATTATTCCCAAGTTTTCCTTCCAGTAGGCTTGAGCATGTTCCGTAGATTCGAACGCCATTGCCTTCTCCTTTATTCCGTTTTCGTAGAAACCGTTTTTGTGAAACCGTTTTGTAAAATAGCGTGTTAACGTAATGTTACGATTTAGAATGTAGCAAGGATAAGTCAAGGGATCTGTGCAACTTTAGTCGGGATGGTATTAGCGCTAATGTACTGAAATATGGGAGCTAGGAGACATAACCATAGAAAAATGTGATGTTGCAGTATTGTTAAATTAGCCAAAGGTCTAACAAAAAGGGATGAATTAGACTGCGAGTCATAAAATTTAACAACTAAATGACCGAGAAACGGTATTTAGCTCTGCTTATGACACGAAGCGAAACATAAGTTTGTTATAGTAACTAAGGCACTTTCACCGACCGTGCCTTGCTAAACGGCAGAAGAACAACAGGCTTAAAGCTCGGATTTTATTCTTTGGGGGAACGAATTGGACGCAATAACCATTAACCACTTATTCTTGACTGGTGCCGTACTCATCGCCATCAGCGTGCTTTTCTCACAAGTGTCCTCTCGATTGGGCGTTCCTATTCTTTTGATCTTTTTGTTCGTTGGTATGTTAGCGGGTGAAGATGGACCCGGTAATATTCATTTCGATGATTACTCACTGACTTACTTGGTGAGTAACCTTGCGCTTGCTGTGATTCTGTTGGATGGCGGTATGCGAACCAAGGTGGCGAGCTTCAAGGTCGCTTTCTGGCCTTCGCTCTCGCTGGCGACGATAGGTGTCGCATGTACAGCAACCTTAACCGGATTAATGGCGGCTTGGCTGTTTGACTTGTCATTAATGCAGGGCATCTTGGTCGGGGCGATTGTTGGTTCAACCGATGCGGCAGCGGTATTCTCTTTGCTGAAAGGGCAAAGTCTCAATGAGCGTGTGGGTTCAACTCTAGAGATCGAATCAGGCACTAACGACCCAATGGCAGTCTTCCTGACGGTGACCTTAATTGCGCTGTTAGGTAACCCTGACGCTGAGATGGGAATGAACTTCCTACTGCAAAGTTTTGCGATGCAGTTTGGTATCGGTACTCTTGTTGGTATCGGCGGCGGCTGGGTTCTATGGAGCTTAATCAATCGAGTACAGCTGGCTGATGGCCTTTATTCCATTCTGGTACTCAGTGGGGGCGTGGCTCTGTTTGCGTTCTCTAACATGCTTGGTGGTAGTGGCATCTTATCGATTTACCTAGTCGGTCTGTTCATTGGTAATCGTCCAACTCGCTCTCGACACTCTATTCTTAATGTTCTTGATGGCATGACGTGGCTAAGCCAGATCGTGATGTTCTTGGTGCTGGGGCTATTGGTTACGCCATCGACATTGATGGACATTGCACTTCCTGCGTTAGCACTGGCTTTCGGTATGATTTTGTTTGCTCGTCCAGTGTCGGTTTGGTTGGGTTTGCTGCCGTTCAGAAGCTTTACCACCAAGGAGCGCTGGTTTGTCTCTTGGGTCGGTTTACGTGGTGCAGTGCCGATCATTTTGGCGGTTTTCCCGATGATGGCTGGCCTGCCAAATGCTCAGCTGTATTTCAATATCGCCTTCTTCGTGGTTATGGTTTCGCTGATTGTTCAGGGCGGCAGTTTAATGAAAGTCGCGAGACTCGCTAAAGTGACCTTACCACCAACGCCGACACCGATTTCTCGTACCGGCATTGAGATTTACCCGACCAGTGAGTGGGAGATGTTTGTCTACAAGCTGAAAGAGGAAAAGTGGTGTGTCGGTGAACCGCTCAAGCGTTTATCGATGCCTGAAGGGACGCGCATCACCGCACTGTTTCGACAAGATGCCTTGCTTCACCCATCGGGCAGTACCATATTAGAGGCGAACGATATTCTCTGTGTACTTGGTCAAGATAAAGATCTAAATAGCCTAAGTGAGCTGTTCAGTGAGGCACCTTTGGCAGAAGAAGCCGCTCGATTCTTTGGTGACTTCTTCTTAGATGTTGGGTTATCGGTCGCTGCGGTAAGCGATTGTTATGGTATTGAACTTGGCTCGGAAGAAGAGCGAGAAATGACGCTAAAGCAATTGGTTGATCAAGAGCTTGGGGCACACCCGGTATTAGGCGATAGCTTTGAGTGGCATGACATCACTTGGGTGGTGGCAGATATAGATGATCATAAAGTCGTCAAGCTGGGTTTATGTTTGCCTAAGACGACTTTAGAAGAGGATGTAAACGAAGCTTAATTGTGGATTTCTTGTAGCAAGATAACTGCTTGAGTTCGGTTTTTCACATCCAGTTTACGGAAGATGGCTGTCATATGTGCCTTGATGGTCGCTTCCGAAACATTCAATTCATACGCGATTTGCTTGTTCAGCAGACCGTCCGATAGCATTCCTAACACCTTGTATTGTTGAGGCGTCAATGTGGAAAGCTTTTCCGCAAGGTCGCTACAGGCTGCATTGTTGGTGATCAGTCCTTCAGGGAAGAACGGGTCGCCATTCAGCACTTGATTGAGTGCGCTGACCAATTCACGCATATCACTCGACTTAGGAATAAAGCCAAAGGCACCGTGGCTCTTTACTTGAGTGACAACGCTGGCATCCTCACTGGCAGAGATCACTACAATCGGTAAATCTGGATATTCAGCACGCAGTTGAATTAAGCCAGACATCCCATTAGCACCCGGCATCTTAAGGTCGAGAAGCAACAGGTCTGGTTCATCTTCTTTCTTTAGCAGAGTCAGTAAGGCATCGAGGGAATCAGCCTCAAGCAGGTTCGCACCACTGATCGCCATATGAACTGACTGAAACAGGGCGTTGCGAAAAAGAGGATGGTCATCAGCAATGATGATGGTATAGGTCGAGTCCATGACGTTCATACTTTTAACAATTTAGTTAATATTTATTATCATCCTGATTGAGTATGTGGACAATATCTATGCATTAAAAGTCTGAACCATATCGACTTTTATCCCCAGAATAAGAAAGCGTTACTCTGAATAGCAAAAAAGCCGCACTGCCATCTCGTTACTGAGGGGCGGTGCGGCTTTCGTTTAGGCGGATATTCCGGTGAATATTACCGTTATAGCTGGTGGTCTTGCATGTGTTTTAAGAATACATCTGCAGGCATAAAACCAGTGACACGAGCATTTGGAACATGGTTACCCTCGCCATCCCAGAACTCTATGGTTGGTAAGCCAAGTACCTGTAATTGTTTAAGCAGTTCAATGTCTTGAGGCATGTTTCTCGTTACATCAGCCTGAAGCAGGACGAAATCAGAAAGCTTGTTCTCAACATCAGCTTGATGGAAGGTGTACTTCTCAAACTCTTTACAGGCCACACACCAATCGGCGTAGAAATCGAGCATCACTGGCTTGCCGAGTTTCTTGGCTTCGATGAGCTGGATTTCTAACTCTTCAACCGTGTTGACGCGTGCAAATTGGATTTGCTGTTCAACCACCACGCTTTTTTCCGCAAACCAGTAATTCAACGCAGGTTGCGCAGAAGCGAATAGGCCGAGCATCGCGATGATACCAACAGCGCTCTGTTTCCAGCCGCCGAATGGCAGTGCATTCTTGCTGTGGTAAAGCCAACCAAAGGCGATGAAACCAAGGCCAGACCAAAGCACCGTTGCCCACAACTCAGGGATGATACGCTCTAGTAGGAAGATTGGCGCTGCTAGCAAGATAAAACCGAATACGATTTTTACCTTGTCCATCCAGCTGCCTGCTTTTGGCAGTAGCTTATTACCAAATACCGCAACTAAGATCAGCGGGATACCCATACCCATCGCTAACGCATACAGAGCAATCGCACCCGTTAATAGGTCACCACTTTGAGCGACATACAGCAGCGCACCTGACAGTGGTGCGGTGGTACAAGGTGAACACACCAAGCCCGAGATAGCGCCCATCGCGAACACGCCCAAGGTATTACCACCTTGTTGTTTGTTGCTTTGATTGTTGAGCCAGGTTTGGATACTGCTTGGTAGTTGTAGGTTATAAACGCCGAACATCGACATCGCCAACGTCACGAACAAAACACTCAGTGCGATCAGTACGTAAGGGTGTTGCATGGCCGCTTGGAACTGCATGCCTGCTGAAGCAACCACTAAACCTAATAAGGTGTAAGTCAGCGCCATGCCTTGCACGTAGATGAACGACAACATCAGCGCACGACCTTGGCTGAGCTTGCCGCCACCTAAAACGATACCCGTTAGAATCGGATACATAGGCAGTACACACGGCGTAAAGGCTAAACCAACACCGAGTGCTAAGAATAATAGAGGGGTCCACCAACTGTCACCGAGCTTATCGGCTAAGCCTGCTTCTTTTGAAACTGGGGCATTTGGCTGTTGAGTCGTGTTACTTACAACGTCTGCTTTCGGAGACGTTGGTTGCGTAGAAACATCGGTCTCGTTGCTAGCAGAAGATGAAGCTTGTGAGTCACTACCTTGCGAATTAGGAGAACCTGTTGCTGTAAACGGTTCAATGTCGATTACTCGAATTTCTGGTGGGTAGCAAAAACCAGCATCGGCACAACCTTGATACTTAACGATCAGCTGTGAGCCATCTTGGTAACTCTGTAGCGGAACTTGCACGAATAACGGCTGGGTATAAATACTCACCTCACCAAAGAATTCATCTTGGTGTGGTTGGCCATCTTCCATTTCAACATTGCCGATAGCGAGATTTTGGCCAGTGAACGAGAGGCTATGTTGATAGAGGTAGTAGCCCTCTTTTACTTGCCAATCGAGAAGGACCTTGCCGTCTTGCTGGTAGTAATTGAAAGGGAAAGCTTGGTCTACAGGGACAAAACCGTTGTTATTGCCTCCGAAGCTTGGCTCGGCGTTGTCGTTTCCAAAAAGCGCCCACGCAGGCTGGGTGAACAGGGAAACACAAACAAAAAGTAATGTGGCAAGTCGTCGCATACTATTTAGTCATCAAAATGGAGTTGAAGGTATCTTAACTCAATCAGACCGTAATAGTTTGTGATTAGTTTCATCGACCAGCAAATATCCGCTAGGGCGGGTGAGCCACTTTCTTAGGCAGTCGAGAGAGGGTTAGCTGCGCAATTGCAGTGAACAGCCCTTGCCAATAAGACATTTAGGCAACACCTAAGCGTGCTCTGACTACTTGTTCACAAGCATCGATATTCATCGTGTCTTTCGGGATAATTAGCACGGTGTCATTGCCGCCAACCGTACCGATAATCTCGGTATGTGGGTCGATATCGACTAATCTTGCGACCAACTGTGCGCAACCAGGGTTTGTTTTTACGATCACCATCGCTTGGTTGTGAGTAATTAATTCGATTTGTGATGAGATTGAGGCATCGACACGCACAGGCGCGCTTTCAACCGTGATGCAGTAAACCTTTTTACCACAGGCATTCTGAATTTTGACAACGCCAAGCTGTGACAAAATGCGAGAGACGGTCGATTGACTGATACCTGTATAGCCAATGTCGACGAGTTTCTCGCGCAGTTGGTTCTGGGTCGAGAAGCTTTGCTGTTGTAGTAAGCGTTTGCACGCGGCAGTCAGTGTTTTATCTTCAGCTGAATACAAGCAACCGTGCTCAGTGATTTGGTTCATGAACAACTCCTTAAGGTCAACGTGTTGATATCGCTTGTCCATAGCGCAGAACGCACTCCCAAAGCCGTAGAGTACGATTGTTAATTAGGGCTTACCGATGAACCCCGAAATAAGAGGGAGGGTATGCGAGATGTATGATCATCTATGCATTGAGTCTACCACTAAAGGATAGTTATCTTTTTGAAGGCGATCACCAAACAAAATTCTGGTTAATTGCTTTTATTGTGGAGTTTTATTCTTTGGTTAAGTGGATATTTATTCCGCGTTGGGAATAAATATCCATAAGTTATGAAGGGTTTTTGTTGCGGAGGTAATAGTGCTAAGGGTTAGCGAATTTCACTCATGATCTCGCGAGAGAATACTTTTTCACAGTAGTGACATTTTAGCTGTACGTTTTCGTGTTTTAGCTGCACTTTAAAGCTACTTTCGACAGGTTCACCGTGTGAAATACAGTTGCTATTTGGGCAGGCGAACACACTGTTGATTTGTTCTGGCAGCACAAGTGTGAGCTTGTTGACCACTTTGTACTCTTCAATCTGATTCACTGTCGCTTGTGGAGCGTACAGAGCCAATTGGTTAGCTTGTTCCTTGGTCAGAAAGATGTTCTCAATCTTGATTAGGTCTTTATTGCCGAGCGCTGATGATGGCAGGTTTAACCCCATCGTGATGCGTTGCTCTGTTTTATGCAGCTTGAACAGTTTGAGAATTTTAATCCCAAGATGAGCAGGGATGTGGTCAATGACGCTGCCGTTACGGATCGCTTCTACTTGTAGCTGAGTTTGTTTAACCATGACTGTATCTCCTGCTTATAAAGTGTCGTTTAGAACTAGGGCTAATAAAGCTTCACGTGCATACACACCGTTTTCGGCTTGTTCGAAGTAGTAAGCGTGTGGCGTTTTATCGACGTCAGTTGTGATTTCGTCGACGCGTGGCAGTGGGTGAAGTACCTTCATGTTTTGACGAGCGTCTTTCAGCGTATCGGCCGTCAGAATGTAAGCCGATTTCATGTGTGCGTATTCCGACGCATCAAAGCGCTCTTTCTGTACGCGAGTCATGTACAGCACATCCAGTTCAGGCACCACTTCTTCAATGCTGCTGTGGGTGCTGTATTGGATACCCATCTCTTCTAGTTCTTCACAGATGTAATCTGGCATCGCTAACACTTCTGGCGCGATAAAGAAGAAACGCACGTTATTGAATTTTGATAATGCTTGCGTCAATGAGTGCACGGTACGGCCATATTTTAGGTCGCCAACGAATGCCACATTGAGGTTATCGAGCGTGCCTTGCGTTTCGTAAATCGAGAACAGATCCAACAAGGTCTGCGTTGGGTGTTGGTTCGCACCGTCGCCACCATTCACAATTGGCACACCGTTAGAAAATTCAGAGGCTAAACGTGCTGCGCCTTCTTGCGGGTGACGCATCACAAAGGCATCAACGTAAGAAGAAATGACCTGCACCGAATCGGCAAGTGTTTCGCCTTTCTTAGCCAGTGATGTGTTTCCGCCATTATCAAAGCCGATGACGGTGCCGCCAAGGCGTTGAACTGCGGTTTCAAATGAAAGGCGAGTTCGAGTTGAAGGTTCAAAGAAGCAACTCGCGACAACCTTATTTTTCAGCAGCTCTGGATTTGGCTCTGCTTTGAGTCTTGCGGCAGTATCGACGATAAGCTCCAGTTCATCACGAGAGAGTTCTGGAATGGAGATGATGTGCTTGTTAAATAACGAATGCGCCATAACGGGTCTTCCTTTTTCTATGCATACAGTCAAATTGCGGACAAAAAAAAGCCCCCTAAAAATAGGAGGCTTCGAAACGATCAATAGAGCAAAATAAAAATGACACCAACGCCATTCTAAGGCGTATTGGTTGACAATCATGTGCGACAAAATTGCGGTTCATTTTTTGCTCTCTTAAGACAAATTGCGGAGGATTATACTCAGATAAAAAGTCCATGCAATACTTTCTGTAAAGTATTCATTTAATGGATTTTTATGCGAAATAACGTCCGTTTTAAGCTTCCGTTTAAGCCTTTGTTGGAACTGAGAATCTCAGGCTTTTTTAGGTAATAATCTATTCAACTACATGAAAAAAAATGCGAGCTTTATCCAAGGTCAAAATCCCAAGAACGCCACCCGCATTTCCCTGTCATTGCACCTAACTTATTAACGTCTTGCGAACAAGTGAGTGCTTAACTTCTTAATTGCTTAGCTGCCTAATGTCGCAACCATTACTGCTTTGATGGTATGCATGCGGTTTTCTGCTTCATCGAACACTATAGAGTATTCAGACTCGACCACTTCATCGGTCACTTCTACGCCATCTTTAAGCTGCGGATATTCAGCAGCAAGCTGTTTGCCTACTGTGGTATCTTCGCCGTGGAAAGCCGGTAGGCAGTGCATGAATTTCACATGTGGGTTGCCTGTCGCTTTGATCATGTCCATGTTGACTTGGTAAGGCATCATTAGGTTAATGCGCTCAGCCCATGCTTCTTTCGCTTCGCCCATGGATACCCAAACGTCGGTGTATAGGAAGTCACAACCTTGCACGCCTTCTTGAACATCTTCTGTTAGCGTAATTTTGCCGCCAGTGTGTTCTGCGATTTCACGACATTGAGCCAATAGCTCTTCTTGTGGCCAGAATTGTTTTGGAGCAACAAGGCGAATGTCCATGCCCATTTTCGCCGCGCCAACCATTAGAGAGTTGCCCATGTTGTTGCGAGCATCACCTAGGTAAGCAAAGCTGATTTCATGCAGTTGTTTACCACGGCCGTATTCCGTCATAGTTAGGAAGTCAGCAAGGATCTGTGTTGGGTGGAATTCGTCAGTCAGACCATTCCATACCGGTACACCTGCGTAAGCGCCTAGCTCTTCAACGATTTCTTGACCGAAGCCGCGGTATTCAATGCCATCGTACATACGGCCAAGAACGCGAGCGGTATCTTTCATTGATTCTTTGTGGCCAATTTGAGAGCCAGATGGGCCTAAGTAAGACACTCGAGCACCTTGGTCGAATGCGGCAACTTCAAATGCACAGCGAGTACGAGTGGAGGTTTTCTCAAAGATAAGCGCAATGTTTTTGCCAGTCAGTGTTGGCTGTTCGTAACCGTTGTACTTCGCTTTTTTTAGCTCCATAGAAAGATCTAACAAGTGTTGAATTTCGCGTGGAGTGAAATCTAGTAGTTTTAGGAAGTTACGATTGCGTAGGTTAAAAGCCATGATGTATTCCTTCTTAGATTTAGGCGCTTTCTTGTTACAGGGAAAGAAAATTCAAGAAAGCGCGATTCAATTTTTTAGTTAAATTTGTTCGGTTCTGTTTGTTTCGTTTAATTCTGTTTTCGCAAGCTTTAAGTTTTTCAAGATGATAAAGCTCGCTAGTGCGTTAACCTTTGGTGATATTGGTGCCCGCTTGGCCTTGCAGGATTTGCAAACCATCTTCGAGTGCACCGATACCCACTACTTTGCCGCCTTGCTGAATGAATTCGCACGATGCTTCAATTTTTGGCCCCATCGAGCCTGCATCAAATGTGAACTTCGCCAATTCGCTTGGTGTGGTGCTGCGCAGTGCGTGTTGAGTTGGCTTGCCCCAATCAAGGTACACAGCCTCAGCATCGGTCAAAATAAGCAGCGCATCCGCATCCAGTTGTTTCGCCAAGAAAGCCGCTGACATGTCTTTGTCGATAACCGCTTCAACACCCACTAATTTGCCATTCTCTTTTTTCACTGGGATGCCACCACCGCCAGTACAAATTACTAGGTGACCCGCATCGATAAGCTGTGTGATCGCTTCGTGCTCAACAATGCCGGTAGGGCGTGGGCTTGGTACCACGCGACGGAAATGTTGGCCGTCAGGTTTTACTATCCAGTGGAATTTCTCCGCTAATTCACGCGCTTCTGCTTCTTCGTAGATAGGACCAATCGGCTTTGTTGGATCCGCAAATGCTGGATCGTTTGGATCAACCGTCATTTGAGTCAACATGCACGAGATGTTGCGGTCAGGCAGGTAGTTCTTGAACTCTTGCATCAGCATGTAGCCGATCATGCCTTGAGTTTCACTGCCCAATACATCCAGCGGATACGGGTTTACTTTTTTGTATTCCAAACCTTGCAGAGCAAGTAAACCAACTTGTGGGCCATTACCGTGTACTAGAACCACGTTGTACACTTTCGCGATTTCAGAGATGGTTTTAACCGCGGTTTCAATATTACGGCGTTGAACATCGGCTTCTAACGGCTCACCGCGACGAAGTAGGGCGTTACCGCCGAGTGCAACAACAACAGTTTGCTTAGTCATAATTGTGTTCTCTCATTTTGGCCAAGTTGAGATTATTTAAGATCGTTCAACTTGGCCGTTTTCGTCTTAGTGATTAGATACCATCACGCTCAATTGGGCAGCTCATGCAGCGTGCGCCACCGCGACCGCGACCAAGTTCGTCTCCTGGAATTGGAAGAACTGTGATGCCTGCTTTGTCGTATTTTTCGTTGGTGTAGGTGTTGCCCTCGTAGCCAATAACGACGCCAGGTTTAACCGTTAGAACGTTGTTTGCATCGTTCCACTGTTCACGTTCTGCATGGAAGTTGTCGCCACCGGTTGTGATTAGGTTTAGCTTGTCTACGCCAAGAGCTTTTTCGATAGCTGTTACGAAGTAGCCTTCTTCTTTCACTTTTACAGCGCCAGACTCATCGCCAGTTAGGTTCCAGCACTGCACGTCTTTACTTACCACTTCAGGGTAAACAGAGAACGTATCTTCGTTCATGTGAGTCATTACGGTGTCTAAGTGCATGCAAGAGCGGTGTTTTGGTAGCTGCATTGCGATAACTTGTGTCGCTTGACCGTGTTTGAATAGGCTAGATGCTAAGTGTTCAACACCTTGTGCTGTTGTACGTTCAGACATACCGATAAGAACCGCGCCACGACCAAGTACAAGAACGTCACCACCTTCAATCGTAGAGTTGTCGTAATTGATTTTTTCTTCATCGCCGAAGTATTTAATGAAGTCTTGGCCTGCGAATGTTGGGTGCCAGCGGTAAATAGCGCGAACGTGGTTTGTTTCACGTTGACGAGCTGGTTTCGCCATTGGGTTGATAGATACACCGCCGTATACCCAGCAAGATGTGTCGCGAGTAAATAGGTGGTTTGGTAGAGGCTCGATAATGAAGTCGGTTGGTGCGTGCATGCCTTGCATCATTGAAGATGATTTCATTGGCATCTCAGCGTAAGACAAACCGCCCGTTAGAATTTTTGCTAGCTCTAGGTTTGGTAAGTCGCCCAAGTAGCAGCGCACATCATTGGCGAATGTTTTACCCAAGCGGTAATCAGATACTTGGCAGCTTAGTAGCCAATCTTTCGCTTCTGACACCGCTAGTGTGTCGGCTAGCAAGTCAGTAAGAAGAAGAACCTCAACACCTTGATCACGTAGCGTTTGAGTAAATGCGTCATGCTCTTTACCTGCACGCTCAACAGCCAGTACGTCATCAAACAGCAAATCGTGACAGTTAGAGGGTGTTAGGTGAGTCAGTGCGCGTCTTGGACGGTGAACTAGAACGCGGCGTAATTGACCTATTTCAGAACCTACATAGAACTTACTCATGATCGTCTCTCTCTTATATATTTGAATTACTTTTATCGCTAAGAGTAATTATTTATTTTCAGTTGAGAAGAATGAATTGTTTTATTCATATCTCTTGTCTGGAATTAATATTACGCCTGCTAGTCAGGTATTCTTAGAGATCTATCACAAATCGTTTTTTATCCCGAAGCCCTTTAAAATCAAGGGTTTTAACAAACTTTATGCACTTTCAACTATTGCTGGCCTTTTCTAAATAGTTAACTCCTTGGGAATATTATGCATGCTTTTTTCATTCGCCTAGTTAGAATCCAATTTGTGAGGGATTATATGCAAAATGGTTTTATTGATAAGAATGAGCTTAGATTGGAAGTATGCAATGTTAGTATTTATATATTTAATTTTGCACGTAGAATTAATTATTATTTAACAATTTAAATGCGAATAAAGCTATTGTGGTCACACTTTATAATTGGGCTTTTTAAGGCGGTTTTCTATAAAAATCACTACTATTTCCTCTTTGGTTATTACGGAGTGAATTACTTTAAATATAATTAACGCTAATAAATGACTAAATATTTTTATAAATATAAGAGCGAAGAATAGTTGGCGTTTTATTAGCCTTAATGTTGATATTTAAACGTTGGCTTACTCTTTGTCGCAAGTGGTTTTTGCTTGTTTAAGCTTTGCTACTGAGATAGGTCATAGAGAGGCGTTAAATGAAGCGTGTGCACCTCGGCAGGTTGTTTTGGTGATTGGGTTGGAGTTGGATTAGATAGCAATAAAAAAAGCCGCTATGGAAGCGGCTTTGGATGAGAACGGAGTGAAGTGCTTTAAGTTAGATAAGCGCACCAATACTTAGTACAACGATGCAGAACACCATTAAGATACCGACTAATGGCATTACCCATTTAACCCAGCGAACATAAGGGACGCGGGCAATCGCCAAGCCACCCATTACTACCGCAGAGGTCGGGGTGATTAGATTCACCAAGCCAGATGCCGATTGGTAAGCGGTGATCACAAGGTCACGACCTACGCCAGCAAAGTCGGCCAGTGGTGCCATGATTGGCATGGTGAGTACGGCTAAACCAGACGTTGATGGTACTAAGAACGACAGTAAAATCTCTAAGAAGAACATCACGTTAATAAAGATAACTGAAGAAAGCCCCGTTACCATTTGTTCTGCAGAGAACAGAATCGTATCGGTGATCATACCGCGGTCCATCACGACCACGATACCACGCGCGATACCAATGATAAGCGCTACACCAAGTAGGTCGCGGGCACCATCAATGAAGCTAGTGGTAAACTCTTCTTCGCTCATGCGAGCCACAATACCGACGATGATGGTCGCCGCTAAGAACATCGCGGAGATCTCAGCCATCCACCAGCCAGCAACCGATACACCGTAAATCATCACAGCGAAAGAGCCACCGAAAATAGTGAGGATTAATTTACGCGTTGTGGTGAAATCAAGTTTTTCGTCGCTCGCGTTACCAAGGAAGTGCGCTTTGTTCTCTTCGTATTTGTCGTAGACAATCGAAGTTGTTGGGTCAGCTTGAACCATTCTTGCGTAACGCATGACGTAGGCAACACAAATTATCCAACCAATAACGAGCATGGCAATACGCAGCACGATACCGTCAGTAAATGGGATACCAGAGGCGTTGGCAGCGATCACGGTTGCGAATGGGTTAATCGTTGACCCTAGCACCCCAATCCCTGCGCCAAGCAGTACGGTCGCAGCGGCAACAAGAGGGTCAAAGCGAGCGGCCATCATTACAGGTACTAGCAGCGTATAGAATGGCAGTGATTCTTCCGCCATGCCGTAGACGGTACCGCCAGCAGCAAACAATGCCATCAGTATCGGTATCATCAACTCTTCTCGCCCTTCTAGGCGGGCGGTGACGCGTTCGATACCGGCATCGATGGCGCCAGTTTTGGTTACTAGCCCTAAGAAGCCACCAATGATTAAGATGAACAGCGAAACATCGATTGCTGCAGCTTCATAGCTATTGTGGTCGTAGAAACCGTCAATAGGTGCGAGTAGTACGTCAATCACGCCTTGAGGGTTACCTTCTACGGCTTGATAGGTTCCGGTTACGGGAACTTCTCGACCTAGCTCTTCATTCATTGCTCGGTCGTATTGGCCTGCTGGAACAACCCAGGTAAGCAGGGCTACGAATGCAATTAGAATAAATAGAATGGTGTAGGCAGAAGGGAATTTAAAGTTGGCAAAGAAGCCGCCCTTTTTTTTCTCGCTTGGTATCGTCTGAGTCGTCATGGCTATCTCCTTACATCATCCTAAATAGAATTGACGTGAATTAGCGACTAATGTTTATAGATTGTAAATACAGTGATATTTATAAAGCATTCAACGATATAAAATTATTGCCCTTATAGAGCGGTCATCTATATGACGTTGCCGACTTTAAATATAAGTATCTTTATATTTATATATCCAAATGAATTTAGATTTAATTTAACTGCGGTTATTTTATTCCTTACGTCGCCATTTAAGTTTGGTATTGTTCACAAAAATAGTGACCAATGAATAGGCTGAAAAACGTTAGAAAAAGAGCAAGGTTTTTTGGTTAGTTAGCTTGGATTAATATTCGATGTGAATTAGAGAGAAACAAGGGATGGTTGCGTTGGCAGGCATTGTTAATGAGTGGCGTGAATATTATTGGAATTTTATTCAAACTTTATTTTTGTTCGGGTTTTTAGGTTTATAATGTTTATTTGATACGTATCAAATAAACACATTGTGCAGAAAAGAAAAAAGGAAGCCGAAGCTTCCTTTTAGGTTTGGTTTTCCAGCGAGTGTTAGATAAACAGACCGCCGAATGCGAAGCCGAGTGCTACCGCTGTACTGATTGTTGCCACACCAGGAATGAAGAATGGGTGGTTAAATACGTACTTACCAATACGAGTTGAACCTGTGTCATCCATCTCAACCGCTGCCAGTAGCGTAGGGTAAGTTGGAAGTACGAACAGTGCACTTACCGCAGCAAAAGAAGCTACGGCTGTTAGTGGTGCTACGCCAATCGCTAGAGCTGCAGGCATCAGTGCAACCGTTGTTGCGCCTTGAGAGTAAAGCAGCATAGAAGCGAAGAACAGAACAAGAGCCAGCATCCAAGGGTAGTCAGCCAGTAGAGCACCAGCAACGTCTTTGATTTCAGCAACGTGTGCATTCACAAACGTTGAACCTAACCAAGCCACACCCAGTACACAAACACACGCTGTCATACCTGAACGGAATGTTGGAGCCGAAGAAATCTTCGCTGCATCAATCTTAGTGAACATCACGATTGCCGCTGCTGCTGCCAGCATCACAGACATGATCGCTTCATTACGGCCCAGTGCTGGGTTTTCAATTAGGCCAACAGAGCTAGAGATAGCGGCTGCGTAGCAAACAACAAAACCAATCGCCGCAAGGAAGATGTAAGTCGCTTTCTTCGCTGTTGGTAGAATTTCGCGTTTCTCTTCTGTTGCTAGCTTGATTAGACCTTTCTCTAGACGCTCTTGGTAAACAGGATCGTCTTTCAGTTCGCTGCCCATGTAGTTCGCGACAACCGCACCAACCATACAAGCGATGAAGGTTGTTGGAATACAAACCATCAATAGCGTTAGGTAATCGACACCAAAGGGTGCAAGCATCGCTGCGAAAGCCACAACGGCTGCCGAAATAGGCGAAGCTGTGATCGCAATTTGAGAGGCTACAACTGCGATAGACAGTGGACGAGAAGGACGAACACCTTGGCCTTTTGCTACTTCTGCAATAACAGGCAGCGTAGAGAATGCTGTGTGACCAGTACCCGCCATTAGTGTCATTACAAAGGTCACAATCGGCGCGTAAAAGGTGATGCGTTCAGGGTGTTTACGCAAGAAGTTTTCTGCAATTTGTACCAACCAGTCCATACCGCCAGCAACCTGCATTGCTGCAATTGCGGTGATAACCGACATGATGATCAAAATTACATCGACCGGGATAAAAGATTGGCTTGTTGGAACACCAAGAATTAATGAAAGGGCAATAACACCAGCACCACCGGCAAAACCAATACCGATACCGCCAATTCTGGCCCCCAAAAAGATAAAGAGCAGGACGACAAATAGTTCTACTGCAATCATAAGTAACACCTCATTTTAGATTTTATTATGTGAACATTCGCCACTGGAATGTTCACATAATAGTTCTATGGTTTAGGTTTAATTAAGCAAAAACGCAACTAACGGAAATCCACAAGATCAGCAGGGTTAACCGTATTGGAGCCTAAAAAAGGGCTCCGTTTGGAGCCCTTTCTCGCTACCGTTATTCGTAGCGTTTAGCTTTATACTGAGGATGCATCAGATTTTCAACAGAGAAAATGTCATCAAGTTCTTCTTCGCTCAATAAACCGCGCTCTAGAACTACATCACGAACACTCTTACCTGTTTCCGCACAAATCTTACCAACGATGTCACCTTCGTGGTGGCCAATGTATGGGTTTAGGTAAGTTACGATACCGATAGAGTTAAATACGTGAGATTCACATACTTCTTTGTTCACAGTAATGCCGTCTACACACTTGTCGCGTAGGTTCACACATGCATTTGTTAGGATATCTAAAGACTCAAACATGCTTTGTGCGATAACAGGTTCCATTACGTTCAATTGAAGTTGACCGCCTTCTGCTGCGAAAGAAACCGTGTTGTCGTTACCTAGAACTTTAAAGCAAACTTGGTTTACTACTTCAGGTACAACTGGGTTTACTTTAGCAGGCATGATTGAAGAACCCGCTTGCAGTTCCGGTAGGTTTAGCTCGTTGAAGCCAGTACGTGGGCCTGAAGAAAGAAGACGTAAGTCGTTACAGATCTTAGACAGTTTAACCGCTAGACGTTTAAGTGCACCGTGCGTCATTACGTATGCGCCACAGTCAGACGTTGCTTCGATAAGATCTTCAGCCGCTACACACTCTAAGCCAGTTACTTCTGCTAGGTGCTTAACTGCTAGGCCTTGGTAACCCGGTGCTGCGTTCAGACCAGTACCGATAGCTGTTGCGCCTAGGTTAACTTCAAGAAGAAGCTTTGAAGTGTATTCTAGGTTTTTGATTTCTTCATTGATGGTTACAGCCCAAGCGTGGAACTCTTGGCCAACCGTCATAGGCACAGCATCTTGAAGTTGAGTACGACCCATCTTCAAAATTGTGTTGAATTCTTGGCTCTTAAGCTCAAATGCACCTTTTAGGTATTCGATAGCGTCAATCAGTTTACGAACGCTGTTGTACACAGAGATACGGAAACCAGTTGGGTAAGCACAGTTAGTTGATTGGCTGCGGTTAACATGGTCATTCGGGTTGATGAACTCATATTGGCCTTTTTCTTTGCCCATAAGTTCAAGTGCCACGTTTGCCACAACTTCGTTAGCATTCATGTTTACAGAAGTACCAGCACCACCTTGGAAAACGTCCGATGGGAACTGATCCATGCACTTACCGGTGTCGAGAATGAGGTCACAAGCTTCGATGATGTATTTAGCCACTTCGCTTGGAATTACACCTAACTCTTTGTTTGCTAAAGCCGCTGCTTTCTTTGTCATCACCATACCGCGAACGAATTCAGGTACATCTGAGATCGTTACATTTGAGATGTTGAAGTTTTCAACTGCGCGTAGAGTGTGGATGCCGTAGTAAGCATCAGCCGGAACATGACGTTGACCTAATAGATCTTCTTCGAGACGAGTAGCTTGAGGAGCTTCAACTTGAGCTTCTGATTGAGTAGCCATAACAGGATCCTTAGAGAATTATTCTGATTATATAGTTAGTTATTAGCCTATTCTGTGTGCAAATACTCCGTTCGCTAGAATATTGGGCTGATAAATCCGTCCTGACTTATGTGGCACATGATACTGTACTTAGCGCATAAAAATATTAAGTTGATCACCTTTTTCGTTTTTGTTTCGTCAATATTTAGCAAACTTATTCCGGGTCAATAAACACGCTTATTTACAGGATAAATTTGAGATTGGTAGGGCTTTCAGCGTAAACTGGACGTAACAAAGGAGGGCGTGTGTTTCCTATCTTATTATTACTCTTTATCTTCGTACCCATCATTGAGATTGGGCTATTTATTCAAGTTGGTGGCTTCTTAGGATTGTGGCCAACTATCGCGTTGGTTTTGATCACTGCATTTGTGGGTGCATCGCTGGTTCGTAGCCAAGGCATTCAGACACTTATGTCTGTTCAAGGTCGGTTGCAACAAGGCGAAATGCCAGCACAACAGATTCTTGAAGGCGTGATGCTTGCGGTTGCAGGCGTATTGCTGCTGACTCCGGGCTTTATGACGGACGCACTCGGTATGTTGGTATTGTTACCAGCACCAAGAGCGATGATTGCCAAGAAAATGATGGAAAAAATGGTGGTGACCAATATGTCTGGTGGTTTTCATGCGGGTGGACAAGCTGGTTTTGGCCAGAGCCCATTTGGACAAGACCCATTCAATTCAGGTCCATCTGACCAATCAAAAGACGGCAACACCTTTGAGGGTGAGTTTGAGAAGAAAGACGACGACAACGATCGTAACCGCTTAAATTAATGGTTTGTCTCTTTATATAGAGAGACAAACAGAAAAGGCTCTTACCGTTATCCTTCGCAAGAAAGTGATAATGGTAAGAGCCTTTTTTATGGTTCATCGCGGATTAGCGGGAACTAAAAACAAAAACGGTAGTAAGTGATATGGTTTAGTCGCCAAACAAAAATCATACACAAACTACCGTTTCTATGCCGAATCATACTTTCCTATCTTCATTCTGGGAAGGCTTTCAAATAGTAAAGTCTCTCCAGACAGCATCACTTATTACCCTGACTCTTAAACCTAGCTCTGAGGCTAAATGCCTTTGTGGTCTTGAGGCCGAGGCTATCCATGAGTATCAATGGCGTCACGTAAAGGATGCCATGTTGCTCGGTGTGCCTGTTGAACTTTCCGTTCAAACTCGAAGGATTAAGTGTCGTGACTGCGGCATAAAAACAGAACCTCTCTCTTGGTTAGAGCCTTATGCTCGTATAACAAAGCGCCTAAAAAGCTATATAGAACAACTGCTACCCCTGCTTCCCATTAAGCATATATCCCAAATTACGGGCGTTCATTGGCACACCATTAAAGAAATAGATAAACGCCGACTTCGACAAGTGGTGCCGCCAGTGAAATGGGGTGAGCTAAAGCAGCTCGTGATGGATGAGTTCGCCATCTTTAAAGGGCATCGATATGCCACCGTCATCGCTGATGCGAAGACTCATCAAGTCATTTGGGTTGGATTAGGCCGCAGCCGCAAGGACATACGGCCGTTCTTCGAGCAGCTAGGCGAGAATGGGGTAAATATCGAAGCAGTAGCGATGGACATGAATACGGCTTTTGACCTTGAAGTTCAAGCGCACTGCCCGAACGCAAAAATCGTTTACGACTTATTCCATGTTGTTGCTAAGTTCGGTCGCGAGGTGATGGATAGAGTCAGAGTCGACCAAGCCAACAAACTCAAGCAAGATAAAAAAGCGAGGCAATGGGTGAAGCGCTCACGGTGGGTACTGCTGAAAAATAGAGGCAACTTAAATACACGTCAAGATAGCTATCTTACTGAAATATTGAATATCAATAAGGACTTAATGACCACTTATATACTCGGAGCCCAACTCAAAGAGCTTTGGTATTGTGAATCCGAAGGGCACGCGAAGGGGCTCTGGGACACGTGGTGGGAACAAGTGCAAGAGAGTGGAATTAAGCCATTGAAAGAGTTCGCACGAAAACTGAGTCCTTATCTTCACGGCATTATCGCATCGGCAAGTTATCCGTTGAACACCTGCACACTGGAAGGGATAAACAACAAGATAAAGTTAATCAAGCGAATGGGGTATGGGTATCGAGATACAGACTACTTCTTCTTGAAGATAAAAGCGGCTTTCCCCGGAAAGCCGCGATGAACCTTTTTTATTGCATGTTACCTGCTATTTACGATTGCTAGTAGGAACAGATAACAGGCCGTGTGAACAGTTATTTACTGAGATTAATTTACTGAGATTGGGTTATATCGCGCCTTCAAAACCCATTTGTCGCCATGCTTCGAACGCAATAATGGCCACTGCGTTAGACAGGTTCAAGCTGCGTGCTTCTGGCATCATTGGAATACGAATACGTTGCTCCATTGGCATACTTTCGATGAATTCAGCAGGCAGACCGCGAGACTCTGGGCCAAACATCAGTACATCACCTTGTTGGAATTTCGCATCAACGTGGTGGCCAGTGGTCTTGGTCGTACAAGCAAAGATACGGTAGTCACCCTCACGTTCATTCTCTAGATACTCAAGGAAGGCTTCTAGATTCTTGTGACGCTTTACTCGTGCGAGGTCGTGATAATCTAAACCCGCACGACGAACTTTCTTCTCTTCGAAATCAAAACCAAGCGGCTCGATAAGGTGCAGGTTTGCGCCGCAGTTAGCTGATAGGCGGATGATGTTACCCGTATTGGGCGCGATTTCTGGTTCATATAGAGCGATATCAAACATGTTGGTTCACAAGAATAATCAAAGATAGCCAGAGTATACGGTGGCAAGCTGAGTGAGTACAGTTCGCCACCCTCAGCTTAGGCCTGGTTCGCTAGTGCCTGCGCGTAGTTTTCAGATACCGCATTCCAATTCACTACGTTCCACCATGCATTGATGTAATCAGGACGACGGTTTTGGTAGCTGATGTAGTAGGCGTGTTCCCAAACATCGAGTGCAAGAATGGGCTCGCCATTACTGGCAACCGTATCCATCCACGGGTTGTCTTGGTTCGAAGTCGAGATGATCTTCAGTTGTCCTTCTTCAACCACTAGCCAAGCGAAGCCTGAACCAAAGGTATTGATTGCCGCTTGAGCGAATTGATCTTGGAATGTCTCGAAATCTCCGAAAGTACTTTTGATAGCCTTGCCAAGCTCGCCCGTGGGTTCACCCCCACCGTCTTGCGACATGCAGTTCCAATACAAGATGTGATTGTAGTAACCGCCACCATTGTTACGAACCGCTGGGCTGTGCTGAGAAATGTTAGCGAAGATCTCGGTCAGAGACTGTTGCTCTAGTTCGCTGCCAGAAACAGCCGCAACAAACTTATCGTAGTAGGTTCTATGGTGCTTACTGTAATGCACTTCCATCGTCTTAGCATCAATGTAAGGTTCTAGAGCATCGTAAGCGTAGGGTAAAGCAGGGAAAGTGTGTGACATGGTAAATCCTCCTTAATTAGAGGATTTACCATAATGATAATGACAATTATTATCAACTGTGATCTTTGTGGGGGTATTATACCGGTAAGATTGGCAGGGTGATTTCGAGTTGTAATCCACCGAGCTGGCTACGGCTTGCAGTGATGGTTCCGCTGTGTTGGCGAATCGCACTTTCTGTAATGGTGAGGCCAAGCCCAGTGCCACCTGAATTACGATCGCGTGCCGTTGAAACTCGGTAGAAAGGTCTGAAGATAGAATCCAGTTCATCCTCCGGTACACCATCACCGTTGTCATTGACGCAAATCGTCAGCTGATCTTGGACAACATGGAATTGCACATCGACTTGGTCTTTACCGTAGTAGATAGCATTGCGCGTAATATTGTCTAAGGCACTCATCAGCAGTTTAGGATTACCTGAAATAGAACGTTCTGGGATCTCTGAAAACGTCAGTAATTTACCCATCTGTTCAGCTTCAAACTCTGCATCTTTTAAGATCTCTTCCCATAAGCTCGAGATAGGTTGCACCTCACGAGTGATGTGGCTGTCGACCTGCATACGAGATAGCGTCAGTAGCTCACTGATCATTTGTTCCAAACGCTGCGCTTCGGTATCAATACGTTCTAATTCTTGGCTCTCACCTTGCTTACGAATTGCCAGTGCATTGGCCATGCGTAGACGAGTCAATGGCGAGCGCAGTTCGTGTGAGATATCAGAAAGTAGTCGCTGCTGCCCAGAAATCATCTGGTTTACCGCTTCCACCATTTGGTTAAAGCTTTCACCCGCTTGTCTGAATTCTGATGTGCCTTTTTCAAGTGTTGGATCAACCTCAAATTGCCCTTTTGCTACACGCTGCGCTGCGCGTTCAAGCCTACGTGCGGGTTGACTCAATGCCCAAGCTAGCCATAGCAATAGCGGGGTACTTGCTAGCATTACCGCAAGCAACAGCTGTAAAGGTCTATCAAATAGTCGTAGCAAAAATGGCGGTGGTTGGTTCCATTTTACTCCGGCATACATCAGTAATTCTTCACCAGCGAGTGTGATAGGTACTGGCCCTGCCACCATGTAGTGTCCGTATAGTTTCTGTTTTGGTACTTCAGGGTTATCAATAGAGGTAACAAAGTTGCGAATCGCCTTAAGTTTATAGTCCGAATGTCTTTTCGACGTAAGGACAGCACCTTCAAGGTCGGTTAAATAGATGCGAGCTCGAGAATCCTTGCGGCTACGTGGTGCCTCAAGTTGGAAAACAATTTTGCCTAGATTAGGTTCTTTGGCGTAGCGTTTCTCTGTGATTTTAGCGATACGCTCCAATTTATTTAGATGATCCGCGGGCACATCACGTGCTACACGTGGATCTAAATGAGGAAGTGATAGCACCGACAAAAGCACCAGTAACATGGTGAACCAAAAGATAGCAAAGATACGTCCATATAAGCTGGTGATTTTAGGGATACGCATTAATCTTCCTCTACCAATAAGTAGCCACGGCCTCGTAAGGTTTTGATGCGAGACTTACCATCGCTGCGTTCTGGAATCTTCTTGCGCAAATTGGAGATGTGCATGTCTATCGCGCGGTCAAACGCCGCCAGCCTTTTTCCTAAAACATCCAAGCTCAGTGCTTCTTTGGTGATCACTTGTCCCGGGTTTTGGATGAGATGGCTCAGCAAAGCGAATTCTGTGGTGGTGAGATCGATAATCTGTCCATTACAGTAAGCCTCTTGTTTGCCAGGGAATACTTCGATGTCTTGGTATTGAATGGTGTCGCTGGCTGATTTAGGCGCGGTGTTAGTCTGTGTTCGACGTAAGATGGCACGAATACGAGCGAGCAGTTCTCGGTCACTGAACGGCTTTGGCAAGTAATCATCTGCACCAAGTTCAAGGCCAATAACACGGTCGATCTCTTCGCCTTTGGCAGTCAGCATCAATACCGGTGTTTCCCAGTTCTCTCTCAATTTCTTTAGCGTTTCCATACCGTTAAGGCGCGGCATCATCACATCCAAAAGAATCAGATCAACCTCATCATTGATAGCGTCAAGCCCCGCATAGCCATCATTGGCTTCGGAAACAGTGAAGCCCTCAAAGCTCAGAATGTCTTTAAGTAAACTGGTTAACTCGGTGTCGTCATCAATAAGAAGAATGTTCGCCATTGGGAAGCCTTAATTGGTTATTTCACTTTAATAATACTGCTAATTATTCGTCAACTTTCACTCTTTACGATTCTTTACGCTTTCTAAACGTCGCTTTACGAGGGAAAGACTAATCTATATCTAAGCGCTGAGAAACAAACGCAACACATGACTTATTATACCGAATTGAGGCAACAATTATGAAAATGACTAAGAAACTTGTACTAGCAGCTGCGGCACTTCCACTAATGTTAGGTACAGCAAGCGCATTCGCATATGGCGGCGGCGATAAAGGCGACCACAAAGGCATGCACGGTAAATGTGGCGGCTTCGATAAGAAAGTGATGCGTCAACTAGACCTGACGGATGCTCAAAAAACAGAACTAAAAGAGATGCGCGAAGCGAACCGCGCTGAGATGAAAGCAAAACACTCAGGCAACAAAGCAGATAAAATGGCGCAAATGAAAGCGCATCACGAGAAAGTTCAAGATCTAGTTCTAGCTGATACTTTTGATGAAGCTGCAGCAAACGACCTAGCAAGCCAAATGGTTGAGAAGCAAACAGAGCGTCGCGTAGCAATGCTTAAGAAGCAACACCAAATGATGAGCGTACTAACACCTGAGCAAAAGACTCAGCTGAAAGAAATCCAACAAGAGCGCATGGCGAAGTGTGCTGACAAAATGGAAAAA
The DNA here is from genome assembly GCF_057785895.1 of Vibrio sp. QJM3NY_39. Lineage (NCBI taxonomy): Bacteria > Pseudomonadati > Pseudomonadota > Gammaproteobacteria > Vibrionales > Vibrionaceae > Vibrio > Vibrio sp. QJM3NY_39. The sequence goes on along the minus strand of NZ_CM173505.1, from coordinate 185,742 downwards.
CGCATGAACAAAGACAAGTAATTCATGGCTTGAGAAAGCTGAATTGATTGAAAGTGTTTAGAAAGAAGCGGCCTAGTGCCGCTTTTTTGATCTTTAAAAATGAATGTATTACATCATGGCTGTCATATTCAATCGGTTGTTTGCGGGTTATACTTTGTGCTATCAGTCACTTTATAGCCAATTTATGAAACAAGAATACGCACGTTTAGTTACGCTCGCCGCTTGGGCTGCCACCATCATTGCCTCCATATTATTGGTTGTGAAGGTTGCTGCGTGGTGGGTGACAGGTTCAGTCAGTTTATTAGCTTCTGTGGTCGATTCGCTGTTGGATATCGCCGCTTCTGTCGTCAATCTGGTGGTGGTTCGCTACTCTCTTCAGCCTGCCGATAAAGAACATACCTTTGGTCATGGTAAGGCTGAGTCTCTTGCTGCATTAGCGCAGGCAATGTTTATTTCCGGTTCCGCTTGTTTCCTTATTCTTAATGGTATTGAGCGTTTCTTCCGACCGCATGAGCTGAACTCTCCTGAAATTGGTATTTATGTCAGCTTGTTCGCGATCGTAATGACCTTTGGTTTGGTTCGATTCCAAAAACATGTTGTCAGCAAAACGGGCAGCCAAGCGATAGCCGCCGATTCACTGCATTATCAATCCGACCTTTATATGAATGCAGCGATCATGCTCGCGCTAGCACTGAGCTGGTTTGGCATTGGTCAAGCGGACTCGGTATTCGCGATTGGTATCGGTATCTACATTCTTTACAGTGCCTACCAAATGGCAACAGAAGCCATTCAATCTTTGCTTGATAGAAAGCTGCCAGATGAAGAATTAAAACAGATAAAAGAGACATCGCTGAGTGTGGAAGGTGTGCTTGGCGTACATCAACTAAGAACGCGTCGTTCAGGGCCTGTTCGGTTCATTCAATTGCATTTAGAACTCGAAGATAATATCCCACTTATTGAAGCGCACCGCATTTCTGACGAAGTAGAAGACAAGCTTATCTCCGTTTTTCCTGATGCTGATGTATTAATTCATCAAGACCCGTATTCGGTCGTATTTGGACCCGAGAAGCAGCAGAAATTTCACTCATGGTAAGCGGGCTAAAAAAAGGGTAGGCAAATGGTAAGTAGGTGGCTTTTGAACTAAAGTGAGTAAAAATTACTAATTCTTAGGTGATTCAAAAATCACCTTAGTAACAATTAATGTTGATTCTGATGTGAATCAACAAAGTTACTGAGTAAAACTGTAATACTCTTACAGAAGTAGAAATGTTACATAATTTTACGCGATTTAAGTGCTATTCCTGTTGAGGAAATGTAACATAACGCACAAATATAGATTTAAAATCTTGTTGATATACAATCAGCAAGAATAAGAATTGAATAATAGATTCCCAAAAATCGAGGGTGAGCATGATTAAGAAGATCGGTGTTTTGACCAGTGGTGGTGACGCTCCAGGCATGAACGCAGCAGTTCGTGGTGTAGTTCGTACTGCGCTATCAGTTGGCATTGAAGTTTACGGTATTTACGATGGCTACCAAGGCCTTGTTGAAGACCGTATCGAAAAGCTTGACCGTTCAAGCGTATCTGACGTGATCAACCGTGGTGGTACTTTCTTAGGTTCTGCACGTTTCCCTGAGTTCAAAGACGTTGCTGTTCGTGAGAAAGGCATCGAGAACCTTAAGAAGCACGGTATCGAAGCACTAGTTGTTATCGGTGGTGACGGTTCTTACATGGGTGCTAAGAAACTGACTGAGATGGGTTACCCATGTATCGGTCTTCCAGGCACAATCGATAACGATATCGCGGGTACAGACTACACAATCGGCTACCTAACAGCGCTTAACACTGTTATCGATTCAATCGACCGTCTACGTGACACGTCTTCTTCTCACCAACGTATTTCTATTGTTGAAATCATGGGCCGTCACTGTGGTGACCTTACGCTTATGTCAGCAATTGCGGGTGGCTGTGAGTACATCATCACACCTGAGACTGGCCTAGATAAAGATCAGCTTATCAGCAATATCCAAGATGGTATTGCGAAAGGTAAGAAGCACGCAATCATCGCTCTAACTGAGTTAATGATGGATGCGAATGAACTAGCGAAAGAGATCGAAGCTTCAACAGGTCGTGAAACTCGTGCAACGGTTCTTGGTCACATCCAACGTGGTGGTCGCCCGACTGCATTTGACCGTGTACTGGCTTCTCGCATGGGTAACTACGCTGTTCACCTTCTTCAAGAAGGCCACGGTGGTCGTTGTGTTGGTATCGAGAAAGAAGCGCTTGTTCACCACGACATCATCGACTGTATCGAGAACATGCAGAACCCAGACCGTTCTGAGCTGTTCCGCGTTGCAGAAGAGTTGTTCTAAGCCACGCTTAGCGTTCGCTTAAAATATTAAAAACCGCTGATTTATCAGCGGTTTTTTTGTGCCTGTCGGCTTAGCTTTGAAACTAAATTACAGGTAATAGAAAACAATAGGCAATAAAAAAGGTTCATCGCGGCTTTCCGGGGAAAGCCGCTTTTATCTTCAAGAAGAAGTAGTCTGTATCTCGATACCCATACCCCATTCGCTTGATTAACTTTATCTTGTTGTTTATCCCTTCCAGTGTGCAGGTGTTCAACGGATAACTTGCCGATGCGATAATGCCGTGAAGATAAGGACTCAGTTTTCGTGCGAACTCTTTCAATGGCTTAATTCCACTCTCTTGCACTTGTTCCCACCACGTGTCCCAGAGCCCCTTCGCGTGCCCTTCGGATTCACAATACCAAAGCTCTTTGAGTTGGGCTCCGAGTATATAAGTGGTCATTAAGTCCTTATTGATATTCAATATTTCAGTAAGATAGCTATCTTGACGTGTATTTAAGTTGCCTCTATTTTTCAGCAGTACCCACCGTGAGCGCTTCACCCATTGCCTCGCTTTTTTATCTTGCTTGAGTTTGTTGGCTTGGTCGACTCTGACTCTATCCATCACCTCGCGACCGAACTTAGCAACAACATGGAATAAGTCGTAAACGATTTTTGCGTTCGGGCAGTGCGCTTGAACTTCAAGGTCAAAAGCCGTATTCATGTCCATCGCTACTGCTTCGATATTTACCCCATTCTCGCCTAGCTGCTCGAAGAACGGCCGTATGTCCTTGCGGCTGCGGCCTAATCCAACCCAAATGACTTGATGAGTCTTCGCATCAGCGATGACGGTGGCATATCGATGCCCTTTAAAGATGGCGAACTCATCCATCACGAGCTGCTTTAGCTCACCCCATTTCACTGGCGGCACCACTTGTCGAAGTCGGCGTTTATCTATTTCTTTAATGGTGTGCCAATGAACGCCCGTAATTTGGGATATATGCTTAATGGGAAGCAGGGGTAGCAGTTGTTCTATATAGCTTTTTAGGCGCTTTGTTATACGAGCATAAGGCTCTAACCAAGAGAGAGATTCTGTTTTTATGCCGCAGTCACGACACTTAATCCTTCGAGTTTGAACGGAAAGTTCAACAGGCACACCGAGCAACATGGCATCCTTTACGTGACGCCATTGATACTCATGGATAGCCTCGGCCTCAAGACCACAAAGGCATTTAGCCTCAGAGCTAGGTTTAAGAGTCAGGGTAATAAGTGATGCTGTCTGGAGAGACTTTACTATTTGAAAGCCTTCCCAGAATGAAGATAGGAAAGTATGATTCGGCATAGAAACGGTAGTTTGTGTATGATTTTTGTTTGGCGACTAAACCATATCACTTACTACCGTTTTTGTTTTTAGTTCCCGCTAATCCGCGATGAACCATAAAAAAGCGCTGCCGATTTCTCGACAGCGCTTTTTCTAAAAACACATACTTAATTACTTATGGTATGGCTTAGATAGGTCATGAACTGCGTCCACAAATACACCAGCATTCTCTGGTGGCACATCTAGGTGAATACCATGGCCAAGGTTAAATACGTGGCCAGTACCGCCGTCACCAAAACCTTCAAGGATAGTGCCGACTTCTTCACGGATACGCTCAGGCTGTGCGTAAAGTACTGATGGGTCCATGTTGCCCTGTAGAGCCACTTTATCGCCAATACGTGCTTTTGCATCAGCAATATTGATTGTCCAGTCTAGGCCAACTGCATCACAGCCAGTTGCTGCGATAGATTCTAGCCACATGCCACCGTTCTTAGTGAACAGAGTAACCGGTACACGACGACCTTCGTTTTCACGGATTAGGCCATCTACAATTTTGTGCATGTACTGCAGTGAGAACAGGTTGTAGTCACGCGGAGTAAGTACACCACCCCATGTGTCGAATACCATTACCGATTGTGCACCCGCTTTAATTTGCGCGTTCAGGTATTCAATAACAGTGTCAGCCAGCTTATCGAGAAGTAAGTGCAGCGTTTGTGGCTCTGCGTACATCATCTTCTTGATCTTAGTAAATGCCTTCGAACTGCTGCCTTCAACCATGTAAGTTGCCAGTGTCCAAGGGCTACCAGAGAAACCAATCAATGGCACTTCGCCTTTCAGGTCTTTACGGATCTGACGAACGGCATTCATTACGTATTGAAGCTCACCTTCTGGATCAGGTAGGCCAATCTTCTCTACGTCAGCTTTACATGTGATAGGACGTTCAAACTTAGGACCTTCACCTGTTTCAAAGTACAAGCCTAAGCCCATTGCATCAGGGATAGTTAAGATGTCAGAGAACAAGATTGCCGCATCAAGCGGGAAACGGCGCAAAGGTTGAAGTGTTACTTCAGATGCAAGCTCCGCGTTTTTGCACAAAGACATGAAGTCGCCTGCTTCTGCACGCGTTGCTTTGTACTCTGGAAGGTATCGGCCAGCTTGGCGCATCATCCATACCGGTGTGTAATCAACAGGCTGTTTTAAAAGTGCGCGTAAATAGCGATCGTTTTTTAATTCGGTCATTCCGTTAAATTCCAATTCAATCTTGTCTAGTTTTGATGGCAAGTATTCTAACACTGATTTAGGGGTAAAAGCTGTGTGCTTTGCAACCTAGATCAAGTTATTAACTTTTAAATCAATGCTTAATTTGCACCCAATTACGAGAGCATGTTAAAAATTTGTTCGCTAGCGAAAATTACAATTATAACATCTGAGTAGTCACTACTCAGCATCTCATAACGACATCTTACTTACCCCCTCCACTTGTGGAGGGTTTTTTTTAGCTTTTGACCACCCATAGGCCAAATACTATTGGGATCTATTTAATGCTCAATAACTTGATTCTCTAAACCTTTCGTCATCACATCATTAACTGTTTTTTCAATCAACTGTCTCGCAATGGTTCCCACAGGGGCAACATCAGGCAACCTTGTCACATCAAACCATTGAGCATCCGACAGTTCACTGTAATCCGGTTTGAGCGTACCACCAGCGTAGTCAGCGAAAAAGCCCATCATCATGCTGGATGGAAAAGCCCATGGCTGACTGCCAAAGTAACGGATATTACTGACATCGATGCCTGTCTCTTCTTTGATTTCTCTTGCCACACACTGCTCTAAGGTCTCTCCAACCTCTAGGAAGCCCGCTATCACGGTATACATACCTGTTTTATGTCTTGGGTGCTGTGCAAGCAATATCTTGTTGTCGTTTCGTACAGCGACAATGATGCACGGGAAGATACGAGGGTAATGAAGCGTTCGGCAATCTCCGCATTGCATCGCCACCTGATTATGATTGAGGTGATTACGACCGCCACACTGAGGACAAAAACGCATACTTTGCGTCATGTGCCCATACTGGATAGCTTTGCTTGCTGTCAGAAAACTCGATTCAGGCCAGTGTAATAACTCACGTAGGTTTATCATGGTCAACTCACCCTCAACATCACAGTCGTTGAGCCAATACACCTTACGACCTTGATGCTGACCAATACAGATTGCATGCTCGACACTCAGCCCTAGCTCCTCTGCTGAGCCATAAGGAAACTGATCATTATTAACCCAAATATCACTACCTGAAACGACGCACCAATAAGCTTGCTCTGTCATTTTGTTATCACTTTTTTTAACATCCCTATGCCTCATTGCTTGCAGTTCGTTCATTTTACTGGCAATCTAATTTCATACTAGAGTTGTAGCAGAGAATATTTCAAGCTATTACTTTTAGTAGTTACCAATAAACGGACCTTGCTTAGGCAATTACCATGATCACAAGGTTGTGATCAGATCATGAGGACATGGTCATGCTAAATAAATTCAAACAAATACAAGAACAATGGGGTGGCTCTAATGAGGTCATCGATCATTGGCTCGAAACTCGACAGTCTCTAATCGTTGAGTATTGTAAGCTTGCCGCTCTACAGCCTTCATCGTCGAAAGCAACGGCAATCACCGAACTGCCTTCTCCAGAAGAACTCCAAAAATTCAGCCAACACCTTGTTGATTACATCTCCGAAGGTCATTTCAAAATCTATGACATGGTGATGGACAAATGGCAGTCTACTGGCTTCAAAGCAACAGACGAAATCAACCAGTCTTATGGTCATATCGTCCTTACCACGGACCCTCTGCTCAACTTCACCGATAAGTACGCCGCCATTGAAGCTAGTGATACATTAGAAAGCTTTGATAGTGAGCTGTCACTTATAGGTGAGATTCTTGAGGCTAGGTTTGCGGTTGAAGACCAGCTGATACAACAAATTGCCGACAGCCTAGCGGTTCCACCAGGAGCTTAATGGCTTAACACCTTCTAAGCTTGCCTCTGTGCAAGCTTTTTGTTTTGTCTGTAGCGTTACCTAACACATCCAACTCTTTTACCAGAGCCTATTGGTTCCTCCCTACTCTGATGTTTTGCGATAACCCGACGTAACACTTCTCACCAGTTTCATCCTCAGCGCCTCCCTGTAAACACGTAAACTACCTTAGAGAAAGTACTATCGACTAAGTCCACCAGCCAAGCAATCGACAAGCAAGCATACCTATCAACTTCGAATCGATAAGCCTCTCGTTAAACACTTATACGCCAGATACAAAAAAGGCACCCGAAGGTGCCTTTTCTTATCTCTTAGAGACTACTCGTAGAGCTTACTCTTCTGAAGAGAAACCAGCGTTTAGAAGTGCTGCTAGATTGTCAGTAGCTTGTTCAGCTGAAGGACCTTCTTGCTCTTCTTCACGTTGCTTTTGACGCTCTTGGTGGTATGCGAAACCAGTACCAGCTGGGATCAGACGACCAACAATTACATTCTCTTTCAGACCGCGAAGGTCATCACGCTTACCAGAAACCGCAGCTTCTGTTAGTACGCGAGTCGTTTCTTGGAACGATGCAGCTGAGATGAATGACTCAGTTGCAAGAGATGCTTTAGTAATACCTAGTAGATCACGTTCGAAACGTACTAGTTCTTTACCTTCAGCTTCTAGCTTACGGTTAGCAATCTTAACATTGTGGTACTCAACTTGTTCGCCAGGTAGGAACGGAGAGTCACCAGAATGAGTGATTGTACACTTACGTAGCATTTGACGAACGATAGTCTCAATGTGCTTATCGTTAATCTTTACGCCTTGTAAGCGGTAAACTTCTTGAACTTCGTTCGCGATGTACTGAGTTACTGCGTGGATACCACGTAGACGCAGGATATCGTGTGGAGTTTCAGGACCGTCGGCGATTACATCACCACGTTCAATCTTCTCACCTTCGAACACGTTCAATTGACGATGCTTAGGAATCATCTCTTCGTAAGCGTCACCGCCTTCACGAGTGATTACTAGACGACGCTTACCTTTCGTTTCTTTACCGAAAGACACAGTACCTGTGTGCTCAGCAAGGATCGCAGGCTCTTTAGGCTTACGAGCTTCGAATAGGTCAGCTACGCGTGGTAGACCACCGGTGATATCTTTGTTTCCGCTCGATTTTTGAGGGATACGAGATAGTGTGTCACCAATGCCAACTTCAGCGCCATCTTCGATGTTTACAATCGCTTTGCCAGGTAGGAAGTAGTGAGCTGGCATATCAGTACCAGGGATCATTACGTCGTTACCTTGCTCATCAACAAGTTTGATAGCTGGACGCATATCTTTACCTGCTGCTGGGCGAGCTGCTGCGTCTGTAACTTCACTTGAAGAAAGACCCGTTAGATCGTCAGTGTTACGAGAAACTGTAATACCATCGATCATATCTACGAATTGGATACGACCTGCCACTTCAGTGATGATTGGCATGGTATGCGCTTCCCAGTTAGCTACAACTTCACCAGCAGTAACTGCTGCGTTGTCGCCTTTGGTTAGCATCGAACCGTAAGGAAGTTTGTGCTTCTCTTTCGTACGGCCGAATTCATCAATAATCGTCATCTCAGATGCACGAGAAGTGATAACCAGTTTCTTATCTTTGTTAATTACGAACTTAGCATTGTGAAGCTTCACAGTACCAGTTGTCTTAGCTTGGATGCTGTTCTCTGCTGCTGCAGTAGATGCCGCACCACCGATGTGGAACGTACGCATCGTTAGCTGTGTACCCGGTTCACCGATAGATTGTGCAGCGATAACACCAACTGCTTCACCTTGGTTCACTAGGTGACCACGTGCTAGGTCACGACCGTAACACTGTGCACAACAACCGAAGTCTGCATCACAGGTAACAACAGAGCGCACTTTCATGCTATCTACTGAGTTGTCTTCCATGATTTGACACCACTTCTCATCAATCAGAGTATTACGTGGAATCAGTACATCTTCAGTACCAGGCTTAAGAACATCTTCAGCAACAACACGACCAAGAGCAAGCTCAGAAAGTGCAACTTTAACGTCACCACCTTCGATGTGAGGCATCATGTCGATACCTTCATGCGTGCCACAGTCATGTTCGTGTACTACAACGTCTTGAGCAACGTCTACTAGACGACGAGTTAGGTAACCCGAGTTTGCTGTTTTCAGTGCTGTATCCGCAAGACCCTTACGAGCACCGTGCGTTGAGATAAAGTACTGAAGGACGTTTAGACCTTCTTTAAAGTTCGCAGTGATCGGCGTTTCGATGATTGAACCATCTGGACGCGCCATCAGACCACGCATACCTGCTAGCTGACGAATCTGAGCAGCAGAACCACGTGCGCCCGAGTCGGCCATCATGTAGATGCTGTTGAACGATTCTTGCTGTTCTTCTTCGCCGTCACGGTTAATAACTGTTTCAGAAGATAGGTTATCCATCATTGCTTTCGCAACGCGGTCATTCGTAGATGCCCAGATATCGATAACTTTGTTGTAACGCTCACCCGCAGTAACAAGACCAGATTGGAATTGCTCTTGGATTTCGCGAACTTCTTCTTCAGCAGATTCAATCTCGTCGTATTTCGCTTGAGGAACAACCATATCGTTGATACCTACAGAAACACCAGAAAGAGCCGCGTATGCGAAACCTGCGTACATAATTTGGTCAGCAAATACTACTGTATCTTTTAGACCAAGCTTACGGTAACACTCGTTAAGAAGAGTAGAAATCTGCTTCTTACCTAACTTTTGGTTAACGATGCTGTACGGAAGGCCTTTAGGAACGATCTGCCATAGCATTGCACGACCTACAGTCGTATCTACTAGGCCAGTATTCGTTGTGCTATTGCCGTCTTCGTCTACTACTGTTTCAGTGATACGTACTTTAACGCGAGCGTGTAGCTCAGCAGTCTTAGTACGGTATGCCTTTTCAGCCTCAGCAGGGCCAGCAAGGTACATACCTTCACCTTTCACGTTGATCTTGTCACGTGTCATGTAGTAAAGACCCAATACAACGTCCTGAGAAGGTACGATGATCGGATCACCTGATGCTGGCGACAGAATATTATTCGTCGACATCATTAGGGTACGAGCTTCAAGCTGTGCTTCTAGAGTTAGAGGCACGTGTACAGCCATTTGGTCACCATCGAAGTCGGCGTTGTATGCCGCACACACTAGTGGGTGAAGCTGAATCGCTTTACCTTCGATTAGTACTGGTTCAAACGCTTGGATACCTAGACGGTGAAGTGTAGGTGCACGGTTAAGCAGTACTGGGTGTTCACGGATAACTTCGTCTAGGATATCCCAAACGATCGCTTCTTCGCGCTCTACCATTTTCTTAGCAGCTTTGATTGTCGTAGCCATGCCACGAGTCTCTAGCTTGCTGTAGATGAACGGCTTAAATAGCTCAAGTGCCATCTTCTTAGGAAGACCACACTGATGTAGACGAAGGTATGGACCTACTGTGATTACAGAACGGCCAGAGTAGTCTACACGTTTACCTAGAAGGTTCTGACGGAAACGACCTTGTTTACCCTTGATCATATCAGCAAGAGATTTCAGAGGACGCTTGTTAGAACCCGTGATCGCACGACCGCGACGACCGTTATCTAGAAGGGCATCAACAGACTCTTGCAACATACGCTTTTCGTTACGTACGATGATGTCTGGAGCCGCTAGCTCTAGAAGACGCTTCAAACGGTTGTTACGGTTGATCACACGACGGTAAAGGTCGTTCAGATCTGAAGTCGCAAAACGACCGCCATCTAGAGGTACTAGAGGACGAAGATCTGGCGGTAGCACTGGAAGTACAGTTAGGATCATCCACTCAGGCTTGTTGCCTGACGAGATGAACGCTTCAACTAGCTTCAAACGCTTAGTAACTTTCTTACGCTTAGTTTCAGAGTTAGTTGTTTCCAACTCTTCGCGCATTTCTTCCACTTCTTGATGAAGGTCCATTGTTGAAAGCAGATCTTTGATCGCTTCAGCACCCATCTTAGCCGTGAATTCGTCACCCCACTCTTCTAGGCGATCCAGATACTCTTCTTCAGTAAGCATCTGAGATTTTTCTAGATCAGTCATACCCGGTTCAGTTACTACGTACATTTCGAAGTAAAGAACACGTTCGATATCACGCAGAGGGATATCCATTAGTAGACCGATACGAGACGGTAATGATTTTAGGAACCAGATGTGAGCAACTGGTGAAGCAAGCTCGATGTGGCCCATACGGTCACGACGAACTTTAGTTTGTGTAACTTCAACGCCACACTTCTCACAGATAACACCACGGTGCTTCAGGCGCTTGTATTTGCCACAAAGACATTCGTAGTCTTTAACTGGACCAAAAATACGTGCACAGAACAGACCATCACGTTCAGGTTTGAACGTACGATAGTTAATTGTTTCTGGCTTTTTAACTTCACCAAAAGACCACGAACGGATCGTGTCTGGTGAAGATAGACCGATTTTGATTGCATCAAATTCTTCGGTCTTATGCTGTGCTTTTAGAAAGTTTAATAAGTCTTTCACGTTCAGCTCCTGTAAGGAGTTAAAGGAGCTCACCGACTAAAGTGAGCCCCCTTTACCAAGTAATCCAATCTTCTTTATAAAAAAGAGGGATTACTCTTCGTCTTCTAGCTCGATGTTGATACCTAGCGAGCGAATCTCTTTCAACAGTACGTTGAACGACTCTGGCATGCCAGGTTCCATGCTATGGTTGCCATCTACGATGTTCTTATACATCTTAGTACGGCCGTTAACGTCATCCGACTTAACTGTTAGCATTTCTTGTAGAGTATATGCAGCACCGTATGCTTCTAGTGCCCATACTTCCATCTCACCGAAACGCTGACCACCGAACTGAGCTTTACCACCAAGTGGTTGCTGAGTTACTAGGCTGTAAGAACCAGTTGAACGAGCATGCATCTTGTCATCAACCAAGTGGTTCAGTTTCAGCATGTACATGTAACCAACAGTTACAGGACGCTCAAACGAATCACCAGTACGACCATCAAACAGTTTAAGCTGACCAGATTCTGGCAGATCACCCAGTTTAAGTAGTTCTTTGATTAGAGACTCAGAAGCACCGTCGAACACAGGAGTAGCAATCGGTAGACCGCCACGTAGGTTCTTAATCAGTGTACGAACTTGATCATCAGACAGTTCAGCAATATCAACTTTCTGACGAGTATCACCAAGATCATAAACCTTCTGCAGGAACTCACGGAACTTATGCAGTTCTTGTTGTTCCTTAACCATTTGGTTGATCTTGTCACCGATACCTTTCGCAGCCAAACCTAAGTGAACTTCTAGGATCTGACCGATGTTCATACGCGATGGTACACCCAGCGGGTTAAGTACGATGTCTACAGGCTGACCTTTCTCATCGTATGGCATGTCTTCAACAGGGTTAATCTTAGAGATTACACCTTTGTTACCGTGACGACCGGCCATCTTATCACCAGGCTGGATACGACGTTTAACCGCTAGGTAAACTTTAACAATCTTAAGAACGCCAGGCGCTAGATCATCACCTTGAGTGATTTTACGACGCTTAGTTTCAAACTTCTTATCGAAGTCTGCTTTTAGCTCATCCCACTGCTCAGCAAGTTGCTCAAGCTGTGTTTGTAGCGCATCGTCTTCTAGAACTTGCTCTAGCCATTGCTTACGACCGATAGTATCAAGCTTAGCTTCAGAGTAACCACCAGACAGAAGTACAGCTTTAACACGGTTAAGAAGACCACCCTCAAGAATTTGGAACTCTTCAGTTAGATCTTTCTTAGCTTCTTTAAGCTGCATCTGTTCGATTTCAAGTGCACGTTTGTCTTTCTCTACGCCATCGCGAGTGAAGACTTGTACATCGATGATAGTACCCGAAACAGAGTTTGGTACACGTAGAGAAGTATCTTTAACATCAGATGCTTTCTCACCGAAGATAGCGCGTAGTAGCTTCTCTTCAGGAGTCAGTTGAGTTTCACCTTTAGGGGTTACTTTACCAACTAGGATGTCGCCACCCTTAACTTCAGCACCAATGTAAACGATACCTGACTCGTCTAGTTTAGACAGAGCAGACTCACCTACGTTTGGAATATCAGCTGTGATCTCTTCAGAACCCAGCTTAGTATCACGAGCCACACAAGATAGTTCTTGAATGTGGATTGTCGTGAAACGGTCTTCTTGAACTACGCGCTCAGATACTAAGATCGAGTCTTCGAAGTTGTAACCGTTCCAAGGCATGAATGCGATACGCATGTTTTGGCCAAGAGCAAGTTCACCAAGGTCAGTTGAAGGACCATCAGCAAGAACATCACCGCGTGCAACTGGTTCACCAGGAAGTACAGTTGGACGTTGGTTAATACATGTGTTTTGGTTCGAACGCGTGTACTTAGTTAGGTTGTAGATATCGATACCAGCTTCGCCAGGTACCAATTCATCTTCGTTAACCTTAACTACGATACGAGAAGCGTCTACAGACTGAACCTGACCACCACGTTTAGCAACCGCTGTAACACCAGAGTCAACTGCGATGTTACGTTCAATACCAGTACCTACTAGAGGCTTATCAGCTCTAAGTGTTGGTACCGCTTGACGTTGCATGTTGGCACCCATCAATGCACGGTTCGCATCATCGTGTTCTAGGAACGGGATAAGCGAAGCAGCGATAGATACTACTTGGTTTGTCGCAACGTCCATGTAGTCAACGTGCTCGCGTGGGTGAAGACCAGATTCACCTTTTTGACGAGCTGTGATTAGCTCATCTGCAAACGTACCTTCTTCTGTAAGAATAGTGTTTGCTTGCGCGATTACGAATTGACCTTCCTGGATTGCAGACAGGTAATCAACTTCTTCTGTTACTACACCATCTACTACACGACGGTACGGAGTTTCTAGGAAACCGTAATCGTTACAACGTGCAAACGCAGATAGCGAGTTAATTAGACCGATATTTGGACCTTCAGGCGTTTCGATCGGACATAGACGACCGTAGTGAGTTACGTGAACGTCACGTACTTCGAAGCCTGCGCGCTCACGAGTAAGACCACCAGGACCTAAAGCAGAGATACGACGTTTGTGCGTAACTTCTGACAATGGGTTGTTTTGGTCCATAAATTGTGAAAGCTGTGAAGAGCCAAAGAATTCTTTAACTGCAGCAGAGATCGGCTTAGCGTTGATAAGATCTTGAGGCATAATTGCATCAAGGTCACCAAGGCTTAGGCGCTCTTTAACGGCACGTTCTACACGAACTAGACCAACACGGAATTGGTTTTCTGCCATTTCACCTACAGAACGGATACGACGGTTGCCAAGGTGGTCGATATCGTCCACTTCACCAATACCGTTACGGATGCCGATCAGTTTCTTCATCACTTCGATGATGTCTGATTCATCCAGAGTACCGCGCTCTTCTTCTTCTTCACGCTCGATAGAGCTGTTGAATTTCATACGGCCTACAGTTGATAGGTCGTAACGATCTTCAGAGAAGAATAGGCTTTCGAACAATGATTCTGCAGCTTCTTTCGTTGGTGGCTCGCCAGGGCGCATCATGCGGTAGATTTCTACCAATGCAGAGATGCGATCTACTGTGCTATCCGCACGTAGAGTGTCTGACATGAATGGACCATGGTCTAGGTCATTCGTGAACAGCACTTCTAGAGTCTTGTGACCTGCTTGAGACAGGTTAGCAAGTGCTTCTAGGCTAATCTCTTGGTTTGCGCCAACGATGATCTCGCCAGTTGCTTCGTTGATGTAATCTTTCGCAGCAATCTTTTCAACGATGTACTCTACTGGTACTTCGATGTGCTCAACGCCATCTTTTTCAAGTTGACGGATATGGCGAGCAGTAACACGACGACCAGTCTCAACGTAAGTTTTACCGTTTGATTCGATGTCGAATGACGCAGTTTCACCACGTAGACGATCAGGAACCAACTCCATAAGTAGAGTTTGGTCTTTAACTTCGAAGTTCACCTTGTCGAAGAACAGATCTAGGATCTCTTCAGTCGATTTACCAAGTGCACGAAGAATAATCGATGCAGGTAGCTTACGACGACGGTCGATACGTACGAATAAGTTATCCTTAGGATCGAACTCAAAGTCTAACCATGAGCCACGGTAAGGAATTACACGTGCGTTATAAAGAACTTTACCTGATGAGTGGGTCTTACCCTTATCACTGTCGAAGAACACGCCTGGGCTTCGGTGCAGCTGGGATACGATAACCCTCTCGGTACCATTAATTACGAAAGTACCATTGTCTGTCATAAGCGGAATTTCGCCCATGTAGACTTCTTGCTCTTTAATGTCTTTTACAGTGCCTGCTGGTGCGTCTCGATCAAAGATAACTAGACGTAGTTTTACGCGTAGTGGCTTTGAGTAAGTTACACCGCGGATTTGACATTCTTTAACGTCAAAAACTGGCTCACCAAGACGGTAGCTAACGTATTGCAGCTCAGAATTGCCGTTGTAGCTCTGAATTGGAAATACAGAACGGAAAGCAGCTTCAAGACCGTATTGACCTTCTGGATCCTGTTCGATGAATTTATCGAAAGAATCAAGCTGGATCGATAACAGGTATGGAATGTCCAAAACTTGTGGACGAGTACCAAAATCCTTACGGATGCGCTTTTTCTCGGTATAAGAGTAAACCATGGGGTTCCTCAGCTCGCTGATAAGTGACCCAAACCACCCAAAACACTCTTCAGAGGGGGCGGTGACAAACAGCTGTTTACTGTAGTTGAACAATCATTTCGAAAAAATGACTGTTTTTTTGCTCGGATTATGACGGTTAAACAGCGGGAAATTCGTCATAGCCCTACAGCGCAAAAAGGCCGGTGGTTAATAAACCACCAGCCAATAGCCTTGCGGCTAGGAAATTAAGTAATAATTACTTGATTTCAACAGAAGCGCCAACTTCTTCTAGCTGTGCTTTAAGAGCTTCAGCTTCAGCTTTGTCAACGCCTTCTTTAAGCGCTGCAGGAGCTGAGTCTACAAGACCTTTAGCTTCTTTAAGACCTAGGCCAGTTGCGCCACGTACAGCTTTGATAACTTGTACTTTGTTAGCGCCAGCAGCAGTAAGGATAACGTCGAATTCAGTTTGCTCAGCAGCAGCTTCAGCAGAAGCACCACCAGCTACAACTGCAGCAGCAGCAGTAACACCGAATTTTTCTTCCATAGCTTCGATAAGCTCAACAACTTGCATTACAGACATTTCTGCAACTGCGTCTAGGATTTGCTCGTTAGTAATAGACATAACAATTCTCTTTTAAGTCAACAATAAGTTTAAATAGCAACCAGTGAAAAGCAAGGCTTATGCCGCAGCTTCTTCTTTTTGGTCGCGAACAGCAGCGATAGTACGAACCAGCTTGCCAGCAGAAGCTTCTTTCATGCACATCATTAGGCGTGCGATAGCTTCGTCGTAAGTTGGTAGTGTCGCTAGTACATCAGCATCAGTAACTGCGCCTTCAAATGCAGCAGCTTTGATCTCGAATGTTTTGTTCTCTTTAGCGAAGTCTTTGAAAAGACGCGCTGCAGCACCAGGGTGCTCGTTAGAGAACGCAAGTAGGCTAGGACCAGTAAATGTGTCTTGTAGACACTCATACTCAGTACCTTCTACTGCACGGCGTGCTAGTGTGTTACGAACAACTCTCATGTAAACACCCGCTTCGCGAGCTTGTTTACGTAGAGAAGTCATCGCGCCAACAGTAACGCCACGAGAGTCAGCTACAACTGCAGAAAGTGCACCACTGGCTGCTTCGTTGACTTCAGCAACAATTGCTTTTTTGTCTTGAAGATTTAAAGCCATTTGGATTAACCTCTGGTTGTGATTACAGCACTCAATATAAAATACATTGAGCGTTTACGATGTTATTCAAAAATGAATAAATTCATTTCAAACGACAACATCGCCTACGTAGGTTTTATTAAGCTTCACCTTAAAAGGTTCAGCGCCTACGGTCTTGGGATAGACAGTTATGAATTGCTTCAAAAACCACCCAACCACAAATATTAGGCGCAGAATTATACACTAAATCTGCGCCAAAGCAAATTAGTTTGCTTGAGTGTCAAGACTAGCTTGATCAACAGTAACACCAGCACCCATCGTAGTAGAGATGCTTACTTTCTTCAGGAAAGTTCCTTTCGCTGAAGAAGGCTTAGCTTTCTTAAGAGCAACTAGAAGTGCTTCTAGGTTTTCTTGAAGCTGGTTAGCTTCGAAAGACGCTTTGCCGATAGTAGTGTGGATGATACCGTTCTTGTCGTTACGGTAACGAACCTGACCAGCTTTAGCGTTCTTAACCGCTTCAGCAACGTTAGGAGTTACAGTACCAACTTTAGGGTTTGGCATTAGACCGCGTGGACCTAGGATTGTACCTAGTTGACCAACAACGCGCATTGCATCAGGAGAAGCAACAACAACGTCAAAGTCCATTACGCCTTTTTTCACTTGCTCAGCAAGATCTTCCATACCAACGATATCTGCGCCAGCTGCTTTAGCTGCTTCTGCGTTTGCACCTTGAGTGAACACAGCAACGCGGATTTCACGGCCAGTACCGTGAGGTAGCACAGTTGCGCCACGTACGTTTTGGTCAGATTTACGAGCATCGATGCCTAGGTTAACAGCAACATCTACAGACTCAACGAATTTAGCAGTCGCTAGTTCTTTAAGAAGAGCAACAGCTTCGTTGATTTCGTATTCTTTAGTTACTTCAACTTTGTCGCGGATTACGCGCATACGCTTAGTAAGTTTTGCCATGATCTTATCCCTCTACCACTAGGCCCATTGAACGAGCAGTACCAGCAATAGAACGCTTCATTGCTTCGATGTCAGCACCAGTCATATCAGCAGCTTTAGTTTCTGCGATTTCCTGAACTTGAGCGTCAGTTACAGTACCAACTTTCTCAGTGTTTGGACGACCTGAACCAGACTTAACGCCAGCAGCTTTCTTAAGAAGAACAGCAGCAGGTGGAGTCTTAGTTACGAACGTGAAAGAACGGTCGTTGTAAACAGTAATAACTACTGGAGTAGGTAGACCTTTCTCAACAGATTCTGTTTTTGCGTTGAACGCTTTACAGAATTCCATGATGTTCACGCCGTGTTGACCTAGAGCAGGACCAACCGGTGGACTTGGGTTTGCCATACCAGCTGCAACTTGCAGTTTGATATAAGCTTCAACTTTCTTAGCCATGATATTTCCTAATTTTTGGGTACATGCGCTAGCCCTAAGGCAAGCTCCCCTTAATTTCAATTAACTCTTTCTTACTTCGATAGAAGCAAAAAGGCGCGAAATTATAATCATAATTCGCGCCTTTAACAACCCTAAAAAGGTGGTTTTTTATACTCTTTTATTTTGAACAACTTATGAAGCATTTATCCACAGCTTGTTCAAAAGTTAGAGTTTTAGTCTAGCTTTTCAACTTGACCAAATTCAAGCTCAACCGGTGTTGCACGACCAAAGATCGATACAGATACCTTAATGCGGCTTTTCTCGTAATCTACTTCTTCAACTGTCCCGTTGAAATCAGCAAACGGACCATCGTTCACACGAACCACTTCACCCGCTTCGAACATTGTCTTAGGACGTGGAGACTCGCTCGCTTTCTCTAGACGGTTCAAGATAGCATCAGCTTCTTTGTCAGTGATTGGTGCAGGACGATCAGAGGTACCACCAATGAAGCCCATAACACGAGGGATACTGCGCACTAAGTGCCATGATTCATCATTCATGATCATTTGCACTAATACGTAGCCAGGGAAGAACTTACGTTCGCTTTTACGGCGTTGACCTGCACGCATTTCCACTACTTCTTCAGTAGGTACTAAAACGTCACCAAAGAACTCTTCCATGTCGTGCATTTTAATATGTTCGCGTAGCGATTGAGATACACGACCTTCATAGCCAGAAAAGGCTTGAACTACATACCAACGTTTTTTTGGAGCTTCACTCATGAATCAGAACCCTCTACACCCCAGTCGCTAGAGAAACTAAACGGACCATAATGCCGTCAATTCCCCAAAGCACTAGAGACATAACAATACATACAGCTAAAACGATCAATGTAGTTTGCATAGTTTCTTGGCGAGTAGGCCAAACAACTTTACGAATCTCCATACGAGATTCTTTTGCAAAATCGA
The DNA here is from genome assembly GCF_057785895.1 of Vibrio sp. QJM3NY_39. Taxonomy (NCBI): domain Bacteria; kingdom Pseudomonadati; phylum Pseudomonadota; class Gammaproteobacteria; order Vibrionales; family Vibrionaceae; genus Vibrio; species Vibrio sp. QJM3NY_39. Next base: position 166,910 of record NZ_CM173505.1, on the reverse strand, counting down.
TCGCAGCTTTACCTTTAACTGTTGTTGCTGCAACGCCTAGTGCGGCAGCAATCAGCACAACTACACCTGCAGCGCGAATTACAACAGACAATTCACCATACAGGTAATTACCCACAACAGCAGCAGCCAACAGTACAAAAGCGACTACCCACTTCATTGTATCTGCTGCACCTGAGCTATCAGGAGTTTCAGCGTTTGCTTTCATAAAACCAACCTGTGATAAGTCTTAAATATAGACGACAATAACCCCGCTGTTGCAGGGCACATTCCTTTGCGTTGCAAAACAACACATCTAACAGTCATTTTAGTCAAAAAGACCGTTTAATTCTTTGCTAAGAGCTAAAATTGATGCCAAAACATCCAACTCTTTTTTCAGCGAAGAAAAAGGGCATCAAATGATGCCCTTTTTACTAGTGGTTCGTCAAATCTTATGCAAAGATTTTAGCTACAACACCAGCACCAACTGTACGGCCACCTTCGCGGATTGCGAAACGTAGACCTTCGTCCATTGCGATTGGAGCGATTAGCTCAACAGTCATTTGAACGTTGTCACCTGGCATTACCATTTCTACGCCTTCTGGTAGAGTGATATCGCCTGTTACGTCAGTTGTACGGAAGTAGAACTGTGGACGGTAACCCTTGAAGAAAGGAGTGTGACGGCCGCCTTCGTCTTTAGAAAGTACGTATACTTCAGACTCAAACTTAGTATGTGGGTTGATTGAACCTTTAGCAGAAAGTACTTGGCCACGTTCAACGTCATCACGCTTAGTACCACGTAGAAGTGCACCAACGTTCTCACCTGCACGACCTTCGTCAAGCAGTTTACGGAACATTTCAACACCAGTACAAGTAGTAAGAGTAGTTTCTTTGATACCAACGATTTCTACTTCGTCACCTACACGTAGGATACCGCGCTCGATACGACCAGTAACTACAGTACCACGACCTTGGATTGAGAATACATCTTCAATAGGAAGTAGGAACGGTAGATCAACAGCACGCTCTGGAAGTGGAATGTAAGAATCTAGTGCTTCTGCAAGCTCAACAATCTTGTCTTCCCACTGCTTTTCGCCGTTTAGAGCGCCAAGTGCAGAACCTTGAATTACTGGAAGGTCGTCTCCTGGGTACTCGTACTCAGAAAGAAGTTCACGTACTTCCATTTCTACTAGCTCAAGTAGCTCTTCGTCATCAACCATGTCACATTTGTTCATGAATACGATGATGTAAGGGATACCAACTTGACGACCAAGTAGGATGTGCTCACGTGTTTGTGGCATAGGGCCATCTGTAGCAGCAACAACTAGGATACCGCCGTCCATTTGAGCAGCACCAGTGATCATGTTTTTAACATAATCGGCGTGTCCAGGACAGTCTACGTGTGCGTAGTGACGTTCAGGAGTATCGTACTCAACGTGAGAAGTTGCGATTGTGATACCGCGCTCGCGCTCTTCTGGAGCGTTATCGATAGATGCGAAATCTTTAGCAACACCGCCGTACACTTTTGCAAGTGTAGTACAGATAGCAGCAGTTAGAGTTGTTTTACCGTGGTCAACGTGGCCGATAGTACCAACGTTTACGTGCGGTTTCGTACGTTCAAATTTTTCTTTAGACATGGGGTGTCCCTCTAGGTACGGATTAGGTGGCTTAAAATAAGACCACGCAACCAAAAAAAATGGTTTTCTTTATTAAAGGAGAAGAAGCTTTAGACTGGTGCTAATACCCAGAGTCGAACTGGGGGCCTCACCCTTACCAAGGGTGCGCTCTACCGACTGAGCTATATCAGCACACAAAAATGAGTTGGAGCGTGCAGCGGGAATCGAACCCGCATCATCAGCTTGGAAGGCTGAGGTAATAGCCATTATACGATGCACGCAACACGTAACTCTTTTGAGCTATTTAACCTTTAGAATATGGTGGAGGGAGACGGATTCGAACCATCGAAGGCAGTGCCGGCAGATTTACAGTCTGCTCCCTTTGGCCACTCGGGAACCCCTCCAAATTTTGATCTTTCTCTCGCTCTCTATAAATAGAAGGGAGAAAGTGGTGCCGACTACCGGAGTCGAACTGGTGACCTACTGATTACAAGTCAGTTGCTCTACCTACTGAGCTAAGTCGGCACAAGTGGGGCGCATTTTATTGAATGATTTTCCACCTTGCAATAGTAAATTGCAAAAAAGTGTAAAATTCTCTTATCAAATTCCCATATACGGTTATTTAGCTCAAGGTTTCTGCCTTTAATCCGCATCTAGTAAAGGAAGATATTTAATTTATCTATCGCTTGATGTATTTTCCATGCACTTGTTTTGTTATCCACTATAGAGTTTTGTATGAGCCCATTTATGTCATTTGACCGCGCGCAGTGGTCTGAACTAAGGAATTTAGTTCCAATGACACTTTCTGAGAGCGATTTGAAAGAGCTTCAAGGCATCAATGAAAAGCTGACAATGGAAGAAGCTGTAGAAATTTACCTACCGTTATCTCGTCTGTTGAATCTCTATGTGGCCGCTCGACAAAATAGAAACTCAGTACTTCATCAATTTCTGGATAAGAAAGAGACTGCGCCGCCATTTATCATTGGTATCGCTGGCAGTGTGGCGGTAGGTAAAAGTACCACCGCTCGTCTACTCAAAGCTCTGTTATCTCGTTGGGACAACCACCCTAAAGTTGAACTAGTTACGACAGATGGCTTTTTGTATCCCAATGAAGTGCTTCAAGAAAAAGGCCTAATGAGTAAGAAAGGGTTCCCTGAGTCTTATGATATTAAAGCGCTAGTCAATTTTGTATCAGACGTGAAGGCATGCAAGCGTAATGTGACAGCACCTGTGTACTCTCACCTCACCTACAACATTACCAATGAAGTAAAAGAGGTCGACTTACCAGATGTGCTTATTATTGAAGGACTCAACGTTCTACAAAGCGGTATGAATTACCCACATGAGCCTCATAGAGTCTTTATTTCAGACTTCCTCGACTTCTCGTTATATGTCGATGCTGAAAGCGCTCAAATTCAACAATGGTATGTAAATCGTTTTATGAAGTTTCGTGAAGGTGCCTTCGCTAAACCAGGGTCATACTTCGGGCACTACACTAAATTATCAGATCTAGCCGCTAAGGAAAAAGCAGAAGGTATTTGGCAATCAATCAATGGTTTAAACCTAGAGCAGAATATCCTTCCGACCAGAGAAAGGGCTCACCTGATTCTACGCAAGGGCGCAGATCATATGGTCGAAGAAGTGTTACTAAGAAAATAGTAGAGCCTTAGTCTCCTTTTCTCAGCGAGATTTCTCCCCCGATATAGCTCTCTATACCACTCTCAGTTTTGAGCAGCACGGCGCCTTGTTCATCAATCCCCTGAACGACACCTTCAATTTCTCTAGGTCCAATAATCAACCTTACGTTGCGACCTAAGAAATTATCTAAGCGGTTCCACCGTTCGACAAAATTAGACATTCCTTTCAACTCATAGTCGGCAAGTGACTTGTCCCAAGCATTGATCAGAGCCTGTGCTAAATCATTACGATCTGGCACTTTCCCATCACACACTTCTTTGAGAGAGGTCCACGGCTGACCAATACCTGATGTTGTCGGGTCCATGGACAGGTTTAGTCCCAAACCAATAACAATATGAGCAGCGCCACCAGACTGTCCTGACAACTCGACTAAAATACCCGCGAGTTTCTTGTCATTATGATAAAGGTCGTTCGGCCACTTTAGTTTAACTCCTTCAACTCCCATATCCTCCAACGCCTCTACAACGGCGACACCAACCACAAGACTCAGCCCCATAGCCGCAGCCATACCGGCATCGAGTCTCCAATACATAGAAAGGTAAAGATTTGCACCAAATGGCGATACCCACTCTCTTCCACGACGTCCACGACCTGCAGCTTGATATTCAGCAATACAGACCGAACCCGATTCGAGGGTATTAGTACGCTCTAATAGATGCTGGTTTGTTGAACCTATGATTGGAATGAGTTCAAGAGAAGCATCACGACTCACAGCAGACAATTTTTCTTGGTCAAGCATATCTAAACGACTGGCTAGCTTATAACCTTTGCCTTGTACTCGGTAGATATCTAACCCCCACTCTTGGATACCTTTAATGTGCTTACTGATAGCCGCTCGTGATACACCGATCATTTCACCTAAGTATTCACCAGAATGAAACTCACCATCGGCAAGACATCTCAATAGTGCAAGCTTGGTACTGTGCTCTCTCATACCAATGACTCCAAAGCTTTATCTAGGTTTGTCTCACTGTCTTGACCCATGAAGCGAACTTCGTGTTCCAATGATATATCGAACTTGTCTAGGACAGCTTGACGTACTCGTGCTGCAAGTCTGAGGATATCCGTAGCAGACGCTTCATCATAATTGATGATAACTAATGCTTGATTTGGGTGAACTTGAGCACCGCCTTCTGTCACGCCTTTGAACTGGCATTGATCAATCAGCCAGCCTGCAGCTACTTTGATCATGCCATTACTCTCATAGCCGACAATGTTGGGATATAGAGCTGACAGGCGATCAAAATGATCTTTGATGATCACAGGGTTTTTGAAGAAGCTACCCGCATTGCCTTGGACTCTAGGATCTGGCAACTTACTTGAACGGATAGCGCATACTTCATCAAATATAGTACGAGGTGAGAGAGTTTCAGCCAGTAGGCTTTTTAACGGACCATAGTGATTACATGGTTTCCACTCTTTAGGTAGGATCAAACCAATCGCAACAACAATCGCTTTGCCATAGAGAGCGTGCTTAAAAATAGAATCTCGGTAGCCAAAGAGACATTCCTCTTTGCTTAACCGCTTAACTGTATAAGTATCCAGATACAGAATATCAACATATTCGCATACGTCTTGCAGTTCAACACCATACGCACCAATATTCTGAATAGGAGCAGAACCTGAACAACCAGGTATCATTGCGAGGTTTTCTAGACCACCCAGACCTTTATCAACACTCCACTCAACCAAGCTTGGCCAATCCTCACCACCACTCACATGCAGAAGGTGATGACGGTCCGTCTCGGTCATCTCAATCCCAGCTAATTTATTGACAATGATCAAACCAGCGAAATGCTTGGTAAAAAGCATATTGCTGCCCTTACCCAGAATTAACTTAGGTGAAGTTGACCATTTAGGATTCCTATAAACCGAAATCAGTTCGTCGATCGTAGTTACTTCAACCAACGCATCACAGGTCTGATCGATAGAAAAAGTATGAACATTTTTTAAACTAGCATTGAGATGGAATTGCATGGCGATATTCAATTAACTTACACTGCCATCATTCTACAGCAGATAAACCAATGGCGCAGTGACTGAATGAACAATGTCATCATTACTCAATTAGACCCAGTAAAGGTTCCCCTAGTTAAACGTTTCTATAAGGAACATTATCCAACGGGAAAAGCGAACAAGAGTGAACTGATCTATTCGTTATTACTAGATAACGAGCTTTGTGGTGTCGTGCGTTTTCGCACCATTGAAGATAATCGCTTACTTACTGGTATGGCGATATCAAAACAACATCGTGGTAAGCAATTAGGCTCTCTGCTTATGGACTATTGTGTGAAACATACGCTAACAGCAAGCGATTATTGCTTTGCTTATGCTCATCTCACCAACTTTTACTCTCGACACAAGTTCATGCAAGTAGACCCGACAGATCTTCCTAATGGCCTAAGAGTTTTGTACGAGCGCTATTCGAATAGCGGAAAAGATCTCATTCCTATGCATTATCTGCAAAATTGTTAGAGAATGCCTCGATTATCTAGTATTTGATGCTATCCCTTTGGTAAAATTAAAGGTTCGCAATTTTGCATATTTTTAAGGTAAAACAGTCAATATGATTGCCAGTAGGAATCCATTCATACAGTTGCCAACCATAGCGCAGAATCCTGACAAGTTTGAAGTACTACTATCAGCGCAAGAGTTTAGAGCTCGCTTACTTGATGAGATATCTCGCGCAACAACTCGTATTAGTTTAGTCGCTTTGTATCTTGAAGATGATGAGGCTGGCCGTGAGATCCTAACTGCCTTATATGAAGCAAAGCAAAAGAATCCAGAATTAGATGTGAGTGTGTGTGTCGATTGGCACAGAGCTCAACGTGGATTGATTGGCGCGGAGTCTTCTGAAGGCAATGCAGCCATGTATAAAGAGTTTGCGGAAAAATATCAGCACTCTGTACCTGTTTATGGCATTCCAGTTCGCGGCAAAGAAGTCTTTGGCGTATTGCACTTAAAAGGCTTTATCGTCGATGACAGCGTGATATACAGCGGTGCAAGCCTTAACAATATCTATTTAAGTTATCATGATCGTTACCGTTTCGATCGCTACCATGTTTTAAACAACGCAACACTTGCTGACTCAATGTTCTCCTATGTCCAAGAACAAATGATCTCAGACATCGCTGTTTATGATCTTGCTGATAAGAACAAACCGCTAACTAAAGAGTTAAAGCCAGCAATCCGTCAATTCAGAGCATCGTTAGCACGCTCTCAATACAAGTTCGACTCTCAAGATGTCTCCGCAGAACAAGTGGCCGTAACTCCTTTAGTTGGTATAGGTAAGAGACGTAACCGCCTAAATCAGGGAATTAACCAACTGGTTGCTCAAGCTAAAGATGAAATTTTCATTTGTACGCCATATTTCAATTTTCCGCCTAGCCTAGCGAAAGAAGTGAAGAGAGCACTTAAGCGTGGCGTAAAGGTAACGATTGTTGTCGGCGATAAGACAGCCAATGACTTCTTTATCTCACCAGAGGAAGAGTTTAAAACGATTGGTGGCTTGCCTTACTTATACGAATTGAACCTGCGTCGATTTGCGAAGGCAAATGAAGCGAATATAGCAAGTCGTAACCTGTCTATCCGACTTTGGCAACACGATTCCAACAGCTTCCATTTGAAGGGCATTTGGGTTGATAAACGCTACATGCTACTCACAGGTAATAACCTAAACCCACGCGCATGGAAGTTGGACTTAGAAAATGGCATATTCATCCAAGATAACTATCATCATCTAACGGATAAATTCCAAGCTGAGGTTGATAATATTGTTCAACACACACAGCTAATCTGCACTTATAAGCAATTGGACAAGATTGAGAGCTATCCGATGGAGGTTCAGAAGTTGATTCGTAAGATCACTCGTGTCAAAGCCGATAGAGTCCTTAAACAAATATTGTAGTCGATGTATTAGAAACATTATTTATCAACGCCTAGCAAACGCTAGGCGTTTTTGTATCTGCGAGATAAGTTTGTTTGTTGTAATTTCTCTATTTACTCAAGACTAATGCCAACGCCTAAATCTCCAAGTATCTACCTTTCTAGTCAGCCTAATAATTAAGGCTATCAGACACAAATAACAACCAAGTAAGATACCAACTCAATCGACAATTACTTTCTATATCCTAATCGCCACTCCTTACAACGAGGAACTAGCGTGATAGCTCACTTGTGCTCAGATTAGTCTAATTTGATGCTCAGTTCTACTTGGCTTAGCTAAAAAATAGTTAGAAAGAACTATTTCGATTCGTCAGATTTAAGAACCAAACTGCACCTCCCGACGCCGAGAGAGATACCTCATAGGTAGTGATAATGATCTGCAGCCAAACTCCAAAACACATACGCCAGAAACGACGAAAGCCTAGTCGTCAGACTAGGCTTTCTGATAAGTAGCGGAATGGACGGGGTTGCGGACTTCAGGCAATCCCTTTGTGGGACTCATTCGACCGAAGGGCAAAACACTTTTCTTGAGATGTAAAAAAGCCCTGCTATTTCTAGCAGGGCTTTTTTAATAAGTGGCGGAGTGGACGGGACTCGAACCCGCGACCCCCGGCGTGACAGGCCGGTATTCTAACCAACTGAACTACCACTCCGCAGTGGTCAACTCACTAAGTGAGCGTCCATATCTCCAGGTCGGTCAACCTAAAGATTTAATTTAAAGCCTGGCGATGTCCTACTCTCACATGGGGAAACCCCACACTACCATCGGCGCTATTGTGTTTCACTTCTGAGTTCGGCATGGAATCAGGTGGGTCCACAATGCTATGGTCGCCAAGCAAATTTTAAAATTCGGAAAGCTTATCTAAAAGTTATTTCTCTTCAAACGCATTCAAGGTCTGGTACTTCTGAGTCCACAAAACCCCTTGGGTGTTGTATGGTTAAGCCTCACGGGCAATTAGTACAGGTTAGCTCAATGCCTCGCAGCACTTACACACCCTGCCTATCAACGTCGTAGTCTACGACAACCCTTTAGGACACTTATAGTGCCAGGGAAAACTCATCTCAAGGCTCGCTTCCCGCTTAGATGCTTTCAGCGGTTATCGATTCCGAACTTAGCTACCGGGCAATGCCATTGGCATGACAACCCGAACACCAGAGGTTCGTCCACTCCGGTCCTCTCGTACTAGGAGCAGCCCCTTTCAATTTTCCAACGCCCACGGCAGATAGGGACCGAACTGTCTCACGACGTTCTAAACCCAGCTCGCGTACCACTTTAAATGGCGAACAGCCATACCCTTGGGACCGACTTCAGCCCCAGGATGTGATGAGCCGACATCGAGGTGCCAAACACCGCCGTCGATATGAACTCTTGGGCGGTATCAGCCTGTTATCCCCGGAGTACCTTTTATCCGTTGAGCGATGGCCCTTCCATTCAGAACCACCGGATCACTATGACCTGCTTTCGCACCTGCTCGAATTGTCATTCTCGCAGTCAAGCGGGCTTATGCCATTGCACTAACCACACGATGTCCAACCGTGTTTAGCCCACCTTCGTGCTCCTCCGTTACTCTTTGGGAGGAGACCGCCCCAGTCAAACTACCCACCAGGCACTGTCCGTAATCCCGATTCAGGGACCAACGTTAGAACATCAAAACTACAAGGGTGGTATTTCAAGGACGACTCCACCACATCTAGCGACGCGGTTTCATAGTCTCCCACCTATCCTACACATGTAGGTTCAATGTTCAGTGCCAAGCTGTAGTAAAGGTTCACGGGGTCTTTCCGTCTAGCCGCGGGTACACTGCATCTTCACAGCGATTTCAATTTCACTGAGTCTCGGGTGGAGACAGCGTGGCCATCATTACGCCATTCGTGCAGGTCGGAACTTACCCGACAAGGAATTTCGCTACCTTAGGACCGTTATAGTTACGGCCGCCGTTTACCGGGGCTTCGATCAAGAGCTTCGACCGAAGTCTAACCCCATCAATTAACCTTCCGGCACCGGGCAGGCGTCACACCGTATACGTCATCTTACGATTTTGCACAGTGCTGTGTTTTTAATAAACAGTTGCAGCCACCTGGTATCTGCGACTCTCGTCTGCTCCATCCGCAAGGGACTTCACTGATAAGAGCGTACCTTCTCCCGAAGTTACGGTACCATTTTGCCTAGTTCCTTCACCCGAGTTCTCTCAAGCGCCTTGGTATTCTCTACCCGACCACCTGTGTCGGTTTGGGGTACGATTCCTTACAATCTGAAGCTTAGAGGCTTTTCCTGGAAGCATGGCATCAATGACTTCACTACCGTAGTAGCTCGACATCGTATCTCAGCGTTAAGAAAGTCCGGATTTACCTAAACTTTCCGCCTACGTACTTGAACCTGGACAACCGTCGCCAGGCCCACCTAGCCTTCTCCGTCCCCCCATCGCAATTGTAAGAAGTACGGGAATATTAACCCGTTTCCCATCGACTACGCCTTTCGGCCTCGCCTTAGGAGTCGACTTACCCTGCCCCGATTAACGTTGGACAGGAACCCTTGGTCTTCCGGCGAGGGAGTTTTTCACTCCCTTTATCGTTACTCATGTCAGCATTCGCACTTCTGATACCTCCAGCAGCCCTTACAGACCACCTTCAACGGCTTACAGAACGCTCCCCTACCCCACATACCCTAAGGTATGTAGCCGCAGCTTCGGTGTATAGCTTAGCCCCGTTACATCTTCCGCGCAGGCCGACTCGACCAGTGAGCTATTACGCTTTCTTTAAATGATGGCTGCTTCTAAGCCAACATCCTGGCTGTCTGAGCCTTCCCACATCGTTTCCCACTTAGCTATACTTTGGGACCTTAGCTGGCGGTCTGGGTTGTTTCCCTCTCCACGACGGACGTTAGCACCCGCCGTGTGTCTCCCGGATAGTACTTACTGGTATTCGGAGTTTGCAAAGGGTTGGTAAGTCGGGATGACCCCCTAGCCTTAACAGTGCTCTACCCCCAGTAGTATTCGTCCGAGGCGCTACCTAAATAGCTTTCGGGGAGAACCAGCTATCTCCAGGTTTGATTGGCCTTTCACCCCTAGCCACAAGTCATCCGCTAATTTTTCAACATTAGTCGGTTCGGTCCTCCAGTTGATGTTACTCAACCTTCAACCTGCCCATGGCTAGATCACCTGGTTTCGGGTCTAATCCTAGCAACTGTACGCCCAGTTAAGACTCGGTTTCCCTACGGCTCCCCTAAACGGTTAACCTTGCTACTAAAATTAAGTCGCTGACCCATTATACAAAAGGTACGCAGTCACACCACGAAGGTGCTCCTACTGCTTGTACGTACACGGTTTCAGGTTCTATTTCACTCCCCTCACAGGGGTTCTTTTCGCCTTTCCCTCACGGTACTGGTTCACTATCGGTCAGTCAGTAGTATTTAGCCTTGGAGGATGGTCCCCCCATATTCAGACAGGATATCACGTGTCCCGCCCTACTCGTTTTCACTGATTATGAGATGTCGACTACGGGGCTATCACCCTTTACTGCGGCACTTTCCAGAGCCTTCGTCTGTCTCATTAAAAGCTTAAGGGCTAATCCAATTTCGCTCGCCGCTACTTTCGGAATCTCGGTTGATTTCTCTTCCTCGGGGTACTTAGATGTTTCAGTTCCCCCGGTTTGCCTCCTGTTGCTATGTATTCACAACAGGATACTTACTTATGTAAGTGGGTTTCCCCATTCAGGAATCCCAGACTCAAAAGGTTATTACTACCTAATCTGGGCTTATCGCAAGTTATTACGCCTTTCATCGCCTCTGACTGCCAAGGCATCCACCGTGTACGCTTAGTCACTTAACCATACAACCCGAAAGGGTTTCTATTTGCTTTCACTTTAAAAAGTGAAGACAAATAAGCGTATGGCAACTAACCAAGGTTTTTGGTTGCCATCAAGAAGGGTTAATTCTTGATGACTGTTTGCCGGACTCAATTGTGAATCAAACTAAAGTTTGATTCGAATACAAGACACTTGAATGTGTTTGTTGTGTTTATCTAATGAAAGATAAACATTGAGAACTTTTAAATTTGATTGAATTACTCGTAAGTAATCAATCAGTCAGCTTTCCAAATTGTTAAAGAGCTTGATTCAAACTAATGAACCATTTCTAAATATTTTCAAATAAAAACACTTAAAGATGGTGGAGCTATGCGGGATCGAACCGCAGACCTCCTGCGTGCAAGGCAGGCGCTCTCCCAGCTGAGCTATAGCCCCATCTTTGTTTCTCATCGATATTGGTGGGTCTGAGTGGACTCGAACCACCGACCTCCCGCTTATCAGGCGAGCGCTCTAACCAGCTGAGCTACAGACCCAATATCGTCTCTTTTACTTTCTAAACCTAATCAATCTGTGTGGACACTCATCGTAAGTATCTTCGTATAAGGAGGTGATCCAGCCCCAGGTTCCCCTAGGGCTACCTTGTTACGACTTCACCCCAGTCATGAACCACAAAGTGGTGAGCGTCCTCCCCGAAAGGTTAAACTACCCACTTCTTTTGCAGCCCACTCCCATGGTGTGACGGGCGGTGTGTACAAGGCCCGGGAACGTATTCACCGTGACATTCTGATTCACGATTACTAGCGATTCCGACTTCATGGAGTCGAGTTGCAGACTCCAATCCGGACTACGACGCACTTTTTGGGATTCGCTCACTATCGCTAGCTTGCTGCCCTCTGTATGCGCCATTGTAGCACGTGTGTAGCCCTACTCGTAAGGGCCATGATGACTTGACGTCGTCCCCACCTTCCTCCGGTTTATCACCGGCAGTCTCCCTGGAGTTCCCGACATTACTCGCTGGCAAACAAGGATAAGGGTTGCGCTCGTTGCGGGACTTAACCCAACATTTCACAACACGAGCTGACGACAGCCATGCAGCACCTGTCTCAGAGTTCCCGAAGGCACACCTGCGTCTCCGCTGGCTTCTCTGGATGTCAAGAGTAGGTAAGGTTCTTCGCGTTGCATCGAATTAAACCACATGCTCCACCGCTTGTGCGGGCCCCCGTCAATTCATTTGAGTTTTAATCTTGCGACCGTACTCCCCAGGCGGTCTACTTAACGCGTTAGCTCCGAAAGCCACGGCTCAAGGCCACAACCTCCAAGTAGACATCGTTTACGGCGTGGACTACCAGGGTATCTAATCCTGTTTGCTCCCCACGCTTTCGCATCTGAGTGTCAGTGTCTGTCCAGGGGGCCGCCTTCGCCACTGGTATTCCTTCAGATCTCTACGCATTTCACCGCTACACCTGAAATTCTACCCCCCTCTACAGCACTCTAGTTCACCAGTTTCAAATGCAGTTCCGAGGTTGAGCCCCGGGCTTTCACATCTGACTTAATGAACCACCTGCATGCGCTTTACGCCCAGTAATTCCGATTAACGCTCGCACCCTCCGTATTACCGCGGCTGCTGGCACGGAGTTAGCCGGTGCTTCTTCTGTTGCTAACGTCAAGATGCGCAGCTATTAACTACACACCCTTCCTCACAACTGAAAGTACTTTACAACCCGAAGGCCTTCTTCATACACGCGGCATGGCTGCATCAGGCTTTCGCCCATTGTGCAATATTCCCCACTGCTGCCTCCCGTAGGAGTCTGGACCGTGTCTCAGTTCCAGTGTGGCTGATCATCCTCTCAGACCAGCTAGGGATCGTCGCCTTGGTGAGCCATTACCTCACCAACTAGCTAATCCCACCTAGGCATATCTTGACGCGAGAGGTCCGAAGATCCCCCTCTTTGGCCCGTAGGCATTATGCGGTATTAGCCATCGTTTCCAATGGTTATCCCCCACATCAAGGCAATTTCCTAGGCATTACTCACCCGTCCGCCGCTCGACGCCCATTAACGCACCCGAAGGATTGTTAGTGTCGTTTCCGCTCGACTTGCATGTGTTAGGCCTGCCGCCAGCGTTCAATCTGAGCCATGATCAAACTCTTCAATTTAAGATTTTGTGACTCAACGAATACTGACTTCAAAACTAATATTTATTCGCTCTTTCGAAAAAGATTGATAAACATGTAATTTTAAAGCTATTACCATTCCAACAGAATGGTAATGAATTGACTGTGCCAAAATTAAATAAACTTAACTTTGTATTGGTCACTCAGTTCATTGAAATCAAGTTTGTTACCGAAGTAACTGTTACTACCTAAGTAATAACGTTTTGATATTCATCAACGAGTGCCCACACAGATTGATAGGTTTAAATTGTTAAAGAGCGTGTTCTCTAAAAAGAGAACGCTTTCAGTGCCTTAGCACGTAAGCAGGACGCGTATAATACGCTTTCCACTTTGAAAGTCAACATAAAACTCTAAGAAAACTTAGAACCCTATGGTGACTTGTCTATTAAATAGACAAAGTCGAAATTAAAGCCTGGCGATGTCCTACTCTCACATGGGGAAACCCCACACTACCATCGGCGCTATTGTGTTTCACTTCTGAGTTCGGCATGGAATCAGGTGGGTCCACAATGCTATGGTCGCCAAGCAAATTTTAAAATTCGGAAAGCTTATCTAAAAGTTATTTCTCTTCAAACGCATTCAAGGTCTGGTACTTCTGAGTCCACAAAACCCCTTGGGTGTTGTATGGTTAAGCCTCACGGGCAATTAGTACAGGTTAGCTCAATGCCTCGCAGCACTTACACACCCTGCCTATCAACGTCGTAGTCTACGACAACCCTTTAGGACACTTATAGTGCCAGGGAAAACTCATCTCAAGGCTCGCTTCCCGCTTAGATGCTTTCAGCGGTTATCGATTCCGAACTTAGCTACCGGGCAATGCCATTGGCATGACAACCCGAACACCAGAGGTTCGTCCACTCCGGTCCTCTCGTACTAGGAGCAGCCCCTTTCAATTTTCCAACGCCCACGGCAGATAGGGACCGAACTGTCTCACGACGTTCTAAACCCAGCTCGCGTACCACTTTAAATGGCGAACAGCCATACCCTTGGGACCGACTTCAGCCCCAGGATGTGATGAGCCGACATCGAGGTGCCAAACACCGCCGTCGATATGAACTCTTGGGCGGTATCAGCCTGTTATCCCCGGAGTACCTTTTATCCGTTGAGCGATGGCCCTTCCATTCAGAACCACCGGATCACTATGACCTGCTTTCGCACCTGCTCGAATTGTCATTCTCGCAGTCAAGCGGGCTTATGCCATTGCACTAACCACACGATGTCCAACCGTGTTTAGCCCACCTTCGTGCTCCTCCGTTACTCTTTGGGAGGAGACCGCCCCAGTCAAACTACCCACCAGGCACTGTCCGTAATCCCGATTCAGGGACCAACGTTAGAACATCAAAACTACAAGGGTGGTATTTCAAGGACGACTCCATCACATCTAGCGACGCAATTTCATAGTCTCCCACCTATCCTACACATGTAGGTTCAATGTTCAGTGCCAAGCTGTAGTAAAGGTTCACGGGGTCTTTCCGTCTAGCCGCGGGTACACTGCATCTTCACAGCGATTTCAATTTCACTGAGTCTCGGGTGGAGACAGCGTGGCCATCATTACGCCATTCGTGCAGGTCGGAACTTACCCGACAAGGAATTTCGCTACCTTAGGACCGTTATAGTTACGGCCGCCGTTTACCGGGGCTTCGATCAAGAGCTTCGACCGAAGTCTAACCCCATCAATTAACCTTCCGGCACCGGGCAGGCGTCACACCGTATACGTCATCTTACGATTTTGCACAGTGCTGTGTTTTTAATAAACAGTTGCAGCCACCTGGTATCTGCGACTCTCGTCTGCTCCATCCGCAAGGGACTTCACTGATAAGAGCGTACCTTCTCCCGAAGTTACGGTACCATTTTGCCTAGTTCCTTCACCCGAGTTCTCTCAAGCGCCTTGGTATTCTCTACCCGACCACCTGTGTCGGTTTGGGGTACGATTCCTTACAATCTGAAGCTTAGAGGCTTTTCCTGGAAGCATGGCATCAATGACTTCACTACCGTAGTAGCTCGACATCGTATCTCAGCGTTAATGAAAGTCCGGATTTACCTAAACTTTCCGCCTACGTACTTGAACCTGGACAACCGTCGCCAGGCCCACCTAGCCTTCTCCGTCCCCCCATCGCAATTGTAAGAAGTACGGGAATATTAACCCGTTTCCCATCGACTACGCCTTTCGGCCTCGCCTTAGGAGTCGACTTACCCTGCCCCGATTAACGTTGGACAGGAACCCTTGGTCTTCCGGCGAGGGAGTTTTTCACTCCCTTTATCGTTACTCATGTCAGCATTCGCACTTCTGATACCTCCAGCATGCCTTACAGCACACCTTCAACGGCTTACAGAACGCTCCCCTACCCCACATACCCTAAGGTACGTAGCCGCAGCTTCGGTGTATAGCTTAGCCCCGTTACATCTTCCGCGCAGGCCGACTCGACCAGTGAGCTATTACGCTTTCTTTAAATGATGGCTGCTTCTAAGCCAACATCCTGGCTGTCTGAGCCTTCCCACATCGTTTCCCACTTAGCTATACTTTGGGACCTTAGCTGGCGGTCTGGGTTGTTTCCCTCTCCACGACGGACGTTAGCACCCGCCGTGTGTCTCCCGGATAGTACTTACTGGTATTCGGAGTTTGCAAAGGGTTGGTAAGTCGGGATGACCCCCTAGCCTTAACAGTGCTCTACCCCCAGTAGTATTCGTCCGAGGCGCTACCTAAATAGCTTTCGGGGAGAACCAGCTATCTCCAGGTTTGATTGGCCTTTCACCCCTAGCCACAAGTCATCCGCTAATTTTTCAACATTAGTCGGTTCGGTCCTCCAGTTGATGTTACTCAACCTTCAACCTGCCCATGGCTAGATCACCTGGTTTCGGGTCTAATCCTAGCAACTGTACGCCCAGTTAAGACTCGGTTTCCCTACGGCTCCCCTAAACGGTTAACCTTGCTACTAAAATTAAGTCGCTGACCCATTATACAAAAGGTACGCAGTCACACCACGAAGGTGCTCCTACTGCTTGTACGTACACGGTTTCAGGTTCTATTTCACTCCCCTCACAGGGGTTCTTTTCGCCTTTCCCTCACGGTACTGGTTCACTATCGGTCAGTCAGTAGTATTTAGCCTTGGAGGATGGTCCCCCCATATTCAGACAGGATATCACGTGTCCCGCCCTACTCGTTTTCACTGATTATGAGATGTCGACTACGGGGCTATCACCCTTTACTGCGGCACTTTCCAGAGCCTTCGTCTGTCTCATTAAAAGCTTAAGGGCTAATCCAATTTCGCTCGCCGCTACTTTCGGAATCTCGGTTGATTTCTCTTCCTCGGGGTACTTAGATGTTTCAGTTCCCCCGGTTTGCCTCCTGTTGCTATGTATTCACAACAGGATACTTACTTATGCAAGTGGGTTTCCCCATTCAGGAATCCCAGACTCAAAAGGTTATTACTACCTAATCTGGGCTTATCGCAAGTTATTACGCCTTTCATCGCCTCTGACTGCCAAGGCATCCACCGTGTACGCTTAGTCACTTAACCATACAACCCGAAAGGGTTTCTATTTGCTTTCACTTTAAAAAGTGAAGGCAAATAAGCGTATGGCAACTAACCAAGGTTTTTGGTTGTCATCAAGAAGGGTTAATTCTTGATGACTGTTTGCCGGACTCAATTGTGAATCAAACTAAAGTTTGATTCGAATACAAGACACTTGAATGTGTTTGTTGTGTTTATCTAATGAAAGATAAACATTGAGAACTTTTAAATTTGATTGAATTACTCGTAAGTAATCAATCAGTCAGCTTTCCAAATTGTTAAAGAGCATGAGACTTTAAGAACCAGTGTTCTAAAATTCACATTTTCTAAAGACTCTCAGGGTCAAACATACCAACCAACGACAAAAGAAGTGGTTTGGATATGAATATAACCAAGAATTTTTAGAGAATGGTGGGCGATACCGGGCTCGAACCAGTGACCCCCTGCTTGTAAGGCAGGTGCTCTCCCAACTGAGCTAATCGCCCACGATAGTTTTAATTCCTTCGCGGAGAAAGAATGGTGGGTCGTGCAGGATTCGAACCTGCGACCAATTGATTAAAAGTCAACTGCTCTACCAACTGAGCTAACGACCCAATGGTATCCCGTAGGGGAGTCGAACCCCTGTTACCGCCGTGAAAGGGCGGTGTCCTAGGCCTCTAGACGAACGGGACACTGGATATTGAAGAACTTGGGAGTTCTTCGTCTCTTTACTTTTCTAAACCTAATCAATCTGTGTGGACACTCATCGTGACTATCTTCGTATAAGGAGGTGATCCAGCCCCAGGTTCCCCTAGGGCTACCTTGTTACGACTTCACCCCAGTCATGAACCACAAAGTGGTGAGCGTCCTCCTCGAAAGGTTAAACTACCCACTTCTTTTGCAGCCCACTCCCATGGTGTGACGGGCGGTGTGTACAAGGCCCGGGAACGTATTCACCGTGACATTCTGATTCACGATTACTAGCGATTCCGACTTCATGGAGTCGAGTTGCAGACTCCAATCCGGACTACGACGCACTTTTTGGGATTCGCTCACTATCGCTAGCTTGCTGCCCTCTGTATGCGCCATTGTAGCACGTGTGTAGCCCTACTCGTAAGGGCCATGATGACTTGACGTCGTCCCCACCTTCCTCCGGTTTATCACCGGCAGTCTCCCTGGAGTTCCCGACATTACTCGCTGGCAAACAAGGATAAGGGTTGCGCTCGTTGCGGGACTTAACCCAACATTTCACAACACGAGCTGACGACAGCCATGCAGCACCTGTCTCAGAGTTCCCGAAGGCACACCTGCGTCTCCGCTGGCTTCTCTGGATGTCAAGAGTAGGTAAGGTTCTTCGCGTTGCATCGAATTAAACCACATGCTCCACCGCTTGTGCGGGCCCCCGTCAATTCATTTGAGTTTTAATCTTGCGACCGTACTCCCCAGGCGGTCTACTTAACGCGTTAGCTCCGAAAGCCACGGCTCAAGGCCACAACCTCCAAGTAGACATCGTTTACGGCGTGGACTACCAGGGTATCTAATCCTGTTTGCTCCCCACGCTTTCGCATCTGAGTGTCAGTGTCTGTCCAGGGGGCCGCCTTCGCCACTGGTATTCCTTCAGATCTCTACGCATTTCACCGCTACACCTGAAATTCTACCCCCCTCTACAGCACTCTAGTTCACCAGTTTCAAATGCAGTTCCGAGGTTGAGCCCCGGGCTTTCACATCTGACTTAATGAACCACCTGCATGCGCTTTACGCCCAGTAATTCCGATTAACGCTCGCACCCTCCGTATTACCGCGGCTGCTGGCACGGAGTTAGCCGGTGCTTCTTCTGTTGCTAACGTCAAGATGCGCAGCTATTAACTACACACCCTTCCTCACAACTGAAAGTACTTTACAACCCGAAGGCCTTCTTCATACACGCGGCATGGCTGCATCAGGCTTTCGCCCATTGTGCAATATTCCCCACTGCTGCCTCCCGTAGGAGTCTGGACCGTGTCTCAGTTCCAGTGTGGCTGATCATCCTCTCAGACCAGCTAGGGATCGTCGCCTTGGTGAGCCATTACCTCACCAACTAGCTAATCCCACCTAGGCATATCTTGACGCGAGAGGCCCGAAGGTCCCCCTCTTTGGCCCGTAGGCATTATGCGGTATTAGCCATCGTTTCCAATGGTTATCCCCCACATCAAGGCAATTTCCTAGGCATTACTCACCCGTCCGCCGCTCGACGCCCATTAACGCACCCGAAGGATTGTTAGTGTCGTTTCCGCTCGACTTGCATGTGTTAGGCCTGCCGCCAGCGTTCAATCTGAGCCATGATCAAACTCTTCAATTTAAGATTTTGTGACTCAACGAATACTGACTTCAAAACTAATATTCATGTAAACATGAACATGTAATTCTAAAGCTATTACCATTCCAACAGAATGGTAATGAATTGACTGTGCCAAAATTAAATAAACTTAACTTTGTATTGGTCACTCAGTTCATTGAAATCAAGTTTGTTACCGAAGTAACTGTTACTACCTAAGTAATAACGTTTTGATATTCATCAACGAGTGCCCACACAGATTGATAGGTTTAAATTGTTAAAGAGCGTGTTCTCTAAAAAGAGAACGCTTTCAGTGCCTTAGCACGTAAGCAGGACGCGTATAATACGCTTTCCACTTTGAAAGTCAACATAAAACTCTAAGAAAACTTAGAACCCTATGGTGACTTGTCTATTAAATAGACAAAGTCGAAATTAAAGCCTGGCGATGTCCTACTCTCACATGGGGAAACCCCACACTACCATCGGCGCTATTGTGTTTCACTTCTGAGTTCGGCATGGAATCAGGTGGGTCCACAATGCTATGGTCGCCAAGCAAATTTTAAAATTCGGAAAGCTTATCTAAAAGTTATTTCTCTTCAAACGCATTCAAGGTCTGGTACTTCTGAGTCCACAAAACCCCTTGGGTGTTGTATGGTTAAGCCTCACGGGCAATTAGTACAGGTTAGCTCAATGCCTCGCAGCACTTACACACCCTGCCTATCAACGTCGTAGTCTACGACAACCCTTTAGGACACTTATAGTGCCAGGGAAAACTCATCTCAAGGCTCGCTTCCCGCTTAGATGCTTTCAGCGGTTATCGATTCCGAACTTAGCTACCGGGCAATGCCATTGGCATGACAACCCGAACACCAGAGGTTCGTCCACTCCGGTCCTCTCGTACTAGGAGCAGCCCCTTTCAATTTTCCAACGCCCACGGCAGATAGGGACCGAACTGTCTCACGACGTTCTAAACCCAGCTCGCGTACCACTTTAAATGGCGAACAGCCATACCCTTGGGACCGACTTCAGCCCCAGGATGTGATGAGCCGACATCGAGGTGCCAAACACCGCCGTCGATATGAACTCTTGGGCGGTATCAGCCTGTTATCCCCGGAGTACCTTTTATCCGTTGAGCGATGGCCCTTCCATTCAGAACCACCGGATCACTATGACCTGCTTTCGCACCTGCTCGAATTGTCATTCTCGCAGTCAAGCGGGCTTATGCCATTGCACTAACCACACGATGTCCAACCGTGTTTAGCCCACCTTCGTGCTCCTCCGTTACTCTTTGGGAGGAGACCGCCCCAGTCAAACTACCCACCAGGCACTGTCCGTAATCCCGATTCAGGGACCAACGTTAGAACATCAAAACTACAAGGGTGGTATTTCAAGGACGACTCCATCACATCTAGCGACGCAATTTCATAGTCTCCCACCTATCCTACACATGTAGGTTCAATGTTCAGTGCCAAGCTGTAGTAAAGGTTCACGGGGTCTTTCCGTCTAGCCGCGGGTACACTGCATCTTCACAGCGATTTCAATTTCACTGAGTCTCGGGTGGAGACAGCGTGGCCATCATTACGCCATTCGTGCAGGTCGGAACTTACCCGACAAGGAATTTCGCTACCTTAGGACCGTTATAGTTACGGCCGCCGTTTACCGGGGCTTCGATCAAGAGCTTCGACCGAAGTCTAACCCCATCAATTAACCTTCCGGCACCGGGCAGGCGTCACACCGTATACGTCATCTTACGATTTTGCACAGTGCTGTGTTTTTAATAAACAGTTGCAGCCACCTGGTATCTGCGACTCTCGTCTGCTCCATCCGCAAGGGACTTCACTGATAAGAGCGTACCTTCTCCCGAAGTTACGGTACCATTTTGCCTAGTTCCTTCACCCGAGTTCTCTCAAGCGCCTTGGTATTCTCTACCCGACCACCTGTGTCGGTTTGGGGTACGATTCCTTACAATCTGAAGCTTAGAGGCTTTTCCTGGAAGCATGGCATCAATGACTTCACTACCGTAGTAGCTCGACATCGTATCTCAGCGTTAATGAAAGTCCGGATTTACCTAAACTTTCCGCCTACGTACTTGAACCTGGACAACCGTCGCCAGGCCCACCTAGCCTTCTCCGTCCCCCCATCGCAATTGTAAGAAGTACGGGAATATTAACCCGTTTCCCATCGACTACGCCTTTCGGCCTCGCCTTAGGAGTCGACTTACCCTGCCCCGATTAACGTTGGACAGGAACCCTTGGTCTTCCGGCGAGGGAGTTTTTCACTCCCTTTATCGTTACTCATGTCAGCATTCGCACTTCTGATACCTCCAGCATGCCTTACAGCACACCTTCAACGGCTTACAGAACGCTCCCCTACCCCACATACCCTAAGGTACGTAGCCGCAGCTTCGGTGTATAGCTTAGCCCCGTTACATCTTCCGCGCAGGCCGACTCGACCAGTGAGCTATTACGCTTTCTTTAAATGATGGCTGCTTCTAAGCCAACATCCTGGCTGTCTGAGCCTTCCCACATCGTTTCCCACTTAGCTATACTTTGGGACCTTAGCTGGCGGTCTGGGTTGTTTCCCTCTCCACGACGGACGTTAGCACCCGCCGTGTGTCTCCCGGATAGTACTTACTGGTATTCGGAGTTTGCAAAGGGTTGGTAAGTCGGGATGACCCCCTAGCCTTAACAGTGCTCTACCCCCAGTAGTATTCGTCCGAGGCGCTACCTAAATAGCTTTCGGGGAGAACCAGCTATCTCCAGGTTTGATTGGCCTTTCACCCCTAGCCACAAGTCATCCGCTAATTTTTCAACATTAGTCGGTTCGGTCCTCCAGTTGATGTTACTCAACCTTCAACCTGCCCATGGCTAGATCACCTGGTTTCGGGTCTAATCCTAGCAACTGTACGCCCAGTTAAGACTCGGTTTCCCTACGGCTCCCCTAAACGGTTAACCTTGCTACTAAAATTAAGTCGCTGACCCATTATACAAAAGGTACGCAGTCACACCACGAAGGTGCTCCTACTGCTTGTACGTACACGGTTTCAGGTTCTATTTCACTCCCCTCACAGGGGTTCTTTTCGCCTTTCCCTCACGGTACTGGTTCACTATCGGTCAGTCAGTAGTATTTAGCCTTGGAGGATGGTCCCCCCATATTCAGACAGGATATCACGTGTCCCGCCCTACTCGTTTTCACTGATTATGAGATGTCGATTACGGGGCTATCACCCTTTACTGCGGCACTTTCCAGAGCCTTCGTCTGTCTCATTAAAAGCTTAAGGGCTAATCCAATTTCGCTCGCCGCTACTTTCGGAATCTCGGTTGATTTCTCTTCCTCGGGGTACTTAGATGTTTCAGTTCCCCCGGTTTGCCTCCTGTTGCTATGTATTCACAACAGGATACTTACTTATGTAAGTGGGTTTCCCCATTCAGGAATCCCAGACTCAAAAGGTTATTACTACCTAATCTGGGCTTATCGCAAGTTATTACGCCTTTCATCGCCTCTGACTGCCAAGGCATCCACCGTGTACGCTTAGTCACTTAACCATACAACCCGAAAGGGTTTCTATTTGCTTTCACTTTAAAAAGTGAAGACAAATAAGCGTATGGCAACTAACCAAGGTTTTTGGTTGCCATCAAGAAGGGTTAATTCTTGATGACTGTTTGCCGGACTCAATTGTGAATCAAACTAAAGTTTGATTCGAATACAAGACACTTGAATGTGTTTGTTGTGTTTATCTAATGAAAGATAAACATTGAGAACTTTTAAATTTGATTGAATTACTCGTAAGTAATCAATCAGTCAGCTTTCCAAATTGTTAAAGAGCTTGATTCAAACTAATGAACCATTTCTAAATATTTTCAAATAAAAACACTTAAAGATGGTGGAGCTATGCGGGATCGAACCGCAGACCTCCTGCGTGCAAGGCAGGCGCTCTCCCAGCTGAGCTATAGCCCCATCTTTGTTTCTCATCGATATTGGTGGGTCTGAGTGGACTCGAACCACCGACCTCCCGCTTATCAGGCGAGCGCTCTAACCAGCTGAGCTACAGACCCAATATCGTCTCTTTTACTTTCTAAACCTAATCAATCTGTGTGGACACTCATCGTAAGTATCTTCGTATAAGGAGGTGATCCAGCCCCAGGTTCCCCTAGGGCTACCTTGTTACGACTTCACCCCAGTCATGAACCACAAAGTGGTGAGCGTCCTCCCCGAAAGGTTAAACTACCCACTTCTTTTGCAGCCCACTCCCATGGTGTGACGGGCGGTGTGTACAAGGCCCGGGAACGTATTCACCGTGACATTCTGATTCACGATTACTAGCGATTCCGACTTCATGGAGTCGAGTTGCAGACTCCAATCCGGACTACGACGCACTTTTTGGGATTCGCTCACTATCGCTAGCTTGCTGCCCTCTGTATGCGCCATTGTAGCACGTGTGTAGCCCTACTCGTAAGGGCCATGATGACTTGACGTCGTCCCCACCTTCCTCCGGTTTATCACCGGCAGTCTCCCTGGAGTTCCCGACATTACTCGCTGGCAAACAAGGATAAGGGTTGCGCTCGTTGCGGGACTTAACCCAACATTTCACAACACGAGCTGACGACAGCCATGCAGCACCTGTCTCAGAGTTCCCGAAGGCACACCTGCGTCTCCGCTGGCTTCTCTGGATGTCAAGAGTAGGTAAGGTTCTTCGCGTTGCATCGAATTAAACCACATGCTCCACCGCTTGTGCGGGCCCCCGTCAATTCATTTGAGTTTTAATCTTGCGACCGTACTCCCCAGGCGGTCTACTTAACGCGTTAGCTCCGAAAGCCACGGCTCAAGGCCACAACCTCCAAGTAGACATCGTTTACGGCGTGGACTACCAGGGTATCTAATCCTGTTTGCTCCCCACGCTTTCGCATCTGAGTGTCAGTGTCTGTCCAGGGGGCCGCCTTCGCCACTGGTATTCCTTCAGATCTCTACGCATTTCACCGCTACACCTGAAATTCTACCCCCCTCTACAGCACTCTAGTTCACCAGTTTCAAATGCAGTTCCGAGGTTGAGCCCCGGGCTTTCACATCTGACTTAATGAACCACCTGCATGCGCTTTACGCCCAGTAATTCCGATTAACGCTCGCACCCTCCGTATTACCGCGGCTGCTGGCACGGAGTTAGCCGGTGCTTCTTCTGTTGCTAACGTCAAGATGCGCAGCTATTAACTACACACCCTTCCTCACAACTGAAAGTACTTTACAACCCGAAGGCCTTCTTCATACACGCGGCATGGCTGCATCAGGCTTTCGCCCATTGTGCAATATTCCCCACTGCTGCCTCCCGTAGGAGTCTGGACCGTGTCTCAGTTCCAGTGTGGCTGATCATCCTCTCAGACCAGCTAGGGATCGTCGCCTTGGTGAGCCATTACCTCACCAACTAGCTAATCCCACCTAGGCATATCTTGACGCGAGAGGTCCGAAGATCCCCCTCTTTGGCCCGTAGGCATTATGCGGTATTAGCCATCGTTTCCAATGGTTATCCCCCACATCAAGGCAATTTCCTAGGCATTACTCACCCGTCCGCCGCTCGACGCCCATTAACGCACCCGAAGGATTGTTAGTGTCGTTTCCGCTCGACTTGCATGTGTTAGGCCTGCCGCCAGCGTTCAATCTGAGCCATGATCAAACTCTTCAATTTAAGATTTTGTGACTCAACGAATACTGACTTCAAAACTAATATTTATTCGCTCTTTCGAAAAAGATTGATAAACATGTAATTTTAAAGCTATTACCATTCCAACAGAATGGTAATGAATTGACTGTGCCAAAATTAAATAAACTTAACTTTGTATTGGTCACTCAGTTCATTGAAATCAAGTTTGTTACCGAAGTAACTGTTACTACCTAAGTAATAACGTTTTGATATTCATCAACGAGTGCCCACACAGATTGATAGGTTTAAATTGTTAAAGAGCGTGTTCTCTAAAAAGAGAACGCTTTCAGTGCCTTAGCACGTAAGCAGGACGCGTATAATACGCTTTCCACTTTGAAAGTCAACATAAAACTCTAAGAAAACTTAGAACCCTATGGTGACTTGTCTATTAAATAGACAAAGTCGAAATTAAAGCCTGGCGATGTCCTACTCTCACATGGGGAAACCCCACACTACCATCGGCGCTATTGTGTTTCACTTCTGAGTTCGGCATGGAATCAGGTGGGTCCACAATGCTATGGTCGCCAAGCAAATTTTAAAATTCGGAAAGCTTATCTAAAAGTTATTTCTCTTCAAACGCATTCAAGGTCTGGTACTTCTGAGTCCACAAAACCCCTTGGGTGTTGTATGGTTAAGCCTCACGGGCAATTAGTACAGGTTAGCTCAATGCCTCGCAGCACTTACACACCCTGCCTATCAACGTCGTAGTCTACGACAACCCTTTAGGACACTTATAGTGCCAGGGAAAACTCATCTCAAGGCTCGCTTCCCGCTTAGATGCTTTCAGCGGTTATCGATTCCGAACTTAGCTACCGGGCAATGCCATTGGCATGACAACCCGAACACCAGAGGTTCGTCCACTCCGGTCCTCTCGTACTAGGAGCAGCCCCTTTCAATTTTCCAACGCCCACGGCAGATAGGGACCGAACTGTCTCACGACGTTCTAAACCCAGCTCGCGTACCACTTTAAATGGCGAACAGCCATACCCTTGGGACCGACTTCAGCCCCAGGATGTGATGAGCCGACATCGAGGTGCCAAACACCGCCGTCGATATGAACTCTTGGGCGGTATCAGCCTGTTATCCCCGGAGTACCTTTTATCCGTTGAGCGATGGCCCTTCCATTCAGAACCACCGGATCACTATGACCTGCTTTCGCACCTGCTCGAATTGTCATTCTCGCAGTCAAGCGGGCTTATGCCATTGCACTAACCACACGATGTCCAACCGTGTTTAGCCCACCTTCGTGCTCCTCCGTTACTCTTTGGGAGGAGACCGCCCCAGTCAAACTACCCACCAGGCACTGTCCGTAATCCCGATTCAGGGACCAACGTTAGAACATCAAAACTACAAGGGTGGTATTTCAAGGACGACTCCATCACATCTAGCGACGCAATTTCATAGTCTCCCACCTATCCTACACATGTAGGTTCAATGTTCAGTGCCAAGCTGTAGTAAAGGTTCACGGGGTCTTTCCGTCTAGCCGCGGGTACACTGCATCTTCACAGCGATTTCAATTTCACTGAGTCTCGGGTGGAGACAGCGTGGCCATCATTACGCCATTCGTGCAGGTCGGAACTTACCCGACAAGGAATTTCGCTACCTTAGGACCGTTATAGTTACGGCCGCCGTTTACCGGGGCTTCGATCAAGAGCTTCGACCGAAGTCTAACCCCATCAATTAACCTTCCGGCACCGGGCAGGCGTCACACCGTATACGTCATCTTACGATTTTGCACAGTGCTGTGTTTTTAATAAACAGTTGCAGCCACCTGGTATCTGCGACTCTCGTCTGCTCCATCCGCAAGGGACTTCACTGATAAGAGCGTACCTTCTCCCGAAGTTACGGTACCATTTTGCCTAGTTCCTTCACCCGAGTTCTCTCAAGCGCCTTGGTATTCTCTACCCGACCACCTGTGTCGGTTTGGGGTACGATTCCTTACAATCTGAAGCTTAGAGGCTTTTCCTGGAAGCATGGCATCAATGACTTCACTACCGTAGTAGCTCGACATCGTATCTCAGCGTTAATGAAAGTCCGGATTTACCTAAACTTTCCGCCTACGTACTTGAACCTGGACAACCGTCGCCAGGCCCACCTAGCCTTCTCCGTCCCCCCATCGCAATTGTAAGAAGTACGGGAATATTAACCCGTTTCCCATCGACTACGCCTTTCGGCCTCGCCTTAGGAGTCGACTTACCCTGCCCCGATTAACGTTGGACAGGAACCCTTGGTCTTCCGGCGAGGGAGTTTTTCACTCCCTTTATCGTTACTCATGTCAGCATTCGCACTTCTGATACCTCCAGCATGCCTTACAGCACACCTTCAACGGCTTACAGAACGCTCCCCTACCCCACATACCCTAAGGTACGTAGCCGCAGCTTCGGTGTATAGCTTAGCCCCGTTACATCTTCCGCGCAGGCCGACTCGACCAGTGAGCTATTACGCTTTCTTTAAATGATGGCTGCTTCTAAGCCAACATCCTGGCTGTCTGAGCCTTCCCACATCGTTTCCCACTTAGCTATACTTTGGGACCTTAGCTGGCGGTCTGGGTTGTTTCCCTCTCCACGACGGACGTTAGCACCCGCCGTGTGTCTCCCGGATAGTACTTACTGGTATTCGGAGTTTGCAAAGGGTTGGTAAGTCGGGATGACCCCCTAGCCTTAACAGTGCTCTACCCCCAGTAGTATTCGTCCGAGGCGCTACCTAAATAGCTTTCGGGGAGAACCAGCTATCTCCAGGTTTGATTGGCCTTTCACCCCTAGCCACAAGTCATCCGCTAATTTTTCAACATTAGTCGGTTCGGTCCTCCAGTTGATGTTACTCAACCTTCAACCTGCCCATGGCTAGATCACCTGGTTTCGGGTCTAATCCTAGCAACTGTACGCCCAGTTAAGACTCGGTTTCCCTACGGCTCCCCTAAACGGTTAACCTTGCTACTAAAATTAAGTCGCTGACCCATTATACAAAAGGTACGCAGTCACACCACGAAGGTGCTCCTACTGCTTGTACGTACACGGTTTCAGGTTCTATTTCACTCCCCTCACAGGGGTTCTTTTCGCCTTTCCCTCACGGTACTGGTTCACTATCGGTCAGTCAGTAGTATTTAGCCTTGGAGGATGGTCCCCCCATATTCAGACAGGATATCACGTGTCCCGCCCTACTCGTTTTCACTGATTATGATGTGTCGGTTACGGGGCTATCACCCTTTATTGCGAGACTTTCCAGACTCTTCACCTGCATCATTAAAAGCTTAAGGGCTAATCCAATTTCGCTCGCCGCTACTTTCGGAATCTCGGTTGATTTCTCTTCCTCGGGGTACTTAGATGTTTCAGTTCCCCCGGTTTGCCTCCTGTTGCTATGTATTCACAACAGGATACTTGCTTATGCAAGTGGGTTTCCCCATTCAGGAATCCCAGACTCAAAAGGTTATTACTACCTAATCTGGGCTTATCGCAAGTTATTACGCCTTTCATCGCCTCTGACTGCCAAGGCATCCACCGTGTACGCTTAGTCACTTAACCATACAACCCGAAAGGGTCTTAGCGTATGGCAACTAACCAAGGTTTTTGGTTGTCATCAAGAAGGGTTAATTCTTGATGACTGTTTGCCGGACTCAATTGTGAATCAATGTAAACATTGATTCGAATACAAGACACTTGAATGTGTTTGTTGTGTTTATCTAATGAAAGATAAACATTGAGAACTTTTAAATTTGATTGAATTACTCGTAAGTAATCAAATCAGTCAGCTTTCCAAATTGTTAAAGAGCTTGATTCAAACTAATGAACCATTTTTAAATACTCTGATAGAAGAGAATACTTAAAGATGGTATCCCGTAGGGGAGTCGAACCCCTGTTACCGCCGTGAAAGGGCGGTGTCCTAGGCCTCTAGACGAACGGGACACTGGATATTGAAGAACTTGGGAGTTCTTCGTCTCTTTACTTTTCTAAACCTAATCAATCTGTGTGGACACTCATCGTGACTATCTTCGTATAAGGAGGTGATCCAGCCCCAGGTTCCCCTAGGGCTACCTTGTTACGACTTCACCCCAGTCATGAACCACAAAGTGGTGAGCGTCCTCCTCGAAAGGTTAAACTACCCACTTCTTTTGCAGCCCACTCCCATGGTGTGACGGGCGGTGTGTACAAGGCCCGGGAACGTATTCACCGTGACATTCTGATTCACGATTACTAGCGATTCCGACTTCATGGAGTCGAGTTGCAGACTCCAATCCGGACTACGACGCACTTTTTGGGATTCGCTCACTATCGCTAGCTTGCTGCCCTCTGTATGCGCCATTGTAGCACGTGTGTAGCCCTACTCGTAAGGGCCATGATGACTTGACGTCGTCCCCACCTTCCTCCGGTTTATCACCGGCAGTCTCCCTGGAGTTCCCGACATTACTCGCTGGCAAACAAGGATAAGGGTTGCGCTCGTTGCGGGACTTAACCCAACATTTCACAACACGAGCTGACGACAGCCATGCAGCACCTGTCTCAGAGTTCCCGAAGGCACACCTGCGTCTCCGCTGGCTTCTCTGGATGTCAAGAGTAGGTAAGGTTCTTCGCGTTGCATCGAATTAAACCACATGCTCCACCGCTTGTGCGGGCCCCCGTCAATTCATTTGAGTTTTAATCTTGCGACCGTACTCCCCAGGCGGTCTACTTAACGCGTTAGCTCCGAAAGCCACGGCTCAAGGCCACAACCTCCAAGTAGACATCGTTTACGGCGTGGACTACCAGGGTATCTAATCCTGTTTGCTCCCCACGCTTTCGCATCTGAGTGTCAGTGTCTGTCCAGGGGGCCGCCTTCGCCACTGGTATTCCTTCAGATCTCTACGCATTTCACCGCTACACCTGAAATTCTACCCCCCTCTACAGCACTCTAGTTCACCAGTTTCAAATGCAGTTCCGAGGTTGAGCCCCGGGCTTTCACATCTGACTTAATGAACCACCTGCATGCGCTTTACGCCCAGTAATTCCGATTAACGCTCGCACCCTCCGTATTACCGCGGCTGCTGGCACGGAGTTAGCCGGTGCTTCTTCTGTTGCTAACGTCAAGATGTGCAGCTATTAACTACACACCCTTCCTCACAACTGAAAGTACTTTACAACCCGAAGGCCTTCTTCATACACGCGGCATGGCTGCATCAGGCTTTCGCCCATTGTGCAATATTCCCCACTGCTGCCTCCCGTAGGAGTCTGGACCGTGTCTCAGTTCCAGTGTGGCTGATCATCCTCTCAGACCAGCTAGGGATCGTCGCCTTGGTGAGCCATTACCTCACCAACTAGCTAATCCCACCTAGGCATATCTTGACGCGAGAGGCCCGAAGGTCCCCCTCTTTGGCCCGTAGGCATTATGCGGTATTAGCCATCGTTTCCAATGGTTATCCCCCACATCAAGGCAATTTCCTAGGCATTACTCACCCGTCCGCCGCTCGACGCCCATTAACGCACCCGAAGGATTGTTAGTGTCGTTTCCGCTCGACTTGCATGTGTTAGGCCTGCCGCCAGCGTTCAATCTGAGCCATGATCAAACTCTTCAATTTAAGATTTTGTGACTCA
Source organism: Vibrio sp. QJM3NY_39 (assembly GCF_057785895.1). Lineage (NCBI taxonomy): Bacteria > Pseudomonadati > Pseudomonadota > Gammaproteobacteria > Vibrionales > Vibrionaceae > Vibrio > Vibrio sp. QJM3NY_39. The sequence goes on along the minus strand of NZ_CM173505.1, from coordinate 136,637 downwards.
ACGAATACTGACTTCAAAACTAATATTCATTCGCTCTTTCGAAAAAGATTGATGAACATGTAATTCTAAAGCTATTACCATTCCAACAGAATGGTAATGAATTGACTGTGCCAAAATTAAGTAAACTTAACTTTGTATTGGTCACTCAGTTCATTGAAATCAATTTTGATTCCGAAGAATCTGTTTTATCTAACGATAAAACGTTTTGATATTCATCAACGAGTGCCCACACAGATTGATAGGTTTAAATTGTTAAAGAGCGCTAGCGTTTTGTAATTTACATCTCAGTCGCTAGGGGTGCGTACTATACCTGCACCACTTAGAGAGTCAAGGGTTATTTTCAACTCCTTTTTCTCTACCGATTTCGCTGTGTGACTTTCGTCTCACTCCGTGTCGGTGAGGCGGCATTATAGAGAGATCGACATAGAGCACAAGGGCTTTTTTGAATAAAAGTTTTGTTCGCCTAAAAAGCCACCAGATCCGCATTTTTCGAATAAAAACTAAACATTTGAGACGTATCACAGCAATACATTGGCAAAATGGAAACCATGAACGTAAGATTCATGTATCTATTTTGTTAAGAGTAGATGCGCCTATTTCGTTTATTAATATGTAGTATTCCGATATGAACTCAAAAAAATCGATGTTGTTAATTGTCGCACTAGCTGTTCTAGGTGGCATTGTTTTCTCTCAGGTAGATATACCGCCTGAAATTACCTTTATCCTTGGTGTCTTGGCTTCCGCTTTTGTTGTTAACTTTTCAAGCACCGACTCAAAATCAGGCTCAGAACCTAAAGCATCAACAAAAACACTTTATGTAGGTAACCTTCCATACAAAGCGAATGAGTCACACGTACGTGAATTATTCTCAGAGTATGGTGAAGTATTTGCAGTACGCTTAATGAAAGACAAACGTACTGGTAAAAGAAGAGGCTTTGGATTTGTCGTAATGGCTAGCAATGATGTGAATCATGCTATTTCAGAACTTAACGATAAAGATTACATGCAACGAACTTTAAAAGTGCGAGTTGCAAATGATCCTAAACATCCAGAAACGGACGAAGCTGAACTGAGCTAAATCCTAACTGCTTTAACATGCTATTTAGTGCACTTTCTTTCTTAGGAAGTGCACTACAAAAAACCTCACGCACTCCCCCTTCTTTATCACTACTTTCCAAATCCAATAAATCTTGAACTCGCTTCGCAATCGCTTTACCAGAATCAACCAATAAAACACTCTTACCTAGGACTTGTTGAATCTCTGATTTTATCAGCGGGAAATGTGTGCATCCTAAAACGGCTACATCAATTGTATTGATCATCGGTTGAAGGATGAGTTGCAGCTCTTCAAGGTCAATAGTCTCCCCCCTGAGTTTATCTTCAGCCATATCCACCAGCCGAGTAGAACCTAAAAGTTCGACTCTTTTATTACTTGAGAAGTTTTTGATGAGCTCGTGTGTGTATTCACGAGTAATCGTTGCAGGAGTAGCAATAAGACCCACCGCTTTATTGGCAAGCAGGGATGCAGGTTTGATTGCCGGAACAACGCCAACAATTGGGATTAGATTATTAGCACGCAGTGTAGGTAAGACAATCGTACTTGCGGTATTACAGGCTATTACTACGATATCAATAGCGTGGCTAGCCACAAAGCTAGCGACGATATTTTGGACTCTGCGGACAAGAACTTGTTGATCGAGTTCACCATATGGGTAAGCCTCGTTATCGAATACATAAGTATAGTTATGATTCGGTAGTAACTGGCTTATCTCCTTATATACAGATAGGCCACCCACTCCAGAATCAAAGACCAATATATTTTTTTGCAGACTATCCGACACAACGATTACCTATAATAAATTTCGCTGCAATGATACTCCTTCGCTTAGTTTTCGCCAATCCTCACTCTATATAATGCAAGCTTGATAACGTTGATGAACAAAGCGCTTACCTTGCTCCACATTTTCTAGATCTACCTTGAGCTTACCTTTAAAGCATGGCGCTGATGTCACTAAGGTATGGAACTCGCCATCTTCGCCACATGGATCAACATGACTCGGTAAGCTGTCTATTAGTTCAAGCGTGTATTTTTTCCCGCAATAGCTCATGTCTAATGCATCGCTATCGACCGTGACGAGAAAGGTTTCGATGCCTCTGTCTATTATTTCACTCGCAAGTGCCTGACTGCTCTCTCCCATGAGAGGAAATACACACTCCCAACCCGCTGGTTCTATATAGCTTTTGCGGTAGTCAGCTATGCCGTTACAAAACATATCGCCAAATGCGACCGCATCGATTGATAAGCCAGAACCTTTAAGTGCGGAGACAATGGTACTTTGATAAATCTCATTACTAGGAAACACTTCCGGGAGCTCAATCGTGATGAGTGGCAAACCGACTAATTGCGCCTGCATGGCAACCACATCAATGGGAGTCACTTGGAAAGGAACTTCATCTCCAACATATGTCGTGTATAGAGCGACAACTTCATATTCGGAGCTTTCAAGTAGACGCTCTAGCGTTAATGTCGAGTCTTTGCCAGACGACCAACTTATGACGACTTTCTTTTTCATTGATATACCCAATAAGAAAAAACCGCCCGGAGGCGGTTTAGGTGTAAATTAGAATTGGTAAGAAGCTGATATAAAGTATTCACGACCAGGCGTCGCGTAACCGCTATACATTTCATAGTCTTTATCGAATGCGTTACTCAGTTTTCCTTTCACCTTTAGATCTGCCGAAACTGCGTACTCAGCAGTAAAGTTCCAAAGGCTGTAACTTGCCAATCGTGTCGTCCCGTTAAAGCGCTCGCCTTGATAAAGGTACTGAGAGCCTAAGATCCAATCACCAAATTCAGCAAAAGCATTCCACTTAGCACCTTGTTTGGAACGGTATGCTAACTGTTGTTCTTTGCCATTAGATTTGTCTACTGGATCTTTCCAGTCTAAGTAGAGCTGATGTGTAACAATTGAGGTGTCAAAACCTAAGCCCAGTTCAACACCTTTGATTTCAGCCTCTCCAATATTAGTCATGCCTGAGCCTTGCCACATCAACATGTTATCAATCTTGTTGATGAAACCAGTAATCGACCAATCTAGATAAGAATGTGAACCTTCTAGCGTTAGCTCTGTATTTTGAGAATCTTCTGCTTTGAGATTAGGTGCTTCAAAGCCCGGATAATAGAGGTCCAAAAAGGTAGGTGCTCTGAAGGCTGTGCCATGGCTTGCTTTAAGCTCATAGTTATCCAGGAACGTCCAACCCGCCGCTGCTTGCCACGTCGTGTTGTTTCCATATTGACTGTTCTCATCATTTCGAGCACTTGCTTCAAGTGTCCAGCTATCTATGGTGTATTGACTAATAACACTTACACCATAGTTTTCACGAGGATTCTCTTCTGGCTTATAGTAACTAAAGCCTGTGTAGCCTTCATCTAACTCTTCACGTCGGTAATCTAAACCACCACCTAAAGCCAACTGCTCATTTACTCGGTAAGAGTTTAACCAAGCAGCATTGATCTGGTTAATAGATGTGATACCACCACTTTTCTTACTCTTACCTACGACATAATCGTAGTTATCTTGTTCTGCATAAGTAAGATCTAAAGTTGAAGTGAGGTTGTCTTCGTTGTAAGCCAAGTTTGTATTAATTGAACGAAACTCAGTTCGGCCAACTTTTTCTTCATGATTTGTTCCATACGTATTGTCGTACTCACCTTCATTGTCGTAAGCCACGACATTAACAAAAGCATTAACTGTCTTAGTTAGCTGATTTTGGTAGCCGATATTTACATTGTATGACTCAAAACCGTGTTCATCACCATCGTTGATACCCTCAATCGGCTTAACATTAAACCCATCATCTTTTTCATAACCAATAACAGCTTTAATATGTTGGCTGTCATCAATCTTATGCAGAGCAGCTAAAGAGGTTACATAATGATTGTTTGTACCATACCCGCCATACACTTTAACGGCATCTTCATTCACATCTGCTCTGGTAATAATATTGATGACACCAGAAATAGCTTCTGAACCATAGATAGAGGCACGAGCACCACGAATGAATTCAATTCTTTCAATTGAGTTAACTGGCAAAGAGTTAAAATCAACACCGCCCATCATAGCTCTTGGTAAGCGGGTACCATCCATTAGAACTAGTACTTGAGAAGAACTACCTCCTCGCACATAGAACGAGGCTGTTTGCCCACGACCACCATATTGAGCAACTTCAACGCTTGGCAACGTTCGAAAAACTTCAATAAGGCTATTTGCTTGAAGTTTTGAGATATCTTCTTTGGTAACGACAACAGTTTGAGCTAATACAGCACCGTCAACTTGCTCAAAACGGTTAGCCGTAACCACCATGGTTTCGTCAGTAGATGCTTCTTGGGCGTGTAAATTGGAGATAGGTGGAAGTAGCGATGCTACAGCAACCGCTAAAAGGGATTTGTTCATGTTGTGATCCTAAATCGCGTAAAGTCCTACCAAGCCACATTGTATGGCTTAGCCGCTGGCAGGTATTCGGACTCAAGAGCACAACCTTATGGTTTACCTCATATTCGACTTCCCACAAAAAGCTATTTGCAGTGTCTTTGAATACTCGTTCTCTCTTACCGCTGCGCGTCAGTTCTGGATTTACACCAGATTCCCTCTTCAGCCATCTATACATCCAAATGGCACCAGCTTGCGGGAGATAGTATTAACCTATGAATCATTTGTCTAGTCTAAGATAGTTATAAGCTATAGTTTTCATGCTCGATTTACATTGAATAGCTCTCAACACTGGACAAGCGCCTGTGATTGAATAAAATCTGCGCTCTTGATTTAAAAGCACGACAGCAAAAAGGCATAACAATGGCGAATTTAGATGTAAACCCGCAACGCTACCAAGAACAACTAGCAGAAAAGACTGAGCGTCTTACTGAAATGTTCTCACAATACGATGTGCCTGAGTTGGAAGTGTATGAATCTCCAGAACAACACTACCGCATGCGTGCTGAATTTCGCGTGTGGCATGAAGGTGACGATATGTATTACGTCATGTTCAATCAAGAGACCAAAGAAAAATACCGTGTAGACCAGTTCCCAGCGGCTAGTCGTCTTATCAACGACTTAATGCCTCTACTAACAGATGCAATGAAAGACAACCACTCTCTACGCCATAAGCTATTCCAAGTAGATTTTCTTTCTACGTTGAGTGGTGAGATTTTGGTATCACTGCTTTACCACCGTCAATTGGGTGAGCAATGGATTCAAGATGCTAAAGCACTGAAGCAGCAATTGAATGATGAAGGTTTTAACCTAAACCTGATTGGCCGTGCGCGTAAGATGAAAATCGTCCTTGATCGCGACTACGTAATTGAAAAGCTAGATGTGAATGGTGATAGCTATATATACCAGCAAGTAGAGAACAGCTTTACTCAACCAAACGGCAAAGTAGCAGAGAAAATGCTGGAATGGGCTGTCGACTGTACTCAAGACAGCAAAGGTGACTTGCTAGAACTTTACTGTGGTAACGGTAACTTCTCATTAGCACTAGCACAAAACTTTGAGCGTGTACTTGCAACTGAGCTAGCGAAGCCATCTGTTGAGTCTGCACAGTACAACATTGCGGCGAATAAGATTGATAATGTTCAGATCATTCGTATGTCTGCGGAAGATTTTACCGTAGCAATGGAAGGTAAGCGTGAATTCCGCCGTCTGCAACAAGCAAACATCGATCTGAAGAGCTACAACTGCAACACTATCTTTGTTGATCCACCGCGTTCAGGTATGGACGTTGATACTTGTAAGATGGTTCAAGGCTACGAGCGCATCATGTACATCTCTTGTAACCCTGAGACATTGAAAGAGAACCTAGACATTCTAAGCGAAACACACGACATCACTCGTTTTGCTCTATTTGACCAGTTCCCTTATACGCACCACATGGAAGCCGGTGTATTCCTAGAGCGTAAAGCGTAAGTATCGCTATCTAGGTCGAAGTCGAAGCTAAACAGCAGATACAAAAAAACGAGCCAATTGGCTCGTTTTTTTATTTATACGTTGGTTTAAGCGGTTTTACCGATAAAGCCTAGTTTCTTACCTACCCAAGCGAGCAGTAGCATCGCGACGATAATCGCGAAGAAGTTTGATCCTGCATCAGGGTGTTGTGCTTTCACAAAAGCCGAATGGCCAAATGCACCTACAAAGAAACAAGCTAAACCCACTAATGGAATATCTTCAGATACTGGATTAGTTAGGTATTCTTGGTAAAGCGCTTGTACAGCCAAAACTAAAGCAATCAATGGGAAAATAGAGAAGCCCACTTCGCTCATTGTTACCCAAGATAACAGTGCATCACCACACACACCTGCAACAACAGCAAGTACGAGTGTCTTTCTTTCAGAACCACGGTTTACAGTATTATTTTCATTCGACATTATTCAATCCCGCCTTTTAATCGGTTACGTTCACGTTCTTTACGATACCAAAAAGCACCTTTGGCCATCATTCGCAATTGCATAATCAAGCGATCAGCCAATTCATCTCGCTGACGTCGATCTAAATCTAATGCTTCTGCCCCTGAGTTGAAGACCAAAATGACGGAGGCTTCAGCTTGAGTAAAAGCTTCATCTCGTGTCATGCCAGTCGTTATCAAATATTCGGTTAACTCAGCAGAGAAGTGCTGTATCTCACGAGCTACCGCAGCACGAAACTCAAAAGAGGTTCCTGAGCGCTCTCGCAATAACAGTCTGAATACGTTTGGGCTGCTTTCAATGAACTCCATAAAGGTTTCAACCGAGGTACGAATCACACTGCCTTCTTTTACTATGCGTTGCCTAGCTTGACGCATTAGCTGACGCAACAGTAAGCCACCTTCATCAACCATGGTTAAGCCAAGCTCATCCATGTCTTTGAAATGACGATAAAAGGAAGTCGGCGCTATTCCAGCCTCACGAGCAACTTCTCTCAAGCTTAGGTTGGAAAAGCTACGATCGGCACTGAGCTGGCTAAATGCTGCGTCGATTAAGCTGCGACGAGTTTTTTCTTTTTGCTGCGCGCGAATGCCCATTGGTTTCATACTTTATCAAACTCTTCTTTTACAGCCTAAACAGGCATGCCTAATACTCTGTTCAATATAACGCGAATCACATATTTATATAAGGCACTCTGGTTATATAAGACACTAAACACACCTCTTTGTTCACGTACCGAAGTAAATACGTTCGAAGAAAAAATTTCAATATCCACACTGTCATTTGGAGACATACGACATACCAAATATTATTTTTTCGATAACACTGCGTGATCCCACCGACTCTCTGATGCCCTTTTCATGTACCCAAGAACAGAATCAGTTAAAATCTCGCTAAAGCAATGTTAATCAAATATAACAAGGAAGATATCTATGCCGCACTCCAACCACTTTGATGTAATCGTAATTGGTAGTGGCCCCGGAGGAGAAGGGGCAGCGATGGGATTAACCAAAGCCGGGTTGAACGTTGCAATCATTGAAAAAGAGAGCAGCGTTGGTGGTGGTTGCACCCACTGGGGAACGATTCCTTCAAAAGCGCTACGTCATGCAGTAAGCCGCATCATTGAATTCAATAGCAACCCGCTGTTTTGTCAGAATAATAAAAGCATTCACTCAACGTTCTCCAACATTCTGGGGCATGCTAAGTCAGTCATCGACAAACAGACTCGATTGCGTCAAGGCTTCTACGACCGTAACCAGTGCACATTAGTGTTTGGTACTGCGCGTTTTATCGATACTAACACTATCTCTGTCATGCAGAGCGATGGTACTGAAGAACATTACAGCGCAGACAAATTTGTTATCGCAACAGGTTCTCGCCCTTATCAGCCAGACAACGTCGACTTTCTGCATGAACGTATCTACGACAGCGACTCGATTCTTTCTCTTAAACACGACCCTCAACACATCATCATCTATGGTGCTGGCGTTATTGGTTGTGAATACGCTTCAATCTTCCGTGGTTTAGGCGTTAAAACCGATCTTATTAATACTCGCGATCGCCTGTTGTCATTCTTAGACAATGAAACCTCGGATGCTCTGTCTTATCACTTCTGGAACAGCGGCGTTGTTATTCGTAACGATGAAACCTTTGAGAAAATTGAAGGTACTGACGATGGCGTGATCATTCACTTAGAGTCTGGTAAGAAAATGCGTGCCGACTGTCTACTGTATGCCAATGGCCGAACGGGTAATACTGACAAGTTGAATCTTGGTGCCGTTGGCTTAGAAGCGGACTCTCGAGGACAAGTATCAGTCAACAGCAACTACCAAACCAGTGTTGAACATGTTTACGCTGTTGGTGATGTGATTGGTTATCCTAGCCTAGCAAGTGCTGCTTATGACCAAGGTCGATTCGTGGCTCAAGCCGTGGTGAAAGGTGAAGCAGAACGACACCTTATCGAAGACATCCCAACAGGTATCTATACTATTCCTGAGATCAGCTCTGTCGGAAAAACAGAACAAGAGCTTACCGCGGCTAAAGTACCTTATGAAGTGGGACGATCTTCATTCAAGCACTTAGCTCGTGCTCAAATCGCAGGTAAAGATATTGGTAGCTTGAAGATACTTTTCCATCGTGAAACTAAAGAGATTTTAGGTATCCACGTGTTTGGTGAGCGTGCTGCTGAGATCATCCACATCGGTCAGGCAATCATGGAACAGAAAGGCGAAGCAAATACCATAGAGTACTTTGTGAATACGACCTTCAACTATCCAACAATGGCCGAAGCTTATCGCGTCGCAGCGCTGAACGGACTTAACCGTTTGTTCTAAACAAAGAACCAATAGGACTATTTGACCACCTGTAGGCCAAATACATAAACAGCAAGCCATGAGCTTGCTGTTTTTATTTAAACTACTGAATTATATAGTCATGCTAGCAATTAGATCATGATGTTCCAAATGCCACTTTACCTGCACAGCTTCTCTTTTTCGCTCCCTGAACTAATCTATCTAATCTAATCTATCTAATCTATCTAATCTATCTAAGCTAAGCTAAGCTAAGCTAAGCGAGAAACTCACCTTTCTTCCACTGAGAGATAAATAGAACACCAAGACCAATGCCGCGCATTGCCATAAAGCTCAACATTGCTAGCCACAGCGCATGGTTCTCTAAACCTGATGCTAAGTAGAAAATCGCAAAGAAACTGCAGGTGGCCACAAACATACTGTTACGCATATCTTTGCCTTTGGTAGCGCCCACGAAAATACCGTCTAGCAAGAAGCACCACATAGAAACTAGCGGCATCGCAATCAGCCATGGCAGATATACCTCAGCCTGACTCTTAACCTCTGGAATTGTAGTAATCATATTAATCAAACTAGACCCAACAATCGCGAACGCTATGGTCAGTACCAAACAAATATTGAAGCTCCAGAAGAAAGTGCCAATCAAAGACTGATTTAACTCTTCTTTATCTCTCGCGCCAATCGCCTTTCCGACCATAGCTTCCATTGCATAAGCAAAACCATCCATCCCATAAGATATGATCATCAAGAAGCTCATCAATACCGCATTGGCCGCCACCACATCATCACCAAAGCTTGCACCTTGGAAGGTCATAAAAGTGAAAGTCGCTTGCAGACAAAGCGAGCGCAGAAAGATATCGCGATTCAGTTTCACGAAACGACTCAAACCTTGGCTGGTTTTCTTAAGCAGATCCCATGGCGATGGTAACTGCTTCTTTGCCCAGATTCGATAAACACAAACCAAGCCAAACGTTAGCCCGGCATAATCTGCTATCACCGATGCCAATGCCGCACCTTCAACTTGCCATCCAAGGCCAATCACAAAAACGATATCCAAAACGATGTTGGTGATATTAGTGATAATCACCATCCACATTGGCGCTTTAGCATTTTGGGTTCCGAGCAACCAACCTAAAATTACAAAGTTAGTTAGGGCAGCAGGCGCACTCCAGGCACGGATAGAGAAGTACTGCAGGCCATAATGTTTGACTTGATCGCTGGCACTGCTCAATGAGAAAACCGCATCCGCAACAAAGCTATGCAATAGCAAAAAGACACCAGCAAACCCTAGTGCCATGGTCACGCCTTGCACAAAGACTAAACCAAGTTGCTTGCCATCGTTCGCCCCATAAGATTGCGCGGCCAGTCCAGTCGTCGACATTCGTAGGAAACCAAGCAACCAAAAGGTCACGCTGATCATAGTGCCACCCAAAGCGACACCACCTAAATACCAAGAATGCTCTAAGTGACCGATAACCGCAGCATCGACTAAACCCAGTAGAGGAACCGTAATATTGGAAAGAACCATCGGGATCGCGAGCAACAACACTTTTTTGTGCATCGCCTGATTGGATAGCGTTTGAAAAATAGTTTGGGGATTAAATAGCTTCACGATCACCTCTTTGATTAGAGGCGATAGTTTAACCTAGTGAGTGTGCTTTCACTATGTTGTGTACTTTGTATATTGGTTAGCTTTTTCCAAACTATCTGTTGATAGAAGAAGCTAGAGCTACCATTTAACGAGTACTAATTGAGGAGTTAAACGCTTTTTAAGCTGAGAAATTTTACACAATAATCGTTGCCACAACTTCCAACGATTACATTGCTGCTCTAATGGTGAAAATGACTTAACCCATTGCGCCCATGGCAACCAATTAAGAACACTGTCTATTGGTGAAGACAACCCGTGAGCATATTCACCAGATCCTAGCTTTTGCCCCAACGTACTTGAGCTCTTATCTCCAGCCAATACTAAGCAGGCGTGGGCATGAGTAAAATAACGGCTGAGAGACTGAATAAAATGTGCCGTCTGCTGTTCGTTGCAATCAAGCAGAGCGTGTTCACACACCACCATCACTGAGGCTTGCTCTGGAATGTTCAATTCATCGAGCCACGTTAGATCGTCAACCGAGCCACATTCTAAACGGTAGCGTTCATTCTTGTGGAACAGGCGTTGGCGCCAAACTAGATTTTCAGTTACATCCAATTCAACCCAATGACAGCGGCCATTATCTAAACGGTAGAAACGAGTATCGAGGCCTGCCCCAACATTGATAATCCAAGCATCTGGGTTATGAGATAGAAATTGTTGAACTTGAGAGTCACAAAGCTGAGTCAATGTTGCGTAGAGAAGTTGTTGTTGGTCGAGTTCACCAGTAAGACATTCTGGTGCTAATTGGCAGCGCTTGCAGGCTTGAGCTGCGATAGGGTCATAGACTAGGCCGTCATCGGCAAGACTTTCGCGGCTGCGAAACCAAAGATGTTGAACGAGATCCGTCGGAACTTGGAATTCCTGATGTGCAGACCCTCGATCAGAAGAAGCCTTTTGATCGGAGGAGCGCGGCTTACGAATAAGCGGCTTTATTTGAGGTTTGGTTGGGTTTGGCATCATCATCTTCCTTGTATCTCGACAAAGAAGATGATAATGAATATCAATTACAATAACAAGTTATTGAGAATAAATATCAATAAGCGGTTTGTACTGACTACATCCAATCGGTATTTCGAATAATACCAACCGCAAGTCCTTCGATAGATAAGTGTTGAGATTCTAGATCAACATGAATAGGAGAAAAGTCTTCATTTTCAGCATGTAACAGAACCGTTGAACCTTTTCGTTCTAGACGTTTTACTGTTACATCATCGTCGACACGAGCTACGACAACCTGACCATCACGTACATCTTGTGTTTTATGAACAGCCAGTAAATCACCATCCATAATACCGATATCTTTCATACTTTCGCCATTTACACGAAGTAAGAAGTCAGCTTGTGGTTTAAACATACCTGGGTCAACTTGGTAATGCATTTCTACATGCTCTTGAGCCAAAATAGGCTCACCAGCGGCAACCTGACCGATTAGTGGTAAACCTTGCTCTTCATTCGCTGCATCTTCAAGCAAAATACGAATACCACGAGACGCACCCGGGATAATCTCAATCGCTTCTTTACGAGCAAGAGCTTTTAAATGTTCTTCTGCAGCATTAGCAGAACGGAAGCCAAGTTCGCGCGCGATTTCTGCACGTGTCGGTGGCATACCGAAATCTTCGATCTTACTTTTGATAAGGTCAAAAACTTGTTGCTGGCGGGGCGTTAACGGCTTCATGATTCACCTGTCTTTTTATACAGTTGACTGTGAGTATATCCAGTAACTGAACAAAAGCAAAGCAATTGGTTGTTTTTAGTTCATTTTTAGCTAATTACAAAAACAAGATCTCTAGCCACACGTAACCCGCTAATACTAAACAGATAAAAACTGCAGCTGAGCCAACATCTTTCGCCATCCCAGAAAGCTCATGATGTTCACTACCGATTCGGTCAACGACCGCTTCAATCGCGGTATTGATCAACTCGACAACCATCACCAACACGATTGCTGAAATCATCAAGATTCTCTCAACTTGGCTTACATCTAAGTAAAAAGCCAACGGAATAAGCACTGCGGCCATGAAGACTTCTTGTCGAAATGCCGCCTCGTTTTTAAACGAGCTCGTGATGCCTTGCCATGAGAAGCCCGCCGCTTTCACGATACGTTTGAATCCGGTGTTTGATTTTTTGGTCATTTTTAACCCTATACTCAATCAGTCGATGAATGATTTTCCACAAACTTAACGGCAATATGACTATTTCCATTAAAAGGTTAGACCAGTTTCTGGTATTCTTGCATCGATTAAATTTACGCCTAGGCTTATCCCTATTTCACTCACAGGATTTATCCTTTTCATCATAGAAATAGAGATACGCTTGAGCACATTGAAATAACTATTGAGGCAGTGAACCTATATGTCTTCTGGACAATCTTTTTCACGTTCATTAATGAAGCTACCTTTATCCGTATTGGTAAAGGGCACATCAATTCCTTCAAACCCTGTTGAGGATTTGAACATTGATTTGAGCAAACCGATTGTATACGCCTTACCGTTTCGCTCAAGTGTAGACATTCTTACATTGCAAAAACATGCACTTGAATTAGGGTTACCTGATCCGTTGAGCAAGCTTGAAATCAATGGCAAATCACTGCAACGCTACGTTTTTATCTCTTCTCGCAAAACTCTACTGCAAGACGATGATTATGTACCAAGCTCATCAATTGAAGTCTTCTCTGAGCTGCTTTCACTGCATGCTGAAGACTCTGATCTTGACGTTCAAGTTATCCCTGCCACTGTATTGTGGGGGCGTAAGCCTGGTAAAGAGAATAACCAGAAACCTTACCTACAAGCAATGAACGGCTTAGAGAAATCAAAAGCGGTATTACTGGCAGGTCGTGACTGCTTGGTTCGCTTTAGTCCTGTGGTTTCTCTACGTTACATGGCTAACTCACACGGCACCGACAATACCATCGCACACAAACTGGCGCGCGTGGCACGTATTCACTTTTCTCGCCAAAAATTGGCGGCATCAGGTCCTAACCTGCCAAGTCGCCAAGCTCTGTTTGACCGCCTACTAAAATCTGAAGCGATCAAGAAAGCGATTGAAGATGAAGCACAAGCAAAGAACATCTCGATCGAGAAAGCGAGCAAAGAAGCTCAAGACATCATGGACGAGATTGCTGCGAACTTCTCTTACTCGCTAATCAAACGCGGTGAGAAGATTCTTGGTTGGTTGTGGAATAAGTTGTATCAAGGCCTGCATATCAGCAACGCTTCAACCGTTCGTAAGCTGGCTCAAGATGGTCACGAGATTGTTTATGTGCCTTGTCATCGCAGTCACATGGATTACTTACTGCTTTCTTACGTGCTTTACCACGAAGGCATGGTGCCACCGCATATCGCTGCGGGTATCAATCTGAACTTCTTCCCTGCCGGTCCTATTTTCCGTCATGGTGGTGCGTTCTTTATTCGTCGTAGCTTCAAAGGCAACAAGCTGTACTCGACTATTTTCCGTGAATATCTGGCGGAATTGTTCGCCAAAGGTTACTCGGTCGAGTATTTCAGTGAAGGTGGTCGCTCTCGTACGGGTCGTCTACTGCAAGCGAAAACGGGCATGTTGGCGATGACTATTCAGGCTATGCTGCGCGGCATGAACCGTCCAGTGACGTTAGTACCTGTGTACATCGGCTATGAGCACGTAATGGAAGTGGCGACTTACGCAAAAGAACTTCGTGGTAAGCGCAAAGAAAAAGAAAATGCGAGCCTAGTGATTCGTACGCTCCGTAAGCTGCGCAATTTTGGTAAAGGCTACGTCAACTTTGGTGAGCCGATTCAGCTTAACCAATATCTGAACGAGCACGCTCCAGAGTGGACTAAAGATATCGATCCAATGGGAACCAGCAAGCCACAATGGATGAATCCAGTGGTCAATGATCTGGCAACCAAAATGATGACACACATTAACGATGCGGCAGCGACCAACGCACTAACACTTTGTGCAACGGCGTTACTGGCTTCAAGACAGCGTGCATTGTCTCGTGATTCTTTGGTTTCTCAGATCAACTGTTATCTGTCTCTGCTTAAGAACGTACCTTACTCTGATACATTTACGGTACCAAAAGACAGTGCTGAAGATCTGGTAAAACACGCTGAATCGCTGAACAAGTTCCTAATTGAATCAGACTCAATGGGCGACATCATTTCGCTAGACCGTCACCAGTCAATTCTGATGACCTACTACCGTAATAACATCATTCATTTGTTTGCTCTACCATCATTAATTGCTCAGATGACCATTCGTCAGCACGGCCTAACCATTGACACGATTCAAGAGAACGTTGCTGCTATCTACCCGTTCTTGAAGAAAGAGTTGTTCTTAAGCTACGACGAAGATCAGCTTGAAAGCGTGGTGGCGAACATCATTGAAGAGCTTGTTGGCCAAGGTATGCTTGTGGTGTCGGACAACCAAGTCACCATCAACCAATCAAACAGCCAAGCACTGATGCTGTTAGGCCGTACGATTTCAGAAACGCTACAGCGCTACTCTATTGCTTTGAACCTATTGGCAGAAAACCCTGATCTGGATAAATCTGATCTTGAGCAGAAGAGCCAAGACATCGCACAACGACTGGGGCGTCTACAAGGCATTAATGCACCAGAGTTCTTCGATAAAGGCGTGTTTGCGTCGATGTTCGCAACTTTGAAACAGCAGCAATATTTGGATAACGATGGTAACTGCGATTTAGAAAAGACTCAGCAATTCGCTAAGCTTCTTTACTCAATGCTTTACCCAGAGGTCCGTCTGACGATTCAAGAAAGTATCCACCAAGCAGAGTAACCGCTTGGTTAACAATTGCTTTAATCACTAGACTGAACACGATCAAAAAAGGCACCCATTGGGTGCCTTTTTATTGAGCGTTCGTTTAGCAAAAAACTCGTGCTTACCAGAAGGTAATGAATAAACCTGCTGTCACTGCCATTCCAACATAATTGTTGTTTAGGAAAGCTTGGAAACATAAGTCTCGATCACGATGGCGCATCAGATGTTGTTGATACACAAACAAGCCCCCCGCAACCAGCAGTGCCCAATAAAAGGTATCTCCTAATTGGTAATGCATGCCTAACGCTATTAGCATCGCCAGCGTTACTAGCTGTAAGAAGCCAACAATAAGCTTGTCGAAACGACCAAATAGAATAGCCGTCGATTTGATACCAATTTTCAAGTCATCATCTCGGTCAACCATTGCATATTGTGTGTCGTAGGCAATCGTCCACAGCGCATTGATAATGAAAATAAACCAGACCACACTAGGTAGCTCATTAGTTTGCGCCGCCCAAGCCATTGGAATTGCCCAACTAAACGCTAAGCCGAGGAACAACTGTGGAAGGTGCGTAAAACGCTTCATAAAAGGATAAATGAAAGCTAAGCCAACACCGATAACAGAAAGCTTAATCGTCAGCGGATTCATGGTTAGCACCAGTAAGAATGAAACCATGGCTAACACTAAAAAGAGCAGAATAGCTTCCTTACTAGAAACCAAACCGGAAGGTAATGGACGCTGCTTGGTGCGTTTTACATGGCCATCCACTTTACGGTCAGCAAAATCATTGATCACACAGCCAGCTGAACGCATCAATACCACGCCGAGTACGAAAACAACCAAGACATCAAAATCAGGCATGCCTTGCGCGGCGATAATCAGCGACCATAAGGTCGGCCAAAGGAGTAACAGGGTACCAATCGGGCGATTCATTCGCGTTAATTGCCAATACGCCTTCGCTTTGGTGGCAAACATTTACACACTCTCCTTAGAGTAAATGGGTGATGTTGGCAAAAACAGTTCTGCCACAAGCATCGGTTTATGGTTCATCCATAATCGAGAACGACGCGCGAGCAGTCGCTCATCGCCTGCGATAACCCAACCGACTTGCAGCGCATCTCGCTCCACGTTCTCAGCGCTGAACACGGTTAAACCAAGTGGGACATTACCTTGTTGAGAAAGGTCAGAGTGCTGATGATCTTCTAATGTGACTCGAGGAATCAAGGTTCGCCCTAACACCCACGGCTCATCATCACCCTTCAAAATCACTTTACGCAGTAAGCAATCAAACGATGATAAAAGAAGTTCCTCGTCCTGTTGTAGCATTGAGCGTTCTACAACTTGATTATGAAGCAATTCAACAGACAGGTGCTGACAGCTCTTGCCCAACTTGCGGGAAAGAGAACCTTGCTCCAAAAGCCACTCTCTGGTGATTTTATTAGGAAAATCAAATGTTTCTGTACTTTGCCAATCTACATTCATTAACGAATTAAGATACAGCGATATTGGCTGATTCATACTAGTATTCAATAGGTGACTTTACACGTACAATAAAGCTTCAACTTTCGAACAAAATTAAAGCGTTCTTCGAATTGTAAACGTATTTAGATTTAGACCGCTCATTGTAACAAGACTAATGCGTTTCGAATATCGCGAATAAACTAAAGAAAAGTCACAAATATGCACAAACGTTATGTAGCCCAAATATTTCTTGCGATTACCCTACTCTTTTCAGCATCAAGTTTCGCTGAAGAGGAATCGGCACCCAAACTAGCCTACTTCACGCTAGAGCCTGACCTGACCACCAATTTTTACACTAAAGGTAAAAAACTGGGCTACATTCAGGTTCGCCTCGATATTATGGTTGCGAATAGTAACGACTTGGCAGCCATTGAGCACCACCAACCACTGATTCGTGATGCTGTGATTGAATTGCTCGGTAAACAAAACGAAGAAACCATTAAGTCTCTATCTGGTCGTGAAGATTTAAGAAAAACCTTAGTTGAACATCTCAACAAGGTATTGCTTCCTGAAACAGGCAAAACCCTCATTGCTGACCTACTGTTTACCAAATACCTTTATCAGTAATAATGATGTAAAAACGAATCCAAATAAAAAAGCGGCTCATCTGGCCGCTTTTTTGTCTCTATTATTTAGCTACTGCCAAAAAGCATCTACTCGCTTCGTGCTGAACTCGGTGCTTTCATAGCATCAATCCAACCAATAATGACACCAGCGGCTAGGCCAGCCAAATGAGCGGTGTTTGCAATGGCCATGAACGGTTGCATGTAACCAAGCACTAGCCACACCAACATAAAGCCGACGATCTGTCTTGGAATGCCTAAGCCAAGCTGAGGGGCTTTTGCACCCACCACCCATAGATAGCCAACCAAGGCATACACAACACCAGACAAACCACCGAAATTCGCCCCTTCAACCCAATACTGCCCAGCACCTGAAAGCGCAGAAGAGACAGCAAAGATCTGAAGTAGCTTGAGGCTACCTAGTTTTTTCTCAATATCCCCACCTAACTGCCACCACCACAAAATATTAAATGCGATATGCATAACAGAGAAGTGCAGAACAGCATGGCTTAACCAACGCCACAATTGCCATTGTTGTCCGTCAACCGCAGGGAAATGTAGGGCGTTGAAAATAGCTTGACCAAAACCGACTTGCTGCAGTGCAAAAATCACCACACACACCAACATCAGGCTGAGTGTCACGGGGCCCGCTTTGGCTTTTATCATGCCCATAAAACTTGGCGTGTGATAATGAAAGTTGCTCTTTCTTGTCTCTGCCATGTCCCAAGATGCTGCTTGATAGCGCTTATGATTGGGTTCCGACAGGAAACGATTGAGCTCGGCCTCGGTTTCAACCTGATATTGACCCTCAAGAAGCCAAAGAGCAAAACGCCCTTCTCCCTCAGGTGACATCTGAATAGGGATCTGACGAGAGGCCATATAATCAATAAACGCTTGAGCAAGACGTGGATTGTCTAACACCATCAATCTAATCATTGTTACTTCCTATTCATGCTATGAGAGATGCTTGAAGCGGTTCAAGTGATAAAGGCTATTAACCCGCGATCACTGGAAGTTCAGCACGATGCCAAGCTTCAAATCCACCATCAACACTATATACCTCTTCAAAGCCTTGGTTCACTAAATATTGTGCCGCACCTTGGCTACTAATACCGTGATAACACATCACTAAGATTGGCTGTTCGAACTCCACCTCATCCATGAACGACACCATGGTATCGTTAGTAAGATGGTAAGCGGTTTTTGAGTGAGCTACCGCAAAAGACTGCGGGTCACGTATATCGACAAGTCGAGCTTCGCCTTGTTCAATAAGGGCTTGAGCACCTTTAACATCAATATGTTTAAACTGGTCCATGACTTTCTCTTTTATACTGATTTACTTTGCTGCCATTGTAACCTATCCCAAGGCTAACAATCACATCCACTTAATAAGGTTATCCACCAGCGATCACTTTTACACCATTTGTGGATAAACCTGTGAATTGCGTGAATAAAGTGCTTTTTTTAAAATGGATCCACAACATGTAGTAATGATCCTGATCTAGCTGTGGGTTAACTGAAACATATCCCCACTCGAAAAACCCCTTCAAAGCCTTACTACACCCTGCTTTTAGACAGCTGACGAATAAACTTCTCACAGAGTTATCCACAAAATCACTTTGCAAATTTCGATCGCAAAAATTGAGAAATCGATCCAAAACAAAAAGGCCGAGATCTCTCGATCTCGGCCTTTTCAAAATTCAGCTATTTGTTAGCTCTACTATTAGATAGAAGCTAGATGCTATTAGAAATCGCCAACGGCTTGTTTCAATTTCTTCATCGCATTCTTTTCTAACTGGCGAACACGCTCTGCAGAAATGCTGTAGGTATCCGCTAAGTCTTGCAGTGTCGACTTATTATCATCTAACCAACGTGAGCGCACAATGTGCTGGCTGCGTTCGTCTAAGCTCTTCAATGCGAGTCCTAGGCGATTGTTGGTGTGTGATTCCCAGTTCGCCGCTTCAACCGTTTCAGCAACGTCTGATGCTTTGTCTTCTAGGTAGTAAACTGGAGCCGTGTAAGCAGAACCCCCGTCATCGTCATCCATCGGGGCTTCAAACGTAGCGTCTTGTGCCGCTAAGCGTGATTCCATCTCACGAACTTCTGAAGGCTCAACACCCAACTCACGTGCAACCGTCTCAACTTCGCCATTATTGAACCAACCTAAACGCTTTTTAGACTTACGAAGGTTAAAGAACAATTTACGTTGTGCTTTCGTTGTTGCGATCTTAACGATACGCCAGTTACGCAAAACGTACTCATGAATCTCAGCTTTGATCCAGTGAACAGCAAAAGAGACTAGACGAACACCAACTTCTGGATTGAAGCGCTTAACAGCCTTCATCAAGCCGATGTTACCTTCTTGGACGAGATCAGCCATTGGTAGCCCGTAGCCAGAGTAGCCTCTTGCAACGTGCACCACGAATCTTAGGTGGGAAAGGATCAAGCCTTTCGCAGCGTCGATCTCACCTTTGTAATGTAATCGCTCTGCAAGTCCACGTTCCTCTTCAGGAGTCAGCATAGGGTAGCTGTTCGCTGAGCGGATATAGCTATCTAAACTATCTTGTGTGACTAAAGCCATTTGATACGCTTGGTTTGCCATTCGGTTCCTCATCAATCTCTGATCTGGAGTAATACATCTATTAAAACCCGACAATCTTGAACCTAAAATGAACAGGTTTCAAGGAGGGGGAAGTAATTATGCATAATCAATTCGTCTATACAAGGCAAAAACTGGTTAAGAACTGCCTATTTTTCGTATAAATATGACTCTATTCACCTAAACTGGTTCAATTTCTTTTAGGTGACGCTGTGCAGAAAGCTTCGCAGCCACACTACCAAGCAGGGTTCCGACGATCAAAAGTAATAAAGACTCATCCCAACTCAGGCCAATTAAGCGGAAATGGCTATCATAAAGCTGAGCCAAATCATCCACTGCACTGTTGAGCAATACGGTAATCAATGCCGTCATAACCCAAGCACTAATCGAACCTAAAACGCCAAACCACATCCCAGCATAAAGGTATGGTCGAAGAATGTAGCTGTCGGTAGCACCAATCAGCTTCATGGTTTGAATCTCGTCTTTATGCGCCAACACATTAAAGCGTAATGTATTACCAATAATCAAAAATACCGCGCCCAACATCAATACCGTTAGAGTAATAACGATGACCGCTGCTAATGCTTTGATCGCATCTAATCGAGCTAACCAATCTTCGTCTAAACGAACATCGGTCACTAGCTCTTGCTTTTTAACCTTGCTTGCTAATTCTTTGATTAAGACATCACTGTGCACGCTTGGCGTAATCACCAACACACCTGGCAATGAATAATCATCTAGGATAGTCAGGGCATCTTCAAAACCAGAATACTGGCTAAGGTCTTCAAGCCCTTGTTGCGGTGAAATGTATTCCACCAGCTCGACTTGATCCCAACTTTCAATTTCATCCTTAAGCACCATTACTCTCGGCTCAGGAATACCATCCTCTACATAAGCACTTATTTGTGACGGGCTGGTGACATCTTGAGCCACTTCACCAACGTTCTTACCCAGTAGGTACAAACAAGCTGGCATCGCCAAAGCCATTGAGATCACCGCAAGGGTCAACAAGTTGCCCAACGGACGTTGCCACATTTGCGAGAACGATGACTTAGCTTGTTTCCAATGAACAACAAAGAAGCCGTCGCTTGAAGCCCGGTTTGCTGCTCGATTGGATTGAGGTTTCTTGATGCGCTTATTCGCGGCCATAGTCTTCAACCTCACTCAAAAAGCCTTGGTTTAATTCAAGATGACGGTACTGAGGGCGAGTGTTCACTAACCCGATATCGTGCGTCGCTAGGATGATCGTGACACCTGCGCGGTTGAATTCTTCAAACAAACGTAATACACGGTTAGATAATTCAGGATCGAGGTTACCGGTCGGCTCATCCGCTAAAAGCAGAGTTGGACGGTTAACCACAGCGCGAGCGATACCCACGCGTTGCTGCTCACCACCAGAAAGCTGGCTTGGCAAACAACGGGCTTTGTCTAGTAAGCCGGTTTTATCCAACGCAGCGCTGACTCGGCGTTTTATTTCATTTTCAGAAATAGATTCAATACGCATAGGCAGTGCGACGTTATCAAAGATAGAGCGATCCATCAGTAGGCGATGGTCTTGAAAGACAATCCCGATGTTACGACGTAAGAAGGGAATGTCTTTAGCTGGAATACGAGTGATATCGTGATCGTTAAACCAAACACGTCCGTCAGTTGGACGCTCGATGGCGCAGATCAACTTCAGCAAGGTACTTTTACCAGCGCCAGAGTGCCCACCCAAAAAAGCCATCTCTCCACGTTTAAGGTGAAAGTCCACTTTTTGGAGCGCTTGTCGTCCGCCTCGGTAGGCTTTGCTCACTTGCTGAAATTTGATCACCGAAAATTCCTCTTACGATCACTCATATCAAATTTAAAACGGTAGCAGGTTAAGGATAAACCACTTTGCTACTCGCGTTACTCTTCGCGGCTAAATAGTGCTTCAATAAAGTCTTTAGACTCAAATGGACGCAGGTCATCAATGCCTTCACCCACACCAATGTAGCGGATTGGAATCTGGAACTGGTCAGCAATTGAGAAAATCACGCCGCCTTTCGCCGTACCATCTAGCTTAGTGAGCGTAATACCCGTTACTGGTGCCACGTCACTGAACAGCTTCGCTTGGCTGATAGCATTCTGACCGGTACCTGCATCGAGCGTTAACATGATTTCGTGCGGTGCAGAGTCATCAATCTTCTTCATTACACGAACAATCTTACGCAGCTCTTCCATCAAGTTGCTCTTGTTCTGCAAACGACCTGCAGTATCAGCAATAACAACATCAACACCACGCGCTTTCGCCGCTTCAATGGCATCGTAGATAACAGACGCGCTATCGGCACCTGTGTGCTGAGCGATCACAGGAACATTATTACGTTGGCCCCAAACCTGAAGTTGTTCAACCGCTGCCGCACGGAAGGTATCACCCGCCGCCAACATCACTTTCTTGCCTTCACTTTGGAATTGTTTAGCCAGCTTACCGATGGTGGTTGTCTTACCAACACCGTTCACACCAACCATTAAAATAACGTAAGGTGTTTTAGTCGTATCAACAACCAGTGGCTGTTCCACTTGGCTTAAGATATCTGCCATCTCTTCTTTGAGCAGACCATATAGAGCTTCACCGTCTTTTAGGTCATTGCGAGATGCTTTTTCTGTCAGATTTTCAATGATCTTAACGGTGGTATTCATACCCACGTCTGCAATCAGAAGTTGCTCTTCTAGTTCTTCAAACAGGTCTTCATCGATTTGTTTACCCTTGAACAAGCCAAAGAAGCCAGCACCGATGTTTGCTTTAGTACGGCTAAGGCTACGCTTAAGGCGCGCAAAGAAGCTTTCTGTCGGCTTATCTTGAACTTCTTCAACCTGAGCTTGAGGAACAGCAACTTCTTCCTGTTCTGCTTCTGCTTCTGCTTCTGCTTCTGCTACGACAGGCTGCTGCTCTTGCTGAATCTCTTCAAGCGCTTGCTCTGAATCAACTGGCTTAGATTCAACTGGCGTAGTTACCTCTAGTTCAGACTCGGCTTGTTCAACCTCGACTTGTGATTCAACTTCAGTTTGATCTTCAACGTTTTCTACGTTCGCTTCATTCTGAGTTTTTGGGCTTTGTTCTTCGTCACCAAAACCAAGCCACGATAATAATCCGCGCTTCTTTTTTTCCGTCATCAGAGGAGTTTCCTAGATCTACTAATTAGCTGTATTGACTTAATACACGTCGACTCTTTGCTATTGTTATACAATACAAGCTTGTACAAACGAATAGTAAAGAAAAATGACAAAGCAGTGATAAGTTTGCTTTTAGCTTGATACACTTTGTCATTGCAAATTTATTTAATACTCGAACCCACTTAAATTGGGCTCGGTATAGTATCACTTTATTAGCGGTCAAAAAATCTATGGTAAGACGTCGCCAGCAAAACACATCACAAAAAAAGCCATCCGGAGGCTTTGTTCGAATTATTAGTGGCTCATGGAGAGGTAGAAAGCTGCCTGTTCATGATTTAGAAGGATTACGCCCAACCATTGACCGAGTAAAAGAGACACTCTTTAACTGGGTGGCTCAAGATATCCCACATTCAACTTGCTTGGATGTATTTGCCGGTTCTGGCGGTCTAGGTTTTGAAGCAGCTTCTCGCCAAGCAAAAATGGTGACACTGCTCGAAATGAATCAAAAGGCAGCCAAACAGCTTTCTGATAACGCGAAAGAGCTCAAAGCAGACAACATCAGTGTCGTGAATACTGATGCTATCTCTTTCCTTAAGAAGCCAGGTACTCCTTACGATATGGTTTTCCTAGATCCACCATTTCGTAAAGGCTTACTTGCAGAAACTGTACAACTGCTTGAGAGCAATGGCTGGTTGGCAGACAACGCCATCATTTACGTAGAGACAGAAAAAGAGCTGCAGCTTGAGGCTATGCCAGAAAACTGGGAATTACATCGCGATAAGACCACTGGCCAGTCTAGCTACCGACTGTTTAATCGAACCACTGAAGAATAGGAGTTATTGAATGAAGTTCTTACTTCCACTAGCAAAAGTAGCCATCGCCTTTGTTTGGTTTATCTTAATCGTAAATATTTTCTACCCATTCCCAGGTAATGCTGCGATTGCGCTTTATATCATGACAGCATTCTTGTTCTTCATGCACGGCCTGCAGATGCTGATTTTCATCGGTGCTTTTGGCGATAAGATCGAAATGTCACGTTGGGAGAAGTGGTCAATATTGATTTTCGGAGTCTTTGCCCTCCTCGATATCCGACGTAAACACATGATGTAATAAAACTTAAGCTCAGATACAAAAGCGCCGCTCATTTGAGCGGCGTTTTTTTTATTCATCGTTGATACTGATGTTACCCCATGTAGCCCTTTACGCCATCTAGGAACATTTGCGTCGACAGCATAACCAGTAACAAGCCCATCAAGCGTTCGATGGCTTTAAGGCCTCGCTCACCTAGCACTCGCAGGAAGAAACCATTAAACATCAGAATAAAGAAGGTCGCGCCCCAAGCCAGCATCACTGCGCCTGAAAGCTCTAACATGTTGTCAGGGTGCTGTGTCGACAACAGAATCAATGCCGCAATCACTGACGGGCCTGCAATCATAGGGATCGCCATCGGCACAATAAATGGTTCTTCACCCGCCGCGAGGCCGGTAATACTGCCTGCACTTGGGAAAATCATCTTAATCGCGATGATGAACAGAATAATACCGCCAGAGATACTCAAGGTTTCAGGTTGCACGTGCAAGAAGTTCATAATGCTTTGGCCAGCAAACAAGAACAACAGCAGGATAATCAGCGCAAACATCAGTTCACGAACAAGAACAATACGGCGACGTTTCGGATCAATATGCTTAAGGATAGAGAGCACGATTGGTAGATTGCCAAGCGGATCCATAATAAGAAACAGCATGGTTGCTGCAGATAAAATTTCCATAAGTTTGTCTCGAAAAGCGTAAGTGCGCGGAGTATAGCAGCCTCAACATTGATTTTCGAACGCAGTAATAAAAGGATTAATTTACGTAATTAGAAGGGAATTTTGCGAGAGCAGATAGAAAGCTAGAAGATATAATTTAAAGAGTGGAGCCGAAACATCGCATCCACTCTTCTTATATAAAAGTCAAAGGGCTCAAAGAACCAGTTGTTACTCGAG
Source organism: Vibrio sp. QJM3NY_39 (assembly GCF_057785895.1). NCBI lineage: Bacteria > Pseudomonadati > Pseudomonadota > Gammaproteobacteria > Vibrionales > Vibrionaceae > Vibrio > Vibrio sp. QJM3NY_39. The sequence goes on along the minus strand of NZ_CM173505.1, from coordinate 111,656 downwards.
ATTAGTGGTTACACACGCGTTCGCGATTGGTGCAAAGTTTGTCATCAACAACTACGACCTTTTCCATCTTGAGGAAAAATTTCAGCAGGCCTTCCAAATCCAGACCATTTAGCTTACACGTATGGAAGCGAGCTTCTGCGCCGTAAGTTTGAGCGAGTTCTTGCGTCAACTCTTCACGGGTCAGGGGCTTTTCACTCAGTAGGTTTAAAACATTGTGTGCATGAATTTCGGTAGTCATAACTCTATCTCATGTTTAATGAAGTAGACGTAGAGTACCTACTTTCATCTGAGCTGCCTTGATGTAGCTCAGAATTAAGCTAGCTCTACCCTAAATGGTAAGGGAAGCAACAATGAGAGCGTGTGCGAGAAAGTAACTGCCCGTCACCCAAAAATAGGCACCTTTGATTGGGCTACGATAGAAATTTAGCGCATACGCCAGTGCCGAAAGTAGTAACACGCTACAGCCAGCAAAACCAACCGCATGTGACAATTGAGGCTCAAGCAACCAGAGCTCACCAGAAGCCCATGCAAGCTGAATAAGCACGATACCCATGATGACCACAGGAAAGACGAGTTTGTCTAAGCGAGGCAGAAGTAAGAAGAAAGCAACGACACAAGCCGCTAATAGGAGCGCGAACAACCACCAGACCATTTCTCCTGATAGCTGTAACCAAAATGCTTTGCTGTAACAGAGCTGAGCCAATAAGAAGCACACAAAATGCAAAGGACGCTTTTGAGTCACCGTATGAAGGACATCTGCGATTGCAGAGATCGCCAACCCAGCGACTATCCAATAGGTAAAGTCAGAAACGACAGATTGAGTTAAAGCAATGGTCGCCAATAATACAAAGGTAAATACCTTATACGACAAGGCCTGACCGATATGTCCATGTTTCGTTCCTGCTATTGCTCCGATACCAGATAAGGAAACCGCCAACCAACTCCACATACCATTTGCCCCATTGCTTTAAATCGTCGCCAGTCTAGGCACACGAGTGTTGATGTAAAGCCTCAGCCCCTCAAAATTGGATCTTGATTACGCTTCCACTAAAAAGAGCCTCTTTAGATTGAAGTCGTAACAATTACTATGATGACTATGGCTATTCTTTTAAAACTAGAGCGATTCATCGACAAACTTATTTAAATTGGCATTAGAGCGTCCAGACTTGAATTTTAGTCACTTCTAACCTATAGACTCCTTATAAAACCCCCATATATCATCAAATACCACACTTGAAAATTTAAAAACACTGAAATTAAGATCAATTATAACAATAACTTAAACAAACAAATCCAGAATTAATAGGGGAATGAAAACACCACATTACTCTAGACTTACAAAGTCAGTGGCTTGCTTTCTTAAAACCCAACTTTGTCAGGTTTTTTCAAGTCCTCTGTAAAAATCCCTACAAAAACCAATCCGAAAAATTTAAAACAGAACAAAATCAAAGCCAGAAACCACCAACCCCTATTAATACAGTTTAACAACCTTTAACAATATAAATTGCACAAAATGACCATTGTAAAACAACAACTTAAATCAAAAATGGATAAACATGAAGCACAACGTATAAAATAAGAACACACCAAAACACACAGTTAAACACACCCAAACAAGCCAAAAACCAATAGTTTTCTACTACTTTTAAAGCTTTCGAAAGTAATTCTTGATCTAAACCTATAAGTAGTGCTATTCTTTAAAACATAGCGAGAGACAACCAAATTTAGGAGTAGTGTTATGATTTCATCTTCGCAAAGACAAGGACTTGTAATGATCGCGGTAGTTGTAGGTCTAATGACACTACCGATGATGTACTAAGCAAGTTACAAATAAAAAAAGGGACGCCATGAGCGTCCCTTTTTTGTTCAATTTTTTCACTTCGAAAACAGATGCAGTGTTAGCACATCCCAGTTCGCATAATAGAAACCCGCGGCTGCTAAAGTCATTGCCATCATCAGTAACATCGCAACTCGCCAGATAAAACGACCACTACGTGGAGTCAGCTCCTTCTCACAGTCGTTACACATCATGATGAACTTATGTTGGTCTTCCAACTTAGCCTCATGTTCATTGACTACCTTATTACGACACGTCGCGATATAACGCAGCTTACTCACCATATCGTGCGGTAGCCTTTCTTCACAGCTTGTTACAAGCTCATGCAATCCTTCGCCTTCGGCATGATATTGAAGCCTCAATAACTTCTCTATATTGCGAGTTCTTGTCACCACTTTTTCAATATCGGTCATCTTGGCCCTCCCACTCCACACTATAATTCTAGTCGAGCATTCCCTTATTTTTATACAAATTTACTGATATTTACGTGAGAAAGAGACAATAAATAACAATGCTTTATCCCAAACAAGCCACTAAATGTGATGTCTGCCGAAAAATAATCAGCTTGGCTTACAACAGTTCACGAATAACAGCTTTAAACACATATCCCTATTGCTTGAAAGACTAGAATAACCATCACGACTACATGGAGGTTATATGCCTAATTCACTCTTTTTTGCCATCTTTGCACTTGCTGGTCTAGCGGCTTGGGTATTTATTGGTTTCTATCGAAAACACTCGCAAGGTGAAAATGCGCCAGAAAAGAAAGTGAATGTCACGGTATTAGACAAACAATCCATCGACCTTCCTGATGCAGAACCAGGCCAAGAAGATCAAGAGTACTGGATTTACGTTCAACGTGGTGTCGTTGGTCCAAAACGAGAATTCCAAGTCGGCATCCACTACTTCCACGCCCTTAACCCTGGCGACAAAGGAACCTTAACCTACCAAGGCGATAAGTTCTTACACTTTGCGTTGAAGCGCTAACCCTAGCCGCCTCAACTGTCTCTTCTAAGCAACCCATCAAAAAGCCTTAGCCCCTACCGCTAAGGCAATAACCAACGCGTTCTCTCTGACTTTGAGACCAAACAGCTCATCCATAACGCGCCAGCTCCGCTGATCACAATCCATAATGGAATAACCCAAGCAGGGTGTCCTTGGTACCAACCGAACTCTTTCATTGGCCACAAGAAAATCGGGTGCAGCAGATAAATACCTAAGCTGTGTTTACTGATAAAACCAACCACTTGATTGATCTTCTCAGACAAGCCTTCACCATAATAACGACATACCATGAACACCATGCTCGCTGCTAATACGGTATTCAACGTTTTGTAAGATAGCCAGCGCCCTACCGTGTACTCTTCTGCCACCAAGCTTGCATCAACCACCATGTAAACCGTGGTCAGTAACGCTAACCCACCAAGTAACACACTCACGCCGACGGTCATCTTGTTAAGTGGCACAATCTTATACAGCAAGTAACCCAATGGTAAGTAGCCGGTGTACAACCACAATTCATGGCTCCAAGGGCCATCGATTTTCAATAAGAACAATAACGTAGTGAACAACCATACCGCCGTAAAGGCATAGACCGATCTATCACCGTACTTTCTGACCATGATCTGTAAAAAAGGAATCACAAAGTAGAGTGGGATAAAGTAATAAAAGAAGCCAAGGTGATAGTAGGTATAGTGATGATAGCTATTGAGTAGCACATCCCAACTAACTTCAGCATCAAAGCCCATCGCAGACCAACCCGATAGGTAGGTATAGAACAGCGACCAGACAATGAAAGGGATCAGCACCTTACCCAGACGACGCTTGAGGTAGTACTTAGCGTCAAACGGGCGCTGATCACTCAGCATCAGAGCACCAGTAATCAAGATGAACACCGGCACCGCCCAACGACTGAAACCGTTCACCGTAATGGCGGTCAGCCACTCACCGAAAGGAATGGTGCCTAATTCATTCCGATAAGGCGCCAAAACATGAATCGCGATAACTGCTATGGCCGCGACACATCGTGCTAAATCAAAAAAGAGAATTCGCTGCTTCATGTAAATACCTGATTAATATTCAATCATTCTACTATAGCAATAAAAAAGCTGACCGGAATAAATACCAAGTCAGCTTACTGTTAAAGGAGAGGCTTATCGCGAATTTAGCTCGTGCGGCTTAAGCTTATGCGACTTTCACTCTTACAAATGAGGCTCATGCGGTTGAAGCTTATGCCGCTGAGATTTGCGGCACTTTAGGTAAACGCAGAGAGATCACCGTCGTTATCGCTAAGAACGCAAAAGATACCCACAGACACGCAGACAAACCGGCCATTTGGAATACCAACCCTGACAGGATAGTGCCAATCAAACGGCCCATTGCATTTGCCATGTAATAGAAACCGACATCAAGAGAAACGCCATCGCCTTTCGCATAACTCACAATAAGGTATGAGTGCAGCGATGAATTCACCGCAAAGATGGCACCAAACACCATCAAGCCACCGATAATAACGAACTCGGGTTGCCAGCCAATTTGCACCGCATAGGCAATACCTGCAGTCACGATAGCCAACGCCCCCGCCCATAATAGCGCTGCATGTCCATCAGGCACCTTGCCTTGTGCTTTACCAGTAATCTTAGGTGCAATGCCCTGCACAAAGCCATATGCGATGGTCCAAACCGCTAAGAAGCCACCCACCCATGAGTGATCCCATCCAAACACGCTGCCTAGGTAAATCGGCAAAGCAATCACAAACCACACATCACGAGCACCAAACAGGAACATACGCGCAGCAGATAGGATGTTGATGGATTCAGACTTAGAGAAGATCTGTTTGAATTTAGGTTTAGTTTTCGCTTTACCCATGTCCGCTTCTAAGCTCACCAAGCTGCCGATGAACACTAATGTCAGTACAGCAGCCATCGCAAGCACTGCATATTGGAAACCAATTGTAGAAAGCAGCAAACCACCAATAAAGAACCCAGCACCTTTCAGTGCATTCTTAGATCCGGTCAGAATCGCAATCCACTTATAAAGCGCACCCTGCTGCTCATCCGGAACCAAGGTTTTGATTGAGCTCTTGGCACTCATCTTATTGAGGTCTTTAGCAATACCAGACAACGCCTGCGCCGCCATGACCCAAGGAATAGTCAACATTGCGCTTGGCACCGCGAGCATACCCAAGGCAACAACTTGCATCCCTAAGCCGATGTTCATGGTCTTATTGAGGCCAAGACGCGCCCCTAACCAACCACCGATTAGGTTGGTCACCACACCAAAGAATTCATAGAAAAGGAACAGTGAGGCGATTTCTAGTGAACTGTAGCCAAGGTCGTAAAAATACAGAACCACCAGCATACGAAGTGCACCATCAGTAATGGTGAAGTTCCAGTAGTTGAAAGTCACCAACATATATTGGCGAACGCTCTTACTTAGATTTGAAAACATAACGCTATCTCTGCAATCTAAACAAAAAGAGCTTTTGGATCATGATAAGTTCAACACTCCAGATACCAAAAGCTCCTTGTATTCCAACAATGGCTTATTAGCTGTTCGCTACGCCATTAATGTATTCAACCTGAATGGGCTTAGTGAATGCGCCGGGACGCAGTGCCTGCACCTCTTGAACAATCTTGCTCATGTCCCAGCTCTTCTCTAACAGCAGCTGTGCAGCCAGCAAACCAGTACGGCCAGAACCGCCCATACAGTGCATTGCTACCTTGCCGCCGTTATCAACCACTTGATGCAACGCAGGGCTAGCCGCTTGCCATTTCGCAGCAAAATCAGCACCCGGTGCACAGTCGTCTTCAATTTCGATCTGGAACCATTGCATGCCTAGCGCACGTGTTTTTTCGCCAAGTGCCGCCACGTCTTTGCTTGCAAGCTCATGATCATCAAGTGCTGTCACGATAGCTTCAACGCCTTGTGCTTTCAGTTGCGTTAACGATGCATCTAGGTCAGCGTCTTTAGTACCTGGGCACGGAGTAAGCACTAACGCACCAGTTTCTAGATCTAGTTGCCATGTTGGGTGTACTTGAGAATTCATCATCGTCATCAATCTCTTAAAATTCTTTTGTATATAAACCGATACTCAAAATAATTGGAGTTGCAGCTAGGCAACCAGTAAGTTCAGCCCTATGAGCATAGGGGTTCTATGTGATTAGGGTGAACTTACGCAGTTAACAACGCTTGCAGCTTCAAGTATGAAGAGTATTAAGCTAGGCCAACTGTACGTACTAGCTCTGCCGTACGCGTCGCGTAACCCATCTCGTTATCGTACCAAGCGTAAATCTTAACCATGCGCTTACCTACCAACATCGTTGATAGTGCATCCACGATGGTTGAGCGTTGATCGCCTTTGTAATCGATAGAAACCAGTGGACGCTCTTCAAAGCCAAGGATACCTTTCAGTTCATTCTCAGACGCTTCTTTCAGCATCGCGTTAACTTCTTCTGCTGTGGTGTCTTGCTTCACTTCGAAGATGATGTCGGTCAGAGAAGCATTCGCTAGTGGTACACGAACTGCGTGGCCGTTGATGCGGTTTTCAAGCTCTGGGAAGATCTCAACAATCGCTTTAGCACTGCCCGTTGTGGTCGGAATAAGGCTCATGCCACATGCACGAGCACGACGTAAATCTTTATGGGGCGCATCAAGAATAGTTTGCGTATTGGTTAGATCGTGAATGGTGGTGAAAACTGCATTTTCGATACCCAGCTTCTCGTTGATCACTTTAACCACTGGCGCGAGACAGTTGGTTGTACAAGATGCTGCGGTTACGATTTTATGTACAGCTGGGTCGAAGATATTGTCGTTCACACCGACAACGATGTTTGCAATGCCTTCTTCTTTCACTGGCGCCGATACCACAACGCGCTTCACACCTTGCTCAAGGTATTTATTTAGGAAAGATGCCTTACGGTGAACACCGGTCGCTTCAAGGACAACATCGCAACCAGACCAATCGATCGCATCGATGTCGCGCTCTTGCGTAGTTCTAATGCGTTGACCGTTGATGATCATCTCATCGCCTTCAACCGCGACTTCGTGGTTCCAGCGACCTTGAACCGAATCGAACTCAAGAAGGTGAGCCAATGTCGCGGTGTCGCCAGCCACATCGTTAATCTGTACGAACTCGATTTCCGCCCAATCAAACGCTGCGCGAAGTGCTAAACGGCCGATACGACCAAAACCATTGATACCTACTTTGACTGTCATTTTCTATTCTCTCAGCTCGTGGTGAATCTAAAAATATTAAATTAAACGCAACATTGAGGGCGTGAAGTCATGGCTTCTAAGCACTCAATATCTTGCTGGTATTCAGTTTTCAAACAGTTCGATGCGATAAGGTCGTCAATTAACTTTAGCATCCAACCTGGTAAATCTTGTGACAGGCGGTAAAACACCCACTGCCCCTGGCGAACATCAGTCAAAATGCCGTTTGAACGCAACTGCGCAAGATGGCGTGAAACCTTTGGCTGACTTTCTTGCAATGCCTGAGTCAACTCACCAACCGATAAGCACTCATTGCGAACTATCAACATTAAGCAACGCACTCGCGTTTCATCGGACAGTAATTTAAAAAATTGGTGAGGAAGCATAACTACATACTCATATATGGATATGCATATATGATAGGTGTAAAAAAACGCACGTCAAGGCGTGCGTTATAATTGTCATAAAAGTTTAACGAAGATAAATCAGAGCTGATTGGTTACGTTATGACTCCAGCGTCGAGCTTCGGTGAGCTCAGTTTTAACCTGTTCCACACTCAATCCTAAATGAGCACAGTGCTCATCCATTTGCTGCCAATCGGCATGTTCAAAGCTCTCTTCAAGGGCCAGCAAGGTTCCATATGGCCCTTCTCTACGTAGCAAAGCCACCTTGATACTTTTACACAAAGGCAGTTGCTCAACTAAATTCTCTAACGACAAGTCGAGCAGCGCATCAAGCAACGAGAACAATCCAATCATAAAGGCTTGCTCGGCATGCCCTTCAAATGCCTGATAACGAGACATACGTTGGCAGAACTGAGCTCGCTGAAGCGATAAGCCATATAGCTCTTTTGGCTTTTTATCAGAGACATAAGACGCCACTGCCAACGAGACAAACATTTTCAATTTCTCTTGCCCCAGATAAACCAAAGCCTGGCGGAACGAAGAGATGGTGACCTCAAGGCGAGGTGACATGGTATTCACAAAACGCAGTAACTTATACGATAAGGCGACATCTTTCGCGACGATGCTTTCGACACGTTGGAAGTTGACTTCCGGCTTACACACTTCTTGGAACAGCTCCATCGCAATTACTTGCTCAGGACTAATGTACTTGGTCTTGATGATTTCAGGTTTGCTGAAGAAGTACCCTTGGAAGAACTTAAAACCCGCCTCTTTCGCTTGCTTAAACTCTTGCTCAGTTTCGACTCGTTCAGCCAGAAAGCTAAACTTCTTCCCTTGATGAGCTCTTACCAAATCACACGCTTCATTCAAGCCCATTTGCATGATATCGAGCTTAACAATATGCGTGTATTTAAGGAATCGTTCCCATTCTGGCGTAGAGGTAAAGTCATCTAGGGCAATCATGTACCCCGCTTGATAGAGCTCTTTGACCGCCTCTAACAGCTCATCCGTCGGTTGGCAGGTTTCAAGAATCTCGACCACAACCTTGTCTTTCGGCAAGCCTAAAGGAAGCCGACGAATCAAGCTTTGATGAGGGAAATTAATAAAACAGCGCGAAGATGGAATCGAAGGGTTATGCCCAACCGATAAGAAGTTCTCAACAATCAGACGGTACGTTGCTCGATTAGACTCAATATGCGCTGGGTAGGCATTCCTTTCTCCGTCGCGAAACAACAGCTCATAACCAAGCGTGTTCTTGTTACGGTTTAAGATAGGTTGTCGAGCAACGTAGGTAGCGGTCATTTATCTATAACTCTATTGATTTATCTATAACTGTATTGCTTTACTAAGCTTTAGCGGCAGCAAGCAAGGCACCGCAACCCATGAACATACCACCAAATATTTTATTTATCTTACTCATTATACGATCAGAACGAATAAAACGTCCCATTTGTGAAGCTAATGAGGTGTAGCCCAACATAACAACACTATCAATGAATACTGTTGTAACTCCTAACACTAATAACTGCTGTGCTTGCGGTTGTGTAGGATCGATAAACTGAGGAAACAGAGCCACCAAAAACACGATAGATTTTGGGTTAGTTAGATTGATAAGCACGGCATTTCTAAGCAGCTTACCACTCGATAGCGTTGAGCTTTCTTCTGAAGCCACCAAGCTAGAATTATCACGCCATTTTTGAATACCCAACCAAACAAGGTAAACCACGCCTACCCATTTGATGATGGTGAACGCTAACGCAGATTGAGCCACCAGAGCACCAATACCTGCACCCACCAGCATGATGTGGAATGCAAGACCGAGCTGTAAGCCGGCGATCGACGCAAGTGACTTCTTGGTGCCATAACTTAGCCCATTGCTGATTGAGTTAACGGTACCTGAGCCCGGAGCCAAACTAAACAATATCGCCGTGACGACATAAGCAAGCCAAACATGAGTATCCATTTGCATTTCCTTACTAGTTCTTTAATCTAACAACATTAGTAGCGATAAAGCTCTCACATGCATCAGTTCAGGTAATTTCCCATGGAAAACCACAGTGCCGCCCCATTTTCGTACACGCAAGAACCTGAGTTCGAGCAAGCGATTAAACACCCGATCCCTGCCCTTTGGCAACAACGTAAAGATGGGTATGTCACATCATCAGGTAAAAAGAAGCTGTACTGGTGTAGCCTAACCTCACCAATGCACACCAAAGCCATTGTTATTTCAAATGGCCGCATTGAGTGTTGCTTGAAATACCAAGAACTCTTTTATGATTTTTATCAGCAAGGCTATGACGTTTATTCATTTGACCACCAAGGTCAAGGCCAGTCGGAACGTATGGTAACAGACTCTGACATTGGTCACATTCATGAGTTTGATGATTACGCCTCAGACATGTCTGACGTCATTGCCAGTTTTGACCTAAGCCGATACTCCAATCGCTACCTACTGGCACATTCAATGGGCAGCACCATAGCTACTCGCTATCTACAAACTCACCCCGATCACCCGTTTGACAAAGTTACTCTGTGCGCTCCGATGTTTGGGATTAAGACTGAATGGTACTTCAAGCCCATCGCGATGGTTGTTGGGCAAGTACTCACCGCTTTCTATGCTAAGCCGACTTATGCCCCGGGGCAGCAAGCGTACTACTCTAAGCCCTTCGAAAATAACTTACTCAGCCACAGCAAGGTACGCTATCACTGGTTCCGTTGCTTGTATGACGGGTCCCCTTCTTTGCAGGTTGGCGGACCAAGCACTCGCTGGGTATGGCAAGGGTTAATGGCAGCGAAGCAGGCGATACAACAAACTCGTCAAATCAAGATCCCACTGTTATTGATTCAAGCTGGAGAAGAGAAGATTGTCAGCAACAGCGCTCAAGTGAAGTTCATCAATAAACTGAGGAAAACCAACTCAGCCTGCCAGTTTAAGGCCATTGAAGGGTCTAAGCATGAGGTGCTGTTTGAGAAAGACGAATATCGCAATCAAACACTGAATGCTATCAATCAGTTTTTTGCCTAGAGCTAATAAACTAATAAGCGAATAAGCGAATAAGCGAATAAGCTGAGTAACCGACCAAGAACATAAGTGCTAAAGAGGAAGAGAAGTAAGTGAGCTTTGCCCTCTTTTCTTGCATGAAATTGGCATACAATTTCTACCTAGAGATATTGTAGTTAAAACGATTCTAGCGTTGGCTAGCGTCGATATTGGTTAAGCATTTTTGCAATGAGGGTTAAATGAGTATTCCTGCACTAAAAGATTCCGTGAAAATTGTTGCTTCTGATTTAGATGGTACGCTTTTGGCTCCCAACCATCAGCTAAGCGACTTTACCAAGCTAACACTTAAGAAATTACACGACCAAGGTTATACCTTTATCTTTGCTACGGGTCGTCACCACGTCGATGTGGCGGGTATTCGTCAGATCGCAGGTATTCCGGCGTACATGATCACTTCAAACGGTGCACGCGTGCATGACCAGAACGATCAACTGATGTATAGCCAGAACGTGCCTCAGGAACTCGTTCAACCTGTTATCGATATTGTTCGCCAAGATCCAAATCTCTTTATTCACATGTACCAGAATGAAGATTGGCTATTGGACCGTGAAGACGAAATGCTGGCAAAATTCCACAGTGAGTCTGGCTTTAGCTACAAGCGCTTTGAAGCAGAAAATGCACCAAGCGAAGGTATTGCGAAAGTCTTTTTCACTCACCCAGAACAGGACCACGAATATCTCGTCACGTTTGAACAAAAGCTAAGAGATACTTTTGGCGACAAGCTGAACATCGCCTTTTCAACGCCTTGGTGTTTAGAAGTGATGGCCGCTGAAGTTTCTAAAGGCCATGCCTTAGACGCTGTTGCGAAGTCACTGAACCTGACACTGGATAACTGTATTGCCTTTGGTGACGGAATGAACGATGCCGAGATGCTGGCTATGGCAGGCAAAGGCTTAGTGATGGGTACATCGCATGAGAAAGTATTTAAAGCTTTGCCAGACAATGAAGTGATTGGCAGCAGCGCAGACGACGCCGTTGCGCACTACCTAGAAAAGCACCTGCTCTAACCTCATCTCGTCGAAGAGATCTGAATAAATAAAAAGGCAGCCAATGGCTGCCTTTTTTGAACCTTACGTAAAAAGTTCTCTCTAACGCTAACGAGAACCTAGCACTTCTTTGCTTAAGATCGCCTGCCACTCTTGCTCTGTAACCGGCATGATGGATAAGCGATTGCCCCGTTTAACCAACGGCATCTCTGCTAGCTCAGGCATCGCTTTAAGCGTTGCCAAAGGAATTAAGCGCTCAGTCACTCGCACAAACTCGACATCCACCATTATCCAACGTGGGTTGTCTGGCGAAGACTTGGCATCGTAGTAATCACTTTCTGGATCGAATTGAAAATGGTCTGGGTAGGCTTCTCTGGTTACTTTAGCGATCCCCGCGACGCCCACTTTTTTACATGATGAATGGTATATCATCACCAGGTCTCCAAGCTTAACGTCATCGCGCATCATGTTTCGAGCCTGATAGTTGCGTACACCCTCCCAACAAGAGGTTTTTTGTACTCTCAGAGTCTGAATAGAGAAGGTGTCAGGTTCTGTTTTAAATAACCAATATGCCATAATAAATCCAATTAACGGTTGCTCCGAGGAAGATATAACATGAAGGTAATGAAAAACCCAGTGACATGGCTAGTCGCATTCGCTCTACAAGGCTGTGTCACAGCACCAGATTCCCCCCAAAAGCCAGAACTACCACCAGCAACCTTGGATGAGCCACTAAGCATTCAACCGCAAACCTTCATCATGCGTGGCCAGGTGGTGGTTGGCCATGAAAGCCGAACCTTCACCCCTTGCGGTAGCCAACAACAATACTGGTTAGATTTAACGCCAGAACTCGCATTAGAAGCGCAAGGGCTCTCAACGAGACCTTACCAAGCCTTATACGGCGAGCTGATTGGTCATCTAACCGTACCGAGCCAAACAGGGTATAACGCAGATTTCACGGCACGTTTCGTGGTTGATCAAGTGAATATCCTCACCGCAGAAAACCCTGATCGTTGTGACCAACCCCTGCGTTCAACACGTGTATTCGGCAATGAACCTTTCTGGTCAGCAAACTTCGATAAGGACCAGCTCAAATACACTAAGATGGGCGAGCAGCCACAGATCCTCGATATTGAATCAAGCCGCACCACACCAAGCAGTCGTGATTACCAATTAGAAGGTAAAGCAGCGCAAGGCAAACTCAACCTTACAAAAGAGAGTTGCAGCGACGGCATGAGCGATTCTATCTATGGATGGCATGCCAAGCTTAACCTCAATGACAGTAACTATAATGGCTGTGCAACGGTCTCTAACCAAGATCCAACATTGGACTGGAGCGGACTCTACTTCGCTAGCTCAACGCAGAACACTGGATTCTCTATCAACCTTGAGCTCAACGATGACCACAGCGCCATTACGACATACTCGTACAGCAATGGCGACCCCTCTATTGTTGAACAAGGCTTCTGGCAGCAACTGAACCAAAATCAGGTACAAGTGGTTATGACTCGCCACCAGCAACAATATTTAATCTCCGAGCGCATCTTCACGCTCGATAACGGCAAGCTGGTCGCTGAAAAAGAGAAAGTGGGCAACGTTGTCTACCCGATAGCCAATGGCGGTCTGGTGCTATTCGAAGCTAAGAATGCACAAGCGCAAGTAAACACCACCGCTAACGTTGATCTAACCGCAAAGCAGGTGAACTCCAGTGATCAACTTGATCAAAAAGTCGACCAAGCGATCCGTGAGTATTTTAAGATCAACAACAGCTCACCTGACGATACCAAGTACCGCTGGTTAACCTACGACTTAAATGGCGATGGTAAGGAAGAACTGTTTGCCCAGCTCGATTGGTGTGGCTCTGGTGGCTGTACACTGCTTATTTTTGAAAATCATCAAGATAACTGGCGCTTCAATAGTCGAGTGACATTGGTTAAGGGCGACATACGCTTAGGCAAATCACAAAACCACGGTTGGCAAGATCTGATCTTCAATGTCAGCGGCGGCGGTGCAACACCTGCGAAGCACACACTGTCTTACACCGGTGTTAGCTACCCACTCAACCCAAGTGTCGCTCCAGTTGCAGATGATGCTGATATCAGCGATGTGGTTTTGTTCGCTGATGGTGTATCACCTGCACAAAGTGGAGTTAAGCTGTAAAGATGAGTAACCAACAAGCTTGCCATGGTTGTGGCTTCACTCACCAGTGCGTTTGTCATCTAATACCGACGGTTGAAAGCCAAACCGATCTTGTACTACTGACTCATGAGAATGAGCTGTCGCGAGACACCAACACCGGAAAGTTGCTTGAGCAATCCCTTGAGCAGTGTCAGTCCTTGATATGGCAAAGGAAAACACCACCAGCCGAGCTAATGGCACTGCTTGAAGATGAAACACGACAACCGTTTCTTTTATTCCCGAGTGATAAAAGCATTGAGTGCCAGCAAGCTGTAATGACCCAAGCCCAGAATCGTAAGCCGCTATTCATCATCTTGGATGGCACATGGCAAGAAGCGAAGAAGATGCTTAACAAGAGCTCGTGGTTACAAGCTGTCCCACAAGTTCACCTCGACATCACCAGCGAATCCTCTTACACCTTGCGCCGCAATCAAGACAGGGGCCATCTGTGTACTTGCGAAGTGGGCATTGAGTTACTCAAGTCTTTAGGTGAAAGCGAACCTGCCAAACTGATTGATGACTACTACCAACAGTATCTAAAAGTATTCCACGCCGACAAATGTGGCCACGCTCTCAAATAGATCAAGCAGGAGCGTAGGAAGGCAATAAGCACATTTCAGGGCGGGACAGATACTAAAAACAAAAAGGGTGAGCCGTAAGCTCACCCTTTTCACATCGTACTTTAATCTATTGAACCATTTAGTGTTTCACGTGAAACGCACACGCTGGCTGTTCGCTGAAAAGAGATTTTACTCTCCCTATCAGAATAAGCGCTGAGGTTGGCCGAAGTAGTAACCCTGCAGGTAATCGACACCCATATCCTCTGCGATTCGACACACCTGTTCGTTATGAACAAATTCAGCCACCGTCTTAGCATTCAGAATCTGACATAAGCTCACCAGCTGTTGCGCTATCTTGCGTTGCTTTTTATCCTTATCGATATTGCGAATTAAACTGCCATCAAGCTTTATCACTTGTGGTTCCAGTTTCAAGATCTCATCAATGTTCGAATAGCCTGAACCAAAGTCATCGACAATAATATTCACACCAAGATCTCGGAAGTGATTACACACCTCGATCAAGCGACCGTAATCCTGAATTTGTTCCGTTTCTAACACCTCTAAGCCAATACGCTGTGGGTGACTGATTTTTTTGATGGCTTGTTCAAGGTGAAGAATGGTTTTCTCATTGTTGAAATCTTGTGGTGCTAAGTTAATTGAGAACGAATCGGTTCGCTGACTCATAAAATCAAAGGTACGCGTTATCATCTGGCGACTTAAACGCGTATAGAGATGAGTTCCTTCAATGATTGGCAAGAACTTACCCGGCGCAATCAACTGACCATCCTCTTCAATTCGAACTAAGCACTCATAGCTTTCTACCTGATGGCTATGCGCCGATACAATAGGTTGCGAGCAAGCAACAATATTTTGGTTGAGCACCGCGCGGCTGACACACGATAGCCAACCGAGTTGTTCTTGGCGATGCTTCTCTAATTGGATTAACGCCTTGGCACTCACCAGATGTTTATTCTGACTCACCGCGCTGCGTCGAGCTTCAATCGCTTTCAGTAATAAATCATCAATGGAGGTCGTAGGGAAATCGCGACGACTCGCGACACCTGCGCAGACCGAAACCGAAAGATAATCGATATCGGGTAGCCCCATCGGCTCAAAATTAACATGCTCGGTTTGATCTGAAAATTCAGAGAAACGCTGATGAATGTGTTCTTGGCTGGCCCAACTATCAAACACCACCGCCCACTCACCAATACCAATACTGTAGAGCTGGCAACCCTCATCAAAAAACTGCCACAGTGCTTTCTGAAAGTACTCACTCAGATCATGCAGAAGTTTGTCACCTACTCGATAACCATACTTCTCATTGATTTGACCAAATGTGGTGACCTTCAAAGCCAATAAATGACTGTCAGAGCTCATTTGTGACAGCTTCTCACGCAGTACACTTCTATTGGGTAACCCAGTGCGACGATCAATTCGGTAGCTCGCCGTCAATGCAGTCGCTTGCTGCTGAATCTTACTCGCCATGCTATTGTTCATGTCATCAACATCAAGCAGTGCATTTCGAATCAATGAAAACAGAGGCGATATGTTGGTCGTGGGTTGTGTCTCTAATGGCTGTACAGCCTTGCCTTCACCTTCTCTAAGCGCGAGATAAGTGAGGCTATGATGCAGGATTCGTTGTTGGCCACGATCTTGATAGAGTTCTCCCATGCAGTATACTCCATAGGTGTCTGCGAGCGTCTGGAAGACCTCTACTTCTTGGTTACCATCAATAAAATCGATACGAGAGGTGCAGTTGTAGATAAAAAACTGCTCCGGTTTATGAGAGGCAATCTGTTGTACACCGAGTCGGATCTGCTCCAAGGTCAGTGAAGGATGGTCGTAACAAAACCTGACCTCATCACCAATCTGAAAATGACCACTAAATTCTATCTCTCCACATTCTCTCACCTTGAGTGGCAAGTGAATATTTTGCTCTTTCGGGTCGCCGACCATCAAGGGGAAATTATGCAGTTGCTCGAAAGGTACTTCGAGGCCATCAGCAAGGTAGCGATTATAAAGATCGCGAACAGGCATACCATCCAATTCAGCCAACCGGTTATCTTGAGCACCAGTGACACGAAAGGTGCGGCCAATAGGGTTCCACTCGGTGTAATAACCCTTGGTGGTTACGAGCTCGACACTGTGCAACGCCAACATCACATAAGCATTCTCATAGCAAATGCCGTCTAGCATTACCCATCGCCCATTATCTGTGATGGTCGATGCACCGCCACAAATAGGCAATGAATATCTCGATTGTTCAAACGCTGAAAATAAGTCGCGGTTGTTTATCTGCAAGCGATCGGCGAAACAGATGATATTTTGAGTATTGGTATTACACTCAAGCTGCTGCCACATCGATTGACTATCTAATAGTGGTTGCTTGCTGTATTCGACAACGCCACAAGTGTAAGAGGTCGCATCGAAGCGAGTGACAATAAGATAGAGACCTTGATGCAGGATGACGCCTTGGCTGATGTAGTGGTTTGCACTACAGCCAATCAGCCTAGCATTAGGGAAAGTCGCTTGAATCACTTGGCAGGCAGCCAAAACCGAACCTTTCTCGAAAGAAGAAAACACCTGAATCAGTAGGTCTTCATGTTGATGAAAATCTATCTTTTGCAATTCACGCTGGGTTTGCTCTATATCTTGTATCAGGAGAGAGGTCGATTGCATATTCACATTAATCGTTACGTTAATGATTGGTTATTGTGCTTATTATAGATAAGGCTTGCACGGAATACTTACGATCGTCTTATAAATAATGTGACGTTAGTTAGACATCATTGATTCCACCCAAAACAGTCACCAATAGCGGCAGAACACTTTTTAAAGCAAGTCACAATAGGATACGGAAAGCTTTAACAACTAAAACAGTCGCTTAGGCTCACCAAAGTAGTAACCCTGCAGATAATCGACACCCATTTGCTCTGCTATCTCACAAACCTGTTGGTTATGGACAAATTCAGCGACGGTTTGCGCATTAAACACCTGGCATAAGCGAACCAACTGAGAGGCGATATTTCTTTGTTTTTGGTCTTTGTCGATGTTGCGAATCAGACTACCGTCGAGCTTGATAATCTGCGGCTCAAGCTTAATGATCTCATCAATATTGGAATAGCCAGACCCAAAGTCATCAACAATGATTCTCGCCCCAAGAGCACGGAAGTGATCACACACCTCAATCATACGACCGTAATCTTTAATCTGCTCAGACTCAAGAACCTCTAGGCCAAGTCGAGTGGGATCGTTCATAGCACTGATGGCGGTCTCGAGTACCTCAAGCGTCTTGTCGCTCAACAAATCTTGTGGGGATAGATTGATAGAAAATGAGCTTTGCTTATCCGCCATATAACCAATGGTGTTCTTAATCATGTGTCGGCTGAGGCGAGTGTAAAGGTGCGTGTCGGCAATGATAGGCAAGAACTTACCTGGTGGCACAATGGTACCGTCTGACTCCATGATTCTGACCAGGCACTCTTGGCCAATCATTTCGTGAGTACCGGACGCCACAATTGGCTGGGAATAAGTGATGATGTTCTGATCTAAAATCGCACGACTTACACAGCTCAGCCAGCCGAGTTGCTCTTTACGATCTTCTTCACTCACCTGAATGTCTTTAGCATTGGTGATGTGAGTGTTATTCCTGACCCCATAACGTCGAGCTTCGATCGCTTTCAATAAGATCTCATCACCACTATCAGTTAGGAAGTCGCAACGACTAGCGAAGCCGCCACACAGAGAAACTGACAGATAATCAATATCAGCCAAGCCATACGGCTCAAAATTGATGTGCTCAATATCATCAGCAAACTCAACGAAACGTTGTTCTATCTTATCGCAGCCAACATTGGCGTTAAAAATGATCGCCCATTCACCGATACCAATGCTGAACAGCTCTACTTTCACCTGAGATTCTTTAGCCACACTAAGGTGTAATCGCTCGACAAAATGATTAGACAGATCAAGTAACAGCTGGTCACCCACTTGGTAACCATACTTCTCGTTAACTTGATGGAAATTAGTCAGCTTTAACGTCAGTAAGTGCTCACTGAAGAGAATCGTATTGAGGCGCTCTTTTAACACGATACGGTTGGGCAACCCGGTGCGGGAATCAATACGGTAGCTTTCGGTTAAACGACGCGCCTGTTGATGAAGTTTTTTCTCCATCTGCGTGTTCATACTGTCGAGATCAGCCACCGCATTTCTGACGAGATTAAGCAGTGGCGATACCGTTGAGTCACGCTGGAAATCATCACAACGAAACTCATTAATCTCGTCCGACTCTCTCATCGCAATATAGGTGAGGCTGTGATGCAGTATCTCTTGGCGATCGTCGTTGCGGTATAGCTCACCCATGCAGTATGCGCCGCACGCGTTTACTATCCCCTCAAATGGCTTGAGCTCAAGTTTACTGTCGATAAATTCAAGTCGAGAGACGCAGTTATAGATGATCACCGATTCCGGCTGATGCATGGCAAGCATCTCAGCGCCGTGACGCACTTTTTCTGCGGTCAAAGAAGGATGGTTATAACAAAACTGTGCCTCTTCGCCGACATGCCAAGGACTATCAAACTCGATACTGCCATCATCATTAATACGCAGCGGTGTCGATATGCCCTTCTTTCTGCCAAGCTCTCGATAAAGCGGAAAGCTCATCAGCTGACTGAAAGGGAGATCTTTACCATCAGCAAGATAATGTTTGAATACGTCGATAGCCGGCTTGTCGTTCAACGCGTATAAGCGATTTCCGACTGCATGTGTGACTCGTAGCTTCATCCCGATCGGGTTCCACTCAGAATAGGCATCTGACCAAACCTTCAATCTGGGGTTAGTCAGAGCCACCGCCACACAAGCGTGTTGGTAGGTCTGTTCATTATGCATAACCCAACGCCCGTATTCATTCTCATGACACAAGCCACCAGCAACAGGCAATGTATAGGGTAGGTTTTCAAAGGCGCTATAGATAGGGTAATCACGACCTTCAACCTGATCGCATAGGCTGATGACCGTTTTCGCATCTTTCGAGAGATCTAGTTGAGAAGCGAGCTCTTGGCTGTCTTGGTTTGGGTTGCCTGTAAAAGGCTGAACCGCGGAGGTTAAACGGGTTTCATTAAACTCACTGATAATGATTAAGGTACAACGACTCTCAAGACAATTGTCACAGATAACATGACGAGCACTCTGGCCAATTAAGGTGGCATTTCTTAGGCGATTGAGAGCAACACTCGCGATTCGACGAGCCATATCAGAAGATTGGGTAGAGAAAAGTTGAATAAGATATTGTTTGCTGTCACACCACTCTCGCTGATCAAATTGAGATTTAAATAGCTCCTCAGTATTTGCGAGAAATGTAAATGTTTGCATGCCAACCCTTGATCGAAATAGAGTGAAGTGAAGAACCCGCAACCACTGCTATGACTGAAATGAATCGATAAAAAGTAGTCGCCAATTATCCTAGCCTAAACAGGCATTTAATTGCGACTAATGTAACAATTCAATATCATAAATGCGACACAATAAGCTTACAGAGGTCTTTAAATTAGTCGCATGAGATCGCTAAGTTGCTCTATTTCAACATCAGGCAGCACACTCGCCTTCGAAGAGAGGTATAAATTGGAACCAATGTCATTAAACCAGCATGCTTGGAAGCCATTTTGCTTAGCTCCGTAAACATCCGTTCTCAGATGGTCACCCACATGAAGAATGTTGATGGCATCAACATCTAAGTATTGTTGCGCTTTATCAAACATATCTGGGTAAGGTTTTGCTCTACCGTTTGGGCCAGCTTTAAGGATTAGTTGAAAATACTGCCCTAAACCAATTTTATGTGGATCGACATTGCCATTGGTAATCGCAACCAAAGGAATGCGTTGGCTAAGTTCTGCCATCACTCGATGCGTTTCTTGAGGGACATCGACTTGATTGCGCAACCACAAAGCATGTTCTATCCCCTCACGAGCCGCCTGTTCAGCTTGCTGCTGAGAGTAGCCCAACTGCAGTAAGCCACTCTTAATCTGTGTTTCACGCCAAACGGTAACATCATGCTTTAAAGCTGGGTTTTCAGAGGCGACTTGCTGCTTAATGCCCTGCCACTCTTCAAGCGATAAAGAAGCCGACACTGGGTGCTTTTGGTAAAGCCACTGCGCCATCTCTTTTTCTACCATCATGATCACAGGCCAGTTGTCATACAGGGTGTCATCCAAGTCAAAGGTCATGGCTTTGATGGACTTTAACCCTCGATAAATTCGCATAGTAAAACCTTTAATCTATTCTTTATTCTTCTTACGTGCTCTTGGGTGAGCTTGATCGTAAGCTTGTGCTAAGTGTTGAAAGTCCAAGTGGGTGTAAATTTGGGTGGTTGAGATGTTTTCATGCCCAAGTAATTCTTGGACAGCTCTCAGATTTTGGCTCGATTCAAGCACGTGAGTTGCAAAGGAGTGACGCAGTTTATGCGGGCTAATATGACTCGCGACGGATTGCTTCTTACCCCACTCTTCCATGCGCTTTTGCACACTGCGATGAGAGATCCGGGTCCCTAACTTGGACACAAACAGGGCCTTTTCTCCCGGAGAAGCAAGATCACCGCGCACTTTGAGCCATTTATCGACCCACTCTTTAGCCAGTCCTGAAAACGGTGCTTTGCGTTCTTTGTCGCCCTTACCAATCACTCGGATTTCGCCTTGCCGGCCCAGCACATCTTTAAGATTGATGCCAACCAGTTCAGCGAGACGTAAACCTGCACCATACATCACCTCCATCATCGCTCGATCACGAATCGATAATGGATCGTCTTCATTCACGTCAAGCAACTGTCCGACTTCATCGACATCGAGATTTTTAGGTAAAGGACGCTGTTTGCGAGGTGCAGAAACCCCTTTGGCTGGATTTGCAGTCATTTCGCCACGTAACACAAGGAAATCAAAGAAGCTGCGTAGTGACGATAAGCGCGTCGCGATACTGCTCGCTTTCATTCCTTCTCGCATGCCTTTACTGGCAAGTTGTCTTACCCACGCCGCGTCTACTTGGCCCCAATCTTTCAGTCCAAGTGTGACCAAATGAGAAGCCATAGTTTCAAGTTGTTGTTTGTAATTACGTTGGGTGTGCAGGCTGAGTCCCTTCTCGCTTCTGAGATATTCATAGAAGCGAGAAAGTGGCTTTTGAAGGCTGTTAGGAAGAGGTATTTTGGGCTCTAGGCTCATTATTTATCTGCCAAGGTAAGGTGTCCGCCAAATGAGACACAACAAGTGCTAAATGGCGTAAAAATAGCGTATCCATATGAGGTTGGAAATGTCCGCCATCTTCACTAGAAAAGGCAAGCAAACCCAATGGAGACTGCTTAGCAAGTGGTAGTACTACATAAGAGCCTAGCTCTGGAACTTGGAAATCACCAAACAAATCGTGTCTGTCGGCTTTTCTCAAGC
Organism: Vibrio sp. QJM3NY_39; assembly: GCF_057785895.1. Classification (NCBI taxonomy): domain Bacteria; kingdom Pseudomonadati; phylum Pseudomonadota; class Gammaproteobacteria; order Vibrionales; family Vibrionaceae; genus Vibrio; species Vibrio sp. QJM3NY_39. Next base: position 89,986 of record NZ_CM173505.1, on the reverse strand, counting down.
GTCCTAGATAAGCATCTTTACCATTGAAATGGTTGAGCGAAAACTTCGAATAGCGGTCTTCACTCAGCTTATAAAAGCCAGGTTGCGAGAGAATTCGTACATGGGCCTTCAACCCTAAATCTAACGCTTTTTGTTCAACAGCCTTGATAACCTGCATAAAGTCACTGCATTTCAGCACGTGAGCTTGCAGATCCATAAATTCATAGAAGGTTTTATCGTTATTCGCTGCCAACGACATCAAGCCAGTGATTTCTTCCTCTAGCTCTTCGATTCGGTGGCGTTGGCGTTTAAGCTGAACCTCCACCAGAGAAACAGCACCCTGCTCAACATTATTGATAGCAAGGCGATCAACCAAACCTTTCCTGTCTTGGAAAAAATCTGGGTTATCACGTAAATATTCCGCGACCACTTCTGCGGTGAGTGCGTCGGCTTGAACGTAAGACAAAACCTATCCTTTATTTTTATGAATCTATTGGTTATGAATGTTTATTAGCAAGAAAGTTGACCATCAAACACATGGGTTGCCGGGCCAGTCATAAACAGAGGTTTACCCGGACCTTGCCAACTAATCTGCAAATCACCACCAGGTAGACGAACTTTCACGTTCTCAGCCAGCAAACCTTGATTGATACCAACCGCAACCGCGCCACATGCACCGCTGCCACACGCCTGAGTTTCACCCGCACCGCGTTCATAAACACGCAAGCGAACCTCTTCACGGTTAATCACTTGCATAAAGCCAGCATTAACACGCTCAGGGAAGCGTTCATGTGATTCAAGAAGCGGACCTAAGGTCTCCACATCTGCAGTATCGACATCATCAACAACGGTAACCACGTGCGGGTTACCCATACTTACGGCACCACAGAACAAGGTATGTACATCCGTTCTTAAGATATACGTCTTCTCAGGCTGCTTTGCCTTGAATGGGATTTTGCCAGGTTCAAACTCAGGAATGCCCATGTTGACAGTGATCTGGTCATTGTCTTCAATCTTGAGAACCATTTTTCCTTTCTTGGTGCTCACGTTGATGCTGTACTTATTCGTTAAGCCTTTCATGCGAACGAATCGAGCAAAACAACGCGCACCATTGCCACACTGCTCCACCTCACTGCCATCCGCATTGAATATGCGATAATGGAAGTCAGTTTCTGGATCATAGGGAGCCTCAACCACAAGTAGCTGATCAAAGCCCACACCAGTGTGACGATCCGCCAAACGACGGATCAAATCTGGAGAAAAGAAAATATTTTGAGTAATGCAGTCCACGACCATGAAATCATTGCCCAAACCATGCATTTTAGAAAAGTGGAAGTGCATAACGCTTAAAATTACTCCGGAAGAATGTTTTCAAGTTCCCACAGACTCGTAAGCTCTTCACGCTGACGAACCAAGTGAGTTTTATCGCCATCAACCATCACTTCAGCCGCACGCGAACGAGTGTTGTAGTTAGATGACATAGCGAAGCCATAAGCACCAGCAGAACGAACGGCCAGTAGATCGCCTTCTTCAAGAACAAGGTCACGATCCTTACCTAGGAAGTCACCCGTCTCACAGATAGGGCCAACCAAGTCGTAAGTCACCGCTTCACCCTGACGCGGGCTCACTGGCACAATATCCTGCCAAGCTTGGTAAAGTGCCGGGCGCATCAGATCGTTCATTGCCGCATCGATGATGGCAAAGTTCTTATGCTCTGTTGGCTTCAGGAACTCGACTTTCGTTAATAATACACCAGCGTTCGCAGCAATCGCTCTTCCAGGCTCGAAAATCAACTCTAGATCAGAATGATTGTCTAGACGAGCCAACAAAGCCTTCGCGTAATCTGAAGGTTGTGGTGGTAATTCATCTCGGTAAACCACGCCCAAACCGCCACCAACATCAAGGTGCTTGATGTTGATATCATTGGCACGTAGTTGGTCGATCAGTGCAAGCAGACGATCAGTGGCATCGATAAAAGGTTCGATATCCGTTAATTGGGAACCGATGTGGCAATCAATACCGTGGATAGACAAGTTATCGAGTGTTTTTGCAAACGCATAAACTGCAGGAGCACGGTCGAAGGCAATGCCGAACTTGTTATCACGCAGACCCGTAGAAATGTAAGGGTGAGTGTTCGCATCAACATCAGGGTTGATACGCAGTGAAATCGGCGCTTTAACACCAAGCTCACCAGCCACTTTATTCAGTCGCTCCAGTTCTGGCTCAGACTCTACGTTGAAACATTTAATGTTCAACTCAAGCGCACGCTTCATTTCTGCGGCTGTTTTGCCAACACCAGAAAACACAACTTTAGCCGGATCGCCACCCGCAGCAACCACACGCTCTAGCTCACCGCCAGAAACGATGTCGAAACCTGAGCCCATGCGAGCCAAAGTATTCAACACGCCAAGGTTCGAGTTAGCTTTAACGGCATAACACACCAAGTGTGGATGCTCACCAACCGATGAATCAAACGCATTCCAATGGCGTTCTAATGTTGCACGAGAATATACGTACAACGGAGTACCATATTGCTCTGCTAGTTGTGAAAGTGCGACGTCCTCAGCCCAAAGCTGGCCATCTTCCTGATAGTTGAAGTAATCCAAAGTTCTTATCCCTTATAAATAACGATTTCTGCGTGTTTTCACTTATTCTGATTGTTCAGTTTGCTGTACTGCATCAGGATCGTACAACGGACCTGTTTGACCACAACCAGAAAGTCCAATAACGGACACCATAAACAGAGCGGTAATTAATTTTTTCATTTTGCATATCGTGATTATTAACTCAATGCCCCCTATAATCGCACCACACTCAGGAAAAGCAATAGGATAGAAAGGATGAACGAGACTGAATTTCATCAACTGGTCGATATACAGATGCAAAACATCGAAGAAGCTATCGATGAATCAGAGGCAGATATTGATTACGAAGTGACTGGTAACGTAATGACGCTGGAGTTTGAGAACCGCAGCCAAATCATTATCAACCGCCAAGAACCAATGAAAGAAATCTGGTTAGCGTCTAAATCTGGTGGTTTTCACTTCAAGCTAGTTGATGACAAATGGACATGCTCAAAGACGGGTATGGAATTGTTTGAGATGGTCAAAGAAGAATGCGAAAAACACGCAGATGAAGAGATCAATTGGATCTAATTATTGGTAAAAAACAAAAAGGAGTGAATCAATCACTCCTTTCTTAATATCAATTATCGAGAATAAGCCTAGATGTTGACTATCTTTGAGCTCCGAGAAGCTAAAGTCGCATCGTTACGGTAAGGCACCACATAAGAGTTACCTTCTTCAGGATGAACGATTTGGTAGTACTGAGGTAGATTGAAATTAATCAACTTAGACGACACCTTCGACTCATCTTTTACTGAAGTGTAGAAAGAATTCACGCTCGCGATCATCTCATCTTTTTCACCGCTGTATTGGTGATACACCTCAACTTGATTCGACTCGTCCAATACATAAATATTGAAACCTTTATCGGTATCCTCAAAGAAAAATTGAATTAAACCTTCACTCGCAAAACCATCAACCACTTCTGGTAACTGATACTCTTGCTCTTTATCGAGCATCAGTAAAGGTGAGCCCTTCAGCTTATTCGTCGAGATACTACGATAGAAATCGACCGAGTTTTCCAGCATCTGCACCGAAACGCCTCGACGTTCAAAAAACAGGCCAAACATCTTGTTGGCTAAGCGAATAGCTTTAAAACGGCGGCGTTTCTCTGGCTCAATCGGTTTCAAGCGTAAGTCGATACACTCAGCAAGCAGTTGATACACCATATTACGCATCACACCACGCAGGTTTTTGCTGTAACAGAACACATCGACCGATTCTGGCGGTAAAGCATCTTGGTGCATTTTACCAAGTACCGTCTTCAACGCGTCGAGCATTGCAGTATCACCTTGGAAATGAAGCGTACGTACTTCATGCCAAGAGTTACGATAAACCAGATCAACACTTCCGACTAAACTCTTACCCTCTTCACCAAAACTGAAGATATCGGCGTTCTTAAGATCAACCTTCAACGCACGACCACTTAATTCAGAAGTTGGGTCACTTTCAAAATTGATGAACATCGCTAGCTGGCTTATTTCACACGGGCTCGCCAGTGCTTGCATGCTCGGGCGGCGCTTACGTAAAGAGAAAGTATTGCGCAGATCGCTCACCATTTGATAGAACTTATCGATATCAATCTGAGCATCACGTACCACAGAGTGCAAACGCGTCGACTCTGTAATCAAGCCATTAAAGAATGACCAAGCAACCAGTTTACTCAAGTACTCATGGTGCTCAAGTGAAGGCTGACCAAGAATACGATGCGCTACCAGTGGCTGCTTATACAAGTACCAACCGGCTTTATTCGACTGACCCTGACGAACTTCGATGAAGCTCAAGTCTGGTTCATGAAGATCAGGAGAGATTTGTGGGTTCAGTAGTGTCACTTTACCCGGCAACACCTCAAACGCAGCGTAAAGCTTACGAGCCAAGATACTAATATCTTGTGGGCTGATTGCCGAAGTGATGTCGTTACGACGCGCAAATTGAATCAGATTGCGGTAGCTCAGCATCAAGGCATCAAGCAGTGCATGGTGTACCACTTTAACCTGCTCTACCTTCCAGTTACGGCGGTTATCGAGCTCAGCAATGGTTTCATGTCCCCAATTCCAAGACTTAGTCATCTCAGTTAAGGCCTCACGACGCCACGCAACAGAACCAATGCCCGCATCTCGTGACAACTTCTCGTGGGTCTTAAGGTAGAAACAACGTCTCACCAAGTCCAATCGAGTGTGGTCGTTAATGCGTTCTAGATAGCGCGTTACCTTCTCAAGCATCAGATAATAGCTATCCATGCCATACAGATCCGGTTCATCCGCGAAGAAGCGACGCTTGGTATCAATACTAAGCAGTTGGGTGTTTGGGTATTCCCATGAATAAGCTTCTAACAGGATCGCCTTCAAAACCGATTTATACGGTGAGTCGATACTCTTATAAAGCTGCCACAGGTTTGAACCAAAGTACTCTTCAGCAGGGATGCGGTTCAGCTTGCCGAAATCGATCCACTGCGAGCAATCAAGATAACCATCCTGACACAGGCCTTGGACATACTCGTCGTAACACTCTTCCATTTCTGGCGGAATTATTTGCCACAACAAACGCTGGCCAGCCAAACGAACGGCAGAGCGATAGAACTCATCAAGCAGTAATAAGTGCTGTGAAGAACCACAGTTATCACCGGTCATCTCTTCAGAATGGTTTGAGCGGAAACGCTGTTCATCCATCAAGAAGAAGTTAGCTTCAACCCCTAAGGTTTCAGCCCAGTCGGTAATCAACAGACATTTGTTGGTAAGGCTGTCGCGAGATGCGCCATCCATATCCGGAGAAACACACACCCAGATATCGAGATCACTTGAAGTGCTTTGGCCAATAGAAGAAGTACTGCCCATGGTGTACAAGCCCAGGATTGCCGGTTCAGCAGCCTCGGTGAGTTTTCCACCCAGCGTTAATTCGGTATCAGAGACAAATTGCTTTTGGAATTCATTAGGCGTGAAGCTGCGAATTCCAAAAGGAACTTGTTGGTCATAATAACCAGGCATCATGGGATGATTGAAGTGAAGTAGTGCAGGAATAAGGTTGAAAACTCGCTGGCCTTGGACATTCATCAACGCCAACGCACGATCAATGCGCTGCTGATTAAGATTGTCTAATCGTTGAATCAAAGTCTGAGTGTAAGCCTGCAAGGTAAGTCCTTGGTTTGAGATTAAATGCACTTCTGTTTAGTTACTGAACGAAAGGAGCAACAAAACGTGATCAATTTAACACTTTTACCCTTAATGGTAAAGCAAAGGAACCTGTCATACTGGCCAATGCCTTGATGACAAAAAGTTAAACTCACGGCGCCGTAGTGTCCTCTTTATTACCTATTTCTAATAATAGCCCATGTTTCAAATGAGATACCAATCACACTATTTTGGTGAACTCATGAAAATCCCTCAGCTATCAAAGCATGGAATGATCAAACAGTAAGAATTTTCGCCTCACAATGGTAGGATTAGCCTATTACAGAACCTATATCGGAAACACCATGACAAATTCAGCACCAATCCGTATCGCGACCAGAAAAAGCCCTCTTGCCCTTTGGCAGGCATACTTTGTAAGGGATGCACTGCAAGCTGCTCACCCTGGTTTAGAGGTTGAGTTGGTAACTATGGTGACCAAAGGTGACATCATCCTAGATACCCCGCTGGCTAAAGTGGGTGGTAAAGGGCTGTTCGTTAAAGAACTCGAAGTGGCGATGCTAGAAGGCCGTGCTGACCTAGCCGTTCACTCAATGAAAGATGTACCGGTCGACTTCCCTGAAGGTCTAGGTCTAGTAACTATCTGTGAACGCGAAGACCCTCGTGATGCTTTCGTTTCAAACACTTACAACAACATCGACGAGCTACCACAAGGTGCTGTCGTGGGTACGTGTAGCCTGCGTCGTCAATGTCAGTTGCTAGAATACCGCCCAGATCTGATCATCAAAGAACTGCGCGGCAATGTTGGTACTCGTCTAGGTAAACTCGATGATGGTCAATACGATGCGATCGTACTGGCTGCTGCAGGTCTTAAACGTCTAGAGCTAGAAGAGCGTATTCGTAGCTTCATCGAACCAGAGCAGTCTCTCCCTGCTGTTGGCCAAGGCGCTGTTGGTATTGAGTGTCGCCTTGATGACGAGCGTCTGATTAAACTCCTTGAACCACTGAATCATAAAGACACGGCTGATCGTGTACTGTGCGAACGTGCAATGAACCTTACCCTAGAAGGTGGTTGTCAGGTGCCTATCGGCAGCTACTCATTATTAGATGGCGATAATATCTGGCTACGTGCATTAGTAGGCGAACCAGATGGTTCTAAAATGGTTCGTGGTGAGATCTCTGGCCTTCGCAAAGATGCAGAAGCGCTTGGCGTTACTCTGGCAAATCAGTTGCTGGATGATGGCGCGAGAGAAATCTTAACCAAGCTCTACGCTGACCAAGAATAATCATGACAGTGTTGGTGACACGTCCCGGCTCAGAGGGACAATCGCTTTGCCAACAACTAGCGGATGAAGGGATTCAAGCAATCCATCATCCGCTTATTCGTATCGTTGATAATCCACACTCATCGGATTTAAGCACCCAGCTTAATAACAGCGATATCATTATTGCAGTCAGTCACCACGCTGTGACCGCTGCCCAAAGCATCCTTTCGAAAACTTCATCTATTTGGCCAACTTCGCCGCTTTATCTTGGCGTTGGTCAAAAAACTGCGCACGTTTTAAGCAAAGTTAGTAAACAAAAAGTAAACTATCCCCAAGTGAGTGATAGTGAACATCTTCTCAAACTTACTGAACTTAATGGCGTAGATAATAAATCCATTTTGATACTGCGTGGAAATGGTGGGCGTGAGCTCATTCGAGATTCTTTACTCAATCGAGGTGCACAAGTCTCTTATTGTGAGACCTACCGTAGAGAATATATTCCCATTAACGATCACAATATCTATCAAACATGGATAAACAAAAAAACGTCCAAAGTTGTCATCACTAGTCAGGAACAATTGGAGTATCTCTGCTCAATTACCCCTGATGAGTATTTGGCTTGGCTTTCAACGAGACAACTATTTGTCCCAAGCCAGCGCATAGTAGAACGAGCACAACAACTCGGTTTCTCGAACGTAACCAATACTCACAGTGCTACGAACCAAATATTACTGGCTGCTCTCCGGCCCTAGCTAGAAACAGGAAATAAGCATGACAAGCAAAAAAAATAATGAGCATATTGAACCTGAAAAAAAACAAGACACTCAGCCAGTAGTTGTTGAAAACGAAAAAGCTGAATCTACAGAGACAAAACAGCCTGAAAGAAAACTTGATGCCTCTGCGTCAAATACGGTTCAAAGTGAACAGCCTCAAGCTGAGCATAAAGAGCAAATCGAGAAAGCAGAAAAGCAAGGTAAGCGCGGTGTCAAACTAGGCGCTATTGCGATCGCTATTTCTATTATTTTCAGTGGCGGTATCGCATTTCAAATGCAGCAAAAGAGCGCTGAGTACTCGGCTCAAATCTCGGCTCTTCAAACACAACTGCAAAATACCCAATCTGCAGTAAATAAAGACCTGCAAACCATCAAGCAAGAGACTATCCAAGAAGCTTCTCACGCCGTGGAGAAAACTCAGGTCGTACAATCCCAGCAACAAAAGAGTATTCAAAGTCTGCAGTTAGCAGTAGCTGACGTTAAAGGCCGTCGACCAAATGACTGGTTGCTTGCTGAAGCCGATTACCTAGTAAAACTAGCAGGTCGTAAATTGTTCCTTGAGCATGATGCCGTTAGCGCAACCAAACTAATGGAAAGCGCCGATCAACGTATCGCAGCACTAAATGACCCAAGCTTAGTATCACTGCGCCAATCAATGACCAATGACATTACTAAGCTTCGCACTATCCCTCTTATCGACCGTGACGGCTTAGTTCTGCGTATCACAAGCCTACAACAACAAGTCGATACGCTACCGCTTGCCAATGCGATTCTCCCAGAAGCTGCAGTTGTAGAGAAAAAAGCCGTATCGCAAGACATCAATGATTGGCAGAACAACCTGATGACGTCGATGAAAGACTTCTCAGAAAACTTCATCACCTTCCGCAGTCGTGATGGAGAAGTCATCCCTCTACTATCACCAGAGCAGCACTTCTACCTGCGTGAAAATATCAAAGGCAAACTAGAGACAGCTATTCGCGCCGTCTACAAGGAGCAAGGCGACATCTACAGTGCCGCACTGCAAACAGCTAACGAGTGGTCGAAGTCGTACCTAAACCAAGATAACAACTCAGTGATTGAGTTTGAGAAGGCAATTAAGCAGCTGAGTGAGCAGAATATTTCTGTGAAATATCCTGTGAAACTTGAGTCTCAAAATGAGTTATCTGACGTAATTCGTGAACGCCTACGTCGTGAAGTAACCGTTATGACCACGGAGGAAAAATAATGATTCGCTGGATTTTTCTTTTTCTCGTTCTAGGTGCCGGACTAGTTGTCGGTACCCAGTTCTCAGGTCAACAAGGTTATGTCCTGATTTCGATAGCAAATAAGACCATTGAGATGAGTGTGACAACACTGGTTATATTTGTCATTGCTCTTCTAGCTGCTCTATTCGGCTTGGAGTACCTATTCAAAAAGCTTATGTACGCAAGCTCAACGACTTGGAACTGGTTCAGTGTTCGTAAACTAAAACGCTCTCGTCGTTATACCAATGAAGGCATCATCAAGCTTCTTGAAGGTGATTGGAAAGGCGCAGAGAGGAAAGTAACTCGTTGGGCTAATCATCACGACATGCCTCTACTTTGTTATTTAGTCGCTTCTCAAGCTGCTCACGAACAAGGTAATACGAGTGAGCGTGATAAGTACATCGAGCTTGCTAGCCAACAAGAGGACTCTCTACTGGCCGTTGAGCTAACTAAAGCAAAACAACAGATCAGTGAGTCGAACTACGAAGCCGCATTCGACACACTTTCGACCTTAAAAGGTACATATCCTAATAACACCGCTGTACTTGGCCTATTAAAAGCCACTTACATGCAGCTTAAACTCTGGCAGCCATTACTAGAGTTAACGCCTAAGCTAGCTAAAAACAAGCTTCTTACGGCTGATGAGCAAGTTGAGTTAGAACAAAAAGCACAATGCGGCTTGCTTCACGATGTGGCACAACAGCAAGGTAGCGAAGGTTTAATCAGCCATTGGAACAAGCTTTCAAGAAAGCAGAAACAAAGCTCTCACCTTGTTTCCTGCTTTGTGAAGCAACTGATCGCTCGTAAAGCTGACTCAGAAGCCTTCACTGTGATCAAAGAGAACATTGCGAAGAGTGGTTCAAATGAGCTCTACATGTTGCTTCCAGAGCTTAACCTTGCCGATCACCACCCAGTCGTTGTGATGCTAGAGCGCGCCATCAGTAAAGATGGTGGCAATGCCGAAGCACACAGCGCATTGGCTCAGTTCTACCTAAGAGAACAGAAATGGGCAGAAGCACAAGGCCACTTCGAGAAAGCACTAGCACTTCGCTCAAACGTATCAGATTACGGATACCTATCTGATGCACTAGAAAAGCAAAACTTAACGAAGGCAGCTCACGAAGTTTCTCGTAAGGCACTCGCTCTGGTTCAACCAGCTTAAACTGATACAACTAACATGAAGCCGATGCCTAGCATCGGCTTTTTTGTATCTACTGTTTACCTTAAGTAACTTGCTCAGTACGAATAAGCAAATACTAGAGATGGTAGTAAAAGTCTTCCATCCAGATCCCTTCTCCACACCCAGCTTATTGCTGACCGAAGCATCGTCCATTTTTAATAGGACCTACCTAGCTCGTAACAATCCATAAGTCACACATCTTGATCATGGATTTTCAAATGCTATTAATGCTTTATAAGTACTGATTTTAAGTCATGAGGTTAAATCTTCTTGGAATCCCCCGCAAGGTTTCCTAAAAAACACTGAGGGATACGTTAGGTCTATCCGTATGTAGTTTTAGCAAACTATAAAACAAGCTGTTTAGAATCCATTTGAGCTGACTGACAACCTTTATATAGATTTTTGAAGGAATAACGATCAGATAGCTTGGTTTAAGATTGAAGAAGTGAATGTATAGCAGCCGAGTTTCAGACTCTAGACGAAATCAATTCTGGGACACAGCAAAACTCCGAAGTTTAAAGCGCGGCTTAATCATCACTCAACAGAAGTAATTAAGAAGCCACAGCCACTTAGAGAACTCCTGCTAACTTATTAATTAAAATCAATTTGTCATGTTAGATCGCAAAGCCCGGCTATTGCTTAGCACAGCTTTCTAATCAATCGTCGATTCAACGATTACTAGCCAAAACAACCTTTTACGGAAGCCAAAGCCAAGAGTTAAAACACATACCCAGAAACGACGAAAGCCTAGTCGTCAGACTAGGCTTTCTAATAAGCAGCGGAATGGACGGGGTTGCGGACTTCAGGCAACCCCTTTGTGGGACTCATTCGACCGAAGGGCAAAACACTTTTCTTGAAATGTAAAAAAGCCCTGCTATTTCTAGCAGGGCTTTTTTAATAAGTGGCGGAGTGGACGGGACTCGAACCCGCGACCCCCGGCGTGACAGGCCGGTATTCTAACCAACTGAACTACCACTCCGCAGTGGTCAACTCACTAAGTGAGCGTCCATATCCCCAGGTCGGTCAACCTAAAGATTTAATTTAAAGCCTGGCGATGTCCTACTCTCACATGGGGAAACCCCACACTACCATCGGCGCTATTGTGTTTCACTTCTGAGTTCGGCATGGAATCAGGTGGGTCCACAATGCTATGGTCGCCAAGCAAATTTTAAAATTCGGAAAACTGATTTAAAAGTTATATCTCTTCAAACGCATTCAAGGTCTGGTACTTCTGAGTCCACAAAACCCCTTGGGTGTTGTATGGTTAAGCCTCACGGGCAATTAGTACAGGTTAGCTCAATGCCTCGCAGCACTTACACACCCTGCCTATCAACGTCGTAGTCTACGACAACCCTTTAGGACACTTATAGTGCCAGGGAAAACTCATCTCAAGGCTCGCTTCCCGCTTAGATGCTTTCAGCGGTTATCGATTCCGAACTTAGCTACCGGGCAATGCCATTGGCATGACAACCCGAACACCAGAGGTTCGTCCACTCCGGTCCTCTCGTACTAGGAGCAGCCCCTTTCAATTTTCCAACGCCCACGGCAGATAGGGACCGAACTGTCTCACGACGTTCTAAACCCAGCTCGCGTACCACTTTAAATGGCGAACAGCCATACCCTTGGGACCGACTTCAGCCCCAGGATGTGATGAGCCGACATCGAGGTGCCAAACACCGCCGTCGATATGAACTCTTGGGCGGTATCAGCCTGTTATCCCCGGAGTACCTTTTATCCGTTGAGCGATGGCCCTTCCATTCAGAACCACCGGATCACTATGACCTGCTTTCGCACCTGCTCGAATTGTCATTCTCGCAGTCAAGCGGGCTTATGCCATTGCACTAACCACACGATGTCCAACCGTGTTTAGCCCACCTTCGTGCTCCTCCGTTACTCTTTGGGAGGAGACCGCCCCAGTCAAACTACCCACCAGGCACTGTCCGTAATCCCGATTCAGGGACCAACGTTAGAACATCAAAACTACAAGGGTGGTATTTCAAGGACGACTCCATCACATCTAGCGACGCAATTTCATAGTCTCCCACCTATCCTACACATGTAGGTTCAATGTTCAGTGCCAAGCTGTAGTAAAGGTTCACGGGGTCTTTCCGTCTAGCCGCGGGTACACTGCATCTTCACAGCGATTTCAATTTCACTGAGTCTCGGGTGGAGACAGCGTGGCCATCATTACGCCATTCGTGCAGGTCGGAACTTACCCGACAAGGAATTTCGCTACCTTAGGACCGTTATAGTTACGGCCGCCGTTTACCGGGGCTTCGATCAAGAGCTTCGACCGAAGTCTAACCCCATCAATTAACCTTCCGGCACCGGGCAGGCGTCACACCGTATACGTCATCTTACGATTTTGCACAGTGCTGTGTTTTTAATAAACAGTTGCAGCCACCTGGTATCTGCGACTCTCGTCTGCTCCATCCGCAAGGGACTTCACTGATAAGAGCGTACCTTCTCCCGAAGTTACGGTACCATTTTGCCTAGTTCCTTCACCCGAGTTCTCTCAAGCGCCTTGGTATTCTCTACCCGACCACCTGTGTCGGTTTGGGGTACGATTCCTTACAATCTGAAGCTTAGAGGCTTTTCCTGGAAGCATGGCATCAATGACTTCACTACCGTAGTAGCTCGACATCGTATCTCAGCGTTAGTAGTGGTCCGGATTTACCTAAACCACCCGCCTACATACTTGAACCTGGACAACCGTCGCCAGGCCCACCTAGCCTTCTCCGTCCCCCCATCGCAATTGTAAGAAGTACGGGAATATTAACCCGTTTCCCATCGACTACGCCTTTCGGCCTCGCCTTAGGAGTCGACTTACCCTGCCCCGATTAACGTTGGACAGGAACCCTTGGTCTTCCGGCGAGGGAGTTTTTCACTCCCTTTATCGTTACTCATGTCAGCATTCGCACTTCTGATACCTCCAGCATGCCTTACAGCACACCTTCAACGGCTTACAGAACGCTCCCCTACCCCACATACCCTAAGGTACGTAGCCGCAGCTTCGGTGTATAGCTTAGCCCCGTTACATCTTCCGCGCAGGCCGACTCGACCAGTGAGCTATTACGCTTTCTTTAAATGATGGCTGCTTCTAAGCCAACATCCTGGCTGTCTGAGCCTTCCCACATCGTTTCCCACTTAGCTATACTTTGGGACCTTAGCTGGCGGTCTGGGTTGTTTCCCTCTCCACGACGGACGTTAGCACCCGCCGTGTGTCTCCCGGATAGTACTTACTGGTATTCGGAGTTTGCAAAGGGTTGGTAAGTCGGGATGACCCCCTAGCCTTAACAGTGCTCTACCCCCAGTAGTATTCGTCCGAGGCGCTACCTAAATAGCTTTCGGGGAGAACCAGCTATCTCCAGGTTTGATTGGCCTTTCACCCCTAGCCACAAGTCATCCGCTAATTTTTCAACATTAGTCGGTTCGGTCCTCCAGTTGATGTTACTCAACCTTCAACCTGCCCATGGCTAGATCACCTGGTTTCGGGTCTAATCCTAGCAACTGTACGCCCAGTTAAGACTCGGTTTCCCTACGGCTCCCCTAAACGGTTAACCTTGCTACTAAAATTAAGTCGCTGACCCATTATACAAAAGGTACGCAGTCACACCACGAAGGTGCTCCTACTGCTTGTACGTACACGGTTTCAGGTTCTATTTCACTCCCCTCACAGGGGTTCTTTTCGCCTTTCCCTCACGGTACTGGTTCACTATCGGTCAGTCAGTAGTATTTAGCCTTGGAGGATGGTCCCCCCATATTCAGACAGGATATCACGTGTCCCGCCCTACTCGTTTTCACTGATTATGAGATGTCGATTACGGGGCTATCACCCTTTATTGCGGCACTTTCCAGAGCCTTCATCTGTCTCATTAAAAGCTTAAGGGCTAATCCAATTTCGCTCGCCGCTACTTTCGGAATCTCGGTTGATTTCTCTTCCTCGGGGTACTTAGATGTTTCAGTTCCCCCGGTTTGCCTCCTGTTGCTATGTATTCACAACAGGATACTTACTTATGTAAGTGGGTTTCCCCATTCAGGAATCCCAGACTCAAAAGGTTATTACTACCTAATCTGGGCTTATCGCAAGTTATTACGCCTTTCATCGCCTCTGACTGCCAAGGCATCCACCGTGTACGCTTAGTCACTTAACCATACAACCCGAAAGGGTCTTAGCGTATGGCAACTAACCAAGGTTTTTGGTTGTCATCAAGAAGGGTTAATTCTTGATAACTGTTTGCCGGACTCAATTGTGAATCAAACTAAAGTTTGATTCGAATACAAGACACTTGAATGTGTTTGTTGTGTTTATCTAATGAAAGATAAACATTGAGAACTTTTAAATTTGATTGAATTACTCGTAAGTAATCAATCAGTCAGCTTTCCAAATTGTTAAAGAGCTAGATTTCTTTCGAAACCATTTTTAAATATTTTCAGATAAAAACACTTAAAGATGGTGGAGCTATGCGGGATCGAACCGCAGACCTCCTGCGTGCAAGGCAGGCGCTCTCCCAGCTGAGCTATAGCCCCATCTTTGTATCTAGTCGATATTGGTGGGTCTGAGTGGACTCGAACCACCGACCTCCCGCTTATCAGGCGAGCGCTCTAACCAGCTGAGCTACAGACCCAATATCGTCTCTTTTACTTTCTAAACCTAATCAATCTGTGTGGACACTCATCGTGACTATCTTCGTATAAGGAGGTGATCCAGCCCCAGGTTCCCCTAGGGCTACCTTGTTACGACTTCACCCCAGTCATGAACCACAAAGTGGTGAGCGTCCTCCTCGAAAGGTTAAACTACCCACTTCTTTTGCAGCCCACTCCCATGGTGTGACGGGCGGTGTGTACAAGGCCCGGGAACGTATTCACCGTGACATTCTGATTCACGATTACTAGCGATTCCGACTTCATGGAGTCGAGTTGCAGACTCCAATCCGGACTACGACGCACTTTTTGGGATTCGCTCACTATCGCTAGCTTGCTGCCCTCTGTATGCGCCATTGTAGCACGTGTGTAGCCCTACTCGTAAGGGCCATGATGACTTGACGTCGTCCCCACCTTCCTCCGGTTTATCACCGGCAGTCTCCCTGGAGTTCCCGACATTACTCGCTGGCAAACAAGGATAAGGGTTGCGCTCGTTGCGGGACTTAACCCAACATTTCACAACACGAGCTGACGACAGCCATGCAGCACCTGTCTCAGAGTTCCCGAAGGCACACCTGCGTCTCCGCTGGCTTCTCTGGATGTCAAGAGTAGGTAAGGTTCTTCGCGTTGCATCGAATTAAACCACATGCTCCACCGCTTGTGCGGGCCCCCGTCAATTCATTTGAGTTTTAATCTTGCGACCGTACTCCCCAGGCGGTCTACTTAACGCGTTAGCTCCGAAAGCCACGGCTCAAGGCCACAACCTCCAAGTAGACATCGTTTACGGCGTGGACTACCAGGGTATCTAATCCTGTTTGCTCCCCACGCTTTCGCATCTGAGTGTCAGTGTCTGTCCAGGGGGCCGCCTTCGCCACTGGTATTCCTTCAGATCTCTACGCATTTCACCGCTACACCTGAAATTCTACCCCCCTCTACAGCACTCTAGTTCACCAGTTTCAAATGCAGTTCCGAGGTTGAGCCCCGGGCTTTCACATCTGACTTAATGAACCACCTGCATGCGCTTTACGCCCAGTAATTCCGATTAACGCTCGCACCCTCCGTATTACCGCGGCTGCTGGCACGGAGTTAGCCGGTGCTTCTTCTGTTGCTAACGTCAAGATGCGCAGCTATTAACTACACACCCTTCCTCACAACTGAAAGTACTTTACAACCCGAAGGCCTTCTTCATACACGCGGCATGGCTGCATCAGGCTTTCGCCCATTGTGCAATATTCCCCACTGCTGCCTCCCGTAGGAGTCTGGACCGTGTCTCAGTTCCAGTGTGGCTGATCATCCTCTCAGACCAGCTAGGGATCGTCGCCTTGGTGAGCCATTACCTCACCAACTAGCTAATCCCACCTAGGCATATCTTGACGCGAGAGGCCCGAAGGTCCCCCTCTTTGGCCCGTAGGCATTATGCGGTATTAGCCATCGTTTCCAATGGTTATCCCCCACATCAAGGCAATTTCCTAGGCATTACTCACCCGTCCGCCGCTCGACGCCCATTAACGCACCCGAAGGATTGTTAGTGTCGTTTCCGCTCGACTTGCATGTGTTAGGCCTGCCGCCAGCGTTCAATCTGAGCCATGATCAAACTCTTCAATTTAAGATTTTGTGACTCAACGAATACTGACTTCAAAACTAATATTTATTCGCTCTTTCGAAAAAGATTGATAAACATGTAATTTTAAAGCTATTACCATTCCAACAGAATGGTAATGAATTGACTGTGCCAAAATTAAGTAAACTTAACTTTGTATTGGTCACTCAGTTCATTGAAATCAAGTTTGTTACCGAAGTAACTGTTACTACCTAAGTAATAACGTTTTGATATTCATCAACGAGTGCCCACACAGATTGATAGGTTTAAATTGTTAAAGAGCCTGTTCTCTAAAAAGAGAACGCTTTCAGTGCCTTAGCACTTAAGCAGGACGCGTATAATACGCTTTCCACTTTGAAAGTCAACATAAAACTCTAAGAAAACTTAGAACTCTATGGTGACTTGTCTAAAAACTAGACAAAGTCGAAATTAAAGCCTGGCGATGTCCTACTCTCACATGGGGAAACCCCACACTACCATCGGCGCTATTGTGTTTCACTTCTGAGTTCGGCATGGAATCAGGTGGGTCCACAATGCTATGGTCGCCAAGCAAATTTTAAAATTCGGAAAACTGATTTAAAAGTTATTTCTCTTCAAACGTATTCAAGGTCTGGTACTTCTGAGTCCACAAAACCCCTTGGGTGTTGTATGGTTAAGCCTCACGGGCAATTAGTACAGGTTAGCTCAATGCCTCGCAGCACTTACACACCCTGCCTATCAACGTCGTAGTCTACGACAACCCTTTAGGACACTTATAGTGCCAGGGAAAACTCATCTCAAGGCTCGCTTCCCGCTTAGATGCTTTCAGCGGTTATCGATTCCGAACTTAGCTACCGGGCAATGCCATTGGCATGACAACCCGAACACCAGAGGTTCGTCCACTCCGGTCCTCTCGTACTAGGAGCAGCCCCTTTCAATTTTCCAACGCCCACGGCAGATAGGGACCGAACTGTCTCACGACGTTCTAAACCCAGCTCGCGTACCACTTTAAATGGCGAACAGCCATACCCTTGGGACCGACTTCAGCCCCAGGATGTGATGAGCCGACATCGAGGTGCCAAACACCGCCGTCGATATGAACTCTTGGGCGGTATCAGCCTGTTATCCCCGGAGTACCTTTTATCCGTTGAGCGATGGCCCTTCCATTCAGAACCACCGGATCACTATGACCTGCTTTCGCACCTGCTCGAATTGTCATTCTCGCAGTCAAGCGGGCTTATGCCATTGCACTAACCACACGATGTCCAACCGTGTTTAGCCCACCTTCGTGCTCCTCCGTTACTCTTTGGGAGGAGACCGCCCCAGTCAAACTACCCACCAGGCACTGTCCGTAATCCCGATTCAGGGACCAACGTTAGAACATCAAAACTACAAGGGTGGTATTTCAAGGACGACTCCATCACATCTAGCGACGCAATTTCATAGTCTCCCACCTATCCTACACATGTAGGTTCAATGTTCAGTGCCAAGCTGTAGTAAAGGTTCACGGGGTCTTTCCGTCTAGCCGCGGGTACACTGCATCTTCACAGCGATTTCAATTTCACTGAGTCTCGGGTGGAGACAGCGTGGCCATCATTACGCCATTCGTGCAGGTCGGAACTTACCCGACAAGGAATTTCGCTACCTTAGGACCGTTATAGTTACGGCCGCCGTTTACCGGGGCTTCGATCAAGAGCTTCGACCGAAGTCTAACCCCATCAATTAACCTTCCGGCACCGGGCAGGCGTCACACCGTATACGTCATCTTACGATTTTGCACAGTGCTGTGTTTTTAATAAACAGTTGCAGCCACCTGGTATCTGCGACTCTCGTCTGCTCCATCCGCAAGGGACTTCACTGATAAGAGCGTACCTTCTCCCGAAGTTACGGTACCATTTTGCCTAGTTCCTTCACCCGAGTTCTCTCAAGCGCCTTGGTATTCTCTACCCGACCACCTGTGTCGGTTTGGGGTACGATTCCTTACAATCTGAAGCTTAGAGGCTTTTCCTGGAAGCATGGCATCAATGACTTCACTACCGTAGTAGCTCGACATCGTATCTCAGCGTTAGTAGTGGTCCGGATTTACCTAAACCACCCGCCTACATACTTGAACCTGGACAACCGTCGCCAGGCCCACCTAGCCTTCTCCGTCCCCCCATCGCAATTGTAAGAAGTACGGGAATATTAACCCGTTTCCCATCGACTACGCCTTTCGGCCTCGCCTTAGGAGTCGACTTACCCTGCCCCGATTAACGTTGGACAGGAACCCTTGGTCTTCCGGCGAGGGAGTTTTTCACTCCCTTTATCGTTACTCATGTCAGCATTCGCACTTCTGATACCTCCAGCATGCCTTACAGCACACCTTCAACGGCTTACAGAACGCTCCCCTACCCCACATACCCTAAGGTACGTAGCCGCAGCTTCGGTGTATAGCTTAGCCCCGTTACATCTTCCGCGCAGGCCGACTCGACCAGTGAGCTATTACGCTTTCTTTAAATGATGGCTGCTTCTAAGCCAACATCCTGGCTGTCTGAGCCTTCCCACATCGTTTCCCACTTAGCTATACTTTGGGACCTTAGCTGGCGGTCTGGGTTGTTTCCCTCTCCACGACGGACGTTAGCACCCGCCGTGTGTCTCCCGGATAGTACTTACTGGTATTCGGAGTTTGCAAAGGGTTGGTAAGTCGGGATGACCCCCTAGCCTTAACAGTGCTCTACCCCCAGTAGTATTCGTCCGAGGCGCTACCTAAATAGCTTTCGGGGAGAACCAGCTATCTCCAGGTTTGATTGGCCTTTCACCCCTAGCCACAAGTCATCCGCTAATTTTTCAACATTAGTCGGTTCGGTCCTCCAGTTGATGTTACTCAACCTTCAACCTGCCCATGGCTAGATCACCTGGTTTCGGGTCTAATCCTAGCAACTGTACGCCCAGTTAAGACTCGGTTTCCCTACGGCTCCCCTAAACGGTTAACCTTGCTACTAAAATTAAGTCGCTGACCCATTATACAAAAGGTACGCAGTCACACCACGAAGGTGCTCCTACTGCTTGTACGTACACGGTTTCAGGTTCTATTTCACTCCCCTCACAGGGGTTCTTTTCGCCTTTCCCTCACGGTACTGGTTCACTATCGGTCAGTCAGTAGTATTTAGCCTTGGAGGATGGTCCCCCCATATTCAGACAGGATATCACGTGTCCCGCCCTACTCGTTTTCACTGATTATGAGATGTCGATTACGGGGCTATCACCCTTTATTGCGGCACTTTCCAGAGCCTTCATCTGTCTCATTAAAAGCTTAAGGGCTAATCCAATTTCGCTCGCCGCTACTTTCGGAATCTCGGTTGATTTCTCTTCCTCGGGGTACTTAGATGTTTCAGTTCCCCCGGTTTGCCTCCTGTTGCTATGTATTCACAACAGGATACGTGCTTATGCACGTGGGTTTCCCCATTCAGGAATCCCAGACTCAAAAGGTTATTACTACCTAATCTGGGCTTATCGCAAGTTATTACGCCTTTCATCGCCTCTGACTGCCAAGGCATCCACCGTGTACGCTTAGTCACTTAACCATACAACCCGAAAGGGTTTCTATTTGCTTTCACTTTAAAAAGTGAAGACAAATAAGTGTATGGCAACTAACCAAGGTTTTTGGTTGTCATCAAGAAGGGTTAATTCTCAATGACTGTTTGCCGGACTCAATTTACTTTTTGTTTCCACTTTTAAAAAAAGTAGAATCAAAAAATGAACAATCATTTCTGATCATTCGAATACAAGACACTTGAATGTGTTTGTTGTGTTTATCTAATGAAAGATAAACATTGAGAACTTTTAAATTTGATTTGAATTACTCGTAAGTAATCAAATCAGTCAGCTTTCCAAATTGTTAAAGAGCATAAAGCAAAAAGCTTTAATCAATAACTTACGTTATTAATTAAAGCTCTGGCTTTAACTAAATCTAAACCATCAATCTGTGTGGACACTCATCGTAAGTATCTTCGTATAAGGAGGTGATCCAGCCCCAGGTTCCCCTAGGGCTACCTTGTTACGACTTCACCCCAGTCATGAACCACAAAGTGGTGAGCGTCCTCCCCGAAAGGTTAAACTACCCACTTCTTTTGCAGCCCACTCCCATGGTGTGACGGGCGGTGTGTACAAGGCCCGGGAACGTATTCACCGTGACATTCTGATTCACGATTACTAGCGATTCCGACTTCATGGAGTCGAGTTGCAGACTCCAATCCGGACTACGACGCACTTTTTGGGATTCGCTCACTATCGCTAGCTTGCTGCCCTCTGTATGCGCCATTGTAGCACGTGTGTAGCCCTACTCGTAAGGGCCATGATGACTTGACGTCGTCCCCACCTTCCTCCGGTTTATCACCGGCAGTCTCCCTGGAGTTCCCGACATTACTCGCTGGCAAACAAGGATAAGGGTTGCGCTCGTTGCGGGACTTAACCCAACATTTCACAACACGAGCTGACGACAGCCATGCAGCACCTGTCTCAGAGCTCCCGAAGGCACACCTGCGTCTCCGCTGGCTTCTCTGGATGTCAAGAGTAGGTAAGGTTCTTCGCGTTGCATCGAATTAAACCACATGCTCCACCGCTTGTGCGGGCCCCCGTCAATTCATTTGAGTTTTAATCTTGCGACCGTACTCCCCAGGCGGTCTACTTAACGCGTTAGCTCCGAAAGCCACGGCTCAAGGCCACAACCTCCAAGTAGACATCGTTTACGGCGTGGACTACCAGGGTATCTAATCCTGTTTGCTCCCCACGCTTTCGCATCTGAGTGTCAGTGTCTGTCCAGGGGGCCGCCTTCGCCACTGGTATTCCTTCAGATCTCTACGCATTTCACCGCTACACCTGAAATTCTACCCCCCTCTACAGCACTCTAGTTCACCAGTTTCAAATGCAGTTCCGAGGTTGAGCCCCGGGCTTTCACATCTGACTTAATGAACCACCTGCATGCGCTTTACGCCCAGTAATTCCGATTAACGCTCGCACCCTCCGTATTACCGCGGCTGCTGGCACGGAGTTAGCCGGTGCTTCTTCTGTTGTTAACGTCAAGATGCGCAGCTATTAACTACACACCCTTCCTCACAACTGAAAGTACTTTACAACCCGAAGGCCTTCTTCATACACGCGGCATGGCTGCATCAGGCTTTCGCCCATTGTGCAATATTCCCCACTGCTGCCTCCCGTAGGAGTCTGGACCGTGTCTCAGTTCCAGTGTGGCTGATCATCCTCTCAGACCAGCTAGGGATCGTCGCCTTGGTGAGCCATTACCTCACCAACTAGCTAATCCCACCTAGGCATATCTTGACGCGAGAGGCCCGAAGGTCCCCCTCTTTGGCCCGTAGGCATTATGCGGTATTAGCCATCGTTTCCAATGGTTATCCCCCACATCAAGGCAATTTCCTAGGCATTACTCACCCGTCCGCCGCTCGACGTCCATTAACGCACCCGAAGGATTGTTAGTGTCGTTTCCGCTCGACTTGCATGTGTTAGGCCTGCCGCCAGCGTTCAATCTGAGCCATGATCAAACTCTTCAATTTAAGATTTTGTGACTCAACGAATACTGACTTCAAAACTAATATTCATTCGAAAATGAACATGTAATTCTAAAGCTATTACCATTCCAACAGAATGGTAATGAATTGACTGTGCCAAATAACCCCTCTCTATAAAGAAAGTAATTATTCGTATTGGTCACTCAGTTCATTGAAATCAAGTTTGTTACCGAAGTAACTGTTACTACCTAAGTAATAACGTTTTGATATTCATCAACGAGTGCCCACACAGATTGATAGGTTTAAATTGTTAAAGAGCTTCACTTGTTGAGCGTTCCTTTTAAGTAAGGAGCCTCTCGAAGTGGACGGCCATTCTAGCGAATTAACATTCAGTGTCAAACACTTTTTGAAAATTAATTTTTGTCGCTTTCCGTCTGACTGATTCTTGCTGAAGCCTTGTGGCGTCTGCCGTCTCAGTGGTGTCGCATTATAGGGAACCCACTCAGCTTAGCAACTACTTTTTCATGAAAAATGAATAAATAGAGCTTAAGTGCCTAATAGTTCACCTAAACGGAAAAAAGAGAGCATTTCTGCTCTCTTTTTGCTCTAAATCTAAAAGTATTCTTAGATAAACGCGTAAGCATCTGCGTACATATGGTCACGCTTTGCTTCTTTATTCTGAGTAAACAAGTCTCTTGCAGCACCTGCCATTTCGAAACGACCCGCAATGTAGATATCGAAATCAGCTAATGATTC
Organism: Vibrio sp. QJM3NY_39; assembly: GCF_057785895.1. NCBI lineage: Bacteria > Pseudomonadati > Pseudomonadota > Gammaproteobacteria > Vibrionales > Vibrionaceae > Vibrio > Vibrio sp. QJM3NY_39. The sequence continues at coordinate 67,313 of NZ_CM173505.1, read as the reverse complement.
GAAACTTTGCGTGATTGCTTCAAGTACATTACCCGTTTGACCGTGCCAAACTTCAGGCGCTTCTTCTACTACTGGTACAAAATGTACATTGCTGTGTTTTGCTGCAATGTCGACAAGCTCTTCTTTCGCATACAGCTGACACTCATCTTTTGCGCCCCAGTATAGATGAATCTCTTTTTTACTGTTCTGCGCGATGCAGTGATCGAGAATAGAGCGCACGTAGCTAAAGCCAGTACCACCAGCAATGAGTAACAGAGGACGATCGCTTTCTTCTTTAACCCACGCATCACCGTGCGGAGCATCAATAGCTATATCGCCATCTTCAGCTTGCGCTTTCTTCATTGCCTCAACGACTTCTGAAGCGTAAGCATTGTGCTCAGCTGCACCAATGTGCAACTCAAGCTCGCCTTCATGGCGACAAGGGCTGCTTGCAATCGAAAATGGACGCTTATCTTTCTCGCCCATTTCAACCATCAGATATTGGCCCGCTTTAAAAGCGACTGGTGTTTCTGGGTGAAGTAGGATTTGGTAAGTATTACAAGCCAAAGGCTCGATAGACTTCACTTTACATTTAATAGTCATGTTCTTCCTCTTACTAACCCTTAATCGGCAAAGGTTAGAACTAAATTACTTTCTGCAAATGCTTGGCAAGCAAAAATCCAACCTTGTTGCTGCTCTTTCTCTGTAAGCATGGGTTCAAGATGGTAACTCACTTGCCCTTCTAATTTTCTGCACATACACATCGCGCATGCGCCGACTTGGCAACGGTTTGGGAAATAGATATCGCTGTTGAGCGCAGCATCCAAGACCGTTTGCCCTTTTTCTACGGTAAAACTGATGTTTTCTGGGTATAAGACTACTTGGTAGCTCATGAAATTCCTAGCTGTTCCCAGATGCTATCAATCTTTTTAACGACATCAGGATCTTTTGTGATTGGAACACCCCACTCACGCAGGCATTCGCCTTCCCACTTATTGGTCGCATCTAGACCCATTTTTGAGTGTCCTGTTTCATTCTGTAGGAACAACGTATCTCTGGCCGGATCCATTCTTGTGGTCACCGCCCAAATAATGTCATTCCAATCACTAACGTTGACATCGCCGTCACACACGATAACAAACTTGTTCTCATCAAATTGAGACCAAACCGCTTCCATGATTTTCTTACCATTACCTGCAGTTTGCTTATCAATAGACACCACAACCATGTTGGCATTATCGTTTTGCAGGTGAATATCAATAATTTCAGGTTGAGTCTTGGTTAACTCAGCTAAGCTGCCCTCTATATGTTCATTATTTACAGGTGTTGATTCGACATCTGGCGATAGTGCTAACTCTGCATCCCACTTCTTAGTGATGTCTAGGCCCATCTTAGAACCTAACCCAACCACAGGTGATGCAAAATCCAATGAATCGATCGGCGTGTTCTCTATCATCAGGCTATCGCGTGACGGATCCATATGTTCACACATAGCAGCGGTCACTTGAGACCAGTCTCGTGCATTCACACCTTCATCGCACACCAATACAAACTTGGTGTACATGAATTGGCGTAAGAAAGACCATACACCCATCATCACTCGCTTAGCGTGACCTGGGTATTGCTTCTTCATGGTCACTACTGCCATTCGGTATGAACAACCTTCAGGCGGTAGATAGAAGTCTTCAATCTCTGGGAACTGCTTTTGAAGAATAGGAACAAACACTTCATTGAGCGCAACACCCAATACCGCAGGCTCATCAGGTGGACGGCCAGTATAGGTGCTGTGGTAGATAGGGTTTTCGCGCATGGTTACATGAGTAATAGTGAACACATGGTGCTTTTCTTTCTCGTTGTAGTAACCAGTATGATCTCCGTAAGGCCCTTCGTCCGCGAACTCATTCGGGTCGATGTAACCTTCCATCACGATTTCCGCACTTGCAGGAACGTCTAAATCATTGCTGATTGATTTAACAACCTCAGTTTTACTACCGCGTAGTAAGCCTGCAAACGCGTATTCCGATAAAGTATCCGGCACTGGCGTAACCGCACCAAGAATGGTGGCAGGATCTGCTCCAAACGCTACAGAAACTGGGAATGGTTTACCTGGGTTAGTTTCCATCCAATCACGCAGATCAAGCGCTCCACCACGGTGGGCTAACCAACGCATAATGACCTTATTCTTGCCGATTTTTTGCTGGCGATAGATGCCTAAGTTTTGGCGTTTCTTATTAGGGCCGCGAGTAACCGTTAATCCCCATGTTAGCAACGGCGCGACATCATCGGCCCAACAGCTCATCACGGGAATTTTATCAAGGTCGACGTCATCACCCTGCCATATCACTTGTTGGCACGCCGCTTTACGAAGACGTTTAGCTGGCATATTTAAGACTTGCTTAAACACCGGCAGTTTATCAAGAGCATCTTTAAAGCCTTTTGGTGGCTCAGGTTCCTTTAGGTAAGCTAACAACTTACCCACTTCACGCAGTTCTTTCACTTCCTGACGACCCATACCAATAGCCACACGATTAGGTGTACCAAATAGATTGGTTAAAACAGGCATGTCATAGCCTATTGGGTTTTCAAACAAAAGAGCCGGGCCACCAGCACGTAGAGTACGGTCGCTAATCTCGGTCATTTCATAGTCTGGATCGACTGGGTGAGAAATGCGTTTCAACTGACCAATACTTTCAAGATGGTCGATAAAATCACGTAAATCTTTAAAACTCATAGGACTTCTACATGCTGATTATTCTGCGCTCAGTATATCAAAAAGGGTGAAGCTGAGATCCCCCTTTTTAGTGTGGTTATTGAGAGGCAAAATCCACTTTACGGTAATGCTTGCTCGATCAAAGAGCTCTTTACCTGAGGGTTATCATTCACAAGATCTTGCAACCATCGCGTATGACCCTGTTTGGCTAATTCACGGGCGACTAATGGCGCTTCATCGGCAATCGCCATCCTAGAGACAAGAAACTCCTTCACCTCTTCTGATAGCGGGTTAACCTTGGTAAGCAAAGTAATCGCTTCATCTTTCAAACGAGGGTTCTTAGTCGCAGCCATTACTTGTTCAAGTGCGAACGCTTGTTTGGTTTCAGCAAGGCGGACTAGCTCAGCTTGGCTATGATAATCGGCCTTCATTCGCCATAGAATCTTGTAGACCTCTGGGTCTTCGCTCACTTGCGCCAATCGAACCACCACCTCAGTAGAAGGTAGCCAGCTAACAATCGAGGAGGCCGTGAGTTGCTTAGTCAGATAATCAACCGCTTCAGGAGACAAACTGTCTAGCTCTCTGATTAACAATGCTTCTCGTGTTTGAACTTGATGCTCAGATCCAGATAACCACTCTTTTAGGTCGAGTTCTTGTTTCTCTGCATCTAACACAAACACCAGCGTCTTCTGGTCTTGGCGCCACTGTTTGATGAGCCGGTTGGCAATCGAAGGGTAATTAAAGGCAGGTACCGTAAACTCATAACCATCGCCACGCTCTAAAACTTGGTAAGTTGGCGTGATAGCGAGTTGCTGCTCAATAAAGATAGACATCTTGGGGGTGAGTACAATTTTTTGCTGTTCGAGCTTCTTCAAGAGTTGGTAACGAGCCACTTCTTGTTGGGGAAATGTCAGACGCTCAAGCGCAAAACGTAGCGAATTGACTTCGTCACGCACGACAAGCTCGAGTAATTCAGCAGTTTTCAGTTTTACTTGATCATTCTCAAGCCAAGACTCTACTGTAAGTGGAGACATCTCGGTGGCATAGCTCATGCCAACCGGGGAAAGTAACAGTGAAGTAGACAGGAGTAATGATGCCAACAGTCCATGTTGCATTTTAACTTCCTTTTAACACTTTTGCTCATTCTGCAAGCTGTCGCTATAAAATGCAAATAAAAAGCGCCACCCGAAGGCAGCGCTTATTAATAACTATCAGCTAATCAAAATTACTGACGACGCATTGCGTCAAAGAACTCATCGTTCGTTTTAGTCATTGCTAACTTGTCGATAAGGAATTCCATTGCATCAGTTTCGCCCATAGGGTGAACAATCTTACGCAGGATCCACATCTTCTGTAATTCATCGCTCTTAGTAAGAAGCTCTTCACGACGAGTACCAGAGCGGTTGAAATCAATCGCTGGGAATACGCGCTTTTCAGCAATCTTACGGTTAAGGTGCAGTTCCATGTTACCTGTACCTTTGAATTCTTCGTAGATTACTTCATCCATCTTAGAACCAGTATCAACCAGTGCTGTTGCGATGATAGTTAAGCTACCGCCTTCTTCTACGTTACGTGCCGCACCGAAGAAACGCTTTGGACGATGTAGAGCATTCGCATCAACACCACCAGTAAGAACTTTACCTGATGAAGGAATAACAGTGTTGTAAGCACGAGCTAGACGAGTGATTGAGTCCAGTAGGATAACCACATCTTTCTTGTGTTCAACAAGACGCTTCGCCTTCTCGATTACCATTTCTGCTACTTGTACGTGGCGAGATGCTGGCTCATCGAAAGTCGATGCGATTACTTCGCCTTTAACTAGGCGCTGCATTTCTGTTACTTCTTCTGGACGCTCATCGATAAGTAGAACCATTAGTTCACACTCAGGATGGTTGCGTGCAATGCTTTGTGCAATATTTTGCAGAAGCATTGTTTTACCTGCTTTAGGCGGAGCAACAATCAGACCACGCTGACCTTTACCTATAGGTGAAGCAAGGTCAAGAATTCGAGCTGTGATATCTTCAGTCGCACCATTACCCGCTTCCATCACCATACGTTCGTTGGCGTGAAGAGGAGTCAGGTTTTCAAAAAGGATTTTGTTACGAGCGTTGTCTGGCTTGTCGTAGTTAACCGTGTTTACTTTAAGCAGTGCAAAGTAACGTTCGCCATCTTTAGGTGGACGGATTTTACCGCCAATCGAGTCACCGGTGCGAAGGTTAAAACGACGAATCTGGCTTGGTGATACGTAAATATCATCTGGCCCAGCAAGGTACGAACTGTCGCCGCTACGCAGGAAGCCAAAACCGTCTTGAAGAATTTCTAGAACACCATCACCAAAGATGTCTTCACCACTTTTTGCATGCGCTTTAAGGATGGAGAAGATAATATCTTGTTTTCTTAGGCGAGCTTGATTTTCAAGACCTAGGCTTTCGCTAAGTTTAACAAGTTCAGACACAGGTCTGTTCTTCAGTTCAGTAAGATTCATAGTGGTGGAAGTTTGTTTAGTCAAAATAGGATCTGTTTTCTTAAGTTAAGAAGGAGTTGGTCACAGGATCGACCAAGAAGAGAAATTCGTTCAATTAACGTGCGATAAATTAGCACTAAAACTAAGAGTAGTCCATAGCTTAGAAAAAACAAAACCGCGCATTTGTTAACTGCGCGGTTTCTTTTCAAAGGCTCACCTAATTAAAGGTTAGCGTCTAGGAACTCTTTAAGTTGAGTTTTAGACAATGCACCAACTTTAGTTGCTGCTACGCCGCCATCTTTGAAAAGAAGCAGCGTTGGAATGCCACGAATACCAAATTTTGGTGGAGTTCCAGCATTTTGGTCGATATTTAATTTACCGATTGTGAGCTTGCCTTCGTACTCGTTTGCGATTTCATCAAGAATCGGCGCAATCATTTTACATGGACCACACCATTCTGCCCAAAAATCAACAAGAACCGGGCCTGCAGCATTGATCACATCGTTATCAAAACCGTCATCAGTTAGCTGCAAAATCTTATCACTCATCTTCCACTCCAATGTATTTTTTAGAACTGGTTGGATGATAACCAGTAAATAGATGCCCTATTGGAATGTATTTACTTTCGTATTGCAAGCTTAAGCTGATATTCTATAGCAATGAAAAAGACGCATATCACAGAGCAAAAGTTCGCCGACTTGGATTTACTTTCTCAAGTCATTGAAGGATTGGAGAAAAAAGGGTTCGATTATTGTACCCCTATCCAAGCCTTGGCGCTCCCGGTACTGCTCACCGGCCAAGACATTGCAGGCCAGGCCCAAACGGGTACTGGTAAAACGCTTGCGTTTCTAACTGCTACTTTTAACCACCTACTAAAAACACCTGAGCATGAAGGGCGTAAGCCTAACCAGCCACGTGCAATTATTATGGCACCAACGCGTGAACTCGCGATTCAGATCTACAACGATGCTGACTCTCTGGTTGAAAGCACGGGTATCAAAGCAGCACTCGCTTACGGTGGCGAAAGCTACGACAAGCAGCTAGGTAAGATCGAAGAAGGCGCAGATATCTTAATTGGTACGACTGGCCGTATCATCGATTTCTACAAGCAAAAGGTATTTAACCTTAACCACATTCAAGCGGTTGTGCTTGATGAAGCCGATCGTATGTTTGATCTGGGCTTTATTAAAGACATTCGCTTCTTGTTCCGCCGTATGCCTGAGCCAAAAGATCGCCTGAACATGCTGTTCTCTGCGACGCTGTCTTACCGCGTACAAGAGCTAGCGTTCGAGCACATGCACAACCCAGAGCACGTGGTTGTTGAGCCTGAACGTAAAACAGGTCACCGTATTCAAGAAGAGCTGTTCTACCCTTCTAACGAACATAAGATGGCTCTTCTACAAACGTTAATCGAAGAAGAATGGCCAGATCGCGCAATCATCTTCGCTAACACGAAGCACAAATGTGAATCAGTTTGGGGCCACTTGGCTGCCGATGGTCACCGTGTAGGCCTGCTAACTGGTGATGTTCCTCAGAAGAAACGTGAAAAGATTCTTGAGCAGTTCACCAAAGGTGATGTTGACCTTCTTGTCGCAACTGATGTTGCAGCTCGTGGCCTACACATTCCTCAAGTAACACACGTATTCAACTTCGACCTACCTGATGATTGCGAAGATTACGTTCACCGTATCGGTCGTACAGGTCGTGCTGGTGAAAGCGGTCACTCGATCAGCTTTGCTTGTGAAGATTACGCAATCAACTTGCCACCAATCGAAGAATACATTGAGCATGCTATCCCAATGTCTGACTACGATGCTTCTGCACTACTAGAAGATCTGCCAGCACCGATGCGCTTACGTACACGTAACCCGCAACAACGCCGCTCAAACAACAATGGCCCACGCAACGGTAACCGTAAACCAAACCAGAACCGTCGCCCACGCCAACCGCGTCATAACAAGGAAGCTTAGTCGCTTATGAGTCAAACAGTGTCACCCCCGCTTTATGCTGCAATCGACCTCGGGTCGAACAGTTTTCATATGCTCGTTGTGCGTCACATCGATGGCAGCGTACAAACCATGGCTAAGATTAAGCGTAAAGTGCGTTTAGCAGCAGGCTTAAATGAAAATAATGCGCTTAGTACAGAAGCTATGCAGCGCGGTTGGGACTGTTTGAGTCTCTTTGCAGAGCGACTGCAAGATATTCCAAAAGAAAATATCCGCATTGTGGGTACAGCGACCCTACGTACCGCTATCAATGTGGATATATTTCTAGAGAAAGCGAACCAGATCCTTGGTTATGACATCAATGTTATCTCTGGTGAAGAAGAAGCTGCGACTATCTATAAAGGCGTAGCACACACTTCTGGTGGCAGCGGCCGCCGACTGGTCGTTGATATAGGTGGCGCAAGCACCGAAATGATCATAGGTGAAGGCTTCTCAGCGAAAGCACTAACTAGCCTGAAGATGGGCTGTGTTACCTGGCTTGAGCGCCACTTTAAAGATCGCCAATTAACCGCAACCAACTTTAACAATGCCATTGAAGCGGCTAAGTCTACGTTGGCTCCTATTCTAGATAGCTACACGGATATTGGATGGGATGTGTGTGTTGGTGCCAGTGGTACCGTTCAAGCACTGCAAGAAATCATGTTGGCGCAAGGCATGGATGAAGTCATTACTCATGCCAAGCTTAAGCGTCTACAGAAACAAGCCATGATTACCGAGCGCTTGGAAGAGCTAGAAATAGAAGGATTAACACTAGAGCGTGCATTAGTGTTCCCAAGTGGCCTTTCTATTCTTATCGCTATTTTTGAGCTACTTGAAATTGATTCAATGACACTCGCAGGCGGTGCACTCCGTGAAGGCCTAGCCTACGAGATGGTGGATGAACTTCGCCAAGAAGATATTCGAGCGCGTACCGTCAAGAGCGTGCAATCACGCTATCAAATGGACGTAAGCTACGGTGAACAAGTTGCTGTAGTCGCACAAACTCTGTTAGAGCAAGCGGGCGCCGAAGAGTGGGTTTCAGAGCCTCAAGCTGGCGTGCTATTACAAACCGCAGCTAAGCTTCATGAGATTGGTTTAACCATCGATTTCAAAAAAGGCGGCGAGCACAGCGCTTACCTACTGCAGAACTTAGACCTGCCAGGCTTTACTCGAGCGCAAAAGCACTACTTGGGTGAGTTAACTCGTCGCTACCGTGAACAGTTAACCTCATTGCCAGAGCAACATGCAATCTCAGGCACCAGCAGCAAGCGTATTTTACGAATTCTGCGTTTAGCTATTTTGCTGACCCACCGTCGCAATCCAGCGCTAGAGCCTGATTTTAAGCTTGCAACTGATGGTAACAACCTGACCTTGACGCTTTCTAAGCAATGGCTAGCAGACAATCCGCTGACAGCTGCTGAGCTAGAGATCGAGTCGAATAGACAGACCGATATTGGCTGGCCATTGAATATTGAATGCCTCTGATATTAGTATCTGACGCTAGAAATTAAAAAAGCCCAAGTTAGTAGACTAACTTGGGCTTTTTCTATCGCTGAATTAATGCTTTGTGTTACAAATCTCAAACTTAAGCGTTAACACCTGTCGCTTTAAAATCAGGGTTCACTGCGGTTAACTTCTTAACCACGTAATTAAGAAGCACACCGTACATAGGCACGAACAAACCTAAGCTAATGATGAGTTTGAATCCGTAATCAACCAACGCAATCTCAGTCCAGTGCTCAGCCATGAATGGATCTGGGCTTTGGTAGAAGGCAATCGCAAAGAACGCGATGGTATCAATGGCATTACCAAAAAGTGTCGAACACGTTGGCGCAACCCACCATTGCTTCATTTGGCGTAAGCGGTTGAACACATGCACATCCAAAATCTGACCGAGCAAATAAGCCATGAAGCTTGCCGCTGCGATGCGTGCAACAAACAGGTTGAACTCGCCTAGTTGGCTAAAGCCTTGGAATGAACCTTCAAAGAACACAACAGACAATAAATAAGAAACGGCCAGTGCAGGCAACATCACTAAGAAAATAATTTTACGAGCAAGCTGCGCGCCAAAAATGCGTACTGTGAGATCGGTCGCTAGGAAGATAAACGGGAAAGTGAAAGCACCCCAAGTGGTGTGCATACCGAAGACGGTAAAAGGTAGCTGAACCAGATAGTTGCTTGACGCAATAATCACCAAATGGAACAAAACTAATAGTGCTAGGGCTTTGCGCTGTTGCGCAGGGGTAAAGTTACTCATGCTGTACCTTTTTAGTTTGGTTTGGGGGTGAGGGAACCCAAATCGAGTCATTTCTTCAAATAAACTAAGAAAGCTCTTACCAATAATGTGAATTAAAAATGTTTCTATAATTTGCTCTATTGAGCGGCGGGCGATTATACATTAATCAATATTGGCTGCAATGGTGAGAACAAACGCAAACGTTTATCCTCACTTTAATTAGTGAATGACACTAGAAGATCTGTTTTTTAAAGCGATATTTTTAGAAGCTATGCTAAACGTTAGAAACCATGCTTGAAGTTAGAAGCCACGCTTGAAAAGCGTCGCGAGATAATCGAACTCTTCTCGGCTTTCTTCAGCGTTTAACGACTCAAACCAAATTGATTCGCTGTAATGCTCAGACTTTAAAAACATTCGACAATCTTCAAAATCAATCAACCAAGAATGCATATCGGCGTCCCATTGCTTTTCAACAACAGAAGCTGACAGCAACGCCACCAGCTTTTCACCTAGCACTTCATAAGAATCAAAATCAAAACTTGGAGACGTAATCAATAAACGTCCTTCCTCAGCCAAATATTCTCTTAAGCCAAATTCTGTTGGTGTTGTCATGTCCCTATCAACCTTATTCTTTTTCTATGAACTAACCGTTCTTATAAGCTAAACGCTTCTGAAAACTAGCAATTAGCCGTGTGTGGTGATGTGTTCTTGAATCAAATCTAAGAATGGATCAGCGTACTTATCGAGTTTGCGTTGACCGACACCATTCACAGCCAGCATTTCGCCATAAGATGTGGGTAGGATTTCAGCCATATCAATCAGCGTCGCATCACTGAATACCACGTATGGTGGCAAGCCATCTTCATCAGCAATCGACTTACGAAGCTTACGCAATTTGGCAAACAGCTTCTTATCGTAGTTCTTACTGCTCAGTTTATCGGACTTCGCATTACGCACTGCTGTATCTAAACGAGGCACAGCCAGCTCCAAAGACATCTCTCCGCGCAGTAACGGACGTGCTTCTTCGGTTAACTGTAACGTCGAGTTACGAGTGATGTTCTGGAACAACAAGCCCTTGTGAATCAGCTGACGGAAGATACTGATCCAGTAATCGTGGCTATGGTCACGGCCAATACCGTAGGTAGACAGTTTATCGTGGCCATTATCACGGACACGAATGTTCTGCATACCGCGCATCACTTCGACCACGTAGCCCATACCAAACGACTGATTGACACGATACACACAAGACAACGCCTTCTGTGCCTCTTGGGTCGCATCAAAATGCTTAGGTGGGTCGAGACAGATATCGCAGTTGCCACATTGCTTCTCGCGATATTCGCCAAAGTAGTTCAACAGAACCTGGCGACGACAGGTTTGAGCTTCAGCAAAGGCACTCATCGCGTTCAGTTTGTGCATCTCAACTTGTTTTTGCGGGCCTTCTTCTTTCTCATCCAGCATACGACGCAGCCAACCCATATCAGCAGGGTCAAACAACATCATAGCTTCAGCAGGCAAGCCATCACGACCTGCGCGGCCTGTCTCCTGATAGTAAGATTCGATGTTACGTGGAATATCAAAGTGCACCACAAAGCGTACATTGGGTTTGTTGATGCCCATACCAAAGGCTACAGTCGCCACAACGATCTGAATATCATCACGTTGGAAAGCTTCTTGAACGTAAGCACGTTCGTCGGTGTCCATGCCAGCATGGTAACCCGCAGCGCGAATACCGTTATTGCACAGCTTCTCGGTCACCATTTCCACTTTCTTACGGCTACCACAATAGATGATGCCGCAATTGCCTTTCTGTGTTTCTAGGTAGCGAACCACCTGAGACACGGGCTTATGCTTCTCAACTAGGTTGTAGCGAATATTAGGGCGATCGAAGCTGCCTAAGTACGTATGCGGATCCACCAACTGCAAACGCGAGATAATATCTTTGCGCGTCGCATCATCAGCGGTTGCCGTTAGCGCCATATAAGGCACATGCGGAAAATACTGTTTAAGCTGGCCTAATGATGCATATTCAGGGCGGAAATCGTGTCCCCACTGAGAGATACAGTGCGCTTCATCGACCGCAATCATCGAAAGCGGTAAGCCTTGTAGACGCTCGATAAAGTCACGCATCAACACGCGCTCTGGCGAGACATACACCATTTTCAGCTGACCTGAGTTCATACGATTAAAGACCGAGATCAGATTCTCACGCGGCATTGACGAGTTAATACACTCTGCCGCGACACCGTTGGCTTTCAGCTGATCAACCTGGTCTTTCATCAACGAAATCAGCGGTGAGATAACCAGAGTCAGCCCTTCACGAACCAAAGCCGGGATTTGGTAACACAGAGATTTACCGCCACCGGTTGGCATAATCACCAAGCTGTCTTTGCCCTCAACGGCCAAATCAATGACCTCTTGCTGACCATCGCGAAAGCTTTGATAGCCGAACACATCTTGCAAGATGGTTTGCGCATCATTCGCGGGAGTTGGTATTTGCTCAGCAATCAGAGTGGCGGTCATTATGGTTCCTAATCGAGGTATGAAATCAGCAAGCATCTTCGGCAAGCAAGTCGCACATTGTAGAGGGGAACGCTGGCGAATTAAACCGCAAATTGTTAGGTGAAAAGGGTTATCGCTCCTATACTGACCAACTCTCTTATAAATCTTATTAATAAGCACTCAGTGCTAGAGAAAGATGCATGACACAGGAAGAACAACAACGTACGCGCCAGGGAGTTTTGCTTGCCGTCGGCGCCTACACCATGTGGGGGATCGCCCCTATATATTTCAAATCTTTAAGTGACGTTTCCCCGTTAGAGATCCTTAGCCACCGTGTAGTATGGTCTTTTTTCCTACTCGCGTTCTTACTGCACATTGGCCGCAGCTGGCGTAAAGTCCGCGACACCCTGACCTCGAAACCAAAAATGCTCTATTTAGTGGCGACGTCTATTTTGGTGGGCGCTAACTGGCTTATTTTTATTTGGGCGGTGAATTCCAATCACATGCTTGATGCCAGCTTGGGGTATTACATCAACCCACTGATTAACGTGTTGCTCGGGATGCTCTTCCTCGGTGAACGCTTACGTAAGCTGCAATGGTTTGCAGTGGCTCTTGCTGCGATTGGCGTATTAATCCAATTAATTGCCTTCGGCTCAGTGCCGATCGTCGCCATTGCCCTAGCCTTTAGCTTCGGTTTTTATGGCTTACTGCGTAAAAAGGTGAGCTTAGAAGCGCAAACCGGTTTGTTCATTGAGACTCTGGTTATGTTGCCTCTCGCAGCAACGTACCTACTGTTTATTGCTGATAGCCCAACCTCGGACTTCTCAATGAACCCTATGCAACTCAATCTGTTACTGGTTGCTGCTGGTGTTATTACCACTATTCCACTGCTGTGCTTTACTGGCGCTGCAACACGCTTGAAGCTATCGACCCTCGGCTTCTTCCAGTACATTGGACCAAGCTTAATGTTCTTGTTAGCGGTGCTGATTTATGGCGAAGCGTTTACCAGTGACAAAGCGATTACCTTCGCCTTTATTTGGGGAGCGTTGGTGATATTCAGCTTTGACGGTCTGCGTAACAACAGAAAGAACAAACGCGCTAAGCAGTAACACTGATCGTTTTTTACAAGACAATCCCTTAATACGAAGATAAGCTTGGTTGAATTGATGACTATTTGACCAAGCTTTTTTGTACCATGGATAAAGTCCACTATTACTCCACCCCAACAGAAGATATCAGCCTGATCCAAGCTCAATACCAAGAGTTTGCTTTTCAGCGCCACTATCATTTGGACTTTCACATTGGCTTAATTACCCAAGGACAGCAGAAATTCGTCTATAAAGGGACGAGCCATAATGTTGGTGCTGGCCAAGTTGTTATCATGCCACCCGATGAGCTGCATGATGGGCACTCCAAACTCGATTCGGGTTATCAAGTCAGTGTATTTGCAGTTTCTCCCCAATGGTTTCAAGATCTTGCCGATCCCAAGAAGAATGGTCACACATTAGGCTTTTCTGAGTTGATCCTCTCCGATCAAGCTGCATTTTCACAATTACGCAACTTACACGGCCTATTAATCCATCAAAACATCAGCCAGCTCGCTCAAGATTGTTTACCTTTCGAAGGGTTCTCGACGATTGTCGATCGTTATGCGAAATTTGGATCGAAGAGTGACATCAAACTGGGTAATCAATCGATTGATACGCTAAAAGACTACTTGATGGCGAACTTGGATCAACCAGTGCGATTAGAACAATTGTCTGAGTTGTGTGGTTTAACCACGACTCAATTCCAACGCCATTTTAAAAACAGAATGGGCATTACGCCTTATGCATGGCTGAGCCGTTTACGTATGGAACAGAGCATGCGTCTGATTAAGTCTGGGATATGTGGTACCAAGGTCGCGCACCAAGTAGGCTTCTATGACCAAGCACACTTCTCTAAGGCTTTCAAAACCACGTTCGGTGTACCACCCTCACAAATCAACTAAGTGTTGATAATTTACAATTGCTCGATTTCAAATCACGGTAAGCTACGCTCAATACGATTACTTATTTAAAAATAGCGGCAACGTTATTGAGAACTGACGATGAACGAAGTCACCATACTGATCACCCTAGCCTCTATCCACTTCATCGCTTTGATGAGCCCCGGCCCTGATTTTGCGTTAGTCGTGCAAAATGCGACGCGTCACGGACGCCAGACAGGCTTGTACATTGCGCTTGGTTTATCTTGCGGGATCTTGCTGCACTCATTGCTAAGCCTGACGGGAATCAGTTACCTAGTCCACCAACAACCGACATTATTTGCCATTATCCAACTAGCCGGCGGTAGCTACTTGCTGTACTTAGGCTACGGTGCACTTAAAGCAACCTGGCAAATCATTCAGAACCACGATGATGATGCCGATACAGTCAATTCCAACGATCTGATTCTGACCAATAAGCGTCAGGCATTTTCGAAAGGGTTTGCGACCAATATTCTCAACCCAAAGGCTTTGGTGTTCTTTATCAGCTTGATGTCGAGCCTAGTGCCTGCCGACATGTCTCTATCAGGTAAAGGCTTTGCGCTTATCATCCTATTTGGTCTGTCTCTGTTTTGGTTCTCACTACTGGCTTGGATGCTTTCGACTAAGGCATTGCAAAAGAAACTCAGCGAAGCAACGGTATACATCGATGGCTTATGTGGCGTGGTATTCAGCCTTATTGGCGTGAGTATTCTTTGGCAGTCGCTGTCCGGTTTAATCGCTTAAATTCGAATCAAGATTACAATTCGTTAACAACACTCTGGCTATCTCATCTTTCCACTGCCAATCTAGCTCTGCATATTAAAAGGAGAAGATCATGCAGTGGAAAACAAAACTAACAACCCTCGCCACTTCTACCCTACTTTTTGCCTCTCACGTCAGTTGGGCAAATCAAGCTACCGATTCCGTCGCACCCGAACAAAGTAGTGGTTTAGAAACCAAACAGCTCGTTAAAGCCAACGATTGGATGGTCACCGCGGCCAACCCTCTTGCCACACAAGCCGGTGCTGATGTACTTGCTCGTGGTGGTAACGCGATAGACGCCATGGTTGCTGTGCAGCTTATGCTTGGCTTAGTGGAACCTCAGTCATCAGGTATTGGTGGCGGCGCGTTCCTTGTTTATTTTGATGGCAAGGACAAGCAACTCAAAACCTACGATGGCCGTGAAACCGCGCCGCTTGATGCCACACCACGTCTATTCCAAGACGAAAACGGCCAACCGCTTAAATTCTATGATGCCGTGGTTGGCGGTCGTTCTGTTGGCACGCCAGGCACGGTGCAATTACTGTGGGACACTCACCAGAAGTACGGCAAGCTCGAATGGGCGTCACTGATTAAGCCTATTGCTCAGCTGGCTGAAGAAGGTTTTACTATTAGTCCACGTTTAGCCACCTTAATTGAGAATGACCAAGAACGTCTAAGCCGCTTTGCCACCACCAAAGCCTACTTCTTCAATGCCGATGGCAGCCCGAAAACCGCAGGTACTCAACTTAAGAACCCAGAATACGCGGCCACGTTAAACGCTATCTCGAAGAACGGCGCTAAGGCCTTCTATCAGGGTGAGATCTCTGCCGACATCATTAATACTGTGCAAACTGCCAAAGGTAACCCGGGCGTATTGGCACAGAAAGATTTCGACGCGTATTCAATTAAGCAACGTGAGCCAGTTTGTTCTGCTTACGAGAGCTATCAAATATGTGGAATGGGACCACCGAGTTCAGGCGCATTAACCGTTGGGCAGATCTTAGCAATGACCGAGCAGTTTGATCTTAAATCATGGGGACCAAACGACGCAAAGTCTTGGCAAGTGTTAGCAGACGCTTCTCGCCTAGCCTTTGCAGACCGTGGTATGTACATGGCAGATCAAGATTACGTACCGATGCCAACCCAAGGGTTAGTGAATACTGACTATTTGCAGGAACGTGCTCAGCTAATTACCGCAGGTAAGGCATTAGACAGTGCGCCATCAGGCACCCCACCATGGGATCACGCAATGCTGCGAAGCCAAGACGTTTCGATTGAATTGCCGTCCACCAGCCACTTCAATATTGTTGATAGCGATGGCAATGTCGTGTCGATGACCACCACTATTGAGAATGCCTTTGGTTCACGCTTGATGGTAAGAGGCTTCCTACTCAATAACGAACTAACAGACTTCTCATTCAAGACACACAACGATGGCAACCCCATCGCCAACCGACTTGAACCGGGTAAGCGTCCGCGCTCTTCAATGGCACCGACCATCATCATGCAAGACGATAAACCTTACATGGCGATTGGCTCTCCGGGCGGCAGCCGTATCATCGGTTATGTGGCACAAGCGATCATTGCTCATACCCAATGGGACATGGATATTCAGCAAGCCATCAATCAACCACACTTCCTAAACCGCTTCGGTACCTTAGATTTGGAAAAAGGAACATCAGCGGAAAACTTCAAATCTGAGCTAGAAAAGATGGGATTTGAGGTCAACGTTCGCGATCTTAACTCTGGTTTACACGCGATTCGCATCACAAAAGATGGTTTAGAAGGCGCTGCAGACCCTCGTCGTGAAGGTGCAGCCATTGGTCAGTAGGGAATAATCCTCCCTTTTTACTCGCTGCCTTGTGCGAGATCTCTCACAAGGCAGTGAGTAAATATCGATATTTGATGACGAAATTAGTCACCCATATATCGTAACCAATTGAAATAAAACGATACGTACGTTTATCATTCAAATAATTATATAGAAATTCGCTTATGCACCATTGCTGATAAATAAGGAATCGGTAATATGAATGGTGTCGGAAGGATGCTGACACGGAACAGGAAACGCCAAGGATTTGGTTATCTTCAGGATGAAGATTCGATTACTCAGGATGAATAATCGGCATGGATAGCGAAATGGACATTGAATGGACGCAATAGTAACTAGGATGGTTGCTACTAAGGAAAGACAATGGACACCTCTGGACGAGGAAAGGACTGAACATCAGGATGATGTAAAGGACACCGCTCAAGGAACAAGTGACGCGCGCTAACGAGGATTGTTGGCAGATCAGGATAAGATCAAGGACACCGCTAGGAAGGCGACGAAAGGAATACGCTGAAGGATAACAGCACACTATCATGGATTTGATGCATGGAGCACACTTAGTAGCCGGATTGCTGCGAGTAAGACTATAGACCCCGATGAGCGCAAGCTCTCGGGGTTTTTCTTTATCTATACCTTAATCCATTACTTTCCAATTGACCTTCTACTTCGCCTGCCAACCGAAAACTCAATACGTTTAATAATAATTCTGATATTAAAGCATTCACTTCTTAACCACTTCAGAGTAACGTAAGTCGAACTAGGCTCAACTAGTTTCATAACCATAATTAAACTAAGGACAAATTCATGTCACACGTTACCTTCAAAGGCGCTGCTGTACCGCTAACAGGCACATTCCCACAAACTGGCGAACAAGCACCAAGCTTTGCACTGACTGCAGGCGATCTTTCTGAACTGACTCTTGCTTCTCTTAAAGGCAAGAAAGTGGTTCTAAATATCTTCCCAAGCATCGATACAGCAACTTGTGCAACGAGCGTACGTACGTTCAACGCAAAAGCAACAGAGCTTGAAAATACGGTTGTGGTTTGTATTTCTGCTGACCTACCGTTTGCTGCTGGTCGCTTCTGCGAACTAGAAGGCATTGAAGGCGTTCAACACGCTTCGACTTTCCGTTCTCCTGCGTTCGCATCAGACTACGGCGTGGCGATTGCTGAAGGCCCATTATCTGGCCTAACAACACGTGCAGTTGTCGTTGTTGATGAGAAAGGTGTGGTAACGCACAGCGAGTTGGTTGCAGAGATCACTGAAGAACCAAACTACGAAGCGGCACTTGCAGCACTGTAAGCCTCACGCTTAGGCGGAAATGCTTTAAGCTCGTATTAACCTAATTTAGGTCGGTACAGAGCAATAAAAAGAGCAGCCAGTGGCTGCTCTTTTTGTTTTTAATAATGAACGATTTTTAGATGTCGAAGTAACAGATTAAAGCTGTTCTAAACGAGCGTAAGCCGTTACTAACCACTTGATGCCTTCACCGTTGAACGCGACTTGAACTCGGCTCTGCGGACCACTTCCCTCAAAGTTGATGATGGTACCTTCACCAAACTTAGGGTGCTTAACGCGAGAGCCTAAGCTAAAGCCCGTTTCGTTAAAGTTCTCTTTCACTGCGGTTTGGCTAAAGCGACCACTGCTTGCAGGGCGGCTCACTTGCGCTTTCATACGCACTTCATCCAGACATGTCTCAGGTAACTCGCGAATAAAGCGCGATGGTTTGTGGTACTTGTCCTGACCATACAAACGACGCATCTCTGCGTAAGTGATGTAAAGCTTCTCCATCGCACGAGTCATACCTACATAACACAGGCGACGCTCTTCTTCTAAACGCCCCGCTTCTTCGGCGGACATTTGGCTTGGGAACATGCCTTCTTCGACACCCACCATGAATACCATTGGGAACTCTAGGCCTTTGGCGCTATGCAGGGTCATTAACTGAACCGCATCATCAAACTCATCAGCCTGACCTTCACCCGCTTCTAAAGCCGCATGAGTTAAGAATGCCGTTAGCATGCTCATTTCATCTGCTTCTTCTGGTTTTTCAAACTGACGCGTTGCCGTTACCAATTCTTCCAAGTTCTCAATACGAGCCTTCGACTTCTCGCCTTTCTCTTGCTCGTACATCGCAAACAAGCCCGACGATTTGATCACGTGGTCGGTTTGCTCATGAAGCCTCAGTTCTATGGTGTCATCTTCAAGTGCATTGATAAGCTCGATAAAGCGGCTCAAAGCACCCGCAGCACGGCCTGGTAACACTTGTTCTTCTATCAGAGCAACACTGGCTTCCCACATGGTTGCACCACGATCACGCGCCGCAAGACGAATCGTTTCTAAGGTTTTATCACCCAAGCCACGCGTTGGCGTATTGACGACACGTTCGAACGCCGCATCATTACTGCGATTACTCATTAAACGCAGATAACTCAGAGCATCTCTGATTTCCTGACGCTCGAAGAATCGCATGCCGCCGTAGATTCGGTAAGGTAAACCACCTTGAATCAAAGCTTCTTCAAGAACACGAGACTGGGCATTATTACGATAAAGCATTGCCGTATCTTCTAGTGCCCCGCCTTTCTCCTGCCACTCTTTGATTTTGCTTACCGTGAAACGCGCTTCATCTAGCTCATTGTAAGCCGAGTACACAGAGATTGGCTCACCATCGTTGCCATCGGTCCACAGCTCTTTACCCATACGCTCGGTGTTGTTCGAGATAAGCTCGTTCGACGCCTGCAAAATGGTTTTGGTTGAACGATAGTTTTGTTCGAGTCGAACCGTTGAAGCTCCTGGGAATTCATCCAAGAACTTTTGAATATTTTCGATTTTCGCGCCGCGCCAACCATAGATAGATTGGTCATCATCACCCACGATCATCACCCGACAATCCGGACCTGCCATCATACGTAGCCAAGCGTATTGAATGTTGTTGGTATCTTGGAACTCGTCGACAAGGATATGCTTGAAGCGAGCTTGGTAGTGCTCTCGGATGTGTTTCTTATCGCGCAGTAATTCATGCGATCGCAACAAGATTTCAGCAAAGTCGACCAAGCCAGCACGATCACATGCCTCTTGGTAAGCAGAGTAGATCTTTAACCACGTTTGAGTTATTGGATCATGGTAGGCGTCAATGTGACTTGGGCGTAGCCCTTCGTCTTTCTTACCATTGATCCACCAAGAAGCTTGCTTGGCAGGCCACTGCTTTTCATCAAGGTTTTGCGCCTTGATTAAGCGACGTAGTAAACGAATCTGATCATCTGAATCAATGATCTGGAAGTCTTCTGGCAGTTTTGCATCTAGGTAGTGAGCACGAAGGATGCGGTGACAGATACCGTGGAAGGTGCCGTTCCACATGCCCGACGAGCTACCCATCATCAACTCTTCAATACGACCACGCATCTCTGCTGCCGCTTTGTTAGTGAAGGTAACCGACATGATAGAGAACGGTGATGCTTGCTCTACGCTTTGTAACCAAGCGATACGATGCACCAACACTCGCGTTTTACCACTGCCAGCACCTGCCAGAATAAGTAGGTTTTCTAAAGGTGCTGCGACCGCCTCACGTTGTTTGTCGTTTAGGCCATCGAGTAAAAGCGAAGGATCTATCATTGGATATGCTCACTACTGGGTATTTATACATAAAAGTTGATTATAACCTAAACACTAGGCTGCGTTTAGGATAATAAGAAGAAAAAACATTCAAAAACTAACATCATAAAATCAATAAGTTAAAAGGCAACTCATCATTAACATTGATATTTCTTATAATGTCGTGAAATTATTTCCTGGTTCTTCCTATCCTTTTTAGTAAGCAAGTTAACAATCCATTAACCTGCGATATAAAATACTATTAAGTCCTAGAGGGAATGACTATGAAAAATTCTAATCTTGCTGTTACAGCTGCAATCACAAGTGTACTAGCGTTCGGCGGTGCAGTTCTTACATCAGCACCTGCGGAAGCTGCAGCAAAAGAAAAATGCTACGGCGTGGCAAAAGCTGGCCAAAATGATTGTGCAACCAAAACAAGTTCATGTGCGGGTACAGCAAAAGAAGACAACCAATCCGATGCATTCGTAGTCGTACCTAAAGGGCTGTGTGGCAAATTATCAGGTGGTAACACTCAATCATCATAATTGAGCTGCTTAGTATGGTGAGCTGACATTCAGCTCACCTCCACTTCTTATTAGGAGAATCGTTGTGACTCAAACTCTTCACCCCAACACAGGGGTTGGCCTTAGAACACCGCACTTGGACTTCTTTAGCCAAAACCCAACCTTAGTGAGTTGGTTAGAGGTGCACAGCGAGAACTACTTTTTAACTCAATCACCGCAACGTCAACAACTCAGGGAAATTCGTAACGCCCACAACATAAGTTGCCACGGTGTTGGGTTGTCTCTAGGTTCTGTTGAGCGCATCAACCCAAATCACTTACTGCAGTTAAAAGATCTGATTGATGATATCGAGCCGTTCTTGGTTTCTGACCACCTCAGCTGGAGTCAGACCGGCGGTCATTACTTCAATGACTTGCTACCGCTGCCTTACACAGAAGAAGCGTTAGAAGTCTTCTGTCACAATGTCATCGAGGTTCAAGACAGCTTGCAACGCCCGATGCTGATAGAGAACCCATCGAGTTACCTAGCCTTCAAGCATTCAACGATCCCAGAATGGGAGTTTTTAGCCGAGGTACAGAAGCGTACTGAGTGTCGCCTATTACTCGATTTCAATAATATTTTTGTCTCATCTTTTAATCATGGCTTCAGCAGTGAAGAGTACTTAAGCGGAATACCTGCAGACAAAGTGGAAGAGATTCACTTGGCAGGTTTTACCAAAAAGAAACTCGAACAAGGTGAGATCTGGATAGACACCCACAGTAAACCTGTCTGTGACGAAGTGTGGCAACTCTACACTGACTGGATAGCACAACATGGTTTGCGCCATACCTTGATTGAGTGGGATCTAGACATCCCAGAACCACAAATCTTATTGGCTGAAGCAACCAAAGCCAGTGATATCTTGTATCAACACGACAAGTTCAGCCAAAGGAGTCGCGCATCATGAGCCACTCCCTAGCTAATGTTCAATCGGAGTTTGCGAACGCCCTGCGCTATCAAAACAATGGTGAGCATTGCGACATCGTGAGCGACCATTTTACTGATGAGCAACGCATCCAGATTTACCGCAACAACTTTGTGATTAGCTTGAGCGAAGTACTGGCAGCAACCTACCCACTCACTGAAATGCTGGTTGGTGAAGAGTGCTTCCAACAGATGGCTCGTCAACATGTCTTAAGTTATCCATCAACCTCTGGTGATGTCAGCGGTTATGGGGAACACTTTGAACAGACTATCCATGCCTTTCCTGCTGTTATTGAGGCTGCACCTTATCTCACTGAAGTGGCTTTGTATGAATGGCAAAAAGATAGCTTGGTGAGATGCGTTTCAGAATCACATGTCGACCAACGTCCCCTTTCTTGTTTAGCTGATGTGCCACAAGAGCAACAAGGCGCTTTAGTATTTCATCTCAAAGGTTCAATAACGCTAGTCAATTCTCGCTATACGATGATCGCGCTTGAGCAAGCTATCTATCAGCAGCAACTCGACGGGTTAGACATCAACCAACCTGAATTTGGGGTGTTAATCCGAGCCGAGAATTCACAGATTGAGAGCCATCGTTTGACAGAAGAATGCCACCAACTATTAACTGAATTGCAATCGGGTCAAACACTCGCTGAGATTGCCCCTTCACTACTACAACACCTGAATACTGTTATGGCGCTTAACGTCATCTCAGGTTTTTCAATCGATGCCGAATTGGAGACATAATATGGATAACAACACAGTCACGAGCATGATGGCTCAATACGACAATTTGATTGAGAAATCACAGGCACTTTTTGTTCCAGTGCTTCTGCTATTTTGTCGCCTTTGGGTGGCATGGGTATTCTTTAATTCTGGGCTGACTAAAATAGCAACTTGGGATAGCACTCTGTACTTGTTTGAATTGGAATACCAAGTCCCACTGTTACCTTGGGAGTTAGCGGCCTATATGGGTACTGCCGCTGAATTGATTCTGCCAGTATTCTTAGCACTTGGTTTATTAACACGACCTATGGCTGCAGCACTATTCGTTTTCAATATCATGGCCGTCGTGTCATACCCTGTATTGTGGGCGCAAGGCTTCTACGATCATCAGCTTTGGGGATTAATGATTCTTATCGTCGTTGTATGGGGCGCAGGACCATTTTCATTGGATAGAATCTTGAAGAAGCAATTTAGCAACTAGTCCTCATCGCAAATCCAAAACGCAAAAAACCACTCAAATGAGTGGTTTTTTTTTTAACTGGTGAAAAACTACTTGCTCAGAAAAGCTTGTAATTCCTCAGCTGAAATACCTTGCTCTGCCAGCTCTTTTGCTAGTAGCTGAACTTGTTCACCTTTACGAGATTCAACCACGCGTTGAAATTGGTAAATGATATCTCGCAAAGTGTCGATTGGAACTTGTTTTGCCGCACTGCGAATACGCTCTTCACTTTGGTTTCCTAGCTCTTTAAGCAATTTACCAAACATGACCTTTTCAGGTGCATCTTCCATTTGTTCTAAGATGCGCGCCATTTCGTAGGTTGTTAATGACATTACAGTATTTTCCGTTGGGGACTAACGTTTCAATGAGTGACAAATATACCATGTTTTAACGTTTCGCAAACCGCCATTTGTATATTTTGTCACCCTTGAGACTTATGCCTTAGCAAACGTCGTGTGCCACGACTTACCTGCTTTGCTCGCAAGTACTAACAATGCAGGAACAATAAGGAACATTTGCAGCGCAATCATCACTTGCGATGTCAAATCAAGACGCTGCATGGTACCAACCAGTAACCCTGAACCACTCATTTGGAACAAGCCAAGCAACGCAGCTGCGGTACCCGCACGGTCACCAAAAGGTTCCAGAGCTTTACCTGCGGCAGCACCCAGAATCCAAGCGAAGCCAACTGAAGATAGGAAAATCGGCAACATGAACGCGATCGCGCTTGCATGCTCAGCAAGTACCAACATAATGACGCCAGCCAGACCCAATGTTGAGATACCTACAACTAACGCCTTATATGTACCAAAACGGTCCATGAACTTCGGAGCAGTGAATGCAGCCGTGATGTTGATAACCGCGTTAATACCAAACCAGAAGGTAAATTCGTTCATCGTCAAACCTAGGTTTTCCATCAACACAACAGGTGCAGAGGTAACGTAAGCCAGGATTACTGCCATTGCCATCAAGCACAATGTCGCATGGAAGATGAATGATGGTGTTTTCAATACCGACCAGTAACGCTCAAGTTTGAACACCGCGACCTTTTCTGTCGCTGGATTAGACTCTTTCATTTGGAAAAACAAAATGGTGCCCACCACGACAGCGAACACAGCCATGAAGCTGAAGTTAGAGCGCCAGCCAAACTGTTGAGTCAACCAAGCACCAAGAATCGGCGCTAATGCAGGAATAAAGCAAATGGCGCCATTAAGGTAACTGATCATACGGCCACTCTTCTCAGGGCCAAATAGATCGCGAACCGTCGCAAAGGCTGCTACAGAAGTCGCACAAGCTCCTAAGCCTTGTAGCAGCCGAGCTATTAACATCATATCAATCGATTGAGCTGCCCACGCCAAGCAAGCACTCAATGCATAGATACTAACACCTCCCAATGCAACGGTTCGACGTCCTAGCTTATCAGCCAAAGGGCCTGCAAATAATTGCCCGACACCCATGGCGAATAAAAACCAAGTAATCGTATCTTGTGCTAGTGCATGTTCCACGTGAAACGCTGTTGAAATTTGTGGCAGAGCTGGAAGATAAATATCTATAGCCAGAGGGCTAAATAGAACCAGCATTGCCAATAAAGCAACCTGCAGTTTACTAGGGGTTGGAAGCGCGTTAGAAGGCACAAGATTCTCCGAATGAGTTAATTTAGGTGCATAATAACCAACTAAAGATATGAACAAAAATGGCATATACTCATTAGCATTATTCCAAATAGGAAACTCACATGAATATCGAGAAACTATCGCGCCTCGACCTCAATCTATTGGTTTGCTTACAGGTGCTGATGGAAGAGCTGAGTGTCACTCGCACCGCACACCGATTATGCTTGAGCCAATCAGCGGTGAGTAAGTCGCTAGCCAAGCTTCGTGAACAATTTAATGACCCCCTTTTTACGCGAAGTGCTCATGGCCTACGACCAACACCGAAAGCTGTTTTCCTTAAGCCTCGGTTAGAAACGTTGATCAACCAACTTGATGTTCTCACTCAGCCTGAGACATTCATTCCCAACAACAGCGACCACAGTTTTCATATTGCTGCCGTTGAGAGTGTTTACCCGCTGATTCTTCCGCACTTCTTACCGGCAATATTTCGACAAGCACCTAAGGTCAATATCAACACCCATGCTTGGACAGAACAAACCTTTAAGAAACTGCAACTTGGCGAACTAGATATCGGACTCACTGGCAAAGACATCGACATCAACGATGCGCGTTTAACTATGCTGCCGCCAGACGACATTTGCGAACAAGAGATCTACCGCGACGCACAGATGTGTGTGCTAAGACGCAACCACCCCGCTCTGAATGGTAAATGGGATTTGGAAACCTACCTTGCGCAGCGTCATGTACAAGTAAGGTGTGATGGTAACGACCGCTGGCTGCTCGACTACAAACTGGCTGATCTTGGCCATCAACGTGATATCGCTATTTCTGTTCCAGACTTCAATAGCGCCGCAAGCCTGTGTACTTACACCGACTTTGTGTTTACCGCACCAAGCCACTTTACTTACCTCGTCGCTAAGCAGCTCGACTTAGTGGTTGTTCCTTTGCCAATGGAATTCCCACCGATGGCATACACTTTGTTTTGGCACCGTGACAGAGAAAATGACCCAGCCTTAACTTGGTTGCGAGATATCATCAAAGAAAAAACTCTGCACCTTAGATAAAAATGGCGTACAGCGTTTGCAGCAAACGAACAAAAGCGCTAGCTTATTGACCTAATAAGTCCCCTCGCATGTATATCGACTGTGAGTGTTAACAAGGACCCTAACAATAAGGATAAACACAGATGCACAATATCACTGCTGAACGCGTTGCTGCAGTTCGAGCTTGGCTTGAAACAAACAACCTAGATGCCGTTATCATTCCACATGAAGACGAATATCTAGGTGAATACGTTCCCGCTCATAACGAGCGACTTCACTGGTTAACAGGTTTCACTGGCTCTGCAGGTGCCGCTGTTATCACTCGTGAAACTGCTGCTATTTTTGTAGATGGTCGCTACACCGTCCAGGTTCGTAAGCAGGTACCAGCAGAGTTATTTGAGTATCGCCACCTTATTGAAGAGCCGGCTTTAGATTGGATCATCAATTCATTGCCACAAGGCAGCAAGGTTGCCTTCGACCCACGCATGCACACTGCAGCTTGGTTGAAAGGTGCCCAAGCTAAACTAGCAGAGAAAGTTGAGTTAACGACACTCTCTTCTAATCCAATTGATGAACTTTGGTCTGATCGCCCTGAACCTGTCGTGTCTGATGTTCGCCTAATGGCAACAGACGCCGTTGGCCAATCAAGCGAGAGCAAACGCGCGGAGATTGCTGGCTTACTAAAAGCAAAAGGTGCGGACGCCGCTATCCTTACCGAGCTAGACTCAATCTGTTGGTTGCTTAACATTCGTGGTTTAGACGTATCTCGCCTACCTGTTGTATTGTCTAATGCAATCATTCACGCTGATGAAAGCGTCGATTTCTTCCTAGACCCAGCACGCATCCCAGCAGGCTTTGAAGCACACGTTGGTAATGGTATTCGAGTTTCTCACCCATCAGAGCTTGAAGTGCGCCTTCAGTCTTTAGAAGGTAACAATGTGTCTGTCGATTCAGGCACGAGTAATGCTTGGTACACGCTTGTTCTGCAAAACGCTGGCGCTCACATCATTGAAGCAGCAGACCCATGCCTAATGCCAAAAGCTGCTAAAAACGCAACTGAGATTGCAGGTATGAAAGCGTGTCACATTCGAGATGGCGTGGCGATGGCGAAATTCCTGTCTTGGATTGATGCAGAAGTCGCGCAAGGTAACCTGCACAACGAAGCTGTACTAGCAGACAAAGTACAATCATTCCGCGAGCAAGACCCGACGCTGATGGATCTAAGTTTTGACACCATTTCTGCGGCTGGCGGCAACGCTGCAATGTGTCACTACAACCATGAGAACCAACCTGAACCTGGTCAGCTAGAACTGAATACTCTGTACCTAGTCGATTCAGGCGGTCAGTACTTAGATGGTACAACCGACATCACTCGTACTATCGCGATTGGCCAACCAAGCGACGAAATGATTCAGCAGTTCACATTAGCGCTTAAAGGTCACATCGGCATTGCACGTGCGCGTTTCCCACAGGGTACTCGTGGTTTCCAACTGGATATCCTAGCGCGTCAGCACTTATGGGCAGAAGGCTTCGATTACGATCATGGTACTGGTCACGGTGTTGGTCACTTCCTAAGTGTTCATGAAGGCCCACAAAGCATCTCTAAGAAGCTTATCGACGTACCTCTTGTTGAAGGCATGGTGTTATCAAACGAGCCGGGTTACTACCGTGCTGATGAGTTTGGTATCCGTATCGAGAACCTAGAATTGGTAGTTGAGCTTCCAACTCAAGGTGATTTCTCAGTACTAACGTTTGAGTCGCTAACTCGTTGCCCTATCGATAAGCGCAACATCAATGTTGATTTGCTAACACGACCTGAACTGGCGTGGCTGAACGACTACCATCAGAAGGTATGGAACGACGTTAGCCCATTAGTTGAAGGTGATACATTGGAATGGTTACGCCAATCGACAACTCCATTGGCTCACGCTTAATGCTTCGCTAAGCGCTTAACTGAACCAACGAACTTGCTCGGTTAATAAGTTAAATAGCAAATAGCAAAACGGCTACCCAAGGGTAGCCGTTTTTATTTGCCTGTATCATTACATCGATGTTTCACGTGGAACATCAACCAATATGTTGATTAACCAGAATAGGCACTGTGCCAGTCTCGCCACACCGGGTCGAAACCACGCTGACGAATCATCGACTCGACATCAGCAGCACTTCTCTCATCACTGATCTCAAACTGCTCAAGCTCTTCTTCACCCGAAGCATAACCACCAGGTTGGGTTTTAGAAGCCGCAGACATACTCGTGATCCCCAATGGCAACACATTGTCGCGAAAGGTTGCCGATTCGCGAGTAGAAAGGGATAGCTCGACCTCAGGATTCAAGAGTCGATATGCGCAGATAAGCTGAACCAATTGTTTGTCGTTCATGACTGATTTAGGCTGTAATCCTCCACTAGAGTCTCCACCCTCACACGGACGAAGACGCGGGAATGAAATTGAATAGCGAGTCTGCCAATAAGTGCGCTCTAGGTAATCTAAGTGAGCAGCAACAAAAAAGCAGTCGGTTCGCCAATCTTCCAAACCAATCAAGGCACCAATCCCTATCTTATCGATCCCCGCCTTTGCCAAGCGATCAGGGGTTTCAAGACGATATTCAAAATCCATTTTATTACCACGTAGATGATGCTCAGCGTAGGTCCTTGGTTGATAGGTCTCTTGATAAACCATCACCGCATCTAAACCGAGCGTTTTAAGTTCTGCGTAATCTTGTTGGTCAAGCGGCTGCACTTCCATCGCGAGGTAGTTGAATTGCTTTTTGATATTCGGCAACACCTGTCGAAAGTAATTCATCCCGACCTTAGTTTCATGTTCACCGGTGACCAACAAAACGCTATCGAACTTCATCTTTTTGATAGCCGCACTTTCGGCATCAATTTCATCCAAAGTAAGCGTGCGGCGCTTGATACGGTTCTCCATTGAGAAGCCACAATACGTGCACGCGTTAGCGCACAGGTTAGATAGGTACAAAGGAATATAAAGCGACATTGTATTGCCAAATCGCTTACGAGTTAGCGCCAACGATTGTTGTGCCATCTGCTCTAAGTAAGGTTCTGCCGCCGGAGAGATCAGAGCCTTAAAGTCTTCTAAGTCACGTTTGGGTTTACTCAGAGCACGTTCAACATCCGCTGCCGTTTTACTGAAGATAGACATACCAATGTCATCCCAGTTGAGCTGTTTAAATCGATCAACAAACGTCATAGCACTGCTACTCGTCTAGGAATGAAGTTAACGGGCTTGAAGCAACCGCGTGAGATACTTTTCCTGCAAGTCCAGCAAGGTAAGCCATACGCCCCGCTTCAACTGCCAACTTAAACGCAATTGCCATTTCAACCGGCTGTTGAGAAGCAGCAATTGCGGTATTCACTAACACTGCGTCTGCGCCCATTTCCATTGCACGTGCAGCATGTGATGGCGCGCCAATGCCCGCATCAACAATCACAGGGACATTCGCTTGGTCGATAATGATCTCTAAGAAGTCTGCAGACGCAATACCCTTATTTGAACCAATAGGCGCACCCAACGGCATAACTGCAGCGCAACCCACCTCTTCCAAGCGTTTACACAATACTGGATCGGCATGGCAGTAAGGCAACACAACAAAACCATCTTTAACCAGTTGCTCAGCAGCTTTAAGCGTCTCAATTGGGTCTGGCATCAAGTACTTTGGATCTGGGTGAATTTCCAGTTTAAGCCAGTTTGTGCCTAGCGCTTCACGAGCCAAATGCGCAGCAAAGACGGCATCTTTTGCACTCTTCGCCCCAGAGGTATTCGGTAGCAAGTTCACGCCAGCATCAATGATTGGTTGTAAAATGTCGTCTTGCTCAGAGCGAATATCGACTCTCTTCAACGCCATGGTTGCCAGTTGCGAACCTGAAGCTTCAATAGCACTCGCCATCAAATGCTTGTTTGCGAACTTGCCGGTTCCAGTGAAGAGTCGTGATTGAAACGTTTTATCAGCGATAGTTAACATGGTTAGCCTCCTGCAATAGCTTGGAAAAGAGAAATAGCATCGCCTTCATTGACGACAGTTTGTTGCCACTGGCTGCGCGGGACAACCGCATTATTGATTGCAAATACACAACCCAGATCAGGGAGTGATAAAGCGTGGATAATGTCCGCTAGAGACGACAAGTGCGCGACCTGCTCTGGTTGCTCGTTTATAGAAATAGTTATGTGGCTCATTGTGCTTCTTCTTCTAGATGTTGGATCGCCGTTGTGTTGCAAACCGGACATTCGCTATCTTGCGTGACCATTAGGTTTTGCCAGTTCATGGTCTGGCCATCGAACAGCTTTAGCTGATGCGTTGCGACTTTAAACTCGCCACCACTAATACGTTGAATAGCAGCCAAAGCTTGAAGGTTACCTATGGTGCCAACAACCGGGCCTATGATGCCGCTATCACTACAACGAGTCGTTTGTGGATGATGACTGAACGGGAACAAACAGTGATAGCACCCTTTCTGATTCTCATAATCAAATACAATAAACTGGCCTTTCCAACCGATTGCAGATCCAGAAATCAAAGGTGTATTGCTGCCGAAACACGCTTGGTTAACCTGCTGGCGTGACGTAAAGTTGTCAGTACAATCCAACACCAAATCAGCGAGCATCACTTCAAGTTCAAGCTGACTGTCACTCATTCGCTGATTGATGGTTCTAACTTGACTGCGACTATTGAGCTCAGTCAGTTGTTGCTTCATAGCTTCGACTTTAGGCGAACCTAACTGACTTTCTTTGAACGCGACCTGTCGTTGCAGGTTAGACGAATCCACACAGTCATCATCAACCAACACGATCTTTCCGACACCCGAAGCCGCAAGGTAAAGAGCGGCAGCATTGCCTAAGCCACCACAACCAATCACTAACACATGGCTGTTTAATAGATTTCGTTGCCCTTGCTCACCGACTTCAGGTAATGCAATTTGTCGTTGATAACGAATAAACTCAAAATCACTCAGCATAGCTAGGCTCCTGCGCAACCTCTTCACCAA
Organism: Vibrio sp. QJM3NY_39; assembly: GCF_057785895.1. Lineage (NCBI taxonomy): Bacteria > Pseudomonadati > Pseudomonadota > Gammaproteobacteria > Vibrionales > Vibrionaceae > Vibrio > Vibrio sp. QJM3NY_39. The sequence goes on along the minus strand of NZ_CM173505.1, from coordinate 36,873 downwards.
TATTTGAAGGTTTAGGCGTCATCAGTTTTTCAAAAAACTCGATCACCTTTTTGGGGTCTTCCGCTAATGTAATCGCACGAACAACCGCCAAACTCGACACCCCACAATCCCACACCTGCTCAGCTGTTGATTGGTCAATACCACCAATAGCAACCGTCGGATAACCGATGAGTTGTTCTGTGTATGGGATAGTATCAATCAGCTGTTGATACAGAGATAAACGAACTAAACCCTGAGGCTTTGATGGCATCTGTTTAGTTGATGTTGGGAAGATGTGGCCTAGCGCAATATAGCTTGGGTTAATCTGAACAATGCGTAGCAACTCGTAATAGCCATGAGTCGATAACCCAATCTTTATACCCGCAAAGCTCAACTGTGAGAGGTTTGATTCTTCAATATCCTCTTGCCCTAAATGAACACCAAAAGCGTCATGCTTGAGTGCAAGCTTCCAGTAATCATTGATAAAAACTTGAGCGTTATACTCACGACCAAGATCGATAGATCGTGCGACTTGTTGTTCTAAATCCGCTTGCTGTGGGTTTTTAATACGTAGCTGAACAGTGTTGATGCCAAGCTTGAGCAACCTTTCGATCCACTCAGCATCATCAACCACTGGGTATAGCCCTAGGCTACTCTTACTCAATTCAGGGAACGAAAGTGATGTTCCCTGGTGAGCCCAACCAACACTAATATCCAGTCGCTCATCTTCCAGAACTGGGATCGGAAAGTTTTGATAGCTTGCTGGCCATGTTCCACGTGAAACATTAAATGCTGCGCGAGCTAAAACCAGTGCGTCTTCTAATGGAAATTCCAGCGCCAACAAAGTAAGTAACCAAGCAAAATGGCCACGATTATCTAACTCCTGATGAGCTGTAGTTTCACTCTTGATGACACGATTAGCATCTAGGTGAGACCAGATATCCATTACAGATGAATCATCTGAGACACCTATATAGATAGTGTTTGGAGATTGTGTAAAGGCACCACAAACGTCAGTTAGTGCGACTGAATTACTGTAATCAACAACATGGTTCAGTTCCGCTAACTTACACTCCGCCAATGAATCAACATCATGAGCAAAGCCAATAGATAACGTCTGCTGAATATCAACGACAGAGAAGTATTGAGCTGGGCTTACACCCAACTCAACTGCACCGGTTGCCAAGCCTTGTCGCTTAGCAACCAATAGACAGTTTTGAACCTCCCCCGTTAACTCGATGTCTTGAGATGGGATGAGAATCTTCACTGTCATTATTCCTCTAATTGAGCTTCTTTTACGCCCACAGCTGGGTGGTAAAGTTCAGAGCCAGTATCACGGAACTCTTGTGATTTCTGACGCATCCCTTCCAACGGGTTATCTAGCATCTTAATCTCGATAGCCTGATCCGCGGCTACTTGTTCGGTGTCTTTCGCATACTCTCGAACTTCTTGAGAAATCTTCATCGAGCAGAATTTAGGTCCACACATTGAGCAGAAGTGAGCAACCTTGCCCGACTCTTGTGGCAGAGTTTCATCATGGAAAGAACGCGCGGTTTCAGGATCTAAAGCTAGATTGAATTGGTCTTCCCAACGGAATTCAAAACGTGCCTTTGATAATGCATTATCTCGGATTTGTGCGCCCGGATGTCCTTTAGCGAGGTCCGCTGCGTGTGCTGCTAGCTTGTAAGTAATCAAGCCAGTCTTCACATCTTCTTTATTTGGTAAGCCTAGGTGCTCTTTAGGGGTGACATAACAGAGCATCGCACAGCCGTACCAACCAATCATGGCCGCGCCAATACCAGAGGTAATATGGTCGTAACCAGGGGCAATATCTGTCGTCAATGGGCCTAAAGTATAGAAAGGCGCTTCATGGCAGTGCTCTAACTGCTCGTCCATATTCTCTTTAATCAGGTGCATTGGTACATGTCCAGGGCCTTCAATGATCACCTGAACATCATATTCCCAAGCCACTTTAGTCAACTCACCTAGAGTACGTAACTCCGAGAATTGAGCCTCATCATTAGCATCTGCAATTGAGCCCGGGCGTAAACCGTCACCTAATGACAGAGCAACATCGTACTTCGCACAGATCTCACAGATCTCACGGAAGTGGGTATAAAGGAAACTTTCTTGGTGATGAGCAAGACACCATTTCGCGATGATGGAACCGCCACGAGAGACAATACCAGTCACACGCTTAGCGGTCATAGGAACGTAGCGAAGCAACAAGCCAGCATGAATAGTGAAGTAATCAACACCCTGCTCTGCTTGTTCAATCAAGGTATCGCGCATCACTTCCCAGTTAAGGTCTTCGGCAACGCCATTCACTTTTTCAAGCGCTTGATACATAGGAACCGTACCAATTGGTACTGGGCTATTACGTAGGATCCATTCGCGAGTCTCGTGAATATTACGACCAGTAGAAAGATCCATCACGGTATCGCCACCCCAGCGAGTCGACCAGACTAGCTTCTCAACTTCTTCTTCAATCGAAGAGCTTACTGAAGAGTTACCGATATTGGCGTTCACCTTCACTAAAAAGTTTCTACCAATAATCATCGGTTCTGATTCTGGGTGGTTGATGTTTGAAGGGATAATAGCTCGACCTTCAGCAACCTCTTTACGCACGAACTCAGGAGTAATTTCTTTCGGCAGGTTTGCACCAAAGTTATGGCCAGGGTGTTGATGGTTAAGCTGCTCATCAGCGAACTTCTGACGTCCCATGTTCTCACGTATGGCAATGTACTCCATTTCAGGTGTGATAATACCCTGACGAGCATAGTGCAGTTGAGTAACACATTGGTTGTCTGTCGCGCGACGAATTCTAGGCAGGTTGCCGTAGCGAAGGTCGTCTAGAGTTTCATCTTCTAAACGTTCTTTGGTGTAAACAGAGCTTACGTCGTCTAACAGTTCCGTATCACCACGCTCTTCAATCCATTGCTCTCGCAACTTAGGAAGACCGCTATACAGGTCTATTTGATGTGTAGGGTCTGTGTAAACACCTGAGGTATCGTAAACTTGAATGGGTACATTAGGTTCGAATACAGGCTCTTTTTTGGTACCACCAACAAGGCTATCAGCGAGTGATATTTCTCGGACAGGGACTTGAATGTCCTCTCGAGATCCTTGGATGTAAGCTTTTTTTGAGTTTGGATAGGGTTGTACGGATAAAGAATCAATGAAATTCTTCGCTTCCAGTCTTGCTTGTTTACGAGTCGACATAGCATTTTTCCTTGGCTTTTAGCCATTATTTATAGGGATAAAAATGCTTGACGGATTAGATGCTACAAGAGGGATCACGGTAAGAAATACAGTTGTGATCTGGAGATAGATCTCTAGAAGGATTCTAGTTAGATATCTACTCTTGTTCCCTTCGCAGGTATTAGCCTGATCAGGTTCAACGGATCCCGAGTTAACGGTCTCAGCCATATGGCACTCCGACAAGTTCGATCGAGTATATAAAAACGGCTTGGATAAACCAAGCCGAGTTGTTAACAAATCGTAAGAAAGTTTTAAGACTTTATCAAAAGTTGGAAGCCGATCCATGCGGCTGAAATACTGAGTACCACGTTGAGTAGCACATTGAGTCCCATCTTAAAGAAAGCGCCCTGCTGCATAAGAAGTACGTTATCCATAGAAAACGTAGAAAATGTAGTCAGTGCTCCTAGGAAACCAAGACCGATGATTTGTCTCCACGGTTCCGTCGCGACCATCTCGTTTTCAAACGCGGCGATGAGCAATCCCATAATCAAAGAGCCAATCACGTTAACAGTCAACGTACCGTAAGGAAAACCACGTCCTAACATCACAACGCATAACTCTGAAATCAAGTAACGTGAACAAGCACCAAACGCGCCACCGATGGCGATAAAACCTAGAATAGATAACTGACCCATTGAATCCTCCCAAACAATAATCCCTATATTCTAGCTTTAACGCCGATAAAAGCGAGGGTAGAAACTAAGAATGCATGCGCAAATATTAAACGTTACAGGTGTCACTTAACTTCAATGTATCCCATTAAACCCGTTTTCATGTGTTCTATAACATGACAGTGGTACATCCAGCGGCCAGGGTTATCTGCAACAAATGCAGCTTTAGCTCGGCCGTTTTTTCCAAGTAACACTGTATCGGTATGGAAAGGCTCTTCAACTTTCTTCCCATCAAGTTCCAATACAGTGAATGTATGACCGTGAATATGGATCGGGTGATGGTATTGGGTGACGTTCTTTAGATCGAATATGTAAGTCTTACCTAACTCTAAAGTCGTCAACGGCTCAGGAATATTGTCTTTGCTCATCCCTTCCCATGCTCTTTTATTAGTAAGCCAAAACTTAGGCATCGATTTCCCATCTTTAGAAACTGGTGATACCGCACCTTCCCACTCGAACACAAAATCGATCTCTTCAGCATTAGCAAGATCTAGATTAGGTACCGGGTTAAGAGGTAACAATGGCAATAAACGCCCTTCAGTAAGGGGGGAATCTACTACCTCGAACTCACATAAAGAGAAAGGAAAGCGGCCCTTCATTTGAAGAACATTAACTCGCTCGCCTACTTTGGGCGCTATCAGTCCAATATCCACGCGCATCCCTGGGCCGATTTTATGTTGAGTCAGTTTATATGGCGTCTTTACAGGATTACCATCAATGGCAATCACCCATGCCTCAGCCCCTTCGACAGCAATAGGATAAGTGATCGTATTATCGACATTCGCGATACGCAGTCGAGTCGTTGCATGCTGCTTTAATTGGTATACAGGTTCATGAACACCATTGACGCTACTCCACTCTCCTGGAGTACCCATACGAGCACTGAGTCGTGGGATCATTAAATCTTTCCATTGACCCTGCTTGTCGATGTGCCAATGCTTAAGCATCAATGCGTGTTCTTCATCGAACCGTACTGGATTGCTCTCTTCTACGATAATAAGACCAACTAAGCCCATACCAAGCTGCTTCACGCTATTCATGTGTGGGTGATACCAAAACGTACCGGCATCTGGTGGCGTAAACTCATAAATGAATGTTTCACCTGGCATGATTGGTGGCTGACTTAAGAAGGGAACCCCATCCATTTCGATAGGAATTCTTAAACCATGCCAATGAATAGTCGTCGGCTCTGATAGCTTATTCGTAAAGCGGATCGTGACCTTTTCACCCTGTCGACATCGAATCGTCGGAGCAGGGATCTGTCCATTAAAGGCTAAAACATTGGTATTAAACCCCGTCACCAACTCAGCTGTTGAAGGTTCTGCAGTTAAGTCATAAACATACTTTCCTTGCTCATCAACTGACCGGTTAATTGAGCAAGCGGGTAGAACAGTGAGTGCTGATATAGCGAGAGATGATTGAATAAACTTACGACGGGAGATATCCATATTTGTTGCCTTTTAGTAATAACGACCAAAATGTAACAAAATATTGAGAATAATTCTCATAAAGAAGTGGGGATTGTGCTGTTGATTGTTTATAAAAGAGGCTGGGATAAGTAAGCACTTACACTTTTAAGGCTAGGTTTTATTAAAAGCAGGAATTATCGACTAAAAATCGAACAAATATAAAGTGAAAAAACAGAACTTCTGCTGAGGCATTGATATGGCAGGGTGGAGGTTTCGACTCCCAACAAGCTCTATTTTGGTAAGTCGGAGAATCCGCTGCTTTGCTAATGGCGTATATATTAGATTCAGAAAGCAAAAAGGCTCTAGCATTTCTGCTAGAGCCTTAAATATGGCAGGGGTGGAGAGATTCGAACTCCCAACACGCGGATTTGGAATCCGCTGCTCTGCCAATTGGAGCTACACCCCTAAAACTTTTTACTACGTCAGATTCGAAAAAACCTCGCACTAGGCGAGGTTATCGAATAAGTGGCGGAGTGGACGGGACTCGAACCCGCGACCCCCGGCGTGACAGGCCGGTATTCTAACCAACTGAACTACCACTCCGCAGTGGTCAACTCACTAAGTGAGCGTCCATATCCCCAGGTCGGTCAACCTAAAGATTTAATTTAAAGCCTGGCGATGTCCTACTCTCACATGGGGAAACCCCACACTACCATCGGCGCTATTGTGTTTCACTTCTGAGTTCGGCATGGAATCAGGTGGGTCCACAATGCTATGGTCGCCAAGCAAATTTTAAAATTCGGAAAGCTTATCTAAAAGTTATTTCTCTTCAAACGCATTCAAGGTCTGGTACTTCTGAGTCCACAAAACCCCTTGGGTGTTGTATGGTTAAGCCTCACGGGCAATTAGTACAGGTTAGCTCAATGCCTCGCAGCACTTACACACCCTGCCTATCAACGTCGTAGTCTACGACAACCCTTTAGGACACTTATAGTGCCAGGGAAAACTCATCTCAAGGCTCGCTTCCCGCTTAGATGCTTTCAGCGGTTATCGATTCCGAACTTAGCTACCGGGCAATGCCATTGGCATGACAACCCGAACACCAGAGGTTCGTCCACTCCGGTCCTCTCGTACTAGGAGCAGCCCCTTTCAATTTTCCAACGCCCACGGCAGATAGGGACCGAACTGTCTCACGACGTTCTAAACCCAGCTCGCGTACCACTTTAAATGGCGAACAGCCATACCCTTGGGACCGACTTCAGCCCCAGGATGTGATGAGCCGACATCGAGGTGCCAAACACCGCCGTCGATATGAACTCTTGGGCGGTATCAGCCTGTTATCCCCGGAGTACCTTTTATCCGTTGAGCGATGGCCCTTCCATTCAGAACCACCGGATCACTATGACCTGCTTTCGCACCTGCTCGAATTGTCATTCTCGCAGTCAAGCGGGCTTATGCCATTGCACTAACCACACGATGTCCAACCGTGTTTAGCCCACCTTCGTGCTCCTCCGTTACTCTTTGGGAGGAGACCGCCCCAGTCAAACTACCCACCAGGCACTGTCCGTAATCCCGATTCAGGGACCAACGTTAGAACATCAAAACTACAAGGGTGGTATTTCAAGGACGACTCCACCACATCTAGCGACGCGGTTTCATAGTCTCCCACCTATCCTACACATGTAGGTTCAATGTTCAGTGCCAAGCTGTAGTAAAGGTTCACGGGGTCTTTCCGTCTAGCCGCGGGTACACTGCATCTTCACAGCGATTTCAATTTCACTGAGTCTCGGGTGGAGACAGCGTGGCCATCATTACGCCATTCGTGCAGGTCGGAACTTACCCGACAAGGAATTTCGCTACCTTAGGACCGTTATAGTTACGGCCGCCGTTTACCGGGGCTTCGATCAAGAGCTTCGACCGAAGTCTAACCCCATCAATTAACCTTCCGGCACCGGGCAGGCGTCACACCGTATACGTCATCTTACGATTTTGCACAGTGCTGTGTTTTTAATAAACAGTTGCAGCCACCTGGTATCTGCGACTCTCGTCTGCTCCATCCGCAAGGGACTTCACTGATAAGAGCGTACCTTCTCCCGAAGTTACGGTACCATTTTGCCTAGTTCCTTCACCCGAGTTCTCTCAAGCGCCTTGGTATTCTCTACCCGACCACCTGTGTCGGTTTGGGGTACGATTCCTTACAATCTGAAGCTTAGAGGCTTTTCCTGGAAGCATGGCATCAATGACTTCACTACCGTAGTAGCTCGACATCGTATCTCAGCGTTAATGAAAGTCCGGATTTACCTAAACTTTCCGCCTACGTACTTGAACCTGGACAACCGTCGCCAGGCCCACCTAGCCTTCTCCGTCCCCCCATCGCAATTGTAAGAAGTACGGGAATATTAACCCGTTTCCCATCGACTACGCCTTTCGGCCTCGCCTTAGGAGTCGACTTACCCTGCCCCGATTAACGTTGGACAGGAACCCTTGGTCTTCCGGCGAGGGAGTTTTTCACTCCCTTTATCGTTACTCATGTCAGCATTCGCACTTCTGATACCTCCAGCATGCCTTACAGCACACCTTCAACGGCTTACAGAACGCTCCCCTACCCCACATACCCTAAGGTACGTAGCCGCAGCTTCGGTGTATAGCTTAGCCCCGTTACATCTTCCGCGCAGGCCGACTCGACCAGTGAGCTATTACGCTTTCTTTAAATGATGGCTGCTTCTAAGCCAACATCCTGGCTGTCTGAGCCTTCCCACATCGTTTCCCACTTAGCTATACTTTGGGACCTTAGCTGGCGGTCTGGGTTGTTTCCCTCTCCACGACGGACGTTAGCACCCGCCGTGTGTCTCCCGGATAGTACTTACTGGTATTCGGAGTTTGCAAAGGGTTGGTAAGTCGGGATGACCCCCTAGCCTTAACAGTGCTCTACCCCCAGTAGTATTCGTCCGAGGCGCTACCTAAATAGCTTTCGGGGAGAACCAGCTATCTCCAGGTTTGATTGGCCTTTCACCCCTAGCCACAAGTCATCCGCTAATTTTTCAACATTAGTCGGTTCGGTCCTCCAGTTGATGTTACTCAACCTTCAACCTGCCCATGGCTAGATCACCTGGTTTCGGGTCTAATCCTAGCAACTGTACGCCCAGTTAAGACTCGGTTTCCCTACGGCTCCCCTAAACGGTTAACCTTGCTACTAAAATTAAGTCGCTGACCCATTATACAAAAGGTACGCAGTCACACCACGAAGGTGCTCCTACTGCTTGTACGTACACGGTTTCAGGTTCTATTTCACTCCCCTCACAGGGGTTCTTTTCGCCTTTCCCTCACGGTACTGGTTCACTATCGGTCAGTCAGTAGTATTTAGCCTTGGAGGATGGTCCCCCCATATTCAGACAGGATATCACGTGTCCCGCCCTACTCGTTTTCACTGATTATGAGATGTCGACTACGGGGCTATCACCCTTTACTGCGGCACTTTCCAGAGCCTTCGTCTGTCTCATTAAAAGCTTAAGGGCTAATCCAATTTCGCTCGCCGCTACTTTCGGAATCTCGGTTGATTTCTCTTCCTCGGGGTACTTAGATGTTTCAGTTCCCCCGGTTTGCCTCCTGTTGCTATGTATTCACAACAGGATACTTGCTTATGCAAGTGGGTTTCCCCATTCAGGAATCCCAGACTCAAAAGGTTATTACTACCTAATCTGGGCTTATCGCAAGTTATTACGCCTTTCATCGCCTCTGACTGCCAAGGCATCCACCGTGTACGCTTAGTCACTTAACCATACAACCCGAAAGGGTTTCTATTTGCTTTCACTTTAAAAAGTGAAGGCAAATAAGCGTATGGCAACTAACCAAGGTTTTTGGTTGTCATCAAGAAGGGTTAATTCTTGATGACTGTTTGCCGGACTCAATTGTGAATCAAACTAAAGTTTGATTCGAATACAAGACACTTGAATGTGTTTGTTGTGTTTATCTAATGAAAGATAAACATTGAGAACTTTTAAATTTGATTGAATTACTCGTAAGTAATCAATCAGTCAGCTTTCCAAATTGTTAAAGAGCATGAGACTTTAAGAACCAGTGTTCTAAAATTCACATTTTCTAAAGACTCTCAGGGTCAAACATACCAACCAACGACAAAAGAAGTGGTTTGGATATGAATATAACCAAGAATTTTTAGAGAATGGTGGGCGATACCGGGCTCGAACCAGTGACCCCCTGCTTGTAAGGCAGGTGCTCTCCCAACTGAGCTAATCGCCCACGATAGTTTTAATTCCTTCGCGGAGAAAGAATGGTGGGTCGTGCAGGATTCGAACCTGCGACCAATTGATTAAAAGTCAACTGCTCTACCAACTGAGCTAACGACCCAATGGTATCCCGTAGGGGAGTCGAACCCCTGTTACCGCCGTGAAAGGGCGGTGTCCTAGGCCTCTAGACGAACGGGACACTGGATATTGAAGAACTTGGGAGTTCTTCGTCTCTTTACTTTTCTAAACCTAATCAATCTGTGTGGACACTCATTGTAAGTATCTTCGTATAAGGAGGTGATCCAGCCCCAGGTTCCCCTAGGGCTACCTTGTTACGACTTCACCCCAGTCATGAACCACAAAGTGGTGAGCGTCCTCCCCGAAAGGTTAAACTACCCACTTCTTTTGCAGCCCACTCCCATGGTGTGACGGGCGGTGTGTACAAGGCCCGGGAACGTATTCACCGTGACATTCTGATTCACGATTACTAGCGATTCCGACTTCATGGAGTCGAGTTGCAGACTCCAATCCGGACTACGACGCACTTTTTGGGATTCGCTCACTATCGCTAGCTTGCTGCCCTCTGTATGCGCCATTGTAGCACGTGTGTAGCCCTACTCGTAAGGGCCATGATGACTTGACGTCGTCCCCACCTTCCTCCGGTTTATCACCGGCAGTCTCCCTGGAGTTCCCGACATTACTCGCTGGCAAACAAGGATAAGGGTTGCGCTCGTTGCGGGACTTAACCCAACATTTCACAACACGAGCTGACGACAGCCATGCAGCACCTGTCTCAGAGCTCCCGAAGGCACACCTGCGTCTCCGCTGGCTTCTCTGGATGTCAAGAGTAGGTAAGGTTCTTCGCGTTGCATCGAATTAAACCACATGCTCCACCGCTTGTGCGGGCCCCCGTCAATTCATTTGAGTTTTAATCTTGCGACCGTACTCCCCAGGCGGTCTACTTAACGCGTTAGCTCCGAAAGCCACGGCTCAAGGCCACAACCTCCAAGTAGACATCGTTTACGGCGTGGACTACCAGGGTATCTAATCCTGTTTGCTCCCCACGCTTTCGCATCTGAGTGTCAGTGTCTGTCCAGGGGGCCGCCTTCGCCACTGGTATTCCTTCAGATCTCTACGCATTTCACCGCTACACCTGAAATTCTACCCCCCTCTACAGCACTCTAGTTCACCAGTTTCAAATGCAGTTCCGAGGTTGAGCCCCGGGCTTTCACATCTGACTTAATGAACCACCTGCATGCGCTTTACGCCCAGTAATTCCGATTAACGCTCGCACCCTCCGTATTACCGCGGCTGCTGGCACGGAGTTAGCCGGTGCTTCTTCTGTTGTTAACGTCAAGATATGCAGCTATTAACTACACACCCTTCCTCACAACTGAAAGTACTTTACAACCCGAAGGCCTTCTTCATACACGCGGCATGGCTGCATCAGGCTTTCGCCCATTGTGCAATATTCCCCACTGCTGCCTCCCGTAGGAGTCTGGACCGTGTCTCAGTTCCAGTGTGGCTGATCATCCTCTCAGACCAGCTAGGGATCGTCGCCTTGGTGAGCCATTACCTCACCAACTAGCTAATCCCACCTAGGCATATCTTGACGCGAGAGGCCCGAAGGTCCCCCTCTTTGGCCCGTAGGCATTATGCGGTATTAGCCATCGTTTCCAATGGTTATCCCCCACATCAAGGCAATTTCCTAGGCATTACTCACCCGTCCGCCGCTCGACGCCCATTAACGCACCCGAAGGATTGTTAGTGTCGTTTCCGCTCGACTTGCATGTGTTAGGCCTGCCGCCAGCGTTCAATCTGAGCCATGATCAAACTCTTCAATTTAAGATTTTGTGACTCAACGAATACTGACTTCAAAACTAATATTCATTCGAAAATGAACATGTAATTCTAAAGCTATTACCATTCCAACAGAATGGTAATGAATTGACTGTGCCAAAATTAAGTAAACTTAATTTTGTATTGGTCACTCAGTTCATTGAAATCAAGTTTGTTACCGAAGTAACTGTTACTACGCTCTTTCGAAAAAGAACAAATAACGTTTTGATATTCATCAACGAGTGCCCACACAGATTGATAGGTTTAAATTGTTAAAGAGCTTTTCCTTTTTGAGCTTCGCTCAAATCGGACGGCCATTTTAGCGATTTAAGTTTTAGTGTCAACCACTATTTTCAAAACTTTTTTCAAGCGCTTAGCTTGGCTAATTTGACCTGTTGATTCGTTTTGGTTTCTTACGAAGCCTTCCCGTTTCAACGAGGTCGCATTATAGAGATTTCGATCACACTGGCAAGCCCTTTTTGAAGTTTTTCTCGTTTTTTTATTCGTTCGATTAAAAAGAGCACAAAACGCCTCAAAAGTAGGCTTTTCTCTTACATCTCTTGCAGTTTCTTAGAGAATAAAGAGACTTTTTCCCAGTTTGTGTACTCGACTTCCTTGGTTGTATCCGTTTCGCCACCTGTCATATTCATAATGAAGCGAATCATGGTTTTATCGAACCAGTTATAACGTGGGTAATATAGGGCACCCGCGAATACACCGATTAACGTCGGCTGCCACGGAGACTTTATAAGAAACTTCTTAATGTAAGCGCTACCTTCTGGGGTATCTTTACCTTGGTCTTCTTTACGAGCCGTTAAGTTAACGCAGAAGAAAGCGACCTTGTTTGATTGCAGCTGAGCAAGATTGGCATCAATAAACTGGTATAGCTTCTTATTAAGGTGGCCGTAACGAATAGATGCACCAATCAAAACTCGGTCGTACTGAGCAAAGTCGACATTATTAACAGTGTGCAGATCTTGAAGCTCACATTCGAACTCATTCATTTCTTCTTTTATATAGTTCAAGATTTTCTTGGTCTGCCCTTCACGGCTTGAATACAAAAATAGAGCTTTTGCCACAATATGTCCTTAGCTACGCCAAAACGTAGGGGTCAATAAAATTAATAAGGTGAATATTTCTAAACGGCCAAACAACATAGACACGATCAATACCCACTTGGCTTTGTCATTAACATCGCCAAAGTGCATCGCAACCTCGCCAAGACCAGGACCAAGGTTATTCAATGTTGCCGCCACGGCAGAGAAAGCACTGAGCTCATCCATCCCCGTAGCAATAAGAGCCAACATACAAACCACAAAAACCAATGCGTATGCAGAGAAGAAGCCCCAAACCGCATCCACGACACGTTGTGGTAGTGCCGAACCACCAACCTTGATGGTATAGACAGCTCGCGGGTGAACAAGACGCTTCATTTCACGAGCACCTTGTAAAGTAAGCAATAAGATTCGAATGACTTTCATACCACCGCCCGTTGAACCTGCACAGCCACCTATAAAAGAAGAGAACAGAAGCAGTACAGGTAAGAATAACGGCCACTCAGAAAAACCGGTGGTGGTGAAGCCTGCGGTTGTTGAAATAGATACTGTCTGGAACAGCGCTTGATCGAAAGCATCGTAATACGAATCGTAAGAGTGATGATTAAGTAGCAATAAGAAACAAACTAAGAACAGTACAACTTGAATAAAGATAAAGGCGCGAAACTCAGGATCTTTCCAATAATACTTAGGATGCACACCACCTGAAGCAAATGCCGCAAAGTGAAGTGAATAGTTACATGCTGATATAAGGAGGAACACGACCGTAATCATGTTGATAGCAGGACTATTGAAATAGCCCATGCTCGCATCGTGAGTCGAGAAGCCACCAATCGCAATCGTAGAGAAGCTATGACTGATAGCATCAAAGAAGCTCATGCCTGCAAGCCAAAACGCCACGGCACAGGCAATAGTTAAACTCAGGTAGATATACCAAAGTGCTTTCGCAGTTTCAGCAATACGCGGAGTCATCTTACTGTCTTTGACTGGGCCTGGGATTTCAGCTCGATATAACTGCATACCACCGATACCGAGAACAGGAAGGATGGCGACCGCCAATACGATGATACCCATACCACCGAACCATTGCAGGAACTGGCGGTAAAATAGAATTGCCTTAGGTAGGTCATCGAGGCCAACAATAACTGTTGCACCTGTAGTTGTTAATGCAGAAAACGATTCGAAGAAAGCATCGGTAACCGAAACGTTCGGGTTATCGGCGATCAAAAACGGCAATGCGCCCGCACTGCCGATTACCGTCCAAAACAACACAACAATAAGAAAGCCATCACGCGCTTTCAACTCATGTTTATATCGTCGGTTGGGAAACCAACAAGTTGCCCCACAGAATAATAGAACGAAAAAAGTCGTCACAAATGGCACACCCGCACCATCTCTATAGATAAGTGCGACGAGCGCAGGTGCGAGCATTGATACACTAAAAAGTGCTAATAATAATCCGACGATTCGAATAATTGAGCGAAATTGCATGAGCTATTGAACGAAGCGAAATGCTTCAAACTTCCTAGTTGTCTTTAACTTTCGTTACCAGTGCCTTGGCACCGCTTTTATTGATCATGGTCTGAGTAAACGAATCTACCTGCAGGAGCTCTATCTCAATGATAAGCTCAACTTGAACACCATAATCCGCTTGGACCTCAACAGCCTGATGCTGAGCCATAATAGATTGTGCAATTGGCACGAAGCTATAGTCTAACTCTAGCCGTAATTTTGTGGTTATTTTTTTCTCGATAGTTTGAAGCAGCTTGAGAGCTTGTTGTACTCCTCCACCGTAAGCCTTAACCAAACCACCCGTTCCGAGCTTGATTCCACCTGAATAGCGAGTGACTACAGCCGTTAACTCGCCAACACCCGAACCAGACAGTTGCGCCAAGATAGGCTTTCCAGCAGTACCCGAGGGTTCGCCATCATCACTAAAGCCCCACTTCATCGAGTCTTCAGGTCGCCCTGCAGCAAAGCCCCAACAGTTATGTCGCGCTGAAGAATGCTCTTTTTTTACCTGCTCTACGAACTGTTTAGCAACTTCTACACTTGGTGTATGAGCAAGCTGAGTAATGAAGACGCTCTTCTTTATCTCTTCTTCAAACAGAGCCGATGCTGACGGTATTAAATAGGGCTGTTCATTCATATCGTTGACTTAATTATTAAGAACGGCGAAGTGTATCACGCGTGAATAATAACGGTTAGAGGATCTGTGCTATCGCACAATGTTAAACAATTGTTTAAAAAATGTATTGAAATTAATCAGGCAGAGGTACAGACTAAGATAACTGGTCTTACCAGGTATTCTACAATAATAGAAAGATAACAAGATTCTCTCAAACAATCGTGGATTGTATGTCATGGAGATAGACAATGATTTACCAAGCTAACACCCTACAGGTAAAGGAATTACAAGATGGTATCGCTGAACTAAGCTTCTGCGCGCCGGCCTCTGTAAACAAACTCGACCTCGCTACTTTAGAATCACTAGACAAAGCGTTAGATGCTCTTAATGCTCACGCAGGATTACGTGGTTTAATCTTAACTTCAAACAAAGACGCGTTCATTGTAGGCGCAGACATCACTGAATTTCTTGGCCTATTTGCTAAGCCAGAAGCAGAACTTGATGAATGGTTAAGATTCGCTAATTCAATCTTTAGTAAGCTCGAAGATCTTCCTGTACCAACTCTTTCAATGATGCGTGGCCATGCTCTTGGCGGTGGCTGTGAATGCGTACTCGCAACGGACTTCCGTATTGGTGACAAAACCACCAGCATAGGTCTACCAGAAACAAAACTGGGTATCATGCCTGGCTTTGGCGGTTGTGTGCGCCTACCTCGTGTTATAGGTGCAGACAGCGCAATGGAAATTATCACGCAAGGCAAAGCATGCCGCGCAGATGAAGCGCTTAAGATTGGCTTGTTAGATGCGATTGTTGATACAGACAAACTATTAGAGTCAGCGATTAATACTGTTTCACTGGCTGCAAATGAAAAAATCGATTGGCAGCTACGTCGTAAACAAAAAACATCAGCGCTATCACTGAGTAAGTTAGAAGCAATGATGAGCTTTACCATGGCTAAAGGCCTTGTAGCTCAAAAAGCAGGCCCTCATTACCCAGCGCCAATTACTTCAGTTATTGCTATTGAAGAAGCAGCACGTAGCGATCGCGATGCGGCATTAGACATCGAACGTAAACATTTCGTTAAACTAGCGAAATCAGAAGAAGCAAAAGCTCTTGTTGGCTTATTCCTTAATGACCAATACATTAAAGGCTTAGCAAAACAGGCTGGTAAATCTGCAAATAAAGCAACTGAGCGTGCTGCCGTACTCGGTGCTGGCATCATGGGTGGCGGTATTGCTTACCAATCTGCGCTGAAAGGCGTGCCAGTAATGATGAAAGACATCGCACAGGCGTCTCTTGATCTTGGTATGAACGAAGCATCTAAGCTATTGAATAAACGTTTATCACGCGGTCGCCTAGATGGATTCAAGATGGCAGGTATTCTGTCTTCGATTACTCCAAGCTTGCATTATGCTGGTGTTGAACAATCTGATGTGATTGTGGAAGCGGTTGTAGAAAACCCGAAAGTAAAAGCAGCAGTACTGAGTGAAGTTGAAGGCCTAGTTGGTGAAGACACGGTTCTAACATCAAATACCTCAACGATTCCGATCAACCTGCTGGCGAAATCTTTAAAGCGCCCAGAAAACTTCTGTGGCATGCACTTCTTTAACCCAGTACACCGCATGCCTTTGGTTGAGATCATCCGTGGCGAGCATACTTCAGAAGAAACTATTAATCGCGTAGTTGCTTACGCAGCGAAAATGGGCAAATCCCCAATCGTTGTTAATGACTGCCCTGGCTTCTTCGTAAACCGTGTACTTTTCCCTTACTTTGGCGGTTTCAGCATGTTGCTACGCGACGGTGCTGATTTCACTAAAATAGATAAAGTAATGGAACGTAAGTTCGGTTGGCCAATGGGCCCTGCGTACCTGCTAGACGTTGTTGGTTTAGACACTGCACACCATGCACAAGCAGTAATGGCGCAAGGTTTCCCTGAGCGTATGGGTAAAGAAGGTCGTGATGCGATTGACGCGCTTTACATCGCTGAAAAATACGGTCAGAAGAACGGTAGTGGTTTCTACACATACAGCGTAGACAAACGCGGTCGTCCTAAGAAAACTTTCTCAGAAGACATTCTTCCTATCCTGGCTGATGTATGCCAACAGCCACAAGACTTTGATGACCAGACCATTATCCAGCGTGTGATGATTCCAATGATCAACGAAGTGGTGCTTTGTTTAGAAGAAGGCATCATTGCTACACCGCAAGAAGCGGATATGGCATTGGTTTACGGTTTAGGCTTCCCTCCATTCAGAGGCGGCGTATTCCGCTACTTAGACAGTGTGGGTATTGGTAACTTCGTTGAAATGGCGAAGAACTACCAAGACTTAGGTGCAATGTACCAAGTTCCTCAACTATTGCTTGATATGGCAGCGAAAGGCGAAAGCTTTTACGACGGCCAACAAGCCAGTTCTCTGTAGCCCACATTTGGAAAAGGAATAGCAAAATGAATAATGTAGTTGTTGTTGATTGCCTTCGCACCCCAATGGGACGTTCCAAAGGTGGAGCTTTCCGTCACACTCGTGCTGAAGACCTATCTGCACATTTGATGAAAGGCATTTTAGAGCGCAACCCAGAAGTAAACCCTGTCGAAATTGAAGACATTTACTGGGGTTGTGTACAACAAACGCTAGAGCAAGGCTTCAACGTGGCACGTAACGCTGCTTTGCTTGCTGGCCTACCGATTGAGATTGGTGCGGTAACGGTCAACCGTTTATGTGGCTCATCTATGCAAGCTCTGCATGATGCAACTCGCTCTATCATGGTTGGCGATGCTGAAATCTGCCTGATCGGTGGTGTCGAACACATGGGTCACGTACCAATGAACCACGGTGTTGATTTCCACCCAGGCATGTCTAAGCACGTAGCAAAAGCAGCGGGTATGATGGGCTTAACGGCTGAGATGCTTGGTAAAATGCACGGTATTAGCCGTGAAGATCAAGACGCATTCGCAGCACGCTCACACGCTAGAGCTCAAGCAGCAACGGTTGAAGGTCGTTTCAAGAATGAAATCCTACCAACAGAAGCTCACGCGGCAGACGGTTCACTGTTCACTCTGGATTATGATGAAGTAATTCGCCCTGAAACTACTGTTGAAGGCCTGTCTCAGCTTCGCCCAGTATTCGATCCAGCAAATGGTACGGTAACAGCAGGTACTTCATCAGCACTGTCTGATGGCGCTTCTGCAATGCTTATCATGAGTGAAGAAAAAGCCAACGCGCTTGGCCTTAAGATTCGTGCTCGCGTGAAGTCGATGGCTATTGCAGGTTGCGATCCTTCTATCATGGGTTACGGCCCAGTACCAGCAACCAAGAAAGCACTGAAACGTGCAGGCTTAACGATTGAAGATATGGGTGTTATTGAGTTGAATGAAGCATTCGCTGCTCAATCTCTTCCATGTGCGAAAGATCTAGGTCTACTGGATGTGGTTGACGAGAAAGTAAACCTTAACGGTGGTGCCATTGCACTGGGTCACCCATTAGGCTGTTCTGGCTCTCGTATCTCAACAACCCTGATTAACCTAATGGAAGCACAAGACGTGAAATACGGCTTAGCAACCATGTGTATTGGTTTAGGCCAAGGTATTGCAACGGTATTTGAACGCCCATAGCGCTCGTTGATTGTAATACTTGTAGGGTAATATTTTGTGCAGCTATATTTATATAGCTGCACTTTTTATTGCTCGGCGTCCAATAATGTATCGATTCGTTCAGCGAACTTAGCAAGAGTAAAAGCGCCACCCACATCTATGCACAAAATGCATAGACTCAATGTTGATGTTTCATTATTTTTTCTTCGGTGATTCAACTAAAGTTACTTCAGTTTCCTAATATTCCTCCCACGGAGCAGATCATGTTTAAAGCACTTGTACTAAACCAAGAAGACAAAAAAACTATCGCGTCAGTTTCTCAAATTGATGAGTCTCAATTACCAGAAGGTAACGTGAAGGTTGATGTAAGTTACTCTTCTTTGAACTACAAAGATGGTTTGGCGATTACAGGTAAAGGACGCATTGTTCGTAACTTTCCTATGGTTCCTGGTATCGACCTTTCTGGTGTGGTTTCACAATCTGAAGACCCACGCTACAAAGCGGGCGACGAAGTTGTTCTAACTGGCTGGGGTGTTGGTGAAGGCCACTGGGGCGGCATGGCGGAGAAAGCAAGCCTAAACGGTGATTGGTTAGTGCCAATGCCATCAGGTCTAGACGCTAAAAAAGTAATGGCTATTGGTACAGCAGGCTTTACAGCAATGCTTTGTGTTCAAGCTATTGTAGATGCTGGCATCAAACCAGAAGACGGTGAAATCCTAGTAACAGGTGCAAGTGGCGGCGTAGGCAGTGTGTCTATCACTCTACTAAACCAACTGGGCTACAAAGTCGCAGCTGTGACTGGTCGTGCTTCTGCAAATGGCGAGCTATTAAAATCACTAGGCGCAACACGTATTGTAGAGCGTGCTGAACTAGAAGAACCGGCGAAGCCACTTGAGAAACAACTGTGGGCTGGTGCTATCGATACTGTAGGTAGCAAAGTACTTGCAAAAGTATTGGCGCAAATTGATTACAACGGTGCGGTTGCAATGTGTGGTCTAGCAGGCGGTTTTGACTTACCAACCACGGTAATGCCATTCATTCTACGTAACGTTCGCCTACAAGGTGTTGATTCAGTAATGTGCCCTCGTGAGAAACGTATTAAAGCGTGGGAACAACTTGCTGAGTTGCTACCTGAGTCTTTCTACGGCCAAGCGACTAAAGAAGTATCTTTAGATGGTGCTATTCAAGCTGCAGAAGACATCACTAACGGTCAAATCACTGGTCGCGTAGTTATAAAGCTTTAGTAATCAGCTAAAGCTTAAATATCCCAGATCAACAAAGGGCTGATAGTAATCAGCCCTTTTGCGTTTTAGTCATTGAGATCGAGTAAACCAAAGCTAGATCTAAGTTAAGTTACCCCAAGCCAACATCCGCAATACGCTTCTGAATCAATTCACCACACTCCTCTTTTACCACCCTTCTTAACCATTGTTGCGAGGCAGAAGAATCGCAGCGAGAGTGCCAGATCAGAGAGTAATCAAACGGCATAAACTCAAATGGTAATGGCTTAACAACCAAGTCATAGCGCTCTGCCACCAAATAAGCCAAATCGGCAGGCACAGTAATCACCAACGGCATTCTATCGACAATCGCCAATGCGGCTTCAAGGTGATAAGCACGCAGCACCATTTTGCGAGGCTGTTGATTAGCTAAAGCGTTATCGAGTAAAGCCTTAACACCATCACTGATCGCAATCATCGCGTGAGGTGAAGAAACATAATCTTCAAGACTTAACGATCGATCGGCTAAAGGGTGATTTTTAGATAACAAACACGACACACCGACCGGCCCCAATACTTCTTGATGAAGTGGTGCAACGCTGCCACTCGGGCGACAAATAGCCATATCGACACGTTCGGTGCTGAGTTGCTTAAACAAATGCTCATGCTGCAGCGGCGCAAATTCCAAAGAAATATTAGGCGCTTGCTCGTAAATCTTAGGTAACGCATACGGCAAAATGGTTTGCATCGCGTAGTCGGTGGTTGCGATCAGAAAACGCTCACTGCAATAGTAAGGGTCAAAATCACTCGGGCTAAGCAGTTGACGGAATGACTCTAAAGGTTGATCAATACGTTGACTGATTTCGAGTGCTTTCTTGGTGGGAATAAGATGCTGACCTTGGCGTGTAAACAGAGGGTCATTGAGTAACTCTCGAAGTCGTCCCAATACACGGCTGGTTGCTGATTGGCTTAAGTTAAGCCGAATCGCAGCCTGACTAACACTTCCTTCTTCAATCAATACCTTTAAGGCGACCAATAAATTTAGGTCTCTACGATAGATGTCTTCTAATTCCACGCCACTTACCTAGCTGTATACAATTGTCATTGATCACTACGTTGTTTATAGCATGCTTTAGATAAAAAAAATCCCGCAATTACGCGGGGAAGCCCAAGAAAATTTGGGGATAGTGTCGGAATGTTGTCGTATCGGAATTCGCTGTTGTATTCGGGTTAGTGTTCTTGCTCTTCGGCTATGCCTTGCCAACGGCGCATCTCTACCCAAATACCAATAATCGTTGCTATTATGCCAAATATTGGCATCAGTGAGGTCTCTGTCGATGAGCGTAGTACTAACGCACAAAAAGAAATAAAACAGAGAACTGAATAAATTGTTAATCTATCTAATCCTGTCAACATCGCCACTCCTTAGCTAGTTGCCTTTGTTTCAAGTTGTTATCAACTTGTTAATTAAGTTATAGGAAATGACTCCACTTGCCAAGCACTTATTGCATATTTTTTCTGCAGACGTATTATTCACTCGTTAGATAGATATAGAGATACAAACCATGACATTCAAACCTGAACTGGCAACCCATACTTTAGAAGCTGAAGGCCTGCGTTGCCCAGAACCAGTAATGATGGTCAGGAAGACAATTAGAAACATGCAGGATGGCGATGTGTTACTGGTAAAAGCAGACGACCCTTCAACAACTCGCGATATTCCGAGCTTTTGTCGTTTTATGGATCATCAGTTAGTCGGCCAAGCAACTGAAGCTTTGCCTTACCAATATTTGATAAGAAAAGGGTTGGAGGCATAAGCCTCACCTAAATATCAAGCATCAAAAAAGCCGCTCGTACCTTATATTCTTCAACAGAACTCAGAGTACGAGCGGCTTTTTGTTTATTCGTTTCTAGATTTATTTTGCAGATGCTCAAGCTGATGCTGTATTTCTCGGATATCTTTACGCATAGGAATAATATGCGCGACCCGAATCCAGGCTTCTACTGCAAGCCCGGTCATGATCATCGAACCAGCCACCATTGGTAGCCACATGTCCGTCAACACCATGCCTAATAGTGTAAGTGCAAGACCAAAGGTAAATAAATAGCTTTGGCTTTGTGGAGTGATACCCATATAACGCGTCAACATAATCATGCCCTCGTGTTCTTAACTCACAAGATTAAAATATCATGACAAGTATGACAGTTATATGTCCATTCGATCGATAAACCTGACAATACTGTAAGAGTATGACCTACAACACATTACTCTACTGGTTGAGTATAATAAGACTCAATACCACCGCTTAATAGAAAGCCGCTGCGATAGCCAAACCCACGAATAACAAAGCAGTGATCTTGCGAATCAGATCAAGAGGCATCTTATCTGCCGATAACTTACCAATGATCACCACAGGCACATTCGCCAGCAACATACCAATGGTAGTACCCAGAATCACCCACGTTAATGCATCAGAATATTGGGCCCCTAGAATGGAGGTCGCAATCTGAGTCTTATCGCCAATCTCAGCAATAAAGAAAGCAATAAAGCTGGCGACAAACGGACCACGGTTAGAGATGGCTTCATCGTCGTCCAGTTTATCCGGAATAAGAATCCAGCCCGCCATAGCGATAAAACTGACCACCAGCACCCATTTCAACACTTCAGGAGATAAGTAATCCGCGACCACAACACCGAGCCATGCAGCAAGGGCATGATTGGCAATAGTGGCAAAGAAGATAGCGGCAATAATCGGTATCGGTTTTCGATATCGACTGGCTAATAAAAGGGATAACAACTGAGTCTTATCACCGATCTCGGCTAAGGCGACAGTTGTAATTGAAATTGCTAAAACGCTCACGACATGCTCATTTGGGACGGAGATTATTATATTTAACCAAAGACAAACCTCGCGCCCCATCCCGGTTCACGATGCTTGTCTAAGGTCTTGCTA
The DNA here is from genome assembly GCF_057785895.1 of Vibrio sp. QJM3NY_39. Taxonomy (NCBI): domain Bacteria; kingdom Pseudomonadati; phylum Pseudomonadota; class Gammaproteobacteria; order Vibrionales; family Vibrionaceae; genus Vibrio; species Vibrio sp. QJM3NY_39. The sequence goes on along the minus strand of NZ_CM173505.1, from coordinate 14,524 downwards.
AGCGCCACCAAAGGTGGTGGTTGCCTCGAACGCCATGATGATTTTGCATCAATTATGTTGACGGACGAACTCATTCAATAGGATATGAATAAGTAAGCTACTCCCCAAAGACCGCGAGATTTTAATCACCCACGCTTTCAAACACAAGTGTCAAAGTTATCAAAATATCCACTTGTGCCGAAAAACAAACATTAAAGGCAAAAAAATCCACTAAACGACATTTTAGACCACTAATTAAACAAGATTACCCCTACTCGCTTTACCAATATCTCGGTATACTCAGAGGTTATTTTTCTCATTCATTTAAAAGAATCGCGCGAACCTGACTATGCAAAAATACGATATCAAAACCTTCCAGGGAATGATCCTCGCGCTGCAGGATTACTGGGCACAAAACGGTTGTACCATTGTTCAACCACTAGATATGGAAGTAGGTGCTGGCACCTCTCACCCAATGACATGTCTACGTGCACTTGGCCCAGAGCCAATGTCTACGGCATACGTTCAACCTTCTCGTCGTCCGACCGATGGTCGTTACGGTGAAAACCCGAACCGCCTGCAGCACTACTATCAATTCCAAGTAGCTCTAAAACCTTCTCCAGATAACATCCAGGAGTTGTACTTAGGCTCTCTTGAAGTTCTTGGTGTCGACCCGCTTGTTCACGATATTCGCTTCGTAGAAGACAACTGGGAAAACCCAACGCTAGGCGCATGGGGTCTTGGTTGGGAAGTATGGCTAAACGGTATGGAAGTGACTCAATTCACTTACTTCCAACAAGTTGGCGGCCTTGAGTGTAAGCCTGTAACTGGCGAGATCACTTACGGTATCGAGCGTCTAGCAATGTACATCCAAGAAGTAGACTCAGTTTACGACCTTGTATGGAACGTAGCACCAGACGGTTCTAACGTGACTTACGGTGACATCTTCCACCAAAACGAAGTTGAGCAATCAACGTACAACTTCGAGCACGCAGACGTAGATTTCCTATTCACTTTCTTTGACCAGTGCGAAAAAGAGTGTAAAGAGCTACTTGAGCTTGAGAAGCCACTGCCGCTTCCAGCTTACGAGCGCATTCTAAAAGCAGGTCACGCATTCAACATCCTTGATGCGCGCAAAGCTATCTCTGTAACAGAGCGTCAACGTTACATCCTTCGTATCCGCAACCTGACTAAAGCTGTTGCAGAAGCGTACTACGCGTCACGTGAAGCACTTGGCTTCCCAATGTGCCGATCTGTAGAAAAAAAGGAAGGTAAATAATCATGGCGAAGAATTTTCTAATTGAACTGGGTACGGAAGAGCTTCCACCAACGGCACTTCGTTCTCTAGCAGAAGCCTTTGCTTCTAACTTTGAAGCAGGTCTTAAAACGGCTGAGCTTTCTCACGAAGGCATCAAGTGGTACGCAGCACCTCGTCGTCTAGCACTTAAAGTGACTGCCCTGGCTGAAGGCCAAGCAGACAAAGTCGTTGAGAAGCGCGGCCCTGCAATTTCTGTAGCATTCGATGCTGAAGGCAACGCGACTAAAGCTGCACAAGGTTGGGCTCGTGGTAACGGTATTACTGTTGAGCAAGCTGACCGTCTGAAAACAGACAAAGGTGAGTGGCTTCTTTTCAAACAAGAAGTGGCTGGCAAACCAGTTCAAAAATTGGTAATGGACATCGCTGCGAAAGCACTGGCTGGCCTACCCATTCCTAAAGCAATGCGCTGGGGTAACTCAGACATCCAATTTATCCGTCCAGTGAAAACACTGACAGTACTACTAGGTGATGAGCTTGTTGAAGGCAAAATCCTAGGTGTAGCTTCTGCTCGTACTATCCGTGGCCACCGTTTCATGGGCGAACAAGAGTTCACTATCGACTCTGCTGACCAATACCCTGCGATCTTAGAAGAGCGCGGTAAAGTAATGGCAGATTACGATGCGCGTAAAGCGATCATTCTTGCTGATGCTAAAAAAGCAGCAGATGCGGTTGGCGGTATTGCTGACCTAGAAGATGACCTTGTTGAAGAAGTTACCTCTTTGGTTGAATGGCCAGTAGTGCTTACTGCTAAGTTTGAGCAAGAGTTCCTAAAAGTGCCTTCTGAAGCTTTGGTTTACACCATGAAAGGCGACCAGAAGTACTTCCCTGTATACGATTCAGAGAAAAACCTACTACCGAACTTTATCTTCGTTTCGAACATCGAGTCTAAAGAGCCTCGTCACGTTATCGAAGGTAACGAGAAAGTTGTACGTCCACGTCTTGCTGATGCTGAATTCTTCTTCAACACCGACCGTAAGCGCCCGCTTATCGACCGTCTTGCTGAACTAGATCAAGCTATCTTCCAGAAGCAACTGGGCACTATCAAAGACAAAACAGACCGCATCACAGAACTTGCAGGCTACATTGCTGAGCAAATCGATGCTGACGTTGAAAAGTCTAAGCGCGCAGGCCTACTGGCTAAGTGTGACCTAATGACATCAATGGTATTCGAATTTACGGATACTCAAGGTGTGATGGGCATGCACTACGCAACGCACGATGGTGAAGACGAGCAAGTAGCACTGGCACTTTACGAGCAGTACATGCCTCGTTTCGCAGGTGACACACTACCAAGCACTGGCATCTCTTCTGCTGTAGCAATGGCAGACAAGCTAGACACTATCGTCGGTATCTTCGGTATTGGCCAAGCACCAAAAGGTTCTGACCCATTCGCTCTACGTCGTGCATCACTAGGTGTGCTACGTATCATCGTTGAAAACGGCTACAACCTAGACCTAACTGATCTAATCGGTAAAGCGAAAGAGCTACTAGGCGACAAGCTAACTAACGACAACGTAGAAGCTGACGTTATCGACTTCATGCTAGGTCGTTTCCGCGCATGGTACCAAGATGCTGGTTTCAGCGTTGATATCATCCAAGCGGTACTAGCACGTCGTCCAACCAAGCCAGCTGACTTTGACCAACGTGTTAAAGCGGTTTCTCACTTCCGTGAACTGGAAGCAGCAGAAGCACTAGCAGCAGCGAACAAGCGTGTAGGTAACATCCTTGCGAAATTCGATGGCGAACTACCAGCAGAAATCGATCTAGCTCTTCTTCAAGAAGACGCAGAGAAAGCGCTGGCTGAAAACGTTGAAGTAATGACGGAAGCACTAGAACCAGCATTCGCGACAGGCAACTACCAAGAAGCCCTAAGCAAGCTTGCTGACCTACGTGAACCTGTTGATGCATTCTTCGACAACGTAATGGTTATGGCTGATGACGAAGCGCTTAAGAAGAACCGTCTAACGCTACTGAACAACCTACGTAACCTGTTCCTACAGATTGCTGACATCTCTCTACTGCAAAAATAAGCACGAGTGAGATTGTTGCTCTAAGTCATACTCTGAGTAACTAACTGTAAACACCCAAAGGGAAGCGAAAGCTTCCCTTTTTGTTTTTGTGAACCAAGCATTTGTTTGTAGAGGTGTTATTGATTAACTGAATGAATCAGCACTCAGACTGTAGAGGGCATTGTTTGCTATAAATAACCTGTTTATTCAGGGGAAGGGAACAATGAAAAAAACAGTACTCGCGCTTTCAATACTCGCACTCAGCGCATGCAGCCAAACCAGTGACAATAACCTATTACTGACAATTGATAACGACACTGTCGTATTTGAATCATCAGGTAAAGGCACCGTAATTGCAGAACAGGAACTCGCCAAAGGTAGCTATACCTTCTCTATCAGCGATGCCCAACAAACCTGTGGTACTAACTATGCTTTGGCTGAAGAGAGTCGCATCAAATTCAATAAACCCCTTCGTCTAGACGACTGTGCCGAGAATTCTGAAATCGCCATCAAGGTCTTTCGCGCTAACACCTACCAATTTACGCTCAACCCACAGACCAATGAACTCACGGTTCAAGTAAAGCCAAAACAGCAACAAGCTCAAAGTTTTGCCTGCCCAGTACCTAGTGACCAACCAACCACCATCAACGTTGCTCAAACCTTTGATGATGGCACTTTAGTTAGAGATGCCCTTTCTGGCATCGAAGCTACCGTCAGTAACGGCAATGTCATCATGCAGCCTGCAGAAAGCAGCCAAGGTGTTCTACTGCTAGAGAAAGTAGAACCAGAAACCAAAGCTGATTTTAGCTGGGACAACGCCACGGTTTACTTCGTGATGACCGATCGCTTCCACAACGGTAACCCTGACAACGACAACAGCTATGGTCGCAGTCAAGATGGACAAGATGAAATCGGCACCTTCCACGGTGGTGACTTAGCCGGTTTAACCGAAAAACTCGACTACATAGAATCGCTCGGTGCTAATGCTATCTGGATTACCTCTCCACTAGAGCAGATTCACGGCTGGGTTGGCGGTGGTGATCGCGGTGACTTCAAACATTACGGCTATCATGGCTACTACCATCAAGATTGGACTAAGCTCGATGACAACATGGGTACCGAAGACGAGCTGAAAACCTTCATCGATACAGCACACAGCAAAGGCATTCGTGTCGTTTGGGATGTGGTAATGAACCACACGGGTTACGCAACACTTGCCGACATGCAAGAGTTCGATTTTGGTAAACTCAACCTGACCGATGAACAAGCTAAACAAACCCTCGGCGAAAACTGGACAGATTGGCAACCAGAAGCAGGCCAGAACTGGCACTACTTCAATAACTACATATCTTACAGTGACAAAGAAGCGTGGGAGAAATGGTGGGGTAAAGCTTGGTTACGCAGCGACATTGGTGCTTATGACTCACCGGGGTACAACAACCTCACCATGTCTTTGGCACACCTACCCGATTTCAAAACAGAATCAACAGAGACCACTGGGCTGCCTAATTTCTATCGCAACAAGTCCACCAGCGCCACGGATGAACTCCAAACCCCTCGTGAACATCTCATCACTTGGTTGTCTGACTGGGTACGTGAATATGGCGTTGATGGTTTCAGAGTCGATACCGCCAAGCACGTTGAGTTAGACGCGTGGGCAGAGCTTAAAGAGAGCACTAACCAAGCGCTTGCAGAATGGAAGCAAAACAACCCAGACAAAGCCCTGGATGACCTACCTTTTTGGATGACAGGCGAAGTATGGGCACACAGCGTGGTGAAATCAGACTATTTCGCTAACGGGTTTGATTCGATCATCAACTTTGAATTCCAGAGTGATATCGCACCCAAAGCACTTAAGTGTCTATCCGATCTCGATGCTGACTACCTGCGCTACGCAGACAAGATCAACAGTGACAGCGAGTTCAACGTGTTGAGTTACCTTTCATCTCACGACACCTCGTTATTCTGGACACAACACGGCAGTGACTTTGCAAAACAAACCAAAGCTGCAAACGCGTTGATGCTGGCTCCCGGAGCAGTGCAGATCTATTACGGTGATGAAATCGCTCGTGATTTCGGCCCAACAGGCTCCGACCCAATGCAAGGCACTCGCTCTGACATGCCTTGGGATCAAATCACAGGTGAACGAGCAGAGTTGCTGGAACACTGGCAAGCGCTTGGCCAATTCCGCCAACGCCACCCAGCGGTAGCCCAAGGTAAGCATATCCCCCGTAACAGCAAGGGCTACTATGCGTTCGAACGCCAATACCAAGATGACAAGGTATTAGTCGTTTATACTGGCTCAAAGTAAGCGCTGATTGAAATAACCCACAGGAATTAAAAGGAGAAGCTTAGGCTTCTCCTTTTTTGATCACGAAACACTCGTTCAATAAGAAAGCAGACACTCATTAGTTAAACTTTATAGAAGTTTTTTTCACGTTAGAGCATTTGGCGCTATGCGTCGCAAAAACATTGCGGTATGTTCAAGGAACACACTGATGGTAGACATAAGGTCTGCCTTAATGACACATAACAAGCAATCACAATGAATTAGGTAAAATAAGTAATGCAGTTCTCTAAGTTTGGTGAAAAGTTTAATCGATACTCTGGAATCACTCGTTTAATGGATGATTTGAATGATGGCCTGCGCACTCCTGGCGCAATCATGCTCGGTGGTGGTAACCCAGCCGCTATCCCAGCCATGCTCGATTACTTTAACCAAGCCAGTGCCGACATGCTCGCCAGTGGAGAACTCATTGCCGCCCTCGCCAACTACGATGGTCCGCAAGGCAAAGACAGCTTCATTAAATCGTTAGCGGCGATGCTGAAAGATACTTATGGTTGGGACATCAGCGAGAAGAACATCAGCCTGACCAACGGCAGTCAAAGTGGCTTCTTTTACCTATTCAATCTTTTAGCAGGCCAACAGCCAGACGGATCACACAAGAAAATCTTGCTACCGATCGCGCCTGAATATATCGGCTACGGCGATGCTGGCATTGATGACGATATTTTTATCTCTTACCACCCAGAGATCGAACTGCTAGAAAACCGCCAGTTTAAATACCACGTTGATTTTGAGAAGCTCAAGGTTGATGACTCGGTTGCCGCTATCTGTGCTTCTCGTCCAACCAACCCAACTGGTAACGTACTGACCGACGAAGAAGTGCGTAAACTGGATAAGCTGGCACGTGAAAACAACATCCCGCTACTGATCGATAACGCTTACGGCCTGCCATTTCCAAACATCATCTTTGAAGATGTGGAACCGTTCTGGAATGAAAATACCATTCTGTGCATGAGCTTATCTAAGCTTGGTTTACCGGGTGTACGTTGCGGTATCGTGATTGCGAGCGAAGAAGTAACACAAGCTCTGACCAACATGAATGGCATTATCAGCCTAGCACCGAATAGTGTTGGTCCTGCGATTGCTAACCACATGATTGAAAAAGGCGATTTACTGCGCTTAAGCAGCGAGGTAATCAAACCTTTCTATAAAGATAAATCTCTACGTGCAGTTGAGCTTTTACAAGAAGCGATCGACGACCCTCGCTTCCGTATCCACAAGCCTGAAGGCGCGATTTTCTTATGGCTATGGTTTGATGAGCTGCCGATTACCACCATGGAGCTGTACGACCGCCTCAAAGCTCGTGGCGTATTGATTGTTCCGGGTGAATACTTCTTTATCGGCCAAGAAGACGAATGGGATCATGCTCACCAGTGCTTGCGTATGAACTACGTACAAGATGATGAAGCGATGCAGAAAGGCATTGCTATCATTGCTGAAGAAGTGAAAAAGGCTTACTCAGAACAGCAATAAGACCTTTTAGGTTACTGTAGGCCAAATACAAAAAAAGCACCATCCTTCTTCAAGGTATTGGTGCTCTTTCACTTCTACTTCCCGATAGTTTTTGTCACTTGAATACCCTAAATAATTGGGGGTTCAGCTAGGCGACTAGAAAATTCAGCCCTATGAGCATAGGGAACCTATGTAATTAGGGGGAATTTACGACGTCAACAACGCTGTAGCTTCAAGTATGACGGGTATTAGCCTTCTAGTAGGCTATTACCGTTGATAGCAATCTTACGTGGTTGCATCGCTTCTGGGATTTCGCGTTCTAGGTCGATGTGAAGAAGACCATTTTCCATGCTTGCACCTACCACTTTTACGTAGTCAGCCAGTTGAAATTTACGTTCGAAATCGCGCTCTGCAATACCTTGATATACGAAGGTTTTCTCTGCTTCAGCTTTACGCTCACCTTTAACAATTAACATGTTCTCTTTTTGAGTAAGATCTAATTGGTCATCTGCAAAACCAGCGACTGCCATAGTAATACGGTAGTTATTCTCGTCTTTTTGCTCGATGTTATACGGAGGGTAACCGCCAGAAGCATTTTTTGATGTGTTCGCTTCCATCATATTGAAAAGACGATCGAAGCCGATTGCGTTGCGGTAAAGTGGAGTGAAATCTACAGTTCTCATAATGCTATCCTTTTAGTAAGCAATAGTCTTAGCTGTAATTTTTACTGAGATCGAACCTGTGAGTGATCCAGTAAACAGCTAAGGGATTCAGTTCGCATTCCTCGGGTTTCACCTCGTTTGGTGACAACACTGGGACATGGCAATGAATCAATTTTTAAATTGTGTGCTGCCAAAGTTATCCTCTATTGAGCGATACTTCGTTAGCGGAAATGAAGGTTCTGTTTCTTCTCTTGTAGAGCAAGACAGTCATCCTCTTCACAACTAGATATGTGGATTGAGCAAAATAGTTTCAAGGGATTATTTTCAATTATTTTTCCAATCTAATATTTTTCAATACCTTACAGACACAAAAAAGCACCACCAATAGGCAGTGCTTTCATAATTTTATGAACTTCATCAATACAACGAAGACATCAATTTAATTGCTTCGAGGCTAAGTTAGTTCGCATTAGTTCAAGCGAGGCGCACGCAGCATACAAGTGTATGTGAGTACGCCGAACGCAGAAATCATGCGAAATAACGACGCATCGCAGTGATTAAACGTCTAGGTTTGCTACTTTAAGTGCATTCTCTTCGATGAAGTTACGACGAGGCTCTACTTGGTCGCCCATCAACGTTGTAAACAACAGATCAGCACCAACAGCATCTTCAATCGTTACTTGCATCATACGACGAGTTTCAGGATCCATAGTCGTTTCCCAAAGCTGATCAGGGTTCATCTCACCTAGACCTTTGTATCGTTGTAGGCTTAGGCCACGACGAGACTCTTTCACTAACCAATTCAGAGCTTCAACAAAGCTAGAAACCGCTTGAGTACGCTCACCACGTTTGATGTAAGCGCCTTCTTCAATCAAGCCATCAAGTGCTTCAGAAAGATCCGCTAGCTTGCCAAACTCTTTCGAGTTGATAAGGTCAATGCTGAGTACGTGCTCATGAGTTACACCGTGTGTACGTACTACAATCTTAGGAACGCTTAAACCTAGCTCTTCGTGTTTTTCAACTTCAAGAGAGTATTGGCTCGCACCCGCTTCTTTGCCATTTAGCTGCTCTACAAGCTGCTTACCCCAAGCTTCAACGGCTGCTTCATCATGACACTGCTCAGCGGTTAGGCGAGGTACATAAATCAGTTCGTGAATCAATGCTCGTGGGTAACGACGGCTCATACGATCAACCAGCTTAATACCTGCATTGTATTGATGAACAAGCTTCTCTAAGCCTTCACCAGTAAACGCAGGTGCTTCAGGGTTTACGTGCAATTCTGCATTATCTAAAGCCAAAGATACTTGATACTGGTTCATCGCATCTTCATCTTTGATGTACTGCTCTTGCTTACCCTTCTTCACTTTGTAAAGCGGTGGCTGAGCAATGTAGATGTAACCACGTTCAATCAGTTCAGGCATTTGACGGTAGAAGAACGTCAGTAGCAGAGTACGGATGTGAGAACCATCGACATCGGCATCGGTCATGATGATGATGTTGTGGTAACGCAATTTATCTGGGTTGTATTCGTCACGACCAATACCACAACCAAGTGCTGTAATGAGCGTTGCGACTTCTTGAGAAGACAGCATTTTATCGAAGCGTGCTTTCTCTACGTTAAGGATTTTACCTTTAAGCGGTAGGATTGCTTGGTTCTTACGGTTACGACCCTGCTTAGCTGATCCGCCAGCAGAGTCTCCTTCCACAATGTATAGTTCAGACAGTGCAGGATCTTTTTCCTGACAGTCAGCTAGTTTACCTGGAAGACCCGCTAAATCTAATGCGCCTTTACGACGTGTCATCTCACGAGCTTTACGCGCTGCATCACGAGCACGTGCTGCATCGATAATTTTCGAACAAACGATTTTCGCTTCACCTGGGTTCTCAATTAAGAACTCAGACAGTTTCTCACCCATTGTAGACTCAACCGCAGACTTCACTTCTGAAGAAACCAGCTTGTCTTTAGTTTGGCTTGAGAACTTAGGATCTGGCACTTTCACCGAAACAATCGCTGTCAAACCTTCACGAGCATCATCACCTGATGTTGAAGTCTTCGCTTTCTTCGAGAAGCCTTCTTTGTCCATGAAGCTGTTCAATGTACGTGTTAGTGCACCACGGAATCCCGCTAAGTGAGCACCACCATCACGCTGAGGGATGTTGTTGGTGAAACAATAAATATTTTCTTGGTAACCGTCATTCCATTGCATCGCAACTTCAACGGTAATACCGTCTTCACGCTCATGATCGAAATGGAATATTTTCTGGATAATTGGTGTTTTGTTGGTGTTTAAGTGCTCAACAAACGCTTGGATACCGCCTTCGTATTCGAAGTGATCCATTTTGTCTTCTTCGCGCTTATCAATTAGCTTAATTGATACACCTGAGTTCAAGAATGATAGCTCGCGTAGACGCTTAGCTAAAATATCGTAATGGAACTCGATGTTAGTGAAGGTTTCTTCACTCGGCCAGAAACGAATCTCTGTACCTGTTTTGTCCGTGTCACCTACAACCGCTAGTGGCGCTTGAGGCTCACCGTGGCAGTATGTTTGAGTGTGGATTTTGCCACCGCGATGGATAGTCAGAGTAACTTGCTTAGAAAGTGCGTTAACTACTGAAACACCAACACCGTGCAGACCACCAGATACTTTGTACGAGTTATCATCGAACTTACCACCAGCATGAAGAACCGTCATGATTACTTCTGCTGCTGATACTTTTTCTTCTGGGTGCAATTCAGTTGGAATACCACGGCCGTCATCGCTTACTGACACAGAACTATCTTCATGGATAGTTACGATGATGTCATTACAGTGACCAGCGAGTGCTTCATCAATAGAGTTATCTACCACCTCAAAAACCATGTGGTGCAGACCGGTACCATCATCCGTGTCGCCAATGTACATTCCAGGACGCTTACGTACCGCATCCAGACCCTTCAGTACTTTAATACTCGATGAATCGTAATTATCTGACATAGTTACTCTCTGACTAATTATCCTTGCTCTATTTTGCCATGTTCCACATGAAACATCCTGCTATTTTCGTCATGCATATCTGCAATCTGATCAGCGGTAATAGAGCTTACAAAAACTTGAGCCTTGGTCGCCTTTAAACACTCAGCAAGACGTGCTCGGCGTTGGCTATCTAATTCGGAAGCAAAGTCATCTATCAAGTAGATGCACTGCTTACCTGTCATTTGAGTGAGGTGTTGCCCTTGTGCTACTCGTAGCGCGCACACCATCAACTTCAACTGACCTCGTGACAAGACATCTTCCACAGGAGTGCCGTTCACTTTTATCTTTAGATCCGCTTTGTTTGGCCCACTAAAGGTGTAACCAAGCTGCTGATCCCTTTCAAAATTCTTTTCTAATATCTCGGCGTATGGGGTGTCTTTATCCCAGCCTCGATAGTAGTTAATCTTTATCTCAAACTCAGGCAAGAAGGTCGCGCAGATTTCTTCGGCGACTTCTTTAAGCTGTTCAACGTACGTGGCACGCCACTGGCTGATGCTTTCAGCTAAACGGGCCAATTCTTGATCCCAATAGCTCAGTTCTCGATAGTTCGTCGCCGTTTTCAATAATGCATTACGCTGTTTATTGAGGCGCTTTACCCTGCCCCAAGCATCATAAAAACCCGACTCACTGTGGAAGACTCCCCAATCAATGAATGCGCGGCGATGCTTAGGTCCATCGGTTAGTAAATCAAACCCTTCGGGGTGAATCAACTGCAAAGGTAAGACTTGAGCTAACTGAGCCAATTTTTGCCCAGTTTGACCGCTTATTTTAACCTCTGTGGTGCCATCGCGCTGCTTATTAATGCCAATTGGCAGCTCAAATTGATCCGAGGTCATAAAACGGCCATGGACAAACAGTTCGCTACACTCATTTTGAATGATACGACCGGTTAAGGAGCTTTTGAACGAGCGACCATGTCCGAGCAGATACACTGCTTCAAGGACGCTGGTTTTGCCGCTTCCGTTAGCCCCTATAAGAAAGTTAAAGCCTGATGACGGTTGAATGTCACAGGCTTCAATATTTCTAAACTGCTTTACGATTAAGCGCGATAAAGGCATAACGTCTTCATATTAATCTTCAATCACGGCTCGATAGACAAACGTTGTTGATAAGCAAACATAATGTATAAATAAACACAGTTACAAACGAATCGGCATAACAACGTACATCGCGCTGTCATCTTGTGCGTTTTCAATCAATGCACTCGCATTCGCGTCTGACATTGAGATTCGAACCTGTTCACAACGCAGTGTGTTCAATACATCCAATACGTAGCTTACGTTGAAGCCAATCTCTAGTGCGTCACCGTCGAAGGTGACGTCTAGCACTTCTTCCGCTTCTTCTTGTTCTGGGTTGTTCGCTGTAATACGCATCTCGGTATCTACAAGATTAACGCGAACACCACGGAATTTTTCATTCGACAGAATCGCAGCACGAGAAAACGCTGAACGTAACTCATCGCAGCCGGCTTCTAATGTCTTAGTGGTATTTTGTGGCATTACGCGGCGATAATCAGGAAAACGACCATCAACCAGCTTAGAAGTGAAGACATAGTTGTTCACTTCAGCACGCACGTTAGAGTTACCAATCTGCAGCGTTACTGGCTGTTCAGGAGCATCGAGTAGCTTCACCAACTCTTGCACACCTTTACGAGGAACAATGATCTGCTTCTGAGCAAAATCAGCACCCAGTTTCGCTTGAGATACCGCCATACGGTGACCATCAGTTGCAACACTACGTAAGATAGAACCTTCAATCTCAAACAACATACCGTTGAGGTAGTAACGAACGTCTTGGTTCGCCATTGAGAATTGTGTTTTCTCGATAAGACCGCGCAATTCAGCTTGTGTCACTGACACTTCAACTTCACTGCTCCAATCTTCAATATTTGGAAAATCTGCCGCAGGTAATGTTGCCAATGAGAAACGGCTACGACCAGAACGAACCTGAACACGGTCACCATCCAATACCACAGTGATCACTGAGCTATCTGGCAAACCGCGACAGATATCTAGGAACTTACGTGAAGGTACGGTAATGCTGCCCGCTTCGAAATCACCTTCAAGCGTTACACGGCTGATCAATTCAACTTCTAGATCCGTCGCTGTCATCGACAACACGTTATCTTCTACTTTAATCAGTAGGTTTCCTAGAATTGGAAGCGTTGGCCTGCCACCGAGTGCGCCAGATACTTGTTGTAATGGCTTTATCAGGTGACTACGTTCAATGGTAAATTTCATATCTTGCTCTTACGGTCTAAATGGCACTGCGTAATAGTACGTGGCCAAGATTCTGCTTATTAAGGTTAAGAATACTGTGTATTAAGAAGAAAGGGTACGAATCAAGTTCGAATAATCTTCTTTAATGTCGTGGCTCTCTTCACGCAGCTGAGCAATCTTACGACAAGCGTGCAGCACAGTCGTGTGGTCACGGCCACCGAATGCATCACCAATCTCAGGCAAGCTGTGGTTAGTCAGCTCTTTAGCCAGTGCCATCGCCAATTGGCGCGGACGAGCAACAGAACGAGAACGACGTTTAGATAATAGATCAGCGACTTTGATTTTGTAGTATTCAGCGACTGTCTTTTGAATGTTATCAATGGTGACCAGTTTTTCTTGCAGGGCAAGTAAGTCACGCAGTGCCTCACGCACGAAATCGATCGTGATCGGACGGCCAGTGAAGTTTGCATTCGCAATAACACGGTTCAATGCGCCTTCTAGCTCACGAACGTTAGAGCGTAAACGCTTCGCAATAAAGAACGCCACTTCATCCGCAAGATGAATTTGGTGGTCTTCTGCTTTCTTCATCAAGATCGCCACACGAGTCTCAAGCTCAGGTGGCTCAATCGCAACCGTCAAACCCCAACCGAAGCGGGATTTAAGACGATCCTCTACCCCGTTGATCTCTTTTGGATAACGGTCAGACGTTAGGATGATCTGTTGATTGCCTTCAAGCAGCGCATTAAAGGTATGGAAGAACTCTTCTTGAGAGCGCTCTTTGTTAGCAAAAAATTGGATATCATCGATAAGCAATGCATCAACACTACGGTAGTAGCGCTTAAATTCTTCAATCGCATTGTTTTGGAGCGCTTTCACCATGTCTTGAACAAAGCGCTCTGAGTGCATGTAAACCACTTTAGCATTCGGCTTATTATCAACAATGGCGTTACCCACCGCATGCAACAAGTGCGTTTTACCTAAACCAGTACCGCCATACAAAAACAACGGGTTGTAAGCGGTTCCTGGGTTATCAGAAACCTGACGTGCCGCAGCCAAACCCAGTTGGTTCGACTTACCTTCAACAAAGTTATTGAACTTATGTTTTGGGTTCACGTTTGAACGGTGATTAAGGTCAACTGCTACAGGTTCTTCATCACGCCAGATATTGTGTACTGGTTTGCGTGCTTGCAGCTGCGCAGGTGCAGACGACTCAGCAGCTACATCAGCAGCGGTACGTGTACGAGCAGGGGCGATAGCCTCAGACCTTGGAGCAATGACTCGTTTACTTCCAATCTCAAAATGAAGATGCGGGATATCATTACCACAATATTCTTGTAGCAAACGGTTAATGCTATTTAGGTACTTATCGCGCACCCAATCGAGTACAAATCGGTTTGGTGCAAATAGAGTTAGAGTATTACCATTGAGCTCCGCTTGTAACGGACGTACCCACATACTGAATTCTGTAGCTGGTAACTCTTCTTGAAGCTGTTGCAAGCATTGCAACCAAAGCGAAGATGACAC